>NZ_HE978641.1:0-2895 GCF_000312125.1 Timonella senegalensis JC301
CTAGAATCTGACCAGATCCAAACTCGTTGAATCGTGATCCAGAGCCGTGTAGAAGCGAATATTTCCGCTCCCTCATGCGAGGACTTGATAACCTTACACACCTGATCACCGCTCACGCTACCGGCAAATGCGTGACGCCGGGCACAGCGCGTTTTGGATCTCCCTCACCTGCACGCGCGCGAAAGAACCTCACCCGCTCCGTTACCTCGCGAACAAGCGACAAAGCCCCCATGCCTTGTTCCCCAAGACCATGGGCTCATTTACCGTTTGCTTGAGCGCGATAGGATCGGCAAACAGCCAAAGACGTCTGAACCCATCAGGCCCGCTCGCGCGTGCGTGCGCGTACGCATTAGTCAGGACACCGTTAGGAAGTGCCATGGATACCCAGACGTTTGCTTCACTCTTCCTCGAAGAACTTCAGTTCACTAGGGGCACCACTCTTGAGGCTGCATCAGAGCAGGACAAGTACTTTGCGCTTGTACGTGTAGTTCGCCGCAGCCTTATCGAGCGGTGGCATGCAACCAACGAGACCTATAACAAGGCAGTACCCAAGACGGTTGCCTACCTCTCCGCCGAGTACCTCCTCGGACCTCAGACCGGCAACGCTCTACTCGCCACTGACCTCGAATCAACGGCCCGCGCCGCCCTGTCCACCCTTGGTATTGATCTGGACGACGTAATCGCAACCGAGATCGAGCCAGGCTTAGGCAATGGTGGCCTAGGCCGCCTCGCCGCGTGCTTCATTGACTCGCTCGCAACCCTGAACATTCCCGCTATCGGTTACGGCATCCGCTACAACTACGGCATCTTCCGCCAGACCTTTGTAGATGGTCAGCAGGTTGAACAGCCCGACACCTGGATGTCGCTCGGAACTCCATGGGAACTCCCCCACCCTGAGAAGGCCTCGCTGGTCGGCTTTGGTGGCCACGTCGAAGAGACGATCTCCTCCGCTGGCATGCCAGGCCGCACGTGGGTTCCAGCGTGGCACGTCCAGGCTGTCCCTTGCGACTACCTCGTACCCGGTTATGACACCGAGAACGTCAACACCCTTCGCCTGTGGAGCGCACGGGCCACAGACGAGTTCAACCTCCAAATCTTCAACTCCGGAGACTTTGAGAACGCCGTTCGCGCGCGCACCGCCGCCGAGAACATCTCGAACGTCCTCTACCCTGAGGATTCCACCCCGCAGGGTAAGGAGCTGCGCCTCCAGCAGCAGTACTTCTTTGTCGCAGCATCCGTCCGAGACCTGCTCGACCGCTACCTCGGACTGGGCGTCTCGTTCACCGACCTGCCCGAGCACATCACGTTCCAGCTCAACGACACCCACCCCGTCGTAGCGATCCCAGAGCTCATACGCCTACTCATGGATGAGCACGGCTTGGAGTGGGACGAGGCCTGGGGCATCACCCAGCGCATCTTCAACTACACCTGCCACACCCTTCTGCCCGAAGCGCTCGAGGTGTGGTCCGTGGACCTGTTTGGCAGGCTCCTTCCCCGCCACCTCGAGATCATCTTCAAGATCAACGAAGTGTTCCTCGACGAGGTCCGTGCCAAGACCGGCAACGAGCTCCTCGTCCGCCAGATGTCGATCATCCAGGAGCAGCCGTTCCGGGCAGTACGAATGGCACACCTCGCAACCGTGGCCTCAGCCCGCGTCAACGGCGTTGCCGCGCTCCACTCCCAGTTGCTCCGCGACAACGTGCTCAAGGACTTCTCCGCCTACTGGCCGGACAAGTTCACCAACGTTACCAACGGTGTGACCCCTCGACGCTTCGTCCGCCTCTCCAACCCCGAGCTGTCCAACCTGCTCGACGATGCGATCGGCTCCGGCTGGACCCGGGACCTCGCGCAGTTGTCCAAACTCGAGGAACTCGTGGATGACGAGGGCTTCCTAGAGCAGTTCGCGCACGTCAAGTCGCTCAACAAGCAGCGCATCGCGGCCGTGTTGGCAGAGCGCGACGGCATCGAACTCCCCGCCGACGCAATGTACGACGTCATGGTCAAGCGCCTCCACGAGTACAAGCGCCAGTCGCTCAAGTTGCTGCACGTGGTCTCGCTCTACGCACGCGTACTCGCGGGAACGCTCCGCGCGGAGGACATCGAGCCCCGCGTCGTAGTGTTCGGTGCCAAGGCTGCCCCCGGTTACCGCATGGCCAAGGAAACGATTGCCCTGATCAACGCCGTGGCGGCGACAATCAATAACGCGCCGGAACTCCGCGGCCGCCTCAAGATCGCGTTCCCCGCGAACTACAACGTCACGCTCGCTGAGAAGCTCATCCCGGCAGCCGACCTGTCCGAGCAGATCTCGCTCGCAGGCAAGGAGGCCTCGGGAACCGGAAACATGAAGTTTGCGCTCAATGGCGCACTGACCGTGGGAACCCTGGACGGTGCCAACGTTGAGATCCACGAGCTTGTTGGTGACGAGAACTTCTTCCTCTTCGGCATGACCGAACCGGAGGCAGAGTCCCTCGCTCAGGCCGGCTACACGCCGTCCAAGTACTACGAGCAGGACGAGGATCTCAAGCTTGCGATCGACTTGATCGCCTCCGGCGCATTCTCCGGCGGGGAGCGCTCGACCTTTGAACCAATCGTGTCCGATTGGCTCTGGCACGACCGCTTCATGGCCCTCGCCGACTTCCGCGCGTATGCGGACGCCCAGCAGGACATCGAGGCTAAGTACCGCGACACCGCAGCGTGGAATCGCTCGGCTGTCCTCAACGTGGCGCGTTCCGGCTTCTTCTCCTCGGACCGCTCCATCAGTGACTACCTCGACCGCATCTGGCACGCCACGCCGCTGCCTGCGGCACGCCGCCACACAGCATGATCCTCGACGATTGACCTGGCACCCAGCACGCGCTGGGTGCCAGCCACAATCGTCGAAAAGCAAAAGAGCGG
>NZ_HE978641.1:3316-19552 GCF_000312125.1 Timonella senegalensis JC301
CTTGCTGGAGCCGGTGTTACTTGGCCGAAAGGATCTCGCGCATGAGGTCGGCGGTCTCGGATGGGGTCTTGCCCACCTTGACGCCTGCGGCCTCGAGAGCCTCCTTCTTGGCGGCTGCGGTTCCGGAGGAACCGGAGACGATGGCGCCGGCGTGGCCCATGGTCTTGCCCTCAGGAGCGGTAAAGCCCGCGACGTAGCCTACAACGGGCTTGGTCACGTTGTCCTTGATGAAGGCTGCTGCGCGCTCCTCGGCGTCACCACCGATCTCGCCGATCATGACGATCGCTTCGGTTTCTGGGTCCGCCTCGAACGCTGCGAGAGCGTCGATGTGGGTGGTGCCGATGACCGGGTCACCACCGATTCCGATTGCGGTGGAGAAGCCGAAGTCACGGAGTTCGTACATCATCTGGTAGGTGAGCGTTCCCGACTTGGAGACGAGACCGATCTTGCCTGGGCCGGTGATGTCGGCAGGAATGATGCCCACGTTCGACTTACCGGGAGAGATGATGCCAGGGCAGTTTGGACCGATGAGGCGAACGCCCTTCTCGGCTGCCATGGTGTAGAACTCCGCGGAGTCTGCAACAGGGATGCCCTCGGTGATGATGACGGTCAGCGGCATGTTTGCCTCGATCGCCTCAACCACCGCGGACTTGGTGAATGCTGGTGGCACGAAGATGACCGAAACGTCTGCTCCGGTTGCTTCCATTGCCTCGGCGACGGTTCCGAAGACAGGAACGTCAACGGTTCCTTCGCCCTTGGGGAACGCGACAGAGGTGCCGGCCTTGCGTGGGTTCACGCCACCGACGATGTTGGTGCCCGAGGCGAGCATACGGGTGGTGTGCTTCTGTCCCTCGGAACCGGTCATGCCCTGAACGATGACCTTAGAGTCTTCGTTAATGAAGATTGCCATGTGAATAGTCTCCTGGGGTCTCAGACGTTTGCGAGTTCGGCGGCCTTATCGGCTCCACCGTCCATCGTCTCGGCAAGGGTCACGAGTGGGTGGTTGGCTGCGTTCAGGATAGCGCGGCCCTCTTCCACGTTGTTGCCGTCAAGGCGAACTACGAGTGGCTTGGTAGCTGCGTCACCGAGGATCTCGAGAGCCTTGACGATTCCGTTTGCTACCTCATCGCACGCGGTGATTCCGCCGAAGACGTTCACAAACACCGACTTGACCTGAGGGTCGTTCAGGATGACGTCGAGACCAGCGGCCATGACCGAGGCGGATGCTCCACCACCGATGTCAAGGAAGTTGGCTGGCTTCACGCCGCCGTGGTTCTCGCCTGCGTAGGCGACCACGTCGAGCGTGCTCATGACGAGGCCTGCGCCGTTACCGATGATTCCGACCTGGCCATCAAGCTTGACGTAGTTGAGGTCGTTTTCCTTGGCCTTGGCCTCGAGCGGGTCCGCAGCCTCCTTGTCCTCAAGTGCCTCGTGGTCAGCGTGACGGAACGAAGCGTTCTCATCGAGCGATACCTTGCCGTCGAGTGCAACGATGTTGCCATCTTCGGTCAGGACGAGTGGGTTCACCTCGACGAGGGTTGCGTCCTCTGCCTTGTACACACCCCAGAGCTTCTGGAAGACGTCAACGATCTGGTCCTTGATGTCGTCTGCGAAGCCTGCAGCGTCAGCGATCTCGCGTGCCTTTGCCTCGTCGATTCCAACCGTTGGGTTGACCTCGATCTTGGCGAGAGCCTCTGGGCGCTCCACTGCGAGCTGCTCAATCTCCATGCCACCCTCAACGCTTGCCATGGCAAGGTACGAGCGGTTGGCGCGGTCGAGCAGGACCGAGAAGTAGAACTCCTGTGCGATCTTGGCACCGGCAGCAATCATCACGCGGTGAACCGTGTGACCCTTGATGTCCATGCCGAGGATCTCGGCTGCCTTCTCCTCAGTTTCCTCCGGGGAGTGAGCGAGCTTAACGCCGCCTGCCTTGCCGCGGCCTCCGGTCTTCACCTGAGCCTTGACTACGACTGTTCCGCCGCCTAGTTTTTCTGCACCCTCGCGCGCCTCTTGTGGAGTGGTAGCAACAACGCCGCCTAGAACAGGAACGCCGTGCTTCTCGAAGATGTCGCGAGCTTGGTATTCGAACAGGTCCACCCTGCTGAGTCCTTCCATCGACCGGGAAATATCTCGACATCGAGACATTTTCTAAAAGACTAACCGCTAAATGGGCCTTAAGTCACACCGGGCCCTGTTGGCTGAGACACACTTTGCAGCGTGTTTGTTTGGGCAACACTTGCGTGCCAATCCGTTTACTCAACCGATACCGTCAGGCAAAGGAACAGTGGGCAGAATCTAGAGCTTGGTCAGCGGCGCAAAACGCAGCAGGAGACGCTTGGGAGAGTCCCCTCCAAAGTCCACCTTGGCAACGGCCTTGGGGCCCTGCCCTTCAACCTGGAGAACGGTTCCGAGCCCAAATTGATCGTGCGTCACTTTGTCACCGGGCGCAAGTGCCGGGATGTCCGAGTCCTTCTTGGCCTTGGGGTTGTTGAACATCGGGATTTTCTCCTCGTTCTGCTGCGCGCTCGACTTCTTCCAAGCCGGCGTCCCGCCACTTGACCGTCCGCCGCCAATAGGCGCGCCAAAGTCGTCATCGTAGGAGTTGCCGCGGTTTCCTCCGCCATAGGAACTTCCGTAGCTGGACGGGGAACCGTACCTCGAGCGTGCGGATTCCATGGAGGACTGCTTGCGGTCCCACTGCCACAGTTCCTCTGGAATTTCGTCCAAGAACCGGCTTGGCGGGAAGTCGTTCGGGGTACCCCACGACGCGCGGGTCGAGGCGCGCGTAATGAAGAGGCGTTCCCGTGCGCGAGTAATTCCCACGTACGCGAGGCGCCGCTCTTCCGACAGTTCTCCCTCGTCGTGCAAAGCGCGCATGTGCGGGAACGTCCCGTCTTCCATGCCGGTCAGGAACACGACCGGGAACTCCAGACCCTTTGCCGTGTGCAGGGTCATGAGCGTGATGACGCCGGGGTCAACCTTGGGCGCGTTTTCGTTTTCGGAGTCGTCAGAGGACGGGATCTGGTCGGCATCCGCCACGAGCGAGACCCGCTCTAGGAAGTCGGAGAGGGTGCCCTCCGGGTTTTCCTTTTCGAACTCGCTAGCCACCGCGTGCAGTTCCGCAAGGTTGTCCACGCGTGAAAGGTCCTGCGGATCATCGCTCGAACGCAGTTGCTCGAGATACCCGGTCTTGTCCAGCACATCGCCGAGGATGTCGGCTGGCCCCGCACCCGCCGTAGCAGGTGCGCGGAGCTCGGCGAGTAGGTCGCGGAAACCCCGAAGGGGGTTGAGCGTGCGGGCGGTCATACCCGGGATCGTCTCCGCGTGGCTGAGCGCCTCGTCGAATGAGACCCCCGAGTGCGCGGCGGCGGAGGCCACGAGCGCCTCGGCGCGGTCGCCGAGACCGCGTTTGGGGACGTTGAAGATTCGCCGTAGGTTAATGTCATCGGCGGGGTTATTGATCGCGTGCAGGTACGCGATCGCGTCCTTGATTTCCTTGCGCTCGTAGAATCGGGTACCGCCCACGACCTTGTAGGGCAATCCCACGCGGATAAGAACTTCCTCGAGCGCGCGGGACTGGTTGTTGGTGCGGTAGAAGATCGCGATGTCTCCCGGGCGCACGCCGTGCTCGTCCGCCAGCGTGTCGATTTGCTTGGCGATGTACCGGGCTTCCTCGTGCTCGTTGTCCCCCACATATCCCACGAGCTTGGGTCCCTCGCCTGAGGCGGTCCACAGGTTCTTGGGCCTGCGGTCCGAGTTCTTGGAGATCACGGCGTTTGCTGCGGTCAGAATGTTCTGAGTGGAGCGATAGTTCTGCTCCAGCAGGATCGACGTAGCGTTCGGGTAGTCCTTTTCGAACTCAAGGATGTTTCGGATGGTCGCGCCACGGAAGGCGTAGATCGACTGGTCCGAGTCGCCCACAACGGTCAGTTCACCGGGCGGAATGGCCCCATTCGCAGGGCCCACCAGTTCCTTAACCAGCGTGTACTGGGCGTGGTTGGTGTCCTGGTACTCGTCCACAAGGATGTGGCGGAACTTGCGGCGATAGTGCTCGGCAACGGCCGGTGCCTTCTGCAGGAGCTCGACAGTGCGCACAATGAGGTCGTCGAAGTCCATCGCATTCGCGGCAGTGAGCCTGCGCTGGTAGCGCGAGTACACGTCTGCGAGGAGTGTGTCCATCTCGCCCTTACCGCCGCGCGCCGAAAACTCATCCGGCGTGATGAGCTCGTCCTTAAGCCCGGAGATTCGGTTGGCCATTGTCTTGGCGGAGAACTTCTTGGGGTCGATGTCCAGTTCACGCAGGATGAGCGTGATGAGGCGCTGAGAATCAGCCGAATCGTAGATCGAAAAGGACTTCTTCATCCCGATCGCTTCGGCTTCCTTACGCAAGATGCGCACGCACGTGGAGTGGAAGGTGGAGACCCACATGCGCTCTGCCTCAGGCCCCACGAGCTGGCGCACCCGCTCGCGCATCTCGGCGGCGGCCTTGTTCGTAAACGTGATCGCAAGAATCTGGCTTGGCCATGCCCTGCCGGTGGCAAGCAGGTACGCGATGCGGTGCGTGAGCACTCGCGTCTTTCCAGAGCCTGCACCCGCGACGATTAGCAGGGGCGTCCCGGAGTGCTGAACGGCGGCGTGCTGCTGTGGGTTGAGGCCTGCGAGCAGCGATGAGACGTCGGGGTTCTCAGTCATTTGCGCGGAGGGTGCGACGTCGAGGTCCGGCACCTCTGCTTCCGAGGAGGTTCCGAACGTGGGCAAGTTACCAAACAAAGAATCCATAGCGGCTCTAGCCTATCCGGACCACCTGACATTCGGTGCAGCCCACCACCCGCGTCATGGCCAACGCCACAGCCACATCCATGACCGCAACCGCTCCTCTGACCGCAACCGCATCCAAGAACACTCCCACAACCATGGCCAACGCCACAGACCCCGCCCAATTCTTCGAGCCTAGAATAGACCGTGCCCGCAAACTCTCAACCCTCCCCCGCCCTGTGGACCAAGGACTTCACGCTCGCCACGATCGCGAACTTCTTTGTTTCATTCGTCTTCTACCTACTAATTCCGACCATGGCCTTGTACGCCGTAAACGCGTTCGGTGCCTCGGACACAGCCGCGGGACTCGCATCGAGCTCCTTTGTGATCGGCGCTGTTGTGGGCAGGATTTTCACGGGCAAGTACCTGGACTTTGTGGGCCGCCGCAGGCTCGTCATCATCTCTCTTGGCATCTACGTGGCGCTGGGCCTCGCCTACGTTCTCGCCGATGGCCTCCCCCTCTTTGTAGCGCTTCGCACCGTGCACGGATTTGGCTTTGGCACGAGCGCCACGGTGATCGCGGCCTCCGTCATGTCCATGATTCCTCCCGCACGCAGGGCGGAGGGCACCGGATACTTCGGTATCTCGGGCACAATTGCCACGGCGATCGGCCCTCTGCTCGCTCTGACCATCGCGGACAGGTTCAGCTACGACGCCCTGTTCATCACCGCATCCGTGGTTGCGCTCCTCGCGTTACTCGTGGCTCTAACCATCACCTTCCCCGAACGAGAGGTCTCACAGGCTGAACGCGAGTCCAAGTGGTCGCTCAGCCTTGGCACTCTCGTGGACGCGCACACCGTGCCCATTGCCAGCATCATGCTCCTGGCGGGCTTCGCTTACTCGGGCGTGTTGTCCTTCCTAGCGAACTACGCACAGCAGGCCG
Organism: Timonella senegalensis JC301; assembly: GCF_000312125.1. GTDB lineage: Bacteria > Actinomycetota > Actinomycetes > Actinomycetales > Cellulomonadaceae > Timonella > Timonella senegalensis. The sequence continues at coordinate 9,015 of NZ_HE978641.1, forward strand.
ACCTCGTCTCGTCGGCGTCCCTGTTTTTCCTTGTCTACGCAATCGCCGTGTTCATCTCACGACTGTTCATCGGACGAATCCAAGACCGGCGTGGCGACAACATTGTCATCTACCCGATCTTCGCCTCGTTCGTGGCAGGGTTTGTGATGCTCGGGGTGTCCTCGCAGGCGTGGCACATTCTGCTCGCCGCTGTGTTTATGGGCTTCGGTTTTGGCGCCCTAATGCCAGCCCTGCAGTCGGTCATCACCGCCAAGTCGCCACTGCCACGGGTTGGACTCGCAACCGCCACGTTCTTCCTCATGCTGGACATCGGCACCGGCATCGGCCCTATCGTCCTCGGCTTGGCCATCCCCCACCTGGGCTACCAGGGCATGTACTTCCTGCTGGCCGGCATCATCGTCGTTGCGGCTGCGCTGTACGCGGCCGTTCACGGCCGCTTTGCGCGGACCGCCTAGGTCTGCGCACCCTTCCCGAGCCCGCACTTAGGGTGACGGGCCGGGTAAACGGGCGCAGAATCGTCGGAAATCAAGACAGATTATCGACGATAGAGCACGTTCCAGCGGCACGTAAGTTCCGCTGTGGTCAGGTGATGATGAGGCCTACGATCCACAGGCCAGTTGCCACGAGGGCAGACCCGAACTCGACGATGATGGTAAGTGCGGTGGCCTTGATGGCAACGACGGTTGCCGGCCAGGCACGGGCGTGGGTTCCGGTGCGGGCAAGCTCGCTAAGGTACACCCCGCCGATGAACCCCACGAACAGGCCCAGCACGGGAATCACAAAGAACAGCACGGCGCCCGCGACGAGGCCGATCACGACCGAGTGGTTGCGAACCTCGGCGCGCTTGAGTTTGGACCCGGCCACCACGAACTTCAGGACAGTTCCCGTCAGGAGCACCAGGACTGCGAGGGCGAAGATGACCCAGGCGGCTGTGCCGCCAGTTAGGATCGCCCATGCGAGGATCGCTCCCGCCACAATGAGCGTGCCGGGCATGACCTGAACGACCGTGCCAACGAGGCCGATGATCAGAACGAGCGCGATGATGAGGTCCTGCGGAAATACCATGCGCCCATCTTAAGTGGAGCCACTGACGCTCACAGGTATAGCCACTGACTCTTAGAGGAAGAGCCGCTGACGTACGAGAGGCCACCTACGCTGATGCGTAGGTGGCCTCTCGTACGAATGTGCTGGGCCGTTAGGCCGTCAGGCTATTCCTCAGAAGTGGCGTCCGGACCAGAACAGCGCGATAGCGATGTTCAGAACGGTGAGAGCGCCAACCGAGGTGATGAGGCCCTTAGGAGCATCATCGCCGAGCTTCTTGGCGCGGAACGCAAGCACGACAACCACGAGGTTGACCAGGAGCTTGACGCCAATCTTCATGTGGTTGAGCTGCGCGTCACCCATCTCAGCGACACCGACCATGAGGATACCGGTGATCAGAGCGGTGAGCGCTGCGTGCGGGATGCCTGCGTAGAGGCCTGGCTTGTTCATGGTGGCGATCCAGCCACCGAGAACGATTGCCCAGGCCACGAGGTGGATGAAGAGGAGAGCTACATATAGGAAGTCCATGCGCTCATCCTATGGACTTACCCTGCGAATACGCTAGGGAGGAGACCTTTCTGGCCGGTAAGTTCTGTCACAGTGTCAGATCCCCTGCGTTCGCGCATACGAATGGGCCGTTCACACACCGAGATCAGCGATTTACGTTGGGGCCCGCCGCCTGGGAGCGTCATCGCTGGTCGGAGGGCTCGCGGGACTCGGCAATGTTACGGCCTGTTGCGTCGCATTACCGGATGGTCAACCTGATTAACATGCGTTAATACCATGATTCGGACCTAATCGACTTATGTTGTGGACGACCGTAGCGTGTTCGCATGACTCGGACACCGGCACCCACCAAAGGCCCCGCACCCGCGCTCGGGGCGCCTCGAGCTGCGCGACCAGCCCGCCCACATGGGCAGTGGAAGGTAGACGGCACAACACCGCTCAACGCGAATGAGGAGTTCAAGGCCGTAGACAATGCTCTGAACGTCCGCGAGCGCATCGAGAACATCTACTCCAAGCAGGGTTTTGGCTCGATCGAGGACACCGACCTGCACGGAAGATTCCGCTGGTGGGGTCTGTACACGCAGCGCAAGCCCGGAATCGACGGCGGTCGCACCGCACAACTTGAGCCGCACGAGCTTGAGGACAGCTACTTCATGCTGCGCGTGCGCACGGACGGACAGGCGCTGCCCCCTGCTGCACTTCGCGTTCTCGGCGATATCTCCACGGACTTTGGCCGCGGCAGCGCCGACATCACCGATCGTCAGAACATCCAGTACCACTGGATCGAAATTGAGAACATACCGGAAATCTGGCGGCGGCTCGAGTCGGTGGGGCTCGAGACCACGACCGCGTGTGGTGACTCTCCCCGCGGATTCTTGGGCAGCCCCGTGGCGGGGATCGCCGCAGACGAGATCATCGATCCGACCCCGGTCATCCTCGAGATCAAGAAGCGCTACATCGGCGACCCTGACCTAGCCAACCTGCCCCGGAAGTTCAAGACCGCGATCACAGGCCACCCCTCGCTCGATGTGGTCCACGAGATCAACGACATCTCGCTCGTGGGCGTTGTGCATCCCGAGCTCGGCCCTGGCTACGACCTGTGGGTGGGTGGCGCGCTCTCCACCGTGCCTCGGCTCGGCGAGCGCCTCGGGGCATTCGTCACGGAAGAGCAAGCAGCGGACGTCTGGCACGGGATCATCCGGATCTTCCGTGACTATGGCTACCGCCGGCTGCGTAACAAGGCCCGGCTCAAGTTCCTGCTTGCTGACTGGGGAACCGAAAAACTGCGCGCGGTTCTAGAAACCGAGTACCTCGGGTACGCGCTTGCGGACGGACCCGCCCCTCAAGCACCGACGAGGCCGGGTGATCACGTTGGCGTCCACGAGCAGAAGGACGGAAACCTGTACGTAGGTGCCGCACCCGTGGTCGGACGCGTGGGAGGCAACACGTTGAGCGGACTCGCAGACCTGATCGAGAAGGTGGGGGCAGAGTCCGCCCGACTCACCGCCCACCAGAAGGTGGTCGTCCTCGGCGTGCCACCGCAGAACCTGGACGTGCTCCTGGCGGGACTTGAGCCGCTCGGGCTGACCGCGAGGCCAAGTCTGTTCCGCAGGTCCACCATCGCCTGCACCGGGATTGAGTTCTGCAAGCTCGCAATCGTGGACACCAAGGACACGACGGCCCGCGTCATCACCGAGCTCGAGGAAAAGCTCGCGGACGTGTCCGCCAAGATCGAGCGCCCCATCGAGCTCAACGTGAACGGCTGCCCCAACTCGTGCGCCCGCATCCAGACTGCCGACATCGGGCTCAAAGGCCAGATCATCACCGTTGACGGCGAGCAAATGCCGGGGTTCCAAGTCCACCTTGGTGGCGGACTCGTGCGCGAGGGTAGGGACGAGGCCGGGCTCGGGCGCACTGTGCGTGGACTCAAGGTCCCCGCACACGAGGTCTCCGACTATGTGGACCGCATCGTGCGCAGGTACGAACAGCAGCGCACCCCGGGCGAGACCTTTGCGAAGTGGGCGCACCGAGCAGACGAGGATCACCTCTCATGACTTCACTCGCCGAAGCCCGCGAGCGCGCACTGGCCCGCCAAGCCCAGCGCGATGCCTCCCACCGCGCACACCTCACCCTCCGGGAACTCGACTGGGAACGGCCCAAACGCTCCGTCGATGAGTTACGTGCGCTTGCCAAGGAAGGGCAGCGGCTGCTTGGCTGCGGAGGCCAGACTGCGTCGGCGGAGGACCCGCTTGACGTGCCACGAACCCCGGGCACTCCATTGGTCTCCGGAGCAGGTGACGCACCGCGCACACCAGCCACCCCGCATGAGACTTCCACCGAAGCCACATTCGATCAGGTCATCGCTTGGGTTGCCACAACGTTCGGGTATCGCGCGGCAGTTGCCTGCTCGATGGCCGATGCCGTCCTCCCCCACGCCGTGGCCGCGCACCTCCCCTGGGTAGACGTGCTGTTCCTCGAGACCGGATACCACTTCCCCGAGACCATAGGTACCCGGGACGCTGTGGCAACTGCCATTGAAGTCACCATCAAGGACGTCGCCTCACGCCATTCGGTGGCAGAGCAAGACGCCCTTCACGGCAAAGACCTGTTCGTTCGAAATCCTTCCCTGTGCTGCCAACTGCGCAAGGTCGAACCCCTGACCGAGGCGCTGGAACCATACGAGGTGTGGTTCACCGGCGTCCGCCGAGACGAGGCCCCGACCCGTGCGGGCACCCCGCTCGTCACTTTCGACGAGAAGAACGGGCTGGTGAAGGTCAACCCGCTTGCGGCCTGGTCGTTCGACGACCTCTTGGCCTACGCCACCCGCCATGCTGTGCCCATCAACCCCCTGCTGAACCAGGGTTATCCCTCGATTGGATGCGCGCCGTGCACCCGCAAGGTGGCACCCGGCGAGGACCCGCGAGCCGGCCGCTGGGCCGGTCTCGACAAGACCGAATGCGGGCTCCACACATGAGCACGCCACCACCGGTGCCACATGCGCCGCACTCCCCACCCGACCCACATGCCAAGGACCACGCAGCCGTGACACACTCAGCCTCATCGCCACCGCAGCCGGCGGATCTGCCGGGCACAATCGTCGAAAATCGGGAGCGCCAGCTCCCCTTACTTGACGCGCTGGAAGCAGAGGCCGTCCACATCATCCGAGAGGTTGTGGCCGAGTTTGAGCGGCCCGCGATGCTGTTCTCGGGCGGCAAGGACTCCGTGGTTATGGCGCACTTGGCGGCCAAGGCGTTTTGGCCCGCACCCATCCCGTTTCCGCTGCTGCACGTGGACACGGGGCACAACTTCCCCGAGGTGCTCGACTACCGGGACACCGCCGTGGAGAGGCTCGGCGTGCGGCTCGAGGTCGCGCGTGTCCAGGACTACATCGACGACGGCCGGCTCGCGGAGCGAGCGGACGGCACCCGCAACCCGCTGCAAACCCAGCCACTTCTCGACGCCATCGCGGAGCACAGGTTTGACGCGCTGTTCGGCGGCGGACGCAGAGACGAGGAGAAGGCACGCGCCAAAGAGCGCGTCCTGTCCCTGCGCGACGAGTTCGGCCAGTGGGACCCGCGCAATCAGCGGCCCGAACTGTGGGACCTGTATAACGGGCGGCACAGGCCCGGCGAGCACGTGCGCGCATTCCCGCTATCCAACTGGACCGAACTGGACGTGTGGCGGTACATCGAACGCGAAGCCATTGAACTCCCGGAGCTGTACTACGCGCACTACCGCGACGTGGTCGAGCGGGACGGCATGCTTCTCGCGGTGGGGCCGTTCATCGCGCCGCGCGAGAGCGAGACCATCACCAACCGACTCGTGCGGTATCGCACCGTGGGCGACATGTCCTGCACGGGCGCGGTGGAGTCGGAGGCCAAGGACGTGGCGGCAGTCATTGCCGAGGTCGCCGCAACCCGCATCACTGAGCGCGGCGCGACCCGCGCCGACGACCGCCTCTCCGAGGCCGCCATGGAAGACCGCAAGAAGGAGGGCTACTTCTAATGAGCACGCTGCTACGCCTTGCCACCGCCGGGTCCGTGGACGACGGCAAGTCCACGCTCGTGGGTCGCCTCCTGTTCGACTCCAAGTCCGTTTTGGCCGACCAGCTCGAGTCTGTTGAGCGGGTCTCCCGCGATCGCGGCCTGAGCGGCGCGGACCTCGCCTTGCTGACCGACGGCCTGCGCGCGGAACGCGAGCAGGGCATCACGATCGACGTGGCCTACCGCTACTTCGCTACCGCAAAACGCACCTTCATCCTGGCGGACTGCCCTGGCCACGTGCAGTACACGCGCAACACCGTGACGGGCGCGTCCACCGCCGATGTGGTGGTCCTACTCATCGACGCCCGCAAGGGTCTGCTCGAGCAGACCCGCCGCCACCTCGCGGTGGCGTCCCTACTGCGTGTCCCCAACGTGGTTGTGGCCATCAACAAGATTGACTTAGTGGGTTACTCCCACGCTCGTTATGAAGAACTTCACGACGATATTGCAGCTGCCGCTCGCGCGCTCGGCATCGAATCGGTCACCTCGATTCCGGTTTCCGCCCTCGAAGGCGCCAACGTGGTCGAACGCTCCGCGCACACTCCGTGGTGGGAGGGCCCAACTCTGCTGTCGTACCTGGAGAGCGTTCCGGCAGATGGGTCGGCCACGAGCGGGTCGGCGGCGGGCGGTACGGCCCTGCCCACGAGTGAACAGCCCTTCCGTTTCCCGGTCCAAAGTGTCATCCGCCCGCAGCTCGCTGGCGGCGCCGAGTACCGCGACTACCGCGGATATGCCGGCCGGGTCGCGTCCGGCACCGTGCGGATCGGCGACCCCGTGACGGTTCTGCCCTCGGGCACCACAACCACCGTTTCCGGGATTGACCTGCTGGGGGCGAGTGTCTCCCAGATCTTCGCAGGCCAGTCCGCGACCTTGCGCCTCACGGACGAACTAGACGTGACACGGGGCGACTCGATCGTATCGGGCGAGTTGCCCGTTCTCACGCAGGACGTCCAAGGAACCGTGGCGTGGCTCGCCGAACAACCGCTGCGACCGGGCACGCGCCTGCTCCTCAAGCACACAACCAGGACGACCACCGCGATTGTCCGAAACATCGGGGGAATTCTGAACCTTGGCTCGGCCCGGCTGGAACCTGCGGAACACCTTGCACTCAACGACATCGGCTCAGTCACGCTCAGACTTGCCTCCCCCATTGCGGCCGACGAGTACGCACGCAACCGCTCCACCGGGTCGTTCCTGCTCATCGACCAGGCGTCGGGCGCCACTCTCGCCGCGGGCATGGTGGGCAACGCTCTGACCGGCGCCGTGCATCCCGAGACCCGGCCCCTCAACTACGCGATCTAAACCACCCACAACGTTAGGTTCCCGCGATGCCTGCAATCACGCCCATCGGACTGCGACTCGGTTCCCTCCCCGTCGCCGTCATCGGCGGCGGTCCCGTGGCCGCGCGCCGCGCACGGCTTCTGGCGCGCGCTGGCGCCCAGATCACCGTGATAGCGCCCGAGGTATGTGAGGACATGGCCGAGCTGCTTCGCTCGCTGGAGTTTGCGCACCGCACAGCTGGTGGGGAAGCGCCGCTGTGGCGGGCCCGCGGTTTCACGCCGACCGACTTGGATGGCGTGTGGATGGTTGCCGCCGCGACTGGAAACAGCGAAGTTGATCGCGAGGTATCCGAACTAGCGCACAGCCTGCGAGTGTTCTGCTTCAAGGGAGGGGATGCAGCGGGCGCAAGTGCGTGGGCACCCGCGCTGTTGTCCCACGGCGACACCACGATTGCTGTGGTCTCATCTGGGGAATCTGGGCCGCGACCAACGCGCACGGCACGGCTCCGAGACGCTATCGCGGGTTTCTTACGCGCTCGGGATAGCAACCTGGTGGATGCAGGGGCCGTGCCCGATGCACTTCCTGGCGAGCTGCCCGCAGGCCCACTGACTCCCGCCACGCAAGGCAGAGTCACCCTGGTTGGTGGTGGCCCCGGAAAGACAGGGCTCCTCACCCTGGACGCTCGTGACGCAATCCGCAGCGCACAGGTCCTTGTGATCGATAGGCTCGCGCCGCGCGCGGTGTTGGGCTGGGTCGGTCCGGAGGTAGAGGTTGTGGACGTAGGAAAGAGCGGCGGCGACCACCCCGTCTCCCAGAGCGAGATCAACGCGATCCTTGTGGACAGGGCGCGTACCGGGAAAAACGTGGTGCGACTCAAGGGCGGAGACCCGTACGTGTTTGGTCGCGGCGGCGAGGAACTCGATGCCTGCCGCGCCGCCGGTGTCGAGGTCTTCGTCATACCCGGCGTCACGTCAGCCGTGTCGGTTCCAGCCGCGGCGGGAATCCCCGTGACACATCGCGGAGTGTCCCGCGGATTCACGGTACTGACCGCCCATAGCTCCCTTGGGCGGCTGCCACTCGCCGTGGACCACACGCTCGTTCTACTCATGGGGACGGCTCAGCTTGACTCGATCTCACATGAACTCATCGCTCAAGGCAACAGCCCTGAGACCCCGTGCGCACTCATAGAAGACGGGTTTGGCCCCCGCCAGCGCACCACTCCCGCAACCCTTGGCACGCTCGCAGAAACAGCCCGAGCCGCAGGAGTGCGCCCTCCCGCCATAACAGTGGTGGGCGAGGTGACGCTCCGCGCGGACGTGCACGCGGACCTGCACAGGGAGGTTCGACTCGGGGTCGGTGCGTGAACTGTGGAATGGGGAGCTCGGCGGATTCGAGCGTGCGGGAGTGCGAAAGTGCGGTGCACGCGCAAGACGCCGTGTACGGCAGTCGCCCGGCTAAAGTTCGGCGAGGGAGAGCGTGGCGCCGCGATATCGCTCGGCAACGATCTGGGAAATGCGCGGGTCCGAGCCAAGTGGCTCGGTCACGATGATTGGGTGCTCCGGTGTGGTCAGATCCGCCGCAATCCCCTGCAACTTGGTGTGAAAGAAGCCCGGCGCAAGGAGGAATGAGCTCAGCACGATGGGCCGGGTAGCGGGGCCCTGATCTGCGGAATCACGATAATCCAGGGCGACGTTCGCCACTCGATTTTCCAACAACTGCGCAACCGCCTGCTCGACCGTAGGCTGGGCGGCGGAAAGGTAGGCCACAGACACTTCGGCGCCGGTGGCGTCGGCTAGATGCTGCGCCTGGCGCTCAACATCTTGTTGGGCCCGACCGTCACTCGAACCGGCTGCCACGAGGATGACACTGCAGATATCGGTACTGCAACCCCGTGCAAAGCGGCTGGCTGCCTGAGCGATGCGGTCCCGCTGGACCTGAGCCAAGAGTTGGTGTGGACCAAGAGTGTTAGTTGCCCTTGTAGGCGCGCCCGATCGATTCCGCGCCGCCACCGCGCCAGCGATGTCGTGGTGGACGTGATAGCCCCCGGACAGTAACAGGGGAACAACCACGGCAGACTCTTCCCCATCGAGTTCACCAAGTACCTGGGGAAGCTGTGGAGACTGAACGTCTACGTACGTCTCCACAACGCTCACCCTGTTGAGCAGGGCTCGTGCCTGGTCAATGATGCTCGACACCACGGCACGTCCATCCTGGTTGTCGGTTCCATGCGCGCAGGCAACAAGTGTGGGAGCGGTCATCCCTTAATTCTTCCTTGCGCGCGCTGAGAACGCAGGGCCCTGGCCGCCATGCGGGCGGCTGTTAGGTCAGGTAAAGCGACCCGCCGCGAGCGCTCGCCCGGAGAACCGAGTGGGCTCTCCGCACCGAAGGCTACGGCGGAGGCACCGACCCGGCGTGCAGGCCCACCGTGCAGGCCCGCCACTTGGGTCAAAGGAGCCTTCGGTCAGCCGCCCATTTGGTGAGCTCGTGCCGAGAGGACAGCTGGAGTTTGCGGAGAACTGCGGACACGTGAGTCTCCACCGTCTTGATCGAGATGAAGAGCTCGGAGGCGACCTCGCGGTACGTGTAACCCCTCGCGATGAGTCGCATGACTTCCTGCTCGCGAGCGCTCAGGCGGTCAAGTTCGTCGTCATGCGTTGCAGGGGCGCTCTGGGCGCCAAACGCATCAAGTACAAATCCCGCGAGACGCGGAGAGAACACGGCGTCACCGCTGTCCACCCGCTTAATCGCATCGGAGAGCTGCTCTCCTGAAATGTTCTTGGTGACATAACCGCGAGCGCCCGCCCTGATGACCGCCACAACATCCTCGGCAGCATCCGACACGGACAGAGCAAGGAAGCGTGTTTGGCCCGCGATGTCCTGGCATTTGGTGAGTACCTCGGCGCCTCCGCCACCGGCGCCACCCGGCATGTGGACGTCGAGCAGGACAACGGAGGGCGGGTTCTCGTGTAGTACCGCAACAGCAGAGTCGACATCGCCGGCCTCCGCGATCACGTTGACCCAGGGTGCAAGGCTCGCCTTCACTCCAGCCCGAAACATGTCGTGGTCATCGATGATGGCGATGGAAATCGGTTCTTGCGTCATTGTTTCTTCCTGCTTGAAGACTTGGTGCTGCCTGAGTGCTCGTCCGGTGCGTGCGTTCGTTGTGGGTTCTGGTCGACCTTGCGAGGCATGGAGAGTTTCACTTCGGTTCCCCCGATTGCCATGTTGCGGAAGGTTACAGTTCCGCCCCGGCGCTCCATGCGTCCGATGATGGATTCCCGCACACCGAAGCGGTCGGGTCCCACGTCTTCGAGCATAGACAGATCAAACCCATCGCCACGGTCAGACACGAACACTTCGATGAGGTCGTCTCGTACCTCCAGGTACGCGCTGACCGGCGGCTTGCCGTGCCGCACCGCGTTCTTGAGTGCCTCGTTCATCGCACCCATGAGCGCCTCCGTGTCCTCGTTTGGAACGGCGTCGCCCACAACCACAAGATCAATCGAGATGGACTCCTGGGTGCCGAGCGCGTGAATCATCGTATTCTCGACGTTCGCCACAACGCTGCGGGCCTCATCTGCCAGCGAGGTGCCGGCGGCCGAGCGGTCGTTATAGAGCCAGGCCCTCAGTTCGCGCTCTTGGTTGCGGGCGAGCCGCGTCACCTCT
>NZ_HE978641.1:19989-22939 GCF_000312125.1 Timonella senegalensis JC301
CGAGCCGCGTCACCTCTCCTGGCTGGTCGGCCGAACGCTGGATGAGAGCGAGTGTTTGGAGCACCGAGTCGTGCAGGTGGGCGGCGATATCGGCGCGCTGTTTGGCGATGGCGCTCGCTGCTCGTTCCTCGCCCAGGGCGTTGAGGGTTCGAAGCCACCAGGGCGCGAGCACGAGTGCGACACCAATCAGCACAGCAACCGAGGCGAGGAGTGACTGCCACATGAGTTGAGTGCCACGGTCCTGGCCAACCACGAGCAAGGCGCCTATAACAACTAGCGCGACTCCGCCCGCGATGCGAATAACACCGCTCGGCGTGCGTCCACCCGCTTGTGCGAGAAGGCTGTCCCGACGAGACGAGTCCAGTTGACCCCACGCCAAGAAGAGTCCCACCAGCACGATGAGGCCGGCCGCAACCCATGTCCACTGCAGGTGAGCACCCAGCCGATCCGCAATGAGCAGCGCGGTGACCGTAACCAAGATGATCCCAATCGCGATATCTCGCAGCGGGAGCAGCGACCACCAGTCGCGTTCCGCACGCGGTGCCTCCACGCCAACAGCGGTCGGCGCCGTCGCGAGACGCGCATCGATGTTGAGCTCGTCCGCGAGCTCTTGGGGGTTGCCCCGCGGAACAGTCAGCCATAGAAAGATGTACGCCACGAGGCCGATACCACCCGCGACCGCTGCAAGGGTAAAGACGACCCGGACTGTACGAACGGGAACGCGCAAGTGCAGCGCCAGCCCTTGGCACACTCCTGCAAGACGCTGCCCGTCAGTTGGCCGGCGAAGCGGCAACCTCGGGGTCGCGTCGATGTTTGGCAAGTAAAGAGACACAGGTTGATCGTGTCATACCAAGAAATCGAATGCGAGAGTTCCACGCGTGGATCAGGGTCGAACCAGGGCTATACCCCTACCACCAAGATCAGGGTAATACCCGATAGTTTTTGGTCCCGTGCCAAGAAAAGATAGAGGCATGAACAACGAATCTTCGAACCCAGAGTTTGGCCAAGGCCCTCACGGCCCAGGCCCAGCCGGCCAGCAGGGTGGCTACCCGGGCGGCAATCAGCAGTGGAGCGGCCCCAACTACGGCGGTCCCCAGGGCCCTGGGCCTTCCAACGGGTGGGTCCCTCCAGCCGGATCTGACCCCAGGAACGGACACCATGGCGGTCGTGCGTTCTTTGACACGATGCGCCGGTCCGGGTTCTTCCGCTCCGAAGAGCGCTGGGTCGGTGGTGTTGCAGGCGGTCTCGCTCGACGGCTCAACGTTGACCCACTTATCGTGCGCGTGATCATCCTGATCATCTGCCTGAGCACCGGAATCGGCGTTCTTGCGTACGCCGCGGCGTGGGCACTCCTGCCTGAAGAGCGCGACGGGCGCATCCACGCCGAGGAGATGATCCGCGGAAATTTTGATGGTGCCCTGATCGGAATCGCCATCGCGGCGCTGATCGGTCTGGGCGGCGTCGGCGGCTTCGTCTTTGGCATTGTGGATGTGCCGTGGCCTCTGACCACAATCTTCTGGCTTGGCATCTGTGCGCTCGTGTTCTACCTGATCATGCAGGTCAAAGATTCCCGCGTGGCCAGCAGGAAGAACCAGCAGTGGCAGGGACGTCCCCCGGCAGGCCCACACAACGGTTTTGGACCAAACGGTCCGCAGGGGCCGTTCGGGCCTCGAGGACCACAGGGTCCGTACGGCCAGTCGGCCCCACAGGGTCCATCCGGATACCCCGGAGCTCCGGGCTTTAGCACCCAGGGTTTCAATGGCCAGACCAGCAACTCCCAGCAGGGAGCATCTGCCTTCGACCCAAAGGCGGGCGGCCCGGAAACTGATGGTGGGCCGGACTCAGTGAAAACCTCCGAGGCAGCGGACGCCGAGGCAAGCAACGCTTCCAACTCCAGCGAAGCCACCGAAACCCTCAACAACACGACACCCCTCGCCGAGCCCACCGATGACACCATCACCCTCGCGAGCACGTCGAACGAGCACGAGGTCACCGTAACCGAGGTAATCGACCAGGTGCCAGCCACGGAAGCAATCGGGATCGCTTCTTACGAGACGGATTCGAAATCCAACGCGAGCAGCGTGGGCACCGAGCCAGAATCGTCGACAATCTTGATGGACCAGCAGGACACAATGACCCAATCTGACACGCAGTACACCACGCCGGTACCACCGGCCGCACCGTACATCGCCCCAGCTCGCGCCTCAGCCCGCACGGCTGGCGCCAACTACGCACAGGAGTGGAGCGCTCCTCAGACCAAGCGCCCACCGGTAAAGAACCCGGGAGCCACGCAGTTTGCCACACTCCTAGGGCTATCATTCCTGACAGCAATGGGATTGTTCATCGCTGACCGCACGGGCAACCTCGCAGCAGACGTGAACGTTTGGGGCCTAACCGCGGGAATCGCGATCGTGCTCGGCGGACTTGCCGTAATCTACAACGGCTTCCGCGGCTGGTCCTCGGGGTCCGGCGGGCTCTTCGCGATCCTCTCGGTCATCGGAGCCCTCATCCTAGGCGTGCTGTTCTTCCCCAAGTGGGTGACTACAAGCAGCTTCCAGACCTTCTCGGACCAGACCTTCGCCCCCACCAGCATCGTGCAGGTTGAGAACGGCTACTCGTTCGGAATGGGAGACATGACGGTCGACCTCACGGGACTGCCGTTCTCGGACCTCGCCGGTAACACCGAACCACTCGTCATACCCATCGACGGCGGCATGGGCGACATCGACGTACTCGTACCGGCCGGAGTGTCTGTCACCGCAACCACCGACATGGGCATCGGGTCCGTGAACCACCACACCGAGGGTACCGGCTCCGGTGAGAACTCCGGTGGCATCGGCAACTCGATCCAGTACAGCAGCCAGGCTGCTAAGGACGGCCAGCCTGTTGTCCTTCACCTCGACATCAACATGGGCGTCGGAGACGTCACCATCACGGAGGTAGCATCATG
>NZ_HE978641.1:23281-41427 GCF_000312125.1 Timonella senegalensis JC301
TCACCATCACGGAGGTAGCATCATGAGCAACAACGACTTCTGGGGCTCCGCAAGTGCGAACTCCCCAGCTCAAGCACCGACTGCGGCCTCTACGCAGCCACCCGTATCTGCACGCCCCGGCACCGAGCCCATCAAGTACTCCACTAAAGTTCGGTTCACCACGATCGTGTGGGGTCTGATTCTCACGCTGGTCGGGCTGCTCGTCATCGCCCGGGCCTCAGGCCTCGAGTTCGACACGCAGCTTGCGGGGATCATCATCCTGGGTGTTTCCGGCTTGACCCTCGTGGTCGGTTCGCTCGTGCGGACGATTCGCCGATAGGCTCGCTGGGCACCTAAACATGGCGAGGGCCCCTCGAATCCATAAGATTCGAGGGGCCCTCGCCATGTGTGCGTGCGGCCTGACTAGTTGCCGAGCCTGTCCTGTGGGCTCTGCCAGCCGATGGCGCCCGTCTGCGGGTGCGGGTCGTCGTCGATGTCTTGCGCGCTCGTGCTGCTCGCACCACTTGCGCCGCTCGCGACCGATCGCGCAGACGCGGCCGAGGCGAAGGTGGGCGCTGAGGTCGAGCTGTTCGCAGAGATCGGAGTCTCTGCATCTCGCAGTGGGTTTGCCCCACGCGTCCCGCCCACGATAGGGATGGTGCCGGTCATCCCCGTGATCGCTGAGTCGCGGTCCGCACGAACACGCGATTCCTTGAGCGCTCGTTCCGAGCGGGAGAACCGGAATCCCTTTTTCTTTTCCACCTCCGGCGCGGGCGGGGTGGCCTGCGGCGTGTCAAGGACCGGTTCAGAGGTTCCAAGCGCGTCAGCTTGCTGCATCACTGTCTCGCCCAACTCGCCACCCGCCACGTACACGTCCGTGTCCGTTCCGGCCTCGGCCGGCGAAGACACTCCGATGACGCCCGGCGTGTTGGTGGTTTGGGAACTGATTATCGACGATTGTGCTGGTACCAGCCCTGAGGTCACGTCTGTATCGTGGCTGGCAGATTCGCTCGCGTGCGGATCGAACGACTCTCGGTCACCGGCTGGCGTGACCGGAGAGGGCACGGAAGGCTCAACCTGGGTGAACAGGGAGGTCACGGGGGTTCGTACTGGAGCGGGCTGGCCGATCGAACCGTTTGTTGCCGCAAAGTTGGCTACGGCGTCCGGTGACTCGGACACGACTGCGTCGACGTAGTCTTCGTCGCGGTAGGTGTTTGTGGTCTCGGGAACGGCGCCGTGGACCAGCGCGTCACTGTCATCTACAAGCGCGTCTTCCGCTACAGCGTCCTTTTCGGCACGCTTGCGCGCCCGACGCTCTGCCCGGCTGGCCTTGTCCTGTTCCGAATCAATCATGAAGGTCTCGCGGTTGGGTCCGTCAACGTAGATGTCGCCCTCGTCCTCGGTCTCGATCACAACGGGTGGGCCACCGGCGAGCCTACGCAGTCCCCATCCCGTCAGCATGAACAAGACTCCAAGGCCCACAACGAACGCTGCAACGCCGAAGGCCACCACGGATGCGAACAATGAGGATCGCAGGAAAGATGCATTCATGACGTCCGCGCGTACGGGGTCGCTCTGATCAAGCTCCGCGTAGGTCTTGCCGCCTGACATGTCTCGAGCGTGCTTATCGATAGCCATGGCCTGCGCAAACGCTGAGAACGGATCGTTGACGTTCGCCTTGCCCGCCAAGAAGGGCGCATCCTGCGACACCGTAATGCGCTCGTTGGCTAGCTGCTGGGAAACCAGTCCCCACGTGCTGCCGCCAGCGAGAATCATGATGAGCCCGACGACGAGAGACGCCAGACCTACTGCCGAGACGCTAGGGCTCGGGTTGATCGTTATTTTGGAACTCATGGTTCTCCCCGCGAGAGTGAATGACTCTTAGAATCTACCGAACACGCAGGTGCCGCGCTATGTCCCACGCGGGAAGCCCGGCATCCCGCCCGGGTTACCTTCTCAACTCACAGTGGCCTACGCTCCCACAGAACGCACAGCGGGCCCCCACACAATGTGGGGGCCCGCTGTGGTGTTTGTTTCGAAAGAACTAGTCTTTCGTCATTCGCTCAGCGAATACGATCAGAGATCGGAGCCTGCTGCGCGTGCGGTCTCGGTGACGACTGCTGGGCCGTTCGAAACCTTGATGAATGCCCAACCAACGAGTGCGAAGAGGACGCCGACACCCATGACGAGTGCGGAGACACCGAATGCAACAACCGAGGTGAAGAGCGATGCGCGGAGGAACGAACCGTTCATGACCGTGGCGCGCTTTGCGGAAGCTGCGTCAGCCTTTGCCTGTGCTTCGGTTGCCTCTGCGCCGGTCAGCTCAGCTGCCTTTGCCTTCCACTCGCCAGCCAGCTCGCCGAGCTCAGCGTAGGTCTTGCCACCGAGCTCCTCTGCGAACGCTGCGGCGTCGGTGATTGCTGGGTCGAGGGTCTCAGGCTTTGCTGGCGCAAGAGCGTGGACGTTGATGATGTCCGCCTGGGAGAAGGCGGTGAATGGGCCGGCTACAGGCTTGCCTGCGAAGCTCGATGCGTCTGCTGGAACGGTGATGCGCTCGTCCTTGAGGAACGAACCGACCATGCCGTATGCAACGGCTCCAACGACAAGCATGATGATGCCGACGATTGCGGTGATGAATCCGATCGTGCGAACGGACTTGTTCTGGTTAACCGTGACCTTGGTGGACATTGGGTTGACTCGCTTTCAGTGAGTGAGTGGTGATGTCTAAGAACCAACAATCCATTTATAACTGGCCTGATATAGAAAGTCGTAGGCATAAGTACCTATGCCTACGACTTTCTTAGAAATTTACTCCCATTCGATGGTGCCTGGCGGCTTGGAAGTGACGTCGAGTACCACTCGGTTGACGTCCTTCACCTCATTCGTGATGCGAGTAGAGATGGTTGCGAGCACGTCATATGGGAGACGTGACCAGTCCGCGGTCATCGCGTCCTCGGAGGACACAGGGCGCAAAACAATGGGGTGACCGTACGTACGGCCATCGCCCTGGACACCCACGGAGCGGACATCTGCGAGCAGAACCACTGGGCACTGCCAAATCTCGCGGTCAAGACCGGCCTTGGTCAGTTCCTCACGTGCGATCGCGTCTGCCTCACGCAGAAGGTCAAGGCGCTCAGCGGTAACTTCACCCACGATTCGGATACCCAAACCTGGGCCCGGGAATGGTTGACGCCACACGATCTCGTCTGGAACACCCAGTTCGAGTCCAACTGCACGGACCTCGTCCTTAAAGAGAGCACGCAGTGGCTCAATGAGCTTGAACTGGAGGTCATCTGGCAAACCACCCACGTTGTGGTGGCTCTTGATGTTCGCCGCGCCTTCACCGCCACCGGATTCAACAACGTCTGGGTACAGGGTTCCCTGCACGAGCCACTTAACCTCTGAACCAGACTCCCCAGCTTCCTCAACGATCTCGCGTGCTGCAGCCTCGAACGTGCGAATGAACTCACGGCCGATGATCTTGCGCTTAGTCTCAGGGTCGGATACGCCGGCAAGCGCGGTCAGGAACTGCTCGCGAGCGTCAACGACCTTGAGACGAACGTTGGTTGCCGCAACAAAGTCCTTCTTGACTTGCTCTACCTCGCCCGAGCGCAGCAGACCGTGGTCCACGAACACGCAGGTGAGCTGGTCACCGATCGCGCGCTGTACAAGTGCTGCTGCCACCGAGGAGTCCACGCCGCCGGACAGTCCGCAAATAACGCGGTCGGTGCCGACCTGCTCCTGGATGAGCGCGATCTGGTCAGCAATCACGTTGTCAGGGGTCCACGAAGGCTCGAGGCCCGCACCCTTGTACAGGAAGTTCTCAAGGGCGTCCTGGCCATTGAGAGAGTGCTTAACCTCTGGGTGCCACTGCATTCCAAAGAGCTTACGGTTGGCGTCCTCAAACGCCGCCACAGGAGAACCTGGGGAGGTCGCGAGAACGGCAAAGCCATCCGGCGCCTGGTGCACGGCGTCGCCATGGCTCATCCAGGTGCGCTGGCTCTCTGGGGAGCCAGTAAGGAGTACACCTGATTCGCTGACAGCTACGTCGGTTCCGCCGTACTCGCGTACGCCGGTCTGGGCAACAGTTCCGCCAAGTGCGGATGCCATTGCCTGGAAGCCATAGCAGATGCCGAGTACGGGAACGCCCGCCTCGAACAGTGCTGGATCAACAAAAGGAGCGCCTTCCTCATAAACGGAGGAAGGTCCACCCGAAAGGATGATCGCGGCTGGGTTCTTGGCGAGCATCTGCTCAACCGTGAAGGTGTGAGGGACGATTTCGGAGTACACCCTTGCCTCACGCACACGGCGCGCGATGAGTTGGGCGTACTGGGCACCGAAGTCGACCACTAGGACTGGTCGTGGTTGGGAGCCTTGAGTTTGAGTCACCCCACCATGTTACTTGTTTACGTCGGCCCGTCGCCTAGAGATCTCGCGTAGAGAGGCGTAATTACAGTGATCCTAAGCACGCTCAGTCAACACTGATAGTTGCCGTCCCCAAGCCCTGCCGCTATCTCAAAGATGTTCGTACAGGCATCAACACCAGCGTTCGCATACTCACCAGGGAACCGAGCCCCGAGCAGCTGCCATTGAACAAAGTGCGCGTACTCATGGGTAAGAAGGTCCGGCGTAGTCGGGTCCGCACGCAACTCATCGAGCGTTCGCGGAGTCAGGAACACGTTTCCGTAGGTCGTGCCGCCACGCTGCGCCCACACCGAGTCCACGGACCCGCACACCCACATCTCCCCACGTCCACCCGCCGCACCAAGTGCACGCGAGCCAGCCCAATCGTCGATGATCTTCCCCGCTGGCAAGGCCAGCGCGCACTGGGCGCCATCCGTCTGGGCGTCCCGCGCCATGCGGGCGCCCTGCGCGGCTGCCTGCGCATAGCGCACAGGCCCACACGCCACAGTTGCCAACTGCTCTCCCTCAAACAGGGCAGCGAGCGAACCGGGCTGGGAGGTCGAGTGAACGGTGTTTGTTGGGCACAGCGGTCCCACGTATCCCTGTTCCGTGAGCCGGTCCACCATGGCGGCGCGATGCTCCGAGGGAGCGGGCGACGGGCTGCCCGCTGCCCCCGCGGGGGCGACCGCACCGAAAAGAAGCGTCAGCGACGCTACAAGCGTCCCGAGGGCACCCGCAAGCGGGCGTCCGCACAAGACTCCCGCCGCAGTTTTCATAAAACTAAATGGACGAGTTGGACAGTTCGCGGGCGGCTGCAATACGTGCGCGCGCGTCCAGAGTGACCCTGTGCTCAACGATGAACGACAGCACCGGAACCACACCGGCAAGGATCATGGAAAGCAAGCGACCGAAGCGCCAGCGCATCTTCGACCACACATCGACCACCGTGATCAGGTACACCACGTAGATCCAGCCGTGCGCGAAGGGGATCCACGCGATGTAAGGCTTGAGGTGAGTCGCCTTGAAAACGTAGACGATCAGCATCTCGACGACGAGGAGCAGAAGCATTACACCTGTGACGATGGCCATAACGCGGTACCGGGAGAGAGCCGACTCCGCCTTGGTAATGATCTTTTCGCCCTCATTTGGTGTATTCGCCGAGGTCATTGCTACCGCTTTCATGTGCTGCGTGGGTGTCCACGTGGAAAAAAGGTTGAACCAATGTCAGGTGTTCAATCTAATGTAAACCCTGTGTGGAAGATACCTATAGCCCGGCCCGAAGCAGGGTCGCTCGCTACCCCAATCAAGTTCGTGATATGGCTCGCATCCAAGCAACCTGGCGTGCTGTTCGCGTCCGTGACGCTCGGGATCATTACTTTCACTGCCCAGGCAGTCATGCCGTTCGCGATCGGTCGGGCGATTGACTCCGGACTGGAGAACGGCGTCTCGCGCGGAGTCCTCACCTGGGCTGGCGTGATGCTTGCGGCCGGCCTCATTCAGGTCGCTGCCTCCGCAATCGGCCACCGGTTCGACGTGTTGTCGTGGCTGCGGGCGGCTCTGACCACCTCACGCCTCATCGGCGAGACGGTGAACTCTACCGGTGACGCCATCCGCGAGGAACTCCCCACCGGTGAAGTCGTGTCCTCTGTGACATCGGACGCGCACCGTTTGGGCGATCTGTACTTCCAGGCGGCGCGTTTCATGGGCTCTGTGGCCACCTATGTGGTGGTCGGCATCATCATGCTGAATGCCTCCCTCAAGCTCGGCCTCATCGTTGCGCTGGGGCTTCCGGCGGTTGCCCTGATCCTCACCTTCCTCATCAAGCCGCTGCAAAAGCGGCAGGAGTACCAGCGTGAAGTGACGGGTCGCCTCACGTCCCTCGGTTCGGACACCGTCACCGGCCTGCGCATCCTGCGCGGCATCGGCGGCGAGTCCGTGTTCACGGAACGCTATAAGGAGCAGTCCCGCAAGGTCCGCGACGCCGGCGTTGATGTGGCCAAGGTACAGTCCACCATGGACGGCCTGCAGGTGTTTCTTCCTGGCCTGTTCGTGGCGCTCGTGCTGTGGATCGGCGCAATGGAGGCCGCCAACGGCACGATCACCCCGGGTCAGCTGGTCACGTTCTACGGCTACGCGTCCTTCCTCACGTGGCCCATGCAGAACCTCATCCAGATGGTCCAGATTGCGACCCGCGCCAAGGTTGGCGTCAAGCGCATCCTCAAAGTGCTGGGCGTTGAGAACAACACGCCAGACACGGGCAGCATCACGTCGATTCCAGCGGACGCTGTTCTGGTTGACACGGTTTCCAGCACGGTCCTGCGCCCCGGCGTCATGACCGCGCTCGTTGCGGCTGACCCTGACGCTTCGGCCGCTATCGCGACCCGAATGACGCGTTTCGACGATTCTGCTGAGTCCGATACGCCTGTCACTTTTGGCGGGGTCACGTTGAAGGACTTTGACAAGGACACACTGCGGCACTCGCTGGTCCTCTCCGAGGCCACCCCCCACATCTTCGCGGGGACGTTGCGTAACGGACTTGCTACCCGCCCCGGCACCGACGACGACGCGATTCTGCGAGCGCTTGAGATCTCCGACGCTCACGATGTTCTCGAATCCCTTCCAGAGGGTCTCGACTCCGATCTCCCGGAGAAGGGTCGCTCGCTCTCCGGCGGTCAGCGCCAGCGTGTCTCACTTGCACGCGCACTGCTGACCTCGGCGGACTACCTCGTCCTGATCGAGCCCACGAGCGCTGTGGATGCCCACACCGAAGCACGCATCGGGCGTGAGCTCGGTGGGTACCGCAAGGGCAAGGCAACACTCATCGTCACCGCGAGCCCGCTCGTGCTCGAGCACATGGACACCATCCAGGTTCTCGGCCACAACGGCAAGATCCTCGGCACAGGCACCCACTCGGGCCTCATGTCCGACGACGGTGAGCTAGGGGCTACCTATCGTCAGATCGTGGGGCGCGACCTCACAAAAGAACCAGAGACCGCATCCGTTGGTGCGGACACGGCATCACACACGAAGGGAGTTGACCTAGCATGACCACCGAAGCGCAAGCTAAAGAGTCGAACGCTCCAGTTGTTGACCCCAACCTTCTGCCCATCGCCGACGGCAAGTCCGTGCGCACCTACTCA
The DNA here is from genome assembly GCF_000312125.1 of Timonella senegalensis JC301. Lineage (GTDB taxonomy): Bacteria > Actinomycetota > Actinomycetes > Actinomycetales > Cellulomonadaceae > Timonella > Timonella senegalensis. Next base: position 30,805 of record NZ_HE978641.1, read on the forward strand.
CTGGGGCTCGTCAAGGACAACCGCAGCGCACTGATCAAGGTCGTTGTCATGCATGCGTTCGCTGCGATCGCCGGGCTTGCAGGTCCGGTCATCATCGGGCGCCTCGTTGATGCGGTCACAGCGCAGAGTGCGACCACAACCTATGTGAACCTGTCTGTTGCGATCCTCGTTGCGGCGATTGCCTGCCAGTCGCTCATCACTCGCTTTGCCCGGCGCCTGTCTATGGTGTTCGGCGAGAACGTGTTTGCCCAGTTACGTGAGAACTTCCTCGACACCGCGGTGGGGCTCCCCCTCTCCGTGGTCGAGCGCTCGGGTACGGGAGACCTAGTCTCCCGCACCACGCACGACATCAACCGCGTGCAACACACCGTCCGGTTCGGTGTGCCCCAGATCTTGGTGTCCGCGGCGACTGTGATCATCACTCTCATCGCGTCCTTCCTCACCTCTCCTCTGGTTGCACTTGCCGTAGTTGCGGGGCTTCCACTGCTGTACTTTGTGGGTCGCTGGTACCTCCCACGGGCACCTAAGGCGTACATCGAGGAATCGGCTGCCTACGCCCAGATCTACGCGGACGTGACCGAAAGCGTTGAGGGCTCCCGCACGATTGAGTCCCTCTCGCTGACCGCCGCGCGCCGAGAGCTAGTTGAGAACGGCATCGATCGAGCCATGGCTGCGGAGCGCCGGACGCTGAACCTCCGGACCGTGCTCATCCCGGGCATGGACCTATCGTTCGCAATCGCCCCGATTCTCGTGCTGCTGTGGGGTGCCTTCATGGTCTCCCAGGGTCACGCGAGCGTGGGTGCGGTCACCACCGTCCTCCTCTACACCACGATGCTCGTCGGCCCGATCTGGGACCTTGTGTTCTGGCTTGACGAGTCGCAGGTCGCAGCCACCTCGATGGCACGCATTATCGGAGTCGGGCAGGTTGAGACTGACCGCGTAGCTCGGGACGTAGAACCCGAGCACGAGACGATCTCCGGTTCGGGGATCGAGTACGCCTACCGCGAGGGACACAACGTTCTGCACGGCATCGACATCGAGCTCACACCCGGTGAACGCCTTGCCGTGGTTGGGCCTTCTGGCGCAGGGAAGTCCACGCTGGGTCGGATGCTCGCAGGCATCCACCCTCCCACTGGTGGTTCGGTGACCGTGGGTAACGTGCCGCTCATCGATCTTCCGCTCGAGGACCTGCGCGGCCACGTCGCGCTCGTGACCCAGGAACACCACGTCTTTGTGGGCACCTTGGCGCAGAACCTGTTGCTCGCATCCCCTGATGCCACGGAGGCGGACTTGCGCAGGGCGCTAGGCGCAGTGGGTGCACTTGAGTGGGCTGACAAGCTGCCCGAGGGCGTGCACACGGAGGTCGGTTCGGGTGGGCACACGCTCACCCCTGCCCAGGCTCAGCAGATCGCCTTGGCCCGGCTCGTGCTCCTCGACCCGCACACCCTCATTTTGGACGAGGCAACGAGCCTGCTCGACCCACGCGCTGCGCGTGACCTCGAGAAGTCTCTCAACGCCGTACTTTCTGGCCGAACCGTGGTGGCGATCGCGCACCGACTGCACACTGCACACGATGCCGACCGCGTTGCGGTTGTCACCGCAGGACAGATCAGCGAGATCGGCCCTCACGACGAGCTCGTGGCCAACGGCGGCGACTACGCCGACCTATGGCACTCGTGGCAACAGAAGTAGCCGGGGTGTCTGCTCCCTAGCCCTTGCTGGAGCCGGAGCGGATGCATCTCGTCAAAAGCGCCGTGTGGCGGACAGTTTCAGTGTCCGCCACACGGCGTTTTTAGGTGGTGAAACTGGCCAGGCAATGCGTGGGTTGCCACTCGGACGCAATGAGTCACTGCGTAGCAAACTTCTTACTTCACCACGCATTTTTGGTAAGCGTTCTGTCACGCTTGAAGTATGTCCAAGGTAGTCAAACTTTCAATCGGGCTCGCCGTGGTTGCCGCCCTCATCGTTGCCGCGATCTTCACTTACATCTGGGTAGTCAACTCGCAGGCGAAGGATGAACTGGCGCTGCCCTCGCCCACCAGGACTGCCGTGGAAATGGCCTCCCCGACGAACTAGTTGGAGCCTGGAAGGCCTCGGGCGATTCGGTCGTGGGCTACCGCGTCAACGAAGTCTTGGGTGGCCTAGACGCAACCGTCACTGGGCGCTCAACCCAGGTAGAGGGAACCACTGAGTTCACGTCCGAGAAGTTGACCACCGCGGAAGTAGCCGTTGACATGACAAGCTTCCACACTGATAACTCAAACCGCGATAGCGCGTTCCAGGGCATTTGGAGCACAGATAAGCTCCCGACCGCGACCTTCACGCTTACCGAACCAGTAGACCTGGGCAGCGCCGGGGACATTGCCAGCGGCAAGCCGATCGCGTACAAGGCGAAGGGCACAATGAACATTCACGGCACGGACGTCCCCGTGGGGGTCGACCTTTCGGCGCAGTTTTCCAAGGGGCACATTGACGTTGTGGGGTCCATCCCGATCACGTTTGAGGACTATGGAGTTTCCGCACCGGACCTGACGTTCGTGGTTGTCGAGGACACAGGAACCATGGAGTTCTCGCTCGTCCTGACCAAATAGGCAGAGCTACTTTGCCGTGTTTTCGTCCACGAGGTCGAATGGGTTTGCCGGGCCGGTCTTGTTTTGCTTGCGGGCATCGTCAACCACGGTGCGGAGCCAGATCGCAACCGCGAAGAACCCAAACAGCCACCATTGCAGTGCATAGAAAAAGTTCTGGAGGTTTGCGCCGTTGCCGCCCTCGATCGTGGGGCGCGGCAGGTACGTGAGGTCCGTGGACTGTTGTGGGTTCATCTCGTTGGCTACGAGGTAACCACTGTAGATCGGCCCGCCCCACAAATTAGCAAGGTGCGCGGACGAGATTGAGCTACTCTGGCCTGCCGGCAGGTCATCTGGGATGGTGGATTCGGAGGCTTGCAGCCAGCCCTCTATGCTCACTTCACCTTGGGGTTCAGCAGTGGCAAGAGCGTAGGTGTTGTTCAGCGCACCGGACGCATCCACCGCGCCTTCCGGTACCCAGCCGCGAACCACGGGGAGCCGTGGGCTTCCGGACAGGTTTTCCCACGAGGCGCCGCCCGTTCCATCCTCTGTGACTCGGAGCGACTGAACCACGAGGTACCCCGAGGTGTTGTTGACCGCGCGCCCTGGGATGAGGACAGTGTTCTCGCCTTCGAACTCGCCCTGCACTTGGACGCGCTTGCCCACGAGGTTGCCTCCGAAGGTCACCTGCGGCTTGAGCACCTCACCGAGCATCTGTGGCGCAGCGACTTCCGCTTCCGCGACCTCGTGTTCACGCGCGAGGTTAGCGCGTTCGTACGCCCGCTCCAACTGCCACACTCCCAGCCGAGCACATACCGCGGCCGCTGCCAGGAATAGCACGAGGAGTGCGAGGTTCTTGGGTTGCACGGACGCACGCAGTACCTGCCCAAGGGTTGCCTTGGGCTTGGACGTTTTGGGCGTGTCAAGGTTTAGCGTTTCGGGCTGCACCCTCCCAGCCTAATAGCGGCTCGCCGCAAGTGGGCATGAGGTGCTTGAGTTGTTGGTCACCTGCGCGTCTGGGAACTTTTGGGTTGCGGCGCCACTATCAACTTCACCCCGGACCAGGCAGGTGAACACCGTCACTCGCGCCCTCATTATGACGCAGTGTCGTGACACATTTCACGAGTAAAACTGTACCTTTTGAGCACATTTGAAGCATTGACTAGTCCCTAAGGCCTAGAAGAATTGGGCCCGCGCCAAAAAGAATAAACGTATGAAGGCCGCACGGAGTGCAACGGTGTAAATACCCGCGACTTCGAGGGGACGAGAAACCGCGATCGACGTGACAATATTGCCGGTACACATGACATCATGACCATAGGCGTCATTAACCGACTGGCAAGCACATTGCGTTACCGGTTGGTCGTTCCTCTTCTTAGCCACCAATACCCGTGCGGACTGAAACACACATAGCCCGGAGGCATCACCGTGAGCAGCAAGACCAGAAGCGTTTACCTCACCTCCCCAGAGGGAGACTCAGGAAAATCGACGATTGCCCTTGGCGTCCTCGACCTACTAACCCGCCAGGTGCAACGCGTCGGCGTTTTCCGCCCCATCACCCGCAACGGCGCAAACAACACCAAGGATGACGACGTCGAGCGCGACTACGTCCTCGAGCTACTTCTCGAACACGACGGCGTGGAACTAACGTACGAGCAGAGCGTCGGCGTTACCTATGCAGAGGTCCACGCCAACCCTGATGAGGCTTTGGCCAAGATCATCAACCGCTACCACGAGGTCGAGCAGTTGTGCGACGCCGTTGTCGTCGTTGGAAGCGACTACACGGACGTTGTGGGCCCAACCGAACTCGCATTCAACGCGCGCATCGCCGCCAACCTTGGGGCACCGGTTCTCCTTGTCCTCTCGGGCGCGGGTCGCACCCCCGAGGCAATCCACCAGCTCTTCGAGGTCTCGGCCGGCGAACTGGCTAACAACCACGCCTCGATCCTCGGCACGGTCATCAACCGCACCAAGCCCGGCGAGGAAGCAGTAGTCAAGGCCGCTTTCGAGAGCACCCACACTCCTGTGTGGACTGTTCCAGAGGAACCATTCCTCACGGCTCCAACCGTGCGTCAGCTGATGAAGGCAGTCGAAGGCCGCCTAGTCAACGGCGATGACACGCTGCTTGGCCGCGAGGTTCTCGACGTCCAGGTCGGCGCCATGAACTTTGAGCACCTGCTGGGCAAGCTCATTGACGGTGCCGTCGTCATCACCCCGGGTGACCGCGTTGACGTACTCCTTGGTCTGCTGACCTCCCAAACCGCCAAGTCCTTCCCTTCGCTCGCCGGAATCATCCTCAACGGTGGATTCTTCCCACCGGAGTCGGTCTCCCGCCTGCTGGACGACATCGAACCTTCGGTCCCAATCATCCAGACTGACCTCGGCACGTTCAACACGGCGTCCAACGCTTCTCGCGTCCGCGGCCGCCTGTCCAAGGAATCGCAGCGCAAGGTCGACACCGCGATGGCTCTGTTCGAGCAGAACATCGACGGCAAGGCACTGCTCGAGGCTCTTGAAGTTGAGCGCCCTGAGGCAGCGGTCACCCCACTCATGTTCGAGTACGAACTGCTTTCCCGTGCCCGTGAGAACAAGAAGCACATTGTCCTTCCAGAGGGCACGGACGACCGCATCCTGCGCGCCGCATCCACCCTCCTCCAGCGCCAGGTCGCCGACATCACCATCCTCGGTGACGAGGCCACTATCCGTGCCCGCGCAACCGAGCTCGGTCTGAACATCGCGGACGCCACAGTCTTGGACACCCACTCTGGTGAGATGTTCGAGGAGTTCGCTGCGGAGTACGCTCGTCTTCGCGCCCACAAGGGTGTCACCGTTGAGCGCGCCCGCGAGATCGTCTCCTCCGTGTCTTACTTCGGCACGATGATGGTCCAGCTCGGATATGCAGATGGCATGGTTTCCGGTGCCGCGCACACCACCGCTCACACGATCCGCCCAGCATTCGAGGTCATTAAGACCACCCCAGACACCTCGGTTGTGTCGTCGGTGTTCATGATGTGCCTCGAGGACCGCGTCCTCGTGTACGGTGACTGCGCCGTGAACCCAGACCCAACTGCGGAGCAGCTCGCGGACATCGCAATCTCGTCCGCCGAGACCGCAACCCAGTTCGGCGTTGCCCCACGCATCGCAATGCTCTCGTACTCGACCGGTGACTCCGGCGCCGGCGCGGACGTCGACAAGGTGCGCCAGGCAACCGAGATCGTACGGACCCGTCGCCCCGACCTCGAGGTTGAGGGCCCGATCCAGTACGACGCCGCTGTGGACGCCTCCGTGGCCGCCTCCAAGCTCCCAGACTCGGCAGTTGCCGGACGCGCTACCGTGTTCGTCTTCCCCGACCTCAACACCGGTAACAACACCTACAAGGCCGTCCAGCGTTCTGCTGGCGCCGTGGCCGTGGGCCCAATCCTCCAAGGTCTTCGCAAGCCTGTTAACGACCTGTCCCGTGGCGCTCTCGTCCAGGACATCGTGAACACGGTTGCGATTACCGCAATCCAGGCCCAGGGAATCGAAGCTGCGGCTCTCGCAGCCGAAGCACGTTGATCTAGAAAGTAGCACCGTTTCGCTATGAGCAACCAAACAGTTCTTGTCATTAACGCCGGTTCGTCTACGGTCAAGTACCAGCTGATTTCCCCCACTGACGGCACCGCGATTGCCTCTGGAATCGTGGAGAAGATCGGCGAGGACCTTGGCATCATCGAGCACAAGTTCGGCGGTCACGCCTACACCGAGACGCTAAAGATCGATGACCACGGTCACGGTCTGCGCAAGGTCTTGGAGCTCTTCGAGCAGTACGGTCCTAACCTCGCTGAGGCGAACGTTGTGGCCGTGGGCCACCGCATCGTCCAGGGTGGCTCGGTCTTCCCTAAGCCAACTCTGGTCACCGATGAGGTTGTTGAGCAGATCCGCGAGCTTATCCCGCTCGCTCCCCTGCACAACCCTGGTCACGTCAAGGGCCTTGAGGTTGCTCGTGAACTCTTCCCAGATGTCCCTCACGTGGTTGTCTTTGACACCTCGTTCTTCCAGACGATGCCAGCGGAGTCGTACACGTACGCACTGCCCAAGGCTGTAGCTGAAAAGTTCTCGATCCGCCGCTACGGCTTCCACGGCACGAGCCACCAGTTCGTGTCGAACCTGGCCGCGCAGACCATCGGTAAGCCTCTTGAGGAGACGGATCAGATCGTCCTGCACATCGGTTCGGGTGCCTCGGTGTCCGCGATCAAGAACGGCAAGGCTGTTGACACCTCAATGGGTCTAACCCCACTCGAGGGCCTTGTCATGGGTACCCGTACCGGTGACATTGATCCTGCTGTGGTCTTCCACCTGTACCGCGAGGGCGGCTACTCGATCGACGAGATCGACACCATGTTCAACAAGCAGTCTGGTCTCAAGGGCTTGTGCGGGCACAACGACTTCCGTGAGGTCCTCGGCCTCATCGAGGAGGGCAACGAGGACGCCAAGGTCGCACTCGACGTGTTCGTGCACCGCCTCCTCAAGTACGTTGGCTCCTACATGGGCGTGCTTGGCGGTCTGCCGGACACCATCACCTTCACCGCTGGTGTGGGCGAGAACAACGCCATGGTTCGTGCTGACCTGATCGGTCGCCTGGCTGGCTTTGGCATCAAGCTCGATCCAGAGCTCAACGAGGTGCGCTCGAAGGAGCCACGCATCATCTCGGCTCCCGACTCGACCGTCAAGGTCCTCGTGGTCCCAACCAACGAGGAGCTCGAAATCTCGCGTCAGACCCTAGAGTTCGTTAAGTAATAACGCGCTTTCTTAGCTAGACAAACACAGCTGGCCGGCCACCCCGCATGGGGTGGCCGGCCAATTGCGTTGTGCCCATTGCATGGCGGCCGTGCCGGCCGCTCGTCGGGTCGCACCATCCGCCATGGCAGGGCGGGGCGCTGGTTGCCCGACACAATCGTCGATAATTTATTCACGACGATTCATCGCACTTCCAGCGCCCGCCCCCGACCCAGCCCTCCCCCGTCCGATCGAGAGTATTCCTGAGCCCACTCTCGACGTCGAGAGTGGGCTCAGGAATACTCTCGATGAGGGTTTGGGGTCGGACGGGGAAACACGATGGGCCCACCCGCAAAAGCGGATGGGCCCATCGTGACAGGCGAATGAATCAGTCGGTGCTGCTCTGGTAAGGAGAAACAACGACCTCGATGCGCTGGAATTCCTTGAGGTCCGAGTAACCCGTGGTGGCCATTGCGCGCTTGAGGGCGCCAACAAGGTTCAGGGTGCCATCGGCCTGGCGGCCAGGGCCGAACAGGATCTCCTCGAGGGAGCCGGACGTGCCGACCTTGACGCGCTCGCCGCGTGGCAGCGACGGGTGGTGAGCCTCAGGTCCCCAGTGGAAGCCCTTGCCCGGTGCTTCCTCGGCTCGGGCAAGTGCCGCACCGATCATAACTGCGTCAGCGCCGCAAGCGAATGCCTTGACGAGGTCACCTGAGCGGCCCACGCCGCCGTCAGCGATGACGTGGACGTAACGTCCACCGGACTCGTCGAGGTAATCGCGGCGAGCAGCAGCTACGTCAGCAACAGCGGTTGCCATGGGTGCGTGGATACCGAGCGTGGTGCGAGTGGTCTGTGCAGCACCGCCGCCGAAGCCCACGAGCACGCCGGCAGCACCGGTGCGCATGAGGTGGAGAGCAGCGGTGTAGGAGGCAGCGCCACCCACGATGACGGGAACGTCGAGCTCGTAGATGAAACGCTTGAGGTTTAGAGGCTCGCTCTGGCTGGACACGTGCTCAGCCGAGACCGTGGTGCCGCGAATGACGAACAGGTCAACACCGGCCTCCACAACGGTCTTGTAGAACTCCTGAGTACGCGCAGGGGAAAGAGAACCAGCAACGGTTACTCCTGCCTCACGGATCTCCTTGAGGCGTGCGGTGATCAGCTCGGGCTTGATCGGCTCAGCGTAGATCTCCTGCATGCGGGAGGTGGACGTGGCTGGGTCGAGCGTCTCGATCTCTGCAAGCAGAGGGGTCGGGTCCTCGTAGCGGGTCCACAGACCCTCAAGGTCAAGAACCCCGAGTCCACCGAACTTGCCCAGTGCGATCGCAGTTGCTGGGCTCATCACGGAGTCCATTGGTGCAGCCATGATCGGAAGGTCAAAGTGGTAGGCATCGATCTGCCAGGCGGTCGAGACATCCTCGGGGTCGCGAGTACGACGCGATGGAACTACCGCGATGTCGTCGAATGTAAACGCGCGGCGTCCGCGCTTTCCTCGGCCAATCTCAATCTCATTAGTCACCGTTACAGGTTATCGCGTTTTTCCTCGGTTCATGGCGTGTGAAGGTCCTAATGTCAGTGGCGGCTGTCATGCTTGGGGTGAACCAGGAGCAAAGGAAATTCTTGTGAACGCACCAGATTGGACCAGCGGACCCCTTTTGGGTTTCGATACCGAAACCACGGGAGTGGCCACCGACACAGATCGCATTGTCACGGCGGCCATCGTCATGCGGTCAGGGTCTCAGACCACCGTGCGCACCTGGCTGATTGACCCGGGCGTGCCCATCCCGGTTGAGGCTTCCAATATCCACGGCGTGACTACAGAGCATGCGCGGGAGTTCGGACAGCAGCCCGCGGTCGCTCTCGAGGAGATCGCCCAGGTCATCGCTGCGCACTTAGCGTCCGGTCACCCGCTCGTGGCCTTCAACGCGACCTTCGATGTGTCGATCCTTGAAGCCGAACTGTCGCGCTATGGGCTCCCCACCGTGGAGTCGCGCATCGCTCGGACTTTCTCCCCCGTCATCGACCCGCTCGTACTCGACCGCGCGCTCGACCGGTACCGCAAGGGTAAGCGCAAGCTCATCGACCTGTGCCAGATCTACGGTGTTGAAGAGACTGGAACCTTCCACACGGCGGACGCAGACGTTATCGCTACCCTTGACCTGCTGGCCAAGATGGCTCAGCGCTACCCCGAGCTGGCGGCGCGGGAACTGGACGTACTGCACACCTACCAAGCGCAGGCCCACAAGAGTTGGGCAGAGAACTTCAACGCGTTCCTGTCGCGCCAAGGGCGCCCTGCAGACGTGTCCACGCAGTGGCTGGGTCAGGAAGTGCCCACGGAGACGCTCTTCTAGTCCGCCCAGAGGTCGAGCGTCCGCCGAGACTCAAACCGCCGCGTATCGCCCGTGAACGGATCCTCAAACTCGATCGAACGGGACAACAACTGCAACGGGTTGCGATAGTCGGTCGAATCCACATCATAGAACTGTGGATAGTAGTTGTCGTTGAGTATCCCCAGACCCAGTGAAGCCATGTGGATGCGAAGTTGGTGAGTCTTACCCGTGTGAGGCGTGAGTTTGTACAGCCCCACCACTGAGTTACCGCCGTGCGTGGCAGGGTCCACCTCCCGCGTGCCCAGAAGTTCCACAAGGCTCTCCGTGTTCGGCTCGCCCTCGATCGTCTGCGCGGTCATGATGCCCGGCTCCTTCTTGAGCCGTGAGCGCACCACCGCGGGCAGTTCCAGATCCGGGCGGAACGGCGCCACGGCCTCGTACGTCTTGAGGATCGTGCGCTTGGCAAACAGATCATGGTAGGCGTGGCGAAGTTCCTGGCGCTTGGTCATCACCAGGACGCCGGCTGTCACGCGGTCCAGACGGTGGGCCGGGGACAGTTCAGGCATGTTCATCGCCCTGCGCACGCGCACCAGCACGGATTCCACAACGTACGCACCCTTGGGTGTGGACGCAAGGAAGTGCGGCTTATCCACAACCAGCAGATCGTCGTCCTCGAAGATGACCTCCACCTCGAACGGAACGCGGACCTCTGGCTCAGGGTCGCGGTAAAAGAAAATCAGCGCACCGGCACGATACGGCGACGTGACCTGCCAAGGGCGACCAAGCTCGTCGACAATCTCACCACGGACCAATTTTTCGACGATGGGGCTCGCTTGCTCCCCAAATCTCCAGTTGACCCAGTCCACGAGCAGGTCAAAAGACGGCGCGGCGATGCGCTCGTCCGAGATCTCGCCGCGGCTCAGCTCCGTGGCCTCATCCTTGGTGCGCATGCGCGCACCCCGGGGCAAGTC
>NZ_HE978641.1:41737-75307 GCF_000312125.1 Timonella senegalensis JC301
TGCATGCGGACGGGGTTGAGCCCGTCCTTCACAGGCAAGGGTGAGGGGCGTTTCTTACGCCCCACAATCAGTTCCGGCCGTAGTTTGGTGCTTCGACCGTCATCTGGATGTCGTGCGGGTGCGATTCCTTGAGGCCCGCAGCCGTGATGCGCACGAACTTGCCGCGCTCCTTGAGCTCAGTGATGGTGCGCGCGCCAACGTAGAACATCGACTGGTGTAGACCACCGGTGAGCTGGTAAGCGACCGATCCGAGTGGGCCGCGGTAAGGGACCTGACCCTCGATGCCCTCTGGAACGATCTTGTCGTCGGAGGCTACGTCAGCCTGGAAGTAGCGGTCCTTGGAGTAGGACTTCTTGCCGCGCGACGCCATAGCACCGAGCGAACCCATTCCGCGGTAGTGCTTGAACTGCTTGCCGTTGACAAACACGAGGTCGCCTGGGGACTCGTCGCAGCCCGCAAGGAGCGAGCCGAGCATGACTGACTCAGCGCCGGCAACGAGTGCCTTCGCGATGTCACCCGAGTACTGGAGTCCACCATCCGCGATGACCGGGATGTTGAACTCACGTACTGCCTTGGAGGCCTCGTAGACCGCGGTCACCTGTGGCACACCAACACCCGCGACAACGCGCGTGGTGCAGATCGAGCCTGGGCCTACGCCGACCTTGACGGCGTCCGCGCCGGCCTCAGCAAGTGCACGAGCACCTGCGTACGTGGCAACGTTTCCACCGATAATCTGGACGTTCTTGAAGAACGGGTCCTTCTTGAGGTTGCGGATCATGTCGAGCAGGAGGCGAGCGTGGCCGTTCGCGGTGTCTGCAACGAGGACGTCAACGCCGGCCTCGGCGAGCGCACGTGCGCGGTCCATTGCGTCACCGTAGAAGCCGATTGCCGCGCCAACGCGCAGGCGACCTTCCTCGTCCTTGGTGGCATCTGGGTACTGCTGGGTCTTAACAAAGTCCTTGACGGTGATGAGGCCCTTGAGGTGGCCACCCTCGTCAACAAGCGGGAGCTTCTCAATGCGGTTCTTGCCGAGCAGGTGTGCTGCGTCCTCACGGGAGATGCCCACCGGTCCGGTAATGAGAGGCATCTTGGTCATGACCTCGTGGACCTTGGTGGTCGCAAACGCCTCGGGGCGCACAAAGCGAAGGTCACGGTTGGTGATGATACCGAGGAGCGTGTTCTCCCCGTCCACCACGGGGAGCCCTGAAACGCGGTAGCGACCGCACAGTTCGTCGAGCTCCTCGATCGTGGCGTCAGGTCCAACGGTCACTGGGTCGGTGATCATTCCGGACTCGGAGCGCTTGACGGTGTCAACGTTGCGCGCCTGGTCCTCGATGGACAGGTTGCGGTGGATGATGCCGATACCGCCCTGGCGCGCCATAGCGATGGCCATGCGCGACTCGGTGACGGTGTCCATGGCCGCTGAGATGAGTGGAACCTTCAGCGAAATGTCTTTGGTGAGACGGCTCGTGGTGTCAACTTCGGATGGGATGACGTCTGTTTCGTTAGGGAGAAGCAGGACGTCGTCGTACGTCAATCCGAGGAAACCAAATGGATCGTTCGACTGGGAGGTGAGCAAGTCGGTCATGTCAAAATATTACGCCGAATCGTCTCGAGATATTCCTTGCCCCTGTCCAATGAGACGAGAACCACGCCGGGATCGAGCACGTTTAACGCTTGCCTATGGCGAGGCTCTCATTCCGCCCGCTGAGTGGGCGCACGTTTACCTACCGGGCTGTGAGCACGCCCTGTGAGTCGTCCCAGTAGTCGGCGTCAAAGGACTTGGAGCGCAACGTTCCGTACACCTCGTGGAACAGTGCCATGAATGAGCGAATCCGGATCACGTGTGGTCGAGTGACTAGGTCCCCTACTTCAACGTCTGCACCGGGGCCCACATAAATAGGAAGGGAAGGGAAGGCGTCGTCCAAACGGCGCAGGAAGTCCACATCAGGATCACCGTGACTGGTTTCGAATACCACGCAGGAAGGGCGAATCATTCGCACCAGTTCGAGCGCGCGATCCTCCTTTTCACTTCCGCTTACCACGTGCGCATTACAGTTCTTGTCGAGTAAGGCAGCAGCCAGTACATGCGCCGGAAGCGCCAGTTCGTCCGCCGGGATGGTAAAAACCAACGCGATGTTCTTGAGCCGCGATGGGTGCATCCGACTCGCGGCCGTCGCGCCCGCATCCGCGCTCGATCGCGCCACGAAGTCTTGGATTGCCCTCAGCCCTAGATACCCAAGGAGCACCCGAGGGTGGTGACCCGCAGCAGCGAGTACGGTCTGGTTCTCGAGCCGGTCAAGCGCAGGGCGCAGGAACAGTTTCCACCACAGGATGATGTCCTCCGTGGGGTGGACTCTGATCAGTTCGGTGCACTTGGGAATGTCATCGCGGAGCGCCGCTGCCACGAGTTCGGATGCGCGTCGGCCGTAGTCGGTCGGCTCAATAACAGATTCGTCCGGAACTGCGATTCGCAAGCGTCGGGGCTCGAGCGGTACCGGGCCATCCTCCGCATTGTCTTGGATACTTTCTTCGTAGGCGAGCTGGCTTTCCGCTTCGGGTGAATCAACTCCATGGAGCTCTGGCGCATTAGCCTGCGCCCCAGGCTCCTCTGGGGTGAGCCCACTTCTCATGACAATGGGAGTGACGGGCTCGACGGGAACCGAGCTAAGAGCGCCGGCTTCGGCATGATTTTCGAGAGCCTTACTGAGCTCTCCCTGTCCGCCGACACCAGCTTCGATCAGCGCTTCAGTGAAGGCTTCTCGGGCTTGGACTATCGAGATCCCCTGCCTCACTCGGGTCAGAGAGAGCTTCGCGGCTTCACTGGCCGTCGCACCGCGCAGGATGAATGATCTCATGAGGAAGAGACGTGCAATGTCACTCTCGCCGTAGCGTCGGTGAGTACCGGTGGTGTGCACAGTCGGTCCAACCCCATGACGCCGAGCCCACGTGCGCAATGTTGCTGGCGCGATTCCTAGCGCCTTCGCCACCGCTGCAACCGCGTACGTCTGCCCAGATTCCTGTGCAGGTGTGTCAGTCAGGTTCGTTGAGTTATCGGACATGTCGTGTGGCAATCGTGTCATGTAGAAGTTGAATCGTTTTCAGCGCAATCACTCCAGGGGTTCGCGGAACTGTGCTGCATGATGTCCGTAGGACTGTTGCTCCTCCCAATCATGCACGCCGGTTCCTCAATCTCGCATCTCAAACAACCGCGCATAACGGACCTTCACCAAATCCAAACCGGGTGAAACGCTCTATAGCATACCGAATTCGCTTCGTTAACGCTTCACGAGACCACGCATCTCTGTTCCGCATATCAGCAGAAGCGCATTTCAGCAGCACAATGCCAATTCTACGCTCGACGACGCTTGCTTCCTGCCACCAAAAGCCAACCCTTGAAACGAACATGAACAGGTCATGGAGCGTTTCACCCGCTCATTTTCTTTGAATAAGTAATGACTCGTTATAGATTCTATATTGCGCGGTCCTTCTCAAGCGGACCTTCAAAGGACGTGGAAAGTACTTTGCAGCCCGTACTGGCCCTAGGACCGCGGAACTCCACGTAACCCGCGCACAGGAGTTGGCACCAGCGAAGTTTACCGATAGACGGAGGTACCATCATGGCCGATGTTTCACGCTTGCCAGGACCAGTCATCGAACTGTGGGAATGGCAGTACCAGGGATCTTGTCGCGATGCGGATGACACGCTTTTCTTCCACCCAGAGGGAGAACGCGGCTCAACCCGACGCCGCCGCGCAGAGAAGGCCAAGGCCATTTGCGCCACTTGCCCGGTACTCATGGAATGCCGCGAAGCTTCTCTCAGGGTCCGCGAGCCGTACGGCGTATGGGGAGGGCTATCCGAGGATGAGCGCAATGCGATACTCGCCGAGCGTGACCGGAAGGCTGCCGTCCGCGCCCACTCCGCTTGACCTTGCTCGACCTACCGCCACTTTTGCTCAGGGATGCAAGGGAGTCATTCCGCCAGAAATCTCGACTTAACTCGCCATCGCGCAACATAAACAGAGCGCAGGAGAGACCACAAAGCGCCGGCCCCAAAGGGTGCCGGCGCTTTGTGGTTACGTAAGCTAGATCAGCCGATGACTGCGAGAACGTCACGAGCGGACAGGATGAGGTACTCCTGGCCGTCGTACTTAACCTCGGTGCCGCCGTACTTGGAGTAGATGACCTTGTCACCCACGGCTACGTCAACGGGGACGCGGTTGCCGTTGTCGTCAACACGGCCTGGGCCAACAGCGAGGACCTCGCCCTCCTGTGGCTTTTCCTTGGCGGTGTCTGGAAGGACAAGGCCGGATGGGGTTGTTACTTCAGCCTCAATCGTCTTGATGACGATGCGGTCTTCAAGCGGCTTGATGGAAACCGACACGCGGACCACCCTTTCGCAAAGTTGTAGGAGTTCAAAAGTGGCAATCGGCGGGGGGAGAGACTGTCGTCGCGGTGCCAGACTTTCCATGCCAATTGCTCCACAAACTAATGTATGCGCGTGTTAGCACTCGGTCAAGGCGAGTGCTAGTCGCGCTGCGTCATGCGCCAGTATGCCCACCCCGCATTTTCCAGCGGGACCGGCAGATTTTCGACGATTCTGGGCCAGAATCGTCGTGAATCTTGCGCGGGTGCGCCCTCGGCTGAATCGTGGCGCGTAGCGCCGCAAGCCCCCGGTGCGAGTCCTACCCCGCGGACCGGTGCCCGGGGCCCGTGAAACAATGGGCCCATGGATAAGGCGCTTCTCTCTGTTCTGGCCTCGCCGCGGGGCGCGGCTCTCTTCGGCGAGATCGCAGATCTCGGTCAGGTGGACCCGCTGGCCGCGAGCTCGGCACTGCGCAAGGCCGGGTATGAGCCCGAGCTGGTCGCGGCCGCTCTCACGCAGGTTCGCCTGCGGGAAAAGGGCGCTCTCAAGCTGGGGCCGTTTGCGGAGCGGATGTTTTTTACGCAGGCGGGGGTCGAGCAGGCCACGCGCCTGACGGTTGCGGCACACCACGCGCGCAGGTTCTTGGCCGCTGGGATCACCAAGGTCGCGGACCTGACCTGCGGAATCGGTGCGGACTCCATGGCGTTCGCGGCGCTCGGACTCGACGTGATGTCCACGGACATTGACGAGCTGACTGCGGCGATCGCCGCCGAGAACCTGAGCCCATTCCCCAACGCGCAGGTGCGCAACGCGGACGGGCTGGCCACTGACTTTGCCACCGAGGGCATCGAGGGCATCTTTGCGGACCCCGCCCGACGTGACGGCACGGGTCGCAGGCTCTTCTCCCCCGACCACTATGCGCCTCCGCTGGATGCGGTGTGGAACCTGCGCTCGCGCGTGCGCGGCGTGGGCATCAAGGTGGGCCCAGGCATCCCGCATGACGCGGTCCCGGACGGCTGCGAGGCCCAGTGGGTCTCGCTTGACGGCGACGTGGTGGAGGCCGGCCTGTGGTTCGGCGAGGTTGCCACGCGTGAGGGACTCGGTGCGCTCGTGCTCTCGAGCAGCAGGGACGGCTCACAGCAGGCCACTGAATACACGGCTGACGGGCGCGACCCGCACGCCCCTCACGTCGAATCCTCCGCCGGCCTCATGGACTACATCCACGAGCCGGATGGCGCGATCATCAGAGCGGGTCTCGTCGCCCACCTGACCAACGAGGCCAGCGGCACCATGCTCGACCCCACGATCGCGTACTTCACCTCCGACCAAGCCGCAGTGCTCGCAGCCAATGACCAGCACCTCACGCACTCATACAGGGTCATAGATGCCATCCCATTTAACGTCAAGGCCCTGCGCGCTTACCTTAGGGACAGTAAAGTGGGGCGGGTCACGATCAAGAAGCGTGGCGTCTCCGTCACCCCGGAGCAGCTGCGCCCGCAGCTCTCACTCAAGGGAGACAACGAGGCCACGCTCATCCTGACCCGTGTGAACAACGCCAAGACCGCCATCGTGGTGGAGCCGTCCTGACCACACCCTAGGAGCACCCATGTGTCCCATCCCGTTCGCTTCTTCCGCTCGCTCCACTCTCGGCATCGAGTGGGAGCTTGCTCTCGTGGACAAGGACTCCGGCGACCTCCGCCAGGTCGCGCAGACCATCTTGGACGCGGTCTCCCCCGACGGTTCACAACACCCAAACATCCGCCAGGAGCTGCTGCTCAACACCGTCGAGATCGTCACGGACGTGTGCAACACGGTGGAGAGCGCCGGGCGGGATTTGTCGCGTTCGATCGAGTTGCTACAGACCCTGACGGATCCACTGCGGGTCGAGCTCATGTGCGCGGGTACGCACCCGTTCGCGCGCTGGACACATCAGAAGGTGACGGACAAGCAGCGCTACGCAACCCTGATCGACCGCACGCAGTGGTGGGGCCGGCAGATGCTCATTTACGGGATCCACGTGCACGTTGGCGTGGAGGACCGCTCCAAGGTCCTGCCTATCGCCAACGCCCTGTTGACCTATCAGGGCCACGTCCAGTCCCTGTCGGCGTCCTCGCCGTTCTGGGGCGGCAGCGACACCGCGTATGCGTCTAACCGTGCGCTCATGTTCCAGCAGCTCCCCACAGCTGGCCTGCCATTTGATTTCCGGGACTGGTCCGAACTCGAAAAGTACGTTGATGACATGACTAAGGTCGGCGTGATTGACGAGTTCAACGAGGTCCGCTGGGATATCCGGCCGTCGCCACACTACGGCACGATTGAGACCCGCATCGCGGACGGCGCTTCGAACCTCACCGAGGTGCTCGCGCTCGCCGCTCTCACTCAGTGCCTGGTGGAACACTTCTCCACCATGCTCGACCAAGGCAAGGAACTGCCCCGGCTGCAGCCGTGGTTTGTGCAGGAGAACAAATGGCGTTCCGCCCGCTACGGTATGGATGCCATCCTTATCCTGGATGAGCACGGCAATGAGGACCTTATTACCGACGATCTTGGTCGCCTTCTGACGGAGTTGGAGCCAGTAGCTGCCCGGTTGGGTTGCGAGAAAGAGTTGAGCGACGTACGGGTCATCCTTCGCAAGGGCGCGAGCTATCAGCGCCAGCGCGCGGTAGCTCGCCGGTCAGGTGGGGACCTCGGCGCGGTGGTAAACCACTTGGTCAACGAGTTGCGAGCAGGTAAGCCCCTGTAGTCTTGGGGTACTGCGGCCAGCGGTCGGCCGCCCGAGTTCTGTAGAGAGACTGCCCATGAAGCTCTTGCGGGTTGGCGCCCTTGCCGCACTGCTCTCCGTGCTGGTCGGCTGCGCAGCCATTCAAACCCCGGACCCGTCCGGCGGGGCAGCGCCACAAGCCTCAACGTGGCTGACGGATGCCGAGATCATTGCTGCTCTCGGGGTCACATACTTTGCGGACTCGCCAGAGGTCCCGCAACCCAAAGTTGTCCGACTGGACGATCTCACTATCGTGGGGCCGGCCACTCTTGAGTCAATTGGTCTGCCCGAGGTCGGGGCCCAAGATTGCGCAGAGTCAATGTGGCCAGCGGAGATACTTGAGGACGGTGGCATTCTCGGGGCCAAGGGAACCGGGGATGGCTGCTATGAGTACCTTTATGTCGGCCAAGAGGACTCGGGAGAGGAAGGAACTGCGTGGCCGCCCACAGTCCCTCAGTCCTATGAGGTGGGCGTAGTGCGGGACGGCGAATGGTCCCGGATCTCCACGCCCCGAATGTTTGACCGGAGCATCCAGGGCGGATTTCTCAAGATCGTAACCGATGGCGCGCAGGCCTGGTGGATAGAACCCGTGGGCGCCTTTGAGGAACCCACAGGGTGGAACCTCCTAGCCGCAAACATCACCACCGGTGCCACGTCAGTGATCGCCACCTCGGAGGATGAGGGCTCCCAGCCCACATACTTGTACGGAACCTCGTCGTTGAAACTGCACCACGATCGGCTGTGGTTCACCGGGTACGTCCTACCGCAGCATATGGAAGTCATCCCCGGCCAAGAGCCTGAAAGCGTCCCCGTCCTCATGTCGATTGCCACGGACGGTTCCGGGTTCAACATTGAACAGGAACACATTGTTGACGCGGCGTTCGCTGGCGAGGACTTGATCGTGCACAAGTTTCCACCAAGTACCACGTCCGGGAATATCACCAATCCACTTGGTCAGATCATGAGCGCAGTCCATGGCGAGATTGCAGGGAGCGACCCGGCGTCCCTGGCAACCACAGGATTTGGGAACCTTGTGGCGGACGGCGATCTGGTGGCCTACTCGCAGGACGCTTCCGTAGTGGTGCTCGACCTAGCCACCAAGAAGACCACCATCATCGCAGCACCCCCGGTCGGCTGGATCACGAGTGTTTCCCTCCACGAGGGCGTTGTCACATGGTCTGTGAGTGACACCGTGGGCCGCGTGTACGCCTACGACACCCGCAGCGGCACGGGCTACCAGTTCGTCGTGGACGCCCCTCAGCAGGCGCTCATTGACCTAGGTGATGGGATAGCGATCCAGCGGGCGAGTCTGCGCGGCACGAGCGACTTCGTCTGGCTCACGCCTCCGCGCTAGATCGCAGTGTCCGCAGCCGGTTTGATGCCACGGGCGCTCGAGAGACACGAGTGGCCGGCACCCCGAAGGGTGCCGGCCACTCGCATTCGGTCAACTCACGCAGAGCCTAGACGTGCGTCACGGTCAGCGGCATCGAGGAGTCGACTGGGATGTCGAAGTTGGACGGGGCAACGCCCGCTGCAACGAGTGATGAGCCGAGTGCCGCGATCATTGCGCCGTTGTCGGTGCAGTACTTGATCGGTGGGATGCGCAGGGTGATGCCTGCCTGTGCGCACCGCTCTGCGGCCATGTCGCGCAGCTGCGAGTTGGCAGAGAACCCTCCACCGACCACGAGCGTGTCCACACCGTGGAGTTCGCAGGCAGCGATGGTCTTCGCGGTCAGAACGTCCGCTACGGCGTCGGCAAAGGAGGCCGCAACGTCGTTGAGAGGGATCTCGAGGCCCGCGTCTTGGCGGGACTCAACCCAGCGCGCAACTGCGGTCTTGAGCCCGGAGAACGAGAAGTCGTACATGTGCTTTGCCTGGTCCTTCTTGGACGTCAGCGCACGTGGGAACTTAATCGCAGCGGGGTTTCCCTCGCGAGCCAGGCGGTCGATGTGCGGACCGCCCGGGTATGGAAGTCCGAGCAGACGGCCTACCTTGTCAAAGGCCTCCCCCGCGGCGTCGTCCAGGGTGGAGCCGAGTTCGTTCACGCCCGTCGCGATGTCGTCAACGAGGAGCAGGGACGAGTGTCCACCGGACACTACGAGCGCCATGAACTTCTCGGGGAAGTCACCGTGCACCAGCTTGTCAACGGCCGCGTGGCCGACCACGTGGTTCACGCCGTAGAGCGGCTTGTTGATGGCAAGGGCCAGTGCCTTCGCAGCGGAGGCACCGATGGTCAGCGGGCCTACAAGCCCAGGGCCTGCGGTCACTGCCACGGCGTCCACGTCGGAAAGGTCAACGTTCGCCTCAGACAGTGCGCGGCGCAGGGTCGGGATCATGGCTTCGAGGTGCGCGCGGGACGCGACCTCGGGAATGATTCCGCCAAAGCGGGCGTGTTCGTCCATGGACGATGCAACAGCGTCGAACAGCAGCTCGTTGCCGCGCACCAGAGCAACTCCGGTTTCGTCGCATGAGCTTTCGATACCAAGGATGAGTGGTTCAGACATCTTCTTATTCGCCCGGCTGAGCGGGCTTCTCCTTTAGATTTACTCGCCGGTCCAGGCGGGCTTGGTGGCGTCGTTGGACCATTGGGACCACGAGCCCGGGTACAGGGCAGCTTCAATTCCGAGCGATGCGAGCACCGCGATTTCGTGGCTGGCGGTCACTCCGGATCCGCAGTACACGGCGATTTCGCGCTCGGTGTTGGGCCATGGCGCGTCGCTCTCGCCCGATTCTTGTACTTCGATAACACCGGCCTGCTCGAACACCGAGATGAGTTCTTCCCAGGGGCGGACCCGCTGGTCGTCACCGAGGAGTGAGAAGGTCGGAACGTTGATGGCACCTGGGATGTGTCCGGCGCGGGGGTCCACGGGTTCGACTTCGCCGCGGAAGCGTTCGCTTGCGCGGGCGTCGATGAGGATGCCCTCGTCAGCAAATTCACCAGCTGCCTCCGCTGTGATGGTCTCGAGGTGACCGCCGGTGAGTTCGATGGTGCTTGGCAGGGTCGTGTTCACGCCGGATTCGACAGCGCGGCCCTGGGCCTCCCAGAACGTGATTCCACCGTCGAGGATGCGGACGCTGTCCACGCCCGCCCAGCGCAGCAACCACCACAGCCGGGCAGCGGAGGTGCCGCCCACTGCGTCATAGACCACCACTTCGGAGTCAGGCGTGATTCCCCAGCCGCGGACTGCCCGCTGGAAGTCTGCGAGTTCGGGGAGCGGGTGGCGTCCGTGCGCGGGGTCCGCGGGCGCCGCCAGCTGAGTGTCCAGGTCGCCGTACAGCGCACCGGGGATGTGCGCGGTCTCGTATCGCTCGCGTCCGTCGGGCACGCCCAGTTGCCAGCGCACGTCGATCAGGCGCAGCGCCGGGTTGTCCAACTCGCGGGCGAGCTGGTCCGCGGTGATAAACACCTGGTCACGCACGAGGCTGGTTGGACTCGCTGCGGTCACGTTCTCCCCTTTGTATCGATTCTCGACGATCGTGTTCGCCTCTGCGGTCTCGCCCCGTGCCTTCGCCACACCAAAGATGGGGTCCGCGGGCACCGGGGCTGTGGTCTCGAGGAGTTTCCGCATGACGTATGCGTCGAGGTTCTCCGGCTGGTAATAGCGCTTACGCACGCGAATCGACTCAAACCCGTACTTGGTATACATCGCGATCGCGGGCTCGTTGGTGACAGCCACCTCGAGCAGAACGGCCTGCGCACGGAGCTGGATCGCGCGGTCAATGAGCGCGTCCATGAGTTTGGTTCCGATCCCCAGATGTTGGCCGCTCTTGGCCACACCGATCGTCATGATCTGGGCGACATCGCCGTCGAACCATAGCCCTGCGTATCCAACTACGGGGTGGTCACCTGCAGCCACCTGCTCGTCGAACTGTGCCACCACGTACCAGCGGCCTGGAGCGCCCAGCTCGTCAGAGAGCGCCGAGTAGCTCCACGCACTCATGCCAAAGAGTTCGATCTCGAGCTCGGTGATCCGGTCGAGGTCTGATGCGCGCATGGGGCGCAGCGTCACGTTGGGTGCGCTGTGGCGGCCGGGTGTCATCCGAGTGCGCGCTTTCGTGCGCCGGGCACCTGTGCGTCCGGACGGCGGAGGTAGAGCGGGGTGGTGGGCTGGTCCACACCTGCACCCCGGCGAGCCAGCGCGAGCTGTGCTAGGACCGTGGTGGATGGGACTGCGGGTTCGGAGCGCACGTCTGCACCAGCGAACGCCTCCGCGTACAGTGCGGCACCCTCACCCACTACAACTGCGCCCCTAGCGAGTCCGGTCTCGATCAGGTCCGCGGCGGAGGCCACCTCGGGACCCTCAACCACGGTGACCTCAGGGACGCCCTGAGCGGTAAGCTCCCCCACCGTATACAGCGCGTAGTAGACCTCGCGGCGGCGCGCATCAGACACGGCCAGAACCTTGGTTCCCGCTTCCAGCGCGTGGATCTGCGCGGCCTCGGCTGCGAGCGCGTCAAGACTGCACACGCCAAGTGGCTCGGTGCCCACACCAAACGCGAACGTCCGGCCGGTGACCAGACCCACGCGAAGTCCCGTGAACGGTGCCGGCCCAGTCCCGGCCACCACTGTGGTGACTGACGAAGAGTCCAAGCCAGACTCGTCGAAAATCTCTTTAATGAGCGGAGTGAGCAGCTCCGCGTGGCGGCGCTGCTCGCGCAGCGTGCGGGACGCGATCGCGGTGCCGTCATCGCTCAGGAGCGAGACGGATACAGCGGCAGAGGTATCTACACAAAGAACAGTCACGGTTTTAGCCTACTTGTCCAAACGTTTATGGGGGTATCCGCGCCTAGAGGGACGCGTGGGATGCGGGAGCAGGGGTGGCGAATGTGATGTCCACGTCGGCCCAGCGCTCACCAAACGTGGTGAGGGTGACTGCGCGGGTTCCCACCTCGGCGCCGTCAATGTCTGTGGTGTCCGCGTCGATTCCGCCATGCGGGCGGTTGAGCACGATCTCGATACGGTCGCCGGCGATGCCTTCAACAAGGCCTACGCCCCACTCGACAACGGTCACGGCCTCGTCCAGGGACGAGTCGAGGTCGAGTGCGTCGACCTCCTCGAGCGAGCCGAGGCGGTAGGCGTCCACGTGCACGAGTGCGGGGCCATCGGTGAGCGATGGGTGCTCGCGCGCAATGATGAAGGTCGGTGAGGCGACCTGACCGCGGATGCCAAGGCCAGCGCCGATGCCCTGGGTCAGGGTGGTCTTACCCGCGCCGAGGTCCCCCGTCAGCATGACGAGGTCTCCGGCGCGCAGGAGGCCCGCCAGCTGGGTTCCGAACGCGCGCGTAGCGTCGGCGTCAGGAAGATCAGTTGTGTAGATGCGCGTAGTGGTCACGTTCCTATTATCCTCCGGTCTGTGTGCCGCAGTAGCCGCCGTCCGCATGGCATTCGGCACAGAGTGGGTATGGGTGCAGGTCACTATTCTGCTGAAAGGGGCAGTGATGGCGGGCGCACACCAAAAGGCGGCGGGGCCGCAGCGGCGCCGCTATTGCGGCAACAAGCGCCGCCGGGGCACGCTGTCTGCCTAGGAGACGGGGTGATCCACGTACACGCGCGGGATGCGCTCGCCTAGGCGAGTCACCACTTCATAGCTGATGGTGCCGCAGGCCTGAGCCCAGTCCTCGGCGGTTGGGTCGCCGTGGTTCTCGTCCCCGAACAGTACCGCCACGTCGCCCGCGTGCGCATGAGAGTCGGTGCCCAGGTCCACCACGAACTGGTCCATGCAGACCCTTCCCGCGATGCGCAGGTGTTGCTCGCCCACCCGCACAGGCGCACCGAGTCCACCCGTTGCGGTGGTTCCCGAGGCGTGGCGAGGGATCCCGTCAGCGTAGCCGAGCGGAACTATGCCCACCTTGGTGTCCGCATCGGTGGTGTACTGGTGCCCGTAGGACACGCCATGGCCCTTGGGAAGTTCCTTGACAGTGGCGAGGTGCGCCTCGAGGCGCATGGCGGGCACGAGACCAAAGTGTGCAGGACCACCGATCTGTGGCGAGGGTGAAAGCCCATATACGGCGAGGCCCGGGCGGACCAGGTCGTAGTACATGCGCGGGTTGGTCAGGGTGGCCGCCGAGTTGGCGATGTGCCGCAGCTCAAGGTGGGCGCCGGCCTGCTCCGCCATGGCGATTGCGCGGTCAAACACGTCGGCTTGGGCGAGAACGGTGGGGTGCTCGGGCTCGTCAGCAAAGGCAAAGTGCGACCAGATGCCCACGAACTCGAGGTCACCCGCGTTCTGTGCAGCGATGAGCGGGGAAATTACTTCTCCCAGGTGGTCGAGCGTATAGCCGTTGCGGCCCAGACCCGTGTCGACCTTGAGGTGGACGCGCGCGACTCGGCCGAGGGTCCGCGCGGCGTGCGCGACAGCCTCCGCCGCCTCAGGGGTTGCCACGGATACGTCAATGTCGAGTGAGATGAGCTCCGCGTAGTCAATGCCTGGAGCGTGCAGCCACGTGAGGATCGGCGCGGTGATGCCGGCACTGCGCAGCACGAGGGCCTCGGACGCCTGGGCGGTTCCGAGCCAGGTCGCCCCCGCCTGGAGGCTCGCCGTTGCTACCTCGACCAGTCCGTGGCCGTACGCGTCAGCCTTGACCACTGCCATCACGTGCGTGCTCGGTGAGTGCGCGTGGACCTTCTCCACCATGGATGAAACGTTGTGGCGGATTGCCGCAAGGTTGATGACCGCTCGCCCCGGGTACGCGGCCGCGGCGTCGATGGCCGAGATATCTAGTTCTGTGGCAGCGAGGGGCATGTGCGCGATGCGGGGAGTGTCAGTCACGCCTTCTATTCTGCCACCGCGCTGGGTTTGTGCTGGGCGCGCCCGGTAAAGGTCGTGTTAAGAACGCGGCTGTTGCGCGCTTCCAAGCCGCACCACGAGATCCGCCCTGCCCCGGCTCGCCGCGATCGCGTCGGCGTTGCGTTGGTCCGTGCCGAGCGCCCAGTCGATCGCGTCCTGTGGAGACCTCCCATGCTCGATGTGCCGCAGGACCAGCCGGTCCACGCGCGTATGTTCGTCGGGCTCGAGGTACCAGGTCTCCGTGCACAACTCCCGTGCGAGCGTCCACGGCTCGCGATCGAGCAGCAGGTAGTTCCCTTCGGTGATGATCACGGTTGCGTCGAGAGGCACTACAACGTCGGCGCCGTACGACTCCTCTATTTCGCGGTGGAACCCCGGCACGTATACGTCGTGCTCTCCCCGTGCGATCCTGCGCAGCGCCTCCACGTAGCCGTGGGCGTCAAAAGTGTCGGGCGCGCCCTTGACGGCGCTCAGTCCCAGCCTGCCCAGTTGGGCGTTGGACAGGTGAAAGCCGTCGAGCGGCAGCTGCGCTGCCTTAACTCCGCCTCGTTCCAGATTTTCGACGATCTTGGTTGCGAATGTGGTCTTGCCCGCTCCCGGCGGGCCCACTATTGCCACGATCGTGCGCGCAGCCGTGGCACGGGCGTCCTTACCGTCCGCAAGCGAATCGGGCGTGCGTGGCAGGCCAATTTCGGAGAGCGGGTCTAGGCGGCTCGGCTCGTTTGAGGTGGTCAAACTCGCAAGGATCCGCTGAGCAAGGAGGGTTGGCGCAAGGTCTTCGGGCAGCTCGAGTTCGATGGCGCTCGAGCTGTCACTGGGGGTGGCCGCGAGTGCCACGCCGTATGGGGGTGTGGGCGCGTTGAGCTGGTCCACTAGGCCAGCGAGGTCGCGTAGGTGAAGGGTCCACCCCTCTATCCGCTCAGCCTTGAGCGCCTCGCTCCCTGGCCCGTCACCCAGCCCGTCCTCGGTGACCCTGACCAGGGTGGTGTGCTCGGACGCTTGCACGAGCGTGATGCGCGCGCGCAGCGCAGGCTCGCTGCCGTAGTCGGACCATTCAAACCCGAGGGCTTCGCCGTGTACGACCTCTAGCACCACGCCCTGCGCGAATCCCTCGCCCTGTTCGGTCTCCCAGGTTTCCCGCAGTGGTGCGCCCTCTCGGGGGTCAAACACCAGCTGCGGCCACCACTCATTGCGACCAGCAGTGAGTAGCTCCCACGTGCGCTGGGGTGTGGCGTTGACCTGCCGGCTCACTTCGATCCAGTCCTGCTCAGCCATTGTGTACCTCGCTCTTGTTGGCAGCTGCGCTGGCTGCCGGTGCTCCAAGTTCGCTGCATACGGCGGGGATCGACTCTATGATGTCGCTCGCACGAATGGGCCGGCTCTGTGGCTCATCCGCCCTTCCTCCGCGCCCGGAGCACTCCCCTGCGGCAATAGTGCCCGCCCGCCCATGGAGATAGGCGGCTCCCGCCGCCGCGAGCGCCCAGTCATCCCCGTCCAGCGTTCTGCCCCCAGCTTCAGCGTCCGCCGAAGCGAGAGCAAGGCACGCGGCGAGGATTCCCGCCAGTACGTCTCCGGAGCCTGCCGTGGCGAGGCGGGGCGTGCCGCTTGAGGCCACGAAGGTTCGTTCGGGGCCTGCCACGATGGTCGCGGGGCCCTTTGCCACCACGGTGGCTCCGGTGAGATCGTGGGCGCGGCGCGCATGCGCGAGTGGGCTGGCCTCCACGTCGGCGCGCGTCACGTGTTCTCCGAGCGCGCTCAGTAGACCAGCGAGTTCACCGGCGTGCGGGGCCAGAACGTGACGCGGACCGAGTAACCCAGCTAACTCTCTGGTAATCAGGGCCAAAGCGCCGGCGTCAACAACCACAGGAACCTCCCTTGCAAGGAGGTCGATCAGGCGGGCGCGCAGCGCATCACCGGGTTCCATGCCCGAGCCGATCAGGTGGGACTGGACGCGGCCGTAGGCCGGAACTGCCTCGGGCGCCGCGGGGACGAGCGCGTCGAATACCACGCGTTCTCCCAGGTAACGGACCATGCCCGGGCCACAGACGAGCGCGGCGCGCGTGGCAAGGATGCCCGCGCCGGGGTACTGCGGGGAGCCCGCTTCGATGCCCACCACGCCTCGTACGTACTTGTGAGCAGAGCTACTGGGCCGAGCCACTAGTGCTCGCAAGAGCCCGGAGGAGAAGTCGCTCGGCTCGATCACGGAGCACACTGGCTCCCCTAGATCCAGCCCGAGGTCCACTACGTGCACCCGGCCGGCTAGTTCGTTCGAGGGCGGAACAGCCAGCCCAACCTTGAGCGCCCCGAACGTCACGGTAGTATCCGCCCTTAGAATCGCGGGTGCAGCAGCGGAGTTTCCCAGCAAACCTGCGCCGCCGCTGATTGCACCCCTCGTTGCATCAATCCCGCTCGGCAGATCCACTGCCACAATGCGGGGCGCCGTCAGATTTAGCCCACGTGGAGCCTCGAGCCACGTCTCCTCCGGGCTCTCCACCGCAAGCCGGGTCTCCTCCAGCCGCGCCGACAGCGCACCAACAAACGCGCCGGTCCTTCCTCGCGCGGGGGTGTCCGCACCGATCCCCAGCACGCCATCCACCAGCACATCCGCCCGCAGGCATAGCGCCACGAGCCCTTCCACATTCGACTCGGTAAGTACATGCACCCTTGCGTTGGTGCCTCGCACGGCCGTCAGCCCTGACTCGTGCGCGCGCTCCCCTACCAGGACCACGTCCACGCCCACCGGCCTGCGGGCCATGTGCGCGGCGGCAAACAGGGCGTCACCGCCGTTGTTCCCGGTCCCCACCAAGAACGCGGCGCGTGACCCTGCGAGCCCCCCTCGGCGTTCCCGCAGTTCCGTAACAACGTTCTGATACAGGGCAAATGCGGCGCGGGCCATGAGTGGCTCACCCGCTTCCAAGAGCGGAAGCTCGGCGTCCCTGACCTGCGTGGCTGTGTAGGCGTGCCTCATTCCTCCATCATGCCACCGGCGCGCTGCGGGCGGTCCACCAAGTTCGCGCGGTGACCAGTACATTGGAGAAATGAAATTCGGAACCTTCATTCCCCAGGGCTGGCGCCAGTCGCTGACCGGCATCGCCCCAGCAGACCAGTGGAACGTCATGAACTCGCTCGCGCAGCGCGCAGACCAGGGCGACGTGTTTGATTCGATCTGGGTCTACGACCACTTCCACACCGTGCCTGAGCCCACGCACGAGGCCACCCACGAGGCGTGGAGCCTCATGAGTGCCTTTGCCGCAACCACTTCACGCGTGAAACTTGGGCAGATGTGCACGTGCATCGCCTACCGCAACCCCGCATACCTGGCCAAGATCGCCACCACCACGGACATCATCTCCGGCGGCCGCGTCCAGATGGGCATCGGCGCGGGCTGGTACGAGCACGAGTGGCGCGCCTACGGCTACGGCTTCCCCGGGGCCGGAGACCGCCTGCGTGCGCTCGAAGAGGGCGTCGAGATCATGGAGCAGGCCTTCACTACCGGAATCTCAACCCTGGACGGCTCGTACTACCAGGTCGACGGCGCACTGAACTTCCCACTTCCCCTCCACGAGGACGGCATTCCATTCTGGATCGCCGGCGGCGGAGAGAAGAAAACCCTGCGCATCGCCGCCAAGTACGCCTCGTACACCAATTTCGATGGCTCACCGGAGGGCTTCGAACACAAGTCAACGGTGCTGCGCGGACACTGCAATGACCTAGGCCGAGACTTTGATGCAATCACCCGATCGGCCAACTACAACGTGGTCATCGGTGAAACTGAAAAGGACGTGGCCGACAAGCTGGACTGGATCGAGGCGCACTACGCCAAGACCGTACCGAACTCCGCAGCCAAGGAACGCGAGAACTTTGCTAGTGGCCCTCTCGTGGGAACTCCAGAGCAGATCAGCGAGAAGCTTGCCACACTCGAGTCTCTCGGCATGACCTACGCAATCACGTACTTCGTGGACTCGGCGTACGACACCTCGAGCATCGAGCTCTTCGAGTCCAAGGTTGCGCGCAACTTCCTGTAGCGCCCACGTGAGGTGCCAGCGCCTCACAACTCACTGATTAACCGCGATCGAGTCACCTACCAGCGGCAGGTGACTCGATCGTCGTTAATGTCTTAGGAGGTGTCCTGACGGGACCAGAGGTACTCACGCAGGGTGTGCCCAGACTCGTGAATTTCGCGGGCCCCATCGATGCCCATGTACCGAAAGTGCCAGGACTCATACATGTAGCACGTGGTCTCTGACTCGCCCTTGGGGTAGCTCAAGATGAACCCGTACTTCCACGAGTTCTCAAGCATCCAGGCACCAGCCTTGGTATCGGCCCAGTCCTCGTACGACCAGGGAGCCCGGCCCTCGCCCTTGGAACGGACGTCGATGACCGTTCCCAACTGGTGCTCGGAGTGTCCGGCACGTGCGCTCGCAACGAGCGCGTGCTCCTTGTTCGTGGTGTTGACCCAACGCTGGAAGGTGACCTCTTGGTCCGCGTAGCTACGGTAGCCGGACTGGATCTCAATCGGGGCGCCGGCCTTTGCCGCAGCCTCCCCCATCTTCTTGAGGTCAGCCACAACAAACTCGCGCACCATCCCGTTGCCGCGCAAGCCCGCCCGTCCAACGGACACCAGGTCGTTGGGCGCGTAGTCCTTGGGGAGCTTGTACGTGTAGTCAAGCAGGGTGCGGTCCCAATCCTTGTACGCAACATACTTGGCGGGTGTACTTGTCAGCGAGCACGAAGGCAGCGGCGCTGACTTCTCCGTTTCCGGCTGCGGGGGTTCGGCTGGTTGGGCGTCTCCCTCATCTGCAAACCCAAGGTTGACATCTGTTGCCGCGCCCAAGGAGAACCGGTTGTCATCACGCGAGGACGAGTCCTTGTCACGTTCCAGCACGGTGGCGCCGGAGTCTGACTCGGCACCTGGGTTGGCTCCGTTGGTCTGCTCTGCTGCCGGCGGAGCCTCTGGCTCCTCGGAGCCGAGGAACAGGGCCCCGGCGCCGATGCCCGCGCACAGGCCCAGTGCGGCTAGGTAGAAGGGTGTACTGCGCATGCCCTATCCCTCCGCAACAACCATTGCGGTGGCCACGGGGCCATCATGTGACAGGGAAAGATGGAAATGCCGGACGCCCTGCTCTGCCGCGGCCTCGGCAACGGTCCCGACGACTTCAACCACGGGCCGGGCACCGGTCACACGTCGAATGATGGCGTCGTGCCACATGAGTCCGCCGGGCGAGCCGAGGGCCTTCACGATGGCCTCCTTAGCGGCAAAGCGTGCCGCGAGGGACTCAATCGGCATGTCACGCTCGTCAGGGTGGAAGAGCTTTTCAACGAGGCGAGGGGTGCGCTCGACCGTGGCGCGAAAGCGCTCAAGGTCGACAACGTCGATTCCCACACCGATGATCATGACTTCCCTTTAGTTTGGTGGTGACGCAGTTGTCCCAGTAGTTCACCTTATTGGCTGGGAGACCCGATAACAAGGAAGTACGGCCCGATTCCGCACCGTGACTCGTTCACAGCACGGAATCGGGCCGTTTCTCGCGGAAGCTAAGCGGCTCGGCTCACTCCACGGTCACAGACTTGGCAAGGTTGCGCGGCTGGTCAACGTCCAGCCCCTTGGCCCGGGCTAGTTCGGCCGCGAAGATCTGCAGCGGCACTACGTTCAGCAGCGGTGAGAGCAGGGTTGGGGCCTGTGGCACCCAGAACACCTCGTCCGCAAAAGCCTCAACTGCGGTGTCGCCGTCCTCCGCGATGACCAGCGTGCGGGCGCCGCGAGCGCGGATCTCCTGGATGTTGGAGATGACCTTCGAATGCAGCAGGCCGCGGCCACGTGGAGAAGGCACGATCACGAACACAGGAAGCCCTGGCTCGATGAGCGCAATGGGCCCGTGCTTGAGCTCACCAGCGGCGAAGCCTTCGGCGTGGATGTACGCAAGTTCCTTGAGTTTGAGAGCACCCTCGAGCGCGATGGGGAATCCCGTGTGGCGCCCTAGGAACAGCACGGACGAGGTGTCCGCCATCCAGTGTGCGATCTCCTTGACCCTGCCTGCGCGTTCGAGGACCTCACGGATCTTGCCCGGCATCTCGCGCAGTTCCGCAAGCATCTTCTGGATCTCGTCACGGAACATGTTGCCGCGCAGTTGCGCAAAGTACAGGCCCAGCAGGTAGGTCGCCGTGATCTGGGAGACAAACGCCTTGGTCGATGCCACGGCGATCTCCGGTCCCGCGTGCGTGTACAGCACTGCGTCGGCCTCGCGCGGGATCGTTGAACCGTGGGTGTTCACGATCGCGATGACTTTAGCGCCCTGTTCCTGCGCGTGGCGCACTGCCATGAGCGTGTCCATGGTTTCGCCCGACTGCGAGATCGCCACCACGAGGGTTCTGGTCGTGACGATGGGATCGCGGTAGCGGAACTCGTGTGCGAGCTCCACCTCCACGGGGATGCGGCACCAGTGCTCGATTGCGTATTTGGCCACGTGGCCCGCGTAGGCAGCCGTGCCGCACGCAACCACGATGATCTTGTCTATGGCACGCAACACGGACTCGTCGATGCGCAGATCGTCGAGAATCAGGTCGCCGTTCTCGTCAACGCGACCCAGGAGCGTGTCGGCAACCGCCTGAGGCTGGTCGTCGATCTCCTTGGCCATGAACGACCAGTAGCCGCCCTTTTCGGCTGCTGCCGCGTCCCAGTCCACGGTGTAGCGGTTCAGTTCCACAGGCTCGCCCGCGAAGTTGATGACCTCAACGGAGTTCGGGGTGATCGTGACGATCTCGTCCTGTCCGAGTTCCAGCGCCTCTCGGGTGTGCGAGATAAACGCTGACACGTCAGAGCCGAGGAAGTTTTCCCCGTTGCCCAGGCCAACCACTAGTGGCGAGTCGTGGCGCGCGCCAACAACAGTGTCGGGCTGGTCTGCATGCACGGCAAGGAGCGTAAAGGTGCCCTCCAAGCGCTGGGCCACGCTGCGCATCGCCTGCGTCAGATCGCCCGTGGCCAGGAATTCCTGGCCGAGCAGGTGCGCAGCCACCTCGGTGTCTGTCTCTGAGGTGAACACGATGCCCTGCGCTGCAAGCTCGGTGCGCAGCTTGAAAAAGTTCTCGATGATGCCGTTGTGGATCACCGCAAGCTTTCCGTCGAGCGCCTGGTGCGGGTGCGCGTTGACGTCGCTCGGGCGCCCATGCGTCGCCCACCTGGTGTGCCCGATTGCTGCGGTCGCATCCGCAGACGGGTGCGCAGCCAGTTCCTCGCGCAGGTTGATGAGTTTGCCCGACTTCTTGGCCACCTCAACGTGTCCGGCTCCAGGCCGCACGAGCGCGATGCCCGCAGAGTCGTAGCCGCGGTACTCCAAGCGGCCGAGCCCCTCAAGTACGACGTCCTGTGGACGGCTCGAGGGCACCACGGATCCTACATATCCAACAATTCCACACATAAAAAGCTGAGTCCTCCCTGGGCCTAGGCCCTACTCACGCTGTAGTTCGCGCCCTACCAAAGAGGCAGTGGCGCACGGCGTTACTCGACTCATTGGGCCCTCCAGTGGAGGACCGGTGTGAATGCGGGGTAACGGTACATTCTACAGTTCCTCCGGACCGCGAAACTGGCTCAGATCCGCGGAAATTCGCTACAGAATCGCGGTTACTTGCGTAGGTTTTTTGCACTCGGGCACGTGTAACCACCCCTGGCCGGCATCACAGTTAGACCTGAAAGGCCACTGTGCGGCATGATTTTGTCTGATGCCTAATTCACTTGCCCCCGCATCCCCGTACGTCGACCTCGACCGCCAGGCCTGGCAGCGGCTCTCAGAGTCGACCCCGCTGCCGCTGACGGACCAAGATGTCGAGCGCCTCGCCGGCCTGGGAGACCCCATCGACCTCGCGGAGGTCGACGCGATCTATCGGCCCATCTCGCGACTTCTCAACCTATACGTGGGCGCGACCAAGCGGCTCAACACCGCCACGGACACGTTCCTGCGGGAAGAGTCCGGTGGGACCCCCTACGTGATCGGCGTGGCCGGCTCGGTTGCCGTGGGTAAGTCCACGACCGCCCGAGTCCTGCGCGAAATGCTCGCGCGCTGGCCAGACACCCCGCGCGTGGACCTGATCACCACTGACGGGTTCCTCTACCCCAACGCCGAGCTCGAGCGTCGCGGCATCATGAACCGCAAGGGCTTCCCCGAGTCCTACGATCGCCGCGCACTGACCCGCTTCCTCATGAAGGTCAAAGCAGGCCGCGCTACTGTCCAGGCGCCCGTGTACTCACACCTGACGTACGACATCGTCCCCGGCGAGTACCAAACGGTCAACAAGCCGGACGTCCTCGTCATCGAGGGTCTCAACGTCCTGCAGCCTGCGCGCCCAAGCATGGGCGGGCGTTCCAACTTGGCGGTCTCCGACTTCTTTGACTTCTCCATCTACGTGGACGCCAAGACCCAGGACGTCAAGCGCTGGTACGTGGACCGCTTCCTATCCCTGCGGGACACTGCGTTCTCCCACCCGGACTCGTACTTCAAGCGCTATGCGGACCTCTCTGACGAGGAAGCAATCGCAACTGCCGAGCGCATCTGGGAAGAGATCAACGAGCCCAACCTCATCGAGAATGTCCTCCCCACCCGCTCGCGCGCGTCACTGGTCCTGACCAAGGGCGCGGACCACTCCGTGGAGCGGGTCCGCTTGCGCAAGCTGTAGGGGAACGCAACCAGAATCGTCAAAAATAAAGAGGTGGCCGGCACTATGTGCCGGCCACCTTTGCGTTGGGATTTACTCATTCACAACGATCGTGCCCACCCTGCTCCGAATAGTTGCCCTCGGCGCGTGGGGCTGAGCGTCGGGGTGTCGACGCAACGCTTTCCAGTTGCTCCATGCCCGCACCAAACGTATGCCCGCGCCTGTGCCCAAAAGAGAGCACCTGGCGAAGCACTTGGTCCACGAGGAAGCCCACGAGCACACCACCCGCAACGCCCACACCCACAGCAATGACGGCGTGGCCCTTGAGCCAGGCCCCTGCTCCGACACCGATGAGTGAAGAGTACGCGGCCCACGTGAGTGCGGCGGTCGCCGCAAAGAACGCAAACGCCCGGAACGGGAAGCCCATGCGTCCGGCCGTGAAGTTGACTGCAACGCGTCCCACGGGGATGTATCTGGCCGAGATAATCACAGGTGCGGGGCGGCGCATGATCGTGCGCTCGGCCCACGCGAGCATTCGAGCAATCTTGGGTCTGTGGAACACTGCGTAATCACGCTTGCCCAACTTTCGACCTATGAGGAACGCGCACAGGTCACCCGTCAGCGCCCCAAGAATCGCAACCGTAAACACCAGCCAGATGTTGGGAGATCCCGCGCTCATCGAGAGCGCAATGACCCCAATGACGAGCGATTCAGAGGGAAAGATCGGTAGGATTCCATCGAGTGCAATGAATGCCCACAGCACAAGGAACAGCCACGGAGAACCCTCAAACGTGGTGGCAAAGTCGATGAGAGCATCGTTGACCAGGGAAAGCCATTCCATGCGTCGTGGACCCTCTTACGCGCGCTGCGCTACGGGGAAGTCGAGGGCGCTGGCCGCAGCATCCGGATCCGTGGACTGCGACCACAGCGCAACAAGGTTGTCTGTGGAGGACAGAGACCGGGTCTCCGCCTTGTCCACGTACACAATCCCGTACAGGTGGTCAGTCTCATGCTGGGCGATCCGTGCTGGCCAGCCGGTGAGGACCTCGTCAACCTCCTCGCCGTTTTCGTCCGTGGCAAGCAGGCGAACCTGGTGTGCGCGTGCGACTACGCCCTGGTAGCCCTCGAATGACAGACAGCCCTCATAGAAGCTCACTTCCCTCTCCCCCACAGGCTCATAGCGGGGGTTAATGATGACCCGGTACTCGAACGCCGTGCGCTCACGGGTGTCCTCGGGGTTGTCCGTTCCTGGATCCCGCATGACCGCAATCTTGAGGGGAACGCCCACCTGAGGTGCTGCGACCCCTACGCCTGGGGCGTCGAGCATGGTCATGTGAAGTGCGTGAAGGAAGTCAGGAAGGAGATCTCCCAGTTGCCCTTCATAATCGGCCGCCTCGGCTCGCAGAACGGGCTGCCCCAACTGAACCAAGGGAAGAATGCCGTCTGGGTGGGCCTCAAGCAAAGCGGAAACGAAAGCGCGGAGATCTGTGGTGCTCATTACGCAAGTTTCCCACACGACAAAGCGCCCATGAAACGGTGACCACCGAATCATGGGCGCTTGTTCACAAACGTTCTACCGCGCGAGCGCTATTGTGCCTACGGGTTAGGCTGTTCATCTGGCTCTCGCAACTCAATCTCACGAGACACTGGAGACGTGCCCCAAGGTCAGAGTGCGAGCTCCGCCAGCACGACGTCCGCGAGCTTCTGGCAGACCATATCAGCCTGCTCCTGCGAGCTGGCCTCAACCATCACGCGCACAAGAGGCTCCGTGCCCGAAGGGCGGAGCAGCACGCGGCCGGTGTCCCCCAGGAACTTCTCGGCCTGCTTGACGGCGTCGGCGACAACCTCGTTCGTAGCGGCGCTTGCCTTGTCCACACCCTTCACGTTGATGAGTGACTGTGGAAGCGACTGGATCTCGCTCACGAGTTCACTCATCTTCACGCGCTTCTCAGCCAATCGGGAGAGTAGGTGAAGTGCGGTCAAGACACCGTCACCGGTGGTCGAGTAGTCGGTCAGCAGGACGTGTCCGGACTGCTCGCCGCCAAGCGAATATCCGCCCTTGCGCATTTCCTCGAGCACGTAGCGGTCGCCTACAGCCGTGTTGATCGTCTTGATGCGGTTCGCGTTCATCGCAAGTTTGAGGCCAAGGTTCGACATGACAGTCAGAACGAGGGTGTCGTTCTTGAGCGTTCCGTACTCCTTGTGGGCCAGTGCGAGGGTACCCATGATCTTGTCGCCGTCGATCACGTTGCCCTCCTCGTCTGATGCGATGCAACGGTCCGCGTCGCCGTCGAACGACACACCAGCATGCGCCATGTGTCCAACAGTCGCGGAGGCCATACGGCGGGGTGCGGTCGCGCCGTACTCGTGGTTGATGTTGATGCCGTCTGGCTCAGCACCGATCACGATGACCTCGGCGCCGGCGCGGCGGAGAGCCTCGGGCCCAACGGTGGACGCGGAGCCATTCGCGCAGTCAACCACAACCCGAAGGCCCTGCAGCGAGTAATTCACGGTGCTCACCAGGTGATCAACGTACTTGTTGATTGCGTCGAGGTCCGTGGTGATGCGTCCTACGTCTGCGCCGGTTGGGCGCTGCCAGGACTCACCCATGTAGGCGGCAATCTGGTCTTCGATGTCGTCCTCAAGCTTGTAGCCGTGACGGTCAAAGAACTTGATGCCGTTGTCCTGCATCGGGTTGTGGGATGCGGAAAGCATGACGCCCAGGTCCGCGTTCATCTCGCCGGTGAGGTACGCAACCGCTGGGGTGGGCAGGACGCCAACGTCGATGACGTCCACACCCGCCGAGGCAAGACCAGCACATACGGCGGCAGAGAGGAACTCTCCCGATGCTCGCGGGTCACGCCCAACGATTGCGCGTGGGTGCCCGTCTGCGAACTCCCCGCGCAGGGCGAGAACGTGAGCTGCTCCAACGGCTAGGTCGAGAGCGAGTTCCGCGGTGACATCTCGGTTTGCGAGGCCGCGGACACCGTCCGTACCAAAAAGACGTGACATGTGCTTCCTTTAGTTAACTTACCTGCGTAACTACCATAAAGAACAAAGGCCCCGATGGCAGTGCCATCGGAGCCTTTGCAGAGGCTGAAAATCAGCGCTTGGAGAACTGCGAAGCCTTGCGTGCCTTCTTGAGACCGGCCTTCTTACGCTCGACGACACGTGGGTCGCGGGTGAGGAAGCCAGCCTTCTTGAGGGCTGGGCGGTTAGCTTCGGTGTCGATCTGGTTCAGCGCACGTGCGATTCCGTGACGGACCGCACCTGCCTGACCGGAGGTTCCACCACCGTTGACGCGTACGATGACGTCGAAGCGACCTTCAACGTCAACGAGCTTCAGCGGGGAGTTCACGAGCTGCTGGTGAACCTTGTTTGGGAAGTACTGCTCGAGGGTACGGCCGTTGATCTTCCACTGGCCGGTGCCTGGAACCAGGCGAACTCGTGCGATAGCTTCCTTGCGTCGTCCAAGTCCTTGACCTGGAGCGGTGATGCTCTGTCCGCGGCCGGTTGGGGCTGCGGTCTCAGAGGTGTAGCTGCTGGGGGTTTCTTCGTCCAGCACGTCAATGTCGACGGTGGTCTCGGCCACTTGGGTGTCCTCGCGTCCTGTTATGTCTCAGGTCGTTAAAAAACGACTACTGAGCAATCTGGGTGATCTCGAAGGGCTTCGGTTGCTGTGCAGCGTGTGGGTGCTCAGAGCCTGCGTAGACCTTGAGCTTTCCGATCTGCTGAGCACCGAGTTTGGTCTTTGGGAGCATGCCCTTTACGGCCTTCTCCACGGCACGCTCTGGGTTCTTCTCCATAAGTTCGGAGTAAGGAACCGCAGTCAGTCCACCTGGGTAACCAGAGTGGCGGTATGCCTTCTTCTGCTCGAGCTTGTTCCCACTGAGAGCAACCTTGCCAGCGTTGATGACGATGACAAAGTCGCCGCCGTCTACGTGAGGAGCAAAGGTGGCCTTGTGCTTGCCACGGAGCAAAGTTGCAACGTGGCTGGCGAGGCGACCGAGGACAACATTGGTAGCGTCAATGACGTACCAGTCCTGCTGGATGTCGCCTGGCTTCGGGGTGTACGTACGCACGTTCGTAGCCTTCGTTTCGTATTCGTTAGTCTCTGGTGCTTATTCAGCACTCAGAAAGGTCAGCGAGTGCTTCGCACGAACCTTAGCGAGTGGGCGCACTGGTTGTCTGAAGCAACTCGATCGTGTCTGTCATGCGGGTCCATGCGTGAACCTGTCTTGGTTCAGCGGCCATGTCCCCTTGCGTACCGAAGGTTGAAGCACGGTAGGATCCGTCCAGCAAGGGAGCTTCGGCGACATGCGACCTTGAGGAAGGACTCACGCGCTCTTGATGCTCACCGATTCTGCTGGCGATCTACAACCGATCCATTCGGTGGAATACGCCACGGCATACAACAATCAGGATTCAGTGTACCGCACATAGCACCCCGGTAAGTACTTGAGGTGCGTCACGTTTGGATGTGTCGCATCGACGGATTCCGCCAGCCGTGCGGGCACCATCGTACCGGGTGCCGCCTCGCCCAAAGCAGTGGGGCCGCAACCCTCCGGTTACGGCCCCACTGGGTTGTCACACTGCGGCGAGGCGATCCTCGCAGTCGGCGCACACCTTTTCGGCGGCGATGTGCTCGCAGTCGGTGCAGTACAGCCGCAGAACCTTGCAGCCAGGGTCCGCGCAGTTCAGGAAGCGGTCGGTGGACTGACCGCACTCGGAGCAGGAGCCCAGCGTCTGCGAGTCCTCGTCAAAGTTGATGAGCATGCGCTTGTCGAACACGTGCAGCGGGCCCTTCCACAGGCCCTTAGTGCCGAACTTTTCACCGTAGCGAACGATTCCACCCTCGATCTGGTAGACATCCTCAAACCCGCGGTTCTTCATAAGAACGGAGAGGATTTCGCAGCGCACGCCACCGGTGCAGTACGAGATGATCTTCTTGCCCTTGATCGAGTCGTACTTACCCGACTCGATATCGGCGATGAACCCGTGGGTGGTCTGCACGTCCGGGATGATCGCACCGTCAAACCGTCCGATCGCTGCCTCGAACGCGTTGCGTCCATCGAAGAACACGACATCGTCGCCGTGTTCCTCCACAAGCTTGTTCACTTCCTCCGGGCTCAGGTGCGTACCGCCACCAATAACGCCTTTGGAGTCCACTTTGACTTCGTCAGGGGTACCAAAAGCGACCAACTCTGGGCGGTCCTTGACAGACAGTCGTGGGAAATCGTCGCCCGTTCCTTCGGACCACTTGACGTCCATCTTTCCAAAGCCCGGGTACTGCTTGGTCGCCTTGACATAGCGCTTCAGGTTTTCCACAGTCCCGCCGAGCGTGGCGTTGATACCGTGCGGGGACACGATCACGCGCCCCTTGAGGTCCCACTGCTCACCGAGCGAACGCTGCCACAGCTTCACCGCGACTGGGTCTGCCACGGGAGCGAATGCATAGAAGAGGATGATCTTGTTAACGGCCATGGTTCAAGGATATTCGGTTTTGGGCGTGCCCAAATCGGTATTTGGTCACAACCCTGCTGCCCTTTTGATTTTCGACGATTGAGCGCGACCCAGCGTGAGGCTGGGTCGCGCTCAATCGTCGATAATGTATGGCCGCTCTGCGGCCCTGAGCAATGTGCGGGAAGGTGACCTGTGCGTCAGGCGATGGGCGGGATCGTGACGTCTTCGGCCTCTTCATCCATACGGCGGGCGCGGATCGCGGCCGCGCGCGCGGCTAACTCGTTGTCGGCGGGGTACTCGACACCCTCGAGAGTCAGGCCGTTCGGGGA
The DNA here is from genome assembly GCF_000312125.1 of Timonella senegalensis JC301. Taxonomy (GTDB): domain Bacteria; phylum Actinomycetota; class Actinomycetes; order Actinomycetales; family Cellulomonadaceae; genus Timonella; species Timonella senegalensis. The sequence goes on from NZ_HE978641.1 coordinate 70,091, forward strand.
CACCACGGCACTCGAGTTCACTCTCGATTTGGACGCGAGCATCTGCGCAGGCCAGTTCACGTCCTTGAGGCCCTGACCCACATCGATGCTTGCGCCCACGAGGGCACGGACCATGTTGTGGCAGAACGCGTCGGCAATGATTGTGGCGCGTACGAGCCCTGCGTCCGGCCCGTCCTGGACCCGCTCCCAGGTGAAGGCCTTGAGCTCCCGGATCGTGGTGGCTCCGGGGCGAGGCTTGCAGAACGCGGCAAAGTCGCGTAGCCCAACCAGCGGAGCCGCGGCACGAGACATCACGTCCACGTCCAGCGGATAGCGCTGCCAATACACGTAGTCCGCCGTGAGAGGATCGCGCAGCGCGACCGCGTCCGCAATGCGGTAGTTGTACGTACGGTAGAGGGCAGAGAATCGGGCGTCAAAGCCCTCGGGCGCCTCATCGCAGGAGAAGACCACGATGTCCCTCGGCAACAGCGCATTCAACTTCTCTGTTAGTGCTAGGCCCGGCGTGCGGTCGGAACGACCGGGGAAACCTAGCCAGCGTTCGCGCGGCAGATCCACGTGCACCACTTGGCCGCGCGCGTGTACGCCGGCGTCCGTGCGCCCGGCCACCGTGACACGCACAGGCTGGCGTACCAGACGCTCCAGCGCCTCCTCAAGGAGTCCTTGGACGCTGCGAAGGCCAGGCTGCGTAGCCCAGCCAACAAAGTCGGTTCCGTTGTACGCCAGATCGATTCGGATTCTCAACACTCTCCTATTCTCGCCTACCCCGCGCCGGGGCAGTGAATCGCAATCGGCTGCGGGCGACGCCTATCCTTGAGATTGTGAATCACGCACCCTTTGACTCGGAACCCTTTGAGGTCTTTGCACCCGCCGGTCAGGATGGGTACGCCCGACCGCTCACGCTCTCCGTGGACTGCGGCGGAGGTGCCATCAAATCTGCGGTGTGCGATGCACGGGGCCACCTTGTCACGGAGTCACGGCGCATAGACGTAAGTTACCCCTTCACCCCTGAGGATCTGATTGCCATGATCGTCTCCGTCAGGGACTGGGCCGCGGAACACGGCGCTGCGCCCCAGCGCGTCGCAGTGGGCGTCCCCGGAATGATTCGAGCCGGGACCATTCAGTACACCCCGCACTACATCCGCACAGCGGGCCCACACACCACGGTCCTTCCGGAACTCGAGAATGCATGGAATGGGCTCAACCTCGCGGGCGCGCTCGAGAAGGCTCTGGGCCAGCCCGTGCGAGTCGTCAACGACTCCGAGATGCACGGAGCCGCACTCATCACGGGACAGGGCCTCGAGGTGGCGCTCACCTTTGGCACGGGGCTAGGCTCGGCGCACTTCCTAGGCGGAGCCCTCCAAGCACACCTCGAACTCTCGCACGGACAGTTCCTCGCGGACACCACCTACGACCAATACATCGGCGAACATGTGCGACGTAGGCTCGGCAATGACGAGTGGTCCGAACGAGTCGTCGAGGTAGTTTCAGCACTCTTCCCAGTGTTCCGCTGGGACACGCTCTATATTGGCGGGGGCAACGCCCATAACCTCACCCCGGAGGCACTCGAAGCATTAACCGCCATCGGCCCACTCACCCGAGTAGTCGCAAACAGCGTCGCACTGTCCGGCGGCGCCCACATCTGGGCTTAGTGGCCGGGCACCGGAGACACAACAGCGAAGGGCCCCGATCCATTGGATCGGGGCCCTTCGCGTGAGGTGAAGTACCTAGAAGACGAGCTTAAGCTCAGGCTTCCTTGGTCTCTTCAGCGGCCTCGGTAACCTCAGCCTCAACAGCTGCGGTTTCCTCAACTGGAGCCTCTACTGGAGCTTCAGCCTTCTTTGCAGCCTTCTCGGCAGCCTTGGTGGCTTCCTTGACTACAGCCTGCTTAGGAGAAACTGGCTCCATCACGAGCTCGATAACTGCCATAGGAGCGTTGTCGCCCTTACGAGTACCGACCTTGGTGATGCGGGTGTATCCACCGTCGCGCTCAGCCATGGCTGGAGCGATCTCGGTGAAGAGACGGTGAACGATGGTCTTTGCGTCACCCTCGGCGTCACGAACGTGAACCGTCTTGTTGCGGATGATCTGCGAGACCTGGCGGCGTGCGTGGATGTCTCCGCGCTTTGCCTTGGTGATGAGGCGCTCAGCGAGTGGCTGAAGGCGCTTCGCCTTGGTCACGGTGGTGGTGATGCGACCGTGCTCGAACAGGTTGGAAGCAAGGTTCGCGAGGATCAGACGCTCGTGAGCCGGGCTACCACCGAGCCGTGCACCCTTGGTAGGGGTAGGCATAGTTGATGCTCCTTGAGATTGTTACGACGACCGGCCGCAGCCGATCAGTCCAGAAGTCAGTTGTACTGCTCGTCTTCGTCGTCGAAGTAGTTCGCCGAGGAAGTTGGATCGAAATCGAGTGGCGAGTCCTTCAGGTTCAGGCCGAGCTCAGCGAGCTTTTCCTTCACCTCGTTTATGGACTTGGCACCGAAGTTACGAATGTCGAGCAGATCTGCCTCGGAGCGAGCAACGAGTTCACCAACCTGGTGAATGCCCTCGCGCTTGAGGCAGTTGTACGAACGGATCGTCAGCTGGAGGTCTTCGATAGGAAGAGCCAGGTCAGCAGCAAGCGCTGCGTCAGTTGGCGATGGACCGATCTCAATGCCTTCTGCTTCTACGTTGAGTTCGCGTGCGAGACCGAAGAGCTCAACAAGCGTCTTGCCCGCGGATGCGAGTGCATCGCGAGGAGCAATAGCTTCCTGCTTGGTCTCAACGTCGACGATGAGCTTGTCAAAGTCGGTGCGCTGCTCAACACGCGTTGCCTCGACCTTGTAGGTCACCTTGAGGACTGGCGAGTAGATGGAGTCAACCGGAATACGGCCGATCTCAGCTTCAAAAGACTTGTTCTGGCTTGCGGAGACGTATCCACGTCCACGCTCAACAGTGAGTTCGATCTCCAGCTTGCCCTTGTCGTTCAGAGTTGCAATGTGAAGGTCAGAGTTGTGAACCTCAACACCTGCTGGTGGAACGATGTCCGCAGCAGTAACTACTCCCGCACCCTGCTTGCGCAGGTACATCACGACTGGCTCGTCGTTCTCCGAGGAGAGGACGATGTTCTTGATGTTGAGGATGATCTCGGTGACGTCTTCCTTAACACCCGTAATGGTGGTGAACTCGTGGAGTACACCGTCAATGCGGATGGAGGTTACTGCTGCTCCAGGGATGGAGGACAGCAGGGTACGACGCAGCGAGTTACCGAGCGTGTAGCCGAAGCCTGGCTCGAGTGGCTCGATGGTGAACCGTGAACGGTTGTCCGAGATGACCTCTTCAGAGAGGGTTGGGCGCTGTGCAATAAGCACTTGGTGGTTTCCTTTCGAAATGCGTCCACTATTTGACGCATACCTGGACGGGCGGCTTGCGCCACCCGCTTCAACCTGACATGTCCACTTCGCTATACGACGATCTTGGTGCGCTGGCACGTGATCTCACGGACCAGCGTGACCAAGATCGTCGTTAAGACAAAAGGCGAACGATTGTTACGGGATCAGACGCGGCGACGCTTTGGCTGGCGGCAGCCGTTGTGTGCCTGAGGCGTAACGTCCTGGATCGAACCAACCTCGAGGCCAGCAGCCTGGAGGGAGCGGATCGCGGTCTCGCGGCCGGAGCCTGGACCCTTTACGAAGACGTCTACCTTCTTCATTCCGTGTTCCTGAGCGCGGCGTGCAGCCGACTCAGCGGCAAGCTGAGCTGCGTAAGGGGTCGACTTACGCGATCCCTTGAAGCCAACCTGACCGGACGATGCCCACGAAATCACAGCACCCGAAGGGTCAGTGATCGAGACGATCGTGTTGTTAAACGTGCTCTTGATGTGAGCCTGGCCGATTGCGACGTTCTTTTTGTCCTTGCGGCGAGGCTTGCGTACGCTCTGGGCGCCGCGAGTCTTTGGAGGCATGTGCTCTTTCTCTCCTGAGTTGAGATCTTCGGATCGATAACTCTGTGGGTTTGTGCGTTCAAACGAACGAGAAACTGCCAAACAGAGTCAAACGAACTACTGCTGCTAGATCAGCGAGCCTTCTTCTTACCGGCCACTGTCTTCTTTGGACCCTTACGGGTACGTGCGTTGGTCTTGGTGCGCTGACCACGAACTGGAAGTCCGCGGCGGTGACGAAGACCCTCGTAGCAGCCGATCTCAACCTTGCGGCGAATGTCGGCAGCAACCTCACGGCGAAGGTCACCTTCGAGCTTGAAGTTGCCCTCGAGGAAGTCACGGATGGCGACGAGCTGAGCGTCGTCGAGGTCCTTAACGCGAACGTCTGGGGAGATTCCCGTTGCAGCAATTGCCTGCTCGGAACGGGTACGGCCCACGCCGTAGATGTAAGTGAGAGCTACCACTACTCGCTTGTCGCGAGGGAGGTCCACTCCAATCAAACGTGCCATTATTGATGGCTCCTGTGTGTCTTTCGGAGGTCTGAAGCTTCACCTCTCGCGGTTCGCGAGCCCCGGCCTCCGAGCCGAGGGTGTGCCAACGTCGGACGAATCCGAGAGGTTGGCGGTGAAACTTTCTTTCTATGCCTGGGATCTAGACAGGCTGGGTCGTCTACGACCCTGACGTCGCGTTGCCGCTGAACGAGGAAAACCTCGTATCAGCCCTGGCGCTGCTTGTGACGCAGGTTCTCGCAGATGACCATGACGCGACCGTGACGGCGGATAACCTTGCACTTGTCGCAGATCTTCTTAACGCTAGGGTTGACCTTCATCGTGTCTCCTCTGCTGGCGTTGGTGGCAGGCATAGCCCACTCCCACTACCGGCAGTGATCGAAGTGGTTACTTGTAGCGGTAGACGATTCGGCCACGGGTCAAGTCGTATGGGCTCAACTCAACGACCACCCGGTCCTCTGGGAGGATTCGAATGTAGTGTTGACGCATCTTTCCCGAGATGTGCGCGAGCACCTTGTGCCCGTTGGCAAGTTCTACCCGAAACATTGCGTTTGGGAGAGCTTCAACCACGCTGCCCTCGATCTCGATGACGCCGTCCTTCTTCGCCATATACTCCGCTAACTCCTGTAATTTGGATTGCTAGCATGTGATTTACACATACCAAGGATCTATCTTACGGCATAGATGAGTCCGATGGCATCGTGATGCCGCTTACTTTCCACCACGATTTTGCACATGTGCTGGGAGTTGCCCGTATCGTCGAAAATCAAGAGGGTGGGGTGGTGGTGCAGT
>NZ_HE978641.1:75525-123509 GCF_000312125.1 Timonella senegalensis JC301
GGGCCCCATCAAACCCAGTGGCCTGCGTTTGGGAGGCTCCTAGCGCCTTGTCAGTTCAACCTGTGAGCCCCGCGCTTCCTCCTTGCTCCGAGGAGCGTCCCCAAACCAGCGAGGGTAGGCGCCGACGCGAGGTAGGCGAGCGACTGGTCGTTACCGGTTGAAGCCAGTCCTAGAGCCATTGGCAACCCCGCGTCAAAGTGGGCAACAGTGTGCTTGACGCAGCCAGGGAACGCGTCATCAGGAACCGCATTATCAGGGACTTCTAATCATTCATTCTTTGCAGTATTGGTGCCCTTGAACTCGTTGACCGCATGAACTTGGAAACACCCGCGTCCTTCGTAACCACGTACACGGCAATCTCTGGTTCAGGAATGTGCAGACGGTCAGGATCAGTTGCGCTTCACTTACCCGAGTAGTAAGTCGCCGTGTTGAATGTGTCGCACTCAGGTCCGTGACTATTACTATGTCGAGGTCAAGCATGTCCGCGAAGTCACATCTTCGAGGCAGAGCACCTTCAACATCTAGCGTGACTTTGAAGGCAATCTTGAACGCATCATTGCCGATCCGTTCGGTATCTCCGCGTCCCTTGTTCCGAAGACGGAGCATCAACTGCACTGTGAACTTATCCGTGGGGGCCACCGCATAGCGGGATGCCCAAGTGACTGTCCAAGATCGTCGGTAATCTTTTCTCCACGTGAAATAGACGCATCGGCAGCTTCCTGCGGGAACAGCCGCACATCCACATGGGTGATTATCAAGAAATCCACAGGCGGCGCGATCAGCATCGCTGCGTGAGTCGGCGGGGCAGTCGACACGACGATGTCAACCTTTGGTGCAGCCCTAATCGAGGACCAAAACAGCCACAAGAAGAGGGGGCCTGCAACGTCGTCATTGCCGAGGGGCCATCACAACTCAGAACTACGTGGCCCCATAGGTACCTGACGCCGCACCCAGTTCGCTGAGGAGCAATGATCTGCTCCTCATTCCTAAACGGTTCTGGACCGAAGTCTCCGTCCGAGCCAGGTTCCATCGCAGCGCCCCAGCAGTTGAGCGAACCGTCCTTGATCTCTTCCAACCACCCACAGGGTATGAGAAACACGCAGAGGTACTCCTACTCCGCACAAACGACGACGAGAAAACGCATCAGAGCGCGAGCCGAGACACGTATCGGGGTTGAGACCGCGATCAGTCCAGAGAAACGGGCGTAACCCCAAATGGTGCGAGGCCAGCGAGGCCCCCATCACTGGCCGTCAAGACGCAAATACCTGACTCCATCACCGCGACAGTGTGCTCCCAATGGGCGGCGATTGAACTGTCGGCAGTGACTACCGTCCAGTCATCATCCAGCACCGTAGTTTCGGGACTACCCAGAGTCACCATTGGCTCAATGGCGAGGCACAGACCTGGTCGTACCCTGGGACCCTTCTCCTTAGTCCAAAAGTTCACGACGTCCGGCGGCTGGTGCATCGAAGTGCCGATGCCATGCCCCACGTAGTCCTCGACGATCCCGTACTCGACACCGTCCTGCTCACCGGAGTCTTCCAACGAGCCCTCGATGGCGAGCCCAATGCCGTTGACATACTTGGCTGAGGCGACGGCGGCAAGACCGGCCCACATGGAACGCTCAGTGGCGGCGTCCAGCGCGCGGACCGCGGTGCTATGCGCCTCCCCTACAAGAAGAGTGATCGCAGAGTCGCCATGCCAGCCGTCAAGGATGGCACCACAGTCAATTGACAGTACGTCGCCGTCCTCTAGGGCACGTGCGCTGGGAATCCCGTGAATTACTTCGTCGTTGACGGACGTACAGATCGAGGCTGGAAAGCCCTCATACCCGAGGAACGACGGAACCGCTCCCCTATCCCGGATCGCGGCCTCAGCGATGCTATTGAGTTCCAAAAGCGAAAGTCCGGGACGCGCAGCATCCCGGACTTCACTCAGAGCTTCTGAAACGACTAGACCGGCCTTCCGCATCAAGCGGATCTGATCCAGGGACTTCATTTCAACGCGTTCGCGTCCAAACATGTCCCGCTCCTAAATATTTCACACTGTAGTGTGTGGTCACTTCTCCAGAGACTCGAGAGCGTCCACGAGGCGTGCGGTGACTTCGTCTACCTCGCCGATGCCATCGACCTCTACAAGAGCCCCACGCTCGGAGTACACAGCAGAGATTGGTGCGGTCTGCTCTGCGTATACCGAAAGTCGGTGACGGATGACTGGTTCAGTGTCATCTGCGCGCCCCTCAATCTCAGCGCGCTTCAACAGGCGCTCCGTAACAACGTCGTTGTCAGCGGTGATCTCGAGAGCACCGTCCAGTGAGACACCAAGGTCCGCAAGGATGGCATCCAGTTCTTCAACCTGGGCGACGTTGCGAGGGTAGCCATCAAGGATGAACCCGAGTTCTGATGGGTCGCCCGAGATCTTGGAAGCCAGCTTGTCGCGCACCATCGCGTTGGTGACCGAGTCTGGAACCAGTTCTCCGCGCGAGGTGTAGTCCTGCGCGAGCTTGCCCAGTTCGGTCTCGCCCTTGATGTTCGCGCGGAAGATATCTCCGGTGGAGATAGCCTCGACGCCGAGGGTCTCGGCAAGACGAGCTGCCTGAGTTCCCTTACCTGCCCCTGGAGGGCCCAACAAAACAATACGTGCGCTCACTTGAGCAACCCTTCGTAGTGACGCTGCTGGAGTTGTGAGTCGATCTGCTTGACCGTCTCAAGACCAACACCAACAATAATGAGGATCGACGTGCCACCGAATGGAATGTTCGTTGAAACACCCATCGCGATAAAGGCAACCGTCGGGATCAACGCGACGAGCGCGAGGTAGATCGAACCGGCGGACGTGATACGAGTGATCACGAAGTTCAGGTAATCGGCCGTTGGACGCCCAGCACGAATACCCGGAATGAATCCGCCATACTTCTTCATGTTGTCCGCGACCTCGTCCGGGTTGAACGTAATCGCAGTGTAGAAGAAGCAGAAGAAGAGAATCAGCAGCACGTACAGCACAAGGTGCAGTGGTGCTGAAGGGTCAGCGATGTGAACCTGAACCCAGCGAACCCAGCCCGCATCAATGTTGGCAAACTGCGCAATCAGCATCGGCACAGAGAGCAGCGAGGAAGCGAAAATGACTGGGATAACACCGGCCATGTTGATCTTGATTGGGATGTACGTGGTCGACCCACCGTAGACCCGACGACCAACCATGCGCTTTGCATACTGAACCGGAATTCGGCGCTGCGACTGCTCGACGAACACGACCAGGGCGATGACAAGGAGAGCCACAAGAACAACCACAACGAACTTGCCTAGGCCGCCGTTGCCCTTTGCGATCGACCACAGTGCGCCTGGGAACGACGCGATGATCGAGATGAAGATGAGCATCGACATACCATTACCGATGCCGCGCTCGGTGATCTGCTCACCAAGCCACATGATCAGGCCCGTACCAGCAGTCATTGTCAGGATGATGAGGACAGAAGTCATGATCGAGTCGTTCGGAATCGGATCACAGTTTGGCAGGAGCTGGCCCGTACGCGCCATGGTTACGTACGTGGTCGCCTGCAGGAGGCCGAGGCCAATCGTCAGGTAACGAGTGTACTGAGTCAACTTCGCGGTACCAGTCTGGCCTTCCTTGTGCAGAGCCTCGAAGTGAGGGATAACCACGCGGAGCAGCTGAATAATGATGCTAGCCGTAATGTACGGCATGATACCGAGCGCAAGGATAGAGAGCTGCAGGAGTGCGCCACCACTAAACAGGTTCACAATTCCCAGCAGGTCGTTGCTCTCGTTGTTAGCAAGACACGCCTGGATGTTCTTATACGAAACACCGGGAGCTGGTACGTGGGAACCGATGCGGTAGAGCACGATGATCCCGATTGTAAACAGCAACTTGCGTCGTAGGTCTGGCGTTCTGAACGCCCGAGCGAATCCGCTAAGCACCTAGTCCTCCTGAACCGCATCCCGCGAGAAGCAGGACCCGGCATAAGCGTTGTGTCGATGATGCGTGAGCGCATTATCGAGGAGAGGCAATACCTCTGATCGGCAATTATGAATCTGTCGGATGGCGAAAGCGCAAGCGTAGCGCCAGTCCGCACTCACTACGCAGCCGTGCGTACTGTGCAAGGCAATTCGCACTCAATCAACAAACCAATAACGAAGTTACTTTATCGGTTCAGGCCAAGATAAAGAAATCCCCGTCCATGCACAGTACCAATAGAAAAGGCGGGGCCGACACCTTGATGGTGTCGGCCCCGCCTAGTCAGGATCAGTTCTCGGAAATCGAGCCGCCCGCCGCGAGGATCTTCTCCTTCGCGGAACCCGAAACTGCGTTAACGGCAACTTCGAGCTTTACGGAAACGTCTCCGGTGCCGAGCACCTTGACTGGCTGTCCCTTACGGACAGCACCCTTAGCTACAAGATCCTCAACCGTTACAGTTCCACCCTGTGGGTAGAGCTCGCCGAGCTTGTCCAGGTTTACAACCTGGAACTCAACGCGGAATGGGTTCTTGAAGCCACGGAGCTTTGGCAAACGCATGTGAAGTGGCATCTGGCCACCTTCAAAGCGCTGTGGAACCTGGTAACGAGCCTTCGTACCCTTGGTACCACGGCCAGCAGTCTTACCCTTGGATGCTTCACCACGACCAACACGGGTCTTGGCAGTCTTAGCACCAGGGGCTGGGCGAAGGTGGTGGAGCTTCAGAGCTGGACCAGCGGTCACTTCCTGAACCTCTTCCTTCTTCGCAGCAGCCTTCTTAGCTGGAGCCTTGGTTGCTGCAGCCTTGGTGGTAGCAGGCTTCTTAGCCGCTGCCTTCTTGGCTGGAGCCTTCTTTTCGGTGGTCTCGGCTACTGCCTCGACGACCTCTTCAGCCTTCTTCTCGGCCATGATCAGTCAACCTCCTCAACTGTGACAAGGTGAGCCACAGTTGCGATCATGCCGCGGAACTCTGGACGGTCTTCCTTGACAGCGGAAGAACCGATGCCCTTGAGACCGAGAGTACGCAGCGTGTCTCGCTGGTTCTGCTTTCCGCCAATAGCGGACTTGACCTGAGTTACCTTGAGATTGGCCATCATGCACCTACCTCTGCTGCCTTAGCTGCGAGGCCCGCAACCTGTGCACGGAGAAGAGCTGCAGGAGCAACATCTTCCAGTGGCAGGCCGCGACGTGCAGCAACTTCAGCTGGCTCTTCGAGTCCACGCAGTGCTGCAACAGTCGCGTGAACGATGTTGATCGCGTTGGAAGAACCCAGCGACTTGGAAAGAACGTCGTGGATACCAGCGCACTCAAGTACTGCACGCACTGGACCACCGGCGATAACACCGGTACCAGGAGCTGCTGGGCGCAGGAACACTACACCAGCTGCAGCTTCACCCTGGATTGGGTGAGGGATGGTTCCCTGGATGCGTGGAACGCGGAAGAAGTTCTTCTTCGCTTCCTCAACACCCTTGGCAATAGCCGCAGGAACTTCCTTCGCCTTACCGTAGCCAACGCCAACGGTGCCGTCGCCGTCTCCAACCACAACAAGTGCGGTGAAGGAGAAACGACGTCCACCCTTAACGACCTTAGCTACACGGTTGATGGTGACAACACGCTCTACGAAAGCGCTCTTCTCAGCTGCGTCACCACGACGACCGCCTTCACCGCGTCCGCGGCCATTACGGCGATCGTTCTGCTCGTTGGCGCCACCCGTGGGTGCGCCAGTGTTGCGCTGCCCTGCAGCCATCAGAGTGTCCTTTGCTTCGAAACGGAAGTGGTAATCACAGTGACAGACCACCTTCGCGGGCGCCATCTGCAACTGCAGCCACTCGGCCGTGGTACTGGTTTCCACCGCGGTCGAAAACGACTGCGTCAATGCCTGCTGCCTTCGCGCGCTCAGCGATAAGCTCGCCAACCTTGCGGGACTTTGCAGACTTGTCTCCATCGAAGGCACGAAGATCGGCCTCGAGGGTGGAAGCAGATACCAGAGTCTTACCGACGGTGTCGTCGATAACCTGAGCTACCATGTGACGCGACGAGCGCGTTACAACCAGGCGTGGACGCGCAGCGTTGCCACGGATCTTCTTGCGAAGACGAATGTGACGGCGCTTGCGAGAAACAGCCTTGCTCTTGCTGAAATCTTTGCTAGCCATTTGTTACTTACCAGCCTTTCCAGCCTTGCGGCGGACGATCTCGCCAGCGTAGCGGACACCCTTACCCTTGTAAGGCTCTGGCTTACGAATCTTGCGAATGTTCGCAGCGACTTCGCCGACCTGCTGCTTGTCGATGCCCGAAACCGAGAACTTGGTTGGGCCCTCAACAGCGAAGGTGATGCCTTCAGGTGCGGAGATGATCACTGGGTGGGAGAAACCAAGAGCGAACTCGAGGTCCGAACCCTTCGCGGCAACACGGTAACCGGTACCTACGATTTCAAGCTTCTTCTCATAGCCCTGGGTAACACCGATGACGATGTTGGAGAGCAGCGTGCGGGTCAGGCCGTGCAGTGCACGGGACTCGCGTTCGTCGTTCGGACGGGAGACGACGATGGAGCCATCTTCCTCGCGAGCGACCTCAATTGGAGCAGGCACAACGTGCTCAAGCGTGCCCTTGGCACCCTTGATCGTTACGAGTGCACCGCTAATCGTTACATCCACACCAGCCGGGACCGGAATAGGAAGCTTACCGATACGTGACATTTGTATCTCTATCCTTTCCGATTACCAGACGTAGGCGAGGACTTCCCCACCCACGCCCTTCTGTGCTGCCTGCTTGCCGGTCAGAAGACCTGAGGAGGTGGACAAAATTGCCACTCCGAGGCCGCCGCGAACCTTTGGCAGGTTAGTGGACTTTGCATATACACGCAGACCTGGCTTGGACACGCGGGTTACGCCAGCGAGGGCGCGTTCGCGGTTTGGGCCAAACTTGAGCTCGAGTACGAGGTTCTTGCCAACAGGGGCGTCCTCGACGGTCCATCCCTTGATGTAACCCTCGGCCTTCAGAATGTCTGCAATGTTCGACTTCAGCTTCGAAGACGGCATGGTTACCGTCTCGTGGTAAGCCGAGTTCGCGTTACGCAGACGCGTGAGCATATCTGCGATCGGGTCGGTCATTGTCATTGGGCTCTTGCCCTTCCTCGTCGGGGTATCCAGTTAGTTTGCTGTTAAGCTCCCGCTGGACCTACGACGTAGTTGTTACCAGCTGCTCTTCGTGACGCCGGGAAGCTCACCGCGGTGTGCCATCTCGCGAAGGCATACACGGCAGAGTCCGAACTTGCGGTACACAGAGTGCGGACGACCGCACTTCTGGCACCGGGTGTAGGCGCGAACCGCGAACTTAGGCTTTGCGGCTGCCTTGTTGATAAGGGCCTTCTTCGCCATATCAGTTCTCCTTGAAAGGGAAGCCGATGTGCTTGAGAAGCGCGCGGCCCTCGTCATCGGTCTTTGCGGTGGTCACAACAGTGATGTCCATGCCGCGCTGGCGGTCGATCGAGTCTGGGTCGATCTCGTGGAACATCGATTGCTCGGTCAGACCGAACGTGTAGTTTCCGTTGCCGTCGAACTGCTTCGGGGAGAGACCACGGAAGTCACGGATACGTGGGAGAGCGATCGACGTCAGTCGGTCGAGGAACTCCCACATGCGGTCGCCACGGAGCGTAACGTGGGCACCAATTGGCATTCCCTCGCGGAGCTTGAACTGTGCGATCGACTTGCGTGCCTTCGTTACCTGTGGCTTCTGACCGGTGATCAGAGTCAGGTCGCGGATTGCGCCTTCGATGAGCTTCGAGTCCTTAGCAGCGTCACCGACACCCATGTTGACGACGACCTTTACGAGGCCACCAACCTGGTTGACGTTCTGGTGCTTGAACTCTTCGAGGAGAGCAGTACGAATTTCTTCGTTGTAGCGTGCCTTAAGGCGTGGCTGAGTCATCAGACGTCCCTCTCTGCCTCGCCGTGACCGCGGGCTACGCGAACGCGTGCAACACGGGTACGGCCATCGCGCTCGACCTCTTCGAGGCGAGCACCAAGACGCTTGCCGCGCTTAGCCTCTGCATCGTAGAACTGCACGTTCGAAATGTGAATTGGGGCTTCGACAGTCTCGATGCCGCCGGTACGGGTACCGCGCGCGGTCTGACCAGGCTTAACGTGCTTGGTCACACGGCCGATGCCCTCAACGATGACACGGTCGCGGTCCTTGAGAACCTCAAGTACGCGTCCCTTTTCACCCTTGTTCTTACCAGCGATGACAACTACCATGTCACCCTTTTTGATGTTCGCCATGTCAGATCACCTCCGGAGCAAGCGAGATGATCTTCATGAAACGCTTGTCACGCAGCTCGCGGCCGACTGGGCCGAAGATGCGGGTTCCACGAGGCTCACCATCGTTCTTGAGAATCACAGCTGCGTTCTCATCGAACTTGATGTAGGAACCGTCTGGACGACGACGTTCCTTGGCTGTGCGGACGATAACGGCCTTAACCACATCGCCCTTCTTAACGTTCCCGCCAGGGATTGCATCCTTGACGGTTGCGACAATGGTGTCGCCGATTCCGGCGTAGCGACGGCCCGAGCCACCGAGAACACGGATGCAGAGGATTTCCTTTGCACCGGTGTTGTCAGCAACGCGAAGTCGCGACTCCTGCTGGATCATGTAATGAACTCCTGTCGTCGAGCTGGTTCTCGTCTGTTAACGAGCCTTGCCGAACGGATATTTTTCAACCAAAGCAACTTTAAGACACCCCTATGGGGCGGACCGAATATTCGATCCGCCCCTAGGGACGAAACAAGTTACTTGGCCTTCTCGAGGATCTCCACCAGGCGCCACCGCTTAGTAGCGGACAGCGGGCGGGTCTCCATGATGAGGACGAGGTCGCCGGCTCCAGCAGTGTTCAGCTCATCGTGAGCCTTGACCTTGCTAGTCCTACGCATAACCTTACCGTAAAGCGGGTGCTTTACGCGATCCTCGACCTCGACAACGATGGTCTTGTCCATCTTGTCGCTCACAACGTACCCACGACGCGTCTTGCGCTGAGGGCGTTCCGCGATTAGTTTCTCGCTCATTTAAGCCTCACTCGCTAACGCTTGGTGCAGTACGAATGCCGAGCTCACGCTCACGAAGGATCGTGTAGATCCTTGCGATGTCGCGACGAACGGCCTTGAGTCGTCCGTGCGTCTCGAGCTGACCAGAGGCAGCCTGGAAACGCAGGTTGAAGAGTTCCTTCTTTGCCTTCTCAACTTCAGCAACAAGAGCTGCGTCGTCGAGCAGGTCCAACTCCTTGGCTTCTAGACCCTTAGTTCCTACAGCCATCAGTTAGCACCTCCTTCGCGTACCACGAAACGGCACTTCATTGGGAGCTTGTGCATCGCGCGGCGCATTGCCTCGCGTGCAAGTGGCTCTGGAACTCCAGCCAGTTCGAAAATGATACGACCTGGCTTGACGTTGGCAATCCACCATTCAGGAGAACCCTTACCGGAACCCATACGGGTTTCGGCTGGCTTCTTGGTCAGTGGACGGTCTGGATAGATGTTGATCCAGACCTTACCGCCACGCTTGATGTGACGGGTCATAGCAATACGTGCAGCTTCAATCTGGCGGTTGGTGACGTAGGCAGGGGTCAGTGCCTGGATGCCGTAGTCACCAAAAGTAACCTCGTTGCCGCCCTTGGAAGCGCCAGTGCGCGAAGGGTGGTGCTGCTTACGGTGCTTGAGCCTGCGCGGGATAAGCATTACGCTCAGGCCTCCGTTCCGGTCTCAGCGGCTGCTGGAGCAGCCTCAGGTGCTGCTGCTTCTGGAGCAGCTGCCTTACGGTCGTTGTTACGACGGCCACCGCGTGAAGGACGGTCGGTACGGCCGCGACCGGCACGAGGTGCCTGGGTTGCCTGCTGTGCCGCGAATTCCTTCTCGGTCATGTCGCCCTTGTAGATCCACACCTTTACACCGATGCGACCGAACGTGGTACGAGCTTCGTAGAAGCCGTAGTCGATGTTCGCACGGAGCGTGTGAAGTGGAACGCGACCCTCGCGGTAGAACTCGGAACGGCTCATTTCTGCGCCACCGAGACGACCAGCACACTGGACACGGATGCCCTTTGCACCGGCGCGAAGCGCGGACTGCATGCCCTTGCGCATCGCACGACGGAACGAAACACGCGATGCGAGCTGCTCAGCAATACCCTGAGCAACGAGCTGCGCCTCGATCTCGGCGTTCTTGACCTCGAGGATGTTCAGCTGAACCTGCTTGCCGGTGAGCTTCTCGAGCTCGCCGCGAATGCGGTCAGCCTCTGCACCACGGCGACCGATAACGATGCCGGGACGTGCAGTGTGAATGTCGACGCGAACGCGGTCACGCGTACGCTCGATTTCGACCTTTGCGATACCGGCGCGCTCAAGGCCTTCGCTCATGAGCTTGCGGATTGCTACGTCCTCGCGAACGTAGTCACGGTAACGCTGGCCAGGCTTGGTGCTGTCGGCAAACCAACGCGACCGGTGGTCGGTGGTGATACCGAGACGGTACCCGTGCGGGCGAATCTTCTGTCCCACTATCGGGCCCCTTCCTTGTCGTCAACCGGAGCGACAACCACGGTGATGTGGCTGGTCCGCTTGAGGATCTGGCTTGCACGACCCTGGGCACGTGGGCGGAAACGCTTAAGCGTTGGTCCCTCGTCCACAAGCGCAGTCTTGATGACGAGGTTGTTCTCGTCAAAAGCTACGTTGTCACGGTCGGCGATTACCCGTGCGTTTGCGATCGCGCTCTGCACGACCTTCAGTACTGGCTCGCTCGCTGCCTGAGGAGCGAACTTGAGTACTGCAACGGCCTCAGTGGCCTGCTTGCCACGGATAAGATCCACGACGCGACGGGCCTTCTGGGGCGTGACGCGGATGAACCGCGCCTTCGCCATGGCTTCCATTGCTGTCCTGCCTTCTTGGTTCGTCATGACCTGAAGGGGTTATCGCAACTGACCCGGGGGTCAGCGACGACGACCCTTCTTGTCGTCTTTCACGTGGCCGCGGAATGTCCGCGTTGGTGCAAACTCACCGAGCTTGTGTCCAACCATGGACTCGGTTACGAACACAGGAGTGTGCTTGCGACCGTCGTGCACGGCAAAGGTGTGACCCAGGAAGTCGGGGGTGATTACCGACCGACGGGACCAGGTCTTAATTACGTTCTGGGTGCCTGCTTCGTTCTGGGCATCTACCTTCTTCTGAAGGTGGCCATCAACGAAAGGACCCTTCTTCAAGCTACGTGGCATGTCTAAAGGCTCCTATCAGCGCTTCTTGCCGGTGCGGCGACGACGAACAATAAGCTTGTCGCTTGGCTTGTTCGGACGACGGGTACGGCCTTCCGGCTGACCCCAAGGTGAGACTGGGTGGCGACCACCGGAAGTCTTACCCTCACCACCACCGTGTGGGTGGTCGATTGGGTTCATTGCAACACCGCGGACGGTTGGGCGAACGCCCTTCCAACGCATACGGCCGGCCTTACCCCAGTTGATGTTGGACTGCTCTGCGTTACCAACTTCACCTACGGTTGCACGGCAGCGAGCGTCAACGTTGCGGATTTCGCCGGATGGCATACGCAGCTGGGCGTATGGGCCATCCTTTGCAACGAGCTGAACCGAGACACCAGCGGAACGCGCGATCTTTGCGCCGCCACCTGGGCGAAGCTCGATTGCGTGAATCACGGTACCGGTTGGGATGTTGCGGAGAGGCAGGTTGTTACCTGGCTTGATGTCGGCGTTTGGGCCGTTCTCCACAAAGTCACCCTGCTTCAGCTTCTCTGGAGCAATGATGTAACGCTTTTCGCCATCTGCGTAGTGCAGAAGGGCAATGCGGGCGGTACGGTTTGGGTCGTACTCAATGTGAGCGACCTTTGCCGGTACGCCGTCCTTGTCGTGACGACGGAAGTCGATGACACGGTAAGCGCGCTTGTGGCCACCACCCTTGTGACGGGTAGTGATGCGTCCGGAGTTGTTACGTCCACCAGTCTTGGTCAGTGGACGAACGAGGGACTTCTCCGGCTCCGAGCGCGTGATCTCGACGAAGTCGGCTACGCTCGAACCGCGGCGGCCCGGCGTCGTCGGCTTGTACTTACGGATTCCCATGGGGATCTATCCTAATCTGCTCTCGAACGGCTTCAGCTAGCTGCTCCACCGAACACGTCGATCTGGTAGCCCTCTTGGAGAGTTACGATCGCGCGCTTGGTGTTCTTGCGCTTGCCGATGCCGAAACGGGTCCGACGGGTCTTGCCCTGACGGTTGATGGTGTTGACGGATGCAACCTTGACCTCGAATGCGCGCTCGATGGCGATCTTGATCTCGGTCTTGTTCGAACGTGGGTCAACGAGGAAGGTGTACTTACCCTCTTCGAAACCTACGTAGGCCTTCTCCGTGAGGACTGGCGCAACGATAACGTCGCGTGGGTCCTTCTGTACCTGAGTCACTTTGCGGTCTCCTTGTCGAGCTCGGCCGACTTGTTGCCACCGAGGAACGCTGCAAGCGCACCTTCAGTGAAAACCACGTCATCGGAGACAAGCACGTCGTAGGTGTTGAGCTGGTCAGCCGTAATCAGGTGAACCGACTCAACGTTGCGCAGGGACTTGATGGTTACATCGTCGCCGCGCTCGTGGACCACGAGAACATGCTTGACGTCACCGAAGATGGCCTTGCTCAGGGAGAGCGTACGAAGTGCGGTGAGCGCCTGCTTGGTCGAAGGAACACCCTCAACGCCGAAGCCGGAAATAACGTGTACGCGGTTAGCGCGTGCGCGGTCCGACAGGGCGCCGCGGAGAGCAGCTGCCTTCATCTTCTTTGGGGTGCGCTGCGAGTAGTCGCGTGGCTGTGGACCGTGTACGGTTCCACCACCAGCGAACTGAGGCGCACGGGTCGAACCCTGACGGGCACGGCCGGTTCCCTTTTGCTTGTAAGGCTTACGTCCACCACCGCGAACGTCCGCGCGAGTCTTGGTCGCGTGGGTTCCTTGGCGCGCAGCTGCACGCTGTGCAACGACGACCTGGTGGATGAGTGGGACGTTTACCTGCACGTCAAAAACTTCACCAGGAAGTTCAGTCGTGCCAGTCTTCTTTCCAGTTGCGTCAACTACGGCAACAGTAAGGGTCTCTGCCATTTGTTTCACGCTCCCTTAACTGCGCTACGCACGAGTACAACGCCGCCCTTAGGACCTGGAACCGCACCCTTTACGAGTACGTAGCCCTTCTCAGCGTTGACTGCGTGGACGGTCAGGTTCTGGGTGGTCTGGCGGTCTCCGCCCATACGACCAGCCATACGCAGGCCCTTGAATACGCGCGATGGAGTCGAAGCTCCACCGATCGAACCAGGCTTGCGGTGGTTACGGTGTGCACCGTGGGAAGCGGATGCGCCGTGGAAGCCGTGACGCTTCATAACACCGGCAAATCCCTTACCGCGAGTGGTACCGACTACGTCGACCTTAACTCCGGCCTCAAATACGTCTACGGTCAGTTCCTGACCGAGCGAGTATTCGGATGCATCAGAAGTGCGGATCTCGGTTACGTGGCGACGTGGGGTCACGCCTGCCTTCTCAAAGTGCCCCTTGAGCGGCTTGGTCACCTTGCGTGGGTCGATCTGGCCGGTTGCAACCTGTACAGCTGCGTAGCCATCGACGTCTGCGGTGCGGACCTGGGTGACAACGTTGGTCTCAACTGCAACAACAGTTACTGGAACCAGCTTGCCGTCCTCGTCCCAAACCTGGGTCATTCCGAGCTTCGTACCGAGAATCGCCTTTACTGGCTTCTCGTTCTGCTGGGTAGTCATTATTTTCTCCCCCAGTCTCAGAGCTTGATCTCGATGTTAACGTCCGCAGGCAGGTCGAGACGCATAAGCGAATCTACTGCCTTTGGCGTTGGATCGATGATGTCGATAAGCCGCTTGTGTGTGCGCATCTCAAAGTGCTCACGGCTGTCCTTGTACTTGTGAGGCGAACGGATAACGACAAATACGTTCTTCTCCGTTGGCAGCGGCACCGGGCCCACGACCGTCGCACCAGCGCGTGTAACCGTGTCGACAATCTTGCGTGCCGAGCTGTCGATTACCTCGTGGTCGTAGGACTTGAGCCGGATGCGGATCTTCTGTCCCGCCATGGCGTCGTCTGACTCTCTTCTCTTGAACCGCTAGCTGTCCGACCCCCGCACTCGCGCGTGTCGCTTTTAGCGGCACACCGCGGCGCTACACATTTGTGTGCGGGCCGTTTGTACTAGAGAAGGTTCCTCACCGAACAACAAGCCGATGAAGTTCCTTCACAACGTCTGCTTGCCTGTGTTTGCCGAACTAGGTTCGCGGGCGTCGATCTGAAAAATCGCACAGAGAGCTCACACGAAATTGGGCACCTTAGGCGCCTCGGCAAAACACACTGTTCGATATTTTAATGATCGCGCCCTGCAACAAGGCAACTACTTAATAGTGCCACGATGGGCAACAGAAAGCCAACCACTTTAACCAAGATCACACGGGGTTCATGCACGCGATCTGGCACTTGGGGTTACGTCTTTCCAAGTATAGCGGACCCGAGATGCTCTCAAGACCGCAACGGGTTCTTCCGCGCCAAATCACACCTGACCTGTGCTCACTAGACCGCACCACTGCACCGGCTTGCCAGGTCCGGCACTGCAGTACTGGCCTATCTAGCCCTGCAGTTCCAGCACACAACTATGTTGTTCCAGGCCCCGCACTACTCACCGGAACAGCAGAGGGCCACAGCCGAAAACCGGCTGCGACCCTCTATAGCGTGCCGTAGCAGACCGAAGCCCGCTACACGCTTGAATGTGCTCGCCCTAATAGCAGCACGAGCGCCGGACCTGTCGTTAGCTCACCACTGGCCCGCGCCGCGGGTGCTTGCTTCGTACCCGCCGTCGGTGAAGAGAACCTGACCGCAGATGTGGGTGTTCGCCTCGGAAGCCAGGAACATGATTGCCGATGCGCAAGCCTCAGCTGGAGCTGGACCGTTGAGCGGCATTGGAACCTTGGAGAGCATGTTCTCGCGCTGAACTGGGTCAGCAAAGATTGGCTCGGTCATTGGGGTGAGGATGATTGCAGGTGCAATTGCGTTCAGTGGAATGCCTGCTCCAGCCCACTCCTCGCTGATTGCGTGCTCACGCATCCAACGCACAAGGGCGCGCTTCGAGGTTGGGTAGTTTACGTAGCCGGCTGGGTCGGAGTTTGCCTCGGCTACCTTCATTGCGGCTTCTTCGTCACCTGCGAGGCTAAGGTCCAGGATCTCCTGGTTGAACGGCTGGAGGGACGCCATCGAAGCGGTGATGACTGCACGTGGCGAGTCGGAACCAGCAAGGTATGGATGCAGGCCCTCGAGAGTTGCGAGTGCACCGAAGTAGTTCACGGCAAGAGTTACGGATGCGTTGATCGACAGTCCCGCATTGGCAACGATGACATCGATCTTGCCGTCGGTCAGACGACCAACCTCGGCGACCATGTGCTCGCGCCCTTCCTTGGAGGACAGGTCGGCGATGACATCTGCATCGTGCAGGTCAACCGAGATGACCTTGTCGCCGTTCGCGCGAACCATGTCCGCGGTTGCCTTGCCAACGCCGGATGCAGCGCCAGTGATTACGTAAGTACGCATCATTCTTTCCTTTTTCTGTAGTTTTACTTTCCTCACTACAGTTTAGCCCCGCAATATGGGACCGCCTCCCCTACTTTGGACCCACTTATCGACGATCTTGGCGCGGTTCCAGCGCCCCTCGCGTGCGTTTGTGCAGGCAAACTACAAAAGGGCCCCGACTCCTTGCGGAGTCG
Organism: Timonella senegalensis JC301; assembly: GCF_000312125.1. GTDB lineage: Bacteria > Actinomycetota > Actinomycetes > Actinomycetales > Cellulomonadaceae > Timonella > Timonella senegalensis. Next base: position 91,273 of record NZ_HE978641.1, read on the forward strand.
GGGCCCTTTTGGTCAGCTAAATGCTGGAAGGTGTGTGACTAGATCAGGAAATGATCTTGGTTACACGACCGGAACCAACGGTGCGGCCACCCTCACGGATAGCGAAGCCGAGGCCCTCTTCCATTGCGATTGGCTGGATGAGCTCAACCGACATTTCGGTGTTGTCGCCAGGCATAACCATTTCGGTTCCCTCTGGGAGGGTGATAACGCCGGTGACGTCCGTGGTGCGGAAGTAGAACTGTGGACGGTAGTTCGAGTAGAACGGGTTGTGACGTCCACCCTCGTCCTTAGCCAGGATGTAGACCTGAGCCTCGAACTTGGTGTGAGGGGTGATCGAGCCTGGCTTAACAACAACCTGGCCACGCTCAACGTCTTCACGCTTGGTGCCGCGGAGGAGCAGACCGGTGTTGTCGCCAGCCTGTGCCTGCTGCATCTGCTTGTGGAAGGTCTCGATACCGGTAACGGTGGTCTTCTGCGCTGGGCGGATACCGACGATCTCAACTTCGGAGTTCACGTCGAGAACACCACGGTCGACCTTACCGGTCACAACGGTTCCACGACCGGTGATGGTGAAGACGTCCTCAATTGGCATGAGGAATGGCTTGTCAAGGTCACGAACTGGGTCTGGGATGTTGTTGTCCACAGCGTCCATGAGCTCTGCAACAGAGTCCATCCACTTCTGGTCGCCCTCGAGTGCCTGGTAGCCCGAAACGCGGACAACAGGAGCGTTGTCGCCATCGAAGCCCTGGCTCGAAAGAAGTTCACGAACCTCCATCTCGACGAGCTCGAGGATTTCCTCGTCGTCGACCATGTCGCACTTGTTGAGTGCAACGAGGAGGTAAGGAACACCAACCTGGCGAGCAAGAAGAACGTGCTCGCGGGTCTGTGCCATTGGACCGTCGGTTGCAGCAACGACGAGGATAGCGCCGTCCATCTGTGCAGCACCGGTGATCATGTTCTTGATGTAGTCAGCGTGACCTGGAGCATCAACGTGCGCGTAGTGGCGCTTGTCGGTCTCGTACTCGATGTGCGAGATGTTGATGGTGATTCCGCGCTGCTTCTCTTCTGGCGCCTTGTCAACCTCGTCGTACTTGAACGCGGTGTTAACGTCTGGGTACTTCTCAGCCAGTACCTTAGAGATTGCAGCGGTAAGAGTGGTCTTACCGTGGTCAACGTGACCGATGGTACCGATGTTTACGTGCGGCTTGGTACGCTCGAAAATGGCCTTCGCCACTGGGGTCCTCCTGGGACTTGGGTAGTTTTGCCGATCTTGCATGTGCCTCGCTCGAGTGAACGAGGCACATACGGGGCGGCTGTCGCTACAGGTTGATGTGTTGTTATTTTACAGTACGACCTGTGGGGAACTTACTCGCCCCGGGTCTTCTTGATGATCTCTTCGGCAACTGCGCGAGGTACCTCGGCGTAGCTATCGAACGACATCGAGTACACTGCACGACCCTGGGTCTTCGACCGCAGGTCACCGATGTACCCGAACATCTCTGACAATGGTACCTGTGCGCGGACGACCTTAACACCGGTTGCATCTTCCATGGATTGGATCATTCCACGGCGTGAGTTGATGTCACCGATAACGTCACCCATGTACTCCTCAGGAGTACGCACCTCGACGGCCATGACTGGCTCGAGAAGTACCGGGTCGGCACGCTTGGCACCCTCGCGGAGGACCATCGTACCGGCAATCTTGAACGCCATTTCTGACGAGTCAACGTCGTGGTAGGCGCCGTCAAGGAGACGAGCCTTCACACCGACGAGTGGGAAGCCAGCGAGGATACCCTGCTCCATTGCTGCCTGGATACCGGCGTCAACGGATGGGATGTACTCGCGTGGGATGCGGCCACCGGTGACCTCGTTGGAGAACTCGTAGAGCTCGCCTTCGGAGGTGTCGAGTGGCTCGAAGGTTACCTGCACCTTTGCGAACTGACCGGATCCACCAGTCTGCTTCTTGTGGGTGTAGTCGATCTTCTCTGCCGTGCGACGGATGGTCTCGCGGTAGGCAACCTGTGGCTTACCAACGTTTGCCTCAACCTTGAACTCGCGGCGCATACGGTCAACGAGGATATCGAGGTGAAGTTCACCCATACCACCGATGACGGTCTGGCCGGTCTCTTCGTCGAGCTTCACGCGGAAGGTTGGGTCTTCCTCAGCAAGCTTCTGAATAGCGGTCGAGAGCTTTTCCTGGTCAGCCTTGGTTTTTGGCTCGATGGCCACGTCGATGACTGGCTCAGGGAAGGTCATCGACTCGAGGATTACCTGGTTCTGCGGGTCGCAGAGGGTGTCACCCGTGGTCGTGTCCTTCAGACCGATGAAGGCGTAGATGTGGCCTGCAGTTGCCTCTTCAACAGGGTTTTCCTTGTTGGAGTGCATCTGGAAGAGCTTGCCTACGCGCTCCTTCTTGCCCTTCGTCGCGTTAACAATCTGGGCACCGGAAGCAACCTTGCCCGAGTACACGCGAACGTAGGTGAGCTTACCGAAGAATGGGTGAGCTGCAACCTTGAATGCGAGTGCCGAGAACGGCTCACTCGAGTCTGCGCTACGAGTGATGACCTTCTCTTCGTCGTTGACTGCGCGGCCTTCAACAGCAGGCACGTCGAGTGGCGATGGGAGGTAGTCGATCACGGCGTCGAGCATTGGCTGGACACCCTTGTTCTTGAAGGCGGAGCCACAAAGAACAGGGAATGCCTCACCAGCAATAACGAGCTTACGGATACCGGCCTTGATCTCGGCGATGGAGATTTCCTCGCCGCCAAGGTACTTCTCCATAAGAGCGTCGTCGGTCTCGGCGATGTCCTCGATGAGCTGAGCGCGGTACTCTGCGGTCTTCTCAACAAGGTCAGCTGGGATCTCTTCGACGTCGTAAGCCTCGCCAAGCGCGGTCTCGCCGTGCCAGACATATGCCTTCTCTTCGATGATGTCGACCATACCGATGAAGTCGTTCTCAGCACCGATTGGGAGCTGGATAACGAGTGGCTTCGCCTTGAGGCGGTCCACAATCGTCTTCACGGTGAAGTAGAAGTCAGCACCGAGCTTGTCCATCTTGTTGACAAAGCAAATACGTGGAACGTTGTACTTGTCTGCCTGACGCCAAACGGTCTCGGACTGTGGTTCAACACCTTCCTTACCGTCGAACACAGCTACTGCACCGTCGAGGACGCGGAGCGAACGCTCTACCTCAACGGTGAAGTCGACGTGGCCAGGGGTGTCGATGATGTTGATCTGGTTTTCGTGCCAGTAGCAAGTGGTAGCAGCGGAGGTAATGGTGATACCGCGCTCCTGCTCCTGCTCCATCCAGTCCATCGTCGATGCGCCGTCGTGGGTCTCACCAAGCTTGTAGTTCACACCCGTGTAGAACAGGATGCGCTCAGTCGTGGTGGTCTTTCCAGCATCGATGTGAGCCATGATGCCGATGTTACGGACCTTGTTCAGGTCGGTTTGCACGTCAAGTGCCACGAGTTACCTCTTCAAAGTGGTAGGAACAACGCGAGTTGTTCACTGCCGAGGGAATACTGGGTGCTTCGCTCATGCGAAGCACCCTAAAAGTATTACCAGCGGTAGTGAGCAAATGCCTTGTTCGATTCGGCCATCTTGTGCATGTCCTCGCGGCGCTTGACAGCAGCCCCGAGTCCGTTCGATGCGTCGAGGATCTCGTTCATGAGACGCTCGGTCATCGTCTTCTCACGACGTGCGCGGGAGTAGTCGGTCAGCCAACGCAGTGCGAGGGTGGTCGCACGTGCTGGGCGAACCTCAACTGGCACCTGGTAGGTTGCTCCACCGACGCGGCGTGAACGAACCTCAAGAGCTGGACGAATGTTCTCGAGAGCGCGCTTCAGTGCGATTACTGGGTCAGCGTCGGTCTTCTCGCGAACGCCCTCAAGAGCGCCGTAGACGATTGCTTCTGCAGTCGACTTCTTGCCGTCAAGGAGAACCTTGTTGATAAGCTGCGTCACTACTGGCGAGCCGTAGACTGGGTCTACAACGAGCGGACGCTTAGGAGCTGGGCCTTTACGAGGCATTTCAGTTCTTCTCCTTCTTTGCGCCGTAGCGGGAACGAGCCTGCTTACGGTTCTTAACACCCTGGGTGTCAAGTGCACCGCGGATTACCTTGTAACGAACACCCGGAAGGTCCTTAACACGACCACCACGAACGAGCACGATCGAGTGCTCCTGGAGGTTGTGACCAACACCTGGGATGTAAGCGGTAACTTCAATACCGCTCGACAGCTTCACACGAGCGACCTTACGGAGCGCGGAGTTTGGCTTCTTTGGGGTGGTGGTGTAGACGCGGGTGCACACACCGCGCCGCTGAGGGGAACCCTTAAGCGCAGGAGTCTTCGACTTCCCGGCCTTTGACGTCCGCCCCTTACGGACGAGCTGCTGAATAGTGGGCACTACAACTCCGTGTCATTAAGAGCCCGCTCAAGGTCTTGACTTTCCAACGCGGGCTTCTATGGTCTATTGACAACCCATCGCTTGCAGGCGCACGCGGAAAGACCCACAGCGGAAAGCTGTCAATGATCGCCACGTACCACCGGCTCGATGGCCCTTCATGCCTGTCAGTGGCGAGGAAGGGATGAGTACAAAGAGTGCAGCGGCCCGAAACTCCTTGACGGAGTTCAGTTCGTTGATTCCAGCCTGGCACTGACAGCCAGAGCTCGACTCAGCGAACTGAGTGGCACCGCCAAGAAGTGTGGTAACTAGGCGAAGCCTAGATGTTCAACTATTTGAGCGGCGTTTCGGGCGCACACTGTTGGTACGCACAATCACTAAGTCTACAGAGCGGGAACAACCGCGTCAAAGAAAGTTGGCTCACTTGCGTACGTGACCTTCGTCATTCTTCTCGTTATCCACAGCGCAGTGACCACACCTCTCCCCGGCCCCGTCCGTGACCTGCACGTGTGCTGGATCGCAACCAAGATCGTCGAGAATCAGGGATAAAAAAGCAGGGGCCCCGGCAATAGCCGGGGCCCCCGCTGACTTCAGATCACACGATCAGCGGAAGTCTGGGAACTCGAGGTCATCCAGAGGAATCGAGTCGCCGGAACCAAGACCGATTCCGGAGAAGTCGATCTCGTCGTAGCCAAAGCTTGGGTACAGCTCAGCCTTAGCTTCTTCAGTTGGCTCAACCTCGACGTTGCGGTAGCGAGGAAGACCCGTACCAGCGGGGATGAGCTTACCGAGGATGACGTTCTCCTTGAGGCCAAGGAGTGGGTCGCGACGGCCGGACATTGCTGCCTCGGTCAGGACTCGGGTCGTCTCCTGGAAGGAAGCGGCCGAGAGCCACGACTCGGTAGCAAGCGACGCCTTGGTGATACCCATGAGCTCCGGACGACCGGAAGCTGGAGTACCGCTCTCAGCGAGTGCACCGCGGTTAGCATCCTCGAAGCGCGAACGCTCGGCGAGCTCACCTGGAAGCAGGTCCGTGGTACCCGAGTCAAGCACGGTTACGCGGCGCAGCATCTGGCGCACGATAACCTCGATGTGCTTGTCGTGGATGTCCACACCCTGCGACCGGTACACGTGCTGGACTTCGTCCACCAGGTGCTTCTGGGTAGCGCGTGGGCCAAGAATACGGAGGACCTTCTTGGGGTCAACCGCACCCTGTACCAGCTGAGTACCAACCGCAACCTCGTCGCCGTCAACAACCAGCAGACGTGCTCGCTTGGAAACCTGGTAAACGATTTCCTCGGAGCCGTCGTTTGGCGTCAGCGTGATGCGGCGGCTGCGCTCCGAGTCATCGATCGCAATGCGACCGGTGTACTCGGCAATTGGTGCCTCACCCTTAGGAGTACGGGCCTCGAAGAGTTCCGTAATACGTGGCAGACCCTGCGTGATGTCATCTGCAGATGCAACACCACCGGTGTGGAAGGTACGCATCGTCAGCTGAGTACCAGGCTCACCAATGGACTGTGCGGCGATAATACCGACAGCCTCACCGATGTCAACGAGCTTGCCCGTTGCAAGCGAGCGGCCGTAGCACTTTGCACAGATTCCAACGCGTGACTCACAGGTCAGAGCGGAGCGAACCTTGAGGTTCTCCACACCCGAGGCAATCAGACGGTCGATGAGGATGTCACCAACGTCTTCACCTGCGCGACCAATGATCTCACCGTCGACCTCAACATCCTGAGCGAGCGTACGAGTGTAGATCGACTGCTCGACCTTCTCGTGACGCACGAGGGTGCCATCTCCGATGTCCTCACCAACAGGCAAGGTCAGACCGCGCTCAGTTCCGCAGTCGTCCTCACGGACAATAACGTCCTGCGAAACGTCTACGAGACGGCGGGTCAGGTAACCGGAGTCTGCGGTACGCAGAGCGGTGTCAGCAAGACCCTTACGTGCACCGTGGGTTGCAATGAAGTACTCGAGAACCGAGAGGCCCTCACGGTAGTTCGACTTGATAGGACGAGGAATGATGTCACCCTTAGGGTTTGCCACCAGTCCACGCATACCTGCGATCTGACGAACCTGCATCCAGTTTCCACGTGCACCGGAACCAACCATGCGGAAGACGGTGTTGCGTGCAGGGAAGTTCTCCTGCATAGCCTTAGCAACCTTGTCAGTTGCCTGGGTCCAGATCTCAATGAGCTCCTGACGACGCTCGTCGTCCGTGATCAGACCACGGTCGAACTGCTGCTGAATCTTCAGCGCGCGCTCTTCGTGCTCAGCGAGGATCTGTGCCTTCACAGCTGGGGTCGCAACGTCCGAAATCGCGATGGAAACACCGGAGCGAGTAGCCCACTTGAATCCAGCGCTCTTCAGTGCGTCGAGCGACTCTGCAACGTCAACCTTTGGGTAGGTCTCAGCCAATTCGTTCACGATCTGGCCGAGCTTCTTCTTGTCTACAACACCATTGACGTATGGGAAGTCAACTGGGAGCAGTTCGTTGAAGAGTGCGCGGCCGAGAGTGGTCTCAAACAGGATTGGCTGTCCAACTTCCCAACCCTCAGGAGCCTCGAAGCCAGCCTTTGGTGGCACCAAGTCGTCCATGCGGATCTTGACGACAGCGTTGAGGTCCAGCTGCCCAGCGTCGAAGGCCATGATGGCTTCCGAAACCGAGGAGAACGCGCGGCCCTCACCCAGTGGATTCTCGCGGTCCGAAGTCAGGTGGAACAGACCGATGATCATGTCCTGCGAAGGCATGGTCACTGGACGCCCATCAGAAGGCTTCAGGATGTTGTTGCTCGAAAGCATGAGGATACGAGCCTCTGCCTGCGCCTCAGCGGCAGTGGCAAGTGAACTGCCATCTGGTCACCGTCGAAGTCAGCGTTGAACGCAGCACAAACGAGTGGGTGCAGGTGGATTGCCTTACCCTCAACGAGCTGTGGTTCGAACGCCTGGATACCAAGGCGGTGCAGGGTTGGTGCACGGTTCAGAAGAACTGGGTGCTCCGTGATGACCTCTTCGAGGACATCCCACACGACCGAACGGCCCCGCTCAACCATGCGCTTAGCAGACTTGATGTTCTGAGCGTGGTTGAGGTCAACAAGACGCTTCATAACGAATGGCTTGAAGAGCTCAAGCGCCATCTGCTTAGGCAGACCCGCCTGGTGCAGCTTCAGCTGTGGACCGACAACGATGACCGAACGACCCGAGTAGTCAACACGCTTACCCAGGAGGTTCTGACGGAAACGACCCTGCTTACCCTTGAGCATGTCAGAGATCGACTTCAGTGGACGGTTGCCCGGACCAGTAACTGGACGACCACGGCGACCGTTGTCGAACAGAGAGTCAACAGCTTCCTGGAGCATGCGCTTCTCGTTGTTCACGATGATCTCGGGAGCACCGAGGTCCAGCAGACGCTTCAGACGGTTGTTACGGTTGATCACACGACGGTACAGGTCGTTAAGGTCAGACGTTGCAAAACGTCCACCATCGAGCTGAACCATTGGGCGAAGGTCTGGTGGGATAACTGGCACAGCGTCCAGCACCATCGACTCTGGCTTGTTGTCCGTGGTCAGGAACGCGTTGACGACCTTGAGGCGCTTGAGCGCACGGGTCTTCTTCTGGCCCTTACCAGTACGGATGATCTCGCGGAGGTTCTCGGCTTCTGCTGCAAGGTCGAAGTTCTGCAGACGCTTCTGGATAGCGGCAGCACCCATCGAGCCCTCGAAGAAAGCGCCGTAGCGGTCGGTGAGCTCACGGTAGAGCATTTCATCTCCCTCAAGGTCTGCAACCTTGAGGTTCTTGAACTTCTCCCACACGTTGGTCAGGCGGTCGAGTTCCAGGTCCGTGCGCTTACGGATGTGGCCCATCTCGCGCTCTGCAGAGTCGCGAACCTTGCGCTTGGCGTCGGCGCGGGCGCCCTCAGCTTCAAGCTGCGCGAGATCGTTCTCGAGGCGTACGGAACGCTCGTTGATCTCGTTGTCGCGGCGGTCTTCGATTTCCTTGCGCTCAATGTCGATCTCGTTCTGGAGGTTAGGCAGTTCAGCCTGACGTGCCTCCTCGTCAACGGACGTGATCATGTAAGCAGCAAAGTAGATGACCTTCTCGAGGTCCTTTGGAGCGAGGTCCAAAAGGTAACCAAGGCGGGAAGGAACACCCTTGAAGAACCAAATGTGGGTTACAGGAGCAGCAAGCTCGATGTGCCCCATGCGCTCACGGCGCACCTTCGAGCGGGTGACCTCAACGCCACAACGCTCACAGATGATGCCCTTGAAACGCACACGCTTGTACTTACCGCAGTAGCATTCCCAGTCGCGAGTTGGGCCGAAGATCTTCTCGCAGAAGAGTCCGTCCTTCTCAGGCTTGAGTGTGCGGTAGTTGATGGTCTCAGGCTTCTTTACTTCTCCGTGAGACCAGTTACGAATATCTTCGGCGTTAGCCAGACCGATACGAAGCTCGTCGAATTCTGTGACGTCGAGCAAGGTGTCCTACTTCCTTCGTCTGCCGGACCGTCGGGTATTACGACCGGCGCGGTGGAGGTGTTGCTAAAAAGTTTGAGTGTGGTTGGGGGTCAACCCGAGACCCCCAACCACGGTCAAGACGAAACTTAGATCTCGTCGATGCTTGCTGCTGCGTTCGGACGGCGGGTGAGGTCGATGCCGAGGTCCTCAGCAGCGCGGTACACCTCGTCATCCGATTCACGCATCTCGATGGAGACACCATCGGACGAGAGAACCTCGACGTTAAGGCAGAGGGACTGCATTTCCTTGAGGAGAACCTTGAACGACTCTGGGATACCGGAGTCAGGGATGTTCTCGCCCTTAACAATCGCCTCGTAAACCTTGACACGTCCTGGAACGTCGTCAGACTTGATCGTCAGGAGCTCCTGGAGGGTGTATGCGGCACCGTAAGCCTCGAGTGCCCACACCTCCATCTCTCCGAATCGCTGACCACCGAACTGTGCCTTTCCACCGAGAGGCTGTTGGGTAATCATCGAGTATGGACCAGTCGAACGAGCGTGAATCTTGTCGTCCACCAGGTGGTGAAGCTTCAAGATGTACATGTAACCAACGGAGATTGGGTCTGGGAACGGCTCACCGGAACGGCCGTCGAACAGACGCGCCTTTCCATCTGGGCCAACCATACGGTCGCCGTCACGGTTCGGCAGGGTGGTGGTAAGCAGACCTGCAAGGCCTGCTTCTTCCAGACCGTCGAACACGGGGGTTGCAACTGGGGTTCGTGGCTCGGAGGAGGACGCAATTGCTGGGATGGTCTTCTTCCATTCGAGGTCACCCTCGGTTGCAAGTGACGTGTCCCAACCCTGTGCGGCAATCCAGCCAAGGTGAACCTCTAGGACCTGTCCAACGTTCATTCGTCCAGGAACACCCATTGGGTTCAGGACGATGTCAACGGCGGTACCGTCTTCGAGGAATGGCATGTCCTCCACAGGAAGGATGATCGAGATGACACCCTTGTTTCCGTGGCGGCCTGCGAGCTTGTCACCTGCGGTGATCTTACGACGCTGTGCGATGTAAACACGAACGAGCTCGTTGACACCTGCTGGAAGTTCGTCGCCATCCTCACGCTTGAACGTGCGGATCGCAATGACCGTACCGGACTCACCGTGTGGCACCTTCAGGGAAGTGTCGCGAACCTCGCGTGCCTTCTCACCGAAAATCGCACGGAGCAGACGCTCCTCTGGGGTCAGTTCGGTTTCACCCTTAGGGGTGACCTTTCCAACGAGGATGTCACCCGAGGAAACCTCAGCACCAACGCGGATGATGCCGCGCTCGTCAAGGTCCGCAAGAACATCTTCCGAGACGTTTGGAATGTCGCGGGTGATCTCTTCTGGGCCGAGTTTGGTGTCACGAGCATCGATCTCGTGCTCCTCGATGTGGATCGACGAGAGAACGTCGTCCTGAACGAGACGCTGCGAAAGGATAATCGCGTCCTCGTAGTTGTGGCCTTCCCACGACATGAACGCAACCAAGAGGTTGCGGCCAAGTGCGAGCTCTCCACCATCGGTAGCAGGACCGTCAGCGAGGACGGAGCCAACCTCAACGCGCTCACCCTGGTGGGCGATGACGCGCTGGTTGTAGCTGGTGCCCTGGTTCGAACGACGGAACTTTGCCGCACGGTACGAGGTGGTGGTGCCGTCGTCGTTCGAGACAACGATCAGATCTGCCGAAACCTCGGTGACCACACCAGGCTTTTTGGCAACGATGACGTCTCCGGCGTCGACAGCTGCGCGCCACTCCATGCCGGTACCAACGAAAGGAGCTTCGCTGCGAACCAGTGGAACAGCCTGGCGCTGCATGTTTGCACCCATAAGTGCACGGTTAGCGTCGTCGTGCTCGAGGAATGGAATCAGCGCGGTTGCAACCGAAACCATCTGTCGTGGCGACACGTCCATGTAGTCAACGTCCACACCTGGAACGTCGTCCGTCTCGCCACCCTTGGTGCGAACCAAAACGCGGTCGAGCTGGAACGAGCCGTCCTCGGAGAGCGGAGTGTTTGCCTGTGCGATAACGAAGTTGTCCTCGTCATCAGCGGTCAGGAAGACGAGTTCTTCGGTGACCTTGCCGTCAACGACCTTGCGGTATGGCGTCTCAATGAAACCGAATGGGTTGATGCGACCGAAGGACGCAAGCGAACCAATAAGACCAATGTTTGGTCCTTCAGGGGTCTCAATTGGGCACATACGGCCATAGTGCGACGGGTGAACGTCTCGAACTTCCATGCCTGCGCGGTCACGGGAAAGACCACCTGGGCCAAGTGCCGAGAGACGGCGCTTGTGGGTAAGGCCAGCAAGTGGGTTGTTCTGGTCCATGAACTGCGACAGCTGGGAGGTTCCGAAGAACTCCTTGATCGAAGCCACGACTGGGCGGATGTTGATCAGGGTCTGAGGAGCAATTGCCTCAACTTCCTGAGTCGTCATACGCTCGCGAACAACACGCTCCATACGGGAAAGTCCAGTACGGATCTGGTTCTGGATAAGCTCACCAACGGCGCGGATACGACGGTTACCAAAGTGGTCGATGTCGTCAGTCTCAACGCGGATCTGAACTGGCTCGTCGTTGCGAACACCATCAAGGGTCGCTACGTCAGCGTGCAGCGCGGCAAGGTACTTGATCGTTGCAACGATGTCTTCAACAGTCAGGACCGACGCGTCGATCGGCGAGTCAACGCCAATCTTCTTGTTGATCTTGTAGCGACCAACCTTTGCCAGGTCGTAGCGCTTGGACTTGAAGTAGAAGTTCTCGAGCAGGTTGCGACCAGCCTCAACCGTGGGTGGCTCGCCCGGACGGATCTTGCGGTAGAGGTCAACAAGCGCCTCTTCCTGCGTCTGGACCGAGTCCTTCTCGAGGGTGTCGAGAACGGCTGGGAACTGTGCGAATTCCTCGCGAATCTGGGACTCGGTCATACCGAGTGCCTTGAGGAATACCGTGACAGACTGCTTACGCTTACGGTCAACACGAACACCAACGGCGTCACGCTTGTCGATTTCGAACTCGAGCCAAGCACCACGCGATGGGATGATCTTCGCGGAGAAGATGTCCTTGTCGCTGGTCTTGTCTGCAAGACGCTCGAAGTAGACACCAGGGGAACGCACGAGCTGCGAAACAACAACACGCTCGGTTCCGTTGATGATGAAGGTACCGCGCTCCGTCATGAGTGGGAAGTCACCCATGAAAACAGTCTGGCTCTTGATTTCACCGGTTGAGTCGTTGTAGAACTCAGCGGTTACGAAGAGTGGTGCGGAATAGGTGAAGTCCTTTTCCTTGCACTCATCTGCGGTGTACTTTGGTGGCTCGAAACGGTGGTTCGAGAACGAAAGCGACATGGTCTCGCCGAAGTCTTCGATCGGAGAGATCTCCGCGAAAATTTCCTCGAGTCCCGATGTGTCAGGAACGTCCTTGCGTCCAGTAGCCTTGTCGGCATCGACGCGGGCGCGCCAACGTTCATTTCCCATGAGCCAATCGAAGCTCTCAGTTTGCAGACCAAGGAGGTCTGGAACTTCAAGCGGCTCGTAGATCTTTGCAAAAGATACGCGTCGTGACGCCGTGCGGCGAGCGATAGCGTCTGCGGACGGAGCAGAAGGGGTGCGCGAGGCAGCCAAGAGGGGTCCTTCCCTGCGGTTCGTGTGCACACTTATACACTTGTGTATGCGCTTACTCGTACTGGTGCTGTTCGCACGAGCAAAGCCCAACCCTTGAGACGCCAGACGTGCTAGAGTCTTGCCGAACGCCCCCATAAAACACCGCGGAAACCGCGAGATTATGCGAACCTTCTAGGGTTACCTTTGGGCCCTTGAACGTCAATGGTGACCGCTCACGGGCATACGTTAGCGCAAAGCGATAGCCTACATGACCGACCCAAACAAATGCAAGTCGGTCAAGATTTTCGTACCTCCCCAAGCTCGAGCAAGCTGCGTTTTGCAGCCCACTCCTCGGGAAGATCCGTATTAATAAACTCGCGCCTCTGTTCTCAACTCTTGCTGCATGCGGATCCTGAAACACTAGTCCAGGCCGAAAGATGGCGTTAAGAGAGCGGAACTGAAGAACAGCGAATCAATGCCTTAGTCGGTTCCTAACGACGTAGACAAACCGGCCCGTATCCAAATCGGATACGGGCCGGTTTGTTGAGTCTAGGAACCAGCAGTCAAACGACCGCTACCCCAAGTGAAGTTGCCCGAAGGCAGGAATCACTTAACGGTAACGGTTGCGCCAGCAGCCTCGAGAGCAGCCTTTGCAGCCTCAGCCTTGTCCTTGTCAACCGAGGTCTCGAAGACAGCCTTTGGAGCTGCGTCAACGAGGTCCTTAGCTTCCTTGAGGCCGAGGGAGGTGAGGGCGCGGATTTCCTTGATGACCTGGATCTTCTTGTCACCAGCGGACTCGAGGATAACCTCGAAGTCGGTCTTCTCTTCAGCAGCTTCTGCTGCTGCGCCTGGAGCTGCTGCAACTGCAACTGCTGCTGGAGCAGCTGCGGTTACGTCGAAGGTCTCTTCGAATGCGGAAACGAACTCGGAGAGCTCGATGAGGGTGAGTTCCTTGAATGCTGCGATGAGCTCTTCGGTGGTGAGCTTAGCCATGATGGCCTTCCTTCCGATTAATCCTGCGTGAAGCAGTAGGGGTTAACGAGAGAATGAAACTTGAATCTCCGGGTGGAGAATCAGGCTGCAGCCTCTGCCGATGCCTGCTTCTCGCGCAGGGCGTCGATGGTGCGAACGGTCTTCGATGGTGCCGCCACGAAGAGGTAAGCTGCCTTCGCGATGGTGGCCTTAACGGCACCAGCGGTCTTTGCAAGCAGTACTTCGCGGGACTCGAGGTCCGCAAGCTTATTGATGTCCGCAGCTGAGAGCGCCTTACCGTCGAGTACACCCGACTTGATGATCAGCTGTGGGTTAGCCTTGGCAAAGTCACGAAGACCCTTAGCAGCATCTACTGGGTCACCAGTGATGAATGCAATTGCCGATGGGCCCTTGAGGTCGGCGTCGAGTCCTTCGATGCCAGCTTCCTTGGCCGCAATGGCGGTCAGCGTGTTCTTTACCACGGCGTAGGATGCGTTTCCGCTAAGCGACCGGCGCAGCGTCTTAAGCTGTGCAACGGTGAGCCCGCGGTACTCGGTCAACACTGCAGCGTTGGATTCGCGGAAAAGTCCTGCGAGTTCCTCTACTGCGGCTGCCTTGTCCGGCCTCGCCATGGCAATCCTTCCGATTGAATGCCGCTGGTATTCGCTGGGGGATCCAGCTCCCGTCCCGCTCTGACTGCCACCTAGGTAACAAAAAAGCCTCGTGCACAGGCACGAGGCTTACACATACAAAAGCATGTCTAAATTCGTTACCTGCGTGGGCTCCAGAACTGGACTTCGGTCTGCCGTGTTCATCCGATTGGACGCACACACCAAACAACCTACGGTCTTGGGTACAGGTCAACTATACATACCGCCGTGGGTGCAGACAACGCGCTCCGGCGCGTTCTGCGTCACACTCCGGCTATCCACATGCCCTTATCCAGGGCAGGTGCACACCCCCATTGACTTACGACGATCTTGCTCCCCCACCAGCACCACCCCACAACCGCCACTGCTTACGTAACGCCGTGCGCTCCGTCTCTCGAAAAGTCCGGATCTCGCACAATCCGTTCCCGAGAGTTCTCGGGATGCCCCACGAGTGCCGGTTTTTGGTGTCGAGTGCCGGATCCGCGTCCCGGCACTCGACACCAAAAACCGGCACTCGCGAGGAGGTTGGTAGGGAGTAGTCCGCGGAGGCGTAGGTTGGGACGCTCAACTGAGAGACAGGAAGGACCGCTCTCGGTGTGCGACGACCGCGCGCATGGGCTGGAATGCAACCAAAATCGTCGACAATAAGAGGCCTGTACAGGGGCCTAACCGTAGCGGCCGCACAAACGACTGTGGGCCGTACTGCATAAGCAGTACGGCCCACAGAAAGGCGACAACGATCAAGCCCGAAGGCTCAGAATCAGTTAGCGTCTTCCTCGGTCAGCTTCGAAACCTTGGTCTGGTCCACTGGAATACCAGGGCCCTGAGTGGTCGAAACAGTTGCCTTGAGGAGGTAACGGCCCTTCGAGGACGAAGGCTTCAGACGAAGGATTTCCTCGATCGCTGCAGCGTAGTTCTCAACGAGCTGGGTCTCCGAGAAGGAGGCCTTACCGATGATGAAGTTAAGGTTTGCGTGCTTGTCAACGCGGAACTCGATCTTTCCGCCCTTGATCTCGTTAACAGCCTTAGCAACATCCATGGTTACCGTACCGGTCTTAGGGTTTGGCATGAGGCCGCGAGGACCAAGCACACGACCCAGACGACCGACCTTACCCATGAGGTCAGGGGTAGCAACTGCTGCGTCAAAGTCGGTGAAACCGTTTGCAACCTGCTCGATGAGCTCGTCGCCACCAACAATGTCTGCACCAGCAGCACGTGCCTGCTCTGCACGCTCACCGTTTGCGAAGACCAGGACCCGGGCGGTCTTACCGGTGCCGTGAGGCAGGATTACAGTGCCACGAACCATCTGGTCCGCCTTGCGAGGGTCCACGCCAAGACGGAAAGCAACCTCAACGGTCGAGTCGTACTTGGTGGACGCGGTCTCCTTAGCTAGGCGAAGAGCCTCGCGTGGGGAGTAAATGCGCGAGCTGTCGATCTTCTCAACAGCGGCGCGGTAAGCCTTGCTGCGCGTAGTCATCTGCTGTTCTCCTTAAGCAGTCGTGGTCAAAGGATCCGCGCGGATCCTGCCACTTTCTAGGGCTGGGCCCTAGATATGAATGAGTCAAGTTGTCCGACTGGATCGGACGTGGGCTCAGTACCAGCGAGGGAAAAGCCCGGGTTCCCAAAACCAAGTTCCCTTGGATGCGGAACCTTTCGCTCAGTCCCTATGCTTTTTGCTCGGGCTGAGCTCCAAAAACGCTCCGGCAGGTCTCGCTTACGCGAGCCACCCGAACGCTTCGCTCAGTCCCTATGCTTTTTGCTCGGGCTGAGCTCCAAAAACGCTCCGGCAGGTCTCGCTTCGCTCGCCCTACCTATGCGTTTCTTACGCTCAGTCCTCGACGGTAACGCCCATCGAGCGTGCCGTACCCGCAATAATCAGCGCAGCAGCCTCGATGTCGTTCGCGTTCAGGTCTTCCATCTTGGTCGTAGCGATCTCGCGGACCTGAGCCTGCGAGAGCTTTGCAACCTTAACGGTGTGAGGGGTTCCGGAACCCTTCTCGATGCCGGCAGCCTTCTTGATCAGCTGTGCAGCAGGAGGGGTCTTGGTGATGAAGGTGAACGAACGGTCTTCGTACACCGTGATCTCAACTGGAACAACATTGCCACGCTGCGACTCGGTAGCCGCGTTGTAAGCCTTGCAGAATTCCATGATGTTGACGCCGTGCTGACCGAGAGCAGGGCCGATTGGTGGAGCTGGGGTAGCTGCACCGGCGTTGATCTGGAGCTTAATAAGCCCAGCAACCTTTTTCTTTGGAGGCATTTCGGGTCCTTCTTAATGTGACTAGAAAATGTGCTGCCCAGATAGGGCAACAGACTTCTCGGATTCATCATCCGTTACACGCGAAAACTCGTACCGGTCTCCCGGCACGAGTAAAGGCGCTTGTAGAACGTCAGATCTTGGCGACCTGATTGAATCCAAGTTCGACCGGAGTCTCCCGGCCAAAGATCGAAACCAACACCTTGAGCTTTTGAGCCTCGACGTTGATCTCGGAAATCGTTGCAGGCAGGGTGTCGAACGGTCCATCCGTAACGGTGACCGACTCGCCAACCTCGAAGTCGATCTGCACAACCGGTGCGGACTTCGACTTCTTGGATGCCTTGGTCTGTTCAGGCTGCTCAATCATCGGTGCGAGCATCGAGAAGATCTCGTCGTTGGTGAGCGGAACAGGCTGGTGGGTGTTACCAACAAATCCGGTGACGCCAGGCGTGTGGCGCACAACACCCCAGGACTCATCAGTCAAGTACATGCGGACAAGAACGTAACCAGGGATACGCACGCGACGCACGATCTTCTTCTGGGCATTCTTGATCTCGGCGACCTCTTCCATCGGAACCTCGATCTGGAAGATGTAGTCCTCCATGTTGAGCGAGGTGATGCGGGTCTCCAGGTTGGTCTTCACGCGGTTCTCGTAGCCGGCGTACGAGTGAATGACGTACCAGTCACCCTCGAGCGTACGAAGTTCACGACGGAAGGCCTCTAGTGGGTCCTCCTCGTCTCCTTCGTCCGTCTCGTCGGACTCAGCGGCTTCGTTGCCCTCGAACTCGTCTTCGTCGGCTTCGACGTCTTCGGAATCTACGGACACAACAACGTCAGCTTCGGTCTCTTCGACCTCAGCTTCGACCTCGATGAATGGAGTGTCAACGTTGTCTTCTGTCGGTTCGTACGACTCCTGAGACACGTGTCAACCTGCTTTCTAAGTTCACTGACCGGGCTCAAGCCCGACTTCACGTGGGTTGCAGAAAACCTGCAACAGCCTATTCTTCCATTAATTGCACGTCTGAGGGAGTTGTTTGCCTCAAATGTGACGAGAACCAAACGCCAGCGCGTTCAGTCCTCGTATGATGCACCGGCAAGACCGGTGGTAGACCTGCTCGACTGTGTCAGCCGAACAGCAGGCCCGTTCCCCTGCTCACGATAGCGTCAACGACGAGAACAAAGGCCATGACAACGATCACGAATACGATGACAACAGTCACGTAGTTGATGAAGGCGCTACGAGTTGGCGTAACAACCTTCTTCAGTTCAGCAATGACCTGACGCACAAACAGGGCGATACGAGCGAAGATGTTGCCCTTCTTTGGGGCACCGTTCGACGCAGCCGACTTACCAGACGGTGCACCGGAGAGGTCACCGTTCACTGCACCGGAAGCTGATTCACTCACTGTGATTCCCTACGTTTGGAGTGCTGAAGTCACTACTGATGATTGTTACTTGCAGGGCAGACAGGGCTCGAACCTGCAACCTGCGGTTTTGGAGACCGCTGCGCTACCAATTGCGCCACTGCCCTTTAACTGTACCCGGTTAGTGTACTCAACCTAAGTGGAATGCCCAAATGGCTTCGTGCTGCAAGGCCACGCGATACACGGTCACTCGTGAACCGGCCACAAATAAAAATCGGCTCAGCCAAAATGACTGAGCCGATACCTGCAGGGCAGACAGGACTCGAACCTGCAACCTGCGGTTTTGGAGACCGCTGCGCTACCAATTGCGCCACTACCCTATGGACCTTGAAGGCACACCTAAGCAAGTGTTCCCCCTCTTGGAAGGTCCTGTGTAATCCTACGCGAAAGTTGCCACAAAGTGTTAACTGGCCGGTGGGCAGGCACCTGAACCCGCTCCAGGACTGGCTTCAGGACTAGAAGAATGGCTCAAGCCCAGCACGCGCACGTAGTAGCTGTCCTCCACCGGCCACAGCTGATAGCAAAACTCGCGCAGTTACGAGAGGCGCGCCACGCCGCCTTCAACAGGAAATTGCGCGTCATTGGGGTGGCTAAACCACCCTTGAAAATGCACTGACCTCCTGCGAGACCGGCTACGGGCCGGCCTCGCAGGAGGTCAGTTGATCAACGCACCGGTCGGTCGCGCCGCGTAGGCGGGGCGGGCCAGGTAGTCTCGGGTTTCCTCGCTGCTACGCGTTCACCGGGTGATCTAGAGTGATGGCTTCACCGATGGAGCGAGCCCATTCCCGGACAACGTTCATGTCGCGCGAGTCCCCATACTTGCCTCGAGCCGCCATGATGGCAGCCCGCTCTGCAAGGCTGAGCTGGAGAACGTCGAGCTTGCCGGGGAAGTGCCGGTGGCCAATTGCCCCCGTGTTCTTCATCCGTGTGAGTAGTGCGGGCGCGTTGTTTGCGTCTTTGCTTGGTGCGTCCGCCAAACCTGACGAGAAGAGCCACACTTTGCGGTTCAGCAACTGTGCTGCCCGCGTGTCCACGAGTTCTCGGGCGTCCGCGAGCCACTGGCCCACGTAGATTGCCGAGCCAAGTACGACGGCGTCATATTCTTCTACTGAGATGACATCGCGCGCGTCTTTGACGTCGGTCGCAATGCCCATTTCGCAGAGCTGCTCACCGATAACTTGAGCGATCTCGCGTGTTGATCCATGTCTGGATGCTGCTGCTACTAGGACTCGCATCTGCCCCTCCTGGTGTCTTTGAGTCGTGATATCTAGTCTTTCGCGGCCAGCAGCGAATTCCTTGGGCCGGAGGTCCCTTGGTCGCAGAAACATCCGTGAACGCCGTCACCTTTAGTTACGCGGCGTCACATAGGGCTCCCGTCTCGGCTCCGCGAGCCTGTGTGGCTCCGCCCTCCCGATCATGTAAAACTGCAAGCATGCGCGATCTGGCTGCTCTCCCGAAGGCCCACCTCCACCTCCACTTCACTGGTTCCATGAAGCCCGAGTCGGTTGCTGAGTTGGCCGACCAGTACAACGTGCGCCTGCCCGGTGCGGTCCTTGAAACTGAAGACGCCGTCATGCTGCCGCCCACGAGCCGCGGGTGGTTCCGGTTCCAGCGCCTGTATGACGCCGCCCGTGCGTGTGTCCGCGGCGAGGCCGATATGCGCAGGGTGGTGGACGAGGCTGCAGCCGGAGATGCCGCCGTTGGCGGCGGTCGCATGGAGATTCAGGTCGACCCGACCTCATATGCCCCGTTTGTTGGCGGGATTACTCCCGCCTTGGAGATTATTCTCGACGAGGCCAAGAGTGCCAGCGCACGTCACGGAATCTCCGTGGGCGTCATTGTTGCGGCTTCCCGCATGCGCCATCCGCTCGAGGCGCGGGTGCTCGCTCGTCTGGCCGCCAAATACGCCGGGGACGCGGACGGTGAAGTCGTGGGTTTCGGTCTTTCGAACGATGAACGTCAGGGACGCACGTCAGAGTTCGCTCCAGCCTTTGCTATCGCGCAACGTGCTGGGCTCATTTCCGTACCGCACGGAGGCGAGCTCCTGGGCGCGGACCACGTCGAGGTGGTTTTGGACAACCTCGCGCCACAGCGACTTGGGCACGGCGTGCGGGCGCTCGAGGACCCACGGCTCGTGGACCGGCTCCTCGAGGCGGACGTCGCACTCGAGGTGAACCCAGCATCAAACGTCAGCCTTGGCGTGTTCGAAGACATCACCAAGGTCCCGCTCGCGGAGCTCTACGACACCGGGCTCAAGATCGCGCTCGGCTCCGACGACCCCCTGCTCTTCAAGTCACGGCTCAATGAGCAGTACGAAATCGCACGAAACGTGCACGGCTTCTCCGACGACCAGCTCGCGCGTCTCGCCCTCGACTCGATTGCCGCGAGCACCGCTCGCGAGGAAACCAAAAAGACCATGCGTTCCGGCGTGGCCGCATGGCTTTCCGACGATAATGCAGGAAACCCTGACGGCAAGTGACCACCCTCCCGCAGAAAGATGCCCTACGGGCAGTGCGGGGATCGTCGAAAATCAGGTGTGAAAACGCAGGCGAGTGGTCAGAGGCCTAAGCCGCTGACCACCCGCCTGATGTGTGCGCGAACTAGTTCTTCAGCGCGAGGTCCGCGAGCGCCAGAGCGCCCTCCTTGGACTCTGCGGCACAGATGAAGGCCGCCTTGTGGCAGAACACGGAGTCGGCGACTCCCGTGACCTCAGCGAGGTCCTTGCCCTGCAGTCCGCGCCAGGCGTCCGGTAGGTCCTTGCGGTTACCAAACTGGGACTTCTCGGGGCGAACGGTCTGGACGGTCCAGTTGCCGGTGGCGCCGGGGTAGATCGTGTAGAGCAACTCGGGCTGCTTGGACGCGATCGAACCGTGCGGAATGTAGCGATCGAGGACCACGATGCGCTTGTCCTCGCTTGCCGCGTACTGCGCAAGGAAGTACTCCTCCGAAGCAATCACGTCGAGGTACTTTGCGCGCAGGCGCAGTAGAACGGACGTGGCAAGAGAGACAGCCACCATGAACTGCGAGTCGAAGTCCTCGTCGGCGCCAATGGGGTTGAACAGGCCCAAGTATTCGGACAGGTCGAACGGGCGGGTACCAAAGTCCGACACCTCGTACAGGTCCTGGCCATTGTCCACGGCATCGATCGCAGTCACGAGCCGGGAGTCGATCTTGAGCCATACGTCGTCGTTGCCGCAGAACTCCTTGCCGTAGTGCTGCCAGAGCAAACCGAACGCGGAGTACAGGATTCCCGAGTCGCGGGCGCCCGACGACACCTGGTGGTGATCGAAGCGCCGCGCCTCGACGTCATACACTCCACCTACGTCCAGGACGATATCCGCCTGGTCAAGAACCTTGGGGTCACGGGAACGCACTACCTGCGCGTCCGGGTACAGTTGCTTCAACAGCGCAACGCCGAAGACGTCGTCTGCATGGAATTTGCCGTTATGGGTCGCAATGATCACGACCTCACTCTACGGCGTTGCCGGGGCTTCACGCCAAAGCCCCTGACTACGTGCCCGTCGATCCTAGCTAGAGGAAGCAACATGCCGTCCAAAACAACCAAGCCCTCACCAATCCACGAACGCGAGCTAACTTCTCCCACGACCCTTTCGGGCGTCCGTAACGGCAAGCCAACCCTGGCGATGAACCCGGACGCGCACGGCTGGTCACGGACTCCCGTACTAGACACCGCCCTCTATAACGGGCCCGGCGCCTGGGGCAGGAACAAGCGCTGGGAATACTGGGGAATCATGACCCCCACCCACATCATCGGGATCACAATCTCAACGCTCGACTACGCGGGAGTGTGCCAGTTCTACTTGGTGGACCGCGAGACTTACGCCTCCATGGACTTTGAAGCTACTGCCCCGTTCGCGCGCGGCGTGGATCTGCCTTCGACCTACGCGCAGGGCGATGCGTCCTTCACCTCCAAGCGGCTGACACAAAAGATCGTGCACTCGCAGGATGCTACCCACCGCACTACCCGCATTACAGCAAATGGTGTGAACCGGCCTCGATTCGAAGACGTTGGGCACAACCAGGTTGTGTCCGTCACCGACCGCGCAATGCTTGACGTGACGATCGAGAGACCGCTCGAGTCCGAGGCGCTCCACGTGGTGGTGCCGTGGTCGGCCAACCGGTTCCAGTACACGATCAAGGAGCCAGCACTACGCGCGCACGGGCGCCTTGTCACAAACAAGGGTACCTACTACTTTGGCGACGACGACGACAAGTCCTTCGCCGTACTCGACCACGGCCGCGGACGCTGGCCTTATTCCATGGTGTGGAACTGGGCAGCGGGTTCCGGTGTAGTTGACGGCAAACTCATCGGTCTGCAACTCGGCGACAAGTGGACCGACGGAACAGGCTCCACCGAGAACGCAATCATCATCGACGGCAAGCTCACCAAGATCTCCGAGGAACTGGCCTGGGAGTACGACCGCAAGAACTGGCTCAACCCTTGGCGAGTCAAGGGCTCGTGCATCGACGCAACCTTCACTCCGGTCTATGAACGTATCGCAGAGACTTCACTGCTCGTGCTCAGCGGAGAGACCCACCAGTGCTTTGGTACGTGGTCAGGCGTGTATCGCCACCCGGACGGAACCACGTTCTCGCTCGACGGGCTCGAGGGTTGGGCTGAGGAAGCACGAAACCGCTGGTAGCCAAAACTCCCTACCCGCGATCGCTAGCGACTCGCTGCACAGAGGAGCGGATGGGCTCCGTGGCAATCCGGAGCAAGGTACTAGGCGTTCCAGTGCGCCTCAACGGCACGCGTGGCGGCCGCCCGAGAGACACCAAGTTCTCGCGCGGCGGCCACGTAGGCGCGCGCGAACTGGTCGAGAGCCACCCCGGAGCCCATCGCCCGCGGGCTGATCGTGGTGCCCGAACGGCCGTGCGTAGCCACGTAACCTTCGTCCTCAAGCTCCTTGTAGGACCGCGCTACCGTGTTGACAGCAAGGCCCAGCTCCGCCGCGAGCGCCCGGATAGCCGGCAACTTCTCGCCGACCACGACTGTTCCGTCCGCGATGGCGGACTTGACCGCTCCCTTTACCTGCTCAAACGGCGGAAGGCCGGAAGCAGGGTCGATTGCGAAGGCTACTGGCACGACAACTCCTTACTGGGCGGCGTGTATTTGTGCACGCTCACCACACACGTTACAGTTCAGAGGCGTGCTGAGGTGCGAAGCCGTGGCCGCGCAGCCACTCAGCCAGTGCTTCAAAGTAGGCGCGCCGTGGACCCTCTGAACTCAGTGCGAGATCGTGAACTCCACCTTCGATCGCAACTATGTCCACGCGGCGGCCAAGCATTAACGCTCTGGCGCGAATCTGCTGGACGTCCAAGACTGTGTCCGATGAGCGCCGCTCTTGGTCTGAAGCCTGATCCCCAGAGGACCGGTCCGAGGTGCACACAAGTACCGGGATAGTCAGCCCGAGGCCCTGAGCGACTCGGGCATGCCCCTCCCGGATGGCTCTCAGCCACCCCGAGCGCACAGGCGTGCTGCGTTCTCGCTTGAGCTCGAGGTCAAAGTCCCACAGGCCACCGTGGGAGGAGTGCAGCATGCGCGTATACGGCGAGGGATCGTTTGTGATCACGTAGTCGGTCACGTAGTTTCCTACCGCATCGAGCATGGCGGTCCCCACTACACGGTCAAACCAGGAGCGGTTGAGATCAAACCACGGGCTGTTAAGCACTAACCCGTCGACGGTGCTCCGGCCGGTTGGAGAATGGCTCCACAGCGAGGCCACGAGTCCGCCCGTTGAGTGGCCCATGACCACGAGGTTTTCGTAGCCACACTGCTCCTTGATCAGCTTGGTGGCCACGGAGATCTCGTGCCCGTACTCGCGCAGGGAATGCGCATTGTTCCGCGATTCCTCATCGAGGGTCGAGCGGCCGTATCCATGCAGATCGAGGGCGAAGAAGGCGACGCCTAAACTCTCGAGATAGTCCGCCAAGTGAGTATGGAAAAAGTAGTCGTTGTACCCGGGCAAGTACAGAATCGCCGTCTTCGGCGGTTGTGTTGACGTGCGGAGAACCGCATCCGCCATCGCAAGCGAGCGAGTGTCCGCCTCGGCGAACTGATGGATGGAGGGCAAAAACTCCCCCGAGCGCCGTCGCAACCACTCGGGCTTAGTTATGAGGGTCGAGACGGCTTCTCTCCCTCGCAACTTAGGCAGCGCGAACTGCCAAGAGACCCAGTCTCCACCCAGAATGTCACGCTGCCACATAGATCCACCGTATGTCGTTGGAAGCAGTTTTGCTTTTGAAACGTGTGTTGGGCGCCCGCACACCGGTGAGAGCGCCCGTCACGGGACAGCAATGCTCGCTAGTGGTCCGCCTGCGCTGGAACCTCGTCTTGGGCTCCGCGTTCACGGTCAAACTGTAGCGGGAGGGTGAGTGCCAGACCCAGTGCAAGCACGAGGGCCAGACCCAGGATTCCCCAGTACTGGCGGCCGAAGATTGCAACCAAGAGACCAAACATGGCGGGCGCAAGGAAGGAGACCACTCGGCCGGTCATCGCGTACAGTCCGAAGAGCTCACCTTCCGTGTTCGGGGTGGCCATCCGTGAGACCGTCGCGCGGCTCGCGGACTGGATCGGACCCACAAAGACGCAGAGGATGGAACCGAAAATCCAGAACCAGATGGTGCCCGCGTCGTGGAGGAAGAATATCGCTAGCGCTGAGATGACCATGCCAGCGAGCGAGAACACGATGATGCGCTTGGCACCGATCTTGTCTTCAAGGAAGCCGGAGGCGATGGTTGCGATTCCCGAAACGACGTTGGCAACGATCGCAAACACAATCACCGTAGAGGCTGTGAAGCCAAACGTTCCCTGCGCGATGATGCCGCCGAAAGCGAACGCGCCGGCCAGTCCGTCTCGGAAGATTGCGGAGGCGAACAGGAAGCGCAGTACCTGGCGGTCGTTATGCCACAGGTGCTTCACGTCGCGAATCACCTTTTGGTAGGAGCCCTTCACACCGAGTGGCTTGTGGGTCGCTTCCGCCGGCTTCTCGGGGACTGCTAGGAACACCGGGATAGCGAACACTGCGAACCACACGGCCGAGAGCAGGAGCGCGGCACGAATGTTGAGGCTGTTCTCACCCGTGACACCAAACCAGCCCACGTCCGGGTTAATGAAGCCGACGAGCAGAACGAACAGCAGGACGATTCCGCCAAGGTAGCCCGCACCCCATCCAATTCCGGAAATCCTGCCCCGGTTCTCTTTGGTGGTGATCTGGTTAAGCATCGAGTTGTAGTTGACGGACGCCAGCTCGAAGAAGATGTTTCCGAGTCCCAGCAGGACGATGCCAAAGACGACGTTGCGTGACAGGTTGTCCTGATCGGGGACCACAAAGAAGATCATCGCCATGAGTACAACGACAACACCCGTGTTGATGCCCAGCCAGAGTTTGCGCCGCCCTCCCGCGTCCGCGCGGGAACCAAGAATCGGGGCCAGCAGCGCGATGGCGATTCCCGCCGCGGCGCTCCCCCAGCTCAGCCACGTGGAGTGGGTCGCGATGATCGAGTCGACCTGATCGCGCGCCACTAGGGAGGTGTCGTAAGCGTCCGCGAGTTCCGTGGGCACGAACGCCTTTGACGTGATCCACGTGGAGAATACAAAAGTGGTCACCACCGCGTTCCACGCGGCAGATCCCCAATCCCACAGCGACCATGCTGTGATTGTGCGCTTACTGACCTGTGGTTGCGCGGGCCCGCTGGCCAGGCGCTCGTCCCAGTTCTTCACAAGTGACATTGTGTCCTATAAACGCATGTGCGTCGTGCCTATCCACAAAATATGGATGGGCACAACGCACACGCGGGGAACTGCTGGGCCTGTCTGGACTTACGTCAGCTGATTTTCGGTCCAACGACGACCGGCTCCGGCTCGAGCAAAATCCCGAACTTCTCCTGAACCCCGGCACGAATAGCGGAAGCGAGTTCACGGACGTCGGCAGCGGAAGCGCTTCCCCGGTTAGTCAACGCAAGAGTGTGCTTGGTGGACAGGGTCGCAGCCGAACTCTCGCCGTGCACACCAAAACCACGATCAAAGCCCGCGTTCTGGATAAGCCATGCGGCCGAGGTCTTAACCTTTGCCGCGTCCACAGCACCCGTGCTCGGGCCAGTGGTGGCCAGCGGCGCAACCGAGTGGACTGGGTACCGCGGGGCGCCCTCGGGCAGTTCGTCCGCGTCCTCCGCAGCGATGATTGGGTTGGTGAAGAAGGAGCCCGCCGACCACCTGTCAAAGTCAGGCTTGAAACTCGCAGAATCGGTGTACTCCACAGACGGCACATCCTCATTACGGATGTCCGTACCGCACGATTCCGCGGGGGCTTCGGCGTCCAGCGTGATGAAACCGGCTGCAGCGCCAGACACGATCTCGTCGCTAGTAGCGGCAAGAAGAGCGGGCGGAAGGGTGCCGCGAGCGCCAGCGGTGTCAGCTAGTTCAGGACGGTCGGAAGCGTCAACGAGCATGCCCTTGCCACCACGCAGCTCGAGGACGGTCTGCGCAATGTCCTTGGCTGGGGCCCGGTCGCCGACGTTCACGCCGAGGCGCTTGGCCAACTCTGCATACTGAACGGGTGCCGAACGGGTGCCCAGGCGGAACTGGAAGGACACCTCGAGCACAACGTATCGAGGGGTGGGGCCCCAAACGCGACCAGAATCGTCGCCAATCGTCATGGACTGCTTGATGATGGAGTCGCGGTAGCCAAAGCCGAGCTCGAACAGCGCGAACGTGCGCTTGCGCTGAGTGCCGCGGTCGTACACACGCACCGAGGAGATGACGTTTGCGACCTCGGCTCCGTAGGCGCCGATGTTCTGCACGGGGGCCGCGCCGACGCTTCCAGGGATGCCGATGAGGGATTCGATACCGATCCAGCCCTCGGCGATCGACTGGACCACGAAGTCGTCCCAGTTGTGCCCGGCGGGAACCGTGACGGAGCCGCCACCGCACGAGTCGACCTGGTCAATGTTCACGCCAGAGCGCATGTCTCTCACGACGATCCCATCAAAGCCCTCGTCCGCTGCGACGATGTTGGAACCGCCGCCCACAACCAAAATGTCTATGCTGTTCGCATCGGCGTACTCCACGACCTGGACGAGTTCATCCTCGGAGTGGGTTTCCACATACGTGGAAATGGGGCCGCCGATGCGCAGGGTCGTGATGTCGCTCAGCGAGAGGTCCGTGCGGGCGCTCGCCAGTACCTGCGGCGCGTTGTTTGGCTGGGTAGTCACGCACACAAGACTACTCGCTGCGATCAGCCATTTACCGAATCGCGTGGAACGCCACAGCGGTTTCGGCTAGGCCGTACGTTGTGCTTGCTCCGCGCGCTGCGCGCGTTCGGCGCGGCGATTGGACAGCGCTTCGGCGGCTTTGCCGCGCTCATTCGCGGCGGTTGCCACGAGGAACCCGAGCACCGCTGGGAGCATGATTGCAAGCATGGCGTTTCGGTAACCCACGTGCTGGGCCAGCTCACCCAGGATCGGCGGGCCGGCAAAGAATGCGGTGTAGCCGATGGTCGCTGCCACGGATACGCGCCCGGCGGCGCGCTCCGGTTCGTCGCTCGCCGCGCTCATGCCAATGGGGAAGCCGAGCGAAGCGCCCGCACCCCAGAAGATGGCACCGAGGATAGCGAGCCACAGCCATGGGGAGAGAGCGAACAGCAGGAGGCCCACGATTGCGCTCGCCGAGCAGACACGTATGACCAGCAGACGTCCATAGTTGTCGATCAACCACGTGCCGACCATGCGCATCCCCGTCATCGAGCTGAGGAAGACAAAGAGCCCCACCGCGCCCAGCGCGTCCGAGGTGTCGAACCCGTCTACGATGCCCAGGCTCAGCCAGTCGTTGGCGGCGCCCTCAGTGAGTGCCGCCGACAGGATGACAAGTCCGATCAGCCATGTGCGGCCCTCAGCCCACGCCATCCACACGGACCGCTTGGGCTGTGTGGCCGCCTCGGCGGCCCCCTCCGTGCTGATTCCCGACGATATGGCTGGGTCGAGTTCGTCATCTCGCGTGTG
This sequence comes from Timonella senegalensis JC301, assembly GCF_000312125.1. Classification (GTDB taxonomy): domain Bacteria; phylum Actinomycetota; class Actinomycetes; order Actinomycetales; family Cellulomonadaceae; genus Timonella; species Timonella senegalensis. Next base: position 119,095 of record NZ_HE978641.1, read on the forward strand.
CACAGACTCTAGATCCAGAGCGCGCACCCCGAATCCTGCTGGCAGGAAGAACCGCGCGGCAAAGGTGATGAAGAGGTATCCGATCGCGATCGCGACACCCACATGGACCTGCACGGGAATGTGGAGAAGCGCGACTCCCGCGCCCACAAGTGCGCCGGCCATGGTGCCCAGGGAGAACATGCCGTGGAACTTGGGCATGATCGAGCGACCGAGCTGCTGCTCTACGCGCGTACCCTCAAGGTTCATCGCGGTATCGCACGTTCCCATGCCAATTCCGCCGAGGAACAGGCCCAGTCCGGTGACCGCGACCGGGACGTCACCCAGCGTTGTTGCCGCGAGGATGTAGCCTCCGCACATGAAAACGGCGGCTACCCACACCGCACGTTTGGCTCCGAGGCGCTCTGCAACCCATCCCGACAGTGGAAGCGCAAGGACCGAACCAACGGCACCCACGAGGAGGAGCCTGCCCATCTGTGCCGGCTCAAACTCAAGAGTGTCCCTGATCGCGGGGAGCCTAGACGCCCAGTTGGCAAAGATGAAGCCCACCACAAAGAACGTGAGATGAACGGAGTTCTTGGCCGTCCTCACTGTGTGCACTGCAGTCATGATGCGGATCCTTCCATCTGGGCGGCCTTTTGGTGGCCCATCTTCTGATCTTGGCGCAGGGGCGCCACGTTACGCGAGAGCACGATCATGAGCACCGCGAAGATCGCGATGAGCGTCAGGGCGCGCCGTGCGCCAATCGATTCCGCTATGAAACCCAAAACGGGCGGTGCGGCGAGTGACGCAATCGAGCCGAACGCGGAGACTACTGAGACGCGCGCCGCAGCCTTCATGGGGTCGTCGCTCGCACTCGAGATTGCCAGCGGAACAACGAGTGCTGCCCCAATACCCCAGAGCACCACACCGAGGATGGCTAGCGGCACCACCGGGGATAGGCCGAACAGTAGGAGCCCACCAATCGTGGCGAGAGCCGAATAGCGAAGCACATCCACACGCCCGAGCCTGTCAATCAGTCTGGGTCCCGAAACGCGGATGATCGTCATGGATGCAAGGAACACGCCAAGACTAACCGCACCGATCGCCTCCGTCTTGCCAAAGCCATCAACAACGGCGATGGAGAGCCAGTTGTTTGCGGACCCCTCAGATAGTGAGGATGCAAAGATAATGACCCCGATGAACAGAGTTCGCGGCTCGCGCCACGCGCCCAGAGCCGAGCCCAAGGAACGAGTACGGGCTCGGAAGAGGTCCGTGACGGTGGGCTGCTCTGCAGCAGGCAGGACTCCAGCCTTCAGCTCTGCTTTTCGAACCCGGGAGCGCCTGGCGGCGTCCGCGCGGTTCCACCGTTCCTCATACGTGAGCTCCGTGTCCAGAATGATCTTGGGAATGAGAATCAGTCGGACCACGAGCGTGATGGCTGCCGTGGTAGTCAATTGAGCGAGGAGAGAAACGTCAAGGGCCGCGCACAGCGCGCCGATGAGCGATCCCGCGACGGCACCAACCGAGTATGCGGCGTGGAAGTGCGAAATGATCGACCGACCTACCCTGCGCTCAACGCCTGCAGTTTCCACGTTTTGGGGAACGTTAGTCAGCGCAACAAACACGCCGTTAAGAAAGATGCCGAGGGCGAGAATCCAGGTCTGGCCCAGCGTCGGGCCAAGCCCCTCAAGGAAGAACGCTAGGGAGATTCCGAACGCGGAAACGGTGAGGACGCTTCGGCCACCAAACCTCTGAACGAGCGGGCCCGCGAGGGTGACAAAGATCAGAGAGCCAACTGCACCAGCAAGAAGCACAACGCCAAGGTCGGCTGTGGAGAGGTTGAGCGCCCTGGTGACGCTTGGATAGCGGCCTACCCAACTGGAGAATGAAAGACCGAGAAGGCCGAAAAGCAAAAGGAGCGAGATGCGTGCGCTGCGAACTCGTGTGTCCTGCTCAGGCGAGAGCGCTGAAACAGGGGTGGCCAACTGGCCGTCAGATGAAGTCATGAACAATCTTTAGTGAGTGTCTAGCAAGTAAAGGCGGGCAGCTGAACCACGTCCGGTATCGAATCGATTCGAGCCACCCATATAATTCTCAAGTACGCTGTCCTTATCGTCAATCGCATCCCACCCGAAAGCCCCTGCAATGTCAGCCACAAAGCCCACGCTCGCACATGTCGCCGCCCGCGCGGGTGTCTCCATCTCTACCGCGTCACTTGCGTTCTCCGAATCTGGACCCATCGCAAGCGCTACGCGGGAGCGCGTGCTGGCAGCCGCAGAGGAACTCGGATACCGCGGGCCATCAGCGCTGGGCCGCCAACTCAGGTCGGGCCGCACGGGGATCGTAGGGGTCGTTTTTGGTGATGCCCTGCGGCGCACCTTCCGTGACCCTGTCTCCATCTCCGTGCTGGACGGTGTCACCCGAACCCTCGGAGAGCGCGGACTCGGGGTCCTCCTCATGCCGGGCGGCACACACTACGACTCCCCCGATGGCATGAACCCGCTGCTCGAAACGGCCGCCGTGGACGCTGCAATCATGCTCTGGGGTGGTCACTCCTCGGACCCCGTCTACAAGATCCTGCACGAACGCGGTATCCCCGTGACCATCTGCGAGGGAGCAGAAGTAGAGGGATCGCCCACCGTCAGTGTGCGCGACCGAGAGGGGTCGCGTGCAATCACGCAGCACCTCTTGGACTCCGGTCACACCCGGATTGCAGTTGCTACGCTCCCCCTTGGTGGAGGCTTTGGACCTGGACTAGTCAGCGACTACGACATCGATGCACCGGACCTGCCCTACTGGTACCCCTCGCACCGCAGGCTTCGTGGGGTCTACGACGCAGGAGTTACACCAGTCGCGATCTGGTCTACCCAGGGCTCGTTGGTCGAAGAGGGCCAGATCGCGGCAACCAACCTCCTCAACCCGGCAAACTATGTCGATGCTTCACAGGTCCCCACGGCAATCGTGGCTCAGTCCGACCTGCTCGCCGCCGGGGTGGTGCAAGGAGCACGTCAACTTGGTCTGCGCGTTCCCGAAGACGTGTCCGTTGTCGGGTTCGACGGCGTTGACCTCCCCTGGCTCGGCGACGACAAGCTCACCACCGTGGACCAGCCTCTTGCCATCAAAGGAGAAATCCTCGCCGAGGTCACCATCGATCTCATCAACGGTAATGTCGGGGCGCCCATCGTGTTGGACACCGCCGTGGTGAATGGCACGACCAGCGGACCGGCTCCGCGCCGCTGATAGAGTCTTTCATCGCCTCACTGCAGGCACATGGAGCAAAAATGGGCTGGCCCGCGGAAACGATCCGGGGGCCAGCCCTCATGTCTCATGCGGCTAGAAAGAAACGACAGCCTGTGCCTTGGCGAGGACTCGCGTTCCCTCGAACAGTGCGTTTAAATCAATGCGCGCAGTACGTGCCTCCGCGTCGAGAGCTCCAACTGTTGCGGTCACCTCAACCTCCGAAACGCCGGGGTTTGGGACTGCGATAGGACGGGAGAACCGCGTCTGGTAGTCACGAATTCGGGCCTGGTCGCCGATCCATTCCTCAACGACAGTCACAGCCGAGCCCATGGTCAGCATGCCGTGAGCGATCACGCCGTCGAGTCCGACGGACTGAGCGAATGTATCGTTCCAGTGGATGGGGTTGAAGTCGCCGCTCGCACCTGCATAACGCACGAGGGTCGAGCGGTCGAAGCTCAGGGTCTTGGTGGCTACAACCTGACCGACCTCGAGGCTTTCAAACGAAACGTCCGACATCAGTTTCCTTCCCCACGGATCGCAAGAGTAGACGTCACCGTCACCACGTGCTCGGTGGCGCCATCGCGCAGCGCTTCGATCTCGCAGCGGGTTGTCACCATGGCGAGGCCAGCCCGCTCGATGATCTTGTCCACGTGGACGGTCGTCACCAGCTCGTCCCCGGCAAAGATCGGCCGGGTGTAGGTAAACCGCTCATCGGCGTGCACGACCCGGCTGAAGTCGACTCGGGCCTCGGGATCCTCGATGTATTGGGCCTCAGCTGCCTGAGCAATGATGACCGCGAAGGTTGTTGGTGCAACAACATCTGGATAGCCCAAACCCCGCGCAACTTCAGTTGAGAAGTTGGCGGGGTTCGATGAGCCTAGTGCACGTGCAAACTCAGCAATCTTCTCCCGTCCAACCTGATAGGGCGAGGTCTGCGGATACTCTCGGCCAATGAAGTCGAGGTTCACAGAAGATTGCGTCATTGCTCTCCTAAGTATTTAGGACTACGAAGAACCGTTGGATCAGCGGGTTTCGCGGTGTGCGGTGTGCTTTCCGCAACGTGGGCAGAACTTTGCAAGCTCCAGGCGATCTGGGTTGTTGCGACGGTTCTTCTTGGTGATGTAGTTGCGTTCCTTGCAGTCCACGCATGCAAGCGTGATCTTTGGGCGAACGTCGGCGCTCTTGCTTGCCATGGT
>NZ_HE978641.1:123691-131968 GCF_000312125.1 Timonella senegalensis JC301
CAAGCTCCAGGCGATCTGGGTTGTTGCGACGGTTCTTCTTGGTGATGTAGTTGCGTTCCTTGCAGTCCACGCATGCAAGCGTGATCTTTGGGCGAACGTCGGCGCTCTTGCTTGCCATGGTTGTGCCACCTCTCGCGCCCCATTGGGGCGCTGTATCGTACAAAAAGCACGCTGAACATCAGCGTGCGTAGCTTAAGTGATTATGTAGCGGGGGCGGGGCTCGAACCCGCGACCTCACGATTATGAGCCGTGCGCTCTGACCAGCTGAGCTACCCCGCCGCATCGAAGGCTTGAAGCCTTCAGCGATGCCAGAACCACAACAGCGATCAATTATGCCATAAGACGGCACCAGACATCAACAGAGCCCCCGACGAGAATCGGACTCGTGACCTCCATCTTACCAAGATGGCGCTCTACCACTGAGCTACGGGGGCAGTTGCTAACCTCGCGCTAAATCAGCGGGTTTCGCGGTGTGCGGTGTGCTTTCCGCAACGTGGGCAGAACTTTGCAAGCTCCAGGCGATCTGGGTTGTTGCGACGGTTCTTCTTGGTGATGTAGTTACGTTCCTTGCAGTCCACGCATGCGAGCGTGATCTTTGGGCGAACGTCTGCGCTCTTGCTAGCCACGATCTTCCACCTCACGCGCCGCACTGCGGCGCAGTTAATAGCCGAGCGTTTCCTGCAAGGCATTGAACAAAATGTGCGATTGCACATTACTTACTACGTAGCGGGAGCGGGGCTCGAACCCGCGACCTCACGATTATGAGCCGTGCGCTCTGACCAGCTGAGCTATCCCGCCGCAATGAAACCGTGGTTTCAGATGACTTCAACTGGTAAGCGAATGCTTAACCAAATTGACGCCATCAGAGCCCCCGACGAGAATCGGACTCGTGACCTCCATCTTACCAAGATGGCGCTCTACCACTGAGCTACGGGGGCAACACAGAAAAGACTACACACTGGCAACCCGGTATACAAAATTCTTGGGTGCGTGATGGTAATCACCCTGCCTGACGGGCAGAAACGGGCCCGCTCGTCACTGGAATCAGCGCCCACGATCACCGAGCGACGGCTGCGTAAGCGAGGCGGCCAGGAGAAGCCGCGCCACGCGCTGCCACCCCCTACGACACCACCGCAATCGGCCCGGAATCGGGCTCTCCCACGGCAGGAGCCATGCAGTTCCTTCCCAACCCAGCCACCCTCCAGCGCGTAGCTCGCGCAGGATGTGAGGCAATCGTCGAGAATCAGGCAGTGTGCGGCGGGCGCCGCAAGGCGCCTAGGAACGCAAAAGGCCCCACGGAAAACCGTGGGGCCATTTGTGGCAGTTGAGGGATTCGAACCCCCGAAGCGTAACGCGGCTGATTTACAGTCAGCTCCCTTTGGCCGCTCGGGCAAACTGCCGGGCGCTTCCATGAGTTCGGGCTTTTAGGCCGTTCTCTTGGCGAGCAGGTTTAACAATACTAGGTAGATCGCGAAAACAAAAATCCAGCGCACCGCACCATTCTCAGCCGCAAACTTCCGCGGCAATCGGCCAGGATCTGCGGATCTATGCGGATCCTGCGGGCAGCTGTTCCACTGAGCACGTCCCCACACCCACCAACCAAAAATGTTCGCCGCGTCACTCTCGCCCCGCCGCGGCCCACCCAATCCGAGTTGCCCTGCCCTATTGGCTTTGAGCGGAACCGGCACCGGAGGCGGGCGAATCGGCGGTAATTCGCGGCCAGGTTAGGTACGGTGTATTTCAGAGGAATTCCCCCCGAGAAAAGGAGGCCATCATGGCAGATTCATCAATGGACATTGTCTCGAAGGTCGACCGCCAAGAGGTCGACAACGCACTGAACCAGGCTGGCAAGGAAATCTCCCAGCGCTACGACTTCAAGAACGTTGGAGCCTCCATTTCGTGGTCCGGCGAGAAGATCGTCATGGTCGCAAACTCGGAGGAGCGGGTTGAGGCAATCCTCGACGTCTTCCAGACCAAACTGATCAAGCGTGGAGTCTCGCTCAAGGCTTTTGACACCGGCGACCGCGGACCACAGGCGTTCGGCAAGGAGTACCGCCTCGAGGGTGTCCTCAAGGAGGGCCTCGCAGGCGAGAACGCCAAGAAGGTCACCAAGATCATCCGCGAGGAAGGCCCCAAGTCGGTCAAGACGCAGATCACCGGCGATGAGGTTCGTGCAACCTCCAAGTCGCGCGACGACCTGCAGGAGGTCCAGGCCCTCCTCAAGGGCGCTGACCTCGACTTTGCGGTTCAGTTCACCAACTACCGCTGAGTGAAGAGTACGGTGACGCCCGCCCTGCCCCTTCCCCGCTTGGTTGCAACGGACCTCGACGGCACGCTCCTGCGCTCGGACCTCACCATCTCCCCCTTTACTGGGCGTGTACTGCGTGAACTTGAAGATCACGCAGTACACGTTCTCTTTGTGACGGCCCGTCCGCCCCGCTGGATGGATCCGCTCGCGGATGCGGTGGGCCGCCATGGCTCCGCCATCTGTCTCAACGGTGGGATGGTGTACGACTTTGAGACGGGCGGTGCGAGCGAGGTCCGCGGGTTCTCCGAACCCGATTTCGTGAAGATCGTCGCCGACCTGCGTGCGGCGCTCCCCCGGATCGCCTTCGCGTCAGAACGCCCCACGGGCGCGGTCTTTGACCCCCATTTCCACACCGACAAGTCGTATGGCTCAGAGTCGTTCTTTGCGCCGGTGGAGACCGCGTTAGACGCGCCGGTTGGCAAGTTGCTTGCCCGCCACCCGGGCTTGAAAGATGAAGAATTCTTCAAAATTATCGACGATATAGTCGGCTCCCGCGCTCATCTCGCCTACTCAGGTGCCCATGGTTTGGCGGAGCTGAGCCCACCCGGCGTGACCAAAGCCGCGGCCCTAGCAAACTGGGCATCCAAGCACGGCATTTCCCCCAGTGAGGTGTGGGCGTTCGGAGACATGCCGAACGACATCCCAATGCTCAAATGGGCAGGAGTGGGGATCGCGGTGAGCAACGCCCACCCTGACGCCAAGGCAGCCGCAGACCGCCAGACGCTGTCGAACGACGAGGACGGCGTTGCTGTGGCGCTCGAGCGGGTCGTTGAGCGCCTACGCGTAGGTTGAAGTGAGCCCAACTTGTCACGGCTTGGGACCGGACCTTCGGGAGAGCCCAACCAATTCGGCGACCATGAAGGCTTTCTCGCCCGAACCTGAGGCAGTTCTGCGAAGGGGAGGGCGTCGCCCTTTTCTGCCACGCCTAGGCACGGCGAGACATAAGGGTCCAACCGTGATTCAAGCCAGCCATCGTCGTCGCTGAGGAACTGTACCGCGCGCACAGGCCGATGCATAAACTGCCGGCCCTCAAGTTCTGCAATCGAGACTTCTACTGCGGTTGGCGAGGTGAAGGCCGAGGCGAACGCCGCGCGCCGCCGCGAATACCTCAGCTGCCTCACTCCAAGAACACCCATCGCGGCGACTGTCACGAAGAATGGAGCGAAAGGCTCAAATGGAGACGAGGCCTGCTCGCACCATCCTGTCTCTGGGTTAAAGAGCACCGTCTCGGTATCCCCGATTGATACCCCCTCGACGTAGGCCATCCGGCACTGCGCTTTCCAGTTCGCTTCAACTGAGTACACGGCGCCCTGGTCGTCGTCCTCACTGATGAGTTTGCCTTGAACGAGAGCGCCCCCTGCACGCTGCTCTGCGGCGTTGGCGATCTCGTACACCCCGTATCCGGCCGAGGCCAGAGCGATCAGTGCAGCGGCCACTGTGGTGATCGAGATATCCGTGCGAGATCCGAGGAACTTCCTCTGTTCGCGTCGGGAAAGGGAGAGGTTCGGTGCTGCCCCTGGGGTCATGCCGGAGAGGAATGTGCGCACCGTCGCCTGCCGCAATGCTGCCACCACGAGGAACAACAGCCCGGCAGCGATCATCAACCCGACTGGAACCACAACCCTGCTAAACGTCTGCGGAGAATAGAACTGGTCCGACCCGGCGAGCAAGACTCCTACGCCATTTGCAACTGCCCACACAGCGCCAATATTACGGTCGAGGTAGAGAACGACGGGAAGAAGAAAGAACACGGCTGTGAGTGCTAGGAAGAGCCCATTGGTAAGGCTCACAGTCTCATCGATGGCATCCATGGTGTCGGTGCGGACCACGAGCAAGGGTTCGGACAGTGCTACAAGGAGAAACCACAGTCAGGATCCAAGAATTACGGACAGTGCGCCGGTGCGCCACCACGAAATCATGACCTAAAGGTACAGGTGACTTGCCGCATTCTCCGCATTGGCGATGTTGCCGGACTGCGGACGCCTCCGAAGCTTGGCCGACAATACCGGTACCGGACTTTTCGGGTCGCTGTGGCTCTATTGTTCCCGCGATTGGAAGCGCAGTTGTTACGGCTATCGAGGCGGGTCCGAACGGGTGTCCCCCGGGTTGTACGGGTTAACCGGCGGGGTCGAGTACCCTCCGCCAGCCGAACCGGACTGCTGCGAGCCCCAACCGCGTGGGTCGGTTCCCGCCGCCCCATACCTCTGCGATTGTCCCTGCGTGCCATTCACCCCGTATCCCGTGTTTCCAGTTTGTGGTGCCGAGTAGCCCGTGCCTGGGGTGGAGTACCCGCCACGAGTCATCCCTGGAAGGTTCTGACCTGCCATCGCCTCAAGACGTTCGATGCGCTGAGCCATTGGTGGGTGAGTGGCAAACATCTTGCCTATGCCACCCCCACGGAATGGGTTGGCGATCATCATGTGTGACACATCCGCGAACTCTTGAGTTTGCGGAAGGGGGGCTGCGTTGGTTCCCATCTCGAGTTTGCGCAGCGCCGAGGCTAGAGCGAGCGGGTCGCCGGTGAGTTTTGCGCCATCCTGGTCGGCGTCATACTCGCGGGTTCGGGAAATCGCCAGCTGAATGAGTCCCGCAGCCATTGGTGCCAAGATCGCAGTCGCAATCACAACGAGAGGGTTTCCCCCACGCTCCCTGTCACCGCCAAAGATGAAGAGCACGTTGGTCAAGGCAGAGATCATTCCAGCAAATGCTGACGCAATTGACGAGGTCAAAATGTCGCGGTTGTAGACGTGCATGAGTTCATGCCCGAGGACACCACGCAACTCCCGCTCGTCAAGGAGGTCAAGGATTCCCTGCGTGCAGCACACTGCGGCGTTTTGCGGGTTGCGTCCGGTAGCAAACGCGTTAGGGCTGTTCGTCGGAGAAACGTAGAGCCGGGGCATTGGCTGACGTGCGCTGTTGGAGAGTTCACGCACGATCTTGTACATCTGCGGCTGCTCGATCTCCGTGACGGGGCGAGCCCTCATCGAACGGATCGCGATCTTGTCGGAGTTCCAGTAGGAGTACGCCGTCATGGCCAGCCCGATACCGCAGAACGCGAGGAGCAACCCAACGCTACGGTTACCCACCAGCCCCCAAATACCGATGAGTACAGCCCACATCAAACCAAAGAGGACCGCGGTCTTCACACCGTTGAAGTGTCGAGTGCCCATGACTATCTCCTTGTACAGCACCATTGTTCGGTACAGGGTTAAACGTGTGAACTCAGAATCCAGTTCCCACGCCTGTGGTGGATCACATTGCCAGCGTAGTACGAAAGAAGGGCGGGAGAGCTTCTGCTCTCCCGCCCTTCGTGGGTGATTCCTACGTATTGGAACACCTACGCTTTCACGTTCGGGTTGCCCCAGCGTTGTGACTCCGCGTGTTAGCCCTCGCGACGACCCAACGAAATGTCGATCTGTTCCGCACGGGAAACGACCTTGATTCGCTCGCGGCCCTCGGCCTCTCCCAACTTACGCTCGTAGGCGTCAAGCAACTGCCAGCCAGTCCACTTAATGACGTCCACTCCGCGCTCCTCGAGAAACTCTACGATTGCGTCCTGCTCGGGGCGAACCGCGGTAGCAAATGACTCGAGGTCAGCGGCATCCTCAACAAGGTGACGGATCGTCTCCGAGGCGTCAGACTTGGTGGACCCGATGAGGCCAACTGGCCCACGCTTGATCCAACCCGTGGCGTACAGGCCCTGTACATACTCGCCGTTGATGTCGAGGACGCGTCCCTCCTCGTTCGAAATGACGCCGCGCTTGTCGTCGTACGGGATCTCTGGAAGCTCGGAACCCCAGTAGCCAATGGCTCGGTAGACAGCCTGGACAGGCCAGTCGGTGAACTCACCAGTGCCAGAAACGGTGCCATCGCCGTTGAGTGCAGTGCGCTCGGTACGGAAGCCGTCCACCTTGCCGTCACCGTCAGCGTCTAGTACCTCGGCTGGAGAGTGAAGGAAGTGCAGGTGCAGGCGGCGCGATGCGGAGAACGTCGATGGGTCGTTCAGGGTCCAGTCAGTCAGGGTTTTGACGACCTGCTTGGTCTGGTTCGTCTTGTTGATCGCAGCGATCGAGCCCTCGTCGAACTCAAAGTCCTCTGGGTAGACGATGACGTCTACATCAGGAACGTGCCCGAGCTCGCGCAGTTCGAGTGGAGAGAACTTGGCCTGAGCGGGTCCGCGGCGCGCAAACACGTGAACGTCAGTCACGGGGCTCTTCTTCAGGCCCTCATAGACGTTTGCTGGGATCTCAGTGCTAAGGAGGTCCTCCGGGTGCTTCGCCAGGATGCGTGCAACGTCGAGTGCAACGTTTCCGGCACCGATCACGGCTACGGACTCGGCTTCCAGTGGCCAGGTCTCCGGAACATCAGGGTGACCGTCGTACCACGAGACAAAGTCAGCCGCGCCGTACGAACCGTCGAGTTCGATACCTGGGATATCGAGCGCCGCATCCTTGATGGCACCGGTGGAAAAGATGATTGCGTCGTAGAACTCGCGCAGCGTCTCCAGCTTGACGTCCACGCCGTACTCGACGTTCGCGAGCAGGCGGATGTCTCCACGATCGAGCACCTTGTACAGCGCGGTGATGATCTGCTTGATGCGTGGGTGATCTGGTGCGACGCCGTAACGCACGAGCCCAAATGGTGCAGGAAGTCGATCGAACAGGTCAATGGACACGTCCAGGTCCGTCTTAGACAGAATGTCTGAGGCGTAGATACCTGCTGGTCCAGCTCCGATCACTGCCACACGCAGTTGACGGTTGAGAGTCACGGAAAATCGTGCCTTCCGGTAAGTGTTGGAGGGCGCGCCTGCGCCCAATCGTTTCTATAGCCCAAGTCTATTTCCAGACTCGTATTCAAGGGTGGCAAGGATCCTCGCCCTACGGAATACACATCCCACGCAGCGGGAGGTTGTAAAGCCGCAATAACTCGCGAAACATCAGTCCCTACGAGCAGCTGGGCTGCTCAGTGGTGAAGCGTCCGGCACGCGACTAGTCACAGTCAACGGTCACGCTACGGACTATTCTGCGAATTTCTTCCTTCCCATTGTCCCCCGTTAATGCTGAACACGTACCCGTGATTTCGACCACGTCATATACAAAACCGCGATTAATTACCATGACCTTCACAACTTGGTGAACGATCTCACCGCGCCCGCCGGAGAATCTGCCCTCGATCCAGAGCGATTCGGTGCCCTCACCGCTTTCGCTTTCACGCGCCTCCTCTCGGAATCGCGGTAGCCCCTTGAGTCGGGCTTCTAAGTCCTTGACGCTCTTCTCAAATGTATGCCCGGCACCCACGCGGGTCGTGGTTACGAGAACGTTCGGGCGAAACTGGCCCGCCGGCACCTCCTTAGCCACAGCGAGCGGGAGACCGACAGCGGCTAGAGAAACCCACCCATCGGGGCTCTCGAGGCGAAGTCGGGGGAATGCTGGAAACGCCTCAGAAGGAAAAGAGTGAGTGATTGCCATTTCTTCATTTCAGTCGCCGACACGCAAAAGTGCAAATCTATGAGCTTCGAACACGCGAGGGCCGCTCCACACAGTGAAGCGGCCCTCGCGTGTTGGCAGAGAAAGTGTCGAGTGCGCGTAGTGCGCACAGCGGCGACTGTCCACGCTCAGTTATTGCTGTGGCTCGTCATCTACGAGATCCAGAATGGGAAGGTCCTCGGCCGTAACTAGGCGGGTGGTCACCGCATACTCGACCAAGCGTGCGCGCCGGTTCGTAGCGAGCTGCTTGGGTCCACCTCGTAGACCCTTGACTCCCATGCGGTCTAGCTTGTCGCACACGTTATCGAGTTTGCGGTTAAACCGGGTGATCGCCCAGCCGAGCCTGCGAGCCGCATCTGCGGTTGATGGAATCTCCGTGAAGCCTGTCCCCTCGCGCTTAAGCATCGGCTCACACAGCGCCACGATGAGCTGCTTCTGGCTAAGCGTGAAGTTGATCATTCCAATCGTCTGCTCACCGGTTTC
>NZ_HE978641.1:132259-147054 GCF_000312125.1 Timonella senegalensis JC301
CGGCGATGGTCTGGGTCTCAAACTGCTGACCACTCAGGTGCGCCTGCAGCTCGTAGGTTGTTGGGCCTGCAGTAAACACGATCGTGGTGGATTTGAACACGATCGGGATGCGGTTGCCCGGCGAGAGCCAAGACTGCACGCCTCCGCTCGTGTCACACACAGTCGCAGACAGCAGCGAACCGACGTTCGAGAGCCACCAGATGCCCTCTTGGAACGAGATGCGCAGGAACCGGCGGTGGAGGTAGGGGTTCTCATCAATGGTGAGATCTCCCTCGCGGCCAATATCAAAAACCTGGGCTGGCTCGGGGGTAAACCACTCGCCGCAATACTCCAGTGTCATTTGCGGTGCTGACATTCTTGACTCCCAATTACTGTCATTCGGACGTATTCGTGCCGACGGTACCCCAACCCTACGGGTGAAACTCCCCAAAAAACAGATTTCTGGGCACTTTTGGGGACATCTCACCATGCGCAGTCAATGCTTTTGCGCAACAATGCCCTCGCTAGCGTGCCGATCCTAGAGCCGGAGCCGGAGAATACTTATCTCAACCGTTCGAATCGCAGCGTAACGCCGTCACCCAAGTCGACCACATCGTCGTTAATCAGCACAACGGGCCTATGCGCAACGAGCGCCTCGTCCGCTGCGCCGGAACGGCGCAAAACCGACCCATTGACAGAACCCAAGTCGATCGCGAGTACGTGTCCACCCTCCACGCGAACTTCGAGGTGATTCCGTGAGATGTCCTTCAACGGGCTTGGGACAGAAACCATCCGAGCCGAGGGAGCGGCCCCCGAGCCCTCGTGGGTGGGTTTACGGCCGACCACGAGAGGCAAACCAAGTTCGACCACCTCTCCGTGAGAGAAGCGAACGATACCGGCGCTCACAGTGGCAGGTGGCGCCAGCACCGCAGTCCTACTGACCACACTGCGGCGATGCGCGTCACCGCGCCCACCCTGCCCAGCCTCCCTGTCCAGCACGGAGTTCAGGTCCATAGAAATGACCTCTGTGGGCATCACGTCCGCAGGGTACCCGCCATAGACCGCAGTGCCGTCCGAAGGCGCGTGACTTCCCTCGTGCCCATATGCATCGTGGTTGTCAAAGCCGGCATCCTCTTCTGGCCACGACTCCGGGGCTTCCGCAAGCGTGCGGCCAAAATCCTCATCCAGCGCAGGCTCTACGTCTACCGGCGCAACAAATGGCGTGACGAGCGGGCCTCGTCCAAGGCCAAGCTCGATCTCCGAGGCCTCGCACTCTGCATGATCCCAGACACACGCATTAGCCAACACGACACCTGCGCCAAGCGGTAGGAGCATCGAACCCGGACCGGAATAGGGAGTGCCAATCGAAACGCGAGTGGCCGCAGGAATAGAGACTTCCCTCCACATTGCAGCGCCACCGCCATGAAGGACCTTGTCAGATGGGTCATTCAGGACAGTGACATGCGCGGAAATATCACCGCACAGCGCGAACCGCACTTCTATGGAAGAGCCCTCCACAGCGCCGAACTCGGCAACGACAAAGCGAGGCAGGTCCTCAAAGGACGTGGTGAAATGCCGGCCGATAACCTCGAGAGCCCCCACGAAACCAGACGCACCCACTGCTTCGTGGAACTCCTCCCAGAAGCCGCGGACCTTTTTGGCCTCAACTGAATCCGGAAAGAACGCGACGAGCGACGAGGACGAAAAGACCACGCCGGTGCCCGGCAAATAAGCTAGCGACACAATATGACCACTCTACGAAAGCGACGAGTTATGCCGTTTACCGTACCGCCTTGATGGCGAGTATGGAAGAAATCAACACTCTTAGTAGAAACTAGGCAACCCGGTCGACGAGTACTTCAGCGAACTTGACGAGTGCGTCCTTCACGGAGCCGTCCGGGAGACCGTCCAGCTCCGCAATTGCCTGGCGCGCAACGTCCTGAGACTTCTGGCGAGTCATGTCAACGACACGGTGAACTCGCAGTTTCTCGACAACGCTTGCGAGTGCCTCGTCTGAGGAGAGATCCGAGTCGATCTCAGCAAGGAGTTCCCCGTCCTGAGGAGTACCTTCAGGAGAGGCAACAATCTGACGCAGGAGCAGAACCGGCATCGTTGGCACGCCCTCGCGCAGATCCGTACCCTGGGTCTTACCCGTGACATCACCGGACGAGGTGAGGTCAATGACGTCATCCGCGAGTTGGAAAGCGACGCCCACGAGCTCGCCATACTGTGTAACGACTCGTTCATGCTCAGGTGCGGCTCCTGCAAGCTTCGCGCCAAAGAGCGCCGAAGTTGCCAGCAGCGAGGCCGTCTTGTCAGCGAGAACCTGAATGTAGTGAGCTACAGGGTCAGCTCCATCGCGTGGGCCAAGCGTCTCCTGCAGTTGACCCATGCACAGGCGTTCGAACGTACGCGCCTGGATACCCACAGCCTCAGGGCCCAACTCAGAGGTAAGTGCCGAAGCACGCGCGAAGAGCAGGTCTCCTGTCAGGATGGCAACGTTGTTGCCCCACACCTCGTGCGCGGACGGTGCACCACGGCGGAGCGGCGCAGAGTCCATGACGTCGTCATGGTACAGGGAAGCCAAGTGCGTCAGTTCCACGACAACCGCTGCCTTGCGGACATCGTCGGAGACGCCAGTGCCAAGTTGGGAGACGAGAAGCGTCAGGAGGGGACGCAGGCGCTTACCGCCTGCGGACACCAAATGGCGCGAAGCATCGTCAACAAGCGAATCAGCGTTCGCTACCGCTGCGCGCAGGTCATCTTCGACCTGTGTCATCTCGCGGATGAGGTCTTGAGCTAGCTGCTCATCAGCGAGAGGAAGTGCAAGGGAATCAGTAGCCACAAAATGAACTTTGCTCTTGGAGATTTCAGGCCTGATATCTAGCAACACCTAGGTATCAAGCCACTGGACACTACACCTAACTTACCCCACAACCCTATGCAACCCATGCCAATGAAAGCCATAAGGCTCATGTGGTACGTCACGTCATTCTGCGTTGATGGCTGTGGAATGGGTGGAACCCATACCAGCGTCGCGGCACGAGAATGGGGTGTCCGACGATCGCGTTGGACACCCCATTCTCACACTAGCTTTGACTCCCCTAGCCTCCGAACAGAGACGTGAGGACTCCAAGGATCGGCGTTGGGTAAATACCCGCAATCACGACGAACGCTGCTGCCACCACGATGACTGCGAGAGTTGGGCCCTCAGACTTGACTACCTCTACGTGCGGAGCCGAGTCCAGGAGAACCACCGAGGTCCGAACAGCCTCAGGCGACGTGGAGCTTGGCTCGTCGCCGTCCTCTGCAGGGTCTGCGAGGTTTGGGCCGGCCTGAGCAAGTTCTCCGGTGAGTGCGCGTTCCTCCGCAGGTGCCACGAAGTACATGAGCACGATCACGCGGATGTAGAAGAACAGCGAGATTGCCGATGCCACGATTGCCACGATTACGAGTGGGACAGGGTTGAATACGCCCATTCCGGAGACACCGGTGGCAACTACAGACGAGAACGCGGTGTACTTGGCGATGAATCCTGCGGTGAGAGGGAGACCCGCAAACGAGAGCAGGAACAGGGAGAACGCGCCCGCAATGAACGGACTGCGCTTTCCGAGCCCGGCCCACTGACCAATGTGGGTTGCCTCGCCAAGAACCTCGCCACCCTCCGAGACCTCACGAACGAGCGTGACGATGCCGAAGGCGCCGACGGTTGCTACACCGTATGCGAGGAGGTAGAAGACGACGGCGCTCAGAGTGCTCGCGTTCAGTCCCATGAGCGCCACGATGATGAAGCCTGCGTGACCGATGGACGAGTACGCCAGCATCCTCTTGATGTCCGTCTGCGTCAATCCTGCAACGGTACCGACGATCATGGTCAGGATGGCTACGACCCACAGGCCACCAATCAGCGCGCGCTGCGTGTCGACTGGAGCTAGGAGTACAACGTAGTTCAGGACCCGGAGCAGGACACCCACTGCAGCAATCTTGGTGCAGGCTGCCATGAACCCCGTGATGGGCGTTGGAGCGCCCTGGTAGACGTCTGGCGTCCACGCCTGGAATGGCGCCGCGCCAATCTTAAACAGGATTCCGGCGAGCAGCAGGAAGCCACCGAGAATCAGCATGAGGCCAAACTGAGGGATCTGGCCCGACTGACCATGAGCCTGAGCAACCTGAGCGATTCCGTACAGGTTGACGGTACCCGCGTAGCCGTAGAGGAGCGCCGATCCGAAGAGGAAGAGCGCCGAGGCAAACGACCCCAAGACAAAGTACTTGAAGGCTGCCTCTTGCGAAAGCAGACGGCGCCTGCGTGCCATTGCCGTGAGCACGTACAGAGGTAGCGAAAGTACCTCGAGTGCCACGAACATCGTGACCAGGTCACCCGCGGCTGGGAACACCATCATTCCGGTGATGGCAAACAGGACCAGAGGGAAGACCTCGGTCTGCTGGAGTCCACGCTGTCGTGCCAGTTCTTCATATTCGGAGCCGGGCACCGCCGCGGCCGTGGCCACGAAGGGGTCCTGCTTTGCCGAGGTCCGGTCGATCAGGACCAGTGTGGCAAGGAGCGAACAGATGAGCAGGACTGCCTGGATTCCAACAGTCCATGCGTCAAAGTGCAATGCCTGATTGACCGGGAGCACGGTCCCAGAGCCGTTAGGGCCAAACGACTTCACTCCCAGCCAGATGAGGCTGATAAACGCGGCAACTTGTGCCCCGATCATCAACGAGATCTGGATTGGGCGTCGTACAGAGTCCCTGACCAACGCCTCGATGAGAACGGACAGAATGCCCGAACCTGCGAGAATGATGATTGGGAGCAGATACGTCCACGAAATCGTGGGCGCTTGGAACTCGGTAAGCAGCTGAGTAATCATCAGTGTGCTCCCTCCAGTACGGAAACGCTGGTCTCGCTCGGTGCCTCAAGATAGTTGAGTGCAATGTTCGGCACAAAGCCGAGGATGAGCATGAGCGCAAGAAGCGGCGCAACTACCCACTTTTCGCGTGCATTCAGGTCCGGCTTGTCCGAGAGCTCCTCAACCTTGGGACCAGTAAAGATCTTCTGGTAGGTGAGCAGAACGTACAGGGCTGCTAGCACGACTCCGGTAGCCGCAAATGCGCCGGCCCACTTGTTAGCTTCAAAGGTCGCGATCAAGACCGTGATCTCGGAGATAAAGGTGGAAAGGCCTGGCATCGACAGCGCCGCAAGACCAGCCACAAAGAACACGCCGGCAAGGACCGGGGTCACTCGCTGCATGCCGCCGTACTCCGCGATCAGCTGCGACGAACCGTCCCTCGAACGGAGGAACAGGAAGCCTGCCACGAGGAACAGCAGACCCGTCGAGAGTCCGTGGTTGATCATGTAGAACGACGAACCGGTGATGCCGGCGCTCGAGAACGTGAAGATACCCAACACGATGAAACCAAAGTGCGATACCGACGTGTACGCAATCAGGCGCATGAGGTCACGCTGTCCAATGGCGAGCAAGCCACCGTAGATGATCGAGATGACCGCTAGGACGATGATGACCGGTGCGGCCCACGTGGACGCGTTCGGGAAGAGTGGAAGGCAGAGAACCAGCATTCCGTACGTACCGATCTTGTCCAGGACTCCAACAAGGAGAACCGAGGTCCCTGCAGGTGCGTGTTGAGCAGTGTCGGGGAGCCACGTGTGCACTGGGAACATTGGAGC
Organism: Timonella senegalensis JC301; assembly: GCF_000312125.1. Classification (GTDB taxonomy): domain Bacteria; phylum Actinomycetota; class Actinomycetes; order Actinomycetales; family Cellulomonadaceae; genus Timonella; species Timonella senegalensis. Next base: position 137,925 of record NZ_HE978641.1, read on the forward strand.
CTTGATCGCGAACGCGATGAAGAAGCCAATGAAGAGCCACTTCTCAAGCGTGGGGTCAGCCACAACATTGGTCAGGTTGTCGATGAGGAAGCCCTCTTCGCCGCGCGGACCCTGGAAGTACAGTCCGAAGACTGCAACCAGCATGATGAGACCGCCAACGAGAGAGAACAGCAGGAACTTGATCGCCGCGTACCGGCGGCGAGCTCCGTTACCGAACGAACCAATCATGAAGTAGACCGGGATGAGCATGGCTTCAAAGACCACGTGGAAAAGGAACACATCGCGGGCGGCGAAGATCAGCACCATGAATGTGGTCAGAACCATGACCAGTGCCAGGTAGAGGCGCAACCGGTTGGCGGCAACCGCTGCCCGCTCCCCTACCGCGGTTCCCACGCCCTGTTCCTTCCAAGCGGCCAGGACGACCAGCGGAACAAGGACAATTGCAAGCGCAATCAGGAGGAGCGATAGACCATTCACACCGAGCGCATATGACGCACCGATCTGAGGGATCCAGGAGAACTGCTCAGTGAGCTGGAACTCGCCCGCGTTGCCGCGGTCGAACGCCATGAAGGTCAGAACGAGGAGGACCAGTTCGAGTCCGGCGAACCCGAGGGCGACCTTAGGTGCCACCGCCGACTTTGCAGCGGGCAGGCTCCACAGGACAATCGCACCGATCAGCGGGACGACCGCGAGAATCGTCAGCATAGGCAGTGAATCAAGCATGTTTTGTCATCCCCTCTCAGTTCCAGATCACAAACGCGACGATCAACACAATGAGTAGTCCTGCCAGCATCATGGCTGCATACGAACGTATGTAGCCGTTATGGAGTTTCTGAATTCCGATACCCAGCGAACCGATGAGGCCCGCGAGTCCAGTAACCGAGCCGTCCACGGCCTTCTTGTCGGCGTAGACCAGCGCACGCGTTGCGTACTGTCCAGGACGCATGAAAGCTGCCTCGTTGAACTGGTCCTGGTAGAGGTCTGCACGTGCAGCCTGGGTAAGGAGCGAGCCAACTGGGGGTTCGGTTGGAACAGGTGCGGCACCGTACTGGCGCCAAGCCAGGAATGCACCGAGGAACACGAGGACCAGGGTCGCTCCCATGATCACTGGGACCGAGAGAACTGGATCGTGGTGCTCAAGCTCGCCCGTAACCGGAGCAAGCCAGGTGGTAAAGCGGTTTCCGAGGCTAAGGAAGAGACCTAGGAGTGCCGAACCGACGGCAAGGATGATCATTGGCCAGACCATCAATGCAGGAGATTCGTGTGGGTGACGGGTAGGTAGTTCGGAGCTTTCTTCTGTGGACCAACGGGCCTTGCCGTGGAAGGTCATGAAGAAGAGCCTCGACATGTAGAACGCCGCCAGACCCGCACCGATGAGCGCAACAAGGCCGAAGACCCATGGCTGCCAACCCTCACCGTGGTTTGTGGCGAAGGCGGACTCGATGATCTTGTCCTTAGACCAGAAGCCCGAGAACGGTGGAACACCGAGGATTGCCAGCCAGCCAAGACCGAAGGTGATCCAGGTGATCTTCATTGCTTTGTTCAAGGCGCCGAAGTTACGCATGTTGACGTCGTCGTTCATGCCATGCATGACCGATCCAGCGCCGAGGAACATGCCAGCCTTGAAGAAGCCGTGGGTCAGGAGGTGGAAGATCGCGAATGCGTAGCCGATTGGACCAAGTCCTGCGGCAAGCATCATGTAGCCGATCTGCGACATTGTGGAGGCTGCAAGAGCCTTCTTGATGTCGTCCTTGGCGCAACCAACAATCGCACCGAACAGGAGGGTAATCGCACCGACGATCGCTACAACCAGAAGAGCCGTTGGCGCGACGTTAAAGATGGCTCCGGATCGAACGATGAGGTAGACACCCGCGGTCACCATGGTGGCGGCGTGGATGAGCGCGGAGACTGGCGTTGGGCCGGCCATTGCGTCACCGAGCCAGGCCTGCAATGGGAACTGCGCAGACTTACCACAGGCTGCCACGAGGAGCATGAGACCGATGAGGTTCATCATCCCTTCGTTGCCGGCAACAAGTGCGCTTGCCTGTGGTAGTACCTTGTCAAAGCTCAGTGAACCGAACAGAGCGAAAATCAAGCCGAGCGCGATGATCATTCCGACGTCAGCGACACGGTTCATGACGAACGCCTTCTTGGCGGCGGTCGCATAGTTCGGGTTGTGGTTCCAGAAACCGATCAGCAGATACGAGGCCAGGCCGACGCCTTCCCAACCTACAAAGAGCAGGAGGTAGGAGTTGGCAAGAACCAGGATCAGCATGGAAGCCACAAAGAGGTTCAGGTAGGCAAAGAAACGGCGACGATCGGTGTCGTGTTCCATGTAAGCCACTGAGTAAATGTGGATCAAGGTACCCACGAACGTCACGAGCATGACGAAGGTGAGGGAAAGTGGGTCAATGCGAAGGCCCGCATCCACCTGCAAGCTACCCGCAGAGATCCAGTCAAAAAGGTGGACGTCTACGACTCGCTCACTCGCGTCTTTACCGAGCATTTCCAGCAGAGCGCCCGCGCCCACGGCAAATGAAGCCGCAGAAGCGAGAACGCCGAGCCAGTGCCCCCACGAGTTGGAGCGCTTACCCGCAAGCAAGAGAATGGCGGCGCTGGCCAGCGGAATGGCGATGAGGAGCCAAGAAGCGTTGATCATGTCAGTGACTCCCGGCTAGTTCTTGAGCAAGTTAATGTCATCGACTGACACTGACCTGCGTGATCGATAGATGGACACGATGATTGCGAGACCCACTACTACTTCGGCGGCGGCAACAGTCATGACGAAGAATGCAACAACCTGACCTGTCAGGTCACCGTTAATGCGGGAGAACGCAACAAACGCAAGGTTTGCCGAGTTGAGCATGAGTTCGATTCCCATGAACACGATGATCGCGTTGCGACGCAGCAAGACGGTTGCGGCACCGATGGTGAAGAGAATGACCGCAAGGTAAACGTAGTTTGCGTAATCCATGTCAGTCCTCCTTCTCGTTCGAAGTGGACTCCGCGTTCCCGGAATCTTCAGTTACAGCCGTTGATTCAGACTCACCGTTGGCAGGCGCGCTCGCACCGGAACCGACTGAACGGTCCCAGGTGCTCGGTGCTGGACGGCCTGCTTCATCAAGCAGTTCAATGTCTGGGTCGTAAATCGCGTCGCGCTCCTGCCCACGGGCACGAAGTACGCGCGACACGGAGGCCTCAACGGGCTGGCCATGTGGATCGAGCGCTGGAACGTCCATGGCGTTGCGCTGCGCGAATACACCGGGGCTTGGAAGTGGGGTAAGGCGAGCTCCCGATGCGACTCGGGTGTCCGCGAGTTCCTTCTGTCCAATGCGCTTGGTGAGGTTACGACGGTGGGTCATGGTCAAGGCGGCAATTGCGGCCGTGACAAGCAGTACTCCGACGAGTTCGAGTGGGAATACGAAGTTACCGAGCAACACACGAGCAATCTCTGCTGGGTTGTTGGCTACGGTTTCCGCGTGGCCCTTACCGCCAGCAAGCGACACACGTCCGAGGAACGAGAACACGACAACGCCGAGTCCGATTCCGAGGAGCCACCCGATCCACCGCTGGCCCTTGAGCGTATCGACGAGAGAATCTCCCGCGTCCACACCCACGAGCATGATCACGAACAGGAACAGCATCATGACTGCACCCGTGTAGACCACGATCTGCACGATTCCGAGGAACGGGGCCTGGTTCGCAATGTACATAACTGCGAGCGAGATCATCACGAAGACCATGCAGATGGTCGCGTGAACTGCCTTGCGGGCAAAGATCAAGCCGAGCGCTGCGAGAACCATGAGTGGTGCCAAGCACCAAAACAGAACTGCCTCTGCACCAGAGGTCATGGCTGCACCACCTTGTTGCTTTCGACTGCCTTGCGGGCAGCTTCAAGTGTTGGATCTTGTGGACGGTTTTGCGCTACCCAGTCGACCTGTGCCTGGGTTGGTCGTTTGACTTCCCCGCGGTAGTAGTCGCCGTCGGTAGTTCCCTCGACCATCGGGTGCGGAGCAGCAAGCATTCCATCCCGAAGTGGAGCGAGGAGGTCTTCCTTTTCGAAGATCAGTTCCTCGCGGGTTGGTCCCGCGAGTTCATACTCATTGGTCATGGTGAGGGCTCGCGTCGGGCATGCCTCAATGCACAGACCGCAGAAGATGCAGCGCAGGTAGTTGATCTGGTAGACCGCACCGTACCGTTCGCCCGGTGAGACGTGCTCGCCATCCGGGAGATCAGCATTGGACGCAGCTTCAACATAGATCGCGTCTGCAGGGCATGCCCATGCGCACAGCTCGCATCCGATGCACTTCTCGAGCCCATCCGGGTAGCGGTTGAGCTGGTGACGGCCGTGATAGCGCGGCTTGGTTGGCACCTTCTCGAACGGGTACTGCTCGGTCACGGTAGGGCTGAAGAAGGAGTTCAGCGTCACGCCAAAACCTGCGACTGGCGCGAGAACCTTCTTGATACCGGTGCTTGCAGGAATTACCGACTGATACTGACCAACTCCGGGGAGCTGGTTAGGAGTCTGTCCCTGTGGTGTCTCAGTCATCGGTAGCCTCCTTCGTTGCGATGTTGCCGTGGGCCTCTGCTGTGGCCTCCGCAGTGATTTCTGCGGCTACACGGGACTGTGCGGCCGCCCTACGTGCAGCGCGTGGCGACGGTGGCAATGCCTGGCCAGGTAGTGGTGGCACTGGGTAGCCGGCGGAGAACGCATCAAACGCTTCTACCGCAGGAGTTTCTGCGAGTTGCTCGCTCTCGCGCTTTGCTGCCCTGGAATCCAGATACAACGTGACGAGCAGGATGACGAAGGCAAGTGCCGCAGCTCCGTAAAGGAACGGACGAGCATCAACCTCAAGGAAGGTCTGGACTCCCTGGAAGATCGCAAGAACGAAGATCCAAACCAGCGCAAACGGAATGAGGATCTTCCATCCGAGCAGCATGAACTGGTCGTACCGGAAGCGGAGCAGCGTTCCGCGAACCCAGACGAACAGGAACATGAACGACCACATCTTGAGGAGGAACCAGAGGAAGCCCCACCAGCCCTCGTTGAACATGCCATCGTTAATCATTCCCAGGCCGAACGGAGCGCGCCATCCACCGAAGAAGAGAGTGGTCGCAACTGCGGAGACGTTGATCATGTTGATGTACTCAGCAAGGAAGAACCATGCGAACTTCATTGACGAGTACTCGGTCATGTAACCGGACACCAGCTCACCTTCGGCCTCTGGAAGGTCGAATGGGAGACGGTTGACCTCGCCCATCATCGAGATGAGATAGATGAAGAATGCGGGTGCCAGTGGCAGGAACCACCAGACGGACTCCTGAGAGCTCACGATCTCCGAGGTAGACATAGAACCCGCCATGATGAACACGGAGACAAGGCTCAGGCCCATGGAGAGCTCATACGAGATCACCTGTGCGGTGGAACGCACCGACCCGAGCAGTGGGTAAGTCGAGCCAGAGGACCAACCACCCAGGACGATTCCGTAGACACCCACGGACGCACACGCAAGGATGTACAGCGTGGCGACTGGGAAGTCAGTCAGTTGGAGCGGGGTAACGATGTCCGTGAACGGGATTTTCACTTCCGGTCCGAGCGGAATCACCGCGAACACCAAAAGTGAGCAGAACACGGAGATCATTGGCGCGAGGATGTAGACGAACTTGTCTGCAGCCTTGACCGTTATGTCTTCCTTGAGCAGGAGCTTCATTGCGTCGCCGAGCGACTGCAGTAAACCGAACGGTCCGTGGACGTTTGGTCCGGGGCGTACCTGAAGGCGTCCCACGACCTTGCGCTCGAACCAGATGGCAACGAGCACGCTGAGGAGGAGGAAGACCAGAATCAGTACGGACTTAACAATGAAAGTAATGAGTCCGTCGTTTGAGAAATCAGCCATTATGCGTCGTTCCCTTCAACTGCACCGAGGCCTGCACCGGCTGGTTGGGCGCTCGTAGGCACGGCGACTCGCGGTGCTCCCAGGGTGACGATGTCACCTGGAAGTGCGTTGAGGTCGCGGTGGACGTGGGAGCCGACAGACTTCATCGGCAGCCATACAACGTTGTCAGCAATCTTGGTGATTGCCACTGGAAGGTTAATTGCACCGTGTTCGGTGGAGACCTCCAGCAGGTCGCCTTCAGCGAGACCGAGCGACTGCGCAGTTGTGGCTGAGATTCGTGCGACGGGTGCCTTCGCGGTTCCGGCGAGGAAGCGCTCCGCAATCTGTAGCGCACCGTTGTCGATGAGCTGGTGCCACGTTGCGAGGCGTGCTGTTCCGGGTGCGGCGTCGACCTGTACCTGTGCCTGCGCAGTAGGAACCGATACCCGCGTTCCAGTCCACTGCCCGAGCTGGTCGATGTCCTTTCGGACGGACTCAATCGTTTCAGTTCCGAGTCGGTGGCCCATCGTGTCTGCAAGAAGTGACAGCATCCGGTGGTCAGTGCCAGCTGAGGACTCGATTGCTCGACCGAACGGACGGACACGTCCTTCCCAGTTCCAGAACGCACCTGCACGCTCAACTGGAGGCGCGACGGGCAGAACCACGTCAGCGAACTCCGTAACGTCCGACTCACGGACTTCGAGGCTCACAACAAAGGCTCCAGCAAGAGCTACAGCAGCAGCCTGTGGGTTTGGCAGGTCGCTCAACTCGAGGCCACCAACAACGACCGAGTTCAACTCGCCCGAGGTGAGGTCACGAACGATCGCGTTAAGGTCACGTCCTGGTGCTGATGGCAGTGAGTCCACTCCCCATGCGGTGGCGATGTCAACGCGAGCTGCGGCGTCCTCGACGGGACGTCCACCTGGAAGCACGTTAGGTAGCGCGCCCATTTCGACTGCGCCACGTTCACCTGCACGGCGTGGGATCCACGCGATGCGAGCTCCGGTTGCGCCTGCGAGCCGAAGCGCGGCCGAGTACGCACCATCGGATGCTGCGAGGCGCTCACCGACGATGATCACGGCGCCCGGTGCCTTGAGTGTCTCAGCTGCCTGAGCCTCTACGCTGTCACCGGAACCGCCAGCAGCACTGGCCAGTGCATCCAGCGCATGGCCTTCTGCACCAGGTGCCGTCTCAATGAGGGTTGCTCCGGCGCCGCCGATGCGCTGAAGTCCGCGGCTGGCGAATGGCGCAATGGCAAAGGCCTTGAGGCCGTGTGCGCGTGCTGCCTTGCGCAAGCGCAGGAAGACGATTCCACCTTCCTCTTCAGGCTCGAAGCCGGCCATAAGTACCGCTGGTGCCTTCTCGAGGTCAGCGAACGTCACGCCAATGCCGGTGCCTGCAACTACAGATCCGAGGAACGAAAGCTCCTCGTCACCGTGTGCTCGAGCACGGTAGTCGACATCGTTGGTGCCGAGTGCCACGCGCGCAAACTTTGCGTAGGCGTAGGAATCCTCGATAGTGAGGCGACCACCAGGAAGAACTGCTGATGGGCCGGCTGTTAGTCCGGCTGCAGCCACGCGGAGCGCCTCGGGCCACGAAACCTCAACGAGCTCCCCGTCCTTACGAACGAGTGGCTTGGTGAGGCGACCCGGTGCGGTCTGCCAGGTGAATGCGAAGCGGTCCTTATCCGTAATCCATTCCTCGTTGACCATCGGGTCGTCGCCGGCGAGGCGGCGTAGTACGGTTCCGCGTCGGTGGTCGATACGGATCGCCGATCCGGAGGAGTCGTGCTCGGAGATGGATGGGGTCGACACGAGGTCGAAGGGACGCGAACGGAACCGGTAGGCTGCGCTGGTCAGCGCGCCAACGGGACAGATCTGAACTGTGTTACCGGAGAAGTACGAGGAGAACAGCTGCCCTGACTCGTCAGCTTCCGCGGCACCCACGGGTGCCTCGCCTGCTGGAGTATTGGCGGCAGCGTCAACCTTGAGTTCCGCGTGGTCGAGTCCTGAAACGTCACTACGGTCGACCGAGTCGAACTGCTTTGGCGAATATCCGTGGCAGCCTCCGGCCGACTCGGTTGCAAAACCGAGTACGTCCTCGTTGAAGCGGCCGATTTGCTGCTCTGCACCACGCTTCTGAAGGTCGATGAACGCGTCACCGGCGATCTGCTTGGAGAATCGGGTGCAGCGCTGACACAGAACGCAACGCTCGCGGTCGAGCAGGATCTGAGTCGATACCGCAATCGGCTTAGGGAAGGTGCGCTTCTTGTCGATGAAGCGTGATTCGGCGGTGCCGTGGCTCAGTGACTGGTTCTGGAGTGGGCACTCCCCACCCTTGTCACAGATTGGGCAGTCGAGAGGGTGGTTGATGAGCAGCAGCTCAAGCACACCCTTCTGTGCCTTATCTGCTACCGCAGAGGTGTTCTGCGTCTTGACAACCATGCCTGGTGTTGCCTCAAGCGTGCATGACGCCTGTGGCTTGGGCATTGGCCGGACGTTGCCTTCGCGGTCCGGAGTTGCCACCTCTACGAGGCACTGGCGGCAGGCGCCAGCAGGCTCAAGGAGTGGGTGGTCGCAGAATCGAGGAATCTCGATCCCCACCTGCTCGGCGGCGCGAATGACGAGCGTCCCCTTGGGGACCTCGGTCTCGATGCCGTCGATTGTGAACTTAATGGTCTCAGTCATCAGTGGGCTCCCGCTCCTGACAAGGCGCCACGCTGCTTGGGCGTGTACTCAAATAGGGCCGAGCGTACCGGTGGGAAGAGCTCGCTTGCTGGCGTGTGCATGCCTGCTTCGAACTCCTCACGGAAGTACTTGATGGCCGAGGTGATGCACGAGGTTGCACCATCGCCGAGCGCACAGAATGCGCGCCCGAGAATGTTGTCGCAGGTGTCCAGGAGAGTCTCAATATCTCCCTCGACGCCCTTACCCTGCTCCAGGCGGCGAAGCACCTGCTTGAGCCAGTAGGTGCCCTCGCGGCATGGGGTGCACTTACCGCAGGACTCGTGAGCATAGAACTCTGTCCAACGGGTCACCGCGCGAACCACGGAGGTGGTCTCATCGAAGATCTGCAGCGCACGCGTTCCAAGCATGGACCCAGCGGCGCCAACCGACTCGTAGTCGAGCGGCACGTCGAGGTGCTCTTCGGTGAAGATCGGCGTGGAGGAGCCTCCAGGGGTCCAGAACTTCAGCTTGTGGCCGTTGCGCATGCCACCCGCCATGTCGATGAGTTCCCGGAGCGTGATGCCAAGA
>NZ_HE978641.1:147532-346636 GCF_000312125.1 Timonella senegalensis JC301
CAAGAGGCGCCTCATACTGTCCCGGGCGGGTTACGTGTCCGGAGAGAGAGAACAGGCCGTTTCCGCTCGAGCGTTCCGTTCCCATCGAGGTGAACCAGTCGGCGCCTCGGTTGATGATCTGAGGCACGGATGCGACGGACTCGACGTTGTTCACGACCGTGGGGCGTGCGTACAGTCCAGCCGTTGCTGGGAATGGCGGCTTGAGGCGTGGCTGGCCTCGGCGTCCCTCAAGGGAATCGAGGAGCGCGGTCTCTTCACCACAAATGTAGGCTCCAGCACCCGCGTGGACGGTGACATCGAGGTCGAATCCGGTGCCCTGGATGTTCTTGCCCAGATACCCGGCGGCGTACGCTTCCTCAACTGCACGAAGCAGTCGACGGTAGACGTGAACGACCTCGCCGCGCAGGTAGATGAACGCGTGGTTCGATCCGATTGCGTACGACGTGATGATGACGCCCTCTACGAGGAACTGCGGTGCAGCCATCATGAGTGGGATGTCCTTGCAGGTTCCCGGCTCGGACTCGTCCGCGTTCACCACGAGGTAGCGGGGGCCACCGTCAGCTGGGGGTAGGAATCCCCACTTCATTCCGGTTGGGAAGCCTGCGCCACCGCGCCCACGCAGACCGGAGTCCTTGATGGTCTGGATGAGGTCTTCTGGCTTCTGAGCGAAGGCCTTCTTGAGGCCCTCGTAGCCACCATTCTTGAGGTAGGTCTCAAGGGTCCAAGAGTTTGGCTGGTCCCAAAACGCGCTGAGGACGGGTGCCAGCACGGTGTTGTACTCGGTCACTTTGCGTCCCCTTCCACTGCTGGGCGGTCGGCGGATGAGCCTTCGTCACCGGTGTTTGGTGCTACCTCGTCGAGGACTGGTTCGACTGGTGCGTCAACAGTAACTGCGCCATCCACGCTCCACCCCTTCTCGCGTGCAAGCTTTGTACCCTCGATGGAAGCCTGGCCTGCGCCTGGTCCTTCATCAGCGAGGCCATCGCTAAAACCTGCGAGGACTCGGGAGACGTGCTTGAAGCTGCAGATCTTGTCCGGTCCACGGCTAGGCTTGACGTCCTTGCCCGCTCGCAGGTCATCGACGAGCTGCGTGGCGGACTCTGGCGTCTGGTTGTCCATGAACTCCCAGTTGGCCATGACGACAGGTGCAAAGTCGCATCCTGCGTTGCATTCAACGCGCTCGAGCGTAATCTTGCCGTCTTCGGTGGTCTCGTCGTGCCCAATGCCGAGGTGCTCGGAGAGCTCGTCGAAGATTTCGTCTCCACCCATGATGGCGCAGAGCGTGTTCGTGCAGACACCAATCGTGTACTCGCCATTCGGCTTGCGCTTGTACTGGGTGTAGAACGTGGCAACAGCGGAAACCTCTGCGGTGGTCAGGTCAAGCTGCTCCGCGCAGAACGTGATGCCATTGCGCGTAATGTACGAGTCCTCGGACTGTACGAGGTGCAGCATGGGCAGCAGCGCCGAACGCTTGACGGGGTACCGGGAGATGATCTCCTGTGCATCCTTGGCTAGGCGTGCGTAGGTTTCGGCGTCGTAGCCCGTCCCTTGCGCTGCGGTGTCCGACGATTCAATGTTGGCCGTCATCGGTCCACTCCTCCCATCACGGGGTCGATAGATGCAACTGCGACGACGACATCGGCGACTTGGCCGCCCTCGCACATAATCGAGGTTGCTTGAAGGTTGTTAAAGGATGGATCGCGGAAGTGCGCACGGAATGGTCGGGTACCGCCGTCGGAGACGAGGTGTACGCCGAGTTCGCCGCGTGGGTGCTCAACCGTTTGCCAGACCTGTCCGGCTGGTACACGAAAGCCTTCGGTGACCAGCTTGAAGTGGTGGATGAGCGCTTCCATCGAGGTACCCATGATGTTTCGGATGTGCTCGAACGAGTTGCCCTGGCCGTCAGAACCGATGGCGAGTTGGGCTGGCCATGCAATCTTCTTGTCCTCGACCATGACCGGCTGTCCGGCGGTGCGCTCGAGGCGGTCAAGAGTCTGCTCGACGATCTTGACGGACTGGCGGATCTCCTCAAAGCGGAGGAGGACTCGGTCGTAGGCGTCCGCACCGTCCGAGACGGGTACGTCAAAGTCGTAGGTCTCGTAGCCGCAGTACGGGTTAGCCTTGCGGACGTCGTATGGCAGGCCAGCGGAACGCAGGATTGGACCCGTGATTCCGAGCGCCATGGCGCCAGCGAGGTTGATGTGCCCGATCCCGACCGTACGGAGCTTGAAGATCGGGTTTGCAAGGCAGAGGTTCTCGAGTTCGCGGGCGTACTTGAGGATGAGCACGAGTGCCTCGCGCGCTGCCTCGACGAAGCCTGCTGGAAGGTCCTGAGCGACGCCACCTGGGCGGATGTACGCGTTGTTCATGCGCAGTCCGCTGGCCATTTCGAAGAGTCGCAGGACTTCTTCACGTCCGGTGAATCCGGCGGTCATGACCGTAGTTGCGCCGAGCTCGTTACCGCCGGTGCCGAGGCAGACGAAGTGGGAGCCAATGCGCTGGAGCTCCATCATCATGACACGAATGATCGTTGCGCGCTCTGGGATGTCGTCAGTGATGCCGAGGAGCTTCTCAACTCCAAGGCAGTAGGCGGTCTCCTGGAAGATCGAGGCCAGGTAGTCCATACGGGTGACATAGGTGACGCCCTGAACCCAGGTGCGGTACTCCATGTTCTTTTCGATGCCGGTGTGCAGGTAACCGATACCCGCACGGGCCTCGGTGACGTGCTCGCCGTCCATCTCGATCATGAGGCGGAGCACACCATGGGTCGATGGGTGCTGAGGCCCCATGTTGACGATGATGCGCTCTTCTCCGAGCTGGCGGATCTCCTCGGTGATCTTGTCCCAGTCTCCACCCGTAGCTTCGAACTGTGGGGCGGACTCGTCTGCGAAATCTCCGCGTGTTGCGTGCGGTGCGCTGGTCACGAGTACTTCCTCCTCTGGTCTGCTGGTGGGATGGTGGCGCCCTTGTATTCGACTGGGATTCCACCGAGTGGGTAGTCCTTGCGCTGCGGGTGGCCTGGCCAGTCATCGGGCATTTCGATGCGGGTCAGATCGTCGCGGCCGGTAAAGATGATGCCGAAGAAGTCCCAGGTTTCGCGCTCGTGCCAGTCGTTAGCTGGGTAGATGTCCACCGTGGTTGGGATCGTTGGGTCTTCCTCTGGTGCAGCTACGTCGAGGCGCAGGCTACGTCCGTGAGTTACCGAGGTGAGGTGGTAGACAGCGTGAAGTTCGCGTCCGGTGTCGCCTGGGTAGTGGACGCCCGAGACGCCGAGGCTCAGCTCGAAGCGGAGGTCCTGGTCATCGCGCAGGATCTGGCATACGGGCACCAGGTGCTTGCGGTTGATAAACAGGGTCAGTTCGCCGCGGTCAACTGCCACGGACTCGATGGCCTCAGCGGGGTTGATGCCCTGCTCGGTCAGGACCTCAGCGAGGAAGTCCACTGCATCGTCGAACCAACCACCGTAGGGGCGAGGGCTCGACTGCGCGATGACAACGTTCGTGACGAGTCCGCCGAATCCGGAGGTGTCCGATCCGCCGCTGGCTCCGAACATTCCCGATCGGGTACCGATTACCTCATCCTTCGCTGTTGCGAAGATGGAGTCCGAGGTCTGCGGCTCGAGTTCGCCGCCGCTCTGGTTCTCACTCACTTCAGGAGGCCTTTCATGTTCGACACAGGCGTGGCCTCGAGGGCCGCCTTCTCTACCGCGGCCACAATGTTCTTGCGGTTCGTGAAGAGTGGCTCGGCCTTGACCTGCTTGTGCAGCTCGAGGATTGCGTTGATGAGCATTTCGGGGCGTGGAGGGCAGCCCGGCAGGTAGATGTCGACGGGCACAATGTGGTCAACGCCCTGCACGACCGCGTAGTTGTTGAACATTCCGCCGGAGGAAGCGCATACGCCCATGGAGAGTACCCACTTGGGTTCAGCCATCTGGTCGTAGACCTGGCGCACAACCGGAGCCATCTTTTGGCTCACGCGGCCTGCCACGATCATGAGGTCGGCCTGTCGTGGAGACGCGCGGAAGACCTCCATGCCGAATCGAGAGATGTCGAAGCGTGACGATGCCGTTGCCATCATTTCGATTGCACAGCAAGCAAGGCCGAACGTTACGGGCCACATTGAGCTCTTACGTATCGTTCCGGCCAGTTCCTCAACTGAAGTGAGGATAAATCCTGGGTTCTGTTCGTCGTGTGACATGGTGACCTTCCGCCTAGACCCACTCGAATCCGCCACGGCGCCATTCGTAGATGAATGGAACTGTAATGAGGGCGAGGAACGAGAGCATTGCTACCAAACCGAATCCGGCCAAGTACTGGAAGTCGACTGCCCATGGGTAGAGGAATACGACTTCGATATCGAAGATGATGAATGTCATCGCGATCAGGTAGTACTTGATCGGGAACTTTCCACCATCCACGGCGTGTGGGGTCGGCTGAATACCGCACTCGTAGGCTTCGAGCTTTGCCTTGTTGTATCGCTTGGGGCCAATCAGGGCACTGGCCACCACGCCACCTAGGGCGAGCACAAGGGCTACTCCCATGAGCACTAGGAGCGGAACATATGGGTTGTCCATACCGGAACTACCTCGCAGTGTGAAGCGTCTTTACGAGCGACGATTTTCAGTTGGTTTGTTTCAGTGAAACGGTGGTGCTTTGCTCGCGTCTCGTCGCCCTTGGGTTTCCTTAGGCGACCGGACCACACCGAGGATCGGGGCGGTCACGGGCAACATTGCCTGTGACGTGAGTTGTTCTACCTAATACTTTGTTAGTCCGTACCAAAAAGGCTAGGACCCAAGTCCCATGGGGCGCCCCTTTGGAAGTACGCCCGCAGCCCCATTTCGCCCTGCTCCTTCAGTGGGGCAGGACACCTGTGAAGACCATCACAAGACCTCATAGTCACTGTAGTCACGATCACTTTTCACTTCCGCTAAGGTGAACCTAACTTACGTGCGTGTGGACTGGTCAGAACCGCGGCCTCAAGCCGTTTGCGCGCAGCGCCTCAACCTGACAGATCTCCACATTCTTTCAGTTTTGATACAAATTCTTTCATGATGTGGACGCGATTCCGGGGCCTTGCGCAGCGTCACGCCCCAAACACCCGGGAATCATGAAATCAGGCATGTCCGCCGTGCACTGTTAGGGCGGTTCGGGGTGTCGCCGAATTAGCCCCGTGGGAGAACGGTCCCACTTCGTGCACGTATTCCTAAGCGCCACTGCACCAGCGTGCACACGGCCGCAAAACCTAGCCCGCCTGCGCCACCTTCTCGCGCCACGTTGCGCGCAGGCCCACCTACACAACCAGATAAGCGACGATGGTGCCCGACCTACGTAGGTCGGGCACCATCGTCGAAAATCAGTTGGTGCAGGCAGCGAAGCTGCCGGCTATTCGGCTGGAAGCCAGATCAAACCAGTGGCTTGGTGGCGCGGTGCAGTGCCACGATCCCGCCTGTGAGGTTTCGGTAGGCGACGTTGCGCCAGCCTGCCTCCTGCATGAGCTCAGCGAGGCTTTCCTGGTTCGGCCACTGCGAGATGGACTCGGCAAGGTAGTCGTACGAGCCGGAGTCACGCGTGACCAGGCCAGCGACCTTGGGCAGCGCCTTCATGAGGTAGTTCGAGTAAACGGTACGGAACGGCTTCCACGTTGGGGTGGAGAACTCGCAGATCACCACGTGTCCACCCGGCTTCACCACGCGGAACAACTCGGAGAGCGCGCCCACCGTATCCACGACGTTGCGCAGACCAAACGAGATCGTGGCGGCGTTGAAGGAATTGTCAGCGAAGGGCAGCTGGGTTGCGTCGCCGGCAGTGAACGGCAGGTCAGGACGGCGCACCTTGCCCACTTTGAGCATGCCGAAGGAGAAGTCGCATGGCACTACAAGAGCGCCAGCTGCATCGAACGGTTCCGAGGACGTGCCCGTTCCTGCAGCTAGATCGAGAATACGATCGCCAGGCTGAGGGTTCACCGCCGCGACAGTAGCGCGGCGCCACGCACGGTCCTGGCCGAGCGAGATCACATCGTTGGTGATGTCGTACTTTGACGCGATGCCGTCAAACATCGAGGCGACATCCTGCGGTTTCTTATCAAGGGAGGCACGAGACATGTAGCCATTATCTCAGCAAGAACTACATGCTTAGGGACTTATCCTTAGAAGTGATGACTACCAATCCGACACAGGCAGCGAGCACCCACAAGGAGCACGCCACCTCACAGAGCGCACACGAGCTCTCACGCCTCGTTGCCCGCACGGTCGAAATCCCCGCGCGCGGCACGAACCTGACGGCTCTCATTGACCTTCTTCCCGCAACCGCTCCCCTGGCCTGGGTACGACGCGGCGAGGGAATCGTGGGTTGGGGTGAAGTCGCCCGACTCGAGTTCACCGGCGCCGACCGGTTCGACGAGGCAATCAGCGCATGGAACCACATCCGAGAGCACGTCATTATTCGCGACGAGGTGAAGCTGCCCGGAACCGGCGCAGTGGCGTTCGGCACGTTCGGCTTCTCGTACGCCACCAAGAACCCGTCAGTGCTGATCATCCCGCAGGTTGTTGTGGGGCGGCGCGGAGACACCTGGTGGCTCACCACGATCACGACTGCCGATGAACCATTTGCGCACCAGATGAACTTGGACGACCTCGCCCAGGACCTCGAGCCCGTCTCGATCCCGGGTGCCGTGGCCTTTAGCGCTGGCTCACGCTCAGAAGATGAGTGGAAGGGCGTCGTCGCTCGCGGCATTGAGCTCATCAAGGCAGGGCAGCTCGACAAGATCGTGCTCGCCCGCGACGTGGTGGGGCGCACCGACAATCCAATCGACGTGCGCCACCTCCTAGGGAACCTCGCAGTGGCTTACCAGAACTGCTGGACGTTTTCGGTGGACACAATGGTCGGGGCTACGCCTGAGCTCCTAGTCCGAACAGAAAAGGGCCTCGTGACCAGCCGCGTGCTCGCCGGAACAATCCAACGCACCGGCGATGATGAAACCGACACTGCACACGCCGCGATCCTCGCGCACTCGTCCAAGGACCTCGAGGAACACGAGTACGCCGTGCGCTCGGTTGCGGACGCACTGCGACCCTACTGTTCCTCACTCAATGTCCCCGAAACCCCGTTTGTGCTGCACCTGCCCAACGTCCTACACCTCGCGTCAGACGTAGCAGCGGTCGTGGACAGCTCCGCGGGTGCCACGAGTTTGTCGTTGGCCAAGGCCCTGCACCCCACCGCCGCAGTGTGCGGAACTCCCACCGTGGAGGCAGCCCAGACGATCCTCGAGATCGAGGGCATGGACCGCTCTCGGTACGCCGGCCCCGTAGGGTGGCTCGGCGCGGACGGCGACGGCGAGTGGGGCATTGGACTACGCTCCGCAGAGCTCTCGGCCACCGACCCACATCAGATCAGGCTCTTCGCTGGCTGCGGAATCGTTGCCGCCTCTGACCCAGCCTCTGAATTGGCAGAGACGTTTGCCAAGCTGCGCCCCATGCAGTCCGCGCTCGGTGAGCGGGTAGCCGCAGAGTAGCCCAGCGCCCTACATTTAGCGCGTGCACGCGCGAACAAGGCCGGTGGCCGACCGCGTTGGTCGGCCACCGGCCTTTCTACTCGTGTGTTCCAGTCCGTGCGGCAGATCGGCCGCCGACGTCAGTGGGCTGGACTACTTGGGTCAGCCGTTGCCGCCTGGGAGACCTGGGAAGAGGTCGCCGAGGTTAGGCAGGTTGTTTGGGTTGGTCTGGTCGCTCGAGCCGCCCTGTCCAGAACCACCCTGGTTTGAGTCACTATTTCCCGATCCTGAGTCCGGTGTCGTGGTCGCGGTCTCCGTGCGCTCGGCGAGCGTCACCTTGACGGTGATCAACTTGCCATCGCGGATGACGCCAAGCTCCACCGTATCGCCGGCGTTGTGCTCACGAACAAACCCGGTCAGAGATTCCGTACCCGTCACGGACTTGCCGTCCACCGAGACGATGACGTCCTTGGCCTGAATACCGGCCTTGGCCGCGGGGGAATCAGTACTCGTCGAGGCGACGACCGCACCCTGGCGGGTAGAGCCGTCCGCTGTTCCAGTGCCGTCCTGCATGGTCACGCCGAGGAACGCGTGCTTGGCCGTTCCGGAGTCAATGAGCTGCGCACCAATGTTCTTTGCAAGGTCCGATGGGATTGCAAAGCCGAGGCCGATTGAACCGCTCTGGCTCGATGACGACCCGGACATCGTGGCAATCGAGCTCGTGATTCCGATGACCTCACCCTGTGCGTTGAACAGTGGCCCACCGGAGTTTCCGGGGTTGATCGCGGCGTCGATCTGGATCGCGTTGGTGACAACGAGCGTTCCATCGGACGTCTGAGCCGTGGTGACGGGTCGGTTGACTGCGGAGACGATGCCGGTTGTCGCGGTTTGGGAGAGACCAAGTGGGTTACCCATCGCCATGACCGAGGAACCCACGGTCACACTGTCCGACTGTGCAAAGACCGCGGAGCGCAGGTCGCTTGGTGGGTTCTCGATCTGGATGACCGCGAGGTCGGTTGCAGCGTCGAGGCCGGTGATCTTTGCATCGTAGATGCGACCGTCATTGAGCGTCACCTGAACTGTGTTGTTGGAGGCACCCTCGACAACGTGGTTGTTCGTGATGATGTGGCCCTTGGCGTCGATGATGACGCCCGAGCCTTGTGCAGAGCCCTGCTGCGTGTTCACGCTAATCGCAACCACAGAGGGTGCGACTGCCGCAGAGACCTTCTGCCAGTCCGGGTTCTCGTTGGTGGAGCTTGCCACGGGTACGTTGACAGCGCCCTCGCCCGCCCCGCCGAGAGTCGGCGCAGTCTGGGTGGTGGGTGAGTTCGACTGGTCCGCCGAGAACTGACCGGTCAGAGCTGCTGTCCCGGCACTCGCGAGAATTGCTGTAATTGCGGCAGTTGCCACAACCGGTCCGAGAACGCGTTGCTTCTTGACCGGCGTTTCCACTGCCACACCGGACTGGGTGGGCCCTGCGGAGTGCATTGCTGACTGGTCCGACCAGTTGGCAGTGCTGTGTGCAGCTGCGGGGTACTGCACTGCCTGCGGAGTTGGTGGGACCGGTGGAGCTGGTGGGGCCGGCGGGACGCTCTGGCCACCCGCTGGTGCCGTGAACCGTGGGAGCGCCTGGGTCTTGTTCAGGTCCTCGTTGCCCCCAGTGTTCGGTTGTGCATCGAATTCATTGTTCTGCGTCATGGTGCTCCTCCTTGAAGTTCTTAACTACAAGGGAACACTGCCGCTCTGAAACGGTGCTTGGAGATGTCTGAAAGTTTCCTTAAAACGACTATGTGCGCTGGTCAGAAACCGGTGTTTCACCCACTGCCCGAGCAATTTCGGTGGAGGCAGATCCACGGTCATCCCGATCGAACCTCACTTCAAACACTCTGATTGCGCTGTTTGGTTCCCGCAGCAGCATCTCGAGTTCCTGCGTGGAGCGCACCGCCTGGTAGTCGATTCCATAGGCTGCGCACAGAAGGTCGAGGTGGGCCGTATGCGGCGTCCCAAAGACCCGCTCGAACAGTTGCGGATCCCCCGCCCCGGAGTGCTCGAGCCCGGAAAAGATCGCTCCCCCGCGATCGTTGAGGACCACAATATCGAGTGGCCCCACGGGGTCCGACGCCGTCCGCAGAAGTGCGCCCGCATCGTGCAGGAACGTCAGGTCGCCCACGACCACGCGTGTCCGACTCCCCGTGGCAATCGCGATTCCCAGCGCCGTGGAGAGGGTGCCGTCGATGCCGGCGAGCCCCCGCTGGCCGTACACGGCCAGGCCGCGGGGCCAGTCGGTCACGTACGCGTCCGCGTCCCTGATTGCCGACGATGAACCAAGTACCAGCGCGTCGCCCGGCTCGCTCGCCGCGACTACAGAACGGACGGTCCTCATCGGGGCCAGCCCGTCCGCGAGGTCTCCCTCCCCCACCGTGCGGGCGAGAACCTCTGCAAGGTCATGTCCCGCGGACGTCCATCGGTCGAGCCACTCGGCCCGGGACTGTGTCACTGTGCCCTCCTCGGGCGTGAACAGACTCGGGTCTACGCCGTAGAGCACGATCTGTGCGGTGCGGCTCGCGTCGTTCCACGGCTCAACGCGTGTGGGCACCACAACGGTTCGCACCCCCGGGGCTGCGATGAGGCGCTGGACCGGCCGCGTCAGCGTGGCGTGCCCAAACACGAGCACCTGCTCCACCTCGGAGACCAGGTCCGCCCAGCGCCCGAGCGGCTTACCGCCCAGCGCGGAGTGAGCAAGAATGTTCACCCCGGCGGGCACCACGTTGAGGCTCGACACGATCCCGCTCGTGGGCTCGGAGATGATGGGCCAGCCCTGTGCTTCCGCCACGCGCGTGGCGACCGGCGCCGAACCATCACCCGCCACAACCAGCGTCTTACCCACGCGCGCGACCTCGGCTGCAACCTCAACATCGGCGCCGACGGTGCCGGTCAGAGCAGGGCGTGAGGTGATGACGGGGCTAGGAATATCGTCGAAAATCAGGTCAAGGAGCGCAAGCTCCTGAGCGTTAGGGGCGAGCGGCTCCCGAAGCGCCAGGTTCACGTGCGCCGGACCGGCCTGGGCGCTCGCGCCCGTGGCCGCCGCCCATGCCCGCACTGCAACCGCGCGGATGTCCGTGGCCTCCGATGCGATCCCGGCCGGAGCCGGGACGTCGATGAGGAGGCGAGCCGCACTGCCAAAGATGCCCGGCTGAGTCGTGGTCTGGTTCGCGCCGGTGCCACGCAGCTCGTGCGGGCGGTCCGCGCTCAACACTATGAGCGGCACGCTCGAGTGCGAAGCCTCGAGCACGGAGGGATGCAGGTTGGCCACCGCGGTGCCCGAGGTCGTCACCACGACCGCTGGGGTGCCCGTGGCCTTGGCGAGGCCCGAGGCAAGAAAACCGGCGGTGCGCTCGTCAATCCGGACGTGCAGGCGGATGAAGCCCCGGTCAGCCGCGCGGTAGGCCGCGTAGGCAACGGGAGCTGAGCGCGACCCCGGACACAGCACCACGTCGCGCAGGCCCTGAGCAATCAGCTGGGCAAGCAGGTTCCCGGCAGCCGCGAGCGCCGGAGGCAACTGCTGCTCGCGCGCTGCCACGGATGGTTCGGGGTGGGGGCCGGATGGGTTCGACACGGTATTCCTAGGAGTATGCGGCGGTGAAGCTGACGAATGGTCTTGGGATCAGGGTACCTGCGTGGGCGGTACTTCAATGTCGAACTGGCTCGAGATTCGCTGGACGCGGCGAAGCCACCAGCTGACGCGCTCCGGGCTTGCGGCTAGGTTGGCGCCGCTGGTAGTTGGCTCGCCAGTGAGCTCCTGCAGGACCGGAACGGGCCTGCGCACCGGAATCTCCCCGTTGACGGGAAGCAGAGGATCTGAAACCACGTCCCGCTTAAACAGTTGGGAGGTGGCGAGTCCGCACGCGAACGGGAGCTCGGGAAGGGCGGCCGCGAGCGCAATCCCGGCGGCTAGACCCACCGAGCTCTCAAGCGCGGAAGACACTACGACTGGTTTACCCAGCTCCTGTGCGAGTTCAAGGCACGTGCGCACGCCACCGATGGGCTGGACCTTCAGGACCATGACGTCGGCTGCGTCGGCGGCCACAACGGCATACGGGTCCTCCGCCCTGCGGATGGATTCGTCCGCGGCGATGAGGACGCTGGTGCGCCTACGCACCAGAGCAAGTTCAGGAACGGTGGCGCAGGGCTGCTCCACGTACTCGAGCCCGCCTGCTGCGCGGTCAAGGACGGGGATGTTCGCCAGCGCAGTGTCTACGTCCCACTTGCCGTTGACGTCGATGCGGATCTTGCCCATGGGACCGATAGCATCCCGCACGGCCTCAAGCCGCGCGATCTCGTCAGCGAGGTTCTGCCCCGGTTCGGCAACCTTAACCTTGGCCGTCATGCACCCACCCGAGCGGGTGACAACGCCGTGCGCAGTTTCGGCGCCCACGGCGGGGACGGTTACGTTGACCGGGATGGAGCTGCGGACCGGGTCCGGAAACCCGAGGTAGGCGGCCTCGTGGGCGGCCCGTAGCCACGATGAACTCTCCCGGTCGTCGTACTCGACGAAAGGGGAAAACTCCCCCCAGCCCGCCGGCCCTTGCATGAGCACGCCCTCTCGGACGGTCAATCCACGGAACTTCAGGGTCAGGTCAGCGCTATAGACAAACACCCCTCAAGGTTACGCCGGGTGGTGTGGGTGGCGAGCGCGTGGGCACTAGGGCACGAACCAGCCCATCTACGTCCTCGTGCCCTAGAGTGAAGGGGTGAGTGAGATTCCAACCCAAGTTTCCGAGACCTTCGACCCCACCAAGTGGCGCACGATCGAGGGATTCACCGACCTGACAGACATTACGTACCACCGCGGCGTTGACCGCTCCGGTGAGCAGGAACGCGACCTTCCCGTGGTGCGCATTGCCTTCCACCGCCCGGAAGTACGTAACGCCTTCCGGCCGCACACTGTGGACGAGCTGTACCGGGCGCTCGACCACGCGCGCATGACCTCCTCCGTGGGCACCGTCCTGCTGACGGGTAACGGCCCGAGCGCGAAGGACGGCGGCTGGGCGTTCTGCTCCGGCGGCGACCAGCGTATCCGCGGCCGCGACGGCTACCACTACGTGACCGATAATGCGATCGAGACACGGGACGGCATCGACCCCGCCCAGGCAGGCCGACTGCACATTCTTGAGGTCCAGCGCCTGATCCGCACGATGCCCAAGGTCGTCATCGCGGTTGTTAACGGATGGGCTGCAGGCGGCGGGCACTCGCTGCACGTGGTTGCCGACCTGTCTATCGCCTCACGCGAGCACGCCCGGTTCAAGCAGACGGACGCAAACGTGGGGTCCTTTGACGGCGGCTACGGCTCCGCTTACTTGGCCCGCCAGATCGGGCAGAAGCGCGCCAGGGAAATCTTCTTCCTCGCCCGCGAATACTCGGCACAGGACGCCTACGAGTGGGGTGCGGTCAACGAGGTTGCTGACCACGCAGACCTCGAGAACCTCGCCATCGAGTACGCGCGCATCATCGCAACCAAGTCCCCTCAGGCGATCCGGATGCTCAAGTTCGCGTTCAACCTCCCCGACGATGGGCTCATGGGGCAGCAGGTGTTTGCCGGCGAGGCGACCCGGCTGGCTTACATGACTGACGAGGCCGTGGAGGGACGCGATTCCTTCCTCGAACGCAGGGACGCAGACTGGTCGCAGTTCCCGCACTATTTCTAGGCCACACACGCACCAACTGGGCGCGCCCTGCTCTTGCGCAGGGCGCGCCCTTTCTCATGCTGGGGAGGAGACTGTGTCCAAGAAACACCAAAGCGGTTGGTCACTTCCCAAGGGGAAGCGGCCAACCGCCTGTGCGTTACGTGTAGTTGATCGCCTGGACTCGTCCAACTACACCTGGTCTATGTTGTGCGATGGTTACGAATTACATCGTCATCGCTTCATGTGTCCGCTCGTCATAGCCCCCCAAAGAATCCTGATCCCACACTTATCAGTTTGGACATGATGACCGCGCCCCTAGCAAGTAGTCCCCCACCTGCAAGAAACGCAATGCCAACTGCCAAGAGCGACGATGGGCTGAACTTCTTTCGGTCCTCTACAGGAGTGTTCAGTTGAGGCGCTTCACTTGCGACTTCACCGTCGACGTAACGATAACCGGTCACCGGAGCTGATGAGATCCGCTGACCACTTTGAAAACCCGTTACCGCTGCCATACCTAGATTCTTTCAAAGGCTTGGCATTTCTGCGAGGCACAAGTGGCTGATTTTAGCGGGTGAAAGACTGATACCGAGGTATCCCCAACACGCCGGCCAGGGTCATACCAAAGTAGTACATCACCAAAGCATTACTTGGTTGAGAAACTTCCTTGACTCTTGGGTAAAAGTTCCACCCAGGTTCGTCCGGGCTCTAAAAGTACTTCTTTACCGTTTTTATCGTAAAGGGTTAAAGCCGAGGTTAGAGCACTCTTCTCCCATAGACCCGTGATCATCTTTCCACCAGACAGGACGTGCGCTACCCCCATACCGTCCAGGTCATAGTCGGGAACTGGGGCGTTGTTCTGCGCGTTGAACCCCGAGTCAAACTGCTTGGCCTCGATCACCACCACGTTCTGCGTTCCGATCTGCCCCGCTGTTGCTGACATGAACGGCTCCGACCCCTCGGAGCGCATCCACATCTTCTTATCCTTGGACCACGTCCACGTGGGCTGCGCGGCAACGGACATGTTGAGGGAGATACGCGATACCTTTTCTCCCTCCGCAACGGCAGTGGGCGTCGCCCCCTCGATGGCAAATGCAAGGCCGGGGTCAGGCGACGACGAGTGGGATTCTGGCGCTAGCTCTGCAAATCCCTTCACCGAGCCGTACAGGTTGTGCGGAGCAAAACGCTGCCTTGACCGCCACATGGCAGAAGACCCCGTGTTTTCGTCGAGGGCAAAGATCTGATGTGTATCGCGCACGAGCCGCAGGATTCCGGATTGTCCCCCGGAGTACACGAATACCCCCTCGAGTGGCGCTAGGACATTCATGTCCACTGGGCGCACTGACCTGATCGGTCCCACCTCTTCCGGGTAGTGAGAATGATAGATCGCGATGAACCTGGATACGTCAAACTCCACGATCGTCTCCCACACCACGTCGGCGTCCTCGAGGCCACTCTGGGGGCGCGCCGCGTGTGTGTTCTCTATCTTGACCGCGACCGCCGGGCGGTCCTTCACGTCCCCTGCCACTCCCGTCAGTGGCCATGCGGGCTCTACGGTGGGAGTGGGCGTGGGCGAAGGTATTTGGGTGGGCGTCTGCGTTGCTGTGGGCGAGGGCGACGGCTGGGGTTGCGGAGAGCAAGCAGCGCTCATGAGCGCTGCGGCTACCGCCAACGCGGCAAGCGTCCTGTCCCTGCGTCGAGTGGTGACCACTGCGCTCCCCTTTGTACTGGGCCCTGCGAACCGGCCATGGTGGGACACGTCCCGATACTGTGCACACTACTCCTGAGCAGCCCCGATCGCCTGCAGTTTGGCGCAAAAACGCCAGCACTCGAGGCCGCTGCGATTGACACTCCGTCCTGCACTCGTGGAGCGCCCAAGAGCCACGCTGCGGAACCTACTCTGCGGGCCGCGTACTCTGGATGGGTGAGTCCTTCCCGCACAACACCGCGTTTCTCTCCTCATTCGTACACCCAGACCGAGTTGGAGGCGATCCTGCGTGCGCCGGGTGGCCATGTCGTCGTCCCAACCTCGGGTTCGACTGGCGCCCCAAAACTGGTTGTGGTGTCAGCCGATGCGCTTCGTGCCTCGGGCGAGGCAACCTTTCGCGCGTTGAACGGCCCAGGTCAGTGGCTGCTTGCACTTCCGTCCAGCCACATCGCCGGGATCCAGGTGCTCGCTCGCTCAGTCCTTGCGGGCCAGACCTGCGTCGAGATGCCGGAGGGCCACTTCTCGGCCCAGTCGTTCATCTCCGCGGCGGACCAGCTGACCGCCCGCACCCGATACACCTCTTTGGTTCCGACCCAGCTCCACAGGCTGCTCACGAACGACCAGCCCGCCGAGCTACGCAGCCAAGCAGTCGCTGCGCTACGCACCTTTGACGCGATTCTGCTTGGCGGCGCGGCCAGCTCCGCAACGCTCCTGCGCGCGGCCTCCGCCGCTGGCATCCACGTGGTCACCACCTACGGAATGTCCGAGACCGCTGGCGGGTGCGTGTACAGCGGCGTCCCTCTCGACGTCGCGCGCGTCCGTCTGGACGCAGAGTCGCGCATCTACCTTGCCGGCCCCATGCTCGCGGACGGCTACTTGGCTACGCCAGCAGCCGAGCACGATCCGCACTGTGTGGCCCAGCATGACCTGTCGGGCCTGGACGCGTTTGTGATTGACGACGATTCAGTCCAGTGGCACCGCACCAACGATCTCGGCACATTAAGTTCCGAAGCCGGTCATCTGACCGTCCTTGGCCGGGCGGACGACGTGATCCTCTCGGGAGGGCTCAACATCTCACCGCATACGATCGAGTCCGAGCTGGGTTCTGAGTTCGGTATCGACCAAGCGGTGGTTGTCGGGGTGCCAGACCCGGAGTGGGGATCACGGGTGGTCGCAGTTGTCACCCGCTGTGCTGAGAGCGAGATCGCTCCGTTAGCGCAGATTCGTCAAACGCTAACCAGTAGGCTTGGAAAGGGATTTGCGCCGCGCGCTGTCATCGAGGTGGACACACTCCCACACACGTCTTCGGGCAAACCTGATCGCCAGGCAATCTTGGCGCTCGCCCGTACATCGCAGTCACAGTAAAGAGAGCACAACAATGGCTTCAGTTGGCGAATGGATCGCTGGCGCTCGTCCGCGCACTCTGCCCGCAGCGGCAGCACCCGTATTTGTAGGGTCCGGAGCGGCCGCCCTCGTGGACTCCTTCTCCCTCCTCAAGGCTGCGCTCGCAATGCTCCTGGCGATCGCCCTCCAGGTTGGCGTGAACTACGCCAATGACTATTCGGACGGCGTCCGCGGCACCGATGTTGATCGAGTCGGGCCTGTGCGCCTAACCGCATCTGGCCTTGCCGCACCACAGCACGTCAAGTACGCGGCGTTCGGTGCGTTCGGCCTGGGTTCGGTCCTCGGCATCATCCTCATCGCGATGACGGGCCACTGGTGGCTCCTCGCCGTGGGAGTGCTGTGCATCCTCGCAGGTTGGTACTACACGGGCGGCAAGAAGCCTTACGGGTATGCGGGCCTCGGCGAAGTGGGCGTGTTCGTGTTCTTTGGTCTCGTGGCCACAATGGGTACGACCTATCTCCAAGCCGGCCGTGTGACGTGGCCATCGGCTCTGGGCGCCGTTGCTATCGGGCTCATCGCCTGTGCGATCCTCATGGCCAACAACATCCGCGATATCCCGACCGACTTTGTCTCGGGGAAGAAGACCCTCGCCGTTCGGGTTGGAGACTTCAAAGCCCGCCGGATGTACGTAGCGATGATCTGGGTCCCGCTTCTGCTTGCCGTTGTCTGCGCGTTCTTCAACCCGTGGGCTCTGCTGACCCTGTTCATGCTGCTTCCAGCTGTGCTGCTGAGCATCCCCATCCTTGCGGGCGCCAAGGGCAAGTTGCTCGTGCCAGTGCTTGCAGGAACCGGCATGTACGAGCTCGGGTTCGGCATCTTGCTGGGCATCGGACTAGCTATCTAGTCTCGCCTCAGCCTCACACGCACGTCGAGGGCGCGATAACCTACCGGTTATCGCGCCCTCGACGTGCGTGTGAGGTGCTTTCCGCTACGCGCGGAACACCTACGAAACTAGGACCTTGCCTCAGGTCCGCCTTCCTCCAGTAGGGAGTCCTCGTACTGGGCGTCCTGCTTTGCTTCCTTGCCAAACTGAGCATCACGCTCAACCTTGCGTCCGGCAAAGGACGAGGTCACGGCGTCGCGCTCCTTGCGGAGCAGCAGGAAAGACAGCAACATGCCAAAGATGATCGCGAGGATCCACAGCAGGGCGCCTCGAGCGCCGGCGAAATAGAGACCGAGTGCGCAAACCACAATGAATGCGATGCGCAGGAGTGAGTACTTAAGAAATGCCACGTTCTAAGAGTAAACCGTTAGGCTTGGAACATGCCTAGAGCTCTCCTTGGTCTATTCGTTGTTGCACTTGCCCTCTACTGCGCTACTGACGTGCTCACCAGCACGGATGAGCGCCGTGGAAACGCTCCAAAGTTCATGTGGATCCTCGTCGTGGTGTTCTTGCCCATACTTGGACCAATCATCTGGCTCGTGTTCGTCAACGGACGACGAGGAGTTCCAGCAGGCACCCCCGGTGCCCCAGGATCACCTTCCGCGGGTCACAGTACCTACTCCGGACGCACGGGACGTAACAACACCGGACAGGTCGCCCCGGACGACGACCCGGAGTTCCTCTGGAAGCTCGCCGCAGAGCAGCGCCGGAAGCGCGAGGCCGCGGAAAGGGCTGCTCGCGAGGCCCAAGAAAAGAAGTCCAGCGGAACGGAAGATTCTGCAGATGGGCCCGTTGAATCGTCGGAAAGCAATAACGAAGACGAAGCCGAAAAATAGTCATTGAAACAACAAAGCGGGCGAGGGAATCTTCCCTCGCCCGCTTTGTTATGTGACTAGTTCAAGCCACCATACGAGTGCTTACCGCTGAACAAGATGTTCACGCCGGTGAAGTTGAACAGCACCGTGGCGTAACCAATCATCACGAAGTAGGCGGCGCGGCGGCCGGACCAACCGCGGGTCGTGCGCGCGTGCAGGTACGCGGCGTAGACAACCCACACGATGAAGGACCAGACCTCCTTGGGGTCCCAGCCCCACGCGCGGCCCCAGGCGTCCTCGGCCCAGATCGCACCAGAGATGAGCGTGAATGTCCACAGGACAAAGCCCACAGCGTTGATGCGGAAGCTCAGCGCCTCGAGGCGATCGGCGTTTGGCAGGACCTCAAGCCAGTTCCAGGTGACGAGCGGCGAACCGTTGTCGCGAGAATCGCGGAGCAGCTGCAGAAGCGAAACCACGAACGCAACGGTGAAGATGCCCGTGGCGATCACGGCGATACCCACGTGAATGACCAACCAGTAGCGCTGGAGTGCAGGCTGCACGGAATCGGCCTGGATGTGGAAAACATTCATGCCCACAACGAGGAAGAGCAGAACCACGAACGTGATGAACCCGCCGAGGTAGCGAATCTCCTTGAAGATCTGGATCGCTAAGAACGCGCCTACGGCAACGAAGGTACCGACGAGGCAGAACTCGTACATGTTTGCCCACGGAACCCGGCCAGCAGCAAAGCCTCGCGTGACAACCGCGCCTGCGTGCAACAGGAAGCCGACCGTGGTGACGGCCATCGCGATTCCGAGTGCCTTGGAGGAACGCCCCACGTACGAGATGGGTTCATCGGCCGACGCGGATTCGCCGCCAAGGGCAGTAGCGATCGCGCCACCCGAGACCGCTCCCGAGCCTTCTGCCTGCGCGAGCGCCTTCGTTCGAGCGGCCTTTCGTGCACCAATCGCCTCGGAGACCCTGCCCAGGTCGATCGCGAAGCAGACGAGAGCGATTGCGTAGGCCGTTGCTGCGCCCCACACGAGATAATCGCTGATTTGTCCCATGACTCTTCCCTCTATATGTCGGCCCCGCAGGGCCATAAACTGTGTCCCGGTCCGGTGCGGACCTTCGACGTGTCTTCAGTGCTCATGCGTGTGGCAGCGAGTGCGGGACCCGAAGCCACGATGTCTTGCGGTTAGATCTCCCGGCGGGAAAGCTTCTTGTTCAGCTTTTCCTGATCGGTCAAGTCAAGGTGGGAGTCAAAGATCGCGGCAACGCGATCCACTTCTCCCTGTAGTCCAGAATCGTCCCCGCGGGCCAGTCCCGCAAGAGCGACCTCCACCTGATCGCCAGACTGAGTCGCACGGACCCACACCCGGCGTCGAGGAGTGAACAGCGAGATCGCGAGTCCACCAAGTGCCGCGAGCGATGACCCTAGGAGCCAACCGAGGGTCGGGTCGTAGCGCAGGTCGAACGCGGCGAAGCGCGGAATCTCGCTGAATTCGACGGTTCCCCGCCCGTTAGGCAGGTCGACCGTCTGGCCGAGGCCGATGATGAGTGGATCGGGGTTCTCCATGGTTCCCGTCACCTTGGTCATTGCATCCGTGTCCAGGCGGTACACGTTCTGTGGAATGCCACTGTCCAGGCCAAGGTCTCCCTCGTACATGTCCAGGACAAGGAACGGGTTGAGCGCCTCCGGATAGATCGAGCGCATCCCGCCGTTCTCAAAGTCAGCAGTGGGCAGCAGGTACCCAACGAGGCCAATCTGCTCGCCCGAGACCACGTCCGGAACCTTCACAACGCCCTTGGACGTGTACTGGTCGTCTTCCGCAAGGAACGGAACCGAACCGGAGAACGTGACATCGCCGTTCTCGTCCCGCACTGTGATCGTCGGTGCGTGACCGTTACCCATCAAGTAGATCTTGGCACCGTCCTGCTTTGCCGGGTGGTTGACCTTGATGTCCTCCTGGCGCGATTCGCCGTTCTTCTCGGTCAAGGTAACCGTGGCGGTGAAGTCCTGGGCGGCAGAGTCGTTCGCGCGGAACACAGACTCAAACTTGTCGAGCGTCATGGTGAACGGCGACATCGAGTCCTCCGTGAACCAAGCGCCATGCTCAAACGAATCGTAGGCGACCTGCGCGTTCGCAAACCCGCGCCCCTCAACCACGATCGACTGGCCGCGATACTCCAGCAGTTGGCCCGCACCGAACGAAAGGAGAATACCAACCAGCGCCACGTGGAAGATCAGGTTGCCGGTCTCCTTGAGGTAGCCGCGCTCAGCACTGACCGTCCACACACCGGGCTGTTCCTCACCAACCGTCGTGCGGAACAGTGGGAGGAACTTGATCGGGCCACGCAGGCGCTCGGCTGCACGTTGCGCCACGTCCTGAGCAGATCCCGACTCCACGGTCCGCGCAGCCTGCGCTGGGAAGCGCTTAAAGATGCGTGGCGTACGAGGAGGGGCAGACTTGAGGTCGTGCCAATGCGCCTTGATGCGTGGCAGGATGCATCCCACCAGCGAGATGAACAGCAGAATGTAGATCGCTGCGAACCACGGTGAGGCATACACCGCGAAGAAGCTGAAACGGTCCAGCCACTCACCGAGCGTGGGGTTGTCCACGAGATATTGCTCCACCGCAGCTGGGTCCTGCGAGCGTTGCGGGAAGAGCGATCCCGGGACTGCCGCGATCGCAAGCAGCATGAGGAGCATCAGCGCAACACGCATCGAGGTGAGTTGGCGCCACATGAAGCGTGCCAGTGCCCGCCAGCCTAAGGATGGGGCGACAGCTTGCTTGGGGGCAGGCTTCTCATCCGAGGTAAGAAACGCGTCCTCAATACCCTCGGGTCGGTACGCCTTGGCGTCCGTGCTCTGCGTGGACTTGTCGTCCGTGGACATTTACACCACCGTTCCAGTGGAGCTAATCCACGTAGACATCAACGAACTCAACTGCCCCCACAGCCCCGTCACGAGGGCGATGCCGAGCAGTACGAGCAGACCTCCACCAAGTCGCATGACCGCGCGGCGGTGCGTCTTGAGGAAGCCAAGAATCTTGGTTGAGCGCTCGATACCGAGCGCAATGAGGATGAAGGGAAGACCCAAACCGATGGAGTAACTCACCGCGAGAATCGCGCCACGGGCGGTTGAACCTTCGTTAAGTGCAAGCGCGTTGATAGCCACAAGAGTGGGGCCAAGGCATGGGGTCCAGCCCAAGCCGAACACGACACCTAGGAGCGGGGCGCCCCACAGAGCAGTGCGCGGGACGTTGTGGATGCGCCGTTCGTTCTGGAGCGCGGGAATTGCCCCCATGAATGCGACACCCATGAGGATCACCACTACTCCGAGCACTCGAGTGATTGTGTCCGACCACTGCGTGAGCGCGGCACCAACGGCGCCCGTCAGTACTCCGGCGGCAACAAAGACAGTGGTAAAGCCCAGCACGAACAAGAGCATCCCGAGGATGACCTGACGCTTGCCAGCACGTGGGCTACTGTCCTGTGCTGCTGCGGCGCGACGCCTGCGAGCATACTTGGACGCACCCTCCCCCACCGCGAGCGCGGAACGCGCAAAGATCGCGGAGTTTGCGGACGCAGTTGCATCTGGCCCAGCGGCGCCGTCCACAGCAGCGGTCGAGGAAGCAGCCGCAGAACTGGCGCTCTGTGCTTCTTGGGCTTCGGCCTGTGAACCCGCAAGCCCACCGAGGAACCCAATGTAGCCGGGCACGAGCGGCACCACGCACGGTGACGCAAACGAGACTAGGCCAGCAATGAGTGCAATTGGGATTGCGAGCAGCATGGATCCCGAGAACGCCGTGCTCGCAAAGAAGTCACCAACGCTCGCGGTGAACTGGACCGGCGCGGCCTCACCCAGCAGGGCCACGGAGGCGTCAACGCCACCGTGAGTCACCGCGTGTGCGAGATCGGCCAGGACCAAGGAAGACATGACTCTCAGCCCTCTTCAGCGAGTGCTTCGCGCACAAGCGTGTCCAGGGTCGACTGGTCGACCTGCCCCAGAACGCGTGCGGTGACCCGGCTCTGGCGGTCAAGCACGATGGTAGTGGGGACGGCCTTGACCGGAACGACACCGGCGAGCGATGCAATTGCGGAACCAGACTCGTCGTTAATAGAAGGCCAGTTCACATCGAACTCACGCTCAAACGCCTGGGCCGCCCCCGAGTCATCGGTGCGGTTGATACCCAAGAACTTCACGCCCTGGTCCGCATATGCCGCCTCGACCGCCGCCAAGGCGGGAGCCTCCACGCGGCACGGCGGGCACGCCGCATACCAGGTGTTGATGACCACGACGTTGCCCTCGTAGTCAGACCAGTTCACGGGGTCCCCGGCGTAGTCGACGCCACTCAGTTCCACGTTTCCTTTACGCTCGTCCACAGTCCAGGTACGCACAGAACCGTCACCGGACTGGTAACCCTGATTGACCACGTCGCCGTTGTTCCCTGAGTCCTCTGCGCACGCAGCAAGAGAGAGCACCGCCAGGGCGCTCACTGCCGCGGCAATGAACCTAGGGGTGCGTCGACCGTCACTGGATCTGAACACGAAAATCACAAGCCTTACTGTTACGTATCGTTCTGGGAACACGCTGGGAGCGTGGCTCCCGTATGAACTGGAACGGCGGGCAGTGCTATTGCACTACCCGCCGCACCTAAAAACATCACCACTCGGTGGAGCGGGTTGGTCCTACGGACTAGGCGCCGGCCACCTTGGAGGCACCCGGGTAGAGATCTGCCACCGGCTCGGTGTACTTGACGGAAACAAGGGTGTCGCCATCGAAGGTCAGCGAGGTCAGGGAGGCGAGGTTGCATTCGCGCTTGCGCGGATCGTGCCAGAGGCGACGGCCCTCCAGTGCGGAACGAACAATCCACACAGGCAGCTGGTGGCTGACGAGGAGAGCCTCATGGCCCTCTGCCTGCTGCCGGGCGGTCTCGATAGCGCCCTTCATGCGCTCGACCTGGACCTTGTAGGGCTCACCCCAGGACGGCTTGAACGGGTTAATGAGGTGAGGCCAGTGCTGAGGGTGGCGGAGCGAGCCGTCCCCCACACCAAAGGTCTTACCCTCAAAGTAGTTGGCGGCCTCGATGAGTCGCTCGTCAGTTCCGAGCTCGAGACCGTACGCCTGAGCGGACGGGGTTGCGGTCTCCTGCGCCCGCTGCAACGGGGACGCGGTTACCACCGTGATGTCACGGTCTTGTTCCTTAAGGTGCACAGCTACTCGGCGTGCCATCTCTTGACCGAGGTCCGAGAGACGGTAGCCCGGAAGGCGCCCATAGAGGACCTTTTCGGGGTTGTAGACTTCGCCGTGCCGCATGAGGTGAACGATCGTTTTGGCCATGGCTCTAAGTGTGTCAAAGAATCAGGGCTACGGGGATGGCAAAGTGCGTGATTTTGGCGTCTTTTTGGCGGGTACCTCTGTGCCGAGCGTCCCTGAACTATGCGCCCACACCCAGCGCCCAGCGCGCTCCCACGCCCCCGCCCCGCCGCCAGCACCAGCCCTCAGCTCACCGCAGCACCTACATATCCGAGGTCGTCCGGCCCGAGGCCACAGCGATACGGCGGAAGAACTGCGCCAGTTGCGCCAGTTCCTCCGCGGTCAACACGTCCACAAGGCGCTGGCGAACAGATTCCACGTGCATGGGTGCCGCGTGCTTGAGGAGCGCGTATCCGGCCGTACTCATAATGCAGTCAATGCCGCGCCGGTCTCTTGCGGACGGGCGCCGCACCACCAGTTGGCGGCGTTCGAGCCTCTGGACGGTGTGCGAGATGCGCGACCGTGATTGCGCCAGATAGTCCGCGAGCACGGACATGCGCAACGTGTGTTCGGGCGCCTCAGATAGCCGGACGAGAATTTCGTACTCACTCATGGACAGGCCACACGCCTCAATGAGGTCGACGTTCAGGGCGCCCCAGAGGATGGAGTTTCCCTCTAGGTAGGCACGCCAATCAGCCTGCTGACTGGCAGTGAGCCATCTGTCGAACTCTTCGGTCGGCATGGACCCCCCCCAGGTTGTGACCGTCATTGGTTGACAGAACAATATCGACGGATCGCCCTCTTGGGAAGAATTTCTTGATCAGTTTTTGGTCGCGTTTTGGCTGGGAATCCCACGGGTTGGGGATTCTGGATCCCCTAAGTGCGAAATCAAGTTCCGGAAAGTACTTGCGCTCGTTCCGCAGATTAGTTAAAGTTTCAAGTAAGCAAACTTGAAGCGTCAACTAATGCGGTTATGCTGCAGTCCGGTCACCATACCGGCAACAGGCAGCTTGGTTGAGTTCTTGGTTGCGACCACAACGCAACACGTGATCCGCCCGGTTCCCGCGAACCTGGCGGCCGCACCAGCCTAGCGGCCACGCAAGACCAACCTTGATCGTGCACGGTCCACCCGCAACGCCTCACCTGTCACCGACAGACACAGACAAGGAACTTACACATGAACATGCCAGCAGGCCTCACCGCAGGTACCTACACCGCCGACACCACCCACACCTCCGCAGGATTCACCGTGCGTCACGCTGGAATCTCCAAGGTCCGGGGAACCGTCCCAGTTGTCTCTGCGTCCATTGACGTAGCCGAGAACTTCCTCGACTCCAAGGTCACCGCTGAGCTCGACGCACGTGGCGTGAACACCGGTTCCGCTGACCGTGACGGCCACCTCCAGTCCGCAGACTTCTTCAACGTTGACGTCCACCCGACCTGGACCTTCAAATCCACCTCGATCACCGCTTCCGGCTCCAACGAGTTCGTTGTTAACGGCGACCTCACCATCAACGGCGTAACCAAGTCCGTCCCACTTGAGGTTGAGTTCACCGGAACAGCTACCGATCCATTCGGCAACAAGCGCGCAGCCTTCGAGGGCCAGCTCGAGATCTCCCGCAAGGAGTTCGGCCTGGTCTGGAACGCAGCTCTCGAGACCGGTGGCGTCCTCGTCTCCGACAAGGTCAAGATCAACATTGAGGTTTCGGCAATCTCCGCCTGATCCCCCAGTTCATAAGTCCGGGTCCCCACCCATTGTGGTTGGGGACCCGGGCTTCTTTGTGCCGCCTTACTGATCCGCCGTGTCGTTCACCAGCCATTCACCTGGCCGCTGTATCTATGATTCGTGGCAACTTCTTCGGTGCTTGAGCGCCGCCTCACTCTGGCCGACGCCGTATTCATTGGACTCGGTTCAATGCTGGGCGCCGGCGTCTTTTCTGTCTTTGCCCCGGCTGCTGCTGTGGCCGGTTCGTGGCTGCCCGTCGCGATCGCCGTTGCAGCGGTCCTCGCGAGCCTCAACGCGCTCTCTACCGCGCAACTCGCCATGGCCTACCCCACCTCGGGTGGGGCCTACGTGTTTGGCCGCACGATGCTGGGCCCGCTCCCCGGCTTCGCCGCCGGTTGGGGGTTCGTTGCGGGGAAGACTGCTTCCACCGCGGCGATTGCGCTCGTGTTCGCCACCTACGTGGCCCCTGGCCACAGCAAACTTGTGGCCCTCGTGGCGCTGGTCGCCGCCTGCTGCATCAACCTCGTGGGGATCACGCGGACGGCTGGCGCTACGCGCCTCCTCGTCCTCCCCGTGCTTGCAGTTCTCATTGTGTTGATCGCCGTCGTGTCTTTCTCGGGACCCAGCGCGTCAACATTATCGACGATCGACTCACTTTCCAGCCCCTTCTCCCCTACCGGGGTGCTTGGTGGGGCGAGCCTGCTGTTTTTTGCCTTTGCTGGATATGCGCGCGTGGCCACCCTGGGCGAAGAGGTCGCTGAGCCACGCCGAACTATTCCGCGGGCAGTTCTCACTGCTCTAGGTATCGTTCTGGCTCTCTACATTGCGCTCGGGTGGCTGCTCGTCCGCGGCCTCTCCATTGGGGGCCTCACTGTGTCCAGCGCGCCGCTGACTGAACTGGCCGAGGCTACCGGGCACAGTTGGCTCTCCCCCGCGCTGCGCATTGCCGCAGCCCTTGCAACGGGCGGCGCGCTGCTTTCACTACTCGCGGGAGTGAGCCGGACAGCCCTGGCCATGGCCCGAAACCGGGACCTGCCCCACTGGTTTGCACACGTCGACTCGCGGTTCCACACGCCAGCCCGAGCGGAGGTGGCGGTGACTGCGGTTGCGTGCGTGCTTGTGCTTCTGCTTGACCCGGTGCATCTGATCGGGGTCTCGTCGCTTGCCGTCCTGTTGTACTACCTGGTGGCGAACCTTTCGGCAGCCAAGCAGATCCTGGATCGCCGTGTCCTTCCGCGCACGCTCTCGCTCGTGGGCGCGTTGGGCTGCGGCGTTCTCGCGCTGAGCGTTCCTCGCACTTCGCTCCTTGTGGGCGCGGCGCTGGTCGGCGTGGGAGTTATTGGCTGGCTCATGCTGGCCCGACCGCGGCGCGAGCAGTCTAGGCGTTAGTTCTTGCCTGCGGCGAGCGCCCTGCGCAGGCGCGTCTCATCAATGCGCCAGAACCCCTGCTGGACGCCATCTACCTCAACCACCGGGACGTACTCGGAGAACTGAGCAACCAGTCCGGGTTCAGAATCGATGTCCACCTCGCTGTAGTTCACGCCGAGTTCCCCCGCCACCCTTTGGACGACCTCGAGCGCGTCCGTGCACAGGTGGCAGCCGACACGTGTGTAAACAGTGATTCGTACGTCCGCTTCGTGCGCGGGTGAGATGAGTCCATCAGCCATGCCGACAATTCTATGTCTGAAGACTAGACTGGTCGGGTGCCCCCGGAAGATACCTCCACAATCATGCCTGCAACCTCAGAATCGGTGCCGCTCCACAGCGACACCAAGGTCGCGGCATTCTTTGACGTGGACAACACGATTATCCGTGGAGCTAGTGCATTCTTCCTGGCCAAGGCGCTCTACCGCGACGGATTCTTCAGCACTCTCGACATCGTAAACTTCGGGCTCAAGCAGCTGAAGTACATGATGGTTGGAGAGAACGCACGGGACATCGACAGCCTCCGAAACCGCGCCCTGTCCATCATGAAGGGCCACTCGGTCGCGCAAGTTGTGGCGATCGGGGAGGATGTCTGGGACGAGGTTCTGCAGAACCGGATCTACCCGGGCACGCAGGCTCTCCTCAATCATCACCTGGCCAAGGGGCACGAGGTGTGGCTCGTGACCGCGACTCCAGCCGAGATCGGCGACCTCATCGCGCACCGCCTCGGAGCCACCGGCGCACTGGCCACGATGGCCGAACACGACCACCAGGGCTTCTACACCGGGAATCTCGAAGGCCCAATGATGCACGGTCCAGTCAAGGCCTCGAGCGCACGGCAACTCGCTGAGGAACACGGCATTGATCTCGAGTCGAGCTACGCCTACGGGGACTCTCTGAACGACAGGCCGCTGCTATCCATCGTGGGAAACCCCTGTGCGATCAACCCCGACAAGAAGCTGCGCCGCCTCGCCCAAGAAGTGGGTTGGCCAACGCGCGATTTCCGGAGCAAGCGCCGAGCAGTTCGGCGGTCTGCCGCCACCGCGAGCCTTTCGGGCGCGGTCTGGGTTGCGAGCATGGTCATTCGCCGCCTGCGCAACAAGGGCAACTGAGCTAACCCGAGAAACAACTCAGGCCCGGTCATTGCTGACCGAGCCTGATAGAAGATACTTAAGAAGATGTTACTTCTTGTTGCGACGCTGGTGACGCGTCTTACGAAGCAGCTTACGGTGCTTCTTCTTTGCCATACGCTTGCGGCGCTTCTTAATGACGGAGCCCATTGCGGTTCCTCACTGTTGTTGTTCTGATCTACGCGTGGAAAAGTCCATCTACTAGCGTACATGGTATCGGGTTGTGCTAAACACCAAAACAGCAAAGACATTCGCCACAATGCGCCATTTTACCAGTGAAGACCTCATGCACGAACTCGTGGCCCTCACCTGCGGTTCAGTGCGCTCGGACTCATCGGGCTGCCCGCCAAATTTGGCTAGATTTCATAACTCAGATCCACGCCCAGGTGAGGGAACACTGCCGTCCGAGTCGCCCGCACGGCACGGTCGATATCTGACTGCGGATCGTAGCCTCGGCCCCAGTCCCTGTAGCTCGCTGGCCCCCAGTCGTCCCCCATGGTCTCGGGAGGCGAGTGGTCGAGGTATTGCCGGATGTACTGGCGCCACTGCGTTGGCGTGTGCACGGCGCATTCGACCTCTTGGTGGACTACCAGTGACAGCACATGTGTCCACATGATTGGCACTACGTCCACGACCGAGTAGCCGCCACCGCCCAGGGCAAGCCACTTCCCGCCACACAGCTCGTGCGCGAGGTCGTGCACGAGTGCGGCGCCCTGCCTCTGCGCGTCGATCGACACGCGCAGGTCTGAGAGTGTATCCAGCGAGTGGGCATCACAGCCGTGCTGCGACACGATAATGTCCGGCTGGAAGGCCCGGGCGACCTCGGGCAAGACCGCGTGCAGTGCGCGGAGCCACTCGCCAGATTCGGTGCGTGCCGGGAGGGCTATATTGACCGCCGTGCCCTGCGCATCGGGTCCCCCAATATCCGTGGGATATCCCGTCCCCGGGAACAGGGTTGCCCCTGACTGGTGGATGGAGAGAGTCAGGACGTCCGGGTCGTTCCAGAACGCCCGTTCAACGCCGTCCCCATGGTGGGCGTCGAGATCGACGTACAACACGCGCCTTGCGCCCGCCTGCTGCAAGAGCTTGATAGCCACTGCGGCGTCATTGTAGATACAGAAGCCCGCGGCCCCCTCGGGCATCGCGTGATGCATTCCGCCGGCTAGGTTGATCGCGTGTTCGGCCTCGCCTCGCCACACCGCCATGGCCGCATCAACGGTGCTTGCAACCATGCGGGACGACGCCTCGTGCATGCCCGGGAAGCTCGGGTTATCCTCCGTGCCAAGCCCGCGGGTCTCGTCCGGCGTATCGTCATCGGACGCCGCATGCACGGCCGCGATGTACTCGGCGGAGTGTACGAGCGCAAGCGTTTCATCAGGAATAAGCCCGGACGAGGCCACCGTAATATCCGCGCCATCTAGGAGGCCCAGCTCCTGCGCGAGACGCATGGTCAGATCGAGCCGAATGGGCGACATCGGGTGTCCAAACCCGAAGTCGTAGTTGAGCAAATCTTTCGACCATGAAAGGAACGCGCGAGACGGCATAGTTCAAACTATCAACTTTCCGTGCAGGCTTATCAAACCGGGACCACCCACTGAGCGGGAGAGGCCGAAGGCCCCGCCCGTACCCAACCGGCCCGCAACCGCCGTGAGCCGGGGCTGGAACCTGCTCTATCGTCGAAAATAAGGTCCGCTCAGCAACTGGGCGGCGGAAAATGACAAAAGCGGCCCCAACCACACACGAAAGCGCGGGAATAGGCGCCAAAAGGTTTAGGCTAGATCAGCGCGGAACACGCGCCATTAGTGGGCAACGAAGGGACGGGACGTGGCGTCGAGCCTCATGCTGCGGCTCTGGTCTGGGCGCGAGTTCATTGACCGGGTCGCCCGGCACTCGCCTGCTCGCCTCGCGCTCGGCGTTTTTGCTGGCGTCATCTGGATCTTCACAGGGCTGCTGTCCCTCCCCGCCGCAACCGCGAGCGGTGAAAGGGCCCCATTTATTGACGCGCTCTTCACTGCCACCTCGGCGGTGTGCGTGACGGGTCTGACCACTGTGCCCACGGGAACTTTCTGGTCGCCGTTCGGGCAGGCCGTGATCTTGATAGGCATTAAGGTCGGTGGCCTAGGTGTCATGACGCTCGCCTCGATCCTTGGGCTCGCCGTATCCCGCCGCATTGGCTTGACCGCCAAACTACTCACTGCATCGGAAACCAAGACCACCCGGCTGGGTGAGGTCGGAAGTCTGGTTCGAGTTGTCGTCATTGCGTCCACCTCCATCGAGCTCGCACTCGCGCTACTGCTTTTTCCTCGGTTTGTGTACTTGAACGAGTCGATCGGCCAGGCGGTCTGGCATTCTGTGTTCTACGCAATTTCAGCCTTTAACAACGCCGGTTTCATTCCCACCGCAGAGGGCCTTGTTCCCCACTACAACGACTGGATGCTGCTCGTTCCAATCATGCTCGGGATGTTTATTGGTGCCCTTGGTTTCCCGGTCATCCTGAACATCGCGCGCCAGCGGCGGCGCTTTTCACGTTGGAACCTGCACGCCAAGCTCACCGTAGTTACGAGTGCGCTCCTGGTTGCAATTGCGTGGGTGTGGTACCTCGCCGCGGAGTGGACGAACCCGCTCACACTTGGCCCGATGGCGTGGCCCGAGAAGGTTTTGTCCGCGGCATTCCTTGGTGTTATGCCCCGTTCTGGCGGACTCTCGACGATTGACATCAATGGGCTGCACGAGGCCAGTTGGCTCATCACTGACGCCATGATGTTTGTGGGTGGCGGATCTGCGTCAACTGCTGGCGGTATCAAGGTGTCCACTCTCGCCGTCCTCATGCTCGCGATTCTCGCGGAGGCACGCGGAGACAAGGACGTGGACAGCTTTGGCCGGCGTATCCCTCGCGACACCCTGCGCCAGGCAGTTGCCGTGACTTTCGTAGGGGCGACGATCGTGTTAGTGGCATCCCTGATCCTGCTGGAGATCACCGGGTTCACGCTGGACGTGATCCTATTCGAGGTCATCTCTGCCTTTGCCACCGTAGGATTGTCCACCGGCATTACAGCAAGTATTCCCACCACAGGTCAGTACGTTCTGGTTGTTCTGATGTTTGTGGGCCGTGTAGGTACGATGACTTTGGGCGCGGCACTCGCATTGCGCAGCCGCCGCCGGGTCATTCGACTCCCTGAAGAAAGGCCTGTCATTGGCTAGTGACGACGTCGAAGAAATCCTGAAGCAGGAGCAACACGCTTTCACCAGTAGCGCCTACCTGAACAGGGCGGCCCGTGGGGTGGCGCGCTCACGCCGTGGTGCGGATACCAAGAAGGATGCCGGTGTTCTGGTCATTGGGCTCGGACGTTTCGGTAGTTCCATCGCACTGACCCTGGACCGCCTCGGCCAAGAAGTTTTGGCCGTGGAGAAGAACCCCCAACTGGTTGCACAGTACTCTGACAGGCTGCCCATCGTGGAGGCGGACTGCACTAACCCGGACGCGCTCGAGCAGCTGGGTGTGCGGGACTACTCGGTGGTCGTTGTTGGTGTGGGTACAGCGCTTGAGGCGTCGGTATTGATCACCGGCAACCTCGTGGACGTTGGAACCCCGCAGATCTGGGCTAAGGCGATCTCAGCGGAGCACGGACGGATTCTGCAGCGTATCGGCGTGCACCACGTGGTCTTCCCCGAGTTTGACGCGGGTAACCGCGTGGCGCACCTGGTGTCGGGCAAACTCATGGACTATATCGAGGTTGAGGACGGCTTCACCATTGTGAAGATGCGTCCGCCTAAGGAGACCCAGGGCTTCACCATTGAGCAGTCGCGCGTGCGTGAGAAGTACGGTGTGACGATCATTGGTGTGAAATCGCCGGGCATGGACTTCGTGTACGCGGACGCAAACACGCGTATTTCGGCGAATGACTTGATTGTGGTGAGTGGGCACTCGGAGTTGCTCGAGCGCTTCGCTGCACGTCCGTAGGCTCGAGAAATCGCAGGACGGAGTCCTAGTGATTTTCGAGCCGCAGGACGTGCAGCGACAATAAGTACAGCTGCACGTCCGTAGGGCAAATCGCAGCAGGACGGAGTCCTAGCGGAGATTTGTCCGCAGGACGTGCAGCGACAATAAGAACAGCTGCAAGACCATAGGACACTCGAGAGTAGGACGAAGCCCCCCACCCCGCGCAACCAGCCGCTGGAACTCAGCTCGATCGTCGAGAATAATCAAAAACGAGGCGGGCCCCACGCACTGCGTGGGGCCCGCCTCGTTGTGTACTGCGTGGATCAGCGGGTGCCGGCGCGACGCTTGTTGTAGACGTCGAAGGCGACTGCGAGGAGCAGGATGAGACCCTTGACGATCTGCTGGACGGACTGGTCGATGCCGAGGATGGACATACCGTTCGACATGACACCCATGATCAGACCACCAACCATGGCGCCGATGACGGTTCCGATACCACCGGTGACTGCTGCTCCACCGATGAAGCAGGCGGCGATGGCGTCGAGCTCGAACATGTTACCGGCTGCTGGCTGCGCGCCACCGGAACGCGATGAGAACACGACACCGGCGACTGCGGCGAGGAAGCTCATGTTGACGAAGATGAAGAAGTTGACCCACTTGACCTTCACACCGGAGAGCTGTGCTGCTGCGAGGTTTCCACCGATTGCGTAGACGTGGCGACCGAACACGGTGCGCTGGGTGACTACGGAGTACGTGACGATGAGGATCGCGAGGATGATCAGCACGATGGGGAGGCCACGTGCATGTGCGATCTGCCAAGCGAACGCCATGGTGATGACGGCGACTGCGGCGATCTTGGCGATGAACAGCGGCATGGACTCTACGGTCTGCTGGTATGCAATGCGTGCCTGGCGTGAACGCCACTGCATGACGGCGAAGGCTGCTGCGCCAATTGCGAAGACGATCAGGGTGAACGCGTCGTAGCCGTTTCCGCCAAGGAGGCCGTTCAGGAAACCACCTGCGATGTTCTTGTACGACTGGTCGTAGACGGAGATCGAGATGTTCTGGAGGACCAGGAGGGTCAGACCGCGGAACAGGAGCATTCCGGCCAGGGTTGTGATGAACGCTGGGATTCCAACGAACGCGACCCAGTATCCGTGCCACGCACCGATGAGGATACCGGTTGCGAGTGCTGCTGCTACACCGACCCACCAAGGCATACCGTGGGTTTGGATGAGCACAGCCGCGACTGCACCCGTCAGTGCCACCACGGATCCGACCGAGAGGTCAATGTGACCGGCGATGATCACGATGACCATTCCGATCGCGAGGATCAGGATGTAGGAGTACTGCAGGACCAGGTTGGTCAGGTTGTTCGGCTGCAGCAGGGTGCCGCCGGTCAGGATCGTAAAGAGGATTACGATCGCGGCAAAAGCGATGTAGATACCGCTCTGACGCAAGTTGCGCGTGAGTAGGCTAACGAGCCCGCTGGTTTCAGACATCGTTGTCAGTCCTTTACCTTAGTCATGAGTTCCATAAGATTTTCTTGCGTTGCATCGTCACGGTCGATGCAGCCGGTGATGCGTCCTGCTGAGAGCGTGTAAATGCGGTCGCAGATGCCGAGCAGTTCAGGGAGCTCGGACGAAATCACGAGGACGGCCTTGCCCTGGTCGGCGAGCGCGTTGATGATCGTGTAGATCTCGTACTTCGCGCCGACATCGATACCACGGGTTGGTTCGTCAAGGATCAGCAGTTCTGGGTCGGTGAACATCCACTTCGACAGAACGACCTTCTGCTGGTTTCCACCAGACAGTTTACCTACGAGCGCGTGCACGTTCGGGGTCTTGGTGCGCAACTGCCTGCGGTAGTCTTCCGCGACCTTGAGTTCCTCGTTGGCGTTGACCATTCCGCGCTTGGAGATCTTGCCCAGCGCCGCAGAAGTGGTGTTCGTCTTGATGTCTTGGATGAGGTTCAAGCCATAGTGCTTGCGGTCCTCGGATACGTATGCGATTCCCGCGTTGATGGCGTCCGCAACCTGCTTGAGCTGGACTGGTTTGCCGTGCATGGCCACTTGGCCAGTGATCTTGGAGCCGTAGGAGCGTCCAAAAACGCTCATGGCGAGTTCGGTGCGTCCGGCACCCATGAGGCCAGCGATTCCGACGATCTCACCGCGGCGGACATTGAGAG
Source organism: Timonella senegalensis JC301 (assembly GCF_000312125.1). Taxonomy (GTDB): domain Bacteria; phylum Actinomycetota; class Actinomycetes; order Actinomycetales; family Cellulomonadaceae; genus Timonella; species Timonella senegalensis. The sequence continues at coordinate 181,183 of NZ_HE978641.1, forward strand.
CGGCGTTGTCCACGATTACGCGATCCTGCTGCGTGGGGTGGTAGACGGTCCAGTCCTTGATGGAGAAGATCTCTTCGCCGATGGTTGGGCTGTGGTCCGGGTAGCGGTTCTCGAGCGAGCGTCCCACCATGCCACGGATGATGTGGTCCTGGGTGACGCTCTCATCCATGTGCAGGGTCTCGATGGTCAGTCCGTCACGGATGATGGTGGTCGAGTCTGCGATGTCTACGATCTCGTTGAGCTTGTGGGAAATCATGATGCACGTGATTCCCTGGCCCTTGAGGTGGCGGATCAGGTCGAGCAGGTGAGCCGAGTCTTGGTCGTTCAGCGCAGCGGTGGGCTCGTCCAGGATGAGGAGCTTCACGCGCTTGGAGAGCGCCTTTGCGATTTCGATGAGCTGCTGCTTGCCAACACCAAGTTGTCCAACTGGCGTTACTGGGTTTTCGTCGAGTCCCACACGAGCCAGCAGCTTTGCGGCTTCAGCGTTGGTCTTGTGCCAGTCAATAAGTCCATTCGTCTTTTGCTCGTTGCCTAGGAAGATGTTCTCGGCTACGGAAAGGAATGGAACGAGTGCCAGTTCTTGGTGAATGATGACGATGCCGCGCTCTTCCGAATCGTTGATTGATCCGAATGACTCGATCTGTCCATCGAAGTAAATGTCGCCCGTGTAGGTACCGTGTGGATAAACGCCCGAGAGCACCTTCATCAAGGTGGATTTTCCCGCACCGTTTTCGCCACAGATCGCGTGGATTTCTCCTCGCTTAACGTTGAGCGTCACGTCCTCCAGCGCTTTCACGCCAGGAAAGGTCTTGGTGATGGAGCGCATCTCTAGGATGTTCTCACTCATGCTGCCTGTCCCTCCTTCAATTTGGTAGGCCAGCTGTGGTCCAAGTGTGACTAAAGGTCTGGCTGCAACTTTGCGCCCGGCCCGAGATCCAGGACTGGATCCGCGTTTCCCCCCCTTCTAGTAGAGGGGGTGGTGATCCCGTCTCTGGGATCTCGATCCCTTGCGGGATCGTTTGCCTTGCGGGGTCTAGACCCCGTGGGGCGACCCCATTGAGGGGCCCGTGTGGGTCAGGGTGGGGCGACGCGCGCCCCACCCTGAGTGTTCAACTGCTAGATGAGCCAGTCGAAACTAGTTGGCTCAGTTGCCGCCCTTGTCGACCTGCTCCTGGGTGAAGTAACCCGAGTCAATGAGCAGTGGCTTGATGTCGTCCTTGAACACGATGTCGGATTCGAGGAGGAACGAAGGTACTACCTTCACGCCGTTGTCGTAGGTCTTGGTGTCGTTCGCCTCTGGCTCCTTACCGTTGAGGTAGTCGGTAGCTGCGAGTACGGACTGTGCGGCGAGCTTGCGGGTGTCCTTGAAGATGGTCGAGGACTGGATGCCGTCGTTGATGAGCTTGACGGATGCAATCTCTGCGTCCTGTCCGGTGATGACTGGCATTGCATTGTCTGCGTAGCCTACGCCGCGGAGTGCGGTGATGATTCCGCGGGAGATGCCGTCAAACGGAGAGAGAACTCCGTGGACCTTCTCGGACTGGTAGGTCGAAGCGAGGAGGTTGTCCATGCGCTTCTGTGCCTCGTCCTGGCTCCAACGCTGGATTGCAACCTGGCCGAACTCGGTCTGACCGGATGCAACCTTGAGGGTGCCGGCGTCAATGAATGGCTTGAGTGTGTCAACCGCGCCGTTGAAGAAGAACGTTGCGTTGTTGTCGTCTGGCGAACCAGCGAAGAGCTCGATGTTGAATGGTCCCTTTTCGCCGGTCTCCTTGCCGTCTGCGTCTACCAGGCCAAGGCCACGGAGGAGAGCGGTTGCCTGCTGGACACCTACGCTGTAGTTGTCAAAGGTGACGTAGAAGTCGACGTTCTCGTTGCCGTTGATGAGGCGGTCGTAGGCAATGACGGGGATGTTTGCAGCTCCCGCTGCGTCGAGCTGCGTGGAGAGTGCGGTTCCGTCGATCGAGGCAATGATCAGGGCGTCAACACCCTGTGCGACCATCTGGTCGATCTGCTGCTGCTGCTTTGGAATGTCGTCGCCAGCGAACTGGAGCTCAACCTTGTAGCCAGCCTCTTCGAGGCCCTTCTTGACGGCGTCGCCGTCTGCGATCCAACGCTCGGAGGTCTGAGTTGGCATTGCAACACCGACGGTCTTCTGCTCGCCATCTCCGGTTGCGCCTCCGTTCGAGCCTTCGTTGGAGCCGGATCCGGCGCCGCCGCCGGAGCACGCTGCGAGGGTTAGGGAGAGGGTAAGTCCCGCGGCAATTGCGGAAAGCTTCTTGCTGATCATTTCTCCTCCTTGAGAATCTGGGGTGCGATCAGTAGTGCAGGGTGGTGAGGAGTGCGCTTGTTGGCGCGCAGCCGTTCGGTTTCGATACGGGAATCGAGTGTGGAGCGACTGTGCTTTCCTCGAAGACGAACTCTTCTTTGAGACACCTATAGCGTGCCCTGCTTCACACCCTTGAGTCAACTTCTTGAACTCAATAAATGATTACGGTTCGATAACGCACTTCTACGCGCCCGTTATACACCGTATACACACCTATGGATTCAGGGCAGATTTTCGACGATCCTGCGCACTTTCCAGCGCGCGCTTGCGCATTTACGCAGATAGTTGGCCCAAAGGTCAACAAGCCGGACCGTTTTCTACCACCCTCGGCGTTGCGTTCATAGATTTAAGGGCTGAATTCAGGTTGCCTAAACTCAAGCCCTTCGCGCCGCTCAGAATTGGACATTTCCCGCGCCCGGCGATCCATCGCCGAGGCCCGTGCCAGGTTTTCTCCCGCACCAAGAAGGACGCCCCGCTCACAGAGCGGGGCGTCCCGAGCCCAAAGCGTCTCACCACCCTGGGGCTATTGGTGGTTCTACCAACTAGGAAACCTAGTCGACCGAACCCTTGTCTACGTTAGCCTGCGTGTAGTAACCAGAGTCAATCAGCAGCGAGCTGTAGTTGTCCTTGGTGACCACATCGGACTCAAGCAGGAACGATGGAACGGTGACCACGCCATTGTCGTAGGTCTCGGTGTCGTTCGTCTCCGGAGCCTTGCCCTCAAGCAGGTCCTTGGCCGCCTGTACCGACTGTGCAGCCAGTTTGCGGGTGTCCTTGAAGATGGTGGAGTACTGCAGTCCCTCGTTGATCATCTTGACCGAGGCGATCTCAGCGTCCTGTCCGGTGACCGGAGGCATCGAAGCTGCGTCGTAGCCACCATTCTGCATTGCGGTGATTGCGCCGCGAGCCAGGGCGTCGTTTGAGGCGAGCACACCGTGGATCTTGTCATTCTGGTAGCTCTTGGCAATCAGGTCGTCCATGCGGGACTGGGCCTTGGCCTGGTCCCATCCCTGGGTTGCCACCTGACCGAACTCAGACTGCCCCGACTTCACCACGAGCGTGCCGGCGTCGATGTGCGGCTTGAGCACGCTCATCGCACCGTTGAAGAAGAAGCCTGCGTTGTTGTCATCGGGCGAGCCAGCGAACATTTCAATGTTGAATGGCCCCTTCTCCCCCGTCTCCTTGCCGTCGGCATCCACGATGCCCAGCGCGGTCAGGAGTGAGGTGCCTTGCTGAACGCCCACGTTGAAGTTGTCAAAGGTGACGTAGAAGTCCACGTTCTTGTTTCCGGTCAGCAAGCGGTCGTAGGCGATGACCGGGATGTTTGCGGCTTCAGCCGCGTCGAGCTGCGTGGACAGAGCCGCGCCGTCAATCGATGCGAGGATCAGGACGTCCACGCCCTTGGTGATCATTTGGTCGATCTGTTCCTGCTGGGTCGGGATGTCGTTTCCGGCGTACTGGAGCTCGACCTTGTAGCCCGCTTCCTCGAGGCCTTCACGCACGGCCTTGCCGTCGTTGATCCAACGCTGCAGCGTCTGCTCCGGCATTGCAACACCAACTGTCTTCTGCTCATCCGAGCCACCAGACCCCGCACCCTCGTCGGTTCCGCCACCTGCACCGGAGCCTCCGCATGCCGCCAGGGATAGGGCCAGTGCGGCGATGGATGCTGTTGCAAAAAGCTTTCTCATGAGAATCCTCCACGTTGAGTTTCGTTTGATTTCACGGTCCGGCTCCCGTCAGCCACGACCCTGATGCTTCATTATCGCGACATGCCGTGTATATTTGTCAAGCACTTGAACTATTACCCCTCGACGGCCGGTTTCCTGCGCTCGGAGAACGAACTCCGCGGCGCCGCACGGCCATCTCAGCGCGCCCACCGCGCACCATCACGAGTGGGATGACTAGCGTGAATCGTCGACAATCTGGACACACACATGGCCTGCGCCCTGCCAACGGCAGGACACAGGCCATGTGTCTTTCGCCCCTGCGGGGCGCTCATTTACCACGATTGACTCACCCACCATGCCCCTCCCTGCGGGTGGGTGGTTACGTCCTACCTGCCAACCGGGATCTGGTGCCGCCAGCGCCTTCCCCTAGGCAGCGAGATCAGACCCGCCGCAGGCCGCAGGCACTCACGCGAGGTCGAGTGCGATCGTGACGTAGGAGTGTGCTGGGAGGGTGACCTCCAACGCGTCGCCGTCCACCGTGAAGCCCTCGAACGCTACCGGAGCAACTGCCTCTGGGTGCGCTGGCGAGTTGTGGTCCGCGATTTCTGTCGAGGTGAGCAGGCGCGCCTCGCCCACAGTCCAGTCACGTCCGCGCAGGTCAATGCGGATGGTGCGGGCCTCATCGAGGTGCACGTTGGATAGGGACAGGAGCGAGCTTGCGCCATCCTCAGCAACCGAGGCGGATGCCGAAACCACGTTGAAGCGCTTGTCCGCAGCCTCCATGCGCTCGCGCTGACCGCGGAACGACACATCGAGTGCAAGGGCGTCGTGGTGTGCGGTGTTCATCTCGAACACGTGGTAGGTCGGGGTCAGCACAAGTGCGCCGGTGTCTGGGTCCGTGAGGATCATCGCCTGCAAAACGTTGACGGTCTGCGCAATGTTCGCCATGACTAGGCGCTCTGCGTGACGAGTGAAGATGTCGAAGTGTGTGGACGCAACCAGAGCGTCTCGCATCGTGTTCTGCTGGTACAAGAAGCCCGGGTTGGTACCTTCTTCAACCTGCCACCAGGTGCCCCACTCGTCCAGAACCAGACCGATGGTCTTGCATGGGTCATAGTGGTCCATGATCGTGGAGTGGCGGGTCAGCAGGGTGTCCACGTGCTGCGAGTTCGCCATGGTGCGGTAGTACTCGTCCTCCGTGAAGGTGAGGGCCTTGCCCTTGTTCTCCCACTCGCGGGTCATCGTGTAGTAGTGCAGAGAGATGGCCTGATAGGGGCTCATCACGTTCATGGAGTTGCAGGACACACAACCCACGGACTTCATGAGTGTCTCGGTCCAGTGGAAGTCATCCACGTTCGGTCCGCCCGCAATACGGTAGAGCTTGTTGTCGCCGTGGTCGCGGCAGAACGTGGAGTACTGGCGGGCAAGGTCAGCGAACTGCTCCACGCGCATGTTTCCGCCGCAGCCCCAGTTCTCGTTGCCGACGCCCCAGAACGGAACCTTCCACGCCTTGTCGCGGCCGTTCTTGCGGCGCAGCTCAACCATGGGTGAGTCGTCGTCGCGGGTCATGTACTCAACCCACTGGCTCATTTCCTGCACGGTTCCCGAGCCCACGTTACCGGCGATGTACGCGTCGGCGCCCAGCATTTCGCACAGGTCCATGAACTCGTGGGTGCCAAAGTGGTTGTTCTCCACCACGTTGCCCCAGTGCGAGTTGACCATCTTCGGCCGGTTCTCGCGTGGGCCAATACCATCCTGCCAGTGGTACTCGTCTGCAAAGCAGCCGCCCGGCCATCGCAGGTTGGGGATGTTGAGCTTCTTGAGTGCCTCGACAACGTCGAGGCGGATGCCGCGCTCGTTCGGGATCTCGGAGTCCTCGCCCACCCAGAAGCCGCCGTAGATACAGCGTCCGAGGTGCTCGGCGAAGTGTCCGTACTGGTGCTTGGAGATCTTCGCGCCCGGAAGATCGAGGTTGATGACTGCAGATGCGGTCTCGGTAGCCATGGGGTTTCCTTCGTTGGAAGTTGCTGGACTAGGTCCGGTTTGTAAATCGATTTACAACGCTACTGTAAATCGATTTACAATGTCCAGTGAGTCGTCGATAATTTTTCGTGTGGGGCGCTGGCGCCCCACCTCATTTCCGACGATCGACCTCCTGACCAGATCCACATTCCTGACAGCACTAGGGGCTTTGATGTTGGCTTTTCCACTGTCCGCAGTGACCCTCACAGACGGGCCGTTCCGAGCGGCGCAGGACACGGGGCTCACCTACGTCCTGAGCCTCGACCCGGACAGGCTCCTCTCCCCCGTACTGCGAGAGGCCGGCCTGCAACCGCGGGCGCGCAGCTACGGCAACTGGGAGGACTCGGGGCTCGACGGGCACACCCTCGGGCACGTGCTTTCGGCCCTCTCCGCGCACTGGGCAGCAACCCGGGACGAGCGTGCGCTGGAGCGGCTCACCTATCTGGTGGCAGAGATCGCCCGCGCTCAAGCCCACCTCGGCACGGGGTATGTGGGTGGCGTCCCGCACGGCGTCGAGCTCTGGGAGCGAATCGCGGGCGGGAAAGTGGAACCGGACTCGTTTGGGCTGAACGGCGCGTGGGTCCCTTGGTACAACCTGCACAAGCTGTTCGCCGGACTCATTGACGCGAACAGGAGCGCGGGTTCTGCGCTGGCGCTCGAGGTCGTGACCAGACTCGCCGACTGGTGGGTCGACATAGCCCGCCCCATGAGCGATGAACTGTTCGAGGCGATGCTACGGACCGAGTTCGGCGCCATGAACGCCTCCTACGCGGACTTGTTCGAGCTGACGGGCAACCCCGAGTACGCGGTCATGTCCAAGCGGTTCACGGACCTGGCACTGTTCTCGCCGTTGGCCGCGGGCGAGCACCCGCTCCCCGGGATGCACGCAAACACCCAGATAGCCAAGGCCTTTGGGTATGCGCGGGTGGCCCGCACGAGCAACGATCCCGCGTACTTGGGTGCGGCGCGCGCCGCGTGGTCGCTCGTGGCCAACCGCCACACGTTCGCGTTCGGCGGCAACTCGATGCGCGAGCACTTCACCGCCGCGCTCGGCGAGGCATTCGGGTCCGAGCAGGGTCCCGAGACCTGCAACACCTACAACATGCTGCGCCTGACCACCGAACTTTTGGCCGCACCCCAACCCGGCGGTGCCCCCTCATCAGGCAACGGCGTATTACTCGACTTTTACGAACGCGCGATGTTCAACCACATCCTCTCGTCCACCCACCCAGAGACCGGTGGGCTCGTGTACTTCACTCCCGTGCGCCCAGACCACTACCGCGTGTACTCACAATCGCAGGAGTGCTTCTGGTGCTGCGTGGGCACCGGCATGGAAAACCACGCTCGCTATGGCGAGCTGATCTATGGCCGCGAGGGCGATGCGATTACCGTGAACCTGCAGGTGGCCTCCCGTCTTCGCGCGGACGATCTGGACCTCGAGCTGGAACAGCTCACCACGGCGCTGACCTCGGACTCGATTGAGATTGTCATACACAGGGCGCCGGCCACACCCGTGGACATTGCCGTGCGCATACCGTGGTGGGCTGAGGAGTCCGGCGGCTCCTCCTCCACCGTCCGCACCTTTTCCCGCACCTGGCAGCCCGGCGACCGCGTCTCGATCCCACTGACCAAGCGCCTGACAACCCACACGACCCCAGCCTCCCACCGGGCGGCGGAGGGGGCTGGGACCAGCGCTATCGTCGAAAATCTGGAGTGGGTTGCGTTCCAGCACGGCCCAGCCGTGCTGGCCGCCCGCGGCGGCCAGCAAGACCTGGACGGCCTAATTTCCGACGATTCACGCATGGGCCACGTCGCCTCCGGTCCGCTGCACCCTCTTGCTGAAACCCCGATTGTTTTCGATGTGGACTCGGCTGTGCTGTCGGAGGACGGGAACGAGGTTTCCGTGACAGCCGCCGACGGGCGCACAGTCGAGTTGGAGCCGTTCTGGCAACTCCATGACGCGCGCTACACCATGTACTTCCCACTCGCATCGGACCAGACTCCGGCCAACGTACTGGACGTCCTCAAGCGAGTGGACCGTGCAACCCCGCAACTTTCCGCCAATCTGATTGACCAGATTGCCACAGGTGAGCAGCAGCCCGAGTCAGACCACGGCTTCAACGGCACGGATTCGGCGGCCCGCACTGACGGCACAATCAGGTGGCGCGAGGCCACCGGTCACTTCGAGTACACGCTCCGCACCGGCGGCCAGGTCCCTGGGTCGCTCGTGATCGTGGCGTCGCAGCAGGAGACCGCGAGCGCTGTGCGCGTTGTGCTCGGTGGGAGCGGCGCGCAGGGCGTCGCCGGGAGCGAAACCGAGGGCGGAGCCGACGTTGGAGTGATCTCGATGGAAGCCCGCGCGCTGGAGAGTGAGCCCGCCCGCGAGTTCACTTTTGACCTTATGGACGTTGCCACCAGGTGGGCGGGCGCGTCCGAACTTTCAATCCGGTTCCAGTCGGTCGGATGCTCAGGTCTGACGCCGCGAATCCACGGGATCCGACTGTTGAGGTAGCACGGCAGATAACCTTGCAGGAAAGCATCCGTGCACCTCGCATCGAAAGGACTCTCACCATGGGATGGTTTACACGGCGCAAGGCCGAGGCACCCACAGTGCCCGGCGTTCCCTTTGTCTTCCTAGTTGAAGACCTGTTTATCATCACCGGCCGGGGGCAAGTGTTCACGGGGAAAGTTGAGTCTGGCACGATCGCGGTGGGCCAGCGCGTCAACGTGAACGTCTCCGGACACAACTTCCCCGCCGTGGTCTCGGGACTGGAGAAGTTTGCCGAGAAGGCCACTGCCGCGAGCGCCGGCGAGGTCGTGGGCGTGCTGCTGAAGGGCCTCGATCCCGAGGCAGTTCCCCGCGTCACGCTGGGCAGCGATAACTACATCGACGCCTCGGCCATCAAGAACATTCAGATTACGCAGGCCTAACAGCCAATATCTCCAATAAGGACCGCCCGTGAATAACGAACACAGATCGCCCGTCACTATCTCTGACGTGGCGCGGGCTGCTGGTGTCTCCACGGCCTCGGTGTCCTCGGTTATCAACGGGCGGGCGCGGGTGAGCGCAACAACCAAGGAACGCATTCTCGCCGCTATCAACGAGTTGGGCTACCAAATCAACCCCACGGCCAGGATGCTCCGGGCCGGGCGCACCGACGCAATAGGTTTGGTGGTTCCAGAACTCAACCAGCCCTACTTCGGCCAACTCGCAACGCACCTCGCGGACCAGCTGGGCCCAATGGGTAAACACCTCGTGGTGCAGCGCTCGGGCGGCAGCAGGGAGCAGGAACTTGCGGCGGCGTCGTTTGCGCGCTTGAGGATGTATGACGGCGTCATCATCTCGGTTGTAGGGCTCGATCCGCAGGAACTCGAACGCTTGGGATTCTCCACCCCCGTGGTCCTGATCGGTGAGCGCTCGGGCGAGCAACGGTTCGACCACATTGCCATGGACAACCAGGGCGGAGCCGCCACCGCCGTGCGGCACCTCGTAGAGCACGGCGCGCGGCGCATCGCGCTCCTTGGCGGTGACTTGCACGGCGGAATCGACATGTCCACGCTGCGTACCGCCGGATATGTGGCGGAACTTCGCGCCTGCGGGCTCGAGGTGGACGAACGCCTCGTCGTGCCCATGCCGATGTTCGACCGTGAATCGGGCCACCGCGCGGTCCACAGCCTCGCAGCGGATGGTGTTCCCTTTGACGCCGTGTTCGCCATGACGGACGTAGTTGCTCTGGGTGCGCTCCGGGCGCTCTCCGAGCTTGGTCTGCGCGTCCCTGAGGACGTCCAGGTGGTTGGCTTCGACAACATCACCGAGTCCGCGTACTCAACACCTGCGCTCACCAGCATCGACCCCAACAAACCTGAAATCGCGCGCACCGCGCTCTCCCTGTTGATGGAACGCATCGATTCCGAGCGTGCCGCAAACCCGGGTGACCTGCGGCTGGAACCCAGGGAGATCGTCGTAAATACGAGTCTTGTACACCGGGAGAGCACTCGCGCCTAGCGCGCGCACCCACCACCCACGCGACCTTGTACCTCTGACGGTGAGACTGACCCTCTAAGGCACAATCTCGCGGTGAAAGGTACAAGGTCGGGGGGTAACTGCGCGGGCGCAACGGAGTCACGCAAGCGCAGGGCAAGCGGTGTGGCGATTAGCGCGCAGCCAATGCCGCCACATCCTGTGGCGAGAGCGCGCTGTCCCATACGGTTAGCTCGTCCACCGAGCCCTGGAACGGCGCGTCCCACCAGTTCACGCCAATACCGAACTGACTGGTTGCGCCCGTGAACACGTCAGGGAACCCGCTTCCGCTGAACCCGAGAGCGCCGTTGACGTAGACCTCGATCGTGCCCTTGTCCACGACAAGCATGAAGTGGCTCCAATCCCCAATCGGCAGGTTTACACCGGACCCGGCGTCGTACCATGTGGTACCCGACCACACCATGGCGTTGCCGCCCACGCCATCGTGTCCGCGAGGCACAATGCTTACCCACGATTCCGTGGTGGCTGCTCCAAAGAATGCGGACGTGTAACTTGTTAGCTCTTCTGGTCGGAGCCACATGCCCACGGAGTAGGTGTCGCTGGAGATCAGGCCATCGGGCAACTTCACACCGCTCTTACCATCAAGAGATAGTGCCTGCCCCTTCACACCATCCGTTACAAACCGTGCCGGCGCTCCGGCCTGGTCGAGACGCGTTCCGGTCGGCGCCCCCTCAGCCTGGGTGCCTGTTGCCTCTGCGAGGTCTCCCTCGAATGACCACTGCGCGCCCAGTACCCCAGCAGTACGAGGGAGAACGGTAAGACTGAACGTCCGAGTCACCGAGTACGAACCATTCGTGATGGTCGCGGTGAGCGTGGCAGTGGCGGAGGGCTCGCCCACCGCCGGCCGAGTGACTGAACCGTCCGTCCGCACCGCGGCGGGATCGGAACTGGCCCACGTGATCGTGGTTCCGCTCGTTCCGGTGACGGGGAGGGTCAGGTTTCCGGTGACCTGAGTGGTGTTGCCAAGATCGATGGCGTCAGCCACAGCGTTCACAGCTTCCTTCGCCCCGAGCACCTCGACCTGGCGCCCAAGCAGCGCTCGCCCCTCATCCGAGAGGACCGAGAACCCGGTGCTCCACTCCTCAAACTGAGGATCCCAGATTGGCGTGAACACACCCTCGTAGGAGGTTCCATCGATAATAAGCTCGGCGTCGTGCTGTGAGGTGAGTTTCCACTTGCCAGTAACGGCACCGGAGATCTTGCCGTTCGTCTCCAAAATGATGTCTTGGGAGGTGATGACGCTCCGGTTGATGCTGGTACCCATGTCCACCATCTGCCAGGTGCCTTCGACGTCTGCACGGAACACCTTGCCGGCGGTCTCCCCCGCGTAACGCATCGGGGAAATTACTGGCCAGTCGTCCTTGTTATAGAAGATCTGTTGTGCGCGTACCTCGTGGTTCTCGCCAAGACCCGGAAAACGCGAGTGGAAGATGAGGAAGTCCTGGCCGGTCTGTGGATCTTCGTACCACGAGTTGTGGCCGGGAGAAACATAGCCAACGCCAAGTTCTGAGCTTTCAGTGCTTGTGCTGCCAGCAGAGGCACGCTCATCCCCAAGTTCCCGAGTGAACAGGTAGCTTCCCATCAGCTTCACTCCAAATGGTTCGATCGAAGCGTCATCAAACAGCGGAAGTGTGGGGTCGGACTTGACCGTAGCCATGTCCACGCCGTTTGCGTCGAGGTATGGCCCATCCGGAGACTTTGAGCGGGCAACGCGCATGTTGTATCCACCAGTCGAGTCCAGTCCGCCGAACGATGTGTACATGTAGTAGTAGCCCGTGTCCGCGTTGTACTGGATGACTGGTGCCTCGATACGGCTGTGGTTTCCACCAAGAAGGTGCTTCCCATAGCCTTGGCCCTCAATTGGTAGGCCCGTCTCCGCGTCCATCTCCACAATGAAGATTCCGCCAGAGTACGAGCCGTACACCATCCAGAGTTTTCCATTGGCGTCGAAGAAGGCGTCGGGGTCCACCGCGTTGGGGTGCTTGAGTGCGTCGTAAACCTCGCCCTCGTTCTCTGACTCTTGGCCCCACATGCCAGACTTCAGCAGAATGCCTTGGTCCTTGTACGGACCGTCCACGGTTTTTGCAATGGCGAGCCCGAGCGCGGAGCGCGGGGAATCGCCCTTGCACGCGTTGTAGTACATGGCGAAGGTGCCATTCGGGAGCTCGATGACATCGGAAGCCCACAGGGTGTCACTCTGAGCCCAGTCAAACGTTTCTTTGAGTTCCTCGTAGATGTCCTCGAACAGTTGGTTCTGGCGGTCCTGAGACAGGTCCACAGTGTTCTGTGTCCAGTTCAGCAGATCAGTGGTGTGCGCGGACGCGCCGTGTGATCCGAACACCCAAATATCGTCTCCGCTGGTCACAACGGACGGGTCGTGAACCGTCACGTTGGTGAAGGTTGGGGTATCGAGGTCCTGCGAGGGCGGCTTAGCCCCAGCAGGCGCCGCCACCGCGAGAGCGCTGAGCGTGAGGGCACCCGCAAGAGTACTCCCGAGCGCGGTTCGTATGGTGCGTCTTTGCATCTGAACTCCTGTTGCTTTGTTGAGTTGTTTTACTGCTCTGGGCTACCGGTTTCTTCGGTGTCCAGTTCGGCCGCCGTGAATGCCACGGGCCAGCCGTCCTCGTTCCACGCAAGTTCGCGCAGGCCAAGTTGGAACATCCCGCCCTGGTCCACGGCGTAGTAGTGGAACGCGAGGATGTCTTTGTCGCCCACACGCGCAACGGACTGCCCGCCCGGACCCACGATGTTTCCGGTGGCTGACAACACGGGCGTGCCACCATCGTCGAGCAGGGAGACGCCGTTCGCGTCGACGTATGGTCCGCTCGCGCTCGTGGAGCGGCCAACCGCCATGTTGTAGGTGGAATCGAGCGCCTTGCAGCACGAGTCTCGGGAGAAGAACAGGTAGTAGTACTCATCCTTCTTGTAAATGAATCCGGCCTCGATTGGGTTCACAGATGAACCACGGTCGGCCACCTGTACGGGCTCCACGCCCGAGGCCGCGAGCGGATCATCACTCACCTTGTCTTGCCCCGGCAGTTTCCCCGAAGGCCACTCGAGCGGCACCATGTACAGCCCGTCCCAGAACGATCCGTAGACCATCCACGGGTTACCTTCCTCGTCCTCGGTGATACCCGGGTCAATCGCGTTGAAGGGGCTCTTCCACGTGGAGCGCAGCACCTCGCCCTGGTCCACCCACCGGTAGTCCGGGCTGTCCACGTCCAGCGTAGTGTTGGTGTACAGGCCGATCAGGCTCGTGTTGGAGCCGAATGTGGAGGCCGAGTAGTACATGTAAAACGTGCCGTCGTGCTCGTAAACTTCGGGCGCCCAGAAGTTGTCGACTCCCTCGATGAGTTGGCGCGACCAGTACGGCTCGTCGGCCGCAGTCCACGCTGGGCCGATCTTCTCCCAGGTCCTACCCTGGTCCGTTGACCGCCGCACCAGCGGCGACCCCAGCCCCACCGCGCCGTCGCCCGTGGAATAGACATACCAGACATCGTCTTGGGCACTGTCCGTGCCCAGATTATCGACGATTAACGCAGGATCGTGGGTATCTATCGACCCGCTGACCTCTATTTCCGTAGCGGCTGGCGCCGCTGTGCCGCACGCTGTCAGGCCGAACAGCACTACCACGGCAGTCAGCGCTGCGACGACAGGCCTGGCGGTGCACCAAGCCCACCGAGTTTCAAGGTTCATGAGATCACCAGGTGGCGCACACCGTGAGCTGGAACGTTCGTCACAATGTGCGGGTACGGGTGAGTGCTGTTGCGCCCAGCCACCTCAACATCTAGGTCATGCCAGACGTCCCGCGCCGACACCTTTACGGAGCTCGGCCGGCCCAGGTCCGCAAGGTCGAGGACTAACTGGGCTGGATCGTCGGAGATGTTGAATAGGGCCACGTACTGGAGTTCACCCTCACGGTACGGGGTCGCCCACAGACGCTTACCCGGCTCCGCAAGGAGCTGGGTGGCCCCAGGAGCGGATCGGAACATCTCCATCAGCGCAGGGTTGGTGAGGAGCTCGATGGTGTGCGGTCCGGAGGAGGGCAGATCGCCACCAAACATGAGTGGGGACTTGGCAAGAGTCCATAGCGACATGAGGGTGCGCTGCTCATCCAAGGTGAGGCGTGTTTCGCGCGGCTCCCCTCGTTCGGCGCGAATACCGATGCGTCCGAGCGGAAGCATGTCGGCATCCGCCCAGGATCCGGCACGCTGGCGCGGAGCCCACTGGGCGAGGCGGTCGAACTGGTCGCGCACATCCTCCCAGCGGTCCCACAGGTCATCCGAGATCCGCCACATGGTGGCGTGCTCGGCGAGGTAGGCGTGGCGCTCGAGCGACACGTGCGTGCCAGGCGAGAGACTGAGCGCGATGCTGCGGCCACTGCGTTGGATGGCTCGGGCGTAGGCTGCGATTTCCGCAGCATGGAAGGGCGCGAGCATGTCGTCGATCTTGATGAAGTCGACGCCCCAACTGGCAAACTGCGCCACCTGGGAGTCGTAGTAGGCCTGAGCGCCGGGGTGTTCGTGGTTCAGCCCAAAGTTATCTGAGTTCCACGGGCAGGTTGAGCCCTGGTCGGCGATGTCCCCCGCGGTGTACTGCGTACCGAACACTGGCAGGTTTGCCTCGACTGCTCGGCGCGGGATTCCTCGCATCACGTGCAGGCCAAACTTGAGTCCGAGCTCATGGACTTGGGAGGCCAGTCGGGTGAAGCCGGCATTGCCGGCGTCTCCCAGCTCAGCCGAGGGGAAGCGGGACGGTACGGGCAGTTGGCGACCAAAATCGTCGAGAAGCACGTGAGCATTGTCGTTGTAGCCACCGGCGCGGGCATTGGGTTCGTACCACTGGATGTCTACGACCACGGTGTCCCAGCCGAAGGGCAGGAGGTGGCGCGCCATGAACTTGGCGTTTGCGAGGACCTCGTCTTCAGTCACGGTGGTGCCGTAGCAGTCCCACGAGTTCCAGCCCATTGGCGGTGTAGCGGGGATAGTTGGTGGGTTCACCACGTGGCTCCTTTGCACAGCGAGAATGCGGGACCTTTGGGAACCCCGCACGTTTCTACAACGATGTAGAGTTGATTATTGCGTCAGCCGAGGCGGCCCGTCAAGGCCGCCATCCGCAAGATTATCGAAATCGATTGTTACGATTCTCCATCGATGTAAAATAGTTGCGTCGAACCTCTTGACCGGATGTGAATGGGCATGTAACTCTATTTCCATCGATGTAGAAACTCGAATCGATGACGATTCATCGGCCGGTCGCTACGAGGTGTGCACTAAGGCACACACCCACCTGGGCAAGACGTGCACCGCACTTCTCCCGCCAGACTGAGTCGATCGAGATACGGAAGGAACCGTGATGAGGAAGTCACGTCTCACAGCCCTAACCACCGGAGTGCTGGCAGCAACCATGCTGCTCTCCGCATGCTCCGGCGGCACCTCCTCTGAGTCCGGCAAGGACGGCGAGAAGCAGATCACCTTCATGTTCCGAGGTAACGAGGACGAACGGAAGGCCTACGAGACCGCCATTGCTGAGTACACGGAGGAAACCGGCGTCAAGGTCAAGGTCATCTCGACCACCCCGGACGAGTACTCCACCAAGCTCAAGGCAGCCATCACCGGCCGCCAGGTTCCTGATGTGTTCTACATCGACCCAGGCTCGGTTCAGGCGTACGCCAATGGCGGCGTCATCATGGACATCACCGACTACGTAGAGAAGTCCGGCTTCGACATCGCGGACATCTGGGAGTACGGCGTTGACTCCTACAGATACGACGGCAAGGTCCAAGGCCAGGGCGGCATCTACGCACTGCCAAAGGACATCGGCCCATTCTCGTTTGGCTACAACAAGACCATGTTCGAGGAAGCCGGCATTCCGCTTCCTGACAAGGACAAGCCATACACCTGGGACGAGTTCGTCAAGGTAGCCCAAGAACTCACCAAGGACACTGACGGCGACGGCAAACTCGACCAGTGGGGCACCGGCCTCAACGTCACTTGGAACATCCAGGCACTCGCGTGGTCGAATGGCGCAGACTGGATCTCAGAAGATGGCAAGACCGTCACCGTGGACACCCCGGAGATGGCAGAAGCCCTCCAGTTCTTCGCGGACCTGTCCAACAAGTACGAGACCACCCCATCCATCGCCGAGGCGCAGACCCTCGACACCTATCAGCGCTGGATGAAGGGCGAGATCGGGTTCTTCCCAGTGGGACCATGGGATGTCTCCACCTACTCGCAACTCGACTTCGACTGGGACCTCATTCCTTACCCGGCAGGTAAGACCGGCGAATCGGCGACCTGGATCGGAACACTTGGCATTGCGGCCTCCGCATCGACCAAGCACCCACAAGAGGCAGTTGATCTGATCACCTACCTCACCGCAAACGAGACCTCTCAGCAGGCCCTCGTTGACGCCGGAATCCAGATTCCAAACCTCAAGTCGGTCGCCACCGAATGGGCGAAGGACACCTCGACCAAGCCAGAGAACAAGCAAGAGTTCATCGACATCGCCGAGACCTACGGCCGCCCACTGCCAGCCAACAAGACCTACTCGGCCGAGTGGTACGACGAGTTCTTCACAAACATTCAGCCAGTCCTCGACGGCAAGGTAACCGCCGCCGAGTACCTCAAGGAAGCTCAGCCCAAGATGCAAGCCTTCTTGGACGAGGCAAACCAGCAGGCCGAGCAGGCATCCGCTGGAAACTAACCTCCTGGGTTAGGTACCACACACCGCACTGGTTGGGGCCGCGAGCACCTCGCGGCCCCAACCACACAACTGACAAGGGAGAAGGGGATGGCAGCCACCGACGTCGCCACACCACCCACACAAGCACCTGGGAATGTGCGCAAGAAGTCGAAGCTCCACTCGCACGAACGCAAGGTTGGCCTAGCCTTCATCGCGGTGCCAGTCATCGGGTTCCTCGTGTTCACGCTGTACCCGTTGGGCTTTTCCATCTACACATCGTTGACAAGCTGGAACGGCATCGGCCCCATGAACTTTGTGGGCATCGATAACTACATCAAGCTGATCAACGACCCCTACTTCCACAAGGCAATGTGGAACACCCTCTACCTGATGATCGGCATTCCAATAGGCCTGGTCATCTCCCTTCTCCTTGCTCTCGCCATGAACCGCAAGATGCGTGGAACCACGGTGTTCCGCACGATCTACTACATCCCCGTGGTGTCCTCTCTCGCAGCTATCGCAATCATGTGGCAGTGGGCCTACAACGGTGACTTCGGTCTGGTGAACCAGGTCCTCGACCTGGTTGGCATCGACGGCCCGAACTGGTTGCAAAACACGGCCACCGTCAAGCCGGCGATCATCATCATGTCGGTCTGGAAGGGTGTCGGCTACTCGATGCTCCTCTACTTGGCCGCCATCCAGTCGGTCCCCGCATCTCTGTACGAGGCGGCTTCCCTTGACGGCGCGAACGCGTTCCAGAAGTTCAAGGCCATCACCCTGCCCATGGTCCGCCCCGTCACGTTCTTCCTTGTGGTCACCAACATCATCGGTGGAGCCCAGGTGTTCATCGAGGTCAACATCATGACCCCGACCGGTGGCCCCGAGTTCAGCTCCGCCACGATCGTTTGGTACATCTGGCAAAAGGCATTTGACAACCTGCAGATGGGCTACGCCACCGCAATGTCGATCGTGCTCGGTCTGCTCGTGTTCATCGTGACCGCCATCCAGTTCCGCGTGAACTCCAAGAACTCGTTCTCGGTTGAGTGAGGTATAGGAAAATGTCTACTCAAGTCTCTTCTTCCACCCCCTCCGAGACCGTCGAGGACCCGGGTCTGAGCCCCGTTCTCACCAACTCCAAGCTACCTAAGCTGGACAAGGCCCCACAGCGTCCTCTCGGCTCCGCCAAGAAGCGCTACAAGATCGGCAACATCATTGTTGGGCTTGTGCTGACACTTGGTTCGGTCATCATGATTGGCCCGCTCCTATGGACCGTGTCAACCTCGCTTAAGACTCAGCAAGGCGTGTTCGACCTGCCACCACAGTGGATCCCCGATCCGTTTGTCTGGGAGAACTACATCCGCGTGTGGACTGCCGGACCGCTTCTCTCCGGTATCAAGAACTCCCTCATCGTGGCCTGCTCGGTCACGATCGTTGGAACGGTCTTCTCGGCACTTGCGGCGTTCGCCTTTGCCAAGCTCCGCGTGCCGTGGCGTAACGGGTTCTTCCTGCTCCTGCTCTCGGGCCTGATGATTCCGTTCCCGACCCTCATGATCCCGCAGTTCATCATGTTCTCGAACTGGGGCTGGGTGGACACCCTTCTGCCTTTGATCGTTCCGGGACTGTTCGGAAACATCATGATGATCTTCTTCCTGAGGCAGTACCTGAGCTCGGTCCCCGACTCTATGCTCGAGGCAGCCAAGATCGATGGCGCGGGCTATCTCCGGACATTCAGCACCATGATCGTTCCGCTGATCAAACCCGCTATTGCCGCTCAGTTCATCCTGTGGTTCATGGCGATCTGGAACGACTACCTCGCTCCGATCATTTACTTGAACTCGCCAGAGAAGCAGACGCTGCAGTTGGTCATTGCGACCTTCAACGCGCAATACGCGATCCAGACTGACTACCCGTTGATCATGACGGCCTCCGTCATCGCTCTGGTCCCTGTGCTCGCGATCTTCCTGATCTTCCAGCGCCAGATCATTGAGTCGATTGCGCTGACCGGCTCCAAGGGCTGATCACCTTCTGTTCCGCTAGCGGGCCGGGCCACGTGGCCCGGCCCGCTGTCATATCCCCACGCACTTTGGATGTCCTCCATGAACGCCTCTCCAACTTCCGCACCTGCTTCCCCGCCTGCAACTGCCCCCACGACCTCCGCGGACCCCGCCACCTGGGGTCTGAACCACGCACACGACCCCTCGATCGTCAGGGACGATGACGGCACCTACGTCATGTTCACCACTGACGCGTACGCGGACGGCCCCGCCCCTGCCGGTGCCCACATGCGCACCTCCACGGACCTGATCACGTGGGAATGGGCGGGAACCGCGCTGGGTGAAGTCCCGGCCCCAGTCCGCGAGTGGTCGAACGCCGTTGGGCTGTGGGCTCCCGAGGTCGTGCGCTGGCCCGTTGGGTCGTCCGAACAGCGCTGGCGCATGTACTACTCTGCCTCCAGCTTTGGTTCCAAAACCTCTGCCATCGGGCTGGCCACCGCGCCCACCGCGAAGGGCCCGTGGACCGACCGCGGGATCGTGGTGCGCACCGAGCATGAGACCAACACCCATAACGCGATCGACGCCCAGGTCCACTGGGACGAGCAGGGGCAGCCCTGGTTCACCTACGGCTCATTCTTCTCCGGTCTGTACGTGCTGCCGCTCGACCGCGAGACCGGTTTCACGGCCATCCCAGGTGACCTCGGCACCCGGATCGCCTCGCGTCCGCGCTCGGTTGAGGGCGCACTCGAAGGTCCGTTCCTGACCTCCCGGCCCGCCCGCTGCGCGGGCTCCAGCCAGAACCCGCTCGTGCTGTTCGTCAGCTTCGATTCCCTGATCAACACCTACGACGTCCGCGTAGCGCACGCCCCACGGCCCGAAGGGCCGTACACGGACCGCGACCACTCTCCCATGGTGAGTTCAACGCTGGACGGCACCTCAATCGTCGAAAATCCTGACCACGTGGGCACGCTGGTGCTTGCCGGTCACCACTTTGGCGGCCAACGGCCGCTGATCGCGCCCGGCCACAACTCCGTTTTTATTAACGACGATGGTGCCAGTTTCATGGTCCACCACGTTCGGTTTGGGGATCAGCCCCGATCGCACACCGCCCAGATCCGCCGCATGTTCTGGCTTTCGTCTGGCTGGCCGGTGGTTTCCCCGCAGCCGTATGGCGGCGAACCCGCAGCGTTCGATGAGCTCGGCGCGCACGACGTGCGGCCGGAACTTGAGGGCGCGTGGGACGTGGTGAACTTTGGCTGGGAGCCCACGTATCTGGCCCATGAACACCTACCCGAGTCGGGTGCGCCTGTGGTACCTGCACAAACGATCCATGGCGACGGCACCCTCGCGGCACTTGGCGCATTCGAGGGAGTGCTGTGCCAGGCGGTTGTCCCGGGCGCTGGCGAAGGCGCGGACGCGCGGACCGTCCCGGCCTTCACGGGTTATGCTCGCGTAGAACGAGATGGAGTCACCCGCACGGTGGCCGTGTTCGGTGTGAAGCACGCGGACGCGGCAAGGGACCTGGAGGCGTAATGGAAACGGGCTGGGCCGGGCGCGTCATGGTCTTTTTGACCTACGCAACCCACATCGTCGTGCTGAACTTCCTGTGGGTTTTGGGGACGCTCGCAGGCGGCATTGTGCTGGGGATCGCCCCGGCGACACATTCGCTCGGGCGCCTGTTTACAGCGCTGACGCTCGGCTCGCCCTCCCCTAACCTGTGGACCGAGTTCTGGCGTGGCTATGCCCGCGGATTCAAGGAGTCCAACCGCAAGGCCTGGCCGTTCACGGTCCTTGCGCTGCTCGCGGTCGCGGACCTCGCAGCCTTTCGTATCTCAACGATCAACGGCTGGGGTGGGGCCACTGCGCTCCTCCCGGCGTTCGTTGTGGTCACGCTGCTCTGCCTGATCGCGCACGCCTACTTCCACGCCTCGCTGCTGAGGTTCAGTGACTCCTGGGGAGCAACCCTCAAGTTCGCCTTTGCCGCGCCGCTCACGTTCCTGCCCGCCACGATCGCGATCCTGCTAGTCAACGTCGCGTTCTTGATGCTCACGTGGCAGCTCCCGCTGGCGGCACTGCTCGTGGGATTCTCCATCCCACTCGGGTTCTCCATCGTGGTGGCGGGAAGCGCGATCGACAGGGCATACTCGCCTGGATTTAGGCGCGAGGACGTACTCCTTGTCGAGGCAAATGCGGTGTGGGAAGCCAAGCACGCGTCGGACTGAGTGCGGTGCGTGGGCGGCTTGTAGGATCTACCCTTCTGTCCAGCGCGCAGCAGTCCAATCAGGCTGGTCCAGCGCGCTGCGGCCCGGTCAGACGCGAGTGGACTCGCGCTGCGAGATGCTGAAGTCCGCCACAACCTTGCGCGGACCGGGGTCCTGGGCAAGGCCGTCGATGCGCTCCTTGAGCAGGTCCACTGCCGTGCGCGCAATCTGGGCCTTTCCTGGCTCCACGGAGGTCAAGGTGGGGAACGAGTACTGGGCGTCGTCAACATCGTCATATCCAATGACTTTGACGTCTTCAGGGACGCGAAGCCCAGAGGCCTGGAGCGCATAGAGGACACCGAGCGCCATGGCGTCGTTGAGCGCGAACACAGCGTCGAACTCCACACCCTCGGCGATCATGTCAAAGGTCGCCTGAGCACCCGTAGAACGGTGCCACAGGCCCGCCTCGCGGATGAGCGCTGGGTCAACCTCCCAGCCCTCCTCTTGGATCGCCTTCACGTAGCCGGAGGTACGGAGCTGGGCCGAACCGATAACCTCGCCCGCGTGGTCTCCCACCACGGCAATGCGCTTGCACCCAAGGTCAATGAGGTGCTTGGTAGCGGCTTTGGACGCCTCGACATTTGCCATGGTCACGTGGTCCGCCTTGGCACCGAACACTCGCTCACCAAGGATCACCAGCGGATAGTTGACGTCAAACTCAGCGATGTCGTTGGGGCCCAACGCCAGCGGAGAAATGATGAGTCCATCGGTCAGGCTGCGGCGCTGGCCATGCAGTGATTCCTTTTCGCGCTCCGGGTCGGAGTTAGTCTGCTCAATGAGGACCGTTAGTCCGAGCGACTCGGCGTACTTGATCACGGCGTCAGCAAGCTCAGCAAAGTACGGCAGTGAGAGTTCAGGAACCGCAAGGCCGATGATTCCGGTCTTGCCCGAGCGGAGCGAGCGCGCGTTCACGTTCATCTGGTAGCCGAGTTCAGAGATCGCCGAGAGCACCTTTTCCTTGGTGGTCTCGCGGATATAGGGATACCCGTAACTACGTTGCTGACAGTCTTGACGGAAACACCCGCCAGTTTGGCAACGTCCTGCATGGTGGCAGACATGAACTCAGCCTCTGTTCTACTCATCGCGTGGCGCGAACCGGCTCGTGCCGATAACAGGAAAAGTCGGCCGGAGACTTCACTCCGGCCGACTTCCGCAGTTCGCTCTGGTGCAAATGTACATCGTTCCAGAAGAACTTAGGAAAGACTCAGTACGCTTCCCAGCAACAAGTCACCCTCGCGGGCCACGTTGATCGAACGGCCGGGGCTCACTATCGGCTCGAGCACGAGCTCAGCCCCGTTGTCTGCGAGAACTCGGAACAGAGTGCGCGACACGTCCTGCGGGCTGGCCGTCGCTTGATCCTCGGAGATGACTTCGAGTACCGGTTCGGCGATCACTGGTTCCCATGACTCATCGTTGACGTGAGCCCCGCGGTTATGAGGTGCGATCGAGTCTTCGGTGACGGCCAAGAGACCGTTAGTGCCCACGATGCGGTAAGCAATGGGGCCGTCTCCGAGAGGGAAGCCGAACACTGGGAAACCTTCCGCATTCCAGTAGTAAGGAGCAACTCGCCCGTGGCGGTTGAAGTCGAAGAGGGAATTTCCCACGATATCGCGGTACGAACGGGCATGGAAGACGATGATGTCACGTCCGTCCTCGTCCACCGTGAACGAGTTGTGTCCCGGCCCGTAGGCCTTGGTCAGATCGTTCGACTCAAAGACAGGCACGTCGGACTTGCTCCAGCTTGCAGGGTCAAGCAGGTCCGCGTTCTCGTCCGCCCACAGCAGACCCATTGCGTGGTGATGATCGGTCGCGCTGGCAGAGAAGGTGATGAACACGCGGCCATTGCGGACCACTACCGCTGGCCCCTCGTTGACCTTGAAACCCACGATCTCCCAGTCCGCTTCCGGGCGGGTTAGTAGAACAGTCGGTCCGGTCAGTGTGAAAGGGTCTGCCATCTTGGAGATGTACATGTCGGAGTTGATGACCACGCCATCCGGGAGACCCGGTTCCTGGATGGGACGCTGAGCCCACACGTAGTACAGGTCCCCGCGGTGCTCAAACACGGTGGCGTCGAGCGAGAACTCGTCCCACTTGGTTGCGATCCTGCGAGGCTCTCCCCACACGGCGGTGCGGGGGTCCTCACCAATGCCTTCGATCACGTACATACGGATTCGGAACGGTTTGTCGGCGTGCCCAGCAGTGAAGTAGAAGTACCACTTGCCGTTGATCTTGTGGAGTTCCGGTGCCCAGATGTTTCCGCCCATCTCCCCCACCAGTGGGCGGTTCCAGATGGTGACTTCCTCGGCATCGCTGAGCCCGGCAAGGGTTGATGATCCCCGGACAACAATTCGGTCGAACTGAGGATACGAACCGGTGAAGTAGTAGGTTCCTCCATCCTTGAGGATCCACGGGTCAGCACGCTGTTCCACCAGCGGGTTGCGTGGAACCACGCGGGAAATGACGTTTGAAGTCACTGGGACCTACCTTCCTTCTGGCCTCCTACATCGATGTAATCATCGGCCAAAAATAACGCCCGCGCGCACACGGGCGTTTGCTTGCACTTTCTGCCTCCATTTTTACATCGATGTAGAAGAGTTGCAAGGACCTTTTGCCCCTGTCCCGTTCCACCGGCACTCTCGAGAAATCGGTAGTTCTACCCGCTGACCCAAAGCGCCCTCCACTTGGTACGATCCGATCAACGTGGAACTTCCGCACCCAGCAAAGGTGAAAGATCAACCATGACAGTTGCGCTCGCCATCGCCCTAGTTACGTTTGGGCTCTTGTTCACGATCCGACCCGACTTCTCGTGGACGCTCTCGAACTTCTGGAAGTTTGAGGATCGAGCCGAACCATCTAACCTTTCGCTCGCCCTGTACCGAGTCCAAGGCATCCTGCTTGTTCTGGCAGGACTCGTGGTGTGGGTTGTCTGGCTCTAGATCGGCGAAACGCGCGGCTGGAAGCCGGGGCACAATCGTCGAAAATCATCTTCCACTCCCACCCAGGAAAACAAAACAGCCGGCCCGATGCATCAGCATCGAGCCGGCCGAACCACGCGCCAACCCAGAACCCGAGCGCCCACCACCATGGGCGAGCGGGCTCCTATCTTCCTTGACTACTCAGGGAGGCACACGCCAACCCCTGCATGGAGTGGGACTAGAGGCCCTGCGCGAGGCGGTAGTAGGACTTGTTCCAACGCAACTCGTCAGCGAACTGACGGATGTTGGTGTCCTCGTTAATGATGACCAGTTCAGTCTTGGCCATGCGTGCGAAGTCTTCCCACGCCTCCAGACCAACCTGCGTGGACATGCAGGTGTGGTGAGCAGCACCGGACATCAGCCAGGCCTCAGCGGACACTGCGAACGAAGGCTGCGGCTTCCACACGGCACGGGCTACGGGAAGGTTCGGCAGCGCAGCGGTAGGCTGCACGTTCTCGACCACGTTGACTACGAGGCGGAAACGCTCGCGCATGTCGGACATCGCAACCACAACGGCAGGACCGGAGTCCGCGGTGAAGACCAGACGAACCGGGTCTTCCTTGCCGCCAATGCCGAGCGGGTGGATCTCCAACTTTGGTTTGGTCGCGGTCAGCGTTGGGCAAACCTCAAGCATGTGGGCGCCGAGGATGAGCTCGTTGCCCGGGGTCAGGTCGTAGGTGTAGTCCTCCATGAGCGAGGCGCCACCCGGCAGGCCGTAGCCCATAACCTTGGCGATGCGGATCAGGACGGCGGTCTTCCAGTCGCCCTCTGCGCCAAAGCCGTAACCGTCCGCCATCAGGCGCTGCACGGCAAGGCCAGGGAGCTGGCGAAGCTCGCCAAGGTCTTCAAAGTTCGTGGTGAACGCCGTGAAGTCACCGGCCTCAAGGAACGAACGCAGACCAATCTCGATCGCAGCGCCGTAACGCAGCGAGTCAGCCTTCGCGCCGCCAGGAAGCAGTTCCGCATCCACCTCGTACAGGTCCGCATACTCGGCCACCAGAGCGTCGATCTGCTCGTCGGTCGCAGCGTTTACTGCCTCAACCAACTCGTTCACGGACCAGGTGTTCACCGAAACACCAAGCGAAATCTCGGCCTCAGTCTTGTCGCCCTCGGTCACGGCAACGTTGCGCATGTTGTCGCCAAAACGAGCGAGCTTCATGTTCTGTGCAGCGTTCCAGCCAGCAGCCGCACGAGCCCACGTACCGATCTGCGCGGTTACAGCGGAGTCTGAAGCGTGCCCCACAACCGTCTTGCGAGGGATGTTCATGCGAGTCTGAATGTACGCGTACTCACGGTCACCGTGTGCTGCCTGGTTCAGGTTCATGAAGTCCATGTCGATGGTCGCCCAAGGCAGTTCCACGTTGGCTTGCGTGTGCAGGTGCAGCAGCGGAGTCTTCAGCGCGTCCAGGCCGCGAATCCACATCTTGGCTGGTGAGAACGTGTGCATCCACGTGATCAGACCAATACAGTTGTCGTTCGCATTCGCCTCAAGAATGAGCGCGCGAATCGAGTCCGAGTCCTTCAGGACCGGCTTCCACACCACGTTCACCGGCACATCAGACGACGCCGCAATCAGCTCGACGATCTCCTTGGACTGGTCCGCAACCTGAATCAACGTCTCCTCGCCGTAGAGGTTCTGCGATCCAGTCAGGAACCAAATTTCCTTACCTTCAAATGGGTTCTTCATTGCTATCCCTTGCTCTGAAATACGTTGTGATTATCGACGATTGTGCTGGGTACCAGCCGATTCGTCGGAAAATTGTGGGGTTGCGATAGCTTCAGCAGCTGTCAGCGGCGGCCTACGTTTTGACTGTACTTTTTGGCCAATAACTACGCCCATTCCATCTCCGCCGAGATCTCGCTTCGCGGAGAACTCAACTTCGCTGCGTTCCTGCGCTTATTGGCCGTACTTTCTTTGGCCAATAACTACGCCCATTCCATCTCCGCCGAGATCTCGCTTCGCGGAGATCTCAACTTCGATTTCATGGCTTGTTATTGGCCGTACACGTTCTGGTACCGGTAATACAACGAGTCAATATCCGACTGCGCAATGCGCGTCGGCTCGCCCAGCTGGCGCGAGATGTGCACGGTACGCGCAACTTCCTCGACCATGACCGCAGCCTTCACGGCGTCCTTCGCGTCCTTGCCAATGGTGAACGGGCCGTGGTTGCGCATCAGAACCGCGCGCGAGCGCGAGTCCCTGAGCGTGTCCACGATGCCCTGCCCAATCGAGTCGTCACCAATCAGAGCAAATGGACCCACAGGAATGTCGCCACCAAACTCGTCGGCCATCATGGTCAACACGCAAGGAATAGGTTCCGCGCGCGCCGCCCACGCCGTGGCGTAAGTGGAGTGAGTGTGGACCACGCCGTAAATGTTGGGCATGTTGCGGTAGACATATGCGTGAGCCGCGGTGTCTGAGGAGGGCAGCCGGTCGCCGTCTACGAGGTTGCCGTCGAGGTCCGTGACCACCATCTTCTCTGGCGTGAGCTCGTCGTACGTGACACCGGAAGGCTTGATGACCAGCAGGTCTGCGCTCTTGAGGCGCTGCGACACGTTGCCCGCAGTCCAAACCACGAGCTCCCAGCGTGGGAGCTCCGCGTGCAGGTCGCACACGATCTTGCGCACAGCCGCGATCTCGTCGCGCACTTCCTGGCTGTAGGCGTCGAGGCCCGTGGCCTCGCCGATTCCGCGGGCTTCCTTGGCGTCTACTTGGGCGTCACCAAACATTGTTGTCCTTTTCTTTGAGTGCTTATCAGCGATCTCGCTGGCGATCTTCGCCGGTTACGCCTGGCTGATAGTCGTGTTGAGTGCGGTTACGGCCGCTCGCTCGATGTCCAGTCCCGCCGTGTACTGCTCGAGGTAGGTCGCAAACCCCGCGACGTCGGTTGCGGCTGGGGTGACGGTGTTGATCTCCGCGGACGCGAAGATCGTTGAGGTCAGGTACTCAAACAGATCTGCTTCCAGGCCCGCGGCACGAGCCTTGGTGAATGCTGAGAGAACCGCAATACCCCACGCCCCACCCTCGCCGGCAGTGTGGCCCACAGAGACGGGTGCGTTGATGGCTGCGGCGAGCAGACGCTGGGCGACCCCGGCGGTGCGGAACATGCCACCGTGGGCAAACATGTTCTCGATTGCCACACCCTCACCTGCCAGGACCTTCATGCCGAGCGCGAGGGTGGCGAACGCGCCGTTGATTTGGGTGCGCGCAAAGTTCGGGAGGTTGAGAGTGGAGTCTGGTGTACGCACGAACAGTGGACGGCCTTCCTCAAGGCCCGTAATGGGCTCACCCGAGAGGTAGTTGTAGCCGAGCAATCCGCCGCCGTTGGCTTCGCCGCCGAGTGCCGCGCGGAAGAATGCCTCGAATACCTGGTCGGGGCTGATGTCCAAGCCGAGAGCCTTGGCGTACTCGCCGAACACACCCGCCCAAGCGTTGAGTTCAGAGGCGCCATTGTTGCAGTGAACCATCGCCACGAGGTCGCCTACCGGCGTGGTCACAAGGTCGAGCTCGTGGTGGCGGCTGGCCAGCGGCTGCTCAAGGACAACCATGGAAAAGATGGAGGTTCCGGCGCTGACGTTTCCGGTGCGCGGGGCTACTGCGTTTGTGGCAACCATTCCGGTTCCCGCGTCGCCCTCGGGTGGGGCGGTGATGATTCCAGGGGTCAGGGTTCTGGTTGGGTCGAGCCAGGCAGCACCCGCCTCAGTGAGGCGGCCCGCATCTTGTCCGGCTACGAGGACCGTGGGCAGGAGGTCCGCGAGCGCCGGGCCCTGATGGCGAGTCGCTACGCGCTGGTCTACGAGTTCGAGGAGGCTCACATCGTAGTTGCGGGTGGCAGGGTCAACAGGGAACATTCCCGAGGCATCACCAACGCCGAGGACCTTGTTTCCGGTGAGCTTGTAGTGAACGTATCCGGCGAGCGTAGTCAGGAATGCGATCTCAGGTACGTGCGCTTCTTCCTCAAGGATCGCCTGGTACCAGTGCGCCACGGACCAGCGCAGAGGAATGTTGTAGTTCAGAAGCTCGGAAAGTTCAGCGGCGGCCGGACCGGTAGAGGTGTTGCGCCAGGTGCGGAACGGCACGAGCAGTTCGTTGTCAGCGTTGAACGCGAGGTAGCCGTGCATCATGGCGGAGATGCCGAGCGCGCCGAACGTGGTGGGACGCACGCCGTACTGGCTCTCGATGTCAGTAACCAGGCTTGCGTAGGCGTCCTGCATTCCACGCTCCACGGACTCGAGCGAGTAAGTCCAGCGCTTGTCCACCAACTCGTTTTCCCAGTCGTGGGCCCCCGCGGCGATCGGGGTGCCGTCGGTCAGAATGAGGCTGGCCTTGATTCGAGTCGAGCCGAGTTCGATGCCGAGGGCGGTGCCGCCTGAAGTGATTGCCGCGCGGATCTGCTCAACTGACGGGGATGCGGTGGTCATCGCTGCCTCTCTCTGCCACAACGCTGTGCGGGTTCTGATGGTCCACGTGCGCGGCTTGTTAGCGTTCACACTTTCGGGAACGCAGGGCGCGGCACGGTTTGATACTCAGAATGTTAGCGTTCACATTTGTGGGAATCAAGCCGACCCGTTAAGTCAGATTTCTTGCGTGCAAGCGCGCCGGACTCGGCGCAGCGCCTAGCCGGCCAGCGCCCGCGGCACCGCCGTGCTTGAACGGACCACCAGCTCGGGCTCAATCACCGAGTTGCGCGCCTCTCCCCCGTCAATCACGGCAAGGAGCGATTCGATGACCATCCGGCCCATCTCTGCAAACTTGTGGTGCACGGTGGTGAGCGGCGGGATGAAGTTCGACGCGCCCGGCTGGTCGTCCACTCCAACTACCGAGACGTCCTGCGGAACTCGCAGGCCAGCTTCCGTGAACGCACGGATCAGACCCAGAGCGATCATGTCGTTGGCGGCAAACACCGCGCTCGGCACTCCGGCTCGCGCGAGGTGCACGCCCACTTCGTACCCGCGCTCAGGCGACCAGTCCGCTTGGACCAACGGCACTGGATTGAGCCCACGCTCGGTGCACTCAAGTTTCCACCCCTCGAGCCGTCCGCGAGCGTCCGTCCAGTTGAGCGGACCAGACACGTGGGCTATGTCTTGGTGTCCCAACTCCGCGAGGTGCCGCACGGCGATTCGCCCCGCCTGCACCTGGTCCAAGGAAACCGACTGCATCGAGTCAGGCACGAGCTCCGCGTCCGCGAACACAACTACCGGTACTGGCGCCACAAATGAGTGCAGCGCCTCTACCACCTCAGTCTCTGGTGCGATCACAACGATCCCGTCCACACCCTGCCCAAGCAGGTGGTCCAGAAGCTCCTTCATCACGCGCGACGACGCGCGCTTCACAGTGGCCATCGAGATGAAGTACCCGGCCTCGCGCGCAGCCTCCTCGATCGCAACCACCGCCCGCTGCGGGCCGAACAAGGACCGCCCGGTCGTGATGACGCCAATGGTCCCAGATCGTCGTGTAACGAGGGCCCGAGCCGCAAAATTGCGCCGGTATCCCAGTTCGTCAATGGCGGCCTGGACCCGCTCGCGGGTCTCTGGCCGCACTGAATCATGGCCGTTCAGGACGCGCGAGACCGTCTGGTGGGACACCCCAGCCAGTTTTGCCACGTCGTTCATGCCCGGTGGGCGCCCTGCAGCCATTCTTGTCCCTACTTCAGCAGGCCAATAATGCCGTCGGCAATGAAGTACAGCGCTACGAGCGCCGCACCGAGCCAGATCAGCTTGCGCTGCATCGATGGCGGCTTAGGTGTCTTTTTGTCGTCCTGGCCTGTGGTCATAGTCGCGCTCCTGTGGGCGGGTTGGTCTGGTGACTCCACTGTAACCGTTCCGCGTCCTGGCGCCCGGCACCTCTCCGCCGCTCACATACGCCGAGATTGCACCTGGGGGTCCGAGATGTTCCGGCGGCCGGAACATCTCGGACCCCCAGGTGCAATCTCGCGGGGAGAGGAGGGAAAGCCCTGCCGAGATTGGTGCGAGGACTGCGAAATAGACGCTCCTAACGTGCATTTCGCAGTCCTCGCACCCTTCTCGGCAGGTTATTTTCGACGATCTTGGTCCTGTACCAGCCCCAACTCACGCCCCAGCATTCGTTCAATGTCAGTGGCTCCGTCTAGGTTTGTTCCATGGCTACAGCTACCAAGACCGGCAAGGTCCGCCCCGCTTTTCGTTGCACCGAGTGCGGATGGACCACTGCCAAGTGGGTTGGCCGCTGCGGGGAATGCCAGGAATGGGGCACTGTCTCGGAGGCGGGAACCGCCCCAACCGGCCCAAAGACTTCCGCGAGCAACCCTTCGGCAAACCCAGCGCGCCCCATCGCCGACATCTCGGTGGACTCTGCGCGCGCCGTACCTACTGGCATCTCGGAGTTTGACCGGGTTCTCGGCGGCGGCCTAGTACCAGGGGCCGTAGTCCTGCTCGCGGGAGAACCCGGCGTGGGAAAGTCCACACTCCTCCTCGATGTCGCGGCTACCGCGGCTCGCAATGGCCGCAGGGTTCTCTACATCACGGGAGAGGAATCGGCCGGGCAGGAGCGACTCCGCGCCGAGCGTATCCATGCGTTGGATGGGAACCTGCTGCTTGCCGCAGAGACTGACCTTGGACTGGTGCTTGGGCAAGTCGAGGCAACCAACCCAGATCTACTCATCGTGGACTCCGTGCAGACCATCGCATCCGCGGAAGTAGAGGGCTCTCCAGGAGGCGTTGGGCAGGTTCGAGAGGTCGCAGCATCCCTGATCAAGTGCGCCAAAGACCGCAACCTACCAGTTGTTTTGGTCGGCCACGTGACCAAGGATGGATCGGTCGCCGGCCCCCGAACCCTCGAGCACCTCGTGGACGTGGTCTGCCAGTTTGAAGGTGATCGCCACTCTCGCCTACGCATGGTTCGCGCAGCCAAGAACCGCTTTGGCCCCACGGATGAGGTTGGCTGCTTTGAGCTCACAGAGGACGGCATCGTCGGACTCTCCGACCCTTCTGGCCTGTTCCTGTCCCACATAAACATGCTTGTCCCGGGCACCTGCGTAACCGTGACAATTGAGGGCCGCCGCCCGCTCGCTCTCGAGGTTCAGGCGCTCGTGGTCCCAAGCCCCTTGGCCAACCCCCGCCGCACTACCAGCGGAATAGATAACTCCCGCCTTGCCATGATTCTCGCCGTAGCGCACAGGCATCTGGGCGCCAAGCTCATGGAAACGGACGTATACGTGTCCACCATCGGCGGCGCCAAGATCACCGAGCCCGCAGTAGATCTCGCACTCCTCTTGGCCATTATCTCTGCGCTTGAGGATAAGGCCCTCCCTGTCGGAACGATCGCCCTTGGGGAGGTCGGATTGGCAGGAGAACTGCGTTCCGTGACAGGCATCGCGCAGCGCCTGCAGGAGGCAGCACGCCTCGGTTTCAAGCGTGCAATCGTGCCCGCCAACGCAACGCTCAAGGCCCCCGCGGGTATGAAACTCCTCCAAGCGCAAACCGTGTATGAAGCAGTTGCCGCCGCCCATTCGTGAATAACCGCAGGGTGAGCACCATTTGTTCGCACTTCGGTAACAAACACACCTGATTTCTCGCGGAACTTGAACGTTTTCCCGCGTAAGATTTGGGTGTGGCCAATACCCCCGTGAATCACGATGAACTTTTGCGCGATACCCTCGCCGCCGTTGCTCCTGGTACGGAGCTACGTGACGGCCTTGAACGCATCCTGCGTGGACGCACCGGTGCCCTCATCGTGCTCGGATACAACGACCTGGTTGAGTCAATCGCAACCGGTGGATTCGACCTGAACGTCGAGTTCGCTTCAACGCGTCTTCGTGAGCTCTGCAAGATGGATGGCGCCGTTGTCATGGAGGGGTACGGCGGACACATTCGCCGCGCGGCCGTCCAGCTCTTGCCAGACCCCACCATCGAGACTTCCGAGTCGGGTACCCGTCACCGTACTGCCGAGCGAGTAGCCAAGCAGACCGGCCTTCCGGTCATTTCCGTGTCTCAGTCGATGCACATCATTGCGCTCTACATCAACGACACCCGCTACGTGCTCGAGGACCCCGACACCATCCAGGGCCGGGCAAACCAGGCAATCGCCACACTTGAGCGATACAAGTCGCGCCTCGACGAAGTTTCAGGCACTCTCTCCGCCCTTGAGATCGAGGACCTCGTCACGGTTCGTGACGTATGCATCGTGGTCCAACGCCTCGAAATGGTCGGCCGTATTTCTGATGAAGTCGCCGGCTACGTGGTCGAGCTCGGCACTGAAGGACGATTGCTCGCCCTCCAACACGACGAGCTCATCGGAGCGATCGTCTCCGACCGCGAACTCGTACTGCGCGACTACGTGGACACCACCCGCAAGGGTCAGTCCGTCCCTGAGATTCTGGCCTCACTCGGCAAGCTAAACTCGACCGAACTCCTCGACCTCTCCGCGATTGGCCGTGTCCTGGGCCTTCCTGGCGGTGGCGATGCACTCGATGCAGCCGTTGCGCCGCACGGATATCGCATGATGGCCCGCGTGCCACGCCTCCCCGGAGCAATTGTGGACCGCCTGGTCAACCACTTCGGTGGCCTCCAAAAGCTCCTCGCAGCAACCATTGAAGACCTCATGGCCGTTGACGGCGTGGGTGAACAGCGTGCACGAGCAGTCCGCGAGGGCCTGTCCCGCCTCGCTGAGTCAAGCATCCTCGAGCGCTACGTTTAGTCCTTCGTTATCTGGAACACGAGTTCGTTCGACTTGACGTCCTTGTAGTTGGCCACTGCCTTATAGGTTCCGGGTAGTGCGGTCGGCATGTCTTTGGCACACGAGGCGTTCGAGCGGTCGCCGCTCCAGTTGATCGTGTTCTTCGCCTTGGCGCCCGCCTCCATGTAGTACGGACGGCTCGAGTCGGTTTCGCAGTCTGCACTGGACCAGATACGGTCAGAGCCCGAGAAGATCGTAAGGACCTCCTCGCTCGCGTTCAGATCCACGAGGCAGTCCTCTTGTCCCTGATACGTCAGGTCAACGTTGAAGGCATTTCCCTTGCCCTCCACCACGCTCTTCGAGCCGCTGCTCAAGGCGAGCACGATAGCGCTGGGGTCACACGCGGCAGGAGCGCCCGCCTTGCCGTCCTTGAGATCGTCCTTGCCGGAGTCCTCGCCCTTGTCTGTGTCTTTGTCCGCATTCTTGGGCTCGTCAGTCTTGCCATCCTTGGTGGTGCTCACGGCAGAGTCGTCCTTCGCACTCTTGGAGGGCGCCGGATCCTTGGTCTTACCGGAGCCCGCCGTACCTTCCGCCGAATTCTGGGTGTCCGGTTCATCCTTGGTGAAGATCCCCGCGATGCCCTTGATCGCGAACACGAGGATGGCGACTAGGGCGAGGAGAATCAAGATCGCGACTGCCCGTCTGATCCAGTACACATACTGGGGAGTCGGGTCTGGACGTGGCGCGTTACGTTGCCTCGGCGCTGAGGGGTCGCCTTGTTCGCGACCAGGGGTGCGTGGCTCCATATCCATACGGTACGGCGAGAACTGAGGAATCTTGCCGAATTCCGCGCTGGCGCGCCGCCGTTCGGCTGGACTCCCCATGCCACAATGGGGTGTGCGTCGTTCCATTCCAACTCCGGTTTCCGCAGCTTCAGCAACCCAAAAACCGCCCCTCGGACGGCGGGTGAACAGCACAGATTCCACCCGCGATGCGCGCTCGCTTGATCCCCGGATCAGCAAAATCCAACGCCTCGTGGGCGAGTGGTTCCAAGAACACCAGCGGCCGCTTCCGTGGCGCGATCCCCAGACGTCAGCTTGGGCGGTGCTGTTGTCCGAGGTCATGTCCCAGCAGACGCCGGTTTCCCGCGTGGAACCGATCTGGCGGCGCTGGCTCGACCTGTGGCCAACTCCGGCCGATCTTGCCGCCGCCCCCACCGCAGACGTGCTACGAGAGTGGGCCTCACTCGGCTATCCGCGCCGGGCGCTGCGCCTTGCGGACTGTGCCCGGTCAATCGTCGAAAATCATGACGGACAGGTGCCACGCACCTATCAGGAGCTGCTAGCGCTGCCCGGCATCGGCGACTACACGGCGGCGGCCGTGGTCGCGTTCGCCTACGGCGAGCGCTCCACCGTGGTGGACACGAACGTGCGGCGCGTGTTGGCCAGGGCGATTGACGGGGATGCGCTCGCGCATCCCACGTACTCGGCGGCGGAGCGCGCTTTTGCGCGCAAAATTACTCCCGACGATTCTGGGGACGCAGCCCTGTGGGCTGCGGCTTCGATGGAACTCGGTGCCGTCATATGCACGGCACGGGTAGCGCTGTGCGAGCAATGCCCAATTAGGGCGCTCTGCGCTTGGCGGGCTGCGGGGTATCCGGAGGATGAGCACGCGCACAAGCGCACCACGCAAAAGTTCACGGGCACGGACCGCCAGGTCCGAGGCAAGGTCATGAAGCTACTTAGGGAGGCGCACGGACCTGTGCTCGGCGCGCAGGTCGACCTGGTGTGGCCGGACGCTGCCCAGCTGGAGCGGTGCGTGGGCTCGCTGATCGAGGACGGTCTTATTGAGCAGGACGGCGAGGCGTACTCGCTGCCCGCGTCCTAGGAGCCAGCACTAGGTGTTGGCTCCAGGTGCTTGCCCCAGCGTTAACGCTAGGCGCTACTAGAGCTCGAGGAGCATGCGCGAGTTGCCCAGGGTGTTGGGCTTCACGCGGGCGAGGTCGAGGAACTCGGCCACGCCGTCGTCGTGTGAGCGTAGGAGTTCCGCATACACGTCCACGCCCACTGGTGTGCCCTCGATCTGCTTGAAGCCGTGGCGCTCAAAGAACTTGATCTCAAAGGTCAGGCAGAAAACGTGCTTGAGTTCGAACTCGCGAGCCCGGCGCAGCAACTCTTCAACAATGGTCCCGCCGATGCCGTGGCCGAGGTATTCCTTGTCCACCGCGAGCGTGCGGATCTCCCCCAGTTCCTCCCACATGATGTGGAGCGCACCGCAGCCCACAATACTGTTTGGTTCGCCAACCTTATGGATCACCACAAATTCTTGGACTGACTCGTAGTACGTGACTGCTTCCTTAGCAATGAGGATGCGTTCCGCCGCATACGGCTCGACGAGCGCTCGGATGGCGGGTACGTCTTTGGGGCGTGCGGGACGAAGCTCAAAAGGAAAGTCACTATTCACACTTAGAACGTACGCCTTTCTCACCGCTGAGTGAGGATACGACCACGATGCGTCGCAAACTAGTCGGAGTTGATCATGAACTTGGTCGCCGTAATCTCATCAATGATGAGGTCAGTGATGACGCCCGCGCGCAGGGCAGCCCGAAGCGGCGTGACCTTGTTATCGCCGGAAACGGCGCACACGCGGCGCGGAATGTTCTTGAGCTGCATCGGGTTGGGCCCGGTGGCCCGGCTGTTAATAGGGATGTCCGCGTAGGTTCCATCCTCGCGAAGGAACACAGTGCACACGTCACCCACCACGCCCTCGCGGTCAAGGGTCTCCACGTCGTCCTGCTCGAGATACCCGGCAGAGTACACATGGGAGGGCAGTCCACCAGTCAGAGCACCCACCGAGAAGAGCGCGATGTCGGCAGCCCGCTGCATCTCGATGACACGCCGGATCGAGCGTTCACGCCACATCGCCTCCTTGGTCTCGTCGAAGTCGAAGAAGGCCGGCACCGGGAAGTAGACGGCGTGCGCATCAAATGCCTCTGCGAAGCTTGCGATCAGGTCACCGGCATAGGCGACACCGGAAGTTCGGGTGTTTGCAGCCCCATTCAGTTGGACGATCGCCCCGCCCTGGGTGGGCTTCTTGGGCAGGTGCCGTGCGATGGCGCTCAGAGTCGTACCCCACGCAACAGACAAAACCATCTCTGACTGGAACCAGTTTGCAACCAATTTTGCGCACGTAAGTGCGACTTGCTCGTGCCTCGACTCGTCCGAGTGGCTGTCCATGACTGGCACAACAAATGCCTCGACACCCCATGTTTCACGAAAATGCTGGCGCAGGCCGGGTGCACGGGATTGCGCTGGTCGCAGTGTGATTTCCACCAGACCGGAGTCCCTTGCTTCTTTAATCATGCGGGAAACCGTCGAACGCGAAGTCCCCATGTGACGTGCGATTGTCTCCATTTTTACGTCTTGCAGGTAGTACATAGACGCAACGCGGAGGATGTCCTGGTCTCGGTAAGCCATACTCTAGTTTTGCACGTATGTGCATTCGAGTTGCGCAACCGTTCTAGGTCGTGGAAGTTTTGTAAATACGTCGAGGCCATTTTCTGAAAGGACAGCGATGTCTGCCACAAGCCCAAACTCCACTCTCTCACCAGAGTCACGCTCGCGCTCACTAGAAGCAATGAAGGCTACTACCCCAGAAGCACCGCTCGATGTGCTCGTGATTGGTGGTGGTGTCACCGGCGCTGGAATTGTGCTCGACGCGGTGACCCGTGGACTCGACACCGCAATCGTTGAGGCCCAGGACTGGGCTTCCGGAACCTCGAGCCGCTCATCCAAGCTTGTGCACGGTGGCCTGCGCTACCTGCAGATGCTCGACTTCTCCCTGGTGCACGAGGCCCTGACCGAGCGCGATCTGCTGCTCAACAAGCTGGCCCCACACCTGGTGAAGCCTGTGCCGTTCCTGTTCCCGCTCATCAAGCAGTACGAGCGCCCATACATCGGGGCCGGCATCATGCTCTACGACATCCTCGCTTCACTTGCCCCCGGCAAGCGTGCGATGCCCTTCCACCGCCACTACTCGCGCAAGGGAATGCAAAAGAAGTTCCCAAGCCTGCGCCACGATGCAGCGGTCGGAGCCATCGAATACTGGGACGGATCCGTTGACGATGCTCGGCTCGTGCTGACGCTGGTCCGCACGGCAGCTAGCTACGGCGCGCACGCCGCTCCTCGCACCCAGGTCAAGGAACTGACCAAGTCCCCTGCTGGCCGCGTCAACGGCGCAGTACTCAAGGACCTCGAGACCGGCGAGACCTTCACTGTTCACGCTCGTCACGTCATCAACTCGACCGGCGTGTGGACTGAGGAGACCGAAGCCCTCGCGGGTGGTACCGGAGGGCTCAAGGTTCTCGCTTCTAAGGGCATCCACATCGTGGTGCCACGCGATCGCATCAAGGGCACCTCGGGACTTATCCTGCAGACTGAAAAGTCGGTGCTGTTCGTGATTCCATGGTCCCGCTATTGGATCATCGGAACCACCGATACCCCGTGGAAGCAAGAGCTGCAGCACCCTGTAGCTACCTCCGCAGACATTGACTACGTGATCGAGCACGCCAACGCAGTACTCGCGGACCCAATCACCCGCGAAGACATCATTGGAACGTTCGCAGGCCTGCGCCCGCTCCTCCAGCCAGAGGTCAAGGAGGGCACCTCGTCCGCCAAGGTCTCGCGTGAGCACACTGTTGCCTCTCCAACACCGGGATTCACGGTCATCGCTGGCGGAAAGCTCACCACCTACCGAGTCATGGCAGAGGACGCCGTGGACTTCGCGCTCGGCGCCGAAGCCGCATCCAAGCCTTCGGTCACCACGAACATCCCGCTCCTCGGAGCGGTCGGACTCGCGGCAATGAAGAACCAGACCCGCGCGTACCAACAAAAGTTTGGCTGGTCCAAGCAAATGGTCGAGCACCTGCTCCACCGTTACGGATCGATGATCAACGAGATCGTCGCTATCTGCAACGAAGACCCAACCATGGCAAAGCCAGTCAAGGGCGCAGAGGCATACCTCCGCGCAGAGATCCACTACGCAGTGACCCGCGAAGGCGTCATCCACCTGGAAGATGTCCTGCTTCACCGCACCCGCATTAACTACGAGTTCGCAGATCGAGGACTGAGCGCCCTCGAGGAAATCGCCGACATCGCAGCCAACGCGCTTGGCTGGGATGCGGAAACCCGCTCCGTTGAACTCAAGAACTACCGTGACCGTGCTGCCGCAGAAGAAGCCGCGGCAGCCGAACAGGACGACGCAAGCGCTGAACAAGTTCGACTTCAGGCTTCCGATCTCTCTCCTATGGAGTAGATCGGCGCACGTCACGTACGCTCGGATAGGGCGTAAAAGCTCAAGTCCGCCCCCACAAAGGCTGTGGGGGCCACAGATGCCTTCGACAACGAAGTCAAGAGAGTAGGAATCACATGGACGCAATTACACTCGGGGACATCTTCCTCTCCGAAGTCCTCGGTACTGCAATCCTCATCATCCTTGGTGCAGGCGTTGTGGCAAACCAGGTGCTCGGCAAGACGAAGGGTAATGGAACCGGTTGGGTTCTCATTACGTTCGGCTGGGGTTTTGCAGTCTTCGCTGGTGTTTACGCAGCGTACAAGTCGGGTGCACACCTGAACCCAGCAGTAACCCTCGGTATCGCAGCGTCGGGAGCTGAGAACTACGTTCCCGGAATCGAAGTCAACGCAACCAGCACCCTGACCTACTTGGGTGCCCAGATGGTGGGTGCATTCATTGGTGCTGTCATCGCGTACCTCGCTTACAAGCAGCACTTTGACGCAACCGAAGACCCAGGCCTCAAGCTCGCAGTCTTCGCAACCGGCGCTGAAATCCGCAACCCACTGTGGAACGTCCTCACTGAGGCCGTCGGTACCTTTATCCTCGTGTTCTGGGTTCTCATCAACGGAGGAAGCCCATCCCAGATGGGTCCACTCGCTGTAGCACTCATCGTGGTTGCAGTCGGTATGTCCCTCGGTGGACCAACCGGATACGCCATCAACCCAGCTCGTGACCTCGGTCCACGTATCGCACACGCTGTCCTCCCAATCAAGGGCAAGGGCTCAAGCGACTGGGGCTACTCCTGGATCCCAGTAGTAGGTCCAATCGTTGGTGCTGTCATTGCTGGCCTCCTGGCCAACGGCCTCAACTGGATCCCCGTCTCCTGATTCAAACTCACAGGTGGCTGGGCGGCGCTAGCAATGGTCGCCCAGCCGCACTGAGATCCGCGTAGCGGATCTTCTCCAAGCCCAGGTCCTCCCAACGAATGCGCGGGCGCCGACCCGCACTATCGTCGAAAATTCTCAGCTCATCCCCCGAACCAAAACTTCAGTCCAAACACTGCAGAAAGCAAGACTCATGACAAAGAAGTATGTTCTCGCAATCGACCAAGGAACTACCTCCTCGCGTGCAATTTTGTTCAAGCACGACGGAACCATCCACTCAGTAGGCCAGCTCGAACACGACCAGATCTTCCCTCAGGCAGGCTGGGTCGAGCACAACGCAGACCAGATCTGGAACAATGTGCGTGAGGTCGTGGGACTCGCTCTCACCCGCGGAAACGCAACACACGAAGACATCGCAGCTGTAGGTATCACGAACCAGCGTGAAACCGCTGTTGTGTGGGACCGCAAGACCGGCAAGCCTGTCTACAACGCAATCGTGTGGCAGGACACCCGCACCCAGAAGATTGTTGACGAAATTGGCGGCGAAGAAGGCGCAGACCGCTACAAGAAGGTCACCGGCCTCCCTCTCGCAACCTACTTCTCCGGACCAAAGGTCCGCTGGATCCTAGACAACGTCGAAGGCGCTCGTGAGGCAGCAGAAGCTGGCGACCTGATGTTCGGAACCACCGACACCTGGGTACTGTGGAACATGACCGGTGGCGTAGACGGCGGCGTGCACGTCACCGACGTCACCAACGCATCGCGTACCCTCCTCATGAACATCGAGACCCTCCAGTGGGACGACGCCATGTGCGAGGCAATCGGCATTCCAAAGTCGATGCTCCCAGAGATCAAGTCCTCCTCCGAGGTCTACGGCGTAGGCCGCAAGGGCGGACTCGTCCCAGACGTGCCAATCTCCGGTATTCTCGGCGACCAGCAGGCTGCTACCTTCGGTCAGGCCTGCTTTGACAAGGGCAATGCCAAGAACACCTACGGCACCGGTAACTTCATGCTCATGAACACCGGCACCGAGCCAATCCACTCGGAGAACGGCCTGCTCACCACCGTTTGCTACAAGATCGGTGACGCACCAGCCGTCTACGCACTCGAGGGCTCGATCGCGGTGACCGGATCGCTAATCCAGTGGCTGCGTGACAACCTCGGCATGTTCGAGGACGCACCAGATGTCGAGTACTTGGCCAAGAAGGTTCCAGACAACGGTGGCGCATACATCGTCCCAGCGTTCTCCGGGCTTTTTGCACCTCACTGGCGTCCAGACGCACGCGGCGCAATCGTTGGTCTGACCCGCTTTGTGAACAAGAACCACATCGCACGCGCAGCCCTCGAGGCAGTTGCATTCCAGACCCGCGAGGTCGTTGACGCAATGAACGCCGACTCCGGCGTGGAGCTCACCGAACTCAAGGTTGACGGTGGAATGGTCGCCAACGAGACCCTCATGCAGTTCCAGGCCGACCAGCTTGGCGTTGAGGTCATCCGTCCAGAGGTTGCAGAGACCACCGCACTCGGTGCTGCATACGCAGCAGGTATCGCGGTTGGCTTCTGGAACGGCGAGCAGGACGTCCGCGACAACTGGGCAGAGGGCAAGCGTTGGGCGCCAGCTGCAACCCAGGA
This sequence comes from Timonella senegalensis JC301, assembly GCF_000312125.1. Classification (GTDB taxonomy): domain Bacteria; phylum Actinomycetota; class Actinomycetes; order Actinomycetales; family Cellulomonadaceae; genus Timonella; species Timonella senegalensis. The sequence goes on from NZ_HE978641.1 coordinate 221,618, forward strand.
CGAGCGTGCACGTCAGTACCGCAACTGGAAGAAGGCAGTTTCGAAGACCCTCGACTGGGTCGACGAAGACGTCAACTAGTGCGACTTCCTACCCCGCCGTTGGGTAGGGCTCGTTAGATAGGCAGGAGGGCCGCCTCACCTTTGGTGAGGCGGCCCTCCTGCCTGTTTCTGATTCACGACGATCGTGCCCACTTCCCAGCACCATGTCCCTCACGGGGTGGTTTCGCCGTTGCTCGAGCCAGGGTTGTTGGCCGAACAGGGCTAGAGAAACTCCCTCAATTCAACCTTGCGGTTGCAGGCCTTGGATCCTTGCGTTGCAAGCTCGATTGCCGCGTCCCTGTCCTCCGCGTTGATGATCCAGAAACCCGAGACGAACTCCGTGGTGTCGTGCAAGGGGCCATTCTTGCGGGATGGTTCGGCTGGCCGTCCGTCGATCACCAGATTGTTCGCAGGTGCACACAGTCCTGCCGCAATGATCCAGTGCCCGTTCTCTTTGAGCTTGACGCTGAACTCATCAACATCAGCCATTTCCGCAGCTGTGGCTGTGCCCGTGGCTCTGCCGTTAACCGTATCGATAACGTTGATCAGGAACTTCATTTCCACTCCTCCCGTGACGCACATCTGGGCCACGATTGCCCGATTCCTCGGAGGTTACGCCCCGCTAGGCGCAACCGCATGCGCAACCACGCAACTCCCAGCGGTACCAGCTGCTCGACTTTGAACTCCAACGAAACTTTTTCCTAAACACCGCTCTGGGCCCTTCGCCGCGGAAGGATCCCGCAACCTGCACATACGGTTTTCGGGCGCACGGTCGCGCCCACCCCTCTCACCGATACGGACACCCAGCATGAGCACCATTTCCCTGTGGCACGTCTTCTTTTCCGAGTTTCTCGGCACGGCAGTCCTCCTGACCATTGGAACGTCCCTGTGCGCAAACAACACCCTGCGCACGACCAAGGGATTCAATGCCGGCTGGATAGGCATCACTTTTGGCTGGGGGTTTGCGGTATTCACTGCGGCGTACATCGCCTTCAAGTCCGGCGCACATCTCAATCCAGCTGTGACCCTCGGCTTTGCTCTACACGGCTCCGAGTTCGCACCTAGCATCGCCGTGACATGGTCAAATGCGGCGATGTACATGTCCGGCCAACTCCTCGGCGCGTTTGTGGGCAGTTGCATCGCCTACCTCGTCTACCTCCCGCACTTTGACTCCGTCACGCGTGAAACATCGCTCGGCATCTTTGCCACGACTCCCGCGATCCGCCGCCCCGCCTCCAACCTGTTCACCGAGATCGCCGCGACCACCGTCCTCGTTCTGTGGCTTCTCGTCTCCAACTACACCGAGTCGAGCCTCGGTCCGCTCGCTGTTGCCGTGGTCATTGTTGCGATCGGAATGGGCCTCGGTGGCCCAACTGGCTACGCCATCAACCCCGCTCGCGACCTCGGCCCACGTATCGCGCACGCCGTCCTGCCGCTGCGCCATAAGGGCTCAAGCGACTGGGGTTACGCTTGGATCCCCGTGGTCGGCCCATTGATCGGCGGCGTCGTGGGAGCATTCCTCGCTGGAGCGCTCTAAGTCCCTGAAAAGCCCTCAACGCCTGGGACTCCAGCAACGCCCCAGGCACCCAGCCCTTCGCTGCCTCGCCCGTTCCGGGCTCAAAAAATCCACTGCTTCTCGACGATCGTGCCCACCTTCCTGCCTCAACTCACCAACTCGTCCCATCCGTCTCGCACAACCCCCTGCACCCTCCAACACGGTTCGAACGTATGTTTGAAAACCTGAGTACTAAAGGCACAATAGAAATGTGCAGTTCGTAGTCGATCCAGTGAACGAGGATGAGTTTGAGGTGACCACCATCAAGGTGGGTCACAGCTCGGGCGACGTCCAAGCACTCGACGCTGCGCGACTCTCCCCCGAGGAACTAGTTGAGTTTGTCCGCGAGCGCGAGTCCGGGTTCTCCGAAGAACCTCACCCCCGCTGGGTGTGGGCGGATACGTCGATCACGTATGCTTTCCTGCTCTCCCACGGCGTCCGCGTTGAGCGCTGCCACGACCTGCGAAAGTCGCGCGCGATCCTGCGCGGTGCGGCGTGGACCGATTCTAGGGCGTTCAGCGAGGCTCCTAACATGCTGGAGTCCAATGCTTGGAACTTCCCTCCCGCTGCCCGCTCCGACGCGCTGTTCACAACCAAGCCGCGCGCAGTGCCCGAGCCCCTGACCGAACTCCGCCGCCAGCTCACTGTCTTAAGAACCGCGGAGCCCGCCCTGCGCGGCCGCCTCAACTTCCTGCTTGCTGCAGAGTCCGCGGGGACACTCATCGCAGCCGAGATGTCCCACGCCGGCATTCCCTGGATCCGGGAGATCCACGACTCCATCCTGGCCGAGGCGCTGGGACCGCGCCCTCTTCCGGGAACCCGGCCCAATCGTCTTGAATCACTTGCGCAGCAGATCAGAGATCTGCTGGACGCGCCGGGACTGAACCCGGACTCCCCACGCGAGTTGCTGAAGGCATTGAACCAGGCCGGGTTTGCGGTGAAATCCACGAACAAGTGGGAGATTAAGAACGTGGACCATCCTGCGGTGCCGGCCCTCCTGGAGTACAAGAAACTCTCGCGAATGATGACCGCAAACGGCTGGACGTGGATGGACGAGTGGATCAAAGATGGTCGGTTCCGGCCAATCTACGTGCCCGGCGGCGCGGCCACCGGTAGGTGGGGCGCCGACGGCGGCGGGGCTTTGCAGCTCCCGCACTTTGTGCGACCGGCGGTTGTGGCGGACGAGGGGTGGTCGTTCGTGATCGCGGACGCCGCACAAGTTGAGCCACGTATCCTCGCGGCGATGTCCGGCGATCGCGCCATGGCGAGTGCAGGGCGCGGGCTGGACATGTATCAGGCCATCGCGGACGCAGGCATTACAGAGGATCGGTCGCACGCCAAGTACGGCATGCTCGGCGCAATGTACGGCGGGACCACTGGCGTGTCCGCACAGGTGCTGCCCAAGTTTAAGGTGGCGTTCCCGCGTGCAATGGGCATGCTAGAGCGGGCTGCGCGTGCGGGGGAACAGGGCGCAGTTGTCCATACGTGGCTTGGCCGCACCTCCGCGCCCGGATCGTTTGATGGAGGAGGCGAGGGCGAGGACGCCGCGAGCGCCAAGGACCGTCGTGCGCGAGCCCGTGGCTATGGCCGCTTCACCAGGAACTTCATTGTCCAAGGGTCCGCCGCTGAGTGGGCCCTGTGCTGGATGGCCTCGGTCCGCCAGCAGCTGTGGCGGCTCTCGTTGAAGGAGTCTGCTGGCGCAGACGGTGCCGCGCCGCTGGTCACGGCAGGTCCTCACCTAGTATTTTTTCTTCACGACGAGATACTGGTTCACACCCCATCGCACCTTGCTCCTGCGGTCGCGAAAATCGTAGAGGACGCGGCGCGCGAGGCCGGCCGCCTATTGTTTGGGGAGAGCGATGTAGAGTTCCCCATCACCGCGGCGGTAAATTCCACGTACACGGATCCGAAATCGTGAGGTGATCCAGCGCTTTCGCTGATCATGGGGACCACAATGAAGCGGCCCCACACAACTGAGTTACGAGGAGATTGACCAATGGCCTTTGTCGAGATCGGCATTATCGTGGTGGCCCTCGTGGTTGCCATCCAAGCTATTCGGCACATCGTGTGGCCACTCGTCGGGCCAAAAAGGGGCGTACCCGGCCCGTCCGAGCCCCGCGACTCTCACGACGAAGGTCAGGGTAACTCGGTAGCCACCACGACAAATGCCACAGCAGCTTCTCTCCACACCTCCAGCGCAGAGCGGTCGTCTCCAGAGTCTCTGGACGGCGATCAGTTTTGGCACTTAATTGAGGCTGCATGGAAGAGCGTGGACACAGAGAACACTAGGGCTTCCCTCGCAATTCCTTCGCTCTCACAGGACGCAGCAAGCAGCCTTGAAGATCTACTTCCTAGCATGCTCGCCCAGTTGAGAACGTCCCTAGCACGGCTCACCCCAAGAAACTTGGCAGCTTTCGATCGCATCCTCGAAGAAAAGCTGTTCGAACTGGATCGCCAAAGTATTCACGAAGTTTTGGATGGCTCCGATGATGGTTTCCTTTATGCCCGAGGATTCGTGGTTGCAATGGGGCAGGCGTACTTCGACTCAGTTTTGGTCAATCCACAGGCCGCGGTCGAAGACACCGAATGTGAAGAATTTTGCTACTTCCCCGCTGAACTGCATGAAGAACTCTATGGAACCTGGCCACAGCACGGAACGGGGAAGTCGCGGGAGTCATTCTCAAACAGTGCGGGTTGGGCAGAATAGCTCAGCTACCCGTAAGGAGCGGTGCTCCTGGCGCCGCTTCCCTAGCGTGAACTGCACCGATAGTTTCAAGGTGAAGTCGTGTGGGAGCACTGCTACCGTCGAACGATGAGCACAATTGCCGTGGTGGGCGGACACGGAAAAATCGCCATGAAGCTGCATCCCCTGCTCGTTGAGGCGGGGTACACCTCGATCGCGCTTGCACGGTCTGAGGCGTATCGCGAGGAGATCGCAAGCGCGGGTGCCGGGTTGAGAGTGCTAGATATCGAGCGCGCAGGTTTGGCTGATTTCGAACGAGCGCTGGAAGGCGTGGACGCTATTGTCTTCACCGCAGGTGGCGGCCCTGACGGGAACATTGAGCGTAAGCGCACAGTCGACCTTGAAGGGTCCCTCAACGCTCAACTTGCTGCGGCAAACCTAGGTATTTCTCGGTTCATCCAGGTTTCCGCGCACGGTGTGGACAATCCCGTAGCGCCCGACTCCACGGCGGTTTGGGAGGCGTACGTGGATGCCAAGGCCCACGCAGACAGGTCCCTGCGAGAGTCCGAACTGGCCTGGACAATTCTGCGGCCGGGGCGGCTCACTGATGAAGAGCCATCAGGGGCCATTCTCTTGGGAGAAACGGTGGACCCAGGTGCCATCACCCGCGCAGACGTTGCTGCTCTCATTCTCGAGGTACTACACGACGACCGCACGATTGGTAGACAGTGGGAAGCCATCAACGGGTCACTCCCTATTGCTCAAGCAGTGACTCAGGCGGTTTCGTAGGGCCCTACTGGCAGGAGCGACTCAGATGTTGAGCACGTACAGGTAGCCGAGCAGGATGCCTCCGACGAGGATCATCGGGCGAAGTACGTAATTGCGGGCGATAGTCATGTCAGTTCCTTCGTTGGGCACAGCATCGGTCGGTCAAGGCCTCGTGTCAGCGCGTCGCTATCCCAACGGATCGGCAACGGCCGCCTACCTATAAGGACCCGCTCACCCCCGTTCTGTTACGAGAATCTGTGCCAAAATAGTAAAAGCGCAGGCCAGGCCGCTGCTTTTCACCCTTTGCATGCCCCCTCCCGAAAGAGAGGATAATGGAACACCGTGACTACCCAACCTGAACTCCCAACCCCCGTTGCTATCGAGCCTGGGCCAACCCAACTCCCACACATCGTGTTCCACGAGCCGCGTATCGCGGGCAACACCGGCAATGCCATTCGCTTGGCTGCAATCACGGGAGCGCGCCTCCACCTTGTTGAGCCACTGGGCTTTGACCTCTCCGAGCCCAAGTTGAAGCGCGCCGGGTTGGACTACCACGACTTGGCAGTCATGGACGTGCACAAGAACTTTGATGCGCTCCTGGACCTGTACCCAACGTCTCGCGTGTTTGCGTTTACTACCCGCGCCACCACCAACTTTGCGGACGTTCAGTTCGAGCCCACGGATCTCATGGTCTTCGGGCCGGAGCCCACCGGCCTCGACGAGTCCGTCCTAAGCCACCCGCGCATCACGGACGAGCTGCGCATCCCCATGCTCCCGGGCTTGCGTTCGCTGAACCTAACCAACTCCGCGAGCATCGCCATTTACGAGGCGTGGCGCCAGAACGGCTACACGGCCGGCGTCTGAGTCCCTTCGCGGCACGCCAGCCCCCTCAGCACACCGTCACCGTCCAGCACCGAGTCACCTTCCCAGCACACCCGCTCCAGCTTGCCCCGACGCACCTCGCAGATCCTCCCCTAGGCCTGTAAGGTCAACCCGTGGAGTGGATCATTGCGGGGGCGGCCTCACTGCTTGCCGGGTTTATTGACGCGGTTGTGGGCGGCGGCGGGCTGATTCTGTTGCCCGCCCTGTTCTCCGTGTTCCCCACGGCTCCCGCGCCCACGATGCTTGGCACCAACAAGGCCACGGCCGTGTGGGGCACCGGCATCGCTGCCACGCAGTTTGCTCGCCGGGTTCAGATTCGCTGGCGCACGGTCCTGCCAGCGGCGGGCGCGGCCTTCGCAGCGGCATTCTTTGGCGCCTATCTTGCCACGGTCGTGTCGGGAGATGCGCTGCGCAAGGCGTTACCTTTTGTCCTTCTGGCGGTGCTGCTCTACACCCTCGCGCGAAAGGACCTCGGCTCCCACCACACGCCGCGGTTTGTGGGCCGTGCCGAAGTCCTCATTGCGTGCGTGATTGGCGTAGCGATCGGCTTCTACGATGGTTTCTTTGGCCCCGGAACCGGCAGTTTCTTTGTGTTCTTGTTTGTACGCGCGCTCGGCTACGACTTCCTCAACGCATCCGCGAGCTCCAAGATCCTGAATGTCGCCACCAATGCCGCCGCCCTGATCCTGTTTGCCGCCACGGGTCACGTGTGGTGGCATCTGGCCCTGCCACTTGCGGTCCTTAACATCGCTGGCGCGCTCATCGGCGCACGCATGGCCCTACGCAAAGGCTCGGGCTTTGTCCGTTGGATCTTTATCGTGGTCGTTGGCGCCCTGATCATCAAGACCTTTGCTGACGCGTTCGTTTGAACGTCCCGTCTCAGCACGGTCTGGTCCAACTGATTCTCGACGATTCACGCCGCTCCCAGCCCACCCTTGCGGGCCGCGCTCCCTCGTTGCGTTCCCGTCCCCGAATGCCGGGTTTTGGGGTCGAGTGCCGGCGCGCGGATACGGCACTCAATTCCAAAAACCGGCACTCGCGCAGGGGCAGCACCCACAGCCCCATAGACATCTATAGACAGCAGTGGGCCCGAAGTTCCGTTGGAACTTCGGGCCCACGTCGACGCCATCAACCTGCGCCTAGTCCTCGATCAACGGCGCACTACACCAAGTGGCGTACCGCTGCGTACTGTTCGCGGATGATCGGGGCAGGCTCCGCCTCGAACACCTCGACCCCGGCAAGCGGCCATGAGGGAGGCGTGTCGCCGCCCAGCAAGGTCCATGCGGCCTGGCGCGCTGCGCCATCCGCAACGTATTCGCCAGCGGCAGGTACAGTCACCGGCAAGCCAAACACAGCCGGAGCAATCGCACGCGTCGCAGGCGACTGCGCCCCACCACCAATGAGCAGCAGACGCTCCACCGCAACACCCAGCTCACGCAGAGCGTCGATGCCATCGGCCAGCGAGCAGCACAACGCCTCAACAGCGGCTCGCGCGATGTTCGCGGGCGTCGTGTTTTCGAGCGTCATGCCGTGCAGCGTACCCGTGGCATCCGGACGGTTCGGGGTGCGCTCACCCTCGAAGTACGGAACCAACACGAGCCCGCCCGCTCCCGGCTGGGCGGACAGTGCCAACTCAGCCAGATCGTCGTAAGTCACACCCAAAATACGGCACGCAACATCAAGGATCCGCGAGGCATTGATGGTGCACACTAGCGGCAGAAAGTCGCCCGTAGCGGACGCGAATCCGGCCACGTTTCCGGTCACGTCGGCCACCTGGGTGGCCGACACAGCAGTGACCACGCCGGACGTCCCAACGGACAGCACGATGTCCCCAGCAGACGCACCCAAACCAAGCGCGGCACCGGCGTTGTCGCCGGCTCCGGGACCAACCAGCGCACCCCATGGGGTGATTCCGGCAGACTCGGATGGAGCCAGCACACGTGGCAAAGTGATGCGTTCAAACGTGCCCTCACCAGCAGCAAGTTCGAACAACACGCGGTCGTACTCACCGGTCACAGAGTTGAAGTACGCGGTTCCAGACGCATCAGAACGGTCGGTGACCAGCGCGGACAGATCACGGGCAGCGCCCGGTTCCCCACCCGCGCCAATGATCTGCCACATGAGCCAATCGTGTGGCAGCGCGACTGCCGCAACACGGGCCATGTTCTCGGGTTCGTTGTCCCTCAACCAGCGCAACTTGGTGGCCGTGAAGGACGCAACAGGAACCACGCCAATCTCCTCGGCGTAGGCAGTAGAGCCGTCGCGCCCGCGTAGCTCACCGAGCTCGCGGATCAGGTCCAGTGCGGCTCCAGCGGAACGCGTGTCGTTCCATAGCAGAGCGTCGCGGATGACCTCGCCATCCGCATCCAATGCAACAAGGCCGTGCTGCTGACCGCCAACGGCAATGGCCTCGACATCGTCGAGGCCACCAGCCTGTGCGACTGCCTCCTGATACGCGGCCCACCAGAACTTGGGGTGGACCGAGGTGCCATCAGGGTGCTTGGCGGAGCCGGAGCGCACGAGCGCTCCGGTCTCCGCGTCGCGGATGACGATCTTGCACGACTGCGTCGACGAGTCGACTCCAGCGACAAGACGTGCCATGAAATCAGCCGATCAGGTGCTTGAGAGCAAGCTGGTTCAGGCGGACAAAGCCAAAGTCGCGCTGTGCTGCTGCGTCTGCGTCGAAGTCCTCGAACGTGGTGGTGTCCGCGAGGATGTCCGCCACGGTCTCGCCCTCGGCCAGGGTGGGGGTCGCAAGCTCGAACAGGCCAGCGGTCTTCATTGCCTCCTGAACCTCTGGGTCCTCGCGGTATGCCTTGGACTTGGCAGCGAGCATGTTGTACATCTCCATGTTCGCAACTGCCGAGTCCCACACACCCTCAACGGATTCTGTGCGGCTTGGCTTGTAGTCGAAGTGACGTGGGCCGGTGTAGCGGGTTGCGTTTGGAAGGGCTGGGAAGCCGTTCTCCACGAGGTCAACGGTGAAGAATGCCGAGGTCAGGTCGCCGTGACCGAACACAAGGTCCTGGTCGAACTTGATGGAGCGCTGGCCGTTGAGGTCGATGTGGAAGAGCTTGTCTGCCCACAGTGCCTGTGCGAGGCCGTGCGTGTAGTTCAGGCCAGCCATCTGCTCGTGACCGGTCTCTGGGTTCAGGCCAACGATGTCGCCGTGCTCGAGTTCAGCGATGAAGCCGAGTGCGTGGCCAACGGTTGGGAGGAAGATGTCTCCGCGTGGTTCGTTTGGCTTTGGCTCAAGAGCAATCCGGATGTCGTAGCCCTTTTCCTTGATGTAGGCAGCTACGGTGTCCACGCCCTCGCGGTAACGGTCGAGTGCTGCGTACAGGTCCTTGGCACCGTCGTACTCGGAGCCTTCGCGGCCGCCCCACATGACAAAAGTCTTGGCGCCGAGCTCAGCGGTGAGGTCAACGTTGCGCAGCACCTTGCGCAGTGCAAAACGGCGGACGTTGCGGTCGTTCGAGGTAACGCCGCCGTCCTTGAACACTGGGTGGGAGAAGAGGTTGGTGGTGACCATTTCGATGGTCAAGCCGGTTTCTTCTGCTGCGTCCTTGATCTCGCCGAGGAGCTTTGCACGGGTCGCGTCGTCGGAGCCGAATGGCACTACGTCATCGTCGTGGAAGGTGAAGCCCCATGCGCCGAGTTCTGCGAGCTTGCGGACGTCATCTGCTGGGTTGCGGTGTGCGCGCGATGCGGATCCGAACTGGTCCTGGCCGCTCCAGCCAGTGGTCCAGAGGCCAAATGAAAAGTTGATGTCGTGCTGAGCCATTGTCGTGTCTCCTCGTTGAGAGAAATTATTTGTTGTGTGGTTAAACTTATACGTGGTTTTCGGTAAGGTCAACACCATGACCGTAAGTAATGCAGCTGGGCAGCACACGCTGCGCGAACGTAACCTCGCGCTCGTAGCCAAGGAGATCTTCGCCGCGCCCGAGCCCCTCTCCCGCGCGTCCATCGCGGGACTCACCGGCCTGACCCGTGCAACGGTGTCTTCACTGGTGGATCTGCTGGTAGACGCCCAGATCGTCTCCGAGCTTGCCCCCGTGGTCTCCCGAAAGGCCGGTCGCCCGGCCGTTCCGCTGACCCCCGCCGCCGGCACTTACTTTGGGGTGGGCCTCGAGGTCAACGTCTCTCATCTGGGTGGAATCGTGGTCGATCTGACGGGAAACGTGCTGGCAGAACTCATTACGCCGGGTGATTTCCGCGGTTCTGACCCCGCCGCGGTGATGGCCCAACTAGGCACAATGGCGGTCGCACTCGTAGACGAGGCGTCCAAGGCTGTGCACCAGCCCCGCCGGCAGGCACCTCGCGTGGCGGGGGTGAACCTCGCCCTTCCCGGTCTCGTCGACCCAAACAAGTCGTCCCTCCGAGTAGCCCCAAACCTCGGCTGGAAGGACCTCGACCCGGTCGACACAACCCCAATCTCCTCCGCGCTTTCCGAGGCCCTCGGTTACGGCGTCGAGATCGCAATAGGCAACGAGGCCAACTTCGGTGGCCTCGCCCAGATCGCTTCGAGCGGCCTATCGACCTTCATTTACGTGTCTGCCGAGGTCGGAATCGGCTCCGCGATCGTCTTGGACAGGGATGTGTTCCTGGGTCGCCGCGGGTGGAGCGGCGAGCTCGGCCACGTCAAGGTCGACCCCAACGGGCCGGAGTGCACCTGCGGGTCGCGCGGATGCCTCGAGCAGTACGCAGGCCTGGCCGCGCTGCTGCGCGGCACAGGCCTGCCCATGGACGCCTCAGTTGATGACCTGGTGGAAAAGCTCAAAATTAACGACGAGGTGGCTGGGCAGGTCATCCAGCGGGCCGGGCTGGCCCTCGGGTCCGCGCTGTCCGATTTCATCAACCTCATCGACATTCACATGGTGGTCCTCGGCGGCGTGTATCAAGCGCTTTCTCCGTACCTAATTCCCGTGGTTGAGGAGTCGCTCAAAGCTCACGTCCTCTCGGCGCAGTGGTCCGAGTTCCAGGTGTTGGAGAGTGCCGTTGGCTCCGGAGCTGCCGTTCTGGGTGCCGCTACGGACGTCACCCGCGCGGTCTACGAGTCTCCCGCCTCCTGGATCACCGAGCAGGACGATTAGCGCACGCACGTGCAACTCAGCTTCTCCACGAGGTGCACTCGTCTCACCCACAGCGGTGCGCACCGGGGCAGATAGACTTGAGCGATCCTAAAAACACCGAAGTAGGTTGCGTGTTCGCTTCTCATCTAGTGCGCCGTCGGCGCCGATCCTCTGGTTCTGCTACCCGCATCGTGCTGCTGGGCGCGCTCGGCGCGGTCCTTGCCGCGCCAATGTTCATCGCACTGCCTGCGTCCGCGGAACCTGATGCTCCGGTCGACGTAGTTGAGGAGACAAACCAACTCCTCATTGATGTCACCCTGAACAAGGACGGACGGGTCTCCGTGAAGGAGACCCTGACGTGGGACAAGGACGCCCTCGACTCCGCACCCATCCAGCGCGAGCTCCTCACGTTCTTGCCGTACACGAGCACGCAGTGGCGCAAGTTCGAGTATTCCAACTTTGGTGTGGAGTCGGAACAGGAGGACCTTACCTTCCAGGTGCTCGACGACACTAAGAACATTGCCGTCAAAATCATGCGTGCTCCGGTCGGCCCCTCAACACCTACCACTGAGTCTTCTTCAGCGGGCGAGGAAGAAGAAGTACCCGAGCGCACCACCGCCACCCTCTCCTACGACATCGAGGGCTCCCTCGCTGCCCTCACTACGATTACCGGTAGCCGCGACGAGTTCTATTGGGGAGCTCTGTCCCCCACTGGACACGCATTTGATGCGGTTTCCCTGACAGTTCACTCCCCCACGGCACCGGTCACGGCGGACTGCACCGTCCTAACGCCAGGATCGCTAGATCTGAGCGCATTGGAGGATCTTTCGCAGGAAGACACCCAGGAAGAGGCGCCAGACACCACCACGGACGCGGCCTGCGCCACCTCCGCTCTCAGGCCTGATGCTGTCACCTTCGAGGGAGAAAACCTCAGCGAGTACCGCGGCATCTCCGTCAGGATTGACTACCCCGCGCGCACGTTCGATTCCAGCAGCGCGATCCTCATCAAGGACCCCGATCCTGACGGCACCGCCACCGAGGGCGACGGCACATTGGAGAACGACCCCACCCTGACCGACTCCATCGACCAAGGTATTGAGGCCACGAGTCGCAACACCCTGCCCATCATGGCCGGAGTCCTTGCAGCGATCCTTGGGGCCTTTGCCGTCTACTTCGGCCGCAGGAGGTCGGACGCAACGTTCGCAGGCTTGGCTGCAGGTGACGTCACCGAGGCGTTCGCTAGGACCGCTGCGGCTCGCGAATCTGCCGGGAAAATGTCCACCTCGGTGGCCACCCGCCTTGGACTCCCACTCCCCATTCCAGGTACCACTCGCGTGACCAAGAAGTTCCCCGAGACTCTCCGGTTCGAACCGCCGGCGGACCTCACGGTGGGTGAGGCCGGCGCGGTGCTCTCACTTGACCTGCAGTGGCGGGAGGCAACTGCGACACTCTTCGACCTGGCCTCACGCGGCTACTTCACCGTGTCCGTAGACCTCGATGACAGGCACGCCTTGCCCCGGGACACAGGCTCGGCCTCACCGCTCTCGTGGACCCTGACACGAGCCGCGGGCGCAGAGCTAGACAGCACGAAGCTCACTCGCCACGAGCGCAGGCTGCTCCAGGTGCTCTTTGAAGAGGCCACATCCGTGACTGTCTCGACCCTGCACTCCCACTTTGCGCCACAGGTCCTCGAGGTCCTGAGCGAACTTGGCCGCGAGTTCTCAGGCCGCGGCCTGACCCGCGGGGACCTCGACCACGCAGCGAACGGCCGCGCCCACCGGAAGCGCCGCACTCCGATCGGCCGAGCGTATGCGGAGCAAGCACACGCCTACGCCCAAGCGCTGCGTGTCGACCCAGATCTGGCCGCGTTCTCGCGGCCTGCTGGAGTCCAGTGGGACCCCGCCGACCCGACGGCCAAGATGGCCAAGACGGACCCGACGGAGCAGTCAGCCCAGACCGGCAATGCCACCCCGGACGCGAACCTCTTCTACACTCACCTCCCCTATGCGGTGGTGTTCGACGCTGAGCGGGAATGGGCTGCGGCCTTTGATTCCGCCAAGGTAGATTTTGAGCTGCCGAGCTGGATAGCAGTGAGCGAGCAGGTCCACGTGGCCTCTGCAGCCAAGGACAGGGCCGCGGAGCCGTTTGGCTGGTTTGTTGGGCTCATCTCAAAGCTCGGACACTAGCTCGAACTTAGCCAACAACGCAAAAAGGCCCGGTCATCCTTGACCGGGCCTATGCTTTGAGTGTCGCGAGGTTCGCCGTTGAACCCCGCACTAGATACCTTACCCACGTAACGCAGGTCACCCTGGCCAAAATTGATTACGGTTCTCTAACGTTTCGGCGTGCTCCTTAGCGAGTCCAGACGCACCGTCACACGATGCCGCTGTCCCACCGCAAAACGCTTCTTTCGTGAAAGACTTCGGGCATGGACATCTACATCCCTGCGCCCGAGCACTATAACGACATGCCCTACCGCCGCACCGGTGCGAGCGGCCTCCAACTCCCAGCGCTGTCGCTGGGCCTCTGGCACAATTTCGGCGACACCGCTCCATTCGAAACCCAGCGCGCAGTGCTGCGCCGTGCGTTCGATCTGGGTGTCACACACTTCGACCTCGCCAACAACTACGGCCCTCCCTATGGCAGCGCCGAACAGAACTTTGGCCGCCACATGGCCGCAGACTTCCGCCCCTTCCGTGACGAGATGATCATCTCGTCCAAGGCCGGGTATGACATGTGGCCGGGACCGTACGGCGACGGCGGCTCGCGCAAGTACCTGCTGGCCTCGCTCGACCAGTCCCTGAACCGCATGGGCCTCGACTACGTGGACATCTTCTACTCGCACCGCTTCGACCCAGACACCCCACTTGAAGAGACCATGGGCGCGCTACACACCGCAGTACAGAGCGGCCGCGCCCTGTACGCAGGTGTCTCCAACTACTCGCCAGCGCAGACCAAGCGCGCCGCTCAGATCCTCGCGGATCTGGGCACGCCGCTTCTGATCCACCAGCCGAGCTACTCCATGTTCAACCGCCATGTTGAACTGCCCGACGCCGGCGCCACCGAAGGCTCAGACCTCACGGGCAAGTCCCTGCTGGAGACCGTGGACGAGCTAGGCGTGGGCATGATCTGCTTCTCGCCGCTCGCCCAGGGGCTACTCACCAACCGCTACCTCGACGGCAGTGTCCCGTCTGATTCGCGTGCGGCAGTAGGTCACTTCCTCAAGGCCGACAAGATCTCGGACACCTACCTGACACGCGCTCGCGCGCTCAACGAGATCGCCGGGTCGCGCGGGCAGACCCTGGCTCAGCTGGCGCTGAGCTGGATTCTTCGCGACGATCGAGTCACCTCAGTCCTAGTGGGCGCTTCCAGCGTGGCCCAGTTGGAGGACTCGCTCAAGGCCACCACTGCGGCTCCGCTGAGCGCCTCCGAGATCGAGGCCATTGAGGAGTTCGCAATCGACGGAACCGCCCGCTAGGACGAGGCGCGCTTCCTGCGCAGGGTCAACGGGAACGTACCGAGCGAGAGCTTGGCCCGTAGTTTGCGCCACCGTGAAGTGCGTGCCCCGATCTGAACGATCGCCCGGTCCACCTTGCTCCAATAGTCGGCGCCGTGCGTGGGTTCCAGTTCGTCATAGCCGAACTGGGCCACGTCGGCGCCGTCTGCGAGCGGGAGCACGTGCGCCTCGGGGTTACCTGCCTCGATGAATCGGGCGGTCTCCCTGCGCGTCAGCTCCGCGGGAGGACGAATTCCCAGATCATGGGCGGCGTCAACAAACTCTTGCCAACCCCCTAAAACCTGCTCACGGCCCTCGGCCGACCTACGTGAGTTCCGCCTGCGCGCCTTCGCCGCCACGACAAGCAGCGGACCGAGCAACAGGACAAACACGGGGATGCCCACCGCGAGCGAAACCTTCAGAACGCGGGCCCAGTCGATGGGCGTGCCAGACTGTTCGTCGTCCGCGGCAACATTGGTCTCCTCGGTGTCAACGGCAGGAGGGCTCACGGAAGGCTGTGGGTCTGGCGGGTCCTGGATGGACTCGGGCTGCGGGGAAGGCTTGGCGGTCTCCTGGCTCTTGCTGGGAGTCCGCGACTCGTCAGGCGTTGGGAAGTACGATACCCAGCCAAAATCGTCGTAAAACACTTCAGTCCACGCGGTCATATCCGCACCCGTGAACGTCACGTCACCACCCTGATCGGGTTCCGGAAGGAACCCCATGACCACGCGCGACGGGATGCCCTGCGAGCGAGCCATGAGCGCCATCGCAGAGGCGTACTGCTCCGCATCCCCGATCATCTGGTCCTCGGCAAACAGGTCAGCGATGCGGGACGTCCCGTGGCCGGACAGGGACGGGAAGCCGTCCACCTGCTCGCCGTGGCTGAAGTAGCCGCCGTTGGCTAGGTACTCCTCGAACTTGCGCACCACTAGCGGGACCGTGGCGCCCTCGCGGGAGATCGCGGAGGCGCGGTCCGCGACGATCTCGGGGATCTGGGTCGCGGGGGCAACGTCGATCGAGCCCACTCCGGCCTGCCCGAGTTCCTCGTCCGTGGGCTGATCAGGGATTACGCCGGTCAGGGTGTAGCGGAGGTCGGGGCTCAGCCCGCCCGGCATCACGCCCGCGCCGGTGGCGTCGTTCAAACGGAAGTCGGCACCCAGCCAGGCGTCGTCGAAGGCGATGGAGGTCAGATACCCGATCGTCGGCGTCCACACGCCCCTTAGATAGCCCACCTGCAGGGACACGGAGTATTTCTGGCCTGTGCGGCTCTGCGGGACCTCGTCGCCGATCCGGCGGAACGAACCCGAGCCTGCACGGTTTCCGTCACTCGACACGTCCCACACCACGCCATCAAACTGGTCCATGGTGGCAAGCCGCACGGGAGTTCCTTGGGGCAATCCGGACACAGTCAGCAGTGGGGTCTCCGAGTAGTCCTTGATGAACTGACGGTACGTGGACAACGGCGAGATCTGGTCCTCAAGGTCAAAGGGCGGCACCACGACGGCACGCAGAACTGTGCGCTGGTGATCAGACTGAACAAGGGGCGTCAGGACGAGCGCACCGGCCAGCGCGGTGGCCAGAAGCCCTCCGAGAGACAGCGCACGCGACGGCCGCCACGTGTTCATCCGCCACGATGCCCACACCACCAGGATGAGGGCGAGCAAAATGCCCAGCCCGCGCGGGATCACGCTCTGCGCAGTCCCCCACAAAATGGCCGCAGCAAAGAGCACAAACGGCACACACACGGCCACGAGCGTGGTCGGCCAGGAACGGCGGCGCAGCACCAAGAAGGTCACCGCAACCGCGCCCAGCAGCGCCATGAGAAACGGGAGAATCAGGACGCCATGCGACGCCCCCAGTGGCGGCTCAAGGGTGAGCGCCTCCATCCAGCTGGTGACGAGCCCACTCAGCATCGCCGAGATCGAACGTCCGGAAGGCACAAACCCCGCCACGAGTTCGCTCCGGAATGCGAGAGCACCGCCCACAACCACGTAGGTGAAGAACAACACCACGAGAGTGAGCACGAACGGCCACCGCAGTCGGACCCCCATAACCACTGGCGCGACCCCGCTCAGCGCACCCGCGATGATCGCGCCGAGCGCCCAGGGGCTGTCATACGCCGGAAGCATCGGGACAAGCGCGAGAGCAACACAGAGCACGATGATCCCGACGTCGAGGACAGCGCGCACCACACCCCAATCGGTCGAGTCCGCGACCTCCTGACGCAGTCGTGCCCGGGTCACCCCCGAGGGCTTGCTGCCGAGGCTGGACTCGCTTGGGTCCGTGCCTTGCTGAGTACCCGTGTTCACGCCCGGTCCTCTGCCCTGGCCTGCCTCGCGGGCGGGCGTCACCGGCGAATATGCGGTCATGCAACCACCGCCATGCGCAGCACCCTACCGAGGTCCTCAAGCGCGCCAAGAGATGCAAACGACACTTGGCCCCGGGAGGCGACCACTGACTTAGCGCCGTCCTCGCACAGCAGGAACAGCGCTCTCGCGCCCACCGGCAGGGTCTTTGCCACCTCGCTGAGTTCGGCGCGCGACTGCGTGGTCCCTGTGATCACCACTGCGAGTGAGCAGGTGGGTGCGTCCATGGCGATCCGGCTTGCCGGATCGGTCGCCTGCGAACGCCGGTTCCGTGGTTCCAGCCTCTCGCCTTGGTCGTTGGGGAGTTCGATTCTCGACGAGTCATCGAGTAGCGCTCTCGCGCTGTGGGTCCGTAGGGTGCGAGCCCCCGCAAAAAGGGAAGCGTCCATGGAGTCCCGCAGTACCTGGAGGCCGAACGAGGCGAGCACGGAGACCCCCAGCTCGAACGACTGCTCGGTGTCCCAGTGTGGCCCGAACACGTCGAGCGACACTGCGGTATGCGTGCGCCTAGTGTCTTCGAACTGGCGGACCATCAGCTTGTTGGCGCGCGCCGAGGACTTCCAGTGGATGGTGCGCTTGTCATCGCCCGGCACGTACTCGCGCAGCGCATGAAAACTCATGTCGTCCTCGGACAGGGTGTTCCGAGACTGCCCCT
The DNA here is from genome assembly GCF_000312125.1 of Timonella senegalensis JC301. GTDB lineage: Bacteria > Actinomycetota > Actinomycetes > Actinomycetales > Cellulomonadaceae > Timonella > Timonella senegalensis. Next base: position 239,134 of record NZ_HE978641.1, read on the forward strand.
CGAGGTCGTGGATGACTCCGGCCGCCGCGCCCGCCAGCGAAACCGTCCTCGGGTGGACAAATAGTTCCTCGCGGTCAGTCCACGTGACCTCCCTACGCACGAGACCCAAGGCATCCGCGCGCACCGACTTGACCGGACCCACACCGATCACGGACCTGCGCGTCGTGGGGACTGCAAAGAGCTCGGTGTGCGTGGCATCAGGGGCGAGCATCGGCAGCGCAAACTCCGCGCGGCCGCGCCCCACGTTCAGTTCAATTCGCGCCGGAAGTACGCTGCGTCGGCCCACGTTGTGCACGTCGATCGAGCCAAACGCGCGCTCACCAACCTTGACGTTGTACTCGCCCAAGCGAAGATCCACTTGGTAGCTTGACCGCCCGATCGTAGAGAGACCAGCGATCACGACGAGAACGAGGAGCAGCGTACCCGCCGCCACGAACTCCACCCAGCCGAGCGTCCTGCCTACTACAAGGCCAACCACGCCCAGGCCAGCCGCGAGATAGGCGACCGGGGACACGGAAAGGGAACGCCTCCCCGCCTTCAGCGTGGGCCGCGCCGATCCTACTCGGGTGGAAAGCGGCATGGACTACTTCTTCGAGGTGGGTGGTGGAACCTGCACAAGAACGGACTCAACAACGTCCCGTCCCGTCACACCGTTGAACTCGGCGTCCACATCAACCACGACACGGTGGGACAGGACATGCGGCGCCAACGACTTCACATCGTCGGGAATAACAAAGTTGCGGCCTTGGGCCGCAGCCCACACCTTGGCGCAACGGGCCAGCGCGAGGCTTCCACGCACCGATACCCCCACGCGGGCGGACTCGTGCTCGTGTGTGCCCTCAGCGATGCGCGCGACATAGTCAGCGATCACGGGGTCCATGTATACACGCGCGGCAACGCTCGCAAGACCCACCACGTCCCGTGACGTAACGAGTGGCTGCAGCCCCTTAGTGCGGTCACGCTGCGCGGCACCCGCGAGGATCTCCACCACGGACTCGCGGTCAGGGTGGCCAATGGACGTCTTGATGAGAAAGCGGTCGAGCTGAGCCTCAGGGAGCCGGTAGGTTCCCGCCTGCTCGATGGGGTTCTGCGTTGCAATGACCATGAACGGGCGCCCGGCTGGGTAAGTCACACCATCCACCGTCACCGCGGATTCCTCCATGACCTCAAGCAACGCGGACTGGGTCTTAGGCGAGGCGCGGTTGATCTCATCAGCGAGCACGATTGAGGCAAAGACCGGCCCGCGGTGGAAGTCAAAGCTGGACGTCTTCTGGTCGTAAATCGTCACGCCCGTGACGTCGGAGGGCAGGAGATCGGGCGTGAACTGGATGCGCGAGTGCGTCCCGTCAATCGAGGCGGCGATGGCCTTGGCCAGGCTCGTCTTACCCGTGCCGGGAGCGTCCTCAAGGAGCAGATGACCCTCGGTGAAGAGTGCGGTCAACGCCAAGCGAATCGCCGGTGTCTTACCCAGAACCGCCTGGGCCACGTTGTCCACGAGTGCGTTGAAGACTCGTGCGAACTGGGTGGCCTCGGCGGCGGAGGCGACTCGCTGGTCCTGCGCGGTGACGGACGTGCCCGCCTGAGCCGTGGCATCGGGGAGGGCAAGGGACGCGGGTGCTGCAGAGCTGAGGTCGTGTTGCGTGCTGCTGGCTGCCGGTGCAGGCACCTGCGCCGCGGGATGGCTCATCGCGGAATCGAGCGACCCGTAGGCTGCGGAGTCGGGAGAGATCGAGGAACGCGCTGACAGCGCATCGCCGCTGGTGTGCGTAAGGTCCACGCCTGCACGTTCGTCTCCCGGAAGGGGAGGAAGTGGCACGTTGCCATCTCTCATCTGACTTCTCGTTTCTCGCGTTGTTGTCCGCAAACGGTAAATCTATCAAGCCTTGCGAATTTCACCCACTCCGGGCCAACTTCTTACCCCGGCACCCCTTGGTGTTTCCGCTGTTCAGCACAGAATCATGGGACGGGCACGGTGATTGCATGCTCCGCAATCTCACCAATTCCGGTCTCCGTGATTCCCCACACCTTGAACGTGAACGTTCCCCGCTCGAGCCTAGTCAGGATCGTGTTCCTCATGCTCGCATTCAGGGTGGTCAGGCCGTTGTAGTTCTCTGTGATCAAGGTTGGGCACGCCAGATTGCGCGGCCCGTCCACTAGGCAGTATCCATACTTGGTGATCTTGGAGGCACCAACAGTCGGAGCCTTCCATTGCACGAGGACGTCACGGTCGCTGCCGCTGGAGAAGCGGCCGAAGGTGATGTCAGTGGGCGCGCTCGGCATCGGTTCCTTGACCACCGTAACCGTAAGCTCGCCAGGCTTCCCCGCACCCTGCGAGTTGGTTGCGCGCGCCTCAACTAGGACAGGTCGTGACGCGGCCTCGCCAAGGTCTTCGATGTCCACGGTATTGGTCATCTTGCGCGCCTCAACCCAGGCGCCGCCGTCCACCCGGTACTCGTATGCGGTGACCTTGGACCCTCCGTCGTTGCGGCCCGTGATGGTGAAGGAGAACTTGGTGCCCTCGACAGTTTCCGGTCCGGATACCACCGGCGACTGCGGCGTTGTCACGGGCGTTGCCCCGGGAATTGTCATCCACGGTGAGCAGCTTCCACGATCGTTGCAGGCACGGACGTGGAAGTCTCCCGTCCACTGACCTGGCGTCAGTTGGTCCACCACGTGCTTGGTTCCGGAGACCTGGACGCCACCCTCCTTGACCTCGTAGTGGGATATGCGCACGCCCTTGCCACCGGTCTCTGCGGGGACGCCCCACGACAACTCGACCGCGCCACCCTGGGCATACGATCTGCCCGTCACCACCGCTGACTGCCCAGAGGTCGGGCTGCTTGGCGCGGTGAACGATGAGATCGGGTCGCTGATTCCGGGAGCGGACTGGCCCGCCTTGTTCTTTGCCCTCACTGCGAACTTGTAGTCCACGCCGTTTTGGGCCTCGGTGAATGCCCAGGTGGTCACGGTGGCGTCGAACTTCTTGGTCAACACCTCCGTGGTGCCGTCCAGTACGGTCAGCGTGTATCCGCTGATGGCGTCACCGTTCGAACCGTTGGGGGTCCATGCAACGTTGATTTGGCGCCCCAGGGGCGTGTCCACAGGGAGTTTCGCCTTGACGCTCGGCGCCTCGGGTACGCCTGCAGGCTGAACGGGCACCGACATTGGACTCCACGGACCTGCGCCACCATCAACCAGAGCGGCATTCACAGCCCGCACGCGCACCGAGTAGGCTGTGCCGTTCTTCAGTCCGCCAATCGTGGTGTTGAGGCCCTGCACCGATCTGGTCGACACACCCTCTGAACCAATGCCCGGGGAGATCTCGACCGTGTAACTCAAGATCCGCGATCCCTCGTTGGTCGGCGCCTGCCAATTGACGGCAACGGACTGGTCGCCGTAGACAACCTGCGGCTGCGCCGGTGCCCCTGGGAGGATGTCCGGGGTGATGTCGGCGCTTGCCGGGGACTCCGGCGAATAGCCAACCTCGTTGAACGCGGCGACCGTAAAGGTGTAGGCGGTGCCATTTTGTAGACCGGAGATCACGCATGTTGTCGTGGGACACGTCGTGGTAGTCCCACCGGGTGCTGCCGTGACCCGGTAGCCCTGGATCGGTGCGCCGTTCGAGGTTGGCGCGTCCCAGGCAACGGTCACTGACTTGTTTGCAGGGTTCGAAACTAGCGGGCGGCCCGGTGCGTCCGGTTCCTTGCGCACAGTGAGGTTGATCGTACCTTCGACCTCACGGCTCGGGTCATTGAGGGCGTCACGCACGGTGAACGCCACCTTCATGGTTCCCGAGAAGCCCTCGGCTGGGGTTACGTTGATGGTCTTTCCGGAGACCGCTGCGGACCCGCCGCTTGTGGCGGTCAAGACGGTTGCGCTGAGCACTCTCAGTCCCTGCCCCACGGGGTCAACCGCTCCGGCCAAGACATCAACGCTCGTGGTCTCTCCCGCGTTCGCAAGCACATCGTGGCTGCGCACCACTGGGAGTGTCTTGTTTGAGGCCACAGCCTCGAACGGCACCGTGACGGGCATGGAGCCCGCAACCCCGTAGGTGAGCGTCAGTGCGACGCTGCCGGAGGTTCCACGTGCCACGGAGACGGGCGCGGAGATGTGAAGGACGGAGTCCTCGATGTGGGCCTTGAACCCGGAGGTCGGTGCGCCGGACAACTTGTAACCAAACCCGGAGGTGGAATCTCGCCCCGGCGTGCTTGTGAACTCCCGGAGGTCCACAGGCACGGGCTCGCCTCCCTGCGGTACCTGAATGAGGGTTGGTGAGAACGTGGGAGGGTAGTCCTTCTCCGCAAAGACCTTGATCGGAATCGTCAGTACGGAGAACTTACCCTCATCGGTGGACGAGTCCCAGACCTGGAAGGTCAGCGAGGCCGTGCCCACAAAATCGGGGCGGGAGGTGAACCGTAGAGTCTGATCGTCAATCACCAGCGGAGAGCCGTCACCCTGTCCGGAGGAGACCGTTTGGGCGTCCCTGATGTACGCAGTTTTGCCGGGCCCCACCTGCACAAATTCCGCAAGCGGGATCTCGAGTGACTGCCCGCTTGCCACCTCGAGCGCGCGAGCTTTAGGGCGCAGAACAGGCGGAAAGTCGCCGAGAGCTGGCACGGAGATGAACGCGTAAGTGTAGGCGGCGGGCGCCTTGGTGTTTGTCAGCTTGAACGGGATGATCTGCGCGCTCTTGTCCAGCGCGACCGTGACCTTACCCGTACCCGTGACAGAGGCCGTTGCCGCGTGGGTGTCAGGGATGGCGAGTTCGAGGTCGCTGAGCGGCCCGGACGGGTTCTCTGCAACTGCCAGAACGTCGACCTCAACGCTGGTCTTGTCCACCACCTCATAGGGGGCCACCACGATGTCCTTTGCGCGAGGGGCCGCGATCAGGGCCTCCTCGTTGACGATCACACGCAGCACTGCCTGGGCTGTGGCGCCCACGGTGTTGCTCACGGAGTAGGGAATCAGGATCGTGCCGGCCGCGTCTCGTGGGACGGTCACCACGATTCGGTTGTCCTTGAGTTCGGTCTCCGCTCCTGTGACCGCACCAAGTGGGGCCACCGTCAGTTCGAGGCCCGAGGGGTCCATATCGTTGCGGGTCACGCGGACCTCGACGCTGGTTCCTGGCGCGACAGTGACCTCGTCATCTGCGGCCACGATGGGCAGCGGCTTGAGTGGCTTCTCCACGATTCCCACCCGGATTGTTCCGAGTGCTCGTTGCCCCGTCCAGTCCTCGACCGCGTAGCTGAAGGTGTCCGTTGCACGCCCGGTATCTGAAGCCGTGTACTCGATCCAGTCGGCGCCCACCGCGCTGACGTAGCCCTGCTGGGGCACGGTGTCCCCCTGGCCAAGGAGCGTCACGCCGTCCCCGTCAGGGTCGATTCCGGTGAGCGGAATTTGGATGCGGATCGTCTCCCCCGCATACGCACGCGCTGTGATCACCTTGGGCTTGGTTGGGCCCTTGGTTTCTGGCGTCGAGTTGTGGACGTTCACCTGGACCTCGCCGGTGGCGATGTTGCCCGCCGAGTCGGTGACCTGGAACGTCGCCTTAGTTGTGCGTGGCTTCTCGGGCGCGTGGTAACGCAGTACGTCGCCGGAAACGAAGAGCAGCCCCTCGTCGGCGGCGAGTTGGGATGGGAGCTCTTGGACCAGGGAGACCGTTGAGTTGTCCGCGGAGGTCACGGCGTTGAGCACGGGGATGGTGACCACGCCACCGGCGCGCACGGAGACGTTGATCGGCTTGATCTCTGGCGGACGCTGCTGAGAGGACGGTTCCACGGGCTGCACCAAGATTGTGCCCCGCGCAGTGTCGTAGCCGTTGTCCACGAGGTAGTGAATGACCTCCGGTTGCCTGATCGTCACGGACGAGGAGATCCTGATGAACCTGTGCTCGATCACGCCCACGTTCAGGCGCGAGCCCTCTTCGGTTCCCACGCCGGTCAGGACCATCACCCCGCCGTTGGGGTCGTAGTCGTTGGCGAGCGGGGCCACAGTCACTTCGGAGCCGCCCGGCAGCAGCGCCACGTCGGACACCGCTACGGGCCCGGACATGTCGGTGGGCCATTCGCTCACGTCGATGCGCGCGAGTGCCGTCACGGTGTGGGGAGCTGAGACGAGGGTGAGGTTGACGTAGTAGCTTCCGGCGCTTGGCGCCGAGAACGTGAACGTGCCGCCTTCGAGGTCCGCGTTGATTGTGGTTCCGGCGACCTCGTCAACAGCTGCAAGCCGCACCTCCTCTGTGGAGCGCGACTTAACAGCTCCGAGGACGTCAACCTCCACGGTCTGGGACACGTACGCGGTGCGCAACAGCGGGTCCACAACCGGAGGCAGTGTCGCGGAGGGCCGGACCTCAACCTCAAGGACCGAGGTCATGGAGTCGGTTCCGTCAGAGATCGTCAGTTCGATGTCTACGCGGCCCGGGCTGTTGGTATCCGCAACGTAGGTGAGCATCCCGTCCTTGCGGACGCGCACGGAGCCCTTCGCAGAGGCACCCTGCTTATCGGCTCCCCGGATCTCCGCGGATTCGAGGATGAGAGGGTCGCCCTCCGGGTCGCGAACGTGCGCGAGCGCATTGAGTTTAAGGGTCGCGCCCTGCTCGATCTGCGCGGTTGCCTTGCGCGTCTCCTCGGGCGCCTGGTTCTCCTGCGGCGCCTTGACCTGGAGTGTTGCGGTCGCGGTGGAGGGCGGGTTCACGCCGCGCCCGTCGGTGATCGTGTAATCGAACGTGATGGTGCCGCGGGCGTCGGGCTCCACGTCGACTTGGATGAGCCTGCCGTTCGAGACCATCTGCACCGTACCAAAGGAATCCGGCACGTCCTGGATGTTCGTGATTGCGATGATTCCGCAGGTCCCTGCTGAATCGTTGCCCAGCACGTCTAGGGTGGTGGAGCGTCCTGGCCGAACGCCGAACTCGTCATCCTTAGCCCGCGGTGGACGATCACCCGCCGCGCACTCGGCTTGGCGGTTGGTCTCGGGGTCGGTGTCGTCCTGTTCGTCGGTGGTCGACTCGTGTTGGTCCGGCGCCTCGATGTCACGCCAGTTCAGGGCCTCGCTCTGCGGCATGTTCTCGGGGAGCCAGACTTTTCCGGCCTTGGTGTCGTTCAGCACGATCACCGCGCGGTTGATCCGGAACGTCAGGGTGGAGAGCTCCGTGACGTCGTCGATCGTGGCAAGGCCCTGGCTCAGTACCGTGTAGTCGCCGCCGGTATGTCCGCAGGAGCGCACATAGTTTTGCGACGAGCTTGCCCACGCCCCGTAGAGGCACCCACCGAGGAGGACTGGTTGCGCGGGTCGCCCGCTCGCTCCCGTGACCAGAACGGTCACGTCACCGGACGCGAGATCCACCGCGATCATTCCAGAGTCGTGCGCAACCAATACCTGGCCGGTCTGCGGCCCCGGTGCTTGCAGCACGGACTGGTTGCCGTACTCGGCGAGCGAGACAGTTGCCTTCGGCGTGTAGAGCATGTCGTTAGCAACGACCACCGGGGTCTCGCCTACGAGCGTGATTGCTGGCGCCTGAGCGGGGTTGCTTGAGAGCGCGATGCCGCTAGCGTCCTTGAGGGGGATCTCGCCCACGGGGACGAGCGCGCCGCCCTCGCTCTTGGTGGTGAAGACGGAGCCGGACGCTGGGTCGAAGGAGTACACGAGGGAGGATGGGGAGACCGCAGATACCGCGCCGTCCGCAAGGTCGACTTCCGTGGGTGCGGCCTCGTCGATCGAGGTAATCTCGGCGCCATTCATGACCCAGACTTTTCCGCTGGGGTCGGTGACCGCGATGGTTCCGTTCGACATCGCCACCTGCGAGCGCGACGGAATCGTTGCCGCAGACTCGTAACTCAGCGTTGCGGGATCAATCTTGGAGATGAGCGCAGGCTCCACCGCATAGACATCGTCCGCGTCCTGCATGACGTCAAACGCGGTTCCGGTAGTGATGACCCCGCCGTTGAGCTCGCGCACCTTAGCGTTGTAGCGCCCGACCTTGAGGTCGTTCGTGTTGGTGACCCATACGCCACCGTCGTTGAGGTCGACCTCTGAGACGGGAACGCCGGGGTTGACTATAGCCAAGGCGCCGAGGATCGCGGGAACCGCGATTCCTGCAACGATCGAGGTTGTCTTACTCCGGTTGAGACCGGCGAGGGATCGGGTTGTGTTGGGATGAGTCTCCGCCTGGGTCTTCTTGCCCCGCAGCCCTTGGACCCACCTCATTGCGAGCACTCCTTTGTTGCACTGCTCGATATCTTGCCGTTGGCGCGCACGAGAGATACCTCAATGCACACTCGTTCGTTTCCCTCGCGCGGGACGTCGATGGATGTCTCGGTGATGCGTGCGAGTGGCTGGGGATCCGTGGAGTTGGTGGTTCTCCACACGTATGCGTCCCCCTCCTGTGGATCGGGGTTTTCCCACGAGAACTCAACCATGCCGCCCTCGTCCTTGACCACTCTCAGGGTGGTGATCGCAGGAACGGCGTTGACCGAGTCCTGGATCGCAGTGTCCTCGGGAGAAGCCGTCGGGGTTTCCACTGGCAGTGGCCTATTGCTTACGGCGTTGAGCCCCACGTAGAGGACGACTCCCACTAGCACGAGTACGCTCGCCAAGGACACCAGTGCTGTCAGCCTCTTACTCTTGCGTGACTCCTTGGAGTCGGCCTCCTGGCGCTTGCGAACAAAGTAGCTCTGAGTCCCGGGCGCATCGTCGAACTGCGGCATCTGGGTCGGCGTGGGGGCAGCCAGTGCCCGGCGCGCGGACCACTTGGGTGGCGTGGTGGCCGGCTCGGGAGCATTGTGGATTGTGGTAACCGGCCTCAGCCGGGTCTCGATGTCGGCCGGCGCTGGACCCTCATCCACCCCACTGCCCCTTGCGTTGCCCTGCGCGGCTGCCTCGGGCTCGATCGTTGTGATCGACCGCAGGTTAGTGGCGTCGTCGTCTGCACCCGTCGGCGCGGACGCCCCCGCACCACGCGGCCCATCAAGGGGCGCAAGGACGCTGGAACGTACGCAGAATCGTCGGTAATCTTGTCCGCGTCCTGGCCACGAACCACGGTCAGCGACCGCTCACTGGCCCCGGCCGGGCTGGGAACGCGAGGGAGATCGGCCGGCGCAGTCGGACGTACCGGCCGCAGGTCGGTGACGTCAATGCCGGTGACGGGCAGTTGCATCTCGCGCTCGATGTTCTGGAGCGCGTGCGCGAACGCGTACGCGCTGGAGAAACGCTGCTCGGGATCCTTTGACATGGCCCGCGCGAGCACGATGTTGAGCTCATGCGGCACATCGACACGGTCCACTGGGCGCAATGGATCGCGCTCGATGCGGGTGATGAGGTCTACCGGAGAGTTGGAACGGCCGGGAATCTCAAACGGGGAGCGGCCCGCGACCAGCGAATACAGGGTCGCCGCGAGCGAGTACACGTCCGAGCGGGCGTCCCCGAAGGGGTCATCCGCGAGCATCTCGGGCGGGGCCCACGGGATCGACATACCCGAAGCCATGAGGGTGTCGCCGATCGTCCCGGCAATACCGAAGTCCGTCAGCGCCGGCCAGCCAAAGTCGGTCGCAAGGATGTTGGCGGGCTTGATGTCGCGGTGCAGCACACCAGACCGGTGCGCGGTCTCCACCGCAGAGGCCACGCGGACGCCGGTGCGCAGGGTCTCCGCAACCGAGATGCGCTCGTTGCGGAAGCGCGCACCAAGGCTCGGCTTGCCACAGTACTCCATGACAAAGTAGGGGCGTCCGTCCGAGGCAATAGCGGCCTGATGGATCGTGACGATCGAGGGGTGCTGGGACAGCGCGGCCATGATGTTCGCCTCTGCGAAGAAGGCATCGCGAGCGCCACCCTCAATCGAGGTGGACAGCAGGACCTTGACGGCCACCGAACGGCGCGGGAAGTCCTGGCGATACTCAAACACGTCGGCGAATCCGCCCATGCCAAGTAGCCCCACATACTCAAAACCAAGAATCTGTGGGGGCAGGGAGGGCGCTCTGCGACTCGTCACGAACCTGCCTCGAGCTCGAAGGTCACGCCGTCGCCCAGGTCAACAACAACCTGCGGCTTGAGCTGCATGGGCTCGTCCGGGTGCAAGCGGCGCGGCGTAGCGCCAGGCTCAATGAGCAGCACGCCGTTGGTCGAGTTCAAGTCCGTCACCAGCACGACCTCGCCCTCCACGCGCACCTGGGCGTGCGTGCGCGACACATCGTTGGTGGGGCTGGGCACGGAGATCAGGCGAGGGAGGTCGCGCATGGGGAAGCGCGAGGCCTCGGGCGCTCGGCCGATGAGCACTGGCCGATCCAGCGATACCCGCACACCGTTGGACAGGCGGATCGCAGGAGCCGGTGCAGGCAGGCTCACCTCGATCGGCTCGGCAGGTAGAGGCAGATCGGGTTGGCTCTCCATGGCGGCGCGATACTCCACCACGTCGTTGGTGAGAACCGTTGAGGACTCATCATCCGCGTACTGCTGGTACGGCGCGGTTCCGCCCAACTGGTAGTCGCCGTAAGCCGGGATGAACTCCGTGGGCGCCTCACTCAGTGAATAGCCTGAGGTCTCGTGCAGGTCGAACTCTCCCGTTGGGACGGGGGGAAGCGGCTGGAGCACGCGATTCATCGAGGTCGACAGATTGGCCTGCACAACGCGCTCATCGGGGAGGTCCGGAACAACCGGCAGGGCATGGGCCACAGGAGCCGCCGGGGCCGCTGGTGCTGCTGGGGCAGTAGGCGCCGCGGCGGGTGCAGGGAAGTCCGGCGATCCCGGATACACCGGAAGATCAGCGGTGGGCTGCGGTGGAAGCGGCACCGGCTGTGACGTGGGTGAGGCAGGCGAAGTGGGTGAAGATGGCGAGGCCGGCACGGAGAACGAGGCATGAGAAGGTGTGGCCGCCTCTGCCGCCCTTCGGGCCTCCCTCATGCGCTGGGCCACAGCCTGCGAGAGCGAGTGCGCATCGGCATCGGCGTACAACTCGACCTCAGGGATCGCTCCGGTCTCCACAAGCTCCACGGCGTTGACCGGCTGGTCCGGGTCGTCCCACCCGAGGGAGCACAGGACAGAGATGCTCGATACGCCGGAGGCGAGGTAGAACTCATCCTCGCCTTGAATTGACTTGCCAGGCTCAGCACGCACACAGAACTCCGAGGCGGCCAGGCCCGTGTGTTCGCGCCACGTCGCCACGTCGTCAGACCCCACGGTGGCGTACTTGCCGTCATGGTTGAGCAGTAGAACTGTGAACCCGCCGCGCACAACCACGTCCAGCCCGCGAGGATTGACCTTGAGCATCACAAACTCGGGCATGACCTCGAGACCGTTCTGAGCGAGGTGCGCGATTGCCTTGTGGATTCCCCGTTCGGATCCTAGGGCGTGCCACAGGTGGACGCCCATGTCCTTGTCCATGACGGAGGTGTTTGGGAGCGGACGCAGAACAACAAAAATGTTGTCGCGTGCAACAGTCACGAGGTCTCCGTGACTGATTCTGCACAGCATCATGTGTTAGCTCCTTGAGGTGCGGGGGCTCGTGTTTTCTAGTGACCCATGCAAATCTGCGTGAGTTTCACCCGCTCTCTCTACCCTAACCATGGAAGCCGTGGTCTCGGAGACACCATCCGTAACGAATCCCACCGCCTGCGCACTGACCACAACGGCCGTGACATTATCTTTCCCACCTGCAGCAACGGCAGCTTCGACGAGTAGCGTGGCACTGTCCTGAGGGCCCGTTCCGGACGCCCAGGTCTGGGCGATGTCTTGGTCACTGAGCTCGTCACACAGGCCGTCCGAGCACAGCAGGATTTCGTCGCCCTGCTCGATGGGGATCATCCAGTAGTCGGGCTCCGGCACGGACACTGTCTCGAGGGCCTTGGTGATGACGTGGCGCTCGCGGTGGCGTGTCGCGCCTTCTCTGTCCACCACCCCGGCCTCGAGCAACTCCTGGACAACCGAGTGGTCCACGCTGACCTGCTCCATGATGCGCTTTGCCTTGCTGAGACGGTACACGCGGGAGTCTCCCAGGTTGAAGATGAGCCAGTAGGGCACTCCGTCTTGCAGTGACAGCGCGACGCCACACACGGTGGTTCCGCCGACCCCTTCCGCCAGCGCGTCTCGCAGCCGGTGCGCAGCGTTTCGAAAGCACACGTCAATATCCTGCGGGAGAATGACGGATCGCTCCGCGAGGCTCGCGAACTCGTCGATTGCTATGGCACTTGCGAGGTCACCGCGCTGGTGTCCGCCCATGCCGTCCGCAACCACGAAGATCGGCAGTGCTGCCAGGTATGAGTCTTCGTTGATGGGTCGGCGGCGTCCAGCGCTCGTGGCTGCTCCCCACACTTGCTCCATGAGGTTCTCCTAGTACTGGAGGTCAACCTTCGCCGTGATTGCTCCGCACATGATGGTTGAGCCCACGGTGAAGCGAACCTTCTGTTCGGGCCCGCAGATGATCTGCTGGCCGTCAGGAAGGGTCACGACCGTTCCGTTCGTTGAGTGTCGATCGACCACGTACGGACCGGCTGGATCGACACCAACGAGCATGTGGGTTTTGGACACAGTTCTCAATGGGTCGTTGAGCACGATCAGGTTGGTGTCGTGCTCGTGTGCTGCCGGTTGCGGGTTCCGTCCGACCAGGGTGGGAGCCGTCAGCGCATACCTGTTTCCATCACTGAAGGTGATGGCGTACCGCATGGGTTGAGTGGTGTCGGAAAAGACACCGTGGCTCGTAGCCTGGTCCATCGTGGTTCTCGACTTCGTTGCATGTGGGGGCGGGCGGGTGAAGCAGGTTCCGTCCGGAAATTCTCTCACAGCCCCACCCAGATACTTTGTGACCACATGCCATTTCCCCAGATCAGCATTCACCCTGTGGGGACATCTCCCCACTGTGGCGCGGTGCACACCAGGGGCTACAATGGGAAATTGCGTAAACAACTTTCATCAGCGCTGATGCGGAGGTAAATCAATGACATCGCAGTCAATCTCACGTCGAGGGTTCCTTGGACTCTCTTCGCTTGCTGCGGCAGGGGCAGTCGGAATTAGCATGGGCGGCGCCATCCCGGCGCTTGCCTCGGGAATTTCTCCCGCCGCCAACATGGCGGACGGCACCATGACTCCAAAACGCGAGTTTCGCGCCATCTGGCTGGCCTCGGTGCTCAACATCAACTGGCCACGGTCCGGCTCCGATTCGATGGAGAAGCAAAAGAGCGACTACATCGAATGGCTTGACCTGGCCAGGGAAATCAATTTGAACGCTGTGGTCTCGCAGGTGCGACCCACGGCAGACGCATTTTGGCCATCACCTTATGAACCGTGGTCGCAGTATCTGACGGGGACCCAAGGCAAGGCCCCGGAATACGACCCACTGGCCTTCCAGGTCGAGGAGGCGCACAAGCGCAACCTCGAGTACCACGCTTGGTTCAACCCGTACCGCGTGTCGATGCAGGCAGACCCAAGCAAGCTCCACCCGGACCACCCCGCACGCAAGAACCCAGACTGGATCTTCCCGTTTGCGGGCAAGCTCTACTACAACCCGGGAATTCCAGAGGTTCGCGAGTTCGTCCAGACTGCAATGCTCGACGCAGTCATTAAGTACGATCTCGACGGGGTCCACTTCGACGACTACTTCTACCCGTATCCATCGGGCACTCTGACTCTCCCTGACCAGGAGACCTACGCACAGTACGGCGGCGATTTCGACAACATCGAAGACTGGCGCCGAAACAACGTGGACCTGATGGTGTCCGAGTTTGGCCGGAAGATCAAGGAAGTCAAGCCTTGGGTCAAGTTTGGTATTAGCCCGTTCGGCATCTGGCAGAACAAGACTGCGGACCAGCCTCTCGGCTCGGAGACGAACGGTACACAGTCCTACTCGGCTCTGTTCGCAGACACCCGCAAGTGGGTCAAGGAAGGCTACCTCGACTACATCAACCCACAGATCTACTGGTTCATCGGTCAGGCTGCGGCGAACTACGCCAAGCTCGTGCCGTGGTGGGCTGACGTTGTGCGGGACACCGACGTGCAGTTGTACATTGGTCAGGGCGCGTACAAGGCGACGGACGGTGTTTTCACCGACCCGGACGAGATGCTCAAGCACATCGACATCGACCGCGCGACTCCCGAGGTTGCGGGTTCCGTGTTCTACAACGGCGACTCCGTACGCCTGGCCCTCGGCGAGGGCCAATGGGCCCGGCGCCTCGTGGACACGTACTACACGCGTCCTGCGCTGCTTCCGCTGATCCCACACCTAGGTGGCACTGTTCCTCGCCCACCGGTCTTGACCGGGTCCAAGCAGTCCGCCAAGGGTGTCACGCTCGAGTGGCACGTGCCCGGCAACGGTGGAGCGACCTCATTTGCGATCTGGCGCTTCAACGGGAAAGTCACGCCTACGGCCGCTGACTTTACGGATGCCCGCAACCTGATCGCGACAGAGCGCTCGACCGGCCGTGTGAACACGTACGTGGACGCCTCTGCCGCTTCGGGCGAGTACACCTACGTGGTCACGGCTCTGGACCGCCTCGGCAACGAGTCCGCGCCAAGCCGCGCACGCGCGTCTAACTAAAAGGAAGCCCAATGGGCCGGTCCGCGATTCTCATCGCGGCCCGGCCCATTGCCATTACGGGGTGCGGCTGGGATCAGCCGAGCGCCCTGCGGTAAAAACCTTCAATATGCTTTTCGACGAGGTGGGCCCCTTCCGCCGCTTCTCCCCGTCCCAGCGCCTCAAGTATTGCCCGGTGCTCTCCACGCAGGGTTGCGGCCAGGCCCGGCCAGTCCGGCTCCCGGCTCACACCCTGCGCCACGTACTCCTCGATTGCCTTGCGCAGCCCCAACATCGTGGCCTCAAACAGCGAGTTTCCGGCGAGGGACACCAGCTCGACGTGGAGTTGGGCGTCGAGTCGCTGGAATTCCTCAATCTCAATGTCGGTATCTTCCATCTGCTCGAGAATCTCGAACGCCGCGTCGAGGCAGCCTGCAACTCCCCGAGCAGCCACGTCGTTCGACTCGTTGACTACTTCAGCCTGCTGAAGCTGTTCCGCCGCGCAGCGCATTGCCACCGATCTCGCGGACCACGACTCGATCAGGAGGCGCATCTCCACCACGTCCCGGACCGGCATCGCACCGGACGCCACGTGGAGCCGGATCGCAGAGCCGAGCCCCGCGGCGGGCTTATCAATCAGGATCGCGCCTGCGTCGGGGCCGGAGCCCGTTGATCGCTTGATGATCCCCATCGCCTCGAGCACCCGTAGCGCCTCGCGCACGGAGGCGCGGGATACCCCAAACTCCTCGCTCAGGGCGCGCTCGGAGGGGAGCCTATCGCCGAGCGTCCACCGACCACTACGAAGCCCCGACTCAACCCGCGCCAAGACGGACTCATACGTTTGCATGTCTCAACTGTAGGCCCACCTGCCAACTCGCGCCGCGAAGGTACTTCTGGAGTGCAACCCGGCGGAACTAGCGCTTGAATGGGACGTAAGAACCAGACACACGTAAGCAGAATCGTCGCCAATTTGTCTTGTGGTCAGACCACAGGTGTAATGTGACAAAGTGTCAAGGCGCCCCGCGCCGCCCCGACCCCACAAGGAAAGCGATCATGCGCATAGCACTCGCAGCCACCTGCATTGCAGACGCCTTGTTCCCGCAAGCCCCCATCGCCACCGTTAAGCTGCTCGAACGGCTTGGACACACGGTTGTGTTCCCCGGCGGACAGGCCTGCTGCGGACAAATGCATGTCAACACCGGCTACTTTGACAAGGCAGTTCCAGTCATCGAGAACCACGTCAAAACGTTCGAGCCAGTGTTGGACAACGAGTGGGATGCGGTCGTGATCCCATCGGGCTCGTGCGCCGGCTCCATCAAGCACCAGCAGGCGATGGTCTGCGAACGCGCGGGGCTGCCCGACCTTGCCAAGACTGCAAACGCCGTTGCCGCCAAGACGTACGAACTGTCCGAGCTGCTCATTGACGTCCTCGGACTCACGGACGTGGGCGCCTACTTCCCGCACCGCGTGACCTACCACCCCACCTGCCACTCGATGCGCATGCTGGGAGTGGGCGACAAGCCGTACCAGCTATTGCGAGCGGTCGAGGGCATTGAACTCGTTGAACTCCCGGACGCCGACCAGTGCTGCGGTTTCGGCGGGACGTTCGCAGTCAAGAACGCGGACACGTCCTCGGCGATGCTCGCCGATAAGGTGGCCAACATTGAGTCCACGGCCGCAACCGTGGTGAGCGCGGGCGATTACTCGTGTCTCATGAACATCGGTGGAGGGCTCAACCGCAAGGGTTCCGCAACCACAACCATGCACCTGGCGGAGATCCTGGCCTCCACCCGCGAGGACCCCGCTACCCCGCCTGCGCCGTTACGCGCGGGTCATTCTGGCGCGGCAAAGGGGGCGCGGCGATGAAGACGTTCCTCGGTATCCCCCTGGCCCGCCCAAGTGAGAGCCGGACCGCATACAAGTCGGAACCGGGCCACGCCACAACCCTTCAGGGTGACACAGGCGGCGGGCATCTCGCCAGCGAGGCTGCCCACAACCCAACCACGATCCCCACAGAGCCATTGCGCTGGGGCACGTCCTTCCCCGAGGCCGCGCAGCGGGCGCTGAGCAATGACCAGTTGCGCCACAACCTCGGGTTTGCCACCAAGACCATCCGTTCCAAGCGGGCCGCCGTCGTGGCCGAGGCTCCGGACTGGGAGGACCTGCGTGATGCAGGGAGCCAGACCAAGATTAATGTGCTCGCCTCGCTACCAGCGCTGCTCGAGCAGTTTGAACGGAACTTCACCGCGCGTGGCGGGCACGTGCACTGGGCACGAGACGCCCAGGAGGCCAACGAGATCGTCACCCGCCTGGTCAAAGAGCAGGACACCACCGAGGTGGTCAAGGTCAAATCCATGGCCACCCAGGAGATCGGCCTCAACGAATACTTAGCTGCACAGGGCATCGACGCATTCGAAACCGACCTCGCCGAACTCATCGTACAGCTGGGGGATGACCTGCCCTCGCACATCCTCGTGCCCGCCATCCACCGCAATCGCGCGGAGATCAAGGAGATCTTCGAACGCCGGATGGAGTCCCTCCCTGAGGGCATGAGCGACGCCCCTCGCGAACTGGCCATGGCAGCCCGCGAACACTTGCGCAAAAAGTTCCTACGCGCAAAAGTCGCCATTTCAGGTGCCAACTTTGGCGTTGCCGAAACCGGGACGCTTACCGTGGTCGAGTCCGAGGGCAACGGCCGCATGTGCGTGACACTTCCCGAAACCCTCATCACGGTGATGGGAATCGAGAAGATCATCCCGAGCTTCTCGGACTACGAGGTGTTCATGCAGCTCCTCCCCCGCTCCTCAACCGGCGAACGCATGAACCCCTACACCTCCATGTGGACGGGCGTCACCCCTGGTGACGGCCCACAAAACGTCCACGTGATCCTGCTGGACAACGGGCGCACACGAGCGCTCGCGGACGACGTAGGGCGCGCGGCACTCAAGTGCATCCGCTGCTCGGCCTGCCTGAACGTGTGCCCCGTATACGAACGGGTTGGCGGACATGCCTACGGCTCGGTGTACCCCGGACCCATCGGCGCGATCCTGACCCCACAGCTCACAGGCACCACGGGCCACAGCGACCCCAACGCCTCGCTGCCCTTTGCATCCTCGCTGTGCGGTGCCTGCTACGAGGCCTGCCCTGTCAAGATCGACATCCCCACCCTTCTTGTCTACCTGCGAAACCGTGTGGCGGAGGAAGACAAAGCCAAGCACATGCCCACGGCATGGGGTGCGGCGATGTCCGCCGCGACCTTTGTCATGTCGGATTCCAAGAGGTTCGCTGCGGCCTCGAAGGGCGCTGGCGCGCTGCGCCTCATGGCCGGCAAGAAGGGGTACGTCCAGAACGTCCCGTTGCCGATCATCAAGGGCTGGACTCAGTCCCGCGACCTCCCGTCTGCGCCCAAGGAGACGTTCCGCGAGTGGTGGGAGCGGACGCACCCAGATGCTCCGCAGGAGTCACCACTCCCTACCGATCGAGAGGACAACGCATGAGCACCGCACGCACTGAGATCCTGGGAAGCATCGCTCGCGCGCTCGACGGCGTCCCATCCGGAATCGGGCAGGGCGAGCTGGCCGAGGTCCCCCGAGCCTATCGCCGCACTTCAGACCTGCTGCCGGGTTCCTCGCAGGTCATCGACATCCTGATCGACCGCCTCGAGGACTACAAGGCGCACGTGCACCAGGTGTCGTCCACGGATGACATCCCCGCGGCGGTGCGCGACATCCTCTCGGAGGCCAGTTCCGTGGTTCGCCCTGCGGGACTGCCCGAGTCCTGGCTCAGCATGCTCCCGCCATCCACAACTGTCACCACGGATGCGCCGCGCCCAGGTTCCCAGGGCCTATCCCCGTATGAGCTCGACGCGATTGACGCCGTGGTAACGGCCTCTCGCGTGTCCATTGCGGACACCGGCACGATCGTGTTGGATGGCCAGAGCGACCAGGGGCGCCGTGCGATCACGCTGGTCCCGGACACGCACGTGTGCGTGGTGCTCGCGTCCCAGGTGGTCCACCTGGTGCCCGAGGCGGTTGCGCTACTGGACGAGCACCCCGAGCGTCCACTCACGTGGATCTCCGGCCCTTCCGCCACATCGGACATCGAGCTCAACCGCGTGGAGGGCGTCCACGGTCCGCGCAACCTGCACGTGATCATCGTCGGCTAGCGCCTCCTCCTCTCACGCAACAATGCGCTGGTAGGTGCGTGAATCGTCGTTAATCTGATTTTCGACGATTCCCGCGCCTACCAGCGCATGTCACATTTGAGAGGGACCGAGTTGCTACTGGCCCAGCCGGACCTGCACCGTCCCGGTCCCTGAGGTGGTTCCTCTGAAGGTGCCGTCTGTGAAGGTAACGTCGACGCCAAACGCCGCGTTCGTGCTTTCCTGCTGCGTGACGCCCAATCCGAGGATGAGCTGGTAGCGTTGGCCCGGTTCCAGCACGAAGCCACGCGGATTCTGCCTGTTAGCCCAGGCTAAGGCGAAGTCGTTGTGCAGATCTTCGAGCGCAACCGCTCCAACCCCTGAGCCGTCCGGTGATCCTTGCGGCCCATCCAGAGAGATGATGTCCAGCGAGTAGCGCGCTTGGGAGGTGTTGCTCATCTTGGCCTCACCAACAGGGAGCGGCTTGTCGGTCGTGTTCACAATGTCGATGCCGAAGTAGCGCCATTCTCCGGGTGATCCCGCTTCCAACTCCACTGTCGATTCAACGGTGGGCATCGAGATGTCGAGCGAACTCGAGGAGAGGAACCACGGGGATGTCGTCCACCAGAGGAGAGCGCCGAGGACAGCAGCAGCCGTAATAGTGAGCGCCACGGAGAGCGGAATCCATTTGGGGACCTTGGGCTTTCGCTCCGACCTCAGTGCCGGTTGGATACGTTCCTGAACAGCCACTTCGCACTCCGTTGGTCGAGTAAACAATTCTTCGCAAATATCACGAGTAACGCTATTGCACCGCATGAAATCTGACAATAGGAGCGGATCGCCTAGGGCTACCCCGGAACTGAAATATATGAAAAGATGTTCATATATTCAGCGTTTAGGAAAGGCTGCTTCGGTGTCACACGATCACGGTCACTCCCACATCTCCATCTCGGCGGGTGCCGCGCACAAGAAACCGCTCGCGATCGCGCTCGGCCTCACCGCCACGTTCATGATTGTTGAGCTGGTTGTCGGCTTCTCCATCGGATCTCTCGCTCTGATCTCGGACGGCGCCCATATGGGCACGGACGTGCTGGGGCTCGCCATGGCATTCGTTGCAATCACTCTGGCAAATCGGGCCACCTCGTCGGACCGCACCTTCGGCCTCTACCGGCTCGAAGTCCTCGCCGCGCTGGCAAACGGCGTCCTACTGTTCGCGGTTGCCGGATACGTCCTCATCGAGGCCGTCCAGCGGTTCCAACACCCCGCTGAGATCCCAGGCATCCCCCTCCTCATCACCGCGGTGCTCGGCCTGATCGTCAACATCATCAGCTTCCGCCTGCTGTCTGCCGGCTCCAAGGAGTCGATCAACCTAAAGGGCGCAAGCCTCGAGGTCCTCGGTGACCTCATCGGGTCGATCGGTGTGATCCTCGGTGCGATCCTGTTGTACTTCACGGGCTGGAACTGGATCGACCCGGCCATCGGTGTGGCAGTCGGCCTGTTTATCCTGCCCAGGACCTGGAACCTTATGCGCCAAGCCCTGCGCATCCTCATCGAGGCGGCCCCCAAGGGGATGGACATCGACGCTCTCAAGGCTCGGATCGGCGCCCTCGAGGGTGTCACGCAAGTACACGACCTCCACGTCTGGACCATCACATCCGGAATGGTCAGCGCATCCGGGCACGTTGTGACTGAGCCTGGCGCGCAACCCTCCGAGGTGCTCCCTCGTATCCTCGAGCTCTTGCGCGCGGAGTACCACATCGACCACGCCACCTTCCAGTGCGAGCCCATCGACCCGCTGTGCGGTCATGACGAAACGAAGATCTGATGAGCGCAGTCGAACCCGCCCAGCTCCATGAAGTCCACGACTCCCTCCCGGACCCGCACACTGTCAGCCATATGGCCGACGTGTTCTCGCTCCTTGGTGATTCAGGTCGCCTCCGGATCCTCACCGCACTCCTGGGCGGATCCCTTCGGGTACGTGACATCGCTGCGGTGACGCACCAAAGCCAATCCTCCGTATCCCACGCACTAAGGCTCCTGCGCGCGCACCACGTAGTTACGGCAACTAGAAGCGGCCGTGAGGCACACTACGAACTGGCGGACCAGCACGTCCGCGAACTACTCGAACTCGCACTCGCTCACGTCCAACACGAGGCCTAGCGGCCACCATACGCTTGTCTTGCTTGTGCACCACTGACTCAAGGAAGAGCTATGACCGCAGACAACTACACCGACGCATTCTCTGGCGACATTGCAGAGGTCAGCGTCCAACACCGCGAGCGCGGGATCGCCATTCTCAATAGCGGCGAACTGTACTCGGACCTGCACCCCGATCTCCTTTTCCTCGGTGTGGACAGGCTCCGCGCGCGTGAGTTCATCTACGAGTTCAACCGCTCCCACCCGAGCGAGTTCCAACTGCGCGCCGACCTTCAGGCCAAGTTCCTCGGCTCGGTTGGGGAGAACACCTACATCGAGCCGCCGTTCAACGCATCCTACGGCTGCCACACCTATGTGGGAGCCCGCGTGTACGCGAACTTCAACCTGACCGTTGTTGACGACGCCGACGTTCACATCGGCGACGAGGTCATGTTTGGCCCCAACGTCACGCTCGCCACCGCTGGGCACCCACTCGACCCAGCGCTGCGCACCACGGGTGAGCAGTTCTCCATGCCCATCACCATTGGCAACCGCGTGTGGATCGGCGCAAACGTCGTGGTCATGCCCGGAGTCACCATTGGTGCAGGCTCAGTCATTGGCGCCGGCTCCGTGGTCACCTCAAACATCCCCGAGAACGTAATCGCCGTGGGCTCCCCCGCCCGTGTTCTGCGCGAACTTACGGAGGCTGACGCTGAGTATCGTCGCCGCGAGCCCGACAACGCCCGCTGGGCCTAGCGGCCCAGCATCTCCTTCATCTCGGCTGCTACCGCAGCCCTGCTGCACCAAAACGACTTCGGGTTGTGCGCACACCGCGCACAACCCGAAGTTTTGCCTACTTGCTGCGGAACACGTGCTCCTGCGTCCCAATTCCGTCGATCTCGAGGCGCACCACGTCCCCATCCACGAGGTATGGGAACCTCCCAGAGAACGCGACGCCCTCGGGAGTCCCGGTGCAAATCAGGTCGCCCGGTTCGAGGACCATGTACTGGGACAGGTGCCACACGATGTACTCAACGCTGAAAATCATGTCACTCGTGGTGGAGTCCTGGCGCAGCTCGCCGTTCACCCAGGATCGCAGCCCAAGATTCCCGGGGTCCACCTCGTCCGGAGTCACCACAACCGGCCCAGTGGGGGCGAAGCTCTCGCCATTCTTGCCCTTGGACCACTGGCCAAGAGACTGCTCCATCTGCCACGCCCGCTCGGAAATGTCGTCCACAACCGTGTACCCACCTATGTGGGCGGCTGCTTCCTCAATCGAGCCCAGGTATGATGCTCGGCGGCCGATCACGATCGCGAGTTCGACCTCCCAGTCCACCTTTTCCGCACCGGGTGGCAGTGGCACGGTGTCGTTCGGGCCGACCACCGTGTTGGGGTGCTTCATAAACACGATCGGCGTGCTCGGTGGCTGCGCACCAGATTCCGCCGCATGCGCGGCGTAGTTCTGCCCGATGCAGATGACCGCCTGCGGGCGCGCAATGGGTGCGCCCACGCGCAGTTCTTCCGGATTTTCGACGATAGACAGAGTCCCAGCATCAAGTGCACCTTGGACCAGTTCCCCACCATCGTGGAGGAACTCTCCCGTGATGTCACCAGTGAGCGAGGAGATGTCGTACGTGGTGCCCTCGATGATGGCGACGGGCGTCTCGTGGCCAAGTGGGCCGAGGCGTGCAAACTTCAATTGTCTTCCTTTAGTGATCGTGGGCGTCAGATGGTCGTAGGCGTAGGAGCGTCCTGCGCGAGCAGACCGTGTGCTTTGAGTTCTGCCCAGAGGGCATCAGGTACTGGGGCTGTTGCGCGTTCCACTGTGTCTTGGACCTGCGAGCGCGTACGCAGACCAACCACGGTGGACACCACCGCTGGGTGACCGAGCACGAACGCGAGCGCCGCCTGTGGAAGCGTCACCCCGTGCTCACCGCACACCTGCGAGATTGCGCGTGCTCGCTCGACCAAGTCCGCGGGCGCTGCCTCGTAGTTATAAGTGGCGTCCGGTGCAACGTGGTCTCGTGCGAGTAACCCCGAGTTGTAAACCCCTGCGATGACCACGCCCGCTCCTGTTTCAGCGGCGGCGGGGAGCAGATCCGTCAGTGCGGGCTGTTCCAACAGTGTGTAGCGCCCCGCGCACATGACCACGTCTGCGCCGTGCTCTCGCACAAACCTCGTGAGCATAGCGGACTGGTTCATGCCCGCGCCCCAAGCGCGGATTACGCCCTGGTCGCGCAGTTCCGTGAGCGCCTTGACGGCTCCCGTGGACGCGTCGTCATAATGCTCGTCCGGGTCATGGATGTATGCAACGTCGATGTAGTCGGTGCCAATCCGTTCGAGTGAGTCCTCTATGGAGCGCAGCACTCCATCGCGCGTGTAGTCCAGCTCTCGTCGCAGGGAGGCGGGCACCGCAAACCCCTGTGTGTCTTGTTCGGTGGCGGTCTCAGGGGAATCCACAAGGATGCGTCCGACCTTTGTGGACAGCGCGTACTCGCCTCGCGGGTGCCCAGCCAAGCCGGCACCAAGGCGCCGCTCCGAGAGCCCGAGCCCGTAGTGCGGCGCTGTGTCGAAGTACCGGATCCCGGCCTCCCACGCGGAGTCAACCGCTTCCTGTGCGTCCTGCTCTGAAGTCTCCCGATACAGGTTTCCCAGTTGCGCTGCGCCGAACCCCAGTGCGCTCAGGCGCACTCGGGCTTGGCGCGGCAGGGCAGTGGCTGTGAGCGACCCTAGAGCGTCAAAATACCTCAATCGGTCACCAGCCATTCGGGCAGGTTTCCGCTGGACAGTGATTGGGACTTGCCCGCAACCCGCAGCCCGTACATTCCACCGTCCACGGCTAGGAACGTTCCAGTGGTTGAGGTCGCCAGCGGCGAGGCCAGGTAGCAGACTGCGTGTGCGACCTCCGCGGGGCTCACCATACGTCCGGTGGCCTGGCGTTCCTCCATGAGTCGCAGCCCGTCGAGCGGGTTGTCTGCCGCGTTGATGTGGCCGCGCGCCATCGTGGTGTCCACGGTTCCTGGGTTCACTGCGTTAACGCGGATGCCCTCTCCCACATAGTCCGCGGCCATGGACATCGTCAGCGCCTGAACTGCGCCCTTCGAGGTCTGATAGACGGCCCGGTCCAGAATTCCCGCCCAGCCAGCGATCGAGCTCGTGTTCACGATCGCGGCGTGTTCGGACCGGCGCAGGTATGGGATGGCCGCGCGGCTGGTCCGCACGATTCCCATGACGTTGACGTCCAAAACCTTGGCCCAGTCCTCGTCCGAGTTATCCTCAACCCTCCCCCGAGCGCCGATGCCCGCATTGTTAACCAGCACGTCCAAGCCCCCGAGTACGTCCACCGCGTCCGCTATTCCCGCACGCACCGACTCGTCCGACCCGAGATCCGCTACCACCGCGTGCGCGCCTTCTGGTGTCCCCTCCGTGTTCTTGTCCAGTGACACCACCGCCGCGCCGCGCTCCATGAGCGCCACCACGATCGCGGCGCCGATGCCGCTCGCGCCGCCTGTGACTACAGCCTTGATTCCCTCAAACTCCTGCATGACCTTGTCCTTCCTCGCAGTCCGTCATGTCCAACTGGTAGGCCCGCTGCGCGGACCCGCACCAGATGTCGTTTCTTTGATTCTCGACGAGATGGCCGGTAAGCGCTTCCACAGTCGCCAACCAGCGCCTAAAGTCGCCCGCGAGCCGCAGGACGGGCCAGTCCGAGCCAAACATAAGGCGCTCGGCACCGAACGCGTCCACCGCGGTGGCCACCGGGAATGCCATGTCCACCGCCTCCCACGTGCTCCAGTTCGCCTCAACTGATAGCCCAGACAACTTGGCAAACGTGTTGGGGCTGGAAGCAAAACGCCGTAGGTTCCCAGCCCACTCGTCGAGAAGCAGTTGCTTCTTTGTGGCAAGCGGAGGCTTGCCCAGGTGATCGAGCACAAACGTGACGCGCGGGTGCGCGGCCGCAACTCGGGCCGCCGCCTCGATCTGGTCGGCGCGGATCACGAGGTCAAACGCCAGGCCAGAGCGCTCCAACGCATCGAACGCCTGATCCGCCCGGGGGTGAGCGAGCAGCCCGTCCCCCTCCTCCTCCTGGATTTGGTGGCGTATCCCAACCAGCTTGGAACCTCCGGCCAGCGCGCGCAGTCGCGCGACCTCGGCGTCCACCTCGGGGTCCAACAGGTCTACCCAGCCCACGACCCCGCGGATTCTCGTACTACCCGCGGCTACAGACAGCAGGTACTCCGTCTCCTCGGTGCTGTGCACGGTCTGGACGAGGACCGTGCCCTTGACGCGCTCGGCGTGGCCCGATTCCTCGAGCGCCTCCGTGTAGTTGGTGGGCGAGAAGTCCCGGTCGATCGCGGCCATGGTGTCGGGATCAATCCACGGCTGCGGAACTTCAGCCCGTGCCCACACATGGACATGGGTGTCGATGATGTACACGCGGAATCCTCTCTGATTCTGCCCAGTCATCCAATGTTTAGTTCATTCTAGGCCTTACACCCTGCGAAACATCTAGCATTTCCGGCGAGTCATCCAACCTATGGGACGATGACTGGCGCTTATGCAGGGCCAGGCAGTCCGCGCGCCGGCACAGCCTTGAGGCTGATCCCACAGCGACTTCCGCCCATTTGACCCTTTGGATGGAGGACAATGGACGGGTGGTAGATGACAAGCCCTCGAAAATGATCCTGCTGACGGGACCTTCTGGTTCCGGGAAGTCACGGCTTTCGCGACTCTTGGGGTTGCCTTCATTGAACTTGGATAACTACTACCATGACCACGACTACCCCGGCATGCCTCAGCGTTTTGGGATCGTCGACTGGGACTCCCCACTTTCGTGGAACAAGGAAGCAGCGCTCGAAGCCGTCACAGAGCTGACGCGTAGCGGCCGCACCGAGGTACCCATCTACGACATCTCGACCTCGAGCCGCACCGGCTCGGAACATGTCGACATGACCGGATCCTCCGTATTCATTGCGGAGGGCATCTTTGCCGCCGAGCTCGTTGAGGAGCTCAAGGAACGCGGCGTCCTCGCCGACGCCCTGTGCATCACTAGGCCCCGCCTCCAAACCTTCTGGTTCCGCCTTATGCGGGACCTCTCCGAGTCGCGAAAACCGCCGCTCACGCTGCTCCGCCGTGGCTGGGGACTCATGCGGGACGAGCCGAGCAGATCAAGAAGTGGGTTGCCAAGGGCTGCCGCCCGGTCTCCGTGAGCGAGGCCGCCGACTGCGTGCGCTCGCACGTGTAACCCCCGCACTCACCCTCCCCCCCCTCTCCTCCCTCCCTCGTCGAGAGTGGGCTCAGGAATACTCTCGATGGCAAGGGTGGCGGCGACGGACCCGCTCGCGGGGGCACAGACGCGCTGCACAAGCACGAGACACAAGCACGAGGCTCAGACGCACTGCCCACGCAAGGACAAGCCACAAACGCCGAAGGGCGGCCACCCAACCGGGTAGCCGCCCTTCGGCGTTGTACGTGTGCGGAGCTAGGCTCAGCCCTCGGTGACCTGCGGCATGTCCTCAACGGACACGGCGTCTCCGGCCTCGATGGCTGGAACGGTCACGCTTGTGCGGGCATCGCGTGGCTCCGAGCGGAACGTGAACTCGCCGAGGATGCCCTCGCCCTGTGCGTCCACCATGATGACCTCACCGGAGTGGAACTCACCGAACAGGAGTTTCTCGGACAGCACATCCTCGATCTCACGCTGCAGCGCACGACGCAGCGGACGCGCTCCGAGTACAGGGTCGTAACCCTTGTCGGCAAGCAACTGCTTTGCGGCTGGCGAGAGTTCGATTGCCAGCGCCTGGTCTGCGAGGCGTCCATCGAGCTTGGCAATCATGAGGTCCACAATCTGCAGGATCTCGTCGCGCGAGAGCTGTGGGAAGACGATGACGTCATCAACACGGTTGAGGAACTCTGGGCGGAAGTGCTGCTTGAGTTCCTCGTTGACCTTGCCCTTCATGCGCTCGTACGACGTGGTTGGGTCGTTCGAGGCGTTGAATCCAACCTGGACGCCCTTTGCTACATCCTTGGATCCAAGGTTCGTGGTCATGATGATCACGGTGTTCTTGAAGTCCACAACGCGGCCCTGGGAGTCGGTAAGACGACCCTCTTCAAGGATCTGGAGAAGCGAGTTGAAGATGTCGGCGTGTGCCTTCTCGACCTCGTCGAACAGGACCACGGAGAATGGCTTGCGGCGGACCTTCTCGGTCAGCTGGCCACCCTCGTCGTATCCGACGTATCCCGGAGGGGCGCCGAACAGACGCGAAGCGGTGTGCTTTTCGCCGTACTCGGACATGTCGAGCGAGATCAGTGCGTCTTCGTCGTCGAACAGGTACTCGGCAAGCGCCTTGGCGAGCTCGGTCTTACCTACACCCGTTGGACCGGCGAAGATGAACGAGCCACCAGGACGCTTGGGATCCTTGAGGCCTGCACGGGTACGGCGGATCGCCTGGGACAGGGCCTTGATGGCGCGGTCCTGGCCAACCACACGCTTGTGCAGTTCGTCTTCCATCTTGAGCAGACGCGAGGACTCTTCAGCGTTGAGGCGGGTCACTGGGATACCAGTGGACATCGCAAGAACCTCAGCGATCAGGTCTTCGTCAACCTCAGAGACGGTGTCGAGGTCGCCAGACTTCCACGCCTTCTCCTTTTCGGCGCGCTCCTGCGTCAGGTTCTTTTCCTTGTCGCGCAGAGCGGCGGCCTTCTCGAAGTCCTGCTCGTCAATGGCAGATTCCTTCTCGCGTCGAGCCTCAGCGATGCGCTCGTCGATCTCACGCAGCTCTGGTGGAGCGGTCATACGGCGAATGCGCAGACGTGCTCCGGCCTCGTCGATCAGGTCGATCGCCTTGTCTGGCAGGTAGCGGTCGTTGATGTAACGGTCCGCGAGGGTTGCTGCTGCGACGAGTGCGTCATCCGTGATCGATACACGGTGGTGTGCCTCGTAGCGGTCGCGCAGACCCTTCAGGATTTCGATCGCGTGAGGAAGCGTTGGCTCGGCAACCTGGATCGGCTGGAAGCGGCGCTCGAGCGCGGGGTCCTTCTCGATGTGCTTGCGGTACTCGTCAAGCGTGGTTGCACCAACGGTCTGGAGCTCACCGCGGGCGAGCATTGGCTTCAGGATCGAAGCGGCGTCAATTGCACCCTCTGCGGCGCCCGCACCAACAAGGGTGTGGATCTCGTCGATGAAGAGGATGATGTCGCCGCGAGTGCGGATCTCCTTGAGGACCTTCTTCAGGCGCTCTTCAAAGTCACCGCGGTAGCGGGAGCCTGCCACGAGGGCACCGAGGTCGAGGGTGTAGAGCTGCTTGTCCTTGAGGGTCTCAGGAACGTCACCGAGGACGATGTCCTGTGCGAGGCCTTCAACCACGGCAGTTTTACCAACGCCTGGCTCACCAATGAGGATTGGGTTGTTCTTAGTACGGCGGGAGAGCACCTGCATAACGCGCTCAATTTCCTTGCCGCGGCCAATCACAGGGTCAAGCTTGCCCTCGCGTGCGGCCTGCGTGAGGTTTCGGCCGAACTGGTCAAGGACTGCGGAACCTGCGGGGGTTGGCTCGTTAGGGCCACCAGCGGAGACTGGCTCCTTGCCCTGGTAGCCGGAGAGCAACTGGATGACCTGCTGGCGGACGCGGTTGAGGTCCGCACCAAGCTTGGTCAGGACCTGAGCTGCAACGCCTTCACCCTCGCGGATGAGGCCGAGCAGGATGTGCTCCGTGCCAATGTAGTTGTGGCCAAGCTGAAGGGCCTCGCGGAGCGAGAGTTCCAGGACCTTCTTGGCGCGTGGGGTGAATGGGATGTGGCCAGATGGTGCCTGCTGTCCCTCACCGATAATCTCTGTGACCTGCGAGCGCACGGCATCGAGCGAAATGCCAAGGGACTCAAGTGCCTTGGCTGCTACGCCCTCACCCTCGTGGATGAGGCCGAGCAAGATGTGCTCAGTTCCGATGTAGTTGTGGTTAAGCATCCGTGCCTCTTCTTGGGCAAGGACAACCACCCGACGGGCTCGGTCAGTAAATCTCTCAAACATGTGCGCTCCTCACGAGTGCTACCCTTCGATCCAGTCGGGGCGCCGCGGATCTCAGGTTGGCTTAGGTATGACTCTAGTAGGTTCAAACCCGCCGAGTCTCACTCATATGCCCATGTTCGCCAGCGGCGTGACTGTTCAGCCCTGCGCGCACATCACAGCCACCTCAAACGAGCGATCAGGCCGTGTAGATGTCCAGCACTCGGTGCCCGATGTAGTCCACGTCGAAGGACTTTGCTTGCTTGATTTGAGCCTCACTTTCGGCCGAGCGCAGTTCCTTGGACTCCACGTACCGCTTGAGCATCTGCGCAAAGGCCTCGGTGTCAGTTGCGTCCACGAGGTTCCGTTCGAGGCCCTCCATGACCGTGCGGTATCCGGGGTTGTCCCCCGCGATGACCACTCCGCGGCACGCAGCCAGAGCCTCGACCACGGAGATACCAAAGCTCTCGCCACCGGTGGATGGCAGCGCCACAATGTCCGCGCCAGCCAACAGTTCGGCCTTGTCATCCTCGGCCACGTAGCCGATGAATGAGGTGATCTTATCCAAACCGGCCGACGCCACATAGCTGAGTAGATCGTCGTGAAGGGGCCCCTTGCCGCCGATGACAATCTCGAACGGCGTATCGGTGATGTCCACGAGGCGGCGGCACGCCGCCAGCAGTTCGCGAGCGCCCTTGCGCTCGACCAGCCTGCCAAGGAAGAAGATCTTCACAGGCGCACCAGAAGCCGCCGGCTGCTCCGCAAGCCTTGCCATCTCCGCGCGGTGCGCGTTCTCGTACCCGAGCACTCGCACGGGGTTCCCAATGACCACGGGAGCGACCTTGAGCGCCTCGCGCGCGAACGACGCAGCAGGCGAGGACACCGCGATGACCTGCTTAAACCGGCGCAGTTGCTTGCGTTGCACCCAGCCGAGCGCCTTGGTGCCTACCCTGGTCAGCCACGACCACGGCAGGATATGGAACGTGCCCACGATCGCGGTGGAGGGCTTGGCATGCGCGATCACGCGCCCCGCCATGAGCGGGCTGTACGGCATGTGGATGTGCAGGACGTCGAAGTCAACGGTATCGAGCA
This sequence comes from Timonella senegalensis JC301, assembly GCF_000312125.1. Lineage (GTDB taxonomy): Bacteria > Actinomycetota > Actinomycetes > Actinomycetales > Cellulomonadaceae > Timonella > Timonella senegalensis. The sequence continues at coordinate 268,999 of NZ_HE978641.1, forward strand.
GTTCCTTGATCGGCTCCGTGGGCGCCGGAAGCGGGATGCCCAGTCGGTTCCCATTGAACTTAAGGCGTAGGTTCTTGGCGAGCGAGTGCATGCGAGGTAGGTCCGTGCGCTTGGTGGTCGACGTCAGGTAGTGGACCGTGTGCCCCTTGCCGGTCAGCCACCGTCCGAGCGTCAGCACATGCTGCTGCACGCCGTCCGTGCTGTCGAGTGAGTCGTCAATGACGAGGCCAATAGTGAGGGACCTGGTGGAGTCTTGGGTCATCAGTGCTGCACTTCCATCGTTGTCTTGCGTGTGGGGGCGGGCCCGCTGTGGGAGGAACGCTCAGTGGCGGCGCGCGGCGCGCCGCTCGGCCTACGTCTCGAGGAGGATCGTTACCGGTCCGTCGTTGGTGAACGCCACGTCCATGTGGGCGCCGAATACGCCGGTACCCACGGTCAGGTTTCGCGCACGCAGTCCGTCCACCACAGCCGCTACCAGCGGCTCGGCCACGTCGCCCTTGGCGGCGCCGTTCCAGGAGGGCCTACGGCCCTTCTTCACGTCCGCATACAGCGTGAACTGACTAACTACGATTATGGGTGCGTTCACGTCACTGGCCGACTTCTCGTCATCCAAGACTCGGAGCTCCGCTACCTTACGGACGATCGTGTCGACCTCGGCCTGGCCGTCTCCATGGGTCACTCCAACGAGCACCACGAGGCCTTGGTCTGTGAACGACGAGACGACTTCACCATCAACGGTCACGGATGCGTTGCGCGCCCGCTGCAGTACAGCCCGCACAAGTCACCAGCCTCCGCGCTTGTTGTTTCCTGAGCCTGAGTTCCCGCTGCCATAGCCGTAAGGGGTTACCGCCGGGCGTACGTCGGTGAGGTAGATGAAGGAGGGAATCGCCACCAGAAGTGCGCTGAGCCCGAGGAAGCCCCAACCGAGCGGTGGCTGTAAGCCGAGGAACCCTACGAGCGCCGTACCGCCCAGGAGAAGAGACCAGAACTGCTTGGTCTTCTTGCCCTCACTGGTAAACGCCCGTGCTGGCCTACGCAGGCAATCAACCAGCGCGAACACCTCGACCGCGAAGCAGCCAGCGGTGAGCGCGAACATGATGAGCTGTTGGAGTGGACCAAACATGGTGCCTACTTTTCGTTCGAAGGGGCGGGTGCGGAGCCGATTCGCTGGATTGGAGGATCTCGACGAATCATAGCGGAGCCAGCAGTTCGCGGGCTTCGCTCTCAGTGGCGCCGCTCGCTTCCGCAAGGTCCACGATCGCGGACCGCAGGATCAGGATGAGGGACTGAGCGTGCCAGTTGGTCTCGCCCAATGCGCCGGGAGCCGCGTCGGCTCCGATCTCGCGAAGCATCTTGAGCGCCACCTTGGGTTCCTTGCCCAACGCGAGCGAGGTACCCAGTTCGACCACGGCTTCCGCCATTCGGTCCATGAGCTGCGCCACCTGTTCGGAGCCCTCCGAGTGCGGGGTGCTGCTCGCCCTGCGTGCGATGACGCGAACGGACCGCATTGCCCGGTCTACGAGTACTCGAACGTTCTCGATTCTGGTGATTTCACCGCGGTGTCTGCGTGCAGATGCCGCAATCCGTGCTGTGTTCAGGGACTCCTGCGAGGTGATGCGCCAGTCCTCGAGGATGCCTTCGGAGGCTCGTCCACGGGACATCGCCACATCTTGATCGGCGGCAGAACCGGTCCGAAGTCCACGTGCCGTGAGTTTTAGGGTTTCCGCGAGTTCTCGGCAGGCCGCCCTTGCTGTAGCCCGTGCTCGACGATGTGGATCGCTCGGCACTAGGAGCGCCACGAGGACCGCGACGACCGAGCCGATGACCGCATCAGACCAACGTCCAAAGCTCCCGCCCAAAGCGGGGCTGAGCAGTCCAGCCGGGAGGCCAATAAGAACTGCCGTCTGGGTGCCAGTGTGGCTGGCAAGGGTGGCGCCCGATCCCGCGAACCGCGCGATCATGACAGCGAGGAAAATTGCCACAGCAATCTGGATCGGTCCGTGGCCAAAGAACACGCCGAAGTACTCACCGGCAAAAATGCCAAAGGAGAGGCCTACACCGGTCTCCGCAACCCGGCGTACGCTGCGCTCGGCGGTGAAGCCAAGGCACGCCCACGCAGCGACGGGAGCGAAGTAGGGATACTGATGCCCAAAGACCTTGTTCGCCACCAAGTGGGCAAGCCCGCACGCAATTGCGGCGATAAGCGTTGGCCCAAAGGCTCGCCGCACTCGTCCAACCCCTTGGCGCGACCACGTGGCTATTCTGTTCCACAGGACTTGGGCTGGGGCTATAGCCGTTGCCACCTTACAGATACCCGCCCATTGCGTTGCTCAGGTTGACTGCTCCACGCGCAGCACGAGACGTCTCGCCACGTGCACCGGGACGGTCGGCGGACACTCCTTCACCGGCCACGACGACCTCTTGGCCACCGGAGATAGCGCCGCCATCGCAGTCCACTACAAACTCGGCATCTGTGGGGGTAGAACGCTTGATCACGCCCAACGCGATCGGGCCAAGTTCGTGGTGACGTGCCACCGACGTGACCTGCCCTACGACCTTTTCGCCAACGTAAATGTTCGCTCCGCGTTCTGGAAGCAGGTGACCGGAACCATCGAGGTAGATCATCACGAGCCTGCGCGGAGGCCGGCCCAAGTTGTGCACACGCGCAATGGTTTCCTGGCCGCGGTAACAGCCCTTGTGCAGGTGGACAGCCGTGCGCAACCAGTCCAACTCGTGCGCGATCGACTTGTGGTCGACCTCGTTCTCGATACGGGGACGCCATGCCTCGATGCGGAGAGCCTCCGTGGCCCAGGTGCCCGCGAGTTTCCACCCGCCGGCCTCCCGCCGTGCCACTTGCGCCGCAAGGTCTTCGCGGGGAACCAGCACGAGACGCCACGGGCGCTGCGTGCCGGGGTGCTCGGAAGAGTCGGCCGCATAGCGGGTTCCACCCTCGAGCACCTCAGGCCACCGGTCGAGCCACGTCACGGGCTCAGAATCCTTGCCCTCGTGAGAGATGGGCTCACCGATTGCGGCCCATTGGTCGGTGACATCGGCAATGTCCACTTGCTTCATGAACTTCATGCGGTTGAGCCACGCGTTCAACTCCACGGCCTTGGGCCGCGAGGTGATCAGCCAGGTGGTCTTGCCATCGTCTACAACTCCGGCGGCATGCTCAATGTGTCCCTGTGGAGACAGCACCAGGAGTTCCCGTGAACTACGAGGCTCCAAGCCCTCAAGCTGTGCCGAGGTGATGGAGTGCAGCCATTCGAGCCGTTCCGGCCCGGTTACGGAGACCACACCAAGGTGCGACTGATCCACCACCGCTGCCCCGCGCACAAGTGCGCGCTGCTCCGCAGTGGGGTCGCCATAGTGCCACGCCACACCTGCATCAGGGCCGGCCGCGGCAACAGCACCGTGGCGAGATAGAAGGGGACTCGAGTATTTCTGCTCACTCAATGCGCCGCCGCCTACTCTTCTACGCGAGTCAGCGTTGCCGAAACGTAGTCCTGCAACGGATTACCGAACGCCGCGAGCGACTGAACCCACATGAGGTTGCCGTTCACGTTGCCGTACATGCGCTTGGAGGCGGTGACCTCCGCGGCAGTTCCGGTGCGTGCGATCAGGTCGGAGACCAGCTGTACCTTGCCGTCGCCAGCGGCGCCAAGGTACACGGCCACACGGCCCGCAGGGTCGGAAAGCAGCACCTCAAGCGAGGTCTGCCCCGCGGGCACGCCCTGATGCGGTTCGGGAGCAATGCGCCAGTAGCCCGTCTCAGTCGACCACACGACCAACTCGGGGTCCGCTGGGTCGTGCGCAGAATCGTCGGAAATCAGTTCGGGGGCGTCATCGCCCGCGAGTTTGGCGTCCAACTTGTCAAACTCGGCCATCTGGTCGGGGACCTCTGGCATTGACTCGGGGGTCAAACGAATCGTGGATTCGTACCGCAGGTACGGTCCACCATCGTGGTCAAACGTCACCTCTTGGATAAAACCGGAAGTCTCCAACCCTGGATACTCCAGCACCCCCTCACCTCGCCACGATCCAACCAACCACGCGAGCGGGTAAAGTTCGGGAGCTAGTCCCTGAGGAAACGTAAAAGCCACTGTTATCGCTGTCCCTTAAAAAGCTTGTACACGGCGTAGCCGGCGAACCACACAATGGTGACCGAAACGGCTACGAGCAGGGTGAGAAAGAAGGCCTCAAGAATCTGTACGTCTACGTCCATGAGGCAATCCTACCTGCCATATCTAACGCATTGGCATAACCCGAAGGCACGTGGGTAGTATTCCCACGCTCACTGTGGCGTGGGCGGGAATCTCAGTGCAGGTCCCGCCGCGAACCTGCGTGAGGGAACATAGGATCATGACCTACTCGCGACTCGTCATCAAATCAACCAACGGTACCGATCGCATCGAGACCGTGAACCAAGCCCTCACCGTGGCAACCACCGCCTTGGCAGCAGGAGTCGAGACGTCCGTGTGGCTCACGGGAGACTCCGTGCTGCTCGCGGTTCCGCGCTACGCCGCCGACATCGAACTCGAACACGGAAACTCGTTCGAGGACATGGTCTCCCTGATCATCGCCGAGGGCTCGCTGACTGTGTGCACCCAGTGCGCCGCCCGCCGCAACCTCACCCAGGTTGACCTACTGCCGGGCGTGCGGATCGCCGGCTCCACCTCCTTTGTAGAGGAGATCCTGCGGGACGGCACCCAGGCAATCGTGTACTGATTACCGACGATCTTGGTCGCCTTAGTACGCCACGCCCACTTGGGAAGGGGTCGGGTCAGAGGACGATACGCCCGATCACGTACGTCAAAATGCCCATGACGGCGATCGGCAGGGTTACCACGGACATCCACGAGGTGCGCCCCTTGACGGCCGGAAGCCTGCCAAACAGGGAGTGCAGGGCCACCACGATGACACCTGCGGCCAGGCCGATAATCGCGCCGGACAGGGCCGAAAGGTCGGCGAGCACAAAGGTCGAGAGCCAGCCAATTACGGTGGACGCCCCGATCACGATCACGCTGGACAGGGCGGTGGGGAACTTTGCGGCGGACAGTGCGGAGGCAACTGCGAGCGCCGCAGCACCCGCGACAGCGAGTTCAACGCCGCCGTCAAGCTTGTAACTGGCAACCCAGCCCACTGCGCTGATGGACACCACGCTTCCGGAGACGGTTCCCACGAGGGAGTCCACGAGGCTGTTGCGTGGGTATGCGCGCAGCATCTCGTTGATGAAGGCGAGGAACACCGACATCGCCAGGATGATCGGCAGGTAGCGCAGCCACGGCTCGTCAAGTGTGGCCGCGAGGCTCGCCAGCGCACCCAAGCCCGACAGGATGACCACGAGGGTTGTCCCACCCTTGGCCGGAAGGCGCAGGAGGCTCGGCCAACCCACCGCGAACACGATACCCAACAAGCCCACAACAACAATGAGCGGGATGAGCCCAAGGTAGGCTGCAGCTGCCGTGACGGCGGACAGGACGGCCGCTAGAACGGCCCGGGTCGAGAGCTTCACGCCTAACAGTCTCCCAGATTCGTAACAGCCTCGGCGAATCTCGCCTAAGTTCTGGAGCGGGCGTGCCGTGACCTGCAATAATTTGGGCAACTAAAAAATCAGATTCGACCCGTGGAATGTGCCCGGGCGCATAGCGCATCCGTTGTAATCTGAGCCTCACAAAACATTGGAAGGTGGACCGGTGGCTGAGCTCCTATTGCTGACATCAACCACAAACGGTTCGATACAGGTACTCCCCGCACTCGGGCTGCTCTCCCACCGGGTGCGCGTACTCCCCATGGAAGCCTCCGCGCTCGTGGACGCACCCGAGTCCGACATTGTTCTCTTGGACGCCCGTCGGGACTTGGTCGGCGCAAGGTCTACGTGCCGGATGCTGCGCGCGACCGGTTCTGACGTGCCGGTTCTCCTCATCATGACCGAGGGCGGGCTCATGGTGGTCACTTCCGATTGGGGTGCAGATGACCTCCTCCTTGAGACTGCGAGCCCCGCTGAAGTTGAGGCCCGGCTCCGCCTTGCTCGAGAGCGAGTCACACGGGTGGAGCAGGTTGAGCGCCCAGAGGAGATCACCTCTGGAGAACTGTTCATTGACGCCTCCGGCTACACTGCGAGGCTTCGAGGCGTGCCGCTCGACCTCACGTATAAAGAATTCGAACTCATCAAGTACCTCGTTCAACACCCGGGTCGAGTTTTCACCCGCGCCCAACTCCTCCAAGAAGTATGGGGCTATGACTACTACGGTGGCACACGCACCGTCGACGTCCACGTGCGGCGACTCCGCGCCAAGTTGGGTGTGGAGTACGAGCAGATCATCGGCACGGTTCGTAACGTCGGCTACAGGTTCGACCCACCCAAGGACCGCCGCATGAAGGACTCCTCAGCGGAAGCGGCCATTGTGGACGACCTCGACCTACAGGACCACGCCGAGTAGTAGCGGGCGTTTATACGTAGGCCTCTGGGAGGATTTGCTGTCCGGAGTCCTCGTATGTTCGCCCTTTGGCCCCGGACTTCACTAGACTCGGCACGTGAACCGAGACTTTAACGATGTCCTGACCGATGGCCCATGGAAGCACGAGTTTGTTTCCGCAAACGGAGCCCGGTTCCATGTCGCGTTGGCAGAACCAGCACAAAAGCCGGCTCCACTCGTCATCCTGCTGCACGCATTCCCCCAGTTCTGGTGGGCTTGGCGCAACCAGATCCCTGCACTCGTGGACGCCGGATACAGGGTCGCGGCAATGGATATGCGCGGAACGGGAGCCTCGGATAAGCCGCCAACCGGCTATGACATGGCGACCCGCACGCGCGACGTCGCCGGAGTGATCCGGTCCCTCGGCGAGCAGAACGCGGTCATCATCGGACACGGACTGGGCGGCGCCACGGCCTGGGCGATGGCCTCACTTCAGCCATCGGTGACCCGTGCGGTCGCGGCACTCTCGGCACCGCACCCGGCGCACGTCCACACCTCGACTCGCTCCACGCTCACGCGCGCGGCGTACGCCCAGATCTCACTTTTCCGTGTGCCTACTCTCGCGGAGAAGACCCTGGTCAAGCCAGAAGCCTTGGCAAAGTTGATGAACTCGTGGGCACACGTGAAGTTCTCCCAGCAGGACATTGACGTTTACGCGAACGCACTAGGCATCCCCTTCGCCGCCCACAACGCCCTTGAGCCGATGCGCTGGTACAAGCACTCCCTGCCCACCCCGCTCGGCCGCCGTTTCCTGCAGTCGGTGCGCACTCCCGTGACCATTCCGGCGCTCCAACTCCAGGGTGCTAATGACCATCAGTTGCGGCGGGAGAGCGCCTCCGTTGACGCCTCCGCGTTCTGCATGAATCTTCGGTATGAAGTCATTAACGATGCCGGGTTCTTCCTGCCCGAGGAGGCGCCGCAGGCCGTGAACTCGATCATTACTGATTGGCTAAAGGACTCGGTTGAGTCGCTCGCTGACTAATCGGAGGGGAACTTGGTGAGCTTGGCGGCCTTGTCCGCGTCTGTCTCCCCAATCCCGTACGAGGGGCATAGCGGCGCAAGCGCACACGCCCCGCAGGCCGGTCGCCGGGCAAAGCAGACCCTGCGCCCGTGGAAGATGACTCTGTGGGACAGGAGCGTCCAGTCCTTGCGCTCCACGAGTTCGCCGATCTGGCGTTCCACCGTGACGGGATCCTCATCTTCCGTGAGTTCCCACCTGCGTACGAGCCTGCCAAAATGCGTGTCCACGGTAATCCCGGGAACCCCAAAAGCGTCGCCGAGTACGACGTTGGCGGTCTTCCGTCCCACCCCGGGCAACTTCACTAGATCGTCGAGGTTAGCGGGCACCTCTCCCCCGTGTCGTTCAAGTAGCGCCTGGCCGATTCCCACGATCGACTTGGCCTTCTGCCTGTGGAAGCCCGTGGTGCGGATGTATTCCTCGATGTCCGCCACGTCGGCCTGGGCGTATGCAAGGGCGTTCGGGTAGGCGGCAAACAGTGCGGGCGTCACCTTATTGACCTGTTTGTCGGTGGACTGGGCGGACATGACCGTAGCGATGAGAAGCTCAAGTGGCGTGGTGAAATCGAGTTCGCAGTGCGCGTCTGGGTGAATCTCGCCAAGTTCTCGGAATATTTTGCGGGCTCGTCGCACTTTGCCTAGTGGAGGCCTATTGTTATTGGCGGGCATTGTTGCACCTCGTTGATCCTGCGCGGGAGAAAAGATACCGACGTCCAACTCTAGTCCGCCCCATAGTTTGCCCGGTCGGTTGACAGCGCTAAACGTTGTCATAACCGCGCTTTCCAGACAAAGCGCCCTACGCCGCCCGTGAAAAAAGTCGAAAAACCTGCTCAAATGCGCTCTTGCCTGTACCTTGAAACTACATGCATAGTGCAAACTGAATGCGGATAACCAATATCGTGTGAAGGAAGTGTCACGTGGAAAACGAAAGCATCGTTCTCTCCGCACCACTTTTCGCGACCATGGACGAGTCGGAGCGCCAGTCGCTGTACGACTCCATGGTCAAGGTGGAGCTCAACCGTGGAGAAGTTCTCTTTGATGAGGGTGAGAACGGAGACCGCCTCTACATCATCGAAGAGGGCAAGATTAAGCTCGGATCTTCCTCTGGAGACGGTCGCGAGAACCTGCTTGCAATCCTCGGCCCAAGCGAAATGTTCGGAGAACTTTCGCTGTTCGATCCAGGACCCCGCTCGCTATCGGCAAGCGCAGTGTCTGACTCGGTTCTCTACGAACTCGAGCACAGCGCACTCGTCCGCGTCATCGAGGAACGCCCAGCAGTGGCTAAGCACCTGCTCACCGCACTTGCACGCCGCCTCCGTCGCACCAACGAGGCACTCGCTGACCTCGTGTTCTCTGACGTGCCAGGCCGTGTTGCCAAGGCTCTGCTCGATCTCTCGACCCGCTTCGGCGAGCGCGTAGACGAGGGCATCCGTGTTGCACACGACCTCACCCAGGAAGAGCTGGCTCAGCTCGTCGGCGCATCGCGCGAGACCGTGAACAAGGCACTCGCCGACTTCGCGGGTCGTGGCTGGGTTCGCCGTGAGGGCCGCGCCGTCGTCCTTCTCGACATCGACCGCCTGGAGCGTCGCGCACGCTAGTCTGGTCCGCCAGTTCGCAGTGCACGCAAATGTAAACGCGTGTGGGGTGGGATTCTTCGGAATCCCACCCCACACGCGTTTTGTCTTTGATTTTCGACGATTGTGCCCCACCTACGCGGTCCACTCACGCCATGTTAGGTCATGCGAACTCCACGACCAGTTCGACCTCAACCGGCGAGTCCAGCGGAAGGACAGCAACGCCCACGGCCGAGCGCGCGTGGACGCCCCGCTCCCCAAAGATCTCGCCGATTACGGTGCTTGCACCGTTGATGACCGCAGGCTGTCCCGTGAAATCCGGATTACTTGCCACGAAGCCAACGACCTTGACCACGCGCACTATGCGGTCGAGTGAGCCGATCTCTGCCTTGATCGCTGCGAGGGCGTTGAGGGCCGCAGTCCGTGCGTAGGTGGCTGCGTCATCGGGCGAAACGTTACCCTCATGGACGCCAACCTTCCCTGTCTCAGGAAGCGCACCGTCAACGAACGGCAGCTGCCCGGACGTCCACACTAGGTTGCCCGCGGTCACAGCAGGGACGTACGCCGCTACGGGCGCTGCCACGCTGGGAAGTGAGATACCTAGTTCGGTGAGTCGATCGTCGATAAGAGACATTAGAAGTCGCCCAACGGGCGCTTCATGTAGGCAACGAGTCCGTTGCCATCCGGTCCGGTCACGACCTGGACGAGTTCCCAACCATCGGAACCCCAGTTGTCGAGGATTTGCTTTGTCGCGTGAATGATCAGCGGCACGGTTACGTATTCCCACTTTTGAGCCATAGGGACATACTAGGTCAGGCACGCAGGGCGTGCCTATGTGCCCCACGAGACGGTTTCTACGTGGAGAACCACTCCCCACATGGGTAGCGCCCCTCACAGGAGCCTTTCAGTCACGAAATTCGCACACTTTCTTTGACGGACTTAAGGAATCGAGCCAAAGTATTCGCGTACTGTAGAGAGCATGTCGAACTCTGCTCACCAGGGACCAACTGGCAACGGAAGCTCGGGCTCTAATGGCTCGTGGGCTAACGCGAACTCGGGAAACTCGGGCGCGTCCGGCCTCTCGTCGTTGGCTGGAACCAACAGGTCTCGAAAGTCCCTCAGCCCATTCCAGGTTGCAGGGCTCCTCCTAATGTTCCTTGTACTCGCTGTCATCGGTGGCATCCTCGCCGCCGCGATGGTGGTTCCAGTGGCTGCAGGAGTCAGTACGGTCACCAAGACCGCAACGGATACGTTTTACGAGATTCCCACTGAGCTCGACATCGACACACCATCGCAGGTGTCCAAAATCTACGCAGCCGACGGCAAGACTGTCCTGGCAACCTATTATGCGGAGAACCGCACGGTAGTACCCCTGGACAAGATCTCCATGAACCTGCAGAACGCAGTCATCGCGACCGAGGACAAGCGCTTCTGGTCCCACGGAGGCGTTGACATCCAGGGCATTACCCGCGCCGCAGTGAGCCAAAAGGGTGGTGGTTCCACGCTAACCCAGCAATACGTCAAGAACGTGCTGATCACCAAGGCAAGCCGCGAGGGCGACAGCATCGCCGTGGAATCCGCACGCGCGGGCACCATGGAGCGCAAGCTGAAGGAAGCCAAGCTCGCAATCAACGTAGAGAAGACCAAGTCCAAGGAAGAAATCCTTGCCGGCTACCTGAACATCGCGCAGTTCGGTACCAAGGTCTACGGCGCAGAGGCCGCATCGCAGTACTACTTCTCCAAAAGCGCGAGCAAGCTCTCAGTGGTCGAGGCTGCAACGATCGCAGGAATCACCCAGCGCCCCTCCACGTTCGACCCCACCATCAACCCTGAGGAATCAGAGCGTCGCCGCAACACCGTGCTAACCCTGATGCTCCAGCAGGACTACATCTCGCAGGACGAGTACAACGAGGCCATCGCTACCAAGCTCGAGGACACCCTCAAGGTGAAGAAGTCCGCGATCGCGAACGGTTGTGAAGGCGCCGGAGCCAACGGGTTCTTCTGCGACTACGTCACCAAGACGATAATGAAGGACCCAGCATTCGGCGAAACCGCCAAGGAGCGCATGGACCTCCTGTACCGCGGTGGACTGCGCATTGTGACCACCCTGGACCTGGATAAGCAGAAGAAGGCCTACGAGGTCCTCCAGTCGAACATTCCCGCTAAGAACGAGAACATGATCGCCACCGCCTTGACCACGGTCGAGCCCGGGACAGGCAAGATCGTGGTCATGACCCAGAACCGCAAGTACAACCCTTCAGCGGAGAAGAAGAAGGGCACCACTTCGGTCAACTACAACGCAGGCCCCGACATGGGTGGCTCCAACGGCTTCCAGGTCGGATCGACCTTCAAGACCTTCGTACTAGCCGAGTGGTTCAGGTCTGGACACACCCTGCTCGAATCCGTTGACGCGACCAAGCGTCCGTGGCGCCTGAGCGAGTTCCATGCCTCGTGCACCGGATTCGGTGGAGAAGACTGGAATCCTAGCAACTCGGACGGTCAGGCAACGGGACGTCGCACAGTTCAGCAGGCAGTCGCCACCTCGATTAACACCGCCTTTGTGAACATGACGTCCAAGCTAGACCTGTGCAAGGTCGCGGACACCGCAACCGCGATTGGGTTCAAGGGAACAACGCACCCGATGCAGAGCAAGGATTTCGGAGAACGCCAGGTTAAGCCAGACGAGAAGGGCGTGTACCCAACCTTCCCAACCCCTGCAATGGTTCTGGGAACCCAGGACTCCACACCTCTGTACATGGCGAACGCGTACGCCACGTTTGCTAACGACGGCGTGTACTGCGATCCCATTGCAATCACTAAGGTGACTGACGTCAACGGCAACAAGTACAAGGTGCCCAAGTCCAAGTGCAAGCAGGTCATCGAACCTTCGGTGGCCAACGCAGTCAACTACGCGCTGACCAAGGTTGTATCCCCAGGCGGAGGTGCCCCAGTGGCCGGAATTCCTGGACGCCAGGTTGCCGGTAAGACTGGTACCACTAACAACAACGTCGCCGCATGGTTCATCGGGTACACCCCACAGCTGTCCACTGCGATCTGGGTAGGTAACCCAGACAGCAACAAGGTCAAGATGCAGAACATCATGATCAACGGCCGCTACCACCGCAACGTGTACGGTTCCACAGTTGCTGCCCCAATGTGGAAGCAGTTCATGACCTACGCCCTCGAAGGGGAGCCGGTTGAGCGCTTCAACCCAATCGCGCAGGCCCAGCTCGGCGTGGTCGAGAAGCCACCAGCAGCTGAGAAGGAAGAGGGAGACGAGGGATCGTCCGAATCCTCCACCGAGAACGGCAACGGTCGCCCGGGCGGGCGCCCTAACGGCGGCAACAACGGTGGCGGAAATGGCGGCGGAAACAGCACGCCTCCAGCCAACCCATCACCCGGAGCGTCTGACGACTAATGGCTAAGTCCATCCTGCTCAAGACTGCGGCGGCCGGTACAGTGCTGGCTGCGGCCGGACTTGGATACGCCCTCTTTGAGGCCCAGGCCTACGTACTTAGGCGTGTCACAGTTCCTGTGCTGCCAGCGGGCGCCCAGCCCATCCGGATCCTGCATATCTCCGATCTGCATATGATCCCAGGACAGACCAAGAAGGTCGAGTGGGTGCGCAAACTCGCATCCCTGAACCCCGACTTTGTCGTCAACACAGGCGACAACTTTGCCGATGCGGCTGCGCTCCCAGTCATCACGAAGGCGCTCGAACCCTTGCTCGACATGCCTGGCGCTTTTGTCATGGGGTCGAATGACTACTATGGTCCACGCTTCAAGAGCCCAATCCGCTACCTGCTTCCTGACTCACGGGTCAAGCACAAGAGCGAGCCTGTGCACCTGCCCACTGAGGCATTCGCGCGGCACATGACCGAGCGAGGCTGGCTAGACCTGTCAAACACGCGTGCCCAGGTAACTCTGGCCGGAACGGTGATCAGCTTTGCGGGGCTGGACGATCCTCACATCGATCTGGATGTGTACCCCGCGGGCCCTGACGCCCAGGTTCCGGAAGGAGCGCTCGAGCTCAAAGTGGGCGTTGTCCACGCCCCATACACTCGGGCTCTCGACCAGTTCCACCAAGACGACCGTGCACTCATCATCGCCGGTCACACACACGGCGGTCAGTTGTGCCTGCCCGGTTATGGCGCATTTGTCACCAACTGCGACCTCGACCGCAAGCGCGCCAAGGGGTTGCACGGATGGCCCGGGGCTCGCCCCGATCAGGTTGGTGGCGAGGACTCCTCGTGGCTCTATGTCAGCGCGGGTCTCGGCACAGCCAAGTACACGCCAGTCAGGTTTGCGTGCAGGCCCGAGGCAACACTCATGACGTTGGTGCCCAAGGGCTAGCCCTCCGGTTCGCTCGGTGCGCTGTTGATCACACTGGCCCACAATTGGTCAGTCGGTGCCCTCAGAATCAGATATAGTTAATCCCGTTGCAACAACAACTCGGGGTGTGGCGCAGGTTGGTAGCGCGTCCGCTTTGGGAGCGGAAGGTCGCAGGTTCAAATCCTGTCACCCCGACCGAGTGAAAAGGTCCGACGCACATCGCGTCGGACCTTTTTCGTTGCCCAGACTGCAGGTTGCCTCCCCCCTCAGTGTCCCAGTCACGGCCCCCACTTCAGCGTCCTCGTCACGGCCCATTCAAGATCCCCATTACAGCCCCCACTTCAACATCCCCATCGCCTCGCTCCCCTCTCCACGTTCCCACCAACTCCCGCGAGTGCCGGTTGTTGGTGTCGAGTGCCGGTGCGAGGAGCCGGCACTCGATGCCGAAGACCGGCACTCATCGTGCGTTACGCGCTCAGGTACCTCTTGAACCCTCTGATAAAGTCCCGGATACTTGTAGGAACACGATCAGAGGAGACGAACACATGTGGGGTTACCTGATTCTTCTCGTAGTACTCGCCGTGATTGCGGTTGTGTGGTTCTTGGTCCGCCGTGAGAACAAGGCAATCAGCGCCAAACAAGCTGACGCAATGGAGACTCGCACCAAGTTCGGTGTCCACGATGGTGGTAACGAGGGCACTGCGATCCGCACCATCACCTCGATGATGTAAGCCGGCGCCCAATCTCAAGGTTCGCGGCGAACACCCATGTGCACTGGTGCACTGGGTGTTTTTCCGTATCGAGGGTTGTCTGGTCTGGCACATTTTTCCTACACCGTGTCATTTTGTTTTTCTCATCGGCCAAGCAGGAGTACTCTGAATAAGGTTGCTCAGCAGCAATCGGGGTGTAGCGCAGCTTGGTAGCGCACGTCGTTCGGGACGACGGGGCCGCAGGTTCAAATCCTGTCACCCCGACAGTTAAGGCCCAGGATCCATAAGGATCCTGGGCCTTTGTCGTCCCTTGGTTGGAGCCAGGACGCTCTACTCAGATCGGTCGCACTCCGTCAGAAACCGCAGTCCAGACGTACCCCTAGGTTACACAGCGCGGCGTGCGCGTGCCGCTGCCGCAAGCTCACGCAGGAGGGCTGCGGTAGTGTCCCAGTCGATGCAGCTGTCGGTGACGGACTTGCCGTACTCGAGTCCACTAGGTGCTGGCTTTTGGTTTCCTGCCACAAGGAAGCTCTCCATCATGATTCCGGAAATCTTGGAGTTTCCTGCTGCGATGGAGCCTGCAATCTCGCGGACGACCTCTGCTTGGCGCACCTCGGACTTGCCGGAGTTTCCGTGCGATGCGTCGATGACGAGGCGTGGCTCCATGCCCGCCTTGGAGATGACCTCAACGGCCGCGTCAACGGAGGCGTCGTCGTAGTTTGGTCCAAGACGTCCCCCACGCAGGATGACGTGGCAGTCAGGGTTTCCGGTAGTTGCAACTACGGAAGCCATTCCGTCTGGGTGGATCCCAAAGAAAGTGTGCTCGGCTGCCGCTGTCACACAGCCGTCCACTGCTGCCTGAACGTCGCCGTCGGTAGCGTTCTTGAAGCCAATGGGCATCGAGAGCCCGGATGCCATTTGGCGGTGAACCTGGGACTCTGGATTGCGCGCACCGATTGCGCCCCAGGACACGGCGTCCGCAATGAACTGCGGCGAGGTGGGCTCGAGGAACTCGGTCGCAGCGGGGACGCCCTGCTCCAGCACGTCGAGGAGTACCTCGCGTGCAGTGCGCAGTCCGCGCTGGACGTCGAACGACTCATCCATGCCTGGGTCGTTGATGAGTCCCTTCCAGCCGAGCGTGGTGCGTGGCTTTTCAAAGTACACGCGCATGACCACGAGCAGGTCGTCCTCGAGCTCTGGAACGAGCGCTGAGAGGCGTCGGGCGTAGTCGAGGGCAGCGGCTGGGTCGTGGATCGAGCATGGCCCTACAACAGCGAGAACTCGGTCGTCCTGACCGTTGAGTACGTTTCGGATCTCCTCGCGGCTGCGGGCTACGAGTTCGGCGCTGCGTCCGGGGAGGGGAAGGTCTGCGAGCATCGCTCGTGGGCTCGGCAACGGGTCGAGCGCGCGGATTCGCAGGTCGGAAGTGTTGGGTGCTTCGATTGCTTGGTCAAGCGACATTGTGGGTGGCTCCGTGGGTTTCTCAAAGAATCGACGGAACCGCACGCTCACTCCTGCTACCGGAGCGGCTCCGTCACTGACGACGAAGGGCCAAGACATTCTTGCAAGTGCGCAAGCGTCTTAGCCCTATGCTGGCTCCGGGTGGAAAATTGGTCAGGCAGTTGCCCGCTCGGCCCCACCAGGAGCCTGCGTAAACTGCCAATACCAACGTCCGGTCATGAAATTAAGGTAGCACCGTGTCCACGAGCACCTCAAGCGTTGGGCGCTTTTGTCCCGCCTAGCGGGACGCCGAGCACAGAGAGCCCGAGGGCTCAACGTTGGTTTTACTCGTCGCGACCAGTCACATCGCCCTCGTCCCCACGCGGTCCCTCGACTGCGTCTCGTTCACCTCCGATCCGGAGGGAAGTGGTTACCAGCGAGTCGCCGTCAAAGCCTTCGAGCGCTCCGCTGTTTCTAGCGACCGCCACCTGCAATACATAGGCGTTGAGCTGGTGCTTGCACAGCCCGTTCCACGCGAGCGCGGCTAGGATAAGTCCACCGAGGAACAAACAGGTTCCGAGCACAGGCGCGAGGTCGCGGCTACTGTTTATCCCGTTGGAGTCCGGCTCAGAGAGTTGCACCAGTCCGAGGGGAACTAACAGGGCAGCCGCAAACAGGCACGCTGCCCAGACCCCAAGTTTTCCCGCGATCGCCGCCTCGTTGCGGTGCGTCCCGGGCATGTCCTCAAACAGGTGCACCACCACATATTGCGGCCCACCTGGTGAGGCGAATGTTTGCTCGTTTGCTGCAGGAAGATCGGTGTCCGTCATCCCGAGATCATAGCGGCGCTAGGTTCGTTTAGAAATGGGATGATTTACAACGATTTCCGCTCCGTTCTACACCCCAACACGAGTTCCAGCCGTCCCCGACCGTAGAGCAACGGGGGCCGCGGCCCAAGGCCACGACCCCCGTGATCTGACGAGCGAGTTGGACGCAACACGCTCTACTCGGCCCTACAAACGTTTAGTTACCGCACGCGCAGTTTCCGCAGCCACAGCCGGACCCGCCTGCCTCTGCGTCTTCCCCGAGTTCCTGTCCGCGGCGGATCGCCTCGGCGAGGATCTCAGTGATCTGCACAGCGTTGAGCGCGGCGCCCTTGCGCAGGTTGTCGTTCGACAGGAACAGCACGAGGCCCTTGTTACCGTCGACGGACTGGTCTTGGCGAATGCGGCCAACGAGGCTCGCGTCAGCTCCGGCTGCCGCCAGCGGGCTAGGCACCTCTACCAGTTCCACTCCTGGCGCAGAAGCGAGGATTTCTGCGGCCTGTGCCGGGGTGATGTCATTCTCAAACTCGGCGTTGATGGACAGCGAGTGGCCCGAGAACACTGGGACGCGCACGCAGGTGCCTGCAACCTTGAGCTCAGGGAGGTTCAGGATCTTGCGGGACTCGTTGCGGAGCTTCTGCTCCTCGTCGGTCTCGTTTGAGCCGTCGTCAACGATGTTTCCGGCCTGCGCCACCACGTTGAAGGCAACGGGGTGGACGTACTTCTTAGGCTCTGGGAGCTGGACGGAGGAACCGTCACGCACCAAGCCGAGGAGGTCCTGCTCCACACCGGCGCGCACCTGCTCGTCGAGTTCCTGCGCACCTGCGAGGCCCGATCCGGAAACAGCCTGGAACGTGGTCACCACGAGGCGCTTGAGGCCCGCCGCGTCCGAGAGTGGCTTGAGGACTGGCATCGCCGCCATCGTGGTGCAGTTTGGGTTCGCGATGATCCCCTTCTCTGCGTCAAAGATGGCTTCTGGGTTGACCTCGGACACCACGAGCGGGACCTCGGGGTCCATGCGCCATGCGGACGAGTTGTCCACCACAAAAGCGCCCGCCTCAGCAAACTTGGGGGCGTACTCGAGGGAGGTTCCACCACCGGCGGAGAAGATCGCAATGTCGATTCCTGCGAGGTCTGCGGTTGCCACGTCCTCGACAACAACATCCTGGCCGGCAAACTCGATGACCTTGCCGGCGCTGCGCGCGGAGGCAAAGAATCGGATCGAACCGAACTCAACGTTGCGCTCCACGAGGAGGTCGCGCACGACCTCTCCCACCTGGCCCGTTGCGCCAACAAGCGCAAGGTTTACCTGGGTACTCATAGTAAAAGTCCTTCAATTGGCGGCGCGAGCGAATAACGCGTCGCACCAAGATCGTCGTAAATCAGAAAGTGAATGATCAACGGCCGGTGCCGGCGTAGACGACAGCTTCGCTCTCGCCATCCAGCCCAAAGGCGGAGTGGACGGCGCGGACGGCGTCGTTGAGGGAGTCCTCGCGGGTGACCACGGAGATGCGGATCTCCGAGGTGGAGATCATCTCGATGTTGATGCCCGCATCGCGTAGCGCGCCGAACAGGCGCGCGGAGACACCCGGGGAGGACTTCATGCCCGCACCGATCAGGGAGAGCTTGCCCACCTGGTCGTCGAACTGCAGGGAGTCGAACTTGATCTCACCTTGAACAGCGCGCAGAGCTGCGAGCGCTTGTGGGCCGTCTGCCTCGGGCAGGGTGAACGAGATGTCGGTGAGCCCGGTGGACGCAGCGGAAACGTTCTGGACGATCATGTCGATGTTTGCGCCGGAGGTCGCAACGACCTCGAAGATGCGGGCAGCGGTTCCGGGCACGTCGGGGACGCCGACGATCGTGATCTTGGCTTCGGAGCGGTCGTGCGCAACACCGGTGATGATTGGATCTTCCACGGCTTGGTCCTCGGATTCTGAGCTGGACGGGGCAGGTTCATTGGTGACGAGAGTTCCGGTTCGGGCCGAGTAGGACGACCGGACATGAATCGGCACGCTGTAACGGCGGCCGAACTCAACGCAGCGCAGCATGAGCACCTTGGCTCCACACGCGGCCATCTCAAGCATTTCCTCGTACGTAATACGGTCGACCTTTTGGGCGGACGGGACGATACGCGGATCAGCGGTGAATACGCCGTCCACGTCGGTGTAGATCTCGCACACGTCTGCGGACAGCCCCGCCGCGAGCGCAACTGCCGTTGTGTCGGAACCGCCGCGACCAAGGGTGGTCACGTCGTTCGAGGTGCGGTTCACGCCCTGGAACCCTGCCACGATCGCCACAGTTCCCGATTTGATGGTCTCGCGGATACGCACGGGGACCACGTCAACGATGTGGGCCTTCCCGTACACGGCATCCGTGATGACGCCAGCCTGCTGGCCGGTAAACGACTTAGCCTTCACGCCGAGGTTGTTGATAGCCATCGCAAGGAGCGACATGGAAATGCGTTCGCCAGCGGTCAGGAGAATATCCATCTCGCGCTGTGGAGGCATTGGGGTTACTTGCCGGGCCAGGTCAATAAGTTCATCGGTTGAGTCTCCCATTGCTGAGACGACTACGACGACGTCGTTGCCTGCCTTCTTAGCTTCGGCTACACGCTTGGCTACGCGCTTGATGCTCTCTGCGTCAGATACAGAAGAGCCGCCGTATTTCTGCACAATTAAGGCCACGGTATTGCTCCGTCCTAAGCTGGTCCCGTTGATCTAAACGTCCACCAGACAGTGATTGAACACAGTCATACTAGCCTCAGTTGCGCTGGATAATCGAGACCCCTCCGCCATTCGATATGGCGCAGTCGAGCGGCTACCAGTGAGATTGGGCGCAGCATTTCCACTTGGGCATGGTCCTGATTTCTTACGGCTCAACAGCTGCGATATGCCTGGGTATCACGCGGGCGACTGCGGCTTTCATACCGTGGGGTGATCCTTCCCACGCGTTCAGCAAGTAGTGTCGAAAGCATGTCCAATGAACTAGATGCGTCCTCACGGTTTGCACCGGAGCCACAGGGTGGAAGCGAGTCCACTCCCCCGGCCGCGGAGTCCGTGACTGACTCCGCCACCGCAACTGGTGCTAATGCTGTCCCGGAAACCTCCTTGCCGGATGCCGACCACAAGGCAGCGACCGATCAGCCCGACCCGGTGGACGTCATTCCCGGAACGAACGCTCCGGTGTCTGGCTCCATCGAGCGTCGCGCAGTGATCACCACCAAGGACCTCGTACGGTCCTTTGGCTCGTTCGTCGCGGTCAACGGCGCCACCCTCAACGTATGGGAGGGCAGCGTTACGGCACTCATTGGACCCAACGGCTCCGGCAAGACCACGATCATGCTCATGCTCGCGGGCCTTCTCTCTCCCGACTCCGGTTCGATCAGCGTGTGTGGGTACGACCCTGCAACACAGAACTACGAAGTTCGATCGCAGATCGGCTGGATGCCAGACCAGTTCGGGATGTGGGACTCGCTCACCGCACTCGAAGCTCTGACCATGACCGGCGCTACCTACCGGATGAGCGCAAAGGACTCCCTAGCTCGCGCCCATGAACTCCTCGAACTCGTGCACCTCACAGAGTTTGAGAAGCAGCCGGCGCACGTCCTGTCGCGTGGCCAGAAGCAGCGCCTCGGCCTTGCTCGTGCGCTCATGCACAAGCCACGCCTCCTGATCCTTGACGAGCCTGCGAACGGCCTGGACCCACGCTCACGCATCGAGTTGCGCGCAATCATCCGCGAACTCGCCGCACAAGGCACCACGATCCTGATCTCAAGCCACGTGCTCGCAGAGCTCGACGAGATGGTTGATGACGCAATATTCATCTCGGGCGGTCGAACTGTCGCCCGCGAAACCGTTGATGAGGCGCGCGCAGCCCGCACCACCTGGCAGATGCGCGCTCTTGAGCGTCAGCCTTTGATCGCGTGGCTCGACCAAGTTCACGTCCCCTTTGCACAGAACACCGACGGCTCGGTACTCGTCAACATTGCCGGCGAGCCGAACGCTTCACGCTTCCTCACGGACGCAGTCGCAGCGGGTGTCCCAGTTGTTGAGTTTAGGCCCCAGGGTGGAGCGCTCGAGAGCACCTACCTGTCGTTGAACGAGGAGCGCCGCTAATGGCTACACACATCACAGCGGAAACGCTAGGACCCGACGCAAACCCCCAGCCGGCCCCACACGGCAAGTTCGTCACGTGGCACGGTGTCAAGACAGTTGCGCGACTCGAACTCATCCAGCGCCTGAGGTCATCACGTTGGAAGATCGCGCTCGTGCTCTGGTTCCTCGGGGTTGGCGCGATCTGCCTGCTCATCTCGGGTGCGCTCACAACCTCCTACGGCTACGTCAGCACCACGCCGCTCGGCCCGGTCATGTTCGGCATGAACGTGTACTTCATCCTGTTCATGGGTCTGCTGATTACACCCACACTGGCGTCAACCTCGATCAACGGGGACCGCAACCAGGGCACGCTGGCGATCCTGCAGGCAAGCCTCCTGAGCCCAATGGACATCACGCTGGGTAAGCTCCTTGCCAGCTGGACGTCGGCAATGGCCTTCCTGGTGGTCTCGATCCCGTTCATCATCTGGTCGCTTGCCGCCGGAGGAGTGAGCCTCGCTTCGATCCTGTGGGTACTACTCAGCATGTCGTTCGTGCTGCTGGTTGTCTGCGCGGTCAGCCTCTACATGTCCGCCCGCATGACCAAAACCTCCGCATCGACGGTGATGAGCTACCTCTACGTGGCGTTCATTTCCGGCATCACGGTTCTGCTCGTCGGTCTAGGCGCTGCTGTCCTCTACGAGGATAATCAAGTTCTGGAGATGTCGCCGAGCCAGTACAGCGAAACCACTGGCGATCCCATCGCGTGCACCGTGCAGGATTCATACAGGAGCGATTCCAACCTCGACAAGTTGTGGTGGCTACTCGCGCCCAACCCGTTTGTGATCGTGGCAGATAGCTCCATGATCGGCCAACACGTCACCGATGGGTTCTCTTCAGAGGACCCGCTCATGGCAGTCTCTTCTGCAGTGCGGGTAGCCCGCAGCGGCGATAATCTCTCGTACAACGAAGCCTGGTGCAGGGAAGACGGCACTACCCGCAGCGCGGAAGAGGCCAACAGGCTTATGTCCAATCCGGAACTCGGCGGACCAGTATGGCCGTGGGGTATCGCGCTGAACATTCTCATTGGTGGCGCCGCTGTCTACGGCACCTACAGGCGCCTCAACGTGCCTTACAAGCAACTCGCCAAGGGCGTCCGCATCGCCTGATGCTCGTGACGCATTGTTTGGTGCGCAACCACCACACAACGACTTGGGGCCCACGTTCTTTTGAACGTGGGCCCCAAGTCGTTGTGTGAACTAGTTTTCGTCTCCGAAGAGCGCGTCAAACGTCGCGGCTTGTGCAACATCATCCGGGATGTCAAGACGAAGGTGCATGAGGATCAGTTGAAGCACACGCAGGACCGCGGAAGCGCGCTCACCCCATGAAGCGATGTACGAGTACTGCCACCACCACAGGGCCTCAATCTCATGCCCGGAATCGTAGTGGTGGAGACCGTGCGTCAGGCTCTCAATGATCGATGCAAAGTCGGAGGAGATCTCTGCCGCCCCGAGTTCCGGGCCAACCACCGGGTCGATGACCTCCGGGTAGGTGTCGAGCCCCTCAAACAACCGGCTCAACGCCTCACGCAGAGGGTCGAGGTCCAGGTCGTCCCCGAGGTCGGGCTCGAACCGCTTGGGCGGGATGATGTCCGTGGTTGCGCCGAGGTGGGCGCCCGCATTGAGGACGTCGGAGAGCGCGAGGACCAAAAGAGAAATCGACGCCTCCGGGTCGCCGGCTGTGGCAACGTCTACAACCGTCTGAATGAATCCCCGCACTCGTGGCACAACAAGTTTTGAGAGCTCCCCCAGCGCCTCAATTGAGATGAGTGGGGTCTCCGTGTCGTCTACTACTGCGTGGTCCTTGTCCATGTTCAGCTTCCCATGAGTCGGCGGCCCTCGAAGGCTCGGCCTAGCGTGACCTCGTCGGCGTACTCCAAGTCTCCCCCAACGGGCAGGCCGGACGCTAGGCGAGTCACCCGAATCCCCATAGGTCCGAGTAGGCGTGCGAGGTAGGTTGCGGTTGCTTCGCCCTCGACGTTCGGGTCCATGGCGAGAATGATCTCCTGGACCACCCCATCCGAGAGGCGTACGAGGAGTTCCTTGATGCGCAGATCGTCCGGCCCGACGTTGTCCATCGGATTGATCGCTCCGCCGAGCACGTGGTAGCGCCCGCGGAACTCCCTGGTCCGCTCAATGGCAACGACGTCCTTAGCTTCCTCGACCACACAGATGACCACGTCCGAGCGGCGTGCGTCCATGCAGATTCGGCAGCGTTCCTCCTCGGAGACGTTTCCGCAGACCTCGCAGAAGCGCACGCGTGCTTTGACTTCCGTCAACGCCGAAACTAGCCGCATCACGTCATCCTTGTCCGAGGCAAGGATGTGGAACGCAATGCGTTGGGCACTCTTGGGGCCGACTCCTGGGAGTCGTCCGAGTTCATCGATTAAGTCTTGGACTGCGCCTTCATACACGCCTCTAGCCTACTGGTTCGGGGCACAAGAAAGGCCGCCCGTCGGTGTGACGCGCGGCCTTCCTGCATTGAGTGGGTGCCTAGACTTCGTCGGTGATTTCCTCGATGATGACCCCGCCGAGCATAGCGACGACCAGAGGAACCCCAACGAGTCCGGTGGACTCGAGGTCTTCATCATCAGGCTGCGGATCATCGACGATTTTGCGACGTTCCGCTTCCCTGTTCGCCTGCTCGAGTGCTCGCCTTTGTGCGGCTTGGCGCGGGGTTTCCCGAACAGCGCCGGCCGCGAAATCCTGGCCGCTTGGGGCTACCGGCGTGGCTTGGCTCGACGAGTAGCTTGGGCGTGGCGCAACGGGGTGCGCGGAGGCCGCGGTATCCGTTGCCGGGCTCACCGCTGTTGGTACGGCGCTTCCCTGCGGAGCTTCCTCCCACGGTGGGACCGTGGTCGGTGCGCCCGTGGACGTGCGGTTGTGGCCAGCATCGTAGGTGTTGTAGTCGTCGTGCGGGTACGGATCACCGTAGTCCGACGGCGGCTCGGGAGCATGGTGGTCGTCCACCGGTCCGTTTGGCGCGTGCACGGGCTGATGCCCGGAGTTCGAGTACTCGTGCGGGGTCGCGGCCGAGATCGGCGAGCGGGTTGACGACCCGGACGAGGCGCTAGCGCCCGATGTATCCCGCGAACTGAGCTTGGACACCACAGCCTGCGTGGCGTTGCTGAGGCTCGAGATGTTCGATGTGTTGACCTTGCGCGCCTGCGCGAGCGCCCCGATCGCACCGCCGAACACGCCGACGGCGGAGGACGCATCGAATGGTTTGCGGGGTGCCGGCTCCGGTTCTGGTGTCTCCTCGGCCGGGTGTTGCGGCTCTTGAGGGTAACCGGCAGGTTCCTCGTAGTGCGCGCCATCGAACTCAGGTTCCGGGATGTATTCGGAACCGGCGAGGTCGTGGTGGCCAGCAGGCGAGTGAGAACCGTCGGCATTCTGGGCTGCCGCTGGGTTGTGGGCGTCTGCTGGAGAGTGTGCAGTTGCGGGTGATTGTGAGCCTTCCGGCGTCTGCGCGAGCGGCGAAAGGTGCGCCTCCGGTGCACCTGGGCCCGTTTGGGTAGCCGCCGGCGCGTGAGGCAACACAGGCTCCGAAGGCGTCACAGGCTCAGATAGTGCCGCAGGCGCCTGCACTCGGGCGGGTTCGTTGGTGTGCGGTGCGGTGTGCGCTACAGGGTGTGCTTTGGCATTTCCTGGCGCAGCCGCTGCTGGTGCAGGGCTGCTACCTGCTTTTGGGAACTTGGGTGAGCCCTCCAGGTCGATGACCACCTGGACGTCGAACCCGAGTGTCTCCTTGATTGCCGCCGAGATCTGCTGGTCTCCCGAGCGCTGCGCAAGAGTTCCTAGTAGCTGCGCGTTGGGCATCGAGATGTACGCGGCGTTGGCGTCCAGACCTTCAACCTTGGCGTACTGGTTCACAAGGGCCCAGAGTGCACGGGAGTGGCCGGCAAGCGCTTCAAGGACCTCCGGCCAACGTGCCTTGAACGCCTCGGACTCTGCGGAAGAAGCACTTGCCGACGGCTGCGCCTGGGCAGGGGCTGAAGCCTGCGCCGGCGCTGCACTCGCAGTAGCCGCCGCACGTGGGTCAGGCTGCTCGGCTTGGGTCACTGGAGCAGCAGGCTCGGGACGCTGAGCTTCAACCGTGGGTGCTGCTGGCATGGCAGTTGCCGGCTGGGCTGCGGGAACCGCCTGCGCGACCTGCTCGGACACTGGCACAGGAGCCACCGCGGGCTCGCGCGGTGCCGGCTCCGCTACGCGCTGTGCCGACTCCGCTACGCGCTCCGCCTGCGGTGCAGCAGCAACTGGCTCGGACTGGGTTTGTGAAACAGTCTCCTGAACGCGAGGTGCGGCTCGTTCTGGCGACGGCGCGGACTGCGCAAAGATGCCCGTCGGCGCAGTGGATTGGCCAAGCCCGGTGGGGACGCTCGAGGCTTCGGTCTGCTGTGGACGCGCCGAGGCGGGAGCATCAGCAGGCTTGCGGCGAGTCGACTCTGGGCGCAGCGAAACCCTGCGGGTGCCATCGCTTGACGCAACGGGGGCGGAGGAAACCGGGGTCGCTTGGGAAGGCTCTACCGGTGTGTGACCACCAAGTCCCCCATCCGCAGATCCTGCAACCGTTGGGCCGCTCACGCCACGGGAAACAGCGCCGCCGGACACCCCGCCACTAGGTACCGCACCACTAGGTACAGCGCCGCCAGCAAGCGCACGCTCAATCCCATCGATTCGCGCGCCGAGACCGGATGCCGATCCGTCTGCTGCGGGCAAGAGTAGGCGTGCGCACAGCAGTTCGAGGTGCAGGCGAGGCGAGGTCGCCCCGCTCATCTCGGACAACGCGCTGTTGACTACGTCCGCGGATCGCGAAAGCTCCGCAGAGCCCAACGACTGGGCCTGCGCCACCATGCGCTCGAACTGGTCGGCAGGCACCGTAGAGAAGATCGACCGCGCACCGTCGCCCGACAGGGAGATGACCACGAGGTCACGCAAGCGCTCGAGCAAGTCCTCAATAAACCTGCGAGGCTCATGACCGGTGTTGATGATCTGCTCGATCACACCGAACAGAGCGGCACCGTCACGTGACACAAGAGACTGAGCCACATCATCGAGAAGCGTTGAAGGGGTAAATCCGAGCAACGCAACGGCCGAATCGTACTGGAGCTGGCCGCCCTGGGCGCCAGCGATGAGCTGGTCCAGGACCGACAGGGTGTCACGGACCGAGCCGCCACCGGCGCGCACGACCAGCGGAAGCACGCCCTCTCCTGCGCTGATGCCCTCGGCCTGGCACAACTGCTCGAGGTAGCGGTGCATCGTGTCCGGCGCGACCAACTTGAATGGATAGTGGTGGGTGCGCGAGCGGATCGTCCCAATGACCTTCTCGGGCTCGGTCGTAGCAAAGATGAACTTCAGGTAGGGTGGCGGCTCCTCCACGATCTTGAGCAGAGCATTGAAGCCCTGCGCGGTGACCATGTGGGCCTCGTCGAGAATGAAGATCTTGAAGCGATCACGAGTTGGGCTGAACGTGGCGCGTTCACGCAGATCACGGGCGTCATCCACACCACCGTGGGACGCAGCGTCGATCTCGACCACGTCGAGCGACCCAGAGCCGCCGGTCGCCAACTCCAAGCACGATGGGCACACGCCGCACGGAGTGTCCGTGGGGTTTGCCTCAGTGTTCTCGGCACAGTTCAAAATGCGTGCGAGGATGCGCGCCGAGGTGGTCTTACCGCAGCCTCGCGGACCCGAAAACAGGTAGGCATGGTTGACCCGGTTGGAGCGGAGAGCCTGCATAAGAGGCTCAGTCACGTGCTCCTGCCCGATCATGTCCCCGAAAGTGTCCGGGCGGTACCTGCGATAAAGTGCTGTGCTCACACAGCAACCTTAGTGGAGATCACTGACACTGTGGGCTCGGTCCGCTGCGAGAAATCTCGCGCTTTTACTTATTATCGACGATCGAGGCCGGTACCTGCGCAGGTACCGGCCTCGATCGTCGATAATTTTGTGAGGTTTCAGCGGCGCATGACGCGGCGTGCGAGCCAGTTGCCCAGGAACTGGGCGGCCTGCACGATAGCGACGATCACCAACAGAGTAACGAACGTGATCTCCCAGTTCATGCGCTGGTAGCCCCAACGCAGCGCCAAGTCACCGAGGCCGCCGGCACCCACGGCGCCAGCCATCGCGGACATGTCCACAACGCCGATGAACAGGAATGTGAAGCCGAGGATCAGCGGGCCGAGTGCCTCGGGAATGATGACGGTGCGAATGACCCTCCACCGGGACGCACCCATCGCACGAGACGCTTCGATGACACCGGGGTCCAGAGAGACGAGGTTCTGCTCGACCAATCGCGAGAACGCCATCATCGTCATAACCGACATCGCCACAATCGCGGGCTTGGGTCCAAGAATCGTGCCGGTAAGCGCCTGCGTAATTGGGCCCATCGCGGTGATGAAGATGATGAACGGGATCGGGCGAATAAAGTTCACGATCACGTTGAGTAGATTGAACACGAACGCGTTCTCAAAGAGATTTCCACGCCGAGTCAGGTAAAGCGCTAGGCCCATCGCGAGACCTAGGAGCCCACCAATAAGCAGAGAAGCACCCACCATGTACAGGGTGGTGCCCAACTCCTCGATGAGTTTCGGACCCATCTGCGACCAGTCCGTTGCGGCGGCGAGCCCGCCTTGGAAGGTGATCATTTCTTCTTACCTCCAAAGAAGCGCGAGAACGGGTTCGCTGAGTCTTGGTTCTCTGCCTGCGCGTAGTGGTCTACATAGTCGGCGGGTTCACCTTCCTGGGTGAAGATGTCATAGCCGAACCCATCGAGCGGATTCGCAGACGTCCCCAGGTCAACAACCTGGGTGTACTGGCTCAGCTCCGCAATCACTGCGGCAATGTCTGCGTCAGTTCCCTCAAGGCCCCAGGTCAGTGAGCCGAACGGACGCTGCTTGATTTCGGAGATACCGCCGTACACGATTCCGCCGCGGACATTGTGGTCGTGCAAGACATCCGTGATGCGGCGTCCGTAGCCTCCGTCCTCGTGCACGAACACGGTGATGAGGCGCTCGGTGTGACGCCCGCGCAACCGGGCGAGGGTTTCGGGGTCCGGCTTGTCCTTGATCGCGGTTGAGACGAACTTCTTGGTGGCGGGGTGCTCAGGGTGGGAGAACACCTGGAATACGGTGCCCTCCTCCACGACCTTGCCTAGTTCCATGACTGCGACGCGGTCGCAGATGTGCTTCACTACGTCCATCTCGTGCGTGATGACCACGATGGTGATGCCACGCTCCCGATTGACCTTGGCCAACAGCTCGAGGACGTCACGGGTGGTTTCAGGGTCCAGCGCCGAGGTCGACTCGTCCGCAAGCAGGATCTTGGGATTGGTGGCGAGCGCGCGGGCGATGCCGACGCGTTGCTTCTGTCCACCCGAAAGTTGGGAGGGGAACGACTTGGCCTTGTCAGATAGGCCAACGAACTCGAGCAACTCGGCCACGCGGCGTTTGCGCTCCTGCTTAGCCACACCCGCTACCTCGAGCGGGTACTCCACGTTGCGTGCAACGGTGCGCGACTGCAACAGATTGAACTGCTGGAAGATCATTCCGATCTCCTGGCGCAGCGTTCGCAGACCCGGCTCACCGAGAGTGGACAGGTCGTGTCCATCGACGATCACAGTTCCGCTGGATGCCGGTTCGAGCGCATTAATCATGCGCACGAGCGTGGACTTGCCCGCCCCCGAGTATCCGATGACACCAAAAATCTCGCCTGCGTTGATGGACAGGCTTACGTTGTCGACAGCTTTGACATCGCTGTTCTTAGCCTTGAAGCGCTTGCTGGCACCTCGAAATTCCACAATGGGTGCTGTGGACTGGCTCATGAGTGGCTCCGATCATCAGAACGGTTGCTGTGGAACGCAGCTTCGTGGGGCGTGCCTGGTGCCCCGCTACGCCGCAAGGCGACTACCCGCAATCCTAGATTGCGCGGTAGCCGCCTCGCCTGATGTACGTGTGTTACTTCGAAGCCTTGATCTGCTCTTCGATGTCCTTGAGGAAGCCAGTAAGCTCCTCGCCGCTCTGGTTTGCAAAAGCTGCGGTTCCACCGGAAGCTGCGAGAACGCCGTCCTGAACAGTCTGGGACTTGTAGACGTCGATGACCTTCTTGTACACCGCGTTGTCCTTGTCCTCGGCACGCGTTACCCAGATGTTGATGTAAGGGCGAGCGCCTTCAGCCTCAGCGGAGTCCTTGTAGATCGCGTCCGTCGCCTTCAGCCCTGCGTCTGCGAGGAAGTCGTTGTTCACCACGGAAGCCTCAACGGAGTCGAGAGCGAGCACGGTCTGGGTGGCGTCAACCGGGGTGACCTTGACCTTGGACTCAGGGAGGACGTCAAGCTCGGTGGAGAACGCGGAGCCGCCATCCTTGAGCTTAATCAGGCCAGCGTCCTGGAGCACGAGGAGTGCGCGGGACAGGTTAGTTGGGTCGTTTGGAACAGCAACTTCGCCGCCCGTAATCGAGTCAACGGAGGTGTGCTTCTTGGAGTACACACCCAGCGGATACACGGCGGTTCCGGCGATTGGGGTGAGGTCCTCATTTGCATCAACGTTGTAGTTGGCGAGGAAGAGCAGGTGCTGGAACTGGTTCAGGTCGAGTTCGCCTGCGGTCACAGCCTTGTTCGGGAGCTGGTAGTCACCAAGATCCTTGATATCCACGAACAGACCCTGCTTTTCAGCCTCGGTCTCGAAAGTGGCCCAGTAGTCTTCTGCACCAACGACACCGATAGTGACGGGGTTTTCCTTGGTGCCCTTAGTGTCCGCGCCTTCTTCGGCGGAACCCTTGTCGTCTGCGCCGCAAGCGGAGAGCGAGAAAGCGAGGGTGGCGGTGAGTGCTGCTGCAGCTACGGACTTAAGTACGGACTTGCGTGACATTGTGTTTTCTCCATGAGGATTGCAGGGGTCACCTGCTGGGCGTGAGCCCTCGGAACGTTGAATGGCTTACCAGCCATGCGAACCCTCGTTGCCTGGTTCTTCGCATGCCTTTCGAGCACAGGGGCTCGCCAAAGGCGGAAAACAACGGGGATTCTAGTCAGTGACTCCCAAGACCTGGGCAGTCACAGCGCAACCTGTGTGTAAGGACGTCGACTCCTGTCCCTACAGCTCGTATCGAGTGATTCCTCGATTCGGGCGAACCGCTTGTTAGCGGTTACACCCGCAGAGCATCGAGCGCATGCCACAGCACATCGCACGGGGCATGAATGCCTGGCGCGAAATCTCTGAGTGCTGTGAACTGATCATGTATCCATCATGGGGGTTCGACTCCCCCGGCACCAGCGAGATAGCGATCGTCTCGAATTTCGGACAATTCTTGGATTGCTAAATGGTGCAAAAGTGGATGCAACCCTCAGAACAAGGTCCCATCGTTCCACATTGCGGACGTCGGGCGATCCCCATTCTGGACGCTCAAGGAAAACGGAAGGGGAACTGGGGCACAGGCCATCCCGAAACCCGAAACTCGGTATCCCGCCTTGGTCGTGCTGCACCTCTCGCGAGTGCCGCTCAACAGCATCGAGTGCCGTCCCCGCGCGACGGCACTCGATGCAGAAACACGGCACTCACGGAAAATGGGAGGGGAACTGGGGCACAGGCCATCCCGAAACCCGAAACTCGGTATCCCACAGCGCCAGCGCCAAGGGACAAAAAAGACTCCTCGTGCACCCGCCAGAGCTCACCTGCCCTTGCTGCATTCCTGCCCTGGGGATTCAGTGAGATGACGCCACACGAGGAGTCGGTCTCCAGATTAACCCACCGACCGCGCCAAACCCAAACCAGTTCGCCTCAGGCATACAGCACCAACGTGGGGTGCATCACCTTGGGGCTCTGGATTCGGTATTTCGGAAAAAGTTCGATACTCTTTTCTGGCTGGCAAGTTACTGGAACCTGTTCCGGAAGCTTCCGACTAGGAGGATTCGCCTAGTGGCCTATGGCGCCGTCTTGGAAAGGCGGTTGGGTGCAAGCCCTCGGGGGTTCGAATCCCCCATCCTCCGCCACAAAGCAAAAGCCCCGCTCAACAGAGCGGGGCTTTTGCGTTGCATCAGGACCCCCTGTGCTGTGCTCCCGATACAGCGGATTGCGTGCCGTGCACGATGCCGATAGTTCTGCATTCCACAAACAGCCAGCCTTGTGCTGCGCTCAAACTGCACCGCCGGGCCCTGCCCTGAGGGGAAGCATGTGGCAACGGCCATCCACCCCTCAGTCGTTTTGTGCCAACTCAGCGATCTCCCACATACCGAACAGCTCGAAGCCGGATGCCCTCGCGGTCCCCGCCGAGGCCACGTTCTCCAGCTGGCAGCGGTACTGCGGCTCGTAGCCACGTTGCCGGATTGCATGGGAGATCGCATTCACCAGGAGTGTTCCGTAGCCCTTGCCGCGCTGATCTTCCGAAGTCAAGATTCCGATGTCTGCGGCCTTGGTCTCGCCCCATGGATAGGCGCTCGAGGCGCTCGCGAGTTGATCCCCCGCGAAGAGGCCCATCACAAGCCAGTGGTCGAGCTCGACATACGCCTCGTCCACATCATCCTCACTAGAATGCGAAACGAACTGTGAGAAGGCTGCTGCGTCGTTCTCGTTCAACTCTCGGATGATGATCCCTCCCGCCTCACCAGCTCGGCTCGAGAGGTCCAATCCTGCGAATCCAAAGATGCAGTCAGGATCGTTGAGAATCACTCCGTTTGCCATGAGGCCCTCCCGTACCTGATCGAGGCTGGAGGGCACATTCGCCGCGTCCCACCCGCAGGACCGGGCGACCTCAGGGCGCACTACAACGCGAGTAGTTCCTGAACTTTCGACGAGGATCGCGGCGCTACGGCCTTCCCGCAGACTGGTGTTCACCACGAGGGTCAGTGAATCGTCGTTAATAAGGTAGTCACCAGACGTAAACGGACCACGCCACGTTTCCACAAAAGTCGAGGTCATCACAGGTAAAGCCTTTCCACGGGAGTCGTACGACAATGCTCGCCCGCGAAAGCGGGCAGCGCAATCTAAATTTGTGGCGCCGATGGGCGCCTTCACGATTTCACCTACGTAACCTCACGAGGCTCCCGTTCCCGCGGACACCAAAGAAAGGTGCGGATTAGTAGACTGTCCCCATGATCTTCAAACGCGTAGGCGACGGCCGCCCATACCCAGAGCACGCGCTCAAGACCCCGCGCGACTGGGCATCTGTACCGCCGCGCCAGGTGCGACTCGCGGATCTGGTCACCACAAAGCGGACCCTCGACTTGGACACACTGCTTACTGACGACTCCACGTTCTATGGCGATTTGTTTGCCCACGTGATCGAGTACCAGGGTGTCCTCTACCTCGAGGATGGCCTGCACCGTGCAGTGCGCGCAGCCCTGCAGCAACGACTCATGCTGCACGCGCGCGTTCATACCGTAGAGCCTAGTTAACTACGCCAGACCAAACCCACACCGGAATAGGCCCAGATTCGCGGGGAAAGTCCGTTAATCTGGTCTCAATATCCCAAAACATTTCCGAGGTAGCAGTCCACGTGAGTCAGGAAAACATCGCACGAGCCCGGTCGATTCGCCGGCGCCGTGTACGTGAACGTCAGGCGATTGTCTTTGGCGTGCTCGCCGCAATACTCGGAATCATCGGGCTGTGGGCAATAGGCGTGTACAACGGCGCGATCGCATTGCCGTTTGACTCTGGATTCAGTTCAAAGCAGAAGGTCGTGGACCCGGTTACTGACGTAGCCTGCCTTCCAGCCAAGACCATGCCCGTGGCCGCAGGAAAGATTAAGGTCAACGTCCTAAACGCCTCGGAGCAAGGCGGCGTCGCTGCTGCCGTGGCCAAGGAACTCTCCAACCGTGGCATGAAGATTGGAAAGACAGGCAACTCCACCTCTCCACGAATGGTCACCTCGATCGTTTATGGTCCAGGAGCGCTTTCGCGCGCATATACGCTCGCCGCGCAC
Source organism: Timonella senegalensis JC301 (assembly GCF_000312125.1). Classification (GTDB taxonomy): domain Bacteria; phylum Actinomycetota; class Actinomycetes; order Actinomycetales; family Cellulomonadaceae; genus Timonella; species Timonella senegalensis. Next base: position 301,438 of record NZ_HE978641.1, read on the forward strand.
TTCCAAACCTCCGCCATCATTCTGGATGACACCATCGAGAACAAGACCATTACGGTCAACATTGGCGAAAGCTTCAGCGGGCTTGTGGCAACCGAGAACGTGGAACTTGAGGCAGAGACCCCGATGATTACCCGTGAAGGCTGCAAGGACCTCTGGGAGCTCACTGACAAGGTCGAAGCCCCTGAAGCCAAGGACGAGGAAGAAGACACTTCCACAACCGACAAGGGCGCTGAAGAGAATGCCCCCGACGACAAGGCGACCGAAGAGGACACTGGCGCGTAGTCAGCCCCCGGTCGCCCAGTTACCAAACACGCAAAGGGCGGTGTGGTTCCCACAGGAACCACACCGCCCTTTGCGTGCGTCTTGCGATGCGTGCGTGTTGCATTGTGTGCGTCAGGCACCGCGTTCCGTCACGCACCGCGTTCCGTCACGCACCGCGTTCCGTCACGCACCGCGTTCCGTCACGCACCGCGTTCCGTCACGCACCGCGTGCCACTGGCACCAAGTTCAGTCGCGCTAAAGCAGGCCAGAGCCTGCTCTAGCGGGCCACCGCACTACCTGCCGAAGACTACTTACCTTCAAGCTCCGAGCCCGCAGGTGCCGATGCTGGCGAAGCTGGCTCGGCGTAGGTGCCGCGCCACTTTGCGAGCAGCGTCATCACGTGGAAGATCACGAGTGCTGCCGCGCAGCCGATTGCGATGCCCTCGAACTTGAGGTCTCCGTTGGCGTACGTGAAGTTTGCCATGCCGATAATGAGCGGCACTGCGGCGGAGGTCAGGTTGATTGGGTTGGAGAAGTCAACGCGGTTCTGCATCCAGATACGGATACCGAGCATTCCGATCATTCCGTAGAGCAGGGTTGCCGCTCCGCCGAGGACTCCGGCTGGAACAGTCGAGATCGCAGCGCCGAACTTTGGCGAGAGGCTGAGGAAGAGCGCACCCACGCCGGCCACCCAGTATGCGGCGGTCGAGTACACGCGGGTTGCAGCCATGACACCGATGTTCTCGGCATACGTGGTCGTACCGGAACCACCGCCGATTCCCGCGAGGGTGGTTGCCAGGCCGTCAGCCATGAGTGCGCGGCCGGTGACCTTGTCGAGGTTCTGGCCGGTCATCGCGGACACGGACTTCACGTGACCGATGTTCTCAGCAACGAGGACGAACACAACGGGGAGGAACAAGCCAAGGACCGCGGGCGAGAACTCCGGGGTGGTGAACTCAGGCAGACCGACCCAGGCAGCGTCCGAGATCGCCTGGAAGTTGACCTCTCCACGGAATGCAGCGAATGCATATCCGACGAGCACGCCGAGGAGGATGGCAAGGCGGCCGATCAAGCCGCGGAACAGAACGGTGATCAGGATGATCGCGGCGAGGGTGACAAATGCAGTGACTGGCGCTGCGCGGAAACCACCGGTGACGATCTCAGTAACTTGGCCAGCTTCGTTGAGGATGACGTTGCCGTTCTCGTCCTTTAGGAGGGCGGTGCCACCCCATGCAGCTGGCGCAAGGTTGAAGCCGATCAGGGCCACGATGGTACCTGTCACGACAGGAGGCATGGTCACCTCGATCCAACGCACACCCGCAAAGTGCACAATGACACCGATGATCGCGAGGAGGATACCGGCGGACAACACACCGAAGATTGCGCCGGCGTGGCCGTGGCTGCTGGTTGCGGCAGCGAGCGGTGCGATGAACGCGAAGGACGATCCCAGGTAGCTAGGGAGCCGGTTGCCCGTGATGAGCAGGAACAGCATGGTTCCGATTGCGGAGAAGAACAGCGTGGTTGCTGGAGGGAATCCCGTAAGCAGTGGAACAAGGAAGGTTGCACCGAACATCGCGACGATGTGCTGCAGACCGATTCCGATGGTGCGAGGCCACGTCAGGCGCTCTCCTGGGCCAACAACGTCCTTCGGCCCGATGGTCTTGCCATCGCCGAACAGCTTCCAACCGAAACTCACAGTTTCTCCTATGTTTTTGTGCGCGTGTGCCCCGCGTAATGCGCCCCTGATGCGGGGGCAGCCCGAACAGGCCCTAGGGGAGAATACTCTTAGGAGCCGCATAGAATCACTGAGGTAAACGAAGTCATCTCAATATGCGGATGGGAAAACCTACTAAAAACGGATAACGTGGGGCATAGATTTACGTCACGTTGCGCGAATATGCAGGTTCAGCCGAGGCGCGTCAGTAAGAGCGACGGGAGGCCACCCACGCCATCATGTAGGCCTTGGAGTTACCGTCATCCACCAGTTCCGGCTCGAAGTCCCGCGCAATCTGCCAGGCCTTCTCTGCCGTAGCCCCGCCGGCGAGCGCGGCGTACATGACAAGGTAGTCGCCGTAGGTCACCGCATAGTTGTCGTAGTAACCCACGACCTCCTCAAGGTTGTCGAGGATACGCTCGGCGTCCTGCGCGAGGTACACCGATACGGGAGACATCGGAAGGAGAAGGATGCCGAGCATCGCGGACTTCTCCCCCGAGAACCACGTGGCGTAGTCGTGCTTGGCTCCCCACACCAGCGGAGCGATCGAGTGCTTGTATGCCAAGCGAACCGGATCCTTCCGGTCGAAGTTGAGCCAGTAGGACTGGGCGGAAGCCGCTTCGAGGGACAGGAGCCACTGCGCGAGGTCCGCTAGCCACTCCCGCCCGGTTACCTTCGCCCACAGCGCGAGGCCGTTCCAGGAGTTAACCGCCTCGGAGATCGACTCCTGGTTGTTACCCTCGTCAAATGGAGCACGTCCGCTGGCCCACGAGTGGCCCTTGTACGGATCGAACACCCTGAGCTGGGGAACAGAATCCGTGAGCACCGGAGAGGCCACGTCGAACGCAAGGGCATCAATACGGCTCTCAAGCACCTCAAGGAGAGCCGCATTGGCCTCGACGGCGAGCGCCGCCGCGTACATGAAGTACCCGTACTGGGTGTGGTGATCGTTGAACTCCTCGGCGCCGAACGACGGCTCGCGTCCCACAACGCCCATCCACACGTCATCAAAGAAGAAGGTTCTAGAGTCCATATCCGTGGCAGCCCAGGCCGTGAGCCGGCGTTCAAACCCGGCACGAAACTCGTCAGCACCGGCAACCCCAAGCTGGTCCGCAAGGCGAGCAAGCTGTGCATCGCGCACAAGTGCCTTACCGCCAAAGTAAGAATCAACAGGGGCGCGCTCCGGAACCGCGAGATCGAGCACAACCTGCGCACGGATCTCCTCCAACACATCCGCAGGAACCCCGTCCAAGTCCAGCCCCGCTGCCGGAGAGACTCGCGGTGTACGCCACTCCAAGACCTTGGCCGAGATCAACGGTAGTGTGCCGTCGACCGTCTCGTACTCCCCCAGAATGTCACCCGCAGCGCCGAAATGGTGCGGCATCCGAACCACCGCCACAGGGCCATTCTCTGCCGCAACGTAACGGACTGTGGTGACAATATCGTCGGAAATCGAACCAGCCGCGACACTCACGTGAGACACAGGGAACGAGGCGTGCTGCGCAAGGCGCAGCACCGACCGCTCAACCTCAGCCGGCGTGGCCGAATCAGCCAACCGTGGGAATGCGATGAGGGACAGGAACTGGCCCGCAACCAAGCGGATGGACCGTGACGAGTAGGCACCGGAAGTGACCAGTCCGTAGGACTGGCCCTCGACCTCGGCGATCGCGCACGATTCGTACTTCATGGTGAACGGAACCGACAGCGAGACATCATGTGCCACGTCTGCCGTGTACGACACGTAGGGGACGCCCTCGGCGATCACGGCATGGCCCAGCACGCGGCCCACGGAGTTGAGGAACTCAACCGTAATGGACCCCAGATCGTGGCGGGCAATGCGGTACGAGCTCGCACCAACATTCACGTCGATATCGGGGGCGGCGGGGCTCGACACTGTGTGGCGCGAGCTCGTGACCCGCGGGAGCCCAAAAACGAACCCCTGGTTCGTCTGAATGTAGGACAGCGGCATGGGGAAGACCGGGTCAGGCGAGCCAAACGCAAGCGGCGAGAACCACCGGTTCGTGGGCGGAAGCATGCCGTCAACCGCGTGCAGCCAAGGCATCTGCGCGATGGTGTCCACCTGCAACTGCGACAGCGCAGACACCACGGACTCCTCGACGTTCAAACTCTCAAGGTTGTGTCCCTGGAGGCTGAAGGGAGGGAGATGCGGATTCATGGTTGTGACTCTATCTCTCGAGTGTCGTGCACGGTCAACTGCCGTGCGCTGGTGCCAAAAGGCCAGACCAACATCACGGTTGAGTCTAAGCCCCTGTGGGTCGCGAGAACCGGGCCGATTGGTCCTAGCGCGGCCCCTGGCCGCGCCACTTCTTTGGAACAAAGAAGTCCGCACATGTAACTGCCGCAAGGACACCCAACGATATCGCGGTCTTCCTGTGTCCGCGCTGGTTAGCCATACGGGCTCCGGCGGCGAGCGCCGCCACCTCGGCCCCGTTGATCACGTAGTAGGACATGGGTCGGGTCAGCCACAGCCGGGTCATCCGAGCGGTCCAGGTCGACTCCGTGGGGAGAGTCGTTACCGCGTTCCACATAGCCTGTGGCAGCGGCTTGGACTCAACCAGTGCCGCGCCCTCGAGGGAGGCGCCACTGCGCCATCCTTCGGCTACCTCTGCGGCTTCCTCCGGAAGCCCCAGGATCCGCGCAAAAGCGGTGAGCGGGTCGTCCATGTCTGGGGAATCCAGCACGAGGTCCAGCCTGTCCAGCGCGACCTCGTCGAGGTCGAAGTACGGCGCGAAGTCGCGCGCGCGGGCGGTCGCTGACTCAAAGTAGTCGATTACCATATCGGCTGCGTTCTCTTCACCGAGATCGATCAGGCTGGTGAGTTCCTCCCCAGCCACGATCCTCGGATCGACCATGTCCCACAGTGGCCCCCACTCGTGTGTAACCACAATGGTGCCGTGCACGGCTACTGACACTCGACGATATTGTCCGTCCCGCTCAAAGGCGACAGTTGGTTGGACATTGGGCCACGTCAGAAGCATGTCTACGTCGAGGTCACCACCTTCGGGGCCGTCTTCAGCCGCGCCAGCAACAATCGACCACTCGCTGCGGTGAGCGAACCACAGGTTCACTCCCGCAGTGTGTGCGAGGAGTGGTCCGTCGATCGACTGGAAGCGACCAATCACAGCCTCTGCACGCCGGTCAAGGTCGAGTACAACATCGCCCACGTGAGCTTTGACGGACGGGACAGCCGGAGAATCGGAGATGTGGCAGTGCGTGTTCAGGGTGTTTGCCAACTGCGACGCGACGTCCTCGAACCCGATCGAAGGAAGCCTGCCCTTGGTTGTGTTCTCCTCTGGAGCCCACCGCAGGGCGCGCCCGTCATCAAAGCCGAGAGTACGCGCGATAACCCAGCCCGGTGACCCAATGAGTTTGCCGTCAATGACTTGGGCGGGGATGGACATGTTGAGGAGTTGTTCGGCAAGCTCGTCCGGGGCAACTGGATCAATGTATGGAACCGCGTCCGCGGTCCGTGGTGCGCTATCTCGCGGATCCCGTGGGGCAAGCGCGATGTACATCGGAATGATGTGGGCTTCATCGAGGTCCTGATCGAGTTCGAACATGGTTCGAGTCTCTCACTAATTTGGGGGCGTGCGTACCACGTTCCGTATTCTTTGCTAAGTCTTCGCGTTGTTGGCTCGTGGGCTCTACGCGGAGACTCAGTTGCAGTTCGCGTCGGAGACCTGAACGACGATCTCTGGCACCTTTCCAAACGCGATTTCTTCCGCAATGCGCTCCTGCACCTTGGTGTACAGGGCGCTCGGGTAAATCCTTGACGGAGCCTCGGCCCCGACCATCGTGTAAACGATGACGTCCTCCATGGCCTCAACAGCGTCATAGGACGTAGTGCGAGCCTGTGGGGAGGTGCCGAGTGCGGCAGCGACGCTGTTGAGAAGGCTCCTGCCCTGTCCGACCTCACACGATGAAATCACGTGTTCGAGATCAATTTGGGCTGCACTCTTTGAAGGCCAAGAGCGGCGGATAGCTAGTTCAGCGTGGGCTCTCGCAAGGGCGTACTCAATCTCTTGGTAGCTTGCGTCCACGACCCATGCTCGATCCACCGAAATCTCGCCGTCAGATTCGACCACGGCGCAGGTGTTTTGCTCCTCGCACAGGGCTTCGTCTGAGTAGTTCACGATGACGGAATCGAACGCAGCCGGGAAGGCTAGGTAGGTATCGCGAACTTCTTGCAGCTTGAGGTCTTCTGTGAGTTCAAGGTGCCTCTGCCGTTGACGGGCTTCGCTCTCTTGCGATTCTGCCTCGGATTGTGCCGCCTGCGTAGCGGAATCGGAGACTTCAAGCTCGAGCTCAACAAGTTTGCTCGTAGTTGCGTCACTTGATGTGTCTTCTTGGACTGCGACGATGTCCGAGGAGGACGCTGAGAAAATGCCGAGGCCGGCCGCGAGTGCCATCCCGCATGTCATGACAATGGCGATAACAAGCATTAGTGCCTTGTTCATGCCATTCCCAACGTGGACATTGAGTTCTCCGAAGTTTACCGTGATGCCCTGACCAGTGCTTTCAGCTGTGCATGCGTCATTGCATCGTGATGTTGGTGCGGGAGCCACATGACGCCCGCCACATTTGGCACTCACTTTACTAAGTTTTGACGCTGTTGTCATTTCTGACCACGTGCCAAGTTTTCGCGTTGGAAAGCGCCTCACGGCAGGTTCCACAACCACTCACGCGACTGAAGGTAAAGGTCAACTTTACTTTCAGCCTCGTGCCAAGAAACTAGTTTCGGTGGTGGAAGTTCATCCCACGCGGGATTACTTTGCCGCCTTGGCGGTCTTGGAAACCTCTGCCCCTGCAAACTCAAAGTGCCATGGCTCAGGCTTCTCACGCTGAGCCCAATCAGGAGAGATCCACCCGTACTCCGGACCGTGCTTAACGAGCCAGTTACGCTCTGCGGTGTTCCACTGAGCTTCAGGTCCCCTGAGGTCGAGTGCAAGTCCCCACCCGTGGTTGGAGTATCCCGGAGGGGCTGCGAGCCAGCCCTTTGCAGCCTTGGTTGAAACCTGCGATGCATACGAGCGATAGGAGTCAGTCATCGTAATGTGACGACCGAACTGCTCCTTGAAGGCCTTGCTCATTTCGGCGAACATGATCGCGGCATCGTTGCGGAGGTAGTGGCCCTTTGCCGTCGCGATCTCGGTCATCTTCGACATCGGGATGCGACCGTTCTGGAAGTCCGAGGAACTCAGGTTTGCCGAGAGAGCCCTTTCCCACGCGGAACGGAAGCGAGCTTCCTCGACCTCCTTGACTGCGGTCACCTTGAGGGCGCCGCCCTGGAGGAGTTTCTCGAGCCGAGCGGTGGCTGCAACAACCCGGTCCAGATCGGACTCTTCGAGTTCAACAGAAACCGGCTCGTTGCCAACAAGGATGAGGGCTGCGGTCGCACTCGCCGGCTCGCCCGTGCTTTCGTCTGCGCCATTAGGCTCGTCAGCAGTGAGCGTCTCGATCGCTGCTGCAGTGGCTTCATCTGAAGCCTTCTCAACGTCCTCATCCGCGGAACTGGACTTGTTGGTGGACGCACCAGAATCGTCGGAAGTCTTGTCATCAGTGGCGGGGAGCGCGGAGCGCTACGAGGATGCCGAACGCGACGCCTTGTCCTGGCTGCGGCCACTGACAATCTCAGCTTCCTGCTCTATACCAGCCAGCAGGGCTTTGAGTTCCTTTGTGGCAGCTGCAACCTTCGGGCTGTCGCTGACGTTCATGGTGTCCGCGTTGTTCAGGACCTCAGCGGCGCGCATGACGGCTTCGTCTGCAGCGGATTCGGCAACGACAATCTCTGCCTGATCTGGCAGTGCGCGAGCCTCTTCCGAAGCACCGTCAGCAATTGCGGAATCAGCGAATGTGGCGCTCGCGCCCTGTGCAATGCCGGCACCGATGATTCCCGCGAGCGCAACGCCCGCGGCAGCCGCTGGCTTCCGCAGCACGCCGGGCTTGGACTCCACTGGAGCCTTGCGGGAGCTGGCACGGTAAGCGCCCTCGGGTGCGTCGACCATTGAAAGCGGAGACGGAGCACTCACGGCGCTACGACTCGATTTAGGCGCAACGCGCTTTCCTCGTACTGCAGCCATCAAATATCACCTTGGTCCTTGCGGCGGAGATCCGCCCTGGGGGTTGGGGCACACGGCACAGCAACGCGATGGTAACGCTGGGTCCCGTGGAGTGCGGCCGCAAGGCTGTCCAGGCTTTGGTGCGCACAGGTTGGTCAAACTTTGGTGGTTCAGTGGCCCTGCCCGTCGGACTCCATGGGGAGTTCTATCCGGTATGCAGTGCCCTTTGAGCCTCGACTAGTGTCACATATCGATAACAAAAGGCCAATGACCTGCAACACAGTGTTGAAACGTCACTGCGGGGAAATGCCGGTGGCCTGCAGAAAAGAAGCCGGAGCCTCCGCAAATGTGGCCCATGCCACACGCGGATGCTCCGGCTTGTTGTTCAGTTTATTGCTGAGGTTTTCGCTCAGACCGAGCGTTCATGCGCCACCACATGTGGAGCGCTTTCAAGGCGAGAATCGACCTGACCGCTCGCGCTCTCATCTGCTGTTGAGATAACGTCCTCCACCGAGGTAGCAAGAGCCTTCGGCCGGATGAAGCAGAGAAGTACCGCAGCAATCAGCAGCAGCGGGATGAACCGGAGGAAGATCGGGATGAGCGCCTGGTTGTACGAGAGGACTACGGCCTCACGCACCGGTTCAGGAAGCCCATGGACGAGCGCAGGGGTGAACGAGTTCGCACCACCAGATCCCACTGCGGCGTCCCCAAACTGCGCAAGGTTCTTGTTGGCATAGTCGATGAGCCGGGAGGCAAATACCGATCCGACAATCGCGGAGCCCAGCGTGGAACCAACCTGACGGAAGTAGTTCGTGGCCGCAGTAGCCGTTCCCACGACGCGCACAGGGAAGGAGTTCTGCACGATCAGAGTAAGGAGCTGCATCGAAGTACCAAGGCCCAGCCCGAGAACCGAAAGGTACGTAGCAATGAGCCACACAGGAGTGTCCACCTTGATGGTGGACAACAGGAACAGCGAGAGCGCCACAATCAGGGAACCAATGATGGGCAGCGGCTTGTACTTGCCAGTCTTGGATACGAACACTCCGGATGCCGTAGCAACCACGAGCAGAACCATCATCATCGGCGCCATCAGCAGACCTGCCACCGAGGCCGAGTACCCACCCGCCATCTGGAGGTAAGTAGGCATATACCCGACCGCACCAAACATGGCTATGGACGTGAAGAGTGCCGCGAGCGTAACCAAGTTGAAGTTGCGGTCCCGGAACAGGTAGAGCGGCATGATTGGCTCTGCAGCCTTGGACTCTGCAAACAAAAATGCAGCGCCCGAAACAACCGCAACCGCGAAGAGGCCGAGCACTTGGACCGAGGACCACGCGTACGTGTTACCGCCCCACGTAAGAGCAAGGACGAGAGACGCAGTCGCAACTGCCATGAGCATCATGCCTGCGTAGTCAATCTTTGGACGCTGGTCATAGGTGCGCTTTGGAATGTGTAGGAACAAGATCGTGGCGATCATCGCGAGAATACCGAGCGGCAGGTTCATCCAGAATGCCCAACGCCAGCCTGGCCCCTCAGTGAACCAGCCACCGAGAAGCGGTCCAGCCACGGACGACACAGCGAACGCGGCACCCATGATTCCCATGTACTTGCCGCGCTCACGCGCAGGAATCACGTCAGCGATTGCAGCCTGAGAAAGGATCATGAGGCCACCACCACCGATACCCTGCACGGCACGCGCGGCAATGAGTTCATTCATCGAATCAGACAGGCCACCAAGGACTGAACCAATGATGAAGAGGGTAATCGCAAACAGCAGCAGCGGTTTGCGACCCATGAGGTCTGACAACTTGCCGTAGATAGGCATCATGATCGTCAGTGCAAGGATGAAGGCTGTAATGACCCAGGTCATGTGCTCAACGCCGTTAAGCTCGCCCACAATGGTGGGAAGCGCACTCGACAGAACAGTCTGCCCCAGCGAGGACATAAATTGCGTCACCATCAAGCCCGCAAACAGCAGCTTGATGGAGTTCTTTTGTTTGGTCACTTAGTTTCCTTCATTACCTGTCGGAACACCTCGAGAGCAGCGCGGACATGCTCCGAAGACTCCTTGGTTATTGCGTCTGGGTGCGTGATGAACGTGTATCGGGCAACTGAGCCAGCAAGGATGATCATCGCGCGCGTACGCTCATCGAGGCTGGAGTAATAGTGAGGGCCTTGGGGGTCTAACCCCTTCTCCACAGCCATACTTTCAATCACAACGCCCTCGCACGCACCAATATGCCTCGAGATGTTGAGCCGAAATGACGCATGCGCCTTGAGGAGTTTGGCCCGCTCAAGGAAAGCCGAGCGATCAACGATGGATTCCCTGATCACGCCAAAAAGTACAACAACGACCGTGTCGAGTTGATTCTCGACTTCCTGTTGCGTGAGGCACTCAGCCTGTGTGGCAGTGAGCCGAGGGGAGCGCAGCCCAAAAACTGCATCTTCCTTGCTCCGAAAGTAGTTGAAGAACGTACGTTGTGAGACGCCAGCTTCGGCGGCGATCTCTTCCACCGTGGGTTCCGAATCTTCAATGACCGTCATGCGGTACGCCGCCCGGTGAATCGCACGGTATGCGTCGATCCGGTTTTGCTCACGGCGAGTTAAGTCTGACTTTTCCACCGTTTCACTTTATGCAGTTGTGCAAGTTTGCACAACTGCAAAACAATGTAGGCTGGCACACAGCGCAAAACCTGGAAGCAGGGAACTTTTGCGCGCTAGACACGGTTCCTCCTACTGTGGGAACGCATCCACTGAGAGATGGTGCGCTCGTTCCCGCACCACGGAATGCAACACACAGTGCACCACACGGCACGCCTCAATCGGGCATTGCCTCGTGACCAGCAATCGACCGCCGCACTCACCCCAGTCGACGACCCACCGAAAAAAGAGCACTAGGGACCCCGCGTGAGCAAACTAGCCAACCTAAGCCTCGCGAACCGCGCCGCAATCGCGCTGTTCACAATAATCATCGCTCTCGGCGGCCTGCTCTCCATGAGCAAGCTCAAACAAGAGCTCATCCCAAGCATCTCCCTTCCGATCGCATCCGTGGTCACCGCACTGCCCGGCGGCAGCCCCGAGGTGATTGATGCCCAGGTCTCTGCTCCCCTCGCCAAGGCACTAGAGAACGTGGACGGCGTCACCGAAGTCGCCACGACCTCAGCCACCAACCTGTCCTCGATATCACTCACCACCGAGTACGGAATCAACCAGAGCACCCTGCGCGCCGATCTGAAGGCCGCGATTGACACGGTCACGACCCTCCCGGAGTCCGCAACCACTCCGAACATCTTCTTTGGCTCCTCAACGGACCTTCCTGTGCTTGCGCTCACCGTCACAGCCGACGAGGACATCGCCGCTCTCACATCAACCCTGAACACGGTCGTGGTCCCAGAGATCTCCCGTATCGACGGAGTTCGCGACGTCACAGCTCAGGGTGGACTGACCCAGCGCATTGTCATCACCCCTGACCAGACCCTGCTCGCAGGGGCCAATGCCACGAGCCAGGACATCAAGGACGCTCTCGAAGCCAATGGCACCGCCTTCCCTGCCGGAACGGTGACCTCCGTTGATGGTGCACTTGCCGTTCAGACCGGATCCCTCATCACGTCCGTCAAGGACATTGAGTCACTCCCCCTCATCGTCGAAGGCACATCCACCGCCACCATCGGCGATGTCGCTACGGTCAAGCTCAAGGACGAGGACCCCACCTCCATCACACGCACCAATGGGGAACCTTCCCTGTCGGTTTCCGTGACCGCAACCAAGGACGCAGACATCGTCGCGCTCTCGCAGGCCATCCAGGACGCTCTGCCCGGAATCGCGACCAAGGCCGGCGCAGGCACCGAGTTCACGGTCGTGTTCGACCAAGCACCGTTCATTGCCGACTCGATCAAGCACCTCGCAATCGAGGGTGTCCTCGGCCTGTTCTTCGCTGTCCTCGTGATCCTAGTGTTCCTGCTCTCCGTACGCTCGACCCTGGTAACTGCGCTATCGATCCCCCTCTCGATCCTCATGGCCTTCATCGGCCTGTACGTCTCCGGCTACTCTCTGAACCTCCTGACGCTCTCCGCGCTGACCATCACTATTGGCCGCGTGGTTGACGACTCGATTGTGGTCATCGAGAACATCAAGCGCCACCTGTCCTACGGCACCCCCAAGAAGGAAGCCATTCTCACAGGTGTTCGCGAGGTCGCTGGAGCGATCACCGCGTCCACCTTGACCACCATCATGGTGTTTGTGCCGATCATCATCGTTGGCGGCATGGTTGGGGAACTCTTCCGGCCGTTCGGACTAACCGTTGCCATCGCAATGCTGTCCTCGCTTTTGGTCTCGCTGACCATCGTTCCTGTCCTCGCTTACTGGTTCCTTCCGGAACAGAAGGGTGTCCTGGACCGCGAACAGATCGAGGCAGAGGCGCAGGCCAAGGAGCAGAAGTCCTGGCTCCAACGCACCTACGTTCCCGTCCTACGGCAGACCCAGAAGCACCCCGTCATCACGGTAGCCACCGCAGTGGCGCTTCTCGCCGGAACGGTCGCTTTGGCGACCCAACTCAAGACCGACTTCCTGGGCGACACCGGCCAGGACACGATCTCGGTAACTCAGGACTTCTCCTCAGGCGAATCACTCGCCAACATTTCTAAGGTCGCAGCAGAAACTGAGCAGGTCATCGCCGACACCGACGGCGTCAAGACCTCGCTCTTCACTGTGTCCACGGGCGCCAACTCCATGGCCATGCTCATGGGAACTGGAACCACTCAGGCCACTTTCCAGATCACCACGGAGGATGACGCAGATTCCGCGGAGGTCGTAGCAACACTCGAGCAGGAACTTGCCAAACTCGAGGCAGCTGACACCATCAAGGTCGGCGCCGAAGCAATGGGCATGTCTGGGTCCACGATCGACATTCGGGTTGACTCGGCGGAGGACCCCAAGGCTCTAGCACCGGCTGCTGACGCCGTTGCCGAAAAGGTCTCCTCCCTCAAGTACTCGGGCGATGTTGAGAACGACCGGTCCACCGTTGAGCCTCACGTCGAGGTCACCGTGAACCGTGAGATGGCAGCCATGTATGGACTGAGCGAGATCCAGGTGTCCGGAATCGTGGCGTCGCTCCTGAGCCCGCAGGCCACCGGATCCATCCGCATGGACAACATCGACACCAAGATCTACATCGATAACGGCGTTACAATTAAGACCCTCAACCAGCTCAAGAGCACCCAACTTCCGCTCGGGTTCACGAGCCTCCCTCTGACTGACGTGGCCTCGATCGACATCGTGAAGAGCCCGACCACCGTCCGCCGCGTTCAGGGCAAGTACTCCGCCACGATCTCGGTGACGCCTGCGGCCGGTGAGTTGTCCAAGGCAACCGCCGAGATCACGGACGCGCTCGATGGTCTCGATCTACCCAAGGGTGTGACCACCACAATCGGTGGTGTCAGCCAGCAGCAGTCCGAGGCATTCAGTCAGCTTGGCCTTGCGATGCTCATCGCAATCCTCATTGTGTATGCGCTGATGGTGGCCACATTCCGTTCGCTGGTGCAGCCGCTCATCCTGCTGGTCTCGATCCCGTTCGCCGCGATCGGAGCGATCGTCGCACTGCTCATCACGGGTACTCCGCTCGGCGTAGCGCCCCTCATCGGTGCTCTCATGCTCATCGGAATTGTGGTGACCAACGCGATCGTGCTGATCGACCTGATCAACCAGTACCGCGAGCAGGGCATGAACGTGCCTGACGCAATCTTCCACGGCGCTCGCCAACGTTTGCGCCCGATCCTCATGACCGCTGCGGCGACGATCTTTGCGCTCATGCCCATGGCGCTGGGCGTCACGGGCGGTACCGGGTTCATCTCCAAGGACCTCGCCATCGTGGTCATCGGCGGCCTGTTCTCCTCGACGCTTCTCACGCTCGTTCTTGTCCCCGTTCTATACGAACTGATCGAGGGTTCACGCGAGCAGCGCCGCACCCGCAAGGCTGAGGAACGCGAAGCCGCCCGCCTCGCTGAGCGCGCCAACTTGGGCCTGGACACGGAGTCCGCTTCGTAGTGGGCCGCCCCGCTACGCGGGACTGCTAAAACCTGATTAACGACGAGATGGCCGGGAAGTCCCAGCCATCTCGTCGCGCTTTGCCCGCTTGGGTACGGGTCCCCTTATCCATCGTGTAACAATCAGCCCACCGGGAACAGTAGAGAGTAGGAAACAAACCTAACGAAGGGAAGCATCGTGAAAGACGCGCGGACAGCACAACGCTCGTTCCTTCTCCTTGCGATCTGCGCGGCGCTGCTCCTCAGTGCTCTTGTCATCGGGCAGATAAGACGCGCAGACAACAGTGATTCCATTCCTGGCGTTGCTTTCCTCAACGCCCATAGCCAGATGTCTCCCATTGACTTAGCCAGCCACAACTACCAACTCCTCGTGGGCTCATTGTTCCTACACAGCCCTGATAAGTGGGCTGGAGCCACGTTCGAAGATGGTGTTCTAGTGGTTCGATACACCGGTCAGACCAAGGACGAGGCGATCAGGGAACTTCAACTCATCGGCGTCCGTAGCGGCGTGATCCTGCTCCCCGTGGATGGGCCCACCACCTGAGGCTCTCGCACGGCGCACTTGAGCGACGTGGCTTTCGCACCACGCTGAGAAGCCGCAGCACGGACGGAACGCAGGTGAATCGTCGTAAATCAAAAGCGGCCCACCCTTCAGGGTGAGCCGCTTCTGTGTGTCTATCAGGCCTCGGAGGCTGCGAGCTGGCCGCAGGCACCGTCAATTTCCTTGCCGCGAGTGTCGCGCAGCGTGGTCGGGATGCCCTTGGCTTCCAGGCGATCGATCCACATGCGCGTGACGGCGGGTTCGGAGCTCGTCCACACGGAACCCGGGGTCGGGTTCAGCGGGATCGGGTTGACGTGGACCCAGCCCTTGCCGCGAGCGTTGAGCTTGTCCGCAAGGAGGTCAGCGCGCCAAGCGTGGTCGTTCATGTCCTTGATAAGGGCATATTCGATCGACACGCGGCGGCCGGTCTTGGCGTAGTACTCGTAGGCGGCGTCGATGGCCTCGTCGGCCTTCCAGCGCGAGTTGACGGGGATGAGCTCGTCGCGGAGCTCGTCGTCAGGGGCGTGGAGCGACAGCGCGAAGGTGAACGGAAGGTTCTCGTCAGCGAGCTTGCGGATCGCTGGGACCAGGCCAACCGTGGAGACGGTGATGTTGCGGGCGGACATGCCGAGGCCCTCAGGGGCCTCATCGACCATGCGGTGCACGGCGCGCATGACGCGCTTGTAGTTGGCAAGGGGCTCGCCCATACCCATGAACACGATGTTGGTGACGCGCTCAGGAGCGTGATCGCCGGGGCGCAGGCCGCCGAGGCCACCCTCCGCGATGACGCGGTTGGCCTGGACGATCTGGTCGAGGATCTCGGCCGTGGACATGTTGCGGGTCAGACCCGACTGGCCGGTCGCGCAGAACGGGCAGTTCATGCCACAGCCGCACTGGGATGACACACACAGCGTGATGCGTCCGGGATAGCGCATGAGGACCGACTCCACGGTGGAGCCATCGAACAGGCGCCACAGGAACTTGATGGTCGCGCCATCGTCTGTGGTCAGGCGCTTGACCTCTGTGAGCAGCGTTGGGAAAGCAGCCTCGGCGAGCTCCTCGCGGCGATTCTTAGGCAGGTCGCTCATGAGGGCTGGGTCCGTGGTGTAGTGCTGGAAGTAGTGCACCGAAAGCTGCTTGGCGCGGAAGCTCGGAAGGCCGAGTTCCTTGAGCTTGGCTTGGCGCTCCTCAAGCGTGAGGTCGGCGAAGTGTGTGGGCGGCTGGGTAACGCGCTTCTTGGTGGCGAACTGGAGTTCCGGGCGCCCATCGGCGCCCATGGCCTGCTTCCACCCCTCTGCGGTCGGGCGGACCTGCTCACGGCCCTCGCGGCGTGCGCGCAGCTCTGAGACACGGCCCTCCTGCGTGAGTTTGCGCTCCTCGGCTAGGCGACGCTCGGCGTCCTTGGTCTCGATCCACGCAATCGTGCGGTCGTTGCGGTCCGAGCGCTGGGTGCGGTCCTCATAGCCGGAGTTCGAGCGCGCGTTGCGGCGGGCCGTGTTGCCGCGGATCACGTCACGAACGGGGCGTCCGGTGGTGCCGGCTGGGCGCGAGGCCGCGCCAGCGGACTTGATCGACGAGATTGCGGGCGTGTTCGACCGCGAGCGCTGGCCAGAGGTGGCGCGCTCGAGCGGCTGAGACGACTCAGGCTTATTTGGGGCGTTCTTGGAAGCAGACATCTTTTCCATTGTTTCACGCGCGGCGGGCACACGCGGGAAACGTGAGCGACGCCAAATGTGGCGCCTGCCTCCTGACCCTCCAGATCTTCCTGGCCATCCACTCCTCCTCCCGCTCCTCCTCCCCCTCCCGCTCCTCTTCCCCCGTCGATGTATGGCTATCTCACCGATGCATGACGCCCGGTCACACATTGGTGAGGTGGGGCGAGTGCGAGGTAGGGTGCGGCGCGACACGTGTTTGCACTTTGACAGCAAGAGTGCAAGAATGCACTATATGAGCGAGAGTGCAATTAGGGTTTTGCCGGCGCCAACTTTTGGAGGCGCAGCGGCCGGAAACACAGCGATCGGGGACGCACCCGCTGGTACGGCAGCGGCCGGAAACGCCGCAACAAAGGGCGCACCAGCTGGTGCAGCACCGGCTGAGGCTGCACCCGCCGAAGCCACGCAAGGTTCCGGCTCACTCCGTGCGGCCCGCAAGGCCCGAACCCAAAGCTCGCTGATCGCGCAGGCACGCGCACTCACTCTGGACAAGGGTCTGGGCGGCTTCACCCTAGACGAGCTCTGCACTCAGGTTGGCGTTTCGAGGCGCACGTTCTTCAACTACTTCGCTTCCAAGGACGATGCGGTACTGGGCATTCCTCTCCAGTCGCCTTACGAGGAACACCGAGAGGAGTTCCTCGCGTCGCGGGGCACTCTCGCGCTTGTGGATGCAATCCGAGTCTTGCTCGACCGGTCGTTCCAGTCCATGGTGACCGAGGATTTCACGCCTGACATCATGTCCCGCGTTCTGGTTGAGCAGCCAACTCTCATCGACCGACTCCACGAGCACGCATTTGGACTGGTACGCCAGTTGGAGAGCCTCATCGTAGAACGCGAGGAACTCGCAACCCCGAGTAGCTTTGCGCACACCGTGGCCCTGACCTGCCACCAACTCACGATGGCCACGTTCATCGACCTCAACAAGTCCCACACTCCGCAGCACGCACCGCGCACTGCCCTTCACAATGCCAGCTGCACGTTACAGACCGCCGTCTACAGCGAGGCGCTCAAGCGCAACTTCGAGCACCTCACCTTGTTCTTCACTCCATCTGGTGCGGAGAAGTAACCTGCCCGCCGCACCACCCACGGGCGTGAGACCCACCAGCCAAGGCGAGTCAGTCGTCGTGAATCACGGCGCGAAAGCGCCCCGCACCACGGCGCGAAAGCGCCGAAACCACGCAGCGGAAGCGCCCCACGAACTGCCCGTTCCCGCGAACGGGACCACAAGTAACTAAGGATCAACATGTCACACGCACCTGCAGGTGCCGCGGTGGACGAACCGAAACTGGTTCTGACACAGCGCACCATTTGGGTCATTTTTGCGGCGCTGCTCGCATCAATGTTCCTGTCTTCCCTCGACCAGACGATCGTCTCAACGGCCATGCCGACCATTGTTGGCGACCTTGGCGGGGTTCAGCACCAGGCGTGGATCACCACTGCATACCTGCTGGCGACCACGATTGTGATGCCGATTTACGGCAAGTTTGGTGACGTGCTCGGGCGCAGGAACCTGTTCCTGGCCGCGATTGCGATCTTCACGTTTGCGTCGCTCGCTCTGGCGCTAACCACGAGCTTCTGGGGCTTTGTCATCTTCCGTGCCGTGCAGGGTATCGGTGGTGGTGGTCTGATGATTCTGTCGCAGGCCATCGTTGCGGACATTACTCCCGCGTCCGAGCGTGGAAAGTACATGGGTCCTATGGGCGCCGTGTTCGGTATTGCCGCAGTTGCAGGCCCACTTCTTGGTGGATTCTTTGTGGACCACCTGACCTGGCACTGGGCGTTCTGGATCAACATTCCTGTGGGTATCGCCGCGTTCACGATCGCTTGGTTCACGCTGAAGCTGCCTAGCCACCGGGCCGAAAAGAAGATCGACTTCTTGGGCGTTGTGCTGCTGTCGATCGCTACGACCTCGCTCATCTTCTTCACCGACGCCGGATCCTCCGCCGAGCACGGTTGGGGCGCCACCTACACCTGGCTGTGGGGCGCTGGTCTGATCGTCGCCGCAGCTCTGTTCGTGCTGGTCGAGTCCCGCGCTGCGGACCCAATCATCCCGCTCAAGTTCTTCAAGAACTCGATCTTCGTCAACGCGACCGCAATCGGATTTGTCCTTGGTCTGGGCATGTTCGCGGCCCTCGCATTCCTGCCAACGTTCATGCAGATGTCGTCCGGCGCGTCCGCCGCAACCTCCGGCCTGCTCATGCTTCCGATGATGGTCGGTGTGATGGGCACGTCCATCTGGTCCGGTCTGCGTATCACCAAGACCGGCAAGTACCGCGTCTACCCAATCGTGGGCACCATCCTCACCACGATTGTGCTTGTCACGATGTCGACCCTGACCGGTTCCACCCCGCTGTGGCTGCTCAGCATCTACCTGTTCTTCTTTGGTGCCGGCCTTGGTTTGGTCCAGCAGGTTGTGGTTCTGGTTGTGCAGAACTCGGTTGATGCTCACGACCTCGGTGCCGCGACCGCCACGAACAACTACTTCCGCGAGGTTGGCGCCGCACTTGGCGTGGCCATCTTTGGAACGCTGTTCACCAACCGCCTGGGCGAGCGCCTGGGCGACGTCTTCGCCTCTGCTGGCCTGACACCTGAGCAGATTGCTGAGGCTTCTGCGAACGTCACGCCGTCCGCAATGGGCGACATGCCCGCGCAGATGAAGCAGGGCGTCGTGGACGCTTACGCCGACTCGCTGGCTCCCGTGTTCATGTACATGGTTCCGTTCTTGGTTCTGGCTATCGTTCTGGCGCTATTCATGCGTCAGGTCAAGCTGTCCGACGAGGCCGGCATGGTTGCTCGCGGCGAGGCTCTGGCTGACCCTGAGCACGTTGTGGCTGGTTCAGTTGGTGCTGAGGCCGGGTCCGAAGCCGGCGAGGACCTCGTCCTCGTGGCCGTGGACGGCACGTCCACCGACGGGCCGGATGACTCCGGTGAGTCGGATGCCTCTGCGGGTGCCAGCAACTGAGTGCGCTGGGTTTGTAGTGTCGGGCTAACGCCCCACACAAACTGATTAACGACGATTCCCGCACCTCCCATGAGGAGATGCGGGAATCGTCGTGTGTCGGTTAATCAGTTGTTCCCTCGGGGTCAACTCTGAAACTCGAAGGGGCGGTCTAGACCTATCCTTGGCGCCACTGCCTCCGCAACCGCAGTCGGTGGAGAATGCTGGCGGGAAATGGCTTCCGAGCGGCTACGGTCATTTTCCGCACGCCCTTAGGCTTCGGATAACTCCCCAGGTTCGCGAGCACGTATTCACTAGTCGGCAGATCTGAGGGTGTTGCGAACTCGCTGTCGAGAGTCTCCCATTCGGTGATGCCGATACGCACCAGCCCTACATCTAGCGGCATGTACCCATCCAACGGACCGAGCACCAACTGGTATTCTCCCTGGAGATTCCTTTGCCACACTCCCCAACTTGAAACCAATGCTGAATGGTTTACGTGGACAATGATGTATCTATTGCCACCTGATGTAACTAGGCGGCACAGGCTATGCGGCTGAACGCTCATTTATCCAACCTCCAAGATGAACTATGAAACTCCAGTTCCACACGTGAATCGACCCTTCGGCCCAACCGCGACGGGTGTGGAAATAGATCCTGCTCCCGCTACTTGAATGCCTACCCTTGCGCGATAGTCGTATGTTCCGCCAGAAGAGATGCACTGCGCGTAAATGTTCGTGCCCTGGGTTTGTGCGGACGTCCAGGAAGTGTTTCGGTGATCCGTGAACAGTCGCCACCCGCTCCAAGAGGATCGTTCATAGTAGTGCAGCAGCCGCATCGTTCCGGGCCGACCATTGTCACATACAGCACCGGCGTAGACTTCAAGCTGGCCCAGCGACTTGATCGGTGCCTTCAAGGGCGTTGTAGTGCACACCCAGTTAGAGGCGCGAGTGTCGACCCCCTTCTGGACTTCCGTTCCCGCGAACTTAACGGTGCCAGGCTCCAATACGCGACCAGAAGTGCCTGGACCCAGGATTATTGTGGAGGTTCCTTCAGCGTCGAGTTCGATTCGCCAATCTCCCTCGTAGTTGACGTCAGCGTCGATTTCCAGTTCTTCAAGTGAGACATGCTCCGGTTGCTCAAGCGAGACAGACTTGGGATCATCGGAGCCTGCGAGTGCGGGTGCTACCCCCCCATTCAGAACTACAATTGCAAGTCCCGTCATCGCGACTTTCAACATTTTTGGCGTTTTAGACAATATCGCTCCTTTGCAATAGTAATTGTGGTAACACACTAATCGTCCGAGGCGCTAGTGTCAACGCTAAAATAGCCGACTGAAGTGCTGTGCTACATGACAGCCACTCGCCCCAAACGGGTCGGACGACTCTGGCGAGTCGGATGCCTCTGCGGGTGCCAGCAACTGAGTGCGCTGAGTTTGTAGTGTCGGGCTAACGCCCCACACAAACTGATTAACGACGATTCCCGCACCTCCCATGAGGAGGTGCGGGAATCGTCGTGTGTGGGTTGGGAAGCGGTATCCAGAACAGGGAGGCTAGTGGGCTACTTGGGCCTACTCGCTCCGCAAGGCTTCGACCGGGTCCTTCCGTGACGCCGCCGACGACGGAATCAACCCGGCCACTACAGTCAATGACACGCTGATGGCGATGAGGATTACTCCGGCTTGCCATGGCAGTTGCGCAACGTTATCAACTCCGAAATGTGAGTTGACTATCGCGTTTGTGGGGATGGTCAGGAGCACTGTGACGACAATGCCAATGACGCCCGCAACAAATCCAACGATGAGGGTTTCAGCGTTAAATACGCGGCGGATATCGCGTTTAGAGGCTCCGATGGCCCGAAGGATTCCGATCTCGCCCTTGCGTTCGAGCACCGAAATATAGGTGATCACGCCGATCATGATGCTCGATACCAAGAGTGAAATAGAAACAAAAGCAATGAGCACATAACTGACCACATTGATGATTGTCGTTACGGACGACATGAGCGCACCCACGATGTCGGTGTAGGTAATGACCTTGTTCTCGTTTCCTTGGCGTTCCATACGTTCGTTGTAGGAGTCGAGGATCGAAATTATCTGTTCCTTGGATTCGAAGTCCTTGGGGTAGATATCGATGGATGAGGGGTGGTCTAGTGATGCGTAGCCAAGTTTGGTCAGGTTGCTGTCAAGGGAGCTCTGTTCTCTCGACATCATCGACATGAGGAGCTCAGTGAGTTCCTCCTCGGACATACTCAGGGAGAACGCATCAATGAACTTGTCTTCGTCGATGTTCATCGCATTCGACATGTTCCCAGCGAGTTGTCCCATGGCGGATTGCAACCCGCTGGCGACCTGACGTTCGAGCGCTGGACCAACCTGCTGCGCAATCTGCCGCCCCAGCGTCGTCATCACTTGGTTCATATAGCCCGTCATCGCCGTCTGCACAGCCCTGCTAATTGATGCGGCTTGCGCTTCGACCTGAGCTGTTACGGCTTGCGTTATCTGCGTGGTTACCTGGTCGATCAACTCTTGCTGCGCGCCGGCGATTCCCTCGGCGGCTTCTTCCTGGAGCGCCTCAAACTCAGTGAGAATCGCGCGTCCCTCCTCGGACTCAAGGAAGAGTTCGAACCCTGTCTGTGGGTTTTCGCAGCGGGTACCATCGGCTGCACAGAATGCGGCGTACCCAGTGGCAAGCTTCCCCGCGAGCGCAGACACGTCTTCTCCGCTTAACCCAAGGTCAACCTTGCTCAGGTCCACGTTTGACAGGATCGATTCGAGGTCGAGATCCAGGTCGTTCAGATCGGGAGTCTCCAGCAGTTTGCCGAGGTCAAGCTGTGGGAGAGCCGCTGGATCAATGCTCAGAGCCGGCATGGAAAGATTTAGCACCGAGGGGTCGATGGTGAGCATTGATTCATCCAAGGTAAATGCATCCTTGATTGCCTCTTCATCGACAGTCATGATCTTGGCCAGATCAAAGTCCTCGCGCCCGGGGTTGGCCTCCTCCTCTGCGAAGCTTCGTCCTGAGAAGACGTTGACAGCAGGGTGTGCCAGTTGGTCTTTCACAATGTCTCGCGTAGCGGCGTCTGCCATGAGACTTCGCACCAGCGCGGAGGTGTAGTACACCCCTGGCTGAAGCGCCGTTGTGTTGGCACCTTCAGCCGGTTTGAGGATGCCGGTCACCCGCAGCGGAGTTCCTTTTTTGACCAGCTTCTCAATGTGCGCAGGATCGCCAGACTTGTCAGTCCAGACCTGGTAGGTTCCGTCATGCTGGTAGTAGTCGGAAGCGTTGATCAGAGTGAACTGCGCCGCAAGGAGGTCATCATACTCAAAACTCAGCGCTTCACCTGACGTGGTGATCTCTTCCTCGTTAAGGAACTGCTTCACCATGTCGTCCAGTTCCGCAGGGTCTCGCAGCCCCATGGTGAAGGCCATGAGGTCACTTATGGCCCCACTTGGGGTGAGTACCACGACAAGCTCATCGCGTGCTTGCGGCCACCTGCCGGCTACAACGTCATACTGATTCTCAATGAGTGAGGTGTCATCGACCAGCTGATTGAACACGCTGGTTCCCATCGGTACCGGCATGAGGTCAGAAAAATCCGAGCTTCCTCCAAACCCGAGTGCAGCGAGTGCGGTATCTGGGTTGACCTGACGAACGCCATTGGCGGTATTCGCAAAGATTTGCGGCGTGACATTGTATGAGTACTGGATGGACTGGGTGTTCTCTGTTATTCCGTCACCACCCGCATCAAAGAACTCCTTGAGTGCAGCCAGGTCATTCGATCCAATGGATTCGAACATGCGAGTCAGATACTGCATTTCCCTCACGGGGCCAGCAGAGTCATCGGAGGCGTTGTTCGCCTCGGTGCCCGCCGCAGCGCCGGCGGTCATCATCGCGGTGAAGTCCATCCCTTGGCTTTGGATCGTCAGCGGGTACAGGGAAAGTGTGTCTTCCTCAATGCCTTTGATGTACTCGTTGACTCCGTTTGCGAGAGCCAAGATTGCCGCAATCCCAATGATTCCGATGCTCCCTGCGAACGCTGTCATGAGCGTTCGACCCTTTTTTGTCATGAGGTTCTTAAATGACAACGAAATGGCCGTTAAGAAGGACATTGAGGTCCTGCGGACCTCTTTATCCTTGGCATCCACCGACGCAAGGGATAGATCAAACGGATCAGTATCGTCGAAAATCTGTCCGTCGCGCAGGGTCACAGTACGAGTCGCGTACTCGTCGGCGAGTTCTGGATTGTGCGTGACCATAATGACCAGTCGATCGTTCGCGATCTCGGTCAGCAGTGCCATGATCTGCACAGACGTTTTCGAGTCAAGGGCACCCGTTGGCTCGTCTGCGAGAAGGATCTCCGGGTCATTGATGAGCGCGCGGGCGATGGCGACGCGCTGCATCTGTCCGCCCGACATCTGGCTCGGCAGCTTGTGGACGTGGTCCCCAAGCCCCACCTGTTCAAGCGCAACTACCGCCCGCTCGCGACGTTCTGTCCGGGACACTCCTGAGAGTGTGAGAGCCAGCTCGACGTTAGCCAAGACAGTCTGGTGCGGGATCAGATTGTAGCTCTGGAAAACAAACCCGATGCGGTTGTTGCGATAGGTGTCCCAGTCCCGGTCGTGGTAGTCAGACGTGGGCACACCGTCAATGACAAGGTCGCCTGAATCGTAGTGGTCGAGGCCTCCCACGATGTTCAGGAGCGTCGTCTTACCGGAGCCGGATGGTCCGAGGATCGCGACGAACTCATTGTCACGGAACGCTATCGAAACATCATCGAGTGCGGTTTGGGTGAAGTCCGCGGTCGTGTACGACTTACGGATGTTAGACAGTTGCAGCATGAGGGCCTTTCAGACTCTCCTGCCAGCCTACTGGAAGAGCGAGTGACGATGGCTGCCAGTTCCGGTTTGTAGAGTTGGGCTTGCGCTCAACACAAACTGATTGACGACGATTCCCGCGCCTTCTTATGGAAGGTGCGGGAATCGTCGGGTGTGGGTCGGGGTAGGCGGTCAAGCGGCTCAGAGTTCTCATGAAACTGAGCCTTTGGGCTGCTGGGGCTGTTTGGCTCTAGGCCGCAAGGGCTACGGATGAGGCCTTTGGCGCTACTCCCCAAGCGGCCTCAACACTCTGGGCGGCGAGTGCTTGCCGTACGAACACCTCGAGCCGGCTCCTTGATTCAGACAATGGGATTCCGGCCTGCATGTGGCGGCGGGAAAGCACTGCCACGGTGTCAGCGACCTCGTTGAGCAAATCGCCAGAGTGGCCCTTGACCCATTGGAACTCAATAGTCTTGGCTTCGAGCCTGGGTTGAAGAGTGCGCAGAAGAGTCTACACGTGTTGGACAGCAGGCCTGGCGTGGCAGCAGTGACCATCCAGCGCCGTCCGCGCCAAGGCGATCGCCTTCCGCGAGTCTGTGCGAATAACCAGCTTGCCACGGTGCTGGCGGAAGCGAGATAGCGCAAAGTAGATCGCATACATTTCCGCGAGCACAACATCCGACGGGCCGCCCGTGGTCATCCTAGACAAGCCATGGCCCTCGAACACACCGTTCTCGGCGATGAACCCGGCTACATCTTTGGCGGCCTCGTCATCCCATTGCGGCTTGCGAGGATCATAGACATTGCTCTTCCAGTCGAGCGCGCCCGTCTCGCGTACCCCGTGTTCTACTGCTTGCTCGATCAAACTCAGCGACAGGTCGCCAGGCTCAATTCCCAAGGCCAGATGAATTGGTGTGAACATGATCCTCCTAATCAGGGACGCGATCGCCACCCGTCGCAGCCGTCACAGACTCTTCGAATCACTGGACTCCCGCTTGAACCAATCAAGCAGCCAATTCGTAGCTCACGCGCGTTTGTATCCATCGTGGTGTGAAAGTTTCATAAATGGAACGAGAAATGTGTGGGGTATTCTCGATCTCTTCGCGGTCAGGAGAGAGCAGGATGTCCACCATCAACTTGATGACCTCACGCGGCGTGAAGTGCTCACCGGCGGTCTCATTGGAAGCTTCCGCAAACTTACGGATGAGCTCCTCGAACACGTGACCCATTGTGGTGTTGTCAACGGCCTGCGGCGAGAGGTTAACCTCCGCGAATCGCTGAACCACCAAGTACAGGAGATCGTTGTTGTCGAGGTCCGCGATGATGTCATCGAACTTGGACTTGTCAAAGATGTCCCGAACAGACTCGGAAAATCCAAGCACATAGTCACGGAGGTTCTCGCGGATGTTGTTCGCATCGTCCAGGAGGTTCTCAAACGACCACCGGGACGTGTTGTTGAACGAATACTGGTGACCGGCACGCTTGCGGAGCATACCGGGAGAAACGTTCAGCCCGTCCTGCTTGGCCTGGTCAATCGCTGCGAGGACTGAGTCCAGTCGGCGCAGAACCGTGAATGGAAGGATGACTCCACCGTACTGGTGGGCCTTGTAGGAACCGCGCAGGATGTCTGCAACGCTCCAGACGAAAGAGGCGTAGTTCGCCGTGAATATCAGTCCTTCGTGAGGGTAGCTGCTGCGAGTAGAATACCTGCCTCACCACCGCGGAAGGTTGAAAATCCGCCGAAGCGCAGACACCCACGATCTGGCCTCACATTTTGAGTTTGAATCATTTATGATTCAAACGCTCGCCACACCGGAATGAATCACTTATGATTCATTGTGTAAGAGCTTCAAGATGACTCACATTTGATTCACTCACGGAGAGCGGTTGGCATGATGAAGCCTTGGTATCGCGCACGAACACCCGAGCTACTCGGCGCGGCAGTTACTGGCGCGCGCGAGGATTCCCACCTCACGCAGACCGAGCTCGCGGAGCACATTGACTCCTCGCGCCCGACACTGAGCCGACTCGAGTCCGGGAAGAACTCCTCCACCATAACTCTCCTCAACGCCCTCGCGGCCTGCGGCTATGAAGTCATTGCGGTCCCACGGGGTTCGAAGATCACCGTCACCCCGCCCGCCTCCGCGCCCACCCGGCCCACTCAGCCAACCCCGCCGCACACCGAGGACCACTGATGCCAGCCAACCTTCTCTACGTGTGGCTGCGCGGCGAGCTGTGTGCTCAACTCGAGCAGCTGAGGACCGGAAAACTGCGGCTGCGATTTGACCCCAACTTTGTTGCCGCCCACGGTTTGGGAACGCCCAGCCTGAGCCTGTCGGTACCGAATACGCTCAAGCGCCTCGAAGGACCGCACCTCGAGCGATTTTTTGACAACCTCCTGCCCGAGAACCCACTGCGCGCGACCCTAGAAAGGCAGTACGGGGTCCGCCCAAACGACACCTTTGGCCTGCTACGCTACATCGGGCTCGACTGCGCCGGCGCAGTCCAATTCACGGAGTCTGCCCAGAGCAATCTTGAGGGCTTCCACCGCGAACTCTCCGCGGCGGAACTCACTCACCTCGTCCTGACCACGCCGACGATCGACACACCGGATGACCTCCCGCTCTCCGCTTCGCTCGGAGGAGTGCAGCCCAAACTGCTCCTGTGGCGCGAAGGTGACCGATGGTTCTGGCCCGCGGCGGGAGCACCCTCGAACGTCATTGCAAAGCCCAATCCGAGCAACACCCCCATCTCCGGCCTGCTCGAGCTGGAACACTGGGCGCTCGACCTTGCTCGCTCGGTCGGGATTCCAGCGGCTCAGACAACGCTGGAGACATTCGGGGACCGCCAAGTCTTGCTCGTCGACAGGTTCGACCGGCTCGATCAGCTCGACGGGCCCGCAACGACTGACAAGCAAGATCGCACTCCAGCCAACCACCCAGCCACTCTGAGGGTTCACCAAGAGGACTTCGCCCAGGCCCTCAGCATCCCGGTTGCGGCCAAGTACGAGCCAGCCAGCACCTCCGAGCACACGCGGTTCCAGGAACTCGTGAGCAAGGCCCTGCCTTTTGCCAATACTGACTTCATCCCCAGCCTGATCCGCCAGATTACGTTCAACGCGGTCGTTGGAAACGGCGACGCCCACTCCAAGAACTACTCACTGACTCTCACCGCCGAGGGCGAGGTCGAGCTCGCTCCGCTGTACGACGTTGCGCCAGTCTTCCTGGCAAACTCGAACTTCCGCGGCTTCGGACACGTGGTGGCCCAGCAGTCTTCCCTGCGACACATCAACGGGCGCCACATTCGCGATGAGGCCGCGAGCTGGGGATACTCCCCCACATCAGCCTCGGAAATCGTGGGAGAAGTGTGCGAGCAACTCGTTAGCACTCTGTCTGGCGACATTTCCGAGCCGGCACACCTTGTCACCGAGTCCGGTGCGGGGTACGCCGACGCCGTGCGAATACGGGCAGAGGCCTTCGCTACGTCACTTGGGTAGCTCGGCTCGCTCGGGTTATTCAGCTCGCTCAGTCAGCTCGGACCTCTTGTGTTGGTCGGATAGCTTGCTTTCTTCCCGGGCCCGGCTGCATGAGCGGGCGACTCCAACCCCACCAACCACCTGCAACACGCCAAAATGGGCCGTGGCCCGGTGCAGATGCACCGGGCCACGGCCCATTCGCTCCCATCGAACGGATTGATAATCATCCGTTCGATGGGTGGGGTTGGGGTTGGGTTGAGTTTGGTCGATGGGGGACTAGAGGATTAGCGACGATTCTTCCGCGCTGCCGCGAACTTGTTCAGTCCCAGCAGGGGTGCTATTGCTAGTTCCGCAGAGCGTGCGTCCTCCTGCAATGCGCGGGCGGCCGCCGCAATCCGTTCGATCTCCACGAGTGCTTCAGCTACTCGGTCAGCAGTCTCACCATTCTCACGCGGAACGGATAGGTCAGCTAGACCGGTCGATACTAGAGCGGCGTCAAGTTCCCGCTGCCCAGGGTTGAACCCGCCGACACCACTGCCCCGCCCACTGGGTCCACCTGGCCCGCCAGCCCACGGCCCACGATCACGCGGTCCGCCGTGGCGTTCCATGCGCTCTAGCCGCCTGCCCAGAATGAACTGGTTCTGGGTTGTGGACAGCGCCGCCGCTATGACGTGAGAGTCCACGTCAATCTGCGATGACTTGATGATCACGATCGGCTGCGGCCGCTTGCGCCCGCGCTCTGGCTCGCCGCCAAGTGGCGAACCGGCCCGCGCACCAGCCGGCGCACCTTCAACTTCGCCACCTACAGCAAATCCGCCCGAAGCACCGCCGAAAACCGCAGCTGCCCCGGCCTCAGCACCCTCAACCCCAGCCCCAGCCCGCGCCCCCTCGCGTCCCTGGCGCCCCTTGGCCCTGCGCTCGAGCATCCGCTCGGTCACGACCTTGAAGCGCACCACCTGACGGCCCGCACCCGGAAGCACCAGGATGTCTCCATCCTCAACTTCTTCATCGGCCGAGTAGGCGTGCACCGGAACCCCCATCTCGCCAAGCGAGGTCGGCTCACTGAACACAAACTCATTCGCGTCTACCTGAGCCAAGTCCTGGGAGATCTCCTTCAGGCGCTCCCCCGCCTCGGCGAGGTCGACCCGTCGGCCAACGCGGCGCAGTCCGCGCGCTAGGCCCATGGTGTTTCGGCTCGCACCGTCGATAAGCTTTGCACGCATCTGAGGCGTGGACTGCCCAAGGAGTTGGCGCGGATCCGCCAGCTTGGTCACGTCGGATTCGGTCCGCACCACGGCCGCGCGCACGGAATCGTGGCCGATATCATCGGCGCTCACTCGCCCCTCGGCAAACTCCGTGGGGTTCTCTCGGAAGCTCAGGACCAGGTCCACAACGGCACTCACGGCGTGACGACTCAGGCCGTTCATTCGCCTGCGCGCCGGCCCGCGGCCAGCACCAGGCCCAAACCCAGCGCCAGCCCCAGCACCAGGCCCAAACCCAGCACCCTCAAATGCTTCGGCACCAAATGCCGATTCCACGTCCACAAACAGCGTGTTGCTGGACCCGTTCAGGAAGTGCCAGCGCGCGCCAACTGGAAGGTCAAACAGCGATCCTCCGCGCAGTACCAGCACCACGCTGCGCCCCTCAAAGGACGGCATGGTGTGGCGCGGCAACGAGATCACTGCCTCAACGTGTCCTCCGGTCAGAAGCGACTCGCGCGCCCCCAACTTCTCCCACGCGGCGAGCGGCAGCACCACGGCTCCGCGCCCTCCGGCTGCGAGCAGTTCGCGGGTCAGCGCGACCCAGTACGCCTCGCTCGTGCGCTCATGATTTTCGACGATTTCCGCCAGTTTTTCGTGCACGTCACGTGGTGTCCGCAGCCCGAAAGGTGCATCGCATACAACGGCCGAGTAGCGCTTGCCGAGGGGTGGGTTGACCATGAGGTCGCGCACCTCGACGCGCGCGTCCGACCCGGCAATAGCCAGTCGCGCGGCGGCGAGCTCCACTGCTTCTTCGGAGTTATCCCAGCCGATCAGATCTCCGCCGACCTTGCGGTCGAGCCGGGAGATGACCTGTCCGGTTCCCGCGCCAAGCACGGCTCGGGATGCGGATGGACCTGTGTCCTGAGCGAGGCCCGCCAGGAGTTTGGCCACGAGTGGCGAGGAGACGTGTTCAGGCGAGCCAAAGCGGTCGTCGCCGATGGATCGGCCGATCACGCGGGCGAGCCGGTCAAGTTTCTCCACCTGGTCAAGTTCAGCCCAGATAAGCTGGGCGGAGCGTGCCACGCCCGAATCATCGAGGTAACGGGCAAGGTCCGTGAATGTACCAGCCAGCGCCTCGTTCTCCGAGCGAACTGCCTCCGCGGCAGCAAGCGCTCCTGAGCGAAGATCTTCAGATTCACCGAGCAGATCGCCGAGTTCGCCTCGACGCTCAAGCGCCTTGAGTGCCGTGAGCTCAATGATGAGCCGGCGGGCATCGTGCGGCTTGAGGCTTGCGCGCAGGATCGACTCCAGCCGGAAGGCATCCTCGAACCGGCGCCCCGGTCCGCGCCCCTCGCCACGGCCACCCGGCCGCCCATGTCCACGACCACCGCGATCTCCGCGACCGTGTGGCCCGTCGTGGCCAGGCCCTTCATGTCCAGGGCCTCGACGGCCCGCTCCACGGCGTTTGCCGCGGCCGTCACCGCGACCCTGCCCGCGCCCACCCCAGCTATCCGCGGAGCCGGACTGCCCCTGGGTGGCGAGGGAATCGTCGTTAATCAGATTGTGGTCCGGGGCGGATCCCACAGGGATCCCCCGGTCCTCGAGCCAGGCTGTCACAGCATCGAGGTCAAAGAGCGGGCGGGCGGGGTTGCCTGCCACGGGCTCAGGGAAACCGACACCGCGGCGGCGCCAGTTGGAAACGGTTGCGCGGTTGATTCCCGCAAGTCGTGCGATGTCGGAGGTGCCGACGTATGCGCGTGGATTGGTAGTCAAGTGACTCTCCTTGGGTAGCGCTTCCCGGCGCGGCTCACGTGGGCGCGGCTCTGGGATTGAATGTGGTGCCGGAAGCGACAGCTGCGGAGCGTAATGCCCTCTGGAGGCAGCGATTGCCTGGTGTGGCGGGTGCGTGCGCTCTGGTTTCGCACGGGATTCTCGGCCTCTGGTTGCCGAGCGCATGTCATTGCGACACCTCAACAATGCACCGCCCCGGGGCAATTGTCAAGTGACAACATGTTGTCACTATTATGACGGGTGCCAGTATCCCCTTTTTGGGCTAACCTGACTGGCCAGAGGCCTCTGAGTTCCGGATCACATCCGATCCGGCCTTGGCGCGCTTCGGTGGAAGCAAATTCCAACCAAAACTGCGGCATAGAGCCGCTGATCACGTGGACTACCTGAGGTGCGAACTTCATACACCCACTGGAATTAGTTTCCATAGGACACTAGTCTTAGTAGGAAAGGTGTCCTCCCTCACGATAGGACCAACCGGACGAGTACGTCACCGCCAACGATGGCGACGGCTCACCACTGAACCACGGCAGAAGGAAAGATCATGGCAGACAAGCCAATTCCACCCATCACCCCCGCCAAGGACATCGAAGTTGATGTTGTCATCGTCGGTGCCGGCACCGGTATGGCTGCGGCTCTCTCCGCTCACGAAGCAGGACTGAGCACCCTCATCATCGAGAAGTCCCAGTACATGGGTGGATCCACCGCACTCTCCGGTGGAGCATTCTGGATCCCTGGCAACAAGGTCCTACGCGACTCCGGCGCCGACTACGACCAGAAGCGCGCACACCTCTACCTCGAAAACGTTGTTGGCGACTCCGCTCCAAAGGAGCGCTGGGAGGCTTTCCTCGAGCACGGACCAGCTGCCGTTGACGTCATGATCCGCAACACCCCACTTGAGTTCATGTGGTGCAAGGACTACTCCGACTACCACTCCGACCTCCCAGGCTCGGCACCTAGCAGCCGCTCGGTTGAGTCCAAGCCTTTCAACGCAGCGATCCTCGGCGCGGAACGTGCACGTCTGCGCCCATCCGCACTCGGCGCACCAATCCCAATGCCAGTCACCGGTGTTGACTACAAGTGGATGAACCTCATGGCCAAGGTGCCACAGAAGGGGTTCGTCAAGGCCGCAGGCCGTGCCGCACAGGGCATCGGTGGCCTCGCACTCAAGAAGGAGTTCACCGCTGGTGGAGAGGCACTCGCAGCAGGTATGTTCGCGGGCGTCATCAAGGCTGGAATCCCTTACTGGACCGAGACCGGACTTGTTGAGATCCTCACCGACGCCAAGGGTGCAGTAACCGGCATCAAGGCCGAGCAGAAGGGCAAGCAGGTCACCATTACCGCTCGTAAGGGTGTCATCCTCTCCGCCGGCGGATTCGACCACAACGCTGAACTGCGGCAGAAGTACCAGTCGGAGACTTTCAAGGGCCAGTGGGCACTCGGCGCCGAGTCCAACACCGGTGACGCGATCACGCTAGGCCAGAAGGTCGGCGCGGACATCACCCTCATGGACCAGGTCTGGTGGTTCCCATCGGTTGCCCCAACCAAGGAAGGCGGCCGCCCCGGCGTCATGCTCGCTGAACGTTCCCTTCCAGGTTCATTCATGGTTGGCAGCAACGGAAAGCGCTTCATCAACGAGTCCATCGACTACATGTCATACGGTCAGACCGTTCTGCAGCGCGAGCTCGACGGCGACCCAATTGGTGACACGTGGATCGTGTTCGACCAGGAGTACAAGAACTCCTACCTCTTCGCCGCAATCTCCTACCCACGCACCCCACTGCCAGAGGCATGGTACGAGGCTGGAATCGCACACAAGGCAGAGAGCCCACAGGAGCTCGCCAACAAGATGGGCGTTCCAGTTGACGCGTTCGTTGAGCAGATGAACACCTTCAACGGCTACGCACGTGCCGGTCGCGATGACGACTTCAACCGTGGCGAGGCAACCTACGACCGCTACTACGGCGACCCAACCGTTACCCCGAACCCGAACCTGCGTCAGCTCTCGGGTACGTTGTACGCGGTCAAGATCGTGTGTGGTGACCTCGGTACCTGTGGTGGCCTGAAGGCCAACGAGAACGCACAGGTTCTCCGCGCAGACGGAACCGTCATCGACGGCCTCTACGCAATCGGTAACTCCGCTGGAAACGCGTTTGGTAACCGTTACCCAGGTGCCGGCGCCACGATTGGACAGGGCATCGTCTACGGCTACATCGCTGCTCAGCATGCCAAGTCGCGCGCTTAAGCGCCGACTAAGAGCGCGTTAACGCGCTGATTATCGACGATAGGGTCGGGTCCCAGCACACGCTGGGGCTCGACCCTTTGTTGTGTTCGCAGGGCTCCACATTCTGAGAAGTGGTCGTGGTGAGGGAATGAACTGCGGGCACTAACAGGTTGAACACTGGGCCCGACCATAACCGCGCCCTTACAGACCGGATGTCCATGTCTTCACTCATGACGAACCGCGACCACCCCAAGCGAAAGTGGCTTGTGCTCACGATCGTTGCAATGACCCAGCTCGTTGTTGTGCTCGACGGAACCATCGTCTCAATCGCACTACCACAGGCGCAGATTCAGCTTGGCATGAGCGACGTCCAACGCCAGTGGGTTGTCACCGCGTACGCGCTGGCGTTCGGTTCCTTGCTGCTACTCGGCGGGCGTATCGCGGACTTCTGGGGACGCAAGCGCACATACATCCTTGGCCTCGTTGGTTTTGGCGCTGCCTCCGCGTACGGCGGCCTGATCCACACAGGTGCGGAGCTGGTCCTCGCCCGAGGACTTCAGGGCATTTTTGCCGCGCTCATGGCGCCGGCTGCGCTGGCCATATTGACCATCACCTTCCCGCACGGCCGTGAGCGCAACACCGCGTTCGCCATCTTCGGCGCGATTGCGGGCATGGGTGCGGCGATCGGTTTGCTCATGGGCGGAGTGCTCACCGAGTACGCCTCGTGGCGCTGGTGCCTGCTGGTCAACGTGCCGATCGTGATCACCGTGGCGATCGCAGCCGCTTACCTGTTGAACGAGTCCAAAGCCCACGGAGACACCAAGCTCGACATCCTAGGTGCCGTACTGGTGACTGCGGGCCTCGGGTCACTCGTGTACGGGTTTACCCTCGCCGAGAGAGGGTGGGACCATGCTTCGGTGTGGGCTTTCCTCGCACTAGCCGTCGCGCTGCTCATCGGGTTCTTTGTGTGGCAGTCACGCTCCCGGCACCCCCTGCTGCCGCTGCGCATCCTCAATCGCACGCGCGGGGGAGCTTTCCTGCTGCAGATGGTTGCGGGGGCAACCATGGTCGGCGCAATGCTATACCTGACGTTCCACATGCAAATCGTTCTCGGCTTCTCGCCTCTTCACACTGGCCTGGCCATGCTGGTTCAGACCGTCGCGATTTCTGCTACTGCCCCGGTGGTGACCAAGCTGCTCCCTCGTTTCGGACCTCGGCCTTTCCTCATTTCCGGCCCACTGATCGCTGCTTCCGCGATGGTGTTCCTCTCTCGAGTCACCGTGGGAGGCTCCTACTGGACCGAAATCATGCCCGCACTCATCGTCAACGGCGTGGGCATGGCGCTCCTGTTCGTCCCGGTGCAAAACCTCGCACTTTTGGGCGTGGACCCGCACGATGCCGGAGCTGCGTCCGCCACGGGCAACGCGTCCAATCAGATCGGGGCATCCGTTGGCCTCGCCGTGTTCACCACGATCTACGCCGAGGTGACTTCCGGCTCCCACAACCCGGCAGACCTTGTTTCGGGGTATCACTCGGTATTCCACAGCTCTGCGGTTGTACTCGCTCTGGGTGCGCTCATCGCGTTCACCATGATTCGTGGTACCAAGTCCCAGCTGATGCCGGGCATGGAACACAAGAGGTAGCCGGGCCGTCGTAGCGAGTGGGCCCGGACGGTGAAGATGCTGGTTCGCAACCAAGATCGTCGTGAATAAGGTGCTGCGGCCTTAGCCGCGGGTCAGTACAAACAGCACCAAGAGAGCCGACAGGCACAGCATCGAGCCCATGACCAAGAGGAGGTGACCGCCTCCGCCCGGGTGCACCTCCCTCTTCTCTTTGAGGTCGCTGCTCATCTTGTCGTAGCGCCGTCGCGTCCAGATGAGGGCGACAATTCCGAGGCCAGTGCCAGCCACCCCGAGGAGGATGGGTGCGGGGCCATCCACTGCGTAAGACACATAGCGGGCCGCCACGACCGAACCCACAACGAGCGCGAGGATCGTGCGCTGCCACGCGAGCGCCGTACGCTCCACGGCGAGTCCGATGTCGTATACAGGGTCACCCGCCGGCCGCATGAGACTCGGCACGCTATACGCCCACAATCAGACCGACCGCGAGTGCTACAACAGCGATGGTCGTCAGGATCGAAATAACAATTGCTAGGCGTGGACCAGGCATTTGGCGTCCCTGACGCATAGCCCGTTCGTTGTGCTTCCAGGCACTCCACGCATAGAGCGGAACCAAGAGTGCAATCAGTAGGAACACGGCGGTCACAATGTAGCGGGCAGTCGGCCACACGGGAACGCTGAGAGCCTCAAGGGCGAGCCCCGCCGCAATAAACGCGAGGGACGTGCGAATCCAGGAGAGGAAGGTCCGCTCGTTCGCCAAGGAAAACCGCGGGTCGGGCTCTTCGCCTACGCCGTACACGGACTCTGGAAACCTACGCTTCGTCATGGTCAACAGGTTACTTGGGGATCAGCCTGTGCACGCGGCGCGGTGTAGGCAAGTCGTATTCCGGAGCACCTGGCCGCACTTCGAGGCTTCCCTCCCCCTCCTCCTCCTCCAAGGTCATTGAGAAAAATGGGAGCAGACGTGCATTCCCGTTCGTTAGTCAAAGTGCCGGCACTTCGCGAGGTGCCCGGTAAGGTCGTAACAGACCCCGCCCCAAGAGTTAGTTGTCCTGACGAACGTGCACTTCACCGCACGCCGCGGGGGCACCTACACGCTGATACACCGAAACGAAGTGAGTTGTTGTGAGCACTAAGCCCAGTCACCTGAACGCGCAGGACCTCGTTGCGGGATACACCTCCCGCCCGGACATCCGCGGAGTGAGCCTCGAGGTGTACAAGGGCGCTCCGGCGCAGGGTATTACTGGAGCCTCTGGTGTGGGCAAGACGACCCTGGCAAACGCCCTTGTGGGTGCGCTCAAGCCTGTGGGCGGTCGACTCACGTTCAACGGCAAGGCTGTTTCCCGTCTCCGACTCGGCGAGAAGAAACGCTACGAGGCAACGGTGCGCAAGGTCGCGCAGAATGGATTCTTTGGGTATGACACCGCCCTGACTGTGCGGCGCGTGGTCGAGGATGAGTTGCGCGCTGCCCGCAAGACCGGACGCGGCTCGGGCAGGTCAATCGAGGAGGTCCTCGAGCTAATGTTCCTCGAGGAACGCTTCATCGACCGCAAGCTCCACACCATGTCAGGCGGGGAGCGCCAGCGCCTCTCTATCGCGCTCGCACTGACCACCGCCCCGGACGTCCTCGTGCTCGACGAGCCCACGACCGCGCTCGACGCAACCCTCAAGGACAAGGTATCGGCCCGCCTGCGCGACATTGTTGCAGAGCGCGAGATCGGGCTCGTGGTCTTCTCCCACGACCTCAACCTACTCTCCCGACTGACCCCCACTGTCCACGTGCTGTCGAACGGGGTGTTTGTAGAGTCCGGGTCTCCCCGCGATCTGCTGACGGATCCCCAGCACCAGGCCACCAGAGACATCGCCGAAGCATACCCGGAGGCCGTGCGCGCTCTGCGCTGCGTGGAGTAGAACCTCCGCCCTCTGGTCGGGCACCAGCCCCCGACCGGGCACCACAGACCCCAACTGCGCACCAGCCCGCTGGGGCGGCCTAGCCGCCCTTACCGACAAACGACGATTCCCTCGCCTTCCGCTAAAAGGCGAGGGAATCGTCGTTAATCAGTTGGTTAGTAGCCGCACACCGCTACTTACCCTTTGGGTTTGCCTTGACCTTGGCATCCACCGTGAGGACGTCGCCGCCCTTAGTTGGGGTCAGGCTGACCTTCACCTTGAAGTGGCCTGCCGATGGCAGGGGCTTGTCAAGGAAAACGGTCACCGGTTCGCCCGCAACCGCAGTGAACTGCGCAGTTGCAGAGTAGTTGCCCTGCTTCACGGTCACGGTTCCCGTTCCCGAGACCGTGGAGTGCGCCACGAGCGAAGGCTTCTTGGAGTGCTCGAAGTCGGTGGTCAGGAGCGTCAGCTCGCCAACCTCCGGCTCAACCACAGGAGCCTTCGTGACAGTGACGGAACCGGCTGCACCGATGGTGCCGGAAGCCGCGTCCTGCAGCGCAAGGAACTCGAACGCACCGAGAGGCGCATCCTGTGCCACCGCGATAGCCAGGATGCCAGCACCCTGTTCATCCATGGTCACGGTTCCCAGGTCAGCGCCGTCGTTACCGACGATACGTACCGGCGCCGATGGCGCGAAGCCTGCAAGGGCTATGTCGAACGCTGTACCCTGCTCAACCTCTGAGGTCGATGGGGTTACGCTCACGCGATCCGAGACGCCGTCAACACAGTCAACCTTGGCGTTGACCCAGTCGGCCCAGTCGTTTCCGTTCGAGCCGTCAGCGTTATCCACGATCAGGACCAAGCGCTCAACGCCGGTGACGTCAGCGGTCAGCGCAACAGGATCCATGGTTGGCTTCATCGTTGCAGTTGGAGCGGCAAGAACCTTGCCGTTGCCGTCCTCAACCTTGAACACCACTGTTCCGGCTTTCTGCTTGCCATCCACACCCACAAGTGCGGAGAAAGCGGTGCACTGGCCGTACAGGTCGAACTCAACGCGCGAGTTGGCGTGCGTGCCCAGACCCTTCTCGTACTCGACGCCCTTGAGGCTGAGCTTTGGCCCGTCGTTCTGGCCCTGCTCGCCGTTGGCCTGATCGCGCTCAACAGGGCCCCAACCGTTGATCGGGGTCTTGGCAAACGGCAGGTCAGACAGGTAGTTCTCTCCCCCACCGATGGTGGATAGGATCTTGACCTGCTTGGTCGAGGTGACCGCGAAGATCGCGTTCGAGCCGAGTTTCTTGTAAGTCGACTCCAAGGTCAGTTCGCCCGCGGTGTCGCCCTTCTTAGGCAGAACCAGCCAGGTTGCCGTGGCGGTTCCGCCGGCTGGGACCTCGGACTCGCCAGCGTCCTGGCGCAGAATTGTCCAGCCTTCAGGGGCCTTGAGGGTCTGGGTCAGTGCGGTGACATCTTCCTTTTCCTGAACGGTGACCGCGGTTGTGTAGGTTGCGGTGTGACCGTCACGGATGTCGGATGGTCCCGTGATCTTCGCGGAGGCACATGCCGGCTGTTCGGCGGACTCGCCGAGGTCCTTGACCGTGATGTTGTCAATGACGAGGTCGGTCTGTGGACCAGCCTTCATCTTGTCGAACGCCACGAAGTACGTTCCGCAGGTGCCCGCCTTGATGGTTTGTGTCATGCGTTCGGTGTCGCGGACCTGACCAAGTGGGATGCGCTTGACCTCGGTCGAGGCAGCCTTGGTTCCGTTGACTGAGTCGTAGCCGATGACCATGTCATAGGCGCCGGCATAGCCGTTCTGGTAGTCGAACGAGAACTCGTAGTCGTGTCCGGCCTCAAGCGAGAGGGTTCCCGAGGTGGTGCGCAGGATGCGGCCCTCGTTCTCCTCGTGTGCCATCAGAGACCAGGTGCCGTCCAGGACGTTGTCCAGGATCTTTCCGCCCTGAACAACCTTGCCGGCCTGGTCCTTTCCGTACCAGCCCTTCTGCGAGTACGGTGCGTTGATCTCAGCGAGCTGGGTTCGTGCGTCGCCGCCCTGGTTGGTGGCACCCGTGACGAACGGCCAGTAGCCGGTGTCAGCGTTTTCGAAGTCCTCGTGCAGGATCACGTTGTCGTCTTCGGAGGCGCCGGCCTCGGCTGGGACAAAGTCGGTCAGGCGCAGGTCGTCCACCGAAACGATGGCGTCGCCTTCGCCGGCGCCAACCGTGAAGGTCACTTCGCCGCCCGTGGTCTCAAAGACCACTCGTGCACGCTGGAAGTAGGTTCCCACCTTTTCGTCGGACGCGGTCGCGTTGATCGCCGTGGTGGTCGAGAACGTCGTGGTTGGTGTACCGTTAACGCTCTTCTGGTGCGAAACGGCCTTGACGCCGTCGCCCGTGATGCTCAGAGCGACGTCGCGCTCCTTGCCCTGCTGGATCTCAACCCATGCGGAGGCGTTGTACTTGCCTGCAGGCAGCTTTCCGCCGGCCAGCTTCTGCGAGAGCGATCCTTCACCGGCGTTGATCTGCGCTTGGTAGTTTCCACGCTTGGAACGCTCAACAGTGACGTCGCCGGTGGTCTGGTAGGCATCTAGGTTGGTTGAGAAGAAGCCTGGGTCAACGATTCCGCTTGCTTGGCCCCAGTCGGGTGCCTGTGCAGCAGGAACCTTCGACGTTGGGTAGAGAACGTATGCAACGCCAGCCTCTGCGTCGAGCGCGACGGAACCGTTGGTGACGGCGAGGTCAGAAACCTTTTCGCGTCCGGTGTCGGTCAGCTTGAACAGCGTGACGGAGTCCTGGTTTGCCCACGAGTCCGTGAGGTCCCACGTGGTCTCGCCCCCGGCTGGGTTGTAGTGGTAGAGCTTGGAGTCGCCGTCGGCCCATGGCAGCAGGTACTTGCCCTGGCTGTACACGGTCGCGCCGTCGTAGGTGATCTCACGGTTGGTCGGGATGGACCATCCGTCAATCGAGGTCACTGGGGAGGTTGCAACGGTTCCGTTGTTGAACGTTATTTCACCGGTCTTCCAGGTCCGGATGTCGGACTGCTGGAGGAACTTGTTCGGCAGGTTGCGCTCCCAGATGTTCTTGATGAACGCGTTGTAGTTGTTGTGTCCGGTCCAGCCTTCGAACTCAACCGTGGATGAGTGTCCGAGGATCGGGTCTGGGTTGAACAGGTCTCGGCGCGAGTTGTCCACGAAGCGGAAGATCTGCGAGTTGATGCCCTTGTTGGTCTGTCCGCCGTAGTTCTCGTCGTTGGCCCAGTGCGACCAGATGTTCTGGTCTGGGATCTTGTCGGCCCACTCGGAAGCGATCACCCAGCCTTGCTTCTCCAGCTCGGAGCCGATGCGCTTGGCCTGCCAGCCGTCCGGGGAGTAGACGTCGATGTAGAGCCACGACAGGTTCTCTGGAACCTCGTCACGGAACTCCTGGAAGCGCTCGATGACGCGGTTGGTTGCTAGGTCCTTCTGGGTGTCGATGTAGTAGGACTGGTTCATCCAACCCCACGCTGCCGATGGCGGCATGGTGATGAGTTCCTCGGAGAAGTTGTAGGACTCTGAGTAGCTCTCGGTGGTGTTGACGTGGACGCCGAATGTCGCGTTCCAGTCTTCTCCCTCGTTGACTAGGGTCTTGAGGTCTTTAAGGCCTCCGGCACGGGTGTTGTAGTGTCCCGCGTAATCGGGGTGTGCCGAGTCGTGGCCTTCAGCTTCGTAGCCCTTGAGCATCACCTGCTGGCCAAGTCCGTCGGTGGCCAGAGCGACACGCTTGGTGTCGTCTAGCGTGCGCAGGAATGGGTGGGTGGCCTGGGAAACGATGTTGAATGGGATGCGCGTGATGACAGTGTCCTTCACGTCTTCCATGCCCGGTGCTTCGTGGCGCAGGTCCCTAAGTGCTGTTGCGCCGTCCTGCCAGTCCAGGGTGTTGTCGGAGTTGGCGTCCAGGGTCGGCTTTATCTCGATCCATGGGTTCTCGTCATGTCCGATGGACGGCGTGTACTTGGCTGCAGCGCCGCTGAGCCAGGTGAACGTGCCGGGGCTGACCGTGACGGTCTTGTCCGCTCCGCTGCCTGCTACCGTGCGAACCCACTTGGCGTTGACGCCGTTTGCTGGCTGCGCGTTCTTGCTGGTGTGGTCGGCAATCGCGTTGTTTTCCATACCGAAGGACAGGTCGCCGGTGGTTGGCACGACCAGCCAAGCGTAGCGGTTTCCGGCCTTTGCGTCTGCAACTGACTCGAAGAGGTCGCCAGTCTTGGTGCGGTCCACGGACATGGTCGTCGATGCAACGTTAGCGCCCTTGGTCACCGCGTCCAGGGTTACCAGGTTCATTCCGGGGACCGAGATCTGGCCTACGTTTCCGGCTGGGTCCTTGAGGTCGGAGAGCTCGATGCGCAGCACGCCGTCGGTAACGCTCGCGGTAGCTTTGAGCGTTACGTCAAGGTCAGCGATGCCCAGGTCCCAGCTGGCGCTGGTCCCCTCGCTATTCACTCTGATTTTTGACGATGTGGCTGGAAATGCCTTGCCGTTGACGCTGATCGAGTTGATTGCCCCGCCAGTGTTTCCGTGTGCGCTCTTTCCACCGAGTTCGTAGCCCACAACCTGTGGGAAGTCGGTGTGGAGTGCGACCGCGAGATCGCCGTCCGTGATGGTTTCGGTGGGCTGCGGTTCAACCGGCTCTGGTGGGTCGGTTGGGTCCATGGGACCGGCGTCTCCGGAGGCTGTGTAGGCCTGGAACTCGGCGAGCGAGCCCACGGTCTCAACCGGGGAGATTTCCTTGTCTCCGGCCTTTCCGCCCCAGGTCGAGAGGTAGACGACCTTGGCGCAGGTGGCGTCGGTCGGCTGGTCTAGGACGATGTCCCGCCCAAGCGCGTAGTCCGCAACGTTACCAGGGAAGTTTCCGCTGACTGCCTTAGTGAACGAGTCCGCGGTGCAGTCCTTGTCGGCCGAGGTCCACAGTTCGTACTCGTTTACGCGGCCCGATCCGTTTGACGACTGACGCGGGGTGAGCGTTACCTT
This sequence comes from Timonella senegalensis JC301, assembly GCF_000312125.1. Classification (GTDB taxonomy): domain Bacteria; phylum Actinomycetota; class Actinomycetes; order Actinomycetales; family Cellulomonadaceae; genus Timonella; species Timonella senegalensis. Next base: position 342,741 of record NZ_HE978641.1, read on the forward strand.
GCCGAGCGCCACCGGCTCGTCGGAGAGTTTGACCGTGAGGTGGTGAGGTGGTTTCACCATGGTGCCAGCCCACTGGGTGTGCCAGTAGGTCGCCTTGTCTCCATCAAGCACTAGGCTTGCGGCGCCGTTCACGCCCTCGCCTATCTTTTCCTCGGAGTTGACGTCGACGACCGACATCGTGCTTTGGCTGATCTCTGTGTATTCGGGCGCTGCAGTGGCAGGTGCAGCAAGCCCCCCTGCAGTGAGGAGCAGGGAAAGCGACGCCCCTGTTAAGGGGATGGCCTTCGACGTGCGCTCGGTTTTCCCGCGCGTTCGGTTCTGAGGTGACATCGTTGTCCTTCGTTTGTACTCGGAGCGCGGTCGCGCACCTTGCTTGCAGAATAGTGATTCAAATAGACGATTTTCAATCATCATTTTTCAATTTCAGCCAGCACCAACCGGACGCTTCGCGAATCGCTCAGCCGCTCGAGCAATCGGACATTTGCCCTGAAATGCGCTTGACCGGCTGCATCCCTGGTGCCACATCTCACCGAATCACCCGCATCCGCATCCGCCAGACCGACAACTGAAGCACTCATAAGCAACCCACTCATGCAATTGACCGCACAGCCAACGTCTCACTATCTCAACATATGGACATCTCGGTTTTTCACAGCCCTCACATCTGCAATACTCTAGAAAACCTTACGGCCTAAGGTTTTGCTTCATAAGTAAACATTCCGCCGAGCCGCCAGCACCAGTTGGCTGCCAGTGACAAAGGAGTCCACGTGGACACGACGCTCCCTCAAGAGGGCACCGAGCTCCTCAGCGAAACTCGCGAACGCGAGCCCAAGAGCTATATCCCTACATACTCGCTCGCCTACTTCGGCGTGATGATCGCGCTCATGACTCCGGTCATGGTCACAATGGCGCTCAAGATCAAGCGCATCGTGCCCGCGGGAAGCGAAGACGGAGCGCTCGGACTAGTCCTCGGCGTCGGCGCACTCTTCGCGCTTTTCGCCAACCCGCTCGTTGGCCGCCTTTCTGACCGCACCACCGCTCGTTGGGGCATGCGCGCCCCATGGATCGTTGGCGGAGTCCTCGGCGGGTTCCTCGCACTTGCTTCCATCGGCATCGCCCAGAACGTCGCCACCGTACTCATCGGCTGGTGCATCGCCCAGGCGAGCTTCAACGGTGCTCTCGCAGCCGTCGCAGCGACCCTGCCTGACCAGGTTCCCGTGCGCCGCCGCGGTGTAGTCTCCGGAATCGTTGGTCTTGCGACCCCTCTCGCAATCCTCGCCGGCTCGATCATGGCCGACCAGCTCACCACCGACATGACTCGCTTCCTGGTGCCTGGTCTCTTCGCTCTGGTGCTCGGAACCTTCTTTGCGCTCACCCTCAAGGACCGCAAGCTCACCACACCTCCCACCGTCAAGCTCTCCGTGGGGCAGTTCTTTGGCTCGTTCGTGTTCAATCCCCGCAAGCACCCTGACTTCGGTTGGGTCTGGCTGACCAAGTTCCTCGTCATGTTCGGATACGCAGGCATCGCCACCTACCTTCCGTACTACCTCATGGACAACTTCTCTATGTCGGAGAAGGACGTGACCGGCTTCATCGTGCTCTACAACGTGGTGGGTATGGCCGCGATGGTTATCTCCAGCCCACTCGGCGGAATTCTGTCCGACAAGATTGGCAAGCGCCGCCCATTCGTGTCTGCCGCTGGCGTCATCATGGCAATTGGCCTGTTCCTCATCGTGATCGCCCCAAGCACCACCGTTCTGATCATCGCGGGCGGTATCATCGGCTTCGGAGCCGGCTCGTTCATGTCGGTTGACCAGGCACTCGCCTCCGAGACCCTGCCTAACAAGGACGACATGGCCAAGGACCTCGGTGTCCTCAACATCGCCAACGCGCTGCCTCAGTCGATCGCCCCAGCAATCGCGCCAGCGATCATCGCGGCGGGAAGCGCAACCGCGCTCGGCGGGTACCAGACCTGGTACCTGTTCGGTACGCTCGTAGCCCTCGCAGGTGGAATCCTCGTGTACCGAATCAAGGGAGTGAAGTAGCCATGTCAGAGCTCTACAAGGACTCCACCGCATCAACCCCTGAGCGCGTTGAGGACTTGCTGTCCCGGATGACCATCGAGGAGAAGGTCGGCCAGCTCTTCCAGCAGATGATTGCACCTGGACCAGGTGGAACCGTCTCCGAGGGCGACCCTGTGTTCGGGCTACCTCCAACCCGAGGCCTCATCGAGGACAAGCAGATCTCGCACTTCAACGTGCTCGGCGCCCCCGACACGACGCGTGAGTTTGCGCAGTGGATCAACTCGCTGCAGGAGATCGCCGAGAACACCCGCCTGGGCATTCCAGTCTCGATCTCGAGCGACCCTCGCCACGCGTTCACCGACAACCCGGCCGCGGCTCTCATGACCCGCACCTTCTCGCAGTGGCCGGAGACCCTCGGTCTCGCCGCCATCGGCGACGAGGACATCACCGAGGAGTTCGGCGACATCGCACGCCGCGAGTACATCGCCGTGGGTATCCGCACCGCCCTGCACCCCCAGATCGACCTCGCAACAGAGGCCCGCTGGGCACGCGGCAACGGAACGTTCGGTGAAGATGCCACTCTGACCGCACGCATGGGCTGCGCCTACGTGCGAGGGTTCCAGGGCACCGGCAAGTTTGGTGAGGGCTTCGGAACCACCTCCGTGTCTGCCATGGCCAAGCACTTCCCAGGCGGCGGCCCACAGCTCGATGGAGAAGACCCCCACTTCGAGTACGGCCGCGAACAGGTCTACCCCGGTGGCATGTTCGACCTCCACCTCGAGCCTTTCAAGGCGATCATCGCCGAAGGCACCCGCCAGATGATGCCGTACTACGGAATGCCCATCGGCACCGAATGGGAAGAGGTCGGATTCGGCTTCAACAAAGGAATCCTGACAGACCTCTTGCGCAACAGGCTGGGCTTCGAGGGCATCATCTGCACCGACTGGGGCCTGATTTCGGACGTAGAGATCATGGGCCAGCCGTTCCCTGCGCGCGCATGGGGCGTCGAGCACCTGTCGGAGAAGGAGCGCGCCCTCAAGATCATCGAGGCCGGCGCAGACCAGTTCGGTGGCGAAACGCGCACCGACCTGATCCTGGAGCTCGTGGCGGAGGGCGCGCTCACGGAGGATCGCATAGACGCGTCCGTGCGCCGCCTGCTCACCGAGAAGTTCGAGCTCGGCCTGTTCGACGACAAGCGTTACGTTGACCTCGACGAGGCCGAGCGCATCGTGGGCAGCGAGGAATTCCGCGCCAAGGGTCTCGCGGCCCAGCGCGCCTCAATTACCGTGCTCAAGAACAGTGAGGGCGCAGCCCACCTGCCTCTCGCCGGAGACCAGCAGGTCAAGCTGTTCGTTGAGGGTGGCAATGCAGAGGCCTACGCCGCGTACGCCACGATTGTGGACTCCGCCGAGGACGCAGACGTGGTTCTCGTTCGCGCCAAGACCCCGTTCGAGGAGCGCGGTCCGGGCTTTGAGGCGTTCTTCCACGCGGGATCGCTCGAGTTCACGGACGAGGAGCGCGAGCGCATCCTTGCCCTGTGCGTGGCCAAGCCAGTCATCATGGACATCTACCTCGAGCGTCCGGCCATCATCACTCCGTTCGCGGAGGGCACTGAGGAGGCGCCTGGCGCGTCTGCCATCGTGGCCAACTATGGTGCCAGCGACGAGGCCCTGGCCGACGTCCTGTTCGGCGCTTCCGCGCCGAAGGGCCGCCTGCCCTTCGACCTGCCGCGCTCCATAGCGGCGGTCGTGGAGGCTAACTCCGACACCCCATTTGACACCAAGGACCCCGTCTACCGTTTTGGTCACGGACTGTCCCTCTGATCCGTCACGCACAGGACCGGTGACCCGGCCCAACTGATGAACGACGATT
>NZ_HE978641.1:346982-367260 GCF_000312125.1 Timonella senegalensis JC301
CCGCCGCTTTACGTCAGCGAGCGATCAGGCGCGGCCGCGCATCGCGCGGTACTTCTTGATCAGCGCGTTGGTGGAGCCGTCTGCGGAATACTCGGGGGTGTCCTCGGAGGTGAGCATGCCCTCGAACTGGAGTGCCATCTGCTTGCCCAGTTCAACGCCCCACTGGTCGAACGCGTTGATGCCCCAGATGACGGACTGCGTGAACGTGATGTGCTCGTAGAGCGCAACCAGCTGGCCCAACACGGAAGGTGTGAGCTTCTCGGCGAGGATCGAGTTGGTTGGACGGTTGCCTGGCATGACGCGGTGCGCCACGATCTCCTCATGGGTGCCTTCGGCGCGAACCTCGTCGGCGGTCTTGCCGAACGCAAGGGCTGCGGTCTGCGCAAAGTAGTTGGACATGAACAGGTCATGCATGGCGCCGAGGTCATGGTTTGGCTGAGCAAACGCGATAAAGTCGGCCGGGGTCATCTCGGTGCCCTGGTGCAAGAGCTGGTAGAACGCGTGCTGGCCGTTAGTGCCTGGCTCGCCCCAGAAGATCTCGCCGGTCTGGACCTCGAAGCCGCCTGCGGAGGAGGACACAGGGGTGCCGTCCACACGAACGGACTTGCCGTTGGACTCCATGGTGAGCTGCTGCAGGTAGGCGGGGAAGCGTACCAAGTACTGCGAGTACGGCAGGACCGCGTGCGATCCAGTGCCAAAGAAGTTGTTGTACCAGACGTTCAACAGTCCCATGAGGACTGGAACGTTTTCCTCAAACGGAGCTGTGCGGAAGTGCTCGTCCATGGCGTGGAAGCCCGCGAGCATGTCGCGGAAGTTGTCCGGCCCCACGGAGAGCATGAGCGAGAGGCCGACAGCCGAGTCGAACGAGTAGCGTCCGCCAACCCAGTCCCAGAAGCCGAACATGTTGGCGGTGTCGATGCCAAAGTCGGCCACGCGCTGCGCATTGGTGGACACTGCCACGAAGTGCTTGGCCACGGCCTCGTCCGAGCCGAGCGCCTCGATCAACCAGGTGCGAGCTTGGCGTGCGTTGGTCAGGGTCTCGGCGGTGCCAAACGTCTTGGAGGCAACGATGAATAGGGTGCGCTCGTAATCCAGGCCGAGGCACTTCTCGTACACGTCGGTGGGGTCGATGTTGGACACGAACCGGCACTCGATGCCGCGGTCAGCAAAGTCGCGCAGTGCCTCGTACGCCATGACCGGGCCGAGGTCCGAGCCACCAATACCGATGTTCACCACGGTGGTGATGGTCTTGCCGGTGTGGCCGAGCCACTCGCCCGAGCGCACCTTGTTGGCAAATACCTCCATGGAATCGAGGACCTCGTGCACGTCCTTGATGACGTCCTGGCCGTCGACCACAAGCTTGGTGTCACGTGGAGCGCGCAGCGCAGTGTGCAGTACGGCGCGGTCCTCGGTGATGTTGATGTGCTCGCCCGCGAACATCGCGTCGATCTTCTCGCGCAGGCCCGCAGCCGTGGCAAGGTCGATGAGCTTGAAAACAGTTTCGTGACGGATCAGGTTCTTGGAGTAGTCCAGGTGCAGGTCCACTCCTTGCGCGTTCATCGAGGAGGCGCGGTGAGGGTCCGAATCGAACTTTTGGCGCAGCGTGGTCTGCTCGACCAGCGCCTTCTCCTCAACTAGAGCGTCCCAAGCCGACGATGCGGTGACGTCATACGAAGACACAGATGTCTCCCTTTCATCTGATGTGGTCGGCGCATGCAGATTCCAGCGGGCGGCGCGTGGCCGCGTAAATGTGGGGATTGGTGCCGCCCTACAGTGCGCTGGAACCAGGGGCAAAACGCCGTTAGGTCCACGAAAAGCCTACCGGCTTTTGCTGTCCAGCGGGTGGCCCTTAGGCCTACGCGGATTCCAGCCCACAGCCCACCTTCACGCGAGTTCCCTTTTGGTCCGCTGCCGCGGCCCAGATTCACGACGATTGTGGTTGCGCGCCGATCCCGTCCCCTGTCAGTGGAGGTCCATATGATGGGGTCACCCCCACGTGAACAGGATATTTGCCCCATGCTCCGCTCCCTTGGTCTGCGCGCGTCCGCGACCTCACGCCAGATTCGACGCAACCCCGCTCGCGCCACCGACTGGAAGCAACTCGCAGTCAGTTTGACTCTGGTTCTTTCCACCGCAAACGCTGCGGCGGGAATCGTGGTGGATGACCAGAGCGTGAGTTTCGTTGGTGCTGGAACTGGGGCACAATCGTCGGAAATCAATGGCACCCTGCCAGCAACCACCGAGGGCCAATCGGCAACGTACGAGACTGCCGCGGCAAAACTAGCCACGCTGCCCGTCAAGGGGCGCGCGCCAAAGACCGGGTACAGCCGAGACCAGTTCGGCCAGAGCTGGGCGGATGCTGACCGGAACGGCTGCGACACCCGCAACGACGTGCTGCGCCGAGACCTCGCCAAGCTCCTGTACAAGCCCAAGACGAACGGCTGCGTGGTCGCGTCGGGCACGCTGGCGGACCCGTACTCCGGCATGAAGATCGACTTTGAGCGCGGCCCACATTCCAACCGAGTGCAGATCGACCACGTGGTCGCGCTTTCCGACGCCTGGCAAAAGGGCGCTCAGCAGCTGGGCGAGAAGGCTCGCGAGAACTTTGCCAACGACCCGCTCAATCTCATTGCGGTCAACGGTCCCACCAACCAGCAAAAGAGCGACGGCGATGCAGCCACCTGGCTCCCGCCCGTGCGCGATTACCGCTGCCAGTATGTGTCACGCCAGGTGGACGTCAAGGCCAAGTACGGCCTGTGGGTGACCGAAGCAGAGAAGAACGCGATTGCGCGAGTACTCGAGGATTGCTCGGGCGCGATTCCCGCAATCAAGGACGTCCCCAAACCAATCAAGTCCAACGGCAACACCCCCGGCACTGCTGGTCTGGTGGAGGCGGGTGGGGCTGCTGGAGATTCCGGGGCTTCCAGGGCTTCCGGAGCGAAGGACAACAAGCCCAAGAAGGACGCCGAGAAGCCAAAGAAGGAGTCCGGATCCGGTCCCAAGGCTCCCATCAGCAAGACCGAATGTCCGGGAAGCGCCCCCATCAAGGGCAATCAGGGCAGCAACGGTTGGATCTACCACACGCCGTCCAGCAAGTCCTACAACCGCACTCACCCGGAGCAGTGCTTTGTCACCGAAACGGACGCACGTGATGCGGGATACCGGGCGCCGCGCATCTAACTCTTAACTGTGCTGGCTAGGCAGACTCGCGCTTTTTGAGCTCCATCTCCAAGACAACCGTCTGTGGCGCGCCTCCAGCAAGCATGTCGAGTGCGAGTTCCGCTGCTTTGCGGCCTTGGAGATTCATAGGCTGAGCAATGGTCGTCATCGTAGGCGACGTTTGGCTGGCGACCCTGTGATCGTCAAAGCCGATGATCGCGATCTGACGCGGAACTTCAATCCCACGTGCGTGTAGGAACTCCATTGCACCGGCAGCTATTCGGTCAGATCCGCAGATAACGGCGTCGATCGATGGATCGCGCGTAAGCAGTTCCTCAATACCGCGAGCTCCAGTGATCTGGTCCCACCCACCAAAGATGACCCGATCGTCGTGAATCTTTTCCCCAAGAACATTGCCGTAACCAACGAGACGATCTCGGGTCGCTGGGGCCTGGCGCTCCCCCATGATCAGTCCGATATTTGTGCTGCCTAGGTCCGCAATGTGCCGTGCAGCGATTTCGGCACCCTCGACGTCGTCTGCGTAGACGCAAGAAAAGCGGTCCGAGTAACTCTCGCCGATGATCTGGCCGCACAGAACCACGGGGATCCGCGAGTCGGCGAGGGTCGCGAGGCCCTCGGGGTCGTCGAAGGGTGAGAGGTGAATGACCGCGTCGACAGCGCCCCGCTTGATGATCCGAAAGGCCTTCTCCCGCTCGGCCGCGGTGTAGGCCTGGAACAGGAGCGGGAACATTTGGGTTTCCGCGAGTGCCTCGGTGATTCCGCGCATGATCGACGAGTAGGTGGGGTCTTCGTAGAGCTCGTCAAAGGGCTCGGTGAGCAGTACCCCGATGGTGTTGGTGCGGCCGAGCGCTAGGGCTTGAGCCTGGGCGTTGATGGTGTAGCCGGTTTCCTCGACCGCCCGTTGAACCGCTTGGCTCGTCTCTTTTGAGACTACTGCTGTGCCGTTGAGGACTCGCGAAACCGTGGCCCGGGAAACGCCTGCGAGCGCTGCCACGTCCTTGATGGTTGCTTTACTTGCCACTTTTTCCTCGATCCCGGTGTTTTCCCAGATCATCTTATCTATGGGCCTCGATGCGTGCGGGGGTGGCGCACTGCGCGGCGCAGGGACTTTGAAAGTTTCTTGATGTAACCGGTTTCATTTATCTAAATCACACGCTACCATCGAAGCATGTAACCGGTTACATGACGTGATCGGAACCAATACACGACATGCCCCAAACAAAGGTAATGGTCAATGAAGCCCTCAGTTCTCCCCTGGGAAGACCCCCAGCGGACACACCAGAATCGCTTGCCAGGACGCGCCTACGCGTTCGGATATGACTCCGCCACCCACGCGCGGTCGATGCAGCGTGCACTTTCCCAAGGGTTCGTCTCGCTCAGTGGCACGTGGTCTTTCCGCCTCTTCGACGGTCCTGCTCGCGTGCCCGCAGAATTCACCACAACTGCGGTAAGTGGCTGGGACTCCGTAGAGGTCCCTCACATGTGGCAGTTCGACGGATACGGCAAACTGCAGTACACCGACGAGGGCTTCCCTTTCCCCATCGACGTTCCTCACGTCCCCTCCGACACCCCAACCGGCGCCTACCAGCGCACGTTCCGGACGGCGCCGCACGGAGAAGGCGACCGGACTTACATCAAGTTTGACGGCGTTGAAAGCTACTTCGAGGTCTACGTCAACGGCACTTACATCGGGTTCTCCAAGGGCTCGCGCCTCACTGCAGAGTTCGACATCACCACTGCCCTAGTTGAGGGCGACAACCTCCTCGCGGTCAAGGTCTTGCAGTACTCGGACGCCACCTACGTGGAAGACCAGGACATGTGGTGGGCCTCAGGAATCTTCCGCGACGTCTACCTGACCACGCAGCCAGCAGCCCGACTGAACGACTTCGTGGTCACCACCACCAAGACGGATTTCCACAGCATTCAGTCGAATGCCGGCGAACTCAACGTCTCACTCGACACCACCGGGGACGTCAAGGAAGTCCGCTGGGAACTGCTCGACCGCGACTCGGTTGTAGCCGGCGGCACCACAACCCCAGCAGAGGGCATCCACGCGTCGCTCGATGCCGTGACCTGGTGGAACCCAGAGACTCCATACCTGTACGACCTCATCATGACCGTGATTGACGCTGAAGGCGCGACCACCCAGTTCGTGCCGCAGCGCGTCGGCTTCCGCGATGTGCGCATCGTCGACGGCCTCATGCTGCTCAATGGCTCCTACTTCAAGATGCACGGCGTCAACCGCCACGACAACGACGACATCCGCGGGCGCGCAGTCGGCATGGCGCGCGTCGAACGTGACATCGTGCTCATGAAGCAGCACAACATCAACGCCGTGCGCACCGCGCACTACCCCAACGACCCACGGTTCTACGAACTCACGGACCGCTACGGCCTGCTCGTGATCGCGGAGACAGACCTAGAAACCCACGGGTTCGAAAATGTTGGAAACCTGTCCTGCCTGACTGACAACCCCGAGTGGGAAACCACCTTTGTGGATCGCATCGAGCGTCACGTGCTCGCCCAGCGCAACCACCCATCGATTATCATCTGGTCCCTCGGTAACGAGTCTGGCTACGGCTGCAACATCCCAGCGATGTACAAGCGCGCCAAGGAGCTCGACCCCACCCGGTTTGTGCACTACGAGGAGGACCGCGATGCAGAGGTTGTGGACATCATTTCGACCATGTACTCCCGCGTTTCCCAGATGAACCAGTTCGGTGAACTGCCAGCGTCCAAGCCACGTATCAACTGCGAGTACTCCCACGCCATGGGCAATGGCCCCGGCGGTCTGAGTGAGTACCAGCAGGTCTTCGACAAGTGGGATAACCTCCAGGGACACTTCATCTGGGAATGGTCCGACCACGGTGTACGCGCTAAAGGCAAGAAAGGCGAACGCATCCATAAGTACGGTGGCGATTTCGGCGACTTCCCCAACAACTCCAACTTCTGTATCGATGGCCTCGTGTTCCCTTGGCAGGAGCCAAGCCCGGGCTTGACCGAGTACAAGCAGGTCATCTCGCCTGTTCGCGTCCTGAACGCGACCACCCGGGAAGTAACCATCCGCAATGCCTACTGGTTCTCCACGCTCGAGGGTGTCACCCTGACCGTTGAGGCACAGGTCGACGGCGCAGTGGTCGACTCCGTCTCCGTTCTGCCTGGCGCTGTTGCTCCGCGCGAAAAAGTAACCCTGCAGCTCCCGCGCATGCTCGAGGCAACTGCCGGCGAGCTCTTCGTCAACGTGCGGGTGTCCAAGAACGCAGCCACTTCGTACGCCCAGTCCAACTGGCCACTAGCTGCCTACCAGTTCGCGGCCGAGTCGGTTCCCGCTCCGTCGCTGGGCGCGGTGGACATCGCGGGCGGGGACACCGCCGCAGTTTCCGCCGCGAGCGCAGCAACCCCAGCCACCGCACCAAAGGTCAGCGAAGAGTTCAACACCCTCAGTGTTTCCGGCGACGATTGGACCATCGAGTTTGACTCCGTGTCGGGAAGCCTAACCTCGTGGACCGTCAACAACGCCACGATCGTGACCCGCGCACCTCGGATCAACATCTGGCGCCCACTGATTGACAACCACCAGCAGGAGTACGACGACCTGTGGGGCCCAAACCTGTTCAGCCAGTGCGAGCAATCACTGAAGAACTTCTGGTGGACCGAAGAGAACGGCACGGTGGCTGTAACCGCCGAGGTTCGCATCGCTCCCCCGGTCTTCAATTTCGGTATCCGCGCCACTTACGAGTGGGTTATCGCGGCTGACGGCACTGTCACTGTCAAGCTGTCCGGAACTCCGTACGGCCCATACACAGACATCATCCCGAAGATCGGCCTAGACCTTGGCGTCGCACCGGCGTTCGAGAACCTCGAGTTCTACGGCCGCGGACCTGGTGAGAACTACTCGGATTCCCAGCAGGCGAACTTGATTGGCCGCTACCGCACCAACGTCCACACGGCATTCACTCCGTACGTTGTCCCGCAGGACAACGGAAACCACCTCGACGTTCGCTGGGCAGCGCTCAGCGATGACCACGGTCGGGGGCTATTCGTGAAGGCACTCGGCTCTCCACTAAACATCTCCGCGTGGCCGTACACCATGTCAAACATTGACCAGGCCCGTCACGCTGACGACCTCGAGGCGGACCCAACGGCAATCACCTTCAACATCGACCACCAGCTCATGGGACTTGGCTCCAACTCGTGGGGTTCAGAGGTCCTCGACTCGCACCGTCTGAACATGGCGGACTTTGAGTACTCCTTCGTGCTGGCGCCACTGCGTTCGCACGACATCGACCTCGCGGACCTGTCCCGCACTTTCCCAGGAGAGCAGTCATGATTCACTATCCCAGCATTGACCTTCTTCAGGCTGCCCACCAGGGCGTTAAGAAGTGGAACCGGGCGCTCCTTGCGATCGAGAACCTTGAGCGCATCGAGGAGAACCGCGCGTACTCGATCGTGGACTCTCTGACCTATCACAAGACCACCGCAGACAAGCACTCGCCGGATGACTTGTTTGTGGGACACAGACGCTACTTCGAGGTCATCATCGCCCTCGATTCGAACGTCACGGTTGAGCTGGCCCAGAAGACGGATCTCACGCGGCACACCCCTTACAGCGATCTCACCGACCGCGAGCACTTTGAGGGTGCTGGCACCCCCCTCACGCTCGCCCCTGGCGAGGCTCTAGTCACGGAGATTACTGAAGCTCTGCGCATCTCCAAAGACGCACACGCACACATCGCTGTCTTAAGAATCACCGTTGAGGGTGCTTCTTTCCACAACAAGTAATTCCTTCCCTGCACATTCTTTAACCGGAAAGACCATCATGACCGAAACGAATCGCGGAACGATCGGCAAGTTCGCCCTGCTGACAATGACCGTCGCGGCTGTCTTCAACTTCAAGAACGTTGTGAACAACAACGTGGAGATCGGGCTTGCTTCCGCTCCTGCGTTCTTCCTTGCAACGATCATTTACTTCATCCCGTTCACTCTGGTAATCGCCGAGTTCGTTGGCCTCAACAAGAACTCCGAATCCGGCGTGTACCAGTGGATCAAGACTTCGCTCGGTGGACGCTGGGCGTTCATGGGCGCATTCTGCTACTGGTTTGTGAACCTGTTCTACTTTGCGTCCTTGCTTCCTCTGGTGCTCACCTACGCGTCCTTCGCCTTCTTCGGCAAGGAGATGGTGATGTCTCAAACCACAATCACAATCGTTTCGATCCTTGTGTTCGCAGTTGCTACCTGGGTGTCCACTAAGGGCGCCAAGTGGATTGGCTCGGTTACCTCGATCGGTGCAACCCTGATGATTCTGATGGCTTTCGCCTTCATTATCTTCTCTGTTGCAGCACTCGTTGGCGGCGTTGAGCCAGCTACCCCAATTACCGTGAAGGCAATGACCCCGGACTTCTCGTCCTTCGCAGTCATGTGGGGCTTCTTCGGTGTCATGGCGTGGATCATCCAGGGGGTTGGTGGCGCGGAGTCGATTGGGGTCTACATCAATGACCTTCGCGGCGGCACTAAGGCGTTCATCCGCATCATCGTTATCTCGGGTATCGCTATCGGTCTCATCTACGCAGTTGCTTCGCTGCTGATGACCGTGTTTGTTCCTCAAGGCGGTATTTCGTTCACGAACGGTGTTTTCGAGACCATCGGTGCTGTGGGAGCCCACTTCGGTGTGACTGCCGACATCATGAACCGCGGTGTTGGTGTCATCATGTTGGCGGCGAACCTCGGTTCGCTTTTGATGTGGACTTCCACCCCTGTGAAGATCTTCTTTTCCGAGATCCCAGAGGGAATCTTTGGCAAGAAGCTCGTCGAGCTCAACGAGGCTGGCATCCCGGTTCGCGGCGCTTGGGTTCAGTTCGCAATCGTTGTTCCAATCCTGATCATTCCGGCTCTCGGTTCCGGCGACATCAACGAGTTGCTGAACATTGTCATCAACATGACCGCTGCAACTGCCCTGCTGCCACCGCTGTTCATCCTGCTCGCGTACTTCGCTCTGCGTAAGCGTTATGACCACCTTGAGCGCGATTACCGCATGGGTTCGCGCACGGTTGGTCTTGCTATCGCCGGCTTCCTGCTAGTTGTGTTCAGCTTTGTGTTCCTTGCGGGAACGTTGCCTTACGGCCAGCAGTTCTGGCTGACTCTGGTCTACAACGTGGGTGGCGTGGTCGTTTTCCTTGGTTGGGCTATCTGGCACTACAACCGTTACATGAAGCGCCTGCGCGAGACTGACCCTGAGGCTGCCGCGGCTGAGTTGGAACCATCGGCTATCCGCATGGCCCGCGAGAACTCCGAGGTCTGACGACCTTCTGATCTCCCCTAACCGTTTGGGGGACGTTCCGTAGCGGGTGTGGGGCTCAGTCTTTGACCGGGCCCCACACCCGTTTTTTGTGCGGCTTGCGCCGCTCCTGATTCTCGACGATCGAGTCACGCCCCATTAGCCCTCCGCCTCTCGTTGTGCCTACAGTTAGCCCCACCCCTCCTCATCGAACGGATGATTATTGATCCGTTCGATGCCCAACGGATCAATAATCATCCGTTCGATGGGATAGGCGGTGGCAAGAAGAGCCGTCTCAAGGAATCCGGATGAGGTTCTCCACAAATGGGTAGGGCACATGTGCCCATCAAAAATGGTGTTAATGCAGGTCCAAGGCGTATTTTGAGCCGCTAGCGTTCAAAGCATGCATTCAACCACTACAAAACCACGTCGACGGTTACGCGGGCTCACCGCTCTGCTCTTCATTCTCGTATCAACCCTGATCTTGGGCCCTCTTGGCGCGGCAAGCGCCGAGACCTTCCCGGATGGTTACCCCAAAATGGGCCACTCCTCAGAGTCCGTGAAGGGTCACTCCGTGGTCCTTGCGGGATACGAGGGGCCCGCGAGCACCAGCCTATTCCCCGTATATACGGCCCCTGGATCCACGCCAAACCAGTTCGCCTACTGCATCGAGATGACGGTCAGCGCCAAGTACGACTCGAACCTGAGCGTAGCCGGCTGGGATTCCTTCCCCGGCTCAAACAAGTTCCGCACCGATAAGAAGGTCCGCGAGGCCGTTGCCTGGATCGTGTACAACTCGTACCCAAACCGCTCGTTGGCTGAGCTGGAGGCCGTCAGTGGACTGTCGGGCTTGACCACGAAGGACGCAATTGCTGCAACCCAGGCTGCGATCTGGAGCCTGACTGACGCCGGCGCGTTGACCAAGGTCAACGGTGTAGACAAGGCAACGGAGACCCGAGTCAAGGCTCTGTTTGCCTACCTCACAGGAGACGCAAATGTGGGGCGCGCGGAGGTTCTTGAACCAACTCTCGATATCCAGGCAGCTGGGGCTCATGGGCGGGTAGGCACCCGTGTTGGACCGATCGTGATCGAGTCTACCGAGGACTTCATCTCGCTGACCACTGACTCCCCATACCCCCTTGTGGACGCAGATGGGAACGCTGTCGATCTGGCCCGGGTTCCGGGCACAACGGAACTGTTCATCGATGTCCCCTCGGACGCCAAGCCCGGCAGCGCTGGCATTTCCGTGGAACTTACCGGATCACGCTACACGGGCCTTCTGGTCACAAACATCACCAAAAAGACCCACTACCAGACGCTCATGATTTCGTCCTCCGACGAAGTCAAGGTCAGCGCGACCGCCACGGCGTCGTGGGAAGCAGTCCCTGCACTATCCACCCACGCGAGCGACAACGCGGACGGTGACAAGCAGCTTGCACCAACCGGGGAAGTCACAGTCTTGGACGAGGTCACCTACTCGGGTCTCATTCCTGGTACCGAATATTCCATCAAGGGCGAGCTCATGGTTCGTGAAGGTGCAGAAGCAGTCTCGACCGGCATCCTCGCATCTCGCTCGTTCATTCCTGCCGAGGAGTCTGGCACGGTTGACCTCACGTTCACCGTCCCCGCTAACACACTCAACGGGGCCACGATCGTGGTCTACGAACGGCTGTACCAAGGTACTGAACTCGTGGCTGAGCACACCGACATCCTTGACGAAGCCCAGACCGTGTACCGCGGCAAGGTTGAGGAGCCACCCGCACCACCAGTAACCGAGGAACCGACTCCGGAACCATCGACTCCGCAGGAGCCAACTCCTGAACCCACGGAACCTGCAGAGCCCCCAACACCCACCGAAGAGCCAGAACCAACGCCAACGGTTGAGGTCCACGACTCCGCATCTGCCAAGCCCACCCCAACTCACGGCGAGCTGGCAAAGACTGGGTTCGGTGGACTAGCGGCTGGAGCGGCAGGCGTCCTCCTTGTTGCAGGAGGCATCACGCTCGTCGCCTTGAGGCGCCGCAAGAGCTAGCACCGCCCTAGGCTCAGCCCGTCCTCGCAACTCCTCGCGAGATCCCGCTTACCGTGACGAACTCACGTTTGAGAAGCGGGATCTCGCCGCGGCTAAAGGGATCTCGCTAACGTAGTGGCCCTCTCTCACGCCCTCACCCTCAATTTTGGCTCATCTTGAGTTCATCTATAGGAACCATCTGCTTGTGAGGACAATGCCCCCTCCACATGCAACTCCTGCGCTTCTCTCACAAGATGTCTGTATGGATGAAAACACAAACACCAGTAAAACAAGCCTCCGCAAGGCTGTCACAACGTGGAGCTTGTTCTTTTTCATTTTGGGTGACGTGCTGGGAGCGGGCGTGTATGTTCTCATTGGAGAAATCGCTGGCATCGCGGGTGGCGCTGTATGGGTCCCTCTCCTCGTGGCCCTCCTTGTTGCGCTTCTTACCGCCGGTTCCTACGCTGAACTCGCCACAAAGTTTCCGAGAGCTGGCGGCTCGTCACACTACGTACACCGGGCTTTTGGCCCATTCGCCGGCTTCTTGGCAGGCTTCTTTATGCTGGCTGCCGGTGTAGTTTCCGTAGCAGCCCTCTCTCTGGGTTTCGCTGGTGATTACCTGTCTGAGTTCATCCAACTCCCCGTACTCCTTGTGGTCGTTGTGTTCCTCATTGGGCTCGCAGCACTCAATGCTAGGGGAATCTCTGAGTCAATGGGGGCAAACAGAGTGGCCACAATCATCGAGGTAGGAGGGCTCCTACTTGTTGTCGCTCTCGGCTTCATAGTCCTGAGCCGCGGCGATGGCGATGTTTCCCGACTTTCCCAACTAGGAACGCCCGAGCATTCCCCGTTCAACGCTGTACTCGCTGCTTCAGTTCTCGCCTTCTATTCGTTTGTAGGCTTTGAAACGAGTGTGACCATTGCCGAAGAGACAAAGGACCCATCTCGGTCGTACCCCAGAGCCCTATTTGGGGCACTAGTCGCCGCAGGCGCCATATACGTTCTAGTGGGGGTCGTCTCCTCGAGCGCAGTAGCCACCGAAAAGCTCTCCAGTTCGGATGCACCACTGCTTCAGGTCGTGGAAGCCGCAAACATTCTTCCGCCTACAGTTTTCAGTGCCATCGCACTCATCGCGGTTGCGAATGGTGCGCTCCTGACGGGAATCATGTCTTCTCGGATGGCGTACGGGATGGCTAAAGACGGTTTGCTACCAAATGTTCTGACTCGGGTTCTGCCGGAGCGACGTACACCTTGGGTGGCGATTCTTCTCACGACACTCCTCTCAATGATCCTCGCATTCACAGGAAGTATCGCGGTCCTGGCGAGCACGATGACCTTACTTCTACTCGTGGTCTTCTTTGCAGTGAATGCCGCAGTGCTGGTATTGCGCAAAGACAAAGTAGAGCACAATCACTTCCGCGTACCCGCAGCGCTACCCGTCGGAGGAATGGTTTCGTCTGTGCTCCTCCTGTCCCAAGTTGAGTCAAGCGTGTGGCTGCTCAGCTTGCCCATACTCGCTGCGGGACTGCTATTTGCGGTCTTCGCAGTGCGTTACCGCGCGAAGAGCAACGTCGCGAGCGCGTCAGCGGATACTGGGGCGTAGCCCTCTGGCCCGGAACACACCGAGGAAAAACGAAGGGCCCCGCAGGATTTCTCCTGCGGGGCCCTTCTGCTGCGGTAGTGGAGGGATTTGAACCCCCGGAGGCTTTGACACCTCACAACATTTCGAGTGTTGCACCTTCGGCCGCTCGGACACACTACCTTGCGTCATCTAGTTTACCCATCACGAGCCGAGAACAAAATCCTCGAGCCACAATCAGGGCGTGCGTTGGGTCACGTTGCCCAACCCGACCCCGCAAGATCGGTGCCAGCGCTGGAACCCAGCACTATCGTCGTGAAGCAAAAAAGTCTGTGAGGAGTGCGGAGCACTCCTGCTCCCGCACACCCGGGATGACCTGCGCAAAGTGGTTCATCCGAGGGTCGCGCACAATGTCCCAGACGGATCCGGTGGCCCCAGCTTTCTCATCCCACGCGCCGATAACCACCACGGGGATCCGGGCTAGCAGGATCGCGCCAGCGCACATCGCGCAGGGCTCCAACGTGACCACGAGCGCGCAGTCGTCGAGCCTCCAGCGGCCAAGGGCCGCGGACGCCTCACGGATGGCCAGCACCTCGGCGTGGGCGGTGGGATCGTGAGTAACTTCCCGACGATTGTGCCCCCGCCCAATGACCTCACCGTCCGGTCCCAGCAGGACAGCGCCGATGGGCACGTCTGCCGGATGGCCCTGCGGGTCATCGGCACGCAGGGCCGCGCGCGCCTGGTCCAGAGCGAGGCCCATGGGCTCGTGCCAGCGGCTCGTGGGCGGGCGTTGAGAGTTCGACATGGGCCCATTCTCCCAAACGAGCGCGAGAGCGGCGGGTAATTCTCGTGATTTTCCCCATGTAGTCGCCGATTTCGAGCGTGAGAAGGCTGGTGGAAAGGTACGGTTAATGTATGCGCATCCACGTAGCCGATCACCCACTTGTTTCCCACAAGCTCGCCGTCCTTCGTAACAAGGAAACGGCGTCCCCAACCTTTCGCCAGCTCGTTGACGAGCTCGTGACCCTGTTGGCCTACGAGGCGACCCGCGAGGTTCTCACCGTTGAGCACCCCATCCAGACGCCCGTAACCAACACCGTTGGCGTCAAGATCGCGGATCCTCAGCCAATCGTTATCCCTATTCTTCGTGCGGGCCTCGGCATGCTTGAGGGCATGACTCGACTGGTTCCAACCGCCGAGGTTGGCTTCCTTGGCATGCAGCGCAACGAGGAAACCCTCGAGATCCACACCTACGCAAACCGCCTGCCAGACGACCTCACTGGGCGTCAGGTCTTCTTGCTCGACCCAATGCTCGCGACCGGTGGAACTCTCGTTGACGCAATCAACTACGTGATCGAGCGCGGTGCGCGCGACGTCACCGCCGTGTGCCTCATCGCTGCACCGGAGGGCGTCAAGGTCCTCGAGGACAAGATCGGTGACCGCGCGGATGTGAAGCTCGTTCTGGCCGCGATCGATGAGCGCCTCAACGAGAAGTCATACATCGTGCCTGGCCTTGGAGACGCTGGCGACCGTCTGTACGGCATCGTCGACTGATCTCAGCGCACTGCTACTCTCAGCGCTGGCCCACGTGAATCTCACGTGGGCCGGCGCTTTGTTGTTTGGGGGATGTGGCGCTCATGTGCGCTCGGGTGCACTGGCGGCTGAGGCGTTGGCAGTGAGCGGCTGCGGGGCACACCGCCAACCGGTGGCGCGTGACCACACGAACTGCGACGCATTTCGAGCCTCCCACCCCTCCGCTCGAATACCCCCTGGGGTATATTTGACTCAACTTAGTTTGAGGAGATCACCATGTCCACCCCGCGCACCACAATTTCGGCTCGCATCGCCGCCGCACTGAGCGCAGTCGCATTTGCCGGCACCCTTGCCGCATGCTCCCCCTCGTCCACCGACAACGGCCAGGGCTCAGAATCGAGCACCACCGCCGGCTACGCATACCCGTCGCAATCGTTCGGGAAGCACGTCGACACTGACACATTCCTCCAGGTTGCAGCTTCCGAGGGCGTCACCATCATCGATGTTCGCACTCCTCACGAGTTCGCCACCGGGCACCTCCCAGAAGCCGTGAACATTGACGTGAACTCAAGCGACTTCGCAAAGGCAATTAGCGAGCTCGACCCTGCCGGCACTTACGCCATCTACTGCCGCTCCGGAAACCGCTCAGCCGTGGCTCAGAGCGCCATGGCAGAGGCTGGAATCACCAGCACTGTTGGCCTGAACGGCGGAGTCGGGGCACTTTCGGCAGACCTCCTCGTCACAGAGTAAGACCACCATCCGAGACATGAGCTCCTGAAAAGGGCGCGAAATCTAGCGGATTTCGCGCCCTTTCTTTCCATACATGCAGTTTTACGTTTGCTCAGAGCATGAGATTCTTGGCTATTTTGCTACTCATTTCTGGGTCAAGCAAGCATTGTTGAGTCTATGCAAACCACGACCATGCCCCGTAACGCCACCATGATGGTGCGCATTGGCATGCTCGTCTGTTCGCGTGCGTGTTGTTGTCGCTGATTTCGTCTTTTCACCAAGAACGACCTACCAAGAATCACAGACACCCCGGCTCCCCGATCCCGCGAAGCGCGTGCTACGCCTGCGCCTTAGGAGCCATCACCACACAACACACTGGAGAGCGCATGTCCGCCCCAACTCACGAACTTCCACCTTCAGCGAAAAACCAGCCTGGCTTTTACCTATGGGTCGGACTCGCAGCCAACGAGAACGAACTCCCCGGCGCCAAGAGGGTCAAGTCCGCAGACATCATTGAGATTGCGGAGGCGCTAGGCGAACTAGCGCGGGAGTTGCTTCCAAACTCCCAGACCCACACCACCCTCGCCCTAGGTGAACCAGAGCCGAGCACACGTCCAGTGCAAGCAGGATCGTCTCGCGGCCACGGCGCCCAACGCTACCAAGCACCACGCACAGCGCGCCGATCGAGCCAGCCGATCCGGCCCCAACAGCGCCAGGCCCGACCACCCTACGACTACTCCACGGATGCCGACTACCTCAACGAGCCAGTCGACTTCACGCGCAACGCGTCACTCCCCGACTTTGATCGCGCGCTCGCGCCGCGCGTAGTCATCGATCTCCACAACCGCCGCGTCATCGCGGACTCGGAGTTGCAGCGGCTCACATATAAGGAGTTTGAACTGCTGGCCTACCTGGTCAACTCGGCCAGCCGGATCATTTCACGCGAGGAACTGTTCAACTCAATCTGGCGCACTGGGGTCCACACTGATTCCCGCACGATTGACGTGCACATCCGGCGGCTACGCGAAAAGTTGGGCCTGCAAAACCACATCATCACGGTGCGCGGGTCCGGCTATAAGTTCGAGCTAACCGAGCAGATCGATGTCATCCCGCCGGCTCCACGACCCCTGCACCGCTGAGGTCCGCGGCCACTACACAGCTGAGGTCCGCGACCTTTCCACAACCGAGATAAGACGAGATAAGACTTACTCGTCCGGGGTCCAAATAATGACAGCGTTCCCCTTGCCCGAGGAATGCCGAATGATCTCGCCATTGGGTCCAAACTCCAGGCCCAAGTGGCTCTCCTCGAACTCGGTCCGGGAGATCTCCTCAACCCTGGCGGTCAACTGCAACGGACCCTTACGCCCGTTACGCCGACGCGCTTCCGCGTGACCGGTGTGCCCCGTACGCCCAGCGCCTCTCTCCGCTCCTCTCCGCAAGAACGCGGCCCCGCGGCGCCGAGACACCACGTCGCCCTCTGTTCCCGCTGTGAAGATTCGGGAGCCCGGATTTACCTGTGCGGTGAGCAGCTCGACCCGTGCTTCGAGCGTCCGCACGTGGTCCTCAAGGTCGAAGATCCGCTTGATCCCGGCGAGGTTGATCCCCTCTTCCTGGCTGAGCTTTTGGATCTGGACCAGTCGGACCACGTCGCGCTTGGAGTAGCGGCGGCCGCGCCCGGAGGTGCGCCGCGGCGACACCAATCCGATGCGGTCGTACTGCCGCAGCGTCTGGGGGTGCATGCCCGCGAGTTCGGCGGCTTTGGAGATGACAAAGATCGGCTCGTCTTCACGTGCCGTCTCATCAAGAACCATTCGAACCCGCATGGCTCATCACTCCTTTGCGTTCGCCAGAATATCGGACCGAACGTTCGATCCGGTGGTTGCTGCCGCGAACGCCTCGACAGCTTCCTTGGCTTCCTTGCTGAGGTTCTGAGGAACCACAACATTGAGAGTCACCAGCAGGTCACCCGTGGTCTTGGAGGTCTTCACTCCGCGGCCCTTGATGCGCAGCACCTTGCCTGATGGCGTGCCCGGGGCGACCTTGACCTTGACCGTGTCGCCGCCATACACCGGCACGTCGATCTGAGAACCGAGCGCCGCCTCATCAAACGTGATCGGCAGTGTCATACGCATGTTCGCGCCGTCAAGCGAGTACACGGGGTGTGGCTGCACCTTGACAGTCAGGATTAGGTTTCCAGCTGGCCCGCCGCCCGATCCGGGGCGGCCCTTACCAGGCAGGCGGATCTTCTGTCCGTCCTGCACACCAGCGGGGATACGCGCCTTGACGGTACGCCCATCCACCGTCAGGGTCACCTCGGTGCCTAGGACTGCGTGCTTGAACGACATGGTCGTAGCAGCCGTGATGTCCGCACCGGCCTGTGGCGGGTTCGCCCTGAAGCCTGCGCCACCAAATCCACCGCGGCTTCCACCGCCGCCGAATAGGCCGCCAAGGATATCTTCAAAGCCACCAGCGCCCTGCGTGGAGTATGAGCCTCCACCACCGCCGAACATGCCGCCAAACACATCTTCAAAGCCGCCCGCTCCCCCGGCGCCGCCGGTGAACCGGCCACCCGAGCCCATGGAACGGATCGCGTCATACTGCTGGCGCTGCTCCTTATCGGAGAGGACCGCGTAGGCCTCACCGATCTCCTTGAACTTGGCCTCAGCCTTGGGATCACCCTGGTTTTGATCGGGGTGGTACTTACGAGCCAACTTCCGGTAGCTCTTCTTGATGTCTTGCTCGCTGGCATCCTTTGAGACACCGAGCGTGGCGTAGAAATCTTTTTCTAGCCAGTCTTGACCAGTCAAGGTGTCTCCTTTCGTATGGTGTATATGGCTGTTGCCCTTGACCTAAGTATGAAATTCTCGACGATTCTGCTTGGCTTCCAGCCCCACGCTCGCGGGCGTGGTCTCACGCTCCAGCGATCCTTCGGATCGCGTCACCCACCTGCCCACCGCAGCTCAGCGCTACTGGATTGGTGCTGGGGACCAACCACAATCGTCGAAAATCAGTATTGAGTTATGAACGCGAGGCGCGCACTGCTCATTGTGAGCAGTGCGCGCCTCGCATAAGAAGACGAATCAGTCTTCAGGACCTGTGACGGCGACGCGTGCGGCGCGAACCACGCGGTCACCAATCTTGTAGCCGACCTCGATCAGGTGAGTGATCGTGGTGCTAGTGGCGTCAGCGGACGTCTGGTGCATGAGTGCCTCGTGCAGGTTGGGGTCGAACTCCTCGCCCACTGCACCAAACGACTCGACACCGTACTTGCCCAGTACGCCGTTCAGCTTCTCCGAGATTGCTTGGAACGGGCCGGTCAGTTCGCCTGCCTGGTCCGCGCGAGTGATGTCGTCGAGAACGGGGAGCAGCGAGTTCAGGACGTCTTCGACGCCACGTCCCCGGGCTGCTTCTTGTTCCCGCTTGGCGCGCTTGGAGAAGTTGACGTACTCAGCGTTTAGCCGCTGAAGGTCAGCCAGGTGAGATGCCGCATCAGCCTGAGCCTTTTCAAGTTCAGTCTGAATGGGCGCCTCTTGGCTCTGCTCTTCGACACCTTCCGGCTCGAAGTCCAAGTGATCGATCGAGTCCGGCTGCTCTGGGTTTACGCCCTCGGCGTCTGGGGTCTCGTTACTCACTTGTTTTCATCCTCGTCCACGATCTCAGCGTCGACAACGTCTTCGTCGTTGTCAGCGGCTGGAGCGTCAGTTGGCTGCTCGCCGTTCGCTGCAGCGGCCTGCTCCTGTGCGTACAGGGCCTCGCCGATCTTCTGCGAAACGGTGGTCAGGGTTTCGTTCTTGGCCTTGATGTCCTCGATGTCGTCACCCTCGAGGGCCTTCTTGGAAGCGTCAAGAGCTTCCTGGACCTCGTTCTTGACCTCAGCTGAGATCTTGTCCTCGTTCTCCTTGAGAAGCTTCTCAATGGAGTACGCGAACGACTCAGCCTGGTTGCGGGTTTCGGCGTCCTCGCGGCGCTTCTTGTCCTCAGCCGCGTGCTCTTCAGCCTCGCGCACCATGCGGTCGATGTCTTCCTTTGGCAGGGACGATCCACCGGTGATGGTCATCGACTGCTCCTTGCCCGTGCCCTTGTCCTTAGCGGACACGTGCACGATACCGTTTGCGTCGATGTCAAAAGTGACCTCGATCTGTGGCATACCGCGTGGTGCTGGTGCAATGCCGGTCAGTTCGAAGGTGCCCAGTGGCTTGTTGTCGCGAGCGAACTCACGCTCACCCTGGAACACCTGGATGAGAACGCTTGGCTGGGAGTCCTCAGCAGTGGAGAAGATCTCCGAACGCTTGGTTGGGATAGCAGTGTTGCGCTCGATGAGCTTGGTCATCACGCCGCCCTTGGTCTCAATACCCAGGGACAGTGGGGTGACGTCGATCAGCAGAACGTCCTTGCGCTCGCCCTTCAGCACACCAGCCTGGAATGCTGCACCAACTGCAACGACCTCGTCAGGGTTGACGCCCTTGTTAGGCTCCTTGCCACCTGTCATTTCCTTGACCTTCTCGGTCACTGCTGGCATACGGGTCGATCCACCAACCAGAACGATGTGGTCGATCTCGGAGACGTTGATTCCGGCGTCACGGATGACAGCCTTGAATGGAGCCTCAACACGTGCCAACAGGTCAGCGGTCATCTGCTCGAACTGTGCGCGGGTGAGGCGTGTGTCGAGGTGGATTGGGCCGTTCTCCGACATGGAGAGGTACTGCATGTTGATGTTGGTGGACTGAGCGGACGAGAGTTCCTTCTTGGCCTGCTCAGCAGCCTCACGCAGACGCTGGAGTGCGATCTTGTCCTTGGACAGGTCCACGCCGTCGTTCTTCTTGACCTCTGCGATCAGCCATTCAACGATCTTGTTGTCCCAGTCGTCACCACCGAGGCGGTTGTCACCGGAGGTTGCACGAACCTGAATGGTGGAGAAGTCGTCTTCATCCTTACCAACCTCAAGGAGGGAAACGTCAACTGAGACTACCAA
>NZ_HE978641.1:367435-436958 GCF_000312125.1 Timonella senegalensis JC301
GCCGTCGTTCTTCTTGACCTCTGCGATCAGCCATTCAACGATCTTGTTGTCCCAGTCGTCACCACCGAGGCGGTTGTCACCGGAGGTTGCACGAACCTGAATGGTGGAGAAGTCGTCTTCATCCTTACCAACCTCAAGGAGGGAAACGTCAAACGTTCCACCACCGAGGTCGAACACGAGGATGAGCTCGTCTTCCTTGCCCTTTTCCAGGCCGTACGCGAGTGCTGCCGCGGTTGGCTCGTTGACAATGCGAAGGACATTCAGACCAGCGATCTGGCCGGCGTCCTTGGTTGCCTGGCGCTCAGCGTCGTTGAAGTACGCAGGAACGGTGATGACGGCGTCGGTGACAGCCTCGCCCAGGTACTCTTCAGCGTCGCGCTTGAGCTTGCCAAGGATGCGAGCGGAGATTTCCTGCGAGGTGTACTTCTTGTCGTCGATCTCCTGGCTCCAGTCAGTACCGATGTGGCGCTTGACGGAGGAGATGGTGCGGTCAACGTTGGTGACTGCCTGGCGCTTTGCAACCTCGCCGACGAGGACTTCGCCGGTCTTGGAGAATGCTACGACCGATGGGGTGGTGCGCTGGCCCTCAGCGTTGGCGATAACCGTTGGCTCGCCACCTTCGAGGACTGCAACTACCGAGTTGGTGGTTCCGAGGTCAATACCTACTGCACGTGACATATGTGTATGCCTTCCTTTCGTGAGCGGCGGCTTGTTTTCGCCTGGATTGTTCGCCGGACCCGACCTCCCGCGATCCTCTGCCTATCACGGGGATCGGTTGGCCGCTCCGGTCTGCGACCGTCGCTCGAACTACATTGAGTCTTCCACACTCAAGTTTGCGCTTAGGTGGCTTGCTGCGCAAGTCCTAAGTTCCAAACTTGAGTCTACTTCACTCAACTTTGGGTGGGCTGGGTTTATTCCGGGTGCTGCGGACTTTCTTTGGCGGGTTGCGTTTGCGCTTGTCAGCCCAGATTTTCGACGATCGGGCTGGGTCAGTTCTCGAGTTTTGTCGGGTGCAACTCGTTCTGCTCTGGGCTGAGCGCCCGGGGCTTTCCTAGTTCCCCTGCCTCCCCTCTTCCCCCTCGTTCTCGCCCTCCCTCTCCCAACCCCCTCACGCTCACCACCTCCCTCTCCCCTCCTCGCGAGTGCCGGGTTTCGGGGTCGAATGCCGGAACGCCGCGCCGGCACTCGCTGGCAAAATCCGGCACTCACCGAAACTTGCGCCGCCCCAAAGCCTCTGACGCGACGAAACCCTCCTCACGCCCGATGTTCACAACGCAGCGGGACCACGATCGTCGACAATCCCGGCGTAAGCCGGCCATTTCCCACCCAGACACGGCACATCCCACTGATCCCACGCCAGCCCTCTCCCCGCTCATCTCTCCCTCCTCGCGAGTGCCGGGTTTCGGGGTCGAGTGCCGGAACGCCGCGCCGGCACTCGCTGCCAAAATCCGGCACTCACCAGCAAGCAATCGCGGGAAGTGGCGCAATGCGCGCTTCCGCGCTATCCACACGCGCCCGGGCCCCAGACACGTCCACAAAAACGGGTCATCAGCATTGCTCAAGCCCCCACAACTAGAGTCATTCCCCCTACGGTCAAGCCATGCAGACACAGAACTGGAGAAAACAGCCGCAAGCACCAACGCCGCGCCAACTGCCAGAAGTCCTCGTGGCGCGCGAAGTAGATCGGACGGCCCTGAGTCGAGCGGTGAAGCGGCAACTCATGCGGCGGGTGCGCCCGGGGATTTACAGGTTCAGCGGCAACGACGAGATGCGCGCAGAGCGCTTCAAGCAGCATGAACTGGTAGTTCTCGAACGCATCTCGGCTGTTCGCAAGTTCCTCAGGGATGACGACTGCTTCTCGCATGTTTCGGCCGCGACACTATGGGGTCTACCGATCCCTCCGGGATACAGCAATCCGCACATCGCGAGCCCTCCCACGTCTGTGAACCACACGGCACCAATAGGGGTGATCCGGCATCGCGTGGAGGTTCCGCCGGAACATCGCACCATGCTCGGGGACGTCGCCGCTACAAGTTTGGAGCGCACGACCGTGGATTGCCTCCGACTCCTGCCGCCGGAGCTCGGCATCGCGATTGCGGACAGTGCGCTGCGAGTCGGTATGGACCGCGATCTCGCCTTGGAAATTAACCAGACGATCCCCAACCGTAGGTTCCGCAAGCAGGCCCACGCACTCCTCGCCTTTGCGGACATCGGGGCGGAGTCGCCCAGGGAGTCACAGTTGCGGTTCCATTTGAGCGTTGCGGGGTGGCAAGAGCTGGAAACCCAGACATACGTTTACGCCGATGGCGCCGACTACTACCTCGATGTCACGGCATCGGGCTACCAAGTAGGATTTGAGTTCGACGGCCTGGGCAAGTACACGGCTGATGCGCTACGCCAAGAAAAGCTCAGGGACCACAAGCTCCGCGCAGCGGGCTGGCACATTGAACGCTTCATCTCGCGAGATCTAACTCCGCCAGACCTCTTGCAATCCCGCCTGCGCCAGATCGCCCGTGATAGGAACATTCCGCTGGGCACCTCAGAGTTACAACGGGTGCTCCAGCACTCTCCGCTCACTGCACGGCCGATTGCCTGAGCCAGGCTTCCCAGCATGCGTTGAGTCCACCCCACGGACCACCTACGAGCGGTGCCCGTCAGCCGGGGCGGAACCAGAATCGTCGAGAATCTGAGTCATTTCACGGAGGAACCGGACGATTATGTCGATCTCCTCGCGGGAGAAACGTGTGGTTACTTCCCGCATGCGCTCATGCATGACGCCAAGCCGTGAGCGCACTTCTTCATGGGCGTGAGCCGTCGCAATGATGTGGACGGAGCGGCCATCGGCCGCGTTGGGAGTTCGGCGGATGTGGCCAGATTCCTCGAGACGGTTGAGCAGTTTCGCGGTGGATGCAGTGGTGATTCCCAGTCCGGTGGCGAGGTCCCTCGCGGTGGCTGGAACCCCCTGCCGTTCGGCGGCGATCACGAGTTGGAGTGCCCTCGTGTCCGTCACCCCGACTTCCATGCCGCCAGCCATCCGCCGGCGCATGTCCAGGTCCGCACGTCCGTACTCACGCAACGCCTCAAGCACCAGGCGTTCCGGCGAATCGCGGTCGTACCAATACTTCTCGCTCACGGCCTCTCCCACGCCTCGATTCCTCCTTCCACCACCTTGAACAGTGGGTGCGTCAGGCGGCGCACCTGCGCAGGATCTGACCACATTATCGACGATTCAGCAGCTTCCAGCCCCATCACCATTTCCGGCGCCCTCTTCTCTAGCTTGGCACGCAGGTGCGCCAGCTCGAACTTGAGTTGGCCAGTGGTCACGGTAATGCGTGGAGTCGGCGCCTCGGCGTGGATTATCCGCGATTGATCGAACCGATATGTACGCCGCACTGCCTCACTTTGGATGCCCTGCAGGTACATGCCTATCGCGACGAGGGGCTGAGGGTCGGCTTTGAATCTGTCGAGCTGGGGGTGGTTAGTGTATCCCTTGGTCTTCCCGGCAAGGACGGCTTGGGCGAGCAAGGTCTCGCGCCAACAAGCGACGAGCCCTGCCCGGTCCAAGAGTGCGGGATCGAGCGACCATACTCTCACGCGACTATTCCTTTCCGGAGGCCAACGCAGATGGCCACCAGATTTTGCGCCCGATGTCGTAGCCGAGCGCGGGGACCAGAATGGTCCGCACTAGGAACGTATCGAGGAGAACTCCGAACGCGACAATGAATGCGATCTGGACGAGGAATAGGATCGGGATTACGGACAGTGCCGCGAATGTAGCGGCAAGCACGAGACCTGCCGAAGTGATAACGCCTCCCGTAATCGCAAGACCGCGGCTGATCCCAAGGTGGGTTCCGTGGTGCAAGGCTTCCTCACGAACTCGAGTCATGAGGAAGATGTTGTAGTCGATACCTAGCGCCACAAGGAACACGAAAGAGAACAGTGGTACGGCAGGATCAGCACCTGGGAAGTTGAAGACGTGGTTGAACACGACCGCTGAGACACCCAGAGCCGCACCGAACGAGAGCACTGTGGTTGCAATGAGTAGCAGTCGCGCCACGATCGCTCGTAGCAACAGTGCCAGGATCACTAGGATCACGGCCAGAATAATTGGGATGATCAGGTTGCGGTCGTGCAACGAGGCGTCGTTGGAATCGATGGCGGTCGCTGTCGTTCCACCGACCAGAGCTGTTCCCGCAAGTTCTGTCCGTAGTTCTCGTACCGTCTTGGCGGCAGCATCTGAATCAAACGTGTCATTTAGGGTCGCCTGAATGAGGACCTTCCCGTCTGCCACCGTAGGTTCAGCTTCGCGGCCTTGCTGTTGCACGAGAGCCCCTTGAGCGAACGGTACCGATCCCGCGGGCGAGTCGGTGGCCGTCACTGAAACCCCGGCTACTCCCGGGTGCTCCTCGAGAATCGTCCCTACAGTTTCGAGTTCGCCCTGTGGCGCGATCACATACACCGGGTTTCCTGATCCACCAGGGAAGTGCTCGGCGAGAATCTTCTGACCATCCCTAGCTTGGGAACTACCAAGGACGAGTTCGCTCTGTGCCACGCCGTCGGCCTTCAGTTGGAACACTCCCAGAGTGGCAAGCGCGAGTATGGCCACGGAACCGATCCACAGCGCCCGCGGACGTCGGGAGACAAGTCCTGGCAGAGCCCGCCAAAGGCCCTTGCTTGGCATTTCGTCTTCCGCGCTCAGGGTGGAATCAAAGGCTGGCTTGCGAGGCCAATAGGCGGTGCGACCGAACGCATAAAGAAGGGCGGGAAGCAACGTGAACGCTGCCAGCATTGCAAACACGATCCCGATTGCCGCAATCGGCCCAAGGTCTCGGTTTGATTGCAGATCCGAGAGCAGCAGACACAGTAGCCCGGCAATTACAGTTCCGCCGGATGCGAGGATCGGCTCGAACGACCCCTTGAGTGCAGCTTTAGTTGCGTCCCACTTCTGCTCGTGGTGCTTTAACTCTTCTCGGTATCGCGACACGTACAGCAGGCCGTAGTCTGTGGCCGCACCGATTACCAGGATGAACAAGATGCCTTGGGTTTGGCCGGAGAGCAGAATGATACCCTCACGTGCTAGCAGCCACACGGTTCCTAGAGCTGCGCATAGTGCGAAAAGAGAAGTCATAAGCACGGTGAGCGGCAGAATTGGGGAACGGTACACAACAAGCAGAATGATGAGCACAGCACCGAGCGCTACTAAGAGCAAGACGCCATCGATTCCTGCGAACGCGGCGGAAAGGTCGGCTGTGAACCCCGCCGGTCCAGCCACGTGGGCTGTGAGTCCTTCAGGAAGGCTCGAGGCGAGGTGTGCGGAAAGCGCTTCAACGTCCGCTGCAATGTCACTGGCGGTGTCCATTTGTGCAAAGATCTGGAGCGCCTTACCGTCCTCGGACGGAATAGCGGGGCTTGATGCGAGGACGTTTGGGACGTCGTCAGCGAGTGACTGTGCGAGTTTCTGGACTTGCCCGACAGCTTGTTCGTTAAGTTTTGCTCCGCTTGAATCCTGCTCACCGCTGGCGTTTGTGACCACGATGATGGCTGGAATCGCATCGTCACCGAGGAAGTTGGTGAGCTGCTTTTGCACCTGAGTGGCTTCAGCACTGGACGGTAAGTAGGCGGTCGAATCGTTCGACGACACCTCATTTACTCGACCGAACAGCGGCCCGCCAAGCGCCCCTGCCGCGAGCCACGCAGCAATAAGGATGGCCGGCACAAGGATACGTAGCCACCGAGGTACACCCCGGCTATTCTTCGCGTTCATTATTCCCCTCAAGATCCAGTTATCTAGCCTGGCTAGGTAAACAGTATGCCGGAGCAGGAGCTTTAGCAACCGATATGGAGAGCACGTTCCAGAGCACAAAAAACAGGGCTTTCCCGCGGAAGCGGGCAGAAAACCCGTCCACCAGCACCTTCACCCGGTCTGAGGTCCCCAAGACTTTTTTCAGTTTCAGGATGCGGAGCCAAAAATCCTATGCAAGGGTTTTATTTGAACCGACCACGCATTGTGCGAGGTCAGAGGTACACGAAAGGTAGGCCGTAATCATGAGCTTCATCGCTTGGATTTTGATCGGACTCATCATGGGAGCAATCGCCCGCGCAGTTCTTCCGGGGCGAGCAGACGGTGGCTGGGTCGTCACCCTCGTTGTCGGTGTCATCGGCGCAATCGTTGGTGGTTGGATTGCCAGTATGGTTGGTTCCTCCTCGAACAACGGGTTCTTCGACCTCAAGACGTGGATCTTCGCCTTCCTCGGATCCCTTGTAGTTCTGTTCGTCTGGGGTGCTGTCTCAGGAAACAAGAAATAGTCCCGTTCGCTAGGCATCAGCACGTGACCGCCAGCGGTCACGTTTGATCCAGCACCCGCGCGCCCCGCGGTACCGCAGCGGAACCCCGCGCCACCACCGCGGAGACCCGCGCCCGCGCCATACCGCGCCACCACCACGTGTGGGCGTCCCTCTTTCGAGGGACGCCCACACGTGTTTCCTGATCAATCAAGTAGTCGATCAAGTACCATCGGCGCATGGCTTCTTCCACTTCCCATCCGCGCCCCGGCATTGAGCGTCCCAAGGGCTTTGGGCCGTGGTTGATGTCCGTGACCAAGCGCATCGACCCCTTCCTTGCAGCACTCATCGGCGCAGTCGTCCTCGCATCGTTTTTGCCCGTGCGCGGTCAGGCCGCCGAGGCCTTCGACGTCCTTGTCGTTGTCGCCGTGGCGTGGCTGTTCTTCCTGTACGGCGTGCGACTCAAGACCTCCGAGGCCATCGCCGCCCTCAAAGATTGGCGACTCCACTCCGTCGTCCTCGCCTGCACCTACGTCCTGTTTCCGCTCGTCGGGTTGGCGTGCATGCTCATCCCGGACGCGGTCCTCCCCCACCAGCTCAAGCTTGGCGTGCTCTTCATGACGCTCCTGCCGTCTACGGTTCAGTCGTCCATCGCGTTCGTCTCGATCGCACGGGGCAATGTCGCCGGCGCTGTCGTGGCAGCGAGCTTCTCCAACCTCGCGGGCGTCATCATCACGCCCCTCCTGGTTGCTGGCCTGATGGGTGCGCAGGTCGGTTTCTCCGCCTCTGCGATCGGCAAGATCGCCCTTCAATTACTACTTCCCTTTGTCCTGGGCCAGTTGGTGCGCCGATGGCTTGCCGCTTGGGTGATCCGCCACCGCCGTCTGACCACCTTCACTGACCGCGGCTCCGTGGTCCTCGTGGTGTATTCCGCATTCTCCCGGGGCGTTGTGGATGGAATCTGGACCAAGGTCTCTGTGGG
Organism: Timonella senegalensis JC301; assembly: GCF_000312125.1. Lineage (GTDB taxonomy): Bacteria > Actinomycetota > Actinomycetes > Actinomycetales > Cellulomonadaceae > Timonella > Timonella senegalensis. The sequence continues at coordinate 374,700 of NZ_HE978641.1, forward strand.
TAACGTGGTCACGCTTCTCATACTGTCCGCAATCGTGCTGGCCGTGATGCTGGGGACCAGCAATATCGTCGGTAAGAAAATGGGATTCAGCCGCGCCGATCAGGCGGTCATCCTGATGTGCGGGTCCAAAAAATCACTGGCCACGGGCGTGCCCATGGCCACCGTGCTGTTCAGCGCGGCCACCGTGGGCATGATGGTTTTGCCCATCATGATCTTCCATCAACTGCAGCTGATTGTGTGTGCGGTGATCGCCCGGCGCCTCGGCGCCAGGGCGGAACCGCAGCCGGTGACCGTCTGATTTTCGACGATCGTGGTCACCCACCAGCACCTTTACCGTTCCGTGTGTGGCCGCGAAAATAAGTCGACAGGCGGCGCGCACTGCACTCACGATGAATCTATGACCACTTTGACGTTCCACGAACTGACGGACCTTGCGGACCCGCAATCGGCCGACAGCGCCCTCATCCCCACGATCCACGAACTCGTGGTGCAGCAGAACCTGCGATCCATGGGGCACACGGACCTGGTGACTCCGCTGGAGACCCGGCGCCAAGCGATGTTGGGTTCGGAGTACACCACTCGGCTCTCTTTCGTGGCTGAGCGCGGCGGTGAGGTAGTCGGGATGCTCCACATGAGTCTCCCGCAGAAAGACAACCGGAGCCTCGTGTATGTGGACACTGTCGCGGTGGACGACGATGTGGAAATCCTCGATGCGCTGTTCACGCTTGCGGACGAGGTTGCGCGCAAGAACGGCCGCTCCATCCTGAGCACGTGGGAGCCGCACCGCGGCGAACCAGAGGCCGGGGACCCGAACGCCCTCGAGGCGCCGACCGGTGTGGGGCGCATCGACGCCTCTGAGCCTCTACCCGCGCTCTACCTCAAGCACGGCTGGAAACTCGAGCAGACCGAGCGGTACTCGGTGCTGCCACTTCCTGCTCCATCCGATCTGCTCGCGCGGCTCCACGCGAAGGCCCTGGCTAAGGCCGGGGCCGAGTACGAGATCGTGCACTGGCAGGACCACACGCCGGAGGAGTTCCTTGAGGGGCATGCGAGCCTCCAACGCGCGATGAGCACGGACGTTCCACACGGTGACCTCGAGATTGAGGAGACGGCGTATGACGCGGACCGCATCCTCTACTTTGAGAAGCGGATCGCTGAGGAGGACCGCGGATACGTGCTCTTTGCCGCGCGGCACATCCCTACGGGCGACCTCGCGGGCTTCACGCGGATCGAGTACGCCAAGGCCTATCAGGAACCGTGCTTCCAGGAGGAAACCCTGGTCAAGAAGGAGCACCGCGGTCACGCACTGGGAATGCTCGTCAAAACCGCGGCCATTGCGGAACTTGCGGTTGTGCGTCCCGGAGTAAAGCGCCTGCACACGTGGAATGCCGGGGAAAACTCGTACATGCTCGACATCAACGTGGCGCTCGGGTTTGAAAAGCACGGCATCGAGAGCGCGTGGCAGAAGAAGCTTTCCTGACGCACCAGAACACCCTGCCACACCAAAAAACTATGCAGCGGTGCCCGCCAGCCTTCCTTGGCTGGCGGGCACCGCTGTTTCTAGGGCAATCGCGTGGAAAATTGAGTTCTTGCGCGTTAATGGAGCGCGTTTACAGCGCGGCCACCTGCGGCTGCACCGCGCGGTTCCTAGCCCGGGCCATGTGCTCGCGGTACACCCGGAACATGGCGTAGAGCCCGAATATCTCGATGAGCCCGAGGAACGAATACTCATATCGTGGGACTTGTGTAAAGACGTTCAGGTCTACTCCACCAGCGGCCATCGCCCACCCATCAAAGTCCCACGAGATCTGGCTCGGCAGGGCCCCAAGCAGGACGAGCGAGACGGGAAACGCCCACTTGTGCACGAGCGTGTGATCGGGGGTCACCCGCAGGACCATATAGATCCATGCACCGATCGCCAGCGCGAGGAGGGCAAAGACAAGTGCGCGAGCCGTGTGGTCACTCGCCAAGCGGTCCCAGCCAAAGAGCCCATTGATGTAGAGCATGGCGCGGTCAACTCCGCTGTAGTAGTTCTCACCGCCCGGCAGCCCCGCCGAGGCCACCAACTTGGCGGGGACGTTGCTCCCACTCTGCGAGAGTCCATTGACAAAGTAAAGGATCGAGCCGGCGAACAGAATCAGTGCCGGAAGGATCAGGTTCTTGGCTAGCCGCTCACGGCGGGTGGGAACGCATTCGAACAACTGCATGTGCGGCTCTCTTCTCTGAGGCTCCGTTGAACGTTCTATTCGGAGACTAGCCAAGGTTCCGGACAATATCCATATCTTGGCGCCGATTCCCCATATGGACCGCCTCCCTGCGGTTCACTCCCCAGCAGTTGGTTCTACTGCGCCACGCGGATGAGTCTGACCCCGTCGCCCTGCGCCACGCTTAGGCCGCTCGGCAGCGCTGCGGTCAGTTCGCCGACCGCCGGCACGCTCACGCGCGCTATCGCGCGCCCGGATTGGAAAAGCTTATCCATGACAGTGCCCGCCAACTGCTCCGGTTCGCCCCCTGTGCGTGGCTGCTGTGTGAGCGCGGCCAGCGCGCTGCTGTCTACTGGCTCGCCGCGATGGTCGAGCTGGCCGAGCTGGCGCGCGAGTGTGTCGGCGCCCCCTGCGGCCAGGGTTTCCACAACCTCAAAGTCACAGGGTGCATAACCGTGGAAGGGGTCTTGCGAGAGCACAGCCTCGTAGCCGAGGAACTCGGCCACCTGAGCGGTTGCGGGGCGACGCCACAGCCGCTCGGGGATGTCGAGTTGGAGGACCTTGCCACCCATCATGACTGCCACACGGTCGCACACAGTGAACGCCTCGTCCTGATCGTGCGTCACAAACACCGCGGTGGTTCCCGTGGAACGCAGGATTCCGCGCAGGTCCAGGGCAAGGCGCTCGCGCAGTTCGCGGTCGAGCGCCGAGAGCGGCTCATCGAGCAGGAGCACACGTGGCGCGGGCGCGAGTGCCCGCGCGAGCGCAACGCGCTGCTTCTCCCCGCCGGACAGGAGCGTGACGTTCCGGTTTTCGTAGCCCTCGAGTCCCACGAGTTTCAATAGCTCGGCAACCCGGGCGTCACGTTCCACGCGTGAAAATCGGCGCTTGGGCAGCCCATACTCAATATTGGCCGCCACGGACTTGTGCGAGAACAGTTGGCCATCCTGGAACATGAATCCAAAGCCACGCTTGTGCACGGGAGCCCCTATAAGGTCGACCCCATCCCACAGAACGCGTCCCTGGTCCGGCGCAATAAGCCCGGAGATGACCCGAAGCAGCGTTGACTTGCCGCAGCCCGATGGCCCGAGAAGGCCGATGATCTCGCCCTCGGCCGCCGTGAAACTGACCTCAGCGACCGCCGCAAGGTCACCAAAGCTCACGTGAATGTTGTCAACGCTCAGCGTCATCAGAACTCTCCTGCATGTGTTGAGCGAAGCCGCTCAGCGAGCATCATGATCGCGGCCGAAACTAGTGCAAGGATCACGGAGGCCGCGAGCGCCATCCCGTAATTCTCCGCGCCGGGCTTAGAAATGAGCCGGAAGATGACGATGGGTAGGGTCGCGGTTTCCGGACGCGACAGGAACGACGTGGCGCCAAACTCCCCCAGGGACACCGCAAACGCCATCCCGGCGGCGAGGCCGAGACCACGCAGCGCGAGCGCCCAGTCGATCGTGAGCGCTACGCGCAGCGGGGATGCCCCGAGGGTCGCGGCGACCTCGCGCTGGCGCGGGTCGATAGCGCGGAGGACCGGAAGAACGGTGCGGATCACCAGCGGAATGGCCACTACCGCCTGCGCGATGGGTACAAGCCAGCCGCTGGAACGCAGGTCCACGCCGAGCCCGAGCGGGCGGTCCAAGGTGATGAGGAAACCAAATCCCACAGTCACGGCAGAGACCCCCAGCGGGAGCATAAACGCGGCATCGAGAAGGCCCAACGTCCGCCGGCCTGCCGCTGAGGCAGGCCTACGCGACACCACGAACGCGACCATCGAGCCGATCGCAAGCGCCATGAGTGCTGCATAAAGCGCAATCACCACGGAGTTATAGAGCGCCTCGTACACGCTCACGCTGAGTGCGTTACCCGAACCGGTCCCAGTCAGCGCGCGGAAGTTGTCCAACGTCCAGTGCCCAGATCGTCGAAAAGCAGAGGCTAACAAGTTGACCAGCGGCCAGGCGATGAGCCCGACCGCAACGATCGCGGTCACCGCGATCGCGAGCGCGTCAGCGCGAAGGCTTAAGGGCTGGGGGTTCGCGGAGGCAGGGGCGAGTGCGAGCGCGCGCTCCTGGCGCGAGCGAGCCCTGCCCGAAACCCACAGCGAGAGAGCAACCACAACAAGTTGGAGAACGGACAGCACTGCTGCGGCCCGCAGGTCGAGGAACTGGACAGTTTGCATCCAGATTTCGGTCTCAATGGTCCCGTAGCCCTGCCCACCCAGCACCATGACCGTGCCAAAAGCGGTGGCGCAGAACAGGAACACCACGGCCCCGGCCGACGCGACCGCCGGTGCCAGTTGGGGAAGCGTCACCGTGAAGAACGCGCGCGCCCGGGAGGCGCCAAGCGTACGCGCGGCCTGGGCGGCACGCGGGTCCACACGCTCCCACAGCCCGCCCACGGTGCGCACCACCACGGAGTAGTTGAAGAACACGAGCGCGGCCACGACCGCCCAAAACGTACCGTCCAGGCCCCACGAACCCAGGGGGCCGGAGGTGGTAAAGAGCGCCCGGAATGCCACGCCCACCACCACAGTGGGCAGCACAAACGGCATTGTCACAAACCCACGCACGAGCATGCGTCCGGGGAAGGTGCAGCGGTACAGGACGTACGCGCCGGGGATTCCGAGGAGCAGTGACACCGCGGTACCGACGAGGCCTTGGGCGAGCGTGATTCCAATCAGGCGCCAGGTTCGCGGCGCGGACAGGACCTCGCTGAACCCAGTCAGGTCTAGGGCGCCATCCGCAACGAACCCGCGGGCCACAAGCGCGGCCACCGGCCACGCAAAGAACACGCCAAGGAAGAATAGCGGGATGGCGGCGGCACCGCCCCAGGTGAGGGTACGCCTCAGGGCGGCACCACCCGCGCTGCGGCGGGCGGTGCCGGAAAGTCCAGCGGACTTACCCTCGAGTTGGCCTACGTCAGCCAATGATCGCGGCGCTCCAGTCCTTGATCCACTGGTCGCGGTTCTTGGCGATCAAAGCTGGGTCCAGCTCGTTGGTGGAGTGCGGAACGGGCGCAAACTTGGCCCAGTCATCAGGCAGGGTTGCGGTGTCCGAGACCGGGTACATGTACATCGCACCCGGAATGGTGTTCTGGTATTCATCGCTCAGCAGGTAGTCGATGAACGCCTGAGCACCCTCGGGGTTCTTGGCGCCCTCGAGTACTCCCGCATACTCAACCTGGCGGAAGCAGGTGTCAAGCAGCGCTTCCGTGGTGGTCCGGGAACCGTCCTCGGTCAGCGTGACTGCCGGGGACGAAGCATAGGAGAGCACGACAGGGCGGTCCCCATCACCGGTTGCAGTGAAGTCCACGTAGTACGCGTCCTCCCAGCCGTCCACGATCTTCAGCCCGTTGTCCTTGAGCTGCTTCCAGTAGTCCAGGTAGCCGTCCTCGCCGTACTTAGAGATCGTGGCGAGCAGGAAGGAGAGCCCTGGAGAGGAGGTCGCAGGATTGGTCACCACAGCCATGCCCGCGTTGGCAGGGTTGAAGAACCCGTTCTTCTCCAGAGGCTCCACCAGGTCAACGGTGGCGAAGTGATCGGAATCGATGTTCAAGCACACGTCGCCGTAGTCCACGGCCGTGAGCGTGTCATCGCCCTCGATGCGCATGGATTTGCCCTGCTCCCCCTCAACCGTGGAGGTATAGGGCGCAAACACGTTTTCGTCGAGGCCGCGGGAAGCAAACGTGTTGTCCACGCCGTAGGCAACGTCGCCGAGTGGCGAGTCCTTGGTCAAAATGAGCTTGTTGACCAGCGCGCCACCATCACCGTTGGTCACGATCTCGAGGTCGTAACCGGTTTTTTCGGTGAACGACGCCTTCTGCTCATCCGACAATTGGAACGAGTCGTGGACGACTACGCGCACGGTCGAGCTCTGGGTGGAGCCGCTCGCATCTCCGCTCGGGGTGTCCTTGTCCCCGCTGTTTCCAGATGGGACACAGGCAGTCAGCGCGAGGACCGAAGCGAGCGCGGTTACAGCAAAAAAAGATAAACGGCGCGATGGCACAGCCATTTCCGTTGCCTCCTTGTAATGAAAAAGGAGGGGTTCCACACGTATATGTGTGGCGAGAAAGCCCGACTCCCTACGCCGGCACTAACCGGATCAGGTTCGAGGGTCTGCTGAAATCAGCACTCTCAGCGCATATGCGCTCCCCTGTCGTACTCCTTCAGTTTAGCCCCACTTCACCCGGACACTTTTGAGGTGTTCAGTACGCGGGATTCCACCACCTACGGCGCGGTCAGTTCGCGCGCGCGGAACTCTGCCACTAGGTTGGAAGTTAACTTCTCAAGAGCAATCGCAACTGGCCAGGAGGTCACAATGGGCACTAACACCACAACCGAAAAGCCATCGGGTGCAGAAAAGATCGCAGCGCTCGCGATCTCGTTTGCGGCAGGTTGGGTTGCGCAGAAGGTCGTTGAGAAGGTCTGGGCCAAGTCCACCGGCGGCTTGTCACACAACATTGACGACGATGATGCTCGCGTCGCTTCACTCGTCACCTTCTCAGCGGTGAGCGCTATTGCGGCAACCCTGACCCAGGTTCTGGCAAAGCGCGGCTCTAAGCGCGTGGTCGCCCGCTTCGCGGCTCCAGCAAAGCAACTCTCGAACGACTGACCCAGTATTCAACGCGGGCGGGGCGCACCACTAAAGTGGTGCGCCCCGCCCGCGTTTGCGTTCCCCCACCCCAATCCGCTCCCACCCCTCTCAACGAGATCTATCGTGGGGGTTCGAGATCTATCGGCGGCCGGTAGATCTCGAACCCCAAAGGTAGATCTCGGCCGGACACGAAGCGACCTTCCCCTCCCACTCCCCCCAACCTTCCCCGTACTGGGTGCTTCTGACGCCTAGGAATCACCCGATGCGGGCTCCAGTCCCCCATAGTTCGTACCGATATACGCACTATGGACACGCTGCCCGAATCTACGTCAACACCCCAGGCAGGCAATGCCCCCTCGCGCCGGACGCTTCACGCTGATGCATACTTGGCCGAGCAGGAGCACAAGCCGCTCGTTGCTCGAGGCACCGCCGGTGGAGGCGTCGAGCAGCTCGCACGAAAGATCGCACGCGCCAACAAGTACGCGCCAACACCTGGCAGGGCGAGCGCTGCCGAGGCGTATGCGCGGGGAGCTGCGGGCGAGCAGGCCGTAGCACAGCACCTGCAGTGGCTCGACGGCCACGGCTATTGGGTTCTACACGACCAGCCCTGGCCCGACCGCCCCAAGGCCAACATCGATCACATCGTCATCGGCACCTCGGGCGTGTTCGTGATCGACGCCAAGAACTGGTCGGGGAAGCTCGAAATCGGCCCCAATGGCCTCACTCAGAATGGGCTGAATCGCAACACCGCGATCACGAGCATGCGTGAGCAGGCCCGTGCAGTACGCCGACTGATTCGCTCCCTCAAGATCGAGGGCGCCGATTCCATCAACGTCATCCCAGTCCTCGCGTTCCTCAGCGAGGACGCGCCGTTCGTCTCCCGTGACGGAGTCACGGTCCTCCCACTGTCTGCGCTGGCACAGCACATTGGGACGCAGCCGGCCAATATCGTCGAAAATCAGGTGGGCGAACTGTCCTACAGGCTCGAGGAGGCGCTCGAGCAGAACCGGAAGTACACGTTCCACAAGTACACGGAACGCAAGGCGGCTGCTCTGGTCGCCGCGAACAAGCGGCCCCTGTCCGAGAACCGCGGCCAGGGGCCGCGCACTCAAACACCGGCGCAGACTCGACCAACCCAAACGCACGAACGCTCCTACCGCAACCAGCGTTCAAGGAACAGTGCGCGCAAGCGCATGAAGTCCTTCCTCCAGCTGCTCGTTGCGCTTGGGATCTTGGCTGTGCTCGTTTACCAGCCCTCTCTAGTGACCGATGCCGCGGCCAAGTTTGGCGAGGCTGTGTCCACGATGATCACGGACATCGTGGCAAAGTGACGGGGACCCAACGCGCCCAACACCCCAACTCCACCCAACGCACCCCACTCCACCAGCTTTTAACCGTCCCGCGGAAACAAATCAAGGACTTTCGCCCCGTCCGATTAGGGACTACAGACCCGCCAAAACCCCAAATGATCCCATGAAAATAGTTATGTAAAGAAAACTCAAGGATCACAGAAAAAGGGGCGTGACCTCATGCAACGCGTTCTCGTCATCGGCGGCACCGGACTCCTCGGCTACCACACCACCCTCGAACTGCTGGGCAAGGGCTACGCAGTTACCTCGCTCGCACTTCCTCCCATGCCTGTTGAGAACCTCTTCCCAGAAGAGGTCACCACCGTCCTCGCCGACATCAACGAGTACACCGACGAGGCCCTCGCGGAGCTCATCAGCGGCCACTACGCCATCATGTACGCGGCTGGTGCCGACGAGCGTGTAGTCCCCGACTTCCCATCGGCCAAGTTCTTCTACGAACAGAACGTCCGCCCAGTCCAGCGCGTGGCACGTATCGCCGCAGCTGAGGGCGTCAAGAAGTTCGTCCTGTTCAATTCCTACACCGCAGAGTGGGGCGAGCAGTGGCCTGACCTCGGATACCGCGAGCGCAACGGATACCCACGTACCCGCCTCCTCCAGGAAGAGATCGCGATCATGGAGGGCAACGGCGCGATGGACGTCACCTCGCTTCGCCTTCCCTACATCTTTGGCACCATGCCCGGCCGCCAGCCACTGTGGCACATGTTCATCGACATCGCCGAGGGATCCCCAGAGCGCGTCACCACGCAGATGGGTTCGACCTCCTCGGTCACCGTCAAGCAGGTTGCACAGTCGGCAGTGGGCGCGATGGAGAAGGGCGTCCACGGCGCCAAGTACCCCATCAACGGCTACAACCTGAAGTACACCGAGTTCATGGGCTACGTCTGCGAGGCCCTTGGCCGCTCTGCCGACGAGGTCATGGGCATCCCTTACGAGGCCGTCAAGGACTACCTCGTGCAGGCCGACGCCCAGGTTGCCGCCGCCGGCAAGGAACACGGAATCCACCTTGTGGACTCCGTCCAGTTCCAGGCCCGTGACGCCGTCTCGGACCCAGCGCCCGTCATGGCCGCGATCGGCTACGAGGCAGACGACGTTGTGGCTTCCATCAAGGAAACCCTCGCGTACTGCATGGATAACCGCGCGCTCTACAAGTCCTGGCAGAACGCCTGACGCCTGCACGTCCGGCAGCTAGGTGCGGACACGCCGCACACATAAATTAACGACGATCGGGGTGACGTTCTCATAGGAACGTCACCCCGATCGTCGTTAATCAGTTGGTCCGGGGCACCCGGACCGGAACTCTACGGTCAGCCGACAGAGACGGCAATCTTGTTCTTCCATGGGTCCTCGAAGTGGAGGGCCGCACCGTCGTGGTGCGAACTGAAGCCGCCGAGTTTGAGACGGTCAGACAGGGCCGCAATCTCGTCGTTGTTGGGGACGAGGATCGAGACCTCGCCCAAGCCGAGCGAGGACGCGCGAGGGCCAGCGCCACGCGAATTCCACACGTTCATCGCCATGTGGTGGTGGTATCCGCCGGCAGCAACAAACAGAGCGCCGGGCATCTCGGAGGTGGCCTCAAACCCGAGCGCATCCACGTAGAAGGTGCGGGCAGCCTTGGTGTCTCCAACCTGCAGGTGCACGTGCCCCACCTTGGCTTCTTCCGCCTCGGGGGCGTCGAGCGCCTCCTGCGTGACATGTTCCTGGACAAACTTGTTGGGATCGAGCCACAGCGAGTCCATGACCACACTGGCGCCGTCCCAGCTCCACTGATCGCGTGGACGGTCCCAGTAGAGTTCGATGCCGTTGCCCTCCGGGTCGTTGAGGTAGAAGGCCTCGGACACGAGGTGGTCGGCGGAGCCCGTGTACAGGCTTCCAGCCAGCTTGGCCACGCGGACAATGACGGCTGCGAGGGCAGCCTTGGACTCGAACAGGATCGCGGTGTGGAAGAGTCCGGCCTGGCCGGACTGCGCGAACGGCAGGTTTGGCTCGTGGCGCAGAACCATGATGGGAGTCGTTCCGCGGCCGAGCGTGACCACACCCTCGCGCTTATCGTTTGCGGCGGACGTACGACCGTTGCCCTCAATGACGTTGAGCGAGATGACCTTGGTGTAGAACTCGACCATGGCGTCAATGTCGCGCACGTAGAGCGTGACCGCGTCCATATCGAGATCCTTGGACAGCAGGTCAGAGGTGCCCAGCGCGTGGGCGTCTGGCACACGAACTCCTGCATGGACTGGGAGGACAGCGCCCTCTTGGGCTGTTAGGGCCGTGGTCAGGTGTGCGCTCTCGCCCATGCCTGTCTGCGATTCTGGCTCGGTATTGCGGTTCACTTCTTCACCCCGTGATCGATTGATGGTTCAAGTTTCTCATGCATTAATTGAAGCGTCAAGCAATGGGGGTGGCTGCCGATGCGCGGCCAATGATTGCCCTCTGCCCGCGCCTTCTCTGCGCTCAACCCCTCTCTTCGCCCTCCCAGACCGCCCCCTCCCTCCACCCGCAGCACCACTCACACCCCTACCCCGACACCAGTCCCACCTCCACCCGCGCCACACTGGGAACGGGAATAGGGCGCACACCGATTCGGTTGCCAGCGATATGAGTTCACCGCTAAAAGTAGATATTTGGTCCGACATCGCTTGCCCTTGGTGCTACATCGGCAAGCGCAAGTTTGAGGAAGGGCTGTCCCAGTTCGCCGGGCGCGACGACGTCGAGGTCGAGTACCATTCGTTCGAGCTGGCGCCTGACACCCCCGTGGACTTTGAGGGTTCCGAGATTGACTTCCTGGCCAAGCACAAGGGCATGCCCAAGGCCCAGGTTGAGCAGATGCTCGACCACGTAACCGGCATCGCCGCCGAGGTTGGCCTTGAGTACCGGTTTGACCAGCTCAAGCACACCAAGACCCTGCAGGCTCACCAGCTCCTGCACTTTGCCAAGTCCCAGGGCAAGCAGCGCGAGATGAAGGAGCGCCTCCTGAAGGCTTACTTCACCGAGGGCAAGCACGTGGGCAAGAACGACACCCTCGTGGAACTGGCAGGCGAAATCGGCCTGGACAAGGATGCCGCCCGCGCAGCGCTTGAGTCCGGAGAGTTCGCTTCCGACGTCCAAGCAGACCTCAACATGGCCCGCGAGTACGGCATCAATGGCGTCCCATTCTTCGTGTTCAACAACAAGTACGGCGTGTCGGGCGCACAGGCTCCTGAGACGTTCACGCAGGTCCTCGACCAGGTCGCCGGGGAACTGGAAGCCGAGTCGGCCAAGTAATGACCACCTCACCCAAACCTCCAAGCCAGGACGAAGCCACACCAGAAACGGAAAACCAGCCGCCTGCGCCCCTGGTCCAGCCGCTTCAGACCCCGGCGTTTGGGGGCCTCGCATCGCTCGGCATCACGGTGGACGAGTCCGCAGTGTGCGGCCCTGACGGCTGCCTCTAACCATCGAGAGTGGGCTGGAGCCTACTCTCCCTTTCGAGAGTGGGCTGGAGCCCACTCTCGTTGTGATTGTCGACGATCTTGGTCACCCTGCCCGGTAGGCTAGGGGCAGTTCAATCGCACGGTCAGACAGGCAGATACCCATGGACATTAAGTACTACTCGCAGGTCACCAAACTCCTCCGCCGTAAAGGCATTGACGACGACCGCATCCTGCAGACCCTGAACGACATCAAGGGCTGGGAGCGCACGCACCCCGACGCCTACCTTTCCGAGCACTTTGGCCCGCCGGCCGCTCTCGTGCGTGACATGCCCAAGGGGAACGCCATCCAAGCGCCGCAAAAGGTCTTGGCCGCGACTCTCGGCATCACGTTCTTGCTCGTGTTCGCGCAGATCATCTTTGGCATGTTTGGGATTCCACTCATCCCGGGCATGCCGCTTGCGATGTGGGGAATCGTCGCTCTGATCATCGGAATGATCGTGTTCCTATCCGTTGGCGGCAAGCTGCCGGAGAACTTCCGCGTCGACTGACGCTCGGCGCTTCAACCGCATCCAGCACACAGAGAACACCCAGCACACCAACAACGTTCCAGTAGCGGTTGCCCAACGAGGCGGCCGCTACTTCTTTCTGTACGTCTTCCAGGCCTCGCGCACGGGCGGAACCACGATCCCACGCTCTCGATAGTCCTCACGGGTGTTCTTCTTTGTCACCACAAAACCGACGAGGCCCACCGCAAGCGGCACGAGCATTACTGAGAACGCGGTGCGGAAGTCCGCCAAATCGTACTGACCTGAGGGGCGCAGGCGGTCGAGGACCACGCCCACGGCAAGGATGCACAGGAATCCGCCCACGAACCCTCCCATGTTGGCGATTCCGCTGCCCACCCCAAGTTGTGCGGTCGGGTTGGAGGTGCGCGCAAAGTCGAGCCCGATAAGGCTCGCAGGCCCACCCACCGCAATCATCGTGCAGCTTACGATGAGCACCCACAGCGGCAGTGGCTGAGTGGGGAGAAGCATGACGAGCCAGGCACAAACCACACCTGCCACGATCGCGTAAACCAGCCAAGATCGTCGTAAAGGATGGCGGGCACAGAACATGCCGATCAGCGGCCCACTAACCATGCCAACCAGTGTCATGCAGGTAATCACCAGCGAGACCTGAGCTTGGCTCAGGTCATGGCCAAGGCGCAGGAACGGCGTTCCCCACAGGAAAATGAACACGTTGAACGAGAACGCCGTGATGAGGTGGGTCCAGAACCCCAGCCAGGATCCGGACGTGGACATGGCGCCGCGCAATGGCGAGATGTCCACCCGGTGCGGGACCACGTCGATGGGCCGTGGCGGCCTAGCGGCTGTCCCCAACGGCCCCACCTCCGGGAAGTCCCTCACCCACGCTAGTGTCCACAGGGAGGCGAAAACTCCCACGATCCCCAGGATCGTGTACGCCTGGCTCCACCCCAGATTATTTACGACGATCACGAACGGCACCGCCGAAATGATCTGTCCCGTCTGGGCAATTTGGCCCGTTAGCTGGGACAGGAGAGGAGCCTTGGACGGCGGAAACCACACGGCAACCAGTTTGAGCACGGACACGAACGTGGTCGCGTCGCCAGCACCAATCAAGACGCGAGCAGCGAGGGCAAGTGGGATGGAGTCAGCAAACGCCATGCCGAACTGGCCCACTGCCATCATGAGTGCGCCGAGCGCAATGAGCTTGCGCGCACCGATTTTGTCGAGCGCTACCCCCACAGGGACCTGCGCGGCTGCATAGACGCACAGCTGCACCACGGTGAACAGGGAAAGTTCGGCTGCGGATGCGCCAAATCGCTGTGCCGCTTCAAGCCCGGTGAGCCCCAGCGATGTGCGATGCACGATCGCCACAATGTACGCAGCCGTGGCTACGGCCCAGATGAAGTAGGCCTTGCAGGCGGAGTACCGTGCCTCGCTCATGTTTACCTCCCCAAGTAATCCTATTTTATTTGGGTTGGAGCGCGCCGAGGCGCGCCAGTTCATTACCGACGATCACCACAAGACCCTTCGCCCGCAAAATTCTCTTGAAATAGGGACTTTGGGCCCGGCTAGACCCCTGTCCGAGGGTATTGAATAAGAGAGTCGAATTGCTCAGACGTGAGGATGAGGCCGGCACCATTTTGACCCCTCTGTATGGTGCCTGGACGTCCTCATTGGGCGGGAGGAAGCGCGGGCTCCTCCCGCCCTTTTTTATGCCCGCGCGTAAACCACAGGGCCCGTCATAACCCACGGCATTTTCTCCGCGAAATTTCTTTCCCTGCGCCGCGCCAACTTAGAGTAGTCGCATGACTTCCTACTCCATTCGCAAGGTCAATGCTGACAACCCTGCCGAGATCGACCGTCTCTACGAAATCTGCCTTCTGACCGGCGACAGCGGCAAGGACGCCTCCGACCTTTACACCGACCCGCGGCTCATCGGGGAGCTGTACGTTGGCGCATACCCCACCTACCACCCCGAATTCTGCTTTGTGCTCGTGGACGAGAACGATGTTCCCGTGGGCTACACCGTGGGTGTCCCGGACTCCGTCGCGTTTGACGCCCAGCTAGACGCCACGTGGTGGCCTCCTCTGCGCGAGAAGTACTCAGCGGTTCAGTTCCCTGCAGACAGCAAGGACGCGGGGCTTGTGCAGACCCTCATGAACTGGGGTCACACCAACACGGATCTTGCCGCCGAATACCCCGCCCACCTCCACATCGACATCCTCCCCGAGGCACAGGGTGGTGGAAACGGTAAGAAGCTTCTGTTCACGCTCATCGACGCATTCCGCGACGCAGGAATCAAGGGCTTCCACCTAGGTGTAGGCGGAGCCAACGAAAACGCCATCGGCTTCTACCAGCACGTAGGGCTGGAAGTAGTGGTCGACCACGAGTGGGGCAAGACCATGGGGATGCACCTCACAAAGGACTGACACCGCCTGACCTGCCTCCCGTATGGCGGCGTGCCGCAAAGCCTATGCACCGCTGACCGGCGCCTCCACGGAACCGTTCGGAAACTATAGTCAATAGTCTCGTTCCTGCTTCTGCGGGTCTTGCCTCCAGACACAATGGCTGGCCGGACTTACAGTCCCTCCACGGGCGTTTAACGTCTCCCTGGAACTTCAAGGCGACAAGGTTTCTCGTTAGGCCACCAAGCCCATGTCAATGCCTGCTACCTGCGCGAGTAAGTTACGTGCGGCATTCACGTCACGATCATGACGCACCCCGCACACACAAACCCACACACGGTCCTTGAGGGTCAACGAAGCGTTGATAGCCCCACAGGCACGGCATAACCTCGAGGACGCAAACCACCGGTCCGCAACCACGATTTCAGAGCCGTACCATTCGGCTTTGTACTGCAACTGGCGAGCGAACTCGGCCCACCCCTGCTCGCTGATCGCGCGGGCCAGGCGCCGGTTTTTTACCATTCCAGCCACATTCAGATCCTCGATAACGATCGCTGTCTTGGTTCTCGTCAGCGACGTCGTGAGTTTGTGGTGGAAGTCTTTGCGCGCGTTCACGGCATCCACATGCGCGGCAGCAAGACGATCACGCGTCTTGCCCCAGTTGCTCGATCCCTTAACGCGGCGAGCGAGCTCCTTGTTCAGGCGACGGACTCTACGCCGTGTCTTCTTCACAGCCGCAGGCAAACGGATTTCCTCGACCTGACCGTCTGAGCTAGCAATGGTTGCGAACGTCTTAATGCCCACATCAATACCAACGCTCGGTCCTCCGGAAGGCACGGTGTGCCGCTCGTTAATGTCGGTGCGGTCCACTTCCAGTTGGAAAGACACGAACCATCGTCCGGCCTGACGGGTCACTTTCGAGCCAAGGACACGGGCACGAGAGTCAGCAATCCGCTCGGTCAGCCACCCCATGTTTTCCCGGGTCGTAATCTTCCCAACGTTTGGGACGGACACAGTCCATTCGCCTACGGGCTTCAAACGTGCTTCATCAATACGGAAGTGTTCACCGTGTTTGCGGACCTTGTGTTTCGGGAATCCCATGCGACGGCCCCGACGCGTGCCCTTGCGTGAATCGCTAAAGTTCTTTAAGGCCGAAGCGAGGTTACGGCACGCTTCTTTCGGCACGCGCGAGGACATGTTCTCGCTAGCGAACCACTCGCACTCGTGGGCGACGCTACGCCAGTATCGTTCGAGTGCGGGCGCGGACCATCCGAGCAGGTCGGGAAGTTCATTGTCTGAGACTCCTGCTTCACGCGCTATTCTCCGTGCGTCGAGGGTTCTCTTGACCTCATCCAGGCAACGGCTATACACAACACGAGTGAGGCCAGTGTGCGAAGCAAGCCGCGCGACCTGTTCGGGAGTGGGGCGAGTTCGATCTTGAAGCCCTGCTTCTTAAGACCACCCCTCCCCTGGAAACGATTCGAACTGGTGTACGAATATCGTAGCGTGCCTCGACTATCGGGGCACGCTTTCGTGGGGGTGTCCTCGATTTGTAGATCAAACGAAACGAAAACGTATGATCGACTACTCTTCCAGCCAACAGCTAGAACCCCACAGGGAGGCCCGGAGCGGGTGAAACGGGCCGTTCTGTGACGCAGAAAACACCCCAATGTGGCGTAAGCATTTGCCAAATACTCGTAAAGTTCTGGCATTTGACAGCCTGAACCGCTAGAGTTAACGCGAAGTTGCAGTGCCTCGCACGTCGCGCAAACCGCCTAGCGGATGAGCGTTCTTGATCCTCAAGAGTTTGACGACGATCACCGTGACGTCAAGCTTCCAGCTCTGGAAGCGGTCTCACAAAACTCTTGAAGGAGTACAAAATGGCAATCGGAACCGTGAAGTGGTTCAACAACGAAAAGGGCTATGGATTCATCGCCCCTCAGGACGGCTCGGCTGACGTGTTCGCACACTACAGCGCAATCGAGTCCAACGGATACCGTTCCCTCGAAGAGAACCAGCAGGTTGAGTTCGAGGTTACCCAGGGTCCAAAGGGTCCTCAGGCTGAGCACATCCGCCCACTCTGATCTCTCCTGAACGAATCTCGTTCATAACAAAGGGTGGCCACTCGCAAGAGTGGTCACCCTTTGTGGTTCCCACGATAGTGTTTCCCACGATCTGCCAACTGCGCTGCGTCCTCGAGGTGTTTGCCAAAGCTCGGACGATTCGAAATGGCTGGTAATGATCCGCCGCGGAATTAATCAATACTGCAATATGGGTTCCGGTTAATGAAGAATTAACATTCACACAGGATCCCTGAGTGTTACCTGGGCCTCACATAACTTCACGCGGGAATCAAAACGATTCGATTGGCCGAGTTTTTTCCCTGTGCCCGTCCACCAGTGGTTTCGAACTGGCAAAGCAGCCGCACACGCCCAGCAAACATGCCCAAGACCGTCGAAAATCTTGGAAAAAGCGTGGGGCGAAGTACCCACTTGAATGCATTTTGCCAGTCCCCACAAAAAAGTGACCTGTTGGTAAGAGTTTCACCCATAGAATATTTGAGTGAGTTCCAATCCGCCCGATAGGTTTAGCCCCATGACTTGGAAGAAAAGCGCGCTCGTAAACTCCGCCCACTCCTGGTTGCCCATTCAGGGCGAGAGCGCACGCACCATTCCACTTGCGAGTCTGCTTCACGTAGACTCGAGAATCTCCGCTGCCAAACTGTTCAACCCAGAAGAGTCGTCTTTCTCAACCAGCAACATCGCGTTCGCTCCACTCTCTGGCACCGCAGCTGGCGCCGCCCCGCTCCCCCAACGGATCTCCTGCCTCTAACAATGCACGAACCGCCAGACCCATTGGATTACTCTCCGTGGTTAGCAACACAACCTCTGACGCCCACCTCTTAGAGCAAGCAGCGCTCGGCAACATGGCTGCCTTTGCAACACTCTGGTCACGGCATGAGGCGGCCGCGCGCTTGGCCGCACTACACCTCTCAAACCACATCGATGAGGATGACGTTGTACAAGAGGTGTTCGCCAACCTGTATGAGGCTGTGCGCGCTGAGGGCGCATCGGCGTTTGAGGGTCCGTTCCGGCAGTACCTGTATGTCTCCGTACGCCACGTGGTCGAAGAACATCACAACATTGCGACATCGGGGGTCCTCCCCCTTGCAGAGTCCGAGGCCGAACCTGCTGAGTTCACCGACGCGATCCTAGACTCCGAGCTGCTCAGCCTCGCGTTCTCCTCGCTATCCAGCGAGTGGCGCACAATCCTCTGGTACACCGAGGTGGAGCGCATGACGCCCACGGAGATCGCGCCCATCCTTGGGCTCTCTCCAAACGCAGCATCAGCGCTCGCCTACCGCGCCCGCGAAGGACTACGAGCAGCTTGGCTCCAAGCCCACCTCAAAGCCGCCGACAATGCCGGCGAGTGCGGGTGGACGATTGGCAAGCTTGGTACGTACACCCGTGGCGTGCTCTCGCGCAGGAAGAGCGAACGCGTAACTGCTCACCTCGAGCACTGTGCGAGCTGCCGCGGGCTCCACGGAGTTGTTCACGAGGCCGCATCCGCGCTACAGAGCAACATTCTCCCCGCGCTCCTATCCCTCGGAGTACTGCGGTTCGGCGTGGGATCCCTGTTGGTTCAGGCTCCCGCGAGCGCAACTGCGTCCGCTGCCCTATCCGCTGTCTCGTCCGCGGCCGCTGCGGGAGCGGGGGCAGGTGCAGTCGGAATCGCGACAAGTTCAGCGGCTAGTACCACCGCGATCACGAGCCTCGTGGCCGCAAGCTCAGCCGTGGCAATCAGCGCGTCGGTGTTCTTGGGGGATCCAGCGCCCCTCAACCCGGAACTGCACGCCGAGGTTGACAGCTCCACCAACGTGTTGAGTGTGGCGCCCAATGCCTCCTCGGACTTGGGCCATCCCGCGAAATACCCCAACCGCGAACTCACAGAGTTCCCATTTCACGGCGCCATTGGCCTGCGCGCCGACACGCCCCTAACAGTGGTACCGGGAGGGACAACCGACCCCACCAGCACCACCCAAACCCACGTGTCACCCGCCCCTACCCCCAAGCCCCAGGAGCAAAGCGGCGTCCTCGTCACACAGCTAGGGCAGCCCTTCAGTCACGGCTCCAGCCCGAACCAGTCTCCTGTGCCCGCTTCAGCCCCGACGCCTCCCTCCACAAACGAGGCCGGACCGGGGGTTGGGGCTATCCCGGGTCCTCCCACTGCCTGGTCACCTGGCTCCGGAGGCGATTCCGGAGCGATCTTGCCGGGCCAGACTCCAGGCGGGTCGGGAGACCTTGGTCTCGGCGGAACGGTTCCGCCCGACGCAGGGCTTGGTTCGCTCGCTCCATGGGCGCCCACAGGCCCCGCAGACCCTGCAGAAGTTCAACCCGTATTGCCAATGGATCCCGACGATTCAGATTCCAGCGGCTGGGTGATGCCGCCACCAGACCCACCCCAGTGCAAAGGTGAGGGAGGCGCGTTGGCGGGGCCAGAATCGTCGTTTATCACGGAGGTAAATGGCTCCTGCCCAGGCCATGAGGTGCCAACGGAAACTAGCCCGCCAACAGTCTGGCCGGAGGACAGCAGCAACGTCGCTGTTCAGGGCAACGAGAACTAGTCCGGGCACCGCAGGCATTCACCCGAGATTTCGCGTAACACTTTGGGCACGTTCGAGTCTGTACTTATGTAAAGCAATTCATGGAGTTCGCAACGTCCACCCCGGTTGGCGTGGCAACCCCACTGCCCATTGGAATTCGCATGCTCGCACCTCAGTATTACGCGCCAGAACTAGCGGCTCAGTCCGTGACGGCACAGGCATACGCGTCTCTCCCTGGAGAAATGCGAGAGCTCCTGTGGTACCTCGACGTAGAGCATCTCTCGGTCGAGGAGGTCGTCACCTACTCCGGTCTGCCACCGGAGGCAGTCCGGATGGCTTCCTCGGTGGCCCGCGCGCGCTTTAGGAAGGCCTGGGCCTCCATGCAAACTAAGAACCCGCGCGTGCCTCCGGCTTGCGCGGAGTTTACGAGGGACGCGATTTTGTTCGAACGACACGAGCTGCCCCAAGCCGTCCGCGATTCCATAGATGACCACCTCGTGCGCTGCATTCGATGCGCAATTCTTGCGGAAGAAGTTCACCATCTCGAAGAACACCTCGATGCAGCGCTCCTCCCGCTCGTGGTAGGTCCGCCCATCCCGGATGCCCACTAGAACAACACACGCCGCCGTTCGCCTGGGGGGACCGTGAACTATTCACTAATTCAACCTTTCTATGCAACAATGGCCAGCGAGCAGCGTCCTTTCACCCTTTACCCAAGATAGACATGGCTGAGCACTCCACCACATCAACAAGCTCCAGTCTCCCCGACACCGACCTCATCGAGGCCTTACGTTCCGGGGATGAATCCGCATACTCCATACTGTGGGAAAGGCACTATCCAGCGGCGGTTCGGGCAGCACGGGCAATGACGTCCACGCACGAACCGGAAGACCTCGCTCAAGAGGCTTTTACGCGGATCTACCAGTCGCTTCTCAATGGCAAGGGCCCAACAGAGGCGTTCCGTGCCTACCTATACACAACGCTCAAGAGCGTCTCCATTGCGTGGTCCGGCAAGGTCGCTTCCACCGTGGATATCACCACGCAAGAGCACGAACTCATCTCTGAAGAGGACCTCGCCTCACTGACCGAGGACAAGGCCTTCACCGCACGCGCATTCAAGAACCTCCCCACCGACTGGCGCACAGTCCTCTGGTACACGGAGGTCGAAGGAATGACCCCAGCGGAGGTCGCTCCGCTCATGGGCCTTTCCGCCCGAGCCGTATCCACACTGGCTTTCCGTGCTCGCGAGGGTTTGAGGTCCTCGTGGCTCCAAGCACACGTGTCTGGTGGCAGCGACCGCCCAACGCAGGAATGCGAGTGGACCGAGAACAACCTCGCCGCGTATGCCCGCGACTCGCTGAGCGCGCGGCGCACCGAGCGCATCCAGGCGCACCTCAATGAGTGCACGCGCTGCTCGCTCATGTTTATCGAACTTCAAGAGGTTGAGTCTTCCCTGCGTGGAATTCTGCTCCCTCTCCTCCTCGGCGTCGCTCCAGCATCCCTGTGGGCTGTTGGTGGTACTGGGACAGCTGCTGTGGGGGCAACATCCCTCACGGGTGCCCTCACTCAGATTCCTGGGAAGATCCGCGACTGGGCGGCCGCAAACACTGGCACGGCTGCCGTAGCAGGCACTAGTGGCGCTTTGGCCGTTGCCCTTGCTGTCACTGCAGCCGTCGCCCTGAACGATCCCGAACCGACACCGCCGCCTGCGGCCACGGGCCCGAGCGCACCCGCAGCAGTGAGTGCTCCCGGAAGTGGTTCTGCCACACAACCAGCACCCACTGACGCGGACAGCCCCGAATCTGACGAGCCGTCCGAGACGACCACACCGATCAACCCGCCTACCGCCCAGGTTCCTAGTGCCGGGCCTCTCCCCTCTACGAGCGCGCCACAACCACCTCCGGCGACCCCGAGCGCTACCCAGACTCCAGACGTGGCCCCGCCAAATAAGTTCCCGACGCTTCCCCCGATCAAGCCTGTGGTGCCGCTCCCACCGCTTCCAACGGTTGATCCGACGCCTACTGAAGAGCCAACTGAGGAGCCCACGGGCGAACCCACTGTTGACCCAACACCCACGGACGAACCCACCGATGAGCCAACAGAGGAACCCACCACTCCCCCAGCGGACCTCGTAGTCGCGGACTTCTCCACCGAACCGAGCTACTGGTTCCCCCAGCTAAGCGGTACAGCCACTCCAGGGAGCACAATCCAACTTGTTGACGTGAACGGCTCAACAACCCGCTCCACGTTCACCGCAGGATCGGATGCTCAGTTGACCTCCCAAGCTGGGAAGGTTCTGGGATCCGTTGCCACAGGCCAAGACGGCGCGTGGACGCTCTCGGTGTCTGCCGAGGTCCTCACGAGCGGTGTACGCTCCTACCAGATCCAGCAGCTTGTGGACGGTGAGTTCAAGGACGCAACGTCGTTCTCATTCGAGTACATGACACCGGACTCAGCGTTCCCGATCTCAAACTTGGTGGAGTGTTACAAGAGCGGCAACTCCTGGAACCTGGTCTCCAACTGGTACGACATCACCCCTGACGTACCGCTGCGTACCACCAACCGTGACATCACGCTGTGCGTGTACTTCGAGGTCCCATCTGGTTCGAACGGCCAGGGCAACAAGCCATTCGAGTATGTAGATGTTGAGGCAAACGGAGTGGTCATGCGAGAGGAACTCCGAATCTCCGCTCGCCTCAAGCGCGCCTACATTGTGTGGGAGACCAACACGGGAACCCTCAACGATCTCAACTCGCTGCGCCTGCGTGCCCTCGTGGGGCCACAGGATGACCAGCCTACGGACTGGACCTCCCCATTCACCTTTGGCTACGTCGAGACCAGCGGCTAGGGTCCGCCACCAGGAACTGGCGTCGGCTATTTCTCGCCAACTTCAAGGGCAGGGATTGACTCCTGCACATGTTTGGTGAGAGTTGCCGCGTAGGTTGCGGTGATGTGCTCGCTGTCGCGGTAAACCATAACGTTTCCGACCACGGCAGGGCAGATGTCGTCGGTGCAGAACCAGTCGGACGTGTCCACAAACGTAACGTGCTTTGACTCTTCAGCAGCCTCTGCCTGGTAGTCGTCCACGAACGACTCGTCGCGGTCCTTTGCGCATGCGCTGGGGTCCTTTGAGTTCAGCGCGACGCAGTCCCTCGTTTCATCGCCGTTGAGCGATCGCGGGTTGTCACCCAGCACGACAACATCCTTGCCGCTCTTGGAGAGTGTGGACCACGCCTTTTTGAACCCATCGGTTGGGTCCGGCCCATGGCTCCGGTCCCACTTCACGTTGGTTCGATTCGACGTGACCACAAGATCGATCGAGTCGTCTGCGGCGACTTCCCTGAGGGTGTCTTCGTTTGATGCTAGGCAGGGTTTGCCCAGCGCTGCGTCGGACGCCCGGACAGCGAGGCTGAATGGGCAGGCGGCGTGGAAGTATGTCAGGATTCTGATGTCGTTATCCTTGGCGATCTCCTGGAACGCCGGCAGGTACTGTTCAATGTGTGAGTCGCCAACAAGCGCAACCGTCAGCTTCGCGTTGTCGTTGCCAAACTCGCAGCGTGGGGTGAAGGCTTCGTTCTGTTCGGACTTGCACTCGGCGTTGTTCTGGCCCTCAGGCACGTCCTGACGCACCACCTGCGGCGCCGGGATCAGAACCTCATCACTGGTCACGTAGACCTCGTAAGAGTCCTTGCCAAGTGCACCCGAGCCCAGCTCTTCCGGCGGGTTTGCCAGGATACTCTCACGTTCACTCGCCTCTTGAGCCAGCTGGGTGCGTCCCTGCGCTTCCGGAACCATCGATACCGTCAGCGCCACCGCCGCGAGTGCGGCCGTGGCTGCAAGGACCCTACGTGGCCTCCACTCGCGGATCTGTCCGTGTTGTACGGGCAGCTCAATCCACTTTCTCGACGCCGCAGCCGCTGCCAGCGCGATCGGCAGTACCAGCAACGGCAGCTGCGCTGGCGTGGCCTCCCGGAACATGAATGGCGCGAGCACAATCAGCGGCCAGTGCCACAGGTACAGCGAGTAGGACACATCTCCCAGCCATTGCACGCCCTTATTTTCGACGATCTTGGCTCGGTTCCTGCCCAAGGAACCTTGGAGGGCGGTGGGGGCCGCGTTGAGGCGTACTGCGATGTAGATCAGTACGGCTGTGCACAGGGTTGGAAGCAGTGCAGCGGGC
Organism: Timonella senegalensis JC301; assembly: GCF_000312125.1. Classification (GTDB taxonomy): domain Bacteria; phylum Actinomycetota; class Actinomycetes; order Actinomycetales; family Cellulomonadaceae; genus Timonella; species Timonella senegalensis. The sequence continues at coordinate 397,985 of NZ_HE978641.1, forward strand.
CCGGGGAACGGCGTCGAGTCGTTGTATTGGAGAGCGCCAACCACAAGAGCGGAAACGACGAAAACCTCAGCTCCGAGCAGTGCCCGAGGGTAACGGACAACGCGGCTGGCTGCATTGGTGTAGTGAACAGTGAAGGCGAGAAGAGCACCGACTCCTAGTTCCCAGGCGCGCGCGTGCGTGACGAAGTACGCGGCGGGATCAGCGCTTGAGACCATCCGGGCGGACAGTACGAAGGACCCGATTGTTGCGGAGACCAGGAGCGCAAAGATCACCCGCCTTGCAACTGCGCGCTGGCGGCTCGCGTCGGCTGTAAATGTGGATTTGAGCAGCCGTGCAATCAGGGAGATGAGCGCAATGACCAGGACAAACAGAACCGGCCACAGGATGTAGAACTGTTCCTCGACGGACAGGGACCAGAAGTGCTGGAAGGCACTGGGCGCCTGATCCTGCGCGAGGTAGTCCACCGAGTCGCGTGCGAGAAGGAAGTTCTCCACGTAAACAAGGGATGCCTTGGCGTGCCGGGTTGTGTCCTGCCACCACGTGTTGGGAACTACAAGCATGGTGAGCACAGCGGTGGTCACGATAGTCAGGGTCGCGGCGGGAAGGATACGGCGGGCTCGCCTGGCGTAGAAGTTTGCCAAGCTGAGTTTACCTGAGCGTTCGAATTCTCGGATCATCCCAGCCGTGATCAGGTATCCGGAAACTACAAAGAACATGTCGACGCCGATAAAGCCACCACTGATGGTGTGTGGCCACAGGTGGTAGACCACGACGAACAAGACCGCGATCGCCCTCAGCACTTGAATCTCGCGCGAGAACGATGGTCTTTTCTCTTGGCATTGCTGCGGTTGTCCAGCGGTGACGCCTGCCGTGCGGATGTCTTGCGGTGTGTGCATTAGTCCGGTTGCGCTGCCTGGCGCTTCTAGTTGGCTCGTTATCGTACCGTGATCATTTTTCCAGAGAAATCTGGGAGGTGCCTCTCCATCATTGGTCCGAAGGCAGCAGAAACGCCCTCCGGCGGATCCGTCGAGAGGGCGTTTCTGCACTTCAGAAGCCTAAACTGCAGGTTTCGTGGAGATTGGGTGGGCAGAACTACCGATCGTCTTCGTCGTTATCGCCACTGTCTTTATCGTCTTCATCGTCATAGTCGTCGGCGTTGCGATAGTCATCATCATCGGCATCGTCGCCTTCTGGGCCCTCTTCTGGTTCGCGAGCGGGACTACCAGACTCGTCGAACACTCCGCCTGAGCCAGCCCTGCGGTCAGCCGCACCGGGGAGACCCACCTCCGGCGCTTCAAGTACTGCCTCCACCGTCCCCAGTTCAGTGGTTCCGATCGTCAGAATGCCTTCCTTGAACACCACGGGGCGCTCACCATCAAGTACCTTGAGGAACGCCCGCTCCTGCTCCATCGCTTCGGGTGGTCCCGCCATCATGGTGGATCCGAGCGCGCCGAAGGACAGTACGTTCTCCTTATAGGTAAAGGGGCCAAAGAAGCGGTTAATGCTTGCGCGTCCCGTAATTTGCCCCTCAGCGTTGAACTCAAACTCTGGAGTAAAGTCCGCCATCACAGGCTGGCCATTTACTGCGGTTACCCGCCACTTTCCACTCATCAACTCGTCCATAGTGCGAAAGTAGCACCACGATTGGGGAATAGCACGGCCACTTGCGTAAATACACCCGGCGGAGGGGAAACAAAAAACCCCACCGTTTCCGGTGGGGCTTGTCTGTGCGCTCGGAGGGATTCGAACCCCCAACCTTCTGATCCGTAGTCAGATGCTCTATCCGTTGAGCTACGAACGCCCGGCGATCCAAGACTAAAGCCTCGTTCGCTCCTCGATAAGTCTACCCATAGTTACGCCCGAACTAAAACCAAAATCCCCCGAACGCGAGCAAGGCCACAGTTTTGCGGAGCTGCGTTCGAGGGACTTAGGAGAAATGCCTCAGAAGGTCACTTGTCCGAGTTCTGGGTGACGACGACCCAAGCCTCTGGGCCACCGAGTGCGCCAACGATGTACTTGTTAGCAATGTCAGTTGCCTCGGCCTTGGCGTCAGCAGAGTCGCATGCAGCGAACTTAGGAGTGGTTGCATCCTGTGCAATGAAGCCCCAGGTGACTACGGAAGCGTCGTCGCACTGAGTGACACCGCGAACTACGCCACCGTAGTACTTGCCGGTCTCGGAGCCGAGCTTGGTTGCTTCGCCCTTGAATGCCATGACATTGTCTACGTCAGGTCCAGCACCTTCCATGGTCGCTGCGGCAGCCTCGTAAGCCTTTACGTCAGGCTCGTAGAGAACTGCGTCAAAGCGGGACTGCACGTCCTTCATCATGTTCTCTGGAAGTGGAGCCAGGCGGTCAAAGGTGACCTTCGAACCGTCGGTCATCGTGTACTCGCGTGCGTCGGCCATTGCGGTCGAGTTGTCAGTTCCATCAGATGGCTTCGCGCCATTGTCTGAGTCGGAGGAACAAGCGGAGAGGAAGGCCAAAGAAATTACTGCGAGAGCGGCAACGCGCTTCATAAGTTCACCCATTTGTTTTTGTATGAATGGAAAGCAAGCGTGCAGTGTTAGCACGACGGTAGCGACCTGCGCTCATCGCGTGGCCACCGGGTAAACATGGGACGATCCGGTCCCACGTTTTAACCCGTCTATCCTACCTTTTCGCGGGTAAACCTTCGAGTTAATAGGGTCACATTCCGCGTGACCCGGGTAGCGATTCCTTGTGCGGTCTGGCACATACCGAGCCACGCACTAGCCACCTAGGGACTGAGCACTGGGATCGGGCCTCATTGAGGCCAGCCCGCGCCCGTCAGACTCGGGCAGAAATGAAACAAGCACGAGTGCGACGAGCCACACGAGTGCAACTAGCGCTACCGCTCCCATTACATCCGAATAACTCTGGACATAGCGTGACGTACCAACGTAGTACTCGCGACTCCGAGCTTCTCCCGCCCACTGCGGCGAGGGCTCATTGCCGTCCGCATACCCTGCAGGAACACCATAGTGAAGAGAGTCTGGGTGCTGGCCAATGGCAAATTCCGAAGTCACTGTTCCATTCTGCCGATTTCACCCGCGAATGTAACCAGCCCTCGGGAGCACTCCCCATCATCCCGTGGGATCCGGACCGCGTGCATCGCAGATACGCGAGTCTGACAGAGGGAACTTGGGTGTTCGTGAACAGGACGAGCCGTATATTCGCCCAGTCTTACGGCATGCCGGACGAAATCGGAAAAAACCATTCACAGAAGACACTCAGACAGATAATCTATAGGCTTCCCCTACTCCTGAGGAGAATTAATGAAACTAACCTCGCGGATCCTCGTTGCGGCACCTCTCGCAGCAGCCCTCACCTTTGGGCTAGCAGCTGTTCCGGCAACCGCAGCACCGGCGGCAACAAGCGTTGCCGGCGTCTACACCGCAACCGTCGCAGTACCCAAAATTACCAGCCAGCCAAAGTCAACCACCGTGGTTTCCGGCAAGACAGCAACATTCACCGTCAAGGCTTCATCCAGCGGACTCAAGTACCAGTGGTACGTGAAGAGCCCTGGCTCAACCAAGTGGGTCAAGATCTCTGGCACCGCCGCCACCAAGTCGTCCTACTCGGTCAAGACAACCACCAAGCTCAACAAGGCACAGTACCGCGTTAAGGTCTCCAACAAGCGGGGTTCCGTAACCTCCAGCGCCGCCACGCTCGCGGTTGTCACAACCCCCAAGATCACGTCCCAGCCAAAGGATGTCTCTACTCCAGTTGGCGCATCTACCACACTCAAGGTGTCGACCTCCGGCGGTTCGCTGTCGTATAAGTGGCAGAAGTACTACTCCACGGGATGGAAGACCATCTCTGGCGCCACCAAGAGCTCCTTCACCACCAAGGCAACTAAGGGTACAAACAAGTACCGTGTGATCGTCTCGAACAAGGCTGGCAAGGTAACTTCACGCACGACCTCCGTCATCGGCACCAAGCCAAAGATCACCACACAGCCTAAGAACTTTGAAGCCGACACTGGCACTACCGTCACGTTCAAGGTCGCAGCTTCCGGATCTCCGCTCACCTACAAATGGCAGCGAAAGCTGAGCGACTCGGATACCTGGAAGACTATTAGTGGGGCTACTTCCTCCACCTTGAAGTTCACTGCCGACTCCTCGCTTGAGCTTTCGTCCTACCGCGTGATCGTTACCAACAGCGTTGGAAGTGTCACGTCCTCGACAGTCGACTTGTTTGTAAATTCGAGCGTGACTGACCCCATCCAGGACAACCAGACTTTTGCTCTATGGAACTGGCTCGGTGCGGTCTTCGACCAGTACAAGGAAGCGGATCCTTATGACTCGGAGCGCATGGACCTCTGGGCCAGCATCGATCTGATGAACTGGAGCGATGAGTACCTAGACCCTTCGTATGACATCGCGATCCTCTACCAGGCCGCAAACGGTCAGCTCTTCGATTCCAATGGTTACTTTGTAGAGGGCAACGGCATTGACTCGCTCGGCTACATGTCCCCGGCCGAATGGGCGACTGCTGCAATCCTCGCGAACGTGCCTGCGGGGGCAGAAATTGGCGGCGTTTGGGTCATCTACGATGCCTCTGGCGACGTCGTACAGTACATCGCCGGTTTCTAGGCCCTGCTCCAAGTCGGACGGCAAAGGGTGGAGCGGGGCGAGGTGTCGAAGGCGTAAAGGAGAGGGCATGTGCGAAATGCGAAGCCGCACATGCCTCGACAGCCAAGACACCCGCCCCGCGACACCCAAAACCGAAAACCCTAGAGCCCTAGAGCCCTAGAGCCCTAGAGCCCTAGAGCCCGGAAAATCTAGCACTCGGGCAAACAAAAAGTCCCGCTACTTCCTAGGAAGTAGCGGGACTTGTCTGTGCGCTCGGAGGGATTCGAACCCCCAACCTTCTGATCCGTAGTCAGATGCTCTATCCGTTGAGCTACGAACGCCCGGTCTGTTGACCGAAGAAAACTTTACCCGCTCCCAGGCCTCTCTCTCAAATCGAGCACACGTGACGCGTAACACGTTGAGCACATCGGGGCCAAGATCGTCGAAGATCAGGGCTTTCACCTGCGTAAACGCGCCCCGCGTCCGCCGACAGGCGGACCGCTGCGTCCGGCCAGGGCCGGACGCTCGCCGCCAAACCACCGACCCTCGCCCGACGACCCGACGGATCTGCGAGCGCAGGATGGAGGGATGAACACACACTCCGCCCCTCTGATCGCAAAGAATCTGGTTAAGCGCTACGGCGAGCAGACCATGGCACTTGATGGCGTGGATCTGAGGATCGAGCCTGGCGAATCCGTGGCGATTATGGGACCGTCCGGCTCTGGCAAGACCACTCTGCTGCACTCGTTGGCGGGCGTCATCACGCCCACCTCGGGGGATGTGCAGTGGAAGGATCGCGAGATGTCGTCGATGCGTGATGGTGAGCGGACGCGGCTGCGCCGCAACGACTTTGGCTTTGTGTTCCAGTCGGGGCAGCTCCTACCCGAGCTGCCGTGCGTCGAGAACGTGGCGCTGCCTCTGATGCTGCAGGGCACCTCGCGGGTTGAGGCCGTGAACCGGGCGATGCCGATCTTGGCGCAGTTGGGGCTTGGCGGGATGGAATCGCGCCGCCCGGGCGAGCTATCTGGCGGTCAGGCGCAGCGGGTTGCAATTGCCCGAGCCCTCATCACCACGCCGGGTGTGGTGTTTGCGGACGAACCGACCGGCGCCTTAGACCAGCACACTAGCGCGGAGGTCATGGAGATCCTGACGTCGTCCACTCGGGCATATGGCGCCTCGCTTGTGGTGGTCACGCACGATCCGAATGTCGCCCGCTGGTGCTCGCGCACCGTCATGATGCAGGACGGCAAGATTTTCAGCGAGTTCCGTGCGCCTTCCGACGCAACCACGCAGGAGTCTGCCCGATGAATCTCCTGCACCTGTGGGTCCTGCTGCGTAAGCGCACCCGCGAGGCGAACCGTGATTTCGGTGATCCAGGCGCCATCACCGGAGTCCTGACTGTTATTGCCTTTGCCTCCGTGACAGCACTCCTGCTGGTTGTGGTGGGTGGGGTGGGCGCGTTTGCGGCTCGGGCCGAGCTCCCGAACGCGAGTGAAAACGCTCAAACCTATCTGGTGTTTGCGTACATCGCCGCGGGGCTCCTGTTGGTTCCGCTTGCCACGATGGGTGGCGCGGCTGCGCGGCTGATTGTTGCGCGCAGGGATGAGCGGCTGGCTAACCTCCGCCTGCTGGGCGCCACAACCTCCCAGATCACCGGCCTGTCTGCTCTCGATGCCGCGAGCCAGTCTATTGCGGGCGCACTGCTTGGCGCGGTGGCATACTTTGGCTTAATTCCGCTGGTTGGGCTCGTACCCTTCGAGGGACACGGCTTTGGATTTGCGGAACTGTGGGTGGGAGCACCTCTGCTTGTTGGCGTAGTTGTGGCCGTGGTCGTCCTGGGAATCGCGTCCGCAGTCCTCGGCCTGCGCCGCGTCGTGGTGTCGCCGCTCGGGGTAACCAAACGGGAATCCACTCCGGGTCTGGGGGCCATCCGCCTCGCCGTGCTTGCGGTTGCTCTCATCGCGATGGTCGTTGCCACAAGCACTCCCGCCGCAAGCATTGCGTTCATCGCGATTGTCCTCGTCATCGGACTCGCTACCCTGAACGTAGTCGGACCCTTCTTTGTTGGTGTGGTCGGCCGGTTGTATGTGAGTGGGGCGCGTTCCGCGCCCGATCTGCTCGCTGCACGTCGAATTATCGACGATCCCAAGACCGCTTGGAGGAGCGTTGGCGGTGTCGCTTTGGCTACGTTTATTGCCGGACTTGCCAGCGTGATGGCGCTCTTCTCCAAGGCCTCAAACCCTGAAGAACAGCTCTTCATGACCGATGTGTCCACCGGCGGCTACCTGACACTTGCGATCGCCGGCGTGCTTGCTGCGATCTCGACGGGTGTCACGCAGGCAGGTCGAGTCATTTCGCAGCGCGAGCAGTACCGCAACCTGCACCTCGCGGGAGCAGAGGTTGAGGTGCTGGAGAAGGCACGGATGCGGGAGACGGTCGTACCCATGGTCGCGGTTGTCGGGCTCGCACTGGGTGCTTCCGCACTGTTCATGCTTCCGGTCCTCGGCGCAGGTTTCTTCTCCAGCATCCCTGTTTTGCTACGGTTCGTTGCCTCAGTGGTGTTCGCCGTGGGTCTCGTGCTGCTGGGCGCGGGAGCCTCGCGCGGGCTGGCCAGAGCGGCCGCTGCGCTCTAGCCGGCCCGAGGCTTTTCGCGTGTACTCCGACGCTTGCGTACGCTGATTCGTGTGACTTCCACCCCCGCCACGTCGAGCGACGCTTCTAGCCTCGCGCCAAGCAAGAAGACGCGCAATGCACGCGTCGCCGTCTCCACGTTCTTCTTCACCAACGGCGTGCTGTACGCGAGCATGGTCCCTCACTACCCGGGCATCAAGGCTGACCTCGGCCTCGACAACTCGATGTATGGGCTTGCCATCGCGGCGTATCCTGCGGGCGCGATCACGCTCGGACTTCTCGCAGGGTGGCTCATCAGGCGGATGTCGTCCGCGCTCGTCTCGGTGGTGTTCTCGTGCGTGACCGCAGCGAGCCTCATCCTTGTGGCAATGTCCGGGAGCTTCTTCCTTCTGGTTCCGCTGCTCTTCCTCGCCGGAGGCGCGGATGCACTTGCGGACGTGGGCCAGAACGCCCACGGCCTGCGGGTGCAAAAGGAGTATGGACGCTCCATCAATAACAGCTTCCACGCGATTTGGTCGATCGGCGCCGTGACTGGAAGTTCACTCGCCGCCCTGCTCATCACACTCGATGTCCCACGCACCGCGCACATCATCGGCGTGGCCGTCCTAGCGGCGACCCTCCAGTTCACCGCGTATAGGTACAGGCTCCCCGGCTCCGACACGTCCGTCGACGAGGTCGAGTTGGCGGACGCTGCCGACGGCGCCACTCCTAATACTGCAGCCCGCCGCTCCGTGTCACCCCGGACGATCTTCATCCTGGCAGCACTCGTCCTCCTCGGCGTCGCTGGTGCACTGATCGAGGACGCTGGAAGTTCGTGGGCCGCGCTCTACCTGGGCGGCTCGCTCGGGGCCGCTGCGGGCCTGGCAACCTCCGGATACATCGCGCTCGTAGGTGCCCAGTTCGTGGGGCGCCTCCTTGGGGACCCCCTGGTGGATCGCTTTGGCCAGCGCACCATCGCCTACGCTGGCGGTGTGCTTGTCCTCGGCGGCATGAGTTTCGCCCTCGCGTTTCCCTCGATCCCCGCCACGATTGTCGGATTCGGCCTCGCCGGATTCGGCTCCGCAACCCTCATCCCCGCCGCCTTCCAGGGCGCGGACGAACTCCCCGGCCTGAAGCCTGGCACCGGCCTGACCGTGGTGTCGTGGCTCCTGCGCCTGGGTTTCCTGCTCTCCCCACCGATCGTCGGGTTAGTCGCCGACGCGACCTCGCTCCGCACGGGTCTGCTGGTCCTTCCGCTCGCCGGGCTCGTGGTCCTACTGACTGCGGGAGTGCTCGACAACCGCAAGCGCGGGGACGTGTTCGCGCGGCAGTAGCCGCGCTCGCCACCACCGCTCGGCTGCGCGCGTGCTGTGACGTGACCACAATCGTCGTAAATAAAATTAACGACGATTCTGAACGCTTTCCAGCACCATAAAACCAGCCGCTTTTAATGCGGAACGTCAGCAAACCCGCATTTAACCCGAGACTAAAGTCCCAACTTTCGGTTTTTGACGTGTGCGGGACGAGCGGGCGCCGATCCCAAGTTGTAGTGTTCATTAGCAGGATCGAACACAACATGTAGTGGACAAGTTCACAGAGGGAAGTGGCTCAATGGTTTCAATGGCTGATATTGCGCTGATCGACCGTGGGAATTCGGAAATGCGCCTCGACATTAACGTTATTAAGCGGGACGGCAGACTCCTCCCGTTTGATGCAGTCCGAATTGAACGCGCTGTGGGTAAGGCTTTCGTCGAAATTTACGGCGAGCTCACTCCCGTGCACCTGCGCATCTTGGACGACATCGTCCACACCGCCGTAGCCGAGATCTCGGATCGCTTTGTGGGTTCGGTCAAGATCTACGAGATCCAGTCGATCGTGGAGCAGGTGCTGCTCGACTCGCACGAGTACGAGGTCGCACGCGCCTACATTGACCACCGAGTGAACCAGGACTTCGATCGCCGCCGCGCCACCGACGTCAACCACTCCATCAACCGACTGCTCCGCAAGGACCAGGCCGTGGTACATGAGAACGCCAACAAGGACGCCGACGTGTTCAACACGCAACGCGACCTGACCGCCGGCGCCGTGGGCAAGGCGATTGGTTTGCGCCTCCTGCCACCACACGTAGCGAACGCGCACATCAAGGGTGACATCCACTACCACGACCTCGATTACCACCCCTACACGCCGATGACGAACTGCTGCCTCATCGACTTCCAGACCATGTTTGACACCGGGTTCCGCCTGGGCAACGCGCAGGTTGAATCCCCTCGCTCGATTCAGACCGCAACTGCCCAGATCACCCAGATCATTGCGAACGTCTCCTCGAGCCAGTACGGCGGATGCACCGTTAACCGCATTGATGAACTGCTTGCGCCGTTCGCGCTCAAGAACTACGAGAAGCACTTGGCAGATGCGCGCATGTGGATCTCCGAGGAGTCGCGCCACGACGAGTACGCACGAGAGAAGACCGCCAAGGACATCTACGACTCGATGCAGTCGCTCGAGTACGAGATCAACACCCTGTTCACATCGAACGGCCAGACCCCGTTTACGTCCGTGGGCTTCGGCCTCGGGAGCAGCTGGGTCGAGCGCGAGATCCAGCGCGCGATCCTGCAGATTCGCATCAAGGGCCTTGGCCGTGAGGGTCGCACGGCAATCTTCCCCAAGCTTCTGTTCACCATCAAGGATGGGCTCAACCACAAGCCGAGCGATCCTAACTACGACATCAAGCAGCTCGCGCTCGAGTGCTCCACCAAGCGCATGTACCCGGACGTGTTGAACTACGAGAAGATCGTGGAGCTCACCGGTAGCTTCAAGGCGCCCATGGGCTGCCGCTCGTTCCTGCCATCCTGGAAGGACGAAAACGGCAACGAGGTGTCCGAGGGCCGCATGAACCTGGGCGTGGTCACGCTCAACCTGCCGCGCATCGCACTGGAGGCTCGAGGGTCGCTCGAATCGTTCTGGACAATCCTTGAGGAGCGCTTGACCACTGTCCACGACGCCCTCGAGTTCCGCATCAACCGGTGCAAGGAAGCCACACCTGTTAACGCCCCGATCTTGTACATGCACGGCGCGTTCGGCAAGAAGCTCGGACCGGACGACGAGGTTGACCAGCTGTTCCGCAACGGACGCGCAACCATCTCCCTGGGCTACATCGGCCTGTACGAGGCAGCTGCGGCGTTCTTTGGCGGAGGTTGGGAAGGCAACCAGGAAGCCAAGGACTTCACGCTTGAGATCATCCGCAACCTCCACGCTCATGCCGAGGCGTGGCGCGCGGAGAGCGGCTACCACTACAGCCTTTACTCCACCCCGTCCGAATCCCTGACCGACCGCTTCTGCCGCCTAGACCGCGAGCGCTTCGGCGAGGTCGACGACATCACGGACAAGGAGTACTACACCAACTCCTTCCACTACGACGTGCGTAAGGCGCCAACTCCGTTTGAAAAGATCGACTTCGAGCAGGAGTACGCGCCCTACACGTCCGGCGGGTTCATACACTACTGTGAGTACCCCGTTCTCCAGCAGAACCCCTCCGCGCTTGAGGCTGTGTGGGACTACGCGTTCAGCCGCGTGGGCTACCTGGGCACCAACACCCCGATCGACCGCTGCATGGAGTGCGGATATGAGGGCGACTTCTCCCCGCTTGCGTCCGGCTTCGCCTGCCCAAGTTGCGGCAACAACGACCCGAGCACCTGTGACGTGGTCAAGCGGACGTGCGGGTACCTTGGTAACCCACAGCAGCGCCCGATGGTCCGCGGCCGCCACGTAGAGATCTCCTCTCGCGCCAAGCACCTGCGCGGATCCGAGGCGGGGATTGGCGGTGCCGGAGGCACTGGCGGCGCTGGCGGAGCCGACGGAGTCGTCGGATCTGTCGAGGGCGAGGAGTCACTGTAGTCATGCCGCGCGATCCGGAGGAGGGCTGGCAGGCAGGAAGGCTCAGCCAGCTGCACGTTGCCGATTACAAGCCGTTCGTCTTTGTCGACGGCGAGGGCGTGCGGTGCAGCCTGTACGTGTCTGGCTGTCTGTTCGCCTGCGATGGCTGCTTCAACGAGGCAACGTGGAACTTCCGTTACGGCACCCCGTACACCCCGGAGCTGGAGGAACGAATCCTCGCCGACCTGGCACACGAGTCCGTTCGCGGCCTGAGCCTGCTCGGCGGGGAGCCGTTCCTCAACACCCAGGTGTGCCTCTCGCTGGTGCGCCGGGTGCGTGAGGAGTTCGGTCACACCAAGGACGTCTGGTGCTGGACGGGGTACCGGTTCGAGGAAATCGTTTCCGCAGGTCAGACCGGTATTTCTGAGGACAAGATGGAACTCCTTTCACACCTCGACGTCTTGGTGGACGATCGATTCCTGATCGAGCAGCGCGACCTCACACTTGCGTTTCGGGGCAGCCGTAACCAGCGCATCCTCGACGTCCAGGAATCCTTGGCCTGTGGCGAGGCGCGCTGGCGCGCGGGCTACAACTTGAGCGACATGAGGTCGCAGTCGGCGTAAACTCCGCCGATCTTGGAGTGGTTGGTGAACGTGGCGAATCTCGTGAACCCGAACTTTCGATACAGTTCGATGGCCCGCACGTTCGAGGTGTTGACGGTCAGCGTGATCATCTCGAGGTGCGCAACGTCCCGAGCGTACGCGATCGCCTCCTCCATGAGCCTGGTTCCCAGGCCCTTGCCCCACCACTTCTTCCTGACCGAGATACCCAACTCCGCACGGTGCTCCATACGCGGCTTATTCGAGGTCGCCAGGGTGACCGCACCCGCCAGTTTGTTCCCGTCGTATGCAACTAGGTAGAGCTGTTTGGGGTTGGCGTAGGTTGCTTCTAGGAATTCTTGCTCCTGCAAGAGCGTCAGCGACACTCCCTCGGGCCCAAACGACAGGTTGTCGGTCTCCCCGCCGATGATTCGGCTGTATTCCAGAATGTCCTCGGCGTCGTCGGCGCGCGCCTTGCGTGTTGTGATCACGTCACGCTCCTGTGGTGTGGGCTTGGGTTCAGTCCCATTATTTCCGGCGCACAGCCTAGTGTCTTGTCAGGCTTACGCCTGACCTTATTCACGACGATCTTGGTCCCGACCCAGCAGATCCCCGGCCCCAGCCGAATCGCAGGCAAGAATTTCACCTTGCCCACGCTTGCCTGCCTCAGGGTACGAAAAAGGCCCGGAACCACAATGGATTCCGAGCCTATCTGCGGAGACGGAGGGATTCGAACCCTCGAGGGGCTTGCGCCCCTAACACCTTAGCAGGGTGCCCGATTCGGCCACTCTCGCACGTCTCCTTGCCCGTAAATCTACGAGCGAGTTACAGGCTACCTGAGCATGCGCCCCAATAGCAAAACGGTAGGGCCGCAGTGGGGAGACCAGACCAAACTCACATGCCGGGGACGTGTGCGGACCGCTTGCGGTGACCATGATCGTCGTGAATCAGAACAAGAAAAACGTGATGGGCAGGACCTACTTGGCACTATCGAGCCAGTGCTGCTCCGTCAAGGAGCGAGCAAAAGTGAGGCCCACGGCGACGGCGATGACCACGAAGATCGCGTTGAATCCATAGGTGAGCGCCTGGAGGGTGTCGCCGGCGTTGAGGTAGAAGATCGAGCGGTAGCCAGCGGCGCCGGGGATCATGATGACCACAGCCGGAACTGAGAGTGTGATGCGCGGGATATTGAGGCGAGGCGCGATGAGGTTGGACAGAACTCCGACGATGAGCCCCGCGATGAACGCGGCGCCCTGGACAAACATGCCCTGGTCCACAAACACAAGACGCGCAGTATTTGCGATCATGCCGATCCCCGCTGCAATCAGAGCGACCTTCCACGGCGAGTTAAAGATCATCGCAAAGCCCCACACGCCCAGTGCAGAGGCGACAAGACGCAGGGTGAGGAATAATGCCCCGTTGAGGTCGAGAGGCTCTGGAGGCGACGGCTCGAGGCCAAGAACAGCGGAGACCGCCCAGAGGCTCAGTGCGGCGGAAATCATGATCATGAGCGCGTACGAAAGCCTCGACATACCCGCGGAGAAGTCCAGGCGGGAAAGGTCGAGTGCGGCCGTGATCAGCGGGAAGCCCGGCACCAAGAAGAGGACAGCAGAGACGTAACCAGACTCGTGCAGGGTTTCAACCACACCGGCAGAGTAGAGGCCATTCGCGATGGCGAGATACAGGAACGAAGCGACCGCTGCAGCGATCATGGTCACGGCAAGCTGGTTGAGGCCACGGTGAAGCATGAGCCTACGGACATACTGCCCAAGCGCCGCACCGCAGAATACGGCGAGGACCTCGAAGATCCCGCCGTCGTTGAGGAACGCAAAGGCCGCACAGGCTACCGCGGCAAAGAGCGAGTTGGCGATGTCGTGGTACAGGTGCGGGCGGGCCTCAACCTCGTCTAGGAAGGCCTCGAGTTCGTCCATGCGGGCGCCAATCTCGGCAGCGCTGGCGTTCTCCGGGGCCGGTTCCAACTCCTCACAGTAGTTTTGGATGAGACCAATGCGATCCGAGTTCACTCCAATCGTCGAGGACTGTGCAACCTCCGTGCGGTAAATGGCGCCCCTGTGGCAGGTGGCCGTGATCTCATTGATGGTGACCTGTGCGTGGATGGATGTCATCCCCAAAGCAGCACCCGCCTGCTGCATGACGGTCTTGACCCGGTAGCTACCGCTGCCTGCGGTGAGGAGCGCTCTACCCATGCGTACTACGAGGCGGGAAGCCCGAATCATCTCAACAGGTTCGAACTTTGACTCACTCACAAATATCTCTGCCACTGTCCAATCATGCCCTGTGATTCCGCTAGATCGCAGGACAACAGTCCTTTTGGACAGTCTTGTTGGGGCACATGCGTGGAGTAAATCAAGAAAAAGTGTGGGGCCGCCAGACTCCTCCGGCGGCCCCACGTTTCTTAGACACCGCCAGCCCCGAACCGGGTCACGGTGGTCTGTGGGCTGCTCCGTCGCAGCCATCTGAGTACCCGTCCCGCAACGGATACCGCAGCTAATGAGCACGAAAACCTAAAACTCGCCGTACTCCTACTACCCGCGAGGGACCACATGCCTGTGCGAAGGCCATGTGGATCTGGGTGATTACTTAACACCATACGGTGCAAAAAAGCCGCCCTCGTGAGACTTAATACCCGCATTGCTGGACGGTTTTATGTGACAGGCCATGGTGTGTGGCGAAGACAACGAATCTAGGACGGCAGCCAGCCGAGAAGTATCCGGTCACGACGTGGTAGAGCAGACACGATGAGGTCGTACGAGTCCTCAATCATGTCCACCAGGTGCACGGCCCTGAGACCGTCAATTTGTGGCGTCCACGGAAGGTCCAGAATCACGGAGTTCCAGTGCCTCTTGTTCATGTGATAGCCCGGAATAACCTCGCTGTATGAGTCCCTCAACTGGACGGCAAGTACCGGATCGCACTTCAGGTTGATTCGCAGCCCCTGCGGCGATCGCCACAGCAGAGCAAACACTTTGGAGGCAGAATCAACTGTGGCACGAACGCGCATCACGGCCGTCTCGGGCCCGAAGGGGAAGTCCTCATAAGCGCCAGGGAAGTCTAGGCAGACTTTGCGGATGTCCTCGTACGTAAGCGTGCTGAACGCTTCCATGGATGCGGTCCTCTCGCGGTCAACTCGGCTAGCCGCCCATGTTTGGGTCGAAGTCCATGAAGGTATCTGATGCCCACGGATACACCCACGTGAAGAGCGCATACACAACCGCTGCAAGGATCAGGAGAGTCCAGATGATCTTCAACCAGATCGGACCCGGGAGCAGCCTAAACAGTGCGGCATACATGGTTACTTGACCTCCGGGTCGTTAAGGACTTGCTCTGGCATGCCATCGGCTCGATCCATCCAGCCAACAAACTTTGAGTGGGTGACCCACCGGTGGTCGTTGCCCCACTCACCCATGGTGACGGAGTGACAGGTGGTCATGGTCATCATGCGCTCAGTAGGCTGCTCGTTGGGCTTTCCTGGAACCGGAGCGATGACCTCTACCTGGTTTGGCAGCACGATCTCATGCCCCGTGACCTCATAGATGTACCAGGTGTCTTTGGTTTCAACGATGACTTGGTCACCCTTTTCCAGCAGGTCAATCCTACGGAATGAGTTTCCGTGGCTGCGGCGGTGACCCGCAACGGAGAAGTTCCCGATCTCGCCGGGCATCGCGGTGTTCTCGTAGTGTCCAGCTGCAGCCTGATCCAGAACCGCCGGGGTTGTACCCTCCTTGAGTGGCATGGCGTTGTTAGTGATTCCATACCACTTAGGGACGATCAAGATGCCGAAGGTATCACCGGAAATTGCCTGCGTTACTGGGGGCGGGTCGCCCTCAGTCTTGATCTCGGCAGCCTGCCTAGGAGCGGGTTCGAGTTCCCCTTGGAAGTCCGCCACGCTCTTCTCGGCCACTGCTGCGGACTGATTCGAATCCCACCAAACGTTCCACAGAATGTACCCGCCGATAAGCAGACCGGCAGTGATCATGAGTTCACCAAGGACACCGAGGACTATAGAGCCGACCCCGATCTTCCTGTCTCTAGCGTGTTGCACAGATTCCCCTTGGCTTCGAACCATAACTTTGACTGCCGCGCTTACATCGAATGACGCACATCCGCGTACGTCGCACCCCTAATTTATCAGCGCATTCTGAGCAAAGTGTGCTTGGTCTACGAACCTTCAAACGGAGGCCTCCAGTTCAGCACAATTCCACCTGGCAAGCGGGTCTCTGCGCGTGGCTTATGCCTGACCATGGCACAATTATTACTAATTCTTTCCACTTGCCTCCACTAGGGACACGGCGTTGAACCGCTCTCTCCGATTCATCGTTTCCAGCACACTCACCGGCCTCCTGCTTGCCTTCTTAGGTGGTTGCTCAAGTGATGGCAGAGTCACTCAAACCCTCAACCCAGAAGACCTCAAGGGATTCGCGCTTTTCGCTGCCGACGGCAGTGAGGCCAAACCCACGTCATGGACCCTGAGTGACGCAGGCGAACTCGAGGACGCGTTCGACGTATTACTCACGGGCGTCCCAGACCCCGCCGTGCGGGAGCGGCAATGCCGGGTCAAGTACACAATGGTCGATGAGATCGACGCTGATGTCTTCCTAGCGGTCTCGCATACGGAACAGCGCTGCGCACACGGCGCGAACAACGAGGTGCTCAACGCGATCGGCATATACGCGCAGGGGCGCTTCACTCCCCTACCGCTGGAGGGCGATACTGCCGCGGGTCCTTCTGGTCCTGTCTTCGCCGCTACGACCGATGGTGAGACCGTGGCGTGGCTCCAACAGGACCTGGGCGATCCCAACGACGTCATGCGCGCCTACAGTGCTCCGCTACAGGGAGGCCAGCAGAGAGCCCTAGGAATCGTAGAAACGATGGCTGGTGCCGAGAAGTACCACGTAGACATCAGGATCGCTGAAGGGCGCGTGTACTTCTCCCTCCCTATCCAGCGAACGTCTCGCCCTGAAGCACCCATCCAAGTAGATGACCGCAACTTCTCCTATGACGGAACACCCTTTGTGGTGTACTCCAGCGACCTGACCACACCAGACCTCCGGGCCGAAGCCACAGATGCATCGCACTACATCGTGTCATCCGCGGCCAACTATCTCCTCACCTACGCACGAATGTGGCAGTACGGAGAGCGCGCCACTGGTGACTTTGCTGATCGCGAGGTCTACTCACCGCGACAAGTCATCAGCGAGACTGACGGTGAGCTCCGCGTTCTCGCCCAAGACTTGAAGCCCCGTGTCGCAACGTCGCTGGGCACTCTTGCTCAAACCACGGATGGCATACTCTTTAGCCGCGGACGCACCCTCGTGGTGTACAACGAGGCTGAGGACTCCTTCACGTCCTACACCTCTGCTCTGCCCAGTTCCAACGTTCCGCCATCCGACGACGTGCCCGCCCCCGACGTAAGCACGGATTCCGACCCGGACACGTCCAACTACACCACCCTCTTCACAGACACTGGCACCGACATGCCCGAGATCACGTGGCTCGACACTTGGGGAGACTACGTGGTGTGGACCGAAACCACCACCGGTTCGCTCACCACCAGCCTGGTCGTGCTCAACCTAGAGGACAACCAAGTCTGGCGGAGCATCATCCCCGGTAAGCCCGCCGTGACGCTCACCGGCGCCACACTCTCCTGGTGGCAGGGCCAGGATGGCGACCGGACCCAACGCGCGATCAAGCTCGACGAGTAGCTCAGATTCTTTATCGTGCCGCGCACGCTAGTACAAGGCACCTGCGCTGGTTGTGGAAACGACGAAGGGCCCCGTTGCGAACAACGGGACCCTTCTTCTGCGGAAGCGGCGGGATTTGAACCCGCGAGACTGTTGAGGTCTACCGGTTTTCAAGACCGGCGCATTCGGCCGCTCTGCCACACTTCCAGCTGACGCTTTGATAGCGCCTGTCTATTGTGCCACGCGCGAGCACAAAACCCGAAACCAGATGGGCGCTTGGCTTGGGAACGTGCTGGAACCAACACCTCGCCAAGCGCCGAGCACCACCTAGTCATTGGCGGCTCCCCGCGGTGGCTCTTACGCTACGCGCGCGCAGCGACCTGCAAACGCTCCATAGCGTGCTGAACGAGCGAGATCAGAGTCTGCTTGGTCGCAGCTCTCGAACGCGCATCCGTGTAGAGCATTGGCACGTGTGCTGGAATCTGAAGCGCCTCGCGGACGTCTTCGAGCCGGTGCTTGGCTACTCCGTCGAAGCAGTTCACACCAACCACGAACGGAATGCCACGGGACTCGAAGTAGTCGATTGCTGGGAAGCACTGTTCCAAGCGCTCGGTGTCCACGAGAACCACTGCGCCGATTGCGCCGCGGGAGAGGTCGTCCCACATGAAGAGGAAGCGGTCCTGCCCGGGTGTACCAAAGAGGTACAGCCACAGCGACCCCGGAAGCTCGATACGTCCAAAGTCCATTGCGACGGTGGTCGTGGTCTTGCGGTCAGTCACGCCACCGGCGTCGTCGACGCCGACCGAGTGCTCCGTCATCGCTGCTTCGGTGTTAAGTGGCTCGATATCGGAGATGGAACCGATGAAAGTTGTCTTACCAACGGCGAAGCCACCCGCAACAACAATCTTTACGGTCGTTGGTGCCGCGGTCGCGGTAGCTGTAGCGCCCGTGTCGCTACTAGAGGGCTGAAATACCATTGAGAACACTCTCTAACACACTCAGGGACATGGCAGGGTTCTGACCGTGACCTGTATGGACGTTGACTGGCGTTGACGTGTGAACCTTGAGATATCCCTCGTCTGCGAGGTCAGAAATCAGGATGCGAACCACTCCCAGAGGCATCCGCAGCAGAGCGGAAACCTCGGCGATCGACACGTAGTTATGAGCGGCGTGCTGGAGAATCGAACGCTTCTCTGGTGTGAGACCGGACGAGTTCACCGCCCCTGGCAGAACCTCAATGAGGGTCTCCAGTGGGAGATTGGATGTCGCCGAACGTACGCGACCTCCAGTGACCGCGTAAGGTCGCACCGTCGAGACCTCATAGTGACCACCATCGAGGTGACCTTCAGAATGACGAGTCATGTTGATCCCTATCCCATAGCAGCGCGCTTAGCCCCATCAACGGGCAACGATCCACGCATTTCAGAGATGAGTTGCGGGGTGAGCGTCGCTTCCGTACGGGACACCAGCATAGCCATTTCATAGCCGATCAGGCCTACATCGCAGTTAGAGTCTGCAACGGCGGCGAGAACCGACCCATTGGACACGTTCATGAGGAACAAGAATCCGTTGTCCATCTCAACGATTGACTGGCGGACTGAGCCGCCGTTGAGTTGGCGGGAAGCTCCTCGAGTAAGGCTCGACATGCCGGAGACGATCGCTGCGAGTTGGTCGCCGCTCGTACGGTCCAAGTTGTCCGACATGGCCATCAAAAGGCCATCCGCGGACACAACTAGGGTGTGCCGAGTAGCGGGAACAGTACGCACAAAGTTGTCCAGCAACCATCCAAAGTTCGTTGCTTCGGTGCTGAGCGTGCTCATGCTTTCTCCTTCTAAGGTGTGTCTATCAGGCAAATAAGTTGTTATCGGCTACTTGCCGAGTCAGGCACACGTGTAGGCAATTCGTTACCCATTTCCCCCTGCGCTGACTGCGCGCTTGCAACGCCGTCCTGTCGGCCACGAGTTGTCGCAGACTGGAAGGCTGAGAGACGTGCCCGAAGTTGGGCGGCGTCGCGGCTGATCTTTTGCGCGCTCGAATCGTCCTCGGGACGATCCATTTGTGTCCGAACACGACGTGTGAGGTTAGATCCCCCACCCGTTGTCACTGCGTTCGGACGGTAGGCAGACAGTTCGCTCAGCTCTGCGAAAGCCTGTTCTTGGATTGATGACTGCAGTGCAAACGCCGGGTTGTCTCCAAAGTTCGTTGGAGGCTCCCAGTGGCTCTCCTGCACCCCAAACGCAGGTGCGCTGGCTGGCGCAGTGGTTTGTCCCATGGCGGAAGGCTGGGTGGATGGAGAGTACGTTTCGGCGGTTTCACGCGCGGGTAGGAAGTCAGCGGTTACGTTGGCGACGTGGCTCTGCACTGGCTCTTGCTCCTCGATGGGAGCCGGCGTGAAGGACTGTGGCGCAGTGTTGCGCTCTGAAAGAGGCTGGAAGGCCGAGTTCAGAGGTGCGGATTCCTGAGCTGCCCCGCGTCCGATCGCGCTTAGGCGCTCCACGGGCGCCTGGCGAGGCTCAAACCCGCCCAGGGCGGAAGTCAGCTCGGCAGGTTGGGACACTGCCCACTCCCCACGCACGGAGTGGTTCGCTCCGACAGGCGACGTCGAGTTCACTCGGCGATCCGTGCTCAATGGCGCAGCCGACTCAGGCTGTGCACCGAACCCGAATGGAGTCGACTCAGGTTGAAGGGCCGCAGTGAACTCTGAGCGCTGAGCTTCCTGTGTCGCTGGCTGACCAAATGGCGAGCCACTCACAGGAGTAAACGGAGAGTTGCTGCTCGGGGCTGCAGGCGTGAAGTGAGGGGTGAGAGCGCCGGACTCCTTCTTGCCGAACAGTCGGGCAAAGAGGCCCTTCTTCTTTGGCTGCTGAACAGGCGTCGCACTTGCCATCATCTCGTTGAAGCTTGGAGTCGCAACAACGTGTGGGATCGCGCTGCGAGCGTCAGTGCCAGTGGCCTGTTCCCTTGGTGAAGGGGCAGACGACGCGCTCAACGGCGTGAACGGGTGCGCAGGATTCGCGGGGGTCTCGGCAAGTGGAGCCGGAGACTGAGCGACCGGTGCTTCCTGATCGATGATCAAGTCAGACGCGTCGAACTGCGCAGTCTCGTCGTTTGAACCATAGCCCAAGCCAAACGACGGCTGCTCAGCGGGTGCTATCGGCGTGTACGGGCTACCTGCCTGCGGCATGGCGGCCTCGTCCGGCTCCTCAAACTGTGGCACGAAGGCGTGTGAGGTGTTTCCAGCGCTGAAACCTGTCGAGTCAGCGCGAGCTGCCTCGAGCGCAACGTGGTCTGGCTCTGGGTAGTCCGGAGCTTCAACAGCGCTGCGGGACGCAAGGAGTGCCTCACGTGCCCTCGACGCGCGAGTAGGAAGGTTTCCGAACCTGTCTGCGCTGGTCGACTCGCTCGACGACCAGGAAGCGGGCGACGTGGACTCTGGCGCGTGACCATCAAACGGTGCGTACGAGGGTGGAAGGTCCTGCGCTGGCTGTGCAATGTTTGGAGCTGCCTGGTCGGCGTGTACCGTCGACGCCTCCGGGGTTGCCTGAGCTACAGGTGCTTGGTACTCGACCGGCGCAACAGGCTCTTCAGCAACCACCGCGGCCGGCGCGAACGCGGCGTCCTGCTCGTCTACGAACCCTGGAATGAACTCATTGGAGTCCTCGACCAGTGCGGGGACCCCGCCAAACGTTGGGGTGCTGGCAACTTCAGGTGACGCTGCGTCAGCTTGCAAGTCAGCGGGGTTGAAGGAACGGAAGTTCGAGAACATCGCCGAACGCTTCTCAGGCTCTGCAGGGGCGCTGAACTCCTCTTCAACCAGAGCGGCTGCCGCGGGGCTCGATTCGCTCAACCGACGGGTAGGCAATCCGGCGCGAGTCTCAACGTGCAGGGTCTCCGGAGCCCAACCTTCACTCGCGTCATCCATCACGGGGAGGAATGGCGTCTCGAGTGGAGGAAGCACCATCTCTGGTGAGTCGTTCGAAAGGTCCGGGGAAACTCCGGCGCTCTGGCCTCGTGCTGGAAGCGAACCGGCGAGTGGCTGAGCCCCATCCGCGAACTGTGGAGTGAATGGCTCAGCAGACGGAAGCTCGCTTGCGGAGGTGACCCGTCGACGAGGCATTCCGGTGCTGGTGGTGCCGTCCATCATCGATGGCAGGTCAACTTCCGCAACGAGCGGAGCCTCTGCTTGGGACCACGACTGCGCCGCGTCCTGCGTCGCATTAACGAGTGGATCAGTTGGCTCAGGCAGAGGCGTGGCGGTGTCATCAGCAAAGAGTGACCGCGGGAAGGTCAGCAGAACGACCGTGCCGTTCGAGCCATCAGATGGGCGCGAGAACGCAATGTGCACACCAAGGCGGTCGGCGAGTCGGCCGACCACGAAGAGCCCCACTCGCTGCACTCCAACTACGTCGGAGGCTGCTCGTGAGGAAACCTTCTTGTTTGCCTCCGCGATGTCCTCTTCGCTCATACCGAGGCCATAATCGCGAATGGTTACGGTCACGAAGCTCTTGGTTGCGGCGGTGGTAACTTCAACCGGCGTATTCGGCTCGGAGAAGTTGGTTGCATTCTCAAGGAGCTCTGCAATCAGGTGTGCGGAGTTCAGAGCGTTGTGGCCCAGGATTCGTGGGTCTGCCTGCAGGTCGAGCTGGACGCGGTCGTAAAGCTCAATCTCGGAGGACGCCGTACGGACAACGTCCGACATTGCCATCGCGTCGCGAACGCGACGTCCTGAATCGATTCCTGCGAGAACCAGGAGCGACTCCGAGTTACGACGCATTCGGGTTGCAAGGTGGTCGAGACGGAAGAGGTTGGCTAGGGTAGTTGGGTCTTCTTCCGCACGCTCAAGTTCATCGAGGAACCCAAGCTGACGGTTGAGGAGCACGTGGTCACGTCGTGCCACGTTAACGAACATTTCCGCGATCGAACCACGAAGCGCTGCCTGCTCCTTGGCAACCTCAATCGTGGTGGCGTTCACCGCGTTGAAGGATTCCGCGAGCTGGCCGACCTCGTCCCTTGACTTAACCTTGATCTCGGTGAGTTCGAGGTCCGGCCCCTGACCGGGGACAGCCACTTGCTCAACGAGTCGTGGGAGCTCGGTCTTAACGCGGTCTGCTGCTTCGGCAAGGTGCTTCAGGGGCTGGGTGATCGAACGAGAGATCAGGTATGCAATACCAAGGGAAGCGGCGAGCGTCAGGACCATGAGTCCGATCGTGATGAACGCGGCGTTTCGCGTGCTGGAAACCCAAGCTTTCGCTGCGCTGTCCATCTCGTCGATGATCTTGTCTCGCACAGGAGCGATCTTGGCAACCTCGGTCTCCGCGAGCGTCGTCCATGTTGCTGCGACGTCAGAGGACACTGCACCAGCGTTGGTGGTCGCGAGGTACTGACGGATCGATGTGTACTTTGCTTCTGGCGTTGCCAGTTCAACGCCCGGAATGTCTAGACGCTTGATCGAAAGACGCGCCGTTTCACGCTCGGAGTTTGTCAGACGAACCGAGGTAGCAACCTCAGCGAAGACTCGCGCCTGCGGGTCTGCGTCTTCCACTGCGGCGAGAGCCTCGTTAATACGCGGGATCTCCTCGGTCACACGGTCGAGGTAGTTGAAGGTGTCCACGTATGACAGCGCAGCGTTACCAAGTCGACGGTCTTCAGCGGTGTTACCAATAGTGGTAGCAACGCGGAGCATCATCTGGATCGAGTCGTCATAGCGCTGGGAGATGACGGCGGTGGTGGCGACACCACGCCTAGCCTCATCCTGTGCGGCTTCGAGGTTGTATCGAAGGTCTCGGTTCACAGCCTCGAGTGCGGTTCGCACTTCCTCGGGAACCAAGTTGAAGGAGTCAAGTCCTTGGAACTCTTTACCGAGCTCGTTGAGCGCAGCGTTTCGGTACGTAACAGACTTCTGCCACACTTCCTCGCCACCGAGCGTCCCTGCACGGTAGTCAATTGCTGCCTTTCGCTCATTCTGGATGACGCCGATGAACTGCTGGCCTTTGAGGATGAGCGCGTTGAGTTGCTGGTACTGCTCTGCTCGACGCCAGTCCTGAATGGACTGAACGGAGAACACGGTTGCCGCAACCAAAACGACGATGATCGGAACCGCGAGGGTTGCAAGGATCTTGTTCTGCACGCTGAGGCGATTGAGCATCCTTGATCCTTCCAAGTGTGGTGCGTTCGCCAGTTGGCGAAACTTTTACGCTCTGTGATGATCGACAGATAGCTGCCGATCCTTGAGGGGTGAAAAGCGTTAGGTCAGTCACCAAGACTAGGCTTTAGTGGGGTGAAAGTTCAATCCGCTGGACGAGGGAGAAGTAATGCGCGCGGTCATTTGTGAGGAAACAGGCGGCACCGGCGAGGGCTCCTACACCCTCAAGACTGTCCACTTGGAAACCAAGGAGCCTGCGTTTGAGCAGGTCAGTGTTGATATTTACGCGAGCGGGGTTAATCGTGCGGATGTTCTTCAGGCACGGGGACTTTACCCCGCACCAAAAGGGGAATCTCCCACCTTAGGGCTCGAGTTCGCTGGAATCGTCTCGGGCCTTGGCCCTGGGACACATCGGTTCAAACCGGGAACACGGGTCATGGGGCTGGTGGGATCAGGCGGATACGCGGAGTCGATCACGGTCCACGAGGACTTGCTGGTCGAAATCCCAGAGAACCTAAGCCTCATCGACGCCGGCGGGATTATGGAGGCCGCCTGCACGGTGTGGTCCAACCTGTATGACTCCGCCCAGCTGAAACCCGGTGAGTCGGTCCTCATCCATGGTGCGTCCGGTGGCGTCGGTTCGTTCGCCGTTCAACTTGCGTCGGCCCTGGGCATGCGCGTCCTCGCCACGGCGAGAACGCCCGAACGGGTAGCCCGGTGCGTGGAACTCGGCGCGGAAACCGGGTTTGCCTACCACCGCGATCAAGACGGGCCGCCGTTTACGCAGGACCTGCCCAACCTCATAAAGGAGGCCACGGGCGGCAAGGGCGTGGACGTCATCCTCGATGTCCTAGGCGCCGAGTACCTCGACGCGAACCTCCGCTCATTGGCTCCCAGCGGACGCCTCGTGGTCATCGGCATGCAGCGCGGGGCCAGCGCGCCGATCGATCTGGGTCGGCTCCTCTCTCGCCGCTTAACCGTCTCGGGAACTACCCTGCGCTCCCGCCCGCACGCGGAGAAGGCAGCGATCGTGGACGCAGTACGCACCCACGTCCTGCCCTTGCTCGCGTCGGGCGCCATCAGGCCGCTCACCCACGCGACCTTCCCCCTTGAGCACGCCTCAGAGGCGCACGCCCTCCTCAACTCCGGTGAGGTGTTCGGCAAGGTGGTGCTGGAAGTCCGTCAATCGTCGTAAATAATGCGGCTCTCGCCGCAAAAATGATTCACGACGAGAGCCGCACTTCCAGCGCGCGCTGCGGTTAGCCCTTGACGGACCCCGCAAGGAGTCCGCGGACAAAGTAGCGCTGGAGGGCGAGGAACACGATGACCGGGACGACCATCGAGACGAACGCGCCAGCGGACAGGAGGTACCACGCTTGCCCACGGGTACCAGCTAGCTCCGCAACTCGTACGGTTAGCGGCGCGACATTCTGGTCGCCACCCGCAAAGGTCAACGCAACAAGAAGGTCGTTCCATACCCAGAGGAACTGGAAGATAGCGAAGGACGCGATCGCCGGCACCAGCAGTGGCATGAGCACCTGGAAGAAGATCTTGACGTGCCCTGCACCATCCACACGTGCCGCCTCCACGAGTTCCCGCGGGATTTCCTTCATGAAGTTGTGAAGAAGGAAGATCGCCAGCGGCAATGCAAAGATCGAGTGAGAGAGCCACACTGTCCAGAATGAACCCGCCAACCCCCACTTCACGTACTGCGTGAGCAGGGGGATGAGTGTGACCTGGATAGGCACCACTTGGAGCGCGAACACTGCGACGAACAGGATATTGCGGCCCTTGAAGTCGATCCACGCGAATGCGTAGGCGGCGAGAAGCGCGAGAGTGATCGGGATGATCACCGCTGGCAATGTAATAACGATGGAGTTCACAAAGAATGTGGAGAGCTCAAAACGACTTCCGGTGAGCACCTCAACGTAGTTATCAATCGTGGTGTTGAAGTTTGTGAACCACGTCCACCAACCTGACTTCTTGATGTCGGCTTCTGGCCGGAATGAGGTGATGAAGAGTCCGAGCGTGGGGATGGTCCAGAGCACTGCAATGACGATCGCTACGACTGACGCAACTCTTGAGCCAAGGGTTACACGCGCTTTGTCCGCGCGCATGTCCAGCTTTTCAAAGTTTGAAGGCTCTGGTGTAGCCGGTGATGCGGCTGATTCGGTGATCGTGCTCATCGCATTTCCTCCGATTTCCTCATCTGGAACACGTTGTAAACGATCAGTGGCACCACAAAAATAAACAGGATCACCGCTAGTGCGGACCCTAGCCCGTAGTTAGCTTGCTTGAACGATTGGGTGTAGAACTCGTTGGCGATCACGCCGGTACCGAAGTTTCCACCAGTCATCGTGCGCACGATGTCGAACACCTTGAGCGTGCTCATGGCGATTGTGGTTAGCACGACCACTAAGGCTGGACGAACGCTGGGGATCGTAATGGACGTGAAGAGTCGCATTCCTCCGGCTCCATCAAGGCGCGCTGCTTCCATGGTGTCGTCAGGGATGGCCTTGATCGCAGCGGAGAGGATCGTCATTGCAAAACCAGACTGGATCCAGATCATGACGATCATGAGGAACAGGTTGTTCCATGGTCCGTTGAGGAGGAACTGTTGCGGTTCGAGTCCGAGCCAAATGAGCACTTGGTTGAGCAAACCGATCTGGGCAGGTTGCCTCTCGGGTGCGAGACCTTCAATCACGGCCTTGTACTCATACATGAACTTCCAGATGATCGAGGCACCGACCATGGAGATTGCCATTGGCATGAACATCAGTGTCTTGGCGAATTTTTCCACCCGGGTACGGTCAACGAGTACCGCGTATACGAGCCCAATTACTGTGGACAGAATTGGTACCAATAGTGTCCAGGCGAGTGTATTGCCAAGCACTTGCTGGAATGAATCCTCAGTAAAAGCGGTGACATAGTTATCCGCTCCCACAAATGTCTCACCGTTCGCGTCGTAGAACGACGCCTTGACAGTGGTCAGGGCCGGATACACCAAGCCGAAGGCCAACCCGATCAGAGCTGGTCCCATGAACCCCAGCACGAGCACCCACTTGGGTGGCCGCGAAATCCTATCAACAACAAACAGAATCACGCCCATAACGAGTACAAAGAGCGCGATTGCAACGAACATGAGAAGGAACTTCTCACCGGTTGTGTCTGCCTGCTTGAGCCATTCCATGAGTCCTCCATGGGTCGCAGGGAAATATATGTGCGCCCTTGCGCGGCGGCGGCGCCTGCGCACATGGGCGGAAGAATGCGTTAATTGCGCGGTGAGCAAGCGGGGCAATGCCCCGCTTGCTCACCGTTTGCGCCTATTGCAGTCCGAGTTTCAGTACTGGGCTAGATTCCAGTTACTTCCATGATGCTTGGATAGCATCGAGGACCTGAGTGTCGGACTTGTTTTCTGCGATCCATGAAGTCATCTCGGTCCAGAATGATCCCGCTCCAACATTTCCGGGCATCAGGTCTGAGGCGTCAAAACCAAAGTCCTGAGAAGTGTCGGAAAGGAGGGAGAACGAGAGCTTGTCAATTGGCGACACCAAGTTCTCTGGGTCAAGTCCAGAGTTCGCAGACACCCAGCCGCCAGCGGGGGTTGCCTTTGCCTTAGCGTTAGCCCATTCCGGTGAAGAGAGGTAAGCCTGGAACGCAGCGACTTCAGGACGGTCAGCGAACGCGGCCACAAACTCGCCACCACCGAGGACTGGTCGTGAGTCGGCTGTCATGCCTGGGAAGTAGAAGGCAAACACGTCGCCTTCCTCAGATACGTCCGTGCCCTCTGGCCAGTTTGCTGCGTAGAAGGACGCTTGACGGTGCATGAAGCAGTTGCCGTCAAGGATTGGCAGGCCACCGTCTTGGAATTCGGTTGTGGCAATCGACTTAACGTCACCGATGCCACCGTTGACGTACTTATCGTTCTTAAGGATCGCGCCCACCTTGCCCAGTGCTGCGGCGATCTGTGGGTCGTTGAACTTGACCTCGTTCGTGATCCACTTGTTGTAGACGTCGATGCCTGCCTCGCGCAGAACTAGGTCCTCAAGCCAGTCGGTTGCTGGCCAACCAGTGGCCTCACCCGAGCCGATGCCTGCGCACCAAGGCTTGATGCCTTCAGCACCATGGTCTGCAACGATCTTGTCGGAGAGCGCAATCAGTTCGTCATAGGTCTTTGGAATCTCATAACCGTTGTCCGCAAACATTGATGGTGAATACCAGACGAACGACTTCACGTTTGCGCCGAGCGGTGCAGCGTAGAACTTTCCGTCAACGGTGCCGTAACCCTTCCAAGACGCTGCGTAGTACTTGTCAACGTTCGCAGATGTCCCTGCAGAGGCCTCAACGATCGAGTCGGGGAACTGGCCAACAATCGTCTTGAGCAGCCCAGGCTGAGGGATGTACGCAATGTCAGGCGCGTTTCCAGCCTTCAGGCGAACTTGAAGTTGGGTCTCGAACTCCTTAGAGCCCTCGTACTTGATGCTCGCTCCGGTGCACTCCTCGAATGGCTTGTAGGAGTCAATGTGTGGTTGGTCCTCGGGTGCCACGATGGAGGTGTAGACCGTGACGGTCTTACCGGAGAGGTCGCCGTAGCTCTCATATGCGGCGCAGTCACCAGAGGCGGTGCCCGTTCCGGTTCCCGAGCCTTCTGGCTTCTCGGGTGTGTCGCTGCCACAGGCAGCAAGTGATAGCGCGAGCGTCACAGAGGACGCAATCGCAACGACGTGGTGTCGCTTCATGGTGCTCTTCATTCTCATCCTCACAACTTTGTAGAGGTTGGCGGGCATAGAAACTTCTATGTCCCTCATCACAAATGCAAGCGCTTACATCAAGCAATTGCAAGTGCGGAAACGCTCCCACACTCACAACTCAGCCTAGCCATGCAGCTCCAACTCGGCTCCTTGAAACGAAATTCGTTACCAAGTCGCAAGATATTGCGGAAAAGTACCTGGTACTCACCACGCCCTGCAACGCATTACGGTTTGGTATCAGTTATCGGTAGTACCAGCAAACGGTCCAGTACTCGGGCGCTCTACCAGCGAAATCTTGCCCAGGGTGGTCATCGGAAGTTCTTCACCAGCGAGCGCCCGGAGCAGGAGTTCGGCCGCAGCCTTGCCCTGTTGCTCTGGACTCTGCCGAATCGTGGTGAGACCCAAATGCGCTGAAATCTCCTCATCGTCAACACCCACGATCGCAAAGTCCCGACCTACTACGAACCCTCTCTCGCGCGCAGCGTGCATCGCGCCAAGTGCCACGGTATCGGTAGCCGCGAACAGGGCAGTCAGTTCGGGCGCTTCGTCCAGAAGGGCATGAGCCGCCCTGTGCGCAGCCTCCCACGTGAAAGACGTAGGAGTCATCCAGTTCGCCGGCGCATGGATCCCACGCTTGCCAAGGGCTTCCCGCCAGCCTTGGAACCTGCCCAGGGAGGGGCTCAAAGGAAACTGGTCCCAGTCCGCACCGGCTAGGTGCCCGATGTTTCGATGCCCCATATCCCACAGGTGCTCAACTGCCATCCGGCCGATAGCGTGGTCGTCCACACCAACCGTGGCATGGTCTCGGTGGCCGGGCCCCGCAAACACGATGGGAACACCCAAGGTCTCCAGGTCGCGTACCTCGTGGTCAGTGAGCTGCATTCCAAGAACAAGCACACCGTCCACACGCCTTCGCAGGGCAGCAGGATCTACCGCCATGCGCGGATGTGTAGGCGTCTCATGGAAGGAAAACAAGAGCGCGTCGAAACCATCGGCATGAAGGCGCTTCTGCGCTCCCTCTATGACGTTGGCAAAGAACCACCGGTTGACCCACGGAGTCAGCAGGCCGATCGTGCGGGTCCGGCCAGAGGCGAGCCGAGACGCCGCCGGAGAGGCCACATAGCCCATCTCCTCGGCAATGGCCTGAACCCGGGCCAGAGTCTCAGGTTTTACGCTCGTGAGTCCACGCAGTGCCCGAGAAGCAGTCGCGGTGGAAACACCAGCGCGACGGGCAACGTCTTCCAGATTCTGCGTCATGGCTTACATCCTTGGGCGAACGGCAAACACCAGCATGCCGCACCACGACGGAACGCGCTATCCGACCAGCAGTCTCTCGAGGACTGGCGCGAGTCCATCGTCGAGAATTGGGAGCGTGATCTCATCAGCTGCAGCAATGACCTCGGCCGACGCGTGGCCCATGGCCACGCCCCTACCCGCCCAGGCGAGCATTTCGATGTCATTCTCGGCGTCGCCAACGGCGACGGTGTTCTCGATTCCGACCCCCAGCAGAGCACGCAAGCGCTCCAATCCATAGGCCTTGGTGATGCCGTCGGGAGCCAGGTCCATCCAGTGGGTGCCGGCGATGGAGTAGTACGTGTCGCGCAAGCCAAGGGACTCAACCCGCTTGCTGAACTGGCGGTCAGCGTGCGAAGCACGCGCCACCACCACGCGGGAGGTTTCCATCTGGCGGAGTTCCGGCACGGCTGTGATCGTGTGGGCGCCGTGCAGTTTGGACGAGTTAAAGTCCTCGCTGATGTAGTAGCCCACACCGATCTGCTCGAGCGCGATCATCGCCTCGGGCATGTACTCGTGCAGCGCGGCAACGGCCTGATCAGCCTGGAACATCACGGCGTGCTCAACTTCGTACCCGCCCGGAAGTTCCGAGTCGATGTGGGCGGTAACGGAGCCGTTCGAGCAGACCGCCCAACCCTTGTCGATGCCTAGTTCCTTCAGGACGGGCAGCGTAGCTACGAGCGGACGGCCCGTGGACAGCACAACCTGGTGCCCACGGAGCCGCAACTCGGCAATGGCCGCACGGACCTCTGCCGAGATGAATTCGTCATACGACATGATCGTGCCGTCAATGTCGAGGCCGATCATGTAGTTGGCGTCAGCCACGGGCAACCGGCTCCAGCACCTCGAGGCCGCCCAGGTATGGACGCAAGCCCTCGGGAACACGCACCGAGCCGTCTGGCTGCTGGTGGTTCTCGAGGATCGCGACGATCCAGCGGGTGGTGGCGAGGGTTCCGTTGAGGGTCGCAACCATGCGCGTCTCAGACTTGCCGTTGACCTCCGCGCGCTCGCGTACGTTAAGGCGGCGTGCCTGGAACGTAGTGCAGTTCGAGGTCGAGGTGAGCTCGAGGAAGCGCTCCTGAGTGGGCAGCCATGCCTCGCAGTCGAACTTGCGGGCGGCGGAGGAGCCCAAGTCACCGGCGGCCGTGTCGATCACGCGGTACGGGAGTTCGCACTTCTTGAGCATCTCCTCTTCCCACGCGAGCAGGCGCTGGTGCTCTGCCGCAGCGTCCTCAACCTTGCAGTACGAGAACATCTCAACCTTGTGGAACTGGTGCACACGGATGATGCCGCGCACGTCCTTGCCGTGCGATCCGGCCTCACGGCGGTAGCACGCGCTCCAGCCTGCGTAGCGCTTGGGGCCGTCCTCGAGGTCAATGATCTCCTCGGAGTGGTAGCCCGCGAGCGCAACCTCAGACGTACCCACAAGGTACTGGTCGTCTGCATTCAGGTAGTAGATTTCGTCCGCATGAGCTCCGAGGAAGCCGGTTCCCCGCATGATGTTTGGGTTGACGATCGTTGGGGTGATCATCGGGGTGAAGCCGGCCTGGACGGCCTGGTCCACTGCAGCATTGAGGAGGGCAAGCTCGAGGCGCGCGCCAACTCCGGTGAGGTAGTAGAAGCGGGAGCCGGAGACCTTGGCACCGCGCTCGGTGTCGATTGCCTTGAGGCCCTCACCGAGTGCGAGGTGGTCCTTGGGCTCGAAGCCCTCGGCTGCGAAGTCGCGTGGGGTGCCCTCGTGGCGCAGGACGATGTAGTCTTCCTCGCCACCTGCTGGGGCGCCCTCGACGAGGTTACCGATCGAGGACATGAGCTGAGCTAGGGTCTCGCCGGACTCGTTCGCCACTGCCTGGAGGCGCTTGACCTCGGCGGCCAGCTCCTTGGTGCGAGCAAGAAGCGCCTGCTTCTCCTCGCCCTGGGCCTTGGCTACGACCTTACCAAGGGACTTCTGCTCTGCACGCAAGTTTTCGAACTCGACCAGAGACGATCGACGTACCGAATCAGCCTCGAGGATCGAGTCAACGATCGCTGGGTCATCGCCGCGCACAATCTGGCTCTGGCGGACAAGGTCTGGGTTTTCGCGGAGGATACGTAGATCAATCACCTCACTAGATTACCTACAACACGCAAATCTGTGGCAATGAGGGATAACGTGGTGGCATGAATGCCGATCAGTGGTTACTTGTTGCGACTATCGTTCTGCTCGCGGCGGTTGTCGCGGTTGGCCTTGTTGCCGTGCTTGAGTTGCGTGCGCTGCGCGCGTTCCGGCATGGGGAAGCGGCGGCTGGAACCGCTGACCTGCTTCACGACGATATTCCAAGCACTCCCCCTCCTCCCCTTCTCGCTTTTGTTGCGAACCCGTCAAAACCCAACATTGCCGCCCTCAAGTCTCCTGTTCTTGCTCGGTGTGCGGCCGAGGGCTTGCCTGAGCCGCTGTGGCTTGAGACCACGGTCGACGACCCAGGCAGGGGTCAGGCTGCCGAGGCGGTCGCGCGTGGCGCGAGCCTCGTGGTGGCGATGGGCGGGGATGGCACGGTTCGATCTGTGGCCTCCCACATGGTGACCACTGACGTGCCCATGGGAATCATCCCCGTGGGCACGGGAAACCTACTGGCCCGAAACCTTGACATTCCAATCGCTTCGTTGGACGAGGCATTCGACATCATCATCCAGGGGATCGACCGCCCGATCGATGTGGGGTGGCTCCAAGTCATCGAGCCCGACACATCCGCTCTTGCCCAACTCGAGGACAGGGCCAAGAACGCCCGCCGTCAGAGTGAACGGAGCAAGGCGCAGGCCGCGATCGACGCGGGCGAGGCCCAGCCTGCGGGCACTGAGAAGCACCTATTCCTTGTCATCTCCGGGGTGGGCTTCGACGCGGCAATGATCGCGGATGCGGACGCAACCCTCAAGGCGAAGATGGGTTGGGTTGCCTACTTTGTGGCGGGCATGCGTCACCTGCACGGGAGCCGGCTCAACGCTCGCATCAGCCTAGACGGCAGGAGATTCCAGACCCAGCTGCGCACCCTGCTCATAGGGAACTGCGGCAAACTTCCGGGCGGGATCACCCTCATCCCCGACGCCGTGATCGATGACGGCATCCACGACGTGGCGGCGGTGGATACCCGCGGAGGGATTGCAGGCTGGGTCCAACTCTTTGGCGAAGTAGTGCTGCAGGGTTACGGCCTTAAAAACGAGCTCCCTACAAAAGTGGGGCGTATCGACCACATTCAGGCGAAAACCACGGAGATTCTCATCCTCGAGGGAGCTCAAGCGCAGGTGGACGGTGACATCGTGGGCCGGGCCAAGCGCGTCAAGACGTGGGTCGACCCGAAGGCTCTCGTGGTCCGCACCCCCGTGCCGAGCCTAGAAACCCGCTAGGGCTGGCACATCCCCTCGGTTTCTGGATAATTCCTGCACGCAGCCCGTGCGCGCAATCCTCACAGAGAATGACGAAGTTACGCCCAAGAACGCGCAGTGCGTCAATTAGGCTGGTGGGGTGCCTCTCGCTTCCTTAGTTCCCCAACTGCGCTCCCGCACAGCGCCTGCGCTCCTTGCAGCCGTCTGTGCACTGGTGTGCGCTCTGGTCCTCACCCCGGCGGGTGCTCTTGCCAGCGGTTTCCCCAGTTCGTCGGACACGGTCGCTCAGGTTGCTACGGCTGCCACGGCGCGTACCTCGACCACTGCCATAACCGCGCTGGCCACCACACCAGACACCGCACCCGTGGCGACGAGCGAAAACGTGCAGGGCAACCGGGTAGTGTTCATCGGCGCTTCGGGGTTGCGATGGGCCGACGTCTCCGCAGACCACATGCCAAGCGTGAACAGGTTCGCACACACAGCGGCCATCGGAAATCTCATCACCCGGACCGTGTACACCTCAGCTTGCCCCGCTGACGGCTGGCTGGGCCTTTCCGCAGGCAACCGGGCGGGAGACTCCATCAACGGCGCGGGCACTGCCTGCCGGTATCTCGAGGAACCGGCGCAGGCAGCAAGCGTCTCCGGCGAAGCCACCCGGAACGCAACCGTTCCCGAGTGGCAGACGTTTCTCGACGCCGCTGCAGGCCAAAAGTACAGCGCAGTCGTTGGCGCGTTCGGTGAGCAGCTGAGCCCCGCAGGGACTTCCGTTGCTGGTGTGGGACCCGGCGCGGCAATCGCGCTGGCAAACAAGGAGGGCGTGGTCCAGGGCGACTTCTTCACCAGACCCGCTGCCGCCCGCGACATTGGCACATCCGTTGCAGCCGCGCTTGACGCAACGCAGAACGGCGGCCTCGTCATGGTTGACGCCGGGCACATCCGGTTGGGCCGTGGACTAACCGCGACCGATCCCGTCATGATCGCCCAAGCCCAGGAACTCGATGCCCGTATCGAGTCGACCCTCGCCGCGATCTACAAGGACGACCCCACACTCGAACGCACCACAATCGTGCTTGCATCCCTCGCCGACCCCGTGGGCTCCCCACGTATCTCCCTCATCGCCATGGCAGGGAACCAGGTCAACGGCAACTTCCTATCGTCGCCGTCCACCCGCCAGCAGGGCTACAACCAGATCACGGACCTGCCTACCACGCTGTTCAAGCTCGCCGGTGTCGACTATGCAGACGTGCGCTCCACGTTTGTGGGCTCAGCCATCGCCCCCGAAACCATCAACAAGACCACCGATCAGCGCATCGCGCAGCTCGTGGACGACGAGGCCCACGCCCTTGCAACGAGGCCGATGGTCAGCACGTACTACCTGCTGTTCTGCATCGTGAACATCGCGCTATTCGGCGCAGTCGCCTACGTGTTCTCCGGCCGATTCCTGCGCCGCGTCACCCGCGGGGACTCGTGGATTGCCAAGCACTCGCGCAGCCTGATCCGCGCGTGTGAGATCGCGGCGCTCTCCCTTGCAACCCTCCCCGTGGGGACGCTCCTCGCCAACCTCTTTCCGTGGTGGCGGACCGCGTCCCCCACCGCGGCGCTCATCCTGATCTCGGTTGCGATTATCGCCCTGATCGTCTGGTTCTCCCGCCTGCCTGTCTGGCGTGGGTGGAAGTTTGCTCCCATGGCGGTCATCGCGCTCATCACCGCCATCGTGCTCGCCGTTGACGTGGCGACCGGAGCCTCGCTCCAAGTTTCCGCGCTCATGGGCATCCAGCCGATGGTGGCGGCCGGTTCTACGGCTTCAACAACCAGTCGTTCACACTGTTCGCGGTCACAACGCTGCTCGTCGCCGGAGCGATCGCCAACGAGTTCGTGGCGCGCGGCCACCGCAAGCTCGCGGGTCTGTCCGTGGCGGTGGTGGGCGTCATCGCGCTCCTCCTCGACGGCATGCCCTCCCTCGGCGCCGACTTTGGCGGGCCTCCCGCGATCTTCCCGGCGTTTGCCCTGCTGACACTATTCGCGTTGGGTGTGAAGCTCGACTGGAAGAAGGTCCTCGCAGTCATGGTCGCGGCGGTTGCCGTGGTCTCGTCCTTTGCGATCCTCGACTGGCTGCGCCCCGAGGACCAGCGCACTCACCTCGGCCGGTTCGTGGACACCGTGCTGAACGGCGGGCTCTTTGACGTGATCGGCCGTAAACTCTCCGCGAACTTCTCCACGCTGACCAACCCGCTGTCCCTCGTGGCGATCACGGGCATCCTGTTCATCCTGATCGTGCTCGGCCGCCCGGTACGCCAGGCAGCCAAGGGCGACATCACCCTGGCGCCGTATCACTGGCTGACTCGCGGGGTCCCACTGAAGCAGATCTCCGCGGACCGCCCCATGTTCATGCCCACGCTCTACTCGGTGTACGTAGCGCTCATCATCGGCACGCTCGTCAACGACTCCGGCGTGGTCATCCTCGGCGTGGGACTCGCTGTGCTCGTGCCACTCATGATTGCCACATACGCCCGCTGGATCCTCTCCATCTCCTCCGCCCACGGCCCGCTGCGCGAGACGCTCTAGCACTCAGTCTTGGCTCTGATTAACGACGATTCTGGCTGGTGATCAGCCAGAATCGTCGTTAATCCGTGGCGCCTTAGGCGCTGCCGGATGCGGTTGCGAAGCATCCGCCCTAGGCTGGAAATCTGTCGATTTCGAGCAAGGAGGCACCATGCCCACCAACTCAAACCCACGCTCCAACTCCATCAAAGACCCTGACATATACCGGGCATTGCGGCGTGAAGGAGCATCGGAGGAGAAGGCAGCACGAATCTCCAATGCGGTCGCCCGAGACGGTGCGAAAGCCGTTGGCAAGAGGGGCGGAGAGTCCGGTTCCTATGAGGATTGGACAGTCCCCGAATTGAAAAAACGGGCTAAAGAACTTGGCCTGCGCGGATACTCCTCGAAACGCAAAGACGAACTTGTCGAGCTGTTGCGCAACCACTGATTTACAGGCCGGAGGAAACATGAGTTATATCAACGTAGGAACCCATGCGGGCACGTCATTGCACCTCAACTACGAGGACTACGGGGACGGCGAGCCCGTAGTCCTGATCCACGGATACCCCCTCGACGGTGACAGCTGGGAGAAACAAACCACTGCCCTCTTGGAGGCTGGTTACCGCGTCATCACCTACGATCGCCGCGGGTTTGGGCGATCGTCTAAACCAGCAGACGGCTACAACTACGATACGTTCGCGTCCGATCTGGACAAGCTCATGACAAAGCTCGAACTCACAGGGGCTACCCTGGTCGGCTTTTCCATGGGCACCGGAGAAATAGCGCGCTACCTGGGCAGATACGGAAGCAAAAGGGTTAAGCGGGCAGTGTTCATTGGATGCCTCGAACCGTTCCTCCTCAAGACTGAGGAGAATCCTGAGGGCGCTGTGGACACCGACTTCATTGACGGATTCAGTGCGTCAGTACGGAAGGATCGGTACGCGCACTTCACCGGGTTCTTCAAGGACTTCTTCAACACCGACACGTTCCTGGGCTCGCGGCTCTCCGAGGAGGCCCTGCAGCACCACTGGATAGTGGCGGGGCAATCCGGTGCTCAGGCATCGGCCAAGGCACCGTACTCGTGGATCGAGGATTTCCGCCCCGATATCGCGGCCATCACCGTGCCGAGCCTCATCATCCACGGAACCGCAGACAACATCCTGCCCATCGATGCCACTGCCCGACGGTTTGCCAAGATGCTGCCCGAAGCCAAGTTCGTGGAAATCGAGGGCGCTCCTCACGGACTCCTGTGGACCCACGCGGATGAGGTCAACGCACCACTGCTGGAGTTCCTGAAGAGCTAGAAATTGGCGTGTGGCCCCCTCGGACGGGCTACTTTCCGGGCTTGAGGTCTATCTCGGCTCGCCGCAGGTCGATGAGTCGATCCACGAGGTCGTCAGGAAGCGGGTGATCCACGGAGAACCGGATCGTGCCCTTGGAGTGATCGAAGTTCGCAAGGTCGCCCTCAAGAGCCTCCACCACTGCCCCACTGAACGGGTAGTACGCAATGTGGGACTTGGCCACTTGAACGGACAGGAGAGTCTTGCCGCGATAGGTGAGTGCGGGCATGCCGTAGCCGAGGCCCTCCCCGACTCCCTCGAGCCTGCTTAGCGCGCGCTGGTGGATGCGCTCCACAGCGCTCTTCTCGGGCTCGCCGAGCCCTGCAATGTAGTCGGTGAACTCTGCCATACAGGCCACCCTACGCCCGCGTATGCCCGTACGCCCTCCCGCAGCTAATCCCGCCCATGCCCACAAAGCGCCGAGATCCTAGCTGCAACGGTGAGTTCCTAGCAGGGCGCTAGGACTTCACCGCCAGAATTAGGATCTCGGCGCTTTGTGGTGGTTACTTCGCAGGGGGGAGCCGTGACTACGAAACCGGCAGGTAGCGGGCCCACCATTCCAGGATCGCGTCAAAGCGCTGCGTGCGGTGCCACGGCGTGCCGGAGCGGGACAGTTCGTGGTTCTCACCGGGGAACGCGAGCATCTCCACTTCC
The DNA here is from genome assembly GCF_000312125.1 of Timonella senegalensis JC301. Lineage (GTDB taxonomy): Bacteria > Actinomycetota > Actinomycetes > Actinomycetales > Cellulomonadaceae > Timonella > Timonella senegalensis. The sequence continues at coordinate 435,445 of NZ_HE978641.1, forward strand.
TTGCCAGCACGCTTGAGGGTCTGGAAGTACCGTTGTGCCTGCTCGAATGGGCAGCGCAGGTCTTCCTCGGAGTGCAGAACGAGCGTTGGCGTCTGGACCTGGTGGGCCACAGCCATCGGGCTCTGCGCGAGGATCTGGACCGGGTCGGTTCCGGTGTAGCCGTCGGCGAAGAACCAGCCGATGTCGCTCGTGCCTACAAAACTGAACGGGTCGAGGAATCCGCGCTCCACGATCGCTCCCGTAAACCGGTGGTCGTGACCGATGATCCAGCTGGTCAGGTAGCCGCCGTAGGAGCCACCCAGCACGCCCGCGCGCTCGGAGTCGAGGTTGTCGTGGGCGGCAACGGCCTGCTCGTAGAACGCGAGGACGTCAACCATGTCCACGGTTCCCATGGCTTCCTTGATGGACACGCCGTGCTCCCGGCCGTAGCCGGCCGAGCCACGCGGGTTGCACTGGAGGACCGCGTAGCCTGCGCGTGCGTACACCTGCGCCTCGTCAAAGTATGCCCAGTGGTAGTCCGCGAACGGTCCGCCATGGATGTTCAGCAGGACCGGGTGCGGCCCTTCACCCTCGGGTGCGTAGAGCCAGCCATGCACTGGATACCCGTCCGATGACGTGGCCGTGAACTCGACCTGCTCGGCCACGGTGGTGGCCTCGCGCAGCGGCGCCGCAAAGTCGGTCAGCGCGGTCAGTTCGCCCGCGGCGCCTACCAGCGCCACCTCGCCCGGCGTTCGTGGGTCCGTGTAATTTACGACGATCGACTCACCCGCCGCTGCCACGCCAAGGATCACTCGCTCGCCTTGGGAGACGAGGGTGAGCTCGCCGGACGCGTTCACGTGGTGCAGCTCGCCCGCACCACGGTGTCTGGCTAGGGCGTAGACGCCCTCTCCGTCTGGGCTCGGCACGAGGGTCGAGTGGACATCGCCGTAGTCGTTGGTTTCGAGGTCCGTGAGGCTGCGCGGCGCGGTGGAAGGCAGGTCCGCGGTGCTGACCGCGAACACGCCAGTGTTGCGTGCAACGAAGTCCACCCCGGACTCCCCCAGTTCCTGTCCGAGCAAGAACAGGGTCTCTCCGTTGCCAGAGAACGTTGGTGTGTGCAGGGACATGGGGCTTGAGCCGGAGACTTCGAGGCGGGCTGCAGGTAGATCGGACTCGAGTTCCTTGCCGTTCTCCACTGCGACGCCGTCCGTGATTGCTACCGAGTAGATCCCGGACACGAGGTCGTCGTCTGCCCCGGCGTGCTGTGCGCTGGCAAAGAAGATGCGTGAGCCGTCGGGCGAGAACGCGATGCCGCTGACCGAGAACTGAGGGTCGCTCAGTAGTTTGGCCTCTGGGAACTCCGCGGACTGGGCGACGACAGGAAGCGCCGCGCCCTCGGCGGATTCGGACGCCATGTCGGCGGCGGCTTCCGTGTCCTTGGCCTTGGCTGCCGCGAGTGCGGCCCTGCCAGTGGGTTCTGCGTATGGCTCCGCGCCCAGGTCGGGCACATCCACGAGGAACAGGGCGCTGCGCCG
>NZ_HE978641.1:437053-501651 GCF_000312125.1 Timonella senegalensis JC301
GGCGCTGCGCCGGTCCTGGGTCCACCCCGCGCCGTTGCCTCGCACCTTGTTCTCAGTGACACGGCGAGGGTCTTCGGCTCCGGCGCCCACGCCGTCAACAGTCCCGTAGCGCCCGGGCTCTGCCACGGTGGACGTGAACGCGATCGAGCCGGAGTCTGCGGACCACACAAAGGAGGAGACCCCAAACGTGCGGTTGGTGATGACGAGCGGTTCGCCGCCGCGTGCGTCCATGAGCGCGAGCTGTGGGCGGCCCTTGGCGTCCGGGCGCAGGAACGCGATGGTTTCCCCATCGGGAGAGAACTGCGGTTCGGAGTCGCTCTTGCCGCGCGTGATGCGGCGCGGTGCGCTCGAACCGTCGAGGGCGATCTGCCAGAGCTGGCCGGTGTAGGAGTCCGTGTCGTAATTTGCGCGCGACGTTGCGACGACTGCGACGGACCCTTCTGGGTCAACGGTGGGGGTGGATACGGTGGTCATCAGGTCAAGTTGATGTGGTTTCACCTTTCCAAGACTAACCTTCATCTCGCACTGCGGGATGAGTGTCTCACGCTATGCACGGCCGGGTCGTACTCGGGGTGTCTTGGCTGTCGACTCCCCGAGCCCTCCCCGGCCGGTCAGCGCAACCTACTTCTTGGCGCCGATCTTGCGCACGCGCCGCGCTGCGACAGCGAGTTGCACGTCACGGTACTGGTTGGCGCGGTGAAGCGTGCCCTTCCAGTCGCGTCCGGATGGGCGGTGCTTGAGGTCGCACGGGACCTCAACGGCAACGTACCCCTGGGACACGAGGTCGATCGTTAGCCCGGTCTCGACGCCCCAGCCACGAGCCAGAGGCGTTGCTGCCTCGAATGCCTCACGGGTCAGGCAGCGCATGCCGGACAGCGGCTGGGTGGGGGTCCAGCCTGTCAGCTTAGTGATTGCTGTGCGCGCTGCACCGACTACGAAACCCCGACCACCGGCACCGGGCTGAGGCGGAAGGAGCGCGATCGACATGTCGGCCTCGCCCTTCAACACAGGGTCGATCAGCGGAGCAGTGTTGACTGCGGTCTCTGCGAGGTCACCGTCGATAAACAGGAGCAGACGCGGGAGCTTGCCCTGAGCATCACGCATCGCAACAACCGCGGCGCCAGTTTCCATGGCGGCAGCCTTCCCCCGGTTGTGGGAGTGCCGTACGACGACTGCACCGGCTTCTCGTGCCACATCCTGGGTGTCGTCTTCGGATCCGTCGTCGACTACGAGGACTAGGTCCACGTGTGGGATCGCCCGCGCAGAACGGACGGTCGCCGCAATGCGGGCGGACTCATCCTTGGCTGGGATCACCACGGCGACGCGCTGGCGTTCGAGGATACGCTCGTCCACCTGCGACGATTCTGACTTGGCGCGACGGATGCGCACGACTGGCTGGCTACCAGTACCCTGCGCTACCCGCGAGTTGTCGTTCACAAAAGCCCCTAAATCGTTGCCTGATAAAAACCATTGCTTTATCAGGAGATTACTATTCGGCCGGGTGGGTCGCATTGCGACCCACCCGGCCAGTTACAAATATGTCAGCGAAGCGTGATCTGACGGGAGATGATTCCCGCACGTGCGCGGCGCTCGTTGGAGTCGAGTGGCTCGGTGTTCTCGATTGCCGCCTTAAGCGACTTCCAGAACTCAGCGGCTGGTGCGCTGATGTCCTCTGCCTCGGTTCCGCGGACGAGCTCCCACACAGGGATCACGATTCCGCAGGAACGGAAAGCGCCGAGGAACTTCGAACCATCGATCGAGGACTCGCGCTTTGCGTGCAGGCGAGCAATTCCGTTGATTACAGCGTCCTCGTCGTATGGCATCGACCAGCGCAGGAACTCCTTGGCGCCCATGCGGCACCAGTAGGCGGAGTCAACGGTGTCGAGCTTCACGGTGTCGATCAGGGAGTCGGCAAGGTCCTCGAGCTCTTCCTTGATCTCCGGGGTCAGTTCCTCATCTGGGGACATCCAGTAGTCGAAGCCATCTCGGACCTCAACCTCGAAAGGCTGGGAGAGGTCGAGGATGTCTTGGAGGCGTGGGCCGGCCTCTGGGAGGTCGGAACGCAGGAGCGGGGTACCCGGCTCGAGCTCGATCGTCTCGAGCAGGTTTGCTGCTAGGTCGCGGGACAGGTCGCCCGATCCAGCGAGGGTCTGGAGTGCAAGGAGCACGACCCCATCGGTGCGGTGCAAACCAGCGAGCTGGTTTGGCAGGGAGGTGGTGAAGATGAACTCGCGGGAGCCGTACTCGGCGTTGGTGCGAGCCTTAATGGTTGCGGCGGGGACGATCTCGCGCATGGCGACAAGGTCTGCCTCTGCGGGGAGTCCCTCAAATGGGCGCAACACAAACTCTACGGACGTATTCTTAGCCATACCCGAAAGCCTACCGGTTGGCTTTGAACCTGCGGGAAGAATAATGCGCAAATTCTGCTCGCATTTCGAAATCTCGGCGTGACGGCCACCACCTTGGCAGGAAATAAGTGGGAAGATCGAGGCATGGATCCACGTGCTGGCACTGTTGCCCTCCCCGAAGACCTCATCGATGTTGACGCCCTCATTAGCGCCTACTACGACCTCGAACCCGACGTTTCCCTAGCTACTCAGAAGGTGACGTTCGGGACCTCTGGCCACCGCGGGTCTTCACTCGACCACGCGTTCAACGAAGCCCACATTGTGGCGACAACTGCGGCAATCGTCGAATATCGACGAGGCGCTGGAATTGACGGGCCGCTGTATATCGGGCGAGACACCCACGCGCTGTCTCTGCCAGCATGGCAGAGCGCGATTGAGGTGCTGGTAGCCGCGGGTGTACGCACAATGATTGATGCACGCGACTCGTATACGCCAACCCCAGCGGTGTCCCACGCCATCCTCCTGCACAACGGAGCCGCGACGTCGGAAGGCGTGCGCGTGGTCGGCCCCGGGCTAGCGGACGGAATCGTTGTCACCCCCTCCCACAACCCTCCGCGTGACGGCGGGTTCAAGTACAACCCACCCCACGGTGGACCAGCAGACTCGGACGCGACCAGTTGGATCGCGAACCGCGCAAACGAGATTCTGAGCCAGGGCTGGAAGTCAGTAGAGCGCGTGCCGTTCGCCCGCGCAGTGGAGTCCGAGTACCTGGGCCACCACGATTTCATGGCAGCCTACGTGGACGACCTAGCAAACGTACTCGATCTCGAGGCCATCCGCGGTGCCGGTGTACGCATCGGAGCAGACCCACTCGGTGGCGCGTCCGTTGAATACTGGGGCGCAATCGGCGAGCACTACGGTCTTGACCTGACCGTAGTGAACCCGCAGGTTGACCCTCGCTGGGCGTTCATGACGCTCGATTGGGACGCCAAGATCCGCATGGACTGCTCCTCCCCCTACGCCATGGCGTCGCTCGTGGAGAAGGTTAAGGGCACCTCGCAGTTCGACATCGCCACGGGCAATGACGCGGACTCAGACCGCCACGGTATTGTCACCCCGGACGCTGGCCTGATGAACCCGAACCACTTCCTAGCGGTGGCCATCAACTACCTGTACTCCGGTGCCCGTCCGGGCTGGGGCGAGGGCACCGCTATTGGCAAGACCCTCGTCTCCTCTGCACTCATCGACCGTGTGGCCGGCGGTTTGGGCCGCAAGCTCATCGAGGTCCCCGTGGGCTTCAAGTGGTTCGTCCCCGGCCTCATCGACGGCACCGTGGGCTTTGGCGGCGAAGAGTCGGCAGGGGCCTCGTTCCTGCGCAAGAACGGAAAGGTCTGGACCACGGACAAGGACGGCCTGCTGCTCGCACTGCTCGCGTCCGAGATCCAAGCCAAGACCGGAAAGTCTCCATCGCAGCACCACGCCGACTTGGTGAGCCAATACGGCGAGTCGTGGTACGCCCGCGTGGATGCGCCAGCCTCGCTCGAGGAGAAAGCAACCCTGTCCAAGCTTTCCCCGGAGCAAGTCACGGCAACCGAGTTGGCCGGCGACCTGATCACCGCCAAGCTCACCTCAGCCCCAGGTAACAACGCCTCGATCGGCGGCCTCAAGGTCACCACCGACAACGCCTGGTTTGCGGCCCGCCCATCGGGCACCGAAAACGTGTACAAGATCTACGCCGAGTCGTTCACGTCGGCTGAACACCTGGCACAGGTCCAGGAATCGGCCAAGGCAGTGGTTTCCGAGGCCCTCGGCGGCTGATCACCCGGACTTCGCTCGCACTCTCTAGACGGCTATGGCTAGACGGCCCCACGCCCAAACCAACACACGAACCCACCATTTTTGTTCGGTGTCATCGTTCTACAGCGAGAAATCGAACAAAAATGGTGGGTTCGTTGGTTTCAGTGCGGCATTTCGGCTGGCCCAGCACCAGCCTGCCCAGCCGCCGTCAGACCTTCCGCGCCACCAGCGTAAACGTGCACGGAATGACGTCGCGCAACGGCTCGGGCCACATCCAGCCCTCTGGACCCACCTGCACCATCTCGGTGGAGAACTCCCACGGCAACGTGTCGCCCTCGTGCATCGCCTCGAGCCGCAGGCCCGCAGCGAGCAGCGCATTCACGACCTCCGAGATCGGGTGCGGCCACTCGTACGTCCGCGTCGAGGTGAGCTTGCCATCGCCCGCATACGTGGTGTCGTCGTCCCAGCTCTGCGCCTTACCGTTGGGGAAGTAACGGTAACGCGGTGCTGGCGGGTGGACCATTTCGTCGAAAATATAGAGGGACGGGTGACCGTCCCGGATATAGAACACGCCGCCGCTGCGCAGCAGCGCGGCAATCTGCCGCGCCCACGCGGCCAAGTCATTAAGCCAGCAAATTGTGCCGATGGACGTGTACACCACGTCAAACTGATCTTCGACGATTGTGGCGGCTTCCAGCACATCGCCTTCGACCCAGCGAACATCGTGTCCGAGCTCGTCCGCGAGCGCTCTTGCCGCTTTGAGTGCCTCCGGTGAGAAGTCGAGGCCGGTGACCCGCGCACCGAGGCGTGCGAACGACACGGTGTCCGTGCCGATGTGGCACTGCAGGTGGCAGAGGTCGAGGCCGCTCAGGTCCGCGGTGCCCGATGTGCTGTGTACTGCGGGAAGGTGCGGCAGCAGGTAGGGCAGGTCGTAGGCGACCACGGGCGATACATGCGCTGGATCGGTGCGGAGCGGTTCGAGGTTGTAGCCGCCGCCCGCGTGGAGAACGGCGCGCTCGTCCCAGTTCTCCTGGTTGGCCGCGCGGGCGTTCTCCCAGTCGATCTCGACGTCGGGGTTGTTGTTCGGGTTCATGAGGTTGACCCTATTTCGGGCCGCGGTACCCGTCCACCGATTTTCCGCGTGCGACCTCGTGCAACGGCGCGCTAGTTCACGGGTAGTCGGCGCTCGCCGAGCGCAAGAATTTCATCCACCCAGTTCCTGAACATGGGTAGTTTTCCCCAACCTGCAAATCTAGACTCGGAGGGTCCTGCGGGGCGTAGTTACCCAGCAAATACGCCGCCGCACACCGCCCGTACCCTCACACAATGGAGTGCTCAGCTATGCGCGTAGCAACCCGCTTCCTTTCGGTGATCACCGCGGCTGCCCTGACCTTTGGAGTCGGCGCCGCCGTAGCGCCCGCGACCGCTGCCCCAGCAGGCATGGCCACGGCCACCGCAGTCAAGAACACCGTAACCATCACCAAACTCGCCAACAAGAAGGTCGCCTACGGCAAGAAGGCAACCTACAAGCCAGCAGTGAAGACCACCGGCAAAATCAAGGTGACGTCCAAGACCCTCACGGTCAAGCAGGGCACCAAGACGCTGTACAAGAACAAGTCGTCCGTTGCCCTCAAGGCTGGCACCTACAAGATCACCTCGACAGTGAAGTACAAGGTCGGCACCGTCAAGGCCGGTTCCGCAACCGTGGTCTATGGCGCAACCAAGACCAAGACGCTGACCCAGACCATTAAGGTCACCCAGGGAGCCAAGCCGAACTGGGTATGGGGCACGGGCGGCTACAACTGCCCTGCCGGATATCCCGTCAAGGGCAACCAGTCAGGTATCTACCACGTCAAGGGCGGTGCCTACTACAGCCGCACCAAACCTGAGCAGTGCTTCACCACCGCGGCTGCCGCAAAGGCAGCCGGGTACCGCGCTTCCAAGCGCTAACACAGATTTACGACGATTGTGGCTGGTTACCAGCCACAATCGTCGTAAATTTAGTGCCAAGCACGCTGGAAACAGCGAACCCACTATTTCTGTTCGACCAGCCGCCTACAGGCGGTGAAACAGAACAAAAATGGTGGGTTCGCTGTGGTTTAGAAGGTGAGCGTCAGCTCACCGGATCGAACTCGTCAGGGTCGCTGGGACCGTCCAGCAGGTCCTGGTAGACGGGGTTGTTCTCGATGTAGTCGGAGATGAAGGGGCAAATCGGGTCAACGGTTGCGCCGATCTTGCGGGCCCACGAAAACGCCTCAGTCGCCAGCTCGGATGCGATTCCGTGACCACGAAACTCAGGCTTGGTGACCACAGATGGAATCGCCATGATCTTGTTAAACAAGCCCTGTCCACTGACCTCGTACTCGAGGTGGCCCACGATCTTGCCGTCATCGGTCACTGCATTGAAGCGGTGGCCGTCCTGGTCCTGAACGATATCGAAACCAAAGTCATCATCAATCTCTGACATAAACACAACCACCTTTTCCGCAGGTTATCCGGCACATACACAACTGTAGTTGAGGCCGAGAGACCTGCAAGCGGCCACTCCTGCAGTCGGGGTCATGACGCTATTTCGCAGAACTACGGTGTGGCAGATCACCACGTTAGGAAACGTAAACAATGAGAGAATTGGCAGGTGGTTAACGAATCTTCCCCGCTTGAAGACTCACGTGCACACACCGCGAAAAAAGCTTCTCGCAACCCGTACGCAACAGTCTATTCAAAACCCGGTGCCGCTCGATTTTCGATTGCTGGCGCGGTAGCCCGATCCCCAATGTCCATGGTTGGACTCGGAATCATCCTGATGATTTCGATGTACGCCGAGGAATGGGGCATGGGCAAAGAGGCATACGGACTCGCAGGAAAGGTCAGCGCCGCATACGTGATCGCGCAGGCGATCTGCTCCCCGCAACTGGCCAAAATGGTTGACCGGTATGGGCAAGCCAAAATCATGCGTCCGGCTGTGGTCGTCTCGGCAACCTCGCTCTCCGCACTGGTCGCGTGCACGGTAACCGGACAGCCCATCTGGACCCTCTACCTCTTTGCAATCCTGACCGGTGCAACCATCGGATCGATTGGCGCAATGGTACGTTCGCGCTGGTCAAACGCGATCGACTCACCCAAGGAATTGCACACAGCGTTCTCGCTTGAAGCCGCAATCGACGAGATGATCTTTGTCATCGGACCGATTGCCGCAACATTGCTCGCCACCTCCGTGGCACCCCATGCTGGGCTTATCGTGCCCGTGGTCATGATGATCGTGGGCGGGTTCTGGTTCCTCTCACAGAAGTCCACCGAACCACCCGTAGTCCGGTATGCCAAGCACGACAAGGTCAAGAGTGTGCTGCTCAACCCTGCGATGCTCTGCCTGATCGCAGTGTTCGTCTTCATGGGCGCAGTCTTTGGAGCAAGCGACGTTGCAACCATCGCGTTCGCAGAGGAACAAGGCCAGAAGTCAATGGCCGGAGCCATCCTCGCGGTGTTCGCTCTCGGATCCCTTATCTCCGGACTCGTCTACGGCGCCCGTCAGTGGGCGTCCCCACTGTGGCTGCGCTTTGCCATCGGCATCATTGCGCTCGCAGTCCTCAGCTCCCTGTTCTTCATTGCTACCAACCTCTGGATGCTCGCCGGAGCGATGTTCATCGCCGGGTTGGCCATCTCCCCCACGCTGATCAACGGAAACAACATGGTCCAGCTCGTGGTCTCACCACGGCAGTTGACCGAGGGCCTCACGTGGGTTGGAACTGCGCTTGGCGTGGGAGTCTCCTTTGGCTCCTCGATTGCTGGTTCCCGCATTGACGCACACGGCGCCCACGAGGGCTTCCTCATCGTGGTTGTCTCCGCAGTGGCCTCCGTGGTTGTGGTTCTAGCTGCCGCAGGAGTGCTGCGCAAGAAGACTACCGAGCACGTCACCACAATCGAAGAGGTAGACCTGACCGGCTCTGAAACGTTGGGCATCGAAGAACTCTCCAATACGGCCAAGGGACAGGTAGCCGCCCAGTCACAAGCCGAGGCTGAAAGCTGGGAAGAAGCCAAGGGCAACGACAAGTCCAAAGTAGACACAGCTACCAAGCCAGAAGCAGAGGCAGAATCCACAACTTTGGGTCAGGACGCCGAAGAACCAGAGTCCGAATCCACCACAGTTCCATAAACACGAAAGCCACCCCGCCGGGGTGGCTTTCGTGTTTCTACGACCCGGTGCACATGCGAGCACAGCGGGTCGGCATAAGGATAGAGAAAAGGCCCGCTCAGCCAGAGCGCACCAACGGAAGGAAAACCATGGCAAAGCCCGCAGCCAGAAGCAAGACAGTTGCAGACCTTTTGATCCAGCAGATCATCGCTGCCGGAGCAAAACGGATCTACGGAATCGTTGGGGACTCCCTCAACCCGATCGTGGACTCCGTTCGCCGCGCAGCCAAGGCCGGTGCCGATATTGAGTGGGTTCAAGTTCGCCATGAGGAGGTTGCGGCGCTCGCCGCGGCTGCCGACGCCGAGGTCACCGGAAACCTCGCGGTCTGTGCTGGATCGTGCGGACCCGGAAACCTCCACCTCATCAACGGTCTGTACGATGCAAACCGCTCCCGCGTCCCCGTCCTCGCAATCGCAAGCCACATTCCAAGCAAGCAGATCGGAACCGGGTTTTTCCAAGAAACTCACCCAGACCGTCTGTTCACCGAGTGCTCCGTGTACTCCGAGATGATCTCAAGCGCACCCCAAGCACCTCGCGTGATCAGTTCTGCAATCCGCCACGCCTACGGCAGCAAGGGCGTCGCCGTCCTAACCATTCCCGGAGACGTTGCCGATCTTGATGTGGCTGCTGAGCTACCGAACGTCGATTTCAACCCAGCTTCACCTCGCGTGATCCCTGCAGACGTTGAACTCCAAAAGCTTGCAGACGCAATCAACGGTGCCAAGAAGGTCACGATCTTCGCCGGAGCCGGAACACGCGGTGCCCACGACGAGGTCCTCGCGGTCGCTGACAAGATTGCAGCTCCAGTCGGGCACTCGCTGCGCGGCAAAGAGTGGATCCAATACGACAACCCCTTTGACGTGGGAATGTCGGGCCTGCTCGGATACGGTTCCTGCCACGAGGCGATGCATGCCTCCGACCTTGTGATTCTGTTGGGCACGGACTTCCCGTACGACCAGTTCCTCCCGGAAGACGTGAAGACCGCGCAGATCGATATTGACCCGACTCACCTTGGTCGGAGGACCCGACTCGACGTCGCCGTGGTGGGAGACGTCAAAGAGACGATGATCGCGCTCCTGCCGCTCCTGAACGGTGGCCGCTCGCGTCGGTTCCTCGATTCAATGCGCAAGAAGCACATCAAGGCCATGACCGGTGTGGTTGGCGCGTACAAGGGTAAGAAGGCGGAAGACATGACGCCTATCCACCCCGAGTATGCTGCCGACATCCTCGACCAAGAGGCCGCGGACGACGCCGTGTTCACTGTGGACACCGGAATGTGTAACGTGTGGGCGTCCCGCTACATCACGGCGACCGGCAAGCGCAGGGTGATCGGCTCGTTCCTCCACGGGACCATGGCCAACGCCATGCCACACGCAATCGGAGTCGCGGCGTCCTCACCGCGCCGCCAAGCCATCGCGATGTGCGGTGACGGTGGATTGTCGATGCTTCTCGGTGACCTCATCACCATCAAGCAGTACAACCTGCCGGTCAACATCGTGGTGTTCAACAACTCGACCCTGGGCATGGTTCGGCTTGAGATGCTCGTGGACGGCTTGCCCTCCTTCGGCACGGACTCCACGGCAGTGTCCTACGCCGCGATCGCCAACGCGATTGGCATTCCGGCCGTGCAGGTCGAGCGCGCCAAGGATCTGCGCCAGGCACTCCGTGGGGCGCTGGACCGCAAGGGCCCGACCCTCGTGGAGATCATGACGGATCCCCATGCCCTGTCCATGCCACCAACCATCACGGCCGGTCAGGTCGCAGGATTCACGGTGGCCATGAGCAAGGAGGTGCTCGGCGGCGGACTCGGCGAGGTCGTCTCGATGGCACGTTCGAACCTGCGAAACATCCCTAGGCCGTAGCTGGCTGGTGCGGGGGCTCATGGCCCCCGCGCCATCAGCCAGAGGCTCGCACCCGCGCCCAGAGGCAACCAACGGATGATTATTGATCCGTTGGATGCCGAACGGATCAATAATCATCCGTTCGATGAAGGGTTAGCTGACCGTTGCGCCGAAGATCAGGCCCAGCAGGTACGTGGCCGCAGCCGCGCCCAGCCCAATCGCGAGCTGGCGCAGTGCGCGCCGCACCGGCGAGGAACCCGAAAGTACGCCCACGCTCGCACCGGTCAGCACCAGCGCGACGCTCACCAGACCCACCGCAATGGCAACCGCCGCATACCCCTCCACTCCGCACACGTATGGAAGCAGCGGAATGAGCGCGCCGGAGGCGAAGAACGCAAAGCTCGAGGTGGCCGCACCCCACGGCGTTCCGATGGCCTCGTGGTGGTCCTCCGCTACGTCATCGGCAAGCTTGGACTTGGACGAGAAGTTCGCGATCATCTGATCCGCGTGGGCGCTGGCTTCCCGTGCAGACATTCCGCGTGCACGGTAGACCAGCGCGAGTTCGTTCTGATTCACGTCAAGATCTCCTATAGCACGCGAGGCCTCTGGCGCAGGGTTCTCGGCTTTCAGTAGCTCACGTTGCGAACTCACCGACACGTACTCGCCCGCACCCATCGACAGCGCCCCGGCGAGCAGCCCTGCGGCACCGGAAAACAGGACCATATGAGTACTCGCACCGGATGCACCGATTCCCAAGATCAGCGCGAGGTTGGAGACGAGACCATCGTTCGCGCCAAACACTGCGGCCCGGAACGTCCCCGACATCCGTTTGCGCCCTCGGGTGGCAAGCCCGCGCACGACCTCACCGTGAATGCGCTCATCCGCGAGCATCTGGGCTGGCGCATCCGGCTCGCTGCCGTACTCCGTGCGGTTCTCCGCCTGCTGTGCGAGCGCCAACACGAACACTCCACCGAACAACTTGGCAAGCCAGCCGAGCAGCCTCGTGCGCTTGGAACCGCGCAGCGGCTTACCCACCTGATCCCCTAACAGTTCACGCCAGTACTGCTCATGGCGTGCTTCGGCGTCCGCAAGTTCAAGCAAGATCTCTCGTTCCTCGCCCGTTCGCCCGGCGGCGAGCTCGCGGTAGACCGCGCCCTCCGCTTGCTCGTCCGCAAGGTACTGGCGCCACTTCTTGATCTGCTTCGCAGTGGGCACAGCGGGTGCGGGAGGGGTGGGCACAGCGGGAGGGGTGGGCTGGGAATCCATTCAAAGCTCCATGTCAACGCACGTTAGGCTGCCCACGATGAAGGCGCCTCTACGCACACTACGCGGCCGAGACGGAACGCGGGATCCAGAAACCACAAGTTCGCATGACCCAACTTGTGGCAGGCTGGACACCATGACCAGCATCTCCCAGTTCACTGCAGACGTCCGCGCGTTCTCCGAGGAGCGTGATTGGCCCAAGTTCCAGGATCCCAAGTCCCTCCTGCTCGCGCTGATGGGTGAGGTGGGAGAGGTAGCTGAGCTCATGCAGTGGACTCGCGAGGCGGACGTTGTTTCAGACTTCGAAAGCCCGGAACGCAATCATCGGGTCGGCGATGAGCTTGCCGACGTCTTCATCTACCTCGTACGGCTCGCGGACGTGCTCGGAGTCGACCTCGGCCAGGCAGCCGAGGAAAAACTCGAGCGAAACCGAAGCCGGTTCCCCACGCAGGGACCCGACAGTATCATCGGTAAATTGCCTTCCAAGCGTTAAAGAAGCGAGCCCTTACAGCGTGTGGTCCTCATAGGTTTCAAAGTCGTGCTCGCCCGTGCGCTTGTCAAAGCGGCTCAGGAGCACGATCGAGACCGTGAGGCCTCCCCACAGAACCACAATTGACAGTACGAGCATCATGATCGCGAGGGGGCTCATGCTGCGTCCTTTCCGAATGGGGCGTGGGCGTGGATACGCTCACCCGGGATGGCGGGCTCGGGGACGAACTCGTCTGGGTTGTGCTTCCACGGGAGGGCTGTCATGATCGCGGCTGCGACCACCATGAATAGGACAGCACCCCAGCCGTACAGGGTGTTGAACCAGACCGGGTAGCCCGAGTACGAGTTCTGCAGGACGTTGACGACCTCAACCAGGAACATGATGAGCAGGACGACTGGAATGATGCCGCTGGCAAAGATCTGCCAGACCTTACCCACCTTGAAGCTCGAGTAGGCGTTGATGTGGTCGCGGAGAATCGGGAACATCTTGAGCAGAACCATCGCGGACAGCATGATGACTGCGGAGCTGACAATTCCAACCTCGTTGGCCCACTTGTCCACGGAGTCCAGGACCCACAGCGCATCCTCACGGGCAAACAGCACGATGGACAGAACTGCTGAGACTCCACCCACCCGTAGCGCGCCCTGACGTGGTGTCAGGCCGAACTTGTCTTGGAAGCTCGAGGAAACCACCTGGAGCAGGGAGATCAAGGACGTCAGCCCGGCGAGGACGAGGGATGCGAAGAACAGGAAACCAAAGACCTGGCCGCCCGGCATCTCCGAGACGATGGACGGGAACGTGATGAAGGAGAGTGAGACGCCCGAGATGCCCTCAAGCTCGCTGATTGAGGTGTTCTGCTGCTGAGCGAGGAACCCGAGGGTAGAGAACACACCGATTCCTGCGAGGATCTCGAATGACGAATTGGCGAACCCAACCACGAGGCCGGGGCCAGTCAGGTTGGTGCGCTTCTTGATGTACGAGGAGTACGTGAGCATGATGCCAAACGCGATCGACAGGGAGAAGAAGATCTGCGCGTACGCTGCCAGCCACACCTTGGGTTCGAGCAGCGCCGACCAGTTGGGCGTGAAGAAGGCGTTGAGACCGTCGATAGCGCCCGGCAGGAACAGGGCACGGACCACGAGCGCCACAAACAGGAGCACCAGGAGCGGAATGAAGATGATGTTCGCGCGCTCGAGGCCCTTCTGCACACCAAGCGCCAGGATCACGAGCGTCACGAGCCATACGGCCGCGAGCATGATCAGGATGTGCGGAACAAAGCCACCGACCTGGCCGACCTCGTTAGCCTGCAAGAACTCGCCCGTGAAGAACCCGGCCGCGTCGTCACCCCACTTGAGGTTCAGCGAGAACCCGGCGAAACTCGCAGCCCATGCCACGATCACCGCGTAGTACAGGATGATGACAAAGCAGATGGCGGCTTGGAACCAGCCGAGCATCTCGAGCTTGCCACGGATACGGCGGAACACTGTGGGAGGTGCGCCACGGAATCGGTTTCCCAGCGCGTAGTCCACGAACAGAATGGGCAGACCCGCAGTGAGCAGCGCGATCAGGTAGGGCAGGATGAACGCACCGCCGCCGTTTTCGTAGGCGACCCCTGGGAATCGCCAGATGTTACCGAGACCCACCGCGGAGCCGATGGCGGCGAAGATAAAGCCCGCCTGTCCGGTCCACTGTTCTCGCTTGCGGCTCGATGCCGGAGTCTTTGTGCTCATGTGCCGTCCTGATGTGCTCAGCGCGCTTTCGACCGCGGGGGTCGTTATGTAATTAGAAACCTAGTCTCAGTCGACCTTACCCGCGAGACGAATCGTATCACTGGGCAGAAGGACCCGTTTTGGCCTGAACCTTGAGACTCAGTGTTTCACGCCTTGAGCACCTACTCGGGGCGTCTACCGTGACCTGATGAGGCGCTTTTCCAGCGCTACGGCCACCGCCGAGGTCCGCGAGTCCACGCCAAGCTTGGTGTAGATGTGAACGAGGTGCGTCTTCACCGTGGCCTCGGAAACGAATGCCTCCTGCGCGATCTCGCGGTTGGTCTTGCCCTTGGCCAGTGCCTCGAGGATCTCTAGTTCACGCGGCGAGAGCTGTGGAAGGGGGTCGCTCAGGCGATCCACAAGCCGGTCTGCGACCTGTGGAGACAGCGCCCTGCGCCCCTGCGCCACGCGCTCCACCGCCCCAATCAGCTCGGCATCCGTGGCGTCCTTCAGCAGATACCCCTGCGCCCCCGCGGACATCGCGGCCACAATGTCTGCATCCGTTTCGTACGTGGTCAGCACCAAAACTGGCAGGTCAACCCCCGCCTCACGCATCGCCTTGATGGCGCTCACGCCATCAAGGCCGGGCGCCATCTGCAAGTCCATGAGCACAACATCAAGTGATTCACGACGATCTTGGTCCCGTAGCAACTCCAGTGCGGCTCCGCCGTCGGCGGCTTCCGCGACTACCTCCACCCGGCCTGATTCGTTCAGGATCGCGGTGAGCCCGGCGCGCACAACCCGGTGGTCGTCCACGAGGAGGACCTTAATGGGTCCGGGTGCATCCTGGTGTGGCGCTGTCATTCGGCGGTCCTTTCGGGAATGGTCAGGGTAACGACTGTGCCCTCGCCTGGGGCAGACTCGACCGACATCGTGCCGCCGAGTGCCTCCATCCGCTCCTTTACGGAGCGCATGCCAAAGCCGGACCCATCTGACCTGATGGGAGGTGAGGAGGGCGTGAACCCGACCCCATCGTCGAAAATATCTACCACGTACGCACCGGGGAACGCGCTGAGCGTGATCACGCAGTGATCCGCCCGGGCGTGCGTGAGCACGTTCGAGGCGAGCGAGCGGACGGAGTTCAGGAGTTCGCGGGCGATCCGCGGATCCGCCACGAGCAGGTCCTCATCGGTGTGGAAGGTGAAGTCGGTTGGGCTCGCCGCTGCCTGCGCGGTCTGCGAAACGCCCGCAACCATACTGGTCAGCGCGTCAACGAGCTCGACGGGCGCGGAACGGTCGCTCAACTTGCCCACGAACGCGCGGGCCTCGGTCAGGTTCTCGGACGCGGTAGTTTCAATCACTTTGAGGCGCTGCTGAGCCAGCTCGTGCTCGCCGCGCTCAAGCGCATTGGCGGTAGACCTAGACATGAGCACGATCGAGGAAAATCCCTGGGCAAGCGTGTCGTGGATGTCGCGAGCGAGCCGCTCCCGCTCGGCAATGCGGCCGGCCTCGTGCTGGGACTCAGCAAGCGCGGAGCGGGTGGCCTCAAGCTCGGCGATCGCCTGCGCCTGCTCCGTAGACACCCTGAACAGCAGCGAATAGATCCAGTAGATGACGGCGGACGCAAATGCGCCGAGAATCGGACCCAGCCACACCGAGAACGACCGTTCGGCAGCGTGCTGCCACAGGGCAGCGCCCACGTAGAGCGCGAGTACCAGCACCACGAGCCAGCCCCACGGCCGGCGCAGCAGATGGAGAACCACAAAGAAGAGCGGGAAAACGATCCACGCGAACTCGCCCGAAAGCCACACCAGCGCCGCCCAGCCAAGCAGAACCGCAAGCAACCACCACAGGGCCATCCTTCTAGGGAGGTCAATGCCCTGCTGGGAGCCGCGCTTTTCGGCGACCGTGCCCACCAAGTACAGGCCACCCACCGCGAGCGCGAGCAGGAGCCCCACCACGGTGACGGGGAGGTTTCGACCGCTGTCTATTCCACCGGTCAGCTCGCCCTCGCCCTCCAGAACGAGCCACCTCACGATGGCGAGGCCGAGAAGGAGAGCGAACGACACGTGCAGCACAACCCGGAGTATCCGCAGGGTGTTTGCCATGGTGTGGACGCGTTGAGCCTGCGTCTCGGCGGGACTGGTCGTTCTGAGTGGGTGTGTGGAGCCGCTGGGGGTTCTGGTGTGTGTGGAACCCGTGGGGCTAGTGGATTCGGTGGTAAGCACATTTCCTCCTTTCGCCAGACTATCCGCCGCAGCGGGCCTACGGATCAACCATTCGATTGAGTTTCGAATACCCATTCTGGCGTGTTCGGACCGGTAGTTCGCGCGATGTGGCAGGGGGTCAGAAAGCGAGAGGCTAGAAGGCAGAAAGGAACTCTCATGAAACTTGGACTTAAAGATATTCGTTTTGCCAAGGGCAGATTCGCACTCATGGCCGGCGTAGTTGCCCTCATCGCGATGCTTTTGGTGATGCTCACCGGGCTGACCTCGGGACTTGGTAACCAGTCGATCTCGGCCGTGCGTGACCTACCCGTCGACCGCGTGGTGTTCTCCACCGGCGACTTGGCATCCGGTGAAGCCAAGCCTGACTTCACGTCCTCCCAAATCACTGCTCAGCAGCTTGCTGCCTACCAGGACGTGTACGGGGACGGGGCAACGCCTCTCGGCCTGACCTCGGCCCGCGCCCAGGGCGTGGCCACCGACGGTTCCGGCACTTCAGGCACCGCGAACGTTGCGGTGTTTGCGGCGCAACAGCCTGAAGCACTTTCTGGTGCAGGTTCCGCCCTGCCAAAGGGTTCAGTCTTCCTCGACGAAGACACTGCCTCCTCGCTGGGGCTCCTCAACGGTAGCGCCCTGACCGCGGACGCCAAGGCCACGATCAACGGCAAGGAGTTCGCCGTAGCCGGCCTCGTCGACGCCCAGTGGTACTCGCATATGCCTGTGGCCTGGATGTCCATCGATGACTGGGCTTCGATCGCCCACACGTCCTCCGATGTGGTTGGTACCGTCATGCTGCTCGCCGATGGCTCGCTCGCGTCCACCTCTGGCGAGGTGCCTTCAACGCTTACCGACGATTCACTCACCACCGCGGTCTCCCCAGGTGCCGCTGTGCGCGGGTTGCCGTCCTACACTTCCGAAAACGGTTCGCTCGCACTTATGCAGGCTTTCCTTTACGGGATCTCCGGCCTCGTGATCGCGGCGTTTGTGGCTGTCTGGACCGTCCAGCGCACCCGTGACATCGCGGTTCTCAAGGCACTCGGAGCCTCGAGCGGATACGTTGTCCGCGACGCGCTCTCGCAGTCGCTTGTGGTTACCGTACTCGGCGCGGTCGTGGGTGGGGCTCTGGGTGGCGGCATAGCTGTTGCTGCCTCCGCGGTCGTCCCAATTCACCTGACATTACTCTCCGCGGTACTGCCCATCGCCGGAATCATCGTGATCGGCCTTGCCGCTTCCATGGCAGCCGTCAAGCAAACCACCTCCATTGATCCACTCCTTGCTCTCGGGGGCAACTGATGACTAACTCAACTCTGCTCGATTCGAGCGCCTCAACCGATCTGACTACCACCAGACCACTAGTCCTAGAAAAGATTGGGGTGACCTACCCCGATGGGGACTCGACGCTCGAGGTGCTGCGCGGAGTGAGCGTTGCTCCCAGGGTAGGAGAGTTGTCCGCGCTCACGGGCGTCTCGGGTTCGGGTAAGTCCACGATGCTCACTGTGTCCGCGCTGCTCACCCGACCAACTGTGGGACGGGTTCTGGTTGCGGGCCAGGATGCTTGGTCGCTCAACGAGAAGGAGCGTACGGCTCTTCGCCGTGACAACGTCGGACTGGTGTTCCAGCAGCCAAACCTGTTTGCCTCACTTAACGCCCGCGAGCAGCTGGCAATGAGCGCAGACATCCGCGGAGAAATCGGGTCCGGCGTGCTTGGTGCTCTCGGCCGCGTGTTCGGCAAGGGCGGGTCGCGGGCCGACAAGCCTGCCGCGTTTGCTCGTGCCGATGAGCTCCTTGACTTGGTTGGGCTGGGCGACAAGCGCGACAGGCTCCCCCACCAACTCTCCGGCGGCCAGCGCCAGCGCGTGAACATCGCCCGCGCGCTCATGAACTCTCCAAAGGTCATCCTCGCTGACGAACCAACGTCCGCTCTCGACGAGGATATGTCCGCGCAAATCGTGGGCCTGCTGGGCAAGGTCACCCGCGAACTGAACGTAGCAACCCTCATGGTCACGCACGACACCGCGCAGCTCGACCAGTGCGACACCGTGTATGCCCTGGAGCGGGGCGTGCTCTCCGAACTCCGCTAAGACCCCGAACGCACGAGGGCCCCACCAACAACCATGTTGGTAGGGCCCTCGTGTTTGTGTGCGGCTGGGTGTCTCTCTGCAGGGGACCGTGGCGCCTCTGAGGCAGACGTTAAGGCGCGACGTCCGGCTACTGAACCACGCGGCTTCCGCTACGCAACTACTCGGCTAGGCGCGGACGGTCAGCGTGGAGCCGCCTGACTCGCGGTGACGCACCGAGATGCCATCCCCTATCGCTTGCTTGAGGGTTTCCACGTGTGAAACCACTCCTACGGTTCGCCCGCCGTCGCGGAGGCTCCCCAGAACCGATAGGACCGATTCGAGCGTGTCCGGGTCGAGCGAGCCGAAGCCCTCGTCCACAAACAGCGTCCCCAACTCGACCCCGCCGGCTTCTGCAGTGACCACGTCAGCCAAGCCGAGCGCAAGGCACAGGGATACGTAGAACGTTTCACCGCCGGAAAGTGTCCGGGGATCCCGCGACGACTCAGTGTTGTGATCAATGACCTTGAGAGCGAGTCCCACCTTGCGGGTGCGGACGTCTTCCTTCTCCTCGGAGCGCTCGAGTTCATATCGCCCGTCCGACATCACCACGAGCCGGGAGTTTGCGGCCGCGACCACGTCCTCAAACCGCTTGACCAACACATATACTGCAAGCGTTTGGCGCTTTGTGTTGTCAGGTGAAGTTCCTGCCGCAATGTCGGCCATCCTGATGATCGGTTCGACCTCGCGGCGAGCAGCTCCGAGCTTGGAGAGAACCCTGTTCACCGTGGACTCGTGGCTTCGTGATTTCACAAGGGTCGACTTGGCTGAGGAGGATTTCACCGCAGCGGCGCGGTTCAGGGCCTCAGCACGCTGGAGTTCCTCCCGTAGCGCGTCAAGATCGAAGTCGATGGTTTCCGGGAGTTGGGCAAGGGCCTCGTCCATGAGTCGGTCATTTACGGACGCGACTTCCGCGCGGTAGCTCGACACGGAGTGATCAAGGTTCCGCAACTGTTCAGCCGGCAGGTGGCTTGCCCGGGCAGCCTCGACATCTTCGAAACCTTGCTCGAGCAGAGCTTCTGCGACTTCCGATGTGCGGTCCGCAAGGGCGCTTCGCGCGCTGCCTAGTGCGTCAATTGCCGCGATGAGTCGGGTCAGGCTTGCGGCTGCTTGCGCGTACCAGTCGCGCAGGGAGGCAATGTCCCGATGCTGGTCTGCGACAGGCTGCTCTGACAGGACACGTGCTACCGCCTCCTTGTCACTCTCCAACTGCTCCACCAGCTGAGCAACCTTTGAGGAAAGCGCGGAGCACTCCTTGCCAAGTCTGGACTGCCGCTCCTGCAAGTCCGCAGTTTCCCGCTCATGGTCGAGAACCGCCTTGACCAGTTCCTTCAGTTCACCGGTAGCCTTCCGCGCCAAGGCTAGCGCCGCCTCAGCATTGGATCGCTCTGCCTGCGCGGACTCGAGGTCGTGTCCCTCTACAGCCTTCTCAGCGCTTGTGACGCGCTCCTGTGCTGCCGCGTGCGCTGCTTGAGCGCCCGCAAGGACTTTCTCCGCGGCTTGCCGTGCGGACTGTGCCGCGTCGACCTGGGCCTTGGACACTGCCGATTCGTCCAGCTGCGCTGGGTTGGGGTGTTCAAGGGAACCGCAGACAGCGCATGGCGTGCCGTCTTCGAGCTCCTGAGCCAGTTGCCCAGCCATCTGAGAGAGCCACGATGCACGCAGGGTAGCTTCGGTGGACGACGCGGCGAGGGCCTTCGCGGCCTCGACCTCTATCGCGGCCTTGGCGGCGACTTCGCCTCGTCTGGCAACCTCGAGTGCGCCGAATGCGTCAATCAGCCCCTTGGCTTGGAGGACTCTCCCCTCTTCATACGGAACCCGCTCGCTCAGGCTCCTCGCTTGATCGCGCTCGGCAGAGAGAGCTAGTAGTCCAGCGGGACGCTCCGCCAGGAGTTCTGCATTCGACGCGAGTTCTCGCGTGAACTTCTCAACCCGGGTTTGCTCCCGTGCGATTTCTATCTCGCGCTGAGCAAGCCCGGACTCGGTATTCAGCAGACCCGCGAGCGCCCCCACCTGCATCTGTGCGTGGTCTCTCTGCACCACAAGGTCACTGCGCCCCTCGGCGAGTACCTTAACGAACAGCGCCTCCGTGGACCGGCGGTTAATGTCGTTTCCCTCGAGTGAGGGTGGAAAGTCGCCGTTGAGCTCGGGAAGTTGGGCGTAGTCTTGCGCGCTCGCAACCGCCTGTATCGACTCGCGCAACGCCTTATCGTGATCGGCGGCGGCCCGTTCGAGCCCGAGAGCAACAGGCATGACGACCGCTGCTCGACGTGCGCTGGACAGAGCAGCCTCGGCCTGTGTCATCTCGTGCGAGGACTGCTCAAGTTGGGACTTTCGAGTCCGAAGTTCGGCTCGCTTGGCGAACCGCTCGGTTGTGACTCTGGCAGACTCGAAGGACTCTCGGGCGGCCTGTTCATGTGCCATTGCTGAAGCCTCACGAGCGATTGCGTCGGTCTCAATGGCCTCGAGGCGCTCCAGTTCCTGCTCTAGCGCAGAGGTCAGGTCCTCATCAGTGGCACCCGCCAGGAGCTCGGGATCGAGTTCGGGGTTGTCAGCGCCCTGGACAAAGGCACGGATGGCGTCCCTTCGGTCTCCCTCGCCTTCTGCAATGGTCCGGACCGCCGTCCGCCTCATCTCCGCGAGACTCGCCTGCGCGCGCTCATAAATCTCTGTGCCGAATACCTTCTGCAGGAGGGCACTGCGGTCCCCTGGGTCGGAACGTAAGAAGTTTGCGAACTCACCCTGCGGGAGTACCACGGTCTGGACGAACTGGGCCCGGTCGAGCCCTATTGCTCGCGCGATCTCCCCTCCGGCCTCATCCATGCGGCTTGAGCGGTGCGTCCCCAGCCCTAGCGCGGACACTGCCTCATGGTTGCCGCCCTCGGCGTAGCACTGGGTAATCCGGTCCAGATCATCAGGAGTTAGGCGCCACAGGGTCACCCCTGCCTGCTCCTTGGTTACTCCCGTCCCGCGCTTTTTTGCTCGATACCACTCCGGGGTCCGCACTACCCGGTAAATTCCTGAGTTCGTCTCAAACACGAGGTCCACAAAGGACTCTGTGCTTTCGTTGGCGTACGCCGAACGGACGCGGTCGTCGCTTGCCACATCCGAGGCGACCTTGCCGTAGAGCGCGTAGACGATCGCGTCAATGATGGTGGACTTGCCCGATCCAGTCGGGCCCTCAAGCAAGAAGAGGCCGGATGCTGACAGCGCGGAGAAATCGATGTAGTGCTCGCCAGCAAAGGGCCCGATGGCGCTCAAAGTCATGTGGTGTAGCTGCATGTCAAGCACTCTTTTCTTGCGCTCGTGCGAGGTCGATTGCGTCCTCAAGCACCTTGCGTTCCTGTGGGGTCGGTGGAGTGAGCGTGACGTCCTCAATAAACCGGGATGCCACCTCGGCGGGGTTCGAAGCCTGGGTCACGGTAATGGCAGCGCGAGCGGTCTCCCCCACGCCTACCGGCCTGTGCTGCATGACCAGAGCATGGGGGAATCGCGCCTTGAGCCGAGCGTTCATTTCTTGTGGGCGCCGTTGGTCGGTCACGTATACGCGCAGCCAGTCATCCACGTACTTCTCCCCAGTTGCGCCGAGGAGTTCATCCATTGTTCCGGAGACCTCACTGAGCTTGCGAGGAACGGGGGCTGCGAAAAGTTGAGGTTCACCACGCACTCCATCCTGACCGATCTCCACGAGAGCGGAGGACTTCTTGTGGTTCATCTCGGAGAAGGAGAAGGCAAGTGGCGAGCCAGAGTACCGAGCAACGGCGCTTCCGGCCCCCTTGACCACTTGCGGTCCGTGCAGGTGTCCAAGGGCCACGTAGTCCACACCGTCAAACACGCCGGACGGAACCGAGTCAACCCCACCGATGCGAATGTCCCGTTCGGATTCACTGGGCTGGCCGCCCACAACGAAGGCGTGGGCCATAACGAGGGAGGCGGGTCGCGCACTCGAACGCGACTCCCGCACAGACAGGTCGGAGCGCACAGCTGACATTGCCGCGCTCATGACGGCCTCGTGACTGCGAGCGATTCCCTGCGAGTCCTCCGACAGCTGCGGACGCGCTGCGTCCGGGTCAAGGTATGGGAGCGCATAGACCAGCAGTTCCTCACCGTTCGTGGTCACAAGCTCGACGGGGCGCGCAATGTCCCGGATGAGCGAACGAATGTGGATGGAGGGTCGCATGAGGGAAGCACCGAACCCGAGGCGGATTGCCGAGTCGTGGTTTCCCGGGGTGACAACTATCTGGGTCTTCTCCGAAAGTCTGGCAAGAGTTTCATAGAGTAGTTCCACGGCATCCACCGGCGGGATCGCACGGTCGTAGATATCGCCGCTCACCACGACTGCGTCAATGTCCTCCTGACCAACAAGATCCACGAGGTGGTCAAAGTAGGTTGCATGGTGTTGCAGCAGATCAACGCCGTGCAGCGTGCGGCCGATGTGCCAGTCAGACGTATGGAGAATGCGCATGAGGCATACGTTAGCGGAACCCTCAGACACTGGGTGCATACCGCTCCGGAGCCGTCCGTTCGTCCTTTCACCGGACAGGAAGCATCCACATTGTGATTGTTTCGTGATAATTGCCGGGCCTTTACGACATTCATGACATGTTTCAGCGCACGTTGTTACATAATCGTTATATGAAGTCAACGTCGACTCGAGTAGCCGCCGGGGTTCTAGCGATCACCATCCCGCTAGCACCCACCAGCGCCTACGCACTAGAACGGGCACACCACTCGCCCACGAGCGCGCGCATGGACGCAACCATCGCCACGTCGCAGCGTCTTGCTACCTCACAACGCACCAAGGTCTCCGAGTCCAACCGAATCGCAATCGCTTCAGCAATTGATTCTGCAAGGTCCGCCGCCATGCAGACCATTACCGCGATTGGGCGCGCACTCAACGCAACGGAGTTTGACCGAGTGACCGCCCGAGAGGACCTCGCATTTGCATCTGTCGCACTCGAGGCAGCACGCGCAGAGCTCTCCCACTCAACAACGTTGCTACCTCCTGGCGAGTCGCCCTTGCGCACAGCTTTGGAGGCGATCTCTTCCGACCTGACGATCCTGCGCAACGGCCTGCCCGCCTAATTTGCGTGGTGACTGCACCGCGGGAGGTTCCGCCACGGAGCGTACCAGAAACCCTCACATCGCCTGCGCGTGTACCCGTTGCCCTGGCCCCATCCGCTAGAGAACAATGAATGCATGACGTCACCCATGCACACCAGCCTCCGCAAGGCCGCCACCGCCATTCTCCTGAGCGCCTCACTCGCTGGAGGCGCGTCCGTGCTCACGGGGTGCGCTGAGGTCCAAGACAGGGGCTCCCAGATCAGCAACAAGCTCAGTGAGGCTCGCGAGCAAATTAACCAGCTCGCCGCGCAGGGCGGCGAACTCATCAAGGACGCTCAGACGTTCAGCGCTGACGCCAAGAAGCGGGTAGAGGATGCCACCACGTCGGCCACCAAGGCTGCAGAGGAGGCTCGCACCGCGCTCACCGAGATCCAGGACAAGAAGAACGGGGCACAGGAGACTGTCGCGGACGCGCGCAAGCGCCTCGAGGACGCTAAAGCCCAACTAGAGGACCTCTCTGGGTCCCTGAGCAAGGTCGACATGACCGCGATTGAGGCCGAGCGAGACAAGGTCATTGCGTCGATCGACGAGCTGCTAGGTCAACTCAACACGACCAACAACTAGTTCCCACTGCGCTTCACCGCGCGTAGACACGGCCGCCACCCCCTACGAACCGTCCAAAACACGAACCGCCCAGCTCCGAGACCGAACTTACTCCGACTCGACTGCGACCTCGTTGCTCTGAGGCTCTGACTCCGCCTTGTCTTGGCCCTTCTTGGCCGGAACGACAAAGATGCCTTGGGTTGGGTCTCCGGTAAGTTCCGTGGTCCGTTGGAGGATCTTCTCGCTCGCTGGCCACGCATTGGCTGTGGTGCCCATGTACTCGAAGTGCCACGACTCCGGCTTCATTCCATCAGCATGTGCCCACGTGGGCGAGAACCAGCCATACTTCCACCCGTTGTCGAGCAACCACTGACGCTCCTTAGTACCGAATTGCGCCTCTGGCCCATTGATATCGAGCGCCATGCCCCAGCCGTGGTTTGAGTACCCGGGAGGCGCCGCGAGGAATGGCTTGATCCGCTTGAGGTAGACCTGAGATTCGTAGGTCCGGTACGAATCGGTGATCCCAATCGAACGCCCAAACTGCTCTGAGAAGTCCACGCTCATCAGGTCGAACATAACTGCAGCGTCGTGCCGCAGCCGCTCCCCAGGCGAGGTCAACATCGTCATAAGGAAATCTTCAGGGATCTTGCCGTTGGCGTAGGTCCCATCGAACGCGGACCAATCGCCCAGTAGGCGCGCGGTGAGTGCCACTACCTGTGGCCGCGTGAGTGTGCCGTCCTTGCTCTTCTTCTTAATGAGAGCTTGGTAGGCGTCAGCGGACTCCTGTGAAATAGGGTCAGCGACACCCACCTTGGGAGAGTTGCGCTGTTCAGGGGTCGAGTTGGAGTTCGAAATAGTGGGAAGCGTCTTACTTGTTGTTCCTGCAGAGCCACCGCCCGTCTCGTGCGCGCTGGCTGTGGGGGCAATGAAGAATGAAACGCCCAGCACACAGGAACCCACCACGGCCGCGACTTTGCGGGTAAGTCCGTGTGAGGGAACAGGTGAGTCAAGTCCTGATGGGCACTTGGCTGCAGGTGGGGGAAACGCTGAACCGAGCATTATTATCCAGGGTTGAAGAGTGCATGTTCACTCCATTCTTAACCGCACCTAGCCACTTGTCGCCATGGGTAGGGAATTTCATCCACGACTATTCCGAGACGTCCACAACGGACGCGCCGAAAGCACTGATGACGTCGTCGGCGCGAACTGTGGCCGCCCAGCCATGATCGCCCGCTCCAATTGATACAGTCCGCCCCGCCAGCGCAGAATCGGCGATGACCGGCCACGCGGTCTTCGACCCAAAGGGCGTAATGGTTCCCCGCACAAACCCAGTCGCGTCGAATGCCTCGTCAGCACTTGGCATGTGGAGCCGGGACACGCCTAGGTGAGCGCGGAGTTTGGCCCACGAGATCTGCTTATCCCCTCCAATGAGGACAAATACGTAGCGGCCCTCCTCGAGGCGCACAACAATGGTTTTGACGATGTCACGCGGCTGCACGCCCCTCGCGGCGGCGGCCTCCTCGAGCGAGTTAACCGGCCCGTGTTCGGTGATGGAGTAGTCGATTCCTGATGCTTCAAAGCTAGCAAGCGCCCGATCGCGCGGCGTTGTGGGGGTGGTATCGGACACGGCTACCTCTCCTCTCTGACATCCCACGCGTGGTGGACCAAATCGTGGAGTGCATACTGGCCAAGCGTAAGAACTGTGAATCGGGATCCGTTTGAGCGCAACCCCGTCCTCCCTGCATGTTCTTCTGAAACCGCAGCAAAATCGCTAGAAAGCAGTTCCGTATTCGCGGCGATAGCCGCGGCCACGTCCTTGGGATCCGCCTGATCGTACTTGCCGTCAACGGCGGCGCGGTCTTGGTCCCAGTTGGGGAAGCCGGGGTCGTCGTTCTCGAGCATGAGGTGCAGGCGCCCACGCATGATGGTCAGGACATCGCGGACGTGGGCGCCGTACTCGAGCGGCGACCAGGTGAAGAGCTCGGGTCGCAGCGCCACGTCTGGACGGCCAAGCCGCTCGGTCCAGCCGCTCGTGGCCTCGCGAATCCGAGGGCCGATCTGGGCGAGCGGAACGGAGCCCGCGTCGAGGCCACAGTCGGGGCAGCGTTCACGCAGAACCCAGGTCCAATCCTTGTTGTCGGGTGAGATCGTCATGATGCCCTCCTTTGTCCTCAACAATGCTGTGACAACCACACTTCCACAACTCGGGGAGATTCTCAGGGACGTATGGCCATTAGCCCACTGAGGACGCGAGTAACTCCCGGGTGTACTCGTGCTCAGGCCAAGTCAGGACCTGGTGTGCAGGACCCGTTTCCACCACGTCGCCGTCCTTCAGGACCACGATCGTGTGGGCGAGTTGGCCCACCACGGCGAGGTCATGGCTGATGAACACCATCGAGATGCCGGTCCGCGCCTGCAGGTCGGCGAGGAGGCCGATGACCTGTGATTGGACGGTTACATCCAGCGCGGAGACGGGCTCGTCGCACAGCAACAACGTTGGCCGTGCGGCAAGAGCCCTCGCGATCGCGACGCGCTGGCGCTGCCCGCCAGAGAGCTCGCTCGGCCTGCGGCCCGTTAGCCCCGGTTCCAGCCCCACACTGGCCATCAGCTCGAGGACTCGTGCCTTACGCGCGCGTATCCGATCTCTAAGCTGAAGTTTCTTGAACTCGCTCGGTTCCAGCCCCTCCGCGATGATCCGCTGCACGCTCCAGCGCTTGTTCATCGCCGAGTGCGCGTCCTGCGCAACCACTTGGATGTCATGCCGGCGTGCCCTGCGGGAACGTTCGCTCACGCCTACGGTCGCGCTGTTCCACGGCTCCCCGTGGAACAGGACCTCGCCGGCGGAGGGCCGGTGCAGGCCGAGCAGAATACGCATGATCGTGGACTTTCCGGAGCCTGACTCGCCCACGAGTCCCACGGTCTCTCCTGCGCGAACAGTGATGTCCACGCCGTTAGCTGCGGTCACGCTTCCCCCGCCGGGGAGCGGAAACTTAGCCGTGATTCCGGTGCCGCGAAGCACCACTCGATCCTGCATCACGCGCTGCTCTGCGAGCAGTGGCTGCCCGTCGGGGTGTGCCGCGAGCAGTTCGCGCGTGTACGGGTGCGCCGGCGCGCTGAGGACAGCGGACGCCGGCCCCTGCTCAACCACCCGTCCGGACTTCATCACGATCACGTGGTCCGCGAGCCGCGCGACCACGTGCAGGTCGTGGCTGATCAGCACGATCCCGGTGCCCTGTTCCTTGATCTCGCCTAGGAGTTCAAGGATCCTGGCCTGCACTGTGGCATCCAGCGCGGTGGTGGGTTCGTCCGCGATCAGCACCTTGGGATGGGCCGCGAGCCCCGACGCAATGAGTGCGCGCTGGCGCAGCCCACCCGACAGCTGGTGCGGGTACTGTTTGGCCCTGCGCTCCGGTTCCGGCACATGCACGCGCGCCATCAGGCCCGTGACCTGCTGGTTCAGCTCTCTTCCTCGATGCGCGAGCCCGTGGACCACGAGCGGTTCGCCGACCTCCGCACCCACGCTCCGCAGCGGGTCGAGGGATACCAGCGCGTCCTGCGACACCAGCGCAATCTCCCGGCCGCGCACACTCAGCCATTCTCGTTCACGCTGCGGGGAACCCGCCGGGTATAGCTCGCGTCCCTCCAGTTGGACGCGCTCCGCCCGCGCCGTAGCGCGCTCGGGCAGCAGCCCAAGGAGCGCGCGTCCCGTCATGGATTTGCCGGCGCCGGACTCCCCCACGATTGCCATGCACTGGCCTGCGGCCAGTTCAAAACCCAGATTCTCGACGATCGACGCACCTCCCAGCACCACGCTCAGCCCCTTCACGTCGAGTAGGGGCTGGGTTCCGGAATCTGGGGCAGATCCATGGGCGCTCATGCTTTGCCTCCCTCGAGGTAGCGCTGCAGTGGGCGGGCCACCGTGGTCACAGCGATGACAGTGATTGCGAGCATGAGCCCAGGGAACACGGAGATCCACCACGCGTTACCCAGTTGGTTCTTGCCCTCGGACATCATGAGGCCCCACTCGGGGGTGGGCGGTTGGACGCCGAGGCCCAGGAAACTGAGGCCCGCCGCGGACACAATCGCGGACCCAAACCCCACGATTGCGAGGCCCACTAGGGACGCGGCCACGGAGGGAACAATGTGCCTCAGCGCCGCACGCGCGGGGTGCACGCCAAGGATCAGGGCGGCCTCGTACGGGCCGGAGATACGCAGCCGCTTGGTGCTAATGCGGGCCAACCGCACGTATGCGGGAATCACGGAAATGGTCACGCCCAGAGCAACGGCGGACGCGCCCTTACCCATAATCGCGACAACCAGCAGAGCGATCAGGAACTCCGGGAACGCCATAACAACCTCGATCAGGCGGGAAAGCACCGAATCGAGGCGGCGAGGGGCAAGTCCCGCGAGGCTTCCGATGAGGATACTCACGGCGAGCGCTATGCCCACAGCCCGCAATCCGACTCCGAGCGAGATGCCGGTTCCGTGGACGACTCGAGTGAAGACGTCGCGCCCCGACTGGTCCGTGCCAAACAGGTGCTCGGCGCTCGGCGCAGCGAGGACGTTCCTGGCGTTCGTTGCAGTAGGGTCTCCGTGCGCGATCACCTCTGGGAACAGCGCGGCAACCGCGAGGAAGAGGAGCACCAACGCGCCGACGAGCCACCCTAGGCGAGTAGCCCACGAGGTGGAGAACGCTCGCACGGTCCTAGGGACGAGGGAGCCGGCCAATCTGCCGGGGTGGTTGATTGTGCTCACGATGCGCTTCCCTCCCCTTGATCCGTAGCTTTGGCAGGCTCGGCTTCTGCCCGTGCGCGAGCGCCCCTCGCCGCCGCACCACCCCGGCCAACTCGCAACCTAGGGTCAAGCACGAGGGAAGCGGCATCGACCACAACGTTGATCAGGATGAACGCGATACCGGAGACGATCACCATCCCCATGACAATGGGAAGGTCGCGGCCTAGGATCGCGTCAAGCGTGACCCGGCCTAGCCCCGGCCGCGCAAACACGGTCTCGATGAGCACCGCGCCGCCCAGCAGTGAGCCAAACATGTACCCACCGAGCGTCAACGTACCCACCGACGCGTGGCGCATCGAGTGACGCAGCGTCACCTGCCTACGCGAGAGCCCACGAGCACGAGCCGTGTGGGCAAAGGGCTCCGACTCGGCAACGTCCAAGCCCTGGCGCAGGACCTGGGCCAGAACAGCGGCGATCGGCAATGCCATCGCGATCGCAGGAAGGACCAAACGCGTCACCGTGTTTCCGCCAATCACGGGGAACCAGCCCAGCCGATAGGAAAACACCGCCGACAGCACGAGCCCAGTCCAAAAGACCGGCGCTGAGACCGCACCGAGTTCGAGTAGGTCGAAGAATCGTCGTGAAGCACCCCGGCGTGAAAGTGCCGCGCCCACGAGTGCCAGCACCACAGCGAGCCCGAGCGCTGCAAGCGCGAGCGCGAGCGTGTGCGGCAGGTTCTCCGCGATCACCGCGGACACGGGCCGGTGTAGCTGATACGACTGGCCGAGGTCGCCGGATGCGACGCGGCCAAGATAAGCGGCATACTGCACGAGCACGGGCTGGTTCAGGCCTAGGTCAGCGCGAATGGCGGCCCGGGCCTCCGGGGTCACGGAGGCGAGCGGGCCAATCATGACGTCCACGGGATCGCCCGGGACCAACTTGAGCACGAGGAACGCGAGCGTCACCGCACCCCACAGTACGAGGAGCGCGCCGCCTACAAACCCGGCAACACGTCCGCCCCAGCGCACTGCGAGGCTGCCCCCGACCCCAGCGGGGACGGGGGCAGCACGCTCCACCGAAACGTCGGCGGGAGAGACCGTCATTTCTCTACGGTCACACCGGCCAGCAGCGGCCAACCGTAGCTGTCGTAGGCGAGGCCCTTGACGCTCGGCAGCGATGCGGTGGTGAACTGCGAGAGCGTCAGCGGGATGATACCTACATTCTTCACGTTCCACTGCTGGACCTGCTTGTACAGGCCCTCACGGACGTTTGCGTCCGTGGCTGCTTGGGCCTGCTCGAGGAGCGCGTCGAGGGCTGGATCGCTGATCGTGGAGGCGTTCTGGTAGCCCTGCGTGTGCAGGTGCTGACGCAGAATGTCGGCGTCCAACGAAGCGAAGCTCCAGTCAGTTGCGTCGAAGTCCAAGATCATGTTGCCGTCAGAGTCCGCGTAGCGGGCCTGGTACTCCGGCCCCTCGATCGCCTGGTGCTTGAGCTCGAAGCCGATCTTCTTCAGATCGTCGATCATGAAGTTGACCAGGGCCTGCTTCTCGTCGGGGAAGGGCAACCAGGAGAGCCACTCGGCGCTCAGGCGCTCGCCATCCTTGGTGCGGTAGCCCTCGGCGTCGCGTTCGGTCCAGCCTGCCTCATCGAGGAGCGCGTTGGCCTTGTCAGCGTCAAACGGCCAGGCGTTCTCTAGGCTCGAATCGTAGGACTTAGGCGTAGAAGGGCTCAGGATTGACCATGGGCGCTGGTAGTCGCCCGAGTAGGCCGCGCCAACGGCCGCGTCGAGGTCAAAGCCCTGCTGGAATGCCTGGCGGACCTTGATGTCCTTGAACACGCCGTGCGACCAGTTCAAGTACATCGAGTACGGCATACCTGGGCTTGGGGCCACGTTGACGTGAGCACCCGAGAGCTGGGCGGTTCCGGTCGGGGTCAGGTCAATCGCGATCTGGGCGTCACCGGACTGGAGCGCACCCACGCGAGCGGATTCCTCGGGAACGATCCTGATCTTGAGCGAATCAAGCTTGGGAGCACCAGCCTGCACGGGAGCGCCCTCCGCGGTGGACACTTCAGGCCCCCAGACATAGTCCTTGTTTGGTGCGAAGTCCAGTTCCTGCTTGGGCGAGTAGGCCGTTAGCTTGAACGGGCCGGTTCCCACCGTGACCTCAGGTCCACCAGCCTTGAGTTGGTCCTGGGTCGCAGTCGAGAGGACCTTTGGAGAGTAAAAGCCCACAAACGCGGTGGACAGGTTGTTCAGGAGAGGAGCAAAAGGCGCCTCAAGCGTGAGCGTAAGCTCGTACTCTCCCGTGGCCTTGGCCCCCTTGAAGAGGTCGCCGCCGATCATGTCGCGGGACTGCGCGGATGCGGTCTCCTCGGCAGTGATGTGCTCGAAGTTCTTGACCGCCGCTGCAGCGTTGAACTTCTCGCCATCCGTGAAGGTCACATCGTCACGGAGTTCAAAAACGTAGGTGAGTCCGTCCTCTGACACGGTCCAGGACTTGGCGAGCCAAGGCTTGATCTCTCCCGTGACGTCCAGAGCAACCAGCGAGTCAAATACGTTGCGGGTAACGTACGCGGACACGTCCAGTTGGCTCGAGTGAGGGTCCATGTGACCGTTCTCGAGGTTTCCGCCTGCAATGGCGAGTGTGAGGTCTCCCCCGGATGCTGCCGCTGGTGCGGGTTCAGACGATCCTTCAGGTGAGCAGGCCGTAAGTCCGAAAGCGAAAGTTGCTGCGGCTGCTACGGCAAAAATCCGACGCGTGATCGGCGAGTTGAACATTTCAGTCCCCTTTGTCCGCCGAGTTGGCACTTAGCCCGGCGTATCGACAATCTGGCACCCAGGTGAGGCGCCATCACCACCCACAGTAATGAATTGCGTGAGATCGCGAAGGCACGGGGACCACCTCCCTCTTGCATAACCGCAGGTCCATGCCGATTTTGCCCCCAACCCTGTGGGCACGGTCACAGGGTTACGGACTCGGTGTATCGCAGTGTGAGAGACCAATTACGCAGGACGGGGAGTCGCGGTGGTCTCGAGACGCAGCAGGACCCCAGCGGCCAAAGCCGCTGGGGTCCTGCTGAGCAGGGGCTGCGCCCCTGCGTTATGTTCCGTTACCGGAGCCTGGAGTTACTTCAGGCGTGACGGCCAGTCCGTCGACGAGCAACCAGCAGGTAGGCTCCACCGGCGATCAGTGCGATCGCTGCCAGACCCGAACCCAGGATCGCGACACCGGTGGTCGGCAGCTTGCCGCCCTCCTCAGTGTTGCCATCCACGATTGCTACGCCAAACGTGTTGACCACTGTGATCTTGGCGGAGCGTTCCTTCTCAACCTTCACGGACTTACCCAGGTCGGTCTTGGTTGCCCCGTGTGCGTCAACCTCGTTGACTACTGCACACTCGGCGCCCAGAGGAACGTTTGGAACAACCGGCTTGAACTTGTTGTCCGCGTTGGCCACTGCGGTGTAGGTGTCGTTGCCGCCCCACAGTACTGGGGTATCAACGCCATCCACGTCCGCCAGGCACTGGACCTCGAGTTCGAACGACAGGTCCTTAGCCTGGTGTGCGAAGGCACCCTTGAGTTCCTTCTTCACCTCGACCTCACCGATCTCGAACGTGTTGGTCACCGTGATGACAGCAGGGTCAGTGCCCGGCTCTCCCACGACCACGTTGTCACCCGTGTCAACGCTGGTTGCGCCGCCGGTCACCGTCTCGTCCGTGACAACACAGTCGGCACCCGAAATCAGGTTCGGAACCATCTGGCTGTAGCCATTCTCAGGCGATAGGTCGAGGCTCAGCTTCTCCGCGCCATCCCACAGAACAGGGGTGGTCACTTCATCCTTGAGGTAGGTGCACGCCAGCTCGACCGTGTAGGTCTTGCCCGCTGCAAGAGCAGCGCCCGATCCCACGACGTCCTTGCGGACCTCGATCTGGGAGACGTTGAACAGGTTGTCGAGGTTCGCGATGTTCTCGCTTGCCACGTCAATGTCCTCGGTATCCGCAATAAAGATCGAACCGTTGTTCTCGAACGTGGACTCCGAGGCTCCACCGCTCAACGTTTCCTCGAGAGCACACTCGGAGCCCACAGGGAGCTCGACCTTGTTGCCTTCCGTATCCAGGAAGTACTGGGTTTCGCCGCCCATGATGGTCAGTTCGCCCGTGTACACGTTGTCGTCCTGGTAGGTACACGATGCTGCGACCTTGAACTCCTGGTCCGCTCCGAACCGGTCTGCGCCGTCACCCGAAAGGCTCTTGGTCACGCCGAGCGTGCCCACCTTGAAGGTGTTGGTCACGGTGATCTCACCAGACGCAACGTCGCTGGTGGCGGACTCGTCGCTGGAACCGGATGAATCGTCGGTAATCAGTTGGACGGGGGCAGTCCACGTCTTCGATGTGGCGCCGCCATCAACGGACTCACCAGTGATCTCACACGTGGCGTCCTCGATGAGGTCGATGATGGTCGCCGAGTAACCGTTCTCCTTGGACAGCACTACGTCGAGCGTAGGCTCGCCGTCCCACAGGATGTCGGTGTCGACTCCGTCCTTTTCGTAGGTGCAGGCAAGCTGAACCGTGAACGGACCAGCGCCGTACTGCTTGGCGCCAGCACCCACGATGTCCTTGTTAATGGTCACCTGGGCGGTGTTGAACGTGTTGGTCAGCTCGATCGCTGGGAGCGCAGGCGCTTCCACACCTTCCGCCGCCGCGGCTGGCACGATCACGTGCTCACCGAGGTGGACGTCGTTCGCGCCACCCTGCTGGGTCTCTTCCGTGACCCAGCAGTCTGCGCCAACAGGAAGATTGTCGATCTGCGTAGCGTAGCCGTTGTCCTTGTTCAGCGTGACCTCGGTGGTGTTACCGTCGTTCGCGAACACCGGAGTGTCGGTTCCGTTGACGTCGTATACACAGGACACGTTGGCCTTGTAGGTCTGCTCGCCAAAGCGGACAGCGGCCTCACCCACCACGTTCTTGTGAACCTGGATGGAGCCCGTGTTAAACGTGTTGGTCACGGTGATCTGTGCCTGGTTTTCAACACCATTTACGACGATCTTGGCTGGCTTGCCAAGGTCCGTTTCGTTGGCACCACCCTTACGAGACTCCTGCGTGATCTCGCACTCAGCGCCCTCGATCAAGCCCGTCTCGGTGTGGGTGTACTTGTTGGCCTGGTTGAGGACGATGTCAAGGAACTCGTCCTCACCCCACGTGATCGGCCTTGCTGCGCCGTCCACGTCGTAGGTGCAGGCTAGACGCACGGTGAACTCGTTCTGGCCGTACTGCGCGGCACCATCACCGAGGATCGCCTTGTTGATGGTGAGATCACCGGTGTTGAAGGTGTTGGTCACCGTTGCGGTCTGCTCGGCGGCAGGCTCGGCCGTTTCCGTGACCTTGACTGGGTTCTCCTTGGTTGCGGAGAACTCGATCTCGTTGGCGCCACCGGTTTGGGTTTCGCTAACGATCCAGCACTCAGCTCCGACCATCAGATCGTCGACAACAGCGCGGTAGCCCTCGGCCTCCTTCAAGGTCGGAGGCAGAGTCTTGGAGCCATCCCACAGGATGTCCTCCACCTTGCCATCAGCCATGTAGGTGCAGCTGAGATCCACCACGTAGTCGTTGCCGCCGAAGCGGTCCACGCCTGCGCCAACTTCCTTCTTTTGGATTGCGATGGAGCCGGTCTTGAACACGTTGGTTATGGATGCGGCCGCGACCTCCGTGTTGTCCCCATCCTTACCATTCGCAATGATCGTGACTGGAGACTTCTCCGTTGCAGAGAAGGCCCTATCCTGCGCTCCACCGGACACGGACTCGCCCGCGATCCAGCAGTCAGCGCCGGCAATGATGCCGTACACGCGCTTGGAGAACTCGTTGGAGGTGTTCAGGTCAACATTCAGGAAGTCATCACCAGTCTTGGCAACGGTTCCGGTGGTGTTGTCCCACAGGACCTTCTTGTCCTCGCCATCTACCTTGTACTGGCAGACGAGTTGAATGGTGTAGGAATCCACGCCGTAACGCTTGGCTCCCGTGCCCTCGACAACCTTCTTCAGGTCAATGTTGCCGACCGTGAAGATGTTCTCGACGTCCACCACGTTGTCAGAAGCCGTCGTGGCATTCTCGCCAGCAACGATTCCAACGTTCGCGGTGCCCTTGTTCACGATGGAGTCGTTAGCCCCACCCGTCTTGGTCTCTGCGATTACGCAGTCGGCACCAGCAGGGAGTTTGGCATCCTTGCCCCTGAACTTAAAGGTGGCAGTCTCGCCGGCCTTGAGGGTTACCTCGCCGGAGTAGACCTCGGTGCCGTTGTAGGTGCAAACGGCTGTAACGGTGAAGTTTTCTCCGCCGAAGTCGTCAGCGCCCGCTCCGGTTGCACGCTTGGTTACCGAGAGGGTTCCGTGCGTGAACTCGTTGGTGACGTCCACCGTGGTGTCGGTACCGATCTTGACTGCCACACCGTTGTCCTTGGCGGTGACGGCGTTGCCGTCGACCTTGAAGGAAACGATCTTGGCGTTGCCGGTCTTGGTCTCCGTCAACACACAGTCCGCGTTTGCAGGGATCGTGTTCTTTGGAGCCGTCCAGGACAGTGTGCCGTTGCCCGTATCCGAAAGCGTGAAGTTGATCGGAGCGATCACCTTCCCGTTGAACGGCGCACAGGTGAGCGTGAAATCAAACGGACCGTAAGCGGCGCCCACGGTGTCGTTGGCGGTGATCGCCTTAGACACGGTGAGGTTGCCGTAGTCGTAGGTGTTCGTGATCGTTGCGAGTTGGTCGGCTCGAACCGTCTTGGTCGCAACGGAGTCGATCAGGATTGTGGCAGGGCCTTCAGAGACCACACCATCAACCGAGATCTCACTGTCGGACTCAAGGTAGGTTCCCGTTTCCTCGATCTCGCAACTTGCCCCAATTGGCAGTTTGTCAATCGTGACCGAATACCCGTTCGCCTCGTTCAGCGTGACGGAGATTGGGTCCAACTTCGTTCCGGCAACCGTGCACGTGGCGGTAGCGGTGAACGACTGCGCTGCGAAGTCCTGTGCCGCCCCGTCCACCTTCTTCTCCACGGTGAGGCTACCCACTGGAATGTGGAGGCCCACGATGGACGCAACGCGGTTTACGGGGTTTCCACTCACTGGCGTTGCCGATACCGCAGCCTGGTTCCAGGCCTCTTGGTTCGGGTCACGCAACTCGTCGGCCGAAGTGCCGTCAGTGAAGCTCTTTACCGAGGTGGTGGTGAAGAGCTTGGTCTCCAACGCCTGGCCCGGCTGGAAGTAAGATCCACCTGCGAACTCGAAAGTGATCCTGAATGACTTGATGCTGTTCAGCGCTGCGCGGCTTGGGAACGCTGCCTGTGCAGCTGCGCCAACCGGCTTTCCATCCGCGTCAAACTCATACCATGTGGCCTTGGAGCACGACGTGTCGTTGAACCAGTTGGATTCGGTGCAGGCGTGCTGCTGCGTGGATACCTCGACCTTGACCGAGTACGGGGCCTTGTCAACGCTGCCATCCGCGGCGCGGCGGACGAACTCGAACGGCTTGAGCGCAACACCGGACTCGGCCAGCTGGAACTGGGTCGAGAACGTCGAATTACGTGGCAAGCCACCGGAGATCAGCTTGTCACCTGGCATCGGAAGCTCATCAATGAGGACAAACTTCTTCATGTCCTTGCCACCAGTGTTGGTCACTGGAATCTTCCATGCGTCCTTGCCGCCGATGATCGTGGCGTCGGCGCAGCCGCGGGTGTAGAAGCCCTCGCTGTCAGGAGCACAAGTCGCGTTTGCCGAGTTGGACTTGGCGCCCTCAATGTCGAACTTGCTATCGAGGTTTCCGTTGACCCACTTTTCCGTAGCGATGTCCGCGTCCGTGGTCATCGAGACCTTGAACTTGGCGCCACAGTCGGTGCCCGGGAGTTTCTCGCCCGTTTCCGGGTCCGTGGTCTGCAGGTTGTTCGCATTGGTGTCGTGCGTGCACGACTCGAGAGCGTGTGGCTGATCGGTACGCACCACAAAGCGGTTGGTGAGTTCCTCAGCCGATCCGCCACCCGCACGAACCGTGGTGGGGATCTTGATGGTCATGGACTCGCCAGGTTCCATCCGGCCCTCGCCCTGCGCCCACACAAAGTTGAGCTGACGCTTGGCGTCGTCGTAACTCCACGACTCAGGAGCGTCCACACCGTCTGCTGGGTTGAAGGAGACCGTTGGGTCCGCTCCAGACCATGCAATCTGGCGCGGCAGGTAGTCCGTCAGGGTGTCCAGATCGATGTAGCCCGTACCCTTATTGGTGACCTTGAGGGTCCACATCACTGCGTCGTCAGCCCTCAGACCCGAGGCTGGGTCTGCGGCCTTGTCCACAGAGATCTTGGTGGTTCCGGAGTGCAAAGCGATGTCCGCAGGGTCCGTAGCAGTCTTCTCTCCGTTCAAGCGCCCAAGGCCCTTGCGCTCCACAGTCGAGTCCACGTGGTTGGTGTACTTGACTGGCGTTCCGCTTGGGAAGGTGACCGTCTCGGGCTCGCCAACCAGTCCCACGCTGGTCTCGCGGGGCACGATAGTGAACTTAGCCTCGGTCGACCATACAGGGGTCAGAGTCTTCTCGTCGAAGACGAGGTTCTTACCGTCGATCTCTCGGAAGTACTCGAACACAAAACCTGTGATCGATTCCAGCGCGATGTCATCGGGCAGAACTACCTCGAACTCCTGACCAGAGATAGCCTGAGTGACTGCGACCTTCGCCGTCTGTTCCTTACCGGTGAGCACGGAAACGACAACCTTGTTAGCGCCCTTAGGCGACTTCACCTTGAAGGTGTTGGAGGCCAGAGCGAAGGTGTTCCAGAACTCCTTGGTAGTGTCCTTGAGTTCGACCCGGTTGGGCCAGATCGTGGAAGCACCCTGATGTGCGGAGATGGTTACGCTGCTTGCCATTCCACGCTTGGGTTCGAGAACGGTCTCAATGCCTTGGACCGTGTCGGGAGCATCAATCACCTTGTCGGTCTTGATGTCCAACGTGCCGTCCACCAGCTTGGTGCCAACGGATTCGGCGTCGCTGACGTAACCCCACTGCTTGTCGAGCGGCTTGGTTTCGTCCCACTTTTCGTTGGCCAGTACGTGGTGGTAGGACTGCGCAGCCACCGTATTGGTCATTTCCTTGAATTGCGCGCCCTGCTCACCCGTACCAGCAATCTGCTGGTCGGTGGAGCGGTAGGTCTTGCGCAGTTCTACGCTCACGTCGGCCGTGATCTGGTCCTTCTTCCACAGGGAGCCCGCGCCTTCTAGGCCGCTTGCACCCACGTAGAGGACCGAGAAGCCAACCACTTGGGCAAGCTTTTCCTTCTTTGCAACGTCCCCGAGGGAGTTGAAGGCACGAAGGGAGATCTTCTCAACTGAGCTGACCTTGGACGCAGCGTCGTACTTCCACAGTTCAAGGGTGGTCAGCTCCTGATCGAGCACGTTCAGCGGGGAAATGGTTATTCCCGTGATTCCGAACGCCTCAAACGGGCTGGTTTTTGCACAGTCCTTGAAGTAGTCCTTGACGTTTCCACCCGATGTGAACACGTCGCGCACTTGCACGCGCGGGTCGCCAAGGGTCGGGACTACACATGACTCATGGTCACCGGCATCGGTGATACGCAGTGAGTTCGCGGGTGACGATGACTCATTGTTCACGGCGAGACGGTAGGTGTACGAAGGGTACTGCCCGGTGAAGTCACTCAATTCCGGTACCGCAACCGTGTATGGGCTCGGCTGTACTTGGTTGTTTACTACGATCTGCTTGCTCGTGTTGACGCCTGGAGTTGGATCCGAGATTGGGTTCTTTGAAGGAGCAACTTCGGTGTCAGTCTTGTCCCCGCTCCACGCAGATCCGCGCACCTCGTTCAGTACGTTTTCGTCCTTGGCAGTAATCCAGTCAGAAGGATTTGTGCGCTTGGAGTCCCTGAGTTTCCAGTCAAAGTTGAATGTGGAGTTCACCTTGCCTGGGTTCGGAACAACGATTCCGCTGCCAGCCTTTGGCGCAAGTGGGCTCTTAGATGCACTGCGTACAGCGGCGTCTTCAACAACGGTGATGCGAACACCTGTGACCGAGGCCTGGAGTTCTGCAGATAGGGTGACCTTGCGCATCGCACGGCCATTCATCCAGTTAACGTCGCCGCCCGCGGACAGTTGACCGTTGGTTCCTAGCGCCTTCCAGCCTTGGCCGGAAATATACACCTCGACGGACTTCACGCGGTCCCACTCGAAAGTGCCATCCATCGAGATGGACGTCAGGTTCGTCATGTCGAACACGGTATTCGCGCCCACGCCAGCCGCGGGATCCGTGGATGGTTCCTGGATGACTACCGCGTCGGTGAGCTGGCTGTTGATACGCCAAGGAGTCTTGGTCCGGCGTTCCGTTCCCTGCTGGGTGTAGAACGGCTGGGCTGTTCCGTTCGCAACCGTGTACCAATTCTTTGAGATATCAATGTCAGGTCCTGGTCCAGGACCAGTCACTGGCTCCTTGTAGTAGTAGAGCTCGGCAGCCGCTGGGTCGCTGTCCACGCCCGTGAGGATGCAGGTGTCCGGCTGAGTCTCACACGTCACACCTGGACGAGGAGCCTCTCCGGTTACCGTGGCCGTGTTGGTGATCTTCTGCTTGAGGTCAAAGGGAAGCTCATTGATAGGCTCCCCACCGGTTGCGGGACGTGGCTTCGGATCAAACACGAGCGTCGGCTCGACCTGGACGCCCTGGGAGAAGCTCTTCTCAGCGTCATAGACGATCTCCACCTTGGTCACCTTGCCAACTAGATCAGCGGGCACGGCCAGCGATGACTCGCCTGCAGGCACCTTAACTGTCTGCGGTCCGGATGCCGTGTGGAAGACAACGGACACCTCAGTGTCCTCGCCGAGCGCGTGCTCAAGCCCGGAGACGCTCACCAGATCGGCGTGCTTCCAGATGTTGTTCGCGTCGCTTTCGATCAAGCCATCGGCGATGACCACCTTGTTTGGCGCAACGTTCTTGCCGCCTGCCTTCACGTTCGCCTGGAGGGAAGCAAAGATGTAGTTGTTCTCTGCGTACTTAGAATCAGAGAACTTCTTATCCAAGCTCGCTTCGATAGAGGGCTCGTGGATCGTCACGGAGTCCTTGGTTTCTGGCGCCTCTACCGGACGGTCCTTGTACTTACCGGAAGCGTTCAAAACGTTGTCCGCAACGCACGAGGTCTCGGCCGCTTCAACCGAACACAGTGCATTTTCGCCGGTGTTTTTGGCGTCGAGAACTGTGGTTGGATCCGTCTTGTATGTGACCTGTGCATTCAGGGACGCACTTGGGGCAATCTTGCCCTCTGCCACAACCTTGAACGATGCACCAGCGGTCAGAAGTGCGGTCACAGTAGCCTTGTCTGCTTCGCTGAGCTTAGCGCTGCCATCCACGACAGGAAGGTTAAACGTAGTGTCCACACCGCCCTTGGTCACCACAAACTTGAGAGCGGTTACGCCTTCTGGAATGGTGCTGACCGAGATGCCGTCAAACGTGATTCCCTCTCCGAAGAACCCCGTGTCAACCAACGTCATTGAGTCAAGCGAAACTGGCGATTTGTTCGTGCCTTCGATGGTGAAGGTTCCACCTGCCCCAGCTGGAACATGGTCCTCGGCGAAAACCTTCTTTGAACTAATTTTCAGGTCGATTGGCACAATCTCGTAGCCTGCGTCGTCCACAGCAACGTTGGACTTCTTGTCCCCCCGCTCGAGGAACGTCTCGGCCTTGTTGTTGACCGCGATCTTCTCGGCGACGTTGTCCAGTTTGGTGTCGGGGTTGCT
Source organism: Timonella senegalensis JC301 (assembly GCF_000312125.1). GTDB lineage: Bacteria > Actinomycetota > Actinomycetes > Actinomycetales > Cellulomonadaceae > Timonella > Timonella senegalensis. The sequence goes on from NZ_HE978641.1 coordinate 477,200, forward strand.
GCGCATTGCGCTGCGCTGAGTCACTTGTGGCTCCACAACGAAAGTTGCGTCGCGTTCGATCAACCCACCATCGGCGGCCTGAAACTCCACGCTAAATCCGGTGACGTCTTCCAGGTTCACGGTGCTGAGGTCAGGAGATGAGCCCGCCGCCACGGTGACCGATCCAGCGCCCTCTGGCGCAAATGTAATTGTGGCGCTACCTGCGCCCTTCGGCCAGGTGCTGATTTCCAAACCATCGAGGTCGACATAGTCGAACGGGTTGGTTCCGCCGATAGGATCATTTAGCGTCCAGCTCTCCGCCCCGGAGTTAGACGTGTTCTTACCTGTGAGCGACATGGATCCCACACCGTCGACCATGGACCAGGTCTCGTCGAGGCCCACGGAGAGCTTGCGCTCAAACGTGTAGTCCACGGTTGCGTCCGAGGACGCCGTGGAGTTGGTGTTCTTGATCGCCGACGTTGCGGTGTTCTTGATGTCCTTGGCCGCGTGAACCCAGTCGGGGTCCTTGGCTTCGCTTGGGACTGTCATCTTGATGACGATGTCCGCACCCGCGCCAGCCTGCATGTTGGCGATCGACCCGCCAAGTTGGTGACGGCCGTCCTTGTCTTTGCCCAGCGTCAGGGAGTGGCTTGCCCCAGTGGGTAGCTTGACGCTCTGGATCTGCGCACCAAACCCGTTGAGTTCCTCGGGAAGGAGATCGTCAATTGCGGTCTCGAGGCAGGCAAAGTTGTCACACGCGACCTTGATGACCCAGTAGAGGTACTCCGTCTCGGGATCCGTAACAGAGATGTCCTTCACACCACTGTTGAAGTCAATACCTTCTTGGGAGTTCTTGGACGAGGTCAAGACTGTCTTATCGATACGCGTGACCGCACCTGCGTTCTGTTCACCCCCCGCCGCCTGTGCCGGCGCTGGCACAGCCATCGTCAGGAAGGACGAAGCCAAAACGGACAAGGTTGCAGCAACGGCCATAAAGGACCATCGTTTGCGAAGCGAGGCCATTAGCCCGGTCGCGCGCGGTTCCATATTCTCAAGTTCCATTCAAGGTGGCGGAGTGTGGGCAGAGCTACGCCAAGAACTTTGAGTTGACACAAAGGCGGCGGAGCGAATGTCAATTGCTCGTGGAGGCCTGTCTGGCGGGACGGCCACGGGCAGTTCTGTCCATCGACATTATTTATCTACAAAACTAACGCGTGGAAGGTTTTCTTCCAAGGTGCCGGCTAGGGCCCTGAATGACACAAACCATCCGGTCGAAGGCACATTTTTCCTACCAGGCGGCAAGTTTTTGGCATGATCACGCGGTTTGTTTTGCAAGCACCTTGGCGGGACTCTTCACGTGGGCGGAGAAACACGGCCGATAGTTCACCCGAAAGCCGACTGTGATTCGCGCCCCACCCGGCGATGCCTCGACGTAAGACCCACCTTCACTCAGTATCGTTCGCTATCTCCCAAATCGGCCAACAAGGGTGGCGCGATCTCGCCCGCTCCTCGCCCTTCACTCAAATAAAGTTGGGGAAGCCCCCTGCTACTGGGAGAATGGAGCCCGTGAACGGCCCGCAGCACTCCCCAAACCCCCAGCCCAACTCAGCCACTCCCCCAACGGAGGGGCAGAAGAGTGCGCGCCAAGATCGTCGTGAATCTGGGTCCCAGCGGACACAGGCCCGCGGGGCGGGCCAGAACCGCAACGCCCGAGACCCAAAGAACCAGCGCGATTCCCGAGCCAACGCCGCCAACACCGCCAACGCCGACAAGGACCGCACAACAAGCGCGCCCCGGCGCAACCGCAATGCCAAGCCAAAGCGCGACACCTCCGCCACCCCGCACGTGAACCTCGCGCGCCTTGCCAAGGCCGCCGAGCATCGCGCGAACGTGACCGTTCCACCCATCACGTACCCAGAGCAACTGCCCGTCAGCGCACGCCGCGAGGAAATCGCCAACGCGATCCGGGACAACCAGGTTGTGATTGTGGCCGGTGAGACCGGTTCGGGTAAGACCACCCAGCTGCCCAAGATCCTGCTGGATCTTGGCCGCGGCCGGAAGGGCCAGATCGGGCACACGCAGCCTCGCCGCATCGCGGCGCGCACGGTGGCCGAGCGCATTGCCCAGGAGATCGGCACGAACCTCGGTGACATCGTGGGTTACCAGGTCCGATTCACGGACGAGTCCAGCGCGAACACGCTGGTCAGAGTCATGACCGACGGCATTCTGCTGGCGCAGATCCAGCGCGATCCCCAGTTGCTCGCCTACGACACGATCATCATCGACGAGGCCCACGAGCGCTCCCTCAACATCGACTTCCTGCTGGGTTACCTGACCAATCTCCTGCCTCAGCGCCCAGACCTCAAGGTGGTCATCACCTCGGCAACCATTGACTCGGAGCGCTTTGCCCGGCACTTCGCGCCGGGTGGACCGATTACCGACGATGAACTCGAGTCCCAGCAGCCTCTGCGCGACCCCGCTCCGGTTGTGGAAGTGAGTGGCCGAACTTTCCCTGTGGAGATCAGGTACCGGCCTTTTGACGAGGACGATGACGTCGACATGATGTCGGCGATCTGCACGGCATTCGATGAGCTCCAGCGCGAAGGCCCAGGCGACGTGCTCGTGTTCCTCTCCGGTGAGCGCGACATCCACGACGCCGAGGACGCGCTGCGCCAGCACCTGGGCGCCCGCGCGAACGACCCACGGACTCCCGGCTACACGCAGATCCTGCCCCTGTACGCCCGGCTCTCCGCGGCCGAGCAGCATCGCGTGTTCCAGCACCACGAGCACCGCCGCATCGTGCTCGCCACGAACGTTGCGGAGACCTCGCTGACTGTTCCTGGCATCCGCTATGTCATCGATCCGGGCACCGCCCGCATCTCGCGCTACTCCAAGTCCACCAAGGTCCAGCGGCTCCCCATCGAACCGGTCTCGCAGGCGAGCGCGAACCAGCGTTCCGGCCGCTGCGGGCGAGTCTCGGACGGCATCGCAATCCGCCTGTACTCGGAGGAGGACTTTGCGTCCCGTCCCGAGTTCACGGAGCCCGAGATCCTGCGCACCTCGCTCGCCTCTGTTCTGCTCCACATGGTCTCCGTGGGCGTGGCCAAGGCTCCCGGCGACGTGGCCAAGTTCCCGTTTGTGGAAGCCCCAGACACCCGCGCCATCCGCGATGGCGTGGCCCAGTTGCAGGAGCTCGGCGCCCTCGAGTACCGCACCGGCCGCGACGGTGAGCAGCGCACCGCGCTCACCGCTGTCGGCCGCCAACTCGCAGCACTCCCCATGGACCCACGCCTGGCACGCATGATCGTGGAGGGTGGAAAGCACGGCGTGGCCCGCGAGGTCATGATCATCGCCGCGGTCATGTCCATCCAGGATCCGCGCGAACGCCCGAGCGAGGTGCGCGACCTCGCGGACGCCAACCACTCCCGGTTCGTGGACGGTCACTCCGACTTCATGACGTACCTGAACCTGTGGGAGTACGTCCGCCAGCAGCAGCGCGCGCTGTCTTCCTCTGCGTTCCGCCGCATGTGTAAGGCCGAGTACCTCAACTTCCTGCGGATCCGCGAGTGGCAGGACGTGGTGTCCCAGCTCAAGGAAATGACCCGCTCGATGGGTATCGAGTCCGAGGTTAGGAAGCCGCAACCGCTCCGGGACAAGGTCGCACTGGACCAGGGCATCACGCCGGGCGGCCGGGGCCGCTCGGGTGAGACGATCGCGCAGGGCACTGCGGCGCAGGCTGCCACCGTTCAGGCCGCCACCAGCGCGACCAGCGCCAGCGCAAACAGCACCAATAGCGCCAAAATCACCCCCGACACCAAGTTCGTGTGGGACTCGCAGACCATCCACCGCTCCCTCCTCGCCGGTCTACTCAGCCAGCTCGGCATGCAAGAGGCCACCGAGGTACGCCTGAACAAGACTGGGCGTGAGACCGCTGCGGACAAGCGCGCCAAGCGCATGGCACGCAACGAATACCTCGGTGCCCGTGGCGCCCGGTTCGCCATCTTCCCCGGATCCCCTCTGTCCAAGAAGCCGCCGGCGTGGGTCATGGCGGGCGAACTCGTCGAGACCTCGCGCCTATGGGCTCGCGATGTCGCCATGATCGAGCCCGAGTGGGCCGAGGAACTCGCCGCTGGGATCGTTAAGCGCAACTACTCCGACCCGCACTGGTCAACCAAGCGCGGGGCCGCGATAGCCAACGAGAAGGTGCTGCTGTACGGCGTGCCTATCGTTGCGGAGCGCCCCGTTCTGTACTCCAAAGTGGACCGCGAGGCCGCCCGCGACATGTTCATCCGCCACGCCCTCGTGGCCGGCGAATGGACCACGCACCACAAGTTCTACGCGCACAACCGCAAGGTCCTAGCCGAGGCCGAGGAACTCGAGGCACGCTCCCGTCAGCGCGGTCTCGTGGTGGACGAGGAGGCGCTGTTCGCCTTCTACGACGAGCGTCTGCCAGAGACCATCGTGTCCCAGCGTCACTTTGACCAGTGGTGGAAGGGCGCGCGCATTGCCACCCCGGCCCTGCTCGATTTCTCGCTGGAGCAGCTGGTCCCTGAGGGCCAGGACGCCGTGTCCGATACCGACTTCCCGCAGACCTGGGTCCAGGGCGACATCACGTTGCCGTTGACCTACCAGTTCTCCCCGGGATCGGCCGCCGACGGCGTCACCGTGCACATCCCCATCCAGCTCCTCAACCGAGTGGTTCCTGACGGCTTCGACTGGATGGTCCCCGGACTGCTCGATGAGTTGTGCGTGGCCACGATCCGCGCACTGCCCAAGGTTCTGCGCCGCGAGCTCGTGCCTGCCCCCGACTGGGGCGCCAAGATCGCGCAGTGGCTGCGCGAGAACACGCCCGCGTGGGAGGACATGACCCGTGCCGGCGATATGGCGGAGTCCTTCTTTGGCGCGTTCCAGCGTGCCGTGTGGGCTCTGAAATACCTAGAAATTAGCGACGATTCATTTAGTTCCAGCACCCTGCCCGGCCACCTGCAGGTCACGTTCCGGGTGTTCGCCCAGCGCGGGTCCGGCCGCGGGGCCGTGGTGGACGTCCTCGGGGAATCCAAGGACCTCGTAGCGCTTCAGCGCACGCTCGCGAACGCTGCCGAGGATGCTGTGCGCAGCGCCGTACGCGGCGCTGTGGGTGCGGCTCTCGCCGAGGCACAAGCAGGGGCCCAAGCCGGGGCGAACGGCCGGAAGGGCCGCGGTCAACAGCCGGGAGGCTCCGGAAACACAGGCAAGCTCAAACAGAATAGTCTCGGCGCCGGACCGGAACAGATCACGCACACCATCTCCGAGGCCGAAGGGCTGGAGGACTGGCCAACCGGCGGCTCGTACGACGAACTGCCGCTCGTGGTGGAGGGACGCGGTCCAGGCGGTATTGAGGTGCGGGGTTACCCGGCCCTGATCGTCGAAAGTCAGGGGCCAAAGGACCACACAGTTGCCCTGCGCATTCTGGCCGACCAGAACAAGCAGTTGGCCTCGCAGCGCGAGGGCGTGTGGCGGCTGGTACTGGGGCGTACGGCGCTCGCGCCGGCCCGCGTGACCTCGCGGTGGACCGGTAAGCAGGCGCTCACGCTTGCGGCCAGCCCGTACAAGAACACGGATGCGCTGGTGGCGGACGTGCAGCTCGCGGCCGTGATGGCCCTGCTGCCAGATGCGGGGACTATCCGCAGCCGCGCCGATTTCGAGGACGCGGTGACGATGGTGCGCGGCAAGATTGAGGACGAGATTCACCGGATCATCGGGGATGTCGTGGCGGCGCTCAGCGCATACCGTGATGTGGATGCGGCGGTCAGCGGCAACAAGTCGCTCGCGCTGCTCGCAACCCTCAACGACGTGCGGGCGGTTGCCGGCGCGCTCATTTATCCCGGGTTTGTGTCCGCGACCCCACCTGCGCAACTCCGGCACCTCGCGCGCTACCTGCGCGCCCAGGTGCACCGGATCGACAAGGCCGCGGACTCCGTGCACCGTGATAACGAGATCGCGTGGAAGATCGGCAACGTCACCGACCAGTTCACCAAGGCGCTTGGGACGCGGAATTCCGCGGGGCTTGTGGGCCTAGACAACCCGGCGCTCGTGGACGTGAAATGGATGATCGAGGAACTCCGCGTCTCGATGTACGCCGTCCAGCTGGGCACTAATGGCTCGGTCTCGGAAAAGCGTATCCTCAAGGCCATCACGGCGGCGGTCGCCTAGCCCACCCCAAGAAAGGCCCACCCCTTCCATTTGTTACATCGAGAGTATTCCTGAGCCCACTCTCGTCATCGAGAGCGGGCTCAGGAATACTCTCGATGACGGGGGGGATGGGCGCCGAGTAGTGGGTGGGGCACCAGACCCGGGATAGGGGAGAATGGAACCATGGCAAAAATGAACACCACCAGCGCCTCCGCCCGGGTCGAAAACATCGAGGTCGACGGCGAACGCTTCCGCGTAACCGTGGACGGCGACGGCGCAACCTACGACTGGCTTTCCGGCCCCAACAAGGACTACGGCTTTTCCCTCTCGGTCCAGGGACCGAGCCGCTTCACGTTCCCCCGCGAGTTCCACGTCTCCCAAATCAAGACATTCCTGGCAGACATCGACCCCGCCACCGGTTACCTGCCCGAGGACTAGCTCCGCGTGTGGGCAGGTCCCAGCCCTGTCACACCAAAATTATCGACGATCTTGGTCACGCAGCGCGTGACGCCCCGTCCTGCTCCAACAGGTAATCGCGGAGCACGACCACGTGATTGATGTGCTCGTCCTTGGCCGCGTAGACCAGCGTGACAAGGTCGTGCTTTCTGAGCAGTTCGAGCGCCTGGGCGACAGCCGGATTGGTGTCCAACTCGGCTCGGTACACATCGGCGAACTCGGCGAACCGGTCGGCCATGTGGCCGAACTCCTTGCGCGCGTCGGTGGACGGCGCAATCTCCTTAAACCACAGGTCAATCTCAGCTTTCTCCTTGGCTACGCCCCGCGGCCACAGCCGGTCAACCAAGACGCGGAACCCATCCGAGGATTCCGGTTCGTCGTACACGCGCTTCATCGCAATCGTGGCCACTTTCCCATCTCCTTGACCGCTACCTGTCGGCACACTTGCCGCCACAGGACTTCACCGGCCGGCCACCGGCATGATGCTTTAGCCGGATACTATTCGTGTGAAGACCACAAGCCCATCGTGGGCCTCCGACGCCTGAAAGTCGAGCGATAATCCCCATGACCACCCGAATCCACTTCATCCGACACGGCCAGATCGACTCAAACGTCACCGGAGCACTCGACACTGCAGTCCCCGGGCCCGCGCTCAACCAGCTTGGGCTCACGCAAGCGGAAGCGCTCGTGCAAACGCTCGCGCACGTGCCTTTCGAGGCCATTTACGCCTCCACTGCGACCCGCGCCCAGATGACCGCAGCACCACTCGCCGCCGCGTTGGGCCTAGAACCCCAGATCCGCGATGACATCCGCGAAATCTCCGCGGGCAGCCTAGAAATGAGCATCCGGCACGAGGACCGCGTGGCCTACCACATGGCAATCGACACGTGGGGCCGAGGCGACCTTGACGTGAAGCTCGCCGGCGGCACCACCGGGCGAGAGGTCCTCGCGCGCGCAGACCGAGTATTCAACGAGATCCTGGCCGGACCGCACCGTGAGGTCGCAGTAGTCGCACACGGGGCTCTCATCGCGTACTGGACCGCGGTCCGTTCGGGTAATTTCCCAGAGGATCTGCTCATGTCGCACCCGCCGCTCAACACCGGCTTTGCGGTAGTGGAGTCACACCCGGGTGGCTGGCGCTGTACCCAGTGGATGGGCCAAGACATCGCGCTGCCAGTCCAGTAGCAGCCGCGCCTCTACGAGCGGTGAAGTGGTGCTGGAACGCGCCCAAGATCGTCGAAAATAAGGAACCGAGTTCCTCGGCATAAATGGGAAATGGGCGGAGGTCCGGACTGCACAATCCGGGTCTCCGCCCATTTTCACTTGTAGTTGCCGGATCCCGAGGGGCAAGGCCCAACGGGATGTTGCGGCAACCCACGCAACAGCTGCCTAACCCTCTCGAGTTGGCGCACCCAACTCGAACATGGTGGATCAGGCGACCTGCTGCAATGCGCCAAGCCAGTCGATTGTCATGAGCGCAACACCCAGTACGCCCGCTCGCTGACCTAGTTGCGCAAGTACAATTTCTGGCGCCTCTATAACAGTTGCCAGTTCCTTCATCCGCGCTTCCACGGGGTCTACCAGGATCGATCCTGCTGCGGCGAGACCGCCGCCGAGAATGATCCGGGTTGGACCCGTCACCATGGCTGCGCTGAACAGCCCGAACGCAAGGTTGCGGGTGGCTTCGTCCCACACCGTCGCAGCAATCGGGTCAGTGGAAAGGTTCTCCACCAGATCGCGCGAGGTCTTGAGCTCCGGACCGCACGGGTCGATGCCCAGCGCCTTGGAGTAGATCTGCCCGATCGCACGCGCAGAGCAGAAGAGCTCTAGGCATCCCCGCTGGCCACAAGCACACCAAGGGCCATCCTGGACGATGGGCATGTGCCCAATCTCGCCTGCAGGCTGACGGTTGCCCGAAGGCATCAGCCCACCACGAACGATTTTTCCGCCGCTGACCAGTGTTGCAGCGATGCCGGTTCCTAGGAATACGGCGAGCACGTCTTCGACTCCGCGCCCGGCTCCTAGCCGCTTCTCTGCAACGCCCGCTGCGGTGACATCGTGCGTCAGGTAAACGGGGATGCCTAGAGCGGCCTGAAGCTCGGAAGCAACGTACCTGTCGTTCCATCCGAGGTTGGAGGCAAGCTTCACCAGACCCGTGTCGGAGTCAAGGACTCCGGGTACGCCGAGACCCACCGCGCGCACGTTAGTGCGCTCGGCTGGGTCCACGCTCTCCAGAAGAGTACTGCTCAACGAGATGATCGTTTCGATGGCAGCGTCGCCGTCGCCCGTGGGCGTTGGCAGGGAGTGCGTGGCGAGAGGCTCGCTGAGAGTCCCGCCCTCCCAGCGCATGATCTCTCCGCGGCTGTTAGTGCCGCCGATGTCGAGCGCTAGGACGAGCGTCTCTGTCAGAACTTCTGCCATTCTGGCTTCCGATCAAAGGAAAGACGGTAGTACTCGGAGTGCTCGAGGCCGGACGCTGCTGCCTCGTCTACGAATACGGTTGCACGGTTGTGGAGCTGTAGGACCGAGCCTGGGCAGACCGCTGCGAGTGGTCCCTCAACCATGTCGGCAACAGCCTTGGCCTTGCCCTCACCGGTTGCGATGAGAACGAGGTGGCGTGCCTCAAGAATGGTGCCAAGGCCCTGGGTCAGGGCGTGCATTGGAACGTCATCGATCGAGTCGAAGAAGCGCGCGTTGTCCTCACGGGTCTGCTGGGTGAGCGTCTTGAGACGGGTGCGCGAGCTAAGGGAGGAGCCAGGCTCGTTGAATGCAACGTGCCCGTCCGAGCCAATGCCGAGGATCTGGACGTCCACGCCGCCGGCGTTCTTGATGGCCTCATCGTAGCGAGCACCAGCGGTCTGCAGGTTCTCGGAGGATCCGTCTGGGCTAAAAACGCGGGAGTCATCGATGTCTACGTGGCGAGTGAACTCGTTACGGATGACCTCGTAGTACGACTCCTTGTGTCCCTGCGGAAGACCCACGTACTCGTCAAGAGTGAACGCGGTGCAGTTCGCAAACGACAGTCCCTCTTCCTTGTGCCGACGAATCAGCTCCTTGTAGATCGGAAGAGGCGATGATCCGGTGGCGAGACCGAGAACAGGGTTCTCGGTGTTGCGTACGGCGTCCTCAATGACATCGGCGGCCATCCGCGCCAGTTCCAGGCCCGAATCATGAATAACGATTTCCACAGCGTTTCCTTTCAGAGCTAGACACCCGTTCGTGCTGGTCTGCGCGGGTGCCCTGCGGTGCGTAGGGCTGTCTCCGAGTGATCGGTTCCAGTCCAAGTAGTCGCGACTTTGTGTGCGACGAGGTCTTACATGACGTAGTTGGTCCCAACCGTGGACCGCGTAGTCCATGGCTCGGGGCCGAAGTAATAACCGAAGTGCCGGGCAAGTCAATGAGGGGAGGTCTGTAGCTAGCCCGGCACTTTGGCCGTCTGGTGATCGCGTGCTAAAACGAGTTCCTTAAGAGAGCCCGAGTTCACCACCCAGCACGTGCGCTGCTGCGCCCGTTAGCACTCCTTCGCGATCCAATGCGGCCATGCGAAGCACGATTGGCTTGTTGGAGAAGTGGGAGGTGTTTGCGTTCACTCGTTCTTCGGCGGCCACGCGAAGCGGACCGTCGAGAAGTTCCATTGCGCCGAACAACACGATGTCGTGGAGACCAAGTGCTTGGGCGATTGGGGCGACGACGTCCCCAAGGCGCTGACCTGCAAGCGTGAGCTCGCGGTGCGTTGTTTCCTCGTCCTGGTCCCTGATCAGGGAGCGGAGGCGAGGTGAGTTGATGTAGGCCTCGAGGCAGTCCGTGCGCCCGCAGGAGCAGAGAAGACCGTCGCCAGAGATCTTGACGTGCCCAATCTCTCCAGCGGTTCCGTCGGGACCACGAAGCAGGCGTCCGTCACACAGGATTCCCGCGCCAACACCGCGGCTGATCTGCACGAGGATGAGGCCGGAGCCGTCGCCCTCACCAAACGTGTTCTCGGCAAGCGCTGCAGTGTCTGCGTCGTTTGCAACGTAGGTGGGGAGTTCAAGTTCGGTCGAGACAATCTTGGGCAGGTCCACGTCCGTCCAACCGAGGTTGGGGGCGTTGTGCACGAGTCCCTCGGCGTTGACGATACCAGGGGTACCGATACCCACTCCGAGGACTGGCGCAGAGGCAGCAGCAACCAACTTCTTTGCGAGGGTGATAACTCGGGCCGTGGCCTTGTCCCCCTTCTCGCCATCGAGTTGAATGGAGTCCCGGGTGAGAATCTCGCCACCAAGCGAAACCACTGCACCTCGGAACTCGTTCTCGTTGGACAGGTCGAGGCAGACGATGTTGTGTGCGTCGTACTTGATGTCCACGAGCGTGGCGGGCTTACCTACGCGCACACCTGGACGGGGGCCGATCTCCTCAATGAGGTCGCGTTCCATAAGGTCAGTTACAACGTCCGAGATGGTTACTCGGGTCAAGCCCGTTGCGCGAGCGAGGTCCGCACGACTAGCGGGGTCCTTCTTGTAGAGCTCTTGGAGCACGAGGGATCGGTGTAGTTGCCGTACATTTACCGGCAGGATCTTCGATGATCCTCCGGTAACGCGAGCCCCATTTGCTCGTCGGCCTGTACTACTGGCGATCGATGTCATAAAGTAAGTACACCTTACTTACTAATTAGCGTCAAGCCCCACCGACCGAAATCGAGTAAGTAATCGTAATCGCGCCAACGACGGAGCTAAACATGAGCTTGCACATCATTCCAAGGCCTCAAGACCTTACCCTTCTGGAAGGCCCTGCAGCGGTTCTCAGCAGCGCCAAGATCCTCGAGCTGGCGGCCGCTGTTCGGCCAGAAGCACCAGCAGCTGCCGACCGCCTAGCAGCTTTTGCTAACGAGGCCGCACAGGGTGGTTCTGAGTCCGCGGTCGAGGCAAACCCCACACTCGATTTCGTCCTCGATGACAGCCTCGCGCCCGAGAGCTTTGAGCTTGTAGTGACTGAAGGCGGGGTATCCATCAAGGCCGCCTCGGCTGCCGGAGCCCTGTATGCCGTGAACGCGCTCATCCAAGCGCAGCGCACCCCGAACGCTCCAGCGTTCAGCGCATCGTCCACCCCACGCTACCCAAACCGCGGCTTTATGCTCGATATTGCCCGCCACTTCTTTGGCGTGAAGGAGATCAAGCAGGTCATCGACATTGCCTCCACCTACAACTTGAATCGCCTCCACCTCCACCTGTCTGATGACCAGGGTTGGCGCATCGAGATCGACGGCCGCCCAGAGCTCACCAAGCTCGCCTCTGCAAACGATGCAGACGGCGGGCCTGGTGGCTTCCTCAACTTTGACGACTACGAGGAGATCCAGGTCTATGCCGCCCTCCATGGCATGACCGTCATCCCGGAGATCGATCTCCCCGGTCACACCAACGCGCTGCTGGTTGCTTTCCCTGAGGCTTCCCCGGACGGAAAGCCGCGCGAGCCATACGCAGGCATCGAGGTTGGCTTCTCTTGGGTAAACCTCACCTCGGACGACACCTGGGCAATTCTCGACGACATCGTGGCTTCGCTTGCCCGCCGCACGCACGGCGAGTACCTGCACCTCGGTGGTGACGAAGTCCTCAAGGTTGAACGCCCTGAGTACGAGGAGTTCATGACGCGTCTGGGCAAGCTCGTAACCAAGCACGGCAAGAAGATGGTGGCCTGGCACGAGGTCGCTGGTTCCGAGCTTCAGGACGACACGCAGGTCCAATTCTGGACCGCTAACTTCAACCTTGAAAAGCTCGCAACCATCGCGGAGAACCCGAACGTTCAGGTCATTGCGTCTCCAGCGCCGCACGTCTACCTCGACCTCAAGCCTGTTGAGGACTTCCCTCTGGGACTCACCTGGGCCGGACTCGTTCCGCTCAAGGCGACGTTCGAGTGGGAGCCAAGCGAGGCCGTGCCGGTTCCAGCCAAGATGATCACCGGCGTGGAATCCTGCCTGTGGACCGAGACCATCCGCACCATGGACGACATCACCACGATGATGCTCCCACGCATCGCCGGTGTTGCATCCGTGGCATGGGGTTCCCCACGCGACTTTGAAGAGTTCGCGCAGGCCCTCCCAACCCACGCCCGTGACTGGGCCGCACGCGAGGTCGCGTTCTACCGCGATCCAGCGGTCAACTGGGACTGAGACACCGAGTGGCTGGCACCGCGCGCGGTGCCAGCCACTGAGTAATCCTGAGGCGCAATGCCTCTTTGAGCTGGGAGCTCCTCACGGAGCCCCGGACTCGTCGCAGCATAACTGATACGGGGACTCCGCTGACGTTGGCCGAAACGAGTAGGTCGTGGCTCGATGCGGGGGCATCGGGCCACGACCGTTTTTTTGTGCTGTGGTTCCGGGTCAGGTCAGCGTTCTACTGCGAGCTCTCCCCCGCGGTACACCTTGGTCACGTTGAGGCTTGGGTCGAGCACAACCACGTCGGCGCGCGCCCCCACCTCGAGGTTGCCGATGTCAGTGCGGCCCAGAGCCGCGGCCGGGGTCGTGGTGGCTGCTGCCAGCGCGTCCTCGAACTCCAGTCCTGCCTCTGCAACGGCAAACTGCACGGCGCGCTCCATGGTGAGCGTGGATCCAGCGATAGAGCCGTTCGACTTGAGTCGGGCCACTCCGTCCAGCACAGACACTTCAAGCGAGCCGAGCATGTAGTCGCCGTCGGACATGTCGGTGGCGTCCATCGAGTCGGTGACAAAGATGGTGCGCCCGCGTCCGGCGGTCTCCGCTGCGTGCTTCACGATTCCCGGGTGCAGGTGCACGCCGTCCGCGATGAGCTCAACGGTGATGCGCTCGTCGTCCAGGAACTTGATGATGGGGCCGGGGATGCGGTGGTGGATTGAGTTCATGGCGTTGAACAGGTGGGTTACGTTGTTTGCGCCTGCGTCGATCGCCTCTGCAGCGCCATCGTAGTCCACGTCCGAGTGGCCGACTGCGGCGATTGCGCCGCGTGCCACGAAGTTGCGCACTGCGTCGATTCCGCCCTCAAGTTCGGGGGCGATGGTGACCATCTTGACCGCGCCCGGGTGGGCGTCAAAAATCGTAGCGATGTCCTCAGGGGTTGGCGCCTTGAGCAGTTCGGGCGCGTGGGCGCCCTTGTGCTTGAGGGAGAGCCATGGACCCTCGAGGTGGATACCCGCGATCTCGCCGGCGTCCACGAGCGGGCCGAGCGTGCGTACGGACTCTGCAACCTGGTCGATCGCGCCCGTCACGAGCGAGGCAACCATCGTGGTGGTGCCATGGTTCAGGTGCGTGCGCAGCGCGGTTCGTGCGGCCGCTAGCGCGTCCTCACCCGAACCTCCAAACGCTCCGCCGCCACCACCGTGGCAGTGGATGTCCACGTACCCGGGCACCATCGTGCCTTCGAGTTCCGTGACCTGCGCGTCCGCGTAAATTGGGTCGATGTCTTCAGTGCCGATTGCGGTAACCCTGCCATCCGCGATCGCGATCCATCCGTTCAGCAGAATCTGCTTTCCCGTGTGGATTGCGGCGGCTCGGAGCACTTGTGTCATTGCGTGACTATCCTTCGGTGTCGAAAGTTGTGACCTCCCCAGGCCTCCTCAAGCCTACCTGAGCCGCGCCCTACGGCCGCGTGTCGTTGGTCCTTCGCCGCACAGTGATGCGGCTGGTTCCGCCCCCTGATTTTCGACGATTGTGCCAACGCAAGTCGGAAGAGTTGCGCCTCGCAGTCGGCGCGTTGGTACGGGTGCCTGACGGCACGAGGATCGCTGGTGGTGGGCGTTGAGCGGGGGTGGGGCACGATCGTCGAAAATCAGGGGTGGTGCCGCAGGCGGCACCACCCACTACAGTTACCTACGGCCCACACCCCACAGAAGAGGAACCATGCTCCCGCGCACTGTCACTCACCGCGTCACCGGCGAGACAATCACATTTGTTGAGACCGCCTCCGAGACGGGCGGCGAACACCTGACCCTGCTCGTGGAGCTGCCGTCCAACGGCGATGGGCCTCCCCTGCACAGCCACAAGCGATTCGTTGAAGAGTTCACGGTGCAGAATGGAACGCTCGCGGTCACTGTGGATCGCCAGAAACTCGAGCTGGGCGCCGGCGACAAGGCCCTCGTTCTGCTGGGGCTCAACCACACGTTCACCAACGACTCCCCTGAGCCCGTGGCGTTCAACGTGCGCATCTCGCCGCCGCTCCAGTTCGAGGAGTCCGTGCGAATCCACTACGGCCTTATGGACGACAATCTGACCGACAAGAACGGCACACCCAAGAACCCGCTCCACCTCGCGCTCATCCTGCATCTCCAGGACACGATCGTTGCGGGAGTGCCCAAGGGCCTGCAAAGTGCGATCCTGCGGTCGCTCGTGTGGCTCGGGCGCAAGACAGGCGCCTACAAGGACTTGGACAAGTACACGGGCGCGCCCCTGCAGTTCTGAGCTGCTGGGTGGTGGGCGGGGTGGTCGCCAGCGAGCCGAGCGAGCACGGCGAGCACGGCGAGCACCGCGAGCACCGCGAGCACCGCGAGCACCGCGAGCGGCCTCCTCAACCCAAACTCCCGCGAGTGCCGGTTTTTGGCGGTGAGTGCCGGATCCGCGATCCGGCACTCACCGCCAAAAACCGGCACTCGCCTGGCCAGATGCGATGTCATCTCACATGCTGGAGTTCAGTTCCGCCTGTGATCCCTGTTCAATGCAGATACCTGCGCCTACTCACCGGCAGCCGCGCGCAGCATTGCAAGCCCAAGCTCGCGTGCGACAGGCGCTTGCGCGAGTGCTTGGCGCAACTGGAAGGTCGTCAGCGTAACGTCACCTTCACTCCAGCGCACGGTGGCTGTTGTCGTTGCCGTACCACGCAACCAACCCGAGAAGATTCCCGAGTACTGCAGCGCTGGCCTCATCATGTTGGGCAGCCCGTTAATGACTAGCGGTCCGAGGAGATCTTCGAACGCGATACCCAAGATCGTCTCGCCAGGAACGGAAGCAAATGGCCCAGAGCGATCGAGCCACTCGTTGCGTGGCACCCAGTCTCCGTCGCCGGTGCGTGCACCAACTCGAGCTGAGGGCAAGAACCCAAAGCCATCCGCAAGGGCCCCTTCATCCTCAATCAGAACCAGGACCGATCCTCCTGAGCGTGCATGCGCCTGAGCCTCAACGTCGAAGAGTGTCGTCACAAGCAGACCGGAACCTTCGCCATCACACGACGTCTTTTGAGTTCCAAAGCGCTCATGCTTCTGCCCCAGAGCATTGAGCCAATCGGCTACATCATCGTTCGCAGCAATAACCGGTGTAGAAATCGATCCGCCCGCGCTAGCAACCACAATGATGTCTGAGACGTCACGTGAGACCAACTCGCCATCGACTCGAAGCTCAGCGGCCAGTTCGATCGCACCAGCGTGCACGGGTAACGTCACTGTGAACTCATGAGTGCTAAACGATTGTGCAGGTACTGGAACCTCATGGACTGCACGACCGTCTACCGATAGAGACAGCATCCCCAACGCCTCTGACTGAGGCGCACCGTTGCGCGCGGGCACCACAGTCAACGAAACCTCGAGATCCTGCTCGACAAAACCTGAGTAGGACGCAGGACGAACGGCAACCGCATAATCGCTGTTCACCAGTGCAAACTCTCCGTTGAACTGCTTGGGTCCGCGGTTCATATCAAAGAGTCCATTCGCTTCCCACTGCACATCGCTTAGCTGAGTAAGGACGTACCCGGACAGTTCCGGATGCGATCGAATGGACGTGGTCTGGTACCGGTTCGCAACCATTTGCACGCGCTGAAGCTGGCGCACGAGGCTTTCCCAACTGCCGAACACTTCCCTCAGCCCGGAAAACTCGAATCGGGACAGCAAGTTAGTGCCTTCTGCAGCGCCGAAAGCCCAATCTGCACCGGTCGCGAACCACCAGGGTTCGGATCCGTCGGTGAACTGATCCAAAACATGTGGAAGGCCCCAGTTTCCAAACTCTGAAAGCACTAATGGCTCGTGCCCGGTCCGCTCACCGTCTCCATGGGGGCTGAAAGTCCAGGACGGCCGCTCAGCAAACTCAGAAACTAGGCGATCCCACTCACGCCTGCTCTCCGGGATGCCACGATAAAGGTGGTAGTCATCAACATCGGTCTTGAGGTGGTAGTTGGGTAGACACGCAGAGTTATCAACAACGAGTGAACCTCGTGCTGCGTTCTTTACACGGTCAAACGAGTGCCGCAGCCATTCACGTTGCTTACTGCTGTCAAGGTCGATACCCCACGATTCGTTCATCAGCGTCCACATGACGATGCTTGGGTGATGTTCGTCCTCGCGGATAAATCGTTCGAGCAGGGCAACCCCGCGCTCCGCGCCTTCAGGGGTCCAGGTGAGCCAACTCGGCAGTTCTGTCCAGACCAGCATGCCAAGACGATCTGCGAGTTCGTAGTACCTGGGGTCTGGCCGTTTGATGTGCACTCTGAGCATGTTGAATCCGAGTGCACGAGTTTCGCGGAATAG
This sequence comes from Timonella senegalensis JC301, assembly GCF_000312125.1. Lineage (GTDB taxonomy): Bacteria > Actinomycetota > Actinomycetes > Actinomycetales > Cellulomonadaceae > Timonella > Timonella senegalensis. Next base: position 494,258 of record NZ_HE978641.1, read on the forward strand.
GGACTCCAGTGCTTCTGTCGATTCTGGAATGCTCGAAGAACCAGGGTGATAGTCCTGGTCAAGCACACCGCGCAGTTCAAGTTCGTGTCCGTTCAGGAAGAACTTACCGTCGCGCGACTCGAACGCGCGGAAACCGGTTGTGCGCTGGACGGAGTCGCAGATAACGCCGTCGCGCACAATACTAACGTTGACGTCATACAAGTTCGGCTGATCGATTCCCCAAAGTTCTGGCTGATCCACACCTACATGGATTGGGGCCCCAGGTTCCGCAACCGCGGAAGCCACTGGTTGCCCTAGGTACGAGACTTCGACGCGGACCTGTACACCTTCTTCAGCTCGTGACAGTTGTGGTTCCACAGAGATGAGGCCAGTCGCAGCATCCGCATGCAGACCGAGCGAAGTGACATGCACAGGATGACGTTCTTCAATCCGAACAGACTGCCAGATTCCGGCGGTGGTTCCATACCAGGTCTGCTTACCGTGCGGGATCTCAAGAAAACCTGGCACCTTTGGAGTGCCGTATCGGGGCGGATAGCCCACCTCGACCACGATCGTGTTCTCACCGCCGACAAGCGCATCCGTCAGGTCACACTCAAATGACTCCCAGGCGCCCTCGTGCTCACCGACAATCTCGCCATTGAGGAGGACCCGAGCGGAGTGGTTCACTCCGCCAAACACGGCCACAATCACAGATTCACTGTGTGACGAGCCAAGGACGTACTCAAAAGTGCGTGAGTATCGGACAGTGGCGTGAGAGTCTCCGTACCCTGCCACTTGAGTAGTCCACGGTCCTGGCACTTGGACTGCGGCGGTGAGTTCAACCTGCGAGTTCCGGTCTAGGATTTCCAGATTCCACGTGCCATCTAGATCGAGCACGGGGCGAGTGGTGACCACTTTTGATACCTCCTGAGATTGAGCGCGGCCCGTGTCGGGCCGCGCTCGATGCCGCATCGGCACTGACTACTTGGTCTGCTGCTCTACCCGAGACTGCGCTTCGGTGAGTGCTGCATCAATGGCCTTGCCGTTGAACCAGACTTCCTCAAGCTGCGTGTGGATAAGCGACTTGATCGCGGTCCAGTTGTCTACCTGAGGCACGAACGTAATGTTCTTGAGTGCCGTTTCCGTGTAGTTGGAACGCAGTGGAGCGTTCAGGTACGCATCGGAGTTGATAACCGAGACTCGTGGCGAGAAGTGACCAGTGGCGAGCGACCAGGTGTCGGTGTTGTTGTACAGGTACTTGGCAAACTCAATCGCCGCACGGTATTGCACTGGGTCATTGTCCTTCTGGGTCGGCATAACCCACATGTGCGAGGATGCCCAAGCAGCAGACTGGTTGAACACTGTTGGGAAGTCCACCACCGTGTAACCGAAGGTTGAGGTTGCAGCGTATTCGTTGACTGCCCAAGTTCCGTTCGCAAGAATTGCCGACTTCTCGTTCTTCCACTCGTCGATCGATCCTGCGTAGTCGGCGTTGGTGTGGATGTACTCACCCTCGATGAGCTGGTTGATGAACTCAAGGGCCTTCTTTGCCTCTGCGGAGTTCACGTTTGCTGAGCCATCCTCATTGAGGAGTGCGCCGCCCTGCTGCGCAACAAAGGTGAAGAACGTGCGCCACAGCATGTCGTCATTGGCTACGCCAACGCTCATGATGTACTTGCCAGTCTTCTCCTTCACGTCCTTTGCCATTTGCAAGAACTCTTCTGGCGAGGTTGGAGAAACGGGCTTGCCGTCCTTCATGTATCCCGCCTGCTCCAGGATGTCAGTGTTGACGTGCCACAACAGTGCGTGGGAGTCGAATGGGACTGCGTAGGTCGAACCGTCGTACTGCACGGATTTCTGCGCTTGTGCAGTGGCATCAGACATTTCAATGCCAAAGTCGGCTGGGTTGAAGGACAGGAGTTGTCCGCGCTTTGCGTAGTCGGACAGTGCGTAGTCGTGGAGGTTTGCCACATCAGCGGGCTCGCCGCCCGCGATCGAAGCGTTGAACGCGTCGTAGTAGGAGTTCCAGTCCGACCCACCTAGCCGTTCAATCTTGATTCCGAACTCATTCTCAGCGTTGAACTTGTTGGTGAGGATCTGGATAGCCTCACACTCAGAGGTTGCCTTTGCGGTGTCGGTAACACCCTGAGTTGTCTCTTCACAGTCGCCGAACATGCGCGACATCGTGATCGTTGTGCCCTTAAGTTCATCAGCAGTGACAGCCTTAATGGCTGCGTTCAGGTCCTTGTTTCCTTCGGGTGAGCCACCTTCGGGCGCACCACTAGTGCCGCCTCCGCACGCTGCGAGCAGCATCGCTGCTGCGGCGAGCGACGCCGTTGTCGCGAGGGCCTTCATCTTTCGCATTTCTTTCTCCTTTGAACGTACGGACCGAACAGTCCGTCTGAGGTGCGGTGAGTTTCACCGGCTTCTGAATGCATCGCACGCTGCCACCCCAAGGGGTTAGCGTCGAACGAACGCGGGCCTACTTGTCACCCGAGGTCATTGCGATACCTCGGATCAAGTGCTTCTGGAAGAGCACAAAAATGATGAGCAGTGGCAGCGACCCCACAAGTCCACGAGCCATAAGACTTCCCAGCTCCGTCGCTTGAGCAAAGTTGCCCTGGAGCGAGGCCAATCCTGTGGTAATGGTGAACATCTCTGCCTTCGTTGCGGAGACCAGCGGCCAGAGGTAGTCGTTCCAGGTCTGCACGAACGTAAAGATTGCGAGTGCGACCATGGATGGTCGCGCCAGCGGAAGCATGATCGAGAAGAAGACTCTCCAAGGGCCCGCACCGTCGAGCCGCGCAGCTTCCTCAACCTCATCCGGCACCTTGGAGAAGAATTGGGTCATGAGGAACACTCCGAGTGGCGCTGCAATGCGCGGGAGAATCAGTGCCCCGTAGGTGTTATGCATTTCCCAATCCGCAAACATTGTGAACAGGGGGATGAACATCGCTTCCTTCGGGATCATCAGACCAGCAAGGACTGACGCATAGACGATCGTCTTTCCACGGAAGTCGATCTTTGCAAAGGCATAACCCGCCATTGCACACAGGAAAACCGTCAGCACGGTGGTCCCAAGCGTCACGATCGCACTGTTAAGGAACCACTGACTTGTAAGCCCAACGGAGAAAACGCCCAAGAAGTTATCGAGTGTAAAGTCCTGCGGGATAAGGCTCGTCGTGTTCTTAGTCAGAGCCTCGTTGTCGGTAAGCGCGAGCGAAGTCATCCAGAACATTGGAATGAGCCACACCAGCGCCGCAATCACCATCGCGATGTGATACCAAGCGGTCCCGGAGACTCTGCGGAACGACCGCCGCGGCTCGAGGGTGACCGATGGGGCATCAAGGGTTTTCACGCGAGAAGGAGACACGACGGTGCTCATTTGGTGTTGTCCTTCCCGAGGTACTTCATTTGGATGACGGAGACGACGAGCATTAGCGCGAACAAGAAGAGAGAAATCGCGGATGCATAACCCAGTTCGAAGTCTCTGAACCCTGTTTGGTAGATATGCTGAATAAGCACCTTTGTCTTAGTTCCGGGACCACCTCCGGTCATGATGTTGACCTGACCGAATACCTGGAACGATGCGATAACTTGCATGACCATGACCAGCAGCAGAACGTGCTGAATCCCCGGGAGAGTTACCGAGACGAACTTGCGCCAGCGACCTGCACCGTCAAGGGACGCGGCTTCATAAAGAGTTGCGTCTACGTCTTGCAAACCAGCTGCAAAGAGGACCAAGTTGAAACCGACGGTCCACCAAACGGTGGTGATAATGATTGCCGTCATGGCTGTGTTTGGATTCGCAAGCCACGAGATCGGGTCGACGCCAAATGGTTCAAGCATTCGTGCAAGAAGCCCCTGGTTCGGTGAGAGGAAGTAACTCCAGATCAGCGTGACAACCGAAACTGGCAGGATGTATGGCAAGAAGAATGCCATTTGGTAAAGCCTGGAGCCTCTTCTCCCACCTTGCAGCGCGAGCGCCATGATCAGACCCAGCCCTGCGATGATCGGGGTGGAAATGAGGGTGAAGTAGAGGGTGTTCTTCAGAGAGACCCAGAAGTCCGGGTCATTCCAGAATCCGTTCTCCCCGGGGTGGAACCCGAGAACAAACGCAAGGGCAACAAGTGCAAGCACGCCGGTAACACGCCAGGCCGTAATGCTCTTCGATTTCACAGGCGTGAACAACAGCAGCACAGCAACCACCAGCAAGCCCAGCCTGACCCAGAACATGTGGGTCATTGACCACGCGATGTTCACGCCCCACAGCATCCTCTCGTAGTTGCCGAGGCCAATGAACTCCTTGGTGGAACCAAGGAGATCCCAGTCGTAGAAGCTCATCTGCACCGCTTGCACCACTGGATACAGAACGAAGATCAGGTACAGAACGATGAATGGTGCAATGAAGGCAATTCCATAGCGCAGATTCCGACTCCTTGCCTTCTTCGCGCTTGGACTCAGGACTCTTTTCTTGCCACCTACTGCCCGGGCGGATGCTGTTGCCACGGGAACCCTCCCTTTTGCCACGTTGCAAAAACTTGATGGATTGATTTACGCATGAAGCCTGTAAGTCTGTCAACTAGCGTGACCGAACTGTTGTAAAGTGACTGGGAAAATACGGATTCTTGGCTGGTCAGCAACTCAAGGAGCGCGCATGTCCGCAAACATTCACGACGTCGCGAAGCTCGCTGGGGTCTCGCCGCGCACAGTCTCCAACGTGGTCAATGACTTCGTCCACGTACGTCCAGCCACCCGAGAAAAGGTCCTCAGAGCAATCGAGGAACTGAACTACCGCCCTAACATCTCGGCGCGTAGGTTGCGTCAGGGGCGCACACGAATCATCGGCTTTGCCGTCCCGGAGCTCTCTCAGCCTTATTTTGCGGAATTGTGCGAACTTGTCGAGTTTGTTGCGCAAGAACACGGCTACACAGTCATCGCAACGCAAACAGGGGGCGAGAAAGAAGCCGAACGAAAGTTTCTCCGAGAGTTCTCGTCCCACATCGTTGATGGGCTAATTTTCAGCCCGATGGGTCTCCAGAAACCGGAGCTCTACAAAACACCGCCCAGCGTGCCCACAGTGCTGATCGGCGAGCAAATCTCTAGTTCCAAGTACACCTCGATAGCAATTGACAACGTGCGAGCCGCCCAAGATCTCACCCGCCACCTCATCGAGCAAGGAAACACAAGGATTGCAACACTCGGTGCGTACCATACTGACCTCTATCGCAGTTCTCGGTTACGCCTCGAAGGGTATAGAAACGCACTCGACGAAGCGGGACTGATTTTCGATCCTGAACTGGTGCTTTATACAGATCAGTTCAGCAGAACGGCAGGCAGGGAAGGCGTAACCGCGGCGCTGCAACAGGGCATCGAGTTTGACTCGATAGTGTGCTTCACGGACGTGCTTGCCTTCGGCGCGCTTCGCGCGCTTGCAGACGCAGGAAAACGCGTTCCGACTGACGTCGCACTGGCAGCCATCGACGACCTCCAAGAAGCCGAGTTCTCGGTTCCCTCACTCACCTCGATCCGACCCAACAAACGGCGGATCGCAGAGCAAGCCGTGAACAGTTTGCTCGAACTCATCGCGTCCAATGAACAAGAGCCGCAGAACATCGAGATCGACTACTCACTCGTCATCCGCGAAAGTTCCATATCCGCATAGCCGCGAAACCACCCGGCGCCCCAGCCCAAACTCCCGCGGCCTCCTCAACCCAAAAACCGGCACTCGCCAGACCGAGCGGGAAGGTCCTGCGAAGGCAGTAGGGCGTGGCGCAGAAAAGAGCCTGCAACAAACGTGGCGTAGCGTTGAAGTCATGAGCAACTCAGTAATCGCAATCACCGGCGGGCGCGTAGTGCCCGTCACCTCCGAGCCGATCGAGGGCGGCGTTGTCCTGATCGAAGGCGGGAAGATCACGGCCGTGGGTGCAGCCGGCGACGTGACCGTGCCCGAAGGCGCCGAGATCATCGACGCGACCGGCAAGTGGGTAACCCCGGGTGTCGTTGAGGCGCACGGACACATCGGCATCGATGAGGAAGCCAATGGCCCAGCGGGCGACGACACCAACGAGATGACCCAGCCAACTACCCCCGGGGTTCGCGCGCTGGACGCCATCAACATCGACGACGAGGGCTTCCGCGACGCGCTCGCGGGTGGAGTGACCGCGGCCGTCATCAAGCCCGGTTCCGGAAACGTCATCGGCGGACGCACCTGCGCCATCAAGACGTGGGGTGGCCGCACAATCGACGAGCAGGTCATCAAGGCTGAGGTCTCCGTGAAAGCCGCGCTGGGCGAGAACCCGAAGCGCGTGTACGGGGGCAAGGACAAGATGCCCTCAACTCGTCTGGGCGTCGCGTACGTCATGCGCACCGCATTTGTGAAGGCGCAGAACTACGCCGCAAAGCGCGCGGCAGCCGAGGAAAAGGGCGAGCCGTTTGAGCGCGACCTTGAGCTCGAGACTCTCGCTGCAGTCCTCGACGGGACCCTCGTATGGGACCAGCACACCCACCGCCACGACGACATTGCAACCGCGATTCGCCTGTCGGAGGAGTTCGGATACAAGCTCGTGGTCAACCACGGAACCGAGGGTGGCAAGCTCCGCGACGTGCTCGTGGAGAAGGACATCCCCGTCATCTACGGCCCGATCCTGACCTCGCGTTCCAAGGTTGAACTGCGCGACCGCGGCATCAACAACTTTGTGGAAATGGCGAATGCGGGCGTGAAGCTCGCGATCACCACCGACCACCCCGTTGTACCCATCGATCGCTTGGTACTGCAGGGCATTCTCTGCGTGCGCGAGGGCGCCGAGCACCAGACCGTGCTTGAAGCCCTGACCATCAACCCAGCTGAGATGCTCGGCCTTGACGACCGCATCGGATCGCTCGAGGTGGGCAAGGACGCTGACGTAGTGGTCTGGAGTGGCGACCTGCTCGAATCGCAGGAGCGTGCCGAGAAAGTCCTGATCGACGGCAAGCTCGTGTACTCGTGGGACAACGCGGCACACAAGGCCCACATTGTGGAGCGCGCTGACCGTTTCTGACGACACCATGGGCGCCCTGGACATCATTGGCAAGCGCGCCTTTGGATCGGGCAGGCGTGGGGCCCAGCATCCGCGAGGCCTAACATTCGCGGAGCCCAGCAAGCACGCTGGACCGATGCAAGACTTGGTTACGCAGCAGGCGGGGCGGTGGATTCTCGGGCAATAACCGTGATCCGCTGCTCCGCCTTTTCCACGTTCCCGCCGGTCAGGAGTTTGAGCATTTCACCGGCAGCGGCCCTCCCCAACTCCACGGCGTCTCGGCTGAGCGCGGTGAGCGTGGGGTGCAGGACCTGGCAGGTTGAGGAATCTTCAAAGGAGACCACGGAGACGTCCCGAGGCACATTTTGGCCAACCGCGGTCAGTACTCCAACTCCG
>NZ_HE978641.1:501939-519596 GCF_000312125.1 Timonella senegalensis JC301
ACGGAGACGTCCCGAGGCACATTTTGGCCAACCGCGGTCAGTACTCCAACTCCGGCAATCGCCATGACCTCGGAATCGTAAATGATCGCGCTTGGCGATGGCGTCTCCGCGAGCATTCTGCCGGTTGCTGTTCGCGCGAGATCGGGATCGAAGTCACCCGAGCTAATCGCGCCTTGGATGCCTCGCTCCTCCGTGAACTGGGTGAACACGTCCATCCGCTCTTGCGTGTGCCTGAAGCTCTGGTCGCCGGTGACGTATCCGATCCGATGGTGACCCAGTGCTGCCAAGTGCTCGAGGATGAGCGCCATTCCGCCACCGTTGTCCACGTGGACGCTCCGAATCGCACCGCTGTCCGTCTCCCCGCCGACCACAACGGACGGATAGTCCAACCTAGAGAGGGCCTCGACTCGAGGATCCTCAACGCGTGGGTCGAGCACCAGGATTCCGTCCACGCGCCCATCGGCGATCCACTTGGCATGGAGCTCTATCTCGGCGTCAACATCGGCCGCCATCTGGAGCATGAGCGAGTAACCGCGTTCGCTCAGCACTGCCTGAACCCCCGCGATGAACCGGGAGAAGAATATTTCCTCACCAACAACATGTGCGGGGCGGGCCAGCACCAACCCCACAGCCTCGGCACCCTTTCCCATCAGCGCCTGCGCCGCGTGGCTTGGCCGCCAGTTGAGTTCCTTTGCCACTGCGAGGATGCGCGCCCGGGTTGCTTCCGAGACACCCTTCTTGCCATTGACGGCGATCGAGACCGCGCCGCTCGTCACGCCGGCACGCTCGGCGATATCTGCGATTGTCACACGCTTTCGCTTGCGCCCACTCGTGCCAACTACGACAGGCTGAACCTCTGACATGCGGGTTCGCTCCGAGCGCGCTCTCCCAGGGAGCTTTGCGTCGGGCGTCGACTGCTGAGGCTTGTTCACTGGCGTCTCTCTTGAAAGCGGTGATTCATGCATGACCCTACTGCAGTTGTCTGAAGGGGTAGTGAACTTCCACTACTAAAGCGCTATAGTAGTAGCCGGCGAGGGACAACACCACGCACAAGCCATCAGATGAACAAGGCAGGGTCGCTTTGAAGTTCGGCGTTAACTACACCCCACGGGCGCACTGGTTCCACCACTGGGTGGACTTTGACGCCAGTGAAGTGGCGCGCGACTTTGACACGGTCGCGGAACTTGGCGCCGACCACATGCGAGTATTCCCGCTGTGGCCCGTGTTTCAGCCGAACCCCTCCTTTGTCAGTCCAACGGCTTTGGGCCACCTCGACACTCTCCTTAGCCTTGCCGCTGAACGCGGCCTCGGAGTCTCGCTCGACGGCCTGCAGGGTCACCTGTCCAGCTACGACTTCCTGCCTTCCTGGATGCTGTCTTGGCACGACCGCAACATGTTCACGGACCAGTACGCCATCGACTCCACAGCACTGTTTGTACGCGAACTCGCCAAGGTCGCGTCTGCACACGACAATGTCTTCGCGTTCACGCTGGGCAACGAGATCAACCAGTTCACGGGCGGCGTGCACCCGTTCCCGCACCCCGCAACAACGTCCGACATCGACGCGTGGTTCGATGCCATGTTCGCTGCAGTGGGCGAGGGCGCTCCTGGGCTCTCCCAGAACCACGCCTGCTACGACGCCGCGTGGTACGACGACACCCAACCGTTCACACTCGAGCACGTGGCCCAGCGCGGTGACCTCAGCATCGTGCACTCGTGGGTATTCAACGGGACGGCCCAGAAGTACGGACCCGACGCATTTGAGACCCGCGCCCATGCCCGCTACATGATGGAGATTGCACGCGCTTTCCATGTGGACCCCAAGCGGCAGATCTGGGCACAGGAACTGGGAACTCCACGCAACGTTCTTCCCAAGGAGTCCGTGCCCGGCTTCATTGAAAGCACAGTGGAACAGGTACTCAGCGCACCCGAGGTCTTCGGCATTACCTGGTGGTGCTCGCATGACGTGAGCCGGAGCCTTGCCGACTACCCCGAGCTTGAGTACGACCTTGGGCTCATCGATGAGCACGGCAACATCAAGCCTGAGGGCCGGATGGTTGCGGAGGCAGTCAAGGAGTACAGCGGGAAGGTCATCTCCCCCACCCGTGACATCGAACTTGATCTTGACGCACTCGGCGGGCGCCGCGCACTAGCGCCCGGCGGTGCGTTCTTCACGCGCTACATGGAGGAAGCCAGGGAGCACGGACACCCGCGCATCGTGCTTCCTGGGCGGTCCGGCAACTAGGCCCGCCACACACCGTGTAACGCGACGAATAGACGGGGAACGCAGTTCCCGCCTATATGGATCGCGATCTGCGCCAGCCTCGGGGGAGGTCTCTGGCCCGCAGACGATCCCGAGAATGGTTCTCCCTGCTGGTGGGCGGGGAGAACCATTCTCTCTTTGCACTCAAGTGCCCAGATCCGCGCCGGGTAGTCCCCAACTTGCGCTGGAAATGCCACGTTTTACTCCGACTGTGCCTTCTTGGACTTCCTCTTCTTCTGCGCTCACCCGGCCCCACCAGCAGAACCAGCAGCTTTCATCGCCTCGGACTTTCGCCACACCAGCACCAAACGAAAGCGTTTTTTGCGCTGTGAGGTGCCCATGATCGTCGGAAATCAGTTGTTCCCACGTGCGTGGGGCATTCTTCCCAGCCCACCACCTCCCGCGCGCGGGCGCGGGCCAGTACGCTGTGGCATAGGAATCTCAACGACAAAGGAGTCATTGTGAGTAGTTCACAGCCGTCGGAATCTCCCGCTACTGACGCACACGCCATCGTTATTGGTGCTGGTTTGGCCGGCTTGGTCGCTGCGTGCGAACTTGTTGACGCTGGTAAGCGCGTGATCATTGTGGATCAGGAGAACGAGCACAATATTGGCGGTCAGGCGTGGTGGTCGTTTGGCGGGTTGTTCCTCGTGGATTCCCCCGAGCAGCGGCGGCTGGGCATCAAGGATTCGCAGGATCTTGCGCTGCAGGACTGGTTTGGCACGGCCGGTTTTGACCGCCCCGAGGACGAATGGCCGCGCAAGTGGGCTCGCGCATACGTGCAGTGGGCGGCCGGCGAGAAGCGCTCGTGGTTGGCTAGCCGCGGCATCAAGTTCTTCCCGGTAGTGGGCTGGGCCGAGCGCGGCGACGGCACCGCGTCCGGCCACGGCAACTCTGTCCCCCGCTTCCACATCACGTGGGGCACTGGCCCCGGCGTGGTCGAGCCGTTTGCCAAGCGCGTCGCGGACGCGCAGCGCGCCGGTCTGGTGGAGATCCGCCACCGCCACCGCGTGGATGAGCTGATCGTGGAAGATGGCGCCGTTGTGGGCGCCAAAGGCGCCATCTTGATTAACGACGATTCACCTCGTGGCGTGGCCAGCTCACGTGACGTTGTGGGCGAGTTTGAGCTGCGGGCCAAGGCTGTCATCGTGGCGTCAGGTGGGATTGGAGGCAACCACGACCTGGTTCGCAAGTACTGGCCCGAGCGGATGGGCAAGGCTCCGAAGCGGATGCTCACAGGCGTTCCTGCACATGTTGATGGGCGGATGTTGGAAATCACCGAGAACGCGGGAGGTGCGCTCATCAACCAGGACCGCATGTGGCACTACACGGAGGGCATCGAGAACTTTGCGCCTGTGTGGGACAAGCATGCGATCCGCATCCTGCCGGGGCCAAGCTCGCTGTGGTTCGATGCCACGGGCAAGCGACTTCCCGTTCCGCTGTGGCCGGGGTTTGACACGTTGGGAACGCTCGAGCACATCATGTCCACGGGTTACGACTACTCGTGGTTCGTGCTGACACAGAAGGTCATTGAAAAGGAGTTCGCTCTCTCCGGTTCGGAGCAGAACCCCGACCTCACGGGAAAGGACCTGAAGTTGTTGGCGCAGCGCCTGGGTAAGGGCGCTCCCGCTCCGGTGGAGGCGTTCAAGCAAAAGGGCGTCGACTTCATCGTGCGAGACACCTTGGATGAGCTGCTCAAGGAAATGGCTGCACGCTCGGGTGACGTGCCGTTCGATGCGCAAACTGTGCGCGCAGAGGTCCAGGCGCACGACCGTGCCATCACGAACGACTTTGGCAAGGACGCGCAGCTGAACATGGTCCGCCAGGCTCGGCACTACACGGGTGACAAGATCATTCGGGTGGCTAGCCCGCACCAGTTCCAAGACCCATCGGCGGGGCCGCTCATCGCGGTGAAGTTGAACATTCTCACCAGGAAGTCGCTGGGCGGAATCCACACAGACTTGGACGGTCGGGTGCTCGACCCGTCGGGCGCTCCGATTCCAGGGCTGTATGCTGCCGGCGAGGCCACAGGCTTTGGCGGCGGCGGAGTCCACGGGTACCGCGCCCTGGAGGGGACGTTCTTGGGCGGGTGCTTGTTTAGCGGGCGCAACGCGGGGCGCTCTTCTTCAACGCTTTAGGGAGGCGCAGTTGGAGTTACGGTCGCCGCGAAACGTGCCGGTGACGTAGGCGGAGCGGACGTAGCGGGGCGCAAACTTGGATGACGGCGGACCGAAGGCGCTGCACCTGCGTAACCAAGATCGTCGAGAATCAGGTTCTGCACAGCAACGCGGCCTAGAATGATTGGTGCACCAATCATTCTAGGCCGCGTTGGCCGTTTCTGAGGAGGCAGGCGTGTCGGACGCCGCGAAGCTGGACCCACTCGCACTGGAGAGCCAGGTGTGTTTTGCGTTGACGCTAGCGTCCCGCAGCATTGTGGCGCTCTACAAGCCTGTTCTTGAGCCATTGCGGCTGACGCACCCACAGTATTTGGTGATGTTGGCGTTATGGCAGCACGCCCCTCTCTCGATTAAGGACCTCAGCGCCCTGCTTCACTTGGATCCGGGTACGCTCTCTCCCCTGGTGAAGCGGCTTGAGGCGCTGGGTTACGTTTCACGTGCCCGGGACACGGCGGACGAGCGGGCGCTCGCGATTGAGTTGACCACTGAGGGCCGCGCGCTCCGCGCTGCCGCCGAGAAGATTCCCGGCATCATGATGAAGAAGTTGGGCATGGATGCCGGCGAGTTGCGTGCGCTGCACTCGAGCATGATGACACTCATTGCGGTCGCACAGGAGGAGAATCCAGCGCTGTTGCGCCGTGAACTCGCCGCGCGCGGCACTGCGCGGCATTGGCTGTGCGCCCGTGAACTGCGGTTTTCGACGCACATCTTTTTAGCGAGTACGCTAATAGTTGGTACACAAAGTAAATTGCGCTGGTGGCGCAGCCCGCAATCTTCGCCATCACGGATCCACACCGGAGTAACCCATGAACCTCTTTGGCAAGTCCCGAGCAAAGTCCGCACAGACAGCACAATCTCCTGCGAGCGCAGAACAGGCCTCCCCCAAGAAGAGCCGCGGCCTGCGCATGACCGAGACGTTCCTTCCGGTATTCGGCCCCGCCCAGGTCGGCGATTCCAAGCAGCCAATCCGCCCGGCAAGCGCCGAGGAGCAGCAGCGCGAGAATGACCTGAACAGTGCGTTCGTGCACAAGACGAGCCCGGACGGCAAGGTGTACCTGGTGGAGCGCTCGGCAGAGTAGCCGGCTCGAGCGGCGCGGGCCCCTGGCCCGGCCGGCCTTCGCCGGGAACCTCCCAATCGCCCCAGCCGCCCCAGCCACCCCAGCCCACTATCCAGTCACCGCCTCCACTGCGCGTGCCCCGTCCGGTAGATTTGCAGGCAGAAAACCGGCACGTCAGTCCCGGCAGCAACCTGCCTCGAACGGAGCACCATGAGCACCTCGCGCAACCCCATCAGAATCGGCATTGCCGGATACGGCAACCTTGGACGTGGCGTTGAGGCGTCGGTTCTGCAGAACCCGGACATGGAACTCGTGGGCGTGTTCACTCGGCGTGACCCAGCGTCCCTGAACCCTGCGCACCCCAACACTTCCGCGTTTACATGGGACTCGCTTGCGGAGCGCACCGGCGACATCGACGTGCTGATCCTGTGTGGCGGGTCTGCCTCCGACCTGCCTGAACAGGGCCCCGAGATGGCCCGGTTGTTCAACACCGTGGACTCGTTCGACACCCACGCGCGCATCCCCGAGTACTTCGACGCCGTCAACGCTGCAGCCACGGAGACCGGCCACACCTCGCTTATCTCAACGGGTTGGGACCCAGGCCTGTTCTCCATCAACCGCCTGTACGGCGAGGCAATCTTGCCGCAGGGCAAGACCTACACGTTCTGGGGCCGCGGGGTTTCCCAGGGCCACTCGGACGCGATCCGCCGCGTTCCGGGCGTGGCCGCGGGCGTGCAGTACACCCTCCCTGCGGAGCCTGCCATTGAGGCCGTTCGTGCCGGTGAGCAGCCGGAGCTGAGCACGCGCGAGAAGCACACTCGCGAGTGCTTTGTAGTGCTCGAGGAGGGCGCTGACCCCGCGGTTGTTGCTGAGGCGATCGTGACCATGCCCAACTACTTTGCGGATTACGACACCACCGTCCATTTCATCTCTGCCGACGAGCTCGCACGCGACCACGCAGCCATGCCACACGGCGGCTTCGTCCTGCGCTCGGGTGACACCGGGCTTGGCGCGACCACTGACGGTCACCCGACCCACCGCCAAGTGATCGAGTACGGCCTAACCCTGGCCGACAACCCCAGCTTCACCGCGTCCGCGCTCGTCGCGTACGCTCGCGCCGTTGCGCGCCTTGCCGCTGCTGGCGACCACGGCGCCAAGACCGTCTATGACGTCGCCCCTGGCTTGCTGTCGCCGCGTTCCGCGGCGGAACTGCGCGCCGATCTGCTCTGACGCGCCGCGCACAAACTGATTGTCGACGATAGTGGTCACCTACCAGCGGTAGGTGACCACACTCGTTTGTGCGTCTTGATGGGGTCGTCTTACTCAGAGTTTTCCGCAGTCAATCCCTCTTGTCCCTATTGCTACTGCAATGGATACCTCATAGGGTTCGGGTATATCCGGTCCAGCAAGGAGGCTGCATGTCTAGCGAGTTTGCTCAACCAGGTTCAACCACTTCTCAGCATCCCCCGATCACACAGGAAGCCGGCGCGGGACTACGCACTGGGATCATCGTGGCAACCATCGCGGTAGTGCTTGCACTGTTCAAGTTCGCGGCATCCGCCCTTGCCGTTGTCGCCTACTACGCACACTGGGACATAGCTTGGCTCAATAACATCGAGATGTTTGTGGGCACGGGCGCCCGGATTGGAGGCGACGTCGAGCCCACTGTTGCCCTTGGAGCACTGGATGCCGTCAATGCCATCACTACCTTGGGCACGGCTGGGCTCATTGCATGGGCGGTGTGGTGCGCGCGATCAACACTGATCCGCCTGCGCGAGGCTCGCGGCCTGACGGTTGAAGCAGTCAAGCCCGCGCGTTGGGTGTGGATCTCCTTTGCGCTCATGGCTGGGCTTTTTGCGGTCCGCCAGCTCGCGCTGGCTCTCTGGGTTTTCGTACCTGAATCCACGATCCAGGTCCTGCCGTTTGTCCGCGGCCTGATTTCCTGGGTGTACGTCTTCCCAGCCTTGCTGTTCTATGCGCTCTACACCGGGCTGAGGTACGTGGCCGGTCAAGCCGAGTGCGACTCCAAAGCTTGAGCCTCTAAGCTGCAACTGACAATCGACGATCGGGTCACCTACCAGCGGTAGGTGACCCGATCGTCGATTGTCAGTGTGTTCAGGCCCTTTGCGCTTGGTCCGCAGTCGGACGCGGCAGCCACGCGCGCCACACGCTCGCACATATGAGCGGCACGATCACTAGCACGGCAAGCCAGCCAAGCAGCCCCCAACCGGACAGCGAAAACCCGATCGAGTCCACGCCCTCCGGGCCAGCAACCACGCGGGCCTGTACAAATAACCAGTTCCGCACGACCTCGACTGTGGCGTCGGGGCGGATCTGATCTGCGGCGGAGTACAGGCCCTCGATCAGCGAGATCACGCCGAGCAACCAGCCGTACAGCAGCACGGCAAAGGCCACCAGCCCAGCCCAGACCCGCGGAACCTTACGGCCGTGCGCCTCCAGGTAGTTGGACGCGAGCACGTTTACCGGGCCCAGCCCAGCCAGCGCTTGCCGGAACTCACCATCTTGCGCCGCCCGCGCCAGCTCGATCCGCAGGTCCTTGCGGATCTCCGCAACCTTCTTGTTGGGCATGCCAGCGAGCAGAAGGTCCAGCCGGAACAGATACCGGTCCCGCGCAAGGGTGTCCCGCACGCTCATTCGAGGAAACTCGTTCATAGTCTTCTCCTAAGCCAGAATCGTGTCCACGACCATGCCGAGCGAACGCCAGGCTGCCACGGATTCGTTGAGTTTCGCTGCCCCCTGCGGGGTCACGCTATAAATCTTGCGGGCGGGTCCACTAGGGGACGCCACCAATGAAAAATCGACGAGCCCCTCCCGTTCCAGCCTCGTCAACAGCGGGTACACGGTGCCGTGGGAGAGATCTTCCAGGCCCGAAGCCTCCAGCCGCTGGACGAGTTCGCGCCCGTAGGTTGACTCCCGGGCCAGCTCGGCCAGGATCAACATGGGCAGCACGCCCTTGAGTAGTTGGGGATCTCTTCGAACCGTCATGGCTACACGGTATTGCCTACTAGTTGGCAATGTCAACTAATAGGCAATAAAGACTACCTCCGCTGCCATTCGAGGAAGCTCGTTAATGCTTGCATATTTGCGCAGACATGCAAATAAAGGTAGCGTCACACTGTGCTCACACCCTTAAGGAATCCGGCTTATCGCAAGCTCTTTGCTGCGCAGATCATCGCCCTCATTGGCACCGGTCTGGCCACCGTGGCTTTGGGTCTCCTGGCCTACGAACTCGACCCCAAGAATGCTGCTGGAGTTCTTGGAACTGCACTCACTGTGAAAATGGTGGCCTACGTTTTTGTCGCGCCATTGGCAAGCGCCGCAGTGGCCAAACTTAGTCGCCGCTCAGTGTTGATCGGCGCCGATCTTCTTAGGCTGGCGGTTGCAGCTTCACTCCCGTTCGTCACAGAGACGTGGCAAATCTATCCTCTGATATTCATCCTCCAAGCCGCCTCCGCCACGTTCACGCCGACATTCCAATCGGTTATTCCCGAGATCCTGCATGAGGAAGAGGAGTACACCAACGCACTGTCCCTCTCCCGCCTCGCCTACGACCTCGAAGCGGCACTCTCTCCCATGCTCGCGGCAGCTCTGCTGCTGGTCATGCACAGTAACGACCTTTTCTTTGGTACGGCTCTTGGGTTCTTGGGCTCAGCACTTCTCGTAGCATCCGCAGCCTTCCCCACTAAGGGCTCCATCGGTGACGATGAGTCTGAGATCCCATTTGGCAAGCGGGCCCGCGGTGGTATCGAGTTGTTCTTCCACAACCCGCACCTACGCCCAATCCTGTTTCTAAATCTCGCCGTTGCGGCGGCTGGGGCATTTGTCTTGGTCCAGACAGTAGTCATTGCTAAGACCAACTTTGGCGGTGATGACGGCACAGTAGCTCTATTGCTGGCGGTCAATGGAGCCGGCTCCATGCTCGGCGCGTTTACTCTTCCGAGGCTCTTGAAGCACATCCCCGAGAAAACTGTCATGCTTGCCGGAGCGCTCTTGCTCACCTTCGCAACCATGCTCATTCCACTCGCTCTGGGCATCTCGAGCCGCACACCGGGGCTCATTGCCATCGGCGCCCTATGGCTAGCAACCGGATTGGGGTGGGCTAGTGCGGAAACCCCGGTTGGACGCATCATCAGACGCCACACCTCACCCGGGCAGTTCGGACAAGCTTTTGCAGCCCAGTTCTCACTTTCACATGCGTGCTGGCTCGTGACATACCCATTGGCAGGCTGGCTCGGAACCTGGTCGCTGACGGGCGCCGCCATCGTCCTGGCTGCGATTGCAGCCGTCTCCGCTGCAGGTGCTTTCAGCACCTGGACTCGCACAACGGCTTCACCTATGATGACGAGCCAGAGCAGCTAGGAGCGCCCATGGGCAATGCATCGCATCCGGATTACATACTGAGGCCGCAGGAGCGGGACTTCGAGCATGCCGCGTCGACTCTGAAACTGCTTGGCAGTTCAACCCGACTCGCCATTCTTCATCTGCTGGCGGGACACGAACTCTCGGTTTCTGCGGTTGCCGAGGAGCTGCAACGCCCGCTTCCGGCGGTATCGCAGCACCTTGCAAAGTTGAAGGCAGTGGGACTCGTAGCGAGTCGTAGGGACGGCACCACCATCTACTATTCGCAACCCGACGAGCACGTAGCGGCCCTCGTGCGGAATGCCCTAGAGTTTGCCGAGCACCGGCTTTACTCAACCCCTCCCCATCACTCTACGGAGGATTCCGCCTCACGGTGAGTGCGATGTTAGGCCTGGACGACCGCCCACGCGAGCAGATTCACGCCCAGCCACTGGTAGACGCCGGCCCACACCATCCATGAGGTGACCAGTGCAATGAGCACCTTTTCACGCGTGGAACCTGCGTCGCCGAGGACCGGTACCGAGATCGCTCCGTTCGCTTTCCACACGTCGGACAGGAGCGGGACCTTGCGCCACCACTTTGGCGGCTTCATCACGAACGGCCAGAGCACCGGAATGCCACCCGTGGTGATGAGGTCACCAACCAGGTGCGCCGCATAACCCACGACCACAGCTGCGGGGAACCACACCCAGTTGTCCGCGCCAAAGAACACGACCACCGCCGCGAGCGCCAAGCTGGTCACCCAGGTGAGAACCTTGCCCTTGACCAGCTCAAGTGCCTTGATGGCAAAGGAGGCGAGCAGGACTGCGGCCATGCCGGCCCCAATGTTGAGTTCCCCGTACCCGGCCACGTCCACCCGAACCTGTGAGACGAGCGTGGCCAGGAAAGCCGAAAGCACAAGCCCTACGATCGAGTGCGTGCCCTGCCTGTGTCCGCCAGAGAGTTTCTCCGTAACCCGCGCGGCGAGCGTTGAGATTGGCGGCAGAGATCGCGCAATGGTGCCATGCCGGTGGTCAATATCCGGCAGGAGCGCAGCGCCCGCGGCCACGATGGCACCCACCGCGAGACCCGGCCCGTCCACCCCCTCAACGACCCCAAACGTCGTGGGGACTGCCGCTGCCGCGAGCAACCAGGCCGCAGCTCCCGTCGCGGCATGCGATGCACCCATCATCCGGTAACTTGCCCCCAATCGTGCGGCCCCGCCATGGGTCCGCACGTAACAAGGCGCGCGAGCGCCTCCAGTTCAAACGATCAGCCCTAAGGGTATGCGGCCCCTCTGACATGCACATATTCGGGGATGGCAAGAGGGCGGGACTCCACATGAAGTCCTGCCCTCTCCGTTGACGCCCATTCAACTCTCCGCCACCACACCGCCCGCCAGAACGGAGAGGTGAAAGCCGGAGTTGAAAGCCTTTAGAGTGCGTTCACTGCGTCGAGCACCTGCTGAATCTGCCCGATGGTGAATGCGCCGCCCGCGATTGCGCCGATGCGGTTCAGCGGAAGCGACTCGAGCATCTTGAGCATGTCCACGCCCAAGCCGTCCTCAGAGTCGCCGCTTTCGGCAAGCCCGCCAAGCCCCTCGGCGATCATTGGGCCGATCATTGCCGCCGCAGCTGGGTTGGCGAGGAGGTCTCCCACGGTGGACTGGAGGGTTAGCGCCAGCTTCTGCCCAACCTCTGTCACCTCGACTGAGCCGTTCAGGCGAATGTCCGCGCTCGAGGCACCAACATGCACCCCGTAGGACCCACCCTCAAGGAACCAGCCGTTGCGCCGCACATCCCACACGCTCAGATCGGAGGCCTTGACCGCGAGCTTTACGCGCACGGACTCCCCCGCCGCCACGGCGGCAACGGCAAACGCCTTGAGTTCCTTGACCGGACGGTCGAACGCCGAGCCCTCTAGGGAGGTGTAGAGCTGGACGATCTCACGTCCGTCCACGCTTCCAGTGTTGGTCACGGTCACCTCGGCCACGATCACCTCGTCACCAGCACCCGCCGACACTGCAAGGTCGCTGTACTCGAAGGTGGTGTAGGACAGGCCGTGGCCGAATGGGAACGCAACGTCAAGCGCACGCTCCTCGTACCAGCGGTAGCCCACGTAGAGCCCCTCGCCGTAGCGGACGGAGCCGTGCTCACCCGGGAAGTTGCCAAACGCTGGAACATCCTTGAGACGCACCGGAATGGTCTCCGCGAGCTTGCCAGACGGGTTGACCGCCCCGGATAGCACCGCAGCGATGGCGCGGCCTCCACCCTGACCCAGAAGCGCGGCATCGAGGATTGCTGGCGCGCCAACAACCTCGGTGAGGTCCACAACAGCGCCGTGTGTGAGCACAACAACGGTGCGAGGCTGCGCCTCCAGCACTGCGGTGAGCAGTTCGAGCTGGTCCGCCGGCAGGTCTAGGTGGGTACGGTCAAACCCTTCGGACTCCTGCGAGTAGCCCAAGCCCATGAAGAGGACTGCCACGTCCGCGCCAGATGCGGCCACCACAGCCTCCTGTACGAGGGCTCGGTCCGCAGGGCCGCCCTCGGTGGTGAAGCCCGTGGCAAACTCAACGTTCTCGGCACCGAACTCCGCGCGCAGTTCCTCGAGTGGAACATCCACTCGAGTGGTATTCACACGCGAGGAACCCGAGCCTTGGATCCGTGGAGCCGTAGCGAACTCACCGATCACGGCAAGCTTGGTTCCCTGAGCCAGCGGAAGAATACCGCCCTCGTTAGCCAGCAGCACGATTGCGCGGGACGCAGTCTCCTGAGCAAGCGCATGGTGCTCGTCGCGGTCGTAAACAAAGCCTTCCTTGCGCTCCGCAACGGAACGGTCCGAGATGCGGGCAACGCGGGCTGCGGCACGCTCGACGGTAGCTCGGTCAATTTGACCGGACTCGAGAGCGGCAGTCAGGGTATCGTCGCCAATCCCGCCGTCATACGGCATCTGGAGGTCTAGACCTGCACTGACCGCGGCCACGCGGTCATCGACCGCGCCCCAGTCGGACACGACGTAACCCTCGAAGCCCCACTCGTCGCGCAGGACCTGGGTCAGGAGCCAGTGGTTCTGGGAGGCGTAGGTACCGTTGACCTTGTTGTACGAGCACATGATGGTCCACGGCTGAGCAGCCTGGACGGTCTTCTGGAAGGGACGCAGGTAGATCTCGCGCAGTGTGCGCGGGTCGATCTGCGCGTCCACGCGCATGCGGTCGTCCTCTTGGTTGTTCGCGGCAAAGTGCTTAAGCGAGGCGCCAATTCCCTGCGACTGGAGGCCCGAGACCCACGCGGTGGCGAGCTCGCCGGAAAGCACTGGATCCTCGGAGAAGTACTCGAAGTTGCGGCCGCAACGAGGGTCACGCTTGATGTTGGTACCTGGGCCGAGGAGGATTCCCACGCCCTCCTCCTGGGATTCCTCGCCGAGCGCACGGCCTACGCGGTCGATGAGTTCGACGTCCCACGTCTGCGCGAGCGCGACAGCTGGGGGGAAGCAGGTGGCAGGAACAGATGGGGCAATACCAAGGTGGTCGGCGGACGTGTCCTGCTTGCGCAGTCCGTGCGGGCCGTCCGAGAGGTTGATCGCCGGGACGTCGCCAACTTCCTTGGAGTACCAGAACCCGGCACCTGAACTCAGCGAGGAAACCTCGGCGTTAGTCAGGTTGGAGAAGCGTGCGGTGTCATCGAGGTGAGGCATGTACAACTCCTATGTTGTTCTTGTGTCCTGTGTGCAAGTTGGCCGGGCCACCGCTATGCAGCGGCCGCGCTGTGGCGACCAGTCGGTAGCATTCTGCATCTACCACCTATTGAAAACCTTACGTTATACAGTTTCGCCTTTCAAGACCTTAGTTCGCAGGATAGAATCGCCGCATGGCTAAACGCGGAAGTTACGCAAAGGGTGCGGCAAAGAAGGAAGAAATTCTCGACACCGCACTGCGAGTGATCGCCGAAAACGGGTACTCCAAGGCAACACTCAAGGACGTCGCCGACGCTGTGGGACTTTCCCAGATGGGCGTCCTGCACCACTTTGGCACCAAGGAAGAGTTGTTCACCCAGGTCCTCGCGCAACGTGACCGCCTGAGCCTAGGCGGCCAGCCACTCACGGAGAACCCGCTAGCTGAAGACCTCGACGAGGAATCCCTGCAGCGCATTATCGGGGAAACCGGCGAACCCATTGCTGCCATGATTCAAGGCGTTGCCCGCCGCAACGCAGAAACTCCCGGCCTCATCCAGTTGTTCACCATGCTGCTCGCCGAAGGCACCGAGGACACCCACAAAGCGCACGACTACTTCCAGAAGCGCATAGCCCGCCTCCACGCCATGCTCAAGCTCTCCATCGAGCGCATGCAGGCCGACGGTTCGCTACCCGAGTCCATCGATTCTAGCCGCCTCGCCACCCTACACATTGGCCTCATGGATGGTCTGCAAACCCTGTCTCTTTACGACGATTCAGTCAGCGTAGAGGAGCACCTCGCGTTCTTCTGGGGGCTGCTTGGTGTGGACCCTTCTTCCCTGCGCAATAGCGGCGATCTCGAGAAATAGCTCCATACGCCTGGCACGTGGGATCGCGCACATTATGCGGACAGCCGCCGCGCGGGCGGCGCTCCAGCGGTAAGATTGATGACGGTGTGTCGGGAAGTCTGGTCGACGTCGACCTTTCCCCTACCCGAAAGCTGGGTCAATTGTGTCCACAGTGACATCCAAGTTCCGCGCAATCGCTGCCAATGAAACGCTCAGCGGCGCCATCCTCCTTCTTGCTGCGCTTGCAGCAATCGTCTGGGCCAACAGCCCCTGGCAGCAGGCCTACCACGACCTTTCAGACTTCACGTTTGGCCCCGAGGCGCTTCACCTCAACTTGTCCATGGCCTCCTGGGCTGCAGATGGACTGCTCGCACTCTTCTTCTTTGTGGTGGGCGTGGAGCTCAAGCACGAGCTGACCGTGGGCTCGCTCTCCAAGCCCAAAGAAGCAGCCGTCCCCGTGTTCGCCGCAATCGGCGGCATGATCGTTCCCGCGGTCCTCTTTGCAGTGCTCGTTGTGGCACTCGGAGACCCCGGCGCACTTCACGGCTGGGCCATCCCCACGGCCACTGACATCGCGTTTGCGGTGGGTGTTCTCGCATTGTTCGGCAAGGGCCTGCCTAAGGCTCTGAGACTGTTCCTGCTCACCCTTGCGGTTGTAGACGACCTGCTCGCCATCATTGTGATCGCAGTGTTCTACACCTCCGACCTGAGTTTCCTCCTGCTCGGCGCATCGCTCGCGGTTGTTGCAGTCTTCGCGTTCGTGGTTCGTTCCCGCCATGCACACTGGTGGATCCTGATCCCACTCGCCCTTGTAGCGTGGGGCCTTATGCACGCATCCGGTGTACACGCCACCATCGCAGGAGTTCTGCTTGGATTGACCGTCCCATCGCGCGTGATCTTCGGTGAAAAGCACCCACGGACCAAGCGTTTCGAGCACGCGGTCTCGCCAATATCGTCGGGAATCGCACTGCCGATCTTCGCGTTCTTCGCTGCGGGCGTCACCGTGTCCGGCAGCGGTTCCCTCGGCGAGGTACTGAGCCAGCCAGTCTTCATCGCTGTGTTCTTTGGCCTCGTTGTGGGAAAGGTCGTGGGTGTTCTCGCGGCCACCTCGCTGGTTGTAAAGTTCACTCCTCTGCGTCTGCCCGACGCGATCGGCGTGCGCGACCTCCTGCCCGTGGGCTTCCTGTGCGGAATCGGATTCACGGTGGCGCTGCTCGTTGCTGAGCTCTCCTACCCTGACACCGAGCACACCGCCGCGGCCAAGCTCGCGATCCTCATCGGCTCGGTCGCAGCCGCAATCCTTGGTGCCGTTATGCTCCGCTGGGACGCGCGCAAGGCCCGCCACCAGGACATGAACCAGGACGGCATGACGGACGTCAACGTCGAACTGATGTAGTCCGTTCTAACTCTAGGACTCGCGGACGCTCGTGAACGAGTCCTTGGGCACGCGGGTCAGCAGCAGCGCGCAGATGGCCGCTGTGATTCCGCACAGCGCCCACACGGTCATGTACCCGGAGAGCGGAGCAGCCGTTTCGCCGCTCGATACGGCTGCCTCGCTCACCCCGGCGAACAGGGCAACACCGAATACAGCGGAGGCGATGGCCCCTCCAATCGTCTTGGTGGTGTTGGTCAGGCCCGTTGCCATTCCAGTACGCGTAGTTGGCGCCGCGGAGGCGGCCGCCGCGGGAAGCGCAGCCACTAGGGCTCCCGATCCGAGTCCCGCAATGCCCATGTTGATCATGGTCTGCAGGAGCGAGCCGTGGAATGGCAGGAACATCAGGTATCCCAGCGCCACGAGCGACGAGGCCATGATCAGCGCAACCCGCGGAGTAAACCGGCGGGAGACAGGCGCGAACAGCAGCGCGCCAATAAGCATCGTGATCACGTACAACCCAATGATGTAGGAGACCGAGGCTGAGGTCAGGCCAAGACCGTACCCAACCTCGTCCGGGTTGGTCCGCGCGAACGTGGACAGCGGCGCCTGCGCACCAAGGACGGACACTCCGAACAGCCCAGCAGTCAGCTGGATCGGCCACATCGAGCGTTCTGCCAAGAGCTTCACGTCAATAATCGGCTCAGGGTGGGAACGCTCGTGCCGCACAAACGGCACAACCAGTGCAACAGCGCTAAGCAAAAGCAGCCACGGCCAAGGGCTGCCAACACCCGTGGATCGCACGAGCACCAGCCCCGACATCAGCAACGCCAGAGAAAGCGTCAGCAGGACCACGCCAACAACGTCGACGCGGCCAAGGCGCGCGTCCGCGTTGTCCGTGCCGGCTCCAGCGCCAGGGCCGGCACCAGCGCCAGCGCCCTCGACCGAACCTGCCGAGTACTCCGACACCGCAGCAGCGAGTTCCGGCTTGGTGTCCTTGGGCAGCAGAACAACAACTGCCACGAGGCAGGCCGTGACCACGAGCGCAGGAATCAGGAGCGTCACGCGCATAGAGGCCACCTGAGCCACTTCGCCCGACACAAGAGCACCTACGATGACGCCGGTTTCCAACGCGGCCACCAACAGCCCGGCGGCTTTTCGGGTTAACGCAGGGACTTCGTCGGAAATCTGGTTTTCACCGGCGGAACGCCGGCCTGCAACGGCCTGACGGGCAGCCAAATAGATCAGCGCGACCTCAAGCGGCAGCCATACTGCGTAGGCGCCCTGGAGGGCCCACGCCACCAAGAAAGTCCAAAACGTGGGGGCAAACGCGAGTCCGAAGGATGCCAGCGCCGTGGCGGCCGTGGTGCCGATCAGCACGCGGCGGTGGCCGTACAGGTCACCGATCTTGGCGAGCACCGGAACGCACAGCGCGGACAGCATGAGCTGGGAGGCTTCGAGCCAGTTGGTGTCCGCGTCGTGCACGGAAAAGTGCCGGGCAATGTCCGTCAAGATGGGCGTGTAGTAGCCCTGCAACACGCCGCTCGTGATCTCGACCAGCGCAAGCGCACCCACGATTGCGGCGAGCGGACCCGCAATGCGGACCGCGTTAATCATGGACTTCTCCGGTTCGAGAACCGCCTCCGGGTTGGCGTCAGGATTCCAGGAACTCATCGCGCATCCGCCCTTGTGATTAGGTCAATCATGAACTGCACGCCCTCGGCAAGGGTCGCAATGGACACCGACTCGTTGGCGGCGTGCAGACGATCGCGGTCCTCGCGAGTCATGCGCAGCGGCGCAAACCGATAGACCGTGTCGCACAGGCCCGTGAACCGGCGGGAGTCGGTGGCGCCCGTCTGAATGTATGGGGCGGGGATCGCATCGGGGAACGCATCGCGAACGCTCGCGCAC
>NZ_HE978641.1:519693-539152 GCF_000312125.1 Timonella senegalensis JC301
GATCGCATCGGGGAACGCATCGCGAACGCTCGCGCACAGGATGTCCCACGCCTGGCCGTCGGCGCGGGACACCGCTGAGGGCTCCGTGACATCGAGGATCTCAATGTCGATGAGGTCATCGTCGATTGCACGGCGCACATGGGCCACAGCGTCCGCGCTCGACGAGCCAACCGCGAGCCGCAGGTTCACCGTGGCGGTGGCCGACTCCGCCAAGACGTTGGAGGCTGGCGACCCACTCAGCTGCGTCACTGCAGCGGTGGTCCGGGTCATGGCTGCCGTCTCGGGCCCCGCCAGTTGGAGGGCCTTGGTGAGCGGTCCCGCGAGCGCGTCCACGTTCGCGTACACGAACTTCAGAGCGCCGCTCGCGTACCTGCCTAGTTCCGACATCATCAGCCGGGTGGGCTCGGGCAGCGAGGATGGGAACGCATATTTTTCGATCCGCATAATCGCCCGCGCAATGCGCACGGTTGCGCCGTTCTTGGCTGGGGTTGAGGAGTGTCCGCCCGGGGCCGTCGCCGTGAGCTGGACGTCCAGGATGCCCTTTTCCGCGACCCCGATCATGGCCGCCCAGTGCGGCACGCCCGGCAGGGATCCGGGCTCGACCACGGCGCCACCCTCGTCCAGCACGAGGAACGGCTCGACCCCCAGTTCCGAAAGCTTGTCAGCCATCTCGATCGCGGTATCCCCGGCGACCTCCTCGGTATCACCAAGGCACAGCCACACGTCCCGATTCGGGGTGAAACCGCTGGCCAGAAGCGTCTCAACTCCCCGCAGAATCGTGACAAGCGCGCCCTTATCGTCGATCGCTCCACGCCCGTGGATCCGCTCGCCGTCATTAACGGCGCTGAACGGTCCGTGCGTCCAGGCCGCTGGATCCTCCGCCGGCACCACGTCCAGATGGGCCATGAGTACGAGTGGGCGCTCGTCGCGCCCAGCCCCGCTGGGGGCTGGGGTGGAGGATGTGGTGGAGGGTTCGCGGTGAATCTGATTTTCGACGATACCGCCGCTACCAGCACCAACCCACCTATACATAACCCCGGCCTGGCCCACGGGCGTGGGCTCAAGGGTGCGCGCAAGCAGCGGGAACCGCTCCT
This sequence comes from Timonella senegalensis JC301, assembly GCF_000312125.1. GTDB lineage: Bacteria > Actinomycetota > Actinomycetes > Actinomycetales > Cellulomonadaceae > Timonella > Timonella senegalensis. The sequence goes on from NZ_HE978641.1 coordinate 520,788, forward strand.
CGATGGCGGCGTGGAGCGCGGCGAAGGTCGCGGGATCACGCAGCTCAGGCTTGGACACGGTGGCGCAGCGAATCAGCGCGGCCAGGTCCTCGGCGGCGAGGTCCATAAGCTCAGGGTTGGTGGCGTGGGGCTCGCCAATCTCCTGGTTTGGAGTGTGGCGAGCGGCGCGAATGGCACCGTTTATTCCTAGCGCAGCAAGGCTGATTCCAGCGGTCGCGGCGGTGACTCCGATTGCCGAGCCAACACCGGAAAACGCTGATTTTCCGGCCGAGTTCACGGACTGTGCAGGGGATGCGGGGTCGGCCGGGCGTGCGGGTCCCGGAGCGGCGGGGGTATCTGACATTAGGACAGGATAGCGTGACCTGAGTCACTTGCAATAGGGCGTCTTGCGCGCACGACTCCCCACGCGGCGGGCACCGCTATCGCGGCGCCTCCTCCAGCCCGCCCGACCAACCATACGCTGTGAGATCTCCCATAGGGTATGTGGTCACGCAAGGTTCGGGCACTCCTTGCAGCCTGGGTAGGCAGGAAAGGGAAAGGATGAAGTTAGCGGCGGGCTAGACGTTCTTCAGCTCGCGCTACAGTTTGCTCGATCTCTTGGGCAGAGCGTCCATTGAGCACCGCGAACGCCACGTTTTGCAGTGGAAAGCTGGCGAATCGCACCCTAGCATCTCGAATAACTTGGGGGTCCTCCACCGCACGCTCGACGATGTCGAACCCGTGCCATGCAGCAAGTGATGCAACGTCCGTACTGCGGTCGCTCAGTGATGCAAGATCCCAGTCAATAACCCCAACCAACACGCCGTCCTGCCACATCATGTTGTGACCGGCAAGGTCCCCATGGCTGAGGACCGGGCTGGAATATCCACGCGAAATGACGTCCCCGAGGGCACCGATTGAGTTGGCTACTTTCCCTCGATACGAACTACCGAAGAGCGGAAGCACCCGTTCCTCCATGACATGGCGCCACGTGTCTCCACCACAGTATTCGAGCGGTTCAGCCACAAAGGGGGCGATCGGTGCTAGGTCGGCATTCCACAGTTCGCGGAGGAGATCCATAAGTTGGTTGGGGTCTCCCGTCCCGGAGGTGATTGCTTCTCCAGGGATGTACTCAACTGCCACTGCACTTGTGCCATCTGCATTGACAACGCTGGAAAGTGACCGTGGTGTCCGGAAACTGAAATCGGGAAGGGAATCCACAACCCGCTGCCGACGCGCCATTCGAGCGGCTACCCCAGCATCGCGCGCAATGCGGACCGCAGCCTTCTGCCCTACCAACACTGTCTCGTGGGCCGATCCTCCGGAAACAACCTGACGCGGAAGATCGCGCCAGGCCACAGGCAGTTCATCCAACACGAGGTTAAGCGCGGCGTCGACATTGGCAGGACGTTGGAACATGTCCCCACCCTACCTGCGCGCCAGAGCACTCCACCCCATCCACCAAACGCCGAGATTGCACCTGGGGGTCCGAGAGTGCACGGCGGCCGTGCAGTCTCGGACCCCCAGGTGCAATCTCGGCTAGAGAAGCCGGTGCGGGCGGGGTGGGGCGCTCAGCGCTTGAGCTTTGGCAGCACCTCGCGGCCGAAGACGTCGATCCATTCCTTCTGGTTGCGGCCAACGTTGTGCAGGTAGATGCGGTCGAACCCGAGATCCACGAACTTCTGGATGTGTTCGCGGTGCTTGTCGGGGTCGGAGGAGATAACCATGCGGCCCTCAAAGTCCTCTGGGCGCACGAGCTTGGCCATCTGCTCAAACTCAAACGGGGAGCGGATGTCAGCCTTGGGGAACTTCATGCCACCGTTCGGCCACTCGACCATTGCGTTACGCAGGGCTTCCTCGTCAGTGGGAGCCCACGACATGTGAATCTGCAGGACCTTGGGCATCGCCTCAGGGTCACGCCCTACCTCGCGGGCACCGTCCGCAAACTTGCCGAACAGCATCTCAATCTTTTCCAGCGGGGCACCCACCGTGATGAGCCCATCCGCATGCTTGCCGGCGCGCTTGGCAGTGACGGGTCCGGCGGTGGCCACGAGGATCTCTGGCGCTACCTCGGGCATGGTCCACAGGCGGGTGGACTCCATCTTGTAGAACTGGCCCTGGTGCTTGACGTCCTTACCCGCGAGCGAGGCATTGAACAGCTTCTTGATAATGTCGATGGCCTCGAACATGCGGTTGATGCGTTCTGGAGCCTCCGGCCAGTACTGGCCCATGATGTGCTCGTTGAGGGCCTCGCCTGAGCCCAGCCCAAGCCAGTGGCGGCCCGGGTACATCGCTGCCAGCGTGGCCGAGGCCTGCGCGACCATCGCCGGGTGCCAGCGGAAGGTTGGGGCAGTGACACCCGGGCCAATGTCTCCGCGCGTGCGCTCACCAAGGGCCGACAGCACGTTCCACACAAAGGCGCTCTGTCCCTGCTGAGGAACCCACGGCTGGAAGTGGTCCGCAGCCATGACGCCAGAGAACCCGTTTTCTTCGGCGTACTGCGAGTACTCGATGATGTCTGTTGGGTGAAACTGTTCCAGCATTGCTGCATAGCCAATTGTCAGATTCGACATGAGTTTCCTTTGTCCATCGGTGCCTTTGCCAGTGACAACACTGTCCGTGGCGGCTCTGTTCCACTTGCTTAAGTGACCCTACCCTTGCCAAGTGCAATGCATCACCTCTTGTGTGACAGATCGCGGAATATTTCGATGGCGAGATAAGTTAGAAGACACAAGAACTGCAAGCATCCGCCTGCACCGCAACTGGTGCTGTCGGACTTCCCAGTTCCCCCGAGTTTGGTGTTGCCACCCGGTGAAGGGCTCTACCCGTGCTCCTCGTGAGCGCAACGCTCCCAGTGAGCGTGTAGTGCCGCCATCCGTGCCCGAGAACCAACAACTCCAGTGACGGCAACACCAATATGGCCGGCTTTCCCACAAGGAAAGCCGGCCATCACTGTTTCTCACCGCGCTCCCTCTCCCCGGTAGGGAGAGGCTCCCATGCTTAGTCTTGGAATCCCAGCGGCCCCTTGGCCAACTTGGTTGCGCCGCCCTGCGCCACCGGGCGCACAATCATGGTGTCGATGTTGACGTGCTTGGGCAGCGTCACGGTCCAGCGCACGGCCTCAGCAATGTCCTCGGCCAACAGCGGACGGTCCACGTTCTCGTACACGCCCGCCGCGCGCTCAGCGTCCCCGTCGAACCTGACCAGCGAAAACTCCTCTGTGTGGACCATTCCCGGCGCGATTTCGATGACGCGCAGGGGCTCACCCACAAGCTCGAGGCGCAGCGTGCGCGCGGCGACGCGCTCGCCATACTTGGACGCCACATAACCGGCGCCGCCCTCGTAGGGTTCGTGTCCGGCGGTCGAGGTAATAAACACGATGTCGCCCGCGGTTTCCCTCAGCGCCGGCAACAGCGCCTGAGTCATGCGCAGGGTTCCCACCACGTTGAGCTCGTACATCGCACTCCACTTGCCCAGGTCCGCGCCGTCCACGCGGTCCAAGCCGAGCGCCCCACCCGCGTTGTTGACAAGCACATCCACCCTGCCACCAGCGGTAATGGACGTGACCGCCTGGGTGACTGAATCGTCGTTAGTCACATCCGCAACCACGATTTCACAGCCGGTCTCGGCGGCGAGCGCCTCAAGGCGCTCGGCCCGCCGCGCGACCGCGACCACGTCCCAGCCCTGCGCGCGCAACGCGCGCACGGTTGCTGCACCGATTCCCGACGATCCCCCTGTGACCACTGCGCGCTTGGTCGTCGGGAGGGTGGCTGGCTGAGTCGACGTCATACTGATGGGCCTTTCGCGAGAATCCGAGGTTGTGTGCTCCTTACTCTAGACCCGACGCTGATAGCGTTGAATCATGACCTATGCATCTATCGGCACGATGGGCGTGAAGCCCGGAATGCGCGACGCCGTGATCGACATCCTCATCCGCAAGAACGCCTCGCTGGGGGACATCGGCTGCCTCGTGTACGAGGTGGGCGGACGCGACGACGACCCGGACACCGTGTACGTAGCCGAGATCTGGGAGTCCGCGGAGGCGCACGACAAGTCCCTCGACCTAGACGAGGTCAAGGCCGCCATCTCCGAGGCAATGCCCATGCTGACTGGCGACTACGGCGGGTACGACTTCATGGTTGCGGGATCGCCGATCCGCGACTGATACTCCGATTCGCGACTGCCCCTCCGATCGAGAGTATCCCTGAGCCCACTCCCGACATCGAGAGTGGGCTCAGGGATACTCTCGATCACTGCGGGGTGGGGTGGGGGTAGGGTCGGGGTGGTTCGGAAGCACGCCTTCGTGGCGGGCGGGCTGTCCCACAAACGCCCTGTCACACCCCTGCCGTAACCTGACTACATGCTCAAGACCCTGGCCATTGAGAACTATCGCTCGCTCGAGGACGTCACCGTCGGGTTCGAACAACTGAACGTGATCACGGGCCCAAACGGCTCCGGGAAGTCCAACCTGTACCGGGCGCTCGGCCTCATCAATGAGGTCGTGCACCACGGCGCCCTCACCTCCCTGGCGCACGAGGGCGGCCTCCGCAACGCGCTGTACGCGGGGCCTCGGCGCTCCAAGCGCGTGGCCCTGCGCCTCGGTATTGCGACCGACGACTTCAACTACGCGATCGACCTTGGCCTCCCCCAGATGGGCCCGTTCCCGCTGGACCCCGAGGTCAAGTCAGAGACGGTCTGGCACGGCACAGTTCCGCGCCCAGCCACGATTCTGGCGCAGCGCTCGGGACAGAATGTGACGCTCGTATCCGAGTCCGGCAGTAAGGAGGCCTCGCCCTGGAAGCCTCGTCCCGAGGAGTCAATGCTGGCTGCGCTCACCGACCCAATGATCTCCCCTGAGCTTTATTCCCTTAAGGAAACCGCTCGCGGCTGGCGTTTTTACGACGGCCTGCGAGTGGACCTCAATTCCCCCGCACGCCGCCCGAGCCCCGCAACCTTCACGCCCACGCTCGCGCCCGATGGCTCCAACCTGGCCTCGGCGCTCGCCACCGTCCTAAGGGTTGGCCAAGAGCGGAGTTTGCGCGCCGCCGTTGCCGGAGCCTTCGACGGCGCTGACATCTCGGTGGAAGAGGACGAACGGGGAATCGCAACACTTGCATTCCAAAGCTCCGGCCTGAAACGCGCACTGAACGCCTCCGAGATCTCGGACGGGACACTGCGTTTCATCATGCTCGCCACGATCCTGCACTCTCCTAGACCCGCACCGCTACTGGTCCTCAACGAGCCCGAATCCTCGCTGCACGCCTCACTCGTGCCGGCTCTCGCTCGCATGATCGTGACCGCCTCCCGCGACTCCCAGATCATCGTGGTCTCGCACTCCGAATCCCTCGTGCAGACCTTGCGCGAGGAGCAATCCGCCACGAACGTCATCGAGCTCGCACCCGGCTCCCCCACCTCCATAGTGGGGCAGATGCGCTTTGAGGGCCCCGAGTGGGCGTGGCCCGCGGCCCGCTCGTAACCTCGCACGCCCGCCTCCCGTTCGGAGTAACCCTCCTCCCGGTCGTAACCGCGCGACCTTGGTTATAGGCTGGGCAAAACGGTAGGGGCAATACCGCGAGGGGACACCGGCCATGACAGATTCATACGGCGACCGACTAGACAGCGTCACCAAGGAACGAGTGTGGCGCGCCCACCTCGCACACCACTCTTTCGTGATCGCAGAGCTCGACTATCTGCGCGCAATGCTTCAGGTCGCGGAGTCAGATCTGCCCCTCGAGCGCATTGCGACACCCATGCACCTAACCACTTTTGAGGTCGAGATGGTGCTCGTACAGGCCGCTGATGTGACTCCCGCCCGGCCCGGTTTTTCCGGTGCCAACCCGTATGAGATCTGCCAACGTTTTGCTGTGGGGTTGCTCTCCCGATCCGAGGTTGTGGCCGAGTTGAGCACGTGGGACTACGCACCCGAAGGTGAAATGCGTGGCCTGCACGCCGTCCCCACACGTGCCGCTTTTGATGAGGTCGGCCTAGCATTCGATCACGGCCTCCTCGACCGCACCACGTTTGAGGAGATCCTCAAAAACCTGGCCTCGCAGGACTAGTCAGAGGCCCCGCGGCACGCCCGTTGTGCTGTGGTGCGGTTACCACCCCGTTGCCCTGCAGTCACTGCGCTAGGCGCAGTGACCTGTCCGGATTTTCGACGATCGTGGTCACTTCCCGTTCCACGTCGCCCGGCCGCGGGACAGCCGTGCCTGGCTGCCGCACTGCGGCCTGTCCCCATGCCGCGGCACTCTTCAGCGCCTCGGCAAAGTCCGGTTCGGCGCCGGAAACCGGATCACCTACCGCATGTAGGAACCCAGCGAGCATGGAGTCGCCGGCGCCCACGCTCGAGCGCGCAACGATTGGTTCGCCCTGCGCCAGCCACACCCCGCGCCGGGACACGAGGAGCGCGCCGAGACTCCCTAGGCTCACGAGCGCGTTGTCCACGCAGCCAAGCAGTTTCACCGCGGTGACCACGTCCGCCACCGTGACCAGTGGCCGATTCACCAGCTCGGAGAGTTCCTCGAGGTTGGGTTTGATCAGCCAGATTTGCGCCACGGTGTCCACGATCGTCTGGCTCAGCGCCTCACCGGAGGTGTCGAGCACGAACCGTGCGCCGGCCGCTGTCACGGCCTCGGCCAGGCGGGCGTAGTAGTCCGTGCCGACGCCGGGCGGCAAGCTTCCGCACGCCACCACAGTTGCTGTGCTGGGTCCGGCGGCAGCCGCTTCATCGACGGCCCGCAGGACGGAAGCGGTCAGCGCCTCAAGTTCCGCTGCCTCCACGACTGGCCCTGGTGCGTTCAGCTTGGTTGTGGACCCACCATCGTGAGCAATGGTGAGGTTCGACCGCGTGTCCTGCCGCACGGGTACTGCAACCGCCCGCACACCCTCGACCCGCGAGAGCAGAGAATCGAGCAGCCGACCATCGTTTCCACCCCGCGGATACACCGCTACGGATCCAGTCCCGTGAGCCGCGAGCGCCCGCGATACGTTGATCCCCTTTCCACCCGCGTCAACGCGTGAGTGATCGGCTCGGTTAACCTCCCCGAGCGCGAGGCTGGGGATTTCTAGGGTGCGGTCAATGGATGGGTTGGGTGTGACGGTGATGATCATGTGGGGTGGGGATCTCAAACCTATGTGGTGGGAAGTGCAGAGTGTTAGCAGTCAAATACCCGCTGGTGTGGGCCCTAGAGTTCTACGACGTCAAACTCCATGAGGTCGGCACCAGTACCTACGGGCTTCGTTCCCTCGGGGCGGGCGTGTGCCTGTGCTGCCTTTCCGTCCCTCCACGCTTCGAAGTCTGCGCGGCTCGCCCACTGGGTCATCACAAAGTAACGGTTTTCACCTGCGGTTGGTCGCAGCAGCTGGAATCCCTCGAAACCGGGTTCCTGATCCACTGAGTGCTTGCGCGCAGCAAACCTCTTTTCCAGTTCAGGACCAGCACCTTCTGGCACGGAAATTGCGTTGATGACTACCACGGACATGAATGCTCCTTAACTTGCTTCTGCCAGTTGAACTTTTGTGGTTGAGACGGGGTACTGCCAAGACGAACCACTCAGCGGAGCACTAGGCGTGCTCCTCTAGTTCCGCCACAGCCCATAGGTCTCGGCGAGGTTTGCGATCTTCTGCGCACGGGCGAGTCGCGGCAGGTAAGAACCGTCCGCAATGTTGACGCCCTTCTTGCTGCTCAGCGAGTGCGCATGCCGTTCGATCATTTCACGAGCCCAGCCGAGTTCCTCAACGCTCGGCGAAAGACCCTTATTGATGTCGTCGGCTTGGTCCGGGTTAAGGCAGAGCTTGCCGGTCATACCCATACGCTGGGTGATCTCGCACGCCTCGAGCACATCTTCCCACTCGTCAGTAGGACCTGGTGGGCCGTCAATCGGACCGGGCAGCTTGCCTACACGGGATGCGACCACGAGCTTTCCGCGCGCGTAGGCGAGTGCCATCGGGTCCTCAGTGACGCCCGTGTCCTTGCGGAAGTCGTTGACGCCAAACGCCAGGCGGAAGGTTCCGGGAGCTGACGCGATCGCTGTTGCGTTCTCGATCCCGAGCGCTGACTCCACCAGCGCGATCACGGGGGTACCCGCGCGCAACTGCATGGCGGTCAGCGTGACCTGGTCGGGCTTCTCGGTTTCCGCAAGCATCACACCTCGCAGCCCAGCCGCCGTGACCAGTGCGGATACGTCGTCCTTCCAGTGCGGGGAGGTCATGGCGTTGATGCGCACCCAAGCGCTCATTCCCGAGGAGAGGGCCCGCATCACGTTGTAGCGCGCATCTTCTTTGAGGTCGTCGGCAACGGCCGCCTCAAGGTCAAAGATGACAGAGTCGGCCTCCGAACGAAGCGCGTCCTCGAAGAGCTCAGGTTTGCTTGCGTTGACCAGAAGCCAGGAGCGCGACAGGTTTGCGGGAAGTTTCGCCGCGCGTTCGTTGCGGATACCCTCGGCACCGTCCCCTCTGTCCCGGGGCTGGCGGTGGCTGGTCATCGGGGAACTGTGGGCTCCAGGTCGCTCGGTCTCGGACTCATCCGGAGAGGACCCTCTCCATTCGCGGCCGGCATGGGCGACATGCTCAGGCCCGCGATCTGCGGATGCGGAATCGGGTTCGGGTTCGGTTGAGGAGGGCCCGGGTGCGGGCGTTGAGCCTTGCGGATCGATGTTGTGCTCGTCGTTGAGTTCCATGTGGATCACCTGCGGGGTCTGTGACGGATCGTCTTCCATCCTATTGTGGCTGACCGTCCGCGGCTATGGCCCCAAGGAATCGCAGGGTGGAGGACCCATCTGCCGCCATAAACGCGCATACGTCCCTCGGCAACGTTGCCGAAGAACGCAGAGCTACTCACCAAAGAAGCGACGTCTGCCGAGTCTCGCGCAAGACGGAGCAGACGCCGCAGTTCTGGGGTTGTCGAATGCAGCCGGATGCATGGCGTAGAAACCGTCCACGCGTCCTGTAAGAAATGTTAACCCCTTGACCATACCTAAACCGTCATATCCGACAGGTTCCGCCGCATGTCTCACAACTATTGCCTCACAGTCGGTCGAACAGCCGTGTCCGGGCATCTAAGGCCGAGGGCTTTGCCTGCATTCCAGCGGAGCGTGCCCTAGCCTGAACATACGAGTTCCCACCGCCCCGGAGTCCGCCGTGCCTGATGATCCTGCCGCCACCGCGTTCTGGACCGCAATCGCGCCCAGCGTCTACGTGCACGCACTCAAGCCCTTCGCCGTGAACACCTATATGATCAGCAGCTCGGCTGGGTTTGTCCTTGTGGACTCGGGAAACAACGCGGCCCAAGGCCGCCAGATTTACGACGAATCCCTTACGTTGGACCGCCACCTCACTCCCCCAGCAGGGCTAAGTGAGACAGAGGCAATCGCCCGCCGGACTGGAGGGTGTGTAGCGCTCATCAACACCCACGCCCACTACGACCACTGCTTTGGTAACTCCGTGTTCGCGGACGCTGGGATACCCATATATGGGCATGCCCGCCACGAGGAGCACCTCGCTACCCGCGGCGTGCTCGAGCTAGTGCGCTACCAGCACGGCCTGTTCGAGGAGGGCGTGGAACCCGGCCTCTGGGATGACGTGACGATCGCTGGTGCTAGCTCTATCGTCGAGAATCAGGAGCGCATCACGCTGGGAAGTGAGTTGCTGACGATGCGGGCGTTCGCGCCCGCGCACACGATGGCGGACCTGGCGGTTCACGTACCGTGGGCGAACGCGTGGATCGTGGGAGACCTTGTGGAGACCGCAGGCGAGCCGAGCATTGAGACGGATTCCGACCTAGCGGGATGGGTCAGGGCGCTGGATTGGCTCCTGGCCTGCGGAAACACTGCAACGATGTACCTTCCCGGCCACGGTAAGCCAGCCGGCCCACAGGACGTGCGAGAGCAACGGGAATGGCTGCGTGCGCGGATGTGACTCGCGCCAAATGAGGTGCACACGCTTGGCGCGCAGGTATACGGTGGCGAGGTAGCACTATGAAAGGACCGGTGGCCCAAGTGGCCTGCACTGCACATTCCTGATTCCCCCCTGGCGACCGCGCAGCGGACAGCTCAACGGCCCGCGTGTATGCCGCAAGGCGCTCTTCAACGTCTCGCGGATCGCCTCCGCCCGCATAGGCGGGCTTCTTTGCGTACCCATTAATCAGGAAGTTTTGTCATGCAACCGCTTACCCCCAAGTCCCTTCGAGACTCCTTTGTAAACACCTCCAAGCGCGAGGCGGCCGAAGCCATCCCTCCGTTCCGCCTAGAAACAGTGGAGTGGGAGAAGCTCGAGGTATTCGGCTGGATCGACCGCTCAAACCCGCTGCTCGGCTTCGTTGTCATCCCGCTCGACGGTGAGCCCGTGGGCATCATGCTCCGCGCCTCGGGAAACAAGACCAAGAAGACCATGTGCGCGCTGTGCGAGGACATCGTTGACGTCAGCGACGTCAAGCTGTTTGTGGCAAAGCGTGCGGGCGCGGCCGGCCGCAAGGGCGACACCGTAGGCACGCTCATTCACGGCCACTTTGGCTGCTCCAAGCAGGTGCGCCGCAAGCCCAACTCGATTGAGGGCAAGCGCGATCCGGAGAAGTTCATTGCCGACCGGATCGAGGCCCTCGTGGCGAACGCAGAACAGTTTGCGCGCCGGGTGCTTGGCTCCTAGTTAGCGCCGAGCTTTAGTAGATCCGTGGCGCGGCAGGTGTTGGCGCCTGCCGCGCGCGGCACGCTTTGATCTCTGCTGAACACCGCACACATAGGCATTATGCGGAACACGGCTTACGCTGCACCCAGTTGAGAACCTAACCGGCCTACGATGCCTTGGCCCACTTCACCTCGGGCTCGCTCCACGCAGCCATCCGCTCGAGCAGTTTGGGCATGGTGGACTCCACAATGAGAGAGTCTCGGTACTGCGGGCGCAGGAAGCCACCCACGATCATGCCGTCGATCGCCTTGAGTAGGCCGTCCCAGAACCCATTAATGTTCAGCAGCGCCACCGGCTTGGCGTGAATGCCGAGTTGCTGCCAGGTCCACACCTCAAAGAACTCCTCGAGCGTGCCAGCCCCACCAGGGAACGCCACAAAAGCATCCCCGAGCTTGGCCATACGAGCCTTGCGTGCGTGCATGTCCTCGACCACCTCAATCGTGGTAAGGCCTGGATGCGCAATCTCCGATTCCACGAGTGCGCGTGGCATCACACCGTGGACTCGTCCACCAACGGCGAGTGCGGCGTCCGCGACCGCTCCCATGAGCCCGGTTTTGCCGCCGCCGTAGACGATCTCGATGTCGGCTTGGGCCAGTTCCGCGGCCGCGCGCTGGGCCGCGCTCTTATAGCCGGGCACGCTTCCATCGGCTGAGCCAGTGAACACAGTTACGCGGGAGATTCGATGAGGTGCAGTCACGCGTTCAGTTATAGCCCTGCCCTCTGACACCGCAAAGTCGAACACGCCGCCAACCACTAAATAGGCCACCAATCCACAACCTATCCACAACATGTTGTGGATAGAACCCCTCAACCCCAACCACTCCCACCCCAACCCAACCCCCTCTACTTCATCGAGAGTATTCCTGAGCCCACTCTCGAGGTCGAGAGTGGGCTCAGGAATACTCTCGATGGAAAGAGGGTGGGAGAGCCGGAAGGAGGGTGGGGAGGGAGAGCAGGAGAACCGGAGGGTGGTGAGTTCCGCAAACCAGGACCAAAGTTCCACCTGCTTCCGCATATACGGGTGCTAGATTCGCATTATGGCGAGAATTCGGATCTCCGCAGCTGCTAGCGTGATGGGCGTCAGTGACGACACTATCCGGCGCTGGATCGACTCAGGCAGACTCACCGCGGACACGGACGACTCGGGGAAGCGGGTTGTGGACGGGGCCGAACTCGTGGCCCTCGCGGAGGAAATAGCCCAGGCCGCCTCCCTCGAACACCTGGACGGCGGAGCAGGTCACCGTTCTGCCCGTAACCACCTCACGGGTTTGGTATCCCGAATCGTCTCGGATCAGGTCATGAGCCAGGTCGAGCTGCAGTGCGGCAATTACCGAGTGGTCTCACTCATCTCGACCGAGGCCGTCCAAGATCTCGGCCTCGAGGTCGGATCCATCGCCACCGCTGTCATCAAGTCCACGAACGTTTCCATCGAAGGGCCACGACCATGACCGCGATTCGTTTCCGCTCCCGCTTTCACTCGGTCGCGCTCTCCGCGTTTGTGACCGCAGCCGTGGCCGCATCCATTACGGGATGCCAAACGCAAGCAGGCCCGCCCGGCGACAGTCCTAACACGGCCAACACCACTAACACCATCGGCACCAACCCGGACGCGCAGACACCTTCCGCCGACGGCGCCACTATCTTTGCGGCCGCGTCGCTGTCCAAGGTCTTTCCGCTGATCGAGTCGAACGTGAATTACTCGTTCGACGGCTCCTCGGGACTGGTCGACCAGCTCGCTGGAGGCGCCCCAGCCGACGTGTTCGCGTCAGCCGACAAGGCCAACATGGACAAGGCCGTGGCGGCAGGCGTGATCGAGGGCGATCCCGTCATGTTTGCCACGAACCACCTGGTCCTGGTCACTCCGGCCGACAACCCCGCCTACATCACGGGGTTCGACTCCTCCTTGGACGGAACCCGCCTAGTCACGTGTGCGCCCGACGTCCCGTGCGGCGCCGCAACAGCCCGGATTTCCGAGTCCACCGGCCTCACACTGGCCCCCGTATCCCAGGAATCTTCCGTAACCGACGTGCTTGGCAAGGTCACGTCCGGCGAGGCGGACGCCGGAATCGTCTACGCAACCGACGCCTCGGGCGCAGGCAAGAAGGTCCTCACGTTCGAGATCCCCGGCGCCACCGATGACCCCAACACGTACTGGATCGCGCAGGTCAAGGACGCTCCGCACCCCGAGGCTGGAGCAGCGTTCATCGCCGCAATTACCGGCCCGGGCTCCGCGCAGCTACAACAGTTCGGCTTCGGCCCGGCCAAATGAATCAGTTTCCGCGCTGGGCGTGGGTTCCGTTCTGGCTAGGGATCGCGTTCCTCGCGATCCCGTTGGCCGCCATGTTTGTGCGCGTCCCGTGGTCCGCCCTGCCAGAACTCCTCGCCTCGGATCGCGCTCAGGATGCACTGCGCCTGTCCCTGCTCACCTGCCTCATGACCACCGCAATTGTCCTACTCCTCGGCGTGCCCCTCGCACTCGTGCTCGCTCGCTCGCGCCGCCCCTGGGTGCGCGCGCTGCGCACGCTCGTGACCGTCCCGATGGTCCTCCCACCCGTTGTGGCCGGCCTGGCCCTCCTCACTGCGTTCGGCCGGCGCGGCCTGATCGGCGCGCACCTGTCCGCGTGGGGAATTGATATTGGATTCACGACGATTGCCGTAGTAATTGCACAAACTTTCGTTGCGCTTCCCTACTTGGTTATTGCCCTGGAGGGCGCGCTGCGCTCTGCTGGCTCGCGCTATGAAAGGGTCGCCGCGAACCTCGGAGCCTCACCCTCCCGCGTGTTCTGGCGGGTCACCGTGCCCATTGCGGCACCGGCTATCGCCTCCGGGACGGCCCTCGCGTTCGCGCGGGCGCTCGGCGAGTTTGGCGCAACTCTGACGTTCGCGGGTTCGCTCCAAGGCACGACCCGTACCCTCCCCCTCGAGATTTACCTGCTCCGGGAGTCCGACTCGGACCTAGCGCTTGCGCTATCCGTGGTGCTCATCGCGGTCGCGGTCGTGATTGTTGCGATCTCCACCAAGCTCAGTTCGGGCACGGGCGAAAGGGTGGTGGCTCATGGCTAGTTTCCTCAGCGTCACCGCCTCGATGGCCAGCCGCGATGCGCAGTTCACGCTCGACGTCAGCAGGGGCGAGGTGGTTGCCGTTGTTGGGCCAAACGGCGCCGGAAAATCGACTCTCCTCGGCCTTATCGCCGGCTCCCTACGGGCCACGGGCGGACGGGTGGAGATGCTGGGAGCTGCTCTATCGTCGGAAAGCACACACGTACCACCCCACAAACGCACCGTGTCCTACGTGGAGCAGCGACCGCTGCTCTTCCCCCACCTGAACGTGGCTGAAAACGTAGAGTTCGGGCCGCGATCGCGCGGCGCGCGCAGGGGCGTAGCCCGCGAGCGGGCGCGCGCCGAACTCGCCGCCACCGGCCTGGCCGATCTGGCGGAACGCAAGCCCTCTGCACTCTCGGGCGGGCAGGCGCAGCGCGTCTCCATCGCGCGGGCGCTGGCAATCGACCCTGACCTACTGCTGCTCGACGAACCCTTTGCGGCGCTCGACATCTCCGTGACTCCGGCCGTCCGATCGCTCCTGCGGGAGCGACTGGAACGCGCTAATCAAACGGCTCTGATCGTGACGCACGATCTGCTGGACGTGGTCGCGCTGGCGGACACGGTCGCGTTGGTCGAAGGCGGGCGGATCGTGGCGCACGGGCCAGTGGACGAGCTATGTGCGGCCCCACCCACACACTTCATGGCGGAGTTTGTGGGCCTGAACCTGATGCACGGACAGGCCGTGGAAACTGACGTGGTTGACCTCGGAGGCGGGCTGCGGCTGAGCGGGATCGGCGAGGTGTCCGCGGGCAGCCCTGCGCGCGCAACCTTCCCACCCAATGCGGTGAGCCTGCACCGGCACGAGGTCGGCGGAAGCCCCCGCAACGCGCTGCCCGTGGTGGTGCGGGACCTGGAATCGCAGGGCGCGGTGGTGTCGGTAGCGCTGGAGGTTGAAACTGGCGGGGCTGGGGTTGGGGTTGGGGCTGGGGTTGGGCTTGGTTCTGGCGGAGCTGGGGTTGGGGCTGGGGCTGGGGTTGGGCTTGGTTCTGGCGGTTCTGGCACGGCGGGCCTCTCGGCAGGCGCGCAGCGGCTGCGAGCCCACGTGACACCGGCAGCAATAGCGGAACTGAATCTGCTGCCGGGAGACCGTGTGGTCGCATCCATCAAAGCGTCGCAGGTTGCGCTGTATCCGGTGCACCAAAAGTCCTAGGTTTCCCCGAATCGCCTACACAAACTAGCAGATCAAGCGCTCGCACCCGAGTTTTTCAGACGATTTGTCAGGTGCAGGCGTAGCATTACTCGCATGTCATCAGATCGCCTGCACGCCTACCGCTGGTGGGGACTCGCCGCAATCAGCCTAGGCGTTGCGCTCATCATCATGGACTCGACAATCGTCTCCGTGATTATTCCGCCCATCATCAAGGATCTGGACCTCTCCACGACCCAGGTTCAGTGGGTGCAAGAGATCTACACCCTCGTGTTCGCCGCGCTCCTCATGGTGTGGGGCAGGGTTGCGGACAAGGTCGGGCGCAAGCGCATCCTGATCACGGGTGTCATCATCTTTGCTACGGCGTCCATGGCGTGCGCGGCAGCCGACTCCGGCACGTTCCTCGTGGCCGCGCGTGCGGTCCAGGGTATCGGTGGCTCGATGATCATGCCCACCACGCTCTCCCTGCTGAACGCCACCTTCCACGGCAAGGAACGCACCATCGCGTTCGCTGTATGGGGATCCACGATCGGCGGAATGGCTGCGATTGGGCCGGTAGTGGGCGGCTGGCTCGCAACCGTTGCCAGCTGGCACTGGGCCTTCCTCATCAACCTGCCGTTCGGTCTGCTCATCATCCTGGGCGTCTCGCTGTTTATTGCGGAGTCCAAGGAGGCCAGCACGCAGAGGCTCACGGACTGGTTTGGTGGGCTGCTGTCCATCGCTGGGTTTGGATCACTAGTGTTCGCGCTCATTGAGGGCCGTACCTACGGCTGGTGGCGCGCGGAGCCGGGCGCCTCGGCGAACTTAGGGAACTTCTCGATCATCCCGATTGTGTTCGCCGCGGCTGTGGCGATCCTCATCAGCTTTGTCCTGTGGGAACGCCGCCGCATGCGGGCCGGGCTCTCCACGATCCTAGACGTCTCGCTCTTCGGAATCTCATCTTTTGCAAACGGCAACGTCACGGCGCTCGTGGTCTCGATGGGAGAGTTCGGACTGATCCTCTCCCTTCCGCTGTGGTTCCAAAACGTTGCGGGACTCGACACGTTCCACGCAGGTCTGGCTCTGGTGCCGCTCGCCGTGGGCTCATTTGTGGCGTCCGGCGCCGTCCAAGGGCTGGCCAAGATAATGACCCCGATCCAGATGGTTCGCATGGGTCTGGTTCTGGAGATCCTAGGCATCGCGGCGCTCGCGACCCTCATCCGGGTGGATTCTTCGCTCTGGATGACCTCGACCACCCTGTTCATCTACGGAATGGGCGTCGGGTTTGCCACGGCGCAACTGACCTCAATCATTCTGGTGGACGTCCCAGTGGAGCGCTCCGGACAGGGGTCCTCCACCCAGTCCACAAGCCGCCAGGTGGGATCCGCGCTCGGCATCGCGATCCTTGGAACCGCGCTGTTCACATCACTCAAGTCGGGCACTCAGTCACGCGCGGCTGACCTTGTGGCCGCGAACCCTGAGCTGCAAAAGCTCGTAGATGCCGTGACGCACTCATCGGGTGGGCTGATCCCTCAGTTTGCAGCCGACGAACGCACCGCGCCCATCGCACAGGCAGCGTCCGAGGCCCTCACCCACGGCGTTCAGATTGCTGGTTGGATCGGCGCGAGCGTGCTCGTGTTCGGACTGCTCACAAGCATGCGCATCGGGAAGTCACCGGTCAGCTCGGAAGCAACCGAGGTGAGCGGCAGCCCATCACACTAGATCGCGTGGCCGGGGTGGCCTGCTTAGTCGACTTTTTCGGAGTGCTCAGCGTGGTCAGCTTGGTCAGCGACCCGCGGTTCCAGGAAGTTTCCCTGCACAGGATCTAGTACCGCGCGCATGATTGCCTCGATCGCAAACTGACTCGCACGTGCCAACCCGATGCAGCACTCCCTGTCATTTGTAGTGTGGGAGCGCTACCATCTTGCTAGCGGAGGGAGTCTCTTCCCGCTTGCCATCCACGGTTCGCCGTTCATCGTTCGCAGCCAGAAGGAGCAGTAACCATGACTCACGAGATCACGTATCGTGACGCCTCCCTCCCCATTCCGGAGCGCGTCGCCGACCTCATCTCCCGGATGACCCCGGAGGAAAAGGTTGGGCAGATGATGCAGCTCGATGCCCGCGGGGACCTGAACCATCTGGTCAACGAGCGGCACGTGGGTTCGATCCTGCACACCTCGCCCGAGAACCTGATTGAGGCGCACGCGCTGACCGACCAGACTCGACTGCAGATCCCGCTACTCGTGGGCGAGGACTGCATTCACGGTCACTCGTTCTTCCCGGGTGCCACGATCTTCCCCACCCAACTGGGTATGGCTGCCTCGTGGTCATACGAACTGGCAGAAAAGGCCGCCCGCGTGACCGCAGTCGAGGCCGCGGCGACCGGCATCCACTGGACCTTCTCCCCCGTCCTGTGCATCGCGCGTGACCTGCGTTGGGGCCGCGTCAACGAGACGTTCGGCGAGGACCCACACCTCATCGGCGAGCTCGCATCCGCGATGGTCAAGGGCTACCAGGGCAACGGCCTGAACGATGAGACCGCGATTCTGGCTACCGCCAAGCACTTCGCCGCCTACTCCGAAACCCAGGGCGGACGCGACGCCTCCGAGGCCGACGTCTCGCACCGCAAGATGCGCTCCTGGTTCCTGCCACCGTTCGAGCGCGTGGCCAAGGAAGGCTGCCGCACGTTCATGCTCGGTTACCAGTCCACCGACGGCGTGCCCATCACGATCAACAATTGGCTCCTGAACGACGTCCTGCGCGGCGAATGGGGCTACACCGGCATGCTCATCACCGACTGGGACAACGTGGGACGCATGGTCTGGGAGCAGAAGATCATGCCGGACTACATGCACGCCGCCGCGGCCGCAGTGAAGGCCGGCAACGACATGGTCATGACCACGCCGCAGTTCTACGAGGGTGCACTCGACGCACTGCAAAAGGGCATGCTCACCGAGGCTGACCTCGACGCCGCCGTCTCCCGCATCCTGACCCTCAAGTTCGAGCTCGGACTGTTCGAGAACCCGCGCCGCCCCGACTCCGCACGCATCACCTCGGTCCTCGGAACCGACGAGCACACCGCGATCAACCTCGATGTGACCCGCCGCTCCCTGGTCCTGCTGGAAAACGACGGGGTGCTGCCGATCGCGGCAGAACCGTCGGTAATCAAGAAGATCGCTGTGGTGGGCCCCAACGCCAACGACCACCAGTACCAGCTGGGCGACTGGGCCGGAAACTCCGGCCAAGCCGGCTGGATGCCGGACGGCCACAACGTTGAGCAGATCACCACCGTATTCGGGGGTCTGCGCGACCTCGCCCCCGAGGGCTGGACCGTGGAATACGCTCGCGGCGCCAACGTGGTCACTCTTGAAGACGACCCAGCGGGTCAGTTCTTCCCAGACGGCCAACCCCGTCCACAGGTCGCCGTTCCGGCGCCCGTAGACCAACAACTTAACGACGAGGCCCTTGCGCTGGCAGC
>NZ_HE978641.1:539527-611581 GCF_000312125.1 Timonella senegalensis JC301
ACGAGGCCCTTGCGCTGGCAGCAGACGCAGACTACGTGGTGGCCGTGGTGGGAGACGCCATCCCACTCGTAGGTGAAGGCCGATCGACCGCCACGCTCAACCTGCTCGGCGGGCAAGAGAAGTTGCTGGACGAGCTCGCAGCGCTGGGCAAGCCCATGATCGTGGTGCTGCTCGCCTCGAAGCCACTCGTCCTGCCCGCGTCGGGCTTGGGCGCTAACGCTGTGGTCTGGGCGGCGAACCCAGGCATGCGCGGCGGACAAGCGCTCGCGGAGTTGCTGTTCGGCCAGATCGAACCATCGGGCCGCCTGCCCATCACGTTCGCCCGCCACGTAGGCCAGCAGCCCACGTACTACAACCAGATCCGCGGACAGCACGGCGACCGCTACGCAGACCTGACCCAGGACCCCCAGTGGGCGTTCGGGTACGGACTCTCGTACACCACTGTGGAGTACTCGAACTTGGTTTTGGATACGACCGAGCTTCGCGTGGAGGACACCATTTCAGCCACCGTGACTCTGACCAACACGGGCACGCGCCCTGCGTTGGAGACCGTGCAGGGATATGTCTCGGATGTAGTGACCTCCGTGTCCTGGACCGACAAGGAGCTCAAGGGGTTCACGCAGGTCCTGGTTGGACCGGGCGAATCCGTGGAAGCGCGAATCGAAATCCCGGTTGCCGACTGCACCATCGTGGACGCTTCCGGGCGCCGCGTGGTCGAGTCGGGCGAGTTCGAGTTGCTCGTGGGGCCGTCCTCGCGTGACGCGGACCTGCTGCGCGCCGGGTTCGTGGTGGCGTAGGGGCGCCGGCTCCGGGGCGCCGGCTCCGGGGCCAGTTAGCGACCAGGCTTGGCCAGGGGCTGGGGCTGGGACGATGGGTGCGCTGGAAGGTGCGCAGGATCGTCGAAAATCAGGCGTTTGTGTCTATGACGTGCTTGAGTTCGAACGACAGTTCGGCGCCCTGCTTGAGAATCCGGGCGCCGAACATTGGCTCGGAGTCCAGGGTGGCGGTGAGTGTGCCGTCTTCGGCGATGGCGGTGACTTTTGCCCAGAGGCGTTCCTCGCCGGCGGGGAAGATGAAGCCGAGTTTGACTAGGTGGCCCGGTGCGATGCGCTCCTTTTGGGCAGGGCTCGCGATGCGGAAGAAGTGCGGGTCGGCGGCGTTACCGGCTACTGCATCGACAAGGGTAAACGAGCCCTTGGAGCCGCCGTTTGGCAGCAGTGAACGAATGTTAATCATGAGCGGGCCTTTCTACGACGCGTGAGCGAGGCCCATCATATGCAGTAACAACGTGACAGCAGACTGGATGAGCCGCGCTAATTCGACTTACTCGCATTCGAATGCGGAGCCTGGTAGCGGAGAACCCCGGAAAGGCTGCGGCGTGGCTGCGACCTACCTGCTGCCAACACCCCTTACAGGTGAGACCAGACATGAAAGTGGAGCCCCGGCGACAATGGCCGGGGCTCCACTTGTACAGAGTAGGAAATTAGGATTACGAAAACGTCAACGCTCAGTGCTTGAACGTGTCCTTGACATCTTCGCCAGCCTGCTTGGCGTTAGCTTTGGCTTGGTCAATCTTGCCTTCGGCTTCCAACCGCTCATTGTCGGTCATCTTGCCAGTAGCTTCCTTGACCTTACCCTTGGCTTCTTCAGCTGCGTTACTGATCTTGTCACCGAGACCCATAGGCTTCTCCACTTCTTCAGTGTTCCTTTCGGACTGACCACTCAATCGTCACACCAAAACGCCGGGCGCGCATCTGGAACGGTCACGTTCCGCGTTAGAAGCTTGAACCGCCTGAACGGCGACCACCCTCACGGCTTTCTTTGGTTACATCTTTGGGCTCTACCGGCTGCGATGCCAGCCCAAGTATCGTTTCGACGTCTTCATTGGCGTCCTTCGCTGTGTCTTGGAGTTCTGCTGCGATCTCGTTTGCCTTGTCGCCGACTGACATTGCTTTTCCTCTCACACCTACGGTGCCGCGCCCGCGGCCTCTACTCATGATTGCGCGAGCGCTCCTGCTTTTGCACGCATTTGCACGAACTTCCACCCGGTACAGTGCGAGTGCTTTTGCACGCGTATGCACGAGCTCCCACCCGGTACAGTGCGGAAACTCGCCTGCCTCCCCTTCCTGCCCCTTCTCCTGCCCCCCACTCGCTCCTCTAGCCCGCTCCTACCCATGGCGAGATTGCACCTGGGGGTCTGAGATTGTCCGGCTGCCGGACAATCTCAGACCCCCAGGTGCACTCTCGGCGAAAGTTGGCGGGGCGAAAGTTGGCGGGGCAGTGGGGCAAGGTTCGGGGCGGTGAGCGGGGTACTGGGTTCGGGTGTCGCTCCGGCGTAGCATTGGGAGATGACTGACTTTGCTCCCGCCTCGCGCGCGGCCGAGTTCCACTCCGCCGACTCGCTCCGCCTTGACCTCCTCAACGTACGCCCGTGGGGTGGCGACGCCGTAGACATAGTTGTCAGCGGTGGCAAGATCACGGAAATCAACCCCCACCAGCCCGGCCGCCCAACACCGGCGGACGCGCGCATGGTCGACGGCAAGGGACTTCTGGCGCTGCCCGGCTTCTCCAATGTTCACGCCCACACGGACAAGTCTTGGTGGGGTAAGCCGTGGGTATCGTATGGCGGCGTTGCCACGACCCAGGGCCGCATCGAACACGAGCGCGCGCACCGCGACCAGTTGGGCATTCCGGGCGTTGAGGTTTCCACGAGCGTCATGCGCGAGTACCTCCGGCACGGCACCACGACCCAGCGCACCCACGTGGACGTGGACCTGGGCATCGGACTCCGCGGAATCGAGGTGGTGCGGGAGGCTGTGGCAGCACTCGGAAACACGATCACCACCCAGATCGTCGCATTCCCGCAGGATGGTGTTCTGCGCCGCCCCGGCGTGCTTGACCTACTCGGCCAGGCGGCAGCCGCCGGCGCCGACTATATCGGTGGCCTCGACCCGGCCTCGATCGACCGGGATCCCGTGGGCCAGCTCGACGGCATCTTTGCCATCGCGGAGAAGTACGGCTGCGGCATCGACCTTCACCTGCACGACCCTGCTGAACTCGGAGTCTTCCAGATCGAGCTCATGATCGAACGGACCATTCGCCACGGTCTTCAGGGCAAGGTGAACGTCGCCCACGGGTTTGCCGTGGGCCAGGTTGACCCCGGATATCAGGCCGAGCTCATTGCGCGCATGGCAGAGGCTGGCATGTCCATGACATCGGTCTCGCCGCTCAAGGTTCCGCCGCTCCCCATCAAGGCGATGCTCGAGGCCGGAGTCCCCGTGGGCCTTGGCACCGACGGTTTCCGCGATCTGTGGGGACCGTACGGCGATGGCGACATGCTCAAGGTCGCGCTCAAGACAGCGCAGATGTGCGGCTTCCGCTACGACGAGGATCTTGTGCTCGCGCTCGAACTCGCTACCTCACGCGGTGCAGCATTTGCGGGTGTCCCCTCCCAGAACCTCGCGGTGGGCGACCGCGCGGACATCGTCCTCCTCGACGCAGAGAACCCGATGGATGCACTGGTTCGTACCCCGCGCCGCGAGGCCGTGCTGGCCGGCGGAAAGATCGTGGTTTACAAGGGCGAGCTCGTCATCTGAGGCGCCTCGCCAGAGCGGCAGCAAGACTCCCGACAGTAGGGCGGGGTGTGGCAGGTGGGGCCACACCCCGCTTTTCATTGCTCCGACCCAACCTCAAAAAGATGCCCCAGCGTGGTCTCCGACTCCCCCCAAAAAAACACACTCCGGGCCAAGCCCAACCCCCACCCTAAGTTCCTCTTGGGCGCCCTCGCCTGAGCCCTCCCCAAAACCAGCACCCCAGCGCGATCAACGTGGCCCCGTTTTCCTCTAGGCCAACCCA
Organism: Timonella senegalensis JC301; assembly: GCF_000312125.1. GTDB lineage: Bacteria > Actinomycetota > Actinomycetes > Actinomycetales > Cellulomonadaceae > Timonella > Timonella senegalensis. Next base: position 543,383 of record NZ_HE978641.1, read on the forward strand.
AGCACCTCACCTACAGCCTCAAGCAGCTTGGCCCTAGGCGGGACCTCTCCACCGCCACCAGCCCCACCCGAAGCGTCCGAATGACGGACGCGCAAAAAGTTCTCGACGGCAGAATACTCGCCCCATCCCAACCCAACCCACCCAACAATCGGCTATGTAGAGCCAATTCCGCGAACCCTTCACCCGTTAACGTTTGTTCACTATTTAAGACGAGTGTTGTCCGGCTTTTTCCCTGGATACAGACTGTTGTTCACCAGTTCCATCCAGAGCGGTCGAGAGTCCTGGCTCATTGACACCGCAGCAACCCTCCTCGAACGGAAGCCTCCAACCGAGGAAAGGGTGCTAACGCCAGATCCGATGGAGATTTACCTATGGCTTCCTTTGACGTCTCTTTAGCCGCGCGCGGATTCGCTCGACCGACACTGTCGTTCGAGCTCATGCCACCGCGTAACCCTGATGCTGCGCCAAAATTTTGGAACACCGCTCGCAAGCTCGTTGAGGCCGGACCGGACTTTGTGTCGGTCACCTACGGCGCCGCAGGCAGCGACCGCGACACCGCGCGAACCGTTGTGGAGCGCCTGGTCAAGCACACCAACGTGCTTCCGATCGCGCACCTGACCTGCGTTGGGGCAACCCGTGACAACGTCGCCGACACCATCGATGACTTCCTGTCGATCGGCGCCCGCACTTTCCTCGCACTGCGCGGCGATCCTCCCAAGGGCGACTCCGCATGGCAGCCACCAGCGGACGGAGTCCACTCCACAGTTGAGCTGATCGAGCTTCTCCGTGAGGTTGAGTCCGAGAGGTGCCACGCTGATGCGCCGGCCGCGCTGCGCGGCGCCGCCAAGCCCCTGACAATCGCCGTGGCGACGTTCCCGGAGGGCAACCTGGACGCCGGAACATCTCCCGAGCAGGAGGTCCGAAGGCTCCTGGAGAAGCAGCAGGCCGGAGCGAACTTTGCCATCACTCAGCTCTTCTATGAGGCCGAGTCGTACTTCAAGTTCACGGACCTTGCCCGCCGCGAGGGCGTCACGATCCCCATCCTCGCAGGCATCTTGCCCATGACCGACCCCGACCGCTTGCGCAGGGTCGAGCAACTCACCGGCGTCACGCCTCCTGCCGCGCTGCTCGCGGACCTCGACGCCATCTCAAGCCCCCACATGAGGCACTCCTACGGCATCGAGGCTTCGGCCCAACTTGCCAGGGATGTCCTCGCCGCAGGCGCCCCCGGCCTGCACATTTACACCTTCAACCGGCATGAAGCGGCGCTCGATCTGCTCGAGGGAGTCAACCTCGGCAGCATCCTTGCGCCGTCCGAGTTGAGTACGGCAAGCGGGCCGCAAGTCGGCGCGTCTCCCGTCGCGTTCTAAACACTTATCCACACCCGTCGCGAGCGCGACGCCATCCACACGAAGGATCCCTATGTCTACCGCACTCCCCTTCCCCCGCGCCTCGGTGCTCGGCTACCCACGCATCGGCAACCAGCGCCAGCTCAAGCGCGCCGTGGAGTCGTACTGGTCGGGCAAGTCGTCTCTCGAGGACCTCACCGAAACCGCCGCACAACTGCGCCACGACACCCGCAGCCGCCTCGTCGAGCTCGGCCTCGGCAAGGATGACGCCTCGATCCCCGAGTCGTTCTCCTTCTACGACCAGGTCCTCGACGCCATCGCCGCGTTCGGTGCGGTTCCAGCCCGCTTCTCCTCGCTTCTCGACGATTCTGGTCACCTTGATCTGCCCGGTTACTTCACCGTGGCGCGCGGAAGGGGCGAGGACGCCCCGCTTGAAATGACCAAGTGGTTCGACACGAACTACCACTACCTGGTCCCAGAGCTCGGTCCGGACAGCACGTTCTCGCTCGTGGGAACGCAGTACGTGGACCAGTTCAATGAGGCCAAGGCCGACGGGTTCGTTACCCGTCCGGTCGTGGTGGGTCCGGTGACCTTCCTTGCTCTGTCCAAGGCCGCCGAGGGTGCACCCGCAAACTTCAACCCGCTCACCCTTCTGCCCGCGCTCGTTCCGGCGTACGTCTCGCTGTTGGAGCAGCTGGCCGAGGCAGGCGCGCCTTGGGTCCAGTTCGATGAGCCAGCCCTGGTAAACGAGAACCTCGCAGCATCCGGACAAGAGTTACGCGAGGCGGTGGCGTCCGCGTACGAAACCCTGCTCGCTACCGCTAACCGCCCGCAGATCGCGATCGCCGCTCCCTACGGGGGACTCGAGGAGTCGTTCGCGGCAGTGGCCGCAACCGGGGTCGAGGCGATCGCGATTGACCTGGTCAAGGGCTCGATTCCGGACGCTACGGGCGTGGACCTGTCTGGCACCACTATTGCGGCAGGCGTGATCGACGGACACAACATCTGGCGCGCAAACCTCTCGGACAAGCTCGCGATTCTGGAGCGCGCGGAGGGACTGGGCGCCGCAGCCATCACGGTAACCACCTCGACCTCGTTGCAGCACGTCCCTTACACCCTGGACGCCGAAGCCAAACTCGACGCCGAACTTAAGACCTGGCTCGCGTTCGCAGAGGAAAAGGTCCGCGAGGTCGTCAACCTTGCGCGCGGACTATCCGAGGGACGGGGCGCAATCGAGGATCTGGTCACGGACTCGCGGACTGCGCTGAATCGTCGTGAATCAGCACCTGGCGTAAACGTGGCCGAGGTGCGCGCGGCAACGGCCGCGCTCACGGCCACTGACTTTGACCGTGAGGACGCTGAAGAGCGGCGCGCAGCGCAGGCGACGAGGCTGAACTTGCCGCCGCTGCCGACCACCACGATCGGGTCGTTCCCGCAGACCACTGCGATCCGCAAGGCGCGCGCGGCGAACGCGCGCGGGGAGCTTGCCACCGAGGGGTACGAGCAGGCGATGCGCGACGAGATCGCGCAGGTCATCGCGTTGCAGGAGGAGCTGGGACTGGACGTTCTGGTGCACGGTGAGGCCGAGCGCAACGACATGGTTCAGTACTTTGCCGAGCTGCTTGATGGCTTTGCGGCGACGGAGAACGGTTGGGTCCAGTCGTACGGGTCGCGCTGCACCCGTCCGTCGATCCAGTGGGGCGACGTGTCGCGCCCGGCGCCGATGACCGTGCGCTGGGCGGAGTTTGCTCAGTCGCTGACGCGTAAGCCGGTGAAGGGAATGCTTACCGGGCCCGTCACGATCATGGCGTGGTCGTTTGTGCGAGATGACGTGCCGCTGCGCGAGACGGCAAACCAGATCGGCCTGGCACTGCGTGCCGAGGTGAATGACCTGGAGGCTGCGGGAATTGCGGCGATCCAGGTTGACGAGCCTGCACTGCGCGAGCTGCTGCCGCTCAAGAAGCGCGACCACGCGGACTACCTGGACTGGTCGGTGGGCTCGTTCCGGCTGTCCACGGCCGGCGTACGCGTGGACACTCAGATCCACACCCACCTGTGCTACTCAGAGTTCGGTGAGGTCATCGACGCGATCGACAACCTGAACGCGGATGTAACCTCGATCGAGGCTGCACGCTCACGCATGGAGATCCTTCCGGAGCTCGCGGACGCCGGGTATTCGCGTGGCGTAGGTCCGGGCGTGTACGACATCCACTCGCCTCGCGTGCCATCGGTTGGGGAGATCCAGGAGCTTTTGGAGCTCGCGGTGAAGTCCGTGGACCCAACGCTGCTGTGGTCGAACCCTGACTGCGGCCTGAAGACTCGCGGATACGACGAGACGGTGGCGAGTTTGCGGAACTTGGTTGAGGCCACGGAACTAGTAAGGGCACAGCAGAGCGAAGCGTAAGTGAAGGACCGAGCTTGCGAGGCACTTCGCTGAAGCGCAGCGCCGCAGTGCCCGATCAATGAGTTCAGGGCACAGCAAGCCAACACCTTCTCGTTGGGGCGTCTTGCGCGAGCCCCCCAACGAGAACTGACGTAAGGCCGGTAGGCGCCAATTCCTGGGCGCGCCTACCGGCCTTGTGAGTCTTGCAGTCTGTCCGAGCTCTTCTTGTGGCTCGGCCGTGTGGTGCGCCGCTAGAGCGCGATCGTTCCCGTGGCTAGGAACACGATTCCCAGCACGCCCGCGATGACGAGCACCGCGAACCCTATGCCCTCCGTCTTACTGAAGACTCGCCTGTTTTGCTCTCGCCTGGTCATGATGAACATGGTTGTTCCGAGTGCGTAGATCACGCAGGACACTAGGAGTATGTCGAGTCCCGCTACCGCGATGAGGATGATCGAGTACACGACCGCGAGCGCAGACATGATCAGCTGTTTTCGTGTGCCCAGGATCGCGGCGTCGCCCTCTGGTAGCTTCGTCAGCTGTGCGGTGCCCCGAATGTCGCCCCACGCCACTTTGACTGCGAACGCACTGGCCAGCAGGTATGGGACGAGGGACATGACGCCGGTCATCGTTAGGGAAAACTCGAATGCGTCTTCGGACAATATGGTGACGAACAGAAAGAGCATTGAGGTCGTCGACGACATGATGAGTGCGTTGATCGGCGTGTGATTCTTGTTCAACTTGTTGAGGAATCGTGGCATGTCGTTGTCGCGGGCTGCGGTGAACATGACCTCTGCCGCCATAAGCGTCCATGCCAGGTATGCGCCGAGCACGGAGATGATGAGTCCCATGGAGACGAATGTTCCTCCCCAGGGACCCACAACCTCAGCAAACACTCCTGCCATTGATGGCTGGCGTAGTTCTGCGAGTGCGTTTTGGGTCATGGTTCCGTAGGACACGAGCGCGACAAGCGAGAAGAGCGTGAGCACACCCAGGAACCCGCCGATCGTAGCTTTTCCTACGTCGGAGCGTTTGCGTGCGTAGCGCGAGTAGACGCTTGCTCCTTCGACTCCAAGGAAGACGAAGAGCGTGACCATCATGGTTTTGCTGATCTGCGTGGGCAGCGATCCGTATCCGTCGCCCCAGAAGTTGGCGGCGAACACGTCCGTGTCCATGAGTACCGCGGTCACAATTACGAACATGACGATTGGCACTACTTTTGCAACAGTCACGATCCTGTTAATGATTGTGGCTTCGCGTATCCCGCGGGCGACGAGGAAGTGGAAGATCCACACTCCGATCACGGAGAGTCCTACTGCAAGTAGGGTGTCGCCAGAGCCGAGTCCCGGGGCAACTGCCCCGATCGTGGACATTATGAGCACCCAGTAGGTGACGTTTCCGATGCAGGCGGACACCCAGTATCCGAATGCGGAGATGAATCCGGGCAACTCGCCAAACCCACTCTTGGCATATGCGTAGACGCCGGAGTCTAAGTCTGGCCTGCGGCTTGCGAGCCATTGGAACACGAGGGCGATTGTAAGCATTCCACTGCCGGCGACCAGCCAAGCGATGATTGCACCGAATACGCCGGTGGACTGGCCAAAGTTTGAGGGCAGGGAGAATACTCCCGCGCCCACCATGGAGCCAACGACCATCGCGGTGAGTGTTGCTAGTGAAACCTTTTTGACCGCGGAAGTCCCGGAGTCCCCACCAGACCCGCCAGGCCCACTATTCCCCCCGACGTCCACGGCTGCGCCGCCTGTGGAGTTCCCTGATATTTGTGCGTTCATTCCTTGGCCCTCAGAGTTCTATTGAGTCACGTTCAATCGGGCAGGTCATGCAGTGTCCGCCGCCTCGACCACGTCCGAGTTCCGCACCAACGATAGGAAGGACTTCTACCCCAGCCTTTTCGAGGAGGGAGTTGGTGACGGTGTTTCGGTCGTAGGCGAGGACGACACCTGGCTCGAGTGCGACGACGTTGTTTCCGGAGTCCCACTGCTGGCGTTCGGCCGCGTAGTGGTCGCCGCCGGTGCCGATGACGCGCAGGCTCGAGCCGATTCCGAGTGCCTGTGCGACGACGCTAAGGAAGTCGCTGTCTTCGCCCCGGATGTCTAGTCCAGATTCTCCCGTGCCAGGCCGGATCGAGATTGCGGTCATGTTTTCCACCACCGGCTTGTAGGCCGTGACGCAGTCGATGTCGACGAACGTCATGACTGTGTCGAGGTGCATTGCGGCACGGGAACGTGGCATGACTGCGACGATGACGTGTTGCGCTGCGTTGGCTGCGAAGAGTGCCTGTGCAACCTGCGTGATTGCTTGGCGTGAGGTGCGCTCGGACATTCCGATGAGCGCGACTCCGTTGCCGATTGGCATGACGTCGCCGCCCTCGAACGTGGCGAGGCCTTTGCTGACTTCGGGATCGCCCCACCACACGGTGGCCTTACCTGCGAAAGTTGGGTGGTGGGTGTAGATGAGCTTCATGAGGAGAGTCTCATCGTGCCGGGCTGGCCAGTAGAGCGGGTTGAGGGTAACTCCACCGTAGATCCAGCAGGTGGTGTCGCGGGTGTAGAGCGTGTTGGGCAGAGGCGGCAGTAGGTAATCGCGGGCGTCGGCATCTGTGCGCACGAGAGTCCGTGCTCCCGCGTTGATCTCGCCTGTCAGTTCGTCCACCGACAGCCCTCCGATGAGGTGGTTTGCGATTTCTGTGGAGCTTAGGGAATCAAAGTAGTCCCTGGTTTCTTTGATGAGTCCTAGGCCCACGAGGTTGGGGGTTAGGACCCGGTCGAGAATCCAGTCGAGTGCGCCCGGTTCTTGGAGCGTTTCGGCGAGTAGTTCGTGGAGTTCCAGTACGTTGACTCCGCGGTCGCGCATGGTTTTCTGGAAGTTGTGGTGGTCCTCGATTGCTTGGTCTACCCACATGACGTCGTCGAACAGGAGATCGTCGCAGTTTGAGGGCGTGAGACGCCGGTGTGCGAGTCCCGGCCGGCACGTGAGAACTGTCCTGAGTTTCCCCACTTCGGAGTTGACTGAGAATGTTGGGGTGGCGTATTGGCTTGGGGAGTTCATGAATTCTCCTTAGTGCGCATCATTGGGTATTTGCGTTTCACGGTGGGCAATGCGCGTGCGTGTTTTCTCATTCGCGGTGGCGAGTGGATAGGCGTTCGTTAGGAAACCCACCCAGACACACCATCGCTGTATAAAAGTTTGGCAATGTTTTGGGCAAGCACAAGAGGATAATTGTCCCGGTTTGGGCAGAATTTGAGATCCGTCACACGGCATTTCATGGTTGAACCTTTACCCTAGAATCCCCTGGACACCACTTCTGCGTAGCTCGGGACGCCACGGCCAATCCTGCCACGGCTCCCGACCCCACGCTCAGCGTCTTGAGGTCTTTCGCCCTCTATCCGCGCTTGTCTTCGGTGCGCCTCTGCACCAGCTTGCCCAGCTCAACAATCAGGAACACTCCGACCGCGAGCGCAATCGTCAGCCCCCAGCGGTCCAGCGAGATCGGTGTGGAGCCAAACCACGAGTTCATTGCTGGTACCAGAGTAAACACGAGTTGCAGCGCGATGAGGGCGCTCGCGGCGATCCAGACCATCTTGTTTCCGCGCAGCACGTCCGGGGTGATGGATGAGCGGTGCAGGAACCTGCAGTTGAGCAGGTACGCAAGCTGCCCAACGGCGAGCATCGTGACCGCGGTTGTGTGCACGACCTCGGGCGCTGACCCACGCGCGGTTTCGATGGCCACTACCAGTAGCGTCACGCCACCGATGAGCAGCGAAACCAATCCAACGTGGAGCACCGCCCCTCTGGTCAGCACGCCCTCGCGCGGGTCGCGCGGCTTGCGTGACATCAGCCCAGGCTCGCCGGGCTCGTAGGCCAGCGCGAGCGAGAGCGTCACGGCAGTAACCATGTTGACCCACAGAATCTGGGCCGGGGTGAGCGGTAGCGCCCAGCCGAACAGAACCGCCACGAGGATCACGAGCGACTGCGCACCGTTGGTGGGCAGCAGGAACACCACGGATTTGCGGATGTTGTCGAAGATCCGTCGCCCTTCCTCGATGGCACGCTCGATCGTGGCAAAGTTGTCGTCCGCGAGCACGACCTCCGCGGCTTCCTTGGTCGCCTCGGTGCCCTTGATGCCCATGGCCACGCCCACGTCTGCGCGTTGGAGCGCCGGCGCGTCGTTCACGCCGTCACCCGTCATGGCGACCACGTGTCCGTTGGTCTGCAGCGCCTCAACAATGCGCAGTTTGTGCTCGGGGCTCGTTCGCGCGAACACGCGCACGGTCTTGACCGCCTCACGCAGCCCGTCCGGCCCCAGTTCGTCCACGTCGGCTCCGGTCATGACCGCCCGTCCCGTGTGGCCTGCGGGGCAGGCCACCGTGCCGTCCGCCTGATTAACGACGATTCCCAGCTCCAATGCGATCGCCGTTGCGGTTCCAGCGTGGTCACCGGTGATCATGACCACGTCGATGCCTGCGCGCTGGCATTCCGCAATGGCTGCAACGGCTTCTGGACGCGGCGGATCAACGATCCCCACTAGGCCGTACATGACCAGCCCAGCAATATCGTCGAGAATCAGGCTTTCGGCGTCTGCGAGTTCGGTGCCGGCAACGACCTTGCCGGCCACGGCGAGGACGCGCAGGCCGGTCGAGCCGAGCTTTGCCTGGGCGTTCTCCCAGTAGGTGAGGTCGAGCGGGACGAGCGTGCCGTTAGCCGCGTACTGGTGGGTGGCACGGTCGAACAGTCGGTCGGGTGCGCCCACGGCATGGAGCGCAACGACCTGTTGTGGGGCGTCGCCGAGCACACCCGCGGGGGCCTCATAGGCGTCGATGGTGGCCATGAATTTGTGGGAGGACTCGAACGGAACGACTGCGCGGCGCTCGTGCGCAACGTCGAAGCCTGCCTTGGTGGCCATGACGCGTATGGCGCCCTCGGTGGGTTGCCCCACGAGCCGCCAGTGTCCATCCTCCTCGATGACCTGGGCGTCGTTGCACATGGAGCCGGCGGCCATCAGCCGCGCAAGCAGTGGGGCGTCACCGAAGGTTACGGGGCGGTCACCGGAGCGGAGTTCGCCCACCGGCTCGTATCCCTCGCCGCTGACGGTGAACTGGGCCTCGGAGGTCACCACCACGCGGGCGGTCATCTCGTTCTTGGTGAGCGTGCCGGTCTTGTCCGAGCAGATCGTGGTGATGGAGCCGAGTGCTTCAACTGCGGTGAGTCGGCGCGTGATGGCGTTGCGGCGGGCCATCTGTTGGACGCCCATGGCGAGCGTGATCGTGACGAGGGCCGGCAGGCCCTCGGGGACTGCTGCCACAGCAAAGCCGATCGCGGCGGAAATCGTCTCGTCGAGCGTGAAGTTGTGTACAAACACACCGATCAGGACCATGACCAGCGCCATCACACCCACGGCGATCGCGATGAACTTTCCCAACGATGCCAGTTGGCGTGACAGCGGGGTCTCAAGCTCGTCCACCTCGGACATGAGGGTTTGAATACGGCCGATCTCCGTGCGCGAACCCGTCGCGCTCACAACCGCGACGCCGGTCCCCGAGACCACCAATGTTCCGGAGTGAAGCATGTTGGTGCGGTCCCCCACGGGGGCGTCCGGTTCCACTGCCTCGAGCTGCTTGACTGCCGCGTCGGACTCACCGGTCAGGATCGACTCGTCCACCTGCAGGTTCACGCACTCCAGCAAGCGCATGTCGGCGGGGATGCGGTCACCGGAGCGCACGCGCACCACGTCGCCGGGAACCAGGGTCTCCGCGTCCACGGTCACCCAGTTTCCGTCGCGCTTGGTGTCTGCGGTCAGCGCAAGCAGCCCCTTGATCGAGTCGAGCGCCTTTTCCGCGCGGCCCTCCTGGAACATTCCTACACCCACGTTGACCACGGCAACGATCATGATGATGGCAAAGTCGAGCCAGTCGCCAACAAAGGCCTTGAGCACACCTGCGCCCAGCAGGATCAGGATCAGAACGTCGGAGAGGTGAACCCAGATCTTGGCAAAGACACCGGGCTTCGGGGGCGTGGGGGTAGCGTTGAAGCCGAGTTCCCGGGCGCGGGCCTCGGCTTCAACTGTGGAGAGCCCATCGGGTGCGGATGCGAGAACATGGAGTAACTCATCCGTGGAGCGCGCTGACGCCAAAGTCGCATCAAGAGCGTCAAGTGCGTCCTGCCCGAGGGGCCGGTCTATGGGGTTCTCTGAAGTGTGGGTGAGTCCGCCTACTGGGGTCTCGGTCATCGCTGCTCCTCGGATCGCGCGAAAAAGTGTGTCTCCACCTGTCACGCTATCGAGAAAGGAGTCAAAGCGCTCCACCAGTGCTCACATGCGCTGCAAGGCTGGCCTGGTAGCTTGCCATCCGTGGATTTTCACTTTTGTTGGGTCGCACGGACGGCAACGGCGGACTGCGTGGGGCCGGCGGCTACGGGGTCTCGCCAGAAGTACAAGAGGTGTCGGCACCTCTCCCACAACAAAAACCTTACTTGACCAAGTTTTTACCTAAATAGGACCGAGTGCCTATTTTTCTTTACGCCCAAAGGTTCTGGGGACGTGGATCCCTCCGACAGCCACTCACAGACCGTTGAGCCTGCGCCATTCGCGCACTTGGCGCGCGCTCGCCAGCCGCACCACCACGGCCTCGCCGGAGGCGTACTGCGAGGCCAACTGATCCTCCAGGTCGTCCAGCTTGTGCCGGGTCTTCCATCCCCACCACAGGATGTTGTCGTCGCACCGCTTGAGCCACACGGAGGGCCCCGGCTCGCGATTTCCGTTCCACAGCTCGCCGCCAGAGCGCCATCGCCCCACGGTCCGCCGGGTCAGCCTCGCCATGCGACGCCCGATTGGCAGGTCCAGCCACACAAACACCTGCGCGCGCGGAGTGATGAGCGGACGAGCCAGCCTGTACTGCCACTCAATAATCCACTCGTCGCGGTTCAAAATTGCCTGCACATCATCAAGAAATTCGGCCCGCGGCTCCCAGTGGGGCCCGTGAAAGAGCGAATCAATTTCCGTGTACGGAATATCCTTGGCCTGCGAAATCGCCTCGCACAACGTGGTCTTTCCCGCCCCGCTCGTTCCCACCACCGCGATCCTACGCTGATCCGGTTCAAGCCTGTACTCAACTCCACGCATGTGCATACTTCGAGACTACCGCCGCCCACCGCTCGCCCCAGAACTAGACTTGCCATATGACCCCACAAAGCCCGCTGTACGTGAAGGTGTGCGGCCTCAAGACCGCCGAGTCGGTCGCCGCCGCGATCGGCGCTGGCGCCGACGCCGTCGGCTTCGTGCACGCCCCCGGCAGCCCGCGCCACCTCGAGGCCGCTCAGATCCGTCCGCTGCTCGCCGCAGCGGCTGAGGCCGCTGGCAACACGCGCGTGGACACTGTCCTTGTGGTCCGGTCCCTTATTTCCGACGATGCAGCACGCCTCGCTCTCGACCTCGGAATGTCCGTGCTCCAGTTGCACGGGGACTATTCCAAGCAGGATTTCGAACGCGCGGAGGCGATCTTCTCCCGCGTGTGGCGAGCAACATCGCTGGCTGCGAGGCCGGACCTTACTGTGGGGGCTTGGGGCGAGGAGATGCTCCTACTTGACGCACCCAAAGCGGGTTCGGGTGAGCGCTGGGACTTGGGCACAATCGTCGAGAATCAGCCAAAGGGGCCGTGGCTGCTAGCGGGCGGGTTGACCCCGGACAACGTGGCCGAGGCGATAGCCACGGCCCACCCCGCGGGAGTGGACGTGTCGAGCGGGGTCGAATCGGCCCCGGGCGTCAAGGACCTGGCCAAGATCCGGGAGTTCGTGCGCAACGCGCGCGGCTAGCCCCGCCTCCTTCGCCTGCCCTTCCCCTGCCTTCCCCTCACACACACATTCATCGAACGGATGATTATGGATCCGTTGGGTGTCGAACGGATCCATAATCATCCGTTCGATCGAGTGCGGCCACATCGAAGGCACCACACGAGCGAAACTCCCGGAACTGGTCCGCTCGAACACGCCAAAACTGGACCAGCCAATCCGTGTTTTGTGTCCGAATATACTGGTCCAATTCGTGGAATCAGCCGCGCGAGCGCGCACGCGGGCGTACCCTCGAAAACATGGATCCCCACACTAACTTGATTGGACACAGACATGGTCAACTTCGCATACGTAATCGCCGGGTCCGAGGCAACCGGCGGCGCCGGAATCCAGGTGGACCTCAAGACCTTCCAGGAGCTCGACGTCTATGGGCTCGGCGCGCTGACCTGCATCGTCTCCTTTGACCCCCAGGACAACTGGAACCACCGCTTTGTACCAGTAGACCCTCAGGTCATCAAGGACCAGATCGAGGCCGCAACCTCGCTGCACGACTTGTCCACCGTCAAGATCGGCATGCTCGGCACCCCCGCCACGATCGACGCCGTTGAGGAATCACTGAAGAAGCAGCAGTGGACCAACGTCGTGCTCGACCCAGTCCTCATCTGCAAGGGCCAGGAACCGGGCGCAGCACTCGACACCGACACCGCACTGCGCGAGAAGATCCTTCCCCTCGCAACCGTGGTCACCCCTAACCACTTCGAGGCAAAGACCCTGTCCGGCATGGACGAGATCAACTCCGTGGACGACCTCATCGAGGCGGCCAAGCGCATCCAGGCACAGGGTCCGCAGTACGTCATTGCCAAGGGCGGCGTGGAGCTCCCAGGCGAGTACGCAGTTGACGTCCTGTTCGACGGCAACGAGGTCACGATCTTCTCCGAACCAAAGATCGGCGAGGAGCGCGTATCGGGCGCAGGCTGCACCTTCGCGGCCGCGATCACCGCGGAGCTCGCCAAGGGCTCGGACATCAAGACCGCAGCAGGCGTGGCCAAGAAGCTCGTCACCGAGGGCATTAAGACCCGCGTTGAGTCCAAGGCTCCATTCGCATCGATCTGGCAGCAGGCGTAGCCCTCTCCCCAGGCAGAGCCAACGCCCGGCCCGCCCACCTACGTGGATAGGCCGGGCGTTTTTGTTGACCCACAGTTCACCGTAAGGCCCCGATCAGTGCAACCACCTATGCAATCGCCAGCGCCACCACCTGCGCAGAAACGCACACAGATCCTGCTACCAGCACCGGCACACAATGTTCACCGACCCTGCGGTTGTCGGATCTCGAATTCGCAATAGGGTTGAACCATGCCCGGTTCCCAGATCAGCGTGACACTATCCACCGCCTCCGTTTTCCCACGGCGCGCCTCCTATGGGTTCGAACTGGCCGCACGCTCGGGGTACGACGGCATGGAAGTGATGGTGTGGTCGGACCCGACAACCCAGGACGCAACCAAACTGATCCACCTGTCCGACAAGTACGACATCCCCATCTCCTCCATCCACGCGCCGTCGCTCGTGGTCAGCCAGAACGTGTGGGGAGTTCGCCCCGCTCGCAAGCTTGAACGTGCGGTTGAACTCGCGGAGCAGGTGGGAGCATCCACCGTGGTGGTCCACCCACCATTTGTGTGGCAGCCCCGGTATGCCTCGGTGTTCGCGGACCACGTCAAGGTCCTGTCCAAGGGCACTGGGATCACGATCGCCGTGGAGAACATGTACCCCTGGCGCCGCAAAAACCGCGATTACCTGGCATACCTTCCGCACTGGGACCTGACCACACAGCACTACGACGCAACCACGCTGGACCTTTCCCACGCCTCCACGGCCCTACAAAACTCGCTCGACGTTGCCACCGCGCTCGGCGATACCCTCCGGCACGTCCACCTCGCGGATGGAACGGGCTCTGCCAAGGATGAGCATCTTGTTCCCGGGGTAGGAAACCAGCCCGCCCGAGAGGTTATTGAGCACCTAGTGAAGAGGGACTGGAACGGGGATCTCTGCGTGGAGATCGGGACGCGCAAGGCGGATTCCCCAGCGCACCGCGAGGCTCTCGTGCACGAGTCACTCGCGTTCGCGCGCGCCGCGATCGCTGGCACGCCGGCTCCCCGATTGCTCGTCGCCGAGGACGAGGCAAAGCACCACCACCCCACCGATGCTTGGACGTAAGCCCGGCTCCACATCCCGGGTGAGGCACGTCACGAGTCCCGCCTCTTCACGGCGGAATAACCTAGAGTAGTTGATGGTTCAAGTTTCTGTAGGGCGTGCATTTCGCCCAGCCCGCAGCATCAACAAGCGGCCCCGAGCCGCCAACATCTAGGAGCACACCTGTGTCTGTAAAGATCGGCTACATCGTTGGATCCATCTCGTCCACCTCGATCAACCGTGCGGTTTTTGAAGCCCTGAAGCTCAACGCACCCGAGGGCGTCGAGATCAACGAGATCGAGATCAAGGACCTGCCCCTCTACTCCCCTGACTTCGACGCCGAGTACCCACAGGTAGCGCTCGACTTCAAGGCAGCGATCGCAGGTTCGGACGCCGTAATCGTCTCCACGCCTCAGTACAACGACTCGTTCTCCGGCTCCGTGAAGAACGCCATCGACTGGGCATCACGCCCATGGGGTCAGCACTCCTTCAACTCCAAGCCAACCGCAGTTGCAACCGCCTCGATCGCCCCTCACGGTGGCAACAAGGCCGGCGGATTCCTCGCAGCTGTACTCGAGTTCGGCGAAGCCAAGGTCATGGAGAACCAGATCAACGTGTTCGTGAACGAGAACGTGTTCGCTGCTGACGGCAACTTCGCTACCGAAGAGCTCAAGGCAGAGGCACGAGAGTTCATGGCAGCAGTCGCCGCGAACGCTGGTCTGTGATCCAACCGTTCGCACGCGAACGCCGGTAGGCACACTCTCTTGCTGAAAAGGGGCCCCTCGGGGCCCCTTTTCTGACCCCAGCGTGACGTACAGCACCGCGGGACCGCGCCAAAATCGTCGATAATAGAACCCGTGTCCGCCCCCACCTCGCGCCCAGAATCCACCGATCCCAATTACGCGCCGCTCGACGCGGCAGCGCTAAAGGACGCGCTCACGCTCATCGAGAGCGCGAACAACTTGCCCGAGGACCACCCGGACCGGGTGCGGCTCATGTTCGCCACGGCGGGCCTGTACAAGTCGGTGAAGAAGAATCGCCGCGCAGCGGCGAAGCAGAAGGTGCGGGCCGCTGACAATGCGGTCATCGCGGCCACTGCCACCGGCGCGCCCACCCGGATTGACGACGAAACTGAGGGCTTGGACCTCGTCTCACCTTCCAGCGGCTCACGCAGCGCTGGCACGCTCAACCGCGCCCAGGCCTGCTACATCTGCAAGGCCGAGTACACCCAGGTGGACTACTTCTACCACCAGCTCTGTCCCAACTGCGCGGAGCTCAACCATGCCAAACGCGATGCCCGCACCGATCTGCGAGGAAAGCGCGCGCTGCTGACCGGTGGGCGCGCCAAGATCGGCATGCACATCGCCCTGCGACTGCTCCGCGACGGCGCGCATCTGACCATCACTACCCGCTTTCCCGGCGACGCGATCCGCAGATTCAAGGCTCTGGAGGACTCGGGAGACTGGATCGGTCGCCTCAAGATCGTGGGCATCGACCTGCGCGACCCAGCCCAGGTGGTGGCGCTCGCCGACGAGGTCGCCTCCGACGGCCCGCTGGACATCCTCATCAACAACGCCGCGCAGACCGTGCGCCGATCCAAGGGCGCGTATGCGCCGCTCGTGGAGGCAGAGAACGCACCGCTCCCCTCGGGCCTGCTGCCGCAGTACGTGCGGCTGGGGCGCTCATTTGACGCACACCCCGAGGCCCTCGAGGGACAGGTGCACCCAGGCGTGCACGGTAACCCGCTCGAGATCGCGCCCGTCAACCCATCCGTCACCACTCCAGAGTTGCTCACCAAACTTGCGATGACGGCGGGATCGGCCTCGCTCGAGCGCGTCGCCACAGGAACCGCGATCGACGCGGGAGGGCTCGTGCCCGACTTAGTCGACACAAACTCGTGGGTCCAGGGCGTCGAGAGCATCGATCCGCTTGAGCTTCTTGAGGTTCAGCTCTGCAATTCCACGGCACCGTTTATCCTGATCAGCCGGCTGCGTGAATCAATGCGCGCGGCGGTGGCTGCAGGCGCGCACCGCGCGTACGTGGTGAACGTGTCCGCGATGGAGGGTGTGTTCAACCGAGGCTACAAGGGCCCCGGGCACCCGCATACCAACATGGCCAAGGCAGCACTCAACATGCTCACTCGCACGAGTGCGCGCGAAATGTTCGAGTCCGATTCAATCCTCATGACCTCCGTGGACACGGGCTGGATCACCGACGAGCGCCCGCACACCACCAAGGCACGCCTAGCGGAGGAGGGCTTCCATGCCCCACTTGACCTGGTCGATGGCGCAGCGCGCGTGTATGACCCAATCGTCCGGGGCGAATCGGGAGAGGATCTGTTCGGTTGTTTCCTGAAGGACTACGCGCCGAGCAACTGGTGATTGCCCACCATGTGCTCGATGATTCGCACGTCACCGTCTAGCCAGTCGTAGCCGCGGGCACCCTCAAAGGCCGTCCACTCCAAGAGGTCGTGCTCAATGAGCGGCTGAGGTTCGCCGTCAGTTAGTACCGCGAACCACAGGCGCATGATGTGGCGATCTGTGATGATCCATCCACCGCCATCGGGACCCGTGATCTCACTACCCAGTCTTACCTGCACGCCCAGTTCTTCACGGAGTTCGCGGTGCAGGGCAGCCTCCGGGGTCTCTCCTGGCTCCGCCTTTCCGCCAGGAAACTCCCAGCGCCCCGCGATCTCTTGCGGTCGGCTCCGCCGCGCAACAAGAAGTGTTGTAGGGTGCTCAAGGTCGTCAACGATAGCCGCAGCGACAACTAGTTTGCGGGTGTTCATGGCTGCTCCAATCGTGAGGCATGTTTGCTACGTCCAAGGTAATGGTCCCATGATTTATTCCGCGCGAATAGCGCGGGTACGCAAAAAGCGGCCGGTCCCCGCGGGGGAACCGGCCGCTTCTTGATAGCGCGATCAGACCTCAGGAACGTCTTGGATGCCTGCTGCGCGTGCCCACTTGACTGCGTCTGCTCGAGTGGAAACGCCGATCTTGCGGTACACGGATCGCACCTGCGACTTCACAGTGTTTCGTGTAACAAAGAGCTTTGTAGCGATCTGCTCGAGGGTTGCCTCCTCGGACAGGTTTGCCAGTACAACACGTTCGCGGCGAGTCAGGTCTTTGCCAACACCTACATTGCCGACTGTCTCGATTGTGCTCATATTTTCCTCCATGTAGTTTCCGGCACTCGGTGATGCGGCCGAGTCCCCCGCCGGGTCGGTTCTCTTAACTATCTAGAGTCCCCACTGAATGAATCATTACGCAGATTTCCCTGCTATTTTCGGTAAATCTTTCAACCATCTTTGGTCCCTGTCATGGTTTGTACTGTTTTATCCGCATAAAGCATACAGGCAGCACGTCCAGGTGTGATGTAAATCACAGAATATTTTCCGTCATAACTTTTATACCTGCTCTCATTCTGGACATACCTGCACAGAAGTTCGCTGACCTGCTACCCACTTGTGACGGACCTCACTGGGTGTTTCGCTGGTGCACATTCACACGCTCTGCTGCCAGGTGATAGTGCGCTCCATTGCCTCCGCCACCGAGGCCTCGTCAGAGGCAAAACTGAGCCGGACCCACTCATCTCCCGCGACCGAATCAAAGTCGCTTCCCGGGGTCATCGCAACCCCCGCCTCATCCAGGAGGCGAGCACACCACGTCCGTGAATCTAGGCCTGACCCGGAGATGTTCGCGTACACGTAGAAGGCGCCATCCGCGGGCGCGACTCGTGTCCACCCCAGCCGTTCGAGCGCGGACAAAACCACTTGCCGCGACGCCCGATACCGCATCGCATCCTGACGCGCCGCCGCGTAGCCTCGCTCAGAGAACGCCGCGATCCCGGCGTACTGCGAGAGCGCCGGCGGGCACAGAGAAACATTCCCCGCGAGCGCATCCGCGGGCGCGATCAAATCCTGGGGGAGCAGGAGCCAGCCCAGCCGCCAGCCGGTCATCGCCCAGTACTTTGAAAATGAATTAACGACGATTGCCCCAGTTCCCACATGACGCGCGGCCGTTGCCAGCCCCATTTCCCGAGCGGGCTGGCCGTTGGCCTGGGCTACCTGGGCTGAGTCCCCACCATCCGAGCCGCTCCTGCTCTCCGAGCCCTCCGCGCCGTTCTCGGTCGGGTACGTGATCCCGTGGTAGATCTCATCCGAGATGAACCGCACGTCGTAGTCCGCGCACCACTGGGCGAGCGCATCGAGTTCACGCCCCGTGAGCATCGTGCCCGTGGGGTTTGCGGGACTCGCTACGATCAGGCCATCCAGCCCGCCGTTGTAATAGGCCTCTTGGAGCTGGGAGATGGTGGGTTGGTAGCGGGTCTCGGGTCCGCAGTTGAGCTCGACCACCTCGATGCCCAGAGAGACCAGGATGTTCTTGTACGCCGGGTATCCCGGACGCGCCAGCGCCACGCGATCACCAGGGTCAAACGCGGCTAGGAACGCGAGGACGAATCCACCCGACGACCCAGTCGTGATCGCAACCTGCGCAGGATCGACGTCCACGTCGTACCAGCGCTTGTAGTGCGCTGCGATCTCTTGGCGCAGCGCGGGAACGCCTAGCGCCTCCGTGTAACCAAGGTTCTCCGTGGAGAGTAGTTCGATTGCGCGCTCGCGCACCACATCCGAGGCACCCGTTGCCGGCTCGCCCGCGCACAGGTTGATGATGGACTCACCTGCTGCTTTACGCCGGTTGGCCTCGGCAATGATGTCCATAACAGCGAACGGCGGGACCTGCGAGCGCGCCGAAACCTTCATCGTGTACCCCTCGTGTTGAGCAAACCGTACTCGCTGAATCGGTCCATGAGTGCGTAGCCGTCCTCACCTTCAAACACGGGGACTTCTGGTAGTTCGAAGTGTCCGCGAATCTCGGCGCGCTTGTTCGCTGGGTTTGCGCCGGTCGTGCCGTGGGATAGCACAGCCTCGGACGGGCTGAGCTGTCGAATTGCTACGGCCTTCACGTGCTCGGGTCGGCTAGCGGTGAACTCTTGGTAGATGACTGGGTCGTGCTGGCCGTCGTCGCCGGAAAGGATCCACTTGACGGACGGGAAGTCCATAGCGAGGCGCGCAAGAGCTCGTTCCTTATGCTCTCGTCCGGAGCGGAAGAACCCGGTGTTTGTGGGCCCCCAGTCAGTCATGAGCATCGGACCAAGCGGGAAGCGGTAGCGCACCAGGAACCTGATCATCGCGGGCACCACGTTCCACGCTCCTGTGGACAGGTAAATCACAGGCAGCGAGTCCACAGTCTCTTCGAGCCTGCGGTAGAGTTCCGACATTCCCGGAACCGGTTGGCGCGCCTTCTCCATCATCACGAACGAGTTCCACGCCGCCAAAAAAGGCCTCGGCAGAGTGGTCACGATTACGGTGTCGTCTAGGTCGGAGACGAGTCCCATGGTTTCGGCGCGTCCGATGACGCGGACACCGACCGTGGCACCGCCACGGCCCAAGGTCCGTCCACTTCCCGACGATTCAGCATCTTCCAGCGCCTGCTCAGCTGGGACGACCTCGTCATGGTGCGGGTGGGCTTGCCCAAGGCTGTGGGTCAGGGTGAGGGAAACCTCGTGCCAGCCAGCATCAAACGTGCTGGGCAGCACCACGTCGATGTATCCGCCCTCATCCGCGACCACACGAAAGGTCCGGTCGCCGACAGTAACAAACACGGGGGTCTCGGGCGATTGCACCGTGAAGAAGCTCCGCCAGCCCCGGACCGCCCGCTGATGGACCGGCTTGTTCTTCAGCGCGGAGGTCCTAAAGACCGACGCGCGCTTCTTGGGCGACACCATCACTCGGGCAAGGACCCGTACCCAGCCCTGGGGTGGAGCCGAGGAGGAAACATCCGCAGCGGGTTCTTCGCGTTCGATTCCGCCTGAGTGGCTAGACCCATCAGCTCGATCCACGAGCGTAAAGGTCGCAGAATCAGGGATCGTGAACGTATCGGTCTCAGCGGAAGCCCCGTACCCGACGAAGGGTTCGATGCGCTCCTGCCAGCCCAATTTGCGGAAGAAACTCGCCGCGAACCGAACCACGGAGGTCTCGGTGCGCCGTGCCCAGTGGGGTCGGCTGGACACCCTCACCGGCTGGATTTCCTTTCCCATGCTTCAGCGACCACCCTGTGAGTCAACACCCAGAAGGGCCGTACGAATATAGTCGATAATTCCGTCCATGGCGGCCTCCACCTGCTCGAGACATTCCTCAAAGTCCGAGGTGTCACCGTACCAAGGGTCAGCCACATCCAGCAGCGACTCGTCCTGGAAGTGTGTGGCTTGGGGAGCGGCGGGGTCGAAGGACCGGAACATCCGTACGTGATCGAGCGGGACGCTCACGTCGAACATGTCGGCGAGCCTGCGCACAGCACGCGCATGCGAAGCCGTCATGGTGAGCACGAGATCACGAGCTTCGAGGTCCTCGAACTCGATGCGCCGAGCGCGGTGGGCGGTGAGACCCGCATCGGTGTAGCCAGCGGCGGCAAGGACTCGGCGGGCGCGGGGATCGAGTGGGTTCCCGGCTTCCTCGCTACTCACTCCGGTCGAGTCGACTTGAACCAAGCCCGACAATCCCTCCCGAACGAGTCGCTCACGAAGAACGATCTCTGCCATCGGGGACCTACAAATGTTGCCCGTGCACACCATCATGACCCTGGCCATGCTTGCCTCCAGGCCTTTGAGCGGCTCACATAGGCCAGCCGCTGGGAAATCTACCAATCTAAGCCTAACGGTTTAGGCCGCAGACTCCTCGTTGCGCAGCAGGCGAACAATCGGACCCGCCATCAGGTCGTGGCCCTTCAACTCGGCTGTCTCGTGTGCACCGACAACCTTGTGGGAACCGTCCGGCAACTCGATCTGCGAGGCTCCTCCGGTGGGTCCGAGCGGCAGAATAATGCGCCCCGGACGCGGCATGTACCGGAAAGTCGGCTCCTGGCCTTGGATCATCGCCTTGATATTCTTGGCGGCAACCCGCGCCTGCACCATCGCGGTGTGCGCGCGCTTGGTTTCCGCAACATCGTTGACGTCGCCCACGGCAAATACGTTGTCGAACCCCACGACCTGCATGGTCGGCTCAACCCTGATGCGGCCGTCGTGCCGGCGTGCTGCGCCGAGCTGTGCATCTAGGTAGTCGGACTCCTGCTTGTTGCCGTACGCGCGGAACCAGATCTGCGCCGAGATTTCGGTACCGGCCGAGGTCGCGACCTTGAAGTCCTCAAACACACCCACGTCTACGGGAGGCATGTAGCCGAGGACCTCGCCCAGCACAAACTCAACTCCCGCGAGCCCCAGCTGACGCATCAGTTCCTCGCGCAGTTCGGGCGTGTATTCCTCTGCGTGCAGGATCTCCGTATTACGGTCCACGATGGTGACCTTGAGTCCCGGGAAGGCGTGGACGAGTTCGCCCGCAAGCTCGATTCCCACTGGACCCGCGCCCACAATGAGGACACCCGATGCCTGCGCCAGCGCTTCTCGTTGCCGATCTAGGCGGGAGCGGGCGACCCACGCACGCTCCTCGATGAACTTGGCAGGGAACGGGTAGGAGGTTCCCGTGGCCAGCACGATGTAGTCGGCATCAATGCTGCTGGTCGCTGTAAACATGACCCTTTCCGGGGTCACGAGGCGTGCGCTGTCCTGCACGATTCGGCCGTTGATGAGCAGATTGTCGAGCGAGTGGAACACATGCTTGTCCCAACTGGCGTCCACCGTGGACCGGAGGGTTCCCGAGGCATGCACAAAGTGGTCCTTGGGTTCGACCAGAGTCACGTCAGCAACCTCGTCTAGTTCGCGCGCAACCGTGGCTCCCGCATAACCGCCGCCAACAACTACGATTCGAGGCTTGGTCATGTCAGTCATCCTTACTCACAGGGAGGCGCGTCATACGGTTCGCTGGTGCATCCCTATTGAGCGATGCACTCTGAGCGTACGTGTGAGGCCGTCGGTCCGGGTCGATAACTCGCCCAGCCCAGGCAACACGCTGCTCCCTTCCGTTCTACATCTCCTGTGCCGGAAACCGAAGAGGAAGGCGGAGTGAGGTTTCCTACTTTCGCAGCGTTGGGCTCAGCTGAGCGTGAGTCCGTCCCGCGTGCGGCTTACCGAAATCCTCCACTGCTTCTCTGCGTCTAGGACCTGCGTGTTCGTAACTATTGGCGCGGGGTTTGAGGCGGACGTGAAGCGATTTACGTCTTCGTAGCTGTAGGTCAGTTCGTACTCACCCTTGAAAGTCAGCACGGAGCCATCCCCTTCGACAACATACCGATAGGAAAGCAGGTTCCACTCAAAGTCGGTGATCCGTTCGGCCTTGACTGGGAGTTCCGCAGCTAGGTTAGGGCATTCGCGGCCCGCCAACTCCTTGAGGCAGGTGTTGATAAATCCATCCGCAAGTTCGGAGGCATCAGCCAAGAGTGCGCCAGTGGTTGACTCGGAGAAGCCAATCTCCGCTGGCTTCTCCCCTTCCTGTGCGCGCACCTCAATGGACTGCCCATCGCCAAAGCTGAAGTAGCGTTCCTTGGTTGGCGGCGTGAACACGTAGGTGCCGGGCAGCGCCCACAGTGCGATCTCTGGCTTGGCAGTGATCGCTGGGCCGAGCGCGGCAGAGTTCACTTGGAGCTCGGACACGGAAACATTGCTCGAACGGGTTTCCAGAGAAACCCTGACCTCGCGTTCCAGACCGGAGGTGATCCGCCACTCGGTCCTGAGACCGAGTGGTCCCGCATGCTGCCTCTCCAACGAGATCATGCGTGTGAAGGGCTCGCGGTTCTGCAGTCCGGACACAGCGACGATTGCAGCGTTGTCCTTCTCCCGAACTACCTTGTATTCGAGTTCCGCCGGCTTGCTTTCGGCGTCTAGGTACGCACCAGCAGGCAACCAGCTTTCGCCAGCCCTGGCACCGGCCATCATCGACATGGCGGTCTCACCGTCGCCCGCCTCGACCGCGTCAACGTAACTCGCAACGCCGTCAGTCAGGCTCTCCGAGCTAAGCGGTCCCAGCCAGATGAGCGCAGCAACCCCCGCGAGCGCGGCAAGACCAGCAAGTAAGAAAGGGGAGCGAACGCGCTTCCGAGTACGCCCCGATTCGACCGCGCGACTTGCCTCCCACACGGCGCCGGGCGTCGCCGTGTGGTCGGGTTCGGACGCGCTGGCTGCGTGGGGAGGCGTGAACGTCGCCGACCGCGCTGGACTTGCTGGCTGTGTTGGCTTAGCTGGCTGCGTTGGCGCCTCGGTGCGGACAGTAACGGCTACTTGTGCAGGTGCGCTTGCGTGAGTGGGTGCGCTTGCTTGCTTGGGCGCGAACTGCTGCGCCGCTACTTCTGTTTGCACCTGCACGGGTTGCTGCTCTGGCATCGATTGCTGAACGGGAGCGGCCAGAGAGGGGTTGGCGACTGCAGCCACCACCTCCTCCCGTGCGGCGGCTCCCCCACGAGTAGGCAGTCCTGCGCTCTGACCCGGGGTGAGCACCTCAAGCGCCGTCTGGGCCGCCGGGTTCGCTGATCCACCTGAGGCCGCTTGGCTACCTGGGCCCGCCGAACTCGGCTGGGAGTTGGGTACTTGTTGGGAGGCTCCGGGCTGCGCAACGGTGGGCTGGGGTCCAGCCCCGTGCTCTACCGTTGCCTCTACCCGCCTCCCGCTTGGATCCGCCAGCGCACCGGCTGGAGAGGCCTCGGTTTGGGCTACAGCACGCGCGGGTGAGGAAGGGGGCACCGGTGGCGCAAATGCTGGCCGGGGCGCCTCACGGCTCGCTAATGCCGCTCGCACGGCAACACGGTCCTGCGAGCCGTCCGAGCGAGATACGCCGACCGAGGGCGCGGTGCGCGAGCCCGGTAACGAGCTGACAAGCCGAACCGTGTCTTCCACCGGCAGCGAGTCGTGTTGGTATTGGAGTGCGACGTGCCCGCTTGAGCCAAACTGCTTGCGTGCAGTAACTCCTGCACTTTGCGGCGTGTGGGCCGTGCCGCTCACGGGTGACGCCATGTCCCGACCCCCTCGCAGCTGATCCGGCTCGGCCACCGGAACAGGACTCGACCCACGCACAGGTTCCCATGATGCCTGCACCGCGGGTGCTGCCTGCACCGCGGGTGCTGCCTGTGCCGCTGGCGCTGGCTCTGGCTCCGGTAGCGGAACCGGTGCCAGCGGCGCCTGCGAAACCATCGAGGGGTCTGGCGCCCACGGGTTGTAGTTTTCCTCGTTGCGCCGCAACGCCTCGATGGTCATGTGCCTACGCGCAATCGTTGATTCGTCGATCGCGTCCACGTCGAATGCAGCCGTGCGGGTGTAGCCAGCAACCCGTGCCCTTCCAGTGGATCGACTGGTGGCGTTCGGCTGCTGTGAGTTTGTGTTGTGCGAATTAGTGACGAGGTCAGTCACGGTGGCTCCGGGTGCTGAGTGGCGATGCGTGTCACTGTGCGCGTGACTCATCGTTTAGGGTGCCCGGCTCGATGCCCTCAACTCAAGGATTTCCGATGGTGCGGGCAGTTCCACCCATAACAACTGGCCCGAATTCGCCAATATCGGACGCCCGCTCGCTCACCGTTGTAGCGTTGCGCCCCGATGCGCGGTGTGTTCCAGCCGCCCCAAAAACCTCCGCCACAGCGGACTGTGTGATTATCGACGATCGTGCCCCACTCCCCAGCCCCACCCCCGCCGCGTTGGTGGCCCGATATGCGTCCACCCGCCATCCCGGGCGTCAAAGGCCTTCGGAGCGGGGCCACGGGGTGTTGCGTTAGCGCACCCACCACATGCCCTGGACCTGCGGAAACGAAAAAGACCCCGGTCCAAAGGACCGGGGTCTTGTCTTGTGCGTGTGGGGGGACTTGAACCCCCACGCCCTTGCGGGCACTGGCACCTGAAGCCAGCGCGTCTGCCATTCCGCCACACACGCGAACGGAAGAAACTCTATCACGCAAAAGTTCCACAAATTGCCACGAGTTGCTTCACTGCGGCACAGATAACATTGCAAGTGGCGTCTCATCGCCACACCGCGGTTTGGAATCGGCCTAATTACGGCTAACAACGTAGGCTTACATCACGTGTAACTGTGCACCCGTCACATAAGTAAGGGTGATGGAAGCCACAGGCCGCGGGCAATTTTTCAGTGAAAGGAGGTTCCGTGGGTTTCCTGGATAAGTTCGAGCAGGGCGTTGAGCGCGCTGTGAACAACACATTCTCAAAGGTGTTCCGTAGTGAGATCAAGCCGGTAGACCTTGCAAGCGCTCTTCGCCGTGAGGTTGATGATCGCGCAGCGGTGGTTGACCGCACACGAACCGTAGTACCCAACGACTTCACCATTGAGTTGTCCGCTGCGGACTTCACACAGATTGAGAGTTGGGGCGCTGAAACGCTCGCGGACGAGTTGGCAATCAACGTGACCGAGTATGCGGGCACACAGCACTATGGGTTTGTTGGCCCTGTTGTGGTCAGCTTTGAGCTCGTGGACACATTGGATGCCGGTCGGTTCCAGATTCGTTCGTCGTCGGTGCGCGGAAATGTTGCGCCGGCAACGTCGACGTCCCCTAGTTCCCGCCACCCGCTCTTGGATATCGATGGGCAGCGATATCTCTTGACTGGGCCTGTCACGGTTATCGGCCGCGGCACTGAAGCAGACATCGTGGTTGATGATCCTGGTGTTTCGCGCAAGCACCTCGAGATCAAGGTGACTCCAAACGGTGTTGTTGCTCGGGACCTTGGCTCTACTAATGGCCTTTACGTGGAGGGACATCAGGTCCCTGCCGCAACTCTGCTCGATGGAAACTCGCTGACTATTGGCCGTACCAGGATCATGTTCTGGACTGGTGTTGCCGATGATAGTCAGCGTGGAGATTGGTGACCGCAACAATATGAGTGCACTGGCGATGACCCTGCTACGGCTGGGCTTTCTTTTCCTGCTGTGGGCCTTCGTCTACTTTGTTGTTCGTGTCATGAGGAGCGATCTGTATGGAACGCGAATCACCAGTACCGCTAGTGTCCAAGCGCCCGCGCAACCTCGCGAGGCGATCGAGCATGGTGCGCCGACGTCTTCACGCCCAAGCCGACTTGTAGTCATCGAGGGGAGCCTTACTGGAACACAGATCCCGCTCGCGTCTTCTGCGATCTTGATCGGGCGTTCGCCCAGTTGCACGCTGGTTCTCGACGATGACTACTCGTCTTCCCGCCATGCTCGGATTTTCCCGCAGGCTGACCTTTGGATGGTTGAGGATCTTGACTCAACCAACGGAACTTTTGTTGACGGAGAGCGCATTTTCCAGCCAACTCCGGTTCCCATAGGTGTGACTGTTCGGGTGGGCCAGAGCATCTTCGAACTGCAACGGTGACCTTGTGACTATCGCATTACGCTTTTCGACTCGTTCCGACGTGGGTTTGGTTCGTGCGAACAACCAAGACTCCGCGTTTGCGGGTGAGCAACTTCTGCTCGTTGCAGACGGCATGGGCGGCCATGCCGGTGGCGATGTAGCGTCTGCGCTGTGCACGGCGTCGATTGCTCCGCTCAATAACGAGAAGTTCACTACCAGCGACATGCTCGAGCGTCTCGGTGACGCCATTGAGCGTGCTCGTATCGAGTTGGTGCGAGAGGCCCGCGCCAATCTTCCGCTTGCTGGCATGGGTACCACGGTGACTGGCCTGCTGTTGTGCGAGAACAAGCTCGCTATGGCGCACATGGGCGACTCGCGCGGTTATCTCCTTCGTGACGGCAAGCTGTCTCAGGTCACCAAGGATCACACGTTCGTTCAGCACCTGGTTGATACCGGGAAGATCACCACGGACGAGGCTGAGACCCACCCGCAGCGTTCGGTTGTCATGCGCGTGCTCGGCGACTTTGAGCTTGATTTGGTCCCGGATCTGTCGATCCGAGAGGCCCGCCCCGGGGATCGTTGGCTGCTCTGCTCCGACGGACTCTCTGGCTTTGTTCGATTTGAGACAATCGAGCAGACTCTGCGCGACGTTGCAGATCTCGAGTTGTGCAGTGAGTATTTGATTCAGCTTGCGCTGCGTGGCGGCGGCTCGGACAACATCACCTGCGTGGTTGCCGATGTATACGACACCGAGGCCGACCACACTCCCGCGGTTCCGGTGGAGCGCACTCCTATCATTGCGACTTCCGTGGGTTCGGTTGCCTACGGTGACAACATCCCTGAAGCCCTCGACGCGACGGGCATCGGAGCAGCGTCAGCCAAGCTTCTGCGCTCCGCACATGAGCGGGTCGAGAAGGTGATCGCTGACGCAATCACGGTGAAGAACGGCGGCACTATCGCCGAGCCTGAGCCCCACACTGGAAGCCTTGAGATTGCTGCTGCCTCTGCTCTTCAGGATTCTTCTAGCTCCTCGAGCAGCACGAGCGCGGCCAGCCCAACCGAGGCCGCTGGCCCAGCGGCGGGAGTAGCTGCCCCCATCAACGATGACGATGATGCCCCCATTCAGGTTGTGCCCGAGAAATCTCGCGCGCGGCGTGTGGGGCGTGCGCTCGTCAACACCCTCCTCATCATGATTCTGGTTGGAGCAGGCGGCTTCGGTGCCTACAAGTGGGGCACCCAGCAGTACTTTGTTGGCGTCCACGACGGCAAGATCGCCATCTTCAACGGCTTCCCTCAGTCGGTTGGCCCCGTTCACTTGTCGTCCACGGTCGAGGTGTCGGATCTCGACCCCAACGACCTTGAACCATTCGCCGCAAACCAGGTGTACGCGACGATCCGTGCATCTTCCCTCGATGACGCGCGCGCTCGCGTGGCCACCTTGGAGAACGACATCGCGCAGGCCAAGGCCGAGCAACCCACGGCCCCGCCAACCACCGAACCAACCACCGAACCAGCAGCCGAGCCGTCCAAGGACGCCACCGAACAGCCAACTGAAGAACCCACCGAAACTCCTAAGGAAACGAAAAGCTCAAAGTCGTCGAGCGGAAACTAACTCATGACTAAAGGCTCAACCCCAACCGTGCGGACCCGCCGCGGCAGCGAACTGTTATTGATTTTGTTCGCGCTGCTCGTGGGCATGTTTGCGTACGCGAATGTTGGTTTGGCAGTGAACGATTCCCTGCCCACGAACTTCTACGTTCTGACCGTTTCCATGGCCGTTATCGCCATCGTGGTTCACCTGATTGTGCGCCGGTTCGCCCCGTACGCCGACCCTCTTCTCATCCCGATAGCGTTGTTCCTCAACTGCATCGGGCTCGCCATGATTTACCGCATTGACCTGGGCTCGGACACCAATCTGGCCAGCAAGCAGCTCATGTGGACCGCCGTTGGGGTGGCCGCTGCGTGCCTTGTCTTGTTCTTCATCAAGGATCACCGCATCCTGCGCCGGTACTCGTACGTCTCGATGATCGTGGGCCTCCTGCTCGCGGTGTCCCCGCTGTTGCCGGGGATCGGCCACTCGATGCACGGCGCGAACATCTGGATCAAGCTCGGCCCGTTCTCGCTGCAGCCCGCTGAACTCTCCAAGATCTTCCTTGCGATCTTCTTTGCCGCCTATCTGGTGGACAACCGCGACCGGCTCGCTTTTGGTGGGCCCAAGTTCATGGGTCTGCACCTTCCGCGCATGCGCGATTTCGGACCCATCATTCTGGTGTGGATCGCCTCGCTCCTCATCCTGATTTCTCAGCGCGATCTGGGTACGTCCCTCCTCTTCTTCGGCCTGTTCGTTGCAATGCTCTACCTGGCTACCGAGCGGACCAGCTGGATCGTCATCGGCGGACTCATGTTTGCCGCTGGCGTCGGCCTGGTGGTCTCCAAGTTTGCGCACGTTCAGCAGCGCTTTGACGGCTGGCTGCACGCCATGGACTCGGACGTTTACGACCGGGTCGGCGGGTCGTACCAGTTGGTCCAGGGCATGTTCGGCATGGCGTCCGGAGGCCTGTTCGGCACCGGGTGGGGCCAGGGCCGTCCGTTTGTGACGTTCTCCTACTCCGACTTCATCTTCCCCTCCCTAGGCGAGGAACTCGGGCTGGTCGGACTGTTCGCCATCCTGACCGCGTACATGCTGTTTGTACAGCGTGGCTTCCGCATCGCGATCAGCACCCGCGACGGGTTTGGAAAGCTCCTTGCCGGCGGTCTCGCGTTCGTGATTGCGTGGCAGTGCTTCGTGGTCATCGGCGGCGTCACACGCCTCATCCCGCTCACAGGTCTGACCACACCGTTCCTCGCGTACGGTGGTTCGTCTCTGCTTGCCAACTGGATCATCGTGGGAATCCTACTGCGTATCTCGGATAACGCCCGCAGGCCTGTCCCGCTGCCACTTCGTGGCGCGAGCACCGCGACCCCCGATGAGTCCGGCCCCAACCTGCCCGTGCGCCGCACGTCCGCTCGCGCGGCCGTGGCCGCGCACTCCAACGCCTCGGCCAAGGAGCTCGACACTGCCGGCCACGACTGGGCTGTCGCCCAGGACGCCCAGCACACTCAGGTCGTCTCCCGTGAAGCCATCGACTTCCCCACGGACGTGGTCCGTCAGCTTGATGCTGAGTCGGCAGAAAACCAGATTCTCGACGATTCACGTGATTCCAGCCCCCTGCCACCTGCCATAACCCCCGACGCAAGACGCAGTGCCTACCCAGGTCAATCGTCGATAATCCACACCGGCGCGGTACCGCCGCCGCCCTTGCCAGATCACAACGAGGAGGAGCGCCCATGAATAAGCCGCTGAGGCGCCTCTCCGTCATCGTGTTGCTGATGTTTGTGGCGCTGTTTGCGTCGAGCACGTGGATCTCGTTTGTGAAGGCTCCCGAGTTGAACGCGGACTCGCGCAATACGCGCACGCTGTACCGCGAGTTCGGAACGAACCGCGGTGCGCTCATTGTGGACGGTAACGAGATCACCACGTCCGTGCCCATCAAATCAGCGTTCAAGTACCAGCGCGAGTACTCCGACGGGTCGCTGTTTGCGCCGGTCACAGGGTTCTACTCGATCGTCTATGGGCGCACGGGGATGGAGAAGGCCGCCAACGAATACCTGAACGGCACCTCCGATTCGCTGTGGCTGAACCGACTCGAGCACCTGATCACGGGTGCAGACCCGCAGGGTTCGTCCGTGGAACTCACCCTCAACAAGAAGGCGCAGGAGGCTGCTTACAAGGCGCTCGGTGACCAGCGTGGTGCTGCGGTCGCGATCGACCCCAAGACCGGCGCGATCTTGGCGCTCGTGTCCACGCCATCGTTCGACCCGAACCTGCTCGCAGGACATAAGTCGTCCGAGGTTATCTCCGCCTACAAGGAGCTTTCCGGGGACCCCAGCAAGCCTCTGGTGAACCGCGCGATTGCGGGCGACACCTACCCTCCGGGATCAGTGTTCAAGCTGATCACGGCCGCCGCGGCGCTCGAAGACGGCATGTCCGCAGACGACATCATCGACGCCCCGCGCCAGTACGAACTGCCGGGCACCTCCACCAAGCTCAACAACTTTGGCGGGTCGGCGTGCTCGGCCACGGGCAAGCAGTCGCTCGCGGACGCACTCCGCGTCTCCTGCAACACCGCGTTTGCGATCCTCGGTAACGAACTTGGCGAGGCCAAGATTGCGGAGCAGGCCGAGGCCTTCGGGTTCGGCGAGGCACTCCAGATCCCCCTTGGCGTGACCGCGAGCCGCTTCCCCACCGGCCAGAACGACGCGGCAGTGGCGCTCTCTGCGATCGGCCAGCAGGACGTGCGTGTAACGCCACTGCAGGTCGCAATGATCTCCGCAGCCATTGCGAATGACGGCCAGCTCATGGAGCCATACCTCATTGAGAAGGTCCGGACTCCTGACCTTGCCGTGGTCTCCGAGACCAAGCCGGACACCCTGAGCAACCCCATTTCCAAGAGCACCGCGGACCAGCTGACCGAGATGATGATCGGAGTTGTCGAGCGCGGTACAGGCGTTGCTGCGCAGATCTCTGGCGTAGAGGTCGCGGGCAAGTCTGGCACCGCAGAGACTGGCAACAACAAGTCCCAGCACGCTTGGTTCACCGCGTTCGCACCCGCCAACGACCCGGAAATCGCGGTCGCAGTAATCGTTGAGAACGGCGGAAACGCAGGTTCGGAAGCAACCGGTGGAAGCGTCGCTGCACCCATTGCCCGCGCGATCATTCAGGCGGTGTTGAGCAAGTGAAGCCACAGCCAGGCCTAGCCCTAGGAGGCCGCTACCGGCTCATCCGCCAGATCGCCGTGGGCGGCATGGGCGAGGTGTGGGTTGCCAAGGACGAGTCGCTCGCGCGGGACATCGCGATCAAGGTGCTGAAGGAAGAGTTCGTAGGGAACTCCGACTTCCTCAACCGCTTCCGCGTCGAGGCGCGCAACGCTGCATCCCTGTCCCATGCCCACATCGCTCAGCTTTACGACTATGGCGAGCAGGACGGCTCCGCGTACCTTGTTATGGAGCTGGTCAATGGCGAGCCCATGTCTGACCTGCTCGAACGCGAGCCGGTGCTGCCCATGGGCAAGCTGCTGACGATCCTCGCGCAGACGGCACGCGCGCTGCACGCCGCGCATGTTGGCGGGGTCGTGCATCGCGACATCAAGCCGGGCAACATCATCATCGAGCACACCGGTGACGTAAAAATC
Organism: Timonella senegalensis JC301; assembly: GCF_000312125.1. Taxonomy (GTDB): domain Bacteria; phylum Actinomycetota; class Actinomycetes; order Actinomycetales; family Cellulomonadaceae; genus Timonella; species Timonella senegalensis. The sequence continues at coordinate 574,605 of NZ_HE978641.1, forward strand.
ACCGACTTCGGTGTCTCGCTCGCCGCGAACCAGGTTCCCATGACCGCCGCGGGAATGGTCATGGGCACGGCCCAATACCTCTCCCCCGAGCAGGCGGTCGGGCGCGCGGCCACTGGGGCATCCGATATCTATGCTCTGGGCATCGTGGCGTACGAGGGTGTGGCCGGCAACCGCCCCTTCACGGGAAAGACTCCCGTGGACATCGCAGTTGCTCACGTCAACGAGCCCGTTCCTCCCCTGCCCAAGAACACCGATCCAGAGTTCTCGGCGCTGGTGATGCGCATGCTCGCCAAGAATCCCCTTGAACGTCCGCGTAGCGCAGCCGCGCTCGCACACACCTTTGAGTCGCTCTCCCAGAAGATCGCACAGGACCCTTGGCCAGGTATCCCCCACGGTGGGGCAGCTGGTGCGCGTGCGGCTGGATCGACTCAAAATGCGTCCGGGGCAGGTCGCTCCGCCGGCTCCCCCGGTTCGAATGGATCCCGTCCGTATGGTTCAAGCGGTTCCGCCGGCTCGGGCGGGCTGGGCGGTTCAGGGAATGGTGGCTCTGGGGTTGGTGGCAACTCCGGGTCGATGCGGAGCTCCGTCGCTCCTGGGCGTGGCCTCGGAGCGGGAAATCTGCCGGGACCTGGCAACGCCTTGGCGGCAGGCAAGAGCGTGTCGATCGAGGATAACGGGCCACGTATCGGCCGCCGCGGCGCGCCACACAGCGGCGCCAGCGGCCAGGTCTCGGGCCAGGGGCCTGCAGTGCCAGCACCACCTGCAACTTATAGCTCGCGTTCCAACGCCGCGTCCGTTCAGGCCTTGCCACCCCGGTCCGGTTCGTCACGCACCACCCCGCACGGCTCACCTCGGACCGCCTCCCAGCGCTCAGGCTCCGGCTACACGGGCCGAACGGGTGCCGGATTTGAACCACCCGCCCCACCAAGCATGGCTAGTTCTCACCACCGGGACTCCGTGGACCGCACAGCGCCCGCGAGCTTCGTGGAGAGAGTCAAGTCACTCGGGGCCTTCACTTTGGCCCTAATTGGGATCATTGCAGCGATTTTGCTTGCCACTCTTGTCAAGGGAATCGTCAGTTCGGAGGCAGCACCCGCAACGCTCGCCTCTGCATGTCCGATTTATTCACCAGTAGAATTCACTGAGGCTCACCTTGCGGTGGGCCATGTGGGAGAATGCCGTGGCGGTTCTCTCTACTTAGATTCCGCCACCCAACTAGTTAAGGACGCGAAGTGGTAAACCCCGTCCCCCGCACTCTTGCGGGCCGATACGAGGTCGGTGAACTCATCGGCCGTGGAGGCATGGCCGAAGTACACATCGGCCACGACAATCGTCTTGGACGAACCGTCGCTATCAAGATTCTGCGTTCCGACTTGGCACGCGATCCGTCTTTCCAAGCACGGTTCCGGCGAGAGGCGCAGGCAGCCGCATCGCTCAATCACCCAGCGATCGTCGCCGTCTACGACACCGGTGAGGACACCTTCACCGAGCCTAGTGGCGCAGTCTCCCACGTCCCGTTCATCGTCATGGAGTACGTAGAGGGCCACACTGTCCGCGACATCCTCCGCGACGGCAGCGCTGTGCCCATTGAGGAAGCGATCGAGATCACCGCGGGCGTGCTGTCCGCGCTCGAATACTCCCACCACGCCGGCATCGTGCACCGTGACATCAAGCCTGCGAACGTGATGCTCACCCCAACGGGCGCGGTCAAGGTCATGGACTTCGGAATCGCGCGCGCAGTCGCCGACTCCGCAGCCACCATGACGCAAACCCACTCCGTCATCGGAACCGCCCAGTACCTCTCCCCGGAGCAGGCACGCGGCGAGACCGTGGACGCACGTTCCGACCTGTACTCCACCGGATGCCTGCTCTTCGAACTGCTGACCGGACGCCCGCCATTCATTGGCGATTCCCCAGTGGCGGTTGCGTACCAGCACGTCCGCGAGCTGCCAGCAACGCCGAGCACCCTCGCACCGGACGTTCCACAGGTACTTGACCAGATCACTCACAAGGCACTGGCCAAGGACAAGAACGACCGGTACTCCAATGCTGCCGAGTTCCGCGCAGCACTCGAGGCGGCCGCTCGCGGCGAAACCACTGCGGCGACCATGGCGTACTCCCCGGTTCCAGTACCTCCATCCGACCCGGGCGCGACCCAAATCATTCCGCAGCACAACTCACCTGCCACCCAGGCAGTTCCGTCCTACGCCGGTGCGGCCGGTGCTCCCGTGTCCCACTCGCCAATGCCATGGGACGACTCGGAGGGCGGCTACGGTCAGCTTCAGCAAGAAGAGGAAGAAGAGTCCTCCAGCAAGAAGAAGCTGATCTGGACACTCGTAACCATTGGCGCCGTCGCAATTCTCGCGATCATCGCGATGATGCTGCTCAACGGTGACAAGGAACCACCTTCGGCGAACTTCCCAGACCTCACGGGACTCACCCAAGAGGCTGCTGTGACCAAGCTTAAGGCCGATGGGTTCACTGCGACTCCGAAAATTAGCCAGGAGCGCAACGACACCATCCCCGAGGGCGAGTTCGTCTCCGCGAACCACGAGGCCGGCACGCTCGTCCCAATCACCTCGGCAATCGAGTTGGTCTTCTCCACCGGCCCCAATGCCACAACGGTTCCCGACGTAAACGGCATGACCCAGTCTGAGGCTCAGGCGGCCATCAAGAAGGCCAAACTGACGGTTGGTGAGATCAAGAGCGAGCACGTGCCAAACAAGGCTGAGGGCGAGGCCGTGCGCACGGACCCCGAGGCCGATGAGGAAGTCGCGGTTAATACCCCCGTGACCCTCTACATTGCTACGGGCCTGGTTGACCTACCTGACCTTCGTGGTAAGTCCATGGACGAGGCCAAGGATATCCTCAGCAAGCTCCGACTCAACGTCATCATTGGTGACAAGATCACCGGAGAATCCGACTACGAGGTTGGCCAAGTTGGAGAGCAGAGCCCCGCTGGCGGTCTGGTGAAGACCGACAGTACCGTAACGATCCGCGAGGTTGCGACGCCGGAGGAGGGCCAAGCCCAAAAGGTTCTGGTTCCGAACGTCATCAACCAGCAGCTCGAGGTGGCCAAGTCGATGATCGCCGCAGAGGGTCTTATCGTCAACGGCGTGACTGAGCGTAGCGACGACACCGTCCCCGCTGGAAGCGTCATCGAGGTGAACCCAGGCGTTGGAACCGAACTCGACACCGGCCAAACGGTCACCCTCGTGGTCTCGACTGGACCGGCCGCGCCAACAGATCCAGAGACTGACCCAAGCGAAGACAACGAGGGCTAGCCGGCCCTCCGCCGGACACGCTTGATAGCACACGCTTGAAAGCGCACTAGGTAGCTAAGGGGCGTCGCACTCACTGTGAGTGCGACGCCCCTTAGCTTTGCCGTGGTGCGGCTCTCGGCCGTCTAATCACGACCACCTTGTTACCGCACCGCCTCGTCACGCACCGCGCTGGGACGGAGCCTTGCGCTGGGAGGTGCCCACGATCGTCGAAAATAAAACCGAGATCCTACTTGCACCAATGAGTTCCTAGCTATCAGCTAGGAACTCACCGCCGCAACTAGGATCTCGGCGAAAAAAGTTGGAGAGGGGCGCTACTTGCGGAACAGCGGGGCCAGCCCCGCGGACTTCGCTACGGCCTCGGTGGAGCCACAGGCCTCGAGCCAGTTAGCGAACAGCCGGTGGCCGCCCACGGTGAGCACGGACTCGGGGTGGAACTGCACCCCGTAGAGCGGCAGGTCGCGGTGTTTGAGGCCCATGATGATCGGGCCTGCGTCCGAGTCCACGGACGCAGTGACTTCCAGTTCCGCAGGCACGGTGTCGTTCACAACCGCGAGCGAGTGGTAGCGTGTGGCCGTAAACGGCGAGGAAAGCCCGCTAAAGACCCCGTGGGCGTTGTGGGTAACCTGGCTCGTCTTGCCGTGCATGAGCTCGGGAGCGTGCGTTACAACGGCCCCGTAGACCTCTCCGAGCGCCTGGTGGCCGAGGCACACGCCCAGCATGGGCGTTCCGCTGGCCGCGCAGTCGCGAATGACCTGCATGGACTGGCCGGCTTCGGCGGGCGTGCCCGGGCCGGGAGAGATCAGCACACCGTCAAACTCACCGCGCTCTTTAACGGGCGGCACGTGGTCGTTGCGGACAACCACTGTCTCCGCGCCGAGCTCGTTGAGATATCCCACGATCGTGTACACAAACGAGTCGTAGTTGTCGACAACAAGAATCTTGGTCATGACATTCACCTTTGTGGTGCGCGAAGAGGCTGACTGAAAGTTGAGTCCGAGCATACCGCGCGCTCGCGCGGTGGCGTCGACTAGTCCCAGACGTCGGTGCCCTGCGGCACCGTGGCGAACTTCAGGGTCGAGATGTTGGTGGCTGCGGGCATCTCAATGTTGTCCAGCGGCTGAGTGAACCAGCCGAGTCCGACGGCTTGGACGTACTGCTTGTAGGTCGTGATCGCCGGGGACGCATCGAGTGCAGCGGTCAGGGAGTCCAAGTCTCCGATGGCCTCGACCTTGAAGGGAGGCGAGTACACCTGACCGTGCAGGAGCAGAACGTTGCCCACGCACTTGAAGGCGGTGAGCGGGGTGACGCGCTGGCCCTGGAGAGTCATGGATTCGGCCCCGCCCGCCCACAGCGCATTGATGACTGCTTGGAGGTCCTGCTGGTGGACCACGAGGTCGTCGGGGTTCCAGCCCTCAAGGTTCTGAGCCTGAGGTGGTGCGTCGGTGAGGACCACCTGGATTCCGGGGCCCGAAACCGGGGTTAACCCGGTGGAGATTCCGGAGACGAGCTGGATTTCTTTGTCCACGGCGGGCAGGGTGTTGGCCTGTTGTGCGGTGAGTTCGTCGAACTTGGCGCGAAGTGCGTCCGTTCTTTCGGCGAGTTCGTCTTGCCGCTTCATCTCAACGCGCACCAGGTCGCTCAGGTCTTCAGGGTGTCGCCCCGAGTCCTTCTTGGTCAATGCCGCGGAGGCGGAAAACATCATGGCTGAGAGGGCTATGACCACGGCAATCGACAGCACTTGCATCACCTTTGGTCGTCTCTGCTGTGGTGTTTCTGCCATGTTCCAGTCCGTAGAATACTTAATTAACCGCTCAGCCACTAGGCTAGTGCACATCGCTGTGTTTTTACATTGACAGGAGTCGGAAAGTGCCCGAGTCAAAATCTCGCAAGAAGAAGGCCGTCGCATCGAGCGCTGAAGAGGCCAAGACCCCACAGCCTAAGAAGATCGAAGGCAACCCTGCGTGGCTCGTGCCAACCATGGTTACTCTGCTGATCCTCGGAGTTGTATGGGTAGTTGTGTACTACCTGACTTCGTCACGCTGGGGTCTTCCACTGCCTTGGATCGGCCAGTGGAACCTCGCAGTTGGTTTCGCGCTGATGCTCGGTGGGCTTGGTTTGGCTACGCGCTGGCGCTAGTCCCCCCCTGCTTCTCAGAGAGCCCGTTTGCCTGGTGGCAAGCGGGCTCTTTGCGTTCTTTCGTTTCGGAGAGCTGCTAGCCGGGTGGCAAACGGCTGGCTCGCGCTTCCTATCGCCTTCGGCAAGTTGAGCGGTTCGCGCTTAAGAGCACCCTTCGGGTGCTTCTTATTTTCGACGATCGTGGTCCCGACCCAGCGCAGCAACCCATCGCCTCACATACCGCCCCGCCAAAAACACACGAGAGTATTCCTGAGCCCACTCTCGTTGCTGGCGGACGGGCTGGAGGCCGGGCTGGAGGCCGGGCTGGGTGCTGGGCTGGGTGCTGGAGGAGGCTATCGAACAGGCGTTCGCACACAGGGAGTTTTCACAGCTTTGTGCACATGAGATTGCGCGTTTTCAACACTCTCCCCCTGCTTTTCCACATGCACACACCCGCTTATGCACATGTTTATCCACAGGTGTTGATAACTACAGGCGTGTAACTCGCCGAACGCACTACCCAATCCCAAACGAGGACAGAATCGCGTTGAACTGAGCGAACTTCCACAGGGACAATCCCACGAGGATAGCGAACACCAGGACGCTTCCACCGACCGAGTAAAGCATGCGCTTATCCTTGGGCGCGCGCACAAACAGGTAGCCCAGTGCCATACCGGTGATCAGTCCACCAAGGTGACCTTCCCACGACACATTCGGCACGATGAACCCGATCACCAGGTTGATTCCGATGAGGCCGTAGATCGAGCGCATGTCACCGCCAACCTTGCGGATCACAGGAACCAATGCCCCAAACAAGCCGAAGATCGCACCCGAGGCGCCGAGCGTGCCCACGTTCCAGGTCCCCGACTGGATGCTCGAGAACATCAGAACAGAAACGTTTCCGCCGATGGCCGCAAGTAGATACAGAACGATGTAACGCCAGCGGCCCAGCATCGCCTCAAGCTGAGGGCCGATCGCCCAAAGCGCCATCATGTTGAACAGGATGTGGACGAGCCAGCCACCGGAGGCCGCGTGCAAGAACGCGCCGGTGATGAACCGGTAAGGCTCAGCCTGCGCTCGGGACGGAGCAAACACGAGCTCCGAGGTGAACTTGTCCCACCCCAACGCCAACTGGGCAACGAACATGACCACGCAGATACCGATGATCGTCATCGTGACCACGGGCCTGCCGTCCGTGACTTTAGCGCCCGCCATCGTGGTCTTGGCCCGCACGGCACGCGAACCCTCGCGCACGCACTGAGGGCACTGCACGCCAACCGCCGCCTGGTTCGTACACTCAGGGCAGATCGGGTCTCCACAGCGCTGGCAGCGCACGTAGGTGACACGGTCCGGGTGGTTCTTGCACGAAGGCGCCGCGCCAGGCGCTGAACCACTACCAAACTGGGGCATCGACATGGGGTTCCAATCACACAGAAGGCAACAAAGATCGTCGTTAATCAGAAAAACCACCGAGCGCGAACGCGCGGCCACACAAAAAACGAATGGCCGGGCACATAAGTGCCCGGCCATTCACATACTAATGGTCAGTCTTCGATGGTGACCGAGTTGATGACGATGTCCTCAACTGGGCGGTCGCCTGGGCGGGTGCGCGTAGCGGAGATCGCGTCAACCACTGCCTTGGAAGCGTCATCTGCAACCTCACCGAAGATGGTGTGCTTGCCGTTGAGCCAGGTGGTGGCGTCCGTGGTCACGAAGAACTGCGAGCCGTTGGTGCCAGCAGGCTGTCCAGTGATTGGGCTGATGCGCTTACCAGCGTTCGCCATAGCGAGCAGGTAAGGCTTGGAGAACGTGAGTTCGGGGTGGATCTCGTCGTTGAAGGTGTAGCCAGGGCCACCGGTTCCGGTGCCGAGTGGGCAGCCACCCTGAATCATGAAGTTAGGGATGACACGGTGGAAGATCAGTCCGTCGTAGAACGGTGCGTTGCTTTCCTCACCAGTCTTTGGGTCAGTCCACGTCTTGGTTCCCTTAGCGAGACCAGTGAAGTTCTCAACGGTCTTGGGAGCGTGGTTCGGGAACAGTTCGATACGAATGTCACCAGCAGTGGTGTGCAGAGTTGCAAACATGTCCTCATTCTTCCACGAAGTTGCAACCTTTTGACGAGTTAAAGCGTTGAACTGGTTACACGTGCACCGCCAAACTCGCTGGTTGCGGCCTCTTTGGCCGCGCCAAAATCCGCACCTCTGTGGTGAGAACCACCCAGATCTTCGGGGAATGCGACCTTTTGAGCCGAACGCGAGGGAAATACACCACGATCCCGGGTGATTGTTAGTGCAAAGAACCACGCGGAGTGGCAAAGTTAGGAGGAGCACCCATCATTCTTGAGGAGAACTACATGTCTGACACAACCAAGAAGTTCACCAAGCCGGCCGAGAAGATCGATGCTGAGATGCTGAAGGATCAGGCCTCAGAGGTTGCCGCCGCGATCACTGAGGGCGCCGCCCACGCCGGCGAGATCGCTCAAGAGTTCGCAGCTAAGGCAAAGGACGCCTTCGTTGACGCGCGCGACTGGGGCCAGCCCAAGCTCGAGGCCTTCATCGAATGGGCCACGCCAAAGGTAGAGCAAGCCTGGAACGACACCGTCAAGGCGACCGCTCCGAAGGTGGAGAAGGCCGCCGAGAAGGTTGGACCAGCCATCGACACCGCGCACGACAAACTCGTAGATGACCTGCTGCCAAAGCTCGTCACCGCATTCAACGAGGCAGCAGACCGTGCAGGCACAGCCACCGCCGAAACCGTAGCCAAGGCCGCAGACGCAATCGATGGCGACAAGATCAGTGAGACGGTAGAGAAGCTCTCCGCTTCCGCTGCCGCCGCTGCAGGTGCCGCACTCGACACCACCGCTAAGTCCAGCAAGAAGGTCTCCAAGAAGACAGCCAAGCAGGCAGCCAAGTTCGCAGCATCCGTGGAGAAGGCCTCCAAGACCGGAGCAGACAAGCTCGCAGATGCTGCCGCGAAGGCAGACAAGTCATCCAAGAAGTCCGGCAAGGGCTGGCTCATCGCAGGTGGTGTCGCCGCTGCAGGTGGCGCATACGTGCTGTGGCGCCGTTCGCAGCCAACCACCGACCCATGGGCTGAGCCATGGGAGCAGGAGGACCAATCCCTCCGTTTCTCCGACGACGTAGCAGGAACCGTTTCAGGTGCTAGCGCTTCCGCCGCCGCGTTCGCGAGCAACGTGTCCGACACCGCATCCACCGCAGCGGCTCACGCAGCCGACACCGCGCAGGACGCTGCTGACACCGTTACTGAAAAGTTCGACGACGCCAAGGACTCCCTCGCCGACTCGGTGGTGGACATGAAGGAATCACTGGCCGACACCGTCGAGGACGTCAAGGACGCAATCGCGGACAAGACGGAAGACGTCAAGGACGCGGTCAAGAAGACCTCCACTCGAGCTCGCAAGACGGCGGCCTCAGTCAAGGACGCGATCGTTGACGCCGCCGAGGATGCCAAGGACGCTGTGACTGATGCGGTGGACAAGGCGAAGGACGCGGTCGACGATGCCAAGGATGGCAAGTAGCCCTGACTAGTCTCACGTAGACCAGTACGAGAGGAAGGCGGCGACCAACCCAATCGGGTTGGTCGCCGCCTTCCTCTGTATGGGCTCCTCGGCCCCGGGCTCGCCTGTGCGCGCAGGTTTGGACCGGGACCGCAGGGCCTAGCCTGTGTCTAGGCGGCCAGCCAGTGGTCGGTTGCCTCACCGCGCTGGTGCTGCCATTCCTCAGCGCGTCCACCGAGGACCGCGCTGTTACCCACCCAGTAGGTCACATCCGGCGACCATCCTGCGAGCATCGTTGAGCCGCCCATGACCGGGAGCCTGCGAGTGGCGGTTTCAAGGTACGCGGCGGTGGTGAGGTGAACGGCCTCGTAATCCTTGGCGATCAGACCCCAGTGCGGAATGAACCACTCGTCGGTTGCTCCAGTGACGCGGTACCAGTCGTGGAGGCGGGAGCGTGTCATGCGCAGCGGGTAGCGCTCAACGAGGTTGATGTAGTCCTGGGTGTTGGTGATTTCGAGGACCCTGCACGGGCCGATCAAAGTGATTGGGTACGTGACCGCGAACTCGGACTGGATCTGGTCTTCTTGGGTCCACAGTCCGACCGGGCCGAGGCCGTCAATCAGTTGGGTGGTTACCGGAACCGACGGGTGTGAAGGCGTTGACCACCACATGCCCGTGTAGTTGGCGCGGGGGTCCGGGATGAAGTCCTCGGAGTGGCGTTCCTCCGCCATGGCCATCTGATACCACTGACGCACGCCGGCTCCGGCCTGCCAGGCCTCATTCTGATTGAGGTCAATCCCGCCAGCGTCCTGGATTCGGCGCTGGCCGGCGCCCATGGGAGAGGTCCACCAACTTGGGCTAAAGGGCGCGAGGATCGCGGCAAGAGGGCGGAGCGCGGAGATGATCGTGGGCTGTGCGAGGAGCTTGTCCTCGCTGTCTGGCTCCTGCCAGTACATTGCCCGGGCGGTGGATTCTCGAAGAGCTAGGAGGAGCTCGAACTCGTTGGGAGGAGACTGCTCGAGTTGAGCGGTGGCACGCGCGAGCTCTACCACTACCCGCGCGCGATCCCCTGCGGTCAGCTCCGATACGTAGTTCACGTACATGAGCTCTTCGAGTGTCTGGTTTCGGGCACAGGCTAGCTCGAGCAAGAGGCGGCGACCTCTTGGTCCGGACAACAACTGATTGGGGAACAGCCCACTCATCTCAACGACCTTCCTTGGGCTCGGGGGAAGAGCCCTGCATTGCGTGACGTCCCGAGATCCGTGCGGAACTCCGCATGCAATCACGCACGCTGGTGTGCTGGAAACGGCGAGTTTCCATTAGTTCACGTGGTGATGTGCACGGGCCGAAGCGAGACGCAGGTGGCGGCCGGGGGAACGGCCAAATACCAGTGCTTTGCGGCAACACTAGTTTGTTTGGAAGGTGAAATGTTCAAAAAGGAGAGACCTCCCCATCGAGGCCCAGGTGGAGTTGTCACCACCTACTTGCCGTCGACCCCCGCGAGCGGCGCCAGGATAGAGATAGCCAAGGTAACCATGATGATCACGATCGTGGAATCGAGGAACCGCCATGCACCGGGCTTGGCAAAGAACGGCTGGATGAGCCGAGAGCCGAACCCCAGGGATATGAACCACACGAGCGAAGCCGCCATCATGCCCACGCCGAACGTCCACTTGAGGTCCCCGTGGCTGTTGGCCACAGAACCCATGAGAACGATCGTGTCGAGATAGACGTGTGGGTTGAGGTAGGTGACTCCGAGAATCCCGAGCATTGCCGCTCGCAGGGACCCCGATCCCCCGCCGCCTGCAACCATGGCTTCCGGCTTGAGCACTCGCTGGAACGCACCGTACGCGTAGTACAGCAGGAACGCAGAGCCGAACACTCGGAGGAACGTGACGAGCCACGGCACCCGGTCCACGAGCACGCCGAAACCCGCCACGCCCGCCGCGATGAGGAGCGCGTCGCTAATGATGCATACGGCGATGACGGGGAGGACATGCTTCTTGAGCAGGCCTTGGCGCAGGACGTAGATGTTTTGAGCGCCGATCGCCACGATGAGCGAGAGGCCAAAGCCGAATCCGGCGAAGAGTGTGGGGGTGGAGAGCACCCGTTTACAGTAAAGAGCGTGCGAAAATAAAAACAGTTAATGAAACTAAAGATAATGAAGGGATTCTTAAGTGCGTATTGGGATTGACCACCTCGAGACCCTCCTCCACGTGGTCGACGAGGGCTCGTTCGATGGCGCAGCGGCAGTTCTGCGCATCTCGCCGTCCGCGGTCTCGCAGCGCATCAAGACTCTTGAGGAGCGTGCCGGCCGCGTGCTGTTGCAGCGCGGAAAGCCCGTCACCCCAACGCCAGCAGCGGTTTCGTACCTCCAGGCCGCGCGCCAGATCCGCGCCATCGTGGACAACACGATCGAGGCCCTCCCCCAGGAAGCCACGCGCCTCCCCGAGATTTCCATTGCCGCGAATGCCGATTCGATCGACACCTGGCTGGTCGAGGTGCTCTCCTCCGTGCGTGACACCGCCACCTTCCACATTCTTCGCGACGACCAAGATCACACCGCCTCCCTGCTGCGCGCAGGCACGGTCATGGCCGGCATCACGAGCACCGCCGAGCCCGTCCAAGGATGCGAATCCACGCGCCTCGGCGTCATGCGGTACCTCGCTACGGCCTCCCCTGAGTTTGTTGCCCAATGGTTCCCACCGAACCTCAAGGACAGCCACGCACTCCGCCTAGCGCTCCAGCGGGCTCCGATGCTCGCATTTGACCGGAAAGACGACCTGCAGGCCCTGTATCTCGCGTCTCGCGGCTGCGGGGACGCCACCCCGCCGCACCACTACATCCCCTCGAATCTGGCCTTCATCGAGGCGCAACGCCAGGAACTCGGCTGGGGCCTCACCCCGGAGCTCCAGGTGCGCGGGCTCCTGGACTCCGGCGAGCTCGTGGCCCTGCCCGGGCACGTGGACGTGGTGCTGTACTGGCAGCAGTGGCGGATCTCCTCGGCGCCTTTGCAGGCGCTAAAAAAGGCGGCGGTCGACGCGGCAGCATATTTGCTGGATCCGCGCCGACCGGCCGCCTGGAAGCCCTAGTAGAGCCGAGCCTCAGTTCTTGCCGAACAGTCGGGAGAAGAATCCACCCTCGCCTGCAGCTGCCTGCTCGCCCTCGTGTCCGTTGCACCACTGACCTGCTGGAACGCTGGCCTTGACGGAGTCCACGTGCTGGCCGCATCCGGCCCAAGTGGTCTTGCCGCAGACCTTGCAATTTACTGGACGGCACATAGTTTTTTTCCTCACTTTGATGGGTTGTTTGGCTGCTGCGCAGCCTTCCTTGCTTATCGACGATTGACCGGGCTTGGCCCCGGATCGTCAGGTCAGGCGATCTCGAGTACGTCGGAGGCGTCGTCGCCGAGCCATGAGCTCAGCGTGACGATTCCGCCCGAGAGGGTCTTGGAGTCGAAGCCTGCTTGGTCGAGGATGCGGTGCGCAATGTAGGAACGCATTCCCGAGTGGCACATGACGCGGACTGGACGGTCACCTGCGAGTTCGCGGATCTCGTCGAGGCGCTCGCGCACCTGGATGTGGGGGATGTTGACCGCTCCGCGCACGTGGCGCTGAGCAAACTCGCCCGCGCCGCGAACGTCGAGCAGGAGTGCGTCGTCGAGGACGGCGGTGAGCTCGCCCGGGTACCACAGCTCGGTGGTCCCGGTGAGGACGTTCTCTCCCATCATGCCCGCGAGGTTCACTGGGTCCTTGGCGGAACCAAATGGCGGGGAGTAGGAGAGATCGATGTCGATCAGGTCGGTGATGGTCAGGCCACCGCGGATCGCGGTTGCGATCACGTCGATGCGCTTGTCAGCGCCTTCCTTTGCCACTGCCTGGGCGCCGAGGATCTGTCCGGTCACCGGCGCAAAGTGCACGATGAGCGCGATGTTCTGCGCACCTGGGAAGTAGCCAGCGTGGTTGAGTGGGTGGAGGTGCACGGTCTCAAACTCGATTCCGGCAGCCTTGAGTTCGCTCGAGTTGGCTCCGGTCATTGCAACGCCGTACTCACCGATGCGCACGATTGCAGTTGCCTTTGGCTTAGGCAGTTCACGCGCGGTAGATGGGTTGAAGATGAAGTCGGAGACGAGACGTCCTGCGCGGTTCGCTGGTCCAGCAAGAGCTACTGGACGGCGGGCACCGGTGATTGCGTGCGTGGAAACCGTAGCGTCACCCACTGCGTAGACGCCCTCAAGGTTGGTGCGGCCGTGCTCGTCAATGACGATCGAACCGCGCTCGGCTGCGATTCCAGCCTGCTCAAACACTGCGGTGTCTGGGCGCACTCCCACGGAAAGGACGATGAGGTCTGCGTCAAGGCGGGTTCCATCGGAGAGCACAACCACGTCGTGGTCTGCGCCGGACTCGATTGCCTGTGCGCCAACTCCTGCACGGACGGTGATGTTGAGGTCACGCAGTGCGTTGGTGGCGAGAGTTGCAAGCTCGTCCTCGAGTGGAGGAAGAACGTGTGGGGCGAGCTCCACAATGGTGGTGTCGAGTCCACGCATTGCGAGGGCCTCTGCCGCTTCGAGTCCGATGAACCCGGCACCGAGGACAACGGCACGCTTGGCGCCCGAGTCAACGATGTCGCGCAACTCGACTGCGTCGGGAACGGTGCGCAGGGTCTTGACTCGGTGGGAGTCGTTCAGACCGGTGATAGGTGGGGTTGCAGCGACGCCACCTGGGGAGAGCACGAGGGCGTCGTACGTCAGTGTGTTCTGTCCGTCCGGGCCGTCCACGGTGATCTCACGCTTGGCGGCGTCGAGTGCAATCACCTTGGAGTGCGTGCGGACATCGAGGTTGAGCGACGCCTTGAGTGAGGCGGTGGTCTGTACGCGGAGTGCGCTCTCCTCTTGGATCTCGCCTCCCACGAAGTATGGGAGTCCGCAGTTTGCGAACGAGACCTCGGCGCCCTGTTCAAGGACGATGATCTCCGTAGAGTCGCTGAGTCGACGTGCACGGGCAGCGCTGCTCATGCCGCCTGCGACTCCGCCAACGACTACGAGACGCTGAACCGACTGGGTTTCAGGCTGTGCATTGGTTGTCATGTGAGCTCCAATTGTGATCGAGTACGGCTTCACTATATACCCCCGGGGGTATATGCTGTGAAGCAGAGATACGTCACACTGGACCGGGCGCAGTGCCTTGGACCAGAAACAAAAAGGAATTTCCACATGGATAACGAGAGCCCAGAGGGCATCGCCGCGCGCAAGCGCATTGTCAACCGTCTCAAGCGCGCCAACGGTCAGCTCGTTGCACTCATCGGCAACCTAGAGGGTGGGGCTCAGTGCCGCGACGTGGTCATGCAGCTCTCCGCAATTTCGTCCGCACTGGACAAGGCCGGATTCGCCATCATCTCCTCCGCCATGAAGGACTGCGTGATGGATCCGGGCAACTCTGACGAGTCGGACGACGCCCCAAACTCACGCCTCACCCTGGACGAGCTAGAGAAGCTCTTCCTGACCCTGTCCTAAGCAGGAGTTACAGCGCCGCAGCGAACTCGTCGAGTGCATCCATCGCGTTAGCCCGCATGGGGATAAACACGTTTGAGTTCGCTCCCGCAGCGGTCAGCTCGTCCATACGCTTACGTACTCGCTCGACAGTCCCCACCAACCCCAGTTGCAGGATCCACTCGCCCGGCATCCGCGCGGTGAACTCCTCTGGGGTTGCACACTGCTGCGCCAGTTCGCGGAACTCCTGCGCGAACGGCATGGGGTTGATGTGTGGCGCAACGTCCACCGTTGCCATTCCTCCAAGGGACGGACGCAGGCGCTCGATAGCAGCTTCGTCCGATTCTTCGATCACGCCAAAGTTGTAGGCAACCACCCGGTGATCCCCGGTGCGTGGCGGCGCCACCGACTCATCGCCTCTGTCGGACACACCGGCGCCGATTGAGACCAGTGCGGCCCGCAGATACTCAGGCGAGACCGGCTCGGCCAGAATCGTGCCCTCAGCAATCCGACCTGACAACTCGAGGGACTTGGGTCCGCGCACGCCCAGAAGGAAATCCGGAACGGCCGCGGGGACAGCAGTGTGGTCCAGTCTGACAGCGTTCGGAGCATCGGACAGGGCTCCGCTCGCCACGTCCACGCCTGCCCCGGCCATGAGGCCCCGCACTGCGTTCACGTGCTTTTCGAGCAACCCCAGCGGGCTCTTAGGCCACGCACCGACGCTCTTCATCCAGCCCGGCATGCCGTGCCCGATTCCGGCATCGACTCGTCCCGGGAACAGTTGCTCCAGTGTGGCAAGTTCCATCGCGTCGAAGGCAGCATTGCGTGCTCCAGCCGGCAGAATACCGATACCAATCCGGATCGTGCTGGTCATGGCTAGGACTGCAGCCGCCTGCGCGATCCCGCCTCGGTAGCCCAAGTCTTCCACCACCCAGACCTCGTCAAAACCAAGCCGCTCGGCCTTCTGGGCGAATCCAATGACATCCGCAGCCGCGATATTGCGCGGGAGCATCACACCGGTAGTCACAAGCACCTATTTCTTTGTTAGTTGTTGATCAGTGGGGGTTCGAGATGCAGAACTGGTTACCCTCGGGATCCGTGAGGACATCCCACTGGAATTGCCCGGGCTCACCTTGGGTCGATACGTGTACGGCGCCCGCCTCGATAAAGCTGGCCACAGCCGCCTCGCGTCCGCCCTCTTCTACTGTCGCGCTGAGATCCAAGTGCATCTTGTTCTTCCCGGGCGTGGGGTCATCTACCTTCTGAAACCCGAGGAGCGGCTGCCCCTCACCGTGTGTCACCATGCAGAACCAGCCGTCGGAGTCATCGATGACGCTTCCACCCAGGCGATCCGCCCACCACTGCGCAAGATCTCGAGCGGAAACGCAATCAACCGTGACCATTCCTAGGCGTGCCATGCGAACCTCACTTCGTTGTGGTGTGATCGTTGTGGTGTGAGCTCGATGAGTTGAGCAAGCGTGCGAACACGGATCGGGGCCCGAGCCACGCGCAACCGTGCGGTTCCAACTCCTCCAAGTAGCCTACTCACCCGCCGGCGCTAACACACGGGGCCCTGAGCGGGTTCACCCGCATGCCAAAGACTCCCTTACCGAGTCAATTGGACAGCGCCAAGATTCCCAGCGCTGAAACAGTCACACACACCCACAGGATTGCGCCCAAACCTAGCGGCTTCCATCCCGTCTTACGCAACGATGCAAAGTCCGTGCCGAGACCGATCCCGCACAGCGCCACCGTAATCAGGAAAGAGGAGATCTGACCGATAGGTTCTCCCACTGACCCTGGAATGATCCCAGTCGAGTTGGTAACCACGACCAGCAGAAAGACGATCAGAAACGTGGGGATCAACTTCAATCCACGCCCGAACCGCGCGGCCACGCTGGTGGTGGCAGGCTGAAGCGGGGTGACTCGATCGTCGTTAATCTGTGAGGCCCTACGGGCCTCCATTGCCGCGAGCGACATCGTGATCGGAACGATCATGAGGGTGCGGACCAGCTTAACCACAACGGCCACGTTCATGGCCGCGAGGCCGAACGAGGCGGCAGTGGCCACCACGGACGACGTATCGTTGACGGCGGTTCCGGCGAAGATGCCAAACGTGGTCATATCCATGCCGGCGGCGTGCCCGATGATCGGGAAGACGAACAGCGCGGCAATGTTGAACACGAAAATCGTGGACACGGCGTACGTAATTTCGGCGGCGGTGGCGCCGATGATCGGCGCAACTGCGGCGATCGCTGTGGCGCCGCAGATTCCCGTACCCACACCTATGAGGGTGCCGAGGCGGCGCGGGATATCGAGCCATTTAGTCAGCAGATATGCCGCTCCCAGGCAGACAGCAAGCGTGCCGAGCATGACGGGGAGGGTCTGAAAACCGACACGGGCGACGTCGCTGAGGGAGAGGCGCACACCGAGCAAGACGACCGCGAGTTGCAGCAGCGTGGAGGACGAAAACTTAAAGCCGCGGGAGAACCTGCGGACCTGCGGCGCGATAGCCGCGAGCGCGATACCCAGTGCGATGCCGAACGGGACGGCGCCCACAGCTGGAACGAGCGTGCCAAGGCCAGTCGCGACCACGGCGAGGAGGACTGCTAGGCCGAGTCCCGCGAAGGAGCGCGGGTCAAGCTTGCTGCGTGGCGGCTTGGCCGGGGTATGTGTGAGTTGGGGAACTGCTTGGGCAGGGGTGAGGAGATCGCTTAACGCCATGTAACAATTCTGCGCCGGTCGCGCGCCACCCAGTAGGGGTTTTACACTTGAAGGGCCACAAGCAAAACTTGTTGCCCCTCCGGACGAGATCCGGACTGCCTGTGCCCCCTCCTCCACCCTCGCTTGCTTGCTCGCTGGGAGGCCCCAACCTCGTGACCCTCATGAATCTCAGCCACGTCCCCGACCTACCCGCTCTTGCGATGCTCAAATCCGTTATTCGCGAGGGCAGCTTTTCCGCAGCGGCCAAGGAGTGGGGCGTGTCGCAGCAGGCGATGTCGCAGCGGATGCGATCGATCGAGTCGCTGGTCGGGGCTGTGCTGTTCACGCGTTCACCCCAGGGCATCGCCGTGACGGAGGCCGGTGTCGCACTCCTCCCCGCCATCGACCGGTTGCTCGAGCAAGCGGACGTGCTGGCTCAGGCGATCGCAGCGCTGAGTGTTACCCGTGGTGAGAGCGTGGACATCGCCGCGTCCCAAACCATTGCCGAGCACCTCGTTCCGGGTTGGCTCATGCGCTTCAAGGCGCAGCAACGGGCCGCGCTTACTTCTCCACAAGACACGGCGCCCAGCATTCATGCACATGTAGCGAACTCGCGGGACGTCATTGCGTTGGTCCGCGAGCGCGCCGTGGACATCGGCTTCATCGAGACGCCCACCATCCCCGGCGACCTCAGCCGCGCCAGTTTCCTTGAGGATGATTTGGTGCTCGTGGTCTCGCCGCGGCACAAACTGGCTCGGCGCACAGCGCCTCTGATTCTCGACGATATTGCCGGCATGCCCCTCGTCTTACGTGAGCCGGGAAGCGGCACCCGCGACACGCTTGAGCGCGCCTTGGAATCCGCGGGGTTGGGCGCTCCGGTTGCGGCGCTTGAACTGGGCACCTCCGCTGCGATCCGCTCAGCGGTGGCCGCCGGAATTGCGCCAACCGTCATGAGCATCCACTCGGTTCGCGACGACGTCTCGCTGGGCAAGCTCGTGGCGATCGAGTTTGAGGGCCAGGTGCTTCGTCGCCCCCTCACGGCCTTGTGGAACGGGCCGGTTCACCGGTTGAGTTTGCCTGCCCGGGAGCTGCTGGGCGTCATCGTCGACCGGGCTTAACCTCTCCTGCCCTGCTACCCCTTCCCTGTCGCCCCGCTGCCCCTTCCCTGCTGCCCTGCTGCCCCTTCCCTGCTGCCCTGCTGCCCCTTCCCTGTCGATGTATGGCTATCTCACCACCCACCGCATCGCATCGCACCGCATCGCATCGCACCGCACCCGGCCACGGAACCACCACCCCATCGAGAGTGGGCTCAGCAATACTCTCGTGCGAGATCGAGGGCGTGGACGAGGACGCGGACGCGGACGCGGACGTGGACGTGCCCACGGAAAACCGTCCGCAAGAAAATGCTAAAGAAGTCTTGCTAAAGAGTTCTTTAGCATTTACCGTTGACTCATGGGCACCTTCGATGAATCAGCAGACGTCACCAGCGACCCCACCCGCATCCGCGCTTTGGCGCACCCGATCCGGTTATCGCTGCTTGAGTATCTGGGCTCCGTAGAGTCGGCGACCGCCACGCAGTGCGCAGAGGCCATCGGTGAGTCCGTGGCGAGTTGCTCTTTCCACTTGCGCACACTGGCCAAACACAAGTACATCGAACGCGCCAAGTCGCACGACTCCAAGAGCCGTCCATGGCAGGTTGTCTCGAGGAACCGGTCGCAGACTTTTGATCCGACCGACCGCGAATCACTCCCCGCAATCTCTGCCCTCGGCACGGCCGTGGTGCATCAAACCTCAGCCCGCATTGAGGCATTCCTGCAGGCCGCACCATCGCTACCGCAGGACGCAATCGAACGCTCGATCCTCGCCACCACCGCGACGTGGCTCACCGAGGAGGAGCACAAGGAACTGATCGAAGGTTTCTTTGCTCAGCTCGAAAAGTTCCGTGGACGTAACGCCGATCCGTCACTGCGGCCAGAGGGCGCAGTGCGAAACACGATCTTCTTGGCGAGCACTCCGGAACTCGCACACTACCTACCCAGCGGCACTACTATCCCAGGGCCAAACGCCAACGCGGAGCCCACACAAGCCGCAGAGCCTCCAAAGGAAACGTCATGACCGACGCCCTCGACACCTCAGAATTTGGCACCACCAAAGATGCCCTCAGGATTCCCGCATACCGCAAGCTCCTCACAGCGTGGTCGATCGGCAACGTCGGCGATTCCGCGCTGTTCCTCACCATCAGTATCTGGGTTAAGACCCTCACAGACTCGGATGTGTTTGCAGCGTCCGTGTTCATCGTCCTCGGCATTCCAGCACTCTTTGCTCCGGCATTCGGCCTCATGGCGGACAAGTTTTCGCGCAAGCGCATCATCGCGTTCACCAATGTTGGTATCGCTCTGGCTGTTCTCTCGCTGCTCCTAGTCACTGATGCGTCTCAGATGTGGCTGATCTACGCCGTCACGTTTGTGTATTCGTTGGCCACGTACGTCAACGCCTCCGCACAGGGTGGCCTTCTGCGTGACACTCTGCCTGACAATCTCCTCGCGGCAGCGAACGGACTGTTCGGCAGCATCGACCAGGGCTTGCGCATTGTTGCGCCTCTCGCGGCCGCCGGCGTGTTCGCCCTCTGGGGCATCCGCCCGATCCTTTTCTTTACAGCCGCAACCTTCCTGATCTACGCGTTCCTGATTGCATCGCTCAAGATCAAGGAGACCAAGAACGAAGTATCGAGCGAGAAGCACTGGATCCACACCTCACTCGAGGGCTTCAGTGCGATGCGTGCGAAGCCGCGCCTGTGGCGCTACGTCCTCGCGCTCACGTTCGCGGTCACCGCCGGTGGTGCCATTAACGCCCTCGTCTTTCCAATCCTCGACACGGGTCTCGGCTTGCGCCCCGAAATGCTCTCAGTGTTCATTTCCGTGCAGGGCGTGTTCGCGGTGATCTCTGGCCTCAACGCTGCCCGCCTGCTCAAGGCCTGGGGGTACGACAAGATGATGGCCGTGGGCCTTTCCTTGTTCGTGCTCTCGTTCGCGGCGTTGACAGTGCAGAACTTTGTGGTCGTTCTGGTGGCGATCGTGCTGCTCGGAGTGTCAATGCCACTCATGATCGTGGCCACCGTGACCCTGCGTCAGCTTGAGCTTCCACTCAACCTTCAAGGCCGCAGCGGCGCCGCAATGAACGTCATGTTCAACGTCCCGCAGGTATTCACTGCCGCGATTATCGCGGCGCTTCTCGGAGTGGTTGCCTATCCGTGGCTAGTTGCTGCGGCAACTATCGTTGCCGCATTCGGGTTCGTCCCGCTTGTGCGTGGCCGCTCTGATTCTCGACGATCCACTCCAGTTCCAGCAGAACCCATCGCAGTTGCGGAGCCGGTGAGCGAGGTCGTCGCCGACTAACGTGCGATCGCGTGGCGGCCGATCCCTGCGGGGTTAGGTCGCCACGCGATTGTGCGTCGGCCTGTGCGCGCAGCGTCGCGTCACGCTTACCTCACGCCCTGACGCCCTCACACCCTGACGCCTTCCCCGGGCTATTCGCCACCCACGATCTGAATGAGGTTGCCGCAGGTGTCATCGATCGTTGCGGACCACACGCCGTAATTTTGCGGTTCGGAGACAACGGTGACGCCAAGTCCTTTCAACCGCTCAACCTCAGCGGACACAGAATCCGTGGTGAGCTGGATCAGCGGGATGCCATCCGCTTTGAGTCCCTGCTGATACGGAATCGATGCGGGGTGACCCAACGGCTCCAACACAAGCTCGACGCCCTGCGGATCGCCGGCAGCGGTGACGGTGACCCACCAGTAGCCGTCATTGCGGATGTCGGATTTCTTTTCAAAGCCGAGCTTCTCCGTATAGAACGCGAGCGCACGCTCTTGGTCATCAACCAGAACGCTAACCATTGCAGCTTTCAGAGCCATGTTTCCCCCTCGAAGTGTGAGTACCATTCCAGCATAAAACCGGCCTCTGACATCCGCTCAGCAAGGGCCCAGCATGAACAGATCCTTGCACGCCACTTCCCCTCCAGCCCGCCCCGTCATCGAACGGATGATTATCCATCCGTTGGGCATCGAACGGATCGATAATCATCCGTTCGATGGCTACAGCCCAAGAATCGCGCGAGCGATCGTGAAGTACACGACTAGGCCGGTGGCGTCGCAGAACGTGGAGATGAATGGGGTGGAGAATACTGCGGGGTCGACCTTGCAGGCCCGCGCAACCAGCGGGATCACGCCACCCACCGTGGCCGCTGTAGGGCAGTTGACCAGCAGCGTCAGACCGATGACGGCCCCGATCGAGGGGCCGTAGAACGGCGCAGCGATCGCGAAAGCGAGCACCGCGAGAATCGCGCCGAGCATCAGTCCAGTGCGCATTTCCTTGAACGCGACCTTGCCCACGTCCCGAGCGGCGACGTCGCCAAGCCCGATCGCGCGAGTCACTGTCGTGGCGGCCTGCGAGCCTGTGTTTCCGCCGATTCCGGTGAGTAGAGGGACAAACAGCGCGAGTGCAACGACCTCGGCAAGCGTGGTCTCGTACATCTCCAGAACCTGCACGGTGAGGACTGCTGAGATGGCCAGAACGAGCAGCCACACGATCCTCGACTTAGCCACGCCGAACACGGAAGTCAGCAGGTAGGGCCTGCGCAGCGGCTCAGCACCACCTTGACGGGCGTGGTCCTCGGCGACGGCCTCGCGGTCGATTCGGGCCGCGTCGGAAATGGGGAAGATTCCCACGAGCCGGTTCTCGCTGTCCACCACGGGCACCAGGAGGATTCCGTCATCGAGGGCTTCGCGAGCCACGATCTCTGCATCGTCCGTGGTGGTCACGGCCCACACATTAGCGTCCATGAGGTTGCCGATGGTTTCGTCTGGGCTCCCCTGCTCTTCGCTCGCACTGCGCACAAGCGTGAGCAGCGAGATCACGCCAACCAGCCGGCGAGAACGCGTGATCACCGGAATGATGGACAGTCGGTCCATGTCCGCGGTGGACCTGCGCACGCGGGAGAGGACCTGCGCCACGGTGTCCTCGGGAAGCGCGGTGACGGCTTGCGGACTCATGCGGCGTCCGGCGGATCCGGACGGATATCCCAAGAGCCGGTTGGCTCGCGCGAGTTGCTGAGGCTCGAGTTGTCCCACGATCCGCTTGGCTACCTTGGCTGGCACCTCGTCAAGCAGCCAGGCCTGCTCTTCGGGGTCGAGCTCCTTGAACACCTCGGTGAGCTCTTCCGCGCCGAGCTCCGCGATCAGTTCGGTTTGAGATCCAGAGTCCAACCCGTCGAACACCTTCCACGCCTCATTCTTGGCGAGCAACCGGAACGTCACGGCTGCATCAACAATGGGTAAGTCATCGATCAGGTCGATGACCTCGTGGGATTCGAGCGCACGCAGGCGCGCGGCCAGTTCGGTGAAGTTTCGGGTGCGGAGGAGTTCCTGCACCTCGGCAGTGAAGTCTTCGGTTTCGGTAAAGACCATGGTAAGACCCCTTTTCTGGTTTGGGGCGCGTGCACACATGGCACAAAACTCGGCCTAACTAGGCGAGTCTTCAGCACATTTTATGGCAGGCGAGATCGCGTCAAAGTGGAAGAACCGCCTGCGAGGAAGGGTGACGCGCTACAACTTCTCGGTGGCGTACGACGATCGACTGTGACTATCACTCATCGGGAACCACCTCCAAAGGGCCAGCCGCTATCCGCGGCGCTCTGCGCTTACTGCTCTGCGCTCACTCATGCTTTGCCATTGTAACGTGCAGTGCAAGCCGCGCCCGCGGTCAGTGCGCCGCCTCACCTTCTTGCTGTTGGATAACGCGGCTGAGCCAACCGCGAACCTTGCGGTTGTTGAACGCGCCAACGAGGAGTATTTTCGCGGTATGGGCATAGTGGCTTTCGCGCTTGTCGATCTCGCATTCTTGCTGGTCACCGGGAGCATTGGATTGAGCATGCTCGTGCACTGGTGGCGCCAGAACGATGCCGAATTCCCCACGTTCAAACTTGTCACTCACGCAATCCTTCAAGTCACCAGCATCGCGCTGTGGGTGTCATTCATTGTGACCCAAGAACTTGCTCTCGCATGGACGACATTCGCCGTCATCACTGCAGGTCAAACGTTCGGCGACCTCGTCATGTTCGCGTCGTATCGCTCGCGCATGTCCGTTGTAGGCTCAGTTCCCTACTTTGCGGCCGCACGTGACGTCCTCAGTTTCCGCCGCCCTGCTCCCGCTGTGCATGCCATCTGTGGCGCCATAGCCTGGTTTGGCATGCTCGCGATCTGCATTGCGGCGACCGTCACGGCATAACTTGGGGCCAGTTGGTTGGTGTGTGGCGCGCCTACGGCGCTTCGCCCTGCCCGTCACTGATTTTCGACGATTCACCTGCGCCGGGTGCATCGGCTGCAGTCTTCCTTGGGTAGCCTGCGCGCCAGACGTAGATTCCCACAGCGACGATCGTTCCTCCGAGGATCACCGTCCACCACGGAAAACCTGGGATGTCGGGGCGTTCACCTGCGGCTTGGATGTCCTCCACGGGGGTTGGGGTGACGCGCGCACCGGTGACGAGGATGCGGTGGGTGTTGAGGCCAAGCGGCGTGCAGGTCACCAGGGTGACGAGGTCTTCGCCGGGAACCACGCGAAGCGAATCAGTGTCCTCTGGCTCGACTACGCGAGTGTCATTGACCTCGTACGTGAGGACCTCGCCGAAGACCTCAACGGTGAAGCGGTCGCCAATCTTGACCTTGTCGAGGTCGTTAAACAGTGTTGCTTCAGGAAGCCCCCGGTGTGCTGTGAGGACTGAGTGTCGGGACTCACCACCAACGGGAAGCGCCGTCCCTTGGAGGTGACCGACGCCCTGCGTCAGCGTGTAGTCATCCGTGCCATGGTAGATGGGTAGATCTACATTGATTGCCGGGACTCTGAGGCGTCCCATGACGCCGGTATCTGTGGCCTTAAGAAGTTCGTTGTAGTCGTACTTGCTGTTCTCCGCAGTCGACTCCGCTTTGGGCTTGTTAGCATTCGCCTCAAGAATCACACCACCCACCAGAAGCTTGTTGTACTCGTCCGCCCGGACAATCTCACGGTGCAGTTCGGGGTTCGTCTCGTCGTGCTGCTCAGCGGCAAGATCAACTATGAGCTGCGACTGGTTGTACTGAGAAAACCAAGAGGCCACATCTGGATACTGGAATATTCCCATACCTAGCAGGATCGCGACACCCGCGATCGCAGGCACAACAGGGAAGCGCCAGCGCCTACGCCGGGACGCACGGGTTGGGCCACTTGGCATTGCCGAGTGCGAGGCTTCGAGTTCATCTGCGGGGGCGGTCAAGGGGGTCTCCTTGGTCATTGCATAAGCGTGGCGGCGGTGCCAGGGGGTGGCACCGCCGCCAAGTTGGTGAGTTAGCCAATTACTTGACTAACCGGTCAACGTGCTGGGCGATTCGAGCTTCGGATTGCTCCAGCAAATTGGGCTCAAGTTGCTTAGTGGTCTAGCCTCAAGCCTTGTGGCTACGACGGCGCGATACTGCGATCGCTCCTGCGCCAGCTCCTACGAGGACCAGGCCGCTAACGGTCATTGCCAGGGTGCCACCGGCACCAGTGAGTGGAAGCTCAGCACTAGAAGGCTTCACGTTCGGGAACATCACCGTTGTGGTGTGGTTCGCGTTGTTGGTGGAGAGTACGAACTCACGTGGGGTCGAATCGAGGATGTAACCCGCCGGCGCTGCAGTCTCAACAAGGCAGTATGCCTTGGTCTTTACTGACGTGTCCGTGGCTTGCGCGTTGGCGATCCAGAGAATCTTGCTGAACTCACCATTTACATCGGTGGTGCCACTCGCAACGACTGCCGCCCCACCCGAGATCGCTGCCTCACATGTGGCAGCGGCTCCCTTTGCGTAGATGTTGAAAGCTGCGTCCTTCAGTACAGCGTTCTCATTGCCCTTCACATGCTTTGTGACGATGATCTTGCCCCAGTGAGATTGTGGTTCACCGGTTGGTTTTGTCTGGCCATTCAGTTTCACCGACGCTTCGTTCGTAAGCGTACCCGGCTCGACGTCTGCGTTCACTGTGGTGGTCAAACCAACGGTCAGGTTTGCAACTTCGGGAGTCGCTCCGGCTGCTATCGCGTTCACCTTGGCAAGGCCTGAATCGGTCAGCTTCAGCGGATTCCCTGTAGCGTCGTAGTCAGCCGCATCGAGGTCGATTCCGTTGAGCTTGACAGAGGTCCACGCCGTGAAGGTGTGTCCCGCACTTGGAGTGTCCGATACCTCGATCGTGGTGTACGGGAAGGCCGCAACTGGGACAGGTACGGTGATGGTCCATGGAACCAAAGCTCCCGGAACCACTGAACCGTCAACGTTTGTGTCGCCAACAGTCTTGGTCGGAGTGACGGTGGTCAGCGTGTTCTTGGGGTAGGCATCAACCGAGAAATCCCACGCTGAACCCTCTTCAACTGGCATTGGAACCGAAACGATGAATGGAACCGCAGGAGCGACAATTAGGTTGGGACCAGGGCTGGTTTCCTTGATGATATAGAGCCCCTTCAACCCTGACGCGGTCGTCGAGCCGTCGGCGAGAGTAGCAGGGAACTCCGTAGGTGCCCCAATAAGACATCCCACTCCCATTGCACCAGTCACTTCATCAAAACTGTCGATGATCGAGTTGGCTAGCTCCCACCCTGCAGGTGTGTTGAGATCGGGAGCCGTGCAGACACCACCCACCATTGTTCCCACCGACTGGCGAGTGAATACCACGCCTTCAAGTGGGTTGCCTGGCATGTTGTCTTTCTCGTACTTGTGGAGGGTTAGGCTGCCAGTTCCTTCTCCGGGGGGCGTGAAACCAGCGGCTGATGCAGGGGCACCGAGTGCGGCCACGCCTGCCAATGCCAGTGCAACGGCACCAGCACCAGCTGCGATCCGCCGAAGCGGGCTCTTCCTTGTCGTCATTGTCTTGCTCCTTCTTTTCACGGCAACTCTGCCGTGTGTGTCCAAGTGAGATGTGATGAGAGTTCTCAGTGCTCGGGCCTGTGGTCCGAGGTGCGCGGGGGATTCTCTGGTCTGGGATGTCGCACTAGGCTGAAGCAACCTCCTTGCGGCGCTTGCTGACTCGAACGGCGAGCGCCGCACCGAATCCGAGCGTCAGGACACCGAGGCCCATGAGCTCGATTGTGTCGCGTCCGATTCCACCAGTCAGAGGAATCGTTGGCGGAGTAACTGGAACGTTCTTGATGGGATCGAGAACGATATCAACACCGCTGGCACCCACTGTGAAGTGGTGAGGAGTGGTGTCGAGGAGGTGGCCCGGAGGCGCCGTTGCTTCCACCAAGGTGTAGTCGCCCCAAGCAAGGCTCACTAGTTTGAACTTGCCCTTAGCCGGATCCATGTCAGGACCAGCGCAAGGATCTGCGGTGCAGTCCGCGATCGTTGTACCGCCAGCTGGCTGACCTGGACCTGTCAGAGTCCACGTCGAGTCACCGAGCAAGTCTCCGCGAGGGTTGACCTTAGTCCAGACAACGCTGCCGAGTACCTGCTTGGTCTTGTTGGTCACCGTGATGACTGGCACTGGCGTCTTTGCAGCAACTACAGCGGTTCCTAGGTTTGCATCCCCGTCCCACTGGTATGACGGATTGCCGCTAACCGGGTCGGCAGGCCTAGTCTCCGAAGTAACTGCGCAGTTCGCACCGAGAGGTATCTTGTCTGCATCGGTCGAGGTCCACGTAGCTCCAGCGGCAATTGGGCCCCAGTTTCCGGTGACCGTCTGTACGTTCGGCGCCGATCCGATGGTGCAGGACCACGCTCCGCTGTACTGGTTAGTCGCGTCTGCAGTACTACCCTCCGGAACCACCTTGGTTACTGAGAAGTTTCCGAAGTTCTGCTTGGCCTTGTTGGTGACCGTAATCGTGCTTACGGTACCGCTCTGGATGGTGACTGCACTACCGACTACTGGAACGCCCCACTCCCACGAACTGTTTGGAAGCCCGTTACTGCCTGTCGGCGCAGTCTCCGTGATGGAGCAACTCGAACCAGCAGGGAAGTAGAGGAGCCCATCGTCACGCGTGAGTGTGGCTTCCCCGGCACCGTTTCGTGCCCAAGTGCCTGAGGCAACCGTCTCCCCACCAAATGTGCAGGTGTACGTTCCACTGAAGCTGATCGCACCAAATCCACTTGGAACAGAACTGTCCAGAGCCTTGACGATTCTTAGGTCACCTGGCGTGGGCTTATTCGTGTACGAACAGTCCACAGTGTCACCCGGTGCAATTCCAGTAAGGTCATACGCTGTTGCACTGGCGAGCTCGACTACTCGCTCAGCACCACTGAGGCTTGTCACCTTGCATGCACCGGATAAGAACTCGTATCCAGCCTGTTGAACCTCGCTGACCTTTACTGTTGCGCGGCTTGCGTACGCATTGAAAGTGAGTTGCCAGGACGCATCGCCATCCGCGTTAGTTAACTGGGTCGTGCCAGCCGGCGCGGCAGATACAGTACCCGTCGTTGCAGTAGATTGAGCGCCAACGGTCCAACCCTGCCTCTTGACTGGGCTCTCCCCAAGTCCGTCCGTGACATCCTTGTGAATCGTCACCTTGGCAACGAGCGGGGAGTTTCGGAACACGCACCGCACTGAGTTTCCCGAAGTGGGGATCGTGATAGTGCCTGACGTTCCATTGACTTCGGCCAACGACTCCACGAACCCGCTAGCGTGGGTCACCGTGCACTGGTATGCCGACGCGTACTTGGTGAGATCTGCACCGTTTGCTCCCGCTTCAGAAAAACTCAGAGCTACGTTGCGTACGGTCGGCAGAGGACCAATGCGTTGACTTTGCACTCCCGTTGCGGATCCAGTGGTAGTCACCTCGGAAATAGTTGTCGCGCCTTGCTTCAGGCTCAACTTAAACTGGTCTCCAACACTGACACGTCCGCCAACGATCTCTTTCTCGATCGTGATAGTAGGAGGCGATGAGCAACTCGCAAGGTCAGTCGAATCTGAAAGGCTTGATGTGTGCGTTAACTGGCCAGTCCACCCGGGCATGTTGTACGACTGGATCGTGGAGCTTGCTCCGAGATAGCCTTTGCCATTGGCATCGAACGCCACGCCATTGACGTTGCTCGTAGTTGTAACCGAGTTTGATGAGCCCTTTGTAATTGTGCCGCCCGCCGCGAATTCTGCAGCAGTAAGACTGTAGACAGTCGTTGTGCTACCCGCACCGCGAACAATGAAAAGCGCGCCCGTGGAGTCGAATGCCATGTCACCATTCGAGTTATCGTCACTGGTCAGTCCAGTGACAACAGTGATCTTTTCAGAAGTTGAGTTCGTACTTGGGTTGTATGAATAGATCCTAAAGTTTCCATTCGACATGTATCCACCGAAATAGTAGATACCTGTAGAAAGATCGACTGCTCCGGCCACGAGGTTCGTTTCCGTGTTTCGGGTCGTACCGGTATTCGTCCATACACCTGTAGTGGTGTTGTACTTGTAGATGGTTGCCGTCGAAGTGCTGTTTGTACGGTTCAGGGCATAGACCGGATCCCCACCTGGGCCGATTCCTAGCGCATTGAAGGAACTCACATTAGAGGCTGCGGTGCCAATGTTGGTCTTTACGCCATTCGGGGCGATCTGCTGCAGCTGACCCGAACCGCCAATTCCATAGACATATCCCGCGGCACAAGTCAGGCCCGTAGTTGGCGGCACAATCTTGCGAACTTGGAACGTACCAAAGTTGTACGTCGCAGTTCCACCCCACGGGTTATTGCTTCCCATGCTCTGGGTATTCGTACCACTAACCACCCACTCGTATCCCGCTGGAGCAGTGCCTTGCTGGACACTGTACCGATTGCTGGTACTCAGCCGGTTGCTTTGGTTGCGGTCGGTTTGCCTATGCTCAAGCAGCCACTCGCCACCATCAGGATCTCGGTCAAGTGAGTTCCCGCTGGCACCTGCAGAACAAGTACCCGCACAGTCAACGATCGCTCCTGCGTTAGTTCCCGCGGTCCACTCGCCATTGCTCCGATACCTAAAAGCAAAGGTCGCACCGGGGACAAGGTTCCCGTCGGTGTCCTTTACATTCCAGTACACATAGGGTGCGGTACCACCGTCCGGACCGATCGCAAGAGGCATGATGTCAAGCGCGTCAGCCTCGATAGCGGGTCCTTCGGCGGCTTTGTCGGTTGCGTCCGGCTTAGCTTCGGGCGGGGCAGGCTTCTGCTCCGACTTTGGTTCATTCGGGGTCGTCGTTGCCGCAGGCTTCTCTGGCGCCTTGGTTGGCTCCGGGTCCTTGGTGGGCGCTGGGTCAGCCGGAGGCTCCGTCTTTGGCGCCTCAGTGGTTGGCGGCTCGACGGCAGGTTCCTCTGCCGGAGCTGTTGCAGGGTCTTCGGCGGCAAGCTTTGCAGTGCCCTCAGTAGCGTCTTCGCTACCGGCTACAAGTTTTGCTACTGCCGGGGCATCCTGAGTATCCCCCGTGGGCTCGTCGGCAAACGCGACACTTCCCATACTCAAAGTAAGTGCAAATACGCTCAAAATGGCGCCGATGCGGCGCCCCTGGCGCACAGCTCTGTGCTGAACCATTGGCTCGTCCTACTCGCTATTTATGACCCTGGCGTTGAAACCTATTGCAGTGCGAAAACAGCATCGTTCTCGCTTCTGAAGGTCCCGCCCCCCTGTAGGACTCATAAAGTCGCTAGCGGTACATTCACACAACTCCTACTTGCCTTAATCTAGACGGCGAACGCCGGTCGAGCACGCAAGAATTCCGATTTCACCCGCTCAAAAACTCAAGTTTCTAGAAATTTTGCCAGTAAAGCGCTAGTGTCCCGGCGACGAGATTTCCGATTACGCGCTTGACGTACATATCCAGCGAGCCCCCACGACACCCTTTGAGCAGGCAATTTACCTGGATTTGTGTGGCATTGGAACACAATTACAGTCTGCAAGAAACCGTCGAACTGGCCAGTTTTTCCATATCTAGCCCAGCAGGCTTCACCCGCCGCCACAGTGATGAATCGCAACGAATCTTGCTGACGTGACTCAGGCGAATCGTCGGTAATGGAGTGCGGCGCTGGAGGGGCCTCCGCGAGAGACAAAAAGAGAGGCACCGCGCATGCGGTGCCTCTCTTTGGATTGTGGAGCTAAGGGGACTCGAACCCCTAACCCCCTGCTTGCAAAGCAGGTGCGCTACCAATTGCGCCATAGCCCCAATGATCGACTTTGCGGTCGAAGCAACACTCAATATTACGACGGATGGACACCCACAAGAAACTTACCAGGGCGTTAGCCCTGTCACATCGCATGCAGCAGGACGTGCCCCACCCAAACCACAACGGCAGTTTGAGGTGGGCGGGTAACACGCTGACCTCGATAAACTCCCAAACCCCCTCGGGTGACCGCCAGACGATGGGCAGTTCGACCCGCCTCACCTCACACCCGCGCCTTCCCAAAACCTTCCATGTGGTCTATTTTGTTATTAGTTAGTGACACTAACAAAACATCGGAGCGCCACCGCCAGCTCTCCGCCCGCACCAAACCGCCCCCTTCCGTCTAAGTTTCGAGGTATGTGATGAAGGATCTTTTGGGTTCACCCCGGCTCCAGAGCGCACAACGACCGAACCTTGCCCGCGGGCTTACATTGAGTCGGGCCAACGACCGCACCCTTGAGCGCGCAAGCCTACTTTTGGCAAACGCTCCCCACACGGGCGCGCCACTGCCACCGCAAAGTGCCACCCGCTCGAGCGAACTGCATGAAGAACTGTCACTCGTCGGCCTGAGCTTGGACTGACTTCTTCATCCAGTTGGCCGGCTTTGAGGATCACCGCAGCTCACCACCTCGACCCAGCTTGGCCAACCCCGCATCTGGCAACCGGATTCGCAGGCTCCCATCGTTGGTAGAGCCATCCACCTCGAAACCGGTTGCCGACCCTTTGGAGGGTCTCGTTCGCGAACACCTGTTCCTGAACGAGACCCTCCTTTTTGCGCGTTCACCGCTCCCATCACACCCGACCCCAAACGCGACATAGGGAGCTCTTTCCCCATCCGAGACTTGCGGGCTCCTTTAGTTTTGGTTGGCAAACATTCCTAACAAACTCACGGCGTCGTTGTGTCCCCTGCCCTCACCGTCGCCGCGCGTAGCGGAAACTCTCCAACACGGCCACAAAAGCCACTCGCATCTTTGATGTTTGCCGCAACGGTTGGCGTCCTCACCGTCAGCCTCACTGCAACGGGCGCAGCTGGCGCCGGCGCGAAGGGAGAAACCTGCGTTGTCCCACCGGGCCTTGGAACCGGTGCTACCAACGAAGTCCAGATCGACAACCAGGTCAGCGTCTTTGTCGGCGTTGACTACACCTCCACGGCGTCCGAGTCTGAGGGCGTCCTTGTGGTCTTGGGCGACGCCAAGGTCAGCGGCCCGAACCTCAACGCGGGTACGGCTGGAGGCAGCTCGCTCATCGTCCCTGAGAACAACTCGGTCATGCTTGCGGTCGGCGGGAATCTCAACATCGAGTCTCGCGTGGACGCAGGTCTTGGCCTGCAGCTTCAAGGCATCACGGGCGGCTCGGTCAACGTGGGCGGCTCCATCACCGGCCAGATTGACGCCGGAACCGGAGTGGTTCGGAGTGGACTCGGTGGCGCTGCCGTAGCCGAGTGGGCGGACATGCCTGCGACGATCACTGGTCTGGCCTCAACGCTTTCCGGCCAAGCAAACAGCGGCTCACCGGTGGCAAGCTACACGGAGCCGATGAACTCGTGGGAGCCACTCACAATCAACCTGGGCGCTGGCGCCAGCGGAGAAGTGAGGACACTCAACATCCACGCCTCGGTTCTGAACAAGGTGGTCAATAAGGAGATCAACTTTGTAGGCGACGTCGCGGCATCCGGTCCACTGGCCATCAACGTGATCGCAGACGTCCCAACCGTGGCCATCGACTTCACCTCGATCCTGCTCAATGGCACGATCTTGGACCTCAACTCCAAGGACTTTGGTGCGCTTTCCTCGAGCGTGATGTGGAACTTTGGCTCGGGAGTCTCAACCGTCACGATTGGTGGCACGGGCAAGGCCGGCTACCAGTTCGTTGGCTCCATTCTGAGCTCTTCACCTGCGGGCCAGGTCATTCTGAACTCATCCACGAACGGACGCATCTGGGTTGCCGGTGACCTCACCACTCACAACCAGGGCAACGAACAGCACGCATACCCGTGGATCACGCCTGAGTATTGCTCTCCACTTGACCCGACTGATCCAACGGATGAGCCCACTGATCCGACCGACCCAACGGGCGAGCCCACCGACCCAACCGGCTCCACCGATGAGCCGTCGAACCCAAGCGACGAGCCCACCGACCCGACCGAACCAACCAGCCCAGAGACCACAACCCCCGGAACGCCATCCCCCGAAACCCCGTCTCCGGAGCCTTCCAGTGGAGTCTCGGGCGATGCCATCGAGGTCCCGTCTGATGAAGAATTGGCGCAGACCGGCCTTTCAAACCTCGCCGTAGGCCTTTCCATTGCCTTGCTAGCAGCGGGAGTAGCGGTCATCGGAATCGGCCGACGCACGGCAAAGAGCTAGTCCTCGGCTAAGCCAGAACCAGCGCGGGATCCACAAAACTATCCCTCACTTCCGGCTAGGTCATTCCCCGTCTGAAACACGCTCAACCAAAAGGAGGGGTTGGACAGGAACCAGTGTTCCTGTCCAACCCCTCCCGCTTTGCTGAATGCGCTGTGGTTAGGCCAGCCGCCAGGTAGGCCTTTCACCGCGCATTAGTTCATGTTCCAAGACGTGCACCGCGCAGTATCTACTTGCGCATCGCCTTCTTTGCCGCTGCTGTGTGTGCGACAACCTTGTTCTTGGCGATCGTGGTCTTGGACTTGGATGTGGTTGCGGCAGATGCCTTGGACTTCGCCGTGCTCAAGTAAGACTTCACCTTGGAGCTGGATCCGGCCTTGGCGTACTTCTTCACGCTTGCGTAGGCGCTCTTGGCAGAGGCTGCGCGCGACGAGGTCCGCGAGTACTCAGTCTTGGCAGTCTCGTAGTCTGCCTTGGCCTTCTTGTACTCGGACTTGGTCTTGCTGGTTGCCTTCTTTGAGGCCGCATACTTCTTGGCCGTGGCCAGCGAAGACTTTGCGGTGGCGAGCGACTTGGCAGCCGAGCTCTTAGCGGAGGCAGCCGTGGAGCTTGCCTTCTTAGCTGCCGCGATCGACTTTGGGTACTTGTACGAGTAGTCCTTGGCTACAGCACCTGGAAGCGTGTTCGACACTGGCTTGGAGTACTTGGCAAAGTTCTGGGTGACCCACAGGCAGTCCCCAACCCACTTCACGCCCAGACCAACGCTGTTGTAGTCGCCGATCATGTTCTTGTAGTGGCCGGAAGACTTCCTCAGGTTATCCACGATGATCTTGGCGGAGTCCTTGCCGTAGTGGCAGGCATAAGCCACATTCTCGCCGGCGCGGCTCCAGCCGGACGGGATCTGCTTGGAATAGTTCCCGTTGTGTGCAAGACCTACGGAGCCGCCCATCTTGGCGGACCAGTTGTAAGCCACCACGGTCATCTTGTGGTTGTACTTGAGTGCCGATTTGCCCGCGGCTGCGCGGAGCTTGTTGGTCTCTTTGAAGATTGTGTTGATGTCTGCGGCATACTTGTGCGCGGTGGTGATGCTGGTTGCGGCGTGCGCAGGTTCAGCGGCTGGTTGTGCAACTACTACGGTCATGGCGAGTGCGCCCACAGTGAGTGCACCCATGACTTTCTTGAGCCACGATGAGCTCATGTTTCCCCCTTGAGTATTGCGTACCTTACTGCTCTATCGGCACGCTCAATTACCTCCTTTAATCGTTTCACGAGTAAAATATCTAGCCAATTGAGATACCTTCCAGGCGGATACTCACGCTGGTCACAGGGCCGCGCCGCCAACGTGAATTTAGTCACCGGTTCCGGTGTTTCAGCCACACCAAGACATGCGCCGGGCCTGATTCCGGGAAAGAATGGTGCCATGACCGGCACAGACACCGACCAGATCCAGCGCGTAGTAAGCCCTTCAGGGGTGTTCGCGGTTCACTCCGCAGGCGCGCACGTAACGCAGTGGGAGACGCCCGAACACGGCCCACTCATCTTTGTTTCGGAGAAGTCCGGGTACGGATTGGGCACCCCAATCCGCGGCGGCATCCCGCTGTGCTTCCCTTGGTTTGGCGCGGGCGCCTCGGGCGGCAAGTCCCCCAAGCATGGGTTCGCGCGGCTGGTGAACTGGCGCCTAGTCTCGGAATCGGAAAACTCGATTGGCGACTGGACCGTCTCATTCGCCCTCAGCAACGAAGACCTCAGCAACGAAGACCCCAAAGCCACCCTCTTCCCCCACCCCTTCGAGGCCGCGTACACCACCACGTTCACGGCCACTTCCCTGACCGCAAGCCTCGAGGTCACCAACCGCGGCACCGAGCCCTTCACGTTCGAGGAAGCGCTGCACACGTATTTCCGAGTGGGTGACATCCGACAGACCGAAATCACCGGTCTCGAGGGCGCCGCATACCTGGACAAGGCCGCGAGCAGCCCCACCGCCGGCGACGACCCCATCTACCAGGAAGGACCCGTCACGTTCAACGGCGAGGTGGACCGCATCTACTCGTCCCGCGGAACCACCACGATCATTGATAAGCAGAATCAGCGCCTCATCCGGATTGAGAAGTCGCACTCCAAAACCACCGTGGTGTGGAACCCGTGGTCCGAGCTGGCCAAGGGCATGTCCGACCTCGGCGATGACGAGTGGACGCAGTTCGTGTGCGTCGAGTCCGCGAACGCCGGCGACAGCGCCGTGACCCTCTCCCCCGGCGCCACCCACACACTGCGCGTCACGTACACGGTCACGAGCGCGTAGTTCACGCCGCCCAGACACAGCGATAGGGCTGGGTTCGAACGCGAACCCAGCCCTATCGTCGTTAATTAGGGGCGTCAGCCCAGGTGCTCAAAGAGCACCTGCAGGCCCAGACCGATCAGAATCAGCCCGCCGATGATCTCGGCTGGTTTGGAGAACCGCGAGCCAAGGCGGTGGCCGATGACCACCGCGGCGAGCGAGATCGCGAACGTGACCGCGCCGATCAGCGAGATCGCGGCCCACACATTGATGTCGTACACGGGGAATGTGATGCCCACGGCGAGCGCGTCGATTGACTCGGCGATCGCGAGCATGGTCAGCGGCCCCAGCGCCAGGAACGCTGGTTTGGTGCGGATTTTTACCTGATTTTCGACGATCAACGCAGTCCCGCCACCACCCTGAGTCAGTGGGTGGTCACCCGATTCGTGGCCGGAGGTTCCGGCGGGCTCACAGTCGCAGTCCGGAGAGTCGAGGTGTAGGGCGCACAGGCGTTCCTCTACGTGGTCCGGCTCGAAGGCTTCCCACAGCATTTTGCCGCCAATGATCGCGAGGAGCGCGAACGCGACCCAGTGGTCGAAGGCCGCAATGTACTCGAGGAACGAGCTTCCAAGTGCCCAGCCGATGAGCGGCATGAGTGCCTGGAATCCGCCGAAGAACAGGGCGATGATGAGCGCGTACTTCCATACGAACTCGCGCATTTTCACGCCGAGGGTCAGGGCTACGGCGAACGCATCGGCTGACACTCCAATTGCGATGAGGAGCAGGCCAAAGAAAGACATGGGGTATCCAGGGATGGGGTGCGGGAACTTCCCCAGTTTTCCACGATCCGGAAATCTTGGTATTCGGGCGCCGGGTTACCGAAAGTTGGGACGTGCGAACTTCTGGGTCCAGCGCCACCCTCCGCACTCAGCGCTACTGCCGCGCTCAGCGTGGAGCGCTACTGGCGCGACCGTTACTGGCGCGAGCGCCCGCGACGCACGCTCGTGACGGCTAGGACGGTGAGAATCACGAGCCACACGCCGTAGTTGAGAAGCAGCGCCCACAGCGGGTCGGAGCCCCCACCCTCCTGGACAAGCACGCCCTCGAGCTGCGGCCAGCGCACCAGACCGACGTACCCGTACATGGGCGTGAACTTGCCAAAGGTCAGCATCGCGCCGGTAAGCGGCATGAACACGTTGCCCACAAAGGACATGAGGACCAAGATGCCCGTGGCAACGCCGAGTGCGGACTCGGACTTGAAGCGCAGCGCGACCATGTACCCAAAGATCGCGTAGAGGGCTGAACCGCCCAGGGTGATGGCGGCGGTTGCCGCCCAGATGCCCCAGTGTTCAGCCCGCGCCCCGGTGACATAACCGACCAGGTAAATGAGCACGATCGCGCAGGCGGTGACCACGAGTGCCACAAACACCTTCATCGCCACGACCGAGCGGTTAGAGATGGGGGTGAGTCCCATCTGCCGACCCCAGCCCTGCATCTGCTCAACCGCGGCGGTGCCCGTCATGGTGGTTGCCGCGAGCGCCGCGCCGTAGGCGGCCATGGACGCCATCACGTAGAACTTGACGTTGGCGTGACCGGCCGGGTCGTTGCCGCCCGCCACGGTAGCGCCGAAGATCAGGTACATGATCACGGGCATCGTCATGACAAAGATGATGTTGCCGAGGTCCCGGAACTGGCGGGCAAGGTCGATCCGGATGTAGGTGGCGTTCATCGTCGGGCCCCCTTGGTGGCTTCTGCCGGTGTGCTGGTCGCGGCCCGGTCCTCGGATTCTTGGGAGGTAAGGTCCAGGAACGCGGACTCGAGGCTCGGCGCGGAAATCTCGAGGTCTCGAGCGTTGTAGGTGGTCAGGAGTTGGCGAGCAAGACCGTCAGAATCCAGCGTGGTGACCACGACCCTGTGCCCGTTGACTTCGACCGACTGGACGCCGTCTATCCTGCGTAGTTCGGCCAAAGTTGCAGCCTCGTCCGACTGCGCACCAGCGTCCGGCAGCGTCGCCGTCACCACGCGCCCCGCCGCAACCGCCCGGATCTGGGCGGTGGGCCCGTCCGCCACGAT
>NZ_HE978641.1:611957-680089 GCF_000312125.1 Timonella senegalensis JC301
GACCAGCACCGTGCGCTGCGAGAACTGCTCGGCTTCCTCCAGGTAGTGCGTGGCAAAGATGATTGTGCGCCCCGAGTCGGCGTCCGCGCGCATGGTGGCCCAGAAGTCGCGGCGCGCGGTGACGTCCATGCCGGCGGTGGGCTCGTCGAGGATCAGGAGCTGCGGGTCGGGCAGCAGCGCCAGCGCGAACTTGAGCCGCTGCTGTTCGCCACCCGAGCACTTGGACACCTTGCGGTCCAGTAGTTGCTCAAGTCCCGTTTTCTCCACGATTTTGGACACCCGTTCAGGCTTGCCGTGCAGCGCCGCAATGGCCGTGAGCGTTTCCTTGACGGTCAGGTCCCGCAGCAGTCCGCCGGTTTGGAGCACGGCGGAAACCTCGCCTGCTTCAACCGCCCTGCGCGGGTGCTTGCCACCCACCTTGACCGATCCACTCGTGGGTGAGGTCAGTCCGAGGATGATGTCGATCGTGGTGGTCTTCCCAGCCCCGTTGGGGCCGAGCAGCGCCACGATCTCCCCGCGCTCGATCGACAGGTCGATTCCGTCCACCGCCTTGACTGTGGTTCCGTGGGTTCCCTTGAACTCCTTGCGGATGTCTGTGAGCGCAACTATCGACGTCATACGTTCCAGTGTGCGTGCCTTTGTGCGCCACCGCAGGTGGAAAGCGTCAACGTGTTCCACCATGCGGGCGCAGGCCGTTGGCGTGAGAATCGAGGGGTGGCTACAGCCCAGCCCACTCATGCGGAAGGCACATCATGGCAACCAATCTCAACGCATACATCAACTACCTCGACACGGCCCGTTCCGCGCTCGAGTTCTACCAGTCTGTGCTTGGCGGCGAGCTCAACATCAGCACGTTTGCCGAGTTCCAAGGCTCCGACAGTCCCGACGACGCCAACCTGGTGATGCATGGCCAACTCAATACCGCCGACGGTGCGATCATCATGGCCGCCGACACCCCCAGCTACATGCGCGAAAGCGCCAAGGGGCACGAGGGCTTTTCAATGTCCCTCTCCGGCGACGACGATGCCACCCTCTCCGGCTACTACGAGGCTCTCTCGGCTGGCGGCACAATTGTCCAGCCGCTCGTCGAGGCCCCGTGGGGAGACAAGTTCGGCATGTTCACGGACAAGTTCGGCGTGGGGTGGATGGTCAATATTGTGAAGGCGCAGTAGCACCGTCCGTGGCCAAGTTGGGCCCTGCGGCCCAACCTGCGCACCGGATTATCGACGATCCTGGCTGGCTCGTGAGGTTCACTCCGCCAGCCAGCCAAGATCGTCGGGAATCAGTTCACGCCTACGGCGTGACGTGCAGCGATATAGCCGAACGTCATGGCCGGCCCGATGGTGGAACCAGGACCGGGGTACCGGTTGCCCATGACGGACGCCGACGAGTTGCCGGCGGCGTACAGGCCCTTGATGACGGTGCCATCCTCGCGCAGGGCGCGTGAGTGCTCGTCGGTGAGAATTCCGCCCTTGGTGCCGAGGTCACCGGGGTAGATGCGGGTGGCGTAGAACGGTCCGCGCTCGATCGCGCCCAGGTTTGGGTTTGGTTTCACGCGTGGATCGCCATACACGTGGTCGTAGGCAGAGTCGCCACGGCCAAAGTCCAGGTCCTTTCCGGTGGCGGCGTAGCCGGAGAACTTGGCAGCCTCGGCGACGAGGCCCTGCGCGTCCACGCCGATCTTGCGTGCGAGCTCCTCGAGGGTGTCGCCCTTGTAGAAGAAGCCGGACTCGAACATCTTCTTGGGGGTCTGGCGCGGCATTGCAAACCCGAACGGATACGAGTTCCGGTGGCGCGACTCCATGATCATCCAAGCGGGCACCGCCGGGACCGACTCGTTGTGGGCGTACTGCCAGTGGACGCAGTCCACGTACGAGGCTGACTCGTTCATGAAGCGCTTGCCCGCCTGGTCCACGATCATCGAGTGGGGGAACGAGCGCTCGGACACCAGGAATGACGGTTTGCCGGTGGCCGGGTCGAACGAGCTCGGACCCCACCAAGCCTCCTCCATGATCGCGATGGACGCTCCCGCCTCCATAGCCACCTTGATGGGCAGACCCTGGTCACCCGGGTTGGCCGATGACCACTGCTCATTGGTGGGCTGCGGCAGGTACTTCTCCCGCATTTCCTGGTTGTGGGCGAACCCGCCGGCCCCAATGATCACGCCGTTCGTGGCCATAACGGTGGTCTGCACGCCGGCGCGGTCGAGGACCGCCCCGGTGACGTCGCCGTCCTCCGTGACCAGGTCAATCAGCGCCGACTGCGTCCACAGCGTGACGCCTCGCTTGGACGCGAGGTGCAGGAGCTGACCAATCATCGACTGGCCGTTGGTGTACCAGTGCTTGCCCGCCACCCGACCACCGAGTGCGCGCAGCCCAATGATCTGCGCAGCCTTGCCCAGACCCTTCATCGAGCGGAAGGCGCGCATAAACGTGCCCACCTCGAACGTGTACATGGGGATTGGCACGCCGGGACGGATCTGCTTACGGAGCTCCGGGTCCAGGGTTTTGAAGTTGAACATCTTGCCCTCGATGCCGCGTCCGCGCACGCTGCCGCCCGGCTCCTCGGGGTGATAGTCGGCGTACCCAACGCCATAGATCCATTCAAACCCGCAGGCCTCGAGGAAACGGACCATCTCCGGTCCCGAACGCACAAAGGCGTCACGGCGTTCCTTGGAGCTGGCCGGGCCGACATCCGCGATAACCCGGTCCATGTATGTACGGGCATCCTCGAACGAGTCCGGGGTGCCACCAGCCTTCATCAGGTGATTGTTGGGGATCCAGGCGCCGCCACCCGACATCGCGGTGGAACCGCCAAACAGTTCGGTGGACTCCGCCACCAGAACCTTCTTGCCTGCGTCTGCTGCGGTCACTGCGGCGGTGAGGGCGGCTGCCCCTGAGCCGATGACCACCACGTCAAAAACTTGCGCTTCCATGGATACTCCCTTGTCCCGAGTGCGAATGGCGGTGTGGTGCTGGGTTTGTGCTGAGTTGCTGCTGGTGCTCTGTTCTTTGGGTGTTGCTGGTGCTGGTGCTTCGGAATTGCTGGTGCTAGTGCTCTGCTTCTTGGTTCGTGCGAGCGATGTAGCGCTCCGAGTTGTGTGCCAGCTTGATTAAACGGACAACAATGTCCGATTAATAGTTAAGCATCTTTGGGCAGGGAGTGGAAGAGGACAAAGTTAGCGCTGGGCAAGGGGTGCGTTGAGCCGGGGCGTACCGAACAAGGGCGGTCCTGTACTGAGGCTTGCTGAGCTGGGGCGGCGATGAGCCGGGGTGCGTCGAGCAGGCTGAACATCGTGGATGACTTTGGTTGGGCGGCCATCGGTGTTCCTGGCACACCACGCATCCCGCTCTACACTGGAGCCATGGTCCAACGCTCCGACGCCACCGAAAATCGCAAGCGCCTCATCGAGGCAGCCGAGAGCGTGTTTTCTGAGCACGGCCCCAACGCGCCGCTGCAACTCGTGGCAGACCTAGCCGGCGTCGGCCGCGGAACGCTGTATCGCCACTTCCCTGACCGGATCGCACTGGTGGTGGCGCTGTTCGAACTCAGGCTTGAGTCGTTCCAGCAGGCCGCTCTGTCCACCCCCGGCGATCCGCGCGAGGCCGAACGGATTCTGCTCCAGACCCTGCGGCAACAGCAACTCACCCCCGGCCTGACTCGACTCGTGTTGGCCACGGGAGACACTTACCGCGAGCGCCTCGAATCACTCACTGCGGGGCTCGAGCGAGCGCTCGAAGGCCCCATCCGGTACGGCAAAGCGGCCGGCCGAGTCCACGAGGATGTGGAACCCGGCGACTTTCTGGTGAGCTGGGCAATGTACGAGGGCGTGACCTCCACGTACTCCGAACCCCACTATGCCGAGCGCCTGCGCCGGAGCCGGAAGCTGATCCTGCGATCCATCCTGCTCGCGCCCGCCCTGGCCGAGATTGAGGAACTCGAAGAGTTCTGACCACATCGGGGGCTAGGGGCCGTCCACCCCCTCGGGCACGGTGCCGCCATGGGATGGGCAGGTTAGCCCAGTATAGACTCCCTGCATTTCCTGAAAAGCGCCAGAAATCAAGAAAATCGGGCAATCCGCAACGATCCGTCCCGAGGATTTCAGGTAGGCATGGGTGGTTCTCACCGCTTACGCGGTGAAGCAGCCACCGCCCGCAAGCGCATCGCCACCGGCGCCGCGGCCCTCACGCTTCTGGTTCCGTCCGCGATCGCACTCGCGGGCCCCGCCGGCACCACGGTCACCTTCACGTCCACCCACACCGGAACGTTTGATGCCACGGTGACCGGCCCTAGCGGCTTCAGCACCACCATCACATGTGCTGATGGCACGTCGACCCTTTCCCTTCCAGCCGGAGCTGCGGCGGGCACCTACAGGTCGCGCCTGAGGCCAAGGATCAGTGCATCTCGTTCAAGGGCTCCTCGTTCGAGCTCGTCAAGGACTCGGGTACCGAGGGTGGCGTCGATGGAACTACCGACGGTGGGACCACTGATGGCGAGACCACAGACGACGGCACCTCGGACGGTGGTTCTGACGGCGAGACAGATGGCACCACGGACGGCGAATCCACCGACGGCCAGTCTTCCGGCGAGCTTTCTGACGAGGTAGTCGCTGACAACGAGAAGTCAGACGAACTTGCTTCCACAGGACTCGAGCTCGTGGTCCCAGGCATCGCCGCGCTGGGCCTCCTTGCTGGAGGCGCATACCTGGTGCGCCATCGCGTAGCGTGACGCGTACTGGAGTGGAGTAGGCACTTGGCGGGGCCTATCCCACACGAGCGGGGCGGAACTCTAGAAGTTCCGCCCCCGCTCTGTCTTTCCCACCATTTTCGGAGACCTACTGAGCCACCAATTAGGCACGGGGCTTCCCAGGTGGAACTCCAACAGCGAACTACAAGAGCGCAGAGAGGAAACTCGCCAACTCTCGCCTGTCAGATGCTCCGGTTCGCATGAGGATAGACGACACGTGAGCGTCCACGGTCCTCACCGAAAGGGTCAGCCTCTGGGCGATCTCACGGTTGGTCAGCCCACGTGTCACCAGTTCCGCGATCTCACGCTGGCGCTTAGTCAGAGCGAGCGAGGTCCGCGCGGCAGGAATCCACGCGCCCAGGTTCGTGAGAAGCGCACGGGAGGCCGTAAGTTCGGCCTGGTTCTTGGACAGGATGGCGGCGGCGTCCCGCAGGTAAACGTCGGAAACAAAGTCGTCCACGTGCTTCGCCGCAAACTTGAGCCGCTCGAGATACTGCAGGCCCCGGGATGGGTAGGCCACGATGGCGAGGTGACATCCGCGGAGAAGGGCAAACCATTCGTTCGCTTCGGCGGCGCGCTCGATGTATGCGTGTAGCCTCGCGTCGAAGTCTGGAGCCGCCAACGCAAAGCGTGCAGTCAGCACGCGGAAGTCGGGCTCCGAACGCATGTTGGCGGTGCCGTTGTACGGGGCTGCGTCGTAGTCCTTGATCGCCTCCGCAGCCTCAGCATTCAGCCCTTGGACCGCGAGCGCCTGTATGTAGGATGCGAGCGTGGGCTTTGACTTGCCTGATGGGTCGACTCGCTCGAAGCGTTCGAGCGCGCCGCGGAACTGCGTTGTGGCAACCTCCCACATTCCCATCCCGGCATAGCCCACACCGATTCCCGACTGCATGACCCCTGAATCGATAAGGTCGATGGCAAGTTGCATGTCCCCGATTGTGAACGCCTCGGCGGACTTCCCACACAGCATGAGGATGTAGAACCTCGCGGACACGACCTCCGCAAAGGCAAACGGGAAAGAGTGCTGGGTAGCGGCGGACACTCTGAGGTCTCGTCGGTCCAGCGCTGCGTCGGCGAGCGCGATGGCCTCCTCGAACCTGCCCTCGGCTGCGAGGGTAAAGAGTGCATGGGGCACCAAAGTAAGTCCGAAGCCGCTCTTTGAGTGATGCGCGTCGATGACACGCACTAGCTCTTCAAGTGACGGCCCCTGTTCCCGCTCCGGGTCGTACAGGACCATCGCCTGGATCTCGTAGGCCTCAACGCTGATGGGGTCGTTGTGCTCTCGGGCAATAGCACTCTCGCGC
The DNA here is from genome assembly GCF_000312125.1 of Timonella senegalensis JC301. Taxonomy (GTDB): domain Bacteria; phylum Actinomycetota; class Actinomycetes; order Actinomycetales; family Cellulomonadaceae; genus Timonella; species Timonella senegalensis. Next base: position 618,008 of record NZ_HE978641.1, read on the forward strand.
TCAACGAGTGCCCGCGCCTTATCCATGTGTCCAAACGCCTTGTGGACCCACAGTTCAATCGTGATGGGGTGAAGCCGTACGGAGTACAGGTTGTCGGGATCAAGCGCAATGAGCTCCCAGGCGAGAGCCACTTCTTCCAGCGCCCGGCTGTGTCGGGACTGGAAGATGAAGGAGAGCCCTCGCTGGCAGAGCAGAAGGAGATAGACCTTGCGTTCCTCCAGGCTCTTAGCGGAAAGCATGTCAATGATCTGGGCGCGTGAGGCGTCGACTGGCACGACGAGGTCGACCAGCTTCTCCACGGCCTTCCAGTCGTGGCGCATGAACCCTGCCTCGCACGCAAGAGATATCTCCTGCAGAGACAGTTCGTGTCCAACACTGACGGCCGCATGGGTCCACGCAAGTATTCCGATGTAGTCCTGTTGCGCGGCGGTGGGTTGAGGTAGGGACTCAAAGATCGTCTGCCTGCGTCCCGGAGGAATGAGGTCGTCGATTGCATTTGCCACGAGCACCGAGGCCATCCTGAGCGCCACTGCACCGTGGGGCAGCACGTGTTCGACGATCATTCCACAGGCAGCCAACTCCTCGACCTCTGAGTCGGGGAGGTAAGGCGCCACGAGCGAGCGTTGCAGCGATCCGGCGATGCTCAAGTATTCGAGGAACGATTGCTGCACCGGGGAGAGTTGGTTGAACTGGTGCTGCCCTAGCGCATCTAGTTCCTTGGAGGTTGCGAACTCCTCAATGCTGTACCAGGCGTACTTGCCCCTACGCAGGACTCCCTCGGCGAGGAGGCTGGGGACGAGTTCCTGAAGCAGTCCCGGCAATCCGGCGGTCATGTACCAAATGATGTAACTGTGCTCCCCCACCATCGGGCCACCGAGGTAGGCGCTGATCAGTTCCTGGGCTTCCTCGGGACGCAGTGGGGCGATGGAAATGCTTCGTGGCCTCACTTCCACGGCGAGGGTCACAAGTTCCCGGGGCAGCGAGCGGGCGAGGTGGGTCTCAACCAGCAGCACGATCTGTTCATTGCGCACTGCATCTGCAACGACGAGGAGCATCTCGCGTGAGAGCCTGTGTGGCTTCTCGAGCCACACCACAGGCGGAGCACCCGCTGAGTCGGCGGCAAGGATCGCCTCGACCTCGTGAATCTGGCTCGAGGGCTTTACGGGCACAATCACGCGATGACTGTTCTGCGCGGTCAGTTCCGCAAACGCTGCGCTGATGTAGCCGGTCTTCCCTGCGCCCCACGGCCCGGTGACCAGAACTAGCCCACTGCGTTCAAGTGCCTGAACGATTTGTGCCACAGTGTCAGTGCGCGGCGGAATAACCCACTCAGTTCGGGGACCTGGTGAGTGTTGCACGATTGAACGATAAAGGGACACGGGGAGACATTCTTGGGTGGCGGACAGGAGCTAAGCGCATCTTCTGAACTCTTCAAGATACCGCATTGCCCCGCACAGGGGGACCGAGGTCTAGTCTGAGAAAAGAAATCTTAACCAAGCATTTACTTCAGCCGCGAAACAATGCATCAAAATTCGCCAAAATTACGCCACTTCGAGTCCCGCATCAGTTAGCTTTTGATTCGTTCGACACATAAAACAAAGAAGGCCCCTCACCGAGATGAGGAGCCACCGTGGAGTACTAGCGTGACCGCAACTACCTGGGGGTAGGTCGTTGCGGTCACGCGAGCAAAGCTCCTTGACCTCGCGGGTTATTCCGCGGTCGGACGCGCTAGCTCTGCTCATTACCGGCCATGAAGGACGCAGCCACCCTTCGACTAAAAGGCTCTGCTGCAGTTTTCTTTGCCTTGACGTCAACATCGGAAAGCATATTTGCTGACTGTGAGCGCATCACACTAAACCCCCGCAACGGAGTTTAGGTTCCCACAGATTTCAGCGCTTCCTGAGGCCGCAGTCTGAGTGACGGTGATCGGTCATCAATGCCTTACTGAGCTCGCACCCAGCAACGCAGTGGCATATCCGATCAACACCACCACCGCCACAATACCCCTTGGGGCATTGCCCCACGCACCCACACGCGGGCGATTTATGGAACCCACAGTCCCAGGTACCTCACGCGCTAGAAGCGGCGCCTGAAGCCAAGACTCCAGGAATCTGAGACACCGCGGCGGAGAACCCTTCCTCGAACCCCATTTCAATGACCCGGTCTAGGGCGGCCTCCGAGTCGTAAACGCTCTCAAAAGTCACCCTCACTCGACCCGGTTCGCCGTCCAATCTGACGGTGCACTGCGCGTACGGCATGGTCAGGTCAGGCACACCTTCGGAATCGGAGAACCCGTCCGTAAAGGTGAGCGAGGGGAAGTCAATGTGGTCGAAGGTCCACCACCCATGTGACTCAGTCCCATCAGGACCGGTCATGTGGTACCTCGCCTCACCGCCCTGCGCGAACTCGAACCTGCTAAATGTGGCGGGCCACCCTGGAGGGCCCCACCACTGCTCAAGCAGTTGCGGATTCTCAAACAACTGCCATGCCTCATCGACTGTTGCGACGAGTTCGAACGTCGCGGTCAGGTTCCTTCCATCGCGCTCATACTCCACGGTGGACATGCGGCTCCCCCAATCCTGAATGTGTCCCTTCCACGCTACGGGCGGCGCAACCACCCCGCAAAAGAAACGGACGCTGGAACCGGGCGAAGATCGTCGAAAATCAATTGGAAGAGACAAGCCAGAAGGGCACAAAAGAGCGGGGGCACCCGCGCGACCACCATCGCGCGAGTGCCCCGCCAAGGGCCGAGTGTTCGGCCGGGCCGTTAGATGTACAGCGGCGTGAGTTCGAGGTAGTCCTCGAGGGTGCCGTCGCGTAGGCAGACCTCGATGATCTGGCGACCCAGCGGGTCGAGGTCATCGGTAAGGAACTGCTTGAGCTCCGATTTGAAGAAGTCTGTGATGATCTTGGCGCCGGCGTCGTACGCCTCCTCGCCCACCTGGCTCTGGTTTTGCGGTTGGAGGAAGGTTGGGCGGATCATCTGGCCGTCGATCTTGACCTCCTTGAGCGCATACCCCATGAGCGGGCAGCGCGCTGGCGTGAGGTTGTCGGCCTTGATCTTGCCGCCGCCGCGGCGGGCCAGGTACTCGCGCGTCAGCCATTCGGCGGTGAAGCCCACCTTGTACGCGCCGATGTGCTGGTTTGGAGTGAGCACGTAGCGGGTGCGAGGAGAGGCCACGATCTGCGCCAAGAGCAGGTTCGCCGCGGCGACCTTGGTGCCCGTGGAGAACGGCCAATACGAGCCGACGCCCTCCGAGACCATGCCACCCGACTTGATCGTTTTCTTCTCATCCTTGGTCTCGCCGATCGACGGGTTCTTGTCGCCGCGAGGCGCGATCAGGCGCCACAGCCACGCCAGAGCCGGCGGGACCACGTGCATCATGCCCATGATTCCGTAGCTCGACCCGTTACGGGTGCACGCCGGCTGGCGCACGCCGAACGTGCGGATATCCACCTCGGTGGGTTCCGAGATGACGTCCTGAATCATGCTGCGCGGGATGACCACGCGAGGGTTCGGGCAGGGCTTCCCGTTGGAGTCCAGAGTGTGCTCCCACGGCAGGGCCGTGGCATTTGGGGTTCCGTCGATGTTGAAAAAGACCAGTGGCGTCTCGGGGTGGATAACCGCGCGCTCGAAGTGTGGGTCCTCGCCGTAGTTCTGCATGTTGTCCACGCGCACGAACCAGCCGTCCTCGGCGTCCGCAACCACGAGTTTGCCCGATTCGTTCTGGATGGAGGCGTGGCACAGGGTCATGTCGTCCGTGACTGGTGCGAGTTTCGACGATTCATTCAAGTTGATGAAGTACGGCTCGTTTGTGACCACATTCGTTCCGAGAAGGATGCGTCCGTCATCCTGGCGGCGAATATCCTGGCACATCTCCGACTTGCCACCGCCCGAAGCGCCCTCATGCATGATGACGGTCTCGTTGTCGTACGGCGTTGTCACGCGCACCGAACTAGCGTGGGCGGTGATCCAGCCCTCGGTCTCGCCGATGTCAAGCAGCGCGGAGAACACGCCCTTCTTGGCCGATGGGCCGGGATACAGGTTGTACGCAAAGATCTCGTGCAGGGACTCGGTGCGGTCGTGAACCACAACTTGGCGGCCCTTGAAGTGCGTGTGACGGAACGGCGGTGCAGCGTACAGGATCGAGCGAGGCTCAAACGGCCCGATCTCATCGAACGTGACCCACCCTTGGAGGTCCACGAGCGCGGTGGCAAAGAAGGCAGTGTTGGCAGGGACGATGGCTAGGGAAGGCGAGCCGTACGTCAGGCCGCCGGCCTTGAACGGAACCACGATGAGCTCCTGCTCCGCCAACCAGTTAAGCGTTTCCTGCTTTACCGACGCAAAGTCATAACCATAGACATCCTTGAACCTAGGCTTGTCCGTGGGGCGGTCGTCCGCGATGCGCATGCAGTCGGGATCGCGGCGCCGCATGTAGTCCTCGGGGTAGTTGACCGCGATGCCGTTCTTGCAGCGCACAACCGTGGCCTCAGTAACCATTCCATCACCCGGGACGCGATACACCACGTCAAAATTGTCATCACCATTCGGGCCAAGCGACAGTTCATACAGTTCCGCACGAGTCGCAGGAATCGTGATCTTCGGGGCCTTGGACAGAGCCTCCGCCACCGCTGGTGGGAGAGTGACGTCCTTGAGTTGCTCCAACATGTAAATCCTCCTGGGCGAGCCGGCTGCGCACTAGGTGGCCCAGCGGAAGCTGGGCGTACTAGAGGCTGCTTGGGCGCGCCAGAAAGCGGGTGAGCCCAAGGTAGCCGACGCTGGCTGGTAGATGACCTAAATCTGGTGCGGACTGGACGCGCAAGGCCTTGTGGGCGGCGACGCTTAGAGGCTTCCGACCTGCCGATTTGCGGGGATATTGCCCCTCTTGCCCGGCCGGCGCCTCAGACACCATTGAGCAAAACCTTAAGCGTTCTTTACCTTTTGCGGCTGGGACTTTGGGCTGTACTTTTCTGACAGTTTGCGTTGGGCAGGTGCACTGACCGCGCCCCCGGCGCAGCAAAGCGCCGCCGCCCAAACCAGGGCGGCGGCGCTTTGTGACAGCGGAAGTCAGTTGGCGAGCTTGGCCAGGAGTTCCTTGTTGGTGGGCTCGACCATGTGGGAGCCGTCTGGGAACACGATGACCGGAATGTTTGGTCGGCCGGAGATTGCCTGGGCCTGTTCGGCGGCTTCTGGCGTGGCTACGAGGTCGACGTACGTGTACGAGGTACCCTCGCGGTCAAGCACGGCCTTTGCGCGGCGGCAGTCGCCGCACCAGTCGGCGCCGTACATGATGATGCCCTGATCGGTTGGGGTTGCCGAGGTTGCTGCTTCAGTCATCGATATCTCCAGTGTGTGAGCGCGAAGCGCTGGGTGTAACCAAGTGAGTGCTGCGGGAGCACGTCCTTCTGCTCTGCAGAACAGTTGGATTGGTGGAGTTATTCCGACTCGGTCCCCATCACAATCGCCAGCACCACGCTTGCGGCAGCAGCGCACCCGATCATCGCGACAGTCCCAGCCCATCCCCACACCGCAAACAGCTCGCCGCCGAGCCAACCCATAAGCGAGCCACCCGCGTAATACGACAGCGTGTACAGCGCTCCGGCCTGGGTGCGCGCCTCGGGCACGCCTGCGCTCGCCCAGCCCGATGCCACCGCCTGTCCGCCAAAGAAACCTACCGTGACCAGCAACAATCCCGCGATTTGCGCCCACAGTTGTGACACCAGAGTCAGCGCAATGCCCGCAAGCATCGATCCCGACGTCACCGCCACAACCCTCGCCCGCCCGAGCCTACCCACCAGTTCCGCCGCCCGCACGGATGCGAACGTGCCGCAGATGTACGCCATGAAAATCAGCGACGTCACCTCGGGCCGCAGCCCAAACGGCTCGCCCTGCAGCCTGAAACCCATGTAGTTGTACGTGGCCACAAACCCGCCCATGATCAGGAATCCCTGCGCAAAGATCCGCCGCTGCGCCGCGGATCCCAGGTTGGTTCGGTACGGCCTCCGGCGTGGTTGAGTGCCCTGATTCTCGACGATTGACTCGCCCACCAGCGCACCTCCCGCCGCGTTCTGGCCGGGCCGGGTTGGGGTTGCGGAGTCGCGCGGAAGTGAGCGAGCGGGAGAAACGCTGCACTCCATTGCGGAGCGGCGAGCGGGAGGGATGAGCGCGACGAATCCGACGGTTGCGATGGCCGCCATGACCGATACGGCGAGGATAGCCAGATGCCAGCCAAAACTGGGGGCGATCATTCCAGCGATGAGTCGTCCGGCGAGCCCACCGATCGAGTTGCCCGCAATGAACATGCCTGCTGCTTTGGCTGCAGAGGACCGGGCAACCTCGGCGTTCAGGTATGCAACTGCAAGCGCAGGCACTGCGCCAACAGAGAACCCCGCCGCACATCGAAGCCCCAACAACCAGCCATAGTTCGCCGCTAGTGGAGTGACCAGAGTGAGCGCCGTGGCGGTGATCAGCGCAATGCACATGGTGCGGACGCGGCCGAGCCGTTCGGATACAGCAGCCCACGGGATCACACCCACGGCAAGGCCGATCGTTCCCATCGACACCACCAGTCCCGCCGAGCCCTGACTCAACCCAAGGTGCGCGCCGATCTCGGGGAGCACGGCCTGGGGCGCATAGAGCTGAGCAAAGGTAGCCAGGCCCGCGCAGAACAGGGCAGTCATGAGGTTCCGGAACTCGCGAGTTCCGGGCCGGTATCCGGGGACGGGGACGACAGGGTCGACTGACAGAGCCGATGACGCTGGCACTAAGGTTTCCTCGGGCACCTCGGGACTAGCCACCACGGCAGGCAGGCCCGAACCGACCGAAGCGACCGTCATTATCGGCACTGAGCCCTGCGGGGCAGGGCAGTCGGCAGGATCACCGCAGGGGATGGCGGCAGAGGCTGCTGAAGGGTGAGCTGTGGGGTGAGTAAGCGTAGCCACGTGGGTCCAAGGTCCTTATTTCGGCTATTCTCGGGGGTTTGCTGTAAACCTACGCCTCGAAATCGCATAACACTAATAGGTATTTGTTACGAAAACTCATACGGTTTTGTTATGAGTGACTTGAGCGATCTTCTTCCCCACCTCCGAGTGCTAGCCGCGTTCAGCGAGACCGGTCAGGTCACAAGCACCGCTGAACTCCTTGGTGTCCCCCAACCCCAGGTGAGTCGTTCCCTTGCCAGGGTTGAAGATCTGACCGGGCTCACGCTCCGTCAGCGGGACGGGCGAACCGTGACTCCTTCGCGCGCGGCTCTCGAACTCGGCGCAACCGCGGCCAAGGTGCTCGAGCAGCTCGAGATCACGCTGCGCGATCTCAAGAACGAGCTTCGCGGGCACGTGAGCATCGCATTCCAGCACTCGCTCGGAGAGACCCTGGTCCCGGCCGCCATCAGGAACTACCTTTTAGAACAGCCGGGCGTGGACTTTGGGTTGGTCCAGGGTTCGCGCAACGACTGCATCTCGGCGCTTGAGTCCGGCCGGGTGGACGTCGCTTTCATTGCGGTCAACCCGGATTCGCTCACGCTAAACACCACGCACATCTATACCGAGGAACTCGTGTTGGCGGTACCCGAGGGACACCCGCTCGCCGAGCGCACGGAGGTCACCAGCGGGGACCTGACGCACGAGAGCCTGATCGCAATGAAACACGGCCTGGGCTTGCGCTCCACGGTGGATTCACTGCTGGAACACTGGGGAATTGCACCCCAAGTGGCGTTCGAGGGTCAAGAAATTTCGACCCTGCTTGGATTGGTCGCGGCAAACCTCGGCGTGGCCATCGTGCCGCGCCGCAACTATTCGCTCCCAGTGACGCTGATTCCGTTCAAGAACAGGGACGCCACCAGGGCCATCGTCATGATTACCGCTCGAGGCCGAGCACTTTCGCTTCCAGCCCGCTTGTTTGTGGAGTCAGTTCAGCGCTATAGCCCGGACGTCTCTTAAACTCTGCCGCCCAGTTCAGCCGCCTAACTTCAGCCGCCTGCTTTCCCGCGGCAACCCCGGCGCCCAGGCTTTGCCTCAACCCACACCCAGCCACAAAAAACCCCGCCGAGATCCTAGCTGTGGCGGTGAGTTCCTAGAACGCTTCTAGGATGTCACCGCTGGAACTAGGATCTCGGCGGGGCTAGTTGATGGTGCGGCTACTGCGAAGCTGAGGCCCGCTATTGCCGACACTTACCCAAGAAGCTCTTGGGAATCAGTGCTTTCGCACTCCCAGCACGTGGTGGCCGTCTGCAAATCGGCCCATTGTGGTCGCCGTCCGGGCGGCCACAATGGCATTCGCTGCATCGGCCGCACTGTCTGCGCTGAGCACGTCGAGTGCGGATCGCGAGCTACGTGCACCGAGAGCGATGGCCGCAGGGCTCACGCTCGTTTCGGTGAAACCCTCCGTGCGGGAGGTGTCAGTCATGAGTGAGAATCGCTCGTCAGCAGCGCGCGCAATCGAAATTGGTACAAACTTCTTGTATGTAAGTTTCGCTTGCATGACGCCTCCTAACAAAGCACAAGCGCGTGGAGAGTGTCTCCATCGCGCTAGTTCCATTTTATTTACCGCGCCTTGGGATTCCCTGAGAAAGGTCCTAATTTAGCCCATTCTCGCAATACTTCACCCATAAACTTGCCCGTTTTCCGTGCTTGCGCGAGCACTCCTGTAACGCGCGTCATACGGTGGAACTCACAGCAAATCACCCCAACCAGAGCCCGGGGGGGAACACCATGGGATTCGAGTACAAGTACGTGATCGTGGGGGCGGGCATGTCCGCTCACAGCGCCGCGCGCGGGATTCGGGAGCGGGACCCGGCGGGCTCGATCCTCATGATCGGCCAGGAGCCGGACCCCCCGTACGACCGCCCGCCGCTGACCAAGGACCTGTGGAAGGGCGACAAAACCCTGGCCGATATTGACCTCCACACCGCAGAAAAGACGGACGCGGAGATCTGGACTGGCGTGCGCGCGACCAGCCTGAACCCGGACACGCACACCTTGATCACCGATGACGGCCGCACCATCAACTATGAAAAGTTGCTGCTCGCCACGGGCGGCTCGCCCCGCACAATCTCGCAGCCGAGCGATCGCGTGATCTATTTCCGCACCAAGCACGACTACGAGTCGCTGCGCGCCCTAGCGCAGCCCGGCACGTCAATTGCTGTTTTGGGCGGCGGATTTATTGGCCTCGAAATTGCGGCTGGGCTCGCCCTTGCGGGTGCGCAGGTCACGCTCATTATTTCCGACGATTCACCCGGCTCCCAGGTATATCCTCCCGGTTTGTGTGGGGTGATTTCTCAGAAGTTTGCGGACCACGATGTTCGAGTATTAACCGGGCGAATTGCAAGCGAAATACAGGAAGAGAAGGACAAGGTAAACATCTACTTTGACGCGCATCCTGCCGTACACGTGGACGGGGTGGTGGCCGGCTTTGGCATCACGCCCAATAACGCGCTTGCACTGGATGGCGGCCTACCCACTGAGGCGGGCGGGGTGGTCGTGGATGCGATGCTCCGCACGAGCGACTCGGACGTGTTCGCGTCCGGCGACGTGGCCTACTACCCGGACGACATCCTAGGCCGGCGCCGGATCGAGCACGTGGACAACGCCCAGTCGATGGGCAAGACCGCCGGGCGCAACATGGTCCACGCCGACGAGCGGTACGAGCACACACCGTACTTCTACTCGGATATCTTTGACCTGGGATACGAGGCCGTGGGGCGACTCGGTTCGCAGTTCGACATGGTCGAGGACTGGGCCCCGGGGAAGACCAATAAGACGGGTGTCGTGTACTACCTGGAGGACCGCGCCGTGGTGGGTGTTCTGCTGTGGAACGTGTGGGACTCCACGGACCTCGCCCGAGAAGTGCTCAAGGAGTTTGGTGAGCCTGGAAGCGTAGGCAATCCGGCCAAGCAGTTGAAGGGCCAGATACCAACGAGATAGTTACCCGGGTCATACTTTAACGTGGGTTTTTACACTTTCAGCCGTGCACAATCGCCGCATATGACCGTTTTGCCGTTGCGCATTCGCGGCATTGTCGTATGGTCTTGGTATGTCCCAAGGAAAGAACTCGCAAAGTGACAGACCAGTCGGACACAACGACTCAGACGCCACGAAAGATAGCTCGTCCCCTCACACTGGGGACGCAGTTGACCCGCAATCATCCGTAGACCCGGTACACCCCGAGCCTCTTGTCGAGCCCGCGTCCAGCGCCAATCGGCCCTCTCCTAGCGCCGCTCCTATCAGCCCCAGCTCTACGCAGGGCTACGCAACTACGCCCGACGAGGGTGCCCCGGATCGGGCAACAGCACCCGCCACCACCCTCGTAGCGGAGGTTGACGAGCAGACGCACGCCGAATCGTCGGTAATCAGTGGCGGCGCCGCAGCGCCGGCAACCACGAACGGGACTGGGGCCAATGGCCCCGGCACGGGCGACACTGCGCCCACCGAGAAGTCCTTTGGCCGCTCCGTAGCGCCGCTCGTGTTCTGGCCTTCGGCGGCGATCGTGGCGATCTTCGCCGCGTTCGCAATCATCGCGCCTGACACTGCCGAAGCGCTCTTCAACTCGCTGCAGAAGACGGTCATCAACTCGTTCAGCTGGTACTACGTGCTGATCGCAGCAGGCTTTGTGGTGTTTGCGCTCTACGTGGGATTCTCCAAGTTCGGTGACATCAAGCTGGGCAAGGACGACGACGAACCCGAGTTCTCGAACCTTTCATGGTTGTCGCTGCTGTTCGCGGCCGGTATGGGCATCGGTTTGGTGTTCTATGGCTTGTCCGAGCCGCTAAGCCACCTCGCCAACCCTAAGCCTGGCACCACTGGCACCCCCGAGGCTCTAGCCAGCGCAGCAATGCGCCAGACCTACCTGCACTGGGGCGTCCACGCTTGGGCAATCTACGTGGTGGTCGGCCTCGCCCTGGCATACGCAATCCACCGCCGCGGACGGCCAATCTCCGTGCGCTGGGCACTTGAACCACTGTTCGGCGACCGCGTGAAGGGCCGCCTCGGTGACGTCATTGACGTGACCGCGCTGGTGGGAACCATCTTCGGTGTCGCAACCTCGCTGGGACTTGGCGTCATGCAGATCTCGTCGGGACTCGATTCGATCGACCTCGCCACCCCAAGCACCGGCCTGCAGGTCATCCTGATCGTGGTCATCACCTGCTTCGTGATCTACTCCGTGGTGTCCGGCGTGACCAAGGGCATGAAGATCCTCTCGAACATCAACTTGATCCTCGCCGCTGCCGTGCTGGTGTTCATTCTGGTTGCCGGGCCATCCGTCTTCCTGCTGCGCGAGTTCGTGCAGTCCATCGGCTCCTACCTGCAGAACTTCATCGGCATGAGCTTCTCCGTGTCCGCTTTCCAAGGTGAGGAAGGCGAACTCTGGCAGGCCAGCTGGACCACGTTCTACTGGGGCTGGTGGATGTCCTGGGCACCGTTCGTGGGTGTGTTCATCGCCCGAATCTCGCGCGGTCGCACCGTCCGCCAGTTCGTGACCGGCGTGCTGCTCGTTCCCACCCTGCTCACGTTCCTGTGGTTCTCCGTAATCGGCGGAACCGGCATCTACATGCAACTCAACGGCAAGGCAGACCTGATCGGACCGGACGGATCCGTGGACATCGAGGGATCGCTCTTTGCCATGCTCGACCACATCCCAGGCGGTGGCGTGCTGACCGTTGGCTTCCTGATCCTCATCGCGGTCTTCTTCATCACCTCGGCGGACTCCGGCTCGCTCGTGATGGCCATGATCGCTTCGGGTGGCCAAGTGGAGCCAAAGCGCTGGCTGCGAGTGTCGTTCGCCGTACTGTCCTCGCTGCTCGCAATCGCGCTGCTTCTGGGCGGTGGCCTGAACGCCATCAAGACGGCCGCGATCCTCATCGCACTGCCGTTCTCCGTGGTCATGCTGCTCATGTGCTGGTCCACGATAACGGCCTTTGGCCGCGAAACCCGCGCCTACGAACGCGCCCAACGCGCCGCATTCCGCGACCACATCGGCGAGTACTACGGCCTTGAAGTAGAACATCCACGCCGCAAGCCGCACGCGCCACGCATCCGGTTGCCGCACTTCCGGAAGCCTGGTGGCAAGGGACCGACGCAGGGCACCCAGAAGGTCCAGAAGAAGTAGTGGAGCGAGCCCGCTAGGGCTACGACCCTCTAACAACAAGTGAACCCGCCATTTTTGTTCAATTTCCGCCACGTGCCGGCTGAAATTGAACAAAAATGGCGGGTTCGTTTTTGCGTTGCTGGATCAAGTGAGCTGGAGGCACCCTGTGGGTGCCACAACCTGATTCACGACGATCATGCCCACCTCCCAGCCCCGCACCACCTCCTAGCCCCGCACCACCTCCCAGCCCCTCCCGTCTTGAACGAGAGCATTCCTGAGCCCACTCTCGACGGGGAGAGTATGCCTGAGCCCACTCTCGTTACAGGGGTGGGGTGGGTGGCTCGCCTGGAAACTAAAACGTCTCTGCGCCCCACCCGCAACATGCGAGTGGGGCGCAGAGACGTAAATTAGTCAGCTGCGGCGTGCGCGTACGCGAACGAGTGCTCCACCTGCCGCGATGAGTGCAGCAGAAGCACCGATCCAGAGCGCTGGGTTAACGCCGGTCTGCGCAAGAGATTCCTCCTCTTGCTCACCGCTTTCCGGGTTGGTTTCGCCCTCAGGCTCCGTCGGGTCAACAGTCGGCTCCGTCGGGTCAACAGTCGGCTCCGTCGGGTCAACAGTCGGCTCCGTCGGGTCAACAGTCGGCTCCGTCGGGTCAACAGTCGGCTCTGTCGGGTCAACAGTCGGCTCCGTCGGGTCAACAGTCGGCTCCGTCGGGTCAACAGTCGGCTCCGTCGGGTCAACAGTCGGCTCCGTCGGGTCAACAGTCGGCTCCGTCGGGTCAACAGTCGGCTCCGTCGGGCCAACAGTCGGCTCCTTAGAGGTGCTTGGAACCTTGCCAAAGAAGCTGTAGTAGTGGATCTCACCGCCAGCGGTACTGAGGTCGTTGGCAATGATTTGGCCCTCAATTGGACTGTTAGCGTTCAAAACCAAGTGACCACGAGGTGCAAGAATAGAACCAGAGATCTTGTCACCGACAATTGTGCCGGTAGCATCGTCAGCCATTGTCACGTTGTACACCACGTAAGGTGCAACAGTGTTTGGGTTGGCGTTGTTGGTATTGTTCGCGGCAGCGAACCTTGGCAGACGGACAGTCTCGCCGTCCTTAACCTCTACGTTGATTACGAGCACTGTGTCTGCGGATGGCTGCGCTTCCGGCAGTATAATCTCGAAGTTGGCATCCACCTCGTCAAAGTTGAGCACGTTGGTCTTGCCACTCACAAGAGCGAGGTTGCGTGCACCTCCGTGACTTCCTGCTGTGAGAGCCACTTCCACAGCTAGAGCTTCTGGGTCATCAGCCGACCCGCCAAACTCTGCCAAGAGAGTCGCCGCTAGGTCGGTGCTGATCTGTTGAGCTGCAGCAAGGTCCTTTGCAAAATAACGGGCCGCCGGACTCTTAAGCAGGAGCGAATCCTTTGACTGCTCAATGGCTTCAGGAATATGCAGTGCAGGTTCAGTTCCGGAAGTCGTGCCAGCAGCACTCAGCCAGATTCCACCGTTGCCGCGATCGCCCACAGCCAGGTTCTCCAGGGTGGCGAATTTGGCCAACCCTGCCTGGTCGTCCCTGATCATTCCTCGGGAACTCAGCTCCGAGACTCCTGCAGATCCTTCCACGTTGAACTGTCCGCCAATGAACAGTCGAGTTGGGTCACCATCAATGACGGGCAATGCATAGTCATTAGGGGTAAGTCCCGAGTCGTGGATAACTGGATAACCCCTCAAGAAGGTCAAGTTGCCAAGGGTTGCCGCTGCGCCCTCGATTTCGGCGTTACCAAGGTTCAGGTCGCCGTACGAAAGGACCGCGAAATCACCAGCGAGTGTTTGTACCGGGTTGAGCATCTCCACCGCCGGAGTAGCCGCAGTTGCTACCGAGGGGAATGCTAATGCTGAACCAATCAATGCCGCAGAAGCGATTGCTGCCGCAACCTTCACTCCTTGCGAGTCGACTTGGCGGGGGGACCGAGCCATGATTCTCCTTCTAAGTAGATGTCAACGTAGAGTTTGGCGCTTTGGGGTATGGATCCGCGCGTTACGATGCACACCCAAGAAACCAAACAACACAATCTTTCCACTTGGTAAGCACAAAACGGTAAGACCCTAGTCACTTAGTGAGGCACATCGCATTTGGTGAACTATGGGTACACGCATCATGGAATGAGCGCTCCGAACACCGCTTCCGTGAGGTTCTCCAAACCTTGGGGGAAGGTACAGGCGTAGGGCACACAGAAGGCCCAGAAGAAGTAGTACCGAGCCCACAATGCACGAGAGTATGCCTGAGCCCACTCTCGTTACTGGGTGAGGGTGGTTGCCACAGCGCTGGCGAGGGTGGTTGCCACAGCTTCGGTCAGGTTCTCCGCGGCGCGCTCCAGGGCCTGGGCGAGCGGCATGCCCGAGGGCGTGATGCAGACAACTTGATCGAGACCCACAGCCCCGCCCTCCTTGGGCCCCAACTCCACTCGGCCGCCGAACGCACACACTCGAACAGCGGGGACCTGCACCTTCGCCAGCTGCGCTACTCCGTGAGGAGTTTTTCCGCCCAGCGTCTGCGAGTCGATCGACCCTTCCCCAGTAAGCACCAGATCCGCACCGGCGAGCGCCGCCGCAAGCCCAACTTCTTCGGCCACAATCTCCACTCCAGCGCGACGCACAGCGCCCAGCGCAAAGAAGGCAGCACCCAGCCCTCCCGCTGCCCCGGCGCCCGGAATGTCTCGGACTCTCACATGCGCGCCGGCCTCAAGCACGTCCGCCCAATGTCCCATCGCGGCTTCCAAGACCTCGACAACCACGGGGCTCGCACCCTTCTGTGGACCAAACACTCTGCTCGCTCCTTCTGGGCCGAGGAGTACGTTGGTCACGTCGCAGGCGAGCTCCATCTCCACAGAACCTAACCGAGAGTCAAGCCCACCCAACTCCACCCCCACCACGCGGGAAAGGTGTTCGGGAGTGGGGGCACGATCGTCGAAAATCAGTTGGTTTGTGGGGTCCGGATCAAACGCGAGGCGCGCGCCGAGGCCGGCCAACAGACCCGCGCCGCCGTCATTCGTAGCAGTTCCGCCGAGCCCAATGAGCAGGCGCGTAGCGCCGTGGTCGAGGGCGGCGAGGACCAGGTCGGCCACGCCCACGGTGGTCGCGCGCAGCGGCAACCGATCCTCAGGAGCGAGCTGCGCGAGCCCCACAGCGGTCGCCACCTCGATGATCGCGAGGCCTCTCACCAGCGCAAACTCTGCCTGAGAGGGTCGCCCGAGGGCATCACGGACGGGCACGCGGACCATCCGCCCGCCCTGTGCGCGGGCGATTGTGGCGGCGGTGCCCTCGCCGCCGTCGGCCATGGGGACGAGCGCGATCTCGGCGTCGGGCAGCACGCGGCGAACCCCGGCGGCCATGGCATGTGCGGCCTGCTCGGCGGTGAGCGACTCCTTGAACGAGTCGGGCGCGATAACGATCTTCACTCTGCGTGGCCTCCTGTCTGGTGTGCCCGCGATCTTGCCCCTCTTGCCAATCTTGCCCCTATTGCCCATCGAACGGATGGATATTCATCCGTTGGGTGCCGAACGGATTGATAATCATCCGTTCGATGCAGGTGGGGGTGGATACCCCAAACCCAGCGCCTTCCCCCACACCGCCCTAGGCTTAAAGCATGGACGTCATCTACTTCACCGCAAGCACCGTGAACGGCTACCTCGCGGATCTGGACAACTCGCTCGAATGGCTCTTCGAGGTGGACGCCACCGAAATCCCGGACCACTCCGAGTTCATCAGCACCGTGGGCGCGATGGCCATGGGCGCCACCACCTACCAGTGGCTCCTGGACAATCAGCAGCTCCTGGAAAATCCGCAAATGTGGATCGATACGTATGGTGACATGCCCGTTTACGTGTTCACGCACCGCGAGTTCGCCGCGCCCGAGGGCTGCAACTTCCACTTCATTTCAGGCGATCCCGCCGACCACATGCCCACGTTTGAAAAAGCCGCAGCAGGCAAGAAACTCTGGGTCATGGGCGGCGGCGAGTTGGTGGGCCAGTTCACGGACGCAGGCCTCCTCACCGAGATCGTCCTCTCCATCGCGCCCGCGACCCTCGCCGCCGGCGCTCCCCTCCTGCCGCGCACCCTGCGCCAGGAACTCACCCTGCAATCGGTCAAGCAGTACGGCCCGTTTGCCGAGCTCACGTACCGCGTCGGCTGACGCCACCTGCTCCGCTAACGCAGCGAGCTCCCAGTTCTGTTGAACTGGGAGCTCGCTCGTGTTTGTCACTGATTTTCGACGATCGTGGTCACCCACCAGCACCAACCCACAACCGCGGCACCCCGCCGCACCCCCGTTTCATCGAGAGTATTCCTGAGCCCACTCTCGACAGGGAGAGCATGCCTGAGCCCACTCTCGTTTACGTGGGGTGGCAGGGCGGATCAGGCGGAGGTCAGTCGGTGACCTTGTCCAACTCGCCCTGGATAACCTGCTGGAACACCTCGTATGGCTGGGCGCCCTGGACAACCTGGCCGTTGACCAGGAAGGTCGGGGTGGACTGGACGCCGATCTGGTTGGCTTCCTGGTAGTCGCGGGCCACGCGCTGCTGCAGTTCCTCGCTGTCGAGGTCAGCCTTGAACTTGTCCAGGTCCGCAACGCCAACCTTCTGCGCCACGTCAGCCAAAACGTCGCGGGTCAGTTCAGCGTGTCCGGACTCGGGCGCCTGAGCGTAGAGTGCCTCGTTGTACTCCCAGAACAGTCCCTGCTCGCCGGCCGCGCGGGCCGCCATGGCTCCGTCTACGGACTGCTCACCAAAGATGGGGAAGTCACGCCATTCAAAGCGCACCAAGCCCTTGTCAATGAAGTCAGTCTTGATGGAGCCCATGGTGTCGCGGGAGAAGACTGCGCAGTACGGGCACTTGTAGTCGGAGTACTCGATGATGACTACTGGAGCGTCAACGGAGCCGAGCGCAGCCTTGTCATCAGCTTCGAGCCTCTTCAACCCAGCAAGCGCCTGGGCAACTTCCTCGGCGCTTGGAGCCTCGGTCGCGCTACCGTCGCCCGAGTCCTCGCCAGCACCCGCGTTCGGGTCTTCGGTCTGCGGCGCAGATGGGTCGGCCGATTCGGTCTGCGTCTGCTCGCCGGCACCGTCTTTACTGACATTCGGCGCCGCGGTTACCATGAGCGCCACCAGGGCTCCGATCAGCACAATCGCCGCGATGATCGCGATCGCTACAAAGTTTGTTTTGCGCGGAGGCTTTGGGCCTCTGCTCGAACCTTCGGTCCAGATGACCTGGTTTGCTGCGGCCTGAGCATCGGTGCTCGGTGGCTGAGGAGTGTAGTTGTCGCTCACGATCAGTCCTTTATTCGGTTCCATCCATCCTAGGCGAGGTTTCTGCGGCCAAAATCCAAGACTCCATTGCGGCTCCCCGCCTAGCGTGGCAGGATTCCGGCAGATTCACCTCAAGCCCACCTGCCTTCCGCATCTTGGAGTCCGCATGTCACTGCCCGATCATCCTCAGGTCCAGCCCACCTGCGTGCGCCCGCAGGGCGCCCACTTGGTGGGCTCGACTACTTTCGACGATTGTGGCAGCACATTCCGCACCACCACCTCGGTCCTTGGCTCGCGTTTGAAGCGCGTTCCTGACGGCGAGGTCGGCGAGCGGTTCCATTGGATCGCCTTCCAGCCAAACCGGCTGTCTGCCACCGTGGGCCTTGAGCGCGTGGGCGACACCCCCATCGTGATCAACCCGGGTGCGCCTGTGGAACTCGACGTGCGTCAGCTTCGCCTAACGCCAGGTACCGATGCGAGCGCTCTCGAGCTTCCGTCGCTCGGGTACGCGGACGCCGCAATCGATTCCTGGGCCGAGTTCGAGCGCCTGCGCACGGAAGGCATTATCCCAGCCCAGACACGGTTTATGGTGGCTCTACCTACGCCACTTGCGACAGTATCGTCGTTCATCTGGACCGACGACCGCCCGGCGGTCGAACCAGTTTATGAAGCCGCACTTGCGCTGGAACTGGACCGAATCCTGACCGCAATTCCGCACGATTCGCTGGCAATCCAGTGGGACTGCGCGGTGGAGTTCGGGTTCCTCGAGAGCGCGGACGCGTACCGCGTTGGGGCGTTCGAGCCGTGGTGGGAGGACCTTTTTGGTGGGCTGATCGAGCGTGCTGCTCGGCAGGCTGGGCGTGTTCCGGACTCCGTGGAGCTCGGTTTCCACCTGTGCTACGGGGATTCCGGCGAGAAGCACTTCATCGAGCCGAAGGACGCGTCCAACCTAGTGAAGTTTGCGAATGCGCTGGTCAAGGCCTCGCCGCGAGCGCTGCAGTTCCTGCACCTGCCCGTGCCGATCGAGCGTGACGATTCCGAGTACTTTTCGCCTCTGGCTGGCCTTGAGCTGTCCGAGGGCACTGAACTGTACCTCGGGCTCGTGCACCGAGAGGACGGGGTGGCTGGCGCCGAGCGTAGGATCGCGGCGGCGGCGCAGTTCGTCAGTGCATTTGGCGTGTCAACCGAGTGCGGGTTTGGGCGCGCACCCAAGGACCAGACCGTGCCACTCCTAGAGACGCACGCCGCGGTTTCCGTGGGCTGGTAACCGTCCCTTGCCCGTCGGTGTATGGCGATATCACCGATGTATGACCGGCATTCACACATCGTGTGATATCGCCATACACCGGCTGGTGGGTCGGGCCCTAGGCGAGGGACGCGAAGAGGCGGATGGCCTCGCGGCGCGAGCTCACGCCGAGTTTGCGGTAGATCGCGCGCTGGTGGGTGCGGACCGTGTTGACGGAAATGTGGAGCGTGGCCGCGATTTCCTCCGCCGTTTTGGTGGTGCGTAGGAGACCCAGAATCTCGGTTTCGCGCTCCGAGAGCGCAAGACCTGCGAGCGGTGAGCCTTGGAGCGGGTCGAGGGTTTTGCTCAGAATCGACGCAAGGAAGTCCTCGTGGCTTCCGCCCCAAATCGCATGTTGTGTGAGGAGCTCGCGCAGCGTATCGTCGAGCACCACGAAGGGGCGCTGAATGTTGGACGGCGCCGCGGCGATGAGCCCCCGCTCGAGGTGCTGGTGAGCGCGCTCGTTCTCGCCCCGCTCCCACAGAATCGCGGCGGACGTGACGTGAGCGCTCACGAGCGTGTAACGCGGCATTTTCTTCCGGTCCATCCCACGCAAGAACAACACCGCGTCAGAAGGCCGGCCCATCCTGCGCAGCAGCTCGGCGGAAAGAACCCGAGATACCGGAACATTGGTGGCCTCGAGTACCGGGCGGAGCGAAAGTTGAGCCGAACGGTAATCGCCGGCAGCCTCGTGCAGCGCGCCCGAAACGAGCGCCCGATATACCGGCCACGGCACGCCGTGCAACTCCTCCGTAGGCAAGGAAGTCAACAGCGCGCGAGCCTGAGCCATCGCCGACGGATCCTTGGTGACCGCCGCGGAAAGACCCTGGTACACAATCGCCAGACCGACATACCCGGTGCCATTGCCAGCGCCAGCACCGCCACTACCGCTTCCACCGCCCACCCCATAGTCAGCAGCCGTGAGCACACGGAACGACTCGTGGAACCGGCCTTGCCAGTAGTGCATCATGCCAAGCGCGACTGCGGTGATCCCTCCGTCGAACACGTTCCACGGATCGGTATGTGGGTCAGTTGTATTGGAGGCGAGGGGCTTGGGAACGGTGAGCGGGAACTCGCCAAGGAAGCAGCGCGCAAAGAACAGGTTCTCCTCGATCCGCTGCTCGAGTCTGCTGAAACGTCCGGCTTCCGCGATGGACTGCGCCGCCATCAGAAACTTCACTGCCCGGAGCGGATCCGTGCGGAGCCGCAGGGTGGTCCAGCCTAGGAGAAAGAGGCTGTGGCAGTGCAGCGCATTGTTCGGGTTGGAAAGGATGAGGAGCTGCTCGGCTGCTGCGATTGCTTTTTCGAGACCCTCAAGGTCGTCCAGTAAGAACAGATCAGTGAGTGCGATCGTCAGCTGAGTTTGGGGAGTCAGTGAGGCTCGGTAATCAGAATCAGCGGCGCCCGGCCCCACAGCACCCGCACCAGCACCAGACCCAAACTCGGCCAGCCCGGCTCCCGACCCAACCCCACCGAGGATCGCGTACGCCTGCTCTTGCAGGATGCGCGCGCCAAGCACGTCTTCCTGGAGGCTAAGGCAGCAGGCCTGAATGAGGAGGAGTTCGGGCGAACGCGGAATGTATTCGGAGATCCGCACCGCGTCTTGGAGTAGACCCTCGGCGTGGCCAACGATGAGCCGCGGGAGCCACGTCTCGAGCAGCAAAGTCCGCGCGAACTCGAAGTCTCCGGCGGCTATCGAGTGGTTGATCGCTTCCACGGGGTAGCCGGTGGCAAGGGCCACGGCCGCCCGCTTGTGTAGGAGGGACAGGACTTCGGGGTCCCTTGATTGCATGCGCCGGCGGCATGCTCCGGCAAAGCTCTCGTGCCACGTGTAGACCACACCGTGTTTGGCGTTCACCATCCGGCTGGAAAAGAGTCCTAACTCGTACAGCGTCTCGAGGTGCGCGGGAGCATCCTTGTTCCCGGTCAGGGCGAGCGCAAGCTGCGGACTCGTCCGGGAGGTAACTGTGGCTTGCTTGGCAAACTCGGTGAGGTCATGGTCGAGCCCGTCGAGCATGACCTCGTGGATGTAACGTTCGATTTTGTGCTGGACTTCCTGGCTGAATCCGACCGCTCCGGCTCCGTCATCACCCGTTTGCGCGGCGGCATCTGCGAGCGCCACAATACCGTTCGCTCCGGCAACAAACCCGCTCATGCCGGCGTCAGCGCCCTGGCCGCCACCGTCCGCCCCGCCACCGAGTGCCAGGTGATTGCGCACCACTTGGACGAGCGCCGGCCACCCCGACGTGTATTTGTGGATCGCGGCGACCTGTTCATCCGATCCGCCGAGTTCAGCGGACAGCATTTGCTCCGCAATTTCACGTGAGGTAAATGCCAGTTCCCTTACCCCAAGTTCGCTGCATTCTCCCGTGACCAGCAGGTCGCTGAGGAGCGCGCGTAATGGTTCCGCCCCGGCAAGAATCAGGTGTAGTTTCCCTGCAGACTTGGCTCGGGTGTGGATGAGGAAATCTATTGTTTGTTGGTTGAGGAGCTGCGCATTATCAATGACGAGCACTACGTCAATTGGCGCCCGCGCAATTGCCTCGCTCAGCGCTTTCAGCATGGTGGCAGGCTGCTCCACAACCCCCGTTTGACGCATGTGTGCGACATCGATTTCCGAGTATGCACTGGTCAGAGCCTGGGTAATAGCGTGGATGACGTGCGCGGCTGAGCGCGAGTTTCCGCGCCTTAGGGTGAGCCAGCCCGGCCGCCTTTCTCGCGCATGTGCCCACTGTGACAGCGACAGAGTCTTCCCGAACCCTCTCGGTGCGCACACCATCAACAGCCCGTTGTGGGTCCCGCGCTCAATCTGTTGTTCGAGTCGCGGACGTCTGTGCAGCGCTGGCAACTCCGGCACATCGATATCAAACCACGGAACGTTTTCCCACGACATTTCGCCATCTGCCCCCATGGGGCCATCATATTGATGGCGTTTAGTTGCGTCGCTGGACGTCCCATTCTGCTCCCCTCGTAAAAACCCGTTTAGGCATGATTTGCGGCATTCCCTTGGAAAAGTTCACCCGCATTCAGCGCGCGTATTCCCGCCAACTTTGGGAGCGGCACGGCCTTTTCTCTCTCTTGGCACAAAATTGTCGACGATTGTGGCTGGCACTCAGCCACAATCGTCGATTATCAGGTCCAAGACCTACGGCGGGGCTCACCACAGGACGAGCCACCCGCGGAGCCGGGCGGAGATGCGTGGGGTCAGAAGTTACCCAGACCCTTTCCGATCACCTGGGCGCCCAGGAGGAAGAACACCACAGTCATGATGGCCGCATTGTTGGAGGCAAGCCACGTGCGCACGCCAGCCAGGACGGTGGCAGCTCGGCTCGGTGCGAGCAGGGCGATGAGCACGGGGACCAACACTGTTGCGGCGGCGACCAGCGTGAACAGCACCAACGTCCACGTGATCGAGCCACCACCCAAGCCGGCACGTCCAATGACCGTACCCGCAGCAGCAGCCGCGAGGAGGTTCTTGGGGTTGACCGCCGCGAGCGCGAAGCCAATCCCCACGACCGCACCGGTGCCCATGCTGTCGATCTTGGTCATCCACGCCGGGAGTTCGCCTTCCTCGCCGTGCGCAGGGCGCGAGCGCCACTGCTTAACGCCAAGGAGCACCAGAAGCACACCGAGGACCACCTGTATGACTGCGACGATAGGCTGCGCACCCTTGTCCGCATCGGGCTCGGGAATGACACCCGCCAACAGGGTGAACGCCGTCACCGCAACCGCGATACCTGCGATCCAACCCAGCAGAAAAGCGAGCCCCATCTTTCCTGCGCGGGGGGACATCAGCATCAAGATCACCGCGATGATGGGCAGCGGGCTGATCGCGATGGCCACCGCGTTGGGGAGGACACTTCCAAGTACTTCAAGCATTCGTGGGCTCCGTTGTTAGGGCGGATGAGGTTTTGAGTTGGGGTGCGTGTAGTAGCGCTTGGCTACGTGCAGCGCGTGCAACTACGTGCGGTTGCGTGCAGTTATGTGCAGTAGCGCTTGGTTACGTGATGCTCCGCGCGTTAGCGCGTGGTTGAGGCCCCGGAGTCCAACGCCCAGCTTGGGTGGTGGACTCCGGCACCCGGACCGGCGGGCTCAGTTAGCCGCCGAGGATCTGCTGTTTCGCAGCGGCAAACTCCTGATCAGTCAGGATTCCCTGCTGGTGGAGCTGGCCGAGCTGCTGGAGGCGGGCGATGAGGTCATCGCCTGGCACTCCTGGTGCCGGTGCGGGTGGCGCTGGCACACCAGCACCTGGCACACCAGCCCCAGCCACCGCCGGAGCGATAGCCTCGGGTGCAACGGGCGCCACCGGCGCCCCCATAGGAGCAGCGGCTGCCTGCTCGGCAACGGCTTGCGCGATGGCGGCCTGCTGCTGTTGCTGCTGGATCATCTGGTGTTCGGCGGCCTGCATCTGGCGGTCCATGGCGCGCGCCTGCTGGCGCTGCTCCACGCGTCCACTGACTGCGGTGGCCGTTCCCGCCACCACTGCCGTGCGGGCAGCCATGCCCAGGAGACCGGGGCGTCCACCTCTGTTCAGAATCGGCATGTCAGATCCCTTCCCTCAATGCGTCGGCATTCAGCGCGTCGGCGTCCAGCGCCTGCGCGACGAGTGCGTTGACGTCGGGTGCGCTGATCCGCTCGGTGCGGACCACTACGCCCTTTGCGGCAGCGAGGTTCGATGAGAGTTCCAGTGCCCACCGCATCTCCAGCGCCGCGATGGCAACGCCGTGGCCTGGCTCGATGTCCGCCATGACCTCTTCGATGTCGGCGGTGCTGATGAGCCCCTCAATCTCGAGTTCAACGTCTAGGTTGAAGTCGAGTTCGTCGAACTCTCCTCCGCCGGTTCCGCCTGCGTCGCGGGCCTCGCTCACCTGCACGTTTCCGTCCGCGTCCCGGGTGGCAACCACGAGGTCCACAACCCGTACCGCACCTGAGCCCGACAGTTCCAGCAGTGCGTCGCGCACGCCTGGTGCGATCCCAGCGCCCTCGAATTCGACCACATAGATGTCGATGGGGCCGTAGCTGAAGTCGGCCATATTATTGCCCCTCGATCGTTGGGAAGGTCCAGGTGCCGTCCAGGACCTCTGGTCGTGGTCGGTACATCCGAACCATGTAGTTCCAGCCATCCATGATGGGCAGCACATTGCCCTCAAGAGATGACCCATCCGGCGCGTTCATGGCCTCTCCACTGAACCGCACCGTGATGGTGCCGTCCGCGTTCCGCACGCCCGTGATGTTGTTGACGCTGTATGCGCCCAGCGGGTTCTCCTGGAAGAAGCCCTCGGCGTTATACAGGGAGATGGACCAGAATCCGTCCACTGGCACATCGCCCACCACGAGCTCGTACTCGCCAACGGGAAGTCCCGGGTTGATGTTGAGGTAGTACGCCTCGGTTTCAGGCAGCCCGCCCCAACCCATGGCCGTGCCGAGGAGGTGGCGGATCGGGTCTACGTCTTCCTTGCGCCCAAAGCAGCGTTCGAGCCCGCCGAGCCCCTTGGACAGTTCCAGGAGCGCCCCGCGTACCGAGTTGAATGAGTCCTGGTCAAACGCAGGCAATGCGTACTCGCCGCCGCCCACGGAACTCAACCCAAACTGCGCCTGCAGCGCGTTGACCTCGGCTACGTCCGCTGCGTTCTCTGGGTCTACCAGGATGCGGCCCGCGGCGAGCACAAAGTTGCTGCCGAGTTCCTCGGCGGTGAGATTGTGGGTCCCTGGCTCGTGGAGAACACGGTTGATGTAGTGGTCTTCGCTCACGAGCATCACGGACACGTACCGGTCGCCCGCGTCTGGGATGGTGATGGTTGCGCCCTGGGAAACGTCGATGATTGCGGCGCTGTATAGGGTGTCGCGGTTCATGCGGATCACGGTTTGCTCGGTGATGGGCGTTGGTGTTCCGTTGTGGTTCCAGCGGTTGCTGCCGCCTGCCGCTCCGGCGATCGCCGCAAACATGCGCGCGGATTCGAACCGCACAAAGTTCTCGAACGTGACGTGCTGTGGTGACTGGGCCATTGCATACCTTCCTCTAAGTCTTATGGCCCATCATGGGCTGGCCCGCCCGCTCACCACATCACCACCAATAGATGATTTATTAACGACGATTCACCCACCTCCCATCAAGCCCCCACCTCCCGCTCGTGGTAGGCGGGGCCGGTTGCACCGGCCTGTCTCCGCCGTCCGCCCTTCTCCCGCCATCCACTCTCTCCCCTCCCCCCTCATACCCACCCTCATCCGCGGTTGATGACTTTTCGCGCCGCACACCCTCCACACCCCAGCCCGCCCCACACAATAAGTGGGAACCCATCCCTGCCTAGGAGTTTGAATGCAGAGCCTGCTGCCCGGATTGACCCGCCATAACCTGGCGCGTGAGCTTCTCGCGGGTGTGACCCTGCTGGCCATCGCTGTTCCGCTGAACATTGGTTATGCGCAGATCGCGGGCCTTCCACCCACCGCGGGCCTGTACGCGCTGATTCTGCCCACCGTGGTGTACGTGCTGTTGACGTCCTCGCGCCAGGTGGTGGCTTCGCCGGACGCAGCGGCCGCGGCCCTCGTGTTCTCTTCCCTCACTGGATTGGGCGTGGGCGGCGACGACTTCATTGCCATGGCCGGCGCTCAAGCCATCCTCTGCGGCTTGTTCCTGGGCCTCACCTCCGTGCTGAAGCTCGGCTTCCTCGCCAACTTTCTATCCAAGCCGATCCTCGTCGGCTTCGTGGCGGGTCTCGCCCTCGAGGTTCTCCTCAGCCAGGTAGCCAAAATGCTCGGCATTAAGTTCCCCGCTGACCTGGAGTTCTTCCCCAAGCTCGTGGAACTCATCAGGAACCTCAGCCACACATCCGCCGCCTCTGTCATCATGGCGGCGCTCAGCCTCCTCGCGCTCGTGGCGTTCCGCAAGTATCTACCAACTCTCCCGGGCGCCCTCATCGTCCTAGTGGCAGCCACCCTGTTCACCGTATGGCTGGGCCTCGAATCCCGCGGCGTCTCCGTGCTGGGCGAGGTCCAGTCTGGCCCTCCACAGTTCGCGTTCCCCCAGGTGGGCTGGGCTCAGTGGCTCGCACTTGTGCCATCCGCACTGGCACTCGCCCTCATCGCGATGGCCGAGGGCGTCCTCGTTTCCCGCTCGTACGCCACCCAGCGCGGCTACCAGGTCGATTCCGACAGGGACCTCCTCGCGTTCGGCGCGGCCAACGTGGCCTCGGGCCTGTCCATGTCGTTTTCCGTGGGATCCTCCACGTCCCGCACCGCCGCCATGGATCAGCTGGGCTCTCGCACCCAACTCCCGAGCCTCGTGATGGCCGCCGGCGCGTTCGTCCTCCTGCTCGTGGGCACCGACGTCCTCGCACAAATCCCTTCACCCGCGATCGGCGCGGTCGTGGCCATGGCGGTCCTCGGCCTCCTCGGAATTTCCGAGTTCAAGGAAATCAAGAGCCTCTCCACCTACGAGTTCGCCATCGCCGTGGCCTGTCTGCTGGGCGTCCTCGTGCTCGGCCCGCTGCGCGGCCTGTTCCTGGCGTTCATCCTCGCGCTCATCAACCTCGCCCGCCGCGCCGCGAGCCCCGAGGTCGACGTCCTCATCTCCGGAAACAGCACCGATCCGACTACCAGCACCAGCACAAACACCAGTCACGCTGACACCAGCACCACCACCCCCGGCTTCCATTCCGCCCCAGTCCTCGCTGACCCGGCTGCCAACAGCTCCACCGCCGACGTTGCTGTCCTCCGCTTTGCCGCC
Organism: Timonella senegalensis JC301; assembly: GCF_000312125.1. Taxonomy (GTDB): domain Bacteria; phylum Actinomycetota; class Actinomycetes; order Actinomycetales; family Cellulomonadaceae; genus Timonella; species Timonella senegalensis. The sequence continues at coordinate 644,392 of NZ_HE978641.1, forward strand.
CCGTTGTTCTTTGCCAACGGCCAAGTCTTCACCGACAGGGTTGCCCAACTAATCGCCCAGCGCGACCCTCAGCTGCGCGCGCTCGTCCTGGACATGGAGGCCATCACCGACATCGACGTCACCGGCGCCGAGTCCCTAACCCAGGCCCTCGACGCCCTCGCCGCCGCCAACGTCCAGCTCGCCGTGGCCCGCCTAAGGCCGGGCCTCCGCGCCCGCCTCACCAAGTTCGGCCTCCTCACCGACGTCCCAGAGTTCCCCACCAACCGCGAGGCCCTCATTGCCTTGCGCCAACCGGAATCCTCCTCCACCGCCAACTGATTTCACGCGGCCTGCCGCATTTCCCAGCCCCATCTCACCCCATCGTGCTCGTCATAAGCCCGAGGTATCGCTGGTTTACCTCACCGGATACTCAATCCGCTTTCCCTCCACCCGCGCACCTGCACTCAACTCGGCAGCCACAGCCTTACCTGGCCCCATAAGGTGCTTGACCTCAAGGCCCTCCACACCCAGTAGATAGTCGGACACTATTCGCCGGTGGCATCGCCACCACACTGCTTCCGCGCACATGATCGCAACGGCAGGTGCTCCATCGCAGCCAACCGATTCGCCACCCGCCGATTCACCACCAGCAGTGTCGCCACCTGCCGCCTCCACCAGCCCAACAAGTTCCGCCAGCCCATGCTCAAACTCTTCAGACGACAGCGCCCAGTCGGCGTAGTTGTGGAAGCTTCGGTTTTCCCACCAGGCATTAACCTCGTCCGGCACGTCCTTGCTGACACCACGGCGTCCCGCTAGACCCTCGATCCTGCGATGCTCAATGCCCACATCCTTAAGGGCCGCCGCCAGCGCATCCGCGTTGAACCAGGGGTACCGGTTGGATCCCGGTAGTCTGCGCACGTCGACCAGGGTTTTCACGCCAAACTCAGTCAGCAGCCCTAGAAATTCACCGATCTCGCGGTTCGAGTGCCCAACTGTGTATACAGGTCCACGCCTCATGACACCTCCATATGCCGACCCGCTGCCTCAGGCCCTAGAATTCCTCGTAGACCGTGGGGTCCTGCCCTTTCATCCGCCCGTCAACTCGGCCCAACCCGGTAATCGCCGAAATCTCTTCATCACTGAGCGAGAACCCAAACACATCCAAGTTCTCCCTCTGCCGCTGCGCCGAGGACGACTTTGGAATAGGCATCGCCCCGCGTTGCGTGTGCCAGCGCAGCACTACTTGTACGGGCGTCACCCCGTGCGCTGCAGCAGCTTCCGTGATCACTGGTTCCGACACCATGGCACCCATCCGCGCGAGCGGACTCCACGCTTGAGTGATGATCCCTTTGTCCGTCCCGTACGCCAGCAGTTCTTCCTGCGGGAAGTATGGGTGCAGCTCGATCTGGTTGACCTCCGGGAGCACCCCGGTCTCCGTGCGGAGCCGTTCAAGGTGCTCTACGGCAAAGTTGCATACGCCAATGTGCTTGATCAGTCCGTTTTCTTTGGCCTGTATCAGGGCGCGCCACGCGCCTACATACTTATCTGCGACAGGGTTGGGCCAGTGGATGAGGTACAGATCGATGTGCTCGAGTCCCATGCGGTAGAGCGACTCTTCCACTGTGTAGAGCGCTTGGTCGTGCTCGTGCCGGCGGCCGGGGAGTTTTGACGCCACGATGATGTCGGATCGTTTGGCGATCCCTTCGTCCACGATCTGGCGCACTGCCCTACCTACGGCCCCCTCGTTTTCATAGTTGAACGCAGAGTCGAACTCCCGGTATCCCACTTTGGCGGCCTGGACCATGGATGCCACACCCTCACGGCCATTCAGTTTGTATGTGCCTAGCCCGATCTGTGGCATGGTAAGCCCGGAATGGGATGTGAATGTCGGAGTGTTCGGCGCGAGATTCATGATTGCCAACTTTCTGTGGGCTGAACGGACGGTCCATTCCATCTTCGCCCGCGTAACCGAATCTGTCTCTAGCCAGCAAAAACCTACCGTTTGGAAATAATTCAACGGCTAAACAGCGGGTGAATTCTGCATTTCCCGGCGTGACCATCACAACATTGCACTTAAGACCGTTTTATGTGTGGGCAATGGCCGCGTTTGTCCGGTTCTGTACACCCAACTCGTCTCTACCAGCAGTAGCATGCGGCTCTCCCTCTCGGTCGGCGCCACATTCTGCTCTCAGCCGCCAGATAATGCGTGAAGACACGCGGGGCAGTAGTCCTTGGGCTCATCTAACGGGGTACCTAGGTATGACATTATTCTTAGCGGGAACTGAGTGTGTTACTACCTGAGAGATACATATAACGTGGAATTGCGCGATTACATCCGAATTTTGCACAAGAGTTGGGCGCTGATCGTAGCGGCCACCCTAGCTGGCCTAGGGTTGGGAGCTCTCGCCTCAATTCTCGCGACCCCTCAGTACGAGTCCAAGACGCAGCTGTACGTTTCTGTTCGCTCGGACAACTCCGCTACCGGTGACCTCGTTCAGGGAACCAACTTCGCCCGCCAGATTGTGGGATCCTACGTTGACGTCATCAAGACCAGCGTGGTCCTCGACCCAGTCATCGAGCAGCTCAACCTCGACATGACTAGCGGCGAACTTGCCCAATATGTGACGACCAGTTCTCCGTTGAACACGGTCCTCATCAACATCTCGGCCACCAGTTCGGACGCTGAGCAGGCCGCCCAGATCGCTAACGCGGTCGGAGCGAGCTTCAAAGAAGTAGTTCAGACCAAGCTCGAGGTCACCAACGCTGATGGCAAGAGCCCGGTTCAGTTGACCACCACGCAGAAGGCGGTTAAGGCAACGACGCCAACCTCGCCTAACACTAAGATGAACCTCGCGCTCGGCCTGCTGGTTGGCCTTGCACTCGGCGTCGGTGCTGCGATCCTCCGTTCTGTTCTGGACACTCGCATTCACTCGCTGCACGACATCGAGCAAATCACGGACAAGCCTCTCCTGGGTGGAATCGCGTTCGACCCGGAGACTAAGACCCGTCCACTCATCGTGCACGCAGACCCACGCAACCCTCGCGCGGAATCCTTCCGTTCGCTCCGTACCAACTTGCAGTTCCTAAACGTTGGCGGCGGCACCAAGTCATTTGTGGTCACTTCCGCTGGCCCATCCGAGGGTAAGTCAACCACCTCAGCAAACCTTGCGATCTCACTCGCGGAGACTGGTGCACGCGTCGTCCTCATCGAGGGTGACCTCCGCCTGCCAAAGGTCTCCGAGTACATGGGCATCGAGAGCGGTGCCGGTCTGACCGACGTCCTCATCGGCAAGGCTGAACTCGCAGACGTCATGCACCGCTGGGGCCGCGGACAGCTCTACATGCTGCCTGCAGGCCGCGTACCGCCAAACCCTTCCGAGCTCCTCGGATCACTCGCCATGGACCGCGTGCTCGAACAGCTCAACGGCCAGTTCGACTACGTCCTGATCGATGCGCCTCCGGCACTACTCGTGACCGACGCAGCGGTGGTTGGCAAAAAGACGTCCGGCCTCATCATGGTCGTCGCCTCGGGCTCCACCAAGAAGCAGGGATTCGAGGCTGCCGTCCGCACGCTTGAGACCGCCGGGACCAACATCCTCGGCGTCATCGTCACCATGCTCCCAACCAAGGGCCCAGACAGCTATGGCTACGGCTCATACGGGTACGGAGTTGAGGAAGTGGAGTCGTCTAAGGCCTCCAAGCGAAAGTCAGCCAAGGGAAAGCGCAGGTAACCAATGTCTGAGAAGTTCACGATTCTGACTGTGTGCACCGGAAACATCTGCCGTTCTCCTCTGGGTGAGCAGCTGCTCGCCCTCGGTTTGGCAAATGTGCCAGAGGTTCACGTTGAGAGCGCTGGCACTCAGGCACTCGTAGGCAAGGGCATGACTGAGCAGTCACAAGCCATTGCTTCATCACTCGGTGTGGCTCACCCCGAAACCCATGCAAGCCGCCAGGTGACCGAGGATATCCTCGACCAAGCTAACCTCATTTTTGCAATGTCGCGGGAGCACCGCCGCGCGATCGTCGAGTTGAACCCTCGGGTTTCCAAGCGAGTCTTCACCATCCGCGAGTTCGCACGATTGGCCCAGGGAACCTCAACTGCCGATCTTGCAGCGGAGTTTGCGCCAGGTCCCTTCGGTGGAGGCGTTGACACCTCAACCATTGGCCGCTTGAAGACCGCCGTTGCCGCAGCCTCCGCAAGCCGCGGCATGGTTCCACCTCCCGCGGACCCCGAACTCGACGATGTCATCGACCCGTACCGCCAGAGCCAGGACGTGTATAACCGTTCTGCGCGCGAGCTGAAGCCGGCCGTGGACACCACGGTTCAGTTCCTCCAAACGGCACTGACAATCGAGGTGTGACGTGGCCAGGAAACCTAAAGGTCCTCGCAAGCCAAGCTCTGTAAGCTCTAAGACGCTTGCAGCGCTCCTCTCGATCTTCGCTGTTGTAGTTCTTGCTATCTCAGCAGTTGCAATCAAGGGCACCACAGACAAGGAAGGCGACGGCTTCCCAACTGTCGCCGGCGGGTCCTCGCCAACCCCCACGGTTGAGGACTCCAGCGAGCCTGCTGATGAACCTTCCGATGAGCCAACCACGGAAGAGACCGAAAAACCCAAACCACTTGAGCTGATCCCGCCAAAGCGGATCATTGCAACGGTAAACAGTGACCTGATCATTCGTGCCACCGTGGCATCGTGCGATTCCAACACCAAGTTCGAGATTTCGCAGGATGGCGGTGCCACCTGGACAGTTTCCGAGGCTATCGAAGCCACGGGTGCGACCAAGGCGCTTCGCATTATTCCTACTCGCGCCGAACTCATCCAGTTGGTCTCACTTAACGCTGACTGCGAACCTCAGTTGATCCGCACGGAGAACCAGGGCGACTCATGGCTCGCACCCATCGGAGCAACTGGTGCCTGGTACCTCGACCCCGCCCAACCAACGTCCCTTGGCGGCCCAGACGGTCGGCTCGACATCGGTTGTGAGGCCGTGAACCTCGCAGCAATCGCTGACCGTGCGGCTGTCCTATGCTCCGACGCAACGATCATCACCAGCACCGACCGCGGTGTGTCCTGGTCCGAGCCAGTCAACGCGCCGAACGTCACCTCGATCGGCCTCTCCGACGACTCCTACGTAGTCTCGCTCGGCAATGCCGACGAATGCGTTGGCGTGCAGGCAGCGTCCTTCAACGGAACCAAGATCGGAACGCCTGGCGCTTGCCTCGAGCGCACCGTAAAGTCCGGCGACACCGCCATCGCGCAGACCGGTGACACCGTGCTCGCTTGGTCCGGAAAAGACTTCTCTACTTCAATTGATGGTGGCAAGACATGGCAATAGTCGAGAAAACGGCAGTTAGCGGAACGCGTACAACCTGGCAGCGCATCTACGCACGCCGGCTGACGATCTCTGATCTGCTCGTCATAGTCGTTTCGGTAGTTGGAGCGCAGTTAATTCGGTTTGGCAGTACTTCACCAGGCGTGGAGCTAAACCCTGAAAGAGGGCTCAGCCTCACTCTGAGTTACTACTCTCTTTCCTTGCTGCTCATTCTGGGCTGGATGCTCGCTCTGCACGTCTTTGATACCCGCGACTCAAAGGTGATCGGCACTGGCCCTCTTGAATACAAGCTCATCGTCGACACGACCATTCGAGTCTTCGGAATCCTTGCGATCCTCTCACTGGTTTTCAAATCAGACATTGCACGTGGCTACTTGCTTATCGCATTCCCTGCCGGACTATTCCTCCTCCTCCTTTCACGGTGGACCTGGCGAAAATGGTTGCACCAACAACGCAAGCAGGGCCTGTTCATGCACCGAACAGTCGTAGTTGGAGAGCATGAAAAGTTACTACATGTGACAAGCCGAGTCACCAAGGACTCCTTCGCAGGGTTTGAGATCGTAGCCGCAGTGACCTCGCCTTCTGAGTACGAATCTATCGGAACTAATCTCGGCCCTGTTTATGACTACAGTCAAATTCTGGATGCGCTGGACGAGACGGGCGCTGACACAATAATCCTCACTAGCTCAGACGTACTCAGCCCAAAAAAGATGCGTCGACTTGGGTGGGCGCTTGAGGATCGAAATGTTGAACTGGTCGTTGCGCCGGCATTGACAGATATTGCTGGCCCACGCATTCACACCCGGCCAATCTCTGGTCTTCCTCTCCTCCACATCGAGTACCCGAAACTGGCCGGGCGGCAGTATTTTTCCAAGCGTGTCTTTGATATTCTCGGATCTTTGGCTCTGATTCTCGTACTATCTCCTGTGCTTGTAGGAGTTGCACTCGCGGTCAAACTCACCAGCCCAGGACCCGTTATGTATCGCCAGGAACGGATCGGACTGAATGGCCAACCATTCAAGATGCTGAAGTTCCGCTCCATGATCCCAAATGCGGATTCACAGCTAGCGGCGCTGCTCGCACAGCAAGGGACCGCAGACAAGCCGCTCTTCAAAGTTGAGAACGATCCTCGGATCACGCCCGTGGGCAGGTTTATCCGCAAATACTCTCTCGATGAACTTCCTCAACTATTCAACGCGCTTTCTGGTTCGATGAGTTTGGTCGGCCCTCGTCCACAAGTAGAGGCGGAAGTGGCGTTGTATGACCAGTGGGCCCATCGACGTCTACTAATGAAGCCTGGGCTCACGGGCCTTTGGCAAGTAAGCGGCCGATCCAACCTTGATTGGGAAGACGCTATCCGGCTTGACCTATACTACGTTGAAAACTGGTCCATGGTGAATGACCTCATTCTGCTGTATCGCACAGTCAAAACCGTCATTCGTCCCGACGGCGCTCATTAGGCACACCTAATGCAACCACTAGCCTCGGTCTCGAATCGAACTGGAAACTGAGAGAAGCTAATTGCAAACTACAGTCGAACTCATAATTGCTGCAGCATCACTCATAACCTTAATTACATCGTATCGGCAAATAGCGAATTACATCAACGACGCGCGTGACACATGGATGTCAATTGCACTCTTTTTTCTTGTCGTTGGAGGCATGCTATCGGATACAGTGTGGCTAGCGAACTCACAAGTATTTCGACTGACAATTCTCGCTGGGTTTGCTGCGTCTCTGCTGATCTCTATCTCAGTGAAGTCCACTCGGCCCTACCCTCTTGTGACCTTGACGCCGATCGTATGGGGAAGCCTACTCTGGGCAGAGTTGTTCCTTGTAAATGCTCTCCGCTCTGCAGAGGCCACGGGCACGGTTGATGCGCTTGTGCGGCTGGCACCCGGCGTTCTTTGGGTCATGCTGCTTTTGACGTGGAAATCCTCGCCAATTGACAAGCGGCTACTCGCGTCTGTTGCCATGACTGGGATATCGCTAGTAGGTCTGCTAACCCTGATCACACCAGAAGCATGGCGCGCATGCGATATTTTCAAATGCGGCCAGTTTGGTGGAATGCTTACAGGACCGTACACCTCGGAGAACTATGTCTCTCTGCTTCTAACCGCCACCACTGCACTATATGTAGTTGCGTACGGCTACCGTAGTTCGCTCCCACAAGTCACCTTAGCGATCCTATGGCTGCTCGCAACGGAGTCGAGAACAGCGCAGAATGCCCTTCTTGCTATTCTTGCAATCGCGATTTGCTATACCCTATTATCCAAGGCAGTCAAGACGGATTTCTGGTCGGGTCGCTTCCTGTGGTTCGCAGCATATAGAGTTTTGCCATTCGCTATGATTGCTCTCGCAATACTTCTAGCCATGACGGCTACACCGAGCACATTTAGCAATCGTGGCAACATTTGGATTTCTGCAGTTGAACTCACGAAACAAAACCCAGTTTTCGGTTGGGGAATCGACCAGTGGGAAATCTTTCAAGCTGCAGGCTACGTACCGTCCCATTACCCTCACTCAACATACTTATTGATCGCTTTCTCGGGCGGTGCAGTTGCAGTGGCAATTTTCTACTTCTTTATAAGTTCATCGATCCGCTCGCACTTTCGGGCTTCAGATTCAAGCATCCTCAATGCTGTGCCCGCTGTAGCTTTCATGATCGTGTGTCTTCTGGAAATCGCATGGAATCCTTTGGCCATTGATGGCACAAGCTGGATTCCACTTACCCTAGTCGCACTTAAACTGCCTTCTACCCGTGAACAGCCGTACGGTTCTTCAGATCAAACGCTTGGAGCACTCCTTGACCCGCGTTAATTTTTTGATAGACAGCCTATCCAACATTTTGGGAATGGAAAGAGCTTTCCTAGAAACCGTACAAACCCTTAGGTCAGCAGGTATCAACGTTCGAATCCTTACGTTGGATGGCTCAGGCAGTGACGAAAACGTACCGATCCCGACACAATCAAGCGGCCTGCGCATTGCGCTGCGACCGCGAATCCTACGCAAATGGCTACAACAGCACACCGAGCCTCACGAGATCATAGTACTTTGTGGGGTCTGGACTGCTGTGCCAGCTCTATACCTCGGGCGCCTTCCACGCCGAACCATTGTCTGGGAGCACTCAATTGCTCCAAATCGATGGAGCACTGCCTCAGCCGGCCTAAAGACACTAATTATGATCGCTCGGTATGCCTACCGGAATGCAGAAAAGGTCGTCACAGTCAGCCCTGCGATCGCACATCACCTTGTTAGTTCCTTAAGCATGCCGGGCGCCAAGGTAACCGTAATACCAAATCCCACGCCAGTTGGAACTCTTCCGTTACGGAAGCCCAGAAGGCACGCCCCACTACGCGTCCTAAGTGTTGGGGCACTAAGTCCGGTTAAGAATGCACAACTTTTGTTTGACGCGTTGAAACTTGTTGACACTCCCGTCAGCCTACGCGTTGCGGGAGATGGGCCATTACGCAGGTCACTCGAAGAGATAGCCAAGACACTTCCACCGATCCACACAGTTACGTTCCTGGGCTATGTCCCCCAGGACGCGCTATCTGATGAGTACCATCAGGCAGACATACTGGCACATACCTCCCTTAGTGAAACCTTCGGGTACGTCCTGTTCGACGCGGCTGCGCACGGCGTCGACGTGCTAGCTCTTGACTACCCAATAATGGACCAACTGATCGACTCTACAATTATTCCAGGCACCAAAGCTAAAAATGATGCGTCGAGCGTCGCAAGCGCTCTTGCTATGCTTGCAAATTCGCCAACAAGCGTCGCTGATCAGGAAGTCGCATTTCGAAATCGAATGACCTTCTGCGGACCGTCATCTATCGTTGAGCGTTGGACCGAAGTCCTCGGCGTGAGCTACTAAACGCGGATCAATCAGTCAAATATTTCGAGATCCGGAAACTATCGACTTAGTCGAAATAGCCCGCACTCAATAGAGTTCCTTGCTCACTCGCCCACTAGCAGAAAAGTCCAAGAGAGCGCTTAGACGGCGGCAATTGGAACCAAGTCCAGATCCTTATGGTCCAAACCGATTCTATCGAAATACCCTACCGAGGAGCAGGGCAGCCTACCAATGACTAGATCCTCTTTCATTCACAATACAGTTGTCTCTGGCTTGGGGCAGTTTGGAAAAATCGCAATCCAAGCAGTGTACTTCATCGTCCTTGCACGAGCCCTAGGGCCTAGCGAGTATGGCATATTTGCTGCTATCGCAGCAATCGCTGCAATGACAGGACCATTCAGTTCGCTTGGCACGTCCACTTTACTTGTTCGGAATGTATCTCGAGACAAAGAAAGTGCTGCATCTCAATGGACACTTGTGCTCCTAGTGTCGACTGTTACCGGCCTATTTCTGGTGATGGTACTGGTTCTGCTCGTGCCCGCGCTGGCCCCCACTGGAACCTCGATACAAGTGGCATTAGCAATTTTGGTGGCTGATATCCTTGCAGGAAGACTCGTTGAAACTGCCGGAATGGTAGCCCAGGCACAGGAGCGGATGGGTCGTCTGGCTCTATACCCAGTCCTTTTAAATCTGCTCAGGCTGGCGGCGATCACCAGCCTCATTGTCTATTTTGACGATGATTTTACCCTTACCCAATGGGCATGGTTGTATGCTGCGGCGTCAATCTCCATGGCGATCTTTGCCGTTACTGAAGTCTCTATCAATACTGGAATAGCTAAACCTGATCTTGCTCGATATCGACGTGAATGGAAGGACGGGCTCTACTTCTCCATTGGCCTTAGTGCTCAATCGGCATACAATGACATCGATAAGACAATGCTTGGAAGGATCAATAGTGCGGAGGCAACAGGCGTCTACTCCGCAGGTTTCCGCATCGTCGACATGGCATACACTCCGATTCGCGCGATGGCTGCTGCGTCATTCCCGCGCTTCTTCAAAGTTGGCGCTCGTGGCCAACGTGAGATGCTGAAGTTCGTGAAGAGACTAGCGGCCCCCGCGATCGGCTACACCCTTCTGGCGGGAGTTGGCCTGCTGTCACTTGCTCACGTTGTGCCACTCCTACTTGGACAAGAGTATGGTGAAGCTGTTTACGTCATCCAGCTTTTGGCGCCCCTTCCATTGCTGAAGGCCCTCACGTTCCTCGCGGCTGATGCACTTGCAGGCCTCAACCGCCATAGAGCAAGGTCGACATCTCAGGTCACATTGGCATTCGTTAATATTGGCCTCAACCTGGTCCTTCTTCCGAAGTACGGGGTAACCGGCGCGGTTGCATCGACATTGATTACTGAAATTATTCTGGCAACACTTTTGTGGTTCTTTTTGCTTCGACGAAGGTGACCTGATCAGACATTTTTAGCCACTCACCACAACAGAATTCATCTGTAGCAGTTTCAGCGAAAAGTGATATCAACCGTTGCCGCTATCGGAGAACCACTAAAAGGCAGGGTTCCAAACCCGTTTAAATGCCCACATACATTTTCTCAGAACTTCGAGCCTAAAGTAGGAAAGAATGACCCAATCATCCACAGCGATTTCTGTCATCATCCCAACAACCGGACGAGCTTCGTTGAGTGCTGCAGTTGCATCCGTTCGAGCTCAAGAGCTCGCTGGCGCTCATGTTCAGTTGATCGTAGTAGTTGACTCGTTGGACGGGTTGATTCCAGATGACTGTCCGACTCCGGATCTGCTTCTTTTTACATCCGGCGGCAAGGGAGGCGGGTATGCGCGGCAACTGGGAACAGGCGCGGCTACTGGCGAGTATATTTCTTACCTTGATGACGACGATGTCTGGCTACCACAGAAACTCCAGAAGCAACTTGATTTCCATCGGGCTCAACTAAATGAAAGACTGGTATTAGGGTGCCAACTCACACAGGATTGGGGCAACCAATCAAGTGTTGCCATACCTCTACGAGGAATTTCTGGGAATGAACGGATCGAGGACTACCTCTTCCGAAATAGATCACCAAAGCTTGGTCGAAACTCACTTTTTACTTCGACCATCTTTCTCCGTACTGATCTTGCTCAAAGAGTCGGTTGGAACCCTGATCTGCCCAGACACCAAGATTGGGATTTCCTGTTTCGTCTGCAGGAACACGAGTCAGCTGTCTTCTCACATGTGGCAGAGGTTCTCGTCCGTGTATTTCCTGATTCGGAAGGTTCCATTTCTGCGTCTTCTGATTGGCAGTCGTCACTCAACTGGTATCTGAAGACCAAAGACGCTTGGAACACCAACACTCGAGTTGACTTCCTCGTATCCCAGACCCTCAGATATGCACTGCAATCGAGGTCCATGATCGGAGCCGCGCATACCGTGCGTGAGGTCGCGCGAACAAGGTCGGTCCCCTCTTTTGGGAACCTACTTACTGGAATGGGTGGCATTCTACCGAAAGCACGGGCCATGAGACTTCTAGAGTTGGTAGGTCGTAAGAAGTAGATCGAGATTGCGTGAGCGCAAGTGTAGCGATTGCCAAAATTTATGGCGCGCAACCGACGTCTCTCGCGCGCTTTCTGCGTTAATTCATATTGTTAGAGTAAGCACGTTCCAGAAACTAGATTTCATTGGAGCGCGCACTTGAATGGAGAGTCATGAGAATTGCAGTCGCAGGCACCGGCTACGTCGGTTTGTCATCAGCAGTTTTGCTAGCACGAGCCAACAGTGTAGTTGCCGTTGACGTCGTACCTGAGAAAGTTCGCCTTTTGTCGGAAGGCTCCTCGCCGATCCACGACCCGGAGATATCCGCTTATCTCGCTAGCCCTGAACTGAAGCTTGAGGCCACGCTCAACGGTTCCGACGCATACCGCAGTGCGGACCTAGTAATTGTAGCGACCCCTACCAACTACGATCCCGATCGGAATTTCTTCGACACTCATCACGTTGAGGAAGTGGTCCAACTTGTGCTCGAGGTCAACCCTGAAGCAACAATCGTTATCAAGTCCACAGTTCCGGTTGGCTATACCGAAGGGCTAACCGTCCGCTTCCCAAGCGGACGATTCTTGTTTAGCCCTGAGTTTCTGCGAGAAGGAAGGGCGCTCTACGACAACCTGCACCCCTCTCGAATCATCGTGGGTCTTCCTAGCAAGTTCGTTGGTGATGATTACATGCGTGCAGAAGCTCACAAGTTTGTTGAACTCCTCTCGTCTGCAGCACTCGACGTGAAGCCTCCCACCATGGTCATGGAGGCCACTGAGGCCGAAGCGGTTAAGCTTTTCTCAAACACTTACCTTGCATTACGCGTCGCTTACTTCAACGAACTCGACACCTATGCCGGGATTCGCGGACTCGATGCCGGCAAGATCATCGAAGGGGTCGGATACGACCCCCGTATTGGGTCACACTACAACAATCCATCATTTGGTTACGGCGGATACTGCCTACCAAAGGACACGAAACAGTTGCTTGCCAACTACCAAGATGTCCCCCAAAACCTAATTGGGGCCATTGTTGAAGCGAATGTGACCCGCAAGGACTTTGTTGCAAGTGAAATACTAAAGCGGCTTGAGTTTAGTGCAGAACATGCGAGCGAAAAGGTGGTCGGCATATATCGCTTAACCATGAAGACTGGTTCAGATAATTTCCGAGAATCCTCAATCCAAGGAGTTATGAAACGACTCAAGGCTAAGGGTGTGCGCATTGTTATTTTCGAGCCAGCGTTAGAGGCGAACGACTTCTTCGGTTCAGAAGTCACCCAAGACCTTGGGTATTTCAAAGCACTCGCCGACGTAATCATCGCGAATCGAGCGAGCGAAGAGCTTATGGATGTCGAAGAAAAGGTCTACACTCGCGATATCTTCAAGCGCGACTAAGGTCAACTTTTTGGTGGGGTGGAGACGGTTCAGTCCACCCCACCATGAGACAACCGATCTGTAACCTCGCAATCACTTCATGTCCAACAAGCGATTGCGAAGGTTGACGCTGCATCATGCCGGCTGCAAGTTGGCCCTTGGATTGAGCGTGGACTTCGCTCCCGTAGTGATGCACCAAGCCCACGGAACCCTCCGCAACAGAATCACCCCAGCCACCGGGAGCGCCACACTTAAGATGAACTGAACAGTTTGTGCAACTCCCAAAGGAGCCAAAAGCCATAGAACTACGGCGTGGCCAAGCACAACGGCTAAACCTTCAACTGCGAAGGTTGTGATGGCTCGTTGAGACTTAGGTCCGGATCGTTCCCCAATGGCGCTGCAAATACGCACGAGTGAAATGCAAATGGTGGCGGACGCAAAAACTGACAGAAGTGGCGTTCCAAAATCCCCACCCTTTATATCAAGCGGCTCAATGAGACGAGTTACAAAAGCAAATAGCGCTAAGACCAATGCACCCAGCCATGCACCTAAACCACACATCTGATCGACCCTATAGCTCGCCGCAAGGTGTCCGAATCCAATAAATGAAAGCGAAGGCAACACGAGCCCTATCCCAAGTGGGATGGCGCTCAACGCTTCGGGGGAGATCCATGCGAACACAAGGCCAAGCCCGGCTAGCGTAACCGTTGCCGTTGGTGTTTTGCTGACCCCCCTGTACAAGATAGCCGCGGCGGCCAACGTCGTCACGAACCAGAACGCGGAGAATGGCCGTCCAAGGTTCCCACCTCCCAGGATAAGCGCAACGAAGTTTTCTGTAGTCAACTTTCCTGTGACGCCCATCAGCAATAGATAGGGCAATGAAAGCAGGCTAAGCCACCATAAATACGGCTTTAAGAGACTCCGCCATCGAGCGCGGAGTTCACCTTCGAAAGAGCGTTGCGGGTTCCACAGATATCCTGTAAGGAAAAAGAAGACCGGTACGTGCCAACTATAGAGCAACGCCCGAACCAATTCAGAAGACCAAACGTGGCCAGCGACAATGGCGATGATTCCAAGAGCTCGCACATAGTCAATCCCATTTATTCTCATCGTTCCTCCTTAGCGCCAAGCGAGGACTACTAGTAGCCTTCCGACTCCAAGTAGTCCACAAGCTTGTCTTCGCGCAGGGCGGCAGCGATGTTATCTAGCCCGGCCCAGTCAGGTCGAACCACGGATGCCTTACCTTCGGTCCCCGTGCCGAGGGTTGGTGAGGTGAAGAACGTAATGTCGTCGGAGCGAACGTCCTTCATGGAAACACCGAGCTTTGCCAGGAACGTTGAGGTAAGCCCTTCATCCACGGTGAGGTATGGAGCAAAGGCTTCCACGGAGTCCGCGATCTTGCCTGGGCTCGTGAGCGTGTCCTTGGAGAGGACCTGCTTAATGACGCTCTTCACGTAAAGTTGTTGGTTGGCCACGCGGGAGTAGTCGCCGTCGGCAAAGGCATAGCGCTCACGTACAAACTGCAGTGCGTGCTCGCCAGTCAGCGTGATCTGCCCTGCGGGGAAGTGCGTGTTGCCGTGGTGCGAGGTGAACTCGCGCGGGTTATTAATCTGCACCCCACCGAGAGCATCGGTCAGGCCCTTGAAACCCTCGAAGTCGATGATCGCAACGTGGTCGATACGGACGTCGATGATGTTCTCAACCGTTTGGATTGTGAGTGGCACTCCCCCGAGAGCCATTGCAGCGTTGATCTTGTTGTAGCCGTGGCCTGGGATCTCAACCCAGTTGTCACGCATGATCGACATTACTTGGACGGACTGACGGTCCGAAGGAATGTGCGCAACCATGATGGTGTCTGAACGGTTTCCACCGATGTCTTCAATATCGCTTCCAATTTCACCGCGGGTGTCCGAGCCGAGGAGAAGAATGTTCAACGCCTCGTTTTTGGTTTCCTCGGGGCGATCAGCCGGCTCAGGAAATACGGCTTCTGGCGCGAGCTTCTCGGCCTGGTTGAAGCTGTTGTTCAGCGTCAGACCGTACCAAGCGACAGCTCCACCACCTACAAGCAAGACCGCCACAAACGTCCACAGGACGACAAGAGGCCAACGCTTCTTGTGCTGCTTGCGCTCGTGAGCGCGTGGACGTGAGGCGGGAGCGGGTGATTGCTCAGGAAATGGGGAGTTTTCAGTCACCCGGCTATTGTTCCATAGGAGACATCTGCCCATGAAGAGGCTTCACAAAGTGACCACCAACGCCACATTAACTAGCCTCCTATCAGCTGTGACTACAGGGCGGGATGCATGCGAAAATATCCGAGATGCCACCACCCCAGGCGCCGACTCTCCCACCACACTGTGAATCCCACAAGGACGACCCATGCCCACAATCGCGGACACCCCCGCCGGAAAACGGAACGCATTTGCGCACTTAGGCGCACTATTGCTGGATGCCGGCTACGCCGTAACAGACGTACACATGGCGCTTGGCAAGGTTGCCGAGAAGACCGGCCACCCCGAAATGACATTCGCGATCCTTCCGCAGACCGTCATGGTGTCTGACGAACCCAGTGGCGCAGCCACTGTGGTCAACGCCACTGGCGCTGAACTGCCATTCCGCACCACTGCGCGCGTGAGTGCGCTGGTGCGGAAGCTCGCTACCGGCAAGGTTCCGGTCAGTGGGTTCTCCAAGCGCATCCAGACCATCCGCGATGAGGCTGTGGCTCCCGGGCTGTGGGCCGTGTCGGTTGGATCCGGGCTGCTCTCGGCAGGGCTGGGAATGCTCTTCAGGATTCCATGGTGGTCCGTAATTACGGCTGCCATTCTTGGCGTGATTATTGGTCTGGTCATCTACGGCGCAGGCCGAGTCCGCGGTGCGGGAACCATCATCACGTTCGTGATCGCGTTCTGCTCCACGTTTGCTGTGGGGCTACTGGCCTCGACATTGGACTTGGGGCCCATACCGCTGTTTGCGGTGTGCGCGCCATTGGCAGTACTGGTGCCAGGAGCAACCATCACAAATGGGCTGCTGGAACTGAGCTCGACGGATATGGTGACTGGATCGTCGAGACTCATGTATGGCGTGCTGGTACTGGGCTTCATGACCACCGGAATTGGCGCAGCAGCCCGGGTCACCGGGCTGACCATCAACTCACACGGAGCCACCCTACTAGGCGACGTACACGGACTCGGCGCACTCGGTGAACGGCGAGGGCTGGCTGACTTTGACGGACTCGGGATGTTGGGCGGACTCGGCATGCTCGAGGAACTGCCACCGCTGTGGGTGTCCTGGATCGGGGTAGTCGGCGTAGCCATGGGAATCAGCCTGGCCTTCGGCGCCGGACGAATGCTCACCCTCCTCTCCATCCCCGCCATGATGCTGACCTACGCGGGCATCACCATGCTGAGCCCCTGGATCGGATCGATCGGCGCTGCAGGAGTAGTAGCGTGCGTATTCTTCTTCCTGGCCCGCGGGCTGGAATGGCGAGTGCCGCGAGCACCGGCAATCGTGACGTTCCGGCCGGCATTCCTACTGCTGGTGCCCGGAGTTGTGGGACTCGTGGCACTGACAACCTTTGATGACGCTGCGCTCATAACCGCGCTGGGGACTTTCCTGAGTCTGTCCATCGGGACAAAGACCGGGGCTGTGCTCGCGGACCTCATGTTCAGGCATGAGGCGGTCATGCAGGATGAGATTGGGTTGAGGGTCTAGCTAGAGTACTCGGCTGCAAAACTTAGGACTCGGTCCTGCAAATAATGCTTGCGAATAGAAATGCGTTCGAGCAGGTCAAGACACTATTAGAGCAGACACCCGCAAATAGCTATGTGACCACCTGCAAATTGTTGAGGCTGGAAGGTGGGCAGGAACATCGAGGATCTGGGCCAAAACCAGGTATCCACTCAGCGGGTGGACGCCCTCTCCACCAGGTTCACTGTGCTGACAATGTGCTCGGGCGGCATGTTGTTGTAGCCGTGGGCAATGCGCTCCTGGAGCAGGCGGAAAATATGCTCAACCATGAGCTCGCGATCGGGATCGATGCTGGAGAGGGACGGCCGCACAATCTCGGACATTTCAAGGTTGTCAAAGCCCACTAACTGCACGTCTTCGGGGACCCGCAAGCCGGAATCAAGGACTGCTGCAAGAGCACCAAAACCTACCGAATCTGTGATGGCAAAGACACCATCGAACTCCATCCCCGATTCGATCACTCGGCGCATCGTGTCGTAGGCAACGTCAGGCTCGTACTGTGGAACGTGGACGGCCAACCCAGGGTCACAATCCAAGCCAGCCGCGGCGTACGCGCGCTGCCAGCCCCGGGTCCTCATCCCACCCATGCCGTTGTCAGCGGTGGGGTCCGCGGCGCCGAACATAATCACCCGACGCGCGCCCGTGCGGAGCATGTGTGCGACCGCCAACTCGGCCCCAGCCGTGTTTCCCATCATCACGTGGTCGAAGCGTTCGGGCATATCCTGTTCCCCTAAGAGCACCACGGGAATACCCAAGTCCAGTTTGTCGATCTGGGCGCCAGTCAACCCAACGGAACTGAGCACAACGCCCGCGTAAGAGTTGAGCGGGAAAAGGGAAATTGCTTCGAGTTCATGCTCAGCTAGGGCGTTACTCTGCTCCACCACGAGGTGCAATCCCGAGCCAGAAAGTTTTTCGGAGAATTTGGCTGCCAGTTCACCAAAGTAGGTGTGATCGAATCGGGGGATGATCATGGCCACGGTGTTTGAGGTGCCTTGGCGCAGGCGCCTGGCATTGATGTTCATACGGTATCCGGACTGCTCAACGGCCTGCAGTACCCGCGCACGCGTCTCCGCGTTCACTTTAGGCTTGCCGTTTAAAACGTTAGACACGGTCATAACCGATACGCCAGCCAGTTCGGCAACATCGCGCATCTTTGTCACTCAACACCTCCCGGCTCAATGGTGACGAGTCTATATCGAATTTGAACAGCCGTTGACACGCCCGTAACTGTGATGCAAGACTCTCCCCCAAGAGGTTTAACGTTACAACTCGATAAGGGAATTGAGTCGTGGTTAGGCCCACTCGAGAGGAAACAAGGGAGTTTCACCATGAAGAAAACAGTCCTGAAACTGGGAGCAGCCGTGCTCGCTGCAAGCCTCGCACTCGCCGGCTGCGCGGACCCAGACAGCGGCAAAACCAAGGTCACGTTCCTGTCATGGACCGGCGAAGAACAAATGAAACCGATCCTCGAAGCGTTCCACGCAGCCAACGAGGATATCAAGATCGAGGCGTCCTACTCGCCTCCAGTGGCCGAGTACATCCAAACGCTCCAGACGCGCGTTCTGTCCGGAACCGCGCCCGACGTGTTCGTGATCGCCGCCGAAAACAAGACCAACCTGCTTGACGGCGGTCACGTCATCGATCTGTCTGGTGAGCCCTACATTTCAAAGGTCGAGTCATTCAACACCGAAACCTACGGCCGCGACGGTAAGGCCTATGGCTTGTCCGTCTCCTCCTGGGCAGCCGGTTACATGTACAACGAAGACCTACTCAAGCAGGTCGGCTACGACACCTTCCCCACCACCTGGGACGACTTCCTCGTCATGAGCAAGAAGCTGCAGGACGCCGGAATCAAGCCATTCCTCGAATCCGTAGACCAGATGCCTACCACACTGTCCGCGTGGATCGGCGCCAAAACCAACACCATGGACGGCAAGCTCGACGACAAAATCTTCAGCGGCGAGACCACTTTCGCGGCAGAGTGGACCCCCTACCTCGAGCAATACAACCGCATTTACACCGAGGGCCTCGTGTCCAAGGACGTGGTTGGCCTCGACGGCGACATGATTCGCGACGAATTTGCTAACGGCCGTGTGGCCGTCATGAACGCAGGACCCTGGGTAATTAACGCCCTCCGCGAGTCTTCACCCGACTTGAAGTTTAAGTTCGCCCTAGTTCCAGGTGTAGATGGCGGCGAGCCTTTTGCAGCCGGCGCTGCATCACCTGGCTATGCCATCAACTCCAAGTCAGACGAGACCAAGCAAGCCGCAGCCAAGAAGTTCCTCGAGTTCCTTGCATCCAAGGAAGGCGTCCAGATCTTCCACGAGCAGACCCGCGACGTCACCGTCACTGACGACTTCGAGCCAGAGGTCGATCCAGCGTTCGAGCCACTCGCCTCCTCGATCCGCAACGGCCAGCTCTACCTTCCGATGATCGCGTGGCAGCGCTCTGAGGACATCCTCAATGTTGAGGCCGTCGCTCAAATCCAGCGCATGATCCAAGGGGAAATCACTCCTGCAGAGGTTGCAAAGGCAATGGACACGAAGCTCGCTGGTTCGTGATTCATTGACGCTGGGCAGCGACACCTCGGGTCGCTGCCCAGCCCCATTTTCAAAGGAGAAACATGGCTCTGCTCACCATGGATGCCGCCAAGAAATCAGCCACCAGCGGCACCTCAAACAAACCGCGGCGCGGACTTGCTCGCAGTACCTCTGGCGGATGGAAGCAGGTTGCAGGCAACCAGGCCTTCCTGATCCCCGCAATCGTAGTCTTCATCTTCCTGTTCGTCATTCCGCTCTGCCAGACCTTCTACTGGAGCCTGACGGACTTCACCGGCTACTCCACAGACGCCAACTTCATTGGTCTCAGCAACTACAAGATCATCATGACGGACCCGTCCATGCTGGCTGGCCTCGGGTTTACCCTGCTATTCGGTGTGGGCACAACACTGCTGGTAACGCTGCTTGCGATCCCGCTGGCAGTCCAGCTCAACAAGGTGTTCTTTGGCCGAAACCTCGTGCGGTCGCTGTGGTTCTTCCCCGCGATCCCGTCCATGGCGATCCTCGGACTGGTATGGCGATACATTCTCTCCCCACTGGAATCAGGCGTTCTCAACTCGACCCTGCATGACCTGTTCGGGATAAACGCGCTACCTTGGCTCTCTGACAACACTCTCGCTCGACTCAGCGTGATCATGGTGGGCGTATGGGGCGCGACAGGCTGGCACGCGGTTCTCTACACCGCTTACCTTCAATCCATTCCGGGTGACATATACGAGGTGGCCCGAGTTGATGGAGCCAACGCGCGGCAGCAGTTCTTTGGCCTGACACTGCCGCTCCTGACGCCGGCGATCGTAGTCTCAACGTTCCTCTTGATGACAGGCGGACTCAAGGTGTTCGACCTGCCATACACACTGACGAATGGTGGCCCCGGCTTTGCCACCTACACACTGACCCAATCCATTGTGGTTTCCGGAGTGAGCCAAGGTCGGTACGGGCTGGCTTCCGCGCTCGCCGTACTCTTCACAATTGCCGTGGCACTCCTTGCGTTCGGCCAGCTGGCGCTCACCAAGATGATTGAGAGGAAGTTCGTATGACAAAGGCACCTTGGCGCCGGATCACACTCAGCATCGCGATGATCCTGCTCGCCCTGTTCATAGCGATTCCGCTCTACTACATCGTGGTCAATACGTTCAAAACCCAAGGAGACATGGTCTCAAGCCCTCTGGGAATCCCAACCAAGCCATTCCTGGGGAACTACGCCGAGGTCCTCACCGATCCGCGCATCTACAAGTCGTTTCTCAACACTCTGTATGTGACAGTGATGTCCGTGGTCCTCCAGCTCATGGTGGGTGCCATGGCTGCGTATGCAATGCTCATGCGCACGAGCAGAACCAATAAGATCATCGCCAACGTGCTGCTCATCGGGTTCATTGTCCCGGGACAGTCGACTCTGATTCCCCTGTACAGGACACTCGTGGGATTCAATCTGGTGGACAGTCTCAACGGACTGATCGTCATGTACATGGGTGGTTCGATCTTCTGCTACTTCCTGATCCAGGGATATATGAAAACCCTGCCGTTCGAGATCGTAGAAGCTGCGCGCATCGACGGGGCTTCAACGGGTCAGATCTTCCTGCAGATAGTTCTTCCACTGATCAAGCCGATCCTGATCACCGTGGGAGTCTTCCAAACCATGTGGGTATGGAACGACTTCCTGCTTCCCACCGTGTTCATCTCCTCCCCATCAAAGAGAACCGTGGTGCTGCAGGTATACAACGCAGTATCCGAGTTCACCACCAACTGGCCGATGTTTATGACCGTATCTGTGGTCGCACTCATCCCGATGGTTGTGTTCTTCATCTTCGCTCAACGGCACATTGTGAATGGACTGTTGGCCGGAGGCGTGAAGGGCTGATAATAAGCCGGGCCCCTCCCCACGGTGGGGCCCGGCTCTTTTCTACTTCACGTCGAGAAAATCAAAGCGCTGAGGCTGGAAGCCGGGCACAATCGTCGAGAATGTGGGAGCGCGTCAGCGCTTATCGCGGTCGCTGAAGGCGGCCGTTCCGGACGCGGCCCGAGCAGCGTGGTCAGGCTTCTGCACCATCTTTGCCACCACTAGCGCGACAACACCCACCGGGATCAGCAGGATCCCCACCACGCGCATGAAGTCGCCCCAGTAATAGGCGGGATCGGAAAAGAACTTCAGGGAGTTGGAAAAGGCCTCGCCCACGGAACTCGATTGGCCGTACTCGGCACCAAACACAATAAACCCGGGGACTGCGAACGCAAGCATGACTAGGATCGCGATGACCTTACTGCCCAGAGTGTTGGACTTCATGGCCTCATCGGACGTATCCAACTGGTTTCCTGCAGCTGCCTCCTTAGGGCGGATGAACGCGAGGACGGGTAGCACCACAAAGACGGCGAGCATCAGACCACCGAGCATCGCAAAGAGAAGCGCGATCAGGCCAAACATAACGAGCGCAACAAACCAGGGAGCGCCATCCTCCGTGGCAAAAGTGTAGTGCCAGCCATTGGGTCGGCGTTCTGATTCGATGAGGTGGTTGACCGGCGGCAACAACACCGTCACCGTGGCACACAGCGTGGGCACCCACACGGTCACAAGCGGAACCACAAGCGTGCGAAGTAGAGCGTTCATGTTGGCGGGGACCTCCGGATCCGGATCCCACAGGCCGCGGAGCACCGCCCACGCAGTAGGCAGGCACGCACCTATAAAGCCCAAGGAGAGCGTGAAAGACAGATCACCGGGGCCGTCGCCCGCAGCTCGGTAGATTCCAACGACTGCCAAGACCGCGGAAAGAATGGTGAGGAGCACGACCGGGAGGTCGATTGTGCGGCGGAGCCAGTCCCGATCGACAGGTTGTTTGGATTCCTCCCCGGTACCGGTTATCCCGCCACTGTCGGCCCACCCTGACGACGGCTTGGGCGTGCGGTTCGGCTGACTCATGCGGTTCCCCCTCAAGAACGGTCTCGAGCGAGAGTAGCAAGGAAGGGCTCTGCCCGCGAACGCTTGAGTTGGCGCTACCCACATCACGGCAACACAAAAGCCGCGAGGTGGAAAAGCGCTTTCCCGCCTCGCGGCCTTGGTTAGCTAGCAGTCAGGGGGCCTCCTGCTAGCCGGCCCAAACTGTTCCGCCAAGACCAGTCTGGGAGTTTGTGGGGCTAGGGCTCAGCGAGCCTCAGCCTGGTTGCGGCGGCGAACCAGCATCAGCCCACCAGCAATAGCCACGGCAGCCACGCTACCGAGGGTCAGGAGAACCTGGCCGGCAGCACCGGTGAGTGGGAGCGTTACGGCTGCCTTCTTGGTGTTCTCAACGGTGATGGTTGGGAACTCGCCGGTCGCGGTCGCTTTAACGGTCACTGCGATTGGTTTCTCGAGCAGGGTGTAGCCGGCAGGAGCCTTGGTCTCGACCAGCGCAAAGCAGCCGGTGGTTGGCGCTGCAACGATCTTGCCGTCAACAACCGTGGAGTTTCCCAAGAACAGGGCAGGGAACGAGGCCTTGCCGTTTGCATCGGTTTTCACTGAAGCGATGACAGTGTTGTCAGCCTCTACTGGCTGGCACTTGCCGTCCGCAACAGTGCCCGCGAACAGCGAGAACTCGGCGCCCTCAAGGGTTGCGGCCTCGCTACCCTTGGCGTACTTGAGGATGGAGAAACCACCCCAGTTGGTGTGGACCTCGTTCGACGGGGTCGTGGTGGGGTTTCCGTCAACCTCAAAGTGCGCGTTGGCTGTGTTGGTGATGGAGCCGAGCTTGTCAGCCGAGCCACCCTGAACGGTGGCACTGATGGTTACCTTGAGGCTCTGCCCGCCAGCTGCAGCGACAGCCGGGAGTTTGGAGTCAGCGATCTTCACCGAGACGCTGTTGCCGGCGGCTGCGGTGTAGTCGGTACCTTCCGCAAACGTGGCCCCGGCAAGCTCAACCTTGGCCACCTTCACGTCCGAGAACCTTGCATCGACCGCGTCCGTGATCTCGAACTTGGTCAGTTTCTTAGAGTCAGTGACGAGCGGGATCTTGGTGTCGATGGTGAACTCGATGCGTCCATCTACTGGCGAGCCGTCAACCTTGCGAACGTCCTTCACCACCGAGGTGGAGGAGTTCTTGGGGTATGCGTGAACATCGTAGATCCATGGTGCCTGCGAGCCGGTTCCCGGCAGCGGGAGGGTCACCAGGAATGGCAGCGAAGGTGCGGCAACACCGGCTGGGAGCTTGGTCTCGCAGACCACGTAAGCGCCCAGATCCAGGCCCGTAAACGCGACCATTCCGTTAGCAGTTACGCCAGTTGCAGTCTGCTCAAAGCCACTTGCGCCACCAGCCGCTGGGCAGGTGTTACCAAGGCTCTTGGAGAGATCTCCGGCTGCGTCCCAGCCTGCCTCCGTTGCAAGATCGATGTCGGTCACCTTGTAGATGGTGAAGCCTGCGCCATCGATCTTGGTCAGTCCGGCGAGGTCGGTCGCCGAGTCAACAGCACCTTCAAGCTTCGAGCCAGCCAGCTCCTCGTACTTGTGAAGGGTCAGCGACCCCTTCTTGGTGAAGTCGATGTTCGCCGAGCTTGGAGTCGGCGTCGCCACTGGCTCTGCAGCCGCAGCCGAGCCAAGGCCCACAGTTCCAGCAAAGCTCAGCAGCAGCGCGCCGGCCGCCAGGGCCGCAGCCGAGCGCTGCGAGTTGTTACGAATACGCATGTTTGTCTCTTTCAAAAGGCAGTCGGATCAGGGGGCGATCCAACAAACGGGGGTGAATCGTCGTTAATCAAAATCAGGTGGTGCGCCTAGCGCGCACCCGTCAGATCAGCGATTGGGAGCGCCTCCTACGGGTCCAGGCCGCCAGGCCCGCGGCGCCAAGCGCCGCCCCACCAGCCACAATGAACGCCAGCGTGCCCGTTCCACCCGTGAGTGGAATGGTCAGGGGTGCACGCTTCTCGTTCGCAATCGGCCCGTAGCTCCGCGCGAGCGCATCGCCGGCAATGATGACCGTCCGAGTCTTGCCGTCACGCTTGTACCCGGCCGGCGCCTTCGTCTCCGTCAGGCCGTACTCGCCCCACGGCAGGCCGGTCAGCGTGAACTGGCCCGCCACCGGGTCCCTATCGGGACCCTTGCAGTCCGCTTCCGCGGCCTCCTGACAATCGACGATCTTGGTCACGCCACCGTCCGGACCCTTCAGTTCCCACTCGGATCCGGCCAGCAGGTTTGCCGGGGTGGAGGTGTCCACCTTGGACCAGGTGAGGGAGCCGGACTTCTGGGTATTGGTGAACACGCAGTCGACTGTCGAGCCGGGCGCGACTCCCACAAGCGAGCCCGCTTGAGTAAGTCCGGTGGCACTCGTGGTGACCGCGGTGGTTACTGGTTTGCCACCGTTCGTGTTCGGGTGCGTGACCGTGCAGGTCAGGTCCTTGAACTCGTACCCGGTCTGGTTTTCCTCCGACACCGTCAGGTCGGCTTTATCCACACCCTGGTGCTTGAGGGTCCAGCGAGTGTTTCCGTCCTCACCGGTCACCTGGGTTGCCGTCTCCGGGGTCAGCGTTCCCTTGCCGGACTTCAACCCAAGGGTCCAACCCTTAGCCGGCGAAGGCTCGGTGGCGTTCACGTTCTCAACGCGCTTGTGCAGGGTTACCGAGGTCGGGACACTCACCGGGTTCTCGGTGCACGCGGTGAACGTGTCCTTTGGATCGGTGCAGGTCCCAGGCTTGTCGGTGGGCGTTAGGACATTCTTGAGGTTGTGGTCGCCCGTGGTGCTTGCCGCGTCCCTGGGGTCCTTGACCGTGGCCATGTAAGTGATCGTGGCGGTCTTGCCCGCCCCGAGGTTCCCGGTGATCAGGAGCTTGCTGGGGTTCGACTGCGAGTCCCAGGCGGCGGTGATCGCCGGGCCCGGGGTTGCTGGATTTGCCGGCGCAACCACCACGGAAGGTGGGTTGGTGCTGGAAATTTTCGAATCGTCGAGAATCCCTGACAGGAGGTCGCTGTAAGCGACCTTGCCGGTCTGGGTGCCCGAGTTTGTGATGGTCAGCGAGTACAGGACCTGATCGCCGGGGCGGACGGCGGTTCCGGGCTCAACAGAGATTCCGTTGACCTTGGACAGCGCCTTGGCGGCCGTGATGAACGGCATGCCAAACGTGACCTCGCTGCACGTTGTCGGGCCAAGGCCGGCCTGGGCGCAGGTGTCGCCGGGCTTCTTGTCCGCAAGGACAGAGGCCCACGCGATGTTGTTGAGCTTCTTGTCGCCGGGGGCGTTCGCGGGGACCTGGGGGTCCTTGAACGTCACGTCATATTGGAAGGACCTAGACGTGCCCGGAGAAAGTTGGCCAGACCACCTAATAGTCTTCCCTGAGGGGTCGATAGTCAGAGTGGAGCCATCGGTAGGAGCAACCAACTGGATCGAATCAGCGTAGTCAGAGAGCAGGGAAAGGTCGTCCGAAACCACGGCAGGGCGCGAGTTAGAGAACGCGGAACCCTTCACGTTGGTGACCTTGACGGTGTAGCGCACGGTCCGGCTGCTGACCCAGGTGGCGCCATCGGTGAAGTTGGATGACTTCTCAACCTTGAGCTGAGGAACCAGGCGCGAGATCTTGTAGTCCTCGACCTCACCGGTCGTGGTCATGCCCGTGGCGGCGAGCATGCCTTTGTCGGCGGTGCCACCCACGCGAAGGCGCATGAAACTAGAGTCGGCGGGACTCTTGACGTTGGCGTCGGCCGGCACGGCCCAGGTGAGATTTACGGTTGTGGTGGGAGCAGAGACGATGGGGCAGGCGGCCTCAGCGGACTTCTCCGCCTCGTCGAAGACGCCGTTAAGGTTCCAGTCGATCCAGCCGGCAACAGGGTATCCCCCAGTGGCAGCCGTGCACTTCACGCCAGTGAGCGTGTAGATTTCCGCGGTTGGGTCGATCGCAGGAACAGTCACGCCTGTGAGGGCGTCGTCTGAATCTGCGTCAGCGTTTGGTGAGAACAGCGAGCTGCCCTCGGCGGAGATCGTGTTTCCCAACACCGGGTAGGTCTTGGACGTGTCAAGCGTGGCGCTGGTGAAGCTCCAGCCAAACACGTTGGTGGTGGTCGTGCGGTTGGGCCAAGTGGGTGCTGGCAGCACGCCGCCGCTCCAGTTTGGCGTGTAGAGAGCGCCGGCAGCTCCATAACTCTGGGGCGCGTCGCCATAGTCGGTGCTCAGAACCACGCCAATGGCAACAGCGCTGGTGCCGCCCCTTAAACTCAACATCCGCAGCGGTCACGCCCTCCATGAACGAGATCGCCATGGGACCGTGACCGGAACTGCTAGAGGCACTGCATTCGGAACCGTCAGCGCGGAGACGCAGGGTCTTGCCCAAGTCAGACAGGCTAGCCTCCACGCCGGTCCAGCAGCTTGCAGAGCGCGAAGATTCAATGATGCGCCAAGTGGGAGCCGTGGTGGTCGTCACCTCGATGTATTCACGATTGGGCTCACCGGTAGAGTTGCTGCTCGACTCCGCGTCGGCAACAACGAGCCCCTGAAGAGGGATAGACCTTGTGGAGTTGTCTGACGCTACGAGCGAGGCGCTGCAGTCAAAGCCGAGCTTGACCGTGCCGCCGTCATTCTTGTTGGCAATACCGATCCGCATGGTGTTGGAGGATCCTGAACCACCTACGTTGTACAGGTTGTCTAGGCTGTCGCCTCGCCATGAGCCGGGGACGTAGGTTTTGGCGGGTGCACTCCCATTTCGGATTGTGGCTCTACAGGTCACGCGGACCTTTTGGTCTCCCACAACGATGTCGTTGGACTGGGTCGTCGTGGTGAACGGGTCAGCAGCCCTCCACTCAAACCAGTTGATGTTGCCCTTGTACAGGCCCGATCCACCAGTCGCAGTCACGGCGGAGGCGGCCTGGGTCACGGGATTCTGGGGAGCGGTCACGGCGAGCATGCCAAAGAGCATGGCTACGGCCAGGCCGGCTGCCATGCGCTTTAGGGCGCGCTGAGGTAGCGAAGGCACCTTGGTGTCTCCTTGAAAGCTTGAAGTGTCGCGCAGAAATGGGGACTTGGCTGACCGATCACACTGCGCACGCGAGTACTTGGCGGTTGACTCTCGTTGCATACGCGAGTCCAGGCGGAGGCCTCACGCTGCTTGTGCTGCATATTCAGTGGAGCCGCTGCGCTCTGGCGGAGAGGCGCTTGCTCCTCGACCTGTTCTGGATCCCTGGCGGCGGGCTACGAACGTGGTCGCGTTACTGCTGGCCACCGCTCTATCCCCTGATAAGTCCGGTGGTCAGGAGAGAATCTACCTTGAAAAGTTGGGGAGAAATACCCATCTGAAGTATGACCGATTTGACACGTATGCCTTCGGAGTCGGAAAGAAGTTCGTGACCTGCGGAAACAGATTTCCGGGTGGAAAGTATTTCACCCGTTGCATGCATTCCGCCCATTGAAACAACAGCGGCTTAATGGCAAAGATTGTTGCGCATGACACCAATAAATACGGCGGTAAAACTTCTATGCGCTCCCCGGGCGGCACCTCAATGCATCAAAGGGGTGCCATAACCGCAGGTAGTTAACGCTTTACGTCACATGGTTGAAAGTTAAATATTGCGAAAGAGGTGCTCGTTTTTGTCACATAAAAATACGTGGTTATGCGTAGGAATTCGTTTCCTGAGTGAAATAAAACAGGTGGCTTTCAGCATTCTTTTGGATTACGCGGCCTCCCGAGCCGCTCGCGCCTCCCGCACCCGCGCGTCCGAGTAGCCGGCGCGCCACACAAACACTCCCACGGCGGTAACTCCCCCGCCGAGGATCACTGCCCACCAGGGGAAGCCCGGGATGGTCGGCTCCTTGCCGGCATCCTGAACATCCTTGATCGGGGTCGGGGTAACCCGTTCCCCCGTCACCAGGATGCGGTGGGAGTTGATGCCCAGAGGCGTGCAGGTCACCAGGGTGACCAGGTCCTTGCCTTCCACGGTGGCCAGGGTCGCGGTGTCGTCTGGGGCGACCACGATCTTCTCGCGCACCTCGTACGTCAGCACCTCGCCAAACACCTCAAGCGTGAACCGGTCACCCTCCACCACCTTGTCCAGGTTGGTGAACATGGTGGAGGTAGCCAGGCCACGGTGCGCGGTGATGACCGAGTGCGTGGACTCGCCGCCCACAGGAAGAGACGATCCTTCGAGGTGGCCAGCGCCCCTCAGCAGGGTCTCGTCCGATGTGCCGTGATAGATCGGGAGATCTACGCCGATCCCCGGAATCTTGACGCGAGCCATCAGGCCGGACTTATCCACGGCCAAAATCTTGGTGTAGTCGAACACCCCGGCCTCGGTGCCGTCACCCGTGGGCTTGTTGGAGTTGGCCTCCAGCACGGCGCCGGCGGACAGCGCCGAGTTGTAGTCATACGCCTGCTTGAGCTGGACGTCAGCGGACGGCTCCGCGTCCCCAACCTCAACCGTGTACGAGTTCAACAGTTTGGATTGGATGTACTGGGACTGCCAAGACGATGCCTTGGGATAGAGCACCATTCCCAGTGCCACCAAGACCAGGAGCGCAACCAGCCACGTGAGCAGCCCCGGGCGCCACGGCCGGCGGCCCTTCGTGGCGATCTCGGGCGTGCGAGTCTCGTCAGCAGCGGGTTGATCAATCAACGTCACGGTCTCTCCATAGTGCCTAGGAAAACAGAAAGCAGGGTGGGGATCAACCTATCCCCACCCTGCTGAGTGCACTTCTACCGGTCAAGGGGGTTGCACGGTAGTGGCACTGCCGAGGTAACTAATCCGCCAAGTTCAGCACCTCGGAGTGTGGAAACTCGCTCAGCGAGCCTCTGCCTGGTTGCGGCGGCGAACCAGCATGAGCCCACCCGCAATTGCTACGGCGGCAACGCCACCGAGGGTCAGAAGAACCTGTCCGGCAGCACCGGTCAGTGGGAGCTCGCCCGAGGTCTTCTTCTGGTTTGCAAATGCGATGTTCTGGTAAACCAGCTCGTTGCTGTCTGCCTCAACTTGAATCGCCTGAGGAGTGGAGTCCAGTGCGTAACCAGCTGGAGCCTTGGTCTCCTCGAGCACGAAGCAGCCCACAGTCTCAGCCTCAACGATGGCACCGGTGTTGTCCCGGGTGGTGTTGCCAATGAACAGTGCAGGAACCGATGCGGTTCCGTCAGCTGCGGTGGTCAGGCCAGTGATGATGGCAGCGCCATCCTTTGCCGCGGTGCAGGTGTCGTCATCGCCCTTAACGCCCTTGAACACGGAGAACTCAGCACCCGCAAGGGTGGAGGACTTGTCGCCAGTGACGTGCTTGAGGAGGGTGAAACCGCCCCAGTTGGTGGTGACCTCGTTGGACGGGATCGTGGTGGTCTTGCCGCCTGCGGTGAGCGTTACGTTTGCGGTGTTACGGATGATTCCGAGGTCCTCCGCGGACCCACCGTTCACCTGTGCGCTGATGACAACCTCAATCTGCTTGCCGCCAGCAGCCTTCACTGCGCCAAGCTGGGTGCCAACAAAGTCGATCTTCACTGCGTTGCCGGAAGTGTTGTCGGTGAACACAACTGGCGAGCCATCGATCTTGACCGAGACAACCTTGACATCAGTGAGGCGGGAGTCAACGGTGTCGGACAGCGAGTATTCGCTCAGCACCTTGGGCGCCGTCACCACTGGGATGTCGGACTTCACCACAAAGTCCACGGTGCTGCCAGCAAGAATGCCGCTAGGTGCCAGAACGTCCTTGGTTACCGAGGAGGACGAGTTCTTTGGGTATGCGTGAACATCGTAGATCCATGGAGCCTGCGAGCCGGTTCCGGACAACGGCAGCGTCACCAGGAAAGGAAGCGAGCCGGTCACAACGCCAGCAGGAAGCGTGGTCTCGCAGACCACGTAGGCAGCAAAGTCCAAGCCGGCAAACGTGGTGTCACCGTTCGCGTCAGTGAACTGTTCGGTCGAAGCAGCGCCCAGCGTTACGCCAGAAACGGATCCGGGAATCGCACACGCGCCGCCGCCAGCACCGTTCAGCGCGGTAGCAAGCTCGTTGGCCTTGTCCCAGCCAGCCGAGTCCTTGAGGTCAATGCCGCCAACCTTGTACACGGTGAAGCCAGCATCCTTGAGTGGCTTCAGGCCCAGGTCGGTCTTCTCCGAGGTCGAACCCTTCTTCTGCGAAGACGCCGATTCCTCGTACTTGTGCAGGGTCAGCGAACGAGGAGTCGACTCGTTGATGTTCGCAAGGGTGGGGGCGGGGGTCTCGCCATTCGCGCTGGCAGCCGAGGCTACGCCAACGGTTCCAGCAAAGCTCAGCAGCAGCGCGCCTGCGGTCAGAGCTGCGGCGGAACGCCGCGAGGAGGTACGAGTACGCATGAAGTATGGCCCTTTCAAAGCCAGCCGGACGGTGTCCGACAAACGGAAGTGAATCGTCGAAAATCTGGGGGTTAAGCAGGTGCGCTATGCGCACCGATCAGGCAATAGATAGTGAGCGCCTCCTGCGGATGAACGCGGCCACGGCTGCGGCGGCAAGCGCCGCGCCACCCACGCCGAGGAAGATGAACGTGCCGGTCCCACCCGTGAGCGGGATGGTGAGAGGGTCACGCTTGGCATTGGTGATCTCGCCCAGTTCCTGGGTCAGGCTCGCCTCGCCCTTCTCCACCGAAATCACGAACGTGCGCTCGGTGTCATCGCGGGAGTAGCCAGCCGGAGCCTTCGACTCCACCAGCGTGTACTCGCCCCACGCCAGCCCCTTCAGCAGGAACTTGCCCGCCGCTGGGTCCTTGTCGTCGCCAGTGCAGTCCGCTGCCGCGGCCTCCTGACAGTCGACGATTGTGGTTTCATTCCCGTCAGGGTCCGTCAGGGTCCATTCGGACCCGCCGAGGAGCTGTGCTGGGTCGGACTCGTCGACCTTGGTCCAGGCTGCAGAGCCGGACTTGCGCTCGTTGACCACGTTCTTCAGGTCAACGTCGAGCTTGATGCCCGTAACGGAGAACTTGATTGGTTCGGTGGAACCGATCTGGTAGCCCGCTGGAGCCTTGGTTTCCGTCAGGGTGTAGTCGTCCCATGCCAGGTCCTTGAGCTCAAACTTTCCTGCGGCCGGGTTCTGGTCGCCGCCCGCTGGGCAGGGGGTGCCGCTGCAGTCGGTGACGGTCTTAGACGGACCAGGTTCAGTTGGGGAGAGGCTTGGGCCGGTCAGGGTCCACTCGGAACCGCCGAGCAGCTCAGGCTCGCCCTTTTCTGGGTTGTTCACCTTGTTCCACGTGACGCTGCCGGGCTTGCCCTTGTTCACAATGGTGCAGTCCACTGTGGATCCGGGGAAGACCATTTCAATCTTGGGGAAGGTCACCGTGTTCGTGTCGTCCGCAGCGGCGAGCGGCTGGTCTGCGGTCATGTCCTCTGCAAGTGCGCCGAAGTTCTTGCCCTTGACAGCAGGCGACTTCACCGAGCATGCCAAGGAAAAGGCCGTGTATCCGGGCTGCTGGATCTCACCAATGGTGAGCGTAGTTGGCGAGTTTGCAGAATTGTGGTTGACCAGCCAGGTAGCCTTGCCATCCTTGTCCGTGACCTGAGTGGCCAGGGTTGGAGCCAGCGTGGAACTCGTAGCCGCCAGGCCCACAGTCCAGCCTGGAGCTGGCGTGCGGATCTCGCCGTTCTGGTCGGTGAGCGCCTTGCGGATGGTCACAGTGGTGGGAACATTCACAGGGTTCTCGGTGCACTTGTCACCGTCCGCTTCCTTGCACTCAGGAGTCGGCTTGGTGGTCAGCACGTTCTTGAGGTTCAGGTTTCCCGCGGACGGGTTATTAACCTTGACCGAGTACGTCACCGTCGCGGTGTGCTTTGCCTTGAGATCGCCCGTCAACACGAACTTATCTGGGTTCGAGGTGTTGAGAACGATGTTTCCTGCTGCTACCTGGGTTCCTGCGGCGTTTCGGACAGTCACCACTGGGTTCACAGTGATCGCAGCGTCGTCGAGGATATCCCCGAGGAAGTCAGTGTAGGAAATTGCGCCCTTGGCCGAGCCCGAGTTCTTCACAGAGAACGTGTACTGGACGGTGTCGCCCGGCTTCACCTCAGTGCCGGAGGCAGGGTTGGAGGTCTTCTCCGACGAGAGCTTTGGCTTGGACGAGACCTTAAGGGTTGCGCAGCCTCGGGCGTCGAGGCCAGAGATGTTGGAGACGTTCGCTGTTCCACCCTGGCGGACAATGCAGTTCTCAAAGGTCTTGGTCTGAGCGTCCTCGGTCCAGTTCTGCTTGGCCTGCACCTTCACGGTGATGTCGCAGTAGGCGGTGCCCGAGTTCAGCTTTCCACCGTTGATGTTGACTACGCTCTTGCCACCCTCAGTGGTGAAAGTGGTCGAGGCGGAGCAGCCGTTTGGAATCGTGGTCTTGTTGCGGTCACCAGCCTTGTAGGTGGCTGGTGAACCGGCCACAACCTCGAGGCCATCTGGCAGGGTGTCCTTGAACGACCACGGGGTCTTCTCAGCCAGGTCGCCCGTGTTGGTCACGCGGAAAGTCAGCGTGGACGTCTCGTCATACTCAACTTCATCGTGGCCAAAGTACTTGGTCAGGTTCGGGGTCGCGTCAACAATGCGGATGTTGTCGTACGCAAAGTCGTTGCCATCGTGCGTGGTGGTGTCGTTGTACATCTGAAGCTTGGCGCCGTTGTACGTGATCAGCTGTGCCTTGGACGAGTAATACGTTCCGGCTGCAACCCAGGAACCACCATTGGCCCAGCCTTGATAGACCTCAGGCGAGGTGTAGTACTTCACCGCGTTATCGCGGCAGGCCATGATCTGGATCGGGTTGTTGCTCGCGTCCACGGCAGACAGCGGAACAACGGTCCCGTTAGCCATCTTGAGAGCAAACCTCAGCCTCGAGTTTGCCCTGCGGTTGTTGTAGTCGCAGGAAAGTTCGGCCACGTCGATGGACGCAGTGTAGAAACGTGGGGTCGTTGAGGTTGATGGAAGTACATTCGACTCAAAGATCTGGGAGCCGCGCGTCTCGGCATCGTACGTGAATGCTGTGACGGCGTGATTCGACTTGGTTGCGCTGTTCGAACGGTTCCAAGGGCTCGACTTAGTGCCGGATCCGGTGCCGCCGGAGGTCACATAAAGCTGCCCGAGCACGTCTGCCATGCGTCGGACGTTCGCTGCCTGACCGCTGGTGTCCTGAACCTGCCGGCCTTGCTCGCGAAGGTTGCACGCTACCTGGTTCCCGCCAGCAGGAGTGAAATCGCTGATGGAACTCGAGTTGTAGTTCAACACAACACCGTTGCACTGGGTGATATCGCCCCAGCGAGTACCCGAAGTTGGTGTGTAGGTAGTCCCGTTCGCACCAACGTAGGACTCAAGCTTCTTGGTCTTGGTAGGAGTACTTCCCCAACCATTCTCAAAGTTCTCAGCAAACACCTGCACGGGGTCCTGGATGTCCAGAGCCGGGTCAGGGGTAACAGCCATAGGGAGGACGGCAAGTCCTTGGGTTGCAGAAGCCGGAGTCGCTAGTGGCGCTCGGGAGATCGCGCGAAGGCCCGCCTCTCCGGATGCGCCCAGCAAGGTTGCGCCGGGCGAGGTTGCACCAGGCAACTCAGCGGAAGGCATTGGCGCAGCTACAGCCGTCGAACTACCAACGACGAGCGCAAGCGCAATACTGGCAATCGTGATTTTTGGGGCACGCTTGGTTAGCGAGAACACCACAGCTCCTTCAGTTCACTTTGTGCGTCCGCGGAACACAGGAGCCCAGAGACAACTGCAGATCGGCGGGTACGGAGGGGCGGTTTCCTCCGGGACAAAAGGGCATCTATCCGTGGCCCAAAACGCTGTCCGGAAGAGAATCTACAGTGCGCTACGGACCTTTGTCCCCACATTCCGCTCCCCATTGAGCGGAATTAGGTATACCTAGTTTTTCTGACACCTTGAATTACATGGGGAAATGCGTTTCCACTTGGAAAGGTTTTCACCCCATACCTAGATTCGGCACCTAGGTACCTAACTTTGAAGTTAGGTAGCGATTACTCTTGCGCGACTCGGGAAACTGAGTTAAACGTGTTGCGGCGGGCAGGCAGCAGGCTTGAGAACCGCGAGATCTCAACGTTCTTAAGGCCTGACCTCGAACAATACACAATGTGTGACGGCCGGCACAATATAGATTGTGACGCCGTGCACATTTCGCATTCGAGACGATACTTTCCACACCTCGACCACGTACAGCGCAAACCACCTGACATGTAGACGGGAAGCTCTGCCCTGGGGAATGGGACCGTTGGTTCACTCGGACCCATTCTTTCCTGACAAAACAATGGCTAATCAAAACGATTCGATGCATTGTTTGCACGTCGCCGGTAGCCCCGGCCTTGCGGCGTGAAACTTGGTAGGACGATGGTCCTCACGTTCAAGTTCTGGGAAGAACAACGCGCGCCAACCCGATCGGTGCAAGATAGAACCAAGCTCCGGGTGCCCCACTGGGCCGCCCAACCTGGGAGACCAACCCTGGCCAGCCCACACCGGACACGAACAGCGAGGTAGAAGCACACATGCGAACACTCATCGTCGGCGCAGGCGCAACCGGAGGCGCGTTTGGTAAGCGACTCATCGACGCCGGCAGGGACATCACTTTCCTAGTCCGCGAGCGCCGCCTAGCCCAGCTCACCGCCAACGGCCTCACATTCCGCGACCCCTCAGGCGAGTCCACCACCCCGGTCACCGCGATCACCTCGATCGCAACCGGCACCGAGCCGTTCGACCTCATCCTCATCACCGTCAAGGCCCCGGCGCTGCCCGCCGTGATCGAGTCGATCCGTCCCGCAGTCGGCCCAAACACCCGCATCCTGCCGATCCTCAATGGCCTCAACCACATCGACCGCCTGTCGGCGGCCTACCCCGGTCAGGTGCTGGGCGGGTTGGCCAAGATCGTTGCAACAATCGACGATTCTGCAACCGTGGTGCAGATGACCCCGCTTTCCAGCGTGACCATAGGGACGCTGGACGGGACGGAGGTCGATAGCAAGATCGTCGATAATTTGAGCGTTAACGGCCTCAAGTTAGTGGTGGCGGACAACATGCTGACGCGGCTGTGGGAGAAGTGGGCGTTCATCGCGTCCGCGGGCGTAATCTGCTGCCTGTTCCGTGCCAATATTGGCGCGATTCTCGCGGCCGGAGGGCGCGAGGCCATGGAGGCGGCGATCGCCGAGACCGAACGAGTCGCTGCTGCAGCAGGCCATCCCGTCAGCGAGCAGGCGCACGCGATGTCCACGGGGATGCTGCTCGAGGAGGGGTCGCAGTTCACGTCGTCGCTGTACCGGGACCTCATGGCCGGGGATGCGGCGGAGGCCGAACACATCCTCGGCGCGATGTCCGAGCGTGGGCGCCAGCTCGGAGTGGGGACGCCTCTGGTCGACCTGACGCTGATTCAGATTCGTGCAGGAGGCGGCTCGGGGATCTAAGGGCGCGCTGGGGCC
>NZ_HE978641.1:680395-688636 GCF_000312125.1 Timonella senegalensis JC301
CTCGGGGATCTAAGGGCGCGCTGGGGCCGGGCCCTCGCGGCCGCCGGTACACCTACGAGCGCAGATCCTCCTTGGAGAAGAAGGAGAACTTACCGTTCGGCTCCAAAACGCCCATCTCGATGTCCTCGACCTGGAGATAGCCTGACTGCCGCAACGCCACCAGCAACTCCCCGCTACTGATCCGCTCGCGTCTCAGTGCCTCGGAGACAACCTGGCCCCTATTGATCACCACAATCGGGAAGCCAATGATCTTGGAACCTACCTTGTTGGGCCACTTGGTGTTGATGTAGCCGAAACCAACCGCGAGCGCGGCCATTGTCCCTACGGCAAGAAGCCCGCCCACCAAACTCGTGTCGTTCTGGGTGATGCCTTGCTGGATCAAATCGCCCATAGTGATGAACACAAGCAGGTCAAAGGCGCTGAGTTCTCCAAGCGTCCCACGACCGGAAGCTCGTGTGATGATCAGCAGGATTATGAACGCGACAGCAGAGCGAATCACAATTTCCATTACGGCAACCTCCACATGCTCACGTCGGACTGAGCGCCCGGCTTCCTCCCTTCAACGTCTGCGGACTCGGTGGGTGGCCCGGCAAATATGCTTAGCGACCCTTCAATGTGCAGCGGCGCCTCGGGCGTGACCTCACCACTCAGAGCGACTTCGCCATCCTCCGATATAGCGTCTCCGCGTACCACATACCCGGTTCCGCCTGGGCAGTTGTGAATGTCAACGGGTAGAGGGCTGACCGAGACATGCTCCAGCGCATCCACGATCTCTGCATCCACGCAGAATGTGAGCTTTCCGTTAGCCTCTCCCAACTCAGACAACACCTCAGGAGGCAAGATTGCCTTCACCTCCACCGCATTGCCGGAACGTACGGTTCGCGGTGCCGTAAACTCAACCCCTTCCAGGGCGCCCGCACCCGCATAGGATCGTTCACGCTCGAACACTCCGGAAACCGCAATTCCAAGGCCCACAACAAGCAACACCAAGATTGTGCGACGTAGCCGAGATCGCCCCCTGTTTGCTGAAACATCGTGAACGTCAGACAACGCATCATGCAGACTCAAGACTTCCCCCTCTCACGGACAAAGCACCGCCCCTGCGACCGGTGTTCTTAGATATACGCCGAGCCGCCCCATTTCACATCTTGTACGGTCAGCCACCTATCGGTTGCGAGCCTGCCGTTCCCTTGCAAGGGTTGAAATACCAATCCGGAGCATCCGGATGTTCGGTAAGGCTGGCGACGACGCACCTGGTGCGCTTCCCGCGACCGACCCGTTGGCCCACGTTTGGAAAGAGGTACTCAGATGTCTCACAGAAACACTGGCGACCACGAAGCTGTCTCGCCCGGAAACCCATCCATAGTTCACGACGACCCAGACGGGCACAAAGTAGCGTCACCGGGTAACCCAACTTTCGTCCACGAGAACCCGAACGAGCACGAGATCGCTTCACCTGGTAACCCCACAACCACGATCCCGGCACACAAGGATCCCACCTCACCTGGAGGTGGCGGCACGGAGATCCCTAGGCATCACACAGGCGTATCACCACGCTCCGCGGGCTCAGCAGATTCAGCAGACTCACCTGACTCCGCCAACTACCAGGTGTAGCCACGGACAGAGCTGGGAATGGAGCGAGGAATGACTACACATAATCCGGCAGATAACAGCGAAGAGCCCATCACGTCAGTCACCAAGGCCACCAAACCGAGCCATACGCGCGGCGTGGAGACCCATGCCGCTGATACCGACCAAGGCAACACCATCGCCCAACGGCAGGCGGTCCACACGCCTGTTACTGGCAAAATCCGGGACAAGGAACCTGATGGCACGCCACTGGCAGAGCCAGGTAAATCTGGTCAGGGGCCCTCAGTGACCGGGCAGTATGGTGACGGAACCGCGCTTCCGGACGCATAGGATCGCATAAAGCGGTTCTAGTGGCGTAGTTTGGGCACGAAAAAGAGGGACGCTTAGGCGTCCCTCTTTTTCAGAATATACGCCAAGGGGGCCCTTGCCGCAAGGCCCCCTTTGGGGCGCACAATGGACGTTCTCATGCCCGCGCCGCCCGGAGGAATCCACCATGTCGACCCCTGTATTTGCCTCCACCCTTCCACCTGAAAAGTCCGCGCCGCAGTTCATCAAGCAGGACCAAGAGCACCTGTCACAGTTAGCCGCTAACCTAGCCGAGCAAGAAGATGACCTACGCCGACGCCTCGCAGAACGCCGAGCGTATTGGGCTCACGAGGGCCAAGAGGTGGTGGAACGGGACGCAGAGATCCGCCGGATGTCGTCCCGCCTTGCCCTACTCAGCAGCTACGGCATCGACCTCGCTCTGGGCCGGATGGTGCCCGAGCCTGTCTCTCCGACTGCGCCCACCACCGAGCCCGTCTACATAGGCCGCATCGGCATCCTCGACGAGGAAGGCAACCCACTCCTAGTGGACTGGCGCACCCCCGCCGCCGAACCCTTCTTCGCGGCTACACACGCTAACCCGATGGGTTTAGTCAGCCGGCGCCGTTACCGTTGGACCGGTGATCTGATCAGTGATTTCTGGGACGAGGTCTTCTCCCCCGAGGCACTTTCACACGAGGCCACCCTGGCTGCGAGCGCCCTAGACGATCAGTCAAGCTTCATTGCGAGCCTTGATGCTGCCCGCACTGACACCATGCGTGATGTTCTTGCCACCATAGCCGCTGATCAGGACGCTGTGATACGTGCTGATGCGCGCGGTCCGCTGGTTGTTTCGGGCGGCCCAGGGACAGGCAAAACGGTGGTAGCTCTGCACCGGGCCGCCTACCTGATGTATAAAGAGCCGCGCTTGAGGGAGCGCAGCGGTGGGGTGCTGTTTGTGGGACCCCATCACCCCTACACCACCTACATTTCCAGCGTCCTGCCCAGCCTCGGTGAGGAGGAAGTCCAGGTCACGACCCTCAACGACCTCGTCCCCCTCGACACCCCAACCTCGATCGAACGGATGATTATCGATCCGTCCGACGCCCAACGGATCGATAATCATCCGTTCGATGAAGAAAATGTGGCCGACCAGCCCACGCCCGGCCAACTCAAGGGCGATGCCCGCTGGACGGCCGCCATCGACTCGGCGATCGCCTTCTACGAGACCCCACCCGCGTCCCCCACCAGCATCGATACGCCGTGGGCGGATCTCACGCTGACGCCCACCGATTGGGCTGAGGCGTTCGCCTCGCTCCCCGTGTCCACCGCCCACAATGAGGCCCTAGGCCTCATCGCTCAAACCCTCGTGGACATCTTGGTGGACCAAGCCTCAGATCTGATTTCCGACGATTCACAGGACTCACTGCGCTCCTTTTTGTCCCGCTCACCTTTGGTCCGTAGGGAGGTATCCCGGGTCTGGCCGATCCTGTCGGCCGAGGACATTGTGGCTGACCTGTGGGATGTTCCGGCCTTCCTCCGGCTAGCCGCGCCCTGGCTTACGCCCGAGGAACGAGCAGTTCTCCGCGCAGCACCCCGCCCCGAAGGCACCGCATTTCCGTTTACTGCCGCCGACCTTCCGCTCGTGGATGCCGCCCGGTTCCGGCTGGGAGATCCAGAGGCGGATGTTCGAGCCCGGCTCAAACTAGCCGCCATCGACCAGGAACTGGAGTATCGCCAACAAGTTGCCGACGAGCTCATCGCCGCTGATTTTGACCACGAAGGCTTAGTGCAACAACTCAGGCAAGACGACCTCAAGGAAGCACTCGCCGCGGAAGCCCAGGTAACCTCCGCCGCAGCCCAGCACGGATCGCACGATCCGCTGGCCGGGCCATTCGCGCACATCATCGTTGATGAAGCACAAGAACTCAGCGACGCCCAATGGCAGATGCTCCTACGGCGATGCCCCTCACACAACCTCACCATCGTGGGCGACCGAGCGCAGGCCCGCAGCAGCTTCCACGAGTCGTGGGA
Source organism: Timonella senegalensis JC301 (assembly GCF_000312125.1). Classification (GTDB taxonomy): domain Bacteria; phylum Actinomycetota; class Actinomycetes; order Actinomycetales; family Cellulomonadaceae; genus Timonella; species Timonella senegalensis. The sequence goes on from NZ_HE978641.1 coordinate 684,323, forward strand.
AGAAAGGCTCGCCCACGTGGGAATCAACTCTCCCCGCATGGCAACGCTCACCGTTAACTACCGCACGCCGGCCGAAATCATGGAGGCTGCCGCCCCCGTGATCCTGGCGGTGCTCCCAGACGCGGATGTCCCCACCTCAATCCGCCACACAGGCGTCCCCGTGGCCTACGCAGAGACCTCCCAACTGAGTACTCTCTTGGCCAAATGGCTCGACGAGCACCAGGAAGGGACAGCCGCCGTGATCGCATCCCCTGCCCAACTTGCCACCCTCGCAGCGGAGGTGGGGCCTGACGAGGCGACTCGATCGTCGAGAATCAAATGGCTCACAGCCACACTGGCCAAAGGGCTGGAGTTCGACGCAGTGTTTCTCTGCGGCGATGACGCACCCGGCATAGCCGGGGCTGTGGACATCTACGTAGCGATGACCCGAACCACCCAACATCTCACCGTCCTGCGAAGTGGACAAAGCAACTAAAAAAGCAGTTTTCTTCACCCGTCTGGAAAGTTCGGTCGAGACGGTCTCATCTTTTGCGCGATGTGCCGACTCAGGTCACGATTGAGTCGGTGGCGAGTCATCGCCAAGCCAGATACCAACCAAAGAACTGTCAACCACACGCACGCGTGTGGGCGCCGGAAACGGCGCGGCAGCACGTCAGCCGCACGAGAGATGGAGAAGCACATGCCAAACCACGACTCAACCGAGCACAACACGAGCACCGACAAGTTCGTGACCAACGTGGAACCCCCCACGGACGCCCAAGGAACCGGAACAAGCGGAACTCAGACAGATCAGGGCACCTCGCACACCGAGCACGAAAGCGATGGGGAACACGGCCAAGTCAATCCGGAAGCTGGCACATCAGGGTCAAATGTACGGCTCATAGACCCGCGCACCCAGTACCCAAAGATCTCCCCACCGGAAGAGGTCCAGCCAATACCTGGGCTCGATGTAGACCTCAACCCACAAGCCGATCATGGGGCGGCAACCTACCAAGGAACCGGAAAACTAGCGGGCCGAAAGGCGCTCATCACGGGCGCTGACTCGGGGATCGGAGCTGCGGTAGCAATCGCCTACGCGCGTGAGGGGGCCAACGTTGCGTTGGCATATTTACCCGAAGAAACACCAGACGGAAACGTCATCGAAAATATCCTCCGCGATGCCAATGTTGACGTTGTTCATCTGCCAGGCAATCTCACAGACCGTGAGTACCGAAACTCGCTCATCAACAGAGCAGTAGAGGAACTCGGGGGTCTCGACATCCTTGTTAACAACGCGGGCCACCAAGTAGCAATCGAGGACATAGACGATCTCACTGACCAGCAGGTCATGGAGACCTTTGACGTCAATATCTTGGCGATGTTCACGCTCTGTCGCGATGCCCTTAAGGTCATGCCAGCTGGATCGTCCATCATCAACACCACATCGATCCAGGCCTACTCGCCATCCGGGAAGCTGCTCGATTACGCCTCCACCAAGGCGGCAATCAACAACTTCACCAAGGGATTGGCATCGCAGGTTGGCCCCAAGGGCATCCGTGTCAACGCCGTAGCACCCGGACCAATCTGGACACCACTCCAGCCGAGTTACGGTCAACCACCAGAAGACCTGCCCACGTTCGGGCACGACACATGGCTTGGCCGTGCTGGTCAACCGGCAGAAGTAGCCCATGCGTATGTGTTCTTGGCGCAACCAGAGTCCAGTTACATCTTGGGCGAAACCATCAACGTCAATGGTGGTCGGACAACTCCATAAGCACCTACCCAATAGTCGGGTACTCAGAGGTGGGCGTCACAACGAAGGGGCGCCCACCTCTTCGTATGCACTGGCGTCAAAAAATGGGGTGGATTAGGTACAGTCCCCACCAGAACAAGTTTCCGGGCACTTCTCCCCATATTGATCGGCGCCCACCTAGCGGACTATCTCTTCCGCCCGTCCTCGAGCGCGTGCCAGAATAGTTGCAACATTTGTTAGGAATCCTTCCTAATTGCGCGAGCTCCCGCAAACGCCCGCGCAACCACCTTGGAAAAGAGTCCTAGCAGGTGTCGTAACGATTTCCACAACCGAAGGAGTTTGTGTGTTTTCGCGTCACAAAACCGCATTTTCAGCAACGCTCGCAGGAGTTCTTGCAGCAGGAATGCTCACCGCGCTCCCAGCCGCAGCAGCAACTGACGAGAACCCCACCCCAACCACCACGATCAACGGCTTCCGCAACGTCGGATATTACGGCCAGTGGAAGGCAACCGGTGAGACCGGCGCAACCGTCAAGAGGACCTTTGTGGACTCCGGGCAGGGCGCCAACCTCACCCACATCAACTACTCGTTCGGCAACGTCGCGGGACCGCAGGAAGCCCTCGACGCAGCACGCGCGGCCGGGGCAAAGGGTCTCGACAACGTTGATCCATACACCTGCTTCATCTCCGACCAGGTAGCCCCGGGCGCAGGCCAGACCGAAGTAGCGGGAGACGCCGACAGCGACTTCCTCCACCTCTACACCGCGTCCGAATCCGTGCTCGGCGTGGCAGACAGCGCCAAGTCCAAGCTCTCCGGAAACTTCAACCAACTGGCCCAACTCAAGCGCCTCTACCCAGACCTCAAGATCAACGTGTCACTCGGCGGCTGGTCCTGGTCCAAGTCGTTCTCCCCAGCGGTAGCCACCGCGGAGAGCCGCGCCAAGCTGGCAAAATCCTGTGTTGACCTGTACATCCGCGGCAACCTCCCCGTCATCGACGGCAAGGGCGGCGCGGGTGCAGCGGCAGGCATCTTTGACGGCTTCGACCTCGACTGGGAATGGCCGGGCGCGCCCGACTGGTCCCAGGAGGTTGGCAACCACGTAGACGAAGCCAACGACAAGGCCAACTTCATAGCATTCGCTGCAGAGCTCCGTTCTCAGCTGGACGCACTCGAGGGCGAGACCGGCCGCGACTACGAAATCTCAGCGTTCCTGCCAGCCAGCCCCGGCGTGATTTCGGCCGGCGGATGGAACACGGCTGAGCTATGGGACTCCCTCGACTACGGAAACCTCCAAGGCTACGACCTGTGGGGCGGATGGTCGGCACAGACTGGACACCAGGGCAACATCTACGGCGACCCGGCACACAACTGGGGACTCGGACTTGACTCGATCATCTCGACCTACACCCGCGCAGGTGTGGACCCAGCCAAGCTGAACATCGGACTCGCCGGGTACGGTCAAGGCTGGAAGGATGCAGACCCAGAGCCATGGACCGAGTCTGGCGGAGGCATCGGTCAGCTCACATGGGACCAGCTCAAGTCTCACGACCTTGAAATCCACCACGAGTACACCGAGGACGGCAAGTTCAACGCCACATGGGCGTACGATGCAGCCAAGCGCGAGTACTGGTCGTTCGACGACCCCACCGCAGTAGCGGAAAAGGCCAAGTACGCGCAGTCCCTCGGACTGGGTGGCGTGGACTTCTGGGAGGTCGGAAATGACATCAACGGTGAGCTCTCCGCAGCGTCCGCTGAGGTCTTCCGCGGCCTGCCAACCGGCCCGGTAGCTGGCGAAGGCGCTCTGATCTGCTCGGCAACGCCAAACACCAACTCCTCCCCATGGAACGCCCAGACCACCTACAAGAAGGGCGACTTGGTGTACCTCGACGGCAAGATCTTCGAGGCCCAGTGGTACGCAAAGGGCGACGTCCCAGGCAACGGCAAGAAGAACACCCCATGGTCCACGTACACCGCGTGCTCCGTGGACCCGGGTGCGCTTCAGCCTTGGGCCAACGACACCATCTACACCAAGGGCGACCAGGTCACGTATAACGGCGAGACCTACACCGCCAAATGGTGGACCCGCGGCGAGGCTCCAGGTGGCAAGAACAGCCCTTGGGCCAAGTAGGCCGGGCAGCCGACACTCCCGGTCGGATGATCGTCCTAGGCCAACTGGTCCGGGTGGCTGGCGGTCCTTGGTTTACTTAGTCCGGGCCGATGCTGCCCCTTGCTAAGTAGGCCGGATAGCTAGACGTCCCCGGTGGCAAGGAACTGGCGCTCAGCGTTTGCGCGAAAGCTCGGCGGCAATAACAGAGCGGGCCCCCTTTATTTGAAGGGGGCCCGCTCTGCTGTCTCGTCTGCGGCGCCACACCGCGCACCGCACTCCGCCCACTCCGCGCACTGCACTCCGCCCACTCCCCTCCTCCGCACCGCACTCCGCCCACTCCCCTCCTCCGCGAACTTGTACCTTTCACGGGACGGGTACGGCGCGGGATGCAGCAGGCGAGAGTGGGAGGCGAGATGCCCCGGCGGCGCACGGGTGAGAGTGGGATGAGGACCCTGACGGGTCCCAGACATAGATT
>NZ_HE978641.1:689057-736411 GCF_000312125.1 Timonella senegalensis JC301
CGGCGCACGGGTGAGAGTGGGATGAGGACCCTGACGGGTCCCAGACATAGATTCGCGACGCTTTTGGCTGATTGTCAGCCAAAATCGTCGTGAATCAGGTGGTGCGCTGGGAGCCGGCGCAAGCCGGCCCACCCCACACTGCCTTGGAAGCCCCCCACTGCCTTGGATGCCACCCCACACTGCCGAGATTGCAGCTGGGGGTCCGAGATTGCCCGGCGGCCGGGCAATCTCGGACCCCCAAGTGCAATCTCGCGGGGCAAGGCTCGTCGAGGTGGGGGGCGGGGGAAAACGGGGGACGGCGAGGGTGCGGGCGGTCGGGGATCGAGAGGCCGGAAGAGAGCGCGAAAAGGGCGATGGTCCGTCACGGTCAGTGACGGGCCATCGCCCTTGGCGTGCGGGCTCAGGGTTTACCTAGACCGAACGCGGTTGAAACGAGGAGCCGGAACTCCGGGCATTCCCAGTGCCCCGGATTCCCCGGCGCCCCCGAGCTCCCGAGCTCCCGAGAGCACCAGAACCTAGGGAATCAGGCGTTTTCGGTGATCCACAGGCCCTTGGCCACCATCTTCTTCTGGCTCTGGAAGGCCACGAATACACAGATGATGTTGATGACGAGCATTCCCACAATCGTCCACAGGACGGGAATGTAAGAGCCAGTCTTGTCGTACACGAAGCCGTAAACAGGTAGCGCAACGATCGAGGCGATACCCAGACCGAGCGAAGCGTTCGAGTAGACGAGAGCGTAGTCGCGCTTGCCGAACAGGCTCGACACGAGTGCCGGCGCGAGGATACCGATCGATGCGGAGACCACACCGAACACAGCAACAGCGCCCGTGATGATCACGGTGTTCGTGCCCGCGAAGATGATGGCGAGAACAGCAAGAAGCGCGAGAGCCATGGTCAGGATCGCGGTGATCTTCGTGCTCAGAACGTCCACGAGGTAACCCAACACGAGGGACGCCACAAGGATTCCGACCATGTAGACAGACATGACGGTTCCGGCGAACTTGGTGTCGTAGCCGAGGCTCGCGAGGTGCTTAGGGATGTGCATGGAGAAGCTCGAAATCGAGGTCACCAGGAAGAAGAACGCAAGGACCAGGTAGAACGGAAGCGACTTGCGTGCCACAGCGATCTCGATGCCAGGCTCGCGGGCTGGAGCGCCAGCTGCCCCAGCTGCACCCGCAGCGCCAGCAGCACCGGCTGCGTTTCCGGCGGAGGCGGCTGCGGCCGGAGCTGCAACCTCGTCGACGCCGAGTGGAAGGACACCGTGTGCTGCAGGGGATGCCTTCAGAAGAACGAGAGCGATCGGGATGACGATCGCGATGGAAGCGAGGCCCACAGCGATGTAGGCAGTGCGCCAGCCTGGACCAGCAATGATCGAGGCGACGATTGGCTGAGAGAGCGCGCCGAGGAGGCCTCCAGCGGCCGAGAGGATTCCGAGCGCAAGACCCGTGCGCTTACGGAACCACGTGTTGATCAGGACTGGGCCAACGATGACCGAGAGGAGGGTTCCACCAACAGCGAGTGGAACGGCAAGGAGGTACCAGCCCCACACCGAGCTCATCAGGCCGAATGCTGCGTACGATCCGCCGAGGAAGATGATGGAGAAGATTACGATCTGCCGTGGGTCGTACTTGGCCATGAGCTTGCCGCCGATGGGCAGGAAGATCAGGGTGACGATCGCAGATACGGAGAAGTAAAGGGTCATGGTGCCCATGCCGATGCCGAGCTCGGCGGTCACGGGTGGCAGGTAGAGTCCCGCCGTGTTCATCAGGGTGCCCTTTGCGATACCCACGATGATCGAAACAGCCAGAAGGATCCACCATGCGTAGTGGACCTTGCCCTTGGACCTTGTTGGTCGGGCGTCGATGTCAGTCACTTGCTCGTTCCTTTGTTGTCGAATTGCAGTAACAAGGTCCCATTCAACCAGTTATTTTACTGGTCAAATAATCAAGATCGCGTCGCGAAAGTCCTGGTTAGGCGACTTGTGGATACTGTCCTGCGGAAATGAATGTAGGATACGCGGTTACACATTCGAGAGTGACTGAACGCACTCGGGTGGCCCACAGCCGGGTGGGTTGGGGCTGGTCGGCAGGTTGTGCCGGACGGGTCGGGCGGGGCGGGCAGAGCAGGCGGCACCCGCTTGCGCGACCTATCGAACAGCGATAGATTACTACCGCTAAACAGCGCGATCACGCTTTTGATCACGCATTGCTCTCCCCTTCGAGGCCCACAATGAAATCCCACGTCATCACAGCCCTGCGGGTCGTCATCGCCCTCGCGCTCCTCGGCTCCGTGTTCGTTCAAACAGTCATGCTCACTCTCGCGTGGCGCGACATCGACGACATCCCACTTGCCATCCGCATCCCCGTGATCGCCATCTTCTTCCTAGAGATCGTGGCACTCCAGGTCATCGCGGTATGCATCTGGAAGCTGCTGGGCTTGGTCCGCAAGGGCACCGTGTTTTCCTCGTCCGCGTTCAAGTACGTGGACATGGTTATCGGTGCGATCTTCGCGATCTCGGCGCTCATAGTGGGGCATGGCATCGCCTTTGCGCGCCTAAACCACTTGGTGCCCGGCGATGAGGTGGCGCCCGGAATGATCGCCCTGATCGGCGGATTCGCGTTAGTGGTTGCCGGGGTCGCGCTGGTAGTTTTGGTGATGCGCGCACTTCTCGCGCAAGCCGTGCGCAGGGATGCGGAAGCTACGGCCTACAAATCCGAACTCGACGAGGTGATCTGATGCCGATCGTTGTAGACATCGACGTCCTCATGGCCAAGCGCAAGATGTCCGTGGCCACCCTCGCCGACCGCGTGGGCATCACCCCGGCCAACCTCGCAGTGCTCAAGAACGGCCGCGCCAAGGCGGTCCGATTCACCACGCTTGAGGCGCTGTGCGATGCACTCGAGTGCCAGCCGGGCGAGATCCTGCGTTGGGAACCCGACACCGCCGCCCCCACAACGAACCTCCCAGACTAGGACACCCATGGAACCGCAGACCCCGCCGACCCCACACAAGCCCTCCGTCCTCTTCGTGTGCGTCCACAATGCCGGCCGCTCCCAGATGGCCGCCGGCTTCCTGCGCACCCTGGGCGCCGGAAACGTGGAGGTCCGCTCCGCAGGCTCCGCGCCCGCCGACGCCATTAACCCCGTAGCCACAGCCGCCATGGCCGAGCTGGGCATCGACATCTCCGCCGAACAGCCCAAAATCCTCACACCCGAGACCGTCGAGATATCGGACGTGGTCATCACCATGGGCTGCGGCGACGTCTGCCCGTTCTACCCCGGCACGCGCTACGAGGACTGGAAACTCGACGATCCCGCAGGTCAGGGCATCGAATCCGTCCGCCCCATCCGCAACGAAATCCGCGAGCGCGTCCTCGCCCTCCTCGATTCCCTCGGCGTCGAGCCAGCGCTCTAGTCCCGTCCCGGCGTCCCGCCGAAAACCGGACACAGATTAACGACGATTTTGGCTGGGTCGTGACCACGATCGTCGAGAATCAGGGGATTGCGCTGGGAGTCGGCGCGCGGAACGCGCACTGCGGCCACGCATAACACGTAGGGCCCCGGTCGATGACCGGGGCCCTACGTGCGCGACCTGCTGGGAGTTAGCGGAGCATGATCGATCCGCCGTCGACCATGATGGTCTGGCCGGTGATGTAGTCCGAGTCCTCCGACGCGAGGAACACGGCCACGCGGCCGATGTCCGATTCGGGATCGCCGAGCGTGCGGAGCGGGATGCCATTGACCATCTGCTCGTACTGCTCCGGGCGGGCCTTGGACCAGGCGACGACACCCTCAGTGAGCGCAATCGGGGAGATGAGGTTGACGTTGATGCCGTCGGCGCCCCACTCGTTGGCGGCTACGCGGGAGATCGCACGGATCGCTTCCTTGGCGGCGGCGTATGAGGTCTGGTTGGCCTTACCGGTCAGGCCGGAACCGGACGCAAAGTTGATGACCTTCCCTTTGTTCGCCTTGAGCTGCGGATATGCGGCCTGCATGAAGTGGAACGTTGGGTAGAAGCCCGTGTTGAAGGACAGGTCCATGATCTCCTGCGTCTGCTCCATGAACGGAACTTGGCGGGAGGCGTGGGCGTTGTTGACCAAGATGTCGAGGTGGCCAAAGTGCTCAACCGTCTGGGCCACGATCGCCTTGACATTGTCCTGGTTGGAAATGTCCTTGTTGATGAAGATGGCCTCCGTGAACTCGGAGACGTCGGCGAGGGTCTTGGCGCCAGCTTCCTCGTTAATGTCAACGATGGCTAGCTTTGCACCCTCCTTTGCCATGGCGAGCGAGATTCCGCGACCAATGCCGCCTGCGCCACCCGTGATGATGGCTACCTTGTTTTCGAGTTTCATGGGGGAACCCTTGCGTCGTTGCTGGGAGTGGTTGGAGAGATGGGGTGGGGTGGGGCTGACGGCCCACCAACCTCGGGGTAAAGGTTGGGCCCAGCGGCAGGATGATTGCCTCTGGGCCCAAGTTGGGAAGCTTACGCGTCTACGGTTGCTGCCTCGGCAGCTTCACCGCTTTCCGCTCCGCCTTCCGTGCCGCCTTCCGTAATCCACAGGCCGTTCGCAACCATCTTCTTCTGGTTCTTGAAGGCGAACAGGACGCAGACGATGTTGAGCGCGAGCATTGCCACGAGCGCCCAGAGCACTGGGGTGTACGAGCCGGTGATGTCGTAGATGAATCCGTAGGCGGGAAGCGCCACGATCGAGGAGATACCCAAACCGAGTGAGGCGTTCGAGTACACGAGTGCGTAGTCGCGCTTACCAAACAGTGCGGACACGAGAGCTGGACCAATGATGGTGATGGAGGCTCCGACGACTGCGAACATCGCGACCGCCACCTTGATGATCAGGGTGTTTGCTCCGCCGAACAGGATCATGAAGATCGCAACAATTGCTACGGCCATGGTGAGGATTGCCGTCATCTTTACGCCCAGCGCGTCCACCAGGTAACCCAGCAGGAGGGAAGCAACCAGCACACCGATCATGTAGAGGCTCATGACACTTCCGGCAAACACGGTGTCAAAGCCAAGGTTGGCCACGTGCTTAGGGATGTGCATGGAAAAGCTCGAGATCGAGGTGATCAGGAAGAAGAAGGAGAGGATCAGGTAGAACGGAACCGACTTGCGAGCAACGCCAATCTCGATGCCGTCCTCACGCTTTGGCGCAACAGTTTCGGCCGCCGCCGCTGCTGGGGCATCTGCCGCGTCCGCAGCCTGCTCAATCTCGTCGGAGCCGAATGGCTGCGTGCCGATCGCCTGTGGCGATCGCTTGAGCAGGACCAGCGCGATGGGGATGACGATTGCGATGCAGGCAAGACCAACGGTGATGTATGCGGTGCGCCAACCGGAGCCCGCGATGATGTTTGCCACGACGGGCTGCGCGATCGCGCCCATCAGACCACCCGTTGCGGTGAGAACACCCAGCGCGAGGCCGTTGCGCTTACGGAACCACGTGTTGATGAGGACCGGGCCCACAATCACGCCGAGCAGCGTTCCACCCATTGCCAGCGGAATCGCCAGGAGGTACCAACCCCAGACCGAGCTCATCAGGCCGAACAGGGCGAACGAGCCACCCTGGAAAATGATCGAGGCAATGATGATCTGCCGCGGGTCGTACTTTGCCATGAGCTTTCCGCCGAGCGGCAGGAAGACCAGGGTGACGATCGCCGAGACGGAGAAGTACAGCATCAGGGTTCCCATACCCACACCGAGTTCCTCGGTAACGGGTGGCAGGAAGAGCCCCGCCGTGTTCATGAGAACTCCCTTGCCGCAACCAACAATGATGCTGATTGCTAGGAGGATCCACCAGGCATAGTGGATTTTGCTCTTGTTACGCGTGGCTGAAGTTGTCACGTGATTTTCCTGTTTCTTGAAAGGGAATTCCGGGGACACCTTTCGGCCAATTGTGGGCGCTAAAAACAGGTCAAATTACGTGGTTGCCTGCGAGTGTGTCCTAGAAGTCTCCGTTGGCTGTACCTCACCTTAACCAACGTCACAGTAGTGTCTCTGGGACTTTAGTGCCCTGTGGTCAGACCACAATTCTTGATTATGAATCTTGGTAATTAAGTTTTATTTCTTGGCGTCATATCCGGTGCGCGTTTCGCCGAAATCCCCGGTGCGTTCCGGCGCGCTTCGGCGCGCTTGCGCGCCGTCCCAGCGCGACCACCCTGATTCCCGACGATCTTGGCTGGTACCCAGCTCAATCGTCGTGAATCGGTGGAGACTTGGGAGTGGGACGGCGCAGGGAGGGAGGTGTGCGGGAGCAGGACGTGTGGAAGCGGGGAGGGACGAGTCGGTGCGGGCGCGGGAGCGGTGCGGCTCTACGGTTTCGAGCGCCGCAGGGCCTTTCTGCGCGGATTCGGGGAGGTGCAAGGTAATAATGGAAACACGCGTTTCACAGGGAAGACATCGCCGTGTGAAAGCGCACAAACCGCGCGTTTATCCCACAACCAGGGCACGCACGAGCAGAACCGTCGGCCGCGCAGGGGTGCGCGCCGGGCGTACAACCCAACACTTGGTATCGGAGACCGCCACTCATGATTCCCTACGCAGACCGCACTCGTGTGCTCGTTGTCTTTGGCACACGCCCGGAGGCTATCAAGATGATTCCGGTCATCCGCGCGCTTCAGGATTCCGGCAAATTTAGGCCCGTCGTGGTCAGCACTGGCCAGCACACAGACATGGTCGAGGACCTGATCACCGCCTCGGGGCTGCGCCTAGACGTGAACCTGCGCGCATCGGCGCCTATGGGTGACCGCCGGCCGACCCTAAACGAGGTCGTGGCCCGCATCATTACGGGCGTGGACCGGGTGTGGTCGTCCGAGGAACTCCCCTCCGAGTACCAGGACGAGGGCCGCCGCTCGGTTCACGGCGCCAAGGTGTGCCTGGTCCACGGCGACACGAGCTCCGCGCTCGCCGCAGCACTCGCCGCGTTCAACCTGCAGATCCCCGTGGTCCACGTGGAAGCCGGCCTGCGTACGTCGAATCTGCTCTCCCCGTTCCCTGAGGAAGGAAACCGCCAGCTGATCTCGCGCATCGCCGCGCTGCACCTGGCCCCCACCACCTCAAACAAGATGAACCTGGTACGCGAGGGCGTGGACTACGACCGCGTGCTCGTCACGGGCAACACGTCGATCGACATGCTCCAGTGGGCAACCGAGCAGCAGGGTGGGTTTGGCCCTGGGCTCGAGGAGCTGGAGGCGAAGTTCCTCGCTACCGCCGGCTCAGAGAATGCCTCTTCGGAACTCCCCACACCTCCGCGCCTCGTCCTCGTCACCGCGCACCGCCGTGAGAACTGGGGCACGGGCCTCGCCAACATTGCCGCCGCCATCAAGCAGCTCGCATCCGAGTACCCGGACACGCAGTTTGTGGTGCCGATGCACCCGAACCCTCTGGCCCGCGAGCCCATGCTCGCTGCGCTCAGCAACGAGCCCAACGCCCACCTAGTGGGCCCTCGCGACTACCTCGCCTTCGCGCGCCTCATGGCCGCTGCCACGATCATCATCACCGACTCGGGTGGCGTCCAGGAGGAGGCCCCCGCGCTTGGCACACCTGTTTTGGTGGCCCGCGACACCACCGAACGCCAAGAGGGCGTTGAGGCCGGCACCCTCCTCATGGTGGGCACCGACCCAGCGCGGATCGTGTCGGAGGCGTCCCGCCTCCTCGACGATGACGCCGAATATTCACGACGATCGGGTCGCGTCAACCCGTATGGTGACGGTCGCGCGTCGGAGCGTATCGTCGCCGCGCTTGAGCACATCTTCCTTGAGGGCAAGCCTGCGGAAGACTTCCAAACTGGAGGCATGCGGTCCGCCGTATTGCGCAGGCTTGGGCTCGATTCGCTCGAGGACGCGGAGCCGGCGCGTGTCTAGCTCAGCCCTCCCCACCTGGGTCCACGAGGCCGCCAACTTCCTGGCCAACCTGTATGCGGGCCTGCCCTGGTGGTCGATTCCGATCTTTTGGATCGCGTTCTTTGCCATCGCAATCAGCCTGTTTTCGTTGGTCGTGCTGCTTGCCAAGGCTCAGCGCCAGTTCGCCCGGGCCCGCAGGCTAGCCAAGACCAACCACGATCCCGCGGAGCACGAGAGCGACTATCTGTGGGTATTCATGGTGCCGGCGCTCAACGAGTCTGCGGTTATCGCGGACTCCGTGGAACGCCTGTCCCAGGTGGAGGTCACGCACTCCCGGATCCTCGTGATCAACGATGGCTCCGACGATGACACCGGCACGATCCTCGCGGGGCTCGCCCAGGACATCGACCGCCTCACGGTCCTGACCCGCACCGCCCCGAACGCGCGCCAGGGAAAGTCCGAGGCGCTCAACGACGCCTGGCGCTTTGTCCACTCCCAGGTGCTCGGCCACGGGGCATACCAGGGGTGGGACCCTGCCAAGGTCATTGTCACCATCGTGGACGCCGACGGCCGACTCGACCCCACAGCCGGCCGCATCGCCCGGCACTTCGTGGACGAGAAGGTTGGTGGCGTGCAGTCGCAGGTGCGGATCTACAACCGCACATCACTGCTCACTCTGGCGCAGGACATCGAGTTCGGCGTATTCGGAACAGTGTTCCAGCTGGGCAGGGCCGGCTGGGGCACCGCCAACATGGGCGGAAACGGCCAGTTCAACCGCCTCACTGCGCTTGACTCCGTGGCCGTTGAGGACGACCACGGCCGGGTTGGCCCGTGGAAGTCTGGCCGCCTCACCGAGGACCAGGACATCGGCCTGCGCCTTATCCACAACGGCTGGAAGGGCGAGCAATCCACAGAGGTGTCGATCAACCAGCAGGGCCTCAACTCCCTGCGAGCCCTGTTTAGGCAGCGTACTCGCTGGTCACAGGGCACCTGGCAGGTCTTCGACCACATCATCCCGTCCATGCGGAACCCACACATCAACTTCCGCGCCAAGCTCGACGAGTTCTGGTACCTGCTCACCCCACTCATCCAGGCGTGGCTGGGCCTGACGCTTGTGCTCTCGTTGGTGTTCCTCGCCATCGGCGTGGTCGAGCCCCACTGGTCGCTCTGGCTGATCCTGGTCCTGTACCTGTTGGCCGCGATGCCGAGCATCCTGGGCGTCATGTTCACGCGCCGCCAGCGCGGCTTCGTGGGCTTCCTTGTGAACATCGTGTTCGCCCACGTTTACCTTGTGTACTCGTGGATCATTTACCCGGTTGTGTATCGGGCGCTACTGCGCCAACTCGTTGGCGCCCGCAGCTGGGCTAAGACCGCCCGGGAGAAGATTAACGACGATTCTGCCGCCTCATCCCCGGCAGTTCCGCCCGCGCTTCCGCCAGTTGCGTCAGCGCCTACTGCTGCGGAACAGTTCAACACGTACCAGGGCGCTCACGCGGCCCCCAGGGTTGGGGAAACCATCGAACGGCGCGAGGCTGTGGACCAACCAGACGGGTCCTGATAGCTGGGGCACGATCGTCGAAGATCAGTGTGAAACGAGGCGAAAGCCGAGTAAGAATCCCTCACACGAGGGCCGTCAGGCCCGGCGCTTGTCCGCGTACATGTCCTTGTCGGCGCGGAGCACCATGGACTCGGGGGTGTCGTTGTCGATTGCCTGCGTGACGCCGCGTGACCACGGGTGATGCGCGTTGGAGCGCAGGCGCGTGAGCATCGTGCGGGCGGCGTTTTCGCTGGTGTGAGGCAGGAGGAGGACAAACTCGTCGCCGCCGATGCGGTAGATCGAGTCGGTCTCGCGGATCGAGTTGCGGATCTCGGAGACCACGTTTGCGAGGACTTGGTCGCCGGCGTCGTGGCCCTTGGTGTCGTTCACGCACTTGAAGTCGTCGAGGTCGATGAGCGCCAGGGAAAGCTCGTAGCCGTGGCGCTTGGCCCGATCCAACTCTTTAAGAGCGCGAGGCGAGAACCCCTCGCGCGAGATCGCGCCGGTCAACTGATCCACTTGCTGATCTGCCCGAACTCGACCCCGCCACAGGAACCCAAGCTCCATGCAGAGCACCATGAAGAGGGTCACGCGGATGACCTCATGCATGGAACCAGACACGCCCAGATAGCGGCCGTCGCTCGCGAGGGAGACGCCGAGGACGAGCACTAGGTATGCGGTGAGCGAGAGCCGCGCCGTCTGCTTGGGGTAGAACCACGCCAGGTACATTGCCATGAGTGGCATCTCTTGCAGGATCGCGGTCGCCTCGATGAGCGCCGGGGCGGTGGACAAGACGTAGGTTGCAACGACCGCGTGGGCCGCAACTCCCGCCATACCGAACCACCGGGGAAGCGCCTGTCCGCGGTGCAGGGCAAACCACGCGGAACCAATACACACCACGATTGCCATTGCGATGGCGGGGCGAGAAAGTGCGGTACGGCCCTCATCGAAGAACTGCAGCAAAAGAGAAATCGCAAAGAGACCCGCAAATAGTGCGGTAACCGCCGAATACGACGATCCTTTATCAAAGAGCGATTGATAAGAACGAGAGATAACGCGAGTCAGCCGTTGATAACGCGCGAGAATTCCGGCAAACAGTTCTAAACCCTCCGTATGGACGTCGGAGCTGGTGAGCGAGACAATAGATCGTTCGGCGGACTCGTAGTGCGCCACCTCCATCAAACTATCAGGAGACCCCCTCCATGCAGGTAAGGTTGCATGTCAGGGGGTGATTTCAGTGATGACTATGACTGAATCAAGAGTGACAACTAACGGGCTCACCGCCTATTTCCAGCCAATTCTGGATCTGGAAAAGTGGCAGGTGAGCGGCGTTGAAGCATTGGCGCGCCATGAGGATGGCAGTTCAGCCTTCCCATTCTTGGTACAGGCCAAGCGCGAGGGACGCTACGACGAAGTCGAGATTCCACTGCTGGACATCGCGATGAAAGAGGCCCGTGGGCTTCCGACCGCGCTTTTCTGCACACTCAACATTTCGGCGCAGGGCGTTCTGAATCCACGTTTGAAAAAGCTCGTTGAGGGACGTTCAGAACGAACCTGGGGATTGGAAATCCTGGAAGATTCCGCGCGTCTGAACGAGTATGACCAGTTCATGGCTCGGATTGCGGAGCTGGGCTGCATGCTGCTGATAGACGATGCCGGCGAGGGAAACTCCGACGAACTACGCATCCGCTACCTGCGCCCCACCATTGTGAAACTCGACCGGCTCCTCCTCATGCGCGCCATGAACGTACCGACCGAACGCGCACGGCTCGAAAGCCTGATCGTTGAGGGCCGCGCACACGGCGCAAAGCTGCTCGCCGAGGGCGTTGAAACCGCCGAGCAGCTCGAGTTTGCCCGCGAACTCGGCTGCGAGTACGCGCAGGGCTACTACTTCAGCGAGGCAGTATCCGCGCAACGGATCCCTCAGGTCATCGCGGAGCTCGAGCAGAGGCTCTGGATCGACGCCAACTAGGTAGGCGAGCTTCGGGTTGGGGCGCTCATCCCACCCGGAGGTGCTCTCGGCTCCCTCTCTTTCCCCACCCTTCCCCCGACCTTCCCCACCCTTCCCCCGACTTTCCCCTCCTTTCCCCCGGCTTTCCCCGGCTTTCCCCACTTCCGCGCGAGATCTATCGCGGGGGTTCGAGATCTATCGGCGGGCGGTAGATCTCGAACCCCCACGGTAGATCTCGGCACCAGAAGATCCCCTCCACCCCACGTAACCATTTGGGCGTGCGACCGTAGTCGCACGCTCGCAGTTTTTCGTCACGAACCGCACACATCTACGGGTTCGCAGGCTGACGATTTCCGGCGAAGATCCCACCAAGATGGAAAGTATGCCGAACCACCCCCACACTCCCCCACCTGCGCCTTCCGCGCCGACTTCACGCTCGTCCGTCCCGCCTACTGTCCCGCCCAATCGGCCTGCTCCACGGCCAGCGCCAACTCCCGCGCCCAAGTCCGGAGCAGTCTCGTTGGATGCGTTCAAGGTGATCGTGATTGGGACCGTTGCCGCGCTATTCGCGGCTCTGGGGTATGTTCTGACCTCAGGCGGCGGTGTCGCAAACGATGGCGGGGCGAAGGGTGAGGGCGCGACACAGTCCGCGCCGGTCTCCCACGAGAAGTACAAGAACGGCGAACTTCCCGACTCCGTACTCACCAGCATTGGCAACGGCCATCAGCTTGCCAAGAAGCCAGCCAAGGCGTTCAAGAAACTCGCTAGAGCGCTCAAAGCTGCAGGTCACGAATACACAGTGAACTCCGCGTACCGCTCTCTCGATGAGCAAAAGAATCTGGTGGCGAAGCTCGGGACCCTCGAGGACGGCGGCCGCGCCGCCAAAGTCGGCACCTCCGAGCACGGCCTCGGCACCGCGG
The DNA here is from genome assembly GCF_000312125.1 of Timonella senegalensis JC301. Classification (GTDB taxonomy): domain Bacteria; phylum Actinomycetota; class Actinomycetes; order Actinomycetales; family Cellulomonadaceae; genus Timonella; species Timonella senegalensis. The sequence continues at coordinate 701,322 of NZ_HE978641.1, forward strand.
TGGACATGACCCTCAGCTGGGAAGCCGTCGAGTGGCTCCGCGCCAACGCCGGCAAGTACGGTTTCAAGGAAACCATCAGCGAGGAACCCTGGCACTGGGCTTACGTCAACTGATTCCCGACGATCTTGGCCCCATTCCAGCCCCACCTCGCGCCAGCCTTGGCCCGGCAAGGCCGGGGTTTGCTGAGCAGAACTGGGTGCGGATCGCAGATCGGGCTCACCGATGTGTGCTGAAGTCACCGATGTATGACCGGGAATCATACATCGGTGACTTCAGCACACATCGGTGGGGATGGCGCGCAGAGCGCGGCATACATCGGTGGGGGGTGGTGCGCAGAGCGCGCCATACATCGGTAGGGAGCAGCTGCGCCGGGCGCACCCCACCCAACGCACCAAGAAACTGACGACGATTGGGGCTGGGGCGCAGGCAGAATCGTCGAAAATCAGTGGCTGGTGGGAGGACAAACAACATGACGCACCACCACGATGACACCAGCGCAGCCGTTCCCGCCGACCACTGGGAGGCGCGGTATGCGGGCGCGGACCGGGTGCGCTCAGGGAAGGTGAACGCGACGACGGCGGCCGTGGTGGCGGAGTTGATGGCTAAGACGGAAGTTGGAGCTGATTCCGCACCGAGCGCTAAGGCGGGTTCGAGCGCCCACCGCACGGCTGTGGACCTGGGGTGCGGCGAGGGCGGCGACGGTTGAAGGATGAACCTGCCAAAGTTGTCGATCCGCGAGTTGGGGCCGCTGATTGAAGTCGAACGGCTATTTCGCTCAGGCATGACGTGGGGCCTGGTCTGGTGGGTTGAGCGGGTTGTGGGACTCAATCGTTCAAGCGCTCGGGCAGGACCGCTAAACGTTACCCGCGCGGGGCGCATCAACCAACCCAAGCTATCCGTGCTTCAAAGCGTCCCAAAGTCGATCGCGCTCGAAACCCGTGAGTGGTGCGGCCTCGAACCACGCGTCCTGGTCAGATTCGGGATACCGCCCCTCGAACTTCCCAGCCCGCAGTTCCTTGACCGCATACCAAGCGGGGCCATAGTCCTCTTCCGGGAACCCGTGCGTGCCATCGAGCCAGTGCGTTTGGTACCACATCTGCTCCTGCTTGACCCAGAAGAGCGGCCGTCCGCGCATAATGTTCACGGACGTGGTCAGCCACCCTTTGACCTCACCGTCAAGCGACAGCTCCCACACGCCATCGCGAAAGATATCCAACCGCGGATCCCGCGGCCAGTCAGTCTGGTCAAACCACCTATCAAGCAGTCCCATAGGGCCTTTCTACCAGTGCGGTCGTTACTTTGCGTACTTGATGAACACTTCTCCATAGCCTGGCCCACCGGTATCAGGATCAATGTAGTAGATCATGCTCACACCAATCTTGGTGTAGCTCTTCTTTATTAGCTTTTCACTGAAGGAGACCATCAGGGCGTCCAAGTATGCTTGCTTGGCCGCTGATCTTGGATAGTCAAAATAGGTTGAGAACTGGTCGTGAACATTTGCCTTCACAAAGCTCGTGCTCCACTTGAGGTCGCCTGTATACATTCTTGCAACCTTGTAAGTTGCTGCATCTACAGTTGCGTCCTTCTTTAAAGGCCGAAGACCTTCTTCGGCGCGAGTATCGTTCAGGTTCGCAATCAGTTCTCGCTCATACTCATCCAGCCACATCCACGTCTTCGTGCGTGTGACAACTTTGAGAGTCTGAACCAGTCTCTTCTTCTTGGTTGCACTCCACGAGGCACCAGACTTCACTTTGTATGTGACGGCGGTCGTGACGTTGTACGTTCCGGCCTTCAGCTTCACAGACGTCTTGGTCTTTGCAGTCGTCTGCTTTCCCTTCTTGACCGTGACCGTCTTCGCCACCAGTTTGACGTCTCCCTTTATCGAAACGTTCGGCTTGATGGTTGCAGTCTTGCCCTTCAGAACATTTTTGTTCGCGATCTTCTTGATTGTGACCGTCGGCGCCACTTTGGCGGTTTGCACGACTGCGGCCGCAGTCTGCGCTTGGACAGGTACTGCATGTGCCGTAGGAGCAACTAGTACTAGCGCCGTGAAGCTTGCGACCACGAAGGCGGAGAACTTTCTGAGATTAGGCATGAGTCTGCTTTCGGTGGGGGTGTGCACGATGTCTGATCTGCTAGAGATCGTAAACCTATCGCCCGTGCCCCACAATCACCTTCAGCAACAGCCTCTGAGAATCATCCACTCTTCCCTTGTCGCAGTTCAGCGGCATACAAACCATCCGAGTGTTGTCCCCACCTGGCATTCGGAGACGAGGCGCGCGGCAAGGTGATCTCACAAGGACGAATGCAGACTAGACCGGATCGAAAACCACTCGCGGATCAACCCTTTGTTACCAACTTGGTAGCGACTTCTTCCAAGGATGTTCCGGCGGCAAACCGACACGACCGTCTTGAGCAAGTTCACGGTAGTACCGCGGCAGGAGCACAGGAACTTCCGGCTCAACAGCAAGTAAAAAATCCCACTGACCTTCATATGATTCGAAAGTTTGCAGGCGCACTCTGGAACGATCAACCGGCGCATTACGCTGTCCGATTGGTATACCGGGTTCGGTTAGCCAGTGCATGTGCTCAATCCAAGCCGCAGCGGCAACGTGGTGCTCACCGATCGTTTTGATCTGCTTAGTATCGGCCATGCTGCAAGAGTATCTAGTGCATCTGTCAGCGGATCGGTTACGGGCCTCTTGTCTCCGAGATTGCGAAACGGAGCTATAGCGTGTCGCTAGGTGGTGACCACGATCGTCGAAAATAGGCTCCATGGGCGGGGTCAGCGCAACAAAAAACCCCAGTCAGCGCGCTGACCAGGGATTTCAGTGGTGGAGCTCCTACGGACTTACTGCAATCAAGACGAGACAGTCCGCCAACTCGATGGCCTGGTGGCAGAGGCCCGAGGTCAGATCAGAGGTGCAGCGCCGCGACGCGTGCCGCGCCCTCCGCGATCGGGGCGTAAAGGGAAGCACTTGCCTACTGAAACGGAGCGGGCCATTGTGGCCGAGTACCAGGCAGGGCAGACGATGAAAGCGATCGCGACGAAGCACAGTATTCATCGCGTCACGGTCAGCGAGGTACTCGATAGGACGGGCACGCCGAAACGACCGAAGGGCATGAGCCCGAGCCAAGTCGACATGGCCGCACGCCTCTATGAGTCTGGCCTCTCGCTTGCGAGTGTCGGCGCGCAGCTCAATTTCGACGCAACAACGATCCGCACGATGCTTCTACGAAGCGGCATAGCGACGCGTGACTCACATGGACGGTACTGACCGGAATTCACGCTAGAACCCGTAAAGGTGCTGGCGAGCGTTGAAAGCTGCTGGCCCGCCCTCGAGCACGTTCTCAACGTGTGAGCGAATGGCTACATCGTCCAGGGAGCCGATCCCGTCCGCTGCCGCACGGCCGTTCTGGCCATCTCCTTCGAGAGCCACAATCAACTCAGCATCCCCGAGCACGGGAACGTTCGCATTATGGGTGCTCGCGATGATCTGACGCTTACCCTTGAGGCTCCGAAGGTTGGTGACGATGCCGTCATAAACAAATCGGTTGTCGAGATCGTCCTCAGGTTGGTCGATCACGAGCGGAGCGTTCGATGCGCCGAGCAGGAGAAGGAGCAGTGCGGTCGCACGCTGTCCTTTCGACAGATCGTCCATCTTCTTGAACTCGCGTGTGCCGGTTCCTGCCTGCACGTCCAGCTGCACCTCCACAGCTTGCCCAACCGACTGCTCCTCAAGCTGGCGGAAAAGGGGCTCACCGGCCTCGATCAGAGATCGTGCCTGTGCGCCGGTGATCGAGAACTGTGCACTCAGCTCAGACTCGCCAGCTCGTGCCGCCTCCACGAAAGCACGCGTTGAGAAGTTGTCCTGGTCAATCGCCGCCATGATGCGATTACGCTGACCGGAGATGGACTGGTCGATCAACGACTTGATGTGCTTCCGATCCGGCGCGGGGACAGGCTTTACGATCACGACACCGCCGGTCGCGGCGTTCGCGGCACGGATCGCTTCGGTCAGTTCTCGTGCCCGGTCGTTCTCGTGGCCTGCGAGTGTCTGCAGCAGGGTGTCCCGCTCGGTTTGCAGGCCTTGGAGACTCGTTGCGATACCGGCGCGTCGAGACTCCTTAGCCTTCAGCGTCTCCAGCGCTTTGGTCGTGTCGAGGTACTTGTTGGGTTCCAGCCCCTCCGCCACGAGCTTGCGAAGCACATCATCGTGCTCGTCGCGCTGCTCGCGAACTGCGTCTGACCATTCGGTCTTCGCTGTCTCGATCTCCAAGGATGCCGCGTCGAGCGCTGTGCGGGCCTCAGCCGCAAGAGCAGCCAGCTTGGCGGCAAGTGTCGTCGACGCAGCCTGAGCGCGCTTGAGATAGTCAGATCTGGGTGAGTCGTCAATGTTCTCGAACGCGGCCTCCAGCTTCGTGATCAGCTGCGGGTCGGTGAGCGCTGTTAGCGATTCCTGAGCTGTAGCCACGCGCGCCGTTGCCTCGGTGAACACCGCTTCATCCTGGGTGAGTCGCGTAACTTCCTTGAGGCGAGTCGGCACATCCGTGTCGGTGTAGTGCCGCACCTGCTCCTCTAGCCGCGGGATATCCGCAAGCTCATCTTCGAGCTGAGTTCGCCCTTCCTCCGCACGAGTCAGCTTCTCTCGATTCAGCTTGAGTTTCTCCAAGGTGTCGGTGTGCTCGACTGTCAGTTCGCCGCTCCCTTGGAACCGCTGCAGCATACTCGCGACCTTCGAGCTGTCGTTCGTCAGCTCGGCGAGCTCGTGCTGTCCGAAGATCTCCACGTTTGCGATGACATCGACTGGCCGCAGGTTGGTGGCAGTACCGCTCTCGTCTTTCACTACCGGAAGGTTGTTGACAGAGCGTTCGACGGTGAACGTGCGCACCGACGGCGAGGTGGTCTCGACAAGCAGCTTCACCACGGTGCCTGACTTGAGCACGCCGTTCACGATGCCGTCATGGTCTCGCTTCGCCTCTGCACCAATCGGAGTGAGCCCCAGCACGAATCGGAGGCTCTCAATGGCGGTCGACTTCCCAGTTCCTCGTCCGCCAATGAGTGTCGTGAGATCGGTCGAGAGCGGGATCGTCACGCCGTCCAGGAAGCCGCCGACCCACGAGATCTCCTTCAGGATGGGGCGCGCCTCGATCGCGGGATCTTCCAGCGAGACGCGGGTCTCCGGAGTACGGACGGCGAGCTTGAGACTGTCCACGGAGAGGCGACTGACCTTGAACCAGCAGCTCGCGCCCTCGCTTTGGAGGGCGGAGGGCTTCGTCACATCGTCGGCATGGATCGCGGCGAGCGGGTGAGCTCTGTCGTAGGGCTTGGTGCCGTTGAGGATCGCCGACTGGTCTGTGCCATCGGGTTGGCTCGGCGTGATGCCGAGTGCATGAAGGTCCGAGTGCTTGATCTTGGTGACGAGTGGCTGTCCAGCGCGGCCGGTCAGGAGGCCACTGTTCGGAACGTTGACGTGGGCAGGAATCACGAGGGCGCCCTGCGCGGTCATCTTCTCGAGGATGTCGGTGAACGGCTCGCCGGTTGTTCCGTTGGCGCAGCCGGGCGCGACCCCGCACATCCCGATCGCGGCGTTGATCGTTGCTGCGGTGGTACCCGCTTCGAAGATCACAAGGATGTGGATGCCCTCGTCGGAGTTCGCTTCGAAGCCGGGAAGGGCAACGATGCCCCGCTCGGCCGCGTCGCGGATGAGCTGAAATGAGGAGTCGACCTTCCAGTGATCCGTGATGGCAAACAGCTCGATGCCCTGCGCTTCGCACTCGTCGAGCAGAGCCTTGTTGTAGTCTGCCTCCGTGTTGTACGTGGCCGATGGCGCGTTCTTCCCCTGGTATTCGTAGGGGTTCACCTGGAGTGCAGCTCGCACCCACCGCGCTCCATGTGTTGTCTTCCCGCTCATCTCTGTCCTCGCAGCCTGCAAATGCACATCACTTGTGCCTCCTGTTCACCTTGATAGGCGATACATCTGGGTCATACGAACTGACGGTTCCGTGACCCTTCAAGCACTCAAGTAGGGCTCGGTCTGCGGGGGTATTTGCGATGTGCAGGGCGGTGCGTCCCACCGTGGTCAACTTCGAATAGTCGCCTCCCAGCGACTGCAAGATCGCGAAGAGGTCTGCGCGGGCAAGGTCGCCAAGGTGCGGTTTGAGAAGGGGTACTACGTACTGCGCAGAAGCGCCACCCTGCGCCATCTTCTGCACGACAACGGACGGGATGGTGTGCCCGTGCTTCACAGCAAGGCGCGCCAGTCCATTCAGCCCTCGCTGCCCAGCGACCTCGGCGTACGCTTTCAGACTGCTCGACGATCACCCGCTTGATCGCGTCCTCGATCTCATTGTCGGCGAGAAGCGCCGCCAGATCCGGCTGCACCAGCTCCGGCGTCATGTGGCTCGCGAACTCCTCCGACTCGCGGATGAACGCCCTTCGCGTTGGCCAATCAGTCGCCGCAAGGTGCGCATATGACTCGGCGGTGTCCGAGATGATGTCGTACTTGAGGAGTAGCGCGAACAAGTCGCCGGTCTCGGCAGCAATCTCCCCAATCTCGAGGTGGCTTCCCAGCTTCAAGCTCGCAACAAGGTCCGCGCGCAGTGTTGCGGCTGGCAGCTGCTCCCGCGCCGCAAGGATCGTGGTCGCCAACGTGGCCTTCTCGCCCTCGTCGGCCGACTCAGCCTCGGTGAGCGTGCCTGCTGCGGCCAGCAGCGGAGCGAGGTGGGCATCGACTCCAAGAGCAGCAACGTATCGGCTGACGTTGTTGAACGTTGCAGGGAACCGCTGATGCATAGCCAACGCCGGCCACGCTCCCTCGGAGATGGCGCCAAGATCGACAACCTGGCACGCTGGCGCAGCGCGCTCAACCACGTCGGCCAGGCGAGGCGTCCCTTGCTCGAGTAGTTCCTCGAGCACTGCGATGAACTGCTCACCTGTATCGACCGCTGCGGAAGAGCCTTCGATCGCGCCCAGATAGACATCGATATGTTCGAGGACGTAGTCATAGACCGTCTTGTTCGCCGCTCGGATGACGTCGAGAGTAACCGTCTCGTCATTGCCAATCGCGAGGGTCAGGTTCTCATGCGTGATGTCGTACAAACCGCGCGAGACGAACGACGGACGGGCACTTGCCGAGAGCGGCGTCAGGCTAGGCAGCGTGATACTCGCCTCGGCGAAGAGCGCTCCAACTCGCTCTGCCTGGGCGGACATCCCGTCGTTCGTGAGGACGGAGAACTCCGCGTAGTGCGTTCGTAGATAATCGACGACCCGCGCGTCCGTGCGCTGCGCTGACGATGACAGATTCGCCAGTGCAACGTCTACTAGTTCTAGCTGCGAAGCGTCGTCCAGCTCCGCTTGGTTCACGAGGTAGAGAAGCGTTCTCGGCGACACTGTCACAAACCGCTGGACGAGTTGTGCGCGCTGCTCACCGGCGGTCAAGTACGCCTGCAGGAACTGCGTCTGACTCTCTCCCAGGCCAACCAGCGAGCGAATCATGATGTCGGCTGCATCAGCGTTGGTTGCAAGGAGACGATCAAGGATCGCGATGTTGTAGAGCGCTGGTTCTTTCAGTGCGCTCTTGCCACGTTCCCGCACGACGGCATCGACATCCTCCGGGCCGAGTTCAAAGTGCGCATCCATCAGGTCTCGCTCGACGTGGTGGATGATGAAGTTCGTCGCCGCTGGGCTTACGCGGTCGCCGTGGAACGTCGAGGTGTACAGCGTGAAGTTGCGGTTGATGTGTCCGGCCCGAACAAGCTGATAGGCCAAGCCGGGCTTGAGCAGTGCCTTGGCGACGTACTCAAGCGACTGCGCCGTCTCCTTGTAGGTCGCAGACGTACCTTCGCTCGCAGGCGTGTCGAGTTCCTTGAACATGACTAGAAACTCCGGGCGCTTGATCAGATCACCCATGTCCGCACCGCGCAGGAACTTGATGTCCTCGAACTTCTCGTTGAGTTGTTCATTCAGCGGATCCCGATCTGCATCGCTCCAGCTGTCAGCATCCAATGGATCACCGAGCGCGCCGACAAGGCTGGATCGCGAGAACGTTAGTACGTTGCCAGACGACATCTGCTGACGGAGCTCTGGGTCACCATCCGCCGCAACGAAAGCCGCCCAGAACTCCGCACTTCGTAGATCCGCGTCCGACTTCGGGGCGCCATCAACCGAGGATGTCAAACCGTTCCGACGTCGGCTTCCTAGCGCTGAGGCCGAGGCTGCCGTCCGTTCGATGTGCGCCGCCAGCAAGTCCGCAAGGTGGGAGCTGCGCGACTCTGCGCCGCTCTTGCGTGCAAGCCGCTGCCGAAGCGTACGACGCTCGCCCTCGATCCGCTTGATGTTCTCGGTTACCAGCTCGCGACTGAGCTTGTAGAGGGTGTCCAGATTGCTCTTACCGAGTCGGATCGTCTCGAAGTCCGTGAGGTGCGTGCTTTTGTAGAGCATCATCGCGAACAAGTCAGTCTCGCTCAGATCGAGTTGCTCACCGTCGCCTGAGAAGATTCGATCGCGGAAGACGATGAACTCGTTGCGGACGTTCTTCAGCAGCCGCATATCAGGGACGTACTGCGCAGCCAGATCGAGCAGTTCCGGCTCCACCTTGTGCTCGATCTCGGCCAGCAACCGAGTCGCCAGGTTCCGTGCACTGCGATGCGTGATGAACGGCACCACCGGAATCACGAGATCAAAGAACTTGGTGCGGTTAGCACGCACCGCTTCGGCCTGCGCAGGATCTGCGATTGCGAGCACGTCGGTCTCGAGTTTGCGCCCTTCCGCTTCCAGCCCGATTCGATCGAAGATGCTGTCCTTGATCGCATAGATGAAGCGGATCGGCTTCTCGATCTGTGGTGAGGCGTTGAGCAAGGTATTGAGTGCGCGCAGCGTCTCGAAGATGTGTGAGTCGTTGAACCGGTCGATGTCTTCGAAGATCACGACGTCACGATCCGACACGTCGAAGAAGTAGACGATCTCGTCAAGATACTGGTCAAAGTACGAGACGGAGTTGTCATCGAGGGTGACCGTGGCCGCACCCGCCGAGAACTGCTTGATGCGGATCTTCCCGTAGAACAGCCAGCGCACCAGGAGCACCGCTGTCGTTGCCACGACCCAAACGATCAGGTGTGCCCAGACCCCGAGATCGTTCAGTGCTGTGAAGGTGGCCGCGATCCGCGCGGTCCACCCGGTCAGAAGGAAGATGACGGCAACGGCGAGGCCCAACAGGGCGGCAGTGCCGAGTTCTCTCCACCCCTGGAAGCGTTCGATCCGGCGAAACCGAGATGCAGGAGTCTTGCTGGGATCCTCTCGGTAGAGCAGCTGCTTAACGATCTCCTGCTGGATGCGGTTCGTCGGAGTCGTGGCCTGCAGCGGCACCGACTCGTCTAGCTTGGACGCTTCAATCGGGGCAAGGGTGGACAGCGAAAGCTCGACAACGCGGCCGTCAAGTCGCTTCCCGAGCTCCCGCAAGATACTGCTCTTGCCGACACCGTAGTTTCCGGACAGCGCGATGTTACGAATCTCATCGTCTTCAAGCGCAGCCTCAAGCGCCGAGACGTAGCCACTGTGCTCAGCTTCGAGATACTCAGGGGTGAGTGGGATGAGACTCCACTTGGACTTCTCGGTCGGCTCCTTCGGGGCGTAGCTCATCCCTCCGATACCTCCCCCTTAGCAAACAACTCAGCTTGCTCCAGCACCAGCTCGATCGCCTTGGCCTCAGCATCAGGCGGATAGTCGTAGCGCGCCAGCAAGCGCCGCACCTTGGTGCGCATGGTGGCACGGACGGAGTCCTTGAGATTCCAGTCGATGGTTGCGGACTCCCGAACTGCCTTGACGAGCTTCTGCGCGATCTCCTTGAGAACCTCGTCGCCAAGCTCCAGCACGGCTGCGTCGTTTTGGACGATGGCGTCATAGAACGCGACCTCGTCCTCGCGAAGCCCCAACTCGTCATGTCGCTTCTCGTCGTCGCGCATCTGCTTGGCGAGCTTCACCAGTTCCGCGATGATCTCCGCCGTCGTCAGCGACCGGTTCGTGTACCGATTGATCGCCTCGTCCAGCAGCTCGGAGAACTTCCGCGCCTGTACGAGGTTCGTGCGCTGCACGGTGCGGATCTGGTCGTTGAGCAGGCGCCGCAAGAGCCCCATCTGGAGGTTCGGCTTGTCCTTCTCCACGAGCGAGTCGAGGAACTCATCGCTCAGAATGGACAGCTCCGGTGTCTCGACACCAGCGAGCTTGTAGATGTCGACGACCTGGTCGGCGGCGACCGCCTCGTTGAGCAGCTGCCCCAGTGCGGTGTCGATCTCGACCGCCCCAGAGCCGCCACGCCCCGAGTCAGGGTTCTGGATCTTCAAGATGGCTGCACGGACGTCGGTGAACAGGCGCACGTCGTTGCGGATCGCTGCCGCCTCGTCACGTGCTCCGGCTAGCGCGAACGCCTTGGCGAGCGCGAGCACCTGGTCATTGAAGCGCTTCGTGCGGTCGGGGTCGGCCATGACGAAGTCGAGTACCCTGGCGTACTCCGCCAGGCGCTGCGAGGCGGTGAGCGTCGGCGAGGAGTCGTAGCCGACGCCGTGCAGCAGTCCCCGGATGATGTCGTGCTTCTCCAGCATGACGGCGACCATCTCGTCGATCGGTACGCCGGCCTGGTCACGATCAGAGGGTGAGTACTCCTGGAGCGCCGCCTGAAGGTTCGCGAACACGCCAATGTAGTCGACGATGAGCCCGCCGGGCTTGTCCCGGAAGGTGCGGTTGACTCGAGCGATGGCCTGCATCAGGCCAGCACCCTGCATGGTCTTGTCGACGTACATCGTGTGCATAGACGGCGCGTCGAAGCCGGTCAGCCACATGTCGCGGACGATCACCAGATCGAGTTCGTCGTCGGGGTTCTTCGCCCTGAGCTTGAGGTCTTTGCGGACGTCCTTGGAGTGGATGTGCGGCTGGAACTCGGCCGGATCGGCAGCCGAGCCGGTCATGACGACCTTGATCTTGCCCTTAGCGGGATCGTCCGAATGCCAGTCCGGGCGAAGCGCGACAATCTTCTCGTAGAGCCGCACCGCGATACGGCGGCTCATCGTGACGATCATGCCCTTGCCGAACAGCGCTTCTCGTCGTTTCTCCCAGTGCTCGACGATGTCGCGGGCGATGAGGTCGAGCCGCGAGTCGGCGCCGACGATGGCCTCCAGCCGTGACCAGCGGGACTTCGCAGCCGTGGCGGCATCCTCTTCGACGGTCTCGGTGATCTCGTCCGCCAGTTCGTCGAGCGCGGCAAGGTCGTCGTCGGACAGATCGATCTTCGCCAGACGCGATTCGTAGAAGATCTTGACGGTCGCGCCGTCCTCGACCGCACGAGTGAGGTCGTAGACGTCGACGTAGTCACCGAACACCGATCGAGTGGACTTGTCGTTCGACTCGATCGGTGTCCCGGTGAAGCCAAGATAGGTGGCACCCGGCAAAGCATCTCGCATGTGCTTCGCCAAGCCCGAGCGCAAGCGTCCGTGACGATCCAGCGTCTCTCCGAAGCCGTACTGGCTTCGATGCGCCTCGTCCGCCACCACGACGACGTTGCGACGATCCGTCAGCACGGGGTTGGCATCGCCATCCTCGCCGGGAGCGAACTTCTGCAACGTCGTGAAGACGATGCCGCCCGACGCGCGCTTCAACTTCGTCCGCAGGTCAGTGCGAGTCGCGGCCTGCACCGGGGTCTCCGGCAGGATGCGCGCCGGGGCGAAGGTCTCCCCGAACAGCTGGTCGTCCAAGTCGTTGCGATCGGTGATGAACACGAGCGTCGGATTCGCCATCCGGGGATCGCGCATGATCTTCGCGGCATAGAACACCATCTCGAAGCTCTTGCCCGACCCCTGGGTATGCCAGACCACACCACCACGACGGTCACCATCAGGCCGAGACGCCTGCACGGTCGACTCGACCGCTGCATTCACCGCCCAGTACTGGTGGTACTTCGCCACCCGCTTCACCAGCACCCGCCTCGGCTGCCCAGCGGCCTTGTCGGTGACGGTTTCATCGCTGAAGACGATGAAGTTCTGCAACAGATCTAGGAACCGCTTCGGCTCGAACACTCCCTTGATAAGCACTTCAAGGGCAGGGCGGTCGCTGACTACCTCGCGGCCCTCGATGGTCTTCCACGGCGCATAGTGTTCGAACGCTCCGGCGTAGCTGCTCATCGCCGCCGACGTGCCGTCGGAGATCACGGTGACAGCGTTCGGCACGAACACGGACTGGATGTCTTGTCGGTACGTCTGCACCTGGTTCCACGCCGACTTCAACGTGGCGTGCCCGGCAGTCGGGTTCTTCAACTCCAGCAGCGCCAACGGCATGCCATTGACGAGCACCAGCACGTCAGGCCGGCGGTTCTTGCCGTTCTCGACAATCGTGAACTGGTTGATCGCCACCCAGTCGTTGTTCTCCGGCCGATCTAAGTCAACCAACCACAACCTGGTCGTGCGCAGCGCACCGTCGGCATCCCGGTGCTCGACAGGCACGCCCTCGGTAATGAGCTGATGCAGCCGGTAGTTCTCATCGATCGGGCTCTGCGACTCCGCACGCCGCACCCGCTTGATCGCCTCGTCGACAAGGGCAGGGGAAGTCCCCGGATTGATACGACGGATCGCGTCACGCAACCGGGCCCACAGGAATACCTCCTCATAGGAGTCGCGCTCCGCGCCCGGCTCGCCAGGAGCGATGTCCGGCCCGTGCAGGGTGCGGTAGCCCAGCTCCGCGAAGTACTCCAGCGCCGCCAGCTCGACGATGTTCTCGTTGAACGCGCTCACTGCTCGTGCTCCTCGGCGGCTGGTGGAGCGAGTGGGCGATCTTGAGTTGCATCAAAGGAGGCTGCCTGCTCGTCTGCACTCATGTCATCGCTTAGCTGGACCCATACCGCGCCATGTGGTGATCGGATCATCTTGAAGTCTTCGGATATCCAGCCGAACGTCACAAGCTCATCGTCCTCATCGAGGAAACCGATCTTCCGTCCCGCTTCCTGCAGCTCTGCGAGGGAGTAGCAGTGACGCTGCCCGAGCAAAGTGTTGCAGGTTGCATGCCCCCACGCGACGGAGGTCGGACGATGATTCAATGCCTCGTAGACAAGAGGTTCGAGATGGAAAAGGTTGACCTTCGTGGAACGCGTGGCCCCTTCGACTTGCAGCGCAGCGTTCAGCAGCCCATCAACTTGACTGAAGTCGACGGACTTGTGGAGCTCTTCGTAGTCGATCACCCGAAGGCAGAGCGGACAGATAGAGAGCCCGTTCCGAGTGACACCCGCGCGTTCCAAGCGATCTCCAAGCAACCCGCTATGGTCGAGTATCGCCTTGAGATGCAATGCCTGGGACGTCGTGTAGGGACTGGACCGCGCATGAACGATCAGCCAAGAGAGCATGGCCTGACACTCGTAGTTCGTCTGAGCAGGAGCGTACTCGGGAGCGAAAATACCTTGAGGGGGCCCCTCATACCGCTTCGGCCTCGTTGCGCCAGCGTTCGACAGACGAAGGACATACTCCCCCGAGTCGACAGCACGGTTTCCACGGCGGGCTACGGGACGACCATCTCGCGACAGCCAACGCACCTCCCAGTCCGCCAGCGGCGGGAACGCCTCCAGCGACGCGTGACTGCGATACAACACGAACGCGTCTCGCCCCACAACTGGAGACCCCGTCTCGGCGAAGCGTTGCCGTACGACCCCTGGTGATTCAAAGTACTGATCCGGGAACAGGCGCACGACGTATCCGTCGGCATATTGAGTGAGGTCGACGTAATCAAGGTGTTCAAACGGAACAATCACCTTGTTGTTGCGATAAACATGATTCTGATAGGCGCCCTTATCACCGCCCCGCGGTGTCGCATATCCAGCCTTATTGATCTTGTTCAGATCCGCTGCACCAAAGAAATCCCATGCTTCCACTGGCCGCAGGTCATGGTCCCCGTTGTGCGCCGCCACACGGAGGCAGCCCTCGATTAGGCAGAGATCTGGGATCCTCATTCGCTCCGCCTCACTGCGTAGTGCGAGCCAAGGACCGATAGCTGACCGAGCACAGCGTTGAGGTTGAGGTTGTGCTCAATCAGTCCATCGATCCGATTCAAAGTCTCAGCAATCCGTCGCTGCCACTCCAACGATGGCACGGTGAACGCGAGCTTGGCGATACTGCCGCCGCTGATCTCTCGGAACGTGCTGCCGTTGGCATGTGCATCCAGGACTCCAGTGGACTGGCGCAACAGGTAATACCAGAAGAGGGGATCCTGAGTCTCGTCAAATATCAGAGAACGGACGCCCTGATTCGTGGCCAACGGCTGAGCGGCGATCGCGACGAGGCCTACTGGAGCACGGCTGGAGACGAGTACCGCATCTTTCGGGAGCAGCTTTGCGCTTGAGTTAGCCAGACCCGCCTCCGACAGTGATCTGGCGCCCGCACGAATATACCGGCCCTGATGTCCTGTCATGTCCTTGGGTGTTATCCAAGGGATACCGCCGCCGAAGTTCGCCTCGTCACGCGAAGGCGGTGTGCCACCGCCCACGACTTTCGCAACATCGCCGACGCACACTTCCCTCCACTCATCGACCTCGAGCGCGTCCGAGAGCACAGCAAGCGCAGCTTCTGCTTGGGCACGAGCCGAGTCAAAATCCACCAGGAGTTGCCGGGCTTCAGAGACTAGGTTGATTCGTGCTGTGAGCGATTCGGGTGCGTTTGGGTCCACTACATTGTCGATAGACCCGACGTAGCGGCTCGGCGTAAGTACGTAGCCTTGCGCGGCAATCTCCTCGGCTCTCGCTACCCGAGCGAAACCCTCAATGTCGACATAAGGTTCCGCAGGATTGCGTGAACGCCATGCGTGGTATGTGCCTGCAATCTTCGATATGTCGTCGTCGCTCAGTGCACGTAGACGACGAGTCTCCATCTGACCAAGACGTCGTGCATCAATGAAGAGCACTTCGCCCGCGCGAGCGCGATGGCCGTTCCCGTGGCGGCCCTTGGATACGAACCACAGCGACACTGGAATGGCCGTATTGAAGAAGAGCCGATCGGGCAGCGACACGATGCAATCAACAAGGTCATCCTGGACGAGTCGCTCTCGAACGTCCGCCTCACCTGCCGCTCGCGATGAGAGCGCTCCGTTCGCAAGCACGAAGCCCGCAGTACCCGTGGGACTGAGGTGGTGGATGAAGTGCTGCACCCACGCAAAATTGGCGTTGCTCTGCGGCGGCGTTCCGTACTTCCAACGCGGATCATCGGCCAGCTTGGAATCCCACCAGTCAGAGACGTTGAAGGGTGGGTTCGCGATGACGAAGTCGGCACGCAAATCCGGGTGCAAGTCCTCCGTGAAGGAATCGGCCGAGCGCGGCCCAAGGTCGGCTTCGATACCTCGAAGCGCGAGGTTCATCTTGGCGAGCTTCCACGTCGTGTCGGTGTACTCCTGCCCGTAGACGGAGATGTCAGTGCGCTTACCACCATGAGCCTTCACGAACTCGGCTGACTGCACGAACATGCCGCCTGAACCTGCCGCAGGATCGTAGACGCGCCCCTTGTACGGCTCAAGCATCTCGACGAGGAGCTTGACCACCCAGCGGGGCGTGTAGAAGGCTCCGGCGTCCTTGCCCGTCTCCTTACCGGCGAACTGGCCGAGGAAGTACTCGTAGACCCGACCCAACACGTCGTCGGCGCCGTGATCGTCGGTCTCGGTGAAGCCAATCGAACCGATCAGGTCGACCAGCTCGCCCAGACGTCGCTTGTCCAGGCCGTCGCGGCCGTAGTTGCGCGGGAGCACACCGCGCAGTGACGGGTTCTCCTTCTCGATGAGATCCATCGCTTGGTCAATCTGCTGCCCGATCTCGGGCTGCTTCGCCACGGACTGGATGTAGCCCCAGCGCGCGAGCTCAGGCACCCAGAACACGTTGTGACTGGTGTACTCGTCGCGATCCTCGAGGAAATCAGGCAGCCGCTCCGGCTTGATCCCCTCCGTGGCCAACTCTGTCTGCAGAGTAGCTCGACGCTCCTCGAACCGGTCCGAGATGTACTTGAGGAAGACCAGGCCCAGCACGACGTGCTTGTACTCGCTCGGCTCCTGGTTGCCGCGCAGCTTGTCGGCAGCCTCCCAGAGGGTCTGCTCGAGTGTCTTCGTCGGTTTCGGCTTCGCGGCGCGTGCCATGCTGTGAGTCTCCTCTGCGCCGCTGGGCGCGTCTTAAGTTGTGCTAATAGTGCCGTGTCCCACGGTACCGGCGGCCTCCGACACTGCTAGGGTGCCGCGCCGCTCGGGCGGGTCGTGCTGTCGCAGGCGGGAGCCGGACGGCTCGACCGGGACGCTGCGATCTGCCCTCTATTCTCTCATAATCCGCAATTTGCCGGAATAGGAATATCGCAAAGCGACGGATAAATACCTGCAGAGAGACAATTTCATTATTGTCTCAGTAATCGATTCGTGTTATATCCCAGAGCAGTAATGCGCCTGGCTTTCCACCACACCATCTCCAGCAGTTCATGCATCTTCGTCTCACGAGGGGGTGATTCGGGAGTCCGCGCGTAGTGCGTCTCGCGCCCGATCTCACACCAGTCGGCTGGTTCCTGTTCGGGGCGATGGTGCTCCTGATCCTGACCTACCTCTACTTCTGGTGGATGGTGATCAAGGCCAGCGCCCACAAGCACGCCTCTCGTGAGAAGGTCACCAACCGGAAGCTCACCGCATCTCTCGCTCACGCGAAGCGGAAAGGGAACACGCATCGCTTCCTGATCCAGATCACCACCAAGGGCGGTGCGCTCTCCGTCGTCCAGCGCGGCATCGACAACGTCCTCGCAGGCGTGGCCCGCTATCCGGTGCTGCAGAAGGTCGTCAGGGTCGAGATCATCACTGAGGGCGCCGATGAGGTGGCCGCTCTCCAGACCCGCTACCGAAACGCGATCATCCCGGTGACGCCGTACCTCCTGCCGACCGACTACCGCACACCCAAAGACACCCGCCTCAAGGCTCGTGCGCTGGAGTACTGGTCGAGCAGCACCGCGCCTCTCCGACCGAGTCCTACGTCGTGCACTACGACGAAGAATCCGTCTTCACCCCCGACAACCTCGCACGCTTGGTGCATCGCCTGAGTCGTCATCCGGTGGGGATCTCGGAGGGCATGATCTCCTACGGTCTGGGCTGGAACGAGACGACGCTGCTGAACAAGGCGATGGAGGCCAACCGTCCCTTCGGCTGCCACGAGTGCTACTCCGTCATGACCAGCCCGCCACCGATGCATCTGCACGGCTCGAACCTCGTCGTCCGTCAGGATCTGGAGAACCAGATCGGCTGGGACATCGGTAACCTCGACGGCTCCGCCCTCATCGCCGAAGACCTCGTCTTCGGTCTCGCTGCCTATCTCAAGTTCGGGAAGGACGTGTTCGGCTGACACCACACCGAGATGATCGAGCAACCGCCGTTCACCTTGAAGGCCGCCTACAAACAGCGTGAGCGCTGGGTGTTCGGCGCCATGCAAGCCCTCGCACACATCCGCCAGCAGCCCGACTGGATGCGCCTGTCCCGCAAAGATCGGTGGCACATCAACGTGATCATCCGCCTGCGCGTGCTGACCTACGCACTCGGCTTCCCGGTCTCGCTCCTCGCGCTCGGCTCCAACGTCGTCGTCCTGCTCATCCTCGCTGCCGAAGCCGTCCGAGAGGGCAGCATCTGGTGCGGCCAGTGCCGCCTCGAACAGCACGTCAACCGCCGCATGATCCTCATGCGCACCACCGGCAGGCACGGCACCGCCGACTACGGGTATTTCTTCTGCCGAGGCGTGCAAGACCACGTCTGCGGCGCCCCCTACTCCTCGATCGACCGCGTCGAGGACGCCATCGCCGAGCACTACAAGACCATCCGCCTCAGTCCCGCGTTCGTCGCCGCTGTCCGCGACCACATCGAGGCGGCGCTGGACGACCAGGTCGCCGCGCAGCAGTTGCTCCGCAAGAACCTGGAGGATCAGCTGGCGCAGCTCGCGACCAAGGAAGACAACCTCCTCGACCTCGCCGCAGACAGCTCACTCCCGCAGGAGCGCATCCGGCAGCGACTCCGGGAGATAGCCTGCGACCGGCAGCGCGTCACCGAACAGCTCAGCCAAGTCCACGGCGACCTCTCCAGTGGCCGAGCGCTCCTCGACGCGCACCTGAACCTGCTCGAGAACCCCTATGAGCTGTACCTCCACGCCAGCGAAGCCACCCGCCGCAAGCCCAACCAGGCAATCTTCGCCCACGTCTACGTCGCCCACGACGAGGTCGTCGGAGACGACATCCGCTCGCCGCTACGGGAACTCCTCGCCGCCGAACGCGGCTGGGAGGCCCCTCACAGCGGGCGCAACGCCCGAGATAGCACGCAGTACGGCCCAGGCCGCGACAGCGCGCCACACCGGCCCAGAAACGCCAAAAGCCGCCCCGAAGGGCGACCTGGCCAAACTACAGAATCTCTGGCTTGACCTGCCTGGCGGCGTTTACGAGGACGCCGATTGCAGTAAGCCTCTTATGGTGGAGCTAAGGGGATTCGAACCCCTGACCTTCTCATTGCGAACGAGACGCGCTACCAACTGCGCCATAGCCCCAAAGTGGGTGATGAAACTGGGTAGGCTGTAACTTAATCGCCGTTCCCGACATCAGTTTTATCGTACGCCTCACGCGCAAGGTTGGGACTTTCTACTTAGTCACACCGCAGTTATGTCCGCTAGAAAGGCCCAACCAGCGCCCCAGCACGTGACTACCAGCCACCAGCGCCCACCCACCGACGCAAGGAACTCGCTGTGAACACCAAGCGCCACAACGCCATCACCAACGTCCTGGTTGTTCTTGCGCTTGCCGCAGTGGCTGCTGGCGGATGGTTCTTCATCAAGGATCGGGTCCGTAACTTTACGAGCCCTCAGAACTGCTCGCAGTCGGTCGCCTTCGATTACTTTGCGTATGGCGAGCTGGCCGAGGCCAAGGCTGACTCAGATGCCATCATCGTGGCGCATGCGGTTGACCTGGCGGACTCGGGCTTCGGCGCCGACGATCTCCTGCGCACAACCGTGAACACACATGTTCAGGAAGTCCTGTGGACAAAAGACGGCCTCGGCGCTCCACCCGCTGCTGGCTCCCCCATCAAGGTCACCCAGTATGCCAATTCGGTCTGCAGCAACGAACTCACGTACTCACGCATGGTGGCCGGGAAGGACTACGTCCTCTTCCTCAGCTACTCACATGACGTCACGGCGAGTTGGTTCATGCCGCTGGGCGGCCAGGGCACGTTCTTGATTAACCAGATTGACGACGATCCACAGATTTCCAGCCCACAGCACGTTTACCCCGAGGTCTTTGGCGAGGACTTCAGCACCACGGTGTCCCTCACAGACTTTGTCAGCGCCATCAAGGATGCCAAGTAACGCGGTTCGCACTAGTTGGTGATCCGCAGGACCGCCTCAACGGCGAGGTCCGCCACGTCCTCTGTGTCGAGCGCCCGGTGAATGGTGAGCCCCTCGATCAGAGCGTCCAGCATGCGCGCAGTATCGGGATCGAAGTGCTGCTCGAGCGCGGCTCGGCTCTTGACCATCCATGCGTGCGTGATCTCGCGATACTCCGGGCGGCGGGCGGCCAGCGCATACAGTTCGTGCGTGATGACGAGGTCGTTTGAACGCGCACGCTCCGCTCTAGCGTCTGCACGCTCCCTGTCTGGAAATACGTCGTGCGTGATGATCGAGACCACGGCATCGCGCGCTTCTAGATAGTTGGTTGCCGCCGACATTCGGGCGGCGAACCGAGCTGCCACCTCGTCTGCGAACCGCGTAAACACCTCGAACAACAGCTCATCACGGCCGGAGAAGTAATAGGTCATGGCACCGAGCGGCACGTCCGCGGCAGCCGCGATCTTGCGGTGTGTCACCCCATCCACGCCATTGGCGGCAATCAACTCCCTAGTCACCGCAAGGATTCGTTCCCTGCGCTCCGGGTCGATTCTGCGTTCTGCCACGCCTATCTCCTACCTTCCGCAACCCTGCTCACGTGTTTTGCTCCTGCGAAGGCCTTGTTCAGGCGCCAGAGCCACCAGTTGCCGGGCGAACGTTGAAGTCCTTCTCCTCGAGTTCTCGCACCACGCGCGCAGGTGATCCCAGCGCGAGCACATTGGCGGGAAGGTCCTTGGTGACCACGGATCCGGCGCCCACTACTGTGTTGTCGCCGATGGTCACCCCCGGGCACACGATCACTCCGCCGCCGAGCCAGACGTTGTTGCCAATCGTGATCGGCAGTGCGCCCTCGAGCTTGTCGCGGCGCGGAGTTGGCTCGAGCGGGTGGATCGGGGTCAGGAGTTGAACGTTGGGGCCGATCTGGCAGTCATCACCAATGGTGATTGGGGCGACGTCCAGCGCGGTGAGGTTGTAGTTGGCAAAGGTCCGCTTGCCTACTTTGAGGTAGGAGCCGTAGTCCACAAACAGCGGAGGCTTGATGTACGAGCGCTCCCCGAGTTCGCCAAGGAGTTCTTGGAGAACCGAGTAGGCCGCGTCCGGGTCGGTCCGGTGCAACTCCGCGTACTGCGTTTGCAGCGCGTAGGCGCGCTGGCTGGCTGATTCGAGGTCGGGGTCATCGGCGATGTAGAAGTCGCCGTCCTCCATGCGCTGCTTGTTGGTTCGAGGGTCGCCTGCGAAATACTCCGTCATGTGTACGAGCGTACACATCGCCTCTTGCTCGGGCAACGGTCGCCTACCCGGGACTAGTACGTTCGTACACTCGCGGCCCGAGATCCGCTAGACCTCAATAGAATCCAGGAGCTCGAAGTGCTCCCGAGCCCAACTCTCGAGCGCCTTCAACGGCTCCTGCAGTGAGCGCCCGGCATCCGTAAGTGAGTACTCCACGCGTGGCGGAACCTCCGGGTATGCCCGGCGGGACACGATCCCATCAGCCTCAAGCTTGCGCAGAGTCTGGGTCAACATCTTCTGTGAGATGCCGTCGATCTGCCGCGCGATCTCCCCGAAACGCGTTGGGCCCTCGGACAGAATACCTACCACAAGCACAGTCCAGCGGTCCCCTATGCGGTCGAGCAGACGGCGCGATGGGCAGTTCCTGTCATACGGATTTGCTTCCATGAGCCAACATCCTAGTTACTTCAAAGTGCCTACTTACCAAACGATAGTAACTCTCTTACAGTAACTAATGAAGATCTGATGACCACACAGGAGGAAAGAATGAAGATCGCAATCTACGGCGGAACCGGGATGGTCGGCTCACGAGTTGCACTCGAGGCAATCGGCCGCGGCCACGAAGTCACCGTCATCGGCCGACACCAGGCCAACGTTGAGGGCGCAACCCTTCAGATTGGCGACGCCTCTGACACTGACGAGTTCCTCCAGACTGCCCGCGAGCACGACGCCGTGGTTATCTCAATCCCACCAAGCCGCACGGGCCAGTCCCACCGCCCGACCCTTGAACTGCACAAGAACATCATCGAGAACCGCCCCGCCGGCCGCACCTTTGTGGTGGGCGGCGCCGGAAGCCTCATGGCGGGAGACAGGCACCTGCACGAGACCGAGGGCTTCCCCGCCGCGTTCAAGCCCGAGGCCGAGACCATGTCCACTGTGCTGGACATGTACAAAGAATCCACCGGGTTCAACTGGGTCGTCCTGTCCCCTGCGCCCCTGATTGCGCCGGGAACCCGCACGGGCTCCTACAAGGTGGGCAAGGACTCGCCTGTTGGCGACTCGATTTCCGCCGAGGACTTTGCGGTGGCCGTTGTTGACGAGCTTGAGAACCCTGCCCACCAGAACACCCGCTTCACCGTGGCAAACTGACCCATCCCCACATCGAGAGTATTCCTGAGCCCACTCTCGACATCGAGAGTGGGCTCAGGAATACTCTCGATCGAAAGGTGGGGTGGTGCCGTGGCACCGAGCCCCACCCAACCGCACCACCACGTGCGAGTGTCGGCGGGTGGGTCTTTACTAGTCCTATGCCTCCGATGCCGACTTCGCCTCGCAACGCCACAACCCTGCCGCTCAAGGACTTTATTGAGTTGCGGCTACGCGCACTTGATCTGGTGCAGCCCGTTCGCGGGGACACCACATCCACCCGGGAGATCATCCAGGGGCGGGCGTTCGATGCCCTAGCCTCGCAAGGCCAGGACCTGCCAGGGGTGCTGTGGTCGCTGGGGTTGCGCGCGCCTGGGGCAACCCGGGCGGACGTGGAGGAGCTGTTCAATCACGGCGCGCTCATGCGTAATTGGCCCTTCCGCGGCACCCTGCACGTGATGGCCACCGAGGATATTCGCTGGGTTTTGGATGCGATGGGCCCACGTTCGCTCAAGTCGTGGGCGCCGCGGCGCGAGCATCTCGGCCTCACGGACGAGATCATCGAGGCCGCCGGGAATGAGCTCCTGTTGGCGCTCGACAGCGGGCAGACCCTTTCCCGCCAGGAGGCCACTGACCTGTGGAAACGTGCCGGCCTGCCGGCCGATCCACCGCAGGTTTACCACCTGATCCTGACGCTCTGCAATCAGGGCCTGATCGCCTGGGGCCCGATCCGGGGCAAGGAGCAGCTGCTCGTGTCGGTTCGCCACTGGCTCACGCACGCCCCCGGGGCGGATTCCCGCCCCCAAATTATCGACGATCCACTCACCTTCCAGCAGACCGTCACCCGGATTGCGGGCAGGCTGGTGCACGGGCGTGGCCCCATGAGCGTTGCTGACATTACCAACTTCACCAAGCTCCCGGTCACAAGCGTGAGGGCTAGCTTGGAGGAACTGGGGGACGAGATCCACCCGGTTCGCCTTCAGGGAGTTGATCAGGAGTACTGGATCAGCACCCGGCGCATGGAGGAGCACGAGTCCGAGGGTGCGGCCAAGGTGCGGGACGCTCTTCTCTTGCCGGGTTTCGACGAGTTTCTGCTGGGGTTCAAGGACCGGTCGGCGCACCTATCGCCCGGAGACTCGGAGAAGATCGTGCCGGGCGGAAACGGCATGTTCAAGCCAACGGTGGTGTGGCGTGGGAAGGTCGTGGGAACCTGGTCGCGCAAGGACCTGTCTAAGGTTTCGGTAGTTCAGATCAAGTTGTTCGATCTGTCGTGGAAGATCCCCAAGGCGTTCGTGGATGGGGTCCGCCGCGAGGCAGAGCGGTATGCAACGTTCCTGGGGGTGCCCATCGAGGTCCAGTACGTGTAATTCTCCAGCGTGGGACCAACCCCACAGGCGTGTCCGAAAACCGCCAGCCCACGGCACGGAGTGCGTGCTAGCGTGAAGTCATGTCCACTGAACGCCCCACCGCAGAACCGGTCGGATCCGCGCGCCACGCGCAGGATTCCGCGGTGTTTGAGGCGCGCTATCGGGCAATTAGCACGCGCGACCGGCGGTTCGACGGCCAGTTCTTCACGGGCGTGAAATCCACGGGAATCTACTGCCGGCCGTCGTGTCCGGCACGAACACCAAAGCCCGAGAACGTGGCGTTCTACTCCACGAGCGCCGCCGCACAGGAGGCCGGATTCCGCGCGTGCAAGCGCTGCCTACCTGAGGCAACTCCCGGTTCCCCGGAGTGGAACATCCGGCACGATGTTGCGGCCCGCGCGATGCGGCTCATCGGGGACGGCGTGGTGGACCGCGAGGGCATCGAGGGCCTCTCCACCCGGCTTGGCTATTCCGCCCGCCAGCTCCAGCGAACCCTCGTGGCGGAACTTGGCGCGGCCCCCTTGGCGCTCGCCCGTGCTCGGCGCGCACAGACCGCCCGGGCACTGCTGGTAGGCACGGACCTCCTGCTCGCGGACGTGGCTCATGCCGCGGGCTTCGGCTCGGTGCGCCAGTTCAACGAGACCTTTGCACAGGTCTTTGATGCCACCCCAACCCAGATCCGCGAGCGCACCCGACGCCGGCATAGCAATGCTCCTGCGCCCGACATAGCTCGCGCGAGCGCTCTAACTTCCATCGGCACGGGCATCACCGCGGACTCGCACACCTGCAGCACTCCCGATGGACCCGCCAGCGACGCCAGCGCCCAAGGAAACGCCAGCGCCCTGAGAAGCAGCAACACCCAAGGACGCACCGCACGCTCAGACTCAAGAATCAACGTCCGGATCACCCTTCCCGTCCGCGACCCGTTCGACGCCCACAGCGTGTTCGAGTTCCTGGCCGTGCGCGCGATCCCCGGCGTCGAATCCGCAGACCTGAGCGACCCGGATCGGCTCTCCTACGCCCGCACGCTCAGTCTGCCCGGTGGGCCGGGCGCCGTCGAGGTAGTGGCCTCTCGCCTCCCTCGCGCGGTCGGTAGCTGGCGCATCGAGGCCCGCCTAGAGCTCTCCACCCTGTCCGACATCTCCGTGGCCACCGCGCGCATCCGCCGCCTGTTCGACCTTGACGCGGACGCCCAGGGAATCGACCTCGCGCTGTCCGCCGACCCAGCGCTCGCCCCACTCGTGGCCCAGACCCCCGGCATCCGCGTGCCCGGCGCAGTGGACCCGGCCGAGCTGCTCATCAGGGCGATCATCGGCCAGCAGATCTCGGTTGCGGCCGCGCGCAAGCACCTAACCCGGTTGGCACACCGCGCCGGGGAGCCTTACGAGTCCTCGATTCCCGGTCTGGACCTCCTGTTCCCCACGCCCGACGCAATCTCGTATGCCGTCCCCGAGCCTCCCGCTCAGGGCGACCTCGACCCCGATCGCACGCTGCGCCTGCCCCGGCGCTCGATCAACACGGTTCGCGGCGCCGCGCTCGCGCTCGCCTCGGGGGACCTCGCGCTGCACGTAGGCCTCGACTCGGATGACCTGCGGAAACGCCTGGTTGCCCTGCCCGGGGTCGGCGAGTGGACCGCCGCCTACGTGGCACTTCGCGTCCTCGGTGACACGGACGCCTGGATGGCAGGTGACGTCGCGCTCGTGGCGGGCGCGCGCGCCCTTGGGCTGCTGCCCAACGCAATTAACGACGATCCTGCGCACCCTCCAGCACCACCTCCGTCCCAGCGGGGCAAGGAGTCTGCCGCGAGCAAGCAGGCCGCCCATCGGGCTCTAGCGGAGCGCGCAAGGGGTTGGGCGCCTTGGCGCTCGTACGCCTCCATGCACCTGTGGCAGGCGGCGGGCTCCCCCTCAACACGCCCCTCACTTCCACGAGATCCCGTTTCCCACCTCGACTTCCCGACTGCCAACCGGGACCTCGGCAACGCACGCGGAAACTCGCAGCCAACCAGCAATCGCTCCACACCGGAGGAATCATGACCACCCCACTCACTGCCCCAGAATCTCTCTCCAGCGTGGACGCAGCCACGGTGGCGTACGCACTGACCACCTCCACACCCGACGGCCCGTTCACCTTCATCGCCACCACTGCAGAGGTGTTGGCCTCGGGCTGGACCGAGAAGCTCGACGAGCTCCTACCGCTGATACACGCGAGCCTGCGCCCCGCGAGAGCTGCCGTTGCCACACTCACCCCAGCCGACCTCTCCGAAGGTGGGGTGGTGCTGGAAGGAGGTGAATCGTCGGAAATCGAGGTAGTTCAGGGCGCCCACAGGGCGCTGACCGCCTACTACGACGGCGACGCAAGCGCGCTCGCGGAGGTACCGGTGCGGCAAAAATCCGGGCCATTCCGCGAACACGCGTGGGATGTGCTCCGCACGGTCGCGCCGGGCGAGGTGGTCACGTACACGCAGTACGCGGAGCGTTCAGGTAGGCCAGCGGCCGTACGAGCGGCCGCGAGCGCGTGCGCGATGAACGCGGCGGCGCTGTTCGTGCCGTGCCACCGCGTGCTGCGCACGGACG
Organism: Timonella senegalensis JC301; assembly: GCF_000312125.1. Classification (GTDB taxonomy): domain Bacteria; phylum Actinomycetota; class Actinomycetes; order Actinomycetales; family Cellulomonadaceae; genus Timonella; species Timonella senegalensis. Next base: position 727,032 of record NZ_HE978641.1, read on the forward strand.
GGAGCCTGGGCGGGTTCCGGTACGGGCTCGCGATCAAGGAATCGCTGCTCACCCGCGAGGGACTCGAGCGGTAGAGCCGCGCTGCGACCCACGTACTGCTATTCGTTGTCGAGTTTGACCTCGAGATCAGGCTCAAGGTGAGTATTCTCGGGCCTGAAGTGGTCCTTGGAGGCATTGATTCGGCGCACGCGGTCCACGAGCTCCTCAACCTGAGCTTCCTGGCGCTCCGCGAGCGCCGCAAACTCGATGGCGATGTGATAGTCCACGTCAGCGCGTCGAGCCTTGTTCCACAGCGCGCGGATGAGGAACAGCAAACCTATGAGCGCCGCGCCTCCGGCGATGATCGGATACGAGATCTCGCGACCGTCCCCGCCGCTGGGGTGCTCAATCACGTTGACTACCCACAGCAACGAAAATACTGCCGCGCCTACGAACAGCACAGCAGCGAAAATCAGCTGGGTGTTGCCACCCTCGCGGATTGCGGTCTCCCTGTTGAAAAGTTGTGCGTTCATACTTCCGTTGTAGCAGGGTTTGGCCTGCTTAGATAGGGCACATAGGGCCCCTCACCCGCCCCACCCACTCATCGAGAGTATTCCTGAGCCCACTCTCGACGTCGAGAGTGGGCTCAGGAATACTCTCGATGGAAAAATGGGTGCAATCCGGTGCTCCCACCCTTACTTTGCCCAGCCCTACCCTCCCCATCGAACGGATCGATAATCATCCGTTCGATACCCAACGGATTAAAAATCATCCGTTCGATGGTGTGTTCGAAGAAGTGAGAGGGCCGAGCCCGCAGCGTGTGCTGCGAACCCGGCCCGATCGTCGAACATCTGTGGGGCAAGCTGGTCACCAGCCCACTGCCCCACAGGCAACCTGCCTATTCGGCGGGCGCAACCACCATGGAGCTACGCGGCGCGATCATGACGTGACCCGTGCACGACTGCCCGGAAATCAGGTCGATGCCCACGATGCCGCCGAGCTGCACAGACTTGTCGGAGTGGTTGAGCAGGAACGTGAACTCGCCACGCTTCTGGGCCTCCACGCCGTCCGGCAGACCCGCGATCACCGGGGTGATGCGCGCGTACATGCTGACCATGGTCCACAGTGCGGCGCGCGACGGCGCGTCAAGGTCCGTGGCCACGTACCAGGCGCCACCCTTGGTGCCGCCCTCGCCCGCGATGGTGCGGCGCGTGATCGCCGGCATGCCGGCGAGGTCCACGGAACCGCCGCGGCCGTCGAAGCTCGCAATGACGTCGGCCTCGCCGATCTTGCCCGGAACCGCAAACCCCTTAGCGACGATTCCCTCCGGCAGGTCCCCGTCGTAACGTTCCAGCAGATCGGCTGGGATGGCTGCAATCACGTGCTCGGCCCACATTCCGCCGCGCAGATCAAGACCTTCGGCGCCTGCGGCGCCAAGCGCCCGCTCGAGCGCCGGGGTGGTGGCCTCGAGCCCGAGCCAGGTGTGTGCGGCTGGGATTCCCACTGCGCGGGACATGCGGTTGACCGTGTTGGCGCGGGTGGTTTCCTCGGTGGTGGCGAGGCGGTTCTCTCCCGGGCCGAATACGGGGCCGGTGAGGAGCGCGTGGTCGGCAACCTGGACGCCGAGCAATTCCTTGAACGAGCCTAGGTATCCGCCCAGCTGTGCACCCATGGTCTCGTTGACCACGGAGGTTCCTGCGGTCACGATCACGTGCCCGCCAGCGGCGGTAATGCGCTCCGCGGCCTTGGCAACGGATGGACGGTCAATGAACAACTCGGGGACGATCAAGACCTTGTAGCCGTCCAGCTCGTCGTCCGGACCGAGCACGTCCGTGGCAATCCCCTGCTCCCAGAGTGTGCGGTGCCAGGCCTTGGCGCCCTCAAACGGGGTGCCGTGATCGGATGGGCCCACGGACACGGAGCGTGCCCACTCGGACTCCCAGTCGATAACAACAGCCACACTCGCCTCGGAGCGCGCGCCCAGAACCGGGGCGAGGCGCTTGAGCGCCTGGCCCAGCCACACAGAGTCATGCCAGGTGCGCGAGGCCTTGCCGGCGTGCGGAACCATGCCCGCGTGGAAGGTCTCGGAGCCACCCTTGGACTGGCGCCACTGGAACTGAAGGATGCCATCTGCGCCGTGCGCCATACGCTGCATCGACCACATCGCGTACTGGCCGGGGCGCTTGGGCGAGTTGCGTGGGCGCCACTGGACTGCGCCCGTGGTCTGCTCCATGAGCAGCCACGGCGCGCCCTTTGCCAGACCGCGCATCACGTCTGCCTGCCACGCAATGTCAGCGCCTGCTGCAGGGTCCGCTGGGTCTGGATAGTGATCGTCGGTAATCAGGTCTAGGTGCTGGGCCCACTCGCGGTAGTTCAGAGGCGCGAAAGCGCCCATGAAGTTGGTGGTGATCGGTAGCGCCGAGTGCTCGCGGATAGCGTTCAGCTCGCCCAGCATGCAGCCGAGGATCTGGTGGTTGGAGAACCGCTTCCAGTCCAGCATCTGCCCGGGGTTGCGGAAGGTTGGCATCGCCTTTGGTACGTTGATCTGCTCGAATGCCGCGTAACGCTGGGACCAGAAGTCCGTTCCCCAGGCCTGGTTGAGTTCTTCGATCGTGCCGTAGCGCTCGGACAGCCAGCCCTGGAATGCCACACGGCAGGTGTCGCAGTAGCACTCGGAAATGTGGCAGCCGTACTCGTTGTTGATGTGCCAGAGCTTGACCGCGGGGTGCGCGCCAAAACGCTCGGCCAGTGCCCCTGCGAGCGACGCCGACTTTTCCCGGTAGATAGGGGAGGAGGGGCAGTACTGCTGGCGCGAACCGAAGCCCAGGCGCACGCCGTTGGCGTTGACGGGCAGTGATTCCGGGTAGGTCTCGGCCATCCACACAGGTGGGGACGCGGTTCCGGTAGCCAGGTTCGTGCTGATGCCCTTGGCGTACAGGCGGTCGATGAGGTCGGCGATCCAGTCGAGGTCGTACGTGCCCTCTGTGGGCTCCAGTCGGGCCCACGAGAAGATGCCCAGCGACACCATGTTCACGCCCTGCTCGACCATCAGTTCGAGGTCGCGATCAAAGGTTGCGGCATCCCACTGCTCGGGGTTGTAGTCACCGCCGTAGGCGGGCGAGGTCTGGACGAACGGCTTAACGCTGGTCATGTTCACTCCGGTGTGGATTGGCACCCCGTGGCGTGTCCGTGGGGTGGTTGTGGTTGGGTGTGCGGAATGTCCCTAGCGGGTGTGTTCGCGCGAACACATCAGAGTGTATCAAGGACGCTCGCGGGAAAGATAGCGGTGCTGAACGCAAGATTTAGACGCGTTCCATCCGCCGAGTCGACCCTCGAACCACCAGGCTCGTGGGCAGCATGATCGATTCAGTTGGAGAGGCGTCCCCGGCTAGGCGCCGCAACACTAGTTCCGCTAGCGCCTGGCCCAACATTGACGACGATTGACGTACCGTTGTCAGCCCCAACTCGCGCTTGATTGCCCACTGCGAATCGTCAAAGCCCGCTACGCGGACTTGGGCTGGAACGCTACGTCCAGCCTCCGCGAGGACATCCAGAGCCGCAACACCTAGGGCATCGTTGGCCGCGAAGATCGCATCCACGTTCGGGTGCGCTTCGAGGAGCTGGCGCATGGCGCAAGCCCCTGCCTCATAGGTCCATGCGCCGGCGTGCGCGAAGCGAGGGGTGAGGTCTGCGGCCTCAGCCGTGGATTCAAAGCCCGCACGGCGGTCGAGCGAGGCCTGCACGTCCTCCGGGCCGGTGATCATGGCGAGCTCTCGGACAGGGGTTCCCGCTCCGCGGGCACCCTCGCCGTAGATGAGGTGCTCAACTACCTCACGCGCGCCGGAAACGTTGTCCACGTCCACGCGCGCCAGGCCCATCTCCGGGCTTCCGCCGAGCAGGGCGGCGGGGAGGCCGGAGGCACGCACTACCTCCACGACAGGATCGTCAATGCGGATGGAGGCCACCATCACCGCGTCAATAAACCGGGAGTTCAAAGTCTCCTTGAGCCGCTCAACCCCTTGGGCCGGCGAGTACATGAGGACCATGAGTTGGTGGTCTTGCTCAACCAAAACCCGGTTGGCATCGACCATGATCGCCATCAGGTTTGGGTCCTGCGAGAACGTGGAGGCGTCCTCGTGCACGATCAGTGCAATGTTGCGCGAGGGCAACCCCGCCAAAGAACGAGCTGCAGCGTTCGGGACATATCCCACCTGGCCAATTGCATCGTCGATAAGCGCGCGAGCCTCGGCAGACACGTAACCGGTCTGGCGCACGTAGCGGGACACAGTCCCGCGCGAAACGCCCGCAACGCGGGCGACGTCCGCCATGGTGGCGGGGCTGGAAGTCTTGGTGGCGGACGCACCAGCGGACGCAGCTGCCATCGAATCGGGAGTCACGCCGCTATGCACCCGTGCGTTCCTTGACAATCTCGCGAGCCAGTTCGACCACGCGGCGGTCGATGTCGTCGGGGGCGTCGCCCACGAGGGTGTGCAGGTACAGGCCATCCCCGACCAGCTGGATCAGGCGCGCCAGGACCTTGTTGTCGATGACGGAGTCGAGCGCGTCGCGCCAGCCATCGAGGCCCTCACGTAGCCCGCTGTCCACGACCTCGTTGCCGGATCCCGCCAACTTGAGGACTGCCATGAACGTTGCGCTGTACTCGTCCTCGCCAACCATGGAGGCCTGGAGGTACCCGGTGACGCCGTCGTCGCCGTCCATCGTGTTCTCAATATCCTCGATGTTTTGCCTGTTCAGACGCTCCATGAGCCCCTCAACCAGGGCCTCCTTGGAGGCGAAGTGGTGGAGCAACCCACCCTTGGAAATGTCGGCGCGCTTGGCCACCTCGTCGAGGGTTGCGGCGCTGACCCCCTCCTCGCGCAGGACCAGAGCGTAGGCGTCGAGCACTCGCTCGCGGCCACTTCCGCGCTTGTAGGCACGGCGTTCCTGGTGCACGTCCTTGTGGGCCCGCTGACGCGAGGCTTGAGACTCAGACTGGGCGGATTGGGGGGTTGAGTGTGTGGTCACATCGCTCACTTTACTCGTGACTTCTGACAAGAGCGCGTGATACCGTCTAGCCGGTACAGTAACGGTTTGTCAGAAACACTCGAAAGGACCTCTCATGCGCGAGACAACTCTGCCGGACACCACGGCACGGGTACCTCACGCTGCCACCCAGCAGTCGCAGCTTTCCAACCCCACGACCCTCACGGACGAGGGCCCCAAGGCGAGTGTGCGCAACTGGCTGGGCCTCGCGGTCCTGATGCTCGTGGTCCTCGTGGTGTCCATCGACAACACGGTTCTGTCCTTTGCCCTGCCCGAAATCTCCCGCGAACTGCACCCCTCCGGAACCGCCCTGCTGTGGATCATCGACATCTACTCGCTCGTACTCGCCGGCCTGCTGGTCACCATGGGCACGCTCGGCGACCGGATCGGCCGCCGCAAGCTCCTGCTGATCGGCGCGATCGGATTTGGCGCGGTCTCGGTGTACGCGGCCTTCTCCACCTCCGCCGAGCACCTGATCGCCGCCCGCGCACTACTCGGGCTGTTCGGCGCGACCCTGATGCCGTCCACCCTGGCGCTCCTGCGCAACCTGTTCCTCAACGACACCGAACGCCGCCTGGCCATCGCCATCTGGGCTGCGGGCTTCTCCGCGGGTGCCGCACTCGGCCCCATCGTGGGCGGCTGGATGCTCGAGCACTACTGGTGGGGCTCCGTCTTCCTCATCAACGTGCCCGTGATCGCTGTGCTGCTCGCCACCGGCCTGTTCCTGCTTCCCGAGTCCCGCGACCCCAACCCCGGCCGACTCGACTGGACCTCCGTGTTCCTCTCGATCGCCGCAATGTTCACGCTGGTCTACGGCATCAAGACCCTGGCCGCGAGCGGCCAGGCGCCCGCTGGCGTCGCATTCCTCGTGGGTGGTCTCGCGTTGGGCTTCCTGTTTGTGCGCCGGCAACTACGCGCCGAAAACCCCATGCTCGACATGCACCTCTTCACCAACCGCGTGTTCTCCGCGTCGATCGCGGCAAACCTCATGTCCGTCCTGGCCATGGCCGGCATGGTCTACTACCTGTCCCAGTACCTCCAGTTGGTCCTCGGTTACGGCCCGCTGAACGCCGGCTTCTACCTGTTGCCCGGATTATTTGCGACGATTGCCTCCGGTCTCTTCGCCGTGCGGCTTGCGAATCGGTTCCCTTTGCGGGTTCTCATCCCCGTGGGTCTGGGGCTGTCCATGCTTGGCTTCGCCACGGCAACACAACTTGGCGCCCACTCAAGCGTGTGGCTGCTTGTCGGAGCCTTCTTCATGGTGGGCCTCGGGGTTGGGCTGGCTGAGACCCTGACCAACGACGCGATCCTTGCCTCCGTCCCACCACACAAGGCCGGCGCTGCCTCCGGCATCTCGGAGACTGCTTACGAGGTCGGAGCGCTTCTGGGCACCGCGATCCTCGGCTCGGTCCTGACCGCCGCGTACCGCAACGGGCTGACGGTGCCGGAGGGCGTGAGCGCCGCGGACTCGGCCGCCGCACACGAAACCCTCGGTGGCGCGCTGGATGTGGCAGCCGGAATCGGCGGAAGCGTGGGCGACCAGCTCACCGAGGCCGCCAAGGTTGCGTTCAGCCACGGAGCCGACCTCACCTCAATGGCCGGCGCGGTCATCCTGCTCGGCGCCGTGCTCATCACGGCGATCTCGCTGCGCAAGTCGCACTCCTGAGCCTCGGACTTCCCCCCCTCCCCTCGCACGCCCTCCCCGCACCCCGCCGAGATTGCACTTGGGGGTCCGAGATTTCCCGGCGGCCGTGCAATCTCGGACCCCCAAGTGCAATCTCGCTGAAGGAATCGGGGAACAATTAACGGATCTGCGCGGTTATCTAGCAGAATGGAGCGCACGAAACGTGCGCACAACTGCACACGCTGGGTCTCCCGCACACAGACCCGGAACCGACCGAGTACCCGTAGCTCGGCGGGCGCGCGCGACCAGCGCATACGCGCCACATGCACTTCAAAGGAGATGTGATGACCCTGATCGGAAAGTCCGACCTCAACGTTTACCCGGTATCGCTGGGAGGAAACGTGTTTGGCTGGACCGCTGACAAAGACGAGTCCTTTGCGGTTCTCGACAGGTTCTTTGAGCTTGGCGGAAACTTTGTGGACACCGCGGACGCGTACTCCGCGTGGGTGCCGGGGAACTCGGGCGGCGAAAGCGAGACGATCATCGGGCAGTGGCTGGCCAGCCGCAAGCCGAGCAACGCCATCATCGCAACCAAGGTTTCGCAACACCCGGAGTTTCCTGGGCTCTCCGCACCGAACGTCCGCAAGGCCGCCGAGGCCTCGCTCCAGCGACTCGGCGTGGACTCGATCGACCTGTACTACGCGCACTTCGACGACGCGTCCGTACCGCTCGAGGAGACCGTGACGGCGTTTGGTGACCTTGCGCGCGACGGCCTGATCAGGAACATTGCGGTCTCCAACTACACTCCCGAGCGGATCGAGGAGTGGCTCAACATCTCCCACGGCGTGGGCGCCCCGCTCCCCGTGGCGATCCAGCCGCGCTACAACCTCCTACACCGCATCGAGGTCGAGTCCACGCTCCTGCCGCTTGCGGAGCGCCACGAGATCTCGCTCGTCCCTTACTCGGGACTGGCCTCCGGGTTCCTCACAGGCAAGTACCGATCGCAAGATTCCACAGGCGACGGTTCGCCTCGCGCGACCGGCGCCGCCAAGTACGCAGACGCGAAGGGCCTCGCCATCCTAGACGCCCTCGAGCGCATCGGTGCCGAGCACAACTCCTCGATCGCCGCGACTGCGCTAGCGTGGCTGCGCCAGCAGAGCATGGTCGCCGCACCCATCGCCTCGGCGTCCAAGGTCGGCCAGGTCGAGGACATCGTGCGATCGGTCATGTTCAACCTGACGCCAGCGCAGCTCGCCGAGTTGGACGCCGTCTCGGCCTGACCCCTCGCGTTCGGTGCTGGTCAGGCGCTAACGCGCCTTTAACTGCACTGCTTCACGACGATTACCTCGCCTTCCAGCACCATCCCACCAGCATGGGGTGGTGCTGGAAGGCGAGGTAATCGTCGTTAATGGGGGTCGCGCAGCGGGCGCTAGACGGAACCGGTGATGGTGAGTGCGACCAGCGCGACGTTCAGGACCACGATTACCGCGACCACGCCGATGGCGGCAAAACGCAGCCAGACGGGGTTGACGAACTCGCCCATGAGCATGCGGGAGCTGGTCAGCTTGACCAGTGGGATGAGAGCGAACGGGATACCGATGCTCAGGAGGACTTGGCTGAGGATAAGGGCGCGTGTGGGGTCGAAGCCCGAGCCGAGGATCAGAAGCGCCGGGATGAGAGTGACCAGACGACGAGCAAGGATCGGGATTCGGAGCTTGAGCAGACCTGCCATGATGGTGGCGCCCGCGTAGCTTCCCACGGACGTGGAGGCGAGGCCCGAGGCCAGTAGGCCCACGGCAAAGACGATGCCGATGCCTTGGCCAAGGTGCTCGGTGATCGCAGCAGCGGCGCCCTCGATGGTGTCGGTCCCGGGGATTCCGGGCAGGGCCGCGGCAGCCATGAGTAGCATTGCGATGTTCACCGACCCCGCGATAAAGAGGCCGAGGACGACGTCCACGCGGGAGGCGTGCAGCAGCCGACGTTTGGTGGCGGTTCCGTGGCCAACGCCATGGCGATCCTTGACCAAGGAGGAGTGCAGGTAGATAGCGTGCGGCATGACCGTGGCGCCGAGCATGGAGGCGGCGAGGAGGACACTCTGCTGCCCCTCGAACTGCGGGAGAAGGCCGCCGCCCACTTGGTGCCAGTCGATGGGGCTGACAAACGATCCGGCCATGAAACCGATCGTGATGATGAGGAGCAGCCCCATGATGACGAACTCGAACCTGCGCTGACGGCCGGTGCCCTGGAGTAGAAGGAGGCCCATCGACACCGCACCTACAATGACTCCGCCCACGAGAAGCGGCAGGTCAAACAGGATCTTGAGCGCGATGGCACCGCCGATGACCTCAGCAAGGTCGGTGGCCGCAGCAACCAGTTCGGCTTGGCCCCAGTAGGCGAGGCGCGGCCCACGCTTCATTCGGAGGCCAAGGAGTTCCGGGAGCGAATGGTCGGTGACGATGCCCAGCTTGGCCGACAGGTACTGGACCAGAACAGCCATGAGGTTCGCGGCCACGAGCACCCACACGAGCAGGTAGCCGAACTCGGCGCCCGCGGAAAGGTTGGCGGCGACGTTGCCGGGATCCACGTAGGCGATAGAGGCCACGAAGGCAGGGCCCAGCAGGTTGATAAGACTCTTCTTACCAAATTTCCCCTGCTGACCTGCGCGTTCTTCCCGCTCGGCCTCTTGCTCCGCAACTGTCACCCGTGCCCGCCCCTTTCAATATTTCGTAGGTCC
>NZ_HE978641.1:736611-755309 GCF_000312125.1 Timonella senegalensis JC301
CAACTGTCACCCGTGCCCGCCCCTTTCAATATTTCGTAGGTCCAAATATACAAGTTCGGCTATCCGAACTTCAAGGGGTGGAGTGGGTTTGAGTGCGGGAAGGCGTCCGGAGAGCTTCATTGCGCGAGGTTGTATCTCTCACGGCGAGGTTGACCCTTAGAGGGTCAATGTCACCGTGAAAGGTGCAAGCTCGCGGGGTGGTGAGTGGTAGGGCGCTCAACGCTGGATAGGGTAGGCCAACTCACCGCACCCGAGCGGAAGTTGGGTGGGGCTGGGAGGTGACCACGATCGTCGGGAATCTGGGACGCTATGCGTCCAATCCCTGCCGGCGGGTCATGCGGACCGCACCGACAGACGCAACGATCACGAGGGCGGTGCCCGCCCACTGGGCCAACACCATCGTTTGGCCGAGGACGGCCCAGCCCGCGAGCGCCGCCACGGCCGGGGCGAACGCGAGGAGGATCGAGAAGAGGGAGGCCGGGATGCGTTTGAGTGCGAACAGTTCCATGGCGTACGGGAGGGCCGAGGACAGGAGCGCGATGCCCAGACCGAGCAACAGAATGTTGGGCTGGATCAGGGTCGCGCCGGTGCTCACTGCGGCGAAGGGAAGGATGGCGAGCGAGCCCACGCCCATCGCGATGGCGAGGCCATCCATGCCGGGGAACTCACGGCCGGCCCGCTGAGCACTGAGGATGTAAAGTGCCCACATTGTGGCCGCTACCAGGGCAAATGCAACGCCGACTGGGTCGAGCGCGACCGGTCCCTGTGAAAGCAGCGCAACCCCGCCGACCGCGAGCGCAACCCACAGGACGTTGAGCCAGCGGCGGGCCAGGACGATGGACAGAACCATGGGGCCGAGGACCTCGATTGTCACGGTGACACCGAGATGCAGGCGCTCGAGCGCCAGGTAGAACGAGGAGTTCATCGCCGCGAGCGCCAACCCGTACACGATCGCTGTGCGCCACGCGCGGGGCGTGATTCCACGCAGGTGCGGGCGCACCACAATCGCTAGGACCACCGTGGACAGGACCAACCGGAGCGCCACTGCGCCGAGCGCACCCACCTGAGGAAAGATCTTCACGGCGAGCGAGGCACCCAACTCCTGGCAGATCATTGCGAGGAGCATGAGGCCCGCGCCACTGGCGAGGGCGTTGGTGGTGGAGGCGTTGGTGGTGGAGGCGCCGGGTGTGCTGGAGGTGCTGTAGCTGTTGGGGGCGGGGGCGTTGCTCGCGGCGGGGGCTGGCATACCTCTATTGTCTCCCCCCTACTCCCCTCTCCATCGAACGGATGAATAATCATCCGTTCGACACCCAACGGGTCAATAATGATCCGTTCGATGCGCATGGATGCGGGAAGATAGAGCCCATGAGCACAGGATTCGAACAACTGAACCCCGGACCCGACGTCTTCGATGTTTTCAAGGCCGGTGGCAAGGCCTCCCTCGCAGGCGCGCTCGCGGGCGCCGCCGCCTCGGTTTTCATGACGACCGGCGGATTCCAAGCGTCGTGGACGTTGCTGTTCGTCATCCTGACAGCCATCTTTGGTGCCATCATCGGTGTCCTCGGGTGGTTCGTGGGTCGCTGGACGCTCAAAGCGCTCACCAAGACGAACCTCGGTCGCACAGCAAAACGCCTGGTCACATCGCTGACTTCGACCGTAGCGGGCCTCGCGTTCCTCGCCCTCACCTCGCGCTCAACCGTGAGCGCCGTGGGCTGGCCCATCGCCGTCATCATCGCCGCAATCATCTTTGTGGTCTTCTTCGTGTTCATTCCTCAGCGCGAACTTCGCCGCCAGAAATAATTAACGACGATTCCCGCACCTTCTCATGAGAAGGTACGGGAATCGTCGTTAATCAGTTGGGTAAAGGCCCTAATCTTGACCAGTGCACACTCGTGATCGCGTTTCAGTTGGTATTGGCCTTGCGCTCCTAGTTGGCGGGGCCGTTGCCGTAGGAACCGGGGCTTTCCCTGCCCATGAGGCGTCGGCTCTTGCCGAACGCGTGTGGGGAATCTTGCTGTTTGTGGTGGCCATGACGATAGTGGCCGAGTTGTCTTCCCGTGCCGGTCTCTTCGACGTTGCCGCGCGAGTGGTCATCCAGGCCGCAGGTAGCCGTTCGTGGCGGTTATGGCTGCTGATCTCGGCGTTCACGCTGGCCTGCACGATCTTCCTGAGCCTCGACACCACGGTGGTTCTCCTGACACCCATGGTCGTGGTGCTGTCCCGGCGCATCGGATTGGATCCTAAGCCGTTCGCTCTGACGGTTGTCTGGCTAGCTAACACCGGGTCAATGCTCCTTCCGATTTCGAACCTCACCAATCTGCTCGCAGCCAATAAAGTTGCCCAAGGTTCACCCGCCCAGTTTGCCTCCTTGATGTGGCCCGTAGCGGTTGTATGCGCCGTGGTCCCGATGGTGCTGATCGCCCTTGTGTTTCGCCGCGAACTCGGCGCCGCCCCGACTCTCGCGCCGAATTCCCCTCTCATTTCCACGGGCCGCCCGTTTGCCTATGCAGCACAGTTGTTTGCACGTCGACCCCTGCTCGCCATCTCTGCTGTGGTTGTATCCGCGCTGATCATTGCGCTTCTTGCTGGGGCGGAGGTGTGGATTCCTGCGACCGTCGCCGCGCTAGCCTTGGTTGCCGCGTACGCGCTCATGGACCGTTCCGCACTAACCTGGCACCTCGTGCCGCTGCCCATGATCGTGTTGACCGCCGGCCTGTTTCTGGCCATGGGAGCTGTGGGTTCGATGTTCGTTCACGAGGCTGTGGGTAACCTCCTCGCGCAGGATGACTCATCAGCCACTCTCCTTGGCACAGCCGCACTGGGCGCGGGTGGCGCCAACCTGATCAACAATCTGCCCGCTTACCTCGCGCTCGAACCGCTCGCCCATTCGCCCGCCACAATGGTCGCGCTCCTCGTCGGCGTGAACGCGGGCCCGCTCATCACGCCGTGGGCCTCCCTCGCCACCCTGCTCTGGCACGAACGCCTCGTCGCCACCGGAGTCCACGTATCGTGGTCCCGCTACATACTCCTCGGCGCAGTTGCCGCGCCTCTCATCATCATTGCCGCGTGGCTCGCGCTGCTGGTCCAGTTCTAAGTTTGAGCTTCGCTCAACCCCACGAATTGATTAACGACGATTCCCGCACCTTCTCATAAAAAGGTGCGGGAATCGTCGTTAGTAAGTTGGGCCGAGGCGGCCTGCGGCCGCACCGCCAGCCCGCATGACTGACGCACCCCTGCGCGAAAGTATTTAGGTTCTTGAGAAGCCAAGTGAGGGGAAACTCCATGTACTGCGTAAACCTGTGGCGCACGTGCGAAACTTTTTCGTTGCGCGGGCCATTGCTCTTGGTTGGCTAGCGCTATAGAACTGGTTCATGGGAGTAGAACCAACCACGCGTACACCGTCTTCCGGCGTACCCAAACTGCGACCAAACCGCGTGAACCTGAGCGATGTTGCTAGGGCAGCGGGAGTGTCGGTGGCATCCGCATCGAAGGTCCTAAACGGGCGCATTGGCGTTGCGCCTCGGACCCGACAACTCGTGGAGGAAGCCGCGGAGCAACTCGGCTACGTAGCAGTGTCTGAACGTGAACGCCCCGTGCGGACCGTGCGAGAACCTCTCATCGAGGTGGTTACTACCTCGCTGAACAGCCCTTATGCGGTTCAGTTGCTTGACGGTCTCATGCGTGGAGCGGCGCCCCACGGCGGCTCAATCACCGTGCGGGCACTGGACACGGTCCTTGATGACAACCCCATCGAATGGGCGCAAAGGCTAGCTCGCACGGGCCGGATCGGCGTCATCGAGACGGTCTCCCAGTTCTCTCAGGAGCGCGCGGACGCACTTCGCCGCGTTGGTCTTCCCTTGGTCCTCGTTGACCCACTCGACGTGCCCCCGCAGTCATACCTGTCGGTGGGTGCCACAAACTTTGCGGGTGGAAAAGCTGCCACCGAGCACCTCCTGAATCTAGGGCACACGCGTATCGCGTTCATCGGCGGGTCGGAAGGCTCCGAGTGCAACCTCGCCCGCCAGCACGGGTATCTAGCGGCTCTATCCCAACGAAATCTCATTCGGGCCGATGGTCACATAACCTTTGGGGACTTCTCGTTCGAAGAGGGACTGCGATCAGCTACAGCCCTGCTGACCTCGGCGGCTCCACCCACCGCGGTCTTTGCCTCCAGCGACCTAGTAGCGCTCGGCACGATCGAGGCTGCCCGCACGCTTGGGCTCAGAGTGCCTGAGGACCTGAGCGTCGTTGGCTTCGACGATACCTTCCTAGCCCAAACCTCCTCACCTCGCCTGACCAGCGTGCACCAGCCCATCGCAGAGATCGGCACGACCGCGGTGGACACGATAGTGCGGCTCGCCCGCGGCGAAGCGCCACGGGCAAACAGAGTCGAGCTCGCCACCCACCTGGTGGTCCGGGACTCGACGTGCCCTCCCAAGGCAAGGGAATCGTCGTAAATCAGATGTGTGAAACGCATCTGGTCCGGCGTAAGCCGGGCCGACCAGTCGGGCGCAACCCGCCGGGCACAGACCACGCACACCCAACAACACGTACGCAACGCAATGACGCAACACAACCAAAGGAATACCTAGACATCATGGCAACAACACTTCACGTCTCACCGTCCGGCGCCGATCTCTCACCAGGAACCGAGGAGCAGCCGCTGCGCACGATCAACCGCGCGGCGCAGCTTGCTCGGCCGGGAGATACTGTGCTCGTGCATGAGGGCACCTACCGCGAGTGGGTGGCGCCGCTACGTGGCGGCACCAGCGCGACCAACCGCATCACGTACCAGCCCGCTCCGGGCGCGAAGGTCACTATCAAGGGTTCCGAGCGGATCAACACCTGGGAAAACGTGGAGGGGACGACCTGGAAGGTCGAGCTTCCCAACTCGTTCTTTGGCGATTTCAACCCGTACGCGGAGGTCGTTGGCGGCGACTGGATCGTGCTACCCAAGCGCACGGACCCGCCAAAGCACCTGGGCGAGGTGTACCTGAACGGCAAGTCGTTCTACGAGGTCGCGTCCGTTGAAGAGGTCCAGAACCCGACCCGGATCGACCACGCCCGCGACGGCTGGACCGGCGTGATCGTGCCCATGCACGACCCGGACCAGACCGTGTTTGTGTGGCACGCGCAGGTCAGCGAGACCACCACAACCATTTGGGCTAACTTCCACGGCGCTAATCCCAACGAGGAACTCGTTGAGATCAACGTCCGACGCTCCGTGTTCTACCCCAAGGACCACCACGTTAACTACATCACCGTGCGAGGTTTCGAACTGGCGCAGGCAGCCAGCCCGTGGACCCCACCCACCGCTGACCAGCCAGGCCTTATCGGCCCCAACTGGGCCAAGGGCTGGATCATCGAGGACAACGACATCCACGACGCCAAGTGCTCCGCGGTGTCCCTGGGCAAGGAGCGCTCAACGGGCCACAACCTCGCCGAGGAACGCGGTGACAAGCCCGGCTACCAGTACCAGCTTGAGTCTGTGTTCTCGGCCCGCCAGATCGGCTGGGACAAGGAGCACATCGGATCGCATGTGGTCCGCCGCAACACCATCCATGACAACGGCCAGAACGGCGTGGTCGGCCACTTGGGCTGCGTGTTCTCCACCATCGAGGACAACCACATTTACAACATCGCCATCAAGCGCGAGTTCTACGGCCACGAAATCGGCGGCATCAAGCTGCACGGCGCGATCGACGTGTCGATCGCCCGCAACCACATCCACGACTGCACGCTGGGCACCTGGTTGGACTGGCAAACCCAGGGCCTCCGCCTGACCCAGAACGTCTACCACTCCAACAACCGCGACCTGTTCATCGAGGTCAGCCACGGGCCCTACGTGGTGGACCACAACGTGTTCGCCTCACGCGCTTCGGCCGAGATCCAGTGCCAGGGCGGCGCGATCGTCAACAACTTGTTCGCCGGTACGTATGCGGTGAAGTCGATCGTGGAACGCCCCACCCCGTACCACCTGCCGCACAGCACTCAGGTGGCCGGATACGCCGCGATCCTCGCGGGCGATGACCGCGTGATCGGCAACATCTTCCTCGGCGGCACCTCGGGAGCCGATGCGAGCGAGGCCTACGAGCACGGCGCCGAGCAGTGGGTCAACCCGCGCTACGGAACCGCGATCTATGACGGCTCACCCGTGAACATCGATGAGTACATCGAGCGCGTCAACGATCCCGACAAGGGCGACCACGAGCGCTTTATGGACGTGAAGCAGCCTGCGTACATTCGCAACAACTTCTACGCGGGCGGGGCCAAGGCGTTCGAGCGCGAGGAAGGTGCGGTTGTGGCTGGCGGCGGGGCCGCCAGCGCGTCCGTGTCGTTCGATGGCAAGCACCTTGCCCTGCACACCGACCTCCCAGCGGAGTTTGACTCCGCCACCGTTGGCCTCGTGGTGGGCACCGAACTGCCTCCGGTCCGGTTCGTGGGCGCGTTCTTTGAGAACCCGGACGGCTCCCCAGTCGAGCTCAACGCAGACCTGCTCGGGGCGGAAAAGACCGCCGACACACAGTATGCGGTTGGCCCGATTATCGGCCTGACCAGCGGAAAGAACACGATCACGCTCAGTTGATCTGGCTGTTTTGGCTGAGCGCCATGCTCGGTTCAGCCATTCAGCCACAGGGCGGCGCAGCCGCCCAACTGATTAACGACGATTCCCGCACCTTCTCATGAGAAGGTGCGGGAATCGTCGTCAATAGTGCCGTAAGAGGTGCCGTCCAACGGAAGTTGTCGGCAACAAAGAAGGTCCCCGCCCGGTGCGCGCCGGACGAAGACCCACACACTTAACGATTCTTGACGCACAAAGGGTTCCCGAGAGTCCACCGGCTGGCCCAACCCTCACAAGACTGGATGTAGGATGATGAGCTGGCCGCGGCAGGTGCCGAGGAGCGGATGTCTGTCAGTGACTGGCGTCGCGGACCACGTGGATGTGGACGAAGGCAAGCGTGCGTCTCGTCTTCATCTGCTGGCTTCATTTGCGGCGCTACCGCAGTGTCGCCGGGTGTCCGCAATCAGGCTTCAGCGCCACCATTGCGCTTGTTCTGGCGCGCCAACGCACGCAGTCGTTCCTTGTCTTCTTGCTTGGTGCCCCACCACTTCTTGATGATGAGTGCCCCGAGGATCCAGATACCGAGCGCGGAAACGATCCACACCACCAGGGTAGAAGCGATCCACGATGTGGTTCCGTTGATCATGATTCCGCCCGGGAACAGGGTTGCGATCCACAGAGCTAGGAGCGTGGACACTAGCCCGATTCCACCAAGGATTGCCGAAGCGTACTTGCGGGCAAGGTTGAACACGAATGGCCCCAAAATTGCTTGCGCCACGGTAAAGACCGCTACCGCGATGATGAACCCCTTGCCATTGATAGTGAACCCATCCACCACGAGCTTGGCTACGAAGAAGGCAATGACTGCGGACAGCAAATTGACGCAAATGTTAAGCAGAAACCGGACCATGCGGACACTCCGTTGTTGTTTTGGTGAAGGCATCGCAGGATTCCTAGTGACCTGCAGTTATAGCCAGAATCCCCCGCCGGTTGGAGTACGTCAACGTGGATCGGAATTTTCATCCACTACGAGGGCTCACACACCGTTACGCTGGCAAAATAACGCAGCGGATATGGCTGACAGTGTCGTCGCTTCTTGAGAGGAAGTTCCCATGGTTCTGATGTCTTCAGCCCAGGCCGCGCAGGCCGGACGCGCCCGACGCAAAGCAGTCCCGCGAGCTGCACTGGGACTCTGGGAAGGAGACTTCCCGGGAGGAGATCGCGATCCCCTCGCCATCATCGACGAGCAGAACGAGACCCGACTCCAGGAACTCGTCCCTCTGCGCATGGAGAGAATGGCGCAGAGCGCATTCACGTTCTACCGCGGAACTGCCGCGATCATGGCCGCCGACCTCGCTAAAGGCCAGCACTCCGGCATCATGGTTGCCGCTTGCGGGGACGCTCACGTGAGCAACTTCGGGTTTTATGCCTCTCCACAGCGCACTCTGCTGTTCGACCTCAACGACTTCGACGAGGCTGCCTGGGCACCGTGGGAGTGGGACCTCAAGCGACTGACTACCAGCATCATCATTGCCGGTCAGGCCACCCATCGGGATACTGCAGTCATCCTTGAGGCTGCCCGCAACTCGATCACCAGCTACCTACGCGCCACTCGGTCGATCGCCGAAATCGACCCTTTGGCCAGGTACTACACCCACTTTGACCCAGAATCCGCCATGGGGACACTGGACAAGGACTCCAAGAAGGCAGTCAAGCGCGCAACCAAGGCCGCAATGCGGCGCACCGGCGAGCGTGCGGCCGGCAAGCTCACCGAGATCGGCCACGACGGCCGCAGCCAGTTTCTCGAGAACCCTCCCGCAATCGCCCGCGCAACCCCAGACACCGAGGAGGTCGTGCGGCAGGGCCTGGAGCGCTACATTGCCTCGGCGAATGTGGACGTCCAAATGCTCCTGCAGCAGTACGAGATGGTGGATGTTGCTCGCCGCGCGGTGGGCGTCGGGTCGGTCGGCACGCGCTGCCTGGTCTCTCTCATGAGCGACGCCGACAGCAACCACCTCGTCCTCCAAACCAAGCAGGCAGGCCGCAGCGTCCTCGAACAGTACGGTGGGATCGAGCAACCGGCGCTCGTCAACGAGCGAGTCAGTCAACAGGGCCAAGGCGCGCGGGTGGTCAGCCTCCAGCGCATCCTCCAGGCATACTCCGACCCGTTCCTCGGGTTCTTCACCAACGATCTCGGCGACTTCTACGTCCGCCAATTCCATGACATGAAGGGCGGCATCGACACCGAAACCCTCAGCGACGCCGCGTTCCTGCAGTACGCCAGGTCCTGCGCGATCGTGCTCGCCCGCGCCCACGGCCAGTCCGGCCGCAGCGCCGAAATCACCGCTTACGCCGGGAAGGGTCCGCAAATCACTGCGGCCCTACTGGACTGGTGCTTCGCTTACGCTCGCACCGCCACCGCGGACTTCGTCGCTTTTGAAAAACGCCTCACGCAGTCCCGTTGAAGAACCCCACATTATCGACGATCGTGGTTACGGCCCAGCCCCACCTAGGGACTCGGAACCCTTCTTGAGAAAGGACGCTAAGCACTGCGGCGCTTAGGCCCAATTGGGCTTTTCGCGGTTGGAACGCCGGGCACTCAGGAACATCGCTACTACCGCAAGGACCGCGCCAAGTGCAGCACCAGCTGTGTTGTACACCCAATCATTTGTGGAGCAGCTCCTGCCCAACCCAGGCAGGAAGGCTTGCACAATCTCAATTGCGGCCGAACCTGCGCACGCCCAGAGGAGTGCAGTGAGAGGTCGGCGAGACCAGATTCCAGCGAGCAGAGTAAGGGGCACGAACATCACTGCATTCGCAATGAGTTCCACGGCGCCAAGCCGCGGGGCCGAGATTTCCGCGTGACAACCTACTTCCATGACGCGTCCGGTGGGGACGAGAGTCAGAAGAAGGACAGCAAGAATCGCGACTACAAGCAGACTCACAGTGAGTGACCGCCGCGGAACTAGAACTGCACCGCACAATGGCCCTGCGAGAACCAGTAGTGCCAAGGCAGCCGTGGTAAGCCAAGGATTTTCAGCGAGAATCGTCGAGAGCACTCGATAATCCTAAGGTAACCGGCTCTGATATCTCGCCTGCCGAAGGTGCGTTAGTGATTCGATGAAGCGTTCGAGCGAAAGTTGGGGCACACACCCTAGACGAGAGGGGTGAAGGTGACCACAATCGTCGTGAATCAGGGGTTTTCGGGTTCACTCAACTCGCCCTGGGCGAGCGAGACGATGCGGTTACTCATGCCGCTGAAGATGAGGCCGTGAAACGGCAGCATCGCGAGCCAGTACAGCCGGCCGCTCAGGCCCTTGGGGATAAACACGGCGCGCTGGGTGTACTTGGAACCTTGTGGATCGGGCTCGACGCCGAGTTCGAGCCAAGCTTGGCCGGGGAGTCGCATCTCGGCGCGCAAGCGCACAAGCCTACCCGGATCCACCTGCTCGACCCGCCAGAAGTCGACGGCGTCGCCGACCCTTAAAGTGGACCTGGAACGTCGGCCTCGTTGGAGGCCAACACCGCCAAAGAACCTGTCGATCACCCCACGAGCCGCCCACAGGAATGGCGCCGAGTACCATCCCGTATCGCCGCCAATCTGCATAATCACCTTCCACACCTCTTCAGGTGAAGCGGAAGTGACGCTCTCGCGATTGTCCTGATTGACGGTGCGGCCCGACCAATCGGGGTCGTTAGGCATCGGATCACTGGGAGCCAGAGGAACCCGGGCGTCGACCCAGCTCGTCTCAACGTCATCCAACTCGATCCGTGCGAGGGCCAACTCCACGGACCTTTTGTACGGTGTGAGGCCGGTAGTCGGTGGCGGGATGATGGCGTCGATGTCGTGGTTCTTCATGACGCAGTCGTGCTGAAGGGACTCAACCAGCGGTCGCGCGATGCGGCGCGGAACCGGGGTCACCAGACCAACCCAGTGCGATGCAAGGCGCGGAGTGAGGACCGGGAGAGCCACGATGTACCGGTGCGGGAGGCCTGCCACCGCCCCGTATCCGTTCATCATGTCGCAGTAGCGCAACACGTCGGGTCCCCCGATATCGAAGGCTTGGTTGTGGTCACCCTCCACTCGGGCAGCAGCCAGCAGGTAGTACAGAATGTCACGGATGGAAATTGGCTGGATCCGGTTCTGGACCCACCGCGGCGCAGGCATAAACGGGAGGACATCGGTGAGGTGGCGGACCATCTCGAAAGACGCGGATCCCGATCCGATGATGACCCCGGCTTGGAGCACAATCGTGGGAGTGGTCGAGTTGAGGAGCACATCGCCCACTTCCTTACGAGATGCGAGGTGGTGGGAGAGCTCGACATTGTCAGGGTGGAGTCCGCCGAGGTAGATGATGCGTTGGACGTTGGCCTCGCCTGCCGCGCGGGCGACTGTTCGTGCAATGTCCCGATCCAAACTCTCAAAGTCCTTGCCCGCAGACATCGAGTGCACCAGGTGGAATACCACGGTGACCTCCTTCATCGCGCCTGTCATAGCCTCGAGGTCGGAGGCGTCTCCCTCGACAACGTCAACAGCCCCATTCCACGGATTGGAATCGAGCCTGGCGCGATTACGCGTGAGAAGACGGACACGATAGCCCGCGGTGACGAGTCGCGGGATAAGCCGCCCGCCCACGTACCCCGTGCCGCCCAGGACGAGGGCCAAAGGCGAGGTGCCATCTGGGAGCTGTCTGGCGCGGAGCTCTGGTTCCGCACCTGAGGGTGCGGTGAGCTCTTGAGCGGTGGGAGGGGTTGGGGTTGGGGGTTTGGGAGGGGTTGGAGGTTCGGGAGGGGTTGGAGGTTCGGGTGGGGTTGGGGAGTTAGCACGAGCGCGCGTTGACGCAGGTGGGAGCCCGGTTAGTTCTTGGGTATGGGCTGGAGAACGTGGGGCCGACGGATTGGACGGCGTGGGTAGCTTGGACGCGGGCCGGCTCCGTATTGGGTTCCTAGACATCGTGACCCCTCTCGGTTGTTTCTCCAGACCGGCATCGAGGCAATTTGCCTCTGCCGTGTTCCCCACCGCCACAGTTCCCCACCGCCACAGTTTCCCGACGCCGTGAGGGCGTCTACAGGGCGATGAACACGGCCGGGTTATCTCCGAATCGTTCGAGTCTCCCCTACTGCGGATCCCTTCGCAACGGGAAATCCCCAGACACGGACGTGACCGGGCGGTGTGGGGAGAAGGTGACCATGATCGTCGAAAATCTGGTTTTCAAGGCGGTATCAACGGATGGAGGGCGGCACAGCCGCCCCTCTCCCCATCGAACGGATGCTTATTCATACGTTGGGTGCCGAACGGATCGATATTCATCCGTTCAATGGGGTTTGGGTGGGGCTGAGGTTTGGGTGGGGCTGGCTCTAGGCCGCCACGTTCCGCGTGCGAGCTGCGCGCAGGCCATTGAGGATGACGATGACCTCGGCAACCTCGTGGACCAGCACGACTGCGGCAAGGTTGAGGAGGCCAAACAGGGCGAGCGGGAGCAGCGAGGCGATGATTAAGAGCGACAGGACGATGTTCTGGTTCATGATGTGCCGGCCACGGCGCGCATGAGCAAACGCCCGTGGGAGTAACCGCAGGTCATGACCAGTAAAGGCGACGTCTGCTGACTCGATCGCGGCATCTGAACCGGTCGCACCCATCGCAACTCCGAGGTCGGCGGTGGCCAGGGCGGGGGCATCGTTGATGCCATCTCCGATCATCGCCACGGCGCCAGCCGAGCGAAGGTCACCGATAACTACGGCCTTGCTCTCGGGGCGCAACTCAGCGCGTACGTCGTCGATTCCGGCCTGCTGCGCGAGGGCGGTCGCGGTGCGAGCGTTATCGCCGGTGAGCATGGTCAGGCCGATGCCCTGATCAGCAAGGGTACTGACGACCTCAGTGACCTCTGGACGCAACTCGTCACGAACGCCGATTGCCGCGACCACCGAGCCATTTCGGTGGACGATCACGACCGTCATGCCCTGCTCCTCGAGGCCGGAAATCTGGCTGTTGAGGGAGGAGGCGGGGGTTGCTTGCTCGAGCCAACGAGGGCTGCCCACCGCGATACTCAGGCCATCCACTACTCCCTCAATGCCATGACCCGGACGTTCGGTCACGTGTTGAGCGGAAGGGGTCTCCGGCGAGGCGGCAACGATAGCGGCTGCGAGTGGGTGGGTGCTGTGTTGTTCGAGCGCAGCAGCCCAGGACAGTGCCTGCTCCCGAGTTACGCCGTCAACGGTGAGGACTTCGGACACCGTTGGCTTGTTCTGAGTAAGCGTCCCGGTCTTGTCCACGGCAATGTGCCGGATCACGCCAAATCGCTCGAATGCAGCACCGGATTTGATGATCACGCCGAATCTACTGGCAGCCCCAACGGCAGACACCACGGTCAGCGGAACCGAAATTGCCAGTGCGCAAGGGGACGCAGCTACGAGGACTACGAGGGCGCGCGTGATCCACACCTCCGGGTCGCCAAGCAGTGAGCCGATGAGGGCGACAAGGATGGACAGCACCAGCACGCCCGGAACCAGAGGCCGCGCGATGGTATCAGCCAAACGAGCACGGTCCCCCTTGTCCGCTTGCGCCCGCTCGACGAGTTCAACGATCGTGGTCAACGAGTTGTCGGTGCCCGCGGCCGTTGTTTCGACCTCCAAGACCCCGTTCGCGTTGATCACACCTGCGGAAACACTGTCACCAGGAACGACCTCGACGGGGATCGACTCGCCCGTGATCGCGGACGTATCGAGGCTCGAACGCCCCGCCGTGATGACTCCATCCGTGGCAATGCGTTCGCCGGGCCGAACCAGCAGGGTCTGCCCCACGGAAAGGTCCTTGGCCGCAATTTCCAGTGATTCGCCGCCTTGGCGAATTGTCGCGGTTTCCGGGACCAGCTTGAGCAGCGCTCGCAAACCATCATGAGCACGATCCATCGCCTTGTCCTCGAGTGCTTCCGCAATTGAGTAGAGGAATGCGAGCGCCGCAGCCTCCTCGACATACCCGAGGATGACGGCTCCGATTGCGCTGATCGTCATCAACAGACTGATGCTCAGCTTCCCGGTGCGGAGCTTTCTGATCGCACCCGGGGTGAACGTTGAGGCGCCCAGCAGCAGACCGATCCAGAACAGCACAGTTGCCGGAAGATCTGCGCCGTTCCATTGCGCGATCAGACCGGCGAGGAACGCGATTCCTGAAAACACCGGGATCATGATCCCGAGGTCCCGCCACCATGGAGTGTCCGCGGCCTCAATAATCTCGCCGTCCTCGCCGACTTCGGCCTTCCGAGTGTCCTCGCAACCGCATGCGCTACTCACGCGTCCACTCCCTTCTGGCAGCAGCCTGGAACCGAGCACGATGAATCTATGCAGGGAGCTTGCGCGTCAACTGCGAGGGTCACGTCCAACAGCGCAGTCAGTGCTGCGGAAAGGTGCGGATCCGAGATGACGTATCGAGTTTGACGCCCTTCAGGCTCAGCAACAACGATCCCGCAGTCGCGCAGGCACGTCAGGTGGTTTGAGACGTTCGAGCGGCTCAACCCCAACTCGCGCGAAAGCACCGCGGGGTAGTTTGGTCCGTCAAGCAGCATCATCAGGGTTCTGGAGCGCGTTGGGTCCGCCATGGCCCGGCCTAGCCGGTTCATGACGTCGAGGCGCGAAGCAATGGTCAGCACATGCTGATCATACAGTGAATGCTGAACTGTTTGTGGGCCTCTCAGCGTTGCTTGGGGTCCTTAGAAGGGTGCCACATGGTGCACGTGGCGCATGTGCCACGTCGGTGTTGGCACTGGTGGCGAAGGTTCACGGAACATCTAGGCGGAATGTGCGGTTGACTGAAGTATGAAGAAAATCGGATTCCTGTCATTCGGGCACTGGACGCCGCACCCGGCAAGCCAGGCACAATCTGCCTCGGACGTACTGCTGCAGTCGATTGACTTGGCGCAGGCCGTTGAGGACCTCGGTGGCGACGGCGCATACTTCCGCGTACACCACTTTGCGCGGCAACTCGCCTCGCCATTCCCACTGCTCGCGGCGATCGGCGCCAAGACGAACCGCATCGAAATCGGTACGGGTGTGATCGACATGCGCTACGAAAACCCGCTGTATATGGTCGAAGACGCGGGAGCCGCAGACCTGATCTCTGGGCAGCGACTGCAGCTCGGCATCTCGCGCGGGTCACCCGAGCAGGTCATCGAGGGATATAAGTACTTCGGGTACGCGCCAAGTGAGGGTCAGACCGACGCCGACATGGCGCGCAAGCACACCGAGATCTTCCTTGACCAGCTAGAAGGCCGAGGATTCGCGGAACCCAACCCGCGGCCAATGTTCCCCAACCCGCCGGGACTCTTGCGGCTCGAGCCGCACTCGGAAACCCTGCGCCAACGCATCTGGTGGGGTGCGGGGTCGGACTCTACCGCCGCGTGGACCGCGGAAATGGGCATGAACCTGATGAGCTCGACCCTCAAGGCCGACGAATCCGGCGAGCCGTTCCACGTCCAGCAGGCCAAGCAGATCCGCCACTTCCGCGAGGTCTGGAAGGAACAGGGCCACGACTTTGAGCCTCGGGTTTCCGTGTCCCGGTCCATCTTTGCTCTGGTCAACGATGAGGACCGCCGGAACTTTGGGGTCGCGGGTGAGCGCCAAGACCAGTTCGGGTCGATCGGCGGCAGCGGACCCGATAGCGGGCGGGCGGTATTCGGGCGCACCTACGCGGATGAGCCCGACAAGCTGGTGGAACAACTGGCCGAGGACGAGGCAATCGCCGAGGCCGACACCCTGCTGCTGACCGTGCCAAACCAGTTGGGCGTGGACTACAACGCGCACGTGGTCGACGCGATCCTCAAGCACGTGGCTCCGGGGCTCGGATGGCGGTAGGTGGTCTAGCCCTCCATCGGCACTAGAGCCATGCGTTCGGGCCCGGCCTTGAGTTCCATGGTTGTGTGCGACGTTGGGGCGCGGATTTGGGGCCAGTTCGGTGGCCCACATTTGTGAGTGCCGCCCATAGGTGTCGAATGCCGTCCCCGCGCGACGGCACTCAGCACCTGCGGACGGCACTCGCGAATGGGAAGACCCACCCAACCCCCGCACACCTAGGCCTCAGCCCAGAACTACTGCCCCGCCACCGGCCTGTGGTGACGCGAGAACGGCACCACGCTCGGCGTCCCGGCGATAGCGTCGGGCACCACGAGCGCCTCTACACCGAACACCTCGCGCACCAGATCCGCCGTAACCACGTCGCTTGGGGTGCCGGCCGCCACGATTCGCCCAGCGTGCATCGCAACTAGGTGATCCGCATACCTGCAGGCCAGCGAGAGCTCGTGCAGCACCATCACGATCGTGGTGCCGCGCGTCCGGTTGAGGTCCATGAGCAGGTCAAGCACCTCGAGTTGGTACGCAATGTCCAGATACGTCGTCGGTTCATCGAGCAGCAGCACGTCCGTTTGCTGCGCAAGCGCCATCGCGATCCACACGCGCTGACGCTGTCCGCCGGACAGCTCATCAACCCGCCGTCCTGCCAGCGCAAGGACGCCCGCGGCGGCGAGGGAATCGTCGACAATCTGGTCATCCTGCGCCGTGGAACGGCGCAGCCACGACTGGTGCGGGTACCGCCCGCGCGAAACCAAGTCGGACACCGTGATGGAATCGGGTGCGATCGGGGTCTGCGGCAGCAGACCTAACTGCCGCGCCACCTGCGTTGACGGGAGCGAGTTGATGTCGGCGCCGTCAAGCAGAACCGCGCCCGACGTGGGCGCGAGCAGCCGCGAATACCCCTTGAGTAGCGTGGATTTTCCGCACGCGTTCGGCCCCACCAGCACGGTGATTTTGCCGGCGGGCACGTCCAAACTCAAATTTTCGACGATTGTGCGCCCGTCATATCCGAGAGTCACGTTCTCGGCGACAAGACTGCGAGTGGTTGCGTTGTGTGGCGAGGTCATGCGTTTCCTCCGGGTCGCGAGGATGATGATCGGGACAGAAGCCAGGCGAGGTAGGGTGCGCCGAGCGCACCCGTGACCACGCCCACGGGGAAGGCCTGGCCGGGGATTGCGTACTGGGCGAGCAGGTCGGCGCCGGAGACAAGCGCGCCGCCCACTGCCGCCGAGGCCGCGAGGGACAGCGAGGTTCCGCCCACGAGCCGGCGTGCAATGTGTGGGGCCATGAGCGCGACGAACGAGATGGGTCCGGCCACTCCCACGGCGAGCGCCGTGAGCACGACTGCCAGCGCCAGCACGATGACTCGGTCTTGTTCCACGTGAAACCCTAGGCCGGTTGCGGTGTCGTCGCCGAGTTCGAGGGCACGGAGTTTCCGGGTGCTGAGGGCGAGGAGCGCGAGGCAGGCGGCAGCACCGATCGCTGCCACGGTCACCGCTCCCACCTGCACGGATGCGAGCGATCCGGTGAGCCAGGTGTATGCCACGGTGGCGTCGCGAAGCTCGACCTTGGTCATCATGTACGAGGTGATCGCGGTGCATACCGCGGCCACGCCAATGCCGATGAGCACGAGCCTGAAACCCTGCATGCCGTGGCGCCAGGCCAACAGGCCGACCACCGCGGCGGCGAGGATACCACCGAGCACCACCACGGCCATGAGGCTGAGGCCGGAAAGCCGGAAGATGAGCACGCCGACGATGCCCGCGGCCGCGGCCCCCGAGGTCACGCCGATGATGTCGGGGCTGGCCAGCGGGTTGCGCAGGACAGACTGGAAGACCGCGCCGGCCACACCGAGGCACACCCCCACGAGGGCTGCCGCGGCCGCGCGCGGGAGGCGGAGCTCGAGGACCACGAACTGGACCACGGGGGCGGCCTGACCGGTGAAGGCCTCGAAGACCTCACGGGCGGTGAGGCCGGCCTCGCCGAGGAGGAGCGTGACGGTGAAGAGCGCCGCCAGCAGCACAAAGAAAACCGTGCAGACCGCAACGGTGCGCAGCCGAAGTCGGTTGCGCAGCGTGTGGGTGGTGCTGGCGCTGTTCGGATGAGCCACCCGGCTCCCTTTGTCATCGAGAGTATTCCTGAGCCCACTCTCGACGTCGAGAGTGGGCTCAGGAATACACTCGTTCGAGATGGGTGGGGTGGGATCAGAGGCCCCAACAGGCTCAGGTGTTGAGTTCGGACGTGGGGTCATCACAGGGTCGCCGCCTTTCCGCGTCGAATGATCGCGATGAACACGGGAGCGCCAATGACAGCAAGCACGATGCCCACTTGAAGTTCGCCAGGCCGCGCAACCACCCGGGCCAGCACATCCGAAACCAGGATGACCACGGCGGCCACCGGCGCCGAGAACGCGAGTATCCAGCGGTAGTCGGGGCCCGCAAACGCGCGCACGGCGTGCGGAACAACTAGCCCCAGGAACGCGATCGGTCCGGCAACGGCCGTGGCCGCACCACCAAGAACCGCGATGACCACTCCGCTGAGCACGCGCGCCCGGCCCGTGTTCAAGCCAAGGCCGTGTGCCGTGTCATCGCCGAGCGCCAACAGGTTCAGTGAGCGCCCCACGGCCAACGCGAGAACCCCGCCCACCACGAACAGCGGAAGCGCAGGGAATAGCACGTCGTACCCGCGCCCGGCCAAGGAACCCACCTGCCAGAAGCGCATGGAATCGAGGGCCTGATCGTCCGAAATGAGGATGCCTGAGACCACCGACGAAAACGACGCCGCGATCGCAGCGCCAGCAAGCGCGAGCTTCACCGGGGTAGCACCCTCGCGCCCGCGAGACGCCAAGAACCATACAAGAATCGTGGCAGCGCCAGCTCCGACCACGCCAAACCACATGTACTGGGCAGGAGCCGTGGCCCCCACCAGAATGATCCCCGAGACCACGCCAAGAGCGGCACCCTGGTTGATGCCGAGGATGCCCAAGTCGGCCAGCGGGTTGCGCGTCACGCCCTGCGCTACCGTGCCCGCGAGCCCCAAGGCCGCGCCAACCACAACGCCTACAACCGTACGCGGGATCCGCTTTTCCACCACGGCAATGTGCTCCGGGTTGGTGGCATCATACGAGGTCAGCGCCTCCCACACGGTGCGCAGGGGGATCTGCGCCGCGCCTATGGCAAGGGAAGCCGCGACCGCGCAGACCAGCGCGACTGCAATCAGGAGCGCCACCAAGGTCCTGCGGCTCATGGGATGGGACTCATTCGTCGAAAATCCTTTAATAACACCCCACAGGCCG
>NZ_HE978641.1:755641-762400 GCF_000312125.1 Timonella senegalensis JC301
CGCCACCCCTGCGCGGGGTGTCGGCCTGTGGGGAAGAAGTCATGCTTCTAGTGTGCCTGCTACGCAGGCACGGGGCGCGCGTGCCGCGCCTGTGGATCACGCGTAGCGTGCACGTACCGCGTCCGCACCACTCGTCCAGCGTTCGGTGCGGTGCCAGTTGAACACGCGTAGCGCCCGCTCACCACACGCAACCGCCACCCAACTACTTGACGTTCTTGGCCGCCTGCGCGAGCTGTGGAACGTACTGGTCGAGCATCCATGGAATCGACAGGGTGGTGGGCGCGGAGGATGCCATCACGAACGATTCACCGATGATTGGGGCGAAGGCACCCGACTTGACCTGCGGCATCGCGGCCACAAGCGGGTCCTTCACAAACGCGTCGGCAGCGGCCTGGTCGCCAAAGTAAGCCACCAGAACGTCCGAGGTCAGCTTGTTCAGGTTCTCAAATGCCAGGCCGTAGAAGTACGAGCGGGCGGCATCAGATGGCGCGAGTTCCTCCACGGAAGGTGCCACGGTCATGCCCAGGTCGGTCAGGAGTTCCACGCGTGGGTCGGTGTCGCGGTAGACGTTGAGGATCTCGGGCTCGTTGTTCGCGCCGTAGGCGAACGTCTTGCCGGCGAGCTCAGGGTACTTAGCGCCGAGCGCCTTGACGTTTGCATTGGTGTCCTCAACCAGCTTGGCGGCCTCGGTCTCGAGGCCCAGCGCCTTACCGATGATCAGCGTCTGGTCCTGCCACGAAGTTGCCCACGGCTCGTCCGGGTAGGCCACAACGGGAGCGATCTTGGACAGCGCGTTGAACTCCTCCTGGGTCAGGCCGGAGTAGGGAGCGAGGATGACGTCCGGGCGGGCCGCCACGAACTCCTCGGCGTTGGCTTGTCCGCTGTCGCCTCCCTTGAGGAGCGTTGGCTGCTCGCCGCCAAGCTCAGTGATCTTGTCGGAGACCCACGGGAGCACGCCGTCAACGCCGCCGTAGACATACTCAGGCATGGCCACTGGGACCTCGCCGAGCGCTAGGACGGCGTCCTGTGCGGACCAGCCCCACGTGGCAATGCGCTCAGGCTTCTCCTTGATCTCGGCCTTGCCGAGCGCGGAGGTGATGGTCACGGGGAACGCGTCTGAGCTGGCGGATTCGGTCGGGGTACCCGAGCCGGTCGAGTCCTTGTCAGGGGTGTCGGCCCCGCACGCAGCGAGGGTCGCAGTCATGCCAAGCGCGGCGAGTGCCGCTATGGCGCGGAGAGCAAAGCGAGTAGCCATGGGTTCCATCCGATGGTGAGATAGGTCTCTTACAAAATTAGTTTAGCCTTACCTAACCTGCGCGTGAATAGTGGTGGAACACTATGCTGCGCATCACACCTGCCCACGTTCACCGGAAAGCACAAAGCCGCCAGCCCAAAGTGCGCTTGGGTGGCGGCTTTGTCCCGCTACGCGGGCCGATTCCCGACGATCCCCTCCCCCGCTTGCGCGGGTGCAGTTGGGAGGTGGATCGCCGGGATCGGTTTATCAAACGGAGGTGGAGACGGTTTCTCGCTCACCCTCTGTGAGCTCGCTCAGATCGACAAGCCCTAGCGCCCCAACAGCATCGGCCGACTGGGCTTCCTCAGCAGACACAGCAGCATCAGGCGCCTCAGCATCCATGTGCAACGCTTCCGAGTCGGTCATAACTGCGGCGGCACTCGCAATGGCGGATGCAGAGACACCCTGAGCGGCGGGAACAGGGTTTGGCTCGACGTTCGCATCGGCAACCGGCGCCCCAGTGGGCTCGTTCGCCACACGACTAGCCGCGTACTCGACGTAGTCGGCGTCAAGAGTCTTGAGTGCCTTGGCCCAGGCCGGCAGGAGCAGCACGGCTGCACCAATCCAGGCGAGTGGGGAGGACCAGATGATGCCGTCAAAGCCGAACATTCCACCAAGTATGATTGCTGCTGCAACACGCATGACCAGTTCGGCAACTCCACTGATGGTGGGGATGAGGGGGCGACCAAGGCCTTGGATTGCGTTTCGGGTGACGAACAGGATGCCCAGTGCAAAGTAGATTAGGCCGTTGACCACGAGGTACTTGTGACTCATGGAAATGATGTTCTCCACGCCGGCTTCGCTACCCACGAACAGACCGACCATCCACTCACCTACGGTGATGAGGATTGCGGCGAGCACAAACGATCCAATCACCGACATGATGATGGCCTGGCGGACACCGGTCTTGATTCGGTCAATCTTTCCTGCACCCCAGTTCTGAGCCACAAAGGTAGAGGTTGCGAGTCCGAGCGAGCCGAGGAAGGCTACTGCCATTCCGTCCACGCGAGTTGCGGTGGTGAACGCAGCGATGGCTTCGGCACCGAGCGTGTTCAGACGAATCTGAACCACGAGCGAGCCGATTGCGATGATCGAAGCCATGAATCCCATGGGCAGACCAATGCGCAGGTGCTCCTTCATTGCCGCGCCATCGATCTTCCAGTCTTCGCGGGTCACGTGCAGGATTGGCACGGAGCGCCGCACGTACTCAAGGCAGAGCAGCACGGAGATGAGCTGTGAGACTACGGTTGCGAGTGCTGCACCAGCGACGCCCCAGCCGAAGCCGGAGACCATGAGGATGACAAGTCCGATGTTGATGACGCACGCGATGATCAGGAAGATCAGCGGGGTGCGGGAGTTGCCGATCGCGCGGATGATCGCGGACAGGTAGTTGAAGAACATGGTGCCCACGGCACCGAGGAAGCTCACCACGGCGAACGTGGTCGCGTCGTCGATGAGTTCAGGTGGCGTTTGCATGAGTTCGAGCACGCGGCGAGTGACGGGTGGCGCGCCAAACGTGATGAGGATGCTGAAAGCACCCGTCAACCAGGCGCCCGTGGTCACGGACTTGCGCAGTGCCTTATAGTCGCCGGCACCGAAGGCCTGTGCTGCGGGGATTGCGAATCCGCCGGTCATTCCCCATGCGAATCCGATGAGGAAGAACAGGAAACTACCGGTGGCTCCGACGGAGGCGAGTGCGTTCACGCCGATGGCCTGGCCAACAACAATCGCGTCAACGACTTGGTACAACTGCTGCACAACGTTTCCGATGAGCAGTGGGATTGTAAAGACGAGGATCACGCGCCATGGGATGCCGGCGGTGAGGGTCTTATTCATAGGGCGAAACGCTCCGAACGAACTGGGGGTGGTCTGGGGGATGTGGATCCATCGAAGCGTTCAGCTGCGGATTCTCGAATCGATTCGATCGGATCGATTCGATACTACGCCCGACCCCCTCCCCCTCGTCTAGGGATTATGCGCGTGAACTGCGACTCAACAGGGAACTTTTGGGCGCTAGTGGGCTGGTTTTTAGGTTGCGCGGGCGGTTTTTGGCCTGCCCTTTACCTTGGGCGGATTTTCGGGCCCCTTCGGGCCCTGTTGAGTTGGCCACTTTCACAGTGGCCCGTCCCAAATTCTCGACGATTGTGCCCCACCTCCCAGCACCAGCCTAGGTTGCGCACACCAACCTTCCTCGTACACCACCTTCCGAACGAGAGTATTCCTGAGCCCACTCTCGACGTCGAGAGTGGGCTCAGGAATACTCTCGTTGGTTTTGGGAGGGGAGTGCCGGCGCCAAATGAGACGGGTACGGGGAGCCGAGAGGGAACCTGCGTCAGAACGTATCCGGCAAATCCGCCACGAGGCGTTCCATCAGCAAGACCAGGGTTGAGGCGTCCTCGCCCATGCCCTGGAGTGCCCCCTCAAGTTGGGCGGTGGTGACTGAGATTGAGCGCTCAAAGGCTTCGATCCCCTCGCCCGTGGCGTGGAAGACGTAGGCCTTCCGATCGCCATCCTTGTCTCGGCCGAGCAGCCCATTCTTGAGCGCAGAGTTGACCTGGCGATTCACAGTGGACTGTTCGAGCACAAGCCTGCGTGACAGCTCCGCCAGGGTCATGGGCCCGTGCGTCGCGAGCATCCACAGGATCCGCACGTGGGACGCATCCATCTCACCGTTCCGTGCGGCGGCCTTATTGAGGCGCTCGATGCGCGCAACGTATCGAGCGATCAGGCGCGCTTGGTCCGCAACGGTCTCGGCGTCCACACCAGCCCGAGGCCCGACAGCCGCATCAACACCAGCCCGAGGACCAACCGTCGCGTTTGCAGGGGACGGTACTCGATCGTCGTTCATCAAAATCTCCTGAGTCATGCACAAACTATCGCCGGGAACGTCTTCACGTGCTCAGCATCGACGGCCGTTAGGCGGGACGTGTTGTGTTTGGTTGTGTAACCGGTTTCGAAACCGGTTGCACAACCAAATACAACACACCGACCCCGGAGTCGGGCCAGCTGAACCACACAGGCCAGCTGAACCACATCAGCCACTCAAGCCGCGCTAGGTGGAACCCTGTCCGGCCGTTGGAACTACATCGCAATCATAGCGACGGTCCGGATATGTAAGATACATACATATGTACTTTTGTATTTTCCGCAATTAATTAAGCACCCACAGAAGAAAGCAGGGTTCAGTGCGCTCCCGCAACGCCTCCCCTTCCCCTGAAAGTCCGCCCAAAAGCACAGTCCAGCAAGACACAACCCCGCTCAAGCGCCCGGTCCTCGTGGCTGCGGTTCTGGTGTTCTCGAGCCTCGTGGTTTCGCTGATGCAGTCGCTTATGCTGCCAATCCAGAGCGACCTCCCCCGTCTGCTCAACACCTCCGCAGACAACGCCTCCTGGGTCATCACCGCAACTCTGCTGGGCTCCGCCGTGGCAATGCCGATCGCCGGGAAGCTCGCGGACATGTACGGCAAAAAGCCCGTGCTCGTGGCGACTTCCGCGATTCTGCTGGTCGGCTCGCTGCTCTGCGCACTGTTTGATCAGCTTTCGCTCGTGCTGATCGGCCGTGTGCTGCAGGGCGTGGCCATGGGATACCTGCCGGTTGCCATGAGCTTTGTGCGCCAGGTCCTTCCCAAGCCCATGGTGAACTCGACTATGGCTGCCGTGAGTGCGTCACTCGGCGTGGGTGGGGCGCTCGGCGTGCCGATCTCCGCGTGGATCGCGCAACAGTTCAACTGGCACATCCTGTTCTGGATCACCGCCGTGCTCGCCACCGCGATGCTCGCCCTCGCTGTGGCTGCCCTCCCGCACATCCGCACCTCGGCTTCGGGCCGAATCGACGTTGTCGGCTCCATCATTCTTGTCATCGGCTTGGTGTCGTTCCTGGTGGGAATCTCCAAGGGTGGTACGTGGGGCTGGTCGAGCGTCCCAACCGTCACGCTCATCGCGTTCGGCCTAGTGGTTCTGCCGCTGTGGGGCTTGTACGAGCTTCGACTCGACAACCCTCTAGTTGACCTCCGCACCACCGTAAAGAAGCCAGTCCTCCTGACCAACCTGGCAGCTCTGCTCATCGGATTTGGACTCATGGGCCACAACGTGGTCATCCCCCAGCTCCTTCAGCTCCCCACCGAAACCGGCGTGGGCATGGGCCAGACCATCATGCAGGCCGGACTTTGGCTTGCCCCCGGCGCGATGATGATGCTCGTCCTTGCACCCGTCTCGAGCCGCCTGCTCACTCGGTTTGGCGCCAAGTCCGCGCTGGGCATCGGCGCGGTGGTCCTGACGCTCGGCTACGGCTCAGCAACCCTGTTCATGGACGCACCATGGCAGCTCATGATCGCCTCCGCGATCGCGTCCGCCGGTGTGGGCATCGGCTACGCCGCAATGCCCACGCTCATCATGGAGAACGTCCCCGCCCACGAAGCCGGGTCCGCGGTGGGCGTGAACGCGCTCATGCGTTCACTCGGGTCGACCGTGGCTGCGGCAGTCATGACTGGTGTCATAACCAGCAACCTCGTCACGACCGGCGGCATCACGGCTCCCGCGCGAGACGCGTTCACGCTGTCCTTCATCGTCGGCGCGGTTGCTGCGCTCGGCGCCGTGCTGTTCGTGTTGCTGGTACCGCGCGGGGCCGACTCGGCAGCCGCAGCCGATAGCCCATCGGGTGCCGAGGAGGGCCAGGACGCGGACCGCGAACTCGCCTCCGTCTAATGCAGCCCCTCCCCCTTCTCTTGCATCGAAGGAGAGCGCGGAGGAGCCACCTCATTACCGACGATCTTGGCTGGGTCCGTGCCTAAAAGTGCGGGCCCAGCCAAGATCGTCGCGAATCTGGGTTTTCAGGCGGCGGCCGGCACGCGGCGCAGCCGCACCGCAACCAGCGCAACAAGGCTGAGCGCGGCCGCGGTCACCGCGCCAGCGATCATTCCGCCGGTGAGCAGATAGAACATTTGCGATTCGAACCGCAGCGCTAGGCCGCCCGCGATCATGACCCTCGCGAACCCGCCCGCAAGGATCGCGGAGCCTACCAAGAAGGGCGCGAGCGCCTGTAGGACCGGCGTTCTGCTCGCCGCCGAAGGCTGGCGAGGTAGCCACAAAGCGACCGCGAGGAGCAGTCCGAGGCCGATGAATCCGAAGATCCACTGCGCCAACTCGTAGCCAAACATCGGGCCAAATGGCGTGCTGACCTCGGCGCGCAGGCTCGCCAGGTGCGCGGGGCCCCACCCCCACGAGTGCGTGAAGTTGTCCAGGATGATGTGCGTTGCGATGCCCGCGCAGATCGCGAAGGGAACCGTCCACCACGCGTGCGTGCCCCACGAGTCGGGAAGCCATTTTTTCCGCACGATCTGCGGCGATACCTCGTAAACGCCCGGCGCGATCACCCTCCACGCCGCCCACACAAGCAGGGCGAGCACCACGTTGAACGTAAACATGAACGGCATGAAGTGCGTGCGCACGCCCAGCTGCATGAGCGGC
>NZ_HE978641.1:762561-812871 GCF_000312125.1 Timonella senegalensis JC301
GGCATGAAGTGCGTGCGCACGCCCAGCTGCATGAGCGGCGGGATATAGAACACGAGGTCAGGCGCCATACTGCCCACCGCGAGCGCCGCGAACGGGAGTGGCGGGATCCCCGGCGCCTTGTACGGGAGGATCGCGGCGATGTGGCTCACGGTAAAGGGCATTGAGGTCCTTGGTTGGGGTGAGGGGGCTTTGGCGCTGTGTCGCGGGAGTTCGATGGTGGGCGTTTGGTACTTCGAACTATGTGCGTGGGCTGAACGAGTCGGGCCGGCTGAACGAGTCGGGCCGGCAGAGCGACCGCAATGTCACCGCTCCGCACCTACACAACTCGCCTCACCCGAACAGCCCATCGCGCCGCACCCAGCCAACTCGTTGTGACTGTTCGGGTATCTAACTATCGCCTGCCCAGTGGGCGTTTTTCTCCCAGAACTAACGGAGGATCCGTGAACGTTTCGGGCGCTTTGCGCCCTCTTGCGGCCCGTTCGCTCCGCGTACCCCTCCTTGTTACGCCCCTCCCTTGTTACGACCTCCTCCACGTGCCGAGATTGCACTTGGGGGTTCGAGATTGCCCGGCGGCCGGGCAATCTCGAGCCCCCAAGTGCAATCTCGCGGAAGAGTGAATGCGGTGGAGAGGCTGTGACCTAGCGAGGACGCGGCGTCCCACGGGTTTGGCCTATGCTGGCTGTGGCGTGCACGAGGCTGCACGCATCGTGTGAAAGGTAAAGCCGTGAAGAAGCCCTGGTACATCCGATACGCCATCTGGACGCTGATTGGCGCCGTGCTTGGTGTTGTTGGTGCTTTCGCGACTGACCATTCGTGGCTCGCGGGACTTCCGCTCGGCATTTTCTTGGGCTTGGCCGTGTCCCTCACCTGGGATTTGCTCACCAAGGGCGCCGCTGG
This sequence comes from Timonella senegalensis JC301, assembly GCF_000312125.1. Lineage (GTDB taxonomy): Bacteria > Actinomycetota > Actinomycetes > Actinomycetales > Cellulomonadaceae > Timonella > Timonella senegalensis. The sequence goes on from NZ_HE978641.1 coordinate 763,459, forward strand.
CCACCTCGACGACATCGACTCGTTCAAGTCTGACGAGGACACCGAAGTCGAGTTCGGCGGACGTATTGACGCTCGCGACAACGACCCGAACTAGCGCAACCAAGCAAGCCCACCGCCCGGCCGGGCCGAGTCGAGCTGAGCCGGGCTTAAGGCCGCAAGATACCACTTTCACAAACTTGCATTTTCCTGCAAACCTACCCCTTACCGGTTCCTGCCTAAAAGCACAGTTGGGTGCCGTTCACGCGTGTGAACAGCACCCAACTTTTCGTACCGGGAGCAGCTAAGCGCAGCTGCTATGCGCGTTCCCAAACTGGAGCCTGACCTGCAGGGACAGCCACATAGTCTGGTGCCTCTCGTAGTCCCTGCTCCGAGCCGCCAGGGGTGTAGATCGCGAGGATACGCATTTGCCGCCAGCCCGTATTGAACGTGGAGTGCTCGGTTCCGCGTGGGATGTAGATGGTATCGCCCGCGGAAACTTCGAACTCGCCAGAGTCACCAACGGTTTGGACTCCCGAACCTTCGATGATGTACAGCACCTCGTCTGAATCGGGGTGGGTGTGGATGGCGTGACCCTTTGTAGGGTTGATGACGACTTCTCCCGCGGTGAGTGGCGCTCCGGGGAAAGTGTCTGGTGTGACACCCCACTTGATTGAGCCCCATTCAAAGGTTTCTGTCTGTAGTTCTTCTTGCTTGGTAAATACGGTCATGATGTGTTCCGTTCTGCGAGGTCTTCATTGAACCTCGCTCTGTTGCTTATGTTTCAGCGTTGTCACGCACTAAAACGTGATGTTCTTGAACTTCTCGGTCTGCTGGCGAATGCCCACCTCGGTAGGGAGACGTTCAATCGAACTGGCTCCGAAGAATCCGACTACACCCTCGGTGTGGTCCAGCACGAACTGGGCGTCTTCCGGTTCTGCGATTGGTCCACCGTGGCAGAGCACGAGGATGTCCGGGTTCACCTCGACGGCAGCGTCACGCATTGCTTGGACGCGTTCCACGGATTGTTCGAGAGTGAGGGCCGTAGAGGCTCCGATAGTGCCCTTGGTCGTCAGCCCCATGTGTGGCACAAGGATGTCCGCTCCGGCTTCTGCCATGGCGCGGGCTTGGTCCACGTCGAACACGTATGGGCTGGTCAGCAGATCGCGTTCGTGGGCGAGTCGGACCATGTCTACTTCAAGGTCGAATCCCATCCCGGTTTCTTCGAGGTTGGCACGGAAGGTACCGTCAATGAGACCCACGGTTGGGAAGTTCTGAACGCCTGCAAAACCTGCAGCCTTGATGTCGTCCAAGAATCTGCCCATGACGCGGAATGGGTCAGTTCCGTTGACTCCCGCAAGTACCGGAGTGTCTTTGACGATAGGCAGGACTTCGTTCGCCATGTCCATGACGATTGCGTTGGCGTCACCGTAGGCGAGTAGACCTGCGAGCGAGCCGCGCCCTGCCATGCGGTATCGACCGGAGTTGTAGATGATGATGAGGTCGATTCCGCCTGCTTCAGCGGACTTTGCTGAGATGCCAGTTCCAGCACCACCTCCGATGATGGGGTGCCCCGCTGCGACTGTTGCTTTCAGCCTTTCTAGGGCTATTGTCCGATCCATTGTGTTCTCCTTAGTCCTTATCTGGGTGTGCGGTTGCGCCGCAGAGTTCATTGATTTTCGACGATTGTGGTTACTGTTCGCTGATCATCGCGTGGAGTCGTTGGGCTGCGTCGCGGCCGAGGCCTGGTGCGTTGATGTCGGAGTCAACTTCAATGATTTCCACAGCGGAGCCTTTTAGGCCGTCCTTGACCGCGGTGAACAATGCCTGGTCGGCATCGACATCATGGAATGGTGCACCTTCGATGTCGATTCCACTAAGGCCGTGCAGCGGGATGATGAGAGTGGTGGGTCCCGTGGCCGCAGCGAGTTTGGCTGCGATGCGTTTTCCGAGTTCTGAGTTCTCTTCCGGGGTTGTACGCATGAGTGTGACTGTGGCGTTGTGGACAACAAAGGTGCGGTCGTCGAACATGCCGGGGACCAGCTCTCGCGGTCCAAAGTTGACCATGTCGAGTGCCCCGAGTGAAACCACCTGGGGAATGCCAGCCTTGCCTGCGGCTTCGAGGCGGTGCGGTCCTGCGCTGAGGACTCCGCCTACTAGGTCGTCAGCTAGTTCAGTGGTTGTTAGGTCAAGGGTGCCTGCGAGCGCCCCGTCTCCAGCGAGTTTTTCCATGGCCCGTCCGCCAGAGCCGGTGGCGTGGAACACGAGGGGTTCGTAGCCGAGTTCAAGCAGTTCCTTACGGGCTTCGTCTACGGCCGGCGTGGTGAGCCCAAACATTGAGAGCCCGATGAGTGGCTTGTGATCTCCAGCCGGCGCGGTGCTTCGGGCTTCGTGCGCGGTGGCCATCGCTGCGGTCGCTGCCACTGCATTACCGAACACTTGCTCGGACACAGAGTTGATTCCAGCTACGTCTACAACCGAGTACATCAGGGTGATGTCTGACTCGCCCACGTAGGGTGCGACATCTCCCGATGCCATTGTTGAAACCAGGAGTTTTGGGACACCAACGGGCAGCGCCTGCATTGCGAAGGCGGCCACCGAAGAGCCGCCTGACCCTCCCACTGCGAGCGCGCCATTGAGTTGGCCCTGCTCGTAGAGCGAGGTCACGACGCGGGCCGCTCCTTCTGCCATGGTTTGCATGGCCGCGCCGCGGTCGTTGGCCGCAATGAGTTGGTTTAGATCAGCTCCGGCTGCTTCTGCCACCGCGTCAGGCGTGTAGTCGGCTTCTGCTGTGGACATAGGGCCTACATCGATACGAGTGGTAAGGACACCGTGAGCTTCAAGCTTTTCTTGGAGCCACGCATATTCCTCGCCCTTGGTGTCCATGGTTCCGATCAGTGCGACGATCGCCATCGTTCCTCCTCTTCGAGTTCCGTTTTAGGAAGTGCTTACTGCAAGTCTGCGCGCCCACCATCACCCCTGTATGGTCCAGTTAGGGAAAAGTGGACCAATTGGGGATTCAGATGGCACAGTCACGGTCGGATCGGATAGCTCGACTGTTGGGAAATTGGCAGGCGGAAGCCGCAACTCCCGCGGAGGCGTTGCGATTGTCGTTGGCCGCACTCATTGAGGGCGCGCGGCTGCCTGCAGGGCAGAAAATGCCCGGTCAGCGCGAGTTAGCAGACGCATTAGGAATCGCCCGAGGAACTGTTTCCAGTACGTATGGTTCGCTGATCTCTTCCGGACATCTGACTGCCCGCCAGGGTTCTGGAACCTATGTACGTGCCCTCAAAACTATCGGGCAGGGCGGGGATGGGAGGCTCACGTCCTTTGACGAGCACAGTCCCCGCATCGTGGCCGACCTATCTTCCGGAGCTCTACCCGGAACCGAGTTTCTCTCTCGAATCATGCCGGAAATGAGCCGCCAACTCCATGAACACTACCTCGATGAAGCCGGATACTATCCGGCGGGCTTGCCCGCCTTACGCGCGGAGATAGCGGCACTGGTCACGGAGCAGGGACTAGCAACATCGTCGGAAAACATTTTGATCACTGCCGGATCTCAACAGGCGGTGTGGCTGATTGCCACGGCTCTGACTGAGCCGGGCAGTCTCGTGGTGGTCGAGGATCCAACATATCGAGGGGCGCTTGAGGCCTTTGCTGGAACAGGCGCGCACACGCGCGGTGTCCCGTTCGGACCGTCAGGTATCGACATAGGGTTGTTGGCCAGCGCCGCCAAGGCAGCTGATCTGGTGTATCTGCAGCCAGCGCTGCACAATCCCACGGGCATTCATACGTCATCTGTGCGCCGCGCACAAGTCGCACGTATTTTCGACGATTCCCGCGCGCTAGTGGTTGACGATCAGTCATCTGCGGACTTGGCTTGGACCCGGTCGCAGCGTCTGCATGGCCTCGAACGGCACATGGACCCGGCAAGGTTGCTGGTAGTGGGGACGTTTTCCAAATTGTTTTGGGGTGGCATCCGGGTGGGCTGGATTCGCGGGCCTAAGGCCATCATTTCCCGGCTAACTGATCTTCGGCGAGGTATTGATCTGTCTAACTCGGTTCTCGATCAGATGGCCGCGCTTCTCCTGCTGCCCAGCATGGAAGCGCAGCGTGACGCCCGGCGAGAACATCTGTCTGCTCAGTTCAGGACGATGAGCACGACGTTGAGCGCCCTACTCCCCAACTGGTCATGGTGGCTACCAGCGGGTGGGTCAGGACTGTGGGTGGACACAGGAGAGGATGCGATCTCGTTGTCACAGAGGGCCCTTGCCCGCGGGATCCGACTCACTCCGGGACCATCGTTTTCACCTCATGCAGGCCACCGCAGTTTCCTTAGGTTGCCGGTGTGGCATGACGAGGGGCAATTCGCGGAGGCTATGGCAGTGATCGCTGAGCTAACCGAGGAAGTCTAACGGGTTGGGCGTGTTCACTTTCCCCGTCACAGACCAGTGGGCACGGTTTATGCATGACATACGCACTGCGTGAATATGCGCCCGAGGATGTCGAGGCTGTCATTGCGCTGTGGCAGGAGGTTGGTCTGACCCGACCTTGGAACGATCCTCACGATGACATTGCTCAGGCCCATAAGAACTAGCCAAGGCACTTCATCGTTGCAGTGGATGATCAGGACACCGTCATCGGCACAGTCATGAGCGGATACGACGGGCACCGTGGCTGGCTGTACTACGTTGCCGTGTCAGCATCATGGCAGAGCAAGGGTATAGGGAAAGCCCTGGTTTCTGAGGCCGAGGCAAGCCTCAAGGCGTTGGGTTGTGTGAAGACCCAACTCATGGTGCGTGGCGATAACACTGCTGTTCTTCAGTTCTATGACTCTCTCGGGTACTCCGTGGCTGACGCAATGGTATCCGGCAAGCGCCTCGATGCTTAGCCTTCTCGGCCGGGGTTCATTCACTCGTTCGATGTCATGGGTATAGCAATTCGGTCCATTACCAGCCGATCAAACCCTTGGGCATGCGGGTGGTGTCCAGTCAGTTGAACTCGCAAGCTGTTCCACCTCTAGCCACGCTTTGCTTACTCGCGGATCAGCAAAGAATCCGCTCCTTCTAATCGCTGCGCTGAGGCCCTTGTAGTTAATTGGATGCGTATTGTCTGCAAACCCGACCCTGAAGTAGTCGATGAAATACCACGCTTCTTCGGCGTCTTGGCATTCGCTGTAGATCGCAGTTGCCAAAGCGTCCAGGGTTGATAGTTCGTCTAGATCCATCTGCACATCATCGGCACGTTCCTGGATTTCCAAAGGGACTCTGACCGTGATCTCGGCCGTGTTTCTAGACCAAAGACGTCGAAGTTCCCACCACGCCACTGCGGAACGCTTCACTTCGGCGTCCGTGAACCTGGATGTCACGTCTCTTCCATTCTCATCAGTTCCCGAGTTCCGGGCATCGAACGGATCAATAATCATCCGTTCGATCATATAGCGACTGCACCAGAAAACCCACGCACCCCCTGTTCCACGTGAAACATGCGGCGGTGCTGGGAGGGGACCAAGATCGTCGGGAATCGGGGCAGTGAAACGTGGGGCACCGGCGAATGCCGGTGCCCCACCTGAGCCAACCATCCAACGCATCCTTTGCTACGCGAGCGCGGGATCTGGATCCGCTGTTTCGACCCGGCTTTCGGCCGGGCGGACTAGCGGCTCCTCGCGGTAGGTAGGGCGCAGGAGCAGCATGGCGATGGCGATGACCACGAGGACCGAGGCCTCGTGAACGAGCATTCCCAAGGCCATCGTGACGCCGCCTGCGAACACTCCGGCGACCAACAAAGCCACCGTGACCAGCGCAATCGTGATGTTCACGCGCATTGTGCGGACGGTTCGCCGGGCGAGGTCCAGTGCGTGTGGGAGGCGGTCGAGACGATCTGCCATGAGGGCGATGTCGGCGGTTTCGATCGCGGCGGGCGAGCCCGCAGCCCCCATCGCAACGCCGACGTCCGCGAGCGCGAGGGCCGGGGTGTCGTTGACGCCGTCGCCGAGCATGGCCACGGTACGCCCCTGGGACTGGAGCTCGCGGACCAACTCGAGTTTGTCCTCGGGAAGGAGTTCGGCGCGGACCTGCGTGATGCCAAGTTCGGCGCCGACGTTCGCGGCGACTCGCTTGGCATCTCCGGTGGCCATAACAACCTCGATGCCGCGCGCGGCCAGCGCCGCAACCGCACGCTTGGCCTCCGGGCGCACGGTGTCGGCCACGCCGACCACACCCACTGTGCGCCCATCGACGCCCACAAACATGGCGGTCCGGCCGCGCTCGTTGAGTGCGAGCAATGGCGCAGGGTCCGGGGAATCGTCCATTAGGTCGGCCGTACCTACCGCGACCATTTGCCCCGAAACCACGGCGCGAATGCCCTTTCCGGTCACGGGGTCTGCGTGATCCACGTGGATGATATCGACACCCCGGTCGGCGGCCCCGGCGATGATCGCCTCGGCCAGAGGGTGCTCGGAACCGGTCTCGGCGCTGGCTGCAAACCGGACGATCTCGCGCTCATCCCATCCCGCAGCTAGCGGCAAGACGTCAGTCAACACAGGGTTTCCCGAGGTCAGAGTACCCGTCTTGTCCACAACCAAGGTGTCCACACGGGCGGCGGACTCGAGATACTCGCCACCCTTGATGAGGATGCCATCCTTGGCGCTGCGCCCGATTCCCGCCACGATCGACACGGGGATTGAGATGACCAGAGCACCCGGGCAACCGATCACTAGGAGGGTCAAGGCAAGTTCTAGGTCACGAGTGATGAGCCCCGCAAGCAGAGCCCCCACGATGATCCCCGGGGTGTAGTACTTGGAGAATTTCTCCATGAACGTCTGAGTCTTTGCCTTGTCATCCTGGGCCTCCTCGACCCGGTGGATGATCGTGGCGAGCGTGGAATCAGCACCAATCCGCTCGGCCTCCACGCGCAGCAATCCGGAACGCAACCACGTTCCAGCAAAGACCTGGCTGCCGTCATGCTTCTCCGCGGGCATGGACTCGCCCGTGATCGTGGCTTCATCAACACCGCCCTGACCAGTAATAACGCGGCCGTCCACGGGGATTTGCTCACCGTTGCGCACTAGCACGACGTCACCGGGCTCCAGCTCCCACGTCTCTACCATGACCGGCTCACCATCCCGCAAGACGGTGGCCTGATCCGGCGCGGCCGCAACGAGTTCAGACAGTGCGGCGCGCGTCCGAGACAGCGTCGCCCTCTCAAGCGCCTTGCCCAGCGCAAACAGGAAGGTCACCGCTGCGGCCTCCCAATAGTTCGCAATGATCATCGCGCCCACAGCGGCCACCACCACGAGCAGGTCAATCGAAACCATCTTGACCTTGAGTGCCTCGAACGCCGACACCGCGATCGGCCACCCCGTAATGGCCGCGGCCACGATCATCAGCCACGGCGTGTCCGCCGCGAACGAGATCGCGATAAGCAATCCCGCTAATCCGATAGGACCCCAGGTCCTTAAGGTGTTCATTGTCCTCTCCTAGTTCTTGGGCGGGGCGGTGATGTGGGTGGGTGGGTCAGTTTGCGAGCGGGTGAGTGGGGCGGCTGGAAGGGCCGGCTGGCACCGGGCGGGTGGGCCGACTGGAAGGGCCGGCACCCGCCTGGCACCGGCTACGGCTGCCCCACCCAACCCCAGTTCACGACGATCGAGGTTACGTCCTCAGACCGCTGACGGCTTGGCCGGGTATCCGAGCTTGGTCACCGTCTCGGCAAGTTCGCGCACGGAGACCAACTCTGGGTCGTGTTGCACGATGATCCTGCCGGACGAGAACTTGACCTCGCTCGACTGCACGCCGGGCAGGGTGTCCAGCTTGGACTCGATCTTTGCCACGCACGATGGGCAGGAGAAGCCCTCTGCGCGCAGGGTCGTGGTGCGGGTGGTGGGGGTCTGGGTAGTCATGATCTTGGTTCCCTTCGGAGTCGTAGCGTTGGGAGAACCGGCTGGTTTTCCCTACGCCTTCGACATTACGAACCCGCGGCCGCCGTCGCCTTGACCCAGATCAAGTCCGCCAACATCACCGCCACCTGCGGTCTCATCCTCGCAGTGGGCATCGGCCCGCCCTGCGCTCGCCCTTGGCTTGCAACCTTATTTTCGACGATCATGCTCACCACCCAGCCCATCGCTGGGAGCCCACCATGATCGTCGGGAATCGGGGTGTGCTTCGCACACCCAATGGCGCCTACCGCTCCGTGTCGCTTCCGGCGGGCGAGAGCTCGAGCAGGACGTCGACGTCCCGGATAACGAGGTTTCGGCCCGAGCCAGGCACCACGACCCCCGAGTCGCGCAGGCTGCGTAGCTGCCTGCTCAGCGATTCGGGCGTGGTGTCGAGCAGCGATGCCACGTCTTTCTTGGCCATGGGCAGTCTGACCTCGGGGCCGTTGGGGCCGGGTGTACTTGGCAGCGAAAGGAGGTAGCCCGCGAGGCGCGCGCTCACGTCACTCGAGATTGCCGAGGCCAGCCTCCGCTCAGTTTGCGTGAGCCGTTCGGTGACGGATTGCAGCATTTTGAGCGCGATGCTGGGGTGTCGTTCGATGACCTCGCGGAAGTCTGCGTACCGGAAAGTGCACATGCGCGTGGGTTCGAGCGCGGTGATGAGGTGGTCGGCGGGCTGCCCACTGATCAGCGAGGTCTCGCCCGTGAACTGTCCAGGCCGCAGCACGCGAAGCACCTGTTCGTGTCCGTCCGCGTCGGTACGCGAGACCTTAGCGGCGCCAGTGTGAACCACGAGGAGAGTCGGGGCGCTCTGCGCCGGTCCAGACACGAGTTCCCCAGCGGCAAAGTGCGCCGGGCAGGCCACTCGCGCGATGTCTTCCTGCTGCGAGCGCGGCAAATCCTGGAAGATCGGCACTCGCGCAACGCACAGGTCTTCACCGCGCGAGGCGCTGATGTCCGTCAGCCCAAGATCCGTGTGCTGCGCCATGGGTGCTCCTGCCTGTTGCTGCTCCTCGACCCATCATAGGCACCGGACCCATTACAGTCTCCGGCCTCACCTCACCAGAACACCAAGATCGTCACTGCGGTCACTTCACCATGTTGGCGGCCCTTCACCACCAGTAGGTGGGATATGGAGCGCTCCCTCTGCTTCCACGGATCAACCCGAACACTACGAGGATCATTGCAGCAATTCCGGCGCACATGACGAACGACAAGAGCCCAGTTGTCGTCGTAGCGCCGATGACCGCCGTAGCAGCCGCAGGCGAGTGAGAGGTACGAGTGAGGAGCATCGCGCCAAGCGCCAGACCTCCAGCAACTGCTGCCGCCCATGGTGAGTGACTGATGCTGCCAACAGCAACTCCAACACAGGCAGAAATCAACTGTCCACCAATGACGTTCCTTGGCTGGGCGAGCGGCAGAGTCGGCGCTCCTGCGATAAGCGCAACGCTCGCCGCCATGGGTGGAATAAGGAGCACATGTCCTGAGAGCACCCCGATCCCCACCAGTGACACAAGCGCAGCAGTTGCGGTCAATGTAGCTGAAAAAAGGTCTGCCCCAGCAATCCTTGGCGGCGCTTTCGTTTCCAGAACAAGTTTCAAATCGAGCATTTGAGGTGTACTCCCATCGCAGAGAACGATCGTTCTCTATTCGATTTGATACTCTAGAGAACGTTCGTTCTCAATGCAACTACGTGGAACAGGCTAACTAACCGTGGATAGCAACAATGATCGAATCCAACTGCTCGACGCAGCGGAACAACTCTTCTATGAGCGCGGGTATCAGACGGTTGGCATGGACGCACTCCGCGAGGCTTCTGGCCTGCCCTTAAAGCGGATCTATTCTCTTTTCCAAGGGAAAGACCAGATCGCAGTTGCGATGCTGCAGCACCGGGACAAACGCTGGATTGCATCACTGGAGCAACACATCGGACATGAGGAGGATCCGTCAGATCAACTGCTCGCAGTATTTGACTGGCTCGAATCATGGCTCAGCAGGGAAGGCCACAGGGGCTGCGCCTGGATAAATGCTTTCGGTGAACTCGGGGCAGTTTCTCCGGGAGTCACCCAGGCTGTACGCGACCACAAGAATCGCCTTAAGAGTCTCATCACCGACCTCGCAGGCCAGGCTGGCGCTTCCCAAGAAACTGCCGATGCGATCTTCCTTCTCGCCGAGGGCGCCATGGTGACTGCCGGAATTTCAGGACGGCCGGATGTCGCGATCCAAGCGCGCAGGGCCGCTCAGGTTCTTCTTGCCGCATAGAGAATTCTCGACGATCTTGGCTGGCACCCAGCCAAACATCAAGTGATGGCCAAGATCGTCAGGTATCGGGTTGCGCTTCGCGCACCAGGTCAGCGAGTACCGGGCATTCGCGCCCGCCCAGCCCATCCTTGCCCACCGGTCGGAGCTCAAACGCCCGCCCGCCGGCACTAAACCCTCGAGTTAGCCCGGGGATTGCGAGATATCCCAGCGGACCGGGCATCTCGCAGTCCCCAGCCCGATCTCGCCGCCGCCCCAACTCCTCACACCACAGACTCCAACTCGAGGCGATCCGAGGTGGCTGCCCGCAAGAGCCCGCGGAGCACGATCATGAGCAGGGCGCCCGTGGCACTCACTAGGACCGCACCCGTCAGGAAGATCAACGCGCCGGGCCCACCCGTCCCGACCACCACGAGGAGGTGGATCCACACGCTCACGCACAGCGCTGTGGCCACCACGCATGCCCAGATGAACACGGTGGCGGGCCGCAGCGCTGCCTCGGTGAACACCGTGCCAGCAACGGCCATACTCGCGAGTTTCCACACCGCCACCACGGCAACTTGGAAACACAGGATCCCGGCAATCCCTGCGATCGAGTATGGCCACACCAGGTGTGCCACCTTAGGCGCGCCATCGGCCACATCGGCGGCAAACCAGGGCACCATGAACTGACCCAGCAGCGAGCCAAGGAGCAGGAGAAAGAGCGACACGAACAGTGCAGCAAGAGCAGCCTTCATGCATCGAGTATCGCTCGAAACCTATCGTTTATCAATAGGCCGACCGGGAAGCTACGGGGGAACTACTGAGGCGACTCAATCGTAATGTCCGAGCCGAGCTCATAGAATTCCTGGCCCACAGTTGCCGCAGGGAACCCTGGTAGACCTGAAGTCGCCTCGGAGCTCACCGGAACCCAGCCCTCGCCGTACCAGAGAACGAACTCCTTGACTTCGATCTCGTTCCAGGTGAATGGCTCAGAGTTCGCGATCCTAATCGTCTCGATCTTGTCGCCCGCCGGAGTGGTGCGCACCTCGGTCTTGGCGTCCGCGGTCCACGTGTCGGCTCCAGCAATCATTGCAGCCGTAACGGCCGGATTTGCGTAGGCCTTGTACACCTCGGCGACCATTCCGAGCATCTGCACCTCGTAGTCATCCGACTCAGTGTCACCCTTGATCCAACCGTTGCCGTGGTCAGCCCAGATACCTTCGTCGTTGTAAACGAGTTTGACCGCAGAGCCGTTGGCCTCGCCCTCAACCGAGAACGAGTAGTCCGGGGTGTACGTGTACTGCACCGTGCCCTGGAGTTCGTCCCCGGACATATCCATCATTCCCGAGCCGTAGCTGGTGAACGCCGCGGTGACGCAATACGCCAGATCCTTACCGTTGTAGGTCTCGCCCGTGGCGAGCGTCAGGGACGCGCACTCCTCAGGGGCCTCGCGGCCCGAGGCAGCGCCTTCATTAGCGTTGTCTTCGCCGCCGTTGTCAGCGCCAGTTTCGCTGTCCGCCGGCGCCGATTCGGCCGGCTTGTCGCCGCCTTCGGCGCCCTTTGCGCCGTCGGTTCCTGGCGAACAGGCTGCGGTGAGTGCGATTGCGCCGGTGAGCGCGATCGCACGAAGAGTCTTGAGCTTCATTGCGGTTCCCCCATCGCGCACCTTCGGCGCGCTTCTGCACGTTGCGTGTCGTGTTGTTTGCGTACTGATTTTCGACGATTCGCGCCCTCGCGCCGCCGACTTACGTTGCTCTCGCGTCCGGTTTGAGCGGGTAAACATGACCGAACACTGAGATTGTCTTGGTGTGATTGTGAGACTAACAGAAACGTCACGCGCTTAACTAGAGCGAGTTCTTTGCGTTTCGCCTAATGAGACACCGCGGTTCAGTTCGGTGCCGGTTTGCGGTATCGGGGCCAGGGCCGGGTCGGGGCAGGTTTGCGGTGTCGAGAAGCGAACCCCCACCATAGATCTCGGCAAGAATGAGAGACGGGGAGCGGGATGCGAGCGGGTCAGGAACTAGACACATTCGTACTAACAGCGAGCCATCTCAGGCCTCGAGCGCAGCCACCGCCCGCCTGGCCGCGCGATAGCCGCGTACCAGCAACACAGCGGCAAGCCCGTACCCCACCGTCAGCGCGCCAAGCCACACCAGCTCGCCGCTCCACGAGGTCAGCCAATCAGCCGCCAGGCCCACCGGAATCGCCGCGAGCGCAACCATTCCGGCACCGATCGTGCCGGGTGCGCTGACCTGATGCGTGATCCGCCACGCCTCGTCGCTGGTCATGCTCCACTCGGTGCGCAAACCAACCGCGTTGTTGCGCTGCAGGCTGCCGCTCGCACCCATCCGCCCCACCAGAATCAGCGTGATCCCAAAGATCACTAGCCCTGCAATGGTGGTGAACATGACGACTTGTTCGTCACTCACGTGTTCCCCCTGATTTCCGACGAGTGTGGCTGGCACCCAGCCTATCCTCGCTCCTCAGTTCGACCTGGTCCGCCGAGGTGTGAAACCTATCGAGATCAAGCACGTTGCGTGAGCGCCTGTGCAAAAGAAAACCCGAGCACGGTCACCAGTAGCTCTCCTCATCCAAGCCATCCACAAAGCTAGGCACAGAATTGCAGCGTGAGTTTGGAAGGGGGTACTGACCATAACCCCCACGAGATAGACCTAGCCGGCATCTATTACTAATTCAGCCCCCTTGCTTACCCAGTTTGGGTGCGAATAACAGACGGTTATCAGGGGAAACTCGGTTAAGGCAATGCGTCAACAATGATGGGCGCTACGGCTCGTTGGAGTCAGTGTATTGCTAGGTGGGCTTTTACTGTCGCGGTACTCGATCTCGATCGAGCAAGACATGAAAATAGGCAAAACCCCGCCCCAGAGCGGTCCAGAGGCGGGGAATTACCTAAAAGGCTTATGAGCCCTTGATGGTGATGCGTTTCGGTTTTGATGTTTCGCTCTTGGGAATGGTGACACTCAGCACGCCGTCGTTCAGTTCGGCTTCCACCTTGTCACCATCCACCTTGTCAGGGAGCTGGACCTGATAGTGGAATTGGCCAACGCGACGTGTGCGATGGCGCAGCAAGCCTTTGCGTTCCTTCTGCTTCAGTTCACCTGAGACTGTGAAGAGGCTGCCGTGGAGTTGAATGTCGATGTCTTCCTGATTGACCCCTGGAAGGTCGATGTCGATTGAGTAGGTGTCCTCTGTTTCGGAGAGGTCAGCCAGTGGCGACCATCCGATGACGGTCTCATTGAACTGCCCGAAGGGAGAGTTCACCAGCTGCCCCATTTGCGACTACAGACTCGCAAACTCCCAAAACGGGTTCCAACGGCCTACAGCGTCATTTGATCGAAGTACGGGCAATGCCATGTGTCTTTCCTCCGTTCTACTCGTTTGCTTTGCATCGCTACCGTGTATTCCAGGCATGAGTCTTTCCGACACCACAACTCCATGCCTGCTCTTGCTTGAGTGCAAGGTCACTCAAGCAAGAGCAGGGAAGTTGCGCGACCTCGAGCTTTGCTGTCGTCGATCCGTGGTCTTTCGACGCTACGACTCAATTGCCTTTCGCGATCCGCCCTTGCCTACCTCGATCTTGCGGGGCTTGGCAGACTCAGCGACTGGGATGACGAGCCTCAACACGCCACCATCAAGGTTCGCCTCGATACGTTCCGTGTCGAGGTTATCTCCGAGCACGAGTTGCCGGGTGAAGAACCCTCGCGGCCGCTCTGACGCCAGGCGCTCGACGCCGTCATCCAATGCTGGTCGTTCTGCTTTGATCGTGACGACGTTACGTTCCACATCAAGCTCGATGTTCTCCTCCGGGACACCAGGCAGGTCGAACTCGACGTAGAAGGTATCGTCCTTGCGCCACGCATCCATCGGCATCACAGTGGGCTGCTCGGACGTTCCCGGCCCACCAAATACCCGCTGAGCAAGACGGTCGAAATCACGGAACGGGTCGGTGCGTAGATACATGGTTCTCTCCTTTCGCCTGTTCTTGCGGTTACCATAAAATCTATGGCAACCGATGTAGATTTTTTATAGCATGGTGAATAAATCGATGCAAGTGGGTGGAGAGCAGTGAACGATGAGAACGAAAATCAGTACAGTCAGCCGGTATACGGGATATCTGTTGCGGCGGAACTTCTGGGTATCGGTGTCCAGACGCTTCGCATGTACGAAAACCGTGGGCTTGTTGATCCAGCCCGGACCGCCGGTGGTACACGCAGGTACAGCAAAAAAGACCTTGATCGTATTGACAGGGTGATCGTGCTGCTTCGAGATGGGCTAAACCTCGCCGGTATCGCCATGGTGCTCGACCTGCAAGACGAAAATGAACAGTTACGAAACGAAAGAAGGGGACCCTGATGACACAGAAAAGAGTCGATCAGTACGACCGACCGGAAACTGATCGCTTGGATCAACTAACTCCGATAGACCTAGATGACACGGACGATGCGTTCGATCACCTTGAATCCGTTCCGACCTCCGTGAACGAGGCTGATTGGATTGATCAGCAAAGGCCCGTGCCTATAGATGATCCTGGCTTGGAGGAACGATGACGAACCTACAGATCGAGGAGCTTTCTCCCACAACGATAGTCGCAGTCAACAAGATGCTCCTCAAAGAAGGGCAAGAAGAGTTCCTAGCCCCCGTTAGTTACGGGCTCGCGAGCGCTGTGGCCGACCCCAGAACCTTTTGGCAGCGTGTCGTACTCGAAAATGATCGAGTAGTCGCGTTCATTAGCGCGAGCTTCGATCCGGGAGCGGTGCGCGAGGAGTTTCGCTCGGTGCTTTGGCGGATCAACGTTGAAGCCGAAGATCAGGCCCGAGGAATTGGGCGGTTCGCGATACATCATCTTCTTGATGAGGCCCATCGCCGAGGATTCGATTACGTGAATGTCATGTACGAGACCGGCGAAACCGGACCGGAGCCATTCTTCCGTGCTGTCGGTTTCGAGCCCATCGGGGAGACCGAGTACGGCGAAGTCATCGCCCAAGTTCGGATCGAACGATAGAGGAATCAGTTCCTTCGTGCTGAGCTCTTTCATAGGTGCATTCTTCTAGAGCCCTACCCTATTGTTCATTCCAAACCCATTTCTCTCTTGCAAGTACACCTGATGTTCAGGAGAGGGAACGAAGGGTTCTTAAACTGACGCCGGGCCGAAGAGTCACTGAGCATTAAACAGCAACTCTAGGAATCCCGCTTCGCCTTAACTCTGACTCCGCACTTGTCGGTCCGCGAAGGTTGTCCCCTTGGGGCTAGGAGTTGGGCTGAGCACGTCACCATGCCACCTCGACATGAGGATTCCGCTTGGAACCAACTCAACCGCCGAGTGAGGTTCGTGCTTTATCCGGTCGTAAATCTCCCTGAGAACAGGGGAGCTAGTGTTCATGACTCGCACTCTATCGATGTTGCTGGGTCAAGTGGAATCACCTAAAGCTTTCCAGGCTCAGTGAGAGGACCGGTACTCCACTCATACGGGTGTCGCATGGAGTGCCTTGGCAGCGCGACAGGCCGGTGCACTAGTGAGTGAACATGCAAACCCCACCACCCCTCGCCTACCGTTGAAGCATGGCCTTGACACTCATTAGCGCACTGGGTGCGGAGACGTACACGCGCCTAATCGAGATTTGGGGGTCCGCTGTCACCGCGACCCACCATTTTCTGGCGCCAGAGCACTACGCCTATTTTGAGGATTCGCTCCCTGGATACTTCCCAAACCTCGAGCTGACCGGCGCCCATGTGGACGGCCATCTCGTGGGCTACTCGGCAACAACGCCCAGCAGCCTAGGGATGCTCTTCGTGCACGCCGACTCACGCGGCCAAGGCGTCGGAAGGGCGCTGCTTGGCGAGGCACTCGACCGGTATCCAGACCTAAAACTCGAGGTCAACGAGCAAAACCCCGACGCCCGCAAGTTCCACGAGCGCCACGGATTCGCAATCACGCACCGCAATGACGTGGACGGCTTCGGCTTCCCCTACCCGATCCTGCATATGGCCAGAAGACCCTGAACCTCACTGTTTGCGTCACTGTATACGGTGAGACCTACAGAGACGTTACAGAGACAAGACCAATTGATTCTCGACGATCATGGTCACCTTCCAGCCCCACCCCAGCATCCGCTGTAGTGACGGTATCGGCGCCAACGCAACATGCGCTAGCGCCGAATCTACCGAAAGTGAATCAAAATTCGAACTAAATGTCTTCCTCACGGTTCACTGCAGGCAGTTCCATCCAAAGAATGACGTCGAGTGCACGGATTGCAGAGACATCCTTCCCTGCTGCTTTGGAAACTTCTTTAAGCTTCTTTACAAGCTCTGGATTCTCTTTGAAGAGATCACGCATATCGGTCCAGGGTCAGCGGAACCTGATTTACCAAATGCCTTCTCTACAACAGAGTCTTGAATTGAGATCAAGTGAGGCCGCTTCGCGGCCAGTAGTTTCGACGTGCGGGTTTGGCCCATTTCTCAGTTTCTGGTTGGAGATATCTTGGTAATTGCCTTCCACAGAGTATCCGCGGGACTGCCAACGGCTAGGTGATTTTGAAGCTCCTCATCGTCTAGATCCTCGAATGCGAGTTTTTGGTGAATTCCCCGAGCAATGCGGTGAGTAAGACACCCCCATATTCATCTAGCGGGTCAGTAAAGAACCCTCGTTGCAGGTCTCGAACGATGCTGCCGCTAACTGGTACTGATAGCAGTGGCACACCATTAATACGGCTTTCATCCCAACGAATGCCGGAGTAAATCCGTAACCACAATCGTCGAGAATCATTTTTCCAATCCGCATTCCAAGAACCACGTACCCAACGCACGCACCACAAAAATGCCGAGATCCTAACGCAGGCGGTGAGTTCCTAGATGCAATCTAGGAACTCACCGCTGTAACTAGGATCTCAGCACTAGGAAACGAGCCAGGAGCTAAACCAGCTCAGGCCTAATTCCGGCTTCCGCGCCACCGTCGGCAAATAGCACCTGACCGGTGATGAACATGTTCTCCGGGGACCCGAGGAACACGAGCGCCGAGGCGATCCACTCCGGTTCGGCCGCAGGCCCGTTGAATGGCGACGGAATCGTCGATTCCAGGTATTTCAGCATGTCCGGATCAGCGAGCATGTCCTCGGTCATCGGTGTGCGAATGACGCCTGGGCCCACGCCGTTGATCGCGATGCCCGCTCCAGCCCACTCGGGCTTGACTGCGTTTGCCCTGATCCAACGGGTGACCGCGTGCTTGGACGTGCCATAGATCGCGTTGGCGCGTGCAGGGTCTGCGGCAAGTTCCGCGGCCATAGCCAGTGCCTTGTCCTCATCGCCTGACAAGATCGCGTCCAAAAGGGCATCGTCGTGACCCATGTAGCTCGCCACCGACGAGGTGATCACCACACGCGGCGAATCGGACTGAAGCAGCAGGTCACGCACCGATTCCACGGATGCGATCATGCCAAAGTAGTTCACGCCCACGGTCGCTGGGACCGGGGTGGCCAGGCCGGCAATGGCGTACACGGCGTCCAGCTTGCCGCCGGTCAGCCGAGCTACTTCGGCGGCATAGAACTCCCGACCCTCGGTGGTGGTCAGGTCCGCCACGATGTCCGCGTTGTGAATGTCGGCGGTGTAGACCGTCTCGCCGCGTTCGCGCAGCATCTCCGCGGTTGCCTTTCCAATTCCCGACGCCCCACCAGTCACCACGTTTACCCGTGTCATTTTGTGCCTCCTCGCATGTCGAAGTACAAATCCTGAGAACCGCTTTGTCCTCTACCACTGACGGTACGTGGCGGGCCTGCGGCCCGTAAGGGCCGTTGGTCCAATCTCGCTTTACTCAGAAACCTTTTGATTCACCGGGGGCTTGGCCGCCTACCAGCTCCGCGCTCACACCAGCGGTGGTGCGGTGGGGCTGGGAGGTCACCAGAATCGTCGGTTATCAGTTTCCGCACAAGGCAGATCACGCCGGCGGCGCCCACACCTTTCCCGCGGTGACTCGAGCCGAGTCCGCAGTGACGGCGAGGGTGTGCCGGTAGATCGAGCCGTCGGATTCGTAGCCCACATACTCATGGCGCATGAGGTGGCACCAGGCGGGTAGGTCGTAGATGGAGGTCGGGTCGTCGGAAATGACCACGAGCTGCTCCCCCGCAGGAAGCTCGGCCATCCGCGCACGTATCTTGAGCAGCATCTTTACGCACTTGTGACCGGTGGTGTCGAACTCGTTGATGCTCATGCTCTCCCTGATTCCGGCTGCACTCTGCGCTCAGTTTGCGCTCATCGTTCTAACAACCGCGCGAACAAGCATTTCCCGCGGCCCTCTGCCTATTGTCCCGTATCGCTCATCAGAACAAGACACCTCATGCATGCATTAATGCATGCATGAGGTGTAGGCTGGTCACATGAGCCAGTCCGTTTTCCTCCCGTGGGAACGCCCCGAACCGCAGCCGGTTGCGCAGAAAATCGCCTCTGACGTGGCACGACGCATCGTCGAGCGCACCCCCGGTTACGAGCCCGGCGCATTCCTCATCGAGGCCGAGATCGCCCGCGAGGCCGGCGCCTCACGCACCCCGGGCCGCGAGGCAATGCTCCAGCTCGAGCGCTGGGGCCTCGTCCGCATGATCCCCAAGAAGGGCGCCACAGTCACGCTCGCAGACGACAAGGAAATCGCGGACCTCATCTCCGTCCGTTCCATGCTCGAGTCCGACGCCACCCGGCAGCTCTCCGCCTCACAGGGCGAGTCCGACCCATCACTGGCCTCTGACCTGCGAGTTCTCTTGGATCGCCAGCAGGCATCCGTGACCAGCCAGGATGTCCTCGCGTTCGCCGCCGACGATTACCGATTCCACTCCCGCATCATCCAGAGCGGCGGAAACCAGGTGGTCATGACGATCCTCGATGACCTCGGCCCACGCCTTGCCCGCATCCTCTACCAAACGGTTATCCGCAACCCTCACCTCATTGAGAAGTTCCACAAGGAGCACGAACAACTCGCGGACTACCTCCTCACCTCGGACTTCGACGGTTTCTCCGCCATGGCCCGCGCGCACGTCTTCGCCGCCCACATCCCCACGGAAACCCTCGCTTAATGCCGTCCCAACAGCCCAACAATTCCCCTGCCACTCCCCTGATTCTCGACGATTCTGCTCACGCCCCAGCGCCCCTCACCTCGGTGGATGGTGCGACGGGCGGCGCCGCAGGCGCCGGGACTTCGACCGCGCTTGCCGCGCTCAAGAACGCCAAGCACCCCAAGCAGACCCGCTACTGGATGCGCCTCGTTCCGGCGATGTTCATTCTGGCGTGGGGTGGCAACCATTTCACTCCCCTCCTGCACCTGTATGAGGACCTCGGAAACTACGAGGTGTGGCAGGCTAACTTCCTGCTCGGCACCTACGTGGCCGGCCTGATTCCTGGCCTTTTGGTGGCCTCCGCACTGTCCGACAAGTACGGGCGTAAGCCCGTCATGTTTGCGGGCATGTTCCTCGCCATGGCGGGAAGCCTGCTGCTGGCACTGGGGTTCCAGGTGTTCTGGGAGCTGTGCGTTGGGCGCATGCTTGCGGGCATCGGCGTGGGAATCGCGATGTCGGTGGGAACGAGCTGGATGAAGGAGCTCTCCGGAGCACCCTATGACGTGCACGCGGGTGCTTCCGCCGGTGCTCGCAGGCCATCGCTCACGCTCACCCTCGGTTTTGGAATCGGGGCGGTGGCCACCGGAGTCTTGGCCCAGTGGGCTCCAATGCCCTCACTACTCCCCTACGTTCTCCACGGCACGCTCAGCGTTGTCGCGCTGTTCTGGCTCGCAGTGACTCCTGAGTCCCTTCCTCCAGAGAACCGCACCACGTCCTCCTGGTGGCAGGACCTGCGCGTCCCCTCCGCGGGACACCGGACGTTCACTCGCCTCATCATGCCCGCCGCCCCCTGGGTGTTTGGAGCTGCGGCGGTGGCCTACGCGATCATGCCGTCGAGCGTGGCAGCCCAAATGGGCGACTACACCACCATCTATGCGGCGGGCCTGACCATCCTGACCCTCGGTGTGGGTGCCGCGGTTCAGCCGTTCTACCCGCGCATCAACCAGGCAACCGGCGGACGCGCCATCGCTGTGGGAATGTTTGTGCTGGTCACAGGCCTTGTGCTTGCGGTTGTAGCGGTAATCCTTGCCAGCCCCGTCTTTGTGATTCTTGTGGATGCGGTTCTTGGCGCCGGCTACGGCATCACGCTGGTCTCGGGGCTCGCCCAGGTCCAGCGCATTGCCACCCCGTCCGACCTAGCGGGACTGACCGGCATCTACTACTCGCTGACCTACGTGGGATTCTTGCTCCCAACCATCCTGGCCATGCTGCTCCCAGTCATGTCCTACGCGGTCTCGCTCAGCCTGGTCACCGCTTTGTGCACGGTGTGCTTGGTTGCCGTTCTGGCCGAGTACCGCAGGATGCGCCGCACCGCCTAGCCCGGCACAGCACGACTCAACGCACGCAAAAGCGGCTGGGCCCGACTCCCGTGGGGGAATCGGGCCCAGCCGCTTTACGCTGTATTCAGCTCAGGCTGTTCAGCCCTGTACCGAGTTGCGGCGCGCTGCGCGAGCCACGCCCGTCAGGACCACGCCGAGGCCCGCAAGGGCTGCACCGAAGATTCCGGCGCTCTTCAGGCCATTCGACAGACCGGTCGCAGCCAGCTCGTCATCTCCACCTGGCGTGGAGGTTACAGGCGCCTTCTTGACCAGGACCTGTGCGGTAGCAAAGCCTTCACCCATCGAGATCCCTTCGATGCCTTCAAGCCATTCAGTTTCACCATCCATCAAGGCTTCAAGAAGCGCGTTCTCGATTTCACTGATGAGCTCTTCCTCTGAGATCTCCTCAACGTTCTCTTCGGAGAAGGTATCTGCACCGGTTTCTGCAACAACGAGGGATGCGTTGGTTGCAGTAATTACGGAACCATCGGCACCGTTACCCACGATCGCATCTACGTCGCCGGGGAACAGAGTGGCATCCTCGGTCTCGGAGGGAGCTGGCTCGTCAACCTGGTCGCCTGCATCCCCTTCAGTGGTCTCTGCAGGAGGCGTGGTTACGTCAATACCATCCTCGGTTCCCGGCTCTGGGGACTCAACTGGCACCTCTGGCTCGTTGGTTGCATCGTCGGTCGAACCCTCAGTTAGCTCGCCCGATGGGTCAACTGCAGGCTCGGTTGGCTCTTCAGTTGGCTCTTCAGTTGGTTCCGTCCCAGGCGTTTCTTCTGGTGCAGGCTCTTCTTCACCCAGGTCAAGAGCGTCGAGGTCAACGTTGATAGCCAGGGCATAGACCTCGTTATCCAGCGAGTCATTGCCAGTACCTGCGTAAATCACGGAGTACTTGATGGTGACGATGTCGCTTTCACCGAACAGACCAACAACGCTCAGGAAGTCATCGGTGTAATCCGTGGCTACGATCTCGGAGTCCCCCGTTGACGTAACAGTGTCGAGGTCGAATGCCTTGACGTTGTCAGCAACTTCGTACATGTCGTCTTCGATGAGGAACGCGGAAACCTCGCTGCCAGCGGGACGCTCAACAGTCACGGTGTAGGTGACAACGTCACCGACCTTGGACACCGTTGCACGGTCCGCGGTCTTTGTGATTGCGATACCGTCCTTCTCAAGGGTGGTGTCACTTTCAGCTGCGGCTGGAATTGCTGATCCTGCGGCGACGAGAGCGCCAGCGGCAACCGCGGCGGCTCCACGGCGAGCAATTGTGTTGGGACGCATCTGTGCGCTCCTTGATTCGTAGTGGCGGCTCGAGTGCTGCTCGCTACCGCTTGAGCCGCCTCGAAATAAAGAGGATTGGGACTTCACCCGATCATTCCAGTCACACAATAGTTTGTGCACCACATATAAAGCAATGGAAATCGTGAATTTACGGCGATTTTTAGCGGTTTTGGGGTCTTGTCCCCATCATTGTTCGCCACATGTTATTTTCCGAGGAAAGTTACAGTCCGGTTTGCGCTAGTTGTGCTCACCTTGTCAACGCCTGCACGCACCCCCTAGCAGCCACGAGCGCTCACCTCCCAGGAGCTAACGGTAGTCGCTCGGCACGGAGCTTCCATCAATCACAGCAATGGACTCGGCACCATTGATAACGTCCGTGTTGTGGGCGGCCACGACCTTCCAGCCACCTTCCCCGCGCTCGAGCACGAACGTGAAGATCCCATACCTTGTGCCGGCTGCCTCGCCGGATGCGGTCACCTGCCCCGTGATCATCCATTTCCCATGGACCACGGCGGCGGAATGGCCGATCATCCGCGAGCGCTCCTGAACAAAGCTGAGGCGTGACTCCCCAAAGATCACGTCGAATCCGTAGGCGTGCGCCGTCCGAATGTCCGCACGGTTGTGCCACCAGAGCCCAACCACGTTCACAAACTCGGCGTCCTCCACAAAGAGATCCGCCAGCGCACCTGCGTCCCGATCTGCCCACGCCTGCGCAAAGAGCCCTAGTACATCCTGTGGTTGGTCCATTCCCCCACCCTATTCGCACCCGAGCTCAACCACACCAGCCGCACATTGAAGCCGACCAAATGTGAAGGCGCAAAGGCAACCAAGATCGTCGAAAATCAATACCTGATCAGCGCGAACGCAAGATTTCAGGCGTTAAGCCAGGCCACATAAGCGCTTGCGCACATGACAAAGAGCGCGCCGATCACGGCGACATTGAGCCACTTGTACTGGGCCATGATGGCGATGAACTCGCGCATAACGGCGGAGGGCAGGTAGTACAACGCGGTCCGAGAACCGTGCACGTGGGCCTTGATTCCCAGCTTTCGGCACAGCATTGCGGCGCGGAACACGTGGTAGTTGTTG
This sequence comes from Timonella senegalensis JC301, assembly GCF_000312125.1. GTDB lineage: Bacteria > Actinomycetota > Actinomycetes > Actinomycetales > Cellulomonadaceae > Timonella > Timonella senegalensis. Next base: position 786,417 of record NZ_HE978641.1, read on the forward strand.
GTCACCACGATCGTGGGGGAGTTGGGGTCTGCCATGAGATCGCGAGAGAACCGCAAGTTCTCAAGGGTATTGACGGCCCGATCCTCCACGATGATGTGCTCGGGAGGAACCCCCTGGTTCTCGAGGTACTCGCCCATGGCAACGCCCTCGGGCCGCGACTCGTCTGGGCCCTGACCGCCCGAAGGAATCAGAGTCAGTACCTTTCCCTTAGCTGACCAGCCCCTGTAGAGTTCCAGTGCCTTGTCAAGGCGCGCCCGGAGCAGGGGAGGGACCTCGCCCCTGATGAGTCGCGAGCCCAGCACGATCCCGTAGGTGGGGACGACCCGCGTGGGCACGGCCGAATACAGCCAGGACATCAGCAGATACAGCAGGAACGCCACCGAAATGTAGGCAACTGTGGTCGCCACAAAGAACCACGTCCAGGCCAGAAAGCCATTGACCTCGTACTGGTTGAAGATCTTGGTCATTGACCACGCTAGGAAGAACAACCCCACACCCGCCAGCAGGGACAGCAGGTTACCCAGCGTGCGTGCCTCACGACGGAACATCACAAGCCCGTTGGCCAGCAAAAACACCACCAACACCGGGAAGGACATCGCGACCGCGAGCGCTCCCAGGCCCAGCACAAGGAGGACCGGGAAGGGAAGATTGAACCTTACCGAGATCCAAACAATGATCCCCAAGATCCCCACGATGGCAAAGATTGGGTAGCGGAACGCTGTGCGGTCCTTCAGGAACCCCCAAATACCAAAACCAAGGAAACCCAGGGACATTAAGAGGAGAACGAGGTGCATGAGATCCGATTCGTGAGGTGCACTGAGGTCATAGAGGTGAGGCGACGTGCAGTGAGGCGCAGAGAACTAGAGGGGTAGGGCTCAGAGACGTGGACTTCCACTAGGCCGAGAATCCCCTGAACCTGTGAGCCCTTAAGCAAGCCATTCCCGTGCCGCCGTTACGAGCGCCCGCACGCCCGCGCTGAGAGTTGGCTCAATGACCGGCGCAAACAGAGGGGAGTGGTTGGAGGCAATGTCGGTGGGGAAGCCCTGTGTGAAGTCTGCACCCACAAACAGTGAGTGGTCGCTTCCGCCGATGAACCAGTACACGAGGGGCGCACCCACTGCGTCGGCGAGCACTCCCACATCCTCTGACCCAGACACCACGCCGGAATCGATGACGTTGTCTGCCCCGAGGACCTCCGTGAGTGCGGTTCGCGCGCGTTCCGTTGCTTCCGGGTCGTTCACGGTGAGAGGGAAGGACTCCTGGTACTCGATTTCAGGGGCCCGTACGGCTCCCGCAGCTTCGGCTTCCGCGTTGGCAATACGTTCGATCGCGCCGATCACGCGGGACCGCACGTCGCGGTTGAACGTCCGTACGCTCAGCCCGAGGCTCGCCTTGGCAGGGATGATGTTGTTCTGGGTGCCGCCGTGGATCTGTCCCACGGTGACCACCGCTTGCTCGAGCGGTCCAACCTCCCTGGACACGATCTGCTGCAGCCTCACCGCGAGCATTGCGGTCATGAGCACTGGATCCACGGTGGTTTCTGGGCGCGATCCGTGCCCGCCCACGCCGTGCATCGTGATGCCGATCGAGTCGGCCGCCGCCATGGTCACGCCCGCGTGCAGTCCCACAAGACCCGCTGGCAGTGGCCCAACGTGCTGACCGAGCACCACGTCCGGGGTGGGGACGATGTCGTAGAGGCCGTCATCGACCATCGCCTGCGCTCCACCGCCCTCTTCCTCGGCGGGTTGGAACAGCGCGATGACCGTCCCCGACCATTCGTTTGTGGTCTCCGCCAGTTCCTCGGCGGCTCCGAGTAGTGCAGTGACGTGGACGTCGTGGCCGCACGCGTGCATGACGGGTACATCGTTGCCTGCGCGGTCAGTCCCGCGTGCCTCGGAGGCATAGTCCAAGCCCGTTTCCTCAAGGACTGGCAGGCCGTCCATGTCCGCGCGCAGGAGCACGGTGGGTCCGTCGCCGTTGAACAGCACGCCAACGACTCCGGTCTGTCCGATTTCGGTGTGCACCTCGTACCCGAGGTCCTCCAGGTGCCCGGCAACTATGCCGGCGGTACGAAACTCCTGGAACGACAACTCTGGATTCTGGTGAAGGTCAACGTAGATTTCTTCAAGATTGAGCGCCATATCTCATGGTTACACAGCCTTTTGCGCCGGATGTCGCACTACACGCCCAGATTCTCGACGATTCTGGTTTCGCCCCAGCATCACCGCACCTAGACCTGTGCGTCGGGTGCGATGTTGAAGTTATCGCGGAACACGTTCTGCGGGTCCCATTCCTGCTTGAGCGCAACCAGGCGATCCCACGTGGCCTGCGTAAACGCAGCCCTCACACGCTCGGGATGTAGGTCCGTGTCCATGTTGAGGTAGTACCCCGACAGGTGCTCGGCCAACGGCTCCCATGCCCGCTCCAAGCGAGGCATCGAGGAACCCATGGCGAGCAGGTGGAACTGGGCGTCGCGTGGGGAGAACGCGGTTGCTTCCTCGTCCACGTCGCTTGCGGCCCCACCTGCGGTGCGGATCTGGAAGAAGTACGTCTGTCCGGAGCGGATGAGGACCTCGATCTCCCGCGCCAGTTCCCGCGAAATGTGCCGCGCGGCCCCAGCGCGCGACACGGGGTTGCCCTGGCCCTGCTGCGGACCCACGTGTGGGGCACCGATCGCACCGGAGTACGTGGTCAAGTACACAGTCTGTCCAACCATCGGGGCGAGGTTCGCAAACGGCTGCAGGCGATCCACAATCACCTCGGCATCGCTCGAGTTCACAGCCCCGTAGACCTGCGCGATCAAAGGCTGACCCGGCTGCGGCTTACCCATTACGAGGAACATGGTGACGTCCCGCTCGGAATCCTCCACGACCTGCCCGAAGTCCACTAGGAACGCGGTCAGGTCGTCCACGGCAAACTGCAGCTGGGCAAACCCGATGAGCCCAACCCTGCGGGCCTGGAACTCAAAAGAGGTCACGATGCCAAAGTTCGGGCCCGCGCCGCGCATGCCCCAAAACAGCTCAGGGTTCTCCGTCTCAGACGCCCGCACAATGCGCCCATCAGCGGTAACGATCTCAAGCGCGCGAATGTAGTCGATCGTCAAACCGTGGTCGCGCGAGAAGAACCCGATTCCGCCAACAGTGGCGAGCCCACCCACGCCCACGCTTCCGGAGTCACCCGAACTAATGGCAAGACCGTACGGATTGAGCTCGGCCGCCACCTCAGCCCACTGCGCTCCGGGACCCACTCGAACCAGCCCAGCCGACTCGTCGATAATCTCGATCTCACGCAATTCCCGCAGGTCAATGATGATTCCACCGCGGTTGGTGGACTTGCCGGAGATGCCGTGGCCGGCGGACCGGATGGACATTTCCACGGGCTGGGTCTTGGCCCAGGTGACCGCCGCGGCCACGTCCTCGGCCGTGCGCGGCCGCAGGACGAGCGCTGGGGAGCCACCGCGCATGTACGTGGACGTGAAGTTCCCGTAGTGCGGGTCGCCGGGCTCGACCATGCGATCGCGCAGCTGTGCGGGCACGGAATCGTAGTCCACACCCGACGTCCGCTGCGCACGCGCCACAATGTTCTTGGCCACGCCCACCACGGTTCCGTCGGCGTCGCGCTGCGCCGCCACAAGTTCCAGCGAGAGTGGCCAGACCTGATCGGCCACGAACTCGATGAGTTCGATATCCGTGGTCGCAAGCGAAATCTCCGCGATTCCGGCGCCCACCAGCGCCGCCATCGCCTGAGCGGCGCGGCGCGCTTCGCGCTCCGCTAGCGCCTCAATCACGCCCGGATTCACGACGATATTCCTGCGTATTTCCCTCGGGTCACGTCCCATCGCCACAGCTGCGCGATCAACCGTGCTCAAGTGCTGAGCGAGTGCGTGGGTGTCAAGCGTGCCGTCGGCTGCGAGCAGATCCTGAGCGTTGACGATCCATCCATCGGCGAGTTCTCCCGCAGCAACGAGCTCGGGTTCACTCACGCCGCCCATCCAGATGGACAACGCGTGCGCGGGAGCGGGGCCGCGAGGGGCCTCCGAGACGCGGTTGAAGTCGCCCACAAAGGACAGTGGAACGCGAGACGCGGCATCCCACGTGGCCTTGATGATCGCGGTGGCCTCGGTCAGCCGGTCCACCACGTCGTCCTCGTGCGTGGTAATGGCCAGCTCAGCGCGGCCGTCCGCGAGGAGGTCGAGCGAGGCCGCGGCACGCGCCAACACCATGGCCTGGCCTTGATCGAGCGTGCGGAAGTCGGCGCGAACCTTGACGTTCTTGGTACCACCAGCGATCCACGCCGTGACGGTCCACGGGTCCAGCGAGGCTGCATCGGTGCTGGTAGCAGATGAATCGTCGAGAATTTGGGCGGCCGAGGGGGTGCTTGACACGGGCACGCGGCCGTAACCGAGGCGGTCCGCCGCCTGGGCGGCCGCGAGCGCCTGCGCGTGGTGATCCGAAGGAACCGAAATACCCAGGATGGGGTAGTGACCGTAGTCCATAAAACAAACCTTTGTGGGGGAGGTGGGGAAGCGCGGGGTAGGGCGCCGGGTGCCTTGCCGGGGCTGGGTGGCGGTATTGGTTAGAGGACGGAGCGATCGCGGCGGTCAGAGGCCACGCGCTCACGCACGGCTGGTGCGATCTCGGTACCAAAGTACTCAACCAACTCAGCCTGATCAGCGGAGATGATGAAGGTCGAGGTTCCGTATTCGCGGGTGAGGAGCGCGAGTTCCTCAGCCCACTGTTCCTTGTTTCCCTGCAGGAACTTGTCCGTGCGCTCATTCAGGAACTGCCCGCCCACGTTCGTCATGCGGCGAACATCCTTGGGGTCGCGGCCGGCCTTGATGGCGGCGGCGTCGATGACCTCGGACATGCCACGCAGTTCCTCGTGCGAGGACAGGTAGCCAAGTGAGGGGAGCCAGCCGTCAGCCTTGCGCCCCACCAGGCGCAGCATGCGGGGCTTGAGGGCACCCACCCAGATTTCGATCTTGTGCGCCGGCGCAGGGCCGCGCTTGGCGCCGTTGAGTTGGTAGTGCTCGCCATCAAATACGAGGCGCTCGCGGGTGTCCGTGTTCCAGAGCTCGCGGATCACGTCGATGCCCTCGGACAGAGCCTCCACGGACTGTCCCGGGGTGAGGCGCTTGCCACCCATGGCTACGATCGGGTCCCAGAAGCCGCCGGCGCCCAGGCCCAGCTCGAAACGCCCGCCGGAGAGGAGGTCGAGCGAGGCCGCTGCGCGCGCCAGCACCGGGGCGGGGCGCAGCGGAAGGTTGATGACGTTGCCGGAGAGTTTGATGCGGGAGGTCTGCGCCGCAACGTAGCTCAGCAAAGTCCACGTATCCAGGAACGACGGCTGGTAGGGGTGGTCCTGGAACGTTGCCAGGTCCAGCCCTGCATTTTCCGAGGCCACGGCCATGTTCACGGCGTGCTGCGGGTTCGCGTTGACCGGGGTGATGAACGAACCAAAGAGAATGTCCTGGCCGTAGTCCGCCATGGTGTGTCCGCCTTAGAAAGATCGAGGTGAGAGTGGGTCCGATCGGTACAACTCCGTTGATGGTTCAACTATTCCTGGTGACTGGCTGCCCCTGCCTGGCTTTGCCTGCCCAATTACTCCCCACCGGCCTACCCCACCCGTTGCCAACCCCACCCCTCTTTTTCCATCGAGAGTGTTCCTGAGCCCACTCTCGATGACGAGAGTGGGCTCAGGAACACTCTCGATGGGGGAGTGGGAGGGAGGGGAGGAGGGAGAGGTGGTGTTGCGGGGTGGTGTTGCGGGGTGGTGCGAATCTGGGTCACTATTACCGGAGCCACCCTGGAAACTCGGACTAGCACCCTGGAGTCGGTCCGTAGTCACTGTCCCTGACTACGGAGGCCAAGCAACCGGGACCCACGGACCGCGCGAGAGGAGAATCATGCGCGCACGCATGCTCGTTGTTCTTGCGCTGACCTGCACTCTTGCAGGATGTTCCGGTGTACCTTCGGACAATGGTCTTGGCGGATCTCAGAGCTCAGCCCCCGGGGACCCGCCGGGCCTCAGTGAGCAGACCACCGAGGAGTGCACACTCATCGTGGAAACCGCCACTTCCGTCGGATCCAAATTGGACGCCATCGTCTCGGGCTTGGGGTTCGACCCCACGGGGTTCGATGACCCTGAGGTTGCATCCAAGCTCGCGGATACCGCGCGTGAGGCGCTCGGAATGACCGCAGAGGCATTCAATGGCGTGAAACCGCAGATTAAGAGTTCGGACCTAGCCGAGCCATTTGCCACGTTCACCGATTCCCTTGGACAGTATGCCGGGGTGTTCAACGATTTCGACCCTGCGGCCGTCTACGCGGCCGATGAATCAGCCGTAGTTGCGATGGAGCAGTTCAACGCGGACCTTTCCAACGCGCAGGATCAACTTAAGGACGCGTACACGCAGATTGACAAGATCTGCGCTGGCTGAGTCCCACAAGCTGGCACCACGTCACCCAACTACCAACCTCAGGAAGTCAGGTAGAACGACCTGACTCAAGGTGGCAGACCAGACGTAACCAAACCCCACCGGTCGACGCACGATATCCACACTGTGAGGCCCATCTGTTGATTCGCGCGCACGCTGGTTGTCCACATGGCAATGCCACCATGTGGATGATCTACTTGGGAGCACTACCTACGGCGGCCAAGCCACAGAGCCGCACTGGCCACGCCGCCAAGCATTTCCTCCTCGCGCATCCCACGCACCCGGCATACATTGTGACCATGCAGATCACCGTTCAAGGGGAGGCCTCAGAGAGCCTCGCACCCACCCGCGCAACCGTCACCGCAAACGTCCAGGCTCAGGACCTCGACCCGGCTGCAGCCAAGGCCCGAATGTCGGCGTCCACGGCCATCATTCACGCCTCTCTCAGCGCACTCGCCGAAACAGAGAACACCCCTGTCGAGTCCTGGTCCATGGGCGCAACCACCACGTGGACCTCTCGCCCCTGGAAGGAGGACGGCAGCCAGGGAAGCCCCGTCCACTACGCCCAGACCACGTTCATCGCCGTGTTTACCAATTTTGAGGCCGTCTCGGAGTGGATGGAGCAGCAGAGCAACCTCGACAGCGTTGAGCTTCCCGAGGTGTCCTGGGGCCTCTCCGACCACGAGCACGACACCGTGACGTCACGGGTCCGCGCGCTCGCCGTGCGCAATGCCAAGGCAAAGGCCCTCGAATATGCCCGCGCAGCGCAGTTCTCCTCCGTGGAGTTCATCGAGATCGCGGACGTGGGCCTGCTCAACTCCGCCACTGCGGAGTCGGCGAGTTACGGGATGATGCGCTCGGCCAAGATGGATTCGGTCACCGTGCGTCCGCAGGACATCACAGTGAGCGCCTCCGTCCAGGCCCGATTCACCGCCAAGGCCTAATTCCCGCCAACTCGAGCCTAGCTCCAAGCCACTGACCAGCCAACTAGAGTTCCACAGGCCGTCGATTCGATTTCGTTACCCGCAAAGGTTGTGATGTCTGTACTGGTCAGGCGATTTTGGATGAAATACAGGGTACTTATCCCCGGGTGAAGACCCAACAAAAAGGTGTGCAGAGCGCTCCCGCTCTGGTGGGGTGGAAGGAAAGGCACGCCAGCGCGTGCCTTTCCATTTCGCACCAGAAGGTCTTAACCATGCGCAAGTCGCTCGTCCGAATCACGTCCGCCGCCAGCGTCCTAGCCCTCGCTTTCAGCCTTAGCGCATGCTCAGGCGATGCCAAGGCCCCCGAGGAAACCAATAGCACCACCACTTCCACCACTGACGCTGAAACGGAGACTCCAGATCCCACCACAGACGAAACCTCCGAGGAGACCGCTGCAGGAGTGACTGCGGACTGCACTTCGCTCAATGAGGAGCTGAACTCGGTCATGACGATGCTCTCCGATGGGATGTCCAAGGTCCAGAACGGTGAAGCCACACCGGGTGAGGTTTACGGGCCAGTGATCGACAGACTCAACATGGCACTGGGTTCTCTTACCACTGACGAAATCAAGGAGCCGCTCAAGCTCTTCATCGACGAGGTCAAGGAAACCTCCAACATCTCCGACAAGATCGACTATAAGAAGGTTGCCGCAGGTGACGCGGACGCCATCGCCGAGGCACAAGAGGTCATTCCGGAGTTGCAAGAGCAGGTTGCGGCGCTACCCATCGCCGGTGAGAAGATCGATGCCGCCTGCCGCGCAAACTAGTTTCACCAACTAGTCACGCCTACTTCAATCGCTGCGATCTCTTATCGAGTTCATAGGCTGGTATTGGTCCGGAGGAGGTCTGCACTCCTTGGGAGTTCGCGGACCAACAATGGCCGGCCCGAAAGGGCCGGCCGTTCGCGCTTAAGGTTTTCCGCGCACTACGCCGGATACGACCTTGATCCGAAGATTGCCTGGCCCACCCGAACCACTGTGGCGCCCTCCTCGATGGCCAATTCAAAGTCCCCGGACATGCCCATCGACAGCTCAGACAGATCCATCCCCTCGGGCGCGTACTCGCGCGCACGATCCCTCAGGCCACGGAGCTCTGCAAAACTCTGGCGCACGCGCGCTGGGTCGGCGCTGAACGGCGCCATGGTCATGAATCCCCTGACATTGAGCCGGGAAAACTGGGGGAGTGCCTTGATGAAGTCCTCTACATCCTCCGGCGCCAGACCCGTCTTGCTCGACTCCCTTGACGTGTTGACCTGCACCAACACGTCCAATGAGCGGTCAAATCCCTCAAGCCGGCGCTCCAGTGCCTCCGCGAGTTTCAGCGAATCCAGGGCCTGAAACTCCGTGGCAAACTCCGCCACGTCCTTAGCCTTGTTGGTCTGCAGATGTCCGATGATCGCCCACGTCAGGTCCAGATCAGCCATTTCGCGGCTCTTGCGCTGGGCCTCCTGGACCTTGTTTTCGGCCATGTGCGTGATGCCCGCGGCGTGCGCGTTGCGCAGCCGCTCCTGTGGGACCGTCTTGGATACGGGCAGCAGTCGCACCTGGCTCGCATCCCGGCCCGCACGGGCCGCCGCAGCCCCGATTAGGGCGCGCACATCGGCGAGTCTCGCCTCAAAATCCGCCACGGATTCCGCCGCACCAAATGTCCGCCTGCGGATACTCTCGTCCCCGGAATCCTGTTGCTTTGCGCCCACGTTTACTCCTGTTTCGCTGCGGCTTTCCAACCACCAAGGGTACTCCGGCAGCCGTCCGCAAGCCCACCATGCCCACCGCCCCAGCACCCCACGCCGAGATCCTAGCTGTGGCTGTGAGTTCCTAGCCTCCAGCTAGGAAGTCACCGTTGTACCTAGGATCTCGGCTCCCATGGTCAGACCCCCATTAACGACGATCGACCTGCGTCCCAGCCGCATCTCACCTAGGCCGCTGGGCGGGTGGGATGGTGCTGCAACGCAGGCCGATCGTCGAAAATCAGGTTTTATGAGCCCGTCAGGCCTCAACCATGGGACGGGACAGGTCGGCGTCCTCAGGGCGAATGCCGCGGGACTTGGTGACCACCTTGTGGCCGATCCAGATGGCTAGGAACGCCGGGATTCCGATGTATGAGGACAGAATCTCAATGAGCTTTCCGCCGCCAAACAGGGCGTTGTAGTTCTGGCCGATGATGACCACGGCGCACATGAGGAGCGCGACGATCGGGCCCAATGGGAACCAGCGGGCCTTGAACTTGAGTTCGGACAGGTCATGGCCCTGCGCCACGAATGCGCGGCGGAAGTTGTAGTGCGACCAGGCGATACCCATCCACACGATGAAGCCAGACAGGCCGGACACGTTAACCAGCCACACGTACGCGCCACCATTGCCAATAAGCGAGGTCAGGAATGCGAAACCGCCGATCGCGGCGGTCATCGCGAGCGCGGGGATCGGGACGCCGTGGCGGTTGACCGAGCGGAAGATCTTGGGTGCCTTGCCGTCCATCGCCATGGCGTAAAGCATGCGGGTGGACGCGTACAGTCCCGAGTTACCGGCGGACAGGATAGAGGTCAGGATGACCGCGTTCATGAGTGTAGCGGCGCCGAGCACGCCCGCGTTTTCGAACACGATCGTGAAGGGGGAGACTGCGATGTCGGTGATGTCGGTGTCGAGCAGTCGCGAATCGGTGTACGGGATCAGGAACGCAATCACGGTAATCGCACCAATGTAGAACAGCATGATGCGGATGAAGATCGAGCGGATCGAACGCGGGACGTCCCGTTCCGGGTTCTTGGACTCACCGGCGGCCACACCCACGAGCTCGGTTCCCTGGAACGAGAATCCGGCGATCATGAAGACCGCGACCACGGCCGTCATGCCACCCGGGAATGGCGCGTCGTCCACGGTCCAGTTGGTGAAGCCGGGGGAGTTGCCGCCCATAATGCCAAAGATCATCAGCACGCCGAGCGCCAAGAACACCACGACCGCGATGACCTTAACCATGGCGAACCAGAACTCGGACTCACCAAAGGCCTTGGAACCAAACAGATTGAGGAGGATCAGGAGGGTCAGGAAGGCTGCGGACCAGATCCACGCAGGTACTCCCGGCGCCCAATAGGACATAACAATCGCTGCGGCCACGAGCTCCGCGGCCACCGTGATCGCCCAGTTGAACCAGTAGTTCCAGCCGGTGGCAAAGCCGAACGAAGGGCTGATAAAGCGGTTGGCGTACTCTGCAAACGCGCCCGGAACCGGGAGGTATGTGGCCATCTCGCCGAGCGACTGCATGAGCAGGAACACCATGAACCCGATGACGCCATAGGCGAGCAGGGCACCACCCGGACCGGCCTGGGAGATCGTGTTGCCTGATGCTACAAACAGGCCCGTGCCGATCGCCCCACCGATGGCGATCATCGACATGTGTCGGGCGCTCAGGCCGCGCTTGAGCGTGTTCTCGGCGGCGGGTTCCTCGGGTGGGGCCACGCTGGCCCCGTTCGTGGGGTCGGGCGTGACCTGGGCAGCGTGGTTGGACGCTTGGTTGGTTGCCCTGTCGGTTGCCCGACCGGAGCTGCTACTCAGGTCTTCGATTTCAGCCATGTAAGGATTCCCCGCGACAATCAGTTGAATGTATTCATGCCAGTGCATGAATTATCAGCCCGACACCGGACTCATTCTAGTCGCGAATTTAACCCTCTTGCGGGTAGCGTGACCTATTCCTCGGTGGGCGCCGAAGGCTCCACCGGGTTGGTTCTCGTTTCCTGTGGCCTAGCGTTTGCAGCGTCCCCGCCATGGCCCCGGTAAATCTCCAGGTCCAGCTCCTCAAGGATCTTGCGGGCATCCTCAACATCCCACTGAGTGCCTTGGAGTTCAAACTCAAAGAGCATCGGTCTACCCGATTTTTTGGCGATTTCTCGCGCCGCCGCCTGGTAGTGAGTGCCAAAGTTTCGGTTCCCGGAGCCCATGACCCCGACCATCTTGCGTCGCACCTCAGGGTTCCTCAGGAAGCGCTTCACCGGTTCGGGGAGCGTGTCATTGTCCGCGTTTCCGGTCTTGTACGAAGGTGTCAGGAGCACCCACGGCCCGTCGGGCACAGTCGAGCGAATATCCCGGTCTCCCAGATCGAAAACCGGCCGCGCCAGGTTCTGCGCAAACAGCTTGACCATCCCTGATTTGGATGAATAAAAGTAGACCGGCACCTGCCGCATTACACGCCCTCTTCCTCAGTCCCTTCGATCAGAGTACGACAGGGGATCGGGCATCCGTGAGTCCAAGGACCCTTGGAGACTCCATTCGGTCACCCCTAAAGATTTCCATGCATGGTTCTGCCAGCGCGAGGACACTTGCCAACGCACTAGGGTGGGGAAGGGTTGCATGTGAAGGGGATGAGAGCAGACATGAGTGAATCTGGTGGCGCAGAACGAAGAAGAGTTAAGCTTCCAGCCCCAATAGTCCTGGCACTGATCTTCCTCGTAGCAATCAACCTGCGTCCGGCCCTCACCTCGGTAGGGCCACTCTTGCCACAAATAGGATCTGATCTTTTCCTAGACGAGGGAGTCCTCGGATTCTTGGGTACGATCCCACTTCTCGCTTTCGCGTTGATCTCCCCTCTGGTCCATCACCCTGCCAGGCGATTCGGCATGGAACGCACGGTGCTCGCCTCTTTGGTTCTCCTTGCCGTAGGAATTGTCATCCGGTCCTACGGCGGAAGCGCCGGGCTCTGGGTCGGTGCGAGCATCGTGGGCTGCGCAATCGCCATAGGAAACGTCCTCACTCCCACGATTGTTAAGCGCGATTACCCAGCCCGTGGTGCCCTTGCGATGGGCATCTACTCCGCCTCAGTGAACATCGCTGCTTCCTCTGCTGCGGCCCTGGCTGTTCCCGTGGCAAGTACCTCTGGATGGCGGTTCTCACTGGCCTTCTGGGCGATTCCTGCCACAGTGGTGGCCTTCCTCTGGTTCCCGCGGGCCCGCTCATCAGCTCCTGCCCAGCGCTTTACCTCCATCACACTGGACAACAGTTCAGCAAGTTCAGCAGCAGGTCAGAGCGCACACATGGGTGACAAGCCCGCTACTGAAGTCCCTTTGTGGAAGCAGCCCACAGCATGGCTAGTGACCGCCTTCATGGGGCTGCAGAGCACAACCTTCTATGTGCTTGCCACCTGGCTGCCCACCTTCCTCATCACTGAAGGATCTACCCCCGCACAGGCCGGCATGAACCTGTTTGTGTACCAAATCGTGGGTGTCGGCGGCGGGCTACTCATCCCCGCACTCATGAGACGGCCCCACAGCCAAACCGTGGCAGCCATCACCGCAAGCATCCCGATGATCGTGACAATCTGCGGGCTACTTATAGCGCCCTCACTCAGCATCCTGTGGGCGATCATTGGCGGTTTCGGCTCTGGCTCCTCATTCGTGGTGGCCCTCTCCCTCATCAACTTCCGCTCGCACACACCCCAGGACACCACCAAACTCTCCGGCATGGCACAGTCCTACGGTTACTTGTTTGCGGCTATTGGACCCGTAGCAGCAGGCTTCCTCGCCGAGCGAACGGGCGCCTGGACTGCATCCTTCACACTCCTGGGGATTCTGGCGTGCGTGCAACTCCTCGTCGGAATCCTGGTAGGCCCGAACCGGTCGATGCAACAAACCCAACATGCCTGACCTGACGTCAGGGTGGATGGGGGCTGGGTGTCCGCTTGATCGTCGAAAATCAAAGACCATGTAAGAAACTACGGGGCCCACACCCAGGGGCTGCAGGCCCGAGGCCCAACATACCCACAAGCTCCACGCACGCCGAGCCGCAAGGCGGCCACACAACCACGGGCCCCACAACCACAGTGCAGACACAAAAAGAGAGGCACCGCATAAGCGGTGCCTCTCTTCATTCTGTGGAGCTAAGGGGACTCGAACCCCTAACCCCCTGCTTGCAAAGCAGGTGCGCTACCAATTGCGCCATAGCCCCAGTGGCTTCCGATCAGTTGATCGGATCCGTAACCTCAGACCAAAGATCGCGCTGTCCGTCGTCACCGGTTACCTTGCGCCAAACGGCGTAACCTGCGACTGCAGTCAGAAGAACAATAAAAAACTTCTTCATTTCACTTTCCCCTTTGGTTGGGTTCGGTAGTGGGCCTAAGAGGACTTGAACCTCTGACCTCTTCGTTATCAGCGAAGCGCTCTAACCGCCTGAGCTATAGGCCCGTAGTCGTGGGATTCGTTTCCGTTCCCTCAACGACACTTAAAGTTACACGATTTGAGCGGGGAATCCAAAATCGAACAGGATCCCCCGCCGCAAACCGCTAAATGATGCGAGAAACTCGTGCCTAGTCGTCGGTCAGCGTGAGGTGGATTCCACCCACAAGAGCAGCAACAACGTTGTATAGGAACGCTCCGATGGTGCCAATGGCGGTGAGGAGAACGACGTCCACGATGGCCAGAATTGTGGCCAACGACACCACTCGAGACAACTCAACGTACTGCAGGATGTTGACGGTTGTCTTCTCGCCGAGGATTTCCTTGACCATGGCATCCACCTCTGTGAACACATGCATGCCGTCCAGGACCTTCCAGAACACGATAGCCGCCACGACCATCATGATTCCCAGGGCGATCGAGAGTAGGAACGACATCTTCATGGCGGACCATGGATCGATGCGTGACACCGACAGCCTGATGCGGCGTGGTCCCACAAGCTCCGGGCGTACCGAGCCAGCCGTGCGAGGGGATTCCCCCTGCCCTGCGGGCTTACCAGCCCCTACAGGCAGCGCGCCGGAAGCGGCCGGAGCCGATCCCGATGACTTCGGAGTGAAGCTTGCTGGGGCACCGCCGGCCGTTGGGGCGGGAGGGGTCGTGACCTGGCCTCCTGCTACCGACTTGCTATTCGATGTGCTCATGCGTTCTCTTCTTCAGCTGTAGTTTCGGCTGTTTCGTGCTCGCTTGGGGTGGCCTCGTCGTTCACGGTTTCGCCAACGATCTGTGCCTCTGAGGTCTCTTCAGAGACCTCGTCAGACTCGCCGTCTTCGAGCTCGGAATCGCCGAGATTGCGCTCAACGTTGCGGGCAACCGCGATGATGCTGTCGTTCTTGTCCGGCTTAGCAAACGTTACACCCTGGGTGTTTCGGCCGGTACGGTTAACCTCCGAAACCGCAGAACGCACGATCTTTCCCTTCTTCATGATCACAAGAACTTCATCTTCTGCCTCAGTGATCAGTGCGCCAACGAGATCTCCGCGTTCCTCAACCAGGTTCGCAACCTTGATTCCGTAGCCGTTTCGGCCCTGGACTCGGTACTCGGAGATGTCGGTGCGCTTGGCAAAGCCGCCCTCGGTGACCACGAACATGTCGGAGTTCTCGCGGACCACGTCTGCGGAGAGCAGTTCGTCGTTGTCGCGGAACTTCATGCCCGTCACACCGGAGGTCGCGCGTCCCATTGGGCGCAGGGTGTCATCGTCTGCACGGAAGCGGATCGACTGGCCCTTGCGGGACACCAGGATGAGGTCGTCATCGTGGTTGACCGCAACCGCTGACACGAGCTCATCAGCACGGCCCTCGTCATCCTCACGCAGATTGATTGCGATCAGACCGGCGGTGCGGTTGGTGTCGTACTCGGACAGGCGGGTCTTCTTGACCAAACCGCGGCGGGTGGCGAGAACCAGGTACTCGTGGTCGTCGTAGTTCTTGAGATCAAGTACCTGCGCGATGCGCTCTCCCGGCTGGAAGGCCAGGAGGTTTGCAACGTGCTGGCCCTTGGCGTCGCGACCGCCCTCAGGGAGCTCGTACGCCTTGGCGCGGTAGACACGGCCAAAGTTGGTGAAGAACAGCAGCCACTGGTGGGTGGTCGTGACAAAGAAGTGGTCCACGAGGTCGTCCTCGCGCAGCGCCGCTCCCTTTACTCCCTTGCCGCCACGCTTTTGCGCACGGTAGCTGTCAGAACGGGTGCGCTTGACGTATCCACCGCGAGTGATCGTGACTACGACCTCTTCCTCTGCAATAAGGTCCTCCATGGAGACCTCGCCGCCGTAAGGAAGGATCGTGGTGCGGCGGTCGTCGCCGAACTTGTCCACGATTTCGGTGAGTTCGTCGCTGACAATCGCGCGCTGACGCTCTGGCTTGGCCAGGATGTCGTTGAAGTCGTTGATCTGCGCTTCGAGTTCTGCGTGGTCGTCCATGATCTTCTGGCGTTCCAGTGCTGCCAGTCGGCGGAGCTGGAGATTCAGGATCGCGGTTGCCTGGATTTCGTCGATTCCCAGGAGGTTCATGAGGCCTTCGCGGGCTTCATCCACTGTTGGGGAGCGGCGGATCAGGGCAATGACCTCGTCGAGGTTGTCCAGAGCGCGCAGGTATCCGCGCAGGATGTGGATGCGGTCTTCGGCTTCCTTCAGGAGGTAGGCCGTACGCCTCGAGATGACGTCCATCTGGTGGTTGACCCAGTGGAAGATGAACGCGTCGATCGACAGGGTGCGTGGCACGCCGTCGATGAGAGCAAGCATGTTAGCGGAGAAGTTTTCCTGCAGCTGTGTGTGCTTGTACAGGTTGTTCAGGACGACCTTGGCCACCGCATCACGCTTGAGCACGATGACCAGGCGCTGACCGGTACGGCCCGAGGTCTCATCGCGGATATCCGCGATCCCGGAGATCTTGCCGTCCTTGACGTAGTCCGCGATCTTGAGCGCGAGTGCGTCAGGGTTGACCTGGTACGGGAGCTCGGTCACCACGAGGCAGATGCGGTTCTGGATTTCCTCGATGTTGACCACTGCACGCTGCGTGATCGAGCCACGGCCGGTGCGGTATGCGTCCTCGATGCCCTTGCGGCCCAGGATGGTTGCGCCGGTAGGGAAGTCCGGGCCCTTGATGCGCTCGATGAGCGCCTCGCGGAGCTCCTCACGAGAAGCATCCGGGTTGTCTAGGTACCACTGCACACCGTTCGCAACCTCGCGCAGGTTGTGCGGTGGAATGTTGGTCGCCATACCCACTGCGATACCGGCCGAGCCGTTGACCAGCAAGTTTGGGAAGCGTGCAGGAAGAACCGATGGCTCCTGGGTGCGTCCGTCGTAGTTGTCCTGGAAGTCAACGGTGTTCTTGTCAATGTCACGGACCATCTCGAGCGCAAGCGGCGCCATGCGGGTTTCCGTGTACCTGGGTGCTGCTGCGGGGTCGTTACCTGGGGAACCAAAGTTTCCCTGTCCGGCGGCGAGCGGGTAGCGCAGGGTCCAGTCCTGGACCAGGCGAACCAGGGTGTCGTAGATGGCGGTGTCACCGTGCGGGTGGAACTTACCCATGACGTCACCGACCACACGCGAGCACTTCGAGTACGCGCGGTCTGGGCGGTATCCGCCGTCGTACATCGCGTAGATCACGCGGCGGTGTACGGGCTTCAGGCCGTCACGGATGTCCGGAAGCGCGCGTCCCACAATGACTGACATTGCGTAGTCGAGGTACGAGCGCTGCATCTCCGTTTGGAGGTCAACTTGCTCCACGTTGCCGTGGTGCACAACGAGTTCCTCGTGCCGAGGTGCTTCCTCGTTGATTTCGTAGTCTGCTGGAGTTTGATCGTCTGCCACGATTTTCCTCTCCTAATTCTCCGGCGCAAGCGCCTGGTTAAGTCTGAAATTCCTTGATGTCTTGTGCTTCACGACGATTCCCTCGCGTTACGTTGCGGGGTGTCGCTTCCGTGGTGGCTGGCTTGGCGCGTGGCGCCGAACCGCTTCACGGTCCGTCTGTGGACGGTGGAGCGCTAGATGTCGAGGAACCTCACGTCCTTGGCGTTGCGTTGGATAAAGTTTCGGCGCGATTCGACGTCTTCGCCCATGAGCACGGAGAAGATTTCGTCTGCTGCGGCCGCATCGTCGAGCGTGACTTGGCGCAGTGTGCGGTGTGTAGGGTCCATGGTGGTGTCCCACAGCTCGGTGTAGTCCATCTCACCAAGACCCTTGTAACGCTGGATGCCGTTCTCCTTGGGGAGTCGGCGACCCGCGGCGGTACCTGCGGTAACTGTCTCGTCACGCTCACGGTCCGAGAACACATAGTCGTGTTCTGCGTTGGTCCACTTGATGCGGTAGAGCGGTGGAAGGGCGAGGTACACGTGGCCGTGCTCGATGAGTGGGCGCATGTAGCGGAACAGGAGCGTGAGTAGCAGCGTGGTGATGTGCTGGCCGTCGACGTCTGCATCGGCCATGAGCACGATCTTGTGGTAGCGCAGCTTGTTGGCGTCAAAGTCCTCGCCAATACCCGTGCCGAATGCCGTGATGAGCGCCTGAACCTCGAGGTTGGAGAGCGCACGGTCGAGGCGGGCACGCTCAACGTTGAGGATCTTTCCACGCAGCGGCAGGATCGCCTGGGTGTGTGGGTCGCGTCCACGAACTGCGGATCCACCTGCGGAGTCACCCTCCACGATGTAGATCTCGCACTCTTCGGGCTTGTTGGACTGGCAGTCACGCAGCTTTCCTGGCATACCGCCGGACTCTAGGAGTCCCTTTCGGCGGGTAGCCTCACGTGCCTTGCGTGCTGCGAGGCGAGCGGCGGAAGCCTGGAGAGCCTTCTTGATGATCTCCTTGGCCTCGTTCGGGTGAGCGTCAAGCCAGTCACCCAGCTTGTCGTTGACGACTCCCTGGACGAATGTC
Source organism: Timonella senegalensis JC301 (assembly GCF_000312125.1). Classification (GTDB taxonomy): domain Bacteria; phylum Actinomycetota; class Actinomycetes; order Actinomycetales; family Cellulomonadaceae; genus Timonella; species Timonella senegalensis. The sequence continues at coordinate 804,422 of NZ_HE978641.1, forward strand.
TTGGCCTCAGTGTTACCCAGCTTGGTCTTGGTCTGGCCCTCGAACTGCGGCTCGCCGAGCTTGATGGAAACAACAGCGGTCAGACCCTCACGGATGTCGTCACCGGTGAGGTTGTCTTCCTTCTCGCGGAGGATGCCTTTGGCGCGCGCATAGCGGTTGACCAGCGATGTTAGTGCCGCGCGGAAGCCTTCCTCGTGCGTTCCACCCTCGGTCGTGGAGATCGTGTTTGCGTACGTGTGCACGGACTCGGAGTAGGCCGAGGTCCACTGCATGGCGATCTCAACGGAGATCTTCTTCTCGGTATCTTCCGATTCGAAGTCGATGATCTCAGGGTTGACGACCTCGTACTTCTTGGTTGAGTTGAGGTGCGCCACGTAGTCGAACAAACCGTTGTCGTACTTGTACGTCACCGTTCGGCGTGGGTTGGTTGGGGACGGGGTGTCGTCTCCTGCAACTTCCTCACCGGTCTCGTCGGTAGAGGTTGGACGCAAGTCAGTGAGCGTGATCTGGAGTCCCTTGTTCAGGAACGCCATTTGCTGGAATCGTGCACGCAGGGTCTCGTAGTCGAACTCTGTGGTTTCGAAGATTGTTGGGTCTGGCCAGAAGGTCTGGGTAGTTCCCGTTTCCTCAGTGGCCTCGCCCTTGCGCAGCGTGCCCTGTGGGATTCCACCGTTCGCGAATGACTGGTACCAGGTGTAGCCCTGACGCCTAACCACGGTCTCAACACGTGCCGACAGCGCATTCACCACGGAAATACCCACACCGTGAAGACCACCGGAGACCGCATATCCGCCGCCACCGAATTTTCCACCGGCGTGCAGGATCGTCATGACGACTTCGACGGTCGGCTTTCCTTCGGTGGGGTGGATGTCTACGGGGATTCCGCGACCATTGTCGGAAACGCTGACAGCCCCATCTTCGAGGATGGTCACTTCAATGTGATCGCAGTATCCGGCGAGTGCCTCGTCAACAGAGTTGTCGACTACCTCATACACGAGGTGGTGCAAGCCACGCTCACCGGTGGAACCGATGTACATTCCTGGACGCTTACGGACTGCTTCAAGGCCCTCGAGGACCGTGATTGCGCTTGCCCCATAGTCGCCGCCCTGCTGCATAGCTGGCTTTGCGGCCTGTGGTTCTTGCGCTTCGTTATTGAGTTCTGCCACGAGAAGTGGTGCTCCTAGTCATCCTGCGGAACGGACCTGCTCATCGGCACATGTGGGTTCAGCTCCCCTGAACTGAGTGCCGCGGGCGTGGCCTGTATTGCCGCTCGATATCTGGCCGTGAGTTTCGACCAGAGTTACCCAGCCATTCTATCAAAAATAGGGCACAAATCCGGGCTTTGACACCTGTGAAGTGCCATCTATTTTTGGCGAAATCTCGCCGTTTCTCCGGGATCTTCACCCCCGTTTGCCATTGCTCGTTCGGCAGCCGCCGTAATCGCCTCGCTGCGATCTGGTGCGGGCCGCCTTCGGCGCCCCTCAAACCCTGATTTTCGACGATCGAGGTGCGTTACGCTCAGACCGTCAACCGGTCCTCCTGCGGGTGGCGGCAGGTTAAGCTCTGAGGCTCTGGGGTACGAGCTGCGTGGAATTACCCCCAGGTATCGCGAGCCCCGCGTCCCTTAACTGAATACTTGCCCCGCGTGAACTTGGGGGAGTCCGGGCCAAGCACGCGAATTTCCTGGACCACGCCATCGCCTACCTCGGCGGAAATGGTTCGCATAATCTCAGGGGACAGAAACTTTAATTGTGTGGCCCATGCTGTGGAATGTGCGCGCACTACAAGAATGCTATTTTCGAACGATTCTGCCGTGCAGTGCTGAGAAATATCTTTACCCACAATTTCGGGCCAGCGCCCGATCACTCCGCCCACTGCAACGTCCTGGTTCCAGCCTCGCTGCACAAGGAGCGCGCCAAGGGTCGCAGAGAGCGGCTTAGGGTCTCGTCCACCGGCGCGAGCCCCCGACACCTGTGGCTCCGTAAACCGCGATGGTGCCTGCTTTCCGGGGTAGAAGCCGCGGGCCCTCGCGTTTGCCTTGGCCCGGTTGAGCGCTGCGCGAGCGTATTCCTTTGCAGTCTCCAACTCAAACGCTTCCGCAACGGGAACCCCCGTTACGTCGTCGTCAAAGAGCTCGCCTGACATCATGCGTCCTCGGCATCGAGTGGTGAAGTACTGTCTTCACCATCTTGGTCCGGCTTCGCTCCATCCGCAATACCACTGTTAACCGAAACAGAAGATGGTAGCGAGGACGCGAGGGAATCGTCGTTAATTGATTCGGAGGTATCCGAATTATCCAGGGACTTCTCTGGAACTACGGTTCCGGAAGAAACATGGAATATATTCCCACCAAGATCCTCCGGAATGTCCTCCATTACAGCGGCAGTAATAATCACTTGTCGTGCACCAGAAATAATTCTGGACAATTGGCGGCGACGCTTTGAATCTAGTTCGGCAAATACGTCGTCGAGGATCAAAACAGGCTCGGTGTCCACGTCCGAGTCTGTCCACCAGTATTGGGAGAGAGAGTCGGATGCGTCCTGGGAGTCGGGGCCGTCCGTCATGAGGCGGTAGGACGCGAGGCGCAGCGCAAGGGCAAACGACCAACTCTCGCCATGGCTCGCATAACCCTTCACGGGAAGGTTGTTGAGCGTCATCGCGACCTCGTCGCGGTGGGGACCCACTAGGCACACCCCGCGCTCAAGCTCTCTAGGGCGAACGATCTTGAGTGACTCTAGGAGTTCCGCCTCGATCTCCTCGATGCTTTGCACGGTGTGGTGCACATCAGGCCGGGGGAGTTCCTCCGAGCGGAACGCATCGAGTTTCCGTGCGTCCGCCAGAACCGCGTCCACCGAGGACTCGTATTCGATATGCGCGACCGACTGGCTCATCGAGACCTCGTCATAGCTGCTGTGGACGTAGGGGCGGAGTGCCACGATAAGCCGCTGGCGGAACGCCATGATCTGCGCACCAAGGCTTGCAAGTTTCGCGTCCCAGATATCGAGCGTGGAGAGGTCCAGTTCGCGGTGTGCCTTACGGGCGGCGATCGCGGATTTGAGGAGTGCGGAACGCTGCTTGATAACGCGATCGTAGTCCGAGAACACCGAGGACATTCGCGGCGAAATGAAGATGGTTAGTTCGTTAAGGAATCGACGACGCGCGTCCGGATCACCCTTGACGAGGACAAGATCCTCGGGAGCAAAGAGAACCGTTTTAAGAATTCCGAGAGCGTCGGCAGCTCGTCCCGGGGTGCCGCGGTTGACCCTAGCCCGGTTAGCCTTGCCGTTGATGATTTCGATCTCGACTGTCTGTGAGCGGTCGCCACGAACAATCCTGGAGCGGATCATTGCGCGATGGGCGCCCGCTCGGATTAGCGCAATGTCTGCAGCAACGCGGTGTGATCCAAGCGTGGCGATGTAGCCGATGGCCTCGGCCAGGTTGGTCTTTCCCTGACCGTTCTGGCCCACCAAGATGTTGATACCTGGCTGGAACTCAACGTCCACGTGCTCATATGAACGGTAATCAAGGAGTGAAAGATGGGAAACATACACGCGCCTGTTCAGCTCCTTTCAATGGGGAAGGGTTGCGATGTTTCACGTGAAACATCGCAACCCTAGGGTGTTTGTGAGTTATCTACTGGCACTTGGTGCGCCAGCGAGATATCAGTTAGCGAATCGGATTGGAACGAGGAGGTAGCGGTAGACCTTCGAGTCCTCGCCGTCCAGCGACTCCTGTCCGGTGAACTCCACAGGCTTGTTTGGGTGAGTGAAGCTCAGACGAACAAAGTCCGTTCCAATAGCGTTGAGCCCATCCAGCAGGAACTGTGGGTTGAATGCAACGGAGATCTCTTCGCCCTCGAGCACTGCTTCAAGTGCCTCCGATGCTTGAGCGTCGTCACCCTGACCTGCGTCCAGTACGACCTGACCCTCAGAGAAGTTCAGGCGAATTGGAGTGTTGCGCTCCGCAACCAGGGATACGCGCTTTGCAGCATCGATCAAAGGTTGGCGAGCTACGACCGCGTGGATTGGAGTCTCGTCCGGGAACAGGCGACGTACCGGTGGGTAGTCTCCGTCCACCAGAAGGGAGGTGGTGTGGCGTCCGCCGGCTTCGAAACCGATAAGGTCCACTCCCGGGCCATTGGAAAGCGCAATGTTGACGTCACCGGCAGCGCCGAGCGACTTTGCAACATCGTTCAGCGTGCGAGCACGGATCAGTGCAACGGTGGAGATCGACGGGGAAGCAGGCTTCCAGGTGAGCTCGCGCAGGGCAAGGCGGTAGCGGTCGGTGGACAGGAGCGTGATCTTCTCGCCCTCGATCTCGGCGCGAACACCGGTGAGGAGTGGAAGTGTGTCATCACGTGATGCTGCCACGGTGACTTGGTTGACTGCCTCGGTTAGGACATCGCCCGCGATGGTGCCCGAAAGCTCTGGCATGTTTGGAAGGGACGGGTACTCCTCAACCGGCATCGTCAGTAGCGTAAAGCGAGAAGCGCCACAGACAACTGTCACCTTGCTGCCGTCAACTGAGAAGTCAACGGGCTTGTTAGGCAATGCGCGGGAGATCTCGGCAAGGAGACGACCCGAGACGAGCACTGTTCCAGCCTCATGGACCTCAGCTGGGATCTCCGAACGAGCAGAGACTTCGTAGTCGAAGGTCGCGAGGTTCAGCACACCTTCAGCAGTAGCTTCGATGCGAACACCTGCAAGTACTGGAGCGGGCGGGCGGTTTGGCAATGTACGTGCGGTCCAGGTAACTGCCTCTGCAAGGACGTCACGTTCAACCCTGAACTTCATTCGTACTCCTCTCGAGCATGGCTCGGTCACGTGTTCTAAAGGAAATCTAAGTCAAGTGTAGACAAGCAATCGCAAAGATATACACACCCCGAGTACTTCGAGGAAGTTCTGGCTTGGCTGGTTCGTGAGTTGAACAGCTTCAGCATCATGAAGGTGTGTGGAAATCCTTAGGAGTAATAGTTAGTCATCGTATTAGCCGTTGTGGATTCTGTGGATAGTCGCAATATTCGTTGATTTTTCCACAGTCACGGCTGTGCATGTGGACGGGGATGAACTGTGAATATCGTTGCACTGCCGTGGATTTCGACAATCACTGGAAAAGTTATCCACATATTCGGGGGTTCCTGTGCACAAAGGTCGTTCCGTTGTCCCAAGGTTTTCCCCAGAGTTATACACAGGTGTGGACACGGCGTTTTGCGCTGATTTGTTCGTCAGGAGCCGTTTTCTGGCGTGTCGCGAATCTCTGTGAATCGTGGGCGAGCCACAGCTCAACCACGATGCTGCTGCTTGATTCGGCTCGTCAACTCAGTGACCTGGTTGTAGGTCGAACGACGCTCCGCCATTTGAGCCGTAATCTTCTTGTTCGCGTGCATGACCGTGGTGTGGTCACGTCCACCAAACTGCTGTCCGATCTTTGGCAATGAAAGGTCCGTGAGCTCACGGCACAGATACATCGCGATCTGTCGGGCAGTCACAAGCACGCGGGAACGCGAACTACCGCACAGGTCCTCGATGGTGAGTCCGAAGTAGGCGGCAGTCTGCGCGATCACCGAACTTGCGGTGATTTGCGAGGCTTCGTCATCCGTAATGAGGTCCTTGAGCACGATCTCGGCGAGTGCAAGGTCAACCGGTTGGCGGTTGAGGTTTGCAAAAGCGGTTACGCGGATGAGCGCGCCCTCAAGCTCACGGATGTTCGAGGAGATCTTGGATGCGATGTATTCAAGTACGTCGTCCGGAGCCGCAAGCTTCTCGTTTGCCGCCTTCTTTCGCAGAATCGCGATACGGGTCTCGAGGTCTGGCGGCTGAACATCAGTAATCAGACCCCACTCAAAGCGTGATCGCAGGCGGTCTTCGAATCCATTGAGTTGCTTGGGAGGCAGGTCAGAGGTGATGACAACTTGCTTGTTCGCGTTGTGCAGGGTGTTGAACGTGTGGAAGAACTCTTCCATCGTTGCTTCCTTGCCCTGCAGGAACTGGATGTCGTCAATGAGGAGGAAATCGACTTCGCGGTGGCGGCGTTGGAAGGCTCCCGCTGCCTCGTTACGAATCGAGTTGATGAAGTCGTTGGTGAACTCTTCAGAGTTCACGTACTTCACCTTTGCGTTGGGATACAGGCTGAGAACGTAGTTACCGATCGCGTGCAGGAGGTGGGTCTTTCCCAGACCCGAGCCGCCGTAGATGAAGAGTGGGTTGTATGCCTTAGCGGGCGCCTCCGCGACGGCTGCAGCTGCTGCGTGCGCAAACCGGTTAGATGACCCGATAACGAACGACTCAAAGGTGTACTTAGGGTTGAGCCTGTTGTCATCCAGGGTGGACGGCTGCTTTACGGATTGTTCTGCGGCGGACGATTCCTCTGTCGCTGCAGTGGGCTCAGTGATGTGCACAGATGGTGCTACTGGCTCTGGTTCCGGCTCGATTTCCAAGTCCGGATCAACGGTGATCGCGAACCGTGCTTCAGTGCCTAGGGTTCGGGTGAGCGCGTCCAGTACGCCATCACTTGCTCGAGACTGGAGGAAGTCGCGCTGGTTGTCATCTTGGACGGTAATGACGACAGTTCCGTTGATGATGCCCTGGACCTTTGCCATCTTTACGTAAGCGAGGACGCGGGGTGTCACTGCTGAGTCGTTGGAGAGTACCTCTAGTACTCGTTCCCACATGACTTCAATCGACTCGTTGGGTGCCGTCACCGTGTGTAGTCCTAACCTGTTGAGTTACTGCGTCTGTGGATAAACGTGAGTAGTCGATGTGGAAATACATCCGGATATCCGTGTGTCTGAGTCTCTCACTCTAGCGTTCATCCACAAAGTTTTCCACAGGCTGTGGGAAACGCATTCTGCAAGCCTAGCGGTTGAAAAATCACCATTCAACTGGTCGTGTTGAGTTTCAACCATGTAGTTTTCCAGTGGTAACGTAGTCGCAGTATCCACAAGTTGCATAGTTATCCACACCCGGCCAGCAAGGTTGTGCGTAACTTCGAACGCGAAAGTGATACCAGTCAGTCCAGGACCGCGGTGATCGCGGAGTCATCCGGACTTCACACACACGTATAGTCCAGCGCCCTGTGGAGATGGTGACCATCAACACAGGGTTTGAGTGCTGCGATCATTTGACCTCGACCCTGTTTCTGGCGTACCGTTTTAAGGCAATTCCAAGTAGATTCGCCTGCCCTAAAAAGGGCCATCCAGTGCGGATCTTTCAGGAGAAGTACTCGACTGAGTTGGAATGCACCACCAACATCGCGTGCCCTATCAGAGGGTGCGTTTCAACAATATTGGAGTACCTCGTGAGCAAGCGGACCTTCCAGCCGAACAACCGGCGTCGTGCGAAGACCCACGGTTTCCGTCTGCGTATGCGTACCCGCGCTGGTCGCGCGATTCTCGCAGCACGCCGCCGTAAGGGTCGTGCCGAGCTCTCAGCCTGAGCTCGGTGCTAAACACGGCGCACCGAATGCGCAGGTCTGACCAGTTTGGTCAGACAGTGCGCACCGGTGTGCGTACAGGAAAATCGACCATGGTCGTTCACCTCGCTAGTTCTGCGGGATCAACGAACGCACCATTGGTCGGTTTTGTTGTATCTAAAGCAATTGGCAATGCTGTCACGCGGAACCTCGTGAAGCGTAGGCTGCGTGCGATTGCCCGGACTCGACTTACCTCTCTACCAGCAGGCTCAATGCTCGTTGTACGCGCTCTTCCACGAGCAGCGGCGAGCGACTTTGGCTCCCTGGAGAAGGACTTTAACTCTTGTGTGGACAAGGTCCTGGCAAGAGGGCAACACGATGACTAGCCTCCGTCAACTACCAAAGCGTCTGCTTGTTGGACTGGTGCGTCTCTATCAGAAGTACATCTCCCCGCTTTCAGGGCCACGGTGCAGGTTCTACCCGAGCTGTTCCCGATATGCGGTGGAGGCACTGGAAACTCACGGTGCCTTGAAGGGGAGTGCTCTGGCTGGATGGCGTCTACTACGCTGTAACCCATGGAACCCGGGCGGCGTGGACGACGTTCCTCCTAAGAAGGTAAAAAACAACGAAGCAACAGCGCCAGTAGATGACCGTGTAGTCCGCTGACTACCGAGTCTTGGCCCCTGAGAGTGGACCTAATGCCGAATCTTCTTTACCCCATTGAATGGGCCGTTTCATGGATCATGTATCTGTGCCACGAGCTCTTCGTGTTCCTTGGACTCCCGGACGGCTCGGGTTGGGCTTGGATTCTATCGATCGTTGGTTTGACGATCGTTGTGCGAATCCTGCTTATGCCGCTGTTCTTCAAGCAGATCAAGGCATCGCGCGCGATGCAGATGATCCAGCCGGAACTTCAGGCGCTGCAGAAGAAGTACAAGAACAAGAAGGACCCTGCGTCCCGCGAGGCTATGGGCCGCGAGACGATGGAGCTCTACAAGAACCACGGGACCAACCCGATGGCTTCTTGTATGCCGATCCTG
>NZ_HE978641.1:813137-827893 GCF_000312125.1 Timonella senegalensis JC301
ATGGAGCTCTACAAGAACCACGGGACCAACCCGATGGCTTCTTGTATGCCGATCCTGCTCCAGACGCCTGTGTTCTTTGCACTCTTCCGAGTTCTGAACTCGCTGGCAGGTATTGCTGACGGCAGTAAGGCTGCAATCGGCCCAATCAACCAGGAAGTTGCTAAGGCAGCGGAGAACTCTGAACTCTTCGGTGCGAGCCTTTCGGCGACGTTCCTGCACCAACCAACGGACATGAACACCAAGATTGTGTCTGCAATCCTCATCGTTCTGATGTCCGCTACCCTGTACATCACTCAGCGTCAGCTGACCATGAAGAACATGCCAGAGTCTGCTCTGGTTGGTCCAATGGCTCAGACGCAGAAGATCATGTTGTACTTGATGCCAGTAATGATGGCGGTCTCGGGCATTAACTTCCCAATCGGTGTTCTCATTTACTGGGTGGTCACCAACCTGTGGTCGACTGGTCAGCAGTTCTACACCATCACGCGTATGCCTTCCCCGGGTTCCGAGGCAGAGCGTCGACTCAACGAACGTAAGGCTCGTAAGGCTGCACGTAAGGGCATTGTGATCGAGACAGAGACGCCAACGATCATTGAGGCTCCACGTGGACAGCGGGTCCAGCCTGTACGCAAGAACCGCAATAAGAAGAAGAAGTAGCTCAGCTACTTCGGTACAGCTTTCGTAAACAGGAGTAAACATGGCAAACAACGCCGAGGGTGCAAAGTCCCGTAGTCGTGTTTCGATGCTCGAAGAAGAGGGCGAAGTTGCAGCAGACTACCTAGAAGAGCTGCTCGACATTGCCGATCTTGATGGGGACATCGAGATCGACGTAGAGCACGGTCGAGCCGCTTTGGCCATCGTTGCCGACGAAGCGTTTGACCTCAAGCACCTCGTGGGTCGCGATGGTGAAGTCCTCGACGCAATCCAGGAACTGACTCGTCTGGCTGTTCAGGCCAAGACGGGGGAGCGTAGCCGCCTCATGCTGGATATCGCGGGTTTCCGTGCAGCGCGTAAGGCTGAGCTCACAGTTCTGGCAAAGAACGCTATCGCCAAGGTCAACGAGACGGGCCGCTCGCTTGCTCTTGAGCCACTGAATGCGTTCGAGCGCAAGGTTGTTCACGACGCGGTAACAGCGGCTGGCTTGACCTCCGAATCCCACGGAGAAGACCCAGAGCGCTACATCGAGATCTCTCCCGCTAAGTAATTAGCTTTTAAAGGGGTCCGCATGTTTCACGTGAAACAAGCGGACCCCTCCTCGTTTTCTTTGAAATGGAGTCACATGGACGCCTCGCTCAATCCTGAAGCGGTAGCCGAGTTCTTTGGCGATTCGTTTGAGAAGGTCGCCGCATTTGCTGACCAGTTGGCCATCCAAGGCGAGTTGCGCGGTCTTATTGGTCCGCGTGAGCTTGATCGCCTGTGGGAGCGTCACATTCTGAACTCGGCAGCCGTGGTGCAGTATCTTCCCGCCCAGGGAAGCATCATTGACCTCGGGAGTGGAGCAGGGCTGCCGGGCATCGTGATCGGCTGTATGCTTCCCGATGCTCAAGTGACCCTAGTTGAACCCATGGAACGTCGCTGCAACTGGCTCAACGAGATGGTTGAGGAGATCGGTCTGCCTAACGTTGAGGTCAAGCGAGGGCGAGCTGAGGAATTTCACGGAGCTTTCACCGCCGATGCAGTGACGGCGCGTGCTGTTGCGGCTCTCGATAAGTTGTCGCGCTGGGCGCTTCCACTCCTTCACGAGGGTGGCCAGATGGTCCTTCTCAAGGGACGGTCCGTAGATGCCGAGATCGAACCGGCGATGAAGGTGCTTCGCAAGTACAAGTGCACCGAGCCTGAGATCCTCGAGGGGACCACCATCGAGGGTGTGGAGTCCACGACTATCCTTCGTACTATCCGCCGCAAGCCGTAAACACCTACGGCCTGCACACTACAAAGGGATCGCCGCAAGGCGGTCCCTTTGTGGTTTCACGTGAAACACTGTGGCGTGGTGTGGGGCGTGTCCGGATGATGCGCTCGAACGGCGAAGTTGATGATGCGTGCAGCCCTTCTGTGGCAGTGCGCGGGGGATTCTCGCGTGTTCAGTTGTGAAGTCACAGCAAAAAAGTGCGTGGATGACTGCAAGTGGTGCTTTGACAAAGTACTGTTGGATTATTGCCGTTTTGGGCCCAGCATCCATCACCTTCGCGTGTCAGATGCCCATGGTGAAATGAACCAGAACAGTATGCGTCAGTCTTTTCGATCCCGCTAGGAGGAATCTCCGTGACCGCTGAGTCGTCCCTCGGAAGTGCCTATGAGCCCGCAACCGAGGATCGGGAAAGGCGCGTGAGTGAGATCTTGAGAACCATTCCTCAGACCGATGACACCACGCCCCTCGCGGCCCAGCTCGCGGAGGATACTCGTCGGCGTGTTTCCCTTCAAGGGCTGCTCTTTCCTCGACCGGAGTCCACGCGGATTCTCACCGTTGCGAACCAGAAGGGCGGCGTTGGGAAGACCACTACTACCGTTAATCTCGCTGCCGCACTGGCTCAGGGTGGACTCAATGTCCTGGTGATCGACTCTGATCCGCAAGGAAATGCATCCACTGCGCTCGGCATTGATCACCGGGCGGGCGTTCCTTCCATTTATGAGGTGCTTGTTGAGGAGCAGCCTCTGAGCTCGGCAATCCAGGCGTGCCCTGACTTTGAGAACCTCTTAGTCGTTCCAGCAACCATTGACCTTTCCGGTGCGGAGATCGAACTCGTCTCCCTTGTTTCACGTGAAACAAGGCTGCGCCGCGCGGTAGATGATTACGTGGTTGAGCGGAACCGGGCGGGACTTCCTCCACTGGACTTCATTCTGGTTGACTGCCCTCCTAGCCTTGGACTACTCACGCTCAACGCGTTTGTCACGGGCCGCGAGGTGCTCATCCCAATCCAGTGTGAGTACTATGCGCTGGAGGGCCTAAGCCAGCTCCTGAAGACGATCGAGATGATCCAGTCGCACCTCAACCGAGAACTGCACGTGTCCTCGATCCTGTTGACCATGTATGACCAGCGCACAAACCTTGCACATCAGGTTGCGCAAGAGGTCCGCCAACACTTCCCGGACCAGACGTTCGAGACATCGATTCCACGCTCCGTGCGTGTTTCTGAGGCTCCTTCCTACGGTCAGACCGTGGTCACGTATGATCCTTCGTCGACCGGTGCGCTCGCCTACAGGCAGGCTGCGTACGAGTTGGCTCTCCGTTCTACCAAGTAGCGGGACCCACAGCACAACCCGTCCGACGTGCTTCGGCGCGAATTTTGCTTTCACTGTTTAATCGGAGGAAACACAGTGGCAGAGAAGAAGAGAGGCTTGGGCCGAGGCCTTGGCGCACTCATCCCTACGGCTCCCGAGGTAGACCGTCCAGTTGACGTGTTCTTTCCCGACCAGCAGGGGAGTGGTGACAAGGCGCGCTCAAACTCAATGCTGAGTGACGGTGCCAGGGACCTACTCACCGCTGCCCCACGCAAGCGCACAACGTCCAGTGGTGCGTCCCGCAACGACGTGCGGCGCGACAGCGACGGCGGAGCACGCACGGCCAAGAGCCCTAGCGACTCCGAGGTTAGTGCGCGATACAGCGAGAAGAACTCCGAGTCCGCACGGGCGACCACCCGGGGTGCTCGCGGTGTTTCACGTGAAACACAGGTTGAGCTCGTACCAGTTCCAGGTGCCTCGTTCGCGGAACTTCCTGTCAGCGCTATCCGGCCAAACCCTAAGCAGCCACGACTCGTCTTTGACGAGGATGAGCTGTCCGAACTGGTCGAATCGATCAAGGAGATCGGTGTCCTCCAGCCGATCGTGGTTCGTCCGGCTGGAAACGGCTACGAACTGATCATGGGTGAGCGTCGCTGGCGTGCCTCCCAAGAAGCGGGCCTGAGCACTGTTCCCGCGATTATTCGCGAGACCGAGGACCAGGATCTCCTGCGTGACGCGCTCCTAGAAAACCTCCACCGCTCGGCACTGAACCCTCTTGAAGAGGCTGCGGCATATCGTCAGCTCCTAGACGATTTTGGTTGCACCCACGAGGTGCTAGCAACCCGAATTGCACGCTCGCGGCCACAGATCTCGAACACACTTCGACTGCTGAACCTCCCACCGCTTGTGCAACGTCGTGTAGCCGCAAACGTGCTCACCGCCGGACATGCGCGTGCGCTCCTCGGTCTCTCCGATTCTGCAGAGATCGAGAAGCTTGCTCAGCGGATCGTCTCCGAGGGTCTCTCGGTGCGCGCCACAGAAGAGGCCGTTGCACTCGGCTCGGACAAACCATCGGTGAAGAAAGCGCGGGCCGTCAAGGCTGAGCGGAACGAAGCCGCGGAGCAACTCGCTTCCCGACTCTCCGACAGATTCGACACCCGAGTCAAGGTTGCGTTTGGGAAATCCAAGGGACGCCTCACCGTCGAGTTCGCGACCGTGGAGGACCTCAACCGAATTCTTGCGGTCATGGCGCCTGAAGATGAGGGTCTCGGGGAGTAACCCGACTCTCTCGCTTTCATGACGATATATCGTGGTTTGTCAGAAAAGCGGCTCACAGAAACGGCTCCCTGACGCACTCGGAGAGTCGGGCTGGTATGAATGGCCATCCTGGCACCATTGAGGCCCTTAGAGGCGCCTTAGAAGCAATATCGATGCTTGAAAAGCGGCCCTCTCATCGCGATGTGGTCCCCGGGTGACCAGGAAGCGCGATCGGGACCAAGATCGTCGAAAATGAGTGACTGCACCGGCGCACACTGAAGCGCAGCAGGAAGTCGGACAGTGGAACTCACTCCGGGGACCCACGGTGGAAAGTCCGCACAGAGTTCTGCTCGTGCGGAAGAAACACAGAACAAAAGTGGCGGCTCCCTCACCATCGGTGAGGGAGCCGCCACTTTTGTGTCAGAAAAAACTTTTAGAAGAGTTCGCTTCCGCGCATGTAGTCTTCGACCGCCGGTGCCGTCGGTTCAGTTGGTTTCGCAGTCGACTCCTTGACCGCCGAGCTGGCGGAATTAGCGGATACCGCTGATGGAGCAGACACGGCAGACACGGCAGACGTAGCAGACCCAGCCGAATGGACGACAGATGACCCGGCCACCGCAGCGGCCTCGTCCTCGGAAGCGAGGCTCAAGTCCTCACTCGAAAGTGCAGCACCCACTGCAGCGCCCGCGGAGATTGGCTCCTCGGACGTAACGGGAGAGTCCCCCGCGAGGATCGCCTTGACCCAGCTGAGGTAGACGTCGGACAGGTGCTCTCCGGAGGCCAAGATCGACTGCGGCAGCAGCGAGGTCTCCGTCATGCCTGGTGCAACGTTGACCTCGAGGAACCAGATGACACCCTGGGAGTCAACGATGAGGTCGGTTCGGGAGATGTGGCGAAGGCCGAGTGCCTTGTGTGCCGAGATCGCGGCGTCCTGTACAGCGGCAGTGCCGGCCTCGTCGAATCGCGCGGGAGTGAAGTACTGGACGCGTCCTGGGTTGTAGCGAGCGTCGTAGTCGTACGGGCCCTCCGCAACGATTTCTACGGGAGGGAGCGCCTTGATGCCCGAGGTGGTCTCCACAACGGACACGGCGACCTCAGTACCCACAACGGCCTTCTCAATGAGGGCCAGATCAGAGTACGCAAAGCAGTCCACAAACGCCTGGGGGAGGCGGCTGGCATCCTCAACGTATGTGACGCCGAGGGCGGAGCCACCGCGGGCGGGCTTCACCACGAGGGGAAGACCGATCTTCTCCACTACGGCTTCCATGACGGACTTGGCGCCGAGCTCGCGGAACAGCGACTGGGGCAACGTCACGTAGGCAGGGGTGGCAACACCCGCGGCCGACAGAACGGACTTGGCTACGGGCTTGTTCCACGCCACGCGGCTCTCGCGTGGGCGCGTACCCAGGTAAGGAATGTCGAGCAGTTCGAGGATGTCGCGCAGCGACCCGTCCTCGCCGGAAGCACCGTGCAGCAGCGGCCACACGAGGTCGGGCTGCTGGCTTTTCAGACGAGGAATCAGGTTTGCGTCAACGTCGAGGACGTCCACGGAAACGCCCGCGGAACGGAGGGCCTCAGCAACGCGGCGCCCGGAACGAAGGGAAACGTCGCGTTCGTGGGAAAGCCCACCGGCGAGAATGACAACGTGTGGAGTGGTGCTCATGCGATATCAGGTCCCGGAATGTCGGTGTCGGTAACGTCATCAAGCTGCGGCGTGGTTCCGAAGATTTCAACGGACTCGCGTTCGGCGGAAACAACGGCCGAGAGGCGGCGGATGCCCTCCCGGATTGTTACTTCGTCGGGGTAACAGAACGACAGGCGCATGTGGTCCGCGCCGGTTCCATCGTAGAAGAATGCGGTGCCGGGGGTGTAGGCAACGCGTCCGGTAACTGCCCTAGGCAGCATCGTCTTAGAATCGAGCCCTGGCGGGAGTTTGACCCACACATAGAAGCCGCCGTCTGGCACGTTCCATTCGGCGTCCGGAAGGTACTCGGACAACGCGGAGATCATGGCGTCCCTGCGGGACTTGTACATGACCTGGAAGTCCTTAATCTGCTTCTTCCAGTCGTGATTGGTCAGGTACGCCTCAATGGACATCTGGGAGGCGTGAGAAGGGCTGAGAATCGCGGATTCCTGCGCCAGCACGAGCTTCTCGCGGACAGCGTGCGGGGCAACGGCCCAACCCACGCGGTAGCCCGGGGCAAAGGTCTTGGAGAACGAACCCAGGTAGATGACGCCCTCGTCCTCGAACGAACGCATCGCTGGCATCGGCTCGCGGTCGAAACCGAGCAAGCCGTACGGGTTGTCCTCAACGATCACCACGTGGTGACGCTTGCAGATCTCAATAACCTGGTGGCGGCGCTCGAGGGAGAGCGTCACGCCGGCTGGGTTGTGGAAGTTGGGGATGGTGTACAGGAACTTGACCCTCTTACCCTCGGCGGCAAGCCGAGTCAGGGTTTCATCGAGTTCTTCTGGAACCAGGCCGTCGGCGTCGAGGCGGACGTGCTCAACCTCGGCTTCGTACGAACGGAACACCGAAAGCGCACCCACGTAAGATGGTGCCTCGGCCACGATCACGTCGCCTGGATCAATGAAAAGCCTGGTCACAAGGTCAAGGGCCTGCTGGGAACCAGTGGTCACCACAACATCGTCCGGGTGCGCGTCGATACCCTCGAGCTTCATCACCTCAACGATCTGCTCACGCAACTGGGGGCGGCCCTGGCCAGAACCGTACTGGAGCGCGGTCATGCCCTCAGTGGCAATAACCTTGGCGGTCAGCTCCGCAATGTCGGCAAGCGGCAGGTCCGCTAGGTTGGGCATGCCACCAGCAAGCGACACGACCTCGGGGCGGCTCGCCACCGCGAACAACGCTCGGACCTCGGACGCTCGCATTTTGTGAGCACGCCCAGCATAGGCGCCAAACCATGGGTCAAGTCGTGTTCCCTTAGCGGGGGGTGTATTCGAGGTCACCTATTAAGTTTGCCACGAGTTTCGATTGTCTCAACGCACGCCCCATTGTGCGGTCACATTTTGAAACACAAACCGACTCTAACCTTCACAAAATCCCGCGACCCAGCTGGGCCAGCCACCCACTAACGGTGGCCCGACGTGCCTACGCGAGGGAATCGTCGATAATCTCAATCAACTCATCCTTGCCGCGGGCACCTGGAATCAACCGGATCGTCTCGCCATCCGCAACCACCACAAGCGTGGGGATCGACGCGATCCCATACTTGGCTGTGGTCTCAGGATTTGCGTCCACATCCAGTTTGGCAAACCGGACACGACCCTCGTACTCGGCCGCCAGCTCCTCCAAAATCGGCGCAACCATGCGGCACGGAGCACACCACTCGGCCCAAAAATCCACCACGACGGGGAGTTCGGAGTCAATGACCTCCTCGTCGAACGTGTCGTCAAAAACCTCAAAAGTTCCGGCAGTCATATGGTCACCCTACTTCGATTAACGACGATCTTGCTTACGTTCCTTCAAAAACACCCGTGGGCGGCCGGTTGCGTACCGGCCGCCCACTAGTCTCATCGCAACTTCCATCGAACGGATGATTATTGATCCGTTCGGTGCCCAACGGATCAATAATCATCCGTTCGATGAGAAGGGTTGGAGGTTTTGGGAGTGGAGAGCCTCGCAAGCTCGGCCTACCACTTCTGTTTCTCTACTCTGCAGATTCGAGGAACCGCTGAGCATCGAGAGCCGCCGAGCAACCCGAACCCGCCGCCGTGATGGCCTGGCGGTACGAGTGGTCAACCAAGTCACCACAGGCGAAGACGCCCTCAATGTTGGTGGCGGTGGTGCGGCCAATGACCTGCACGTAGCCGTTCTCATCGAGGTCGATCTGGCCCTTGAGGAGCTCAGAGCGAGGGTCGTGCCCAATGGCAACGAACAGGCCGGTGGCAGCCAAGTCGCGCTCCTCGCCAGTCACGGTGTCGCGCAGGCGCAGGGACTCAACCTTGTCCTCGCCGCTGATACCGATGACCTCAGAGTTCCACGCAAACTCGATCTTAGGATCGTTCATTGCGCGCTCAGCCATGATCTTGGAGGCGCGAAGCTCGTCGCGGCGGTGTACCACGGTCACCTTGCTGGCAAAGCGGGTCAGGAAGGTTGCTTCCTCCATAGCGGAGTCGCCTCCACCCACCACAACGATGTTCTGGTCGCGGAAGAAGAAGCCATCGCAGGTTGCGCACCAAGATACGCCGCGGCCGGACAGGCGCTTCTCGTCTTCGAGGCCGATCTCGCGGTACGCAGAACCGGTCGAGAGGATCACGGACTTAGCGGAGATGGTGTCACCGCCACCGGTCACGATCGTCTTCACTGGGCCCTCGAGCTGCACGGACGTTGCGTCGTCCCACTCGATGATCGCACCGAACTTCTCGGCCTGCTTCTGCATGTTTTCCATGAGGTCCGGACCCAAGATGCCATCGGGGAACCCTGGGAAGTTCTCCACGTCGGTGGTGTTCATGAGCGCACCACCAGCGGTGACTGCACCTGCAAGCACGAAAGGCTTCAAGCCAGCGCGTGCAGCGTAGATAGCAGCGGTGTATCCGGCAGGGCCGGAGCCAATAATGACAACGTCGTGGATGACGGTCTCAGTCACATTCATTCCTTCGTGCGAGGTAAGTGATTTGGCCGATCCTGCCAGTGACAGTGGGCCTATGCGTATGGGGTTTCTGCTTACGAGAACACGGACGTCCCAAGGGATATTCCATAACCCTTGGACCTGCGGTGGAACCTAGCCGATGCCAACTTCGTAGACGTAGGCGCGGTTCTTGCCTTCACTGTCCTTAGGAAGTTCAGTCCACCAAATGGTGATGAACTTGGTCTCCACTGGGGAATCGAACTTGAACAGAGTGTCACCGTTCAGAGGCCCCTTTGCCAGGACCGCACCCTTGGTGGGGTCGTCACCATCGGTGGCGCGGATTTCGAGCTGTCCACCTGTGTTCCCAGAGGAAATGAGGACTGAGTTTACGGCGGACTTCTCCTTGAGTTTCACCTCGATGCCGATTCCGTTACGGGTGAACCCGGCGAAGTCTGCGGCCTTGTAGGTTCTGGAGTACCAGACGCTCGTGGTGTCGCCGTCTGTGAGGCGATCCTGAAGCTCAGGGTGCTCGTTGTTGTCTCCCTGCGGGTCGAGCGAACGCGCGCTTGCGATCTCCGGCTTGACGGTGGTGATCGTAGGTTCCTTGCTGGGTTCCTTGGTACCGTCGCCGTCCGTGGCCTGTGGAGTGGGGCGCCCAGTGGGTGCAACGATCGCAGGTTCAGTGGGAGCGGTCAGCGTATTGATCGCCCAGAAGAGCCCGAACACAACCAGTGCGGCAAAGAAAGCCATTATGACCGCAGTGGGGTCGAAGCGCCGAGAGGAGCCGCCGGAACCCGTGAGGTTCTGTGGACCACCGCCACCAGTAGATGGCGGAGAGGGAACGTGGTCAAACGACGGGCGGGGCACCTCGGACGAGCTCGGTACAAAGCGTGGAGGTGTGCCGGAGGGCGCAGAGGCCGCCGCAGCAATACCCTGCGAATCAAGCCCAACCTGCGTTTGCGAGCCCATGGATGGGAGCTGTCCCAGTGAGCCGTTGCCAAAGTTTGCTGCCGCTCCACCCACGGTCGGGATGCCGGCCCCAACGCCCACACCAACTGCTGGCGCGCCCACAGACACGGGGTTGGCCGAAGGTTGAAACGACGGTGGGGTGTTGCTGGGGGAAACAGTGGAGCGTGCACTCGTGCGCTGCGGTGGCACTGGAACCGGAGGAATCGCGGAGGGCTGGTCGTCCTCCACCGCGAGCGCGTTCAAGAGAGGGGACGTCGAGGGAAGGTCATCGACCGACCACTCGCCGAGCGCCTCAAGGAATGCGGCGGGGGAGTCAATGGAGGCGTTCTCCCCGTTGAGTACCTCGGTGGTCAGAGCGTCGAGATCCGGGGTGACGTCATCCACGATCTCTACGAGGCTTGGGAGGAACGAGTTCTCCTCGGAGGCGTAGTTGGACATCAGGCCCGTGAGCATGAAGTACATGAGTGCGGACAGCCCGCGCGCATCCCGGCGGGCGAGCGCTTCGTCGCTCTCGTCGAGGTTGAGGCCGAGCACGTTGCGTGGAACGAGTCCGGTGACGGTGACAGACTGCTCGCCAAAGAGAATGGAGTCTGCGGTGAGCCCGCCGTGATGGATGCCCTTTTCGCTTGCCTTCACGAGCGCGGTGGCGACCCTGCCCATGACTGCCTTTGCCTGGGGGACGGTCAGCGTCGACTGCGAGATGGCCGCTGCCGTTCCCACGCCCTTGGAGAGTTCGCTCACAACAAACCGCTGCGAGGGCCCCTTGTCAATCACGTCAACGACTCGCGCAATTGAGTCGGAGTTGATCTGGGCGGTGGCGCGAGCACGGTCTAGCGCGCCCTCAGGGACGGTCTCATCAATGACGAGAACGTCAACTTCACGGGAGAAGATCTTGTCTTGGGCGTGCCAGTTTTCGGCGTCGGAAAGCGGTGAGGATACCGATTCAGTCACCTCGTAACGGGCAACGATGATATCTCCGGCGTTCAATCGAGTCACAGGCTTCTCCCGGGTGCAGCAAGAAAGCGGGTCTTTTTATCCTACGTTGCTTATGAGCGTCAATTGGCGCGGCGACGTGTGAATTTCTTGAGGATAGGGTTCAGGAGTTCCTTGAACTCTTCAACCTTCATGATCTGTAGTGCCACAACGTAGATGGCAACCATCAAAGTTCCCACGAGCAGGCAGATGGTCAGTGCCCACCAGACGGAGTCAGTGGCCGAGAATCCCCAGACGTTGAGCACACCCCAGCCAATCAGACCTGAGATGCCCGCGGCGACGATGAGTTGGACGTGGAGTCGCACAAGCTTGGAAATGTCGACGCCACCAAGCTTCTTGTTGAGCCCTCCCATGCGCAGCGCCACGGCGATCATATTGGAAATGGAAGTGGCTATTCCGATTCCAAACACCCACCATTCGCCCGGAGCGAGCAGCGAGATCACGAATGCCACGAGCATGAGCGTGATGGTGACGGGGATCTGGAAGTAGAACACGGACTTGCCGTCTTCGTAGGCGAAGTACACCCACTTCATCAGGACCATTGCGCCAAGCGGCATGAGGCCTAGGGACAGCGACCACACCACGCGGGAGATGACTACGACCTCCTCGGGGGACATCGAGAACACCAAAAGCTTGGTCACGGGGAGCGATAAAACCATGAACAGCGCAGTGGCAAAGAGCGTGAACACCGAGATGACGCTCAGTCCCTTAGTGGTCATGTTGCGGACGGCTGCTGTGTCGCCGCGGGATGCGGCGGCGCTCATCCCCGTGAACAGAGCTGTGGCCACGGAGACTGTCACTAGAGAATGCGGCAGCAGGTAGATCATGAGTGCCTGCGTGTAGGAGGCGTTTCCTGCGACAACCTCGGTGGTGGAGGACGCGGCGTGCGGAGCAGCGGACGCGATCTTGGTGGTTACCCAGACCACGATTTGGTCGAGCAGGAGGGCGAGGAACGTCCACATTGCCACGGCGCCTGTGGTGCGCAGGCCGATGCCACGGAACCCAAACCGAAGGCTCCAGCGGAAGCCGTCCCTGTGCAGCGGCCAGAACAAGATGAGTGCCTGGGCCACGATTCCGAGGGTCGCCGATGCTCCGATGAGCGCGATCTTGGGGGCGTCCCAGGAGGACAGGTCAGCCACGTTTCCGGTGGCAACTGGGCCGTACACCATGAGGAAGATGCCGAACCCGATGATCGACACCAGGTTGTTGAGCGCGGGCGCCCACATGTAGGGGCCGAACTTACCCTTGGCGTTCAGTACTTGCCCGAGCAGCGTGTACAGGCCGTAGAAGAAGAGCTGCGGGATGCACCAGAAGGCGAAGGCGATGGCGAGGCCAAGTTGTGCCTCGGACCACTTGTCCGTGGTGTAGATGCCTACGATCACGCCCGCGCCAGCGGTGAAGAGCACGGTCAATCCGAGCAGGATCGCGGTGGACAGCGTCAGGAGTTTGTCCAGGTGCTCCTTGGCATTCTTGGACCGATAGGCGCGCATGACCTGTGGGACGATGACCGCGTTGAGCGCACCTCCCGCCATGATCGCGTAGAGGATGTTTGGGATCTTGTTGGCCACGTCAAACGCGTCGGCGACGGCACCTGTGGCGCCGAGTGCGGCAACAAGAAGCACGTTGCGCAGGAGGCCGAGGAGCCTAGAAAAGGCGGTTCCCGAGGCCATGATAAGCGAGCTTCGTCCTACAGACGCTGCGGTCATGGTGGGTGGTTCAGTTGCAGTTTCTGCTGGTTTTTTCACGGGCTCGGGTGCCCGTTCGTTGCGTTGGGCGGGCTGGGACCCACTGATAGACGACGATACTCGACGCCTCGTTGTTGGCTCGCCTCCTGTGTGTGGAGACCTTGGGTACTCGGGCCGGCCACCACTCTGGTTTTGCCGAGGGGTCGAGTGGTTCTGCTGGGGGCTTCTGCGCGGGTGACCGTCGTAGGGGTTGCCTTGGCGCTCGGTCATTCCTTCTCCGAGGTTTCTGTGGGGGATTGGGGCGACTGGGCTTTGGCGGCCGAGTGCGCGTCTGCGACGTATCGAGGGTGGGTTAGGCGGAGGTCGGTGTCTGCGGCTGGACCGCCTTCCGCCTCGGCCTCAACCATGGCGATCGCAGCGGCGGTGTCGTCTGGGCTGGTTCGGCGTTCGGAGCGTCCACGCTTGACTGTACGCCAGATTCCTCCGCCGAGGAGGAGGGCGAGGAGTGCGGCGACTACACCCGTTCCCACGTTCTCCCAGTCGGCGCGGACGCGGACGTTGAACTCGCCAGCGGTGGCGGCGTAGGTGCCTTCCGCGTCACGGATCTCGACAGCCACCACAACGTTTCCTGATCCGACGGCTGTTACGGGGACGCGAACCGATTCGGAACCGCCCGAGGGGATCGTGAGAGTCGGGCTGTCCTTGGCCTGCAGGCGTACGTCGTTCGGGCGCAGGCGGACCTGAATGGTGACGTCTTGGTTGAGGTTGTTTTGCACGGTTACAGGAATCTCAGACCCGGTTGAGATCATGTTGATGTCTGAGCCCGTGACCACTGAGATACCGTCGAGTGCGGCCTGGGTTGCCGATTCTAGGTTCACCACAGCGCGGTCGTGCGCGGTCACGTCCGAAATCCAGGCAACGGACGTGGCAGCGCGGGTAGCGGAGCGGAACGGGGAGGTAAGGGCATCTGGGTCGGCGACGACACCTGCGAGGTCTTCGATTTTGCGCAGGTCTGAGCGCAGCTTGTTGAATACGGAGGGCTCGAGTGCCTGCAGGCCCATGGAGACGGCGGGCAGAGTGTAGGTCTGAGTGGACTCGGCATCGCCAGCCGCGATGGCGGAAATGTCGGTCGTGGTCACCCACGGTAGAGCCGGAATCGCCCCAAACTGAGCCTTGGCGACTTCTGGGTCAGGGTTCCACGAACGGTCCATCGCGATCACGATGTTGCGCAGGTCGGAGGGGCGCTCGCGGGCGATCATTGCGAGTTCAGCAATGAACCTTTGGCGCGCGGAGATCGGATTGTTCGTGCCTGGATCCTCAATGAGGCTGACGAGGGTGGGCTCCGAGACGAGTACGCGGGATTCACCAGTCTTGGTCTCAACCGTGTATGCGGCATCCGGCGTGTAGGACAGCGTGGTGGTGGGCTGCGCGCTGTCTCCTTCCGCAATGACCCAAGGGCGGTCAGAGTCCAGCGCTGTCTCCACCGTTCGTGTGGACATGGACTGAGAGGTTGGCCAGGCCAAAGACCCGCTGAGGTCGAGGCCGTCGAGCACCTTGTACTCCCTAGCGCGGAACTCAGGAACGCGAGTGCCCGAGTTGGAGTACGTGGTCCAGTCGGCGTCGTAGGACGGAAGGGCAAAGAGTTCACGGCCCTTGGCGGCACTCCTGAACGCGCTCAGCCACTGCTCGGAATGAACCTGCTCGGAACTGGGCACGAACTGGTCCGCTTCGGCGGTGGGGGCCGGAGTGGGCGTCGGGTCGGTCGCGGGGGAGTCTCCGGTGGGAATGGTTGGAGTCGCGCCCGCGGTGGGTTCTTCCGTGCCTGCGCCCGTGGAACCCTCGGCATCCTCGCCGGGAGCGGGCTCAGTCGGAATTGAGGTGACCTCGGGAACTTCTTCTTCCAGAATGGGGGTCGTTGCCGAGATGCTGACCCCGGAGATGAGCGCGGGGTCAAGGGCGAGCGACACGTGCTTCGACCCGGAGACGGCGGAAAGGACGTGCTGGAGCCTCGAGTCAGGGGCCGTCGCGGCCAGGTAGGTGG
>NZ_HE978641.1:828325-845327 GCF_000312125.1 Timonella senegalensis JC301
GTCCACGGCGGGGCCCGTCAATAGTGCAGTGGTCGCCAGGTTCAGCGAGGGCTCAGTGTCTGCGGGTGCCGAGTACCAGAGTAGGTAGGAGCGCACGACATCGAGGTTCGCGTTGACCTTCTTCTTTTGCTCGCCACCCAGCCTGACCGAGATTCCACGGGGACCCCAGCCATCTAACCCGCCGATGAGCCTCAAGTCAGACGCAGCAAACTTGATGCGGGCGGTGACGCTCTCGCCAGCCTTGATGGGGTCAGCAATCTCCTGCTTCTTGACCAGCGTTACGGGAAGTGAAGTCTGCTCACCCTGGCCGGCCCACTGTGCAATCCCTGTTCGCGAGGTGAATCGGTGCGTCAGGAGTTCGAGGGACACCGCGGCGTCCTTGATCGTGGACTTGGACGTGTTCGTGATCTTGACCTGCACGGTCACCGCATCGTCAGGGCGCACGACCATGGGGCTGATTGCCTGAAGCTCGAGCATGCCGTGTACGGAATCGGACCGGTCTACGTCCGAGGCCAGAGCTAATGTGCCGAGGCCGCCGGTAGCGCTCGAAGACTCCACAAGGTCGGAGCCTGCCAGCCCAACCGACCCAACCCGAGACAGGGGCGAGGTGGCGGAGGTGTCCTGTGAATCGTCGTTAATGGCAAAAGACGGCGCAGCCAGCGGAAAAACCAGCGCGAGCACAGCGAGTAGCACAACAAGAACGGCCGACCGCGCAGCGCGCGGGTCAGCCGCCCTCTCAAGAATTGGGGTTCCAAAGCTCCAGGACATCACACCTATTGTTCCGGCTTTTCCTGTGAATCGCCTTCACGATGGAATGGGGCGTGCAGCCGGCGCAGGTTCTCGGCGCGGCGTTCCAGCAGGATTCCGTGCGCGATCGCGGCGAGGCGGCGCTCGTTAGGGTAACTCAGGCGGTCACCGAGCTCGGAGAAGGAGATCCATTCCACATCCTCGGCCTCAGAATCGGGGTCGCCCTCGACGGTCAGGAATCCGCCCGAGGCGTCGAGGAGGAAGTGGTGAACCACCTTGTGCACGCGGCGGTCATCGCCCGTGAACCAGTAGTCGATCTTGCCCAAGGGGCGGCGAATCTCACCCGTGATTCCGGTCTCCTCCTGGATCTCACGGATCGCGGCTTCCTCGGCTGTTTCCTCGCCTTCGAGGTGGCCCTTGGGGAGGCACCATTCGAGTCGACCCGCGCGATTGCGGCGGGCAATGACCGCGGCAAAAAACGAGCCGGATTCGAACTTCACAACCAGCCCACCGGCGGACGTTTCCTCGGCAATGGGCAGGTCAGACGAACCCACGGACGGATTGTTGTGGGTGACGGGTGCGTGCCGCGGGCGGTTCGGGTTTATCCTCAAGGGGTGACCACCCGGGGGCGCGGGGACCGCCATGCGGTCGTCGGGGCGCTCGTTGGTGGACATATCGACACCTTATCTTTAGTTAGGCGGGTTTGGGTGCTGGCCACCCGGTAGCCCCTCACATTCGCCACGAAAACCACCACTATTAATGAAACAATTGGGAACTTGTGCCCTGTAGGACGACCTCGGGTTTGTCCCGGTCCGGCCCAACACCCCCTGATTCGGAGATCTCCAGTTGTCTGAAAATACCCCTTCCACCGACCTTGACCTGCTGCGTCGTCGCACGGCGGCTGTCATGGCCCACATGGACCCCATCGTGGTCGAGTTGGGTGAGGTGTTTGCGGCCGCCGGCCACGAACTGGCGATAGTGGGCGGTCCGGTCCGAGATGCGCTGCTGGGCAGGGTTTCTCACGACCTAGATTTCACCACCTCCGCTTCCCCTGACGAGACTCAAGCGCTCCTAGCCAAGTGGGGCGACGCGCACTGGGACATTGGCAAGGAGTTCGGCACGATCGGCGCCAAGAAATTTGCCAAGGGCGACACCGCCGAGGCCGTGGTTGAGGTGACCACGTACCGTTCCGACGAGTACGATCCCGCCTCCCGCAAGCCCGTTGTCGCCTTTGGCGACAACATCGAGGGCGACCTGTCCCGCCGCGACTTCACCGTCAACGCAATGGCCATCCGCCTGCCACAGCGCGAGTTTGTGGACCCGTTTGGGGGTCTCGAGGACCTGGCCGCGGGTGTGCTGCGCACGCCCATCGCGCCCGAAAAGTCGTTTGACGACGATCCACTGCGGATGATGCGAGCCGCCCGGTTCGCTGGACAGCTGGGATTCGACGTTGAGGAGTCCGCGTTTGCCGCAATGGTGGCGATGGCGGACCGGATCGAGATCGTGTCCGCCGAGCGCGTCCACGACGAGTTGAACAAACTCATGGTCTCCGCGGACCCCGTGCGCGGACTGGGCGTTCTGGTGGATTCTGGGCTCGCGGCGCGCGTGATCCCCGAGGTTCCCGGCATGAAGGAAGCCACGGACGAGCACAAGCGCCACAAGGACGTGTACTCGCACTCCCTGACGGTGCTGCAGCAGGCGATCGACCTTGAGACGGGACCAGACGGGGCAGTGCCTGGCCCGGATCTCGTGCTGCGCCTCGCCGCCCTGCTTCACGACATTGGCAAACCAGCCACCCGCAAGTTCGAGGCCAACGGCTCGGTGTCCTTCCACCACCACGAGCTCGTGGGAGCCAAGATGGCCGCCAAGCGCATGCGCGCGCTCAAGTATGACAAGGAAACCATCAAGGCGGTATCCCGCCTGATCGAACTCCACCTGCGCTTCCACGGTTACGGTGAAGGGGCCTGGACCGACTCGGCCGTGCGGCGCTACGTCACCGACGCTGGGCCGCTGCTCGAACGTCTGCACAGGCTCACCCGCGCCGACTGCACTACCCGCAACAAGGCCAAGGCCCGCAAGCTCTCCGGCGCCTACGACTCGCTCGAAGAACGCATCGAAGTACTCGCGAAGGAAGAGGAGCTGGCAGCGATCCGCCCAGACCTAGACGGCGAGCAGATCATGTCGATCCTGGGCATCAAGCCGGGGCGCGCTGTGGGTGGCGCCTACAAGTTCCTCATGGAGCTTCGCCTCGACGAAGGCCCACTGGGCGAGGACGCCGCGCGCGAGCGACTCTTGGCATGGTGGGGAGAGCACGCGGGCGAGTTCGAAGGAACCCGTACGTACGAGAACTGATCGATTTCTTCACCCTCCCGGTGGGTCGCAACCCTGTTAGCGTCGAAGTAGGTCACGGCGCTCGCGGTGTGATGAGGCGGCGGCAAGTGGCCCTTCGCAGTCAGGCGGACTGCGAGCATCTTGGGCTCGAACCGTTGAGCCCACCATCAAGGGAGATGAGATCGATGAAGGCACTCGTTTATCACGGTCCAGGCCAGAAGAGTTGGGATGACGTTCCCGAACCCGTCCTCCAAAAGCCAACGGACATCATCGTCAAGATCGAAGCAACCACAATTTGCGGCACTGACCTGCACATTCTCAAGGGTGACGTACCTGCAGTTACCGAGGGCAGGATCCTTGGGCACGAGGGAGTTGGACGCGTCACGGAGGTGGGAGACGCCGTCTCCACGGTCGCCGTGGGCGACCGGGTACTGATCTCCTGCGTCTCCGCCTGTGGACGCTGTGGCTACTGCAAGAAGGGCATGTACTCGCACTGTCAGGCCGACGAGGGAGCACCGGGTATTGGCTGGATCTTCGGCCACCTGATCGACGGCACCCAGGCAGAATACGTGCGCGTTCCGTTCGCGGACACGTCCGTGTACAAACTGCCTGAGCATGTCACCAACGAAAAGGCAGTCCTGCTCTCCGATATCCTGCCCACCGGACACGAGATCGGCGTCCAATACGGCGGAGTCAAGCCGGGAGACGTCGTTGCCGTCATTGGTACGGGCCCTGTGGGCCTGGCCGCTATCCTGACTGCACAGCTGTACGGCCCCTCCAAGGTGATCGCGATCGACCTCGACCAGAACCGCATCGAGCAGGCCCAGACATTCGGTGCCACGCACGGTGTGAACTCGGGAGGCGCCGGTTGGAAGGACGAGGTCATGGCACTCACCGACGGCCTCGGCGTCGACGTCGCCATTGAGGCCGTGGGTATCCCTGCCACCTGGGACATGTCACTCGACATCATCCGCCCCGGAGGACGCGTGGCCAACGTGGGTGTGCACGGCGCCCCCGTGTCCTTCCCAATCGACCGCCTGTGGATCGAGAACATCACCGTCACCACGGGCCTGGTCAACACGAACACCACGGAAATGCTCCTCAAGCTCCTCGCTGAGGACAAGATCCACCCCGAGAAGTTCGTGAGCCACACCTTCAACCTCCACTCGATGATGGAGGCGTACGAGGTGTTCGGAAACGCGGCCCAGACCAAGGCGCTCAAGGTGGTCCTGAACGCCTGACCGCCCGCTCCCGCCTGCGGGAAAACCTGATTGACGACGATCCACGCGCCTACCAGCACATGTGCTGGTAGGCGCGTGAATCGTCGAGAATAACTAGGACGTAGCCGTGGTTGCCAGTGGGCTGGTGGTCGCGGCTTCGCCGCGCAGCGCTGCGACCTTCTGGAAGGCCGGGAGCTCAGGGTAGAGCTCATCCTTGAGCGGGTGACGGCGTTTGGTCGCGATGGTGCGGACCTGGTAAATCAGGACCGCAACGTTCACGACCAGGGAAAGGAACGACACCACGAACAGTGCGGTGGGGTTGTGCGAGGACTCCACAGCGAACTTGGAACTGGTCACGAATGACGGCACGGCCATGGTGAACATCATCCAGAACGCGAGCGTGTGCGCGCGGTGCTGCAGCCACGCTCCGCGCCGGATGAAGAACGCCGGGATGGTGCACGAGATAAGTAGAGCGGCGCCAGCGTAGAACGCGTGGTCCCCAACGCAGTTGTAGACGTATGCGAAGTTCCACAGATCGTACGCGATGATCCAGAACCACAGCATGTCGGGCCACAGCATGTCTTGGAAGCGATCGCGTGAGATGAAGATTCCAACCCAGCCGCAGATTGTCACGAGGTTAATGATTCCCGCGATGCCGTTCATGACGTTCCATGATCCGCCGATCATGTAGACGCCGTCGACCATTCCCTCGGACATACCTGCAACTTGGAAATCACGGATAACGGCTTCCAGGATGTTGAGGCCAAGGATGGCTGGAGGGAACCATAGCGCGTACTTGTTCGCGGCAACGCGCGGGTTGTACCTGATGACCATGAAGCCGATACAGCCGGCCAAAGCGGAATAGACCTTGACCCAGTGGAACCACGTGCCCGTGGACGAACCGGCACCGGCGGTGTGTGGCCACACAAAGATGGTCAGGATGATGGGAAGGACAATGAAAATCGCATATGCGGCGACCTTGGACCAGCGGACTAGCTCGTTTAAGCCAATCAGCACGCCAAGAACCACAAACCACATGGCGACCTGATACCAGGTCAGGGACTCAAAGAGGAACACGATATTCTCCTGGGGGTGGTGCTGCGCGAGGCAGCGGTGGATGGTTGCATCCCCTCTAGAATCGAGAAGCTCCTGCGCGGAAGGAGCATAGTGGAGGCTACTGGGGGTCGCCCACCTCCACCGGTAGGCGTAGCACCTGCCGCGTAATGTCGATGAGCACGTCGTCGCCCACCGCAGGGTTGTTGCGTGCGAGCCCAACCAAGCCATAGATCAGCACGTAGAAGGTCTCGCGCACGTGCGAAATCTCGATGCGGTGGAGTTTGGCGTAGGCCTCGATGGTGGTCAGTTGGAGGCAATCAACGATTGCCGTGACAGCCTGATGAAGGAACCGGTTGTACAGTCCCGTGTTCTCCACTCGTTGCAACTCCGTGTGCATTGGGTTCATGGATCGCAGGTGGCTGCGTAACAGCGAAATGCAGTCTACGAGTGCCTTGTTGATGTTGCCCGGTTCACGGGCGCCATCCCATTCTTGGACTGATGTCACGAAGCGTGCCACGTGCTGGTCGAGTACGGCGGTGACGAGGGCATCTTTATCAGGGAAATAGTGGTAGATGAGCCCTCTGGCTACCCCAACTTCACGGGCAACATCCGTGAACGAGGTCTTTGCGATCCCACGTGTGGCAAATAGGGTCCGAGCCGCTGCGGTAATTTCAGCGGAACGTTCGTCAGGAGCAAATCGTTGTGCCATGATTTCCTGCCGCCTCCCTTGTGAAGGGTTCGCCATCTAGTGAGCCCGAGTCTGTGCTGGTAAGGCCACGCTATGCCCGCTATTGACACATCGTCAATAGAGAAGTGGGAAGTTGAGCCTTTGGTCCCGGCGTAACGGCGTGAAGAGGAAAAACGCGTGCTTCTCGCGGTGCGGTTGGAGTGCTTCTTTCCATGGGCGCCTACCAGCACATGTGCTGGTAGGCGCGTGAACCGTCGAGAAGAAACTACCCCTACCTGCGTAGACGAATAAACGGTAGGTTGTGGACATGACTACGCCGCCTCCGTTCGACTCGGGCAGCCAGAACTACGACACCAGTAGTTCTCCTTACCTGCCGCACCAGATGTCCGATCCCGGTATCCCGCACAAGTGGCGCCGTCCCTCGATCCGAGAGCGCGGCCTGATCATCGCGATTCTTGTGCTTGCCATCCTGAACAGTTGCACTATTAGCTTCGCCACGGACGACAACTCGGAAGTCCGGTCTGCTGTTCGCGAGGTTTTGTACGAGGAGGGCCTTGGCACCGGTGCTCTCTTGGGCACGGATGGGGACGGCTGGGACAACGGAAGCTCCGTGTTCCCGGGGAGCGCGACTTTCCGAACCGACGTCTACGCCGTACCCGCGGAGGGCGGCACGATTCTGTACTCCGTGGTGACGAACAACGGCAGGCAGATTGTGCCGATCATCGGTCTCGAGGTAGACAACGTTCCGGGAGGCGGCCAAGCCACCTACATCTCGGGAGCACTGTCGATTGCCCCAGGGGACTCCAAGGCCGTAGCGGTCTGGCTCGAGGGCGTGGATACGGTCACGCAAGAGCAAATCGACCAGGTTTCCTTCTCCAGCTTCGTTGCTGCCGGATCCTCTTACATCGTCTTTGACGACGTAAGTCCCGCCGATGGTGAAGATCATCTAGCAGCCATTCGGTCCGCCTACGAACCGATTGTGAAGAAGCAACTGGCCACGTTCACGGCCCAAAAATAGTGGGGACCTGCTTGCCGGGTCGGCTGATCGGTGGGTGACCACGATCGTCGTGAATAATGCCAAAAGTGTGGCGGGCGGCCCTAAGGGGCCACCCGCCACTACTACATCGCGACTACTTGGTGCTGAAGGCCGCATCAAAGGCGGCGTCCGGCTGGTCAAACGCGAGCCGGCGCACAAACTCGAGCGCCTCTGGCGCACCGATGAGCCTGTCCATTCCGGCGTCCTCCCACTCCACGGAGATGGGGCCGTCATAGCCGATCGCGTTGAGCATCCGGAACGCGTCCTCCCACGGGACGTCGCCGTGACCAGTGGAAATGAAGTCCCAGCCACGCCGCGGATCAGCCCATGCGAGGTGGGAGCCCATGCGGCCATTGCGGCCGTTGTGCATGCGCTTCTTGGTGTCCTTGCAGTCCACGTGGTAGATCCGGTCCTTGAAGTCCCACAGGAAACCAACCGGGTCAATGTCCTGCCACACCATGTGGCTCGGGTCCCAGTTCAGGCCGAACGCCTCGCGGTGGCCGATCGCCTCGAGCGTGCGCACGGTGGTCCAGTAGTCGTACGCGATCTCCGAAGGGTGCACCTCGTGCGCGAACTTCACGCCGACCTCATCGAACACATCGAGGATAGGGTTCCAGCGGTCCGCGAAGTCCTGGTAGCCGGCGTCGATCGCCTCCTGGGATACGGGCGGGAACATCGCCACGTACTTCCAGATTGCCGAGCCAGTGAACCCGACGACAACCTTGACGCCGAGCTTCGCGGCCAGGCGGGCTGTGTTCTTCATTTCCTCGGCGGCGCGCTGGCGTACGCCCTCCGGGTCGCCGTCGCCCCACACAACGTCCGGCAGGATGTCGCGGTGGCGCTGGTCGATCGGGTCGTCGCACACGGCCTGGCCCTTGAGGTGGTTCGAGATCGCGTAGACCTTGAGGTTGTACTTTTCGAGGATCGCTAAACGATCCGCAACGTACGCCTCATCGTCCCAGCGCCACGGGTCTAGGTGGTCGCCCCAGCAGGCGATCTCCAGCCCGTCATACCCCCAGCCCGAGGCGAGACGCGCGACTTCTTCGAACGGCAGATCGGCCCATTGGCCGGTAAACAGAGTGACTGGACGAGGCATCTTTGGCTCCCTTTCGTAACTGCTGACTAGTTCTTGTACAGGATTTTCGACGATTCTGGTTGCTTTCGGTGGGGGTGCAGCCTAGTTGCACCCCCGTTTCGTCGTGAGTATTCCTGAGCCCACTCTCGACCTCAAGAGTGGGCTCAGGAATACTCTCGATCGTTTGGACGAGATGGGTTGAGGTGGGGGTGGGTTGAGGAGGGCTGGCTGGGGGGGACTAGGCGGCTAGACCGAGGTCCACCCGGCACGCTCGTTCGAACTGCGTTCCACCGCGTCTAGTACCCGCTGGACCTGCAGGCCATCCGCAAAACTCGGCTCCGGCTGGGTGCCGGTGGCTATCGCATTCACCAGGTCAACGACCTGGTGGGTGAAGCCGTGCTCGTAGCCGAGCCCGTGGCCTGCCGGCCACCAGTTCGCGATGTACGCGTGCTCCGGCTCCGTGACCACGATTCGGCGGAATCCTGCGGTTTCTCCGGGGTCTGTGCCGTCGAAGAAGTGCAGGACGTTCATGTCCTCAAAGTCGAACGCGAGCGAGCCCTTGGACCCGTTGATCTCGATACGGATCGCGTTCTTGCGGCCGTTCGCAAACCGAGTGGCCTCATACACGCCCACAGCGCCACCGGACAGTTGTGCAAGGAACGTGGCTGAATCGTCGACAGTCACTGGACCCATCTCAGAGCCGCCTTTGCCCGACAAACCGGCGAACTCCTCCGCCACCGGACGCTGCGACACGAACGTCCGAAGCGCACCCGAGACCTCGGTGATCGACTGTCCGGTGATGAACTGGGTCATGTCCACGATGTGCGCGCCAATGTCCCCGAGCGCACCAGACCCGGCCTTCGCCTTATCGAGCCGCCAGGACAGGGGAGCGGATGGGTCAGTGAGCCAGTCTTGCAGGTACTGCGCGCGGACGTGGTGGATCTCGCCGATCTTTCCATCGGCCACAAGCTTGCGGGCAAGCTGGATTGCCGGGACCCGGCGGTATGTGAAGCCGACCATGGCGAGGACGCCGTTGGCGGCCGCGCGCTCTGCGGCCGCTGCCATCTCCTCTGCCTCTTTCACGGAGTTGGCGAGCGGCTTCTCGCACAACACGTGCTTGCCCGCCTCCAGTGCCGCGATTGCGATCTCGTGGTGAGAATCGCCCGGAGTGCAGATGTCGATGACGTCGATGTCGTCGCGTTCCAGCAGGTCATGCCAGCTTGTCGACGATTCTGCCCACCCAAGCGTGTGGGCTGCGGCCTCGACGTTGGCCGCGTTGCGCCCCGCGACGACCCGCATGGCGGGGTGGAGCGGCAGATTAAAAAAGTGTGGCGCGGTACGCCAGCCCTGAGAGTGCGCGGCTCCCATGAACGCGTAGCCGATCATGGCTACGCCGAGTTCGCGCTGTGGTTCAGTGTTCATCCGGTTCCCCTAAGAGGTTCTGGGTTGGGTGGTGCTGGGTTTGGGGTGGAGCGACGTGCGATGCTCCATTTCCTCCCAACGAGAGTGGGATTGAGCGCGCTCTCCCTATCGAGAGCGGGATTGAGCCCACTCTCGATTGAGAGTGTGGGTGGCCGCCGCGATGCGAACGGCAGCCACCCGCGTGGGAGATCCGTTGGTCAGGACTCGAATGCGTCGTTGATGAAGTCGTCGACGTTGTCCTTGGTCACGGTGGGCGCGAACAGCTGCACAGTGCGTGGCACGGTGTGGGAGACCAGGTCGCTCATCGACTTGTTGTGAGCGATCAGGCGAGCCAGGCGGATGCCGTCGGCAGCCTGAGTGGATGGGTAGATGACAGTTGCTTGCAGGACGGAGTCTCCGGCCTTGATGTGTTCCATGACGTTCTTGGAGCCCGCGCCACCAACCATGAAGAACTCGTCACGGTTTGCGGCCTCGATTGCGGAGAGGACGCCAACACCCTGGTCGTCATCGTGGTTCCAGATGGCATCGATCTTTGGTGCTGCCTGGAGGAGGTTCGCGGCAGCGGTCTCACCGCCGGCCACGGTGAAGTCTGCTGCTACGCGGTTGGCAACCTTGAGGCCACAGTCGCCCAGTGCATCAGCGAAGCCCTTGGAACGGTCCTGGGTCAGAGGCAGGTTGTCGATACCGGCGATTTCGGCAACTACTGCGTCCTTGTTGTCGCCGAGCTGCTCACAGATGTACGTTCCAGCGCTCACACCCATGCCGTAGTTGTCGCCGAGAACCGTGGTGCGAGCCGCAAATGGGCTGGAGAACTCGCGGTCAACGTTGATGACAGGGATTCCGGCCTTCATCGCCTCGAGCGAGATTTCCGTCAGCGCGTCACCGTCGAAGGGGAGGAGCACGATGGCGTCGACCTTGTCGTTGATGAAGCCCTCGATCTGGGAGATCTGCAGGGACACGTCGTTGGTGCCCTCAGCAAGGCG
Source organism: Timonella senegalensis JC301 (assembly GCF_000312125.1). Lineage (GTDB taxonomy): Bacteria > Actinomycetota > Actinomycetes > Actinomycetales > Cellulomonadaceae > Timonella > Timonella senegalensis. Next base: position 838,884 of record NZ_HE978641.1, read on the forward strand.
AAGCTCGACGTCCGAGTACTTCTTGGCCTCGGCCTGTGCCGCCTTGGTGATGACGCCCATCCAGCCGTGGTCAGCGGCAGGTGCTGAGAAGCCGATGACGACCTTCTCGCCCGGGGCGTCGTTGTCGTTGCCGCCAGCAGTTCCGGCGTCGGTGGTTCCGGTGGAACCCGTGTTTTCGGGGGCTGGGGCCTCGTTTGAGGTGCAGGCTGCCAGACCAAGGGTCAGGGTTGCTGCGGAGAGCAGCGCGACTGCGCCGCGGCGAGTCTTGGAAATACGGGACATGATTTCTCCTTTGAATAGTCCGTGCTGGTTTTCTTTTGAGGGGGCTAGGTGTAGTTGCGGGGTATAGCCGGGTTAGGTGTGTGCTTTTTCGCGTGCCGCAAACTGCTGCTGCAGGAGAACTGCAGCGACGATGATGACGCCCTTTGCCACTGCCTGGGCAGAGGTCGACATGTTGTTCTGAACAAAGACGTTGGTCAGGGTGGTGAACAGGAGGACTCCGAGGAGGGTTCCCACGATCGTTCCGCGGCCACCAACAAGTAGCGTGCCGCCGACCACGACGGCTGCAATGGCGTCCAGTTCGTATAGGTAACCGGTTGTTGAGGAACCCGAGTTGGTGCGCCCCAGCATCATGACCGCTGCAATTCCGGCGGTCGTGCCACAGAGTGCGTACACGTACACGAGGTGCCTGCGGACATTGATGCCTGCCAAGCGGGCAGCTTCTGGGTTTCCACCAACCGCGATGGTGCGGCGCCCAAAGGTTGTGCGGTTCATGATGAACCATCCGATGACCGCGACAACGATCATGATCCAGACCAGGTTGGGGATCCCAAGGAAGGAATCGCGCATGAACGCGGTGAACTCCTTGACCTTGATGAGTTGGGTTTGGCGGTTGGAAATGATCTCCGCAAGGCCGCGTGAGGCGACCATCATGGCGAGGGTGGCGATGAAGGCCACGACCTTTCCGTACGCGATGATCACGCCGTTGATCACGCCACAGACGAGGCCCACGATGATGGCTGTTGCGGCGATGACGAGCCAAGTGCTGTTCTGAGCCATGGTTTGGGTGGCCAGGGTGGTTGCCCACACTGTGGAGAGACCCATTACTGCGCCGACAGAGAGGTCGATGCCTCCGGTCGTGATGACAAAGGTCATTCCGATCGCGAGCACTCCCATCGCGGAGGCAAGCCTGAGGATCGTCATGAGGTTATCCACGGAGGCGAAGCGCTCACCCGAGGTGACAACACCCACCGCGATCAACAGAATAAGCGCAACGACCAGTCCAATGTTCCTGACAAATGAACCGTTTCCCCGACGGGATGTGGTCTGGGTGTGTGCCGGAACAGCGTTAGGTGGAGCACCATTGCTCGCGGGGGAGGTTGTGGTCTCACTCATGCTGCACTTCCTTCCATTACAAGATTGAGAACGTCCTCTTCCGTGAGGGCGCTCGCGGGGGACTCGGTCACCACGGAGCCGTCGGCTACCACGATGACCCGATCAGAGAGCCCTAAGACCTCGGGGATTTCGCTGGACACGACCACGATTGCCGCGCCTTCCTCTGCCAGCCGTGTGATGAGCTGGTAGATCTCAGAGCGGGCGCCGACGTCCACTCCTCGAGTTGGCTCATCGAGCAATAGGACCCTGCATCCGTGCACGAGCCACCGAGCCAGAATGAGTTTCTGCTGGTTACCACCCGAGAGGGTGCCAGCGTTCCTATTGACGTTTACCGGGCGAAGGTCGAGCGCAGTGGCTTGTTCCTGCGCCGCCTTCCGCTCAGCCGACTCGTTGAGCAAACCTGACTTGGCGAACCGAGCGAACGTAGACATCGTGACGTTGCGATAGATCGGTTCGCCAAGGATGAGCCCCTGGCTCTTGCGTTCCTCAGGGCACAACCCGATTCCTGCGGCGACAGCGGAAGGGACAGAACCCCTTTTCACAGGCTTCCCGTCCACGGTGACTGTTCCGTGCGATGCCCGGCGCGCTCCGTACAGGGTTTCTAGGATTTCGGAGCGGCCGGATCCCACAAGTCCCGCAATGCCCAGAATTTCTCCTGGTTTCACGTGAAACGAAACCCCGCTGAACACGCCCGGTAGCGCGAGGTCCGAAACCTCGAGCAATGCGGCATCCGCAGATCGGTCCACTGATACCCGCGGAGGAATCGCGTGTTCCACCGAACGCCCGGTCATGAGCTTGATGAGTTCCAAGGTCGGCGTCTCTTGGGCGTCTAGGTTCTGTCCCACGGAACGGCCATCCTTGAGCACGGTGATGCGGTCACCGATCCTACGAATCTCGTCCATGCGGTGCGAGATGTAAATGATGGCAACGCCACGACTCTGAAGTGCTTCGACGACCTTGAACAGGTTGTCCACTTCCTCTGAGTCCAAGACTGCCGATGGCTCATCCATCACGATGACCTTGGCGTTGTGGGAGAGCGCGCGGGCCATTGAGACGATCTGCTTCCCGGCCGCCGACAGGGTCCCGACCTCACGAGACGGCCGAATTTCCGGGTGCCCAAGCTGGTTGAGGATCTCTCGAGTTCGTTTGGACGCCTCACGTCGCCTAGACACGCCAGCAGTGGCCAGCTCGTGGCCCATAAAGACGTTTTCGGCGACGGAGAGGCCGTCAACGACGTCAAGTTCCTGGTACATCGTGGCGATTCCGATCTTGAGAGCAGCCACGGGGTTGCTGATCTTTACTTCCTCGCCGGAGAGGGTGATGATGCCGGAATCTGGCTGGTGGGCGCCCGAAAGCACCTTGATCAGTGTGGATTTTCCAGCACCGTTCTGCCCCAAGAGGCAGTGCACTTCGCCCGGGAGGACCTCGAGGTCTACACCATCGAGGGCTTTTGCCCCGGGGAAATGTTTGACGATGTTGCTCATCCGCAAGAGCGGTGTGGTGGGGTCTACGTTGACCATATGACAAAAGTAGATAGACTTTTGATTGCTGTCAATCAAAAGATGGCAGTTGTGTTCAACGTTATTGATTCGTGACCGATAGAAGTGTCGAGAGCGAAACACCAAAACACGGTAGACAGCGTGGTTTACTGGTGGAATGGAGAGCCTGTTGAAATTTGCGCCTCGCCCCACGGGAGCAGGGGAGATGTTCCAGTTACTACGTGATGGAACCCCTCGAACGCGCTCCGAACTCGCCACTATTACCGGTCAGGCCCGCTCCACGATCGCGGCCAGGATTGATGTCCTCACTGCTGCGGGACTCATCACCTCAGTTGGTGAGGCTTCCTCCACGGGTGGGCGCCGTCCAGCCACCTTCGCCTTTAACCCGACCGCACGCATCGTGCTCGGAGTAGATCTCGGCGCATCCCACGCGCGAGTTGCCGTGGCGGACTTAGCTGCCACAATCGTCGTAAATCATGATGAACCACTGCGGATCGCAGACGGACCCGAAAAAGTCTTGGCCCGAGTCATCCAACTGGGTAAGGACCTCGTGGCCGAATCCGGCCACGAACTGAGCGACCTCGCAGCGGTAGGGATCGGTTTACCTGGCCCGGTGGAGCACGCGACCGGGCGCCCTGTGGCGCCTCCAATCATGCCCGGTTGGGACGGATACGACGTAGCCGGAACGCTTCGCCGCGCGTTTGGTGCACCTGTGCTCGTGGATAACGACGTCAACCTCATGGCTGTGGGGGAACAGCGCACAAGCTGGCAAGAACACACCAACATGCTCTTTGTGAAGGTGGCAACCGGCATCGGATCAGGCATTATCCTCGACGGAACGCTGCGCCGCGGCGCCCAAGGCGCCGCAGGCGACATCGGGCACATCGCGCTGCCAGGGTTCAGCGAAGCGCCCTGCAACTGCGGAAACTACGGCTGCCTCGAAGCCGTCGCCGGCGGCGCGGCGCTCGCTCGCGCCCTCCGCGAGAAGGGACTGGACGTAGACGGCACTGCCGAAGTGGTCGCCGCAGTGAAGGACGGCAACGCGGACGCGCGCGCAGCGGTGCGGGACGCGGGCCGTGAAGTCGGAACCATCCTCGCCGGCTGCGTATCTATGCTCAACCCGTCCCTCGTAGTCGTTGGAGGAGCGCTCGTGGGTGCCGGCGAGCAACTCATGGCCGGAATCCGGGAAGTTCTCTACCGGCGCTCACTGCCGCTCGCCACCGAACACCTGCGCGTTGTCACGAGTCAAACGCGTGACTCTGCCGGAGTGCTCGGCGGCGCATATTTAGCCATTGACCACGTGCTGTCGCCTACTGCTATTGACGCCCTGTTCGCATAGTGTTGTATCGACACCATGTTCAAGGTGACGTTCCGTGTAGCAACGACGCACACAAGGAGTAAAAGTGACTGAAAAGCCCAAGGCGCTACTGGTCTACGGCGGCTGGGAAGGGCACTCGCCCCGGGAGTCCGCCGACATCATGGTCCCCGCCCTCGAAGAGGCCGGCTTCGACGTCACAACCGAGCAGTCACTCGAGGCCTACGCCGACACCGACTACCTGCAGCAGCATGCCGTCATCGTCCAGAACTGGACCATGGGGGAGATCCTCCCTGACGAGCTTCGCGGCCTCATCACCGCAGTGCGCTCCGGCGTCGGGCTGGCGGGCTGGCACGGCGGGATCGTGGACTCGTTCCGCATGGCAACCGACTACGTTCACATGATCGGTGGCGCATTTGCTGCGCACCCACATGACCTCGTCGATTACACCGTCCGCGTATCCGCCGCGGGCTCCGCTCACCCCATCATGGAGGGCATCGAGGATTTCGACGTGCACTCCGAGCAATACTGGGTGCTTACCGACCCGCTGTGCCAGGTCCTGGCAACTACCGAGATTCCGGTACGCGAAGGTGACCCGTGGGAAGCCTCCGTGGAGGCGCCGGTGGTGTGGACGCGGCAGTGGGGCAAGGGCCGAATCTTCGTAAACACTGTGGGGCATACCCTGGGTGACCTTGTGCTTCCGCAGGTCCAAGAGGTTATTGTGCGTGGTGTGAGGTGGGCGGCTCGCACCTAACCCTCTGTCTTTTTGCATCGAGAGTATTCCTGAGGCCACTCTCGACATCGAGAGTGGCCTCAGGAATACTCTCGATGAGAGTTGTGGAAAATAAGTTGCGCACCCATCCCCGCCAATGCTTACCATGGCCGCATGTGATTACCCGGTTGATTGACCACCCGCGCCCGCTCGCCGAGCCCATCTAGAGTGCGACCATCGCACCAGTTCCGTGGCCTACGCGGCGCCGAAGCGCCGTCCCCATTGTCATCAACCGACCCTTCGCCCGCGCCGCCGATGAGGCGCACGGCCGAGCCAACCACCTCCGCACAGTTGCAGCCCTGCACCGCCTCGCCGACTCACATCGACACCGCATCGCAGGGCATCCGCAGCACCTCGCGCACTAGGCTCGCCACTAGGGGCAACGGTCTCAGGAGGCTCGCATGCCAACTCCCCAAAACCACAGTGTTACCCTCAACAATCTCACGTTCGAATGGCCCGACGGCCAGATCGCCCTCGACGGCATCTCCGGCACATTCGGCTCCGGACGCACAGGCCTCGTGGGCCGCAACGGCACCGGAAAGTCCACGCTCCTGCGGCTCATCGCCGGCGTGCTGCGCCCGACCCACGGCACGATTGACCGCCCCCAGGACGTGACCTACCTCCCGCAGACGCTCACCATGTACACCGCGACCACGCTCGCCGAGCTCCTCGGAATCGCCCCCAAACTCACGGCGCTCAAGGCCATCGAGTCGGGCGACGCCAGCGTGGAGAACTTCGACATCATCGGCGATGACTGGGATATTGAAACCCGAGCGGACGAGCACCTGAGCGACCTCGGCTTCAGCGCCGCCGACCTTGACCGGACGGTCGCAACGCTCTCGGGCGGCGAATCGATGCTCGTGGCGATCACGGGTCTGCGCCTGCGCGCAGCTTCGGTCACGCTCCTCGACGAGCCCACCAACAACCTCGACCGCAGCACGCGGGACCGACTCAGGTCGATCGTCGATAAGTGGCCTGGCACGCTGATCGTGGTCAGCCACGATCGCGACCTCCTGGACACCATGGACGAAACCGCGGAACTGTACGAGGGTTCGATGTCCGTGTTTGGCGGGACGTTCAGCGAGTGGGAGGCGTATCAGGCGGGCGAGCAGGCCGCCGCAGAACAGGCTGTGACCAGCGCAAAGAGTGCGCTCAGGCTGGAAAAGACGCAGCGGATTGAGGCTGAAACCAAGCTCGCCCGAAGGGCGGCGCAGGGCCGCAAGGCGGCCAAATCCATGCCGCCGATCCTGGCCGGTGGCCTCAAACGCAAGGCCGAGGTGACCGCCGGGGCGACCCGCCAGCTGATGGACGATCGCATCGGATCGGCGCGGGCTGCGCTCGACGCCGCCGAGTCCCGCCTCAAGGACGACGAGGCCATTCACCTGATCCTGCCGGACCCGGACGTGCCGCGTTCGCGGCGGATCGCCCAGATTTTCGACGATTCCCGCACCATTTATCTGCAA
>NZ_HE978641.1:845742-898222 GCF_000312125.1 Timonella senegalensis JC301
CGACGATTCCCGCACCATTTATCTGCAAGGTCCGGAACGCGTGGCGCTAGTTGGGCCCAACGGGTCGGGCAAAACCACGCTGCTGGAAAACCTGCTGGGGCGCGGCGAGCCAATGCCGGGAAGCGCCCGAGCGGAGTTGCTAACGGATCGCGTGGGGTATCAGTCGCAGCGGCTTGACTCGCTGGACGAGGAGCTGAGCGCGATTGAGAACATTTCTCCCGTGGCGCCCAGTATGACGGTGGGGGAGATCCGGAACCAGTTGGCAAGGCTCCTGCTGCGGGGCGACTCGGTGAACCGGCCGGTGTCGACGCTGTCAGGTGGGGAGCGATTCAGGGTGTCCTTGGCAAAGCTGCTGTTTGCAGAACCTGCGGCTCAACTGCTCGTGTTTGACGAGCCCACCAACAACCTCGACATGGCTACCGTGGACCAACTGGTGCAGGCGCTCGCGGACTACCGGGGAGCATTGCTCGTGGTCAGCCACGATTACGACTTCCTGACTAGGCTGGGCGTCGACTCGGTGATTGAGTTGGCGCGGCCTGCCTTGGATCAGCGGCAGGCGCAGGGGCAGGCTGCTGGAATTGTGCGGGGCGTGCTGAGTCAGCGCGCTGAACTCTAGGGATTGGATGCGCAAAGAGGGTGGGAGCATCCGACGCGCATCAGATGCTCCCACCTTGGGTTCACAATATGCCCACCCACTGACAGGCGTACTGTGCAGGGCGCTACTCCTTGGACGTCGGCGCCTCGTCCACCACCGAGTACGTGAACAGGGCTTCCCAGTCCGCCGTGCCGTCGGCGCTGAGAGTGCGTTCGCCCACGAACTGCCCGGTGGACGGATCAATCAGGATCTCGGTGCGCTGGTCCTGACGGTTGGCCTCGGTGCGGCTGAAGCCCACAGCAGTGCGACCGTCAGACAGAGTGACTTCAGGGGAGCTCGTCACGTCCGGTACCAGTGCGATTGCCTCATACAGTGCCACCCGCTGCTCCGCAGTGGCTGTGCCAACCCGAAGGAAGCCGAGGATGCGGCCGAGGTTGTCCTCCGCGCGAGAAACCGATCCGCCATCGTAGAAGGAGTCAACGTACTCGTAGGCGGCCTTGCCGCTCGAGGTAGGCAGCTCCTGAAGGCGGTCAAGTGTGAGGTTGCCTTCGTACTTCACGGTGCCGTCGCCAGCAATGCCATCCGACGTGTCTTCGTAGAACAAGCCACGCTTAGCCACCAAGAACTCGCCCTCGGAGAACTGTTTTCCATCAATCACTATGCCGGAACGGTCCCATACCCAGGACTCGTCGCGATCCGCAGGAATATACATGAACGAGGTCGTCGAGTAAGGCGACTGGTATGTCTCCTCAAACCCGGCGGGTGGTGTGTCCGCGGGGAATCCATGAGGGAAGTATTCCTCGCTTGCTACGCGCAGGTACTGCCCCTCGCCGACCTCTAGGTCCGAGTACTTGATCGTGTTGTCGGCGGCCTCGCGCAGTATTTCCGCAGCGACCGCGGGCGCGGTAGGCGTCAAAACCTGAGCCGCCACGACACCCAGGGTCACGGCGACCGCAGCGGCAGCCGACCATCCCGCTAGCTTGGGCGTGACGTGCGAACGGAACCAAGATCGTCGAGAATCTGAGCCAGCACTAGCACTAGCACCAGCAGTGCGCGCAAGCGCGCGTTCCTCCGCCAACATGGCCCGGTTGAGTGCGGTGTAGGAGGGTGAAAGCTCCTCGACGGAGCGCTCTGGGACGTCGTTGCGGAGGGACTTAAGCGAATCGAACTCGTTCATTTTCCTTCTCCTTGAGTGATGGGGCCTCGCGCAGAATGCGGCGGGCTCGGTTGAGGCGGGAACGCACGGTTCCCGTGGGGATGCCGAGGGCATGACCAATTTGCTCGTAGGTCAGGTCCTCCCAGGCGTACAGGAGCAAGACGTCCCGATCTCCCTTGGATAGTTTTCGCAGGTCAGCTGCCAAGTGCCGCGCACTGGCGTGCGCATCGATGGCAGCGTCACTTGTGGCTGTGCTGTCGGGGACGGTCTGGGCAGCGGATGTGCGCTCGGCCAGTTTCAGGGTTCGGGCCTCTGCTACACGCTGCCGGTGGATCAGGTTGGTGGCGATCCCGAAGAACCACGGGAGCGCACTCGAATATGTGTGATCGAACCGGCTACGCTTCTCGAACGCCAGCAGGAAGGTCTCGCTGAGGATGTCGTCCGCTACGGCCTCACCGATACGTCTGGACACGTATCGGTGGAGCCGCGGCGCGTGACGAAAAAACAGCTCCCCGAACTCGGAGGGCCGCCCCAACGATCTCTGGATGATCTCGCTATCTGTGCTCACATCAGGTATTCACGGGAGAGGGGAAAAGGGTTCACGGTGGGACGTCACGCGGCCGCACCAGAGCGTGAGCCTCGCCAAACATCCGCATCCACGAGGTCGCCGTCTTTGCCGGGTGGGTCCTTCTCGAGCGCCCGCGCAGTCTCCTGCACAAACGTCGGTGCGATGAGGTCGTCGCCGTCGAGCACTAGAACGAGATCAGCCGACGTCGTCCGAATCCCGGCGTTGCGCGCCGCACTAACCCCAGCATTCGCATGGCGGATCACGCGAACCCCCGAGATGCTAACCAACTCAGCCAGCACCTCGAGCGAGTCCTCGTCACTCGACCCGTCATCCACCACGATCATCTCCCGGACGGGCACACTCTGTCCGAGCACGGACTCAACTGCGTCGCGCATAAGTTCGCGCTGATTGAAAGCGGTGATGACCGCATCGATCGTGACCATGGGGACAGTCTAGGGATGGGCCCGCGCTGGAAGGTGCTTTATCGTCGGTAGTCATTTTGATTTTCGACGATAGGGCTGGATCCCAGCACCACCCTCCGCGGCGGCGCCCCAACCGCCGAGCAGACCCAACGAGCCTACGATGGAAATGTAACCGTCGATCTACCCCAACAGGGAGTGAACCGTGCATACACGGATCATTGGGCAGGTCGCGCTGGCGTGGCTCCTCGCGCGCTCCCCACTGATCGTGCCGATCCCCGGCACCCGCCGCACCGAACGGATCGCCGAGAACGCGGGTGCCTGTGGGCTCGCGCTGAGCGCCGACGAAGTTGCGGACCTGACGAGCCTGGCGTCGCGGGTTGGAGTGGCAGGGGACCGGTACAACGCCCAACACATGGGATACGTGAACGGGTAGGGGCGCACCTTCTGGCCGGCCTCTCCCGATCGAGATCTACCGTGGGAGTTCGAGATCTACCGGCGGACGATAGATCTCGAACCCCCGCGCTAGATCTCACCCCTGCGACGCCATCAGCATCACGACGCTCGGCTCGATTCCTGTGCTGGTGCTCGTCTCCAGTGTCTTAGCTTAGGCGCGTCACAATTCGTGACTGCGCCCGGGTAGTTAGAGTTTCTCGCGACGTTCCTTTACTGCAGTTGTTCCATGGTTGGGTTACCTCTTTTCCTGCGCGCCTGTTCACCTGCTTTGATGCTTTCCGCGCGCGTGTCCACTCGATTAGTGAGAGTCTGACAGGACGGATCTGGCGCGTCTGAGGGTTTATCCCTCCACGACATCCAGTTGATGGTTCCAGTTGGGACAGTATCTACACACGCCAAGGGGGACTTCTGATGACATTTGAAAAGCCAAGGAACGAGGCTTTGGGGCTGTCTAGGCATGCCTCGTATGTTGCAACACCAACTTCACGTCTTGAGCGTTTGTTTCCCGATGTATCCGTCGAAATTTACGCCAAGTTGGACAACCTCCAAATGTCGGGTAGCACTAAAGAGCGAACAGCGAACTCCCTCCTTGAGGGCGCGTTGACTGATGGATCCTTGCAGCCGGGCGGAACGGTCGTGGAATCTACATCAGGAAATCTCGGTATGGCTCTTGCGCGGCAGTGTGCGCTTCGTGACCTCAAGTTTGTAGCTGTGGTTGATGAGCGGGCGAACCAAGCGGCATGCGATGTAATGCGGGCATTTGGTGCAGTAGTTGATCTCGTACCGACTCCACCGGACGGGAACCGTCTTCGTGCTCGGGTGGAAAGAGTAAGGGAGTTACTTGAGAGCCTGCCAGGCTCCGTGACTACCAACCAGTATGGGAATCCCAACAACCCGCGTGCCCACGCCAGCTCAACCTTGCCTGAGATTTGTGAGGCTCTTGGAGGTGAGCCCGATCGGCTGTATGTAGCAACGAGTACCACGGGAACGCTCGTGGGATGCATGAACGGCGTACGTGATCTTGGCTTATCCACCACGGTGGTTGCAGTTGATGCGGAAGGGTCTGCACTGTATGGAGGGAACTCCGCAGAACGATTCCTTCCGGGACTAGGCGCGGGATTCGAAACGGACCTATCGCGGACTGTGACACCCCATGAGTTAGCGCGCATTCCTGAAGTGCAGATGGTGAGGGGCAGTCGACTACTGGCCCGACGCGAGGGCATCTTGGCAGGTGCCTCAACTGGTGCGCTTGTAGCTGCTATGGGTTGTGATGTGGCACGACGCTCAACTTCCTTGAGTGCACCAATAGAGCGGTGGGTTTTCTTAGTACATGACGGCGGTACCCCTTATCTGCCCACCCTCTATAACGATGAATGGGTCGCCCGGACGTTTAGTTACCGCCAGGACGAGGATGAGTCTTTCGGTGATGCGAACCCGTTTTCTCGCGATGAGATCACTGTTCCTACGGCCATGGCGAGTTACTCCGTGAGCGTGGGAGCGCAGGTCAGTTGACGCTGAAGCATGAAATGAATGTAGCTGTCGTGGGCGGCGGACCAAAAGCGTTGGGTTTGCTGTGTGAGTTGGAAAAGTTGGCGATAGAGAGCGGAAGTTTTGCCCTCAACGTCACGGTATTCGATCCGTTTCCGCCGGGTGCTGGTGAGGTGTGGGACGCGCGCACGCCCGAGCACTTGATCATGAACGTGAGACCGGAGGTCGCCGATTTTCGGTGCCCCTCGTGGTCTTGGTCTTTCGGGGATTGGGTGAGCCGAGTGAAGGGTGTGGAGAGTCCTGAGTATCCGCCTCGTCGATGGATGGGGGAGTACCTCACAGAGGTGTTTCGCGCTGTGGCTAAGAGTCCACACTTCGACGTTGAGTGGATACCCGAGCGTGTGACTGGGCTCGAGCAGTCTGATGCCGCGCTAGAGACTCAATGGCTTGTGCGCTCTGTCCCAATGTCAGGCAGCACTCCGGACATCGGATCAATGGAAAGAGCGTTTGACGCCGTAGTGCTTGCAACCGGGCACCATAACCCGCAGAGTGCAACGTGGCATCAGCGGATCATGAATGACCCCGCACTCGGTCCGGGAACGAACGTACGGGTTCGTGGGGCCGCGCTCACAGCGATCGACGCGGTCTTGGACCTCACAGAAGGAAGGGGAGGGGTCTGGCTCGAGGAGGGAAAGACACTCCGATACGTTCCGTCCGGCCACGAGCCACGCTCGGTGACGTTGGTGTCACGGACCGGCGTACCGCTTTCTCCTAAGCCTCCACGAATCGCAGAACACCGCAGAGACATCATTCGGGCATCCTGCGAACCACTTCGTGAGTTATCAAATACATCCGAGGTTCAGCCGTCCTCTATGTGGTGGGACACGTTGATTGCCGCAGCGGTTTCTGTTGCGCGAACGTGGGGGCTAGAGACCCCGCCCCAAACTTTTAGACAAGTACTTTTTGCGGATGAGCTAGGGGACGCTGCGAGCCCCACCGCGCTGCAGCGAATGGAAGCTTCACTGGCCATGAACCGTGGAGACGTGCCGCCTGACGAGCGTTGGGTTCTCGGGCGAGTGTGGCAGGAAGGATACGCAACGATCATTTCTTCGCTGGATCGTAAGGAACGCGACCCAGAGCAATGGGCGCGCTTCCAGGACGCGGCAGCGCGTTTGGAGCGGTGGGCGTACGGGCCTCCGGAGCGTACGGTAGGGCGCTTAGTTTCCCTCACCCGCTCAGGCTGGTTGAGGTGGGAGATGGGAACGGATGAACGGCACGATATAGATGCAGTGACGTCGGCCCCAGGAGTAGCAGTCAACGAACATCGGGACACACTCTGGGCGGGCCTGAGGGCGGCTGGACACGTTCATGTCAGGGAGGGAGAGCGTGGGGTTCTGACTACGAGCCGCTGTCAGTGCGTTGGCGGCAGTGGTGCTGAAACTCCCGGTCTTTTCGCCCTTGGGCGCCCCACGGAGGACCCGGTTATCGGACACGATACGCTCAATCACCATCTACACGGCGAGGCAGCACGGCTCGCGCACACACTTGTTTTGGCGGCGAAGGGAGCACTTGTATGACGGTAATCGGATGTGAGGGGATCCCCCCTCTGACGGCTCGAACTGAACCATGGATGGAGGTGGCACTTGCGCAACCTGACGAATGCGCAGATCTCATCGCTAGGTGGGGTTCCCCGCTCAATCTCCATGACTTCACTGCTCTTGCTCGAAATGCGAACGAACTGAAGCGGGTGGCAGCCTCCCATGGGACTGCATTCGCCATCTTTTTAGCACGCAAGGCAAACAAGACCCGAGGGCTCGTCCGTGAAGCAAGGGACTTGGGTTTGGGACTTGATGTGGCTAGTCGGCGAGAGCTCCAACAGGCTCTCGATGATGGGCTACCCGGTGATCGGCTCGTCTTCTCTGCGGCAACCAAGACACCCGCTGCGCTCAGACTAGCTCTCGAATCCGGGACTTGTATTAGCCTGGACAATCGTGATGAGGCAGATCTTGTGCAGCAACTCGCGAGGGATTCAGGGACCAAAGCTCGAGTAGCGTTGCGTCTCGCGGTGATGGATGAGCGTGTGCCCCCAACGAGGTTTGGAATGTCTGCCGCAGCGTGGGTGGAGTACCTTTCGCGGGATGATAGCGGGTGGTTGGCTATTGCCGGAGTCCATTTCCACCTCAACGGCTACGAGGCACTCCATCGGGCCATCGCACTTGTTCAGTCGTGTGTTCTTGCGGATACTCTTTCTGGTCTGGGGCATCACCCCACATTTGTAGATATGGGTGGGGGCTTCCCCATGTCGTACCTTGACGACCCCGCGCAGTGGCGAGCCTTTTGGCGCATGCTTGCGGAAACAACGGATCCCGCTGGCAGTAGCGATTCCGAGAAGAACGTTCTCCCGCCCACGTGGCGCGGGGACCGGCTCGGCATGGAGAACCCGGAAGCCGACCGGCCCTCTCCGCAAACCTACCCCTACTATCAGCGGGTGACTCGCGGGGAATGGCTCGACGCTGTTCTAGCAACGTCTGTGCGTGAAGCGGCAGGCAGCAAGGATTTCAGGGCGCTTCCGACCGGTCAAGCGGACTCTACGATCGCAAATCTTCTCAATCAGCGCGGTCTTGAACTTCGATGCGAGCCGGGGCGCGCCATGCTCGATGGGTGCGGGATGACGATTGCAGAAGTTGCATTCCAAAAGCAAACCAGCGATGGCGTAGGACTCGTGGGCCTGTATATGAATCGCACAGCAATGCGCTCGACTTCCGCCGACTATCTGGTGGATCCGCGTCTAATCCGGCCCAGTACCGCAATGACACCACGGCAGTGCGAGCGTGCCTTCTTTGTGGGGTCATACTGCATCGAGGAGGAATTGATCATGCGTCGCGCGTTTACCTTCCCGGATGGAGTTGCGCGAGGTGACATTGTTGCTTTCCCCAATACGGGTGGGTATCTCATGCACATTCTTGAGAGCGCGTCCCATCAACTCCCGTTGGCTGCAAATCTCGTGCGCACTGAGTCCGGATGGAGTCTTGACGAGGGCGACCGAGACCATATTGCGGGCGGCGAATCACTCGACCGCAGCTTCTGAAGTTCCGTACTCTGCGAGCACGCATTGTTGCGGTCAACGGTGAGGGTTCGAGATCTACCGTCGGATGGTAAATCTCGAGCCCTCACCGTCGATGTCACGTGTGCCGCGTAGCCGCGCCAACCCCGTGCGCAATCGCAGTCCCTGTGCCCAACTCGACCCGAGACTGTTAGACCCCTCTGCTATTCGCCCAAGTACCTGGCCAAGTTATCCAGCGACGAGTTGAGCCCCGTGATGTGGTCCTCCTGATCGATCGCATCGGGCACGTTGTCGGCGCGGACAGTTACCTGGGTGCCTCGCCGAGTTGGCTCGAGCGTCCACGTCATCGTCATGCCGTCCGCAAACGACGGGTCCTCGGTCTCAAAGCTGCCGCCCTGGACGATCTTCTCGTTCTCCACGATCTCGAGGTACTTCACGTTGACCACGTCTTGGGTGGCGTTGGTTTTTCCGGTGGCGAGTGACTCGTCATCCAAGGTTAGGGTCATTCGGTATCCGCCGCCCACGCTGGCGTCGAAGTCTTCGATCTTCCCTGTCATTCCGGTGGGTGGCAGCCACGTCTCGAGAGCGTCCTTGCTCGTGAGTGCGGCGAACGCCTGGGGTGCCTCAGCAGGCACAATCCGCGTAGCGGTGTCAGTTCTGGACATATCGTCATCATAAGTCGGGTCTCGCGGCTCCGCTCGTCGTGAGTGGCGGCCCCTGATTCACGACGATCTTGGTCCCTTCCCAGCGTCGCCCACCATTTGTTGTGGCTTATGCTCCGACCATTCGTACCAGGGTGTCGAAGGATAGATCATTCATAACACCGGCCTCGTTGTACACAGGCTCTCCGCCCTTGAGGATCACGACGGTCGGAATGGACTTCACTCCGAATCGTTCGATGGCTCCGGGGTTGTCGTCAGCGTTGACCTTGGCAAAGACAATGTCGCCATGCCGGCCTGCGACTTCCTCAAAGATTGGTCCGAACTGCTTACAGGGCGCACACCAGGGTGCCCAGAAGTAGAGCACTACAAGGGGGTTTTCCTGTGCGGTGGAGTCGATGTCAGCTTCGCTGAGGTTTAGGTGCGCCATGGCTTCATTCTCTCCCATCACGCTCCACCTCACCGATCGAGAGTATTCCTGAGCCCACTCTCGATGTCGAGAGTGGGCTCAGGAATACTCTCGATCTCGGGGCGAGGGAGTTTGGGGCGAGGCACCAAATATGGTCGAGCTAGATAACCTCCGACACCAGCACCCGGCGCGAGCCCCTGTACTGCAGCGCAAGCGCAATAAACCCGACGCCAACCAGCGCGAACACCACGGGCGCGATCCCGTTGTCCGGGAGCACCAGGGCGCACACGCCGCCAGCGGTCATGAACGCGATGTTGAAGAGTAGGTCGTAGAACAAGAATGCGCGGCCGCGATAGTCGTCGGGAGTGTCCTGCTGGATGATCGTGTCAAAGGCAATCTTGGCGCCTTGGGTGCCTACACCCAGCATGAGCGCAGCGATGAGCATGGTGACGGGGGTGAGCTTGATCGAGATAACCACCATCGCGAGGGCTGAAACGAGCATGCAGAGTTGGATCCAGCGGTGCTCTCCAACGGCTTCCACCACGAACGGGGTAATCACGATCGCGAGGCCAAAGCCCACTGCGGTTGCAGCAATGATCTGCGCGAACGAGCCAATCCCTGTCTCAGACCCGGTAGCAAAGTAATTGCGCGCAAGGAGGATGGAGGCCACAAACACGACGCCGTAAAGGAACCTCATGGCACCCATGGTGAGGAGCGCACGGGCAGGGCTGTTGAGCTCCACGAGCACGCGGCCTGCAGCAACGAGTTCGCGCAGAACCCCGCCCACGGAGAGCTTTTCTGAGTTCGTAAGTTCGTGGTGCGTGGGACCCAACTCGTCGCGGCCGAACCCGAGGGCAACCACAATCGAGCTGGCGAACACAACTCCGGCGAGCGCAAGAGTAGCGGCATCGCGAGCGTTGCCAACGGGCAGCACGAGCCCCAACATGACACCCACTAGGGCGCCGATTCCGGTGGCGGCGGCCCCGATCGTCGGCAATATGGAGTTGGCCAAAAGCAACTGTTCAGACGAAACCACGCGAGGTAGGGACGCGCCCAGCGCGGCCAACAAGAAGCGGTTCAGTGCCAGCGCGAGCATCGCGATCACGTATACAACAGGCGTGATTCCAGAGGTCACGATCGCAATAACGATGAGAACCGTAAGTGCCAAGCGAATCGAGTCCGTGACAACGATGATGTTTCGGCGGGGCCAGCGGTCAATGAACACGCCAACAAACGGACCCACAATGGTGAACGGGGCGAGCATCGCGAACAGAGCCAAGGCGATCGCAGCGGGGGAACCCTGGGACTGAGCGGAGAAGAAGAACAGGGTGGCGAGGGCCGCCTGGAACATGCCGTCGCCAGACTGACACAGCAACCTGATTGCAAAGAAGCGCTTGAATCCGCTCGAGTGCATGAGCACCCGTAACTTGGCTGAGATGCCCATAACCACCTGTCACGTTTGTGCCTGGAAGTGGCCCGCGACTCGATTCGTGCGTGCAAAATAACTTCCGGCTTAGCGATTATAGGTTCAAATTCGCCCGGTTCAGCAGGGCCAAAGACAAATGGAGTCGAGGGTCACGCAAACGCCAGCGCGTGGCCGAAAGTATGACACGCAAACGTCCATGGAGATGACGCGATTACCTGCGATGTGCGGATGCGGCTAACCACCTGGCGCAGGGAGGATGGAACCATGATCACAGTCGAGAACGTCATCAAGAGGTATGGCACTCAGGCCGCCCTCGCGGATGTTTCCTTCACTGCTCAGGCAGGCCGGGTCACCGGCTTCCTCGGGCCAAACGGTGCAGGTAAGTCAACCGCAATGCGCATCATCTGCGGGCTGGCCAAGCCCGATTCGGGCCGCGCCCTCATCGGTGGCGTGCCGCTCACGCAGGTCCACAACCCCGCCCAGAAGGTTGGTGCGCTGCTCGACGCAAGCGCCCAGCACGATGGCCGCACCGGTTACGAGTCGCTCCTGCTTAGCGCGATCGCGATGGACGTCCCGCGCAAGCGCGTGGACGAGACCCTCGAACTCGTGGGCCTGACGCCCAAGGAGACCAAGCGCCGCGTGGGCGCCTATTCGCTGGGCATGCGCCAGCGGCTTGGCATCGCGAACGCCCTGTTGGGTGGACCCTCCATTCTGATTCTCGATGAGCCAGTCAACGGCCTTGACCCGTCCGGTATTCGTTGGATGCGAGATCTGCTCCGCGGCTTCGCCGCGGACGGTGGCACGGTCCTGCTGTCGTCTCACCTCCTGCTGGAGATCGAGGCCGTAGCGGACGACATCGTGGTGATCGGAAACGGCAGAATCGTGGCACAGGGCGACAAGCACTCCCTCCTCAAGGGTGCTCAGACCCACGCCCGGGCAACGGATATGCTCGCCCTCGATGCTGCGGTTCGCGCTGCGGGCTTCACGGCCGAACCCGGCAAGGCCGGGGAACTCACCACCAACGCGAGCGCAGAGCAGGTGGGCCGCGCTGCGCTCGAACACGGCATCATCCTGACCGCGCTGTCCGAGGGCAGCGCAGGAGCGCTCGAGGACCTCTTCTTTGGCCTCACGCAGGACAGCTCGCGCGAAGGCACACCCAACCCGGCCGGCTCGCACGCGGGCGGGACTGGCGCTGGAACGTGGCCACAATCGTCGACAATCAGTTCCGCCACAGGCGAAGGAGCAAGCAAATGAGCGCGGCCACCACACTCACCCCTGCTGCAGGCGGGCAGTTCACCGCGGGCGCGCCGGGAATCCCATTCGGCCGGCTGCTGCGGGTGGAGCTGCGCAAACTGTTCGACACGCGGGCCGCACGGGTACTCGTGATCCTCATGGTCATCGGGGTGCTCGCGGTCAACATCATCAGCGTGATCGTGGGGCGCGGGGAACCACAGTCGCTGGACGCGTTCATCCAAGGGAGCTTCATTCCGCTCGGATTCCTCCTACCCATCATCGCGATCATGTCGGTGACGGGTGAATGGTCGCAGCGCAGCGCACTCACCACGTTCATGTGGGAGCCGAGGCGCGCGCGAGTGCTCGCAGCCAAGTTTGTGGCAGCCCTGATTGTGGCGCTTCTTGGGTTCGTGGCGGTTGCGGCGTCTTCCGCGCTGTCTCTGGGCATTGCGGGACTGACCGGCAGTGAGCTGGACTGGAACATCAACGAGGCCATTGTTGCCGGAAGCCTGATCATGCTGGTCACGTATGTGGCGCAGGGAATCGCGTTTGGTGCGGCAGTGCACAACACGGCCGGCGCGCTGATTCTCTTTGCGATGCTTCCCACTGCGGTATCGCTGCTGACCGCGCTGGTGCCGTTTCTGCGGGACATCCGCGAATGGATTGACATCAACGTGGCCTCCTCGCCGATAAGCGTGGGTGAGTTCGGGGGATCGAATGTTACCCACTTCCTGGTGAGCGCACTCCTGTGGATCGGGCTTCCCGCCGCGATCGGCGTGTGGCGGACGCTCAACCGCGAGGTCAAGTAGCCGCTCAATCGCTCGACACGATTCCACCCAAGCCAGAAAGCACCACCTCAGCGTCCAGGTCTGGGGTGGTGCTTTCGCCATTTTCCAGAGGGCCCGTGCTGCGGTACGCTCAGTGCATTCCCGCGCCCTACCGGGCGCTTAGGTAACGTCGCCTAGTCATGGAGATCGTCGTGCTCGCCGAGCCCTCCCACACCCCGAGCACCGCCCTTGTTGCGCGGCGCACGGTCCTTATCGCTTCCCTCGCAGGCGCGGCGACGGTGGCCGAATGGGGCTTCTTCACGGATCGCGGTTCCGCTGTGGCATTTGCTCGACTCGACACCAAGCCCCTGTTCTCCTCTACGGTGGGTTTCTCCTCGCTATCCACGCGCGAGCTCGCATTCAATCACCGGGACGTAGTGGCCGGCACTCGATCTCTCGCGCAGTCGGTGGTCCGGGATGAGTTGGTGTCTCGCGAACGGCGCTGGCTCGAGGCTCTCGCGCCGTGGACCCGGAGCGGCCCGCACGCGGAGCTGATCCAGGCGGCGTACCTCGACCTGTTCGTGTTGTCTGTGGGTCTACCAGCCCCCGTTGCCGGGTGGAGTCCCTCATGGCGGTATGTGTGGCCGCGGGATACCGCCCACATCGCGGTGGCGTTTGCACAGGCGGGGAATGTCCCCGGGGCACTAGAGTGCCTTCGCTTCCTCGCGCGGGTTCCCCGCACAGAGCAGGGCTGGTTCAGAGCCCGCTACACGCTCGACGGCCACAGCACCCCTGACAACCGCCCCGACCAGTTCGACGGCCTCGGCTGGGTAGCCTGGGCCCTGCGCGAGGTCTCGGAGCGCGTGGATTGGTCCGCTGCTGGGGTCACTCGCAGCGACTTCTTGGCCGAGTTTGCGCCCCTGATCGCCGGTATCTGCGACGACATGACGTCCGCCGTTGTCGCCGCACGCGGCACCGCGCCCGTCTCTCCCGACTACTGGGAAAAACGCGAGAAGACCCTCACTCTCGGCACGATTGCCCCCACTCTTGCGGGCCTGACGGCCCTCATCCCGCTTCTCGACGATCTTGGGGACGCCACGAGGTCACGTGCGGCCGCGCTCGCGGCCGAGCAGGTTACGGCGAGTATCCTGCGGGACTTCGCCCCCAACGGGTATCCCAGGTACGCGGGCGGGGACGCAGTCGACGCCGCGGTCGCCTTCCTCCTGCCGCCGTACGTGTGGGACTTCCCGGACGAGGCCGGCGTGCGCAGTGCTCTCACACGGGCGTGGGAAGTTCTCGGCCAGCCGGCAGGTGGAATCACACCGGGCCAGGGGTGGGAGCCGGATGGGGTTTCGTGGACCCCGGAGACGGCGGTGTTTGCACTGGTGGACGCTACCAGCCCCGATTCGGCGACTAGGGCTAGGGCGCGCAAGACAGTGGAGTGGCTAGGCGCCAACCGTACGCTTTCCGGTTCGTACCCAGAAAAACTTCTTGCGGACGGCAGCCCTTCGGCCGTGGCGCCCCTGGCGTGGACGGCGGCGTGTGTGGCGCTCGCGGCTTACGAGCTGCGGTAGGCCGCAAACCAGCACCCCACCCTCACCCCAACTACAATCTCGGGTGGCGGTGGCGGTGGCGGTGGCGGTGGCGGTGGCGGTGGCGGTGGGTCGGGACCACGATCGTCGAAAATCGGGACAACACAACAGCCCCCGGCCGTCAGGCCGAGGGCTGTATGCGTTCAACAGATCCGCAAACTACAGATCTGCATACGATGGATCAGTTGTTGGTGATCGCGATTGCGTCAATCTCCACGAGCATTTCCTCGCGTGGCAGGCCAGTCATGACCGTGGTGCGCGACGGCAGAACGCCGGAAGGGCAGTTAGCGGCTACGAACTCGCCGTATGCCTCGTTCATGGCGCCGAAGTTGTCGCGGTCGGTGAGGTACACGCGGAGCATGACCACGTCGTCGAATGTCGCGCCCGAGGCCTCAACAATCGCTTTGACGTTCTCGAGGGTGCGGATGGTCTGCGCCTTGACGTCGCCTTCGTAGAGGTACGTGCCGGTTGCGGGGTCGACGGGGCCCTGGCCGGAGACCTGCACAAACGGGCCCTTGCGGACGCCCTGGTGGAATGTGTGCGCTGGTGCCGGTGCGTTGGGGGTCGAGATTGCTGACTTGGTCCATTCGGTCACGGGAGGACTCCTAAAACTGGGTTTCGATGATGTCGATGATTTCGTGGGCGTCGTTGGTGACGAGCGCGGTGGCCCACTTGTCAAAGATTGTGCATGGGTGCGAGATGCCGAGCTTGACCACGTCGCCGGGGGCGAGCGGCTGGTGTTCGGCGTCTGCCCGCACGAAGGCGTGCTGGTCGTTGACGCTCGTTACGGTCCAGCCGTTGTGGCTGACCACGAGCGGCAGATCGATGTCGAACGGGACGTCTCGCCGCCCCACGTTCAGGAGTGCGAGTCCAGGTTCGGGGGTGGACAGCACTACGGCGTGAACGTGTGCGGCAGCGCGTGGGAGCGGGGCGTCTGCGGCCCCGTCTAGCCACGTGGCGGGCATGCGAACCCATGGGTTCGCGCGTTCCAAGAGCCCGTGGTCGTGGATGATGTATGCGCCTGCGCGCACCACGGGAATGACGCTAATTATCGACGATTCTGGCTGGCTTTCGTCGTGGCCTCGCCTAGTGACAGTGAGAGGGCCGGGGAGCTCGCTCATGACTACGTCGAGGTAGGCCGAGCCTCCGGCCGAGACCACCACTGTGCCGTCCTGTAGGTCAATCAGGTCTCCTGCGATGAGTATTCCGGCGAGGTCGCGCAGCTGGTGCAGGTAGGCAGCAACGTTCTCGAGGTCTTGAGCGGTGTGTGCGGAGGCCACGGAACCTTCGTATCCGGAGACTCCTCGTACGCTGAGGCCTGCGTCACGCGCCGCGGTGGCTACCGCGATTGCTTGGTCGAAGTTCCGCACGCCGGTGCGGCCATCGGGGACGCCGAGCTCGATCGTTATGCACAGGTTGGCGTGCACATGTGCGCGCTCTGAATCCGTGAGGTCACCGGAGTGAGCCTGCGCGAACTGCTCCAGACCTGCGGCGATGAGTGCCACGCCGTCAAGGGAGTCCGCATACAGGTAGATGGTGAGGTCGCGGCCGGTCCGGAGGCGTTCTAGGATGGAGCCCGCGAGGAACGCGATCTCGGATGGGACAACCACCTCGTTCGCGTGGAAAACGCGCTCGAGCCCGGGGATGTCCCAGGACAGGGCAGCGGCGATGTGCCCGACCGTCGCCGTGGTAACTCCCCACGATCCCGCTGCGATCTGGCGTTCCACCAGTTGCGGTGACATGGACGTCTTGATGTGGGGCGCGTGCACGCATCCAGCGCGGTCCGCGGCCGTGGCCATGAGCGCTAGGTTGTGCTCCATCGCGGAGTCGCTCAACTCGAGGACGGGGTAGCGGGTCCACTCGGAACCAATGGCCGGCCGCGCCTGCGCAACAGCTGCCCGGACCTCGGTCAGTGGCTGCCAGGTGGTCAGCGCGAGGCCCTTGGTGCCCGGTCCAACGTGCGTGCTCACAGGGTCTCCAACTTGGTTGCTTGGTGCGGCGTTAGTGGGCGTCCGGCGAGGACTCCCGTCAGCGCACCGTTTCGGAGCACTAGCTGGCCGCGGACGATGACATCGTCCACGCCTTCGGCCTCTTCACGTGGGCTTTCGTAGGTTGCGCGGTCGGTCACCGTGTCCACGTCTACCAGTGCGATGTCGGCAATCTTGCCCACGGCGATCTGGTCGTGATCGAGGAATCGGTACATCCGCGCGGAGCGTGCGGTGAGGTGCTCCACGGCGTCCTCGAGGCTCCACGCGCCTTTTTCGCGGACGTAGGTCTTGAGGTAGCTCGCAATCGTTCCCCAGCCGCGGGGGTGTGGAGCCCCGCCCTGGTAGATCGCGTCCGAACCGGCAACGTGGCGGTGATCCATGGCGAGTGCCTCCACGGAGGCAGGGCTGTTTGTTGGCGGCTGCGCAAATACTGCGGAAGCGCGCAGGCGGCTGGCCACGAGGATCTCAATGAGTGCCTCCGCCGGCCCGAGTTCCAGGCGTTCCGCCGCGGCGAGGAGCGTCATGCCCTCCGCCCAGGCGAGTTCGCCCGGAACCGCCGCGAGAGTCACGCGTGGCCACAGATCTGTGAGACCGGAGAGGTGCTCCTCCAACAGGCGCGTGCGTACTGCGGGACGTGCCAGTTCTGCCAGCGTTGCCTCGACGTCCGCAACAGGAAGCCAGGACGGTAGTGCCAACATGGAGAGGATGGTGCATCCGCGCAGGTAGGGGTACGTATCAAAGGTGATACCCGGTCCGCCCGTTGCGGCCTCAAACCCATCCAGTGCAGGGGCAATCTCGGAGACCGGTCCGTGCAAGTGGGACACGTGGGTGTGCACGCCGCTGACCGAAGCCAGGGCGGCGAGCTCCTCCAACGCACCAACCGCAGCGGCTTCGTAGCCTCGCATGTGGCTGACGTGGGGGAGATTCGCCTGTGCAACGAGTGTCAACAGGGTCTCGAGTTCGCGCACATCCGAGAACTTGGCCGGCGTGTACTCGAGTCCGGTCGACATCCCGCACGCACCGTCGTTCAGTGCGTCCGTGACCAGCGCGGACATCTGGGCCAGCTCGGCATCCGTGGCAACGCCAGGTCCGCCACCCTTGACTGCATACCGCACGGTTCCGTGGGGGATCAGGTACCCAACGTTGACGGGCGTCGACCCGTCGTACAGCGCCAAGAAGTCTGCTACGCTTCCGCCGGCGAACCCACGGGGTGCAGGTCCGTTGATCGCGGCAAAGTAGTCACCGGACCAGGCCGCCGCGTCGAACGCGCCGTCCACGGGGGAGGGCGCGAACGAGACGCCGTCCTGACCGAGAATTACGGAAGTGATGCCCTGGCGCAAGAGCGCCAACTGGACGTCCTCGTCAAAGAGCGCGCCTTCCGCATGAACATGCGTGTCGATGAAGCCTGGGAAGGCCACGCGGCCACGTCCGTCGATGACGGCCGGTGCGGTGTTTGACGCGCCTAGAGCGTCGGTTTCAGATGTGGAGATCTGGGCAAGCAGCCTCGGATCGTGTTCGGTGATCGCTGCGATGCGATCGCCTTCCACGTGAATGTCCACAAGCTGCGAATCATGAGCAGGGAGGCGCACCCCGGAGACGATCATCCGGGGCGCACCTCACTGGTGGCAGCGGAGGTCGCACCCTCCATGTACACGTCCAGTTCACTTACGTGGAGTTCCATTCCCTCATGCCATCCCCCAACGAACTCGCCGGAGCCAGAGGCTTCGATTTCCTCGTTGAGATCACGCGGCCACCCGGAAACCCCTGGACGCTGCTGCCACGGTAACGGCCCGTCTAGCGGCCGATACTCGACCCCCGCCGCTTCAAGGCGAGGAAGATGATGAGTGACCAAACGGTCAACAAATTCGGCCGATGCTGGTGTGCCCTGCGACCTATCGGTCTTAGGGCTCCACGCCACTTCGGCCACTGCACAGAGCCGCGGGAACGCTGCGTAGTCGACTCGCCGCGGCGAGTCGAGCTGCTCGGTCCACAACTGGGCTTGGATGCCCAGCAGGCGCCCAACACGTCCCTGATTCTCGACGATTCCCTCACCCTGATTCTCAAAGTGCGGTATCGCGTCTGGTTCGAAAGCCAACACGTCCTCAAGAGTGCGAACGAAGCCCACGGGAATGGGTTCTTGCTCCCCCTCCGCCGCGCGGTGGTCGAGGTACAGGTCCTGCTCAGGGGCCAGGACGATGTCGTAGCCCTGCGCCATCGCGCTGGCGCCGGAAACGTACCCACGCCATGTGGTGACAACGGACTCGAGCGGAAGGTGTTCGCTGACGCCCTCGTCCCACACCACAGGACGGCGTCCACGAGACACCACGAACTCGCCGAGCTTACCCAGGAACCAACCGTGGAGTTCGTCCACGGAGTCCATGCCCTGTTCGCGCGCAAACGCGACCACGGTTTCGTCTTCGCGCCACAACAGCGGAGGCACTTCGTCACCGCCGAGCCCAATGAATGGATCGTCAAAGATGTCCATGAGCTCGTCGAACACGTTCTTGAAGAACTCTAGAGTCTCCCAGTTGGGTCGCAGCACGTTCGTGGAGATACCCCAGCTCGTGCGGACCGTTGCTGGGACGTCGCCTTCAAGCGCACAACCAAGCTCGGGGTAGGCGGCGATAGCAGCCTCGGCATGCCCTGGAACATCGATCTCCGGGAGCACAGTGATGCCGCGAGCATGAGCGTAGGCAACGATCTCGCGCAGATCTTCCTGCGTGTAGAAACCACCGTGTGGTCGCCCGTCATGAATGTTGTGGCGCCAAGGACCAACGTTCGATTCCGTGCGCCACGAGCCGACCTCGGTCAGGCGTGGGTAACGTTTGATCTCCACGCGCCAGCCCTGGTCGTCAGTGAGGTGCAAGTGCACCACGTTGAACTTGTGGGCGTGAGCCTGGTCAAGGTAGCGGAGCACATCGTGCTTAGGCATGAAGTGTCGGGCAACGTCCAAGAGCACGCCGCGCCAGCCAAAGCGAGGCGAGTCCTCAAACGAGGTCACAGCGAACTGGACGCTCCTAGCCGCCGAGTGTGAGCGACGGAAAGCTGGGACACCAGCAAGCTGACGCAGCGTAGCCACAGCATTGAAGGCGCCAGCAGCGTCACGCGCGCGCACCTCAATCCCAGCCACGGCGTCAACCGCAAGAGAATATGACGACGTAAGTGAATCGTCGTGAATGAAGCGCACAGACACCTGGAGCGCCTGCGCCAAAGGCGCGGCCGCGTCGACACAGTGAAGGGCAACCCCACAGCCATCTGCAAGGTGCTGCGCGAACAAGCGTGCGGCAGCAAGCAGGGGAGCATCAGCAATGATGCCGGTGCCGGCTGTCAGGGAGAAAGTTTCGGACGCGCTCTCGGCGCGAACACCCTGGGGGCGAGGCAGAAGGGAATCCCACCCCGCCGGGCGTGCCAGCTCAGAACCCTGAGCCGGCACACCCGAAACGGAATCAGACATCATTTAGAGTCCGCGAGTACCAAACTGGTCGCGGTCCTCGCTCAAACCTGCAGCGAGCTCGGCACGAACCGAATCACGGAGCTTGCCGTGGTTCGCAGGGTTCGGAGCCGCACCAAGAAGGAGCTTGGTGTACTCGTGCTGTGGGTTCAGAATGACCTCATCTGACGGGCCACGCTCCACGATGTTGCCCTTGTACATAACAAGGATTTCGTCGGAGAAGTGACGCGCGGTTGCGAGGTCGTGGGTGATGTACAGAACGCCGAGGTTATCCTCACGCTGCAGGCGAGCCAGCAGGTTCAGAACCGAGAGACGAATCGACACGTCAAGCATCGAAACAGGCTCGTCAGCGATCAGGTACTTTGCACCAGGAGCCAGCGCACGTGCGATAGCAACGCGCTGACGCTGACCACCCGAGAGTTCGTGTGGACGACGCTTGGCGATGTCGCCAGCTGGCTTCAGGTTTACGCGCTCGAGGAGCTCGATGACCTGGTCCTGAGCCTCTGCGGCATTGCTTGCCTTGCCGTGGAGACGCAGTGGGCGGTCGATGTGGTGAGCAATCGAGTGGAACGGGTTCAGTGATGCGAATGGGTCCTGGAACACCATCTGCACGTTGTGGCGGTAGTCGCGCAGCGCGCGGCCGTGGACGTTCGAGTCCTTGCCATCAACCACGATGTTGCCCGCGGATGGGTTTTCGAGCTTCGCAATCATGCGAGCGATCGTCGACTTACCGGATCCAGACTCGCCCACGAGAGCGATGGTCTTGCCAGGCTCAAGGGTGAAGCTGACGTCGTTCACGGCACGGAAGTTCGAAGACTTCATGCCGCTACGGATCTTGAAGTCCTTGGTTAGGTTCTTGACTTCGAGGGACATAGTTACAGTCCTTCCTTCCGCGTTGCAGTCTCGTCGACGCCAGTGCGGACAAACGAGCCACGGTCGCCGGTCAGGCTCGGGAACGAGCCGAGGAGCCTCTTCGTGTACTCGTGCTGAGGGTTCTCGTAGATGTTCTCCGAGGTGTTCAGCTCGACGATCTCACCCTGGAGCATAACCGCGATGCGGTCAGAGATCTCAAGGAGCAATGGAAGGTCGTGAGTAATGAAGATGACTGCGAAGTTGAACTGTTCGCGTAGTCGCATGATCTCGCGGAGAATACCGCGCTGGACCACCACGTCGAGAGCAGTGGTTGGCTCATCCATGATCATGACCTGAGGGTTCAGGGCAAGAGCCATGGCGATCATGACGCGCTGGCGCATACCACCGGAGAGCTCGTGTGCAAACGAGTCCAGACGGCGAGGGTCGACACCCACGAGGGTGAGGAGCTCCTCGGCGCGCGCTTGCTTGGCTTCCTTGGTCATGTCCGGACGGTGTGTGGTCAGGACGTCGAACAGCTGAGCCTTGATCGAGATGACAGGGTTCAGGGAGTTCATAGCACCCTGGAACACCATCGAGATCTTGTCCCAACGGAAAGCACGGAGCTTGTCACCGGAAAGCTGAGCAACGTTGATGTCGTAGCCTTCCTTGTCGTGGAAGGTGATCTCACCAGAGGTGCGCAATGCCGGTGGCTTGAGCAGCTGGTTGATTCCGTACGCGAGCGTGGTCTTGCCACAACCCGACTCTCCTGCGAGGCCGAGAATCTCACCGCGGTTAAGGGTCAGCGATACGTTGCGGACTGCCTTAACAGGTGGGTCAACCTGGTATTCGATGGAGATGTTTGAAGCGGTGAGGACTGGAGTCTGGGTAGCCAGGTAAGCCTCATGGCCCGCGGTGGTCAGTGGACCGGTGTAGGTCTCGGCGCTCATGCCGTCGCCCCCTTCTTTGCAGCCTTCGCGGCGGCCTTCTCGGCCTTGCGGATTGCCTTCACAGCAGCGGGTGCAGTGCGCAGCTTCGGGTTAATGGTCTCGTCGATCGAGAAGTTGATCAGCGAGAGACCACAGCCGAGGAGCGCAATCATGAGCCCTGGTGGAATGAACCACCACCACGCGCCAATGTAGAACGCATTGTGCTGGGAGGCCTGGTTCAGCATGGTTCCCCACGTGATGGATCCTGATGGGCCCAGACCGAGGTAGGAAAGACCCGCCTCGGAAAGGATCGAGAGCACCACTGCGGAAAGGAACTGAGCCGCGAGGAGTGGAAGAAGGTTTGGAAGGATCTCAACGCAGATGATGCGCCAAGTCTTCTCACCGGCTACACGGGACGCAGCCACGTAATCACGGTTTCGAAGAGACTTTGCCTGGAGGCGAAGAACGATGGCGGCACCAGCCCAGGAAGTAATACCCAGGACGACTGCGATGACCATCATGGAGCGGGACTCCATGTAGGAAGCGATCACAATAATCAGAGGAAGACCGGGGATAACCAGCATGATGTTGGTGATCAGTGAGAGGCCTTCGTCGACGTATCCGCCAACGTAACCGGCAACGATACCGAAGAACAGCGAAAGCGTAACGGCGATGATACCGGCGACAACACCGACCAT
Organism: Timonella senegalensis JC301; assembly: GCF_000312125.1. GTDB lineage: Bacteria > Actinomycetota > Actinomycetes > Actinomycetales > Cellulomonadaceae > Timonella > Timonella senegalensis. The sequence goes on from NZ_HE978641.1 coordinate 867,490, forward strand.
GATCGAGCCAGCAGCACCCTCAGCGAGCTGAGCCAAAAGGTCAGCGCCAAGGTTGTTGGTGCCAAGAAGGTGCTCGCCACCTGGCTTGAGGAAGGTTGCGTTGTCGTAGTTGCGTGGGTCCTGAGTGACAAAAGGACCGATGATTGCAAAAAGGACAATGCCGAGTGTCAGGAAAAGACCAAGTCCAAGCTTGAAGTCCAAGCGAGGAAGCATGTCCTTGAAACGACGGGTTTTAACTGGTCCGCTGTTTGCAGCGGCCTCTTCGAATTCTGGTACGCCAGCGTCCTTGTCCATAACAAGAGTTCCGCCGGGTGTAGCAGCAGCAACAAGTTCGTCGCCTGCTCCGGCGCTCATAGCGCCGTCACTGTCGAAGTCTGGGTGAAGGTTGTTGTTAGACATTTGCGCGCGCCCTTGGGTCGATGAAGCCGTAAATCAGGTCCATGATGAAGTTCGCTGCAAGCACGGTGAGCGTGATGACGAGGAACACGCCCTGCATGAGCGCGAAGTCCTTGTCCTGAACAGCGTTAATCATGAGCTTTCCGATGCCTGGGTAGGTGAAGACCTGTTCCATGACAATCGAACCTGCAACCACGAATCCAAGGCTGATGCCGAAGCCGGCGAGCGATGGAAGGGCTGCGTTACGGGTTGCGTACCAGAAGAACACGCGGGAGCGCTTGAGGCCCTTGGCCTCTGCGGTGGTGATGTAGTCCTCGGACAAGGTGGAAACCATCATGTTTCGCATACCGAGCACCCAACCACCAACGGAAGCCAGAACGATCGTGATCGCTGGAAGCGTTCCGTGGTAGATAGCGGACTTCATGAACTCCCAGGTCATTTCTGGACCGGCAGGGAAGTCGCGCAGAGAGTATCCACCGATGATGGGGAAGATCGCGAGGTTCACCGAGAAGACCGAGATAAGGATGAGTGCGAGCCAGAAGTAAGGCACGGACTGCATGAGGGTCATTCCTGGGATGATGCCGTCAGCAGCGGTTCCGCGCTTCCAGCCGGCGAACGCGCCGATCCCTACACCGAGGATGAAGGAGATGATCGTGGCCAAGCCAACGAGGGCGAGCGTCCAAGGGAGCGCCGAACCGATGAGTTCGGTAACCGGTGCTGGGAACTTGGTCAGGGAGACACCGAGGTCACCCTGGAAGAGCTTTCCCCAGTACTCGAAGTATTGCTGCCAGATGCTGGCATCCGATGCGCCAAAGAGGAGGTCAATCGACTTCTCCATGGCGGGGGTAATCTCGCCGCCCTTGCGAAGCAACTTGTCCACGAAGATGGTTCGTGCGTCACCAGGCATAAGGCGCGGGATGAGGAAGTTAAGTGAGATTGCGGCCCACAGGGTGATCACGTAAAACGTGATCCGCCGCAGATAGTACTTCACGACTAGTTACATCCTGTCTAGTTGATCGTCGTTGATTCTCGGTTCTCGCCAGGATGGTTCTCTACGCGGGGGGTGTGTGGTGTGCGTGAGGATCATCCATCCCCGCCACTCGGTGTCTCAGCTTGCCTGGTGCCACCGGCGTGCGACCGATAGCGGGCCAACTGAGGCCTCTGTGAGGGGAGTAGGACCAGAGAACAATGGCCGGGTCCCGCAGAGCCTTGGCAGAGCGCGTAAGCGCGGCACCAATGAAATGACTGCCTCGTCATTGCGGGACACGGACCGATTGTGCACTCGAGAGTGCTGCACTCGAGAGTGCTGCACTCGAAAGTGCAAAGCCGGGCGGCCAAAGGGAGGTTGGGCCGCCCGGCTTTGTTCCAACATTTAGGTCAGGCCACTAAGGGCTGAACCACGCTGTTGAAGCTGGGACTTACTTGTAGGTGAGGTTCGCGAGAACGACACCGGAGGACATACCATCCCAAGCTGGTGGGAAGGAGTACAGGTTGTCCTGGGTTGGCCATCCGTCAAAGTCGACCTGGTTGTAGAACGTCTGCGACGCGCTCAGGAACATTGGGATGTATGGAAGGTCGTTGACGATTTCCTTCTGGATAGCTGCGTAAGCTTCCTTCTTGGTTGCCTCGTCGTTGGTGGCAGCGGCCTTCTTCACGGCCTCGTTGACAACTGGGTTGTCGTAGCGAGCCATGTTCCACTCGCCGGACTCAAGCTGGGTGCCGACCTTCTGGGTGTAGTCGCCCGAGAACCAGTCACGGTAGATCTGGTATGGGTCTGCGATTGGAGTACCAACCACACCACCGACGATGAGTTCGAAGTTACCGGTCATACGGGAGTCAGAGAACTCGTCCCAGGTAACCGTTTCAGCCTTGATCTCGATACCGGCTTCCTTAGCCTGTGCCTGGATGAGCTCTGCAGCCGCGTTGTAGTCCGACCATCCGTCAACGGAGATCAGCTTCATCGAGACCTTCTTGCCATCCTTCTCGTAGATGCCGTCGCCACCCTTGGTGTAGCCAGCGTCTTCGAGGATCTTGGTAGCAGCAGCTACGTCAGCGGTCTGTGGCGACGTTGCTGGCATGCCCTCGGCGACCCACTGGTCGTCGCGGCCTGGCTTAGCGAACGTTGGCGACATGTCGCCCGAGAGGTTGAAGAATGCCTTCTCGTTGACGGTCTTGCGGTCAATTGCAAGGTTCAGAGCCTGGCGAACCGCGGTGTCAGTCTGTGCACCGGTGCAGCCGAGCTTTGCGTTCGAGCAGGTGTACAGGGTGGTTGGGTTCTGGTGAATCGCGAGGTAACCGAGGGTCCCGTCAGCGGTGAGGGTGTCAGGCTGAGCGATGAACATGGTGGCCCAGTCGAGCTGCTTTGCCTTGAACAGGGACTCAGCGGAGTTGTTGGCGTCAACACCAATCCACTGAACTTCCTTGACCTGTGGCTTGCCCTCTTCCCAGTAGTTCTCGTTAGCAACGATGGTGTAGGAAGCGTCGGTGACAGCCTGAACCTTGTATGGTCCGGTGCCAACTGGGGTTGCGTTTGCGAAGGTGACGAGGTCAGCTTCCTTCTCGAAGATGTGCTTTGGAACCATGTAGGTCGCACCGAGGATCGAGTACGCGTTGGTGAACGAAACAGCGTTGAAGTTCATCTTGACAGTGGAGTCGTCGATCTTCTCAACCGAGTCGACGTAGTCTGCCTTGGCAGTGTCGTTGGTGAAGGAGAAGATCACGTCGTCGACGGTGAAGTCGGTACCGTCGTTCCACTTAACACCCTGGCGGATCTTGATGGTGAGGGACTTGCCGTCCTCTGCCCATTCAGCGGACTCACCGAGCATTGGAACTGGGTCGCCTGCAGCAGCCTTGTTGTAGAAGAACAGGGACTGGTAGATCGAACCGAGTGCTGCGTGGAGAACAGTTGGCGAGTAGGGGTTGAAGTTCGCAACGATTGGGGTCTGCGAACCGGCCCAAACTACGAGTGGGCGGCCTTCCTTGGGAGCCTCGGAAGTGGTGCCGTCAGCGCCTGGCTTCTCTTCACCCTTGTCGGTGTCGGTGCCACATGCTGCAAGCAGGGTAAGCGAAGCTGCGAGGACCATTGCTGGTACTACGCGCTTGCCACGAGACATACGAAACATCATCGTTCCTTTCGAAGACAGACGGGGTTGTGATCCTAATCCGTGGTGGCGGAAAAGGAACTCCGTTCTGGTGGAGGCGGGCCTAGCTGGTGGTTGCCAGGCCCCAGTCTTGGGCGGGAGATCGGACTCCGACATGACATCAGAACCCGGTCCCTCGCTCGAGGGTTATCTCAATAGTAAGTACGGTTTACTTACAAACAAGCCCGCAGACGGGTTTGTTACCGGAAAGTAATTTTACTGAGCAAGTAGTTACCGTTTCGTTACCAAATGTTTTGGCCCTAAATCACCTGTAATCGGGCATTTTCTCGGTCACCCCGTTCGAAAGTGTTAACTGGGCCACCTGAAAATTCACCTAGGAATTTTTAGTTGTGAACATCGGGGTGAGCTGTCGAGCCGCTGAATAAAGGGTGTGAAACAGGTAATCCGCACAAACCTGACTGCCGGAGTTTGTGCCCAGCGCCCCGCTCCGAAGTCGTCTCCAGTGTCACCCACTCGCCAATATCGCGTAAATAGTTGAGATCAGACCGTTGTAAAAGAAACGGGTTGATAACGGTTGTAAGTACAGGGAGTTCTCAGACTTCACGCGGTGATTGCAAACCGCCGGACCTCGACACTGAGCCTTCACGGGGTAGTGAAGGGGCTGGAGGTCATGCGGACTGAAGATGATGAAGGTAGCCAGCCAAGATCGTCGTGAAGCATTCTGGTCGATGTTTGAAGAGATAACTGATGTATGAATGGCGGTCATACATCGGTTAAGCCGCCATACATTGGCGCGGCAGTGACGAGTTCGGGACTGTGTGGGAGAAGTGCTAGTGGGGGGAAGCCTGGGAAAGAGACGCCAAGGGGCCAGTTCACGAAAGTGAACTGGCCCCTTGGGGTTGTCTGGTGCTGGGTCAGCAGCCGGTGCTGGGTCAGTAGCCGGTGCTGGATGAGCAGCCGGTGCTGGGTCAGCAGCCGCTGCTGGATGAGCAGCCCGTGTTGGGTCAGCGCTCTGTACTTAGGGTCGAGCGCAAGACTCCACTACTTCTTAGGCGGGAACCTCGCTTCGCTTCGGTTCCCACCACGAAGTAGTTCCGTCAGCGCTCTGTACTTAGTGTCGAGCGCAAGACTCCACTTTTCTCCGCCAACTCTCTCGCTTCGCTCCAGAGCTAGCTACGAAAAGTTCCGTCAGCGCTCGACGTCCCCGCGAATGAAGGCCTCCAACTGCGCACGACCCTCATTGTCCTCCATCTGCACAGGTGGGGACTTCATGAAGTAGGTCGAAGCGGAGAGGATTGGGCCACCAATGCCACGGTCCTTAGCGATCTTTGCCGCACGGATAGCGTCGATGATGATACCGGCCGAGTTAGGGGAGTCCCAGACCTCAAGCTTGTACTCAAGGTTCAGAGGAACCTCACCGAACGCGCGACCCTCAAGGCGGACGTAAGCCCACTTGCGGTCGTCAAGCCAAGCAACGTAGTCCGAAGGACCGATGTGGACGTTACGGTCTTCCTTCTTGCCGGCAAGAGGGCCGTCGTGAAGGTTGGAGGTAACAGCCTGGGTCTTCGAGATCTTCTTGGACTCAAGGCGCTCACGCTCGAGCATGTTCTTGAAGTCCATGTTTCCACCAACGTTGAGCTGGTAGGTGCGGTCAAGGATGACGCCGCGGTCCTCGAAGAGGCGTGCAAGCACACGGTGGGTGATGGTTGCGCCAACCTGGGACTTGATGTCGTCACCAACGATAGGAACACCAGCAGCCTCGAACTTTGCGGCCCACTCAGGGTCCGAAGCAATGAAGACTGGAAGAGCGTTCACAAAGCCAACGCCAGCGTCGATAGCGCACTGTGCGTAGAACTTGTCGGCTTCCTCAGATCCAACTGGGAGGTAGGAAACCAGGATGTCGACCTTGCGCTCCTTGAGCACAGCAACAACATCAACAGGCTCAGCTGCGGACTCGTCGATGGTCATGGAGTAGTACTTGCCGAGGCCATCAAGGGTTGGGCCGCGCTGAACGGTAACTCCAGTTGGAGGAATGTCAGCAATCTTGATGGTGTTGTTTTCGGAGGCGCGAGTTGCGTCTGCGAGGTCAACGCCGACCTTCTTAGCGTCAACGTCAAACGCCGCTACGAATTCTAGGTCTGAGACGTGGTAGTCACCGAACTGAACGTGCATCAGTCCTGGAACCTTGTCATGTGCGTCAGCGTTCTTGTAGTACTCCACACCCTGGATAAGGGAAGTTGCGCAGTTACCTACACCAACGATGGCGACGCGGATGGAAGACATCCTCGCTCCTTGCAGTTAGTGCCCATTGGGGCAATTGTCATTCGGAATCTTGTGCAGACGACGAGTTGCCCGAGTGATCGGAGGAGCGGGAGCTGCCCCCAACATCTCGAGCACGACGACGGTCGCGTTCTGTATTAATCAGTCCATCGAGCCAGCGAACTTCTTGTTCCACTTGCTCTAGACCGTGTCGTTGCAACTCGAGTGTGTATTCGTCGAGCCGCTCGCGGGTGCGCGAGTTGGACTCTCGCACAGTCTCTAGACGCTCATTCAGACGAGACCTTCGCCCCTCAAGGATGCGGATCCTTGTTTCGGCATCAGTCTGACCAAAGAACGCGAATCGAACGTCAAAGCTCTCGTCCTCCCAAGCCGCCGGACCCGAGGTGGAAAGCGCCTCGTGAAAATAGTCCTTGCCATCGGCAGTGAGCTCGTAAACGATGCGGGCGCGCTTGCCTGACAGTGCGTGCGGAAGTGCCTCGGAAGTGTCGCGGCCTGCGATAAGACCGCGTGCCTCCAGCGACTTCAGAGCGGGGTAGAGCGAACCGTAGGACAAGGCTCGGAACGAGCCAAGTACCAAGTTGAGTCTCTTCCTCAGTTCATAGCCGTGAAGAGGGGAGTCGTTGAGCAATCCGAGGATCGCGGTTTCAAGTACAGAGGACTTGCTACGCATGCTCTCGCTCCCTTCTACACACCAGGCTTTGATATTCGATGTATCGAATCGATACATCGCAACAATATGTTGAACAGGTCCTCCGTGCAACCAAAACCGCGAGAAATCCGGAAAATTTAGTTGTGAAGAAGACGCGGAAAGCTGGGGAGACCTTGCGGGGACCGACTGATTTTTCTCACTGTTTCCTCCATCGGCTACCGTCGCACACTAAAGTCAGGGTGTGGAGTTCTGCCCCGAGGGCGGCTCCAGATCATGCACATGAAATGGAAAGGTCAGCTGTGGCGCGGTCCAACAACGGGCGATTGACTCAGGTCAGTAGGCCAAAGAAGCGTCGACTTATCGACTATCCCCGCTACGGGAAGCGCGGCATCCGCCGCTGGATCCCGTCGTGGCGCTTCGTGCTTGGCACCTTCCTCACATTCTTTGCGCTGGGCGTCGGCGTGTTCATCGCCGCGTACAACAGCGTGACTGTGCCTGATGACGCCTCGTCGATTGCAATGCAGCAGACCACCACCGTGTACTACGCGGACGGCAAGCGCGTGCTCGGCGAGTTCTCTCAGGTGGACCGCAAGATCATTGACACCACCGCGATTCCGGAACACGTGGGACAGGCTGTGGTAGCTGCCGAGGACCGCACGTTCTACAAGAACTCCGGAATTGATGTGAAGGGTATGGCACGCGCGCTGTACATCAACATCACCCAGGGCAAACGGCAGGGTGGCTCGACCATCACACAGCAGTTCGCTGAGCGCTACTACATGGGCACGAACACCTCCTACGCGGGCAAGATCAAGGAGACCCTCCTTGCGCTCAAGCTCGGCCAGGAGAAGGACAAGGCCCAAGTGCTCGACGGCTACATGAACACCATTTACTTTGGTCGCGGAGCGTTCGGGATTGAGATGGCCGCGCAGCGCTACTTCGGCGTTCCCGCATCCAAGCTCACGGTCGAGCAGGCTGCATTGATCGCTGGCGTCATTCCTTCGCCGACTAACTGGGACCCCCAGAACAACCCGGAGAAGGCTGAGAGCCGCTGGAATTACGTGCTGGACGGCATGGTTTCGCTCGGGTTCATCACCCAGGCGGATCGCGCAAACATGGAGTTCCCCGAGACCATCGAGTACGACAAGACCAATCGCTACCAGGGCGTCAAGGGTTACCTACTTGATGGCGTGCGGAAGGAAGTCCTGAGCAAGGTCGACAACATGACCGAGGATGATCTCGATACCGGTGGCTACAAGATCATTTCCACCTTCGACTACGCAGCCCAGAAGGACCTCCAGGCAGCAATGAAGACGATGCCTGATGGCGCGTCCAAGAACCTGCGCGCCGCTGGCGTCACGATCGACCCCAAGACTGGTGGCGTGGTGGCGATGTATGGAGGCAAGGACTACCTCAAGCAGCAGTTCAACAACGCTACGCAGGGATCCGCCCAGGCGGGATCCACCTTCAAGCCAATCACGCTACTCGCCGCTCTCGAGCAGGGTTACTCGCTCGACTCGTACTACAACGGCAATAACGGCCGTACGTTCGATGACAACGGCACGGAATGGAAGCCGAACAACTTTGGCATGGTCAACTGGGGTTGGATTAGCCTCACCAAGGCCATCGCGAACTCCGTAAACAGCGTGTTTGTTGAACTCAACCAGCAGGTCACTCCGCAGGCCACAGTGGACGCAGCCGTTTCGATCGGTATCCCTAAGAGCACGCCAGACCTCAACCCTGTCCTATCAAACGTTCTCGGAAGTGCGACGGTCCGTCCAATTGACCTCGCCAACGCGTACGCAACCTTTGCCGCCAACGGCAAGCGCCACGACGCCCACATGGTCGCCAAGGTGAAGAACGCTGACGGATCGACGCGTTATGAGCCGAACATCAAGGGCAAGAAGGCATATGACGCGGCCGTTGGTGCGGAGCTGACCTACGCCCTCTCCCAGGTCGTCGAACAGGGTTCGGCCACCAAAGCCAAGGTCATCGGCCACCCGCTCGCAGGCAAGACCGGAACCTCGAACGACAACAAGTCCGCGTGGTTCGTTGGCTACACCCCGAGCTACGCCACAGCGATCGCCCTCTACCAGTCGAGTGACTCGGGTAGCCAGGAGTCGATCACACCGTTTGGCGGATACAACGAGATCACGGGTGGTTCCGTGCCGCTCGACATCTGGACCACCTACATGGGCCGGCTCCTATCTGACAAGCCCGTGGAGCAGTTCCCAGATCGTACGTACCAGCCCACGATGAAGCCGACCCCGACGCCGACCCCAACACAAACGGCCACGGAGGAGCCCACGGAGGAGCCCACCACAGAGGAGCCTACCGAGGAGCCCACCACGGAGGAGCCAACGGCTCCACCGACCACCCCGGAGCCCACTGAGCCGCCCGTAACTCAGGAGCCAACGGATCCACCAACCACGGAGGAGCCGACCATTCCACCGGTCGATCCGCCAACAGGTCCAACGGATAAACCCAAGCCGCCCGGAGGCGGCGGCGGAAACTCTGGTGGCGCCGGTGGCGGTGCCACCGACAAGCCAACAGGCTGATTAACGACGATAGAGCGAGTTCCAGCAGGAACTCGCTCTATCGTCGTTAATAAAGAAATAAATGTGAAGTGAGCCGACATCTGTGGATAACACTGGTCGCACACTGCAATGTCAGAGTAAACTTCTAGACTGCTGTGTATCCGCTTCCGGACGACTGTCCGGAAGCCACTCAGCAAGCATGAACCCTCTTGTCACGGAACGACCGTGACCGTTAAGACCATAGGAGGTGGGTAACCATGCGTAGTTACGAACTGATGATGATTCTCTCCCCAGAGATCGACGAGCGTGCACTCGCTGCAACCATCGAAAAGCTTGTTGCCGTTGTTCCAGCTGAAGGCGGAACCATCGACAACACCGACATCTGGGGCCGTCGTCGTATGGCTTACGAGATCGCAAAGAAGTCCGAGGGCATCTACGCGGTCATCAACTTCACTGCTACTCCTGCAACGTCGAAGGAACTCGAGCGTCAGCTCGGACTCAACGAGTCCGTTCTCCGCATCAAGGTCCTGCGCAACGCAGCCTGATTTTCGCTGAGCCCAACTGAAGTTCATACAAGCTAAAAACAAGGAGAAACAATGGCTGGTGACACCGTCATTACGGTAGTGGGAAACCTTACTGGAGACCCAGAGCTTCGCTTCACCGCATCCGGTGTAGCAGTAGCGAGCTTCACCATTGCATCGACTCCTCGCACGTTCGACCGCCAGGCAAACGAGTGGAAGGACGGCGAAGCGCTGTTCCTCCGTTGCTCGATCTGGCGCGAGGCTGCTGAGAACGTCGCCGAGTCCCTGACAAAGGGCATGCGCGTTGTCGCACAGGGTCGCCTTGTTCAGCGTTCGTTTGAAACTCGCGAGGGCGAAAAGCGTAGCGTCATCGAACTGCAGGTTGAGGAAATTGGTCCTTCCCTGCGGTACGCATCAGCCAAGGTCACCCGTAACGCCCGTGGCGGCGGAAACGGTGGAGGCTTCGGCGGCAACTCTGGTGGTGGCAACAGCGGCGGATTTGGCGGAGGAAACTCCGGCGGATTCAGCGGTGGCAACAACCAGGGTGGCAGCGGATTTGGCGCTAGTTCAGGTGTTCGGAACGAAGACCCATGGGCAACCGCGGGTCCAGCGCAAGGCGGCGGATTCGCCGACGAGCCACCGTTCTAACCAACTTAAGTAGATACTTGGCCCGGAAAACCCCGGGCATCCTGTGAAGGAGAATCACAATGGCAAAGCCAGTTGTGCGTAAGCCAAAGAAGAAGTCCAACCCACTGAAGTCCGCCAAGATCGAGGCAATCGACTACAAGGACACCGCGCTCCTGCGTAAGTTCATTTCCGACCGTGGAAAGATCCGCGCACGCCGCGTAACCGGTGTTTCCGTACAGGAACAGCGCCAGATTGCTCGTGCAGTTAAGAACGCACGCGAGATGGCTCTTCTTCCTTACTCGTCGTCCGCACGCTGATAGGGAGAACTTTCAATGGCAAAGCTCATTCTTACCCACGAAGTACACCGTCTCGGCGAGCCAGGCGACGTTGTTGAGGTCAAGGACGGTTACGCACGTAACTACCTGATCCCACGCAGCCTTGCTACCCCTTGGACCAAGGGCGCAGAGGCACAGATCGAGGCAATCCGCCGCGCACGCAAGTCGCGCGAGATTGCTAACCTCGACGAGGCTCGCGCACTGCGCGACACCCTTCAGTCGAAGACCTTCACCATCTCTGCAACTGCAGGCAAGGGTGGACGTCTCTTCGGTTCCATCTCGCCCGCAGACATTGCTGCTGCAGTTGAGGCTGAGGGCCTGAAGATCGACCGTCGTAAGGTTCAGATCCCAGCTCCAATCAAGGCAACCGGCACTCACAACGTGATTGCTCGTCTGCACCCTGAGGTTGACGCAAAGATCAAGGTTGTCGTTTCCGCTTCCTGATTTCATGCCATGAAGTCTGGGGCGCCTAGCGTGCTCCAGGTTGACGGCGAATCGGCGTAGAACGCAATCAACACAAGGGCCCTCCCACTCGTTTGAGTGGGAGGGTCCTTGTGCGTTGCCCGTGCTGCCGTGCCCGTGACTTCCAGATTGCATGACCTTTCCTCGCATCGAACGGATCAATAATCATCCGTTCGATGCGAGGAATGCGAGGGTGGAGGCAGGGGCGGGGCAGAGGCAGGGGCGGGGGAGTGGTGTGCCTAGACGGCGGACCAACCTCCATCCGAGGGGAGAAGTGCGCCGGACACGTTGGATGCGTCATCCGAGAGCAGGTACACAATCGACGAGGCAACGGACTCGGCGGAGCCAATTGCCGGGAGGACGGCCATCGCCCGGCGGATTCGACGGGCCGCGAGCTCGGACGCGAACGAGGCCTCGATGCCGGTGGCGGTCGGACCAGGGGCGACCATGTTGACGCGAATGCCAGAGTCTCCGTACAGGAACGCAGTGGACTTGGTGAGTCCTGCTACCGCGTGCTTGGAGGCCGTGTAGGCGGTTCCGGCTGCGGAGCCGCGCAGAGATGCCTCGGAGCCGACGTTCACGATCGATCCGTAGCCTGCCTCAAGCATGGCGGGGATGACAGCCTTCATGAGTTTCATGGGGCCCGTGACGTTAATCCGGAACACGCGGTCCCACAGGTCCTGCTCGACCTCGTGGACGGGCTGCATCTTGTCCATGATGCCTGCGACATTGGCCAAGCCGTGGATGGCGGGTCCAGCAGCCTCAAGGATGCGTGCGATCGAGGCGTCATCGCTTACGTCTCCGGCGACGGTCTCTACGGCGTGGCCCTCGAGTTCAGCCTTGAGGGTCTCGAGCCCCGCCTCGGTGATGTCCGTGGCGATGACACGCCCGCCCTCGCGGGCAATGCGGCTCGCGGTTGCGCGCCCAATGCCCGAGGCTGCGCCAGTGACGATGATGGTCTTTCCCTCGAACCTGCCCTGAGACAGATACTCCTTGAACGCGAAGGGGACTGGGGCGGGCTCGGCTGGCTTTTCGGGGGCCGGAGGAGCATCCTCGGGCACGATTCCTGCCTCGACCTGGGCGATGAGGTGATCGACTACCTCCATGGGCATCGCGCCCTTGCTCATCTCGACAAGCTTGGCCAGTGGGAGGCCGCGTACCGGGGCGAGCGATGACTCGTCTGTCCCACCCTTCGCTAAAAGCGCGCGAAGGTTCGGCCCACCAACGGGGTGTTCGAGCCATTCGCCGACGGTGGACTGAGCGGAGAGCGTGGTTGGTGCCATGAGAAACTCCTATCCGAGAACTCTGCGGACAGCGTTGTCCGTTTCTCAATCAAACCACCACTCGTCCCCCGGGGCCACGGGCCAAAGTCCCGCCCCTGCGCTTCCTGCCACTTCCCAACGAGAGTATTCCTGAGCCCACTCTCGACGTCGAGAGTGGGCTCAGGAATACTCTCGTTGGTTTTTTGGGGGGAGCTACATTGCGTGGTCGGTCCACGCCTCCGAGCGCAGACGCACACCGTTGGACACCGCACGGGCACCCGTGTAGACGAGCCCAAACGCGACCCACAGCCAGACTAGTCCCGCGGCCCCGGAGGGGGCGAAGAAGTAGACGAGCGCGGCCACAGGAAGGTACACCGCCACGTTGATGACACCAACCTTGGCCAAGTATGGGCCGTCACCTGCCCCCATGAGGACGCCGTCCAGGATGAACACCCAGCCCGCTATCGGCATGAAAACTGCCGCGGCAATCAGGCCAACGATGATGGCGTGACGGACGGCAGGATCGTCGGAAAATAGGGGAGCAATCAGAGGCGAAGCCGCTGCCATGACCAGTCCGAGGACCACCCCGGCGCCCACGCCCCACTGCAGGACGCGGCGCAGCACGGCGGAGGTGGCGGCTTTGTCGCGTGCACCAACTGCGTGCCCCACGAGGGCCTGCGCGGCGATTGCGAGGGCATCGAGCCCGAAGGCCGCAAAGTTCCACAGGGAGTTGACCACCTGGTGTCCGGCGAGCGCCACCGCACCCAAGTGGGTGCCCACGAACACGGTGGCGAGGATGGCCACGCGCAGGGAGATCGTGCGGATAAACAGGGGCGCGCCGGACTTGGCGTTGGAGAGGATCCCATGGATCGCGGGGCGGATGGAGACGCCCTCCGAGCGCGTCCGTGCAACGACCACGACGGAAAGCACAACTCCCATGCCGATTTGTGCGATCGCGGTACCAAGCCCCGAACCGGCGATCCCCATTCCAGCGCCGTAGACCAGCGTGAAGCTGAGGATCGTGTTCGCGATGGCTCCGGCGGTTGCCACGATGAGTGGAGTCTTGGTGTCTTGGAAGCCGCGCAGCACGCCCGTGGACGCCATGACGAGGAGCATTCCAGGCAGTCCCGGCACCGACCAGCGCAGGTAGCTGGTGGCATGCGTGAGGACCTCGTCGGAGGCGCCGAGTGCGCCCAGGACATACGGCGCCGCAAGCCCGAAGCCCACGGCGAGGAGGACTCCGAGTCCCAGCGCGAGCCACATGCCGTCGACGCCGGAGCGCAGCGCCTCTGCGCGGCGCCCTGCGCCGAGGAGCCTGCTTACCGACGATGTAGTTGCGTATGCGAGAAAAACGCACAGTCCCACGATGGTCATGAGAAGTGTCGAGGCCACCGAGAGCCCGGCCAGTTCGGGAGTGCCGAGTCGGCCGACGATCGCGGAGTCGATGAGGATGAACAGCGGTTCGGCGATGAGTGCGCCGAGGGAGGGGATGGCGAGCGCGAGGATCTGGCGGTCGTATCCACGTCTTGTTTGGTTGCTGTCCACTTGTTGGTCTTTCTATGGGTGAAGCTCGGAGTTCCTCGTCTAACCTACCTATCCACAGAGATATTGGCTAAATATGGCGGATGATGGACAGGTGTTGCGGAGTTAACAACAGGTATCCACAGTTATCCCCATTCTTGTCCACAACTGTGGATGGCGTGTTTATGCGATCGCGCACAGTTATCCCCAGGGGTGTGCAAAAACCTGTGGATGAGGATTCATGGGATGTAGAAAACTCACTCTTGCATGTTTAGGTTGGGTGAGTGTAAAGCGACTAACCTTCATATGGTGGCCCCTCATCTTGGAGGGGTCGAGTCTGCGCCACTCGCGGCCCATGCGTGCCCACACCAGGCCCGTGCAAGGCCATACCCGGCCCGAGCACGGCCTGTGCACAGCCAGAGTGAAGCCGGAGCAACACCGGAGTGTGAAAGGTAAGGCATGTCGATCGAGCCAATGGAACCGCCCTATGCGCCAGAGCCACGCGATAACGAGCGGAAGTTCGACCGGACACCCCCGCAGGACATCGCAGCCGAGCAGTCAGTCCTCGGTGGAATGCTCATGTCCAAGGATGCGATCGCGGACGTCATCTCCCAGATCAAGGCCCACGACTTTTACAAGCCCGCCCACGAGACCATCTTTGACGCGATCATCGATCTGTACGGGCATGGCGAGCCAGCCGACGCGATCACCGTGGTGGCCGAGCTCAACAAGCGCGGAGAGCTGAGCCGCATCGGCGGTGCCCCGTACATCCACGACCTCATCGCCGTGGTGCCCACCGCGGCCAACGCAGGCTACTACGCACGCATTGTTCGCGAGCGTTCCATCATGCGACGCCTCGTTGAGGCGGGGACCCGAATTGTTCAGCTTGGATACGCCACGGACGGCGCGGACGTTGACGAGGTTGTCAACAATGCGCAGGCCGAGGTCTACAACGTCACCGAGAACCAGCAGTCGGAAGACTACGTGGTTATTGGTGACTTCATCTCGGACGCAATCGACGAGATCGAGGCCGCCCAGAACCGCACCGAGGGTATGGTCGGCGTTCCCACTGGGTTCGCGGACTTCGACCGTCTCACCAACGGTTTGCACCCTGGACAGATGATCGTCATCGCGGCCCGACCAGCAATGGGAAAGTCCACGCTCGGCATCGACTTTGTACGCTCGGCGGCCATCAAGCACGGCCAAACTGCTGTTGTGTTCTCACTTGAGATGAGCCGTAACGAGATCGCGATGCGTGTGATTGCCGCCGAGGCGCGCATCCACATGCAGAAGCTCCGTAACGGTGACATGGACGAGTCCGACTGGCAGCGCCTCGCCGCGGCACAGACCAAGATGCAGGACGCGCCGCTCTTCATAGATGACTCCCCGAACATGTCCCTCATGGAGATCCGGGCTAAGTGCCGCCGGCTCAAGCAACGCCATGACCTCAAGCTCGTGGTCATCGACTACCTCCAGCTCATGAGCTCGGGTAAGCGCGTGGAGTCCCGTCAGCAGGAAGTCTCTGAGTTCTCCCGTGCGCTCAAGCTGTTGGCCAAGGAGCTAGAAGTTCCGGTCATCGCGATTTCGCAGCTGAACCGTGGACCGGAGCAGCGTACGGATAAGCGCCCGGCGATCTCCGACCTCCGTGAGTCCGGTTCGATTGAGCAGGACGCGGACATGGTGGTTCTGGTGCACCGCCCGGATGCCTACGAAAAGGAACACCCTCGTGCGGGCGAGGCAGACCTGATTGTGGCCAAGCACCGTAACGGTCCTACCGCAGATATCACGGTTGCTTTCCAAGGCCACTACTCGCGTTTTGTCGACATGCAGCAGTAGTAGGGCGATTTGCCACAGTAGTGCATGGGGTGATCGGCACGTGCTGATCTCCCCGTGTAGTTTGCCGCCTAAGACACGGGTCACACGTCCTACCAGTGGCCCCAAAAAACAACTAAGGTCTTCACCATGACTTCTCCTGATCACGCTGGATCCTCCGGCGCCGCAGACGCAGTGCAGCGCGCGGTTGAGGCTCTCAAAGAATCGCACGGCATTGCTGAGGGCAATACCGTGGAGGCCCTCAAGCAGGCTCGCACGTTCTTTAGTTCCCAGCAGGCGTACCCGCAGGCAGCAACCTGCGCACTCAACCTTGGCGACCTGTTTTGGAGCCAAGGTAACGCTGACACCGCCACCTCCTACTACGAGACCGCCCGCGACGAGTTCGACATTGCCGGCATGCCGCACGAGGTTGCCAGCGCAAACATGAACCTCGCGATGGTGCGGTGGAGCACAGGTGACCTGTCCGCTGCCCGCGCCCTGTACCTTGACGCACTCGCGTACTACGAGTCCACGGGCTCGCCCAAGGAGGCAGTCTCGGCCAAGCTCTCACTGGCTGGCGTCCACGAGGCCCTCGAGGAGTTTGACTTCGCGCTCGCCGCATACAAGGACGCGCTTGAGTACTACCTCGAATCAGGCAATGAGCGCCGCATCGGACAATGCCGCTTGGGCATTGGCCGCGTCCTGCTGAACGGCAACCACTACGAAGAGGCCGAGCCGTACTTCCTCGCCGCAAGTGAGGGCTTCAAGTCTCGCAAGCAGCAGCATCAGTTCGGCGAATGCATGGTAGCGCTCGCGGACATCTACCACGCACTCGAACGCAACGAGGATGCCCGTCGTGCCTTCGAAGAGGCACGCAACGTCTTCGCCATCACGGCTTAGGCGCACTTTCGCGCACAAAATTATCGACGATTGACCCGGCTTGGTAGGACCGAGCCAGGTCAATCGTCGATAAGTGGGTCAGGTCCCAGCGGGACCGGGAAATCCGGGCACGTAGCCGTGGGAGAATAGGCCGTATGAGCGGTGGATTAAGGCGCGGAGTCGCCAAGCTGGGCTGGAAGATGAGCAAGTGGGAGCACAAGTCGATTGTGGTCCCGGAGCCAGGTAAGCCCGGCATTCTGATTGGTGCGCCCCACACGTCCAACTGGGACTTCATTTTGATGCTGGGGATCGCGTGGGATCTGGGCGTGAAGGTCCGGTTCCTGGGCAAGGACTCGCTGTTCAAGTTCCCGCTGGGAATCCTGATGCGCGCACTTGGCGGTATCCCTGTGGATCGGAAGCGTCCCTACGGCCTGGTGGAGGACCTGATCAAGCAGGCGGAAGGCGACGATGCGTTCCTGCTCGTGATCACGCCGGAGGGCACTCGTGGTGCGGGCAAGTACTGGAAGTCGGGCTTCTACCGCATTGCCCAGCAGACGGGGCTTCCCGTGACGCTGGGATACGTGGACAAGACCACTATGACCACGGGCCTGGGCATGACGTTCGAGGTGACGGGTGACGTCCACAAGGACATGGACATTGTCCGAGAGTTCTACAAGGACAAGGCCGGCTACAAGCCGGAACTGCGCACGGAGCCCCGTCTGCGCGAGGAAGATCGCGAGCCGCGTCCTGAGGGTGCGTAGGAGCTTAGGCGGTTTCGCAGTCGGCGTCATCCTCGGTGCAGGTACCGGGAAGGCGAGCTGAGCCAAGGCGTTCGCGAACTGCGGTGGTGATCTCTGCGAGCTGGGTTACCTGCTCCTCGGTGAGGGCGTCGAAGACGATCTCGCGAACCTTGGTCACGTGGCTTGGTGCGCTGGCGACGATCTTTTCCCAGCCGGCCTCGGTCAGGTGCGCGTTGGTGTGGCGCTTGTCGTGGTCGGAGCGGGTGCGGGTGACAAAGCCTGCAACCTCAAGGCGCTTGACCACGTGGGACAGTCGGGACAACGAGCCGGAGGTGAGCCCCGCGAGTTCCCCCATGCCGAGCGTGCGGTTGCGCGTTTCCGAGAGCATGGCGAGCACCATGTACTCGTAGAAGCTCAGGTTGGTCTCGCGCTGAAGGTCGGAGTCTAGGGTTGATGGCAGCCGGAACAGAAGGTCAGCAAGGGAAACCCACGCGCGGTTTTCGGCGGAGTTGAGCCACTGTACATCTTCTGTCGTCGAGTCTGTCATGCTGACAATTCTACCAGATTTGCTTGAATCTTCAAGTAAGTGAGGTGGGTTACCTACGAACCGCGGTTGGCCTCGTGTACCTTGATGGCAATCTGCACACGGTTTTCCACGCCAAACTTGGTAAAGATCCGGGAGATGTGGGTCTTCACGGTGGGAACAGACATGTACAGTTCCGCGGAGATCTCAGAGTTGGACAGCCCTCGGCCGATTGCCTGGGCAACCTCATACTCTCGCTCCGTTAGTCGACCCGCCAGTTCCATAGCTTCGCGTTGGGCAGTGTCATCCGGGTGCTCTTGCGTAATCTTTGCCACGAGTTGGGCCGTCACGGTGGGGGAAAGCGTGGTCTTGCCGGCAGCCGCAAGTGTCACCGAGCGCACGAGCTCCTGGGGGCTCGTGTCCTTGAGGAGGAATCCCCGAGCACCCACCCGCAGCGCCTTCACAATGAACTCGTCGGTGTCGAACGTGGTCAGCACAATCACGTTCGCGCTGGAGTGGGAGCGCAAGATCTCCGCGGTCGCGGCAAGGCCGTCGAGTTCCGGCATGCGGATGTCCATGAGCGCCACATCGGGCTTAACCTCGTTGAACAGGGTGACACCCTCGCGACCATTCCCCGCCTCGCCGACAACCTCGATCTCAGGGTGACCACCAAGGATCAGGCGCAGTCCCGCACGGACGAGGGCATCGTCGTCAATCAAGATCAGACGGATGGGTGCGCTAGCACCCTCAACGGTAGTCACTATTTGTCATCCTTTTCAATCCAAGGGAACTCGGCAAACACAAAGAACAGCCCGCCAATCTTGCCGCTCGAGAGCATTCCTCCTGATGAGCGTACGCGCTCTGCCATACCAACCAGGCCAAGTCCGGAGCCGGGGACGGCCGGCACCTCGTTCTCGTTGGTGGGTAGGGCATTCGCGACCTCGAGGGTCAGCGGTCCGTCGGTGGGGCGGTACATCGAGACGGACACCGTCTCCGCAGGCGCGTGTTTGCGGGCGTTTGTCAGGCATTCCTGCAGCACGCGGTACACGTTACGGCTGGTGGCATCGAGCAGGTTGTCCAGCTGATCCGCGAGCTCGGGCGTGACGTTCAGGGTGATGGAGGCGCCCGCGGCTTGGGCGTCTCCAATCAGGCTGTTGATCATGGTCAGCGTGGGCTGCGGCGCGTCGGGCGGGCCGTCCATGTCTAGCGAATTGGGATCGCGTAGAACACCAAGCACCTGTCGAAGTTCGGAGAGAGCCTGGTGGGAGTTGTCCCGGATGAGCTGGGCGGTCTCCCGGACCTGCTCCGGCGTGAGGTCCGTGCGGTAGGCAAGGGCACCGGAGTGGAGCGACACCAGAGAGATGCGGTGGGCGAGGACGTCATGCATCTCGCGCGCAATGCGGGCTCGCTCGGCCACGCGGGCCTCCTGTTCACGGGCCTCTCGGGTCTCCTGCAAGAACATGAGCTGGGAGCGCTGGTTGGCCAGTGTCTCGCGGCGAGAGCCGATGGCAACACCAATCGCCAGTGCAACTCCGACCAGCCCAGTGGTTGAGGAGAGTACACCGAGCAAACTGGAACTGAGGCCGGGGAGGTAGGTCCCGAAGTAGTACTGCTCGACCGCCAGCGCCGAGACGATCCACAGCAGGGAGATTGGCACGATCTCGCGCCACTGACGGCGGGCCGCCACCGATATGAGCGTGATCATGTTGGCGATCGAACCGAACGCGGTCAGGCTCGCCGTCAGTGCACTGATGGTCCCCGCTGTACGCGGGAACTTGCGGCGCAAACCCATGCACACGAACGCAATGATTCCGGCGATTACGTCCACGGTAATGAAGATCGCCATGGCCCGGTCGTCCAGCCGGACGAATCCCGGAATCTCCTCGGAGGAGTCGCTGACGTGCAGGCCGATGATCATGAATGAGGCGAACACGCCGATCACTAGCGCAAGCGTCCATCGCCAGACATGCCCCCACACAGTGAGCGGTGCGGGCTTGATGATAGGTGGGGACATCGCTGAACGCAGCCGCGCAGCGGCGTTCTGCAGGAAGTTCAGCGGTTGGTAATGCGGGGGCATGATCCAAGCCTACGTCCGGGTGCAGTGGCCCCGGATCAGCCTTTCGCACAATTGATTACTAGCGATTCTGCTTGAGCATCGGCCAAAAGTCGGGTTCCAGCGTGGAGACTAGCCCTGTTGGCGAACCAGCGCATTGAGCAGTCGCGAGGTGATTGAGTCGGCCTCATCGAGAAGCGTGATCAGGCGTTCAAGGTCCTCAGTGGAGATCTGCTGGAGGATGGCGTCGAGCGCTCGGAACTGGACCGCTTCGGCTTGGCTGAGCGCAGCCTCACCAGCGTGCGTGAGCGTGACCTCGATGATGCGGGAGCCTTGCCGCTCATCAATCGAGACCAGACCCTTTTCCTCGAGCTTTTCCACGGTTACCTGCACCGCTGCAACGTCCATGCCGATCTGCTTGCCAATGTGGCGAGGGTGCGTGACACCCCTAGACAGCGCCTGCAGCACCAAGTGCTGGCTGGTTTTGATGGACGTGAACTGTTCGAGGCCGTGGTTGAGCCCGTCCAGTACGAGGCGGATGCGCTCGAAGCGCTCGATGAAGGCCGCAGTGGTGGCCGAATCGTTGACGGGGACGGAAGCTATTTCTTGCCGTGCCACGGCAACGAGGTCCTTTTCTGGAAGGAGCCGGAGTTCAGTGCTCTCGCTGGTGTGGGCGGTGCCTGGCGTGTGTGACGTGTGGGCGGAGCTGCTCACGTTCAGTACCTTCGTCTCGTCATATTGGTGTGGTCAAGTGCGTGCACTGGACCCTTCGTGCGCCGGTCCCTCGGCGCTTATGGTTCGATCTTCTCGGTCGATGTCCAGTGCGAGGCAGCTGACGCAGGTTCTATTAAGTACCAACATATGGTCCACCTGAAAAGTTCCATCCGCAACCGTTCATGGCCTAGGTTTGAGGCATGGAAAGCACGTCTGCACACACCGCCCGCCAAGATGCCGCTACCCCGTTCGGGGAGGTTGCTAGACCGCTGGATTGCTTCACGCTTGAAGAGCTCCGGACGCGCACCTCCGTCAAGTGGTCTTTCTATCCGCAGGACGTGCTGCCCGCGTGGGTGGCTGAGATGGATGCGACCACGGTTCCTGCGGTCACCGAGGTTGTTGGACAGATGTTGACCGCTGGAGACACCGGTTATCCCGGTGCAGCAGATCCCGCAGTGGCGGTCGATCTCCTGGCCCCCGTTGACTACCGCAAACTCCCTCGCTACCAGGACGCTTATGTCGACTTTGCGCGCAGGCACTGGGGCGTCGAGGTTAATCCCAACGCGATCGCGCTCATGCCAGACGTCATGCAGGGCATCGGGCACGCGGTGGCGCTACTTGGCCTGAAGCGCATCGCGATCACGACCCCCGTCTACCCGCCGTTCCGCGCCTTCCCTGCGGCCTCCGGTGCCCAAGTCATCGAGGCGGGAATGACCAGCGAGGGACGGCTCGACTTTGACGAGTTGGAACGCGTGTTTAAGGACGCGGACGGCTTCCTCCTGTGCAACCCGCACAATCCTTCCGGCGTGGCCCACACGCGTGAAGAACTGACTCGGGTCTTCGAACTGGCCAACACCCACGGCATCCGCGTCATCGTGGACGAGATCCACGCGCCGCTCACCTCGCCGGCTGCTGAGGTAGAACGCGGCGCCGACCCATTTACCCCGACCCTGTCCGTACCGGGCAGCGAGGGCGCGATCGTGCTGTTCTCGGCCGCAAAAGGGTTCAACCTCGCGGGCTTCAAGTCGGCTCTCATGGTTGGAGGGGCGGACGCCGCCCAGTTCGTCGCAGAGATCCCCGAGCTCATTACGCACGGCGCCGGCACACTCTCGCTCGCCGCGCACACGGCCGCGCTGGTTTACGGTGATGACTGGCTCGAACAAGTCCGCGCCGACATCGACGACCGCCGCTCACAGTTCATTGAGGGGTTGGACCGGATTGCCCCGGAGGCGTGGGTTCAGCCCGCCGAGGCCACGTACTTTGCCTGGGTCGACTTCTCCCGAGTCCCCGGCCCGGACGGTGAACCACTCGGCGAGGACCCTGGCGCGTTCCTGCTGGAGCACGCCAAAGTAGCGTTCAACCCGGGGCTGAGTTTTGGCGCGGGTGGTGAGGGGTTCGTACGCGTCAACCTCGCGACCTCGCGCGAGGCCATCGCCGAGATCCTGCGCCGGATCGCCACGGCCCTCGGCCGCTAGCCGCAAGGCCGCTCAGGTGCCCTCTACGCTGGTTGCTAGTCGCGCGCGAGTGGCGTCACCGACCGCGTGACCGTGAACTTCCGGTCCTGCGCCACGGTGCTCGTGCGACCCACAGTGCGGCGCAGCACGCCTTGATACGGCAGCGGCGTGTTGAACACCGTCCACAGTTCCCCGCCCGGCCGCAGAACCCTGCGGGCCTGCTCGAACATGCGCTCGGCCACGTCCGTATCCAGCGACGTTCCGGTGTGGAATGGCGGGTTGCACACAACCACGTCGGCGCTCGCAGTGGGTAGCCCTGTCAGGGCGTCGTCCTGATTCACGACGATATTGGCAGCTAGCCCGTTTGCCTGCGCCGTGGCGGTGGCTGAGAAGGCGGCGGCGCGCGAGACGTCCACTGCTGTTACGCGGGCATCTGGGCGGGCCTTGGCTACGGCCGCCGCGAGCACTCCGTTGCCGCAGCCGGAGTCCACAAAGTCGATAGCCTCAGGAAACACCTCTAGAAGCTCGCCGAGCTCGCGCAGCAGCGCCCTCGTGCCAATGTCTAGCCTCGTGCCCGCGAACACACCACCGTGTGCCACGAGGTCGAGATCGACCTCGGCGTTGTAGACGGTGCGAGGCCACGTGCCTGCTCCCGCGTGGACGGGCGAGAGCGCGCCATGGTCTGCGGCCTTTGGAGCGCTGGCGATCAGCGCGCGCGACTTGAACCTGCCGAGCGAGGCGCTGACGCTCGAGAAGTAACGGCCCAGTACATCGTTCTGGGTGGGCGTCATGTGCTTAGTACGCGCGGCCCCAATGAATACCGCGTGCTGGCTAAGCGCACCCGCAGCAGCCTGCGCGAGCTCATCCAAGGCGTCCAGCGACTTGGGCAAGCGCACGAGCACGAGGTCTGCCTCTGCGAACAGGTCGCTTGGATAGAGGCTCGACGAGCAAGCTGACGACTCGGTGGCGATAACCGCCTTTGACGAGGCAACGGCGCGCTGGTCAACCAGCGAATCGTTGTGCGCAACCAAGGTGGCGGAGGGGAAGAGGTGACCAAGATCGTCGAAAATCTGGGGCGCTTCAGCGTCCACCACCACGATCCGGCGGACAGAGTCCGCCACTGCCTCCTCAGCCTGCGCCAGCAGGAGGCGGTCCACCCCATCGAGGGTAGGAGCGGAATCGGACGCGGAGGAAGCCGCCAACTTGGATTGCAGAGCCATGAATCCAGTGTCCCCGATCCCGGCGACACGCCGCGACCACTGACCAACACGATCGGCGTGACACCCGCCACGCAAGGTAGTAAACACGCCAATTGTGGCTCCGGAAAGCGGCTAAAAAGGGCAAAATGAACGCGATTGGGGGAGATTACGCTCTGAGCACTTACTAATTTCAAGATTTTCCCGCAAAACCGCGAGAAATGGCCCCGCGCACGCCAAAACTTCCCTTAGTCTTATGCTGGTAAGCCCGCCGAACGGCTGGGCAAGGTACGTCTGAGGGTCGTCATTACTCCCAGACCGAAGAAGGGAAGTTCATGGCTCTGAACCGCTCCGAACTCGTTTCGGCAATTGCCTCTAAGTCCGGCCTCACCAAGACCGACGCAGACGCAGCACTCTCCGCATTCCAGGAAGTTCTCATCGAGCAGCTCGGTGCAGGCGAGGCAGTAAAGGTCACCGGTCTGTTCTCCGCAGAGCGCGTAGAGCGTAAGGCACGCACCGGCCGCAACCCACGCACCGGTGAAGAGATCGAGATCCCAGCAGGCTTCGGCGTGAAGATCTCCGCTGGAAGCCTCCTCAAGAAGGCTGTTGCTAAGTGATTTTTCCCCTCACAGGGAACTAACTAGCTTCGCTAATAACAAGGCCGTCCGCACTCACTGAGCGCGGGCGGCCTTGTTGTGTTTGTGGGGGGGTGTGCGGGGCTGTGCGGACGGCCCTGTTGTGTTCGTGGGGCAGCGCCCACCCACTCTTTCTATCGAGAGTATTCCTGAGCCCACTCTCGATGACGAGAGTGGGCTCAGGAATACTCTCGATGCGAGGGTGGGGGTTGCGAGGGGGTTGGGTGAGGCGAGAGTGGGCTAGAGCTCGCCCTTGCGCTGCAGGTAGCGCATTGCCATCCAGCCAAGCGGAATCTGAATCCAGTAGGTGGCAAACCGGAACAGGATGACTGCGGAGGTCGCAATCGCGGCGGGTACACCGGCGGTGGTGGTCAGACCCGTGATGAGCGCGACCTCGATCGCGCCCATGCCGCCGGGTGTTGGAGCGAGCGCGCCGAGCGTGTTACCGATCAAGTACACGATCGCCGCGTCGAGCAGCGTGAGATTGAAGCCGAAGGCGGCCAGCGATGCGTCGAACGCAAAAACGTACCCGAGCGTCAGGACGACGTGCCCAAGGATACCTACAGTCAGCCGCCACGGGTTCGAGAGGAGCTCGGTCAGGCGTGGCCACACCTGGCGGACGGTGGGTTCGATCTTGACTAGCAACCACTTGCGCAGGCTGGGGATGGTGAAGACAATGCCACCCACGGCAACGATCGAGATGATCGCCACGATCACGGTGGTGGATGGCAGGGCGCTCAGCGCGCCGCCGCCCTGTCCCGTGAAGACCGACAGGACCGCAAGGATCGCAACAGTCACCACGAACGCGGAGACCTGGACCAGCGCAACCGTTGCCACTGCGAGTGACGTTGCGACACCTCGCTTGGTCAGCATGCGCAGGTTGAGTGCGGCCGGGCCAATCCCCGCGGGAGCAGCAAGCGCCACAAAGGATGCCGCCGCTTGAACCAGGGTCGTGCGGATGATGGGTAGCTTGACCGGGGAGAATCCGATGAGCGTGAGGGCGGCGCCGAACCACGTGAGCAGGCCGAGCACTAGGGCAACGATCGCCCACATCGAGTTGGCCTCGGACACGGCTGCCGTGATCTCGTCGAGCTTGATCGTGGTGAACACGATGAACACGGCGATGATCGTGACAGCCCACGTGAGGATGGTCTTGGCGCCGAACCGGATGAGGGCGCGAGGCTCAATGTCCGTCTCCGGGATCTCTTGAACCAGTGCACTGCGGATCTCGTTGATGAGGTTCTTGCGCGCTCGAAGCTGGGTGCGTGTGGTCCGAGGCAGGACCACAGACTGCAAGAGCGGGCCAACAGCCATGAGGTCTTCCTCGCGCAGGACCTCGCGGGCTGACGCGATCGCGCGGTCGGGGCCGACCTTGAGCGCCAGCAGGGACAGCATCTGGGCGTTGTCCATGTGCTTGCTGAGGGTGGCCGCCGCGATGTCTCCGGACTGCCAGCCCGAGAGCCACACCTTGGGAGCTTCGGGGTGAATAAAGTGAGGGTCGATCGAAGAGGGCGAGGACACGAGCAGGACCTCGGCGGCGAGGTTGCGGTGTGCCAACCCTGCCTTGTGCGCGATGTCGAGTTGGCGCCACGCCTCGCGCATGATGTCGTCGGTGACCTGCTCCTCGGTCATGGAGGAGAGCGGAACGGTGCGCTCTGGGTGCTCGAACACGAGGAGCATGGAGTCGGCTGCCTGCGAGACGCCCAGAAGCTTGTGCGTGCGTACGCCCGCCGCGGTGGACGCGTAACTCAGTAGCGCGGCGCGTTCGGCGACTGCACGCAGGGAGATCGCGGAGCGACCCTCGATGCCTCGCACGCGCAGGGACCGCCACAGGCGCTGCAGGAAACCGATGATCTGTCGGTCGCCGTCCAGGACGAAGACGTCTAGGCGGGGGCCGTCCAGGCGCTGCATCGCGTACACGCGCGTTTCAGCGTCGTTGGAGAAGGTTGGGAGGGGTGCATCCTCGGGGACTGCGAGCTCCGAGATGTCTTGACCGTAGTCAGCGTACTCGTGGATGCGCATGAGGGAGATGGGATCAAAGCCGGCCTTGCGCACGGCGGCGATGAGCTCTTCGCCCTGTGCACGTTCGCTGGCAACCCCGGAAAGGTAGCGGACGGTCAGTCCGGCAACACGGCCGAGCAGGACGGCACAGAACACGCCGATGATGTTGACCTGGCCGAAGATCAGGACAATCGCCAACGAGATCCACAGTGCGCTCCACGATGCGCTCACCGTGCGTCGGCGCTGACGTGGACCTGCTGCGGTCAGAAGCCCGCACAACCCCGCCACGTAACCGGGAACAGTAATGATCCAGCCGGTGGGGAGGAGCACGGAAAGCCCGTGGATGAGCGTGGTGGAACCCCACGCGCTGACTCCGTAGGTGAACAGCAGTGCGAAGATCAGGCCAAGGGCCAACGCGGCGGCCGCCTCAAGCACCTGGCGGCCGAGTCTGCGCAGTGCGAGTTCCGTAAGTACTGCGGCAGGAATCAGCAGCGTGACCAGCGATTCCAGCACAACCACGGGAACGGAAAGGATGGTGGAGAGAAAGGAGGTTGCGGACTTAACGTCCTCTTGGACCCCCTCTGCGGTGCCGCGCGCAAACACGGCGATGACCATGAGCGCCGCTACTCCGAGGAGTGCAAGCACCATCCCAAAGAGATCACGTGGCTGACGTACCCGGACCTTTTCATCGTCGATCAGTGTTACTGCAGGCAGGTCAATCATGGTGCGTGAGTCATCGCCGTAACGGTAATAATCGCCCACGTTGTGCGAGGAGGTTGTGGGGGGTTCCGAGTACGGCATGAATCGAGTCTATGAGAAATGGCCTGCAAAGACATCGATAATTCGTATCGCGAATGTCATGCAAATGCACTCTTGCTGTGATTCCATGGAGTAAAGATGCTTGTGAGCGGCCCAATCGGCCGAAATTTCACCCTCAACCAGCGGAGAAGCAATGTCCAATGAAGGTTCTGCACGCGTAGTTTCGTCGGTCAGCGCGGCTCTAAAAGCCGTCTGGTGGATTCCATTGCTGCGCGGTCTCGCACTCATTGCCCTGGGTATTTTGGTAATGGTTCGCCCGCTCAATACTTTGATTGCGTTGACCCTCATTTTTGGAATATTCCTGCTGGTGGACGCCGCAATTACGGTTGCCCACGCGGTGGCAAACCGGAAGCAGCCAGGCTGGAAGTGGTGGCTGGTTCAGGGGCTCGTGGACCTAGTCTTTGCGGGCCTGATCCTCCTATGGCCAAACCTGACGGTGGTTGTGTTCTTCTACCTGCTGGTGGTCTGGACGATCGCCCTGGGAGCGACCGCGATCATTGGTTCGGCGACTCTGGCCAAGAACAAGGACTTGGCATGGCCATGGCTGCTCGTGTTTGGTCTGGTTGCGGTCCTGTTCGGTGTGATGCTGCTCCTCCGTGGCGGCGACTCGCTGTCCGGCACCATTAACGTGGTGGGTCTGTTGCTCGGTGTGTTTGCGTTCATTGCGGGTAGTGTCCAGATCGTCACGGCGTTCTCCGTGCGTTCGATGGCCCGGGATATTGACTCTGCCCTCAAGGGGGAGTCGCCTGTGCTTGCCGCGATCATTGAGCGTGAGCAGAACAGCGCCGCTCAGGAGGCCGCGCGCGTGGCGGAGCATGAGGCTGAGAAGGCGCATCGTGCTGCGGAAAAGGATGCGGAGCGGGCTGCTCGAGAGGCAGAGAAGCAGGCCGAGCGCGAGCTTAAGCAGCAGCAGCGGAATGCTGAGCGGACGGTTGAGGACACCGACCAGCAGGACGGCCCAGCGCAATAAGAACTGATTTTCGACGATTCTGGTTACGCCCCAGCCCCGGCCCGCCTTCCCGTGAGCACCGTTGGGTGGGTAGAAGACAGACAAGAAATGCGTCGACCGGATGGAAAGCCATCCGGTCGACGCATTTCTTTTTCGACTCACACCGCAGGTGCCCGGACGTGCCAGTAAGCCTCAGCCAACACCCAATGCGGCGAGCCAGGATGCGGGCAGCAGCGCATAGCCCACGAAGGCCACCACGTCGAGTAGGGTGTGCGCGATGACGAGCGGCATCACGCGCGTCCTGCCCCACTTGGACTGGTAGAACCAGGCGAACACAATGCCCATCGCGACGTTGCCAAAGAACGGTCCGATGCCCTGATACAGGTGGTAGGAACCGCGCAAGATCGAACTGGCGGCGATGATGCCCCAGGTGCTCCATCCAAGCCGGGTGAGCCTATCGTGCAGGTAGGCCACCGCGATGATTTCCTCGAGCAGCCCGTTCTTGAGCGCCGCGAAGATCAGGATGGGTACGGCCCACCAGTGGGAGTCGAGGGTCGCGGGCTGGACCTCAACGGTGATGCCCACGGCCCGCCCGAATGCGTACAGTGCGAGTCCGGGGATACCGATGAGCGCCGCCAGCCCGAACCCGATTCCGGTATCTCGCCACGGCCGTGACCCGTCGAGCCCGATCCTGCGCAGCGCACCCTTCCCCGACTGCGACAGCAGGAACAGTGCGAGCGCCACGGGCATGAGCGCAAAGAACAGCGAGAGCACCTGGTAGGTCAGGTCGAGGTACGGGCGCGGGGACTGCGACGTGTTGATCTGCGCGCTCTGCTCACCCAGCGGGGTTTCCGCCGTCAGCCGGGCGATGATGTTGACCACCGCATACACGCCCGACTTGCCTAGGGACAGGCCCAGGACGATCCACACTTCCGCGCCCAGCATGAGCCGGTCGCGGCGGGTGAGTTGCGGGAGCGCGGCGGTCACGCGCCTACTTCTTACGCTTGTTGGCTACGACCATGCCGATGATCCCCGCAATCAGGCCGAGTACGCCGCCGATGATGATTCCGGTCCAAGGCAGCTGCGGGGTCGAGTCGTTGAGCGCAGCGTCCTGCGTGGAGGAAGTGGTCGCCGATGGTGAGGTCGTCGGCTCGGCAGAGCCAGACGATTCCGTTTCCGCTGGTTCTTCGGGTGCGCTGGTTGGCGCGGCAGAATCGTCGGATATCGGATTAGCCGGGTCCTCAACCGTGAACGTCACTACGCCCTCAATGGGGTGCGCGTCGGAGGACACTACGCGCCATGCGGCAGTGTAGGTGCCATTCGCGAGCGCTGGCAGCGCGTACGTGGCCATCTTGCCGTCAGTTGCGGGAGCGCCAGAGGCGATCTCCGCCCCCGAGGCGTCCTTGACCAGGACCTGACCGCCGAGAGTCTGGATGTCGTTGTTGAACTCGAGGATCAGGGACTTTGGCGCCGTCTTGAGGGTCGCGCCGTTGGCCGGGTTCGACTTGACCAGCACGTCGTGCGCTGCTGCCGGCCCCTGGCCGAGCAGCAGAAACACGGCGAGTAGCGCGGCAAATGCCGCTGCCAGGATGGTCCGTGGGGTCTTATTCTCGACGATTGACGCACCCAGCCGTGTGGGTGCGGTCGGGGAGATGGCAGGATTCGA
Organism: Timonella senegalensis JC301; assembly: GCF_000312125.1. Lineage (GTDB taxonomy): Bacteria > Actinomycetota > Actinomycetes > Actinomycetales > Cellulomonadaceae > Timonella > Timonella senegalensis. The sequence goes on from NZ_HE978641.1 coordinate 896,622, forward strand.
AAGAGCGCGCATGACACCATGCTAGCCATTGAATCTGGGGCTCGACTGAGTCCGAGGTGAGCGGGCGTGGAACGCCCGCTGTGCGAGCTACTGCTTATCGGCCGGCTTCTCGGCCTGCTGGTTGACCTTCTTGGCGCCGAACGTGGAGCGCAGGCGGACCAGAACGAACACCACGATGACCGCAATGATCAGGTAGAGCACGCCATCGCTGACGTATCCGGCGATGTGTTCGACCTTTGGCCAGTTCTCACCCAGGATGTACCCGGCGGTGACAAAGATGGAGTTCCAGATGAGGCTACCCGCTAGGGTCAGGCCGAGGAACTTGCCCATGTTCATCTTTTCCAGCCCAGCGGGGATCGAGATGAGCGAGCGGAAGATTGGGATCATGCGGCCAAAGAACACGGCTTTGGTGCCGTGCCTATCGAACCAGCGTTCGGTCATCTCAACGTCGGAGACCTTGAGCAGTGGCACCTTGGCCACGATTGCGATGAGGCGCTCGCGGCCGAGGAGCGCACCGAGGCCGTAGAGCGCGAGCGCGCCCACCACGGAACCGAGAGTGGTCCAGAACAGCACGGATGCGATGTTGAACGTGCCCTGGGAGGCGGTGAAACCTGCGAGGGGAAGGATGATCTCGCTTGGTAGCGGAGGGAAGAGGTTCTCCAGCGCGATGGCAAGACCGGCGCCTGGCGCCCCGAGGCTCTCCATGAGGTTGAGCGCCCACTGGGCGACTCCATTGAGGTTGTCGGTGCTCGCGGTGTCGGCGGCGGTCGCGGCAACGGAGAGCAGAGCAGAGTGCGACAAGTCAGTGTCCTTGGGTTAGCAACTATGGCGAAAATGGGCCGGTTTCCGCGCTAAAGTCTACCGGCCAACCTTGCGCTGCACGAGGAGCGTACGTGCGGAAGCGGTGAACATGCGGGTGCAACCTCGCCCTTCACCGAGGCGAGATTGCACCCGGGGGTGCGAGATTGCACGGCCGCCGGGCAATCTCGGACCCCCAAGTGCAATCTCGCGGGGTAGAGCTGGGTAGTACAGGCTACTTGGCGGAGCGCAGCCTCAGCGAGTTACCCACCACGATCACGGAGCTCGCGGCCATGGCGGCCCCTGCGATCATTGGGTTCAGCAGCCCCGATGCGGCGAGCGGGATGGCCGCCACGTTGTAAGCGAACGCCCAGAACAGGTTCTGCTTGATGATCTGCAGGGTTCGGCGCGACAGCCGGATCGCGGTTGCTGCCGCCCGCAGGTCTCCGCGCACCAGCGTGATGTCGCTGGCCTCGATGGCCACGTCGGTTCCGGTTCCCATGGCGAGGCCAAGGTCTGCGGTGGCGAGCGCAGCGGCGTCGTTCACGCCGTCGCCCACCATCGCCACGACCTTGCCCTCGGCGCGGAGCTTCTCCACTACCGAGACCTTCTGGTCGGGCAGGACCTGTGCGATCACGTTCGACTCATCGATCCCCGCAGCCACAGCCGCGACTCGAGCCGCGCCGAGGTTGTCGCCGGTCAGAAGCATGGGGGTGAGCCCCAGTTCCTTGAGCTCGGCGATCGCCGCGGCGGAGGTCTCCTTGAGTGGGTCGCGGAGGACCACGATGCCTTGAACTGCGCCG
>NZ_HE978641.1:898504-907358 GCF_000312125.1 Timonella senegalensis JC301
AACTCGGCCGTTAGTTCTGGGCTTGCGGCCGCGACTCCCTGCTCAGCAAGCCAGGCTGGCCGCCCCACGAGTACACGGGCGCCCACGTCCACGCCGGAGTGTGGTCTGCGGACCACGCCGGAGACGCCGCCGCCAGCGGCGTTAGCAAACTCGGTGACCTCGAGGGCGAGGCTGGGCTGGGAGCCAGCAGAATCGTCGATAATTTCCGACGATCCTGTCGCACTACCAGCGCCACCATCAGTGCCAGCCGAGCCAGTGCCGTAGCCGCCGTGGGCGGCGATCGCCTGGGCGATCGGGTGTTCGGACTTGGACTCGAGTGCTGCCGCGTACTCGAGGGTCTCGGGGGCGCCGAAGACGCCTTCCACGGACATGCGGCCCTGGGTGACGGTGCCGGTCTTGTCCAGCACGATCGTGTCAACGCGGCGGGTGGACTCAAGGATTTCTGGGCCCTTGATGAGCACGCCGAGCTGTGCGCCACGGCCCGAACCGACCAGCAGGGCGGTTGGCGTGGCCAAGCCCAAAGCGCACGGGCAAGCGATGATGAGGACCGCCACGGCGGCCGTGAAGGCGGCCTGAGTGGAGTCGCCCCAGATCATCCACGCGGCGAACGTGAGGATCGCGATGACGATGACCACGGGTACGAATACCGCGGAGATGCGGTCGGCGAGGCGCTGAACGGGTGCCTTGCCGGTCTGTGCGGCGGTGACGAGCCGGCCAATCGAGGCCAGCGTGGTGTCCTTGCCCACGCGGGTCGCACGGACCAGGAGGTGTCCGGAGGTGTTGACCGTGGCACCGGTGACGTTGTGTCCGGGGCCGACCTCGACGGGGACGGGCTCGCCGGTCAGGAGCGAGGTGTCGATTGCGGAGGTGCCCTCGGTGATCACGCCGTCCGTGGCGATCTTCTCGCCGGGACGCACGGCGAACACGTCGCCGACCACGAGCGACTCGATGGGAACAAGCTCCTCGCGGGTCTGGCCGTCGGCACCGGTGACGATGCGGTGCGCGTCTTTAGCGCCCATTTCCAGCAGGGACCGCAGGGCGTTTCCGGCGCTGCGGCGCGAGTGGTGCTCGGCGTACCGGCCGGCCAGCAGGAACGTGGTCACCACTGCGGCGGTTTCAAAGTAGAGCTCGGGCATCATTCCATGCCCGCCCGCACGCGGCAGGAACGACATGTGCATGGTCATGCCGATCTCCCCGGCGCCACCAAGGAGGAGCGCCCACAGCGACCACAGGGTCGCGGCGATCACGCCAAGCGAGACCAGCGTGTCCATGGTGGACGCACCGTGGCGCGCGGCCTTGAAGGCAGCCTTGTGGAAGGGCCACGCCCCCCACGTCACCACGGGAAGGGTGAGTGCGGCAACGAGCCACTGCCAGCCGGGGAACTGCAGCGCCGGGATCATGGACAGCAGGAGCACGGGCAGCGAGAGGATCGCGGAGCCAATGAGTCGCGGCTTCAGGATTGCACCGCGGTCCTCGGTGGGTGCGGACGTGTCCAGCTCGATGGCCTCTGGGGCCTCGGACTTCTTGGCGGTCTTGTCGTCACGTCCGGTGACGCGTCCGCCGTATCCGGCACGCTCGATTGCGGCTACGAGGTCCTCGTCCGCCACGGGCTCGGTGAGCACAACGTGTGCGGTTTCAAGTGGCAGGTTAACGGTGGCCACTGCCCCGGGAATCTTGTTGATGCGCTTCTCCACGCGTGCAACGCAGGAGGCGCAGGTCATGCCGGAGACCGCAAGGTCAACTTCAGCGATGACAGGCTGGGGGTGCGGCTCGAGTGGCTCGCGCGGCTGAGATTCGGTGGTCGTACGCATGTGAATCAACTTCTTGGATCGACTGTGGAGGAACGCCGCAGGTCGGCGTGCGTTCGCGTGGGGCCCAGTCGGGGCAGCGCACGTTCGGATGCGTGGGGCAGCCTGCGGCTGCCCCAGTCAGTCCCGGTGCGGTAGTGCTGTGGTGCTTGTGCTGTTCTGATTTTCGACGATCTTGGTTACGTTCCTAGGTCCCGCCCCGTGGGTTTGTGGTCCGGCCGGGGCGGGGCCTAGGAAAGGGAAGATCACTTGCAGTTGCAGTTACCGCAGCCGCAACCACCGGATGCCTTGCCTGGAGCGTCAGCTGCAACGAGGCCAAGGTCTTCGCCAGCGAGCTGTGCGCGGCCTTCAGTCTCGGCTTCGGTGGACTGGCCCTTTTCGTCAACGGTCAGCGAGGCTACTTCGTAGCCAGCCTCGTCGATAGCTGCGCGGAGCGCTGCTTCCTCGAGGGGGTTGTCGGAGAACACGGTGACCTCAGACTCAGCGCCCTTGCGAAGTTCGATCGAGATGTTCTCGATGCCTGCAACGGATTCGAGTTCGGTGGTGACTGCGGAGACGCAGTGACCGCAGGTCATGCCAGGAACCATGAGAGTGGTGACAGTCGACATTGTGAGTCCTTACTGGTTGTGTTGTGGAGCGTTATCGCAGGTGATGCGCGGTCTGAGGGGTCGGGTGGAACGGGCCTTGGGGCTAGTTACCTAGAGTGCGGCTCAGTTAGCTGCGGACCAGGCGGGCGATTGCCTCGGCGGCTTCGCTGACCTTTTCCTTGCCTTCTTCGTGCGAGGACTTGGCGGCGTCAACAACGCAGTGTCCCAAGTGGTCCTCCACAAGCCCGATGGAAACTGACTGCAGGGCCTTGGTGACCGCAGAGATCTGGGTGAGCACGTCAATGCAGTAGGTGTCTTCATCAACCATGCGCGCGATCCCGCGGACCTGGCCTTCGATACGACGAAGTCGCTTGAGGTAGTCCTCTTTGGTTCCGCTGTATCCAGCCATTGTGTTTCCTTTCGCCATCCTTGCGATTCAAATATACCCCCGTAGGGTATCTTTGGATACCCCCAGGGGGTATATATTTCTGTCTGCTGGATCACTGCGACTGTGCCGCGTGGCACACTAGAACCGTGGACTCGATCAAACGTTTTCTGGGACTGGACCGCGAGGGCAAGGGCGTCAGCCCCACCACCTCACTGCTGTACTCGATGGTGCTTTCCCTGATCATCTCGATAGCACTGCGGTGGCTTTTCCCCGCCATGAACCCGCTCTTCAGGTTCGTCATCTTCTTTGCCGTGGTGTTCCTGGTCTTCAACTGGATCGGCAAGAACCACCGCCGGGGTCCCCAGAAATAGTGAGGATCCTGGAAGTTAGCGGAGCGCTGCCTCGATCGCTGCGATGACCTCGGGGGAGTCTGGCGAGGTGGCGGGAGCGAAGCGCTGGATGCTTCCGTCCTTGCCCACTAGAAACTTCTCAAAGTTCCAGCGAATGCGCCCGGAGTAACCGCTGGCGTCCGAAGCGTGGCGCAACTCGGCATACAGTGGGTGCTTCTTGCTGCCGTTGACCCGCACCTTCTGCGTCATGGGGAAGGTGACGCCCCACGTCAGAGAACAGTATTCGGCGATCTTCTCCGCGCTCCCGGTCTCCTGCAGGAACTGGTTTGACGGCAATCCCAGGACAACAAATCCCTGGTCGCGATACTTCTCGTAGATGGCCTCGAGAGCCTCGTACTGCGGCGTGAATCCGCACTTGCTGGCAACGTTGACCACGAGTTTTACCTGATCATCCCACTGGCCAAACGTGGTGTGCGTGCCGTCGATAAGCGTCAGTTCGATCGAGTTGAGATCTGCCATTTCTCCCCCAAATAGGCTAGGTGTCCCTCCAGCCTAGTACCTTAGGGGGAACTTCTTTCGGGCGGCGAGATTTTGCCAGCTTGAGTCCGCCGGAAGTGGGATACTGCTCCGTATGAGCAGCGGACAAGCGGGCGCGCACCTCGCCCCACATGACACTGAGCCAGGCCAAGGATCCCGAGGTCCAAAGACGCCAGGCACTGTGTACCAGAGCGGGCGTAAGCGTAGGGAAGAAATCCTCGCAGCAGCTTTCGAGCACTTTGCGGAGTATGGGTACCACGGCGCATCCATGCGCGAAATCGCCGCCTCAACGGGCGTTACCCACGCTGGCCTGCGCTATCACTTCCCATCCAAGGAGGACCTGCTACTCGCTGTCCTCGAAAAGCGTTCCACCCAGGGCGACGAGTTCTTCGTGGGAACCATCGCGCTCAGCGGTGATCGCGACAGTGGGGACCACTCGGAACTCGATATCTGGGAAGTTATCTCCCAGTTCATCACTTACATGCGGTTTTCGTTTGACCGGCCTGGGATGATCCAGCTTTTCACCACCCAAGCCATCGCTGCATCCGACCCCAAGTACCCCGCACACGAGTTCTACAAGCGGCGCTACGACTCAATGCGGGCGGACTACCGTGGAGCGTTGCGCGCGATTCAAAAAGCAGGAGTGCTCCGCCCCGAAATCGACATTGAAGCCGCCGCTACAGAGATCATCGCGCTGTCCGAAGGCCTGCAAGTGCAATGGCTGCTCCAGCCAGAACAGGTCAACTACACGGCAACCCTTGAGCACTACCTGACCCACCTTGTGGTGCCGGAGTACCGTGAACGCCTCCACCAGACTTTTGTGGAGGCCTGCGACCTAGCCGAGTGAACCCAGCCTAAGCGATGGCGCGCGCGGCAGCTCGTGCGGCGTTAGGCAGAGCCTCCACAATTCGGTTGACTGCGGCGTCGTCGTGAGCGGCCGAGACAAACCACGCCTCGAATACGGAAGGCGGCAGGAGAACTCCCTGCTCCCGCATGGAGTGGAAGAAGGGCGCGTACCGGAACGTGTCGTTGGCGGTGGTGTCCGCGTAGTCACGGCTCCCGTACTGCGCCGCGGCCTCCCCGAACATGACTGAAAACAGGGATGATGCACGCTGCACCCGGTGCGCTACTCCCGCGTTCGTGAGCGCCTCTGAAACGCCCGTTGCGATCGCCTCGGATGCTCGCGATACGGATTCGTACACCGACTCGTCCGCGGCCCGCAGCGTGGCCAAGCCGGCGGCAACCGCAACAGGGTTCCCCGACAACGTGCCCGCCTGATACACGGGGCCAAGGGGCGAAAGCCAATCCATGATCTCGGCGGAGCCAGCGAGCGCAGCCACCGGCAGGCCGCCCCCAATGACCTTGCCAAACGTAAACAGGTCAGGAATATAGTTGGCGCCCAGGAGACTGCTCTCAAAGCCCCACCAACCCGACGGGCCACAACGGAATCCGGTGAGTACCTCGTCGAAAATCAGTAGCGCACCATGCTGGGACGTGAGCCGGCGCAGGCCCTCATTGAACCCGGGCAGCGGGGGCACGATCCCCATGTTCGCGGGAGCTGCCTCCGTGATGATCGCGGCAATCTGGCCGGGATGGGCCGCGAAAGCGGCCTCCACGGCCGCGAGATCGTTGTAGGGCAGGACCAGCGTGTCCGAGGCGGTACCCGGCGTGACGCCAGCCGAGCCGGGAAGCGACGCCGTGGCCACACCGGAACCGGCCTCCGCGAGCAGCGAATCCACATGCCCGTGATAGCAGCCAGCAAACTTGATGATCATGGGCCGGCCCGTGAACCCACGCGCCAACCGCACCGCGGTCATCGTGGCTTCAGTCCCCGTAGACACCAGACGCACCCGCTCGGCAGGGGGAATGCGGCGGGCGATCTCCTCGGCAAGCTCGACCTCGCCCAGCGTGGGAGCGCCAAACGACAACCCGCGCGCCGCAGCCTCCTGGACAGCCGCGACCACGGCCGGATGCGCGTGGCCAAGCAGTGCAGGACCCCACGAACCCACCAAATCCACGTACTCGCGCCTCGACACGTCGGTGACGTAGGCACCCTTGGCGCTCGCGAGGAAACGAGGGGAGCCGCCCACCCCGCGGTAGGCGCGAACCGGCGAGTTCACGCCGCCCGGGAGGATGTGTTGCGCCCGCTCAAAGGCCTGGTCATTGGACTGGATCATGCGCTTTCCTTTTCAGTTTGCTCGCAGTTTTGATTTGTTGCGAGCTACGTCCGCTCGCGCGCCAGCAGGTACACACTTCGTGGTGTCCCTACTTCTGCTGCGCTACCTTGCTCGCAACTTCAGCAGCAAAGTACGTGAGGATCACGTCCGCTCCCGCCCTCTTTATCCCGATCAGCGACTCCATGATGGCTGCCTCCCGGTCAATCCACCCGTTGGCAGCGGCGGCCTCGATCATCGCGTACTCGCCCGAGACCTGGTACGCGGCCACGGGGACGGACGATCGGTCTGCTACCTGGCGCAGCACGTCGAGGTAACTCATCGCGGGCTTCACCATGATCATGTCCGCGCCCTCAAGGAGGTCTAAGTCTGCCTCGCGCAGGCCCTCGCGGGCGTTCGCCGGGTCCATCTGGTAGGTGCGGCGGTCGCCCTTGAGTTGCGAGTCCACGGCCTCGCGGAACGGCCCAAAGAACGCGGACGCGTACTTGGCCGAGTACGCCAGGATAGCCACGCCGGTGAACCCGGCCTCGTCGAGGGCCTCTCGGATCTCAGCAACCTGACCATCCATCATTCCGGACGGGGCCACCACGTCCACGCCGGCCTGGGCTTGGGCCACTGCCATCGTCCGGTAGAGCGCGTTAGTTGCGTCGTTGTCCACCTCGCCCGCGGCGTCCAGAACCCCGCAGTGTCCGTGATCGGTGAACTCATCGAGGCACACGTCCGCCATCACCACAGTCCTGCCGGCGGCAGCGTCCTTGGCAATCCGAATCGCCCGGTTCAGGATCCCCTCGGGATCAACCGCACCCGACCCCACGGCATCACGCGTGGCGGGCACGCCGAACAGCATGACCCCACCCAGCCCCAGTTCGGCAGCCTCGCGCACGGCGGTGGCCAGCGACTCTTCGCTGTGCTGCACTACCCCCGGCATGGAGGCGATGGCAATCGGCTCGGTCGCCCCCTCCTTCACGAACAGCGGCAGGACGAGGTCGCGCGGGTGGATGCGCGTCTCGCTTACGAGTGCGCGCATTGCGGGGGAGGTGCGAAGCCTGCGGGGGCGTTCCATTAGTACTCCTTGCTGAGGTTGATCGCGCGTTCCAGCGCATCAAAAAGGCCGTGATCGGTTGCTGTGGTGGCGATCGTGGTGACGCTCAGGCCCATCGCGTTGGCCGTGCGGGCGGTGGGGCTACCGATGGCCACGAGGGCAGGCAGCTCGCCGCCTAGTTGGGCGGCGGCTAACGGGTCGAACTGCTTCACAAACTCCCGCACCACACTCCCCGAACTCGCGATCACCGCATCGATTTCCCCGTACCGGTACGCCTCAAGCGCCTCGCTGGTAGCGGGGATAGTCACCGTGCGATAGACCGTGACGCGGGTGGTCGCGTACCCCATCGCGGCGAGTCCGTCCTGCAGTTGGCTCGTTGCCAGATCCCCGAGCGGCAGGAGCACCCGGCCGCGCTCGCGGCCCTGTTCGGGCCACGCTGCGAGCATGCCAGCCGCCGAATTCTCGGCGGCCTCAAAATTAACGACGATCCCCTTGGCTTCCAGCGCACGAGTAGTCGCGGGACCAACAGTGGCCCATCGGGTCTGCGCCGCCACCACGCTCAGCGGTGTGCCGGGGTGTGTGCGCTCCAAGGATGCGGTGAGCTCGTCCACCGCGTTGACCGAGGTTACGGCAACCCAGCCAAACTGACCAAGGTCACGAGTGGCCTTGTCCACGAGCTCGCGGGAATCGTCGGAAATCAGTTCCCTACGCACCAGCGGGCAGGTGATCACGAGGCCGCCCGCGGCCTCGACCAGGCGGGTCAGCCCTGCGGCCCGCTCGGCGGGACGCAGTATCAGGGTCGTGGTGTTATCGAGCGAACCGCGAGCGTCACGCATCCAAGAACTCCGAGGCCCCGCCCTCAAGGAGGGCCGCGGCGAGCGCGACGCCCGCCGCCACCGCGTCATCCACGGAGGAGACGGGGACGCGTGCCTCGCGGCGAACGGCAGGGCGCGAAGGCAGCGCGGACGACTGGACAGACCGGGGGTCAAGGGCCACTGCAGTGAGGTGAAGCTCGCCGCCCGCGATGTGTCCATAGGCGCCAAGGGGTGCTGCGCATCCCGCCTCGAGCTGGCGCAGCACAGCCCGTTCGGCGGTCACGGCAAGGAACGTGGGTACGTGGTGCAGAGACATGAGGGAGGAAAACAGCCCGGGGTCCTCGTCCGCAAGCGAGTCACGAACCTCCACGGCCAGCGCGCCCTGGCCGGGAGCAGGCAGCATGCCAGCGAGGGGGAGGAGTTCCGAGATGACGTGCGCCCGACCCAGCCGGCGCAGACCAGCATTGGCCAGGACCACGGCGTCGAGATCGTTGGGGGTGTCTGGCTTGTCGGCCGTGGACAGGCCCGCCCGAGCGAGGCGGGTGTCTACGTTTCCGCGAATATCCACGATCTCCAGATCGGGGCGGGCAGCAAGAAGCTGCGCCGCGCGGCGCGGGGAACCGGTTCCGATCCGCGCCCCAGGAGGTAGGAGATCCAGAATCTCACCGTGGCGGGAACACAGCGCGTCCTGCGCGTTCTCCCGCTGCGGCGTGATGATGACCGTGCCCTCCTGCGGCGCCGTAGGAAGATCCTTCAGGGAGTGCACAGCCACGTCGACGCGGCCCTCGAGCAGGGCATTGCGGATCGCGGTAACAAAGACGCCGGTGCCGCCCATATTGGCGAGCGAGCCGGTCAGGACATCGCCCTGGGTCTTGATGGTCACCAACTCAACGGCGGTTCCGGTCGCCTGCTCGATGAGCTTGGCAATGATTCCGGACTGCGCGAGCGCGAGTGCCGAGCCGCGTGTGCCGATGGTGAGGGAACTGGGGTTCTGGTTGGTAGCCACCCAGCCATTGTTCCACCCAAGGTGAGGAAACGGGCAGAGCCTGCTCGATCGCCCCCACCTTTCCATCGAGAGTATGACTGAGCCCACTCTCGAAGATGAGAGTGGGCTCAGGAATACTCTCGATGAAGAGAGGGAGGTGGAAGGATC
>NZ_HE978641.1:907585-981604 GCF_000312125.1 Timonella senegalensis JC301
AGATGAGAGTGGGCTCAGGAATACTCTCGATGAAGAGAGGGAGGTGGAAGGATCAGCCAGCTAGGGCGCGAGCCTTCAGCGAACCAAACTCTTCGGGAGTGATGGCGCCGGAATCAAGCAGAGCCTTAGCCGATGCGATTTCCTCCGCAGGAGACTTGCCAGCCACGGACCGGATGTACTCCTCCGACTTGTCACGCATTTCGTTGGCTTCCTTGACGGAGCGCTCAGCCATGCCGTCGCCGCGTGCGATGAGGTAAACGAGGCTCGTCAGTACAGGCACAAAGATTAGGGCAAGAATCCATAACGCCTTCCACCAGCCGCTGAGATTCTTGTCCCGAATCAAGTCCGTGACCACCATGAACATGACCACGAGAGCGGCAATGAAAATGGAAGCCCAGAAGAACATCAAAACTACGTCCCATAGGGAGTTGAGGAAACTCATGGGAATCCTTTCGCGAGCGTTGGGGCCATCGCCTGCGGGCGCGGATGCGCACCGTTCGGGCCCGATATTTGAATTCTCACACCGCGCTTGGGCGTGCGTGCTAGGGACCGCTGGAAGTGCCCGCAAAATCATTAATTGAGGATGAGGGCGTTTCCTCTGGTCGTGCGTGGTGTTGGGTTTGGCGTGGCCTGTGGCGGTGTGAGCGTTGTTGCGGGTGGTGCACGCGCGGAGGCGGCGTGAGTTCGGCTAGACGGTTATGTCGGGGATGGGGACCTTGACGTCCGCTCCGCCCTCGGCGGTGAGGCGCAAGCCCATCTGGGCTACAGTCGGCTCCTCAACAAACCCTCCCGCAAACAGAACCTGACCTTGGGTGAACGTGGACGACCGGCGAATCAGTTCCGCAGGGGCAAACCCGAACACGGACTCGATCTCCTGCAAGTCGCGAGGTGCGTTCATGCGCAGGAGGGCAAGGTTGTCGCACTGCGAGAGCACGTTCTGGTGGATCTTGGTGGGACGCTGCGTTGAGAGCAACAGCCACAGGCCGAACTTGCGGCCCTCCGCAGCGATCTGGATGAGCTGGTCGGTAAGGGCCTGTTCGAGCGGGCCGTTCGGCTCTGCCGGGCAGAGGTTGTGCGCCTCGTCGATCACGATGAGGATGGGGCGGCGCTCGTTGCGGCGCCTCCACAGGGCCTCAAGGATTGCGAGGGCCGCGGTCTTGGATTCATCGGCAACCTCGAACCCGCCCAGGTCGGCAACGGTCACGTCCGGCCGCTCCGCAACCGTGTCCGTGATGTTGGACTCCGACAGCGCCCACACATCCCAGTTCAGTACCTGCAGGTTGTCTATCCGCTTGGCCAGCTTTTGGCGTGCGGGGTCCCCGGAAAGCAGAAGTTCCCGCAGGAACTCTTGGCCGTTAAACGTGGCGCGGTCGGGTTCAGTGTGCAGGAGTGCGTTGAACTCCTCGGCATCCTTGATCGGATCCATCTTGAGCACGCCTGCCATTGCCTTCATGCTGAGCTCGGTGAACCTCGTGTGCAGGCGGGGCTTCTGATCGCTGGAGGAGTGGAAGACGCGGATGTCCTTGGCCTCGAGTGCTGCGCGATCCTCTGGACGGACCGTGTCACGCAGTTCGCGCATCTTGGTGAAGTCGGAGTTGGGATCAAGAATCAGGATGGGAAGTTCAGTGTTGAGGACGAGCTGCTCCAGTACGACACCCAAAGCGTAGGTCTTCCCGGACCCGCTCTGCCCGCACCAAAAAGTGTGTCGGTTGAACCCCTTGGCCTTGAGGTTCATGGGGGAATCAGGGGCATCAACGCGCGTACCAACCGGCAATGTGTTCATGGATTCAACGGTGCCACTGCCTTGGGGCTGGGTGGAGGGGGCGCCGCGAGAAATCATCAATTGTGCATGACCGGATATGTGGCGCTTGTATCGAACGGATGATTATTGATCCGTTGGATGCCGAACGGATCAATAATCATCCGTTCGATGATGTGCGGTGGATGTGCGGTGGGTGTGCTGTGGGTGTGCTGTGGGTGTGCGGGGGGTGCGGGGGTGTGCGGTGGGGTGTTGGGGGCAGGGGGGAGTGCTCGGTGCCAGCGCCCATGGTTTACCCGTGTTTACGGCGTCTTAGTAGGTGTTCGCGGGTTGCCGTTTTGGCTGCCCCCAGTGGTTAAATCAAAGGGCCGTGGCACTGATTTCTATGACTGCAAGCCACCACGATCTGGACCTCGACCTGCTTGAGCAACTCACTCGAGACACCCACACCCTGGGCAAGTCCCTCGTGGCCGCTAGCGCGCGAAACCGCGGTTGCGTGGTGCTCTCCACGTGCAACCGGTTCGAGGTCTACCTAGATGTTGACCTCGACGCGAGCGTGCCCGAAAGCGCGCTAGTCTCCACCGCCCGCGTTGCTGCACCTGTCACCGCAGCCTCGTCCATTGCGGCCGCAACGGCCACAGCCACCCAACTCATTTCCCAGGCATCCTCCCTCCCGCATTCCCTCACCCAGCGGGCCTTCACCGTGCACACCGGCCCGGACGTAGCAGCGCACTTGTTCCGCGTGGCGTCAGGGCTCGATTCCCTAGTGGTGGGTGAGCGCGAAATTGCAGGTCAGGTTCGTAGAGCGCTCCGGACCGCGCACGTGGACCAGCTCACCACCGGCCCGCTCGAACGTCTCTTCCAGCGCGCCCTGCGCACCTCCAAGGCGATCGCATCCTCCACGGCACTGTCCAGCGACGGCCGCTCCGTCGTATCAGTTGCTCTCGACCTCGCGAGCCAGGCTTCTCCGCCCTGGCCCCGCGCCTCCGTCCTCGTGGTGGGCACGGGTGCGTACGCCGGCGCTACGGTGGCCGCGCTTCGCGCTCGCGGCGTCCGCGATATCGCCGTGTACTCCGGCTCCGGCCGCGCCCACGCGTTTGCCGTCTCGCACCAGATCACTCCCGCCTCGGACCTGCCCTCCGCTATCGCGGACGCCGACGTCGTGGTCGCCTGCTCGGGGAACAGCAGTGGTCACCGCGGCGGCACGCCGCCTTCTCCGTCACCTACGTCCCCGATTCTCGACGATCCTGCCCACCACCCAGCCCACGACCGGGCCGGGGAGGTGGCGAAGCAATCGTCGATAAGTTACGTGCTCGATGTAGCGGCAATCGCGGCGGCACGACGCGCGAGCGCCGAGGCGGCGGACGGCCCAGAAGGAGCGGCGCGCCCGCTGGTAGTGGTGGATTTGGCGCTGCATAGGGACGCGGACCCGAGAATCGCGGGGATGGCGGGAGTGGGGTTCATCGACCTCGCCACGGTCCGGGCGAACGCGCCGGCCGCGGCCGAGGAGGTCCTGCGAGAGGCGGAAGCGGTGCTTGCAGCAGGGCTGGCGGAGTACGCGGAACGCGAGGACATGCGCACCGCCGACGCGGCGGTCACCGCTGTGGTTGAGGAGTTCGCGCGCAAGCGCGAGGCCCGCGTGGTGGGACTCGTTGGTCGCGGTGTTGACCGAGCGGAAGCTGGAAGGCGCGCTGCAAGGGAACTGAACGCGGAGATGCACCGGCGTGTGTTGGGTGCTCAAGGAAAAATCTAAAGTGCCCCTCGTGTGTGGCCTCACGGATCAAACCGGAGAAGGCAGCAGGTTGGCAAGAGTGTGAGTAGTTGGCCTAAGGTGCCATAGTATCCCGCAGTTCCTCCCATGATTTGCAGAACGGTTGACAGCCCCCTTTTTCAGTGAGAGGGTGTTACAAACAAAATTGGAAACGTTTCCAGTTTTGCACTCGAGACTCGATGATGAGGGGAGGGGAACACGTGGCAGAGCGACCCACGCTGGTTCAAGTAGCGCAACACGCTGGAGTTTCTCTCGCTTCAGCATCACGGGCGCTCAGCGGTCAAGGAGCAGGCAAGAAGACCACGGAGAAGGTTCGCAAGGCAGCACAGGAGTTGGGCTACGTTCCCGATGCCACGGCGCGATCGCTTAAATTTGGCCGCAAACTCCAAGTTGCTTTTGCTGTTGACGACATCGGTAACCCTGTCTACGTGGAGATGCTCCGCGCGATCGAATCGGAACTATCCCAGCACGGGATCAGGCTCTTCGTGTCCGATACGGGTAGTACACCTGAAGAGACGGTCGAAATCTTGCACGACCTTAAACGCGGATTCGCCGATGGCCTAATCATTAGCCCATTGCGTATCACCGAGGAACTCACGAGAGCCATTGAGGAATCGCCTGTGCCGGTGGTCGTCATTGGTGCTTTCGGGCCCAGCCAGAAAGTCGACACAATCAAGACCGATTCGGCCCGCGGTGTAGAGCTCGCCGTTCGACACCTCACGGAGAACGGCTGCACGCGCATCGGATTTATCAACGGTCCACTCGACACCACACCAGGCCAAGTGCGCCAACGCGGGTTCGACAGGGCCGTACCCGGAAGTCGCCTGACGGCCGTCGCGGAAGCCTTCACTGTGGCCGGCGGCTACGAAGCGGCTCGCACCCTTCTTGAACGCGCCGGGTCCAGCGGCCGCAAAATCGACGCAATCGTGGCCGCGAACGACCTCCTCGCAATGGGTGCAATCCGTGCAGCAGCGCAGCGAGGCCTCACCGTCCCTGACGACCTCCAAGTCATCGGCATCGACGACACAGACTTCGCAGATACATTCAACCCGCCTCTGACCTCCGTGAGCCTCGGATCCCGAGAACGCGGCAGGCTCGCGGCCCAACTCCTCCTCAAAAGGATCAACGAGCCCAGCCGCAAGGCGAGTCACCACACCGTGTTGCCTGAACTGACCGTTCGAGCATCAACAATCCAACCTCGTTCATTACCGGACAACCAGTAAAGGAACACCAGTGAGTACCAGTGAGCTGACAACGCCGTCAGCCGACTCTGTAGCATCCAAGGCAACGCACAGATCGCGTAAGCCCCAGATGCGCGGAGTGGGCAAGGCGCAGCGACGAGAAGCGATCATGCTCGTCATCCCGTCGCTGATTCCAGTGATCCTCTTTTCGGTGGCACCTCTGCTCATCGGAATATTCATGGCCTTCACGGATAACACCCTGAAGCGCAACCATGAAACCCAGTTCATTGGGTTTGATAACTTTGTTCGCCTCATGTCGGACACATACTTCTGGGAATCGTTCAAAATCGGAATGATTTGGGCATTCTCAGTGACCATCCTGCAACTCTTGGCAGGCATGGGATTGGCGCTCTTACTGAACTCAAACCTCAAGTTCCAAGGCTTCACACGACTGTTGGCACTGCTGCCCTGGGCCATGCCGCCCGTGGTCGTGGCGATCATGTGGAAGATGATCTATTCCCCCAACGCAGGCCCACTCAACGCCGTGCTCGGATCAATGGGACTGCCCAGTGACATCAACTGGTTGGGCGACTTCTCCACTGCGCTACCCGCAGTCATTGTTGTGGGTGTGTGGGTGGGTATGCCCCAGACAACCATCACTCTGCTCGCCGGAATGCAGCAGATTCCGGAGGAACTCAACGAGGCCGCCGAGGTCGACGGCGCAAACGCTTGGCTCGTGTTCCGCAGCATCACGCTGCCAAGCCTCAAGCCAATCATCGCCTCGATCACATCGCTCAATTTCATCTGGAACTTCAACTCATTCGGTCTGGTCTACGTCATGACGGAAGGTGGACCGGGCGGAAAGACCATGCTCCCGATGCTCTTCACCTACATCGAAGCCTTCAAGAACCGCAACATCGGCTACGCAGCCGCGATGGGTGACCTCCTGGTTCTCGTAGTCGTTGCGCTCCTCGGAGTGTACCTGTGGACCCAGTTCAAGGGAGACAAGATCAAATGAGCGCCGTAACCCTCAACCCGCCGGCAACCGCACCTGAGCGCAAAGACCGCAAGCCCAAGCTTTCCGGTAAGCACCTGACCATCCGCGTGTTGCAGTACCTGGCACTCGCCCTGTACCTGATCTTCCTCGGCTTCCCGCTGTTATGGCTGATCTCGGCGTCGATGAAGTCCTCCGGTGAACTCAATTCGCTCACCGCCAACCTCATCCCGCAGGACTTCCACTTCTCCAACTTCTCGGAAGCACTCCAGAAGCAAGGTCTCGTGCGTTCGGCCGGAAACTCGATCTTCGTCGCGATTGCCACCACCATTCTGGTGATCGTAGTGTCCCTGCCTGGCGCATACGCGCTGGCGAGATTCAAGGGAAAGATCCGCGCAGCCGGTACGGGCTGGATCCTCGTCAGCCAGGTTTTCCCAGTAATCCTCATCATCATCCCGCTGTTCCTGATCCTGAAGCAGGTGGGACTGGTGGACAACCTGTGGGGCCTAATCCTCGTCTACACCACCTACACCATGCCGTTTGCTCTCTGGATGCTCCAGGGTTATGTCCAGAGCATCCCCGTGGACCTCGAAGAGGCAGGAGCAATGGACGGAGCAAGCCGACTCAAGGTGCTAATGGGAATCGTGTTCCCCCTCCTCAAGCCAGGAATCATCGCAACCGCGATGTTCTCCTTCGTCTCCGCATGGAACGAGTTCTTCTTCGCACTGGTCCTCATCCAGTCACCGGAGAACTACACGCTCCCGATCACCCTCAAGATGTTCGTTGGCGGTGAAGGAAAGGTCGCACTAGGCCCGCTGGCTGCCGGCGCGGTACTCGCAACCATTCCAAGCATCATCTTCTTTGCCCTGCTCCAGCGAAAGCTGGCAAGCGGTCTCATGGCGGGAGCGGTCAAGGGCTAACGGCCCCGTCCTTCCCGCACCAACGTGGAACCGCACGTATCACCGCGCCGAACGCGCCACCGCGCAACCGGCCGGTACCGATCGAAGAACACACAGCGACACCAACCGTAATCACCGAAAGGAAACTCAAATGAAGCTCCGTGTCAAAGGCGCCCTCGGACTCATCGCAGCGTCATCACTTCTCCTGACCGCTTGCTCCAGCTCCAACGAAGGAAACGGAGGAAACGAAGGCGAAGAGACCGCACCATTCACCATGACGTTCCAGTCCCTGTCCGACCAGCCTGGCGCGATTGCTGCTACCGAGGAAATCGTGGCTGCCTGGAACGAAGCGAACGCAGACCGCAAGGTCGAGATCGTTCCTGCGGGCTGGGATGGCGTGTACGACAAGCTGGTGACGCAGTTCAACGGTGATTCAGCTCCCGACATCATCCACTACGAGGCCGCGAGCATCATCCCGTTCGCAGCCGACGGATACATCGCAGACCTGACCGAACACATCCCAGACGAGGTCAAGAGCGACGTAGACCAGGGCGTGTGGGACTCCGTGACCGTGGATGGCAAGATCATCGCGGCACCCACCGAAATGCAGTCGTACATGGTGTTTGCCAACAAGAAGCTCCTTGAGGAAGCTGGAGTTGAGATCCCAACCGGGGACACCATGTCGTGGGACCAGCTGCGTGAGATGGCCCAGAAGACCACCACCGCAGACCAGTTCGGTCTGGCATGGGGCCTCAAGAGCCCAACTGCTACCTTCATGAGCCTCGGACTTGGCTTTGACGGCAAGTACTTCGAGGGCACCGGCGACGACGCCACCATCCGTATCGGTGCTGGTGAACTGGAAGTTCCTAAGCGCATTGGAGAGATGGCCTTCACCGACAAGACCATCGACCCGGTCTCCCTGACCCAGTCCGGTTCCGAAGTTCTCGCTACCTTCTACGGCGGCAAGGCTGCAATGACGGTCCAGGGTTCGTTCCAGGCAGCGAACATGGTCAAGGACGCACCTGCAGACCTCGACTGGATCGTTCTTCCTCCACTTGAGGGCACCACGTCCGCAGACCAGGCAGCAAACCCTCAGACCATCTCGGTCAACATCGACTCTGAGCACGTTGACGCGGCAGCAGAGTTCGTCATGTTCTTCACCTCCGGCGAGAACATGGCAAAGCTCAACCAGGCTGACGCTTTGATCCCAGCGTCGAAATCTGCACGTGAGGTCATTGCAACCGAGACCAAGGGCGAGGACGGCTGGGACATGACCCTCAAGTCCGGTAACCACCTCACCTCGGCTCCATTCCTGTTTGTCAACAAGTACACCCAATGGAAGGAAACGGTAGCTACGCCGGCCTTCCAGAAGTTCTTGGCGCAGGAGATCGACATCGATCAACTCGGCACCGAGCTCAACGCAGGCTGGGAACAGGTTTCCCGCTGATCAACCAAGGGAGGCGGCCGCAGGGCCCAGGCTCTTCGGCCGCCTCTGCTTTGAGGCACCTTTTAGGCACCACCCCATTACTTCCTTTTGCTGTTGGAGAGAAACGTGAACTGGCTACAGGACCGAATCCATGCCGTACTCAAGGGCGCCGCTGTGGGCGACGCAATCGGGGGCGCGATTGAGGGTTGGTCGCCCGAGCAAATCCATGAACGCCACGGTGGTCCCGTCACGGGCATCGTTGGCCCGTTCCACGAGAACTGGAAGACAGCACGTCCCATTGCCCCGTACTACAAGGGTGACGGCCACATCACCGACGACACCCTCATGACCCATGCCTTGGTTGAGGTATATGCACAGGCGGGGCGCCATTTGGATGCGTACGACATTGCAACATACCTAGTGCCCAAGATGATGAACGAGATTCGCTGGATCCCGGAGTTTGATGCGGAGGG
This sequence comes from Timonella senegalensis JC301, assembly GCF_000312125.1. Taxonomy (GTDB): domain Bacteria; phylum Actinomycetota; class Actinomycetes; order Actinomycetales; family Cellulomonadaceae; genus Timonella; species Timonella senegalensis. The sequence goes on from NZ_HE978641.1 coordinate 916,089, forward strand.
AACGCTGCTCCAGCGCGTGTTCTTGGCAGAAAAGTGGATCGTGGCCAAGCTCCACTACGCACACCAAGATCCGCGTGAGGCTGGTGTGGGCAACATTGTGAACTGCGGTGCCGCGATGTACATGGCCCCTGTTGGTGTGGTGAACGCGGGCAACGCGCGGGCTGCCTACCTCGAGGGCATCGATCTTGCGGGCACGCACCAGTGGTCTTACGGCCGCGAAGCGGCCGGTATCTTTGCGGCGAGTGTGGCAGCTGGGTTGCGTCCCGGCGCTACCGCTGCATCAATTTACGACGAGTGTGTTGCGCTGGCGCATGACGGTACGCGCGCCGCTTTGGTGGCGCTACGTGATGTAGTTGAGCAGGCTCGTGTTGACGGTGTGATCGAGGATCAATGGGAGCTTAACAAGAGGCTCCGTGAGGCGATCAAGCCTTACGACACCGTGGGCGACACCTACCGTGAGCCAGCAATGGACGCACGGAGGGCCTCGCGCACCAAGTCCATTGAAGAACTTCCCGTTGCGTTGGCTTTGGTGTTGGCGCACGACGGCGACTTTGAGAAGTCGGTCCTGGGGGCCACCAACTATGGGCGCGACGCGGACTCCATTGCCACCATGGCGGGTTCGGTGTGCGCAGCGATGGGTGGCATGGACGTCATTCCTCCTCAGTGGATTGAGACTGTTGAGACCGCGTCCAAGATTGACGTGGGGGCCGTGGCCGACGTGCTGGTTGACGTGACCACCAAGATCCTGACCGACGACGCGCAGCGCACTCGCGCTGAGCTCGACGTAGCCACTTCCCTTTTGAGTGAGTTGGCATGAGGCTGACCTGGGCCCAGCCCGAGGACCTGCTTCCCCACGAGCTTGTTCAGTCCGCAGTTGAGGGCAAAGACGAGCATGCGCTCGCCGACATCGCGCGGCGCTGGGAGGAAGCGGGAGGAGACCTTGCAGCGCCAGTAAGCGGCGCGGGACCCGTGGCTGCGAGTGAGGAGATGCGGAAACTCGCCCGAGCCTTGCTGGCCGAGCTCGACGCGCTCGCTCCTGCCCCGCACCCGCACGAACCCAACGAGTACGACGCGATCATCGCACTCGCAGGCGAGCCGCCCGCGATCGACGCAGTGGACGTTAACTCTGCTCAGTTCCATGACCGTGTTTCCGGTGCGTGGCTGGGCCGGGCCGCTGGCTGTCTCCTCGGCAAACCCGTGGAGAAGATTCCACGTGCAGGCATCGAGGCAATCGCTCGGGCAACTGGTCGGTGGCCGCTGAACTCATACTTCACGGCACAGGGGTTGCCCGCCCACGTGAACGAGAAGTGGCCGTGGAACCGCCGGAGTGCACCCACCTCGCTCGAGGAGAACATCACGTGCATGCCCGAAGATGATGACATGAACTTCCCCATCCTGGGGCTTGCCATCATGGCCGAGTACGGAATGGACTTCACTACCGACGACGTAGCAACGGCGTGGCTCAACAACCTGCCTGGAGGGCGAGTCTTTACAGCTGAGCGCGCCGCATACCGCAACATCCTCGATGCGCGGCCGGTGCCGGAAACCGCCATGCATCTCAACCCGTTCAGGGAGTGGATCGGTGCCCTAATCCGTGGAGACGCTTTTGGATGGTCCCGCCCAGGTGACCCGCGAGCGGCGGCCCGGCTGGCTTGGACCGATGCGCGGCTCTCGCACACCCGTAACGGCATCTACGGTGAAATGTGGGCCACTGCCATGGCCTCGGCAGCGGTATCAGTTGAGGTTCATGGACCCAGCGAGGCAGAGATCGCGCGCGCAGTGGAGCTGGTGCTACTCGCCGGGCTGGCAGTCATCCCGGCAGACAGCGCGCTCGCACACGCGGTGAGATTTGGCGCCGAAGTGGGACGAAGCGCCGATTCGGTGCCCGCAGCGCTGGACCAACTCCACGAGCGGTACGGCCACCTGCACTGGGTGCACACCCTCAACAATGCTGCCGCGGGGGCCTGCGCCCCCACGTTCAGTAAGGGCAACTACGAGGCTGCCATCACTCTCGCAGTGGCTGCGGGATGGGACACCGACTCCATCGGAGCCACCGTGGGAGGAGTTATGGGCGCACTGAATGGGGAGTCAGGCCTGCCACGCAAGTGGATCGCCCCACTCAATGGTTCGGTCGTGACCTCCATGCCTGGCGGGTCGCCCCGAGAGTTTGCTGGACTAGTAAACGACACCATCGCGCTGGCCAGTAGGTAGGAGAAGTCATGAACACGGTTGCTGTTTTCGGGTCCATCAACATGGACATCACGGCCTTTGTGGATCGGTCCCCAGCCCCCGGCGAAACGGTGCTTGGAGACTCGCTCATACGCAACGGCGGCGGAAAAGGCGCCAACCAGGCCGTTGGCGCCGCTCGCGCAGGCAGCGCCAAAACCCTCATGGTGGGGGCGCTGGGCAAAGACCCAGATGGGGACATTCTGGCACGATCTCTGAACGAGTCAGGGGTAGACACCGAACACATTGAACGCGTGGACGGGCCCTCCGGGACGGCCCTGATTACGGTGTCCTCCAGCGGCGAAAACTCAATTGTGGTCATCCCCGGCGCGAATGCACAGGTGGATGCCCCGGTTGGCCGAGCGCTTGAGGCTATCCGAGGCGCCGACGTGCTTCTCGCACAACTCGAAGTGCCGCCAGGAGCCGTAGCCTCAGCCGCGGAAGCACGGGCAGAAGGGGCGACCTTCATCCTGAATGCCGCCCCAGCTGTCCCCATCCCACAGAACCTGTGGGACCAAGTCGACATACTCGTCGTCAATGAGCACGAAGCGCTCATCATGGCCGACGCGCCCGACGCAACCATGGACCAAGCGCTCGCCGCGCTCCTCGAGCGCGTGCCCGCCGTGCTGGTCACGCTCGGCGGAGCGGGCAGCGAACTGCACACCCGCAACGGGGAGACCATAGCCGTGCCAGCGGTCATGGTCGACGCGGTCGACACCACCGCGGCAGGCGACACGTTCTGCGGAGTCCTCGCCGCAGAACTCGCCCACGGAAACACACCACTCATTGCAATGCAGCGCGCGTCCAGCGCGGCGGCACTCGCCGTCCAAGCCAAGGGCGCACAAGACTCAGTGCCACAGCGCGAGGACACACCCGCGTTCTGGGCCACGCACTTTGACGGAAAGTAACCATGCACAACGGCTTCAACCCACTCGTTCCCAGGCCAATCGACAAGCCGACCGACGTCCCAATGGGCGCCGACGCGGACCTGAGCGTGCTCGACGATGTGAAAATCTTTGTCCCACCCGCCGACCCCGCCCAGTGGCCGGCGTGGCGCGCACAGATAACGCGCTGGAGGGAAGAAGCCGCGCAGCGCCTGGACTACTCCCCGGCAATGTACGACCGGGCCGAGGCGACCTGGGCGCAAAGCTGCTTCACCGTGGCACAGGTGTGGCTCTGGGACGAACTGCTCTATGACGCCGAAGCCATGGCATTCACCCCGGAAAGGCTCCTCGCCGACGCCACCGAGCGACTGGGCGGATTCGACGGAGTCGTACTGTGGCACGCATACCCGGTCATTGGCATCGATGACCGCAACCAGTGGGACTACTACCGCGGGGTCCCCGGACTCAAAGAGCTCGTGGACTACTTCCACTCCCGCGGGGTCAGAGTGTTCGTGGACTACAACCCCTGGGACACCGAAACCCGCCGCTCTGGCGACGACGTGACCGAATTGGCCGCGCTGATCAAGGAACTCGAGGCAGACGGAATCTTCCTCGACACCATGAAGGAAGCGAACCCACAGTTCGTTGCCGCTCTAGAAGAAGCACGCCCGGGGATCGCGCTCGAAGGCGAATCCAAGCTCCCGCTCGCACGCGTCACCGACCACTCCCTGTCCTGGGCCCAGTGGTTTGCAGACTCCGACATCCCAGGAGTCCTACGAGCCCACTGGTTTGAACGCAAGCACATGCAGCACCACATCCGCCGCTGGAACAGAGACCACAGCCAAGAACTCCAGTCCGCGTGGATCAACGGCGTTGGTCTAATGACCTGGGAAATTGTGTTCGGCGTCTGGGTCGGCTGGAACCAGCGCGACGCCGCCACGTTACGCCGCATGCTCCCGACCCTGCGCGGCATGAGCCGCGTATTGGTGGACGGTGAATGGATGCCGCTCGCGCCACTTGCCAGCCCCGCGCACCAAGCGAGCGTGTTCGCCTCCCGCTTCCACACCGGGGACGCAACCCTGTGGACAGCCGTCAACCGTGGAACGCACACCTACTCCGGGCCACTACTGTGCGAGACCGCTGCTGCAACGGACGCGGGACCAGCGCTCGACTCTGCAACCGCATGGGCAGACGATCTCTGGTTTGACCTCGCCACGGGCGCACAGCTTGACACACCCAGCAGCCCCGTGACGATCCCAGCGCACTCGATTGGAGGTGTTCTGCGTGTTTGCCGTGCGTGGGAGGCTGAAGCTCGCGACATCATGGCGCAGGTATCGGCCGTGCAGTGGACCGAGAACGCCGAATTCCAACACCGCCGCGCTCTTCGCGTGGCGAGTGCGCCAGAGCCGTCCGGACACACACCTGACGCCATCCCCGCACATGTGCGTGTGGACGCAGGCGAGTACACCCTGACTGTGGAGTATCGAATGCGTGAGACCGGCATGTATCAAGGCGCTCCGTACGTGAACGAATGGAAGCCACTTCCGCCCCGCCTACACGACGTGCGAACCCTCGAACGCGAGGTGACCGTGCCGCGTCCCCTCGCTGTTGCCTCGAGGGAGGTCACCAACGCCGAATTCCTCGCCTTTCTCGAAGCAACTGGATACACGCCTCGCACCGAGCAGAGCTTCCTCGCCCACTGGGACAAGGGATCAACCCGAACCCCGTACGGGCAGCCCAATGCAGGTACCGAGGACCAGCCCGTGACCTACGTGCTCCTGGATGACGCCCACGCCTACTGCGCATGGACGTCCGGCGTCCTTCCCACCGAAGACGAATGGCAGATCGCAGCCCAGAACGCCCGCGCAACCGCAGGCGATGCCCAGAGCTCTTTCCAGCGACTCACCCCAGCCGTCTGGAACCTGACCAACTCCGAACACAGCGACGGCCGCTCGCGGTTCGTGTTCCTCAAGGGCGGAATGGACTACCTCATCACCGACTCCGAGTGGTACTTCGACGGCGGCGTGAGAAAGCCCGAGTTCTCTGCCAAGTACCTGCTCCCAGGCTTCGGCATGGCCCGCAGCGCGAACATTGGGTTCCGCTGCGCGTGGCCACTAGCCACCAACGAAAACTGAGGAAAACACGATGACAAACCACACCCTGCCCCTCAGCGACATCGTGGTGCTCGACGTCTCGACCCTGTTCGCGGGGCCCATGGCCGCCATGCACCTCGGAGACGCTGGCGCACGCGTCATCAAGGTCGAGCACACACTGCGCCCGGATCCCTCCCGAGGACATGGCGCCGCCAAGGACGGACACAACCTATGGTGGAAGACCCTGGGGCGGAACAAAGAGACCATTCAGATTGACCTGCACTCGCCCGAGGGGCAGGAGGTCCTGAAGGCACTCGTTGCTAAGGCAGACGTCCTTATAGAGAACTTTCGGCCGGACACCCTGGAAAAATGGGGGATCGGCTATGACGTCCTCGCCGCAGTGAACCCGGGCCTCGTGATGGCCCGCATCACCGGGTTCGGCCAAGTGGGACCGTATCGGCGCAGGCCCGGGTTCGGTACCCTCGCCGAAGCCATGAGCGGCTTCGCGGCATCCACCGGTGAACCAGATGGCCCTCCCACACTCCCACCATTTGGGCTAGCAGACGGAATAGCCTCGCTGGCCAGCGCCTACGCGATCATGACCGCGCTGCACGCCCGAGATGTGCCCGGCCCCAACCAGGGCAAGGGGCAGATGATCGACATGGCAATTGTGGAACCCATGCTCGGCGTACTGGGCCCGCAGATCACGCGCTGGGACCAACTCCACGACAGCCAGCCGCGCACCGGAAACCGCTCCGCGAACAACGCCCCGCGCAACACCTACAAAACGGCAGACGGCAAGTGGGTAGCAGTCTCGACGTCGGCCCAATCCATCGCCGAACGAGTCATGACACTCGTGGGTCGCCCGGACTTCATTGACCAACCCTGGTTTGCCACGGGTGCGCAGCGCGCGCAGCACGCCGACGAGCTGGACGAGGCCGTGGGAAGTTGGATTGCTCAACGTAACCGCGACGAGGTTGTTGCAGCATTCGAGGAAGCCCAAGCTGCAATTGCGGCAATCTACGAGCCTGAAGACATTGTCAACGACCCGCAGTTTCAGGCAATCGGCACTATCCGGTACATGGACGACCCCGACCTTGGGCGCATGGCAATGCAAGGACCGCTCTTCAGGCTCTCCAGCAATCCAACGAACGAGGGTGCAATCCGGTTCACGGGGCGGGCACCCGGCCAGAACACCACCGAACTACTGGAAGAACTCGGTTACAGCGCAGAGCAGATCGATGCGCTGAGGCAGGGCGGAGCGGTCAAATGAGTGTGCCGCTCACCCTCCTCTACGCGCCCGCAGACAAGCCAGAGCGATTCCTTAAGGCGCTCGAATCCGGCGCTCACGCCGTCATCTTCGACCTCGAAGACGCGGTGGCCGCCGGGAGGAAGGACGAGGCGCGCGCCAACCTGGCCTCGTTCTTCGCTGACGCTGAACTCGGTCCACAGGGGTACCTCACGAGCACAGGACGCTCTGTTTCGCTGCAGGTGCGCGTCAACGTCCGCGGCAGTCAGTGGCATGCAGAGGACCTCGCCCTAGTCCGTGGCCTTCCCGCAAGCGTAGGGGTGCGCATTCCCAAGGCCACCACGGCGGAACAAGTGGTCTCCATCGCGCAGGAAGTGGACGAACGGCCGGTGTTCCTGCTCCTAGAAAACGCGCTTGGCGTGGAAAATGCGCTGGCGTTGGCCACGGCTCACCGGCAGGTGGCGGGCCTCAGCCTCGGAGAGGCTGATCTGCGCTCCGAACTGGGTATTCAGGGCGATAAGGGCCTCGAGTATGCCCGCTCACGCGTGGTCTACGCGTCCCGAGCCGCTGGACTGGAGCCACCGTCCATGGCCGTCTATGCGTCCGTATCTGACCTTGACGGGTTGGCGGCCTCCTGTCTCGAAGGCAAGGCCCTCGGGATGCTCGGGAGAACGGCGATCCACCCCAAGCAACTCACCACGATTGTCTCGGCCTTCATGCCCAGCGAAGCCGAGATCGAGCGCGCACGCGCAGTCATCGCGGCCCTCGGGCACGCCCAAGATGCGGGCTCCGGGACGGCCGTCCTAGCGGACGGCACCTTCCTCGACGCCGCAATGGTGCAACTAGCTAAACGCACTGTGGCACTCTCACAACTGGCATAGTGACCAATAATGCCTGTTGGGTGGCGGGACTGGCGCGGAGTGGGCTGCACGGGTGACCGGGGAGACCGGGGTACGCCCCACCGTCACTTTCCTCATCGAACGGATGATTATTGATCCGTTCGATGGGAGGGGGAGAGGGGATGGGTCCAACTAGCGCTCCAGGCCGTGAACCAATGGTTGCGCAAGCAGGCGCCTAGGGCTTAACTGGGTACACCGAGCAGTTGTTCGCGTTCGCACGCGCCGCCACCCCGCATGGCGGCCGATAACCTGCAATGTCGCAGGTAGGAGCACGCATGAATAATGTCCAGCCGGGGTCGCTGGAGCGCACCTCAGCATTCCCGCTTTCCCACAACATCCTTGGCGCCGCCGTTGTCTACTTAGTGCAAGGGCTGGGCTACGCCACGATCATGACCTCTCTGCCGAGTTTCTCTTCTAAATGGTCGCTCAGCGAGATGACTGTGTCACTCGTTCTGCTGGTGACCGTGCTTCTAGCGGCCGTGGGGTCTGTGGTGGCAAACGCGGTGGCGGTGCGGGCCTCTAGCCGGGCCGCCGCGGTGTGGGGATTGAGCGTTGAGGCTGCGGCGCTGTTTACTGTGGCCATTGCCCCAGCCTTGTCGGTGTTCTTTGGCGCGGTGTTCGTGTTTGGGGTGGGGCTTGGCATGGTGGACGCCGCCCAGAACATGCAGGGTGTGCGCGTGGAAAAGCGTGCCGGGAAGGCGCTTCTTGGCAGGTTCTACGCCGTGGCCACGGCCGCCACGATCTGCGGAGCCCTGCTGGTTTCCGCGTCGATCGCGCTGCACGGCTCAGTGTTCATGGCACTCGCCACGGTTGCCGTGTTGGACGTGGTGGGAGCTCTGGTGGCGTCCCGTACGCTCGAGGTGCGGGACACGGTCACCGGAAGGCCGCCCGCGCAGGGGCACACAGTTGGAACGCTTGGTGCTGAAGTAGATGGTGCCAGCGGCGTTGGGTCGGCCGCGACCGCGGAAGTCGCGACCGCAGACGTCGGTGCCACGGGAGCTACCGGACACGGCGCGATAGACCGCGACAAGATCCGGTTCGCTATCTACGCGGCCGTGGCAATGATTGTCTTCTTGGCGTACGTCATGGATTCCTCCGTCTCTGCATGGTCAACCATGTACATGCAGGAGGGGCTTGGCGCGGCCGCAAGCATCGCGCCCTTCGCGTATGCGGTGTACCAAGGCGCGGTCCTCTTCGCGCGACTCGTCACGGACGCGCTAGAGCAGCGCATCGGACTCACCATGCTCGCCAAGATTTCGATCATCGTTGGCGCACTCGGCTCCGTCGTGGTTGCACTCGTCCCGGCAGTCTGGGCAGCGATCCTTGGGTTCGGTCTCACGGGCCTTGCGGCAGGTGCCCTCGTGCCACTCGCATTCAGCGCCGCAGGGAACCTCCTGCCTGGCCGCTCGGACGAGATCATCGCCCGTGTGAACCTGTTCAACTACTTTGGGGCGCTCATCGGCGCAGTCATGCTCGGGCTCATCGCACAAGGCAGAGGACTTGGGCTAGCCTTCCTCATCCCGGGCATTGGCCTGCTGCTTGCGCTTCCGCTGGTCAGGTCCCTAGCCCGCTCACCCAAGTCTGCCGGCGAACCGGCTCACACTGCAGAGTCAGCCGAGGCAAAACCCAACCACGTGTGACGGTTACCGGCCCAACACCAGCCGACCTTGGGTGCGCCCTTCGCTTCCTTGCCATCGCGGCCTGTGCCACCAGAAATCCACAGTGCCGGGGTCCGCGAGTCGAGCTTCTTTCCGGCCTCGTCCTTGCGCTTGCGTGACCCGATGGTCATGAAGCACTTGTTTGGCTCCAGGTCCTCGGGGCGCTGGAGCAGCCACGATATGCCCTCATGGACGGTGAGGGGAGTGCGCTCGCGGCCGAGGATCTCCGGAAGCGCCTCATCGGGAGACCAATTGGCCATGTCGTCCCCTCGGTCGATTCCCGTGAGCACGTACAGCGGGGTCTCGGGGCGGACAAGGCCCGGAATGTTCACGAACTCGTGGAGGTCTGTCATGTCCACGACCACGAATCCTGGCTTGCCGTTGAGTGTCAGGAGGTCAGCCACAGCGGCGGCCGGGACCAGCGTGGGTGACAGGACAACGAGAGCTGCTCCATCGTCGAAAATAGTGGGGTCAATGTCCGCGGCGAGGCCGCGGAAATCGGCCTCGGACAGGCCCGCGCGAGCGGGCGCCCCCAACTCAACTAGACGATCGATCTGGGTAGACAGGGCAGGAAAAACGGGCATTGCGCTCCTTGCATGGGGTGGCCGGAACCTACTTAACCAAGGAGCCGGCGCGAAAATTCCGGCGCTAGAGTTCGACGGTCCCGGAGGTCACGGTGCGGACGGCACCGCCCACCCACATCTGACCCTGGGCACACTCCACGCGCAGGCGGCCATCCGAGCCCACCACGGTGCCCTGGCGGACCGAGTACTTTGGCGGGAGTTTGCCCGCAGGGATGAGCCAACTCGCCATGCCGGCGTTCGCGCTGCCGGTGACGGGATCCTCGTTAATGCCTACGCCGGGGACGAAGGCGCGTAGCTCGTAGTCGATCCCCGCGCGACGCTCGGCCGACCCCTTGGTGTACGGGCCGATCACGGCCACCTCCAAGTCGCCCAACGCGTCAAAGTCGGGGCTCAGATCCAACACAGCCTGGGCGCTGTGCAGCAGCAGGCCGATCCAGTTGGGGCCGTTCGCGATCCAGTTGCTGCCGACCACGTCGCGGGAGGTTAAAGAAAGCGCGTCGAAGATGCGCTCGAGCGTGCCTTGATCCACCGCCCCGGAACGGGACAGCGGAGGAGCACAAAACGCCAACGATTCCGGCGAAACGCGGATAGGGATCTCGCCGATGCCGCATTCCTGCACCACAACGCTGCTGTGGCGCGGACTTCCGCCGGCGGTGAGCCATGCGTGGGCACTGCCGAGTGTGGGGTGTCCCGCGAAGGGCAGTTCCTCGAGCGGCGTGAAGATTCGGACGCGATAGTCGGCGTCTGGGCTGGTCGCGGGCAGCAAGAACACAGTTTCCGAAAGGTTGGTCCAGCGCGCGAACGCCTGCATCTGCTCGCTGGTCAGCCCGTGGGCGTCGTGGACCACGGCCAGCGGGTTGCCGCTGAGCGGGCCGGTGCCGAATACGTCGACTTGGGTGAAACGGTAGGTCGTCATGCTGCTCCCTGCTCCGGGGAATGCGGGCTGTCCATGATGTGAAACGCGGGCACTAAATTGTGCCATGGAATGGGCGCCTTGGAGAACGGGGAGAAGTGGGGTGCGTGGTGGTGGGGTGGTGGTGGGTGGCCCCGCTGTCGATGTATGCGCATCTCACCGATGTATGGCTGCGAGTCATACATCGGTGAGATGCGCATACATCGGAGAAGCGTGCCGCTCCCGTCCCCGTACCCATTTCGCACCACCAGAAAACAGCCCGGCCCCGGACTCCAACGGGAGTTCGGGGCCGGGACAGTGCTCATTGCGCCAGCTAGGTCAGCCCTTGAGGGCCTTGAACAGCGCGGCGTGGGCGTCGAGCGCCTGGAACACGGTTGGGGCGAGGGTCGAGCCTTCCTCGGCGTCGAGCCTCGTCAGAACAGTCATGCCCTCGAACACGGAGATGACGCCGTCCGAGTTGACTACTGAGTCTGGGGTGACCGCAGACTCGATAGCGAACGAGTTGCCGCCCTCTGAAACGCTTGGCGCGCCGTCGATTGCGAGTGCAGCCGCATCGTTCTTGGCGATGTACGCCTCGGCATTGATCTTGGCGGAGCGGATCTCGAACGTGAGGACTCCGGCGCCGTCCTTCTTGGCTACGTACTCCTCGTTGACCCAGTTGCACTCAACGACCTCTGCGCCGCCCGAGAATGAACGCTTCTCAAAATCGCCTTGCTTGGGGGTCAGGCCCTGGACGATTGAACCGAGCATGCCGGTGAAGTCCTTGCAGGTTGGGACCGGGGTGACGAGCGGCTCGATGCCCGAGGTGTCGACCGTGCTGCCCGACTCGCCCTTTGGCGCGGAATCGGATCCAGGGAGGGCGTCGCCCTCGGAAGGAAGCGGACCGCATGCGGTGAGTGTGGCGAGGGCTGCGGCAGCGGCGAGTGCGGCCACAACGCGCAGCGGGGTTGGGCGGGAAGTGCGGGCATTGCCTGCGTTGATAATGCGTTGAGACACGGGGGTTCTCCGTTCAACTAAAGGTGAGTTGGTTCACAGATTAGGGGCTAAAACGTTTTAGGTCCATGGTCCCAGGTCAACGTTTAACAATCTGTAACAAACAAGCGGTTGAAAACGCCCAAAACGGCACCAGGAGGCCGGAAGGTGAGACGTTCTGCGGGTCGCCGCATTGCTGGGTGTGGGTCCTGTGTTGGGCTGCTTTTCCAGGCTCTTGAGGGCATGTTCCGCCGTGTTGTCGCCACGTCTCTAAGTGCCCGATGTTGCCGCCTGTCGCTTGGGATTGGCTGGCGCAAGAATCTAGGACCGCTGGGTCAGGGGCGGGGGGCGTCTGAAATGCATGTTTGACAGCGGCCCAAGACCGCGTTAATTTAGGACTAAATTTAGTACTGAACAAAGGTGTTGGAACGTGGTTCGATCTACAGTCTCCTCCAACGGCGACCTCGTACCCTCGGCGATCCTCGCGTTGCTGGGTCGTCACGGCGCAGTGTCGCGCGCAGACATCGCGCGAATGCTCGATGTCTCCCCGGCAACCGTCACCCAAGTGACCAAGAGCCTCATAGAGCGCGAGCTCATCGAAGAGCGCGCCTCGGTTCCGTCCGCGGGTGGACGACCAGCCCGGCTCATCGGACTGGTACAGGACGCTGGAGGGGCAATCGGGGTGAAGGTCGCCTCGACCCACGTGCAGATTGTTGAAGTTGCGGCCGACGGCGACATCATCAAGGCTCACACCCACCCGTACAACGCCTCAGCAGACAACGCGATCGACGTGCTTGGTGATTTACTCGAAGAGCAATTGGCTCGGTACGAGGGGAAGCTCCTCGGAATCGGCGTTGGAATTGCCGGAAGTGTGAATTCCCAAGAGTCGGGCACCGTCATCGCCCCAACTCTGGGCTGGAATGAAGTCAAACTGGGGCCATACCTGCGAAAGCGCCTCGGTGTTCCGGTACTCGTTGAGAACGACGTCAATGCACTCTCCGTTGCCGAGCGCCTCTACGGCACTGGCCAAAAATACTCATCGTTCCTGACCATCACCATCGGACGAGGCATCGGCTGCGGCATCATCGTCGACGGTGCACTGCACCGAGGCGCGTCTGGAGGAGCCGGGGAAATCGGACACGTTCCCGCTGTCATCGACGGCCCTCTGTGCGACTGCGGAGCATACGGATGCCTCGAGGCGCTCGTTGGACAGAAAGCACTCGAAGCAACCGGACGCGAGCACGGTCTGATTTCGCAGGAGCAAAACCTCGAAGACCTCCTAGACCTCGCCGCTCGCGGGTCAGACCAAGCACAGGAGATCTTCAAACGTGCTGGCTACATGCTCGGACGCGCGATCGCGGGCGTGGTGCACACCGTTGACCCAGAGATCGTTGTCCTGCTGGGCGAAGGCATTGCCGCCTGGGAATTCTGGCAGCCCGGATTCGAAAAGGGATTCCGCTCAGGCCAGTGGGCAGCTCGGTCGAACCTCCCATACATCGTTGAGTCGTGGGCGGACGACAAGTGGGCGCTCGGTGCCGCGGCTCTCGTGCTCGCAGCGCCGTTCGACGCCCGTAACACTTCCGGCGGGCAAGGCAAACTCGTCCGTGAGCGACTGAGCGCACCCGTGGAAGCCGGTGTTGGAGCATGACCAGCGCTGCACACACGTGGGAACCCATCGCTACGCGGAAGAAAAAGACGGACTGGAAGCGCTACGGCTGGCTCGCATTTTTCCTTCTGCCCTCCGCAATCCCACTCGCCATCTTTGTGTTCCGCCCGATGATCAGTTCCCTGTGGATCTCACTGCACGAGTGGAACCTCATTTCGGACATGAAGTGGGTGGGCTTGGAAAACTACTCCAAGCTCCTGAGTTCGGACCAAACGTGGGACATCATCGGTCACACCCTGCTGTATATCGCCGGGTACTTGCCGATCGTTTACTTCGGCGGACTGGCGCTCGCGGTCCTGCTGAACCAGAAAATCTACGGGCGAGCATTCTTCCGTTCGGCATACTTCCTTCCGGTCATTACCAGCTGGGTAGTCGTGGCCCTCGTCTGGCAGTGGTTGCTCAATCCATCCAACGGTCTGGTCAACCAAGTGCTTGGCTTCCTCAACCTGCCCCAACCAGGCTGGTGGACCGACCCTGTGTGGGCGATGCCCTCGGTCATCCTCGCCTCGGCATGGAAGGATCTTGGCTTCGTCATGGTGATCCTGCTTGCGGGATTGCAGGCCGTGCCCGGGGACGTTCTTGAGGCCGCGAAGATGGACGGCACTAATGCCTGGCAGAGATTCTGGCGCATTACGTTCCCGCTGCTCTCCCCATCGAGTTTCTTTGTCATTGTTATCTCCCTGATCAACGGCTTCCAAGTGTTCGATCAGGTCTACATGATGACCGGCGGCGGACCATCCGGTTCAAGCCAGGTCATCGTCGGCCAAATCTATGACCTGACATTTAGGTATGGCCGCGCAGGAGAAGCATCTGCGCTCTCGTGGATTCTGTTCTTGCTCATCATGCTCGTTACCGCGTTCCAACTAGTCGGTCAGAAGAGGTGGGTACACAATGCCTGATTCGACTGTGCTGACTCAGTCAACCCGTGCGCCACAAGCGCACTCATCAAGCAAGGCAGACAAAGTGACCTCATCGCGCCGACTTAGCGGAAGGTCGTTGGTTCTCCACGCGTTGGTTGTGCTCGGCGCAATCATGATGCTGTTCCCCTTCCTGTGGACGGTGGTCACGTCCATCACTCCGAGCGGGACCTTGGCGTCTGGCCCGAGCCTGCTGGTGAAGGACCCAACCCTTGACGCGTATCGGAAGCTCTTCGATTCGCTTCCCGTGGGACGGATTATTGCGAACTCACTGTTTATTGCGATTGCAACCACAGTGCTTCAGCTCCTGACCTCGTCCATGGCCGCTTACGCGTTCTCGCGAATCGCATTCAGGGGAAAGAACGTTGTCTTTGCCCTGTATCTCGCAACCATGATGATCCCGATGCAGGTACTCGTTGTTCCGTTGTTCATTCAGATGACGGAATTCAAACTGAACGACACGTACCTCTCGCTTATCGCCCCAACCATTGCGGCTGCCTTTGGAATCTTCTTGGTTAAGCAGGCGATGGACTCGATTCCGCGTGACCTCGACGAGGCCGCGACTCTGGATGGTGCCGGTCACCTGCGGATCTTCTCCACCATGATCCTCCCGCTGACCAAAGCGTCCTTGGCAACTCTTGCCGTGTTCGCATTCATGGGCAGCTGGAACAGTTTCCTGTGGCCCCTCGTGGTTATCCGGTCTCCGGAGTTCATGACGTTGCCTTTGGGTCTGGCAACACTCAAGGGGCAGTACACCACCGAGTGGGATGTGGTGATGGCTGGCTCGGTCATGTCGATCATCCCCATCGCGGTCATCTATCTGTTCGCGCAGAAGCACATCATCGAAGGAATGTCGCACACGGGCCTGAAGTGAGCTCGAGCATCGTAGGAATCGAGCGGAGCGAGGTTCCTGCGGATGCGAGAGCGAGCGTGCAGGCTCGTCATGGGAATAGGTCTGAAGTGAGCTCGAGCATCGTAGGAATCGAGCGGAGCGAGGTTCCTCGCCCCTACTACATCCACTGGTTCGCTCCGCGTGAGTCGATCGCGCAGAACCAGTGTGCCCATCTACCAGTTAATTCTTTCTTCTCCACCCCCTGTATGCCGCATTGAGGCGGCGACTTTGAAAGGAAACACCATGGCATTACGTATGTCGAAGCCATTCACGGTGAAGCTGTTGGCTTTGTCCACTCTCTCTGTTCTCGCTCTGTCGGCGTGCTCTCAGGGTTCGGCAACCAAGCAGGAGACGGCCGCCCCATCTGAGGGAGGCGACCCAAAGACTGTCGTGCGGTACATGAACTTCTCCGCTAACGGTGGCAACGAGGAGACTCTCGGCGCTATCGAGGCGGCCTTTGAGGCGGCAAACTCTGACATCGATGTTCAGATCGAGACGTTGCCGTATGACGACTACTTCACCAAGTTGCAGACGGCGGTTGCCGGCAAGACTGTGTCGGATGCTTTTGAACTGAACTACGAGAACTTCGTGACGTATGCAGCGTCCGGTGCGCTCGCGGAGATTCCTGTCTCGAATGCTGCCGCATACAGCCCTCGCGTTTTTGAGGCGTTCCAGCACGATGGCAAGCAGCTTGGCTTGCCGGTGTCGTTCTCCAATGTGGTCCTGTTCTACAACAAGGACCTCTTTGATAAGGCGGGTCTGGACTATCCGACCGCTGACTGGACGTGGCAGGACGAGCAGAAGGCGGCTGAGGCCATCACGGACAAGGCGGCAGGTGTCTGGGGAGATTACCAGCCGATCTCGTTCCACGAGTTCTACAAGGCTCTTGAGCAGGCTGGTGGATCGTTCCTGAACGAGGACGGTACGGCGGCAACCATCGCGACGCCTGAGGGCGAGGCTGCGGCGAAGTGGCTTGTGGAGAAGTCCGGGACTTCTATGCCTACCGAGGCGGATGGCGCCGGAACTCCCGACTTTGACACCAACTTGTTCAAGGAGGGCAAGCTCGGCATGTGGCACTCCGGAATCTGGATGTTCGGCGGGCTTGCCGAGGTCGAGGATCTGAACTGGGACATCGCGGTGGAGCCAGGGGACGCACAGAAGGCGTCTGCACTGTTTGCTAACGGCGCTGCTGTGTCCGCGACTTCGCAGAATGTTGAGGCTGCGGCCAAGTGGGTCGAGTTCCTGACTTCGTCCAAGGAAATGGTTGATCTGCGCCTGGAGAAGGCGTGGGAGCTTCCCCCTGTTGCTGACGACGCCTTGTTTGCGCCTTACCTAGAGCAGACCCCTCCTGCAAACCGCCAGGCGGTAATTGACTCGCTCGACGCAATTGCGATGCCTCCGGTTGTCGTCCAGCAGCAGGAGATGCAGGACATCGTGGGTGAGGAGCTCTCCAACGCGGCTGCCGGCCGTAAGGATGTGGCCACTGCCCTCAAGGACGCGCAAGAGCGCATCAACAACGTCATCAAGTAATTCCCGTAGGGTGCGGGGGACGCGCAGCCCCCGCACCCTATTTTGTGAGCAATACAGATAAGGGCAGACATGTCATCAACTTTCCACGTACGTGATCACTTGCGTGCGCGAGGCCTGACCGATGAGCGGCTGGAGTTTCTCATCCAGCACAGCGCTGAGGTTATTCGGGGTTTTCAGGAGCCTAACGGTGCGTACCCGGCGAGCCCCACGTTCTCCGCGTACAAGGGGTACTCCTGGTTGCGCGATGGCTCGTTCATTGCGGAGGGTATGTCTCGCTTCGGAGACGTCGACTCGGTGAACGGGTTCCACGACTGGGTGAACACCACGTTGTCTGCCCGCCGCGAGCAGGTTGATGCTTTGGTTGTCCGCCACCAGGCAGGTGAGGATATTCCGCTCGCTGATATGCTCCCCACGCGCTTCACCTTTGACGGTGCCGATGGGTCTGACCCGTGGTGGGATTTCCAAACTGATGGCTATGGCATGTGGTTGTGGCAGGTTGGAGAGCACGCTTCGCGCCACCGGGTTGATCCAGCTCAATGGGAAGCTGGCATGGCTGTTGCCTTCGACTTCGCGGCTGAGTTCTGGAACATGAACTGTTATGACTGGTGGGAGGAGCACTCCGAGGCTGTCCACACCTCCACTCTTGGTGCATTGTTCGCGGGCTTTACGGCGGTTTCTAGAGGCAATCTGCTCGATGATGAGCGCACTTCTCGCGCGGTTGGGCTTGCCACCCAGGTCCGAGAGTTCATCCTTGCGAAGGCCGTTATTTCGGGTCGGGCCAAGGATGCGTCCGCACAGCATCTGTCTAAGTGGATTGGCGCAGACACGGTCGATGCTTCGCTTGCCGCGTGCGTTGTTCCCTTCGGTGTCTTGGGGGTTGATTCTGTCCTCGCTGCGAACACCATTAACGCAGTGGAACGAGACCTTTCCGTTTACGGTGGAGTCCACCGGTTCCGCGCGGACGTGTTCTTTGGCGGAGGCCAGTGGCTGTTGTTGAGCTGCCTTGTGGCTTGGAACAAGGCTGCATCGGGCGACCTAGAGTCCGCTGCGGACTATCTCGTGTGGGTGGCCAGCCAGGCGCTCGAAAACGGCGACATGCCTGAGCAAGTCAACACCCACATGAACTATCCAGAGCATGAGGAGGAGTGGATCCAAAAGTGGGGTCCGGCAGCGACTCCTCTGCTGTGGTCGCACGGTATGTTCCTCACCCTTGCTGATTCTCTTGGACTCCTCGAAACAAAGGCTTGATAGCGCAATGACTCTCAACGTTACCCACCGCCCTCACGGCATTGAGCACCCGTACGCGACGTCTGCGGATCAGCGCATCCCAGTGCACCCAGCAGAGGGCCAGCCCTTCACCATAGGTGCAGTTGTTGATGCGGACGGCGATGTTTCGGTCGACCTTCACTACACGGTCTCTGGCCAGGAGACTCAGATTATTGCGTTCGCACCCTTCGTTCCGAACGCCGCTGACGCCGCCGCGCTAGCGGGCGGCGACGGCCACCTCGCCGCAGCCCAGGCGGCACAGCTCGAGTCCGACGGCTCGTGGGCGGTCACTGTGCCGGGACTGGCGCAGGGAGAGAGCGCAACGTACCGGATCGTCGCGAATCAGGGCGCCGATGTGGCCGAAACGGCAGAGTTCGCTGTGTCCCCGACGCGCTGGGTCGACGACGCGGACGAAGCGCGCGGATCGTTCACAGTCAATGGCGCAGTGAGCCACCCGAAGCTCGTTCCAGGCTCCGTGCAGTGGCAGTCCAATGCCGAAGGTTTGCTCAAGGTCCGGTTTGCGCTGCGCCTTGAAGACAGCGAACACGTTGTGGGCTTTGGCGAACGCTACGACTACGTGGATCAGCGCGGACAGTCGCTCGACGCGGTCGTGTTTGAGCAGTACAAGAGCCAGGGTGAGCACCACCGCACGTACATGCCGATGCCGTTTGCGCATGTGATTGGTGGCTCAGGCTGGGGCTTCCACGTGGAGACCCTCCGCCGATCGTGGTACGACGTCGCGGCATCAACTCCCGAAACCATGGTCGTTGAAGTTGCTCTGGGCGGAACGCAAGAGGAATCGCTCAACGTAGCAATCATGGACGGATCTGCGCGTGAAGTTCTCTCTGCATTCCTGGATGCCGCCGGGCGCCCAGAGCAGATGCCGGAGTGGATCTTTGAGCTGTGGGCCTCTGGCAACGAGTGGAACACCCAAGACATTGTCATGGAGCGTATGGACTCTCACCGTGACCTCGACATTCCTGTGGGAGTCATTGTCATTGAGGCGTGGTCTGACGAGGAGGGAATCACCATCTGGCGTGATGCCAAGTATGCGGTGACCGCCGATGGATCCGCGCACAAGGCGGAAGATTTCTCGTTTGAAGAGGGAGGCGCGTGGCCTAACCCGAAGGCGATGATCGACGAGCTTCACGCACGCGGAATCAAGGTGATCCTCTGGCAGATCCCGCTCCAGAAAACCTCGTATGACCTGGGCGAGTCCGTTCCCGAGGACTCGCAGGTGCTCATCGATGGGCGCGCTATGGTCGAGGGCGGCCACGCGATCCTAGAGTCTGATGGAACCCCGTACCACAACCGTGGTTGGTGGTTCCCGCAGGCGCTCATGGCTGACCTTTCTACCCAGTCAGGGCGGGATTGGTGGACCGAAAAGCGCCGCTACCTCGTAGAAGACTTCGACGTTGATGGTTTCAAGACCGACGGCGGCGAGCATGCTTGGGGCTACGACCTTCAGTATGGCGACGGACGCAAGGGCGACGAGGGAAACAACCTGTACCCCGTGCACTACGCTCGCGCGTTTGGTGACCTCCTACGGTCTGTAGGAAAGGCTCCAGTAACGTTCTCTCGTTCAGGCTTTACCGGTTCGCAGGCGCATGGCTTGTTCTGGGCTGGGGACGAAAACTCGACGTGGCAGGCTTTCCGTAGTTCCGTTGTCGCGGGTATCACTGCCGGTTCGTGCGGAATCCTGTACTGGGGCTGGGACCTTGGAGGGTTCTCCGGTCCGGTTCCTGACTCGGAGCTCTACATCCGCGCAACTGGGGCCTCGGTGTTCATGCCGATCATGCAGTACCACTCTGAGTTCAACCACCACCAGCGTCCGTTGCGTGACCGCACACCGTGGTATGTGGCGGAATCGAACTCGACTCCTGAGGTTGTGGACCAGTTCCGCTACTTTGCAAAGCTGCGTACCGCGTTGGTTCCTTACGTGAAGGCGCAGGCGGATGCTTGTGTTGCAGCCGATGTGCCGCTCATGCGTGGACTGTTCTTCGATTATTCGGGCGACCCGAACATTTGGGACCACGAGACGCAGTACATGTTTGGTGACGCGTTCCTTGTGAACCCGATCCTCTTTGCTGACGCACATGACGTGGAGACGTATCTTCCTGCTGGCGAGTGGGTGGACGTGTTCACCGGGCAGGTGCACGAGGGTGGTCAGTTTGTATCGCGTGACTACACGATGCTTGAGGTTCCAGTCTTCGCCAAGGCTGACAGGTGGGAGGCCGTGCGCGGATACTTTGGTAAGTGAGTTCCTCACGGGCAGAGAACTAGGGCGGGAGCCACAGCGTGTGCTGTGGCTCCCGCCCTGTGCTTATCGACGATTGTGGCTGGCTCTCCTGACGCTCATGCGTCCCAGCCACAATCGTCGAAAATCGGCGGGCATCCCGTAAGGGATGCGCCGAGTGTGGTTCTTGGCTCTTAATTTAGTGAGATCTGAGCGCGGTGTGGAGGGCCTTTGGTCCGGTACGGATGGGGACCGCTCTCCGCCGTGTTTCCGCGGCCCGCGCGGTGGTGCGGAGGCCTGTTCGGAGCGTGCTGTGGAGGGGTTTTGGGGTCCGAGCAGGAAATCTTTGCGCGCTAACTATTGCCACGACACGCAACTATGCCTATGCTGTGAGCAGATGCTCAATTACTGAGCACATGCTCACAACAGTGCAGTTGAGAGGTGGAACGTGGTTCAAGGTAGAACTGACGGCAATGGAGCGCAGCCGGTTGCTGTGCTGGAAAACATTTGGAAGTCCTTCGGCGGAATCGCCGTGCTCAAAGGCGTCACCATTGACCTTCAGCCCGGAGAAATCCATGCGTTAGTGGGAGGAAACGGGGCTGGCAAGTCCACCCTCATGAAGATCGTGACGGGCGTTGAAACCCCGGACAGTGGCACGATTACGATCGCGGGCAACGAGGTACGAAACCTCTCGCCTAGGGCCGCGCACGCAAACGGCGTGTACCTAGTTCCCCAGGAACCAGAACTCTTCCCAAACCTCTCCGTCCACGAGAACATCTCGCTCGCACTCGGAGATCTCAAAGTCTCGCGCAGCAAGATCGCGGAAGTCACCGCATCGCTCTGCGACACAATCGACCTCGACTCTCGCGCAAGCGACCTGTCGATCTCCGACCAGCAACTCGTCGAGATCATCCGCGGCGTACTACGCGGGGCGCACCTCCTCATCGTTGACGAACCGACCTCATCACTCACCGCAAAAGAAGCTCAGCGGCTGTTCACACACCTGCGCAACTTCGCGCAAAATGGCGTGGGAATCTTCTACGTTACACACCGCATGGCAGAGATCTTCGAACTCTGCGATCGAGTCACCGTGTTGCGTGATGGCGTCACCGTGCTCCAGAAGAACACAGAGGACTCATCCATCGCGGAACTCGTCGCCGCAATGGTGCCTCAGCAGGGACAACCCGTGGCCATCCACGAAAAGCAGACGCGACAAGCCGTAGCCAACGTTGAGCCAGCCCTTCAAGTGCGAGAACTCACGGGCGACGGCTTCTGCAACGTCTCCTTCGACCTCTACCCAGGGGAAGTACTTGGGATCGCTGGAGTTATTGGGGCAGGGCGTACGGAACTCGCCGAGACTATCTACGGCGTCCGCAAGGGGCTCGGAAAGGTCACCCTGAACTCGAAGGACTACTCCAAGAGGACACCAAACAAGTCTCTGCGTCTCGGTCTGAGCTACGTCCCAGAAGACCGACACGAACACGGAGTGTTCCTTCTCGGAAGCATCGTGGACAACACAACCTCTGGCATCCTCGAACGGATCTCCACCCTCGGCGTAATCAACCGCGCCAAAGATGTGGACTCGGCCGAAACGTTCGCGCGTGACCTTTCGCTCCAAAAAGGCAGCCTGTCGCGCAAGGTAGGCAACCTTTCCGGTGGAAACCAGCAGAAGGTATCGCTGGCAAAGGCGCTCGCCGCACAACCTTCGGTCATCATCCTTGATGAGCCATCTCGAGGCATCGACGTCGCTGCACGAGCCGATCTCTACAGACTCGTTGAAACCCTCGCTAACAGGGGTCTAGCTGTCCTGCTCATCTCATCAGAGTTCGAGGAAATTGAGCTTCTGTCTACGCGAGTCCTCGTCATGAGGGACGGGCTCGTCACGGACGAACTTACCGGAGAAGACATCTCATTCGGCAACATTCGCGACGCTGCGTTTGGTGCCCACGACAGCAAGAAGTCAGCATGATCAAGCACATATTGAAGTCCCGTGAATCCATCACAGTAATCGGTGCACTCGGGTTCATCGCGATCATCGGAATCGCGCAGCCATCGTTCGTAGCATTCTCGAACCTCGCACGAGTAGCCAACTCGACCGTCATACTGGCGCTCCTGACCGCCGGAGTCGCCGTCGTCATCATCACGCGCAACATTGACGTGTCTGTGGGCTCCACGATGGCGCTCTCCGGAATCGTCGCAGGCCTTCTGCTGAAGAACGGAATGCCGATCCCTCTGGTTGTGCTCCTTACCCTCGTATTGGGCGCTGCGCTAGGAGCAATCAACGGCATTGGCGTATCGATCGGTAGGGTTCCATCCATCGTGATGACGCTCGGCACCCTCGGCGCCTACCGAGGAATCTCATTCATGATCACCGGTGGACACTCAGTCGAAAACATCCCTTCGCAGTACAAGAAGGCAGGAACTGCAACGCTGCTCGGGATCCCGGTCTTCGTCTGGATGACCATCGTCATCCTGGTGGTCCTCGGCTTCGTGCTCGCCAAGACATCCTTTGGCCGCAAGATCTACGCCACAGGCGACAACATTCAGGGCGCCCACTTGATCGGCGTGCCCACCAAGACCATGACGGTGACCGCGTTTGCGGCCTCTGGGCTCTTCGCTTCTATGGCCGCCCTCGTCTTCCTCGCCCAGATCGGATCCATCTCCAACCAGGCAGGTATGGGAATCGAAATGCGTGCGATTGCGGCAGCCGTGATCGGCGGAGTCGCGCTCACAGGCGGCGTGGGAACCATCCTTGGAGCCTCGTTCGGTGCGCTGTTCATCACCACTGCAACCAGCTCACTCTCCTTCCTTGGAGTTCCGGGCTTCTGGTCCGACATGGTGATCGGCGCAATCCTGCTCATCGCACTGTTTGCCGACTCCCAGGTGGGCAAGCGCATGGAACGAAAACGGCTCGAAGCCAGATACCAGAGGGCTAAGACCGTACCCCAAGAAATCTCAAATGACCCTGTCAACGCAGGAGGTGCGCTCTGATGCAGAACCTGAAAAAGTACCTGTTTCGGTGGGAAGGCGCGCTCGTCGTTGTACTCATCGCACAGATCCTCATCTTCGGAATGCTCAACCCGCGCTTCCTCAACCTAGACCGTCTGATTAGCTCGTCATCGGACTTCGTCTACCTCGGCATCATTGCGCTACCACTCGCGATAGTCATGATGACAGGCGGCATCGACATCTCGATCGGCTCCATGGTCTCACTCACCGCGATCGTCACCGGCGTGTGTTTCTCCAACGGGCTCAACATTTGGCTGGCTGCGTTCATCGGGATCCTGGCCGCACTCGTTGCCGGCGTCATCAACGCCGCTCTTATCCTGTCCACGGGGGCCAACCCCATGGTTATTACCCTCGGCACGCAGTTCCTGTTCGCAGGGATGGCCATCGGAATCTCCGGTCTCGCCAACGTGTCTGCGTTCGAGGGTATCTCGGGAATGCCGGACTCGTTCGTGCAAATCTCCAACGGAGACATCGCAGGCATCCCCAACATGCTGATCATCTTCGCCGTGATCGCAGGGGTGTTCGCATTCATCCTGCACGGCACCACGTTCGGCCGCCAAGCCCGCCTGCTGGGAGCGAACCCCAAAGCTGCGACCTACGCGGGCTTTCCCATTCGGCGAGTCACGTACCTCGCCTACGGCCTCACGGCCCTCGGCTCCGGAATCACCGGGGTTCTGATGACCAGCTATGTAGCATCCGCACGCGCCGACATCGGCGCCCAAGTTCTTCTGCCAGTCCTCACCCTCGTAGTGATTGGTGGAGTCTCCATGTACGGAGGAGAAGGAACCATCGTTGGCGTTGTCATCGCAACGTTCGTGATTGGTTACCTGCAACAAGGTCTGCGCTTCTCAGGCTTGAGTGAATCTGAAGTGTCCGTAGCAACGGGCGCCGCTCTCGTCCTCGTGGCAAGTCTTCGCTGGTGGACCCACCACGTCGCAGAACGAATCAAAAACCAGAAGGTCAAGAAGCAAGCTGCAACGCCGCGGCCACAAGCTGCACCAGTTGCATCGAGTTGACGCTTAGTCGCTGAACAGCGTTGTTGGACTAGCTGTCGCAACGGCGCCCAAGCCGATATCTACAAGGCTGCGCGGACCTCTCGGAAGTGCCGAAGGAAACCAGGTCGCGCAGCTCAGAACATGAAGGAGAAGAATCAATGAAGATCGCTTCCAAGCTCGCGGCAGCCGCCGCAGTCCTCGCCCTGACGGCCGCATGCTCGTCAACAGATGGTGGGGAAGCAGGCAGCAACAAGGTCGCTTTCATCCCGAAGCTCACCGGTGTGGGCTTCTTCGAAAGTGGTGGAGCCGGCGCAGTTGAAGCCGGCAAGAAGTACGAACTCGACGTCGAGTACGTGGGATCGCCCGAAGGATCGGTGGCAAAGCAGGTTGAGCTCATCAACACCCAGGTTCAGCAGGGTGTAGGCGCGATCATCGTGTCCTCAGTTTCGCCTGATGGTCTGTGCCAGGCCCTCAAGAAGGCAATGGACCAGGGCGTTAAGGTTCTGACCTGGGACTCCGACACCAACCCAGAGTGCCGCTCGCACTACATCTCCCAGGGAACCGCTGACCAGCTCGGCAGCCTCCTCGTGGAAATGGGCGCCGAGGACTACTCCAAGGACGAGGCAGTCAAGGTCGCATTCCACTACTCCAGCCCAACCGTGACGGACCAGAACCAGTGGGCTGAGGTTGCAAAGTCGATTATCGGCAAGGAGACCAAGTGGGAGATCGTTGACACCGTCTTCTCCGAGAACCAGACTGAACTCGCAGTCCAGCAGGCAGAGGCTCTTCTGAACGCCAACCCTGACCTGAAGATCATCTTCTGCCCTGACGCCAACGCGCTTCCAGGCACCGCGCAGGCTCTGGAAAATCTTGGACGCAAGGACGTGACCGTGGTTGGGTTCTCAACGCCAAACGTCATGGCTCCTTACGTGGAGAACGGAACGATCGACCGGTTCGCTCTGTGGGACGTCACCAAGCAGGGTGAGCTCTCGGTAGCAGTGGCCAAAAAGCTCCTTGATGGTGAAGAGCTCAACGTAGGCGACAAGTTCGACGTTGACGGCTTCGGTAGCGTCGAGGTTTCGCCTAACTCGGTTCAGGGGTACGACTATGAAGCAGACGGCAACGGAATCATTCTGATGCCAGAGCGTGTTGTGTTCACGGCCGACAACATCAAGGACTTTGATTTCTAGTAGGAAGATGGGTGCGGGCCTTTGGCCCGCACCCTCAATAACCACGACAGCGGGGAACAATGAGCGAGCGCGTAGCAGACCTGAAGGATTGGGTCGCTGAGGAACAACTACTGCGAGTGGCTTGGTACTACTACGTAGATCAGCTAACCCAGGACGACATTGCTAAGCGAATGCAGATTTCCCGTGCTGGTGCAGGACGACTCCTTGAGAGGTGCCGTCAGGCCGGGATCGTCACGTTCACGATCAACTCGGATCACTACGAGGCGTTCCAACTGGCGCGGCTCCTCAAGGAGAAGTTCGGCCTGCGTGAGGCACTGGTTCCGCCCACGCTCGAGGACGACCTTGTGGATCAAGGGCAGATCAACGCGCGGCTGGGTAGGGGAGCTGCGCAGTACCTGCAGTCTCACCTCAAGGCGGATGACGTCCTTGGTATGGGGTGGGGAGACACGGTGCAGCAGACGATGCGGTGCGTCAGTTCTGACGTGGCCAGCAGGGTCTCCACAGTCTCGTTGACCGGTGGTGTTGGGGCGTACGTCAACACGCTCCGACGGGTGCGCAATGCGTCGAGCAATGCGCCCGCGGACCACGTGCTTCCCACGCCGATCGTTGCGTCGAGTGAGGCGTTAGCTTCAGCGCTTTTGAAGGAAACTGAGGTCCAGCGGGTTCTTGGCCTGGCCAAAACCGCTGATCACGCAATCGTGGGTATCGGAGGCATGGTGGGCGCCCCCACCATCGCACAGCTGGGTTACACCACTGAACACGAGCTTGACCTGGGGCGCGAAGCAGGAGCCGTCGGAGACATCCTGGGAGTCTATTACGACGCTAAGGGGGAAGTGGTTGACCTTCCCATCCACAAGCGCCGTATTGGGATCTCGCTCGACGACTTACGCAAAATCCCAAACGTTATTGGCGTCGCTGCAGGTGAGAGCAAGATTGCGGCAATTCGCGGTGCGCTTAAGGGCGGTTATCTCGATGTGTTGGTGACCACCGAAGCCATCGCTAGAAAGCTCATAGAAGAGGAGTAGTCATGAGTCACGTCATGGCAATCGACGCTGGGACTGGCTCCATTCGAGCAGTGATCTTCACGCTCGATGGCCAACTTGTTCAAATAGCCCAGCGTTCGTGGGAGCACAAACCAGAGCCCGGCGTGCCGGGGTCGATGGCCTTCACCACCGATGAAAACTATGCGCTCATGGTCGAGTGCATCGAAGAGGCCCTGAGCCTTTCGGGAGTTTCCGGTTCTGACATCAAGGCTGTATCTGCCTCCGCGATGCGGGAGGGTTTTGTGGTCCTTGATGCGCAGGGTACAGAGATTTGGGCGTGCGCCAACGTTGACTCACGGGCCAATGAGCAGGTCTCCCACCTGTTTGCTCAGGAAGGCGTCGTCGAGGAACTTTATGCGCTGAGCGGCCAGACACCGGCGCTCGCGGCGCAGCCTCGACTGCTCTGGTTGAAGGAGAACCGCCCCGACGTTTACGAGAGTGCGCACACGGTGCTGATGCTCAGTGAGTGGGTGCTCTTCCGGCTTTCTGGGGCGCGGGTCATGGAGCCTTCAAATGGTTCTACATCTGGTTTGCTCGCGATGGCTTCGCGTGATGTCGACCCGCGCCTTGCGGTGCGTGCCGGGATTCGCGACGATCTTGTTCCGCAGGTCCTTGAGCCCGGTTCGGTGGTGGGTACGGTCCGTCCGGATGTGGCGGCCCAGACCGGCCTCGGCACCAACACTCTTGTGGTGGTGGGAGGCGGAGACGCGCAACTCGCGGCACTCGGATTGGGTCTCACGAAGCCGGGTCAGGTGCTACTGACCGCCGGCACCTTCTGGCAACTGAACGTGAACCTAGGTGCTCCCGTTGCGGATCCGAACATGAAGATTCGCGTGAACATGGCGGCGGTTCCGGGCGTGTGGCAGGCCGAGGCTATCGCGTTCCACCCGGGTACTGCGGTGCGCTGGTTTAGGGACACGTTCGCCGTCCAGGAAACTGCAGCTGCCAAGGAGCAGGGCCGAAACCCACTGGACCTGTTGTGTGAGTTGGCTGCTGAGATACCCATTGGGTCAGGTTCGGTCGTGCCGATCTTCTCGGACGTCATGAATTACGACCGCTGGACCCACGCAGCGCCGTCTTTCTTGAACTTGGGGTTGGAGGGCGGACCGCGCCTTCGTGCCGCAATGTTCCGTTCCCTGCTGGAGAACGCCGCCATTGTGTCTGACGCCAACCTCCAACTCGTGTCGTCGTTCGCTCCCATCAATGATTCCGAGCCGGTGACCTTCGCTGGAGGCGCCGCCAACTCGCTCATTTGGTCGCAGATCACGGCGGACGTGCTCGGCAAAGACCTGCAGATCCCGGCCGTCACGGAGGCTACGGCACAGGGGACCGCAGCGTGTGCTGCCTCTGCCGTGCTCGAAGGGACCACACCTGCGGAAGTAGCCTCGCGCTGGCTCACGTGGAGCCACACCGTCAGCGCAAACATGAGCGCCCATGAGCAGTACAACGAGGTCAAAGATCGTTGGCGCGCAGCGTATGGAGCTCAACTCGAACTAGCCAATGCCGGCGTGACCTCGCCACTGTGGCGTGCACCTGGCGCCTGAAAGGACCTAACCATGATCAAGAAGCACTTGGACGAGATCGAATACCGCTTTGGCACCTACGGTCCCGGCTATTCGATTCGCGGACCTCGCACGGACCTGGGCGTATGCCAACTGCACCCTGGCGACGACGCAGTAAACCACTATCACGCTGCCATCGAGGAGACCTTCGTGGTTCTCGAGGGAGAGGCCACTCTGTGGGTGGACGGACGCGAGTCTTATACCTGCACCAAGGGTGATGTCTTCCAGATGGAGCCAGGCGAGCAGCACTATTTTGTGAACAACTCCGACAGTGTCTTTAGGGCTCTCTTCATCAAGGCGCCGTATGACCCGAACGACGGGGTCCAGGTTCCGTGGACCCCGGGTGAGCCACTGCCAGAGCTGGCCCCAGGCCGCTAGTTCTCGCGGAGGCGTTTTGCCCCAGCGTTCTGCTCAAGCAAGAGTCTCAGTAAGAGTCACCTCACCTCTCACAACACAAGGAGCCGCGAGAAAGCCGGCTCACTAACACTCCTCAATCACGGCTCTGCGCTCGCCGAAA
The DNA here is from genome assembly GCF_000312125.1 of Timonella senegalensis JC301. Taxonomy (GTDB): domain Bacteria; phylum Actinomycetota; class Actinomycetes; order Actinomycetales; family Cellulomonadaceae; genus Timonella; species Timonella senegalensis. The sequence continues at coordinate 944,390 of NZ_HE978641.1, forward strand.
GCGCGCAGGCGTAGACCGCTACACCCAAAAACAGGCAGAAAATCAACGAAAGGTAGATCAATGGCTGATCTCGAAGGCAACATCAACGCAAAGGACTTTGGCATTGGAAAGCCGCAGGAAACTCCGGGTTTCCACGTGAAGGGCGCTGGCCAACTTGATTTTGGTATGCGCCACCGACTCGGACGCATCTTCCGCGAAGACGGCAAGACCGTCATGCTGGCCTTTGACCACGGATACTTCCAGGGCCCAACTTCGGGGCTTGAGCGCGTGGACCTGAACATTGTCCCTCTGACAAAGCACGCCGACGCGATCATGGCGACGCGCGGAATTATTCGCTCTCTCATTCCGGCTGGGGCGGGTACCCCACTCGTGGTACGTGCCAGTGGTGGACCTTCCATCCTGAAGGAACTGTCCAACGAGCAGCTCGCTATGTCTATGGATGACGCGGCCCGCATCGACGCCTCGGCTGTTGCGGTGCAGGTTTTCGTAGGCGGTGAGTTCGAGACTCAGTCGATCAAGAACATGACCACTCTGGTGGACGAGGGCTTCCGTGCGGGAATCCCAGTTCTTGGTGTGACGGCTGTAGGTAAGGAACTGACTCGCGATGCGCGTTATCTTGGTCTGGCTACCCGTATGGTGGCGGAACTTGGCGCACAAATGGTCAAGACGTACTACTGTGAGTCTGGCTTCGAAGAAGTCACCGCAGCGTGCCCCGTGCCAGTCATCGTTGCGGGCGGCAAGAAGCTCCCAGTCCTCGACGCGCTGACCATGGCACACAACTCGATTAACGAGGGTGCGGCGGGCGTTGATATGGGTCGCAATATCTTCCAGCGCGGCAACCCGTCGGCGATGATCCAGGCAGTCAACGCCGTGGTTCACGACGGGCTAGGTGCCGCAGACGGTCACACGATGTACCGTGACCTGTCCGGTGGTCTCGAAGACTAAAGGGTCATTTACAAGGAGTAGGTATGAGGTTTCCACTAGCCGTGCAAGAACTCGTCGAGCAGTGCGCAACTGCCTCGCGCGTACTGGGGTCAAACCCGTACATGACCTTGCACGGCGGTGGAAACACCTCCGTCAAGACTGATGATGTTCTGTTCATCAAGGCCTCGGGCTTCAACTTGGCCACTCTCGAGGCAAAGGGGCTCGCGCCGCTCAATCGCTTTCATCTAGACGTGATGCTTGAACGTGAGCATATGAGTGATTCTGAGCTCGTCGCTGGTTATCGCAAGGCACGTCTTGAGCCGGGCGCTGCACCGTCGATCGAGGCTCTACTCCATAACTTTCTACCTCACCGGTTTGTATTACATTCGCACGCCGATGCAATTGTTACTCTGACAAATATCTCAGGGGTTCAAGATGATCTCGTAGACGTCGCGCTCGGAAGTGACATCCTCCGGTTGCCCTATTCGATGCCAGGTTTCGAACTGGCTAAAACCATTCGCACTGCACTGGCCGGTGGTCAGATTCCTCGAGCAATTGTCCAAGACCACCATGGATTGTTTACTTTCGCTGAGACTGCAACTGAAGCACTAGAGGTTCACGAAGAGCTTGTGCAGCAGGCAGAGCGCTATATTTCCGCGAAGACGGGTGTGCTTTTCCAAGATGACCTTGATGAAACTCAGAGGAACGATTCTGCCGAACTAGGGTCGCTCCGTGCAGCGCTACAGAGCCTCCATGACGGGGAGGTTTATTTCGACATCAGGAGCTCACCGCAAATAGATGAGTTTCTAGCGCGGCCAGATCTCTCAGAGATTACGGCACGAGGGGGTGCCACGCTTGAACATGTCATTCGAACCAAACGATGGCCGATGGTAGGGGTGGACGCTGACAGTTTTGTAGACAGATACCGAGAGTACTTTGAGCGGCAATCAGCACGGTACGAGGAGAAACTTGTCATGCTCGATCCGTTGCCGCGTGTTGCGCTTGTTCGAGGGGTAGGACTCGTCGGCATCGGACGGTCCAGCGATGAGGCATCAATCGCAGCCGACATCTACAGACATACAGCTCGGATAATTTCCGCAGCTGAGTTGCTTGGCCGCTACGAATCGGTTTCAGAGTCTCAGTCATTTGATATTGAGTATTGGGAACTAGAGCAAGCGAAAATCCGCAAAGCATAGGTCCTTGATCAATCGATGCGCATCTCGGTCAATCTCATGAAGGAGTGGTCTCAGGCGAACTACGTGTGTACGCCTGAGACCACCCTTTTTCGGGCAGGAGTGTTTTCAGCGGAGGGAAAGTTCGACCGTGAGAGAGCTGCCGCGAAATAGCGGCACTGTCACCTGCAATGATCCGCGAAGTGGAAAATTCCAACGGGGAGGAATGCGTAGCGCTACTACAGCTTGCAGCTGCGAGGTGAACGTAGAGGGCGGTGATCCTACGCGCCCCAAACACATACGATCCTGCCGCTGGGAGGCGGCAGGATCGTCGTGAATCAGGTTTTGGTACTCAAGCACCCATAGATCCATCCAGGTCCCTCATCGAACGGATGATTATTCATCCGTTCATCACCCAACGGATGAATAATCATCTGTTCGATGAAAAGAGGGGTAGGGCGGACAAGGCGGGGAATGGCCGGGAGAGCGGGCCCCGCAGCGCGGCCGCCCGCCCAAATAGATCAGACCAAGTACTCGTCCACCAGCTGCTCAGCCAAGCCAACGTAGGTGGCTGGCGTGAGCGCCGCGGGGCGCTCGGTGACATCGGAAGGTAACCCGAGGCCGCGGACGAACTCGATCATCTCGGCGGAGCCGATGCGGTGGCCGCGGGTCAGGTCCTTGAGGCGCTCGTATGGGTTTTCCATTCCTGGGACGCCCGCAACGCCGGCGGCGCGCATGGCGGACTGGATGGGCTCGCCCAGGACTTCCCAGTTCTCGTCGAGGTCGGCGCGCAGGCGGTCTTCGTCCACGGCGAGGCGGTCGAGGCCCTTGGCTACGTTGTCGATCGCGAGCAGCGAGTGGCCAAACGCGGTTCCGATGTTGCGCTGTCCAGAAGAGTCGGTGAGGTCGCGCTGCATGCGGGACTCGACCAGGGTGGCGCCGAGGACGTCGAGCAACGCGTTCGAGATTTCGAGGTTGGCCTCTGCGTTCTCGAAGCGGATGGGGTTGACCTTGTGCGGCATGGTCGACGAGCCGGTGGCGCCAGGAACGGGGATCTGCTTGAAGAATCCGAGCGAGATGTACGTCCACACGTCGGTGGCTAGGTTGTGCAGGATGCGGTTGAAGCGCGCGATGTCGGCGTATACCTCCGCCTGCCAGTCGTGCGATTCGATCTGTGTGGTCAGTGGGTTCCAGGTGAGGCCAAGGCCCTGCACGAAGTCGCGCGAAATCACGGGCCAGTTGGCGCCGGGAACAGCGGCAACGTGTGCGCCATAGGTCCCGGTAGCGCCGTTCAGCTTGCCTAGGTACTCGGATGCCGCGATGCGGCGGAGCTGGCGGCCAAGGCGGTGGGCGACCACGGCGAGTTCCTTGCCCAGTGTGGTTGGCGTGGCAGGCTGACCGTGCGTTCGGGAGAGCATCGGGGCAGCCTTGTGCTCGCGTGCCATTCCCTTGATCTGCTCAACCACGGCAGTGGCCGCTGGCAGCCACACGTTCTCCACGGCGCCCTTCACCATAAGGGCGTAGGAGAGGTTGTTGATGTCCTCGGACGTGCAGCGGAAGTGCACCAACTCGGACACTGAAGGCAGAACGGTGTCCTCGCCCAGCACGGACGGCGCAGCGTCGAGGCGACGCTTGATGTAGTACTCCACAGCCTTGACGTCGTGCACGGTGGTGCGCTCGATCTCGGCGTGCTCGGCGATGCCCTCCGCGCCAAAGTCAGTGACGATTGAGCGCAGGTAGGCCTTTTCGGCGTCACTCAGCGTGGGAGCGCCGGGGACGACCTGGCCGTCAGTCAGGGCGATAACCCACTCGACCTCGACGTGGATACGCTCGCGGTTCAGTGCCGCTTCCGAGAGGTGGTCGACCAGTGGGGCAACCGCGCCGCGGTAGCGTCCATCGAGTGGTCCAAGGGCAATTGCGGGGGAGATCGCAGCAAAGCTTACGCGTGGAGTTGGGTTGACCATGGGGCTATTGTTTCACGATTGCGCGGGGGAGTGCTCGGGCGTCCGGATCTGACGCCCAGTCACCTGATTCTGACACCGCCAAGCCGTGTGTCAGGATGAAGGCGTGGCACACGATACCAAGTCTCAGACTCAGCCCAAGAAGCGACGCCGCCGCACCCCCGGCTGGGTCCCCGACCAGCACGGCGCGTGGGCAATGCTCGCGATGCCACTGGTCATCGGCGCCGCTGTCTCCGGGTTTCGCCCACTCCATCTCCTGCTCGCGGTGGCGTGGTTCCTCGGCTACTTTGCGTTTTTCGCAGCGGGTCTCTGGTTCAAGTCACACTTCAAATCCAAGTACGTCCCGCCGCTGCGCGCCTATGCGATCGCAACTGCCCTCGCCGGCGGCCTCACCATTGCCTTCCAACCTGCCCTTCTGTGGTGGGCGCCCGCGTTCGCCCCGCTCCTCGCCATTTCGCTGTGGTGCTCCTACCGCAGGCGCGACCGCTCACTCCTCAACGACCTCCTCACCGTTGCGGCCGCCTGCCTCATGCTGCCAGTGGCAGCGCAGGTCGGCGCGCACCCCGAGGTCGCCTTCGCTTCCGCCACGTTGTGCCTGGTCGCGATAGTGTTCACGTACTTCTTTGGCACCGTTCTATACGTCAAAACGGTGATCCGGGAACGCGGCTCGCGCCGCTACCTCCTGGCGTCTTACGCCTATCACTTCACGACGATCTTGCTTCCGTCAGTCCTCCACCTCACCGTCTCGCAGTGGCGCGAGAGCGCCTCCGTGCTTGGGACGGTCCTGTTGACGGCGTTCTTTGTGGCGCTCGCGGTCCGGGCGGTGTGGGTGCCGCGGACTCGGGCAACGCCTAAGCAGGTTGGGGTGGGCGAGGTATTTGCCTCTCTTGCCCTTGCAGGCATCTTGCTGTTCGCGGTTTCCCACACGTTCTAGTGCCTCGCCGCTATCACCGGTTTGATCGGTATTTTCCATGGCCGTGGGTGTGCGGCTCGGGAGATGGGTTCTGATTGTCCCTGTTGATTTCTTATTCAAGGGGGACCCATGTGGACAACAAGAGGGCTTGATGCCCGGTTGAAGCTTGAGGCTGCCGGCGGTCATCTGCGCGAGTCGATCGAGGCGCTGCGCCGCGCAAGTGCGGATTCCGAAGCCTGGATTTCCCCGAACTCGCAGACGTTCCGGGAGGACACATGGCAGGCGGTCAGGGAAACGGAGTTATTACGCCAGGAGATACAGGCGATCTCAAGGGAAGTTTCGGCGCTGTTCTCAGAAATCCCGTTCTAGCGGAAATCCCCAAGCAATCGGGTGCCACTGTGCACGGGGTCGAGGTCTTTGCGGGCAAAGGGCTGTGCTTCGACTCAGATGTGCTCGCCGGAGTCACCGCCACGCTCTCCAAGGCGTTGGATAGTGCGCAACTGGCTGAACGGGCACTCGACGTGTTCTCTGGAGCTCTGCTCTCCGAATGGGCTGATCTAGAACGCGACGCGTGGACACGCAGGCGCGAACTGAGCGATGCCGAAACCTTGGCGCAGGACTACCCCACACCTCAGCAGATCGAGTGGATGCACAGCCTGCGCAGGAGTGTGTCGGAACTCAAGAACAGGGTGGGAAAGCTGTCTGTGCGCGCGGAAAGCATCCGTGAAGTTGTGCGCATGGCCATCCAAGAGTACGAGCGCTCGGACACGAGAGTTTCTGAGGTGTGGGGCAACACTACCCTGACGTGGTCCGATCCATTTGTGTACCAGTTTGTTCCGCGCCCAGGGAAGTGCGGCGAGCAGTTGGGGCGGGGCACGCGCTTCGGTACTGCTCTATACGACAGTTCGTGGAGGCTTTACCAGTATCTCTTCCCCGCCCTCGAGAGCAAGGTGAATACCGCCGTTTACGGCGCTCTTCTTCCCTTTCTTACAGACGTCAAGAGGATGGAGTGGTTCCAGCCATCCCGGAAACCCGATTTCCGCCCTGCCTGGCAGACGATATCCCAGGTAAAACCCCAAATCCTTAGGACGCCTTCGGACTTGTTTGCGAGTTTTATTTCCCTGTATAAGGGCGAAGACAAAGACAAGATCCAAGTAACCAAGATGACCGATCATGATGGAACAGTTCGCTGGGTCGCGCTGATTCCTGGCACCCAGGAGTGGGGGCCTTACGGAAAAGATTCCGCAATGCACTTAGGCTCGGCGCTGGATACTCTCGCTGGAGACGAGAGCGACGGTATTAGAGCAGTCGATGCAGCGCTCAAGGCGGCTGGGGTTTCCCCTCAGGATCCCATCGTTCTCTTCGGACACAGTCAAGGTGGGCTCATTGCCAGCGCGATTGCTTCGTTACCCACGTATCAGAGTCGCTATAACGTGAAGGCGGTTGTCACTTCTGAATCCCCAGTCCCCAACCTCAAGATGCCCAGTAGCGTGACCACGTTAAACATCGAGAACAACAAGGATGGGGTTCCTAAGCTCGATGGAAAAATCACACGAGGTAACGGCAACCACGTCACGGTCCGGGGCAATGTGACTAAGCCAGAAGAGGGAGGACCCCATGATGTTGAGGTCGCCGCAGATGTCTATGCGCAGGCAAACCGGAACTCAATGAAAGTGCAGGACGTCTCTGAAAGGATTAGCAGCTATTTGTGGCGACCCGGGGCGAAGGTAGAGACCTCTCTATACGAGACCCCTTTTGGTGAATACCCTCAACTGTTGCGTGCCCGAAGGCCAGGGTCGAACTAGCTGGCCCAGCTGCTAACTGACTTCTTCGAGGAACCTCAGCAGCCGGGTCCGGGCAAGCTGGGCGTACACGGCGTTGTATTCGGGCACGGAATCGTCGGTGAACAGGTGGGTTTCGCCGGGGTAGAGGTAGACCTCCACGGGACGGCTCTTCTCGGTTTCGGTGCGTAGCGCGGCGAGCGCATCGAACTCCATCCACGGGTCTTGGTCGCACGCGTGGACTTGGATGGGGAGGCCGGCGGGCCAAGGCGAAGGCATCCACGCCGGATCGATCGCCGCGTGCATAAGGATGAGGCCGGCGGTCTGGGGATCTGCTTGTGCGTGTCGAGCGGCGGACTCTGCTCCCATGGAGAATCCCATGTACACACGTGGATGAGGGGCTGTGGAATGCGGCGCTGCAGCCAGCGCCGCATCGGCGCGCGCGTTGATCACGTCAAAACCGGTCGACTCGGCAAACGCAACGCCGTCATCCACTGTAGGGAACGTCTTGCCTTCATACAGGTCGGGAGCGAACATGGTGTGCCCGGCGCGTTCAAACGCGGCGGCCATCCGCTTCAGCCCGTCTGTCAGCCCTTGGGCGTGGTGAAACAACACGATGTTAGCCATGTGGAAACGCTATCTCGTGAGGGTGCGATGCGCATTGCGTGCAGTGGGGAGCGACTACCATCGCACCTCACGGAATACCTGCATTCCGCAGCCGGTTGCATCCGGTATGACCCGCTACTCCTTACTTGACCTAGCCCCGATTGCCCCGAACCAGACCACTGCGGACGCGCTCAGCGCGATAGTGGGTGTTGCCCAAGCCGCCGAACGTACCGGCTACGAGCGAGTGTGGTACGCCGAGCACCACAACATGAAGACGATCGCATCGTCGGCCACGAGCGTGTTGATCGCCCACGTGGCCACCCAAACCTCCACGATCCGCCTCGGGTCCGGTGGCGTCATGCTGCCCAATCACTCGCCGCTCACCATTGCGGAGCAGTTCGGCACACTCGCTGAACTCCACCCGGGCCGCATTGACCTCGGCCTCGGTCGCGCACCCGGCGGAGACCTCAACACCTTGCGCGCACTGCGCCGCACCCCGCACGACGCCGATACTTTCCCGCAGGATGTCCAGGAGCTCCAGGGCTACCTCAACGACGCCACGCTCATCGAGGGCGTCAATGCCACACCTGGCCGCGGCACACACGTCCCGCTCTACATCCTTGGCTCATCGCTGTTTGGCGCTAAGCTAGCGGCCGCGCTTGGCCTCCCATACGCGTTTGCCTCGCACTTCGCCCCAGCCGCATTGACCGATGCGCTCGCGGCGTACCGCCGCGAGTTCCGCCCGTCCGAACACCTCGACCAGCCATACGCGATCGCGGCAATGAATGTAGTTGCTTCTCAAAGCGCGCAGCGCGCGCACGACATCTTCCGCGAGATGCTGCGCCTGAGATTAAAGACGATGTTCTTGCGTCCCGAAATAGCCTCTACCTTGTCGGATGAGGACTTGGACCAGATCCTTGATTCCCCGCAGGGAATGCAGGTGCGAAACATGCTCAAGTACACCGCGATCGGAACCGCTCAGGAAACCGGAGATTGGGCCGAACGCTTCGCACGCGAAACCGGGGTGGACGAGATCATTGTGACCCACCAAGCGGCAGATGTGTCTGAACGAATCCAGTCCGTCGAGCTCTTTGGCGAGGCCATGCGCGAGAAGTAGTTGCACTCTGAGTGTCCGATTTGACCATAGCCAGGGCAGGGAATCTCAAGCGCTCGCCCGAAGCCCCCAAGTTCCCGCGGGTCCGGGTACCTCAACCCATGTTCTGACCAGCGCAAATGCGCAACTATTGGGAGGCCGAGGGGCGGAGACCACTGCCAGGACCGCCCTCGGCACTCACTGTGCGTTGGAAGGAAAGTTTCGGGTGGCATACGCGGGTAACGAGACCACGCTGGGTCGGCACTCTGCTACGTGGGCGACTCAATCGTCGAAAATTGGGGCGCCTAATACGAGCGCAAACGAGACGTCTGTTCTCGACATTTTGGTGCGCCAAATGAACGGCGAGCTCAGCGCGGAAGAGGCAACGCGAGCACTCGAAACTCTCTGACAGCGGGACTCTCTGTCCGCAAGGATCCCTTGAAAGTGAGGCTCGCTAGCGAGTCTCCACAGAAAAACGCGGTGGGTGGCGGCAAATGAAAGTTTGCCGCCACCCACCGCGTCTTTATCGGTTGAAACTCAACGCTTGGGCTTGTCCAGACCGAGGATCGAGCGTCCCACCGCGGACATGAAGCTGATAAGAACGGCGGCGAGCAGAGCCCACCAGAAACCATCCACCTGGATGCCCCAGCTCGTGGACTCGGTCAGCCAAGCGGTCAGCAGAATCATCGCGGCGTTAATGACCAGCGTGAACAGTCCGAGCGTCAGCACAATGAGTGGGAAAGACAGGAACGTGGTGATCGGTTTGACGATCATGTTGACCAGCGCAAAGATCAGCGCAACGGTGATGAACACGGCGCTGCGGTTGATGAAGTCCTGGCCTGCGACCACCTGGAACTCGCCGACCACATCAAAGTGGTTACCCAAGAAGATCGTGGTGAGCCAGAACGCCACGGCGGTCACGAGAAGTCGTTTGAGAAAATCCATACAGTAATCGTGCCAGTTCACGACCAGAAAGCGAACGGTTATCCCGAAAAACTTGTGTGGGTGAGAGACTGAAACCGTGAATGACTCGCGTGTGCAACTCAGGTCCGCTATCACCTCCCTCCCCGCCTACGTGCCCGGCGCCCGCATCCCTGTTGGTGCGTCCGCGTACAAGGTTTCGTCTAACGAAAACCCGTACCCGCCGCTGCCTTCAGTGGTTGCGGCGATCGTAGACGCAGCAGCTGAGATCAACCGCTACCCAGACATGGGGAACACCGAGATCGCGGAGGCGCTGGCCACGTTCCTCAACGAGACTGCGAGCGAGAAGGCGCGTGCACGCGGTGAAATCACCTCAGAAAACATCGTGTTTGGCACGGGATCGGTCGCGGTCCTAGCGCACATCCTTGAGGCAGTGGTGGACCAAGGGGACGAGGTCATCTTCCCGTGGCGTTCCTTTGAGGCGTACCCCATTGTGGTGTCGGTTGCTGGCGGAACAAGCGTGCCTGTGGACCTCAAAGACACCGGTGAGCTGGACCTCGACGCCATGGCCGCGGCAGTCACCGAACGCACCAAGGTCGTCCTAGTGTGCACCCCGAACAACCCAACCGGACCGTCCGTGACTCACAGCGCTGTGATGGAGTTCCTGGCCAAGGTGCCGCGGGACGTCGTTGTGGTGTTGGACGAGGCGTACCTTGAGTTTGTCCGGATGGATGATGCACTCGACGCTCTGGCGGCACTTGAAGCCCACTCGAACGTCGTGGTTCTGCGGACCTTCTCCAAGGCCTACGGGCTTGCCGGGCTTCGCGTGGGTTACGCCGTGGCCCGACCTCGCGTTGCCGCGGGAATCCGCGCGGCGGCCACCCCGTTTGGCGTGAACCTTGTGGCACAGCGGGCAGTGATCTCGTCGTTGGAAGCACGAGACGAGCTCTTTGCTCGCGTTGATGCACTGGTGGCGGAGCGGACACGGCTCCAAGAGGGACTTCGCGCGCAAGGCTGGAACATCCCCGATTCGCAAGCCAACTTTGTCTGGCTACAGTTGGGGGAGAGAACCATTTCCATCGCCGCAGAGTGCACTGCGCGAGGTCTGCTCGTCCGCCCGTTCGCAGGCGAAGGCATCCGCGTGAGTGTTGGCGAACCGGAAGCAACCGATCTGTTCCTCGAACTCGCGCAGGAGTGGCTGTAGTTAGCGCAGGAAGGATGACCCGCACCATGCTCGACACCAACCGAGATCCGCACACCACCCCACACCTCGATTCGGCTGCGCTCGTGGTTATTGACGTACAGAACGATTTCCTTGATGACGGCCCGTTGGGGGTTGCTGGAACCAAAGACCGGCTGAGCGAGATCGAAAGGCTCACCAAGGTGTTCCGCCGCGCGGGGCGTCCCATCGTCCACGCAATTCGGCTCTACCACGGCGAAGACGTGGACACTGTGCGCCGGACGCGCTTCGACGCCGGCGAACGGGTTGTGCAACCACACACTGAAGGCGCCGACATCCCCCGCAGCCTTCTCCCAGTGGATGTTCGGCTCAAGCCCGAGCAACTCATGAACGGAGAGGCCCAACGCATCGGTGAGCAAGAGCTTGTGGTGTGGAAGCCCCGCTGGTCGGCGTTCCACCGCACCAACCTCGATGCGATCCTGCGCGGCCTCGGCGTAGACACCGTGGTGGTAGCCGGCTGCAACTTCCCCAACTGCCCCAGGGCTTCCCTCTTTGATGCGACCGAACTGGACTACCGCGCCGCCATCGTCACGGACGCAACGTCCGCGGTAACACCAGAGCGAATAAGCGATATGGTCGCGATCGGTGTAGTGCCCCTGACCGTTGACGAACTGGAGCAGGGCTTCTTCGGCTGAGTTGGTCCGCCTGCTAGGCGGGCTAGCCGCTTTAGGCGACGTCACGCCTGCGGAACACCGCAAACGCTGCGGCAAACACGAGAGCCGTTATCCCGAGTAGCCACCACGCAGGAGCCAGATCCGGGTTGGTCGCGGCCATGGCCGGGATGTGGTCGTAGGGGCTGAGGTTCATCAGCCACTGGGGCGCCTTGAACATGGGGCCAAACATTGTGATGGCAAAGCTCACCACCACGGCAACCCAGCCCAGGAACGCGGTGCGCGTGCCCAGCGCAACGCCCAGTGCTCCCACCGAGAGCACCAGCCACGAGGCCGGGATCGTCACCAGAGCCTGCTGGAACACCACCGAACCGGACACCGTCGCATCCCCTCGCGAGACCGCGAAGGCCATGGTGCCACCCGCCACCACGAGGCACAGCCCAGTGGTCAAGAGGGCAATCAGCGCGGTGATACCAAGGTAGGTTCCCCGGTGCACGCGCGTGGCCAGAACTACCTCGAGCCGGTGCCCAATTTCCTCGCGGTGCATCCGCGTGAACACGCCAATTCCTGCAACGGCTGCGAGCATTCCGAGGATCGACAGGATCATGGAAATGAACCCCAGGGAGGCCTGCTCCTCGGTGACTGCTCCGCGTGCCAGGTACTCGGCCATGGCGGGGTTCCGGGACAGTGTCTGGCCCACCGTTGCGCCGATGTTGCCAAACATGTAGCCCACGAGCGCTAGTGCCGCCAGCCAGCCCAGCCAGGAACCCACGTTGATGCGGGTGAGGAAACCCACGAGTGATGTGCTGAGCCCTCGGGCCCGTTCCGGACCCGGCTTCTGCGCGAGGAGCGCGCCGCCGAAGTCTCTGCGGCGCTCCATCGCAAGCGCAGCAGTGTAGGTCGCGGCAATGAACAGTACGCACAAGGCGAGCGGCCACCAGCGGTTCTCGCCTGCAGGCCGGGTCTCGGAGATCCATCCGAGTGGGGAGGCCCAGGTGAGCCATTCCATGTCTGCTGACGCATCCGAGTACCCTCGCACCACGTATGCGATCCCTAGGAGGCCAACGGCCAACCCGGTAGCGGTGGGCGCCTGAGCGCCAACCTGCGCGGCGAGCCCGGCCACTCCGGCAAACATCATTCCTGACAGTGCAAAGCCCGCGCAGATCAGCGCCGTGGGCAGCGCACCGCCTCCCACAAGCAAGGAGACGAGGAAGGTGACGGTTCCAAGCAGTACGGACGCGATGGACGCGGCAATCAGCGCGCTCGCGAGCCTGCTGGTCCTGGCCACGGGGAGCGAGGCGACGAGCTCACCCTGCCCGCCCTCCTCCGCGCCACGGGTGTTACGGATGACCAGAAAGATAGTCATGAGCGCGGCAAACATCGAGCCCAAGGCGAGGATGCGCCACGCGTTGAAGCCATCGGTTGTAGTGAGGTCAGTGGCGCGTCCAAACAGGATGTTGAACGCGGGGTTCGCCCCGATCATCGCGGCCAGGTTCTGCCTATCAGCCAGATCCGGCAGGATCACCGCGTATCCCAGCAGGGAGGACACTGAGAGCATCACTGCAATCGCCACAAATGGCATGATCTTGAGGCGATCGGACTCTATGATCCGCTTGACCTGCGGCTTTACACCGATCATCGGGTGGCCTGCCCGTCCGGACCCTCGTAGTGCTTTTGGAAAAGGTCCTCAAGCGAGGGCGGCGCCACAGTCAGCGACTGCACCTTCAAGTCCGACAGCCTCCGCAGACCCTGCGGAAGCGCATCATTGCTGATAAGCCCGCTAAACGAGTTTCCGTCAATGGTGACGTCCTGCAGGAAGTCCAGTGAATCGTCGAAAATCTGACTCTCTGGGAGGGTGGCGCGCACCGTGGTCATGGAGTGGTAGCGCATCTGGGCGAGCGTGCCAGACTCCACGATCCGGCCATCACGGATGATCGAGATCCGATCCGCCAACTCCTCCGCCTCCGACAGGATGTGTGTGGAGAGCAGCACGGTGCGGCCCTCGGCGCGCACAGCACGAATCTCGGCCTGGAAAACCGACTCCATGAGCGGGTCCAGCCCGCTCGTGGGCTCATCCAGAACCAGCAGCTCGGCGTTGCTGGCGAGCGCCGCGATAATCGCGACCTTCTGCCGGTTCCCCTTGGAATAGGTGCGGCCCCGCTTGCTCGGGTCAAAATCGAATTTTTCGACGAGTTCCTTGCGTTTGGTCTCGTCCAGTCCGCCTCGTAGATTGGCCAGGAAATCAATAGTTTCCCCGCCGGTCATGTTGGGCCACAGCGCGACGTCGCCGGGAACGTAGGCGAGGCGGCTGTGCAGGGCGACGGCGTTCTGCCAGGGGTCCTTGCCAAACAGGGAGACGTTGCCGGACGTGGCCTTGATGAGGCCCAAGAGCACACGGATGGTTGTGGATTTGCCTGCGCCGTTGGGGCCGAGGAAGCCGTGAACCTCGCCGGGGACGACGTCGAGATCGAGGCCGTCCAGCGCGGGCGTGGCACCGAAGGTCTTGACCAGGGACTCTGTGGAAATGATCGGCGTAGTCATGGGTTCCTCCACGAGCCTCTTCACGTTCGCGGTGAACCCGCGCTCACACTTCACATCTTAGGCCTTTCTCGCCATTCGCCGAGGTCCTAGGTTTGCTGCGCTTCACTGAGATCCTGACTCCCCGCCCTGCCCTTGTTCCCCGTCTTATCCCGCCGGAGAGAGTTGGCGGAGGGTGGCGGGGAGCTGGGGAGCTGGGGAGATGGGGAGGTGGCGGGGAAGGGAGAGCAGCGGGTGCGTGGGTGAGGCGGCGGCGGTAGCGTGAAATCCATGGCTGAACTTGGATTTGTGAAGGCATTGACGCCCGTTCTCGATGCGCCCGATCCCACGGAGTTGGCGCGCTTCTATGCGGAGTTCCTAGGGTGGGAAATTTCCGAACACTCGGACCCGACCTGGGCGATGCTCGTGCCGCCGGGAAAGAAGCGGTCGTTTCTTTCCATCCAGTTGGAGCCCCTGTATGTGGCGCCGACCTGGCCGAGCGCGGCGGAACACCAGTAGATGCAAATCCACCTCGATTTGTGGGTTTCCGACTTAGAAGATGCTGTAGCGCGGGCGGAATCCTGCGGTGCGCGCGTGGCAGATACCCAGTTTGATGAGGGCGTGCGGGTCATGGTTGACCCCGTGGGTCACCTGTTCTGCCTCTTTGAGGACTGAGGTGGCCGTTGTGCGTTTGGCACCACGGCTGGTCTCCAAAAAGCGCCAAAGTGACGCTTTGTCGCCACGGCTTTGTGGTTGACCTACAAAAACCGTTCCCAACGTTGTGCGAGTGGTTCCCTATGAAACCTACGGTGCCGTAAGTTACGCTGGCGTAGGCTACGGATTCGTAGGCTTCCAGCAATCTCCAAGCGAGTAGCTGCTCACAAGGCGGCGCTCGCGCCCGGTTTTTGTGGGGAAGCCACAATAAAAGGAGATCGCATGACGGACCTTCTGAGCACACCAGGACTCAGCAGCACCGACGAACATGCGCCACTGCAACTCATCGACCCGCAGGGGCACCGCGTCATCACTGAAGAGAACGCGACCCTGCGCGCACAGGTCTCGGACCTGACGCTCGATGACCTGCGCACCTTCTACAAGGACATGATGCTCGCGCGCCGCTTCGATGCCGAGGCCACCGCGCTGCAGCGCCAAGGGGAACTCGCACTGTATGCGCCGCTGCTCGGCCAGGAAGCCGCGCAGATCGGCTCAGGCCACGCGCTCCGCCCCACAGACATGGTCTTCCCGTCCTACCGTGAGCACGGCGTGGCGCACACGCGTGGCATGGACTTGGCCAAGATCCTCCAGCTCTTCCGCGGCGTGGACCACGGTGGCTGGGACTCGTTTGAGAAGAACTTCCACCTGTACACGCTGGTCATCGGTTCGCACGCGCTGCACGCAACCGGTTACGCCATGGGGCTCCAGCGGGACGCCAAGGTGGGTCGTGCGGCAGGCGACGAGGCCGTGATGGTGTACCTCGGTGACGGCGCGACCTCCCAGGGCGACGTGTCCGAGGCCCTCGGGTTCGCGGCCGTGAACAACGCACCGATCGTGTTCTTTGTACAGAACAACCAGTGGGCCATCTCCGTGCCCAACTCCAAGCAGTTCAAGGGCGAGCTCTACACCCGCGGTGAGGGCTTTGGGGTGCCGGGAATTCGCGTGGATGGCAACGACGTGCTGGCAAGCTTCGCTGCAGCACGCTGGGCTCTGGACCACGCACGTTCGGGCGAGGGCCCCGTGCTGATCGAGGCCCTGACCTACCGAATGGGTGCCCACACCACGTCCGACGATCCCACCAAGTACCGCACCCGCGAGGAGGAGCAGCACTGGCGCGACCGCGATCCCATCGCCCGGGTCAAGGCCCTGTTGGAGTCGGAGAACGCCTGGAACGACACCGACGAGACAGCGCTTGCCGCCGAACTCGAGGGTTTCGGCGAGTACATTCGCGGCTACGTGAAGTCACTTGGCCGGCCCGAGAGCACCTCCATCTTTGACCACGTGTACGCCACCGACAACGCTCTGGTGCGTGAGGACCGCGAGTGGTTTGCGCAGTACGAAGCCAGCTTCATGGATACCTCCGGAGGAGCACGATGACCGCGACCGTCCCAGCCCCACAGGCGGCCCCAGCCCCAAACTCCGCCAAGCCTCTCCCGTTCGCCAAGGCGATCAACGCCGGCCTTCGCGCAGCGATGGCCAAGGATGAGCGCGTCCTGCTCATGGGCGAGGACATCGGCCCGCTCGGCGGAGTGTTCCGCGTGACCGAGGGCCTGCAGGCCGAGTTCGGTGAGGACCGCGTAGTGGACACGCCACTCGCCGAGTCCGGCATCATCGGAACCGCGATCGGCCTGGCCATGCGCGGTTATCGCCCGGTGTGCGAGATCCAGTTCGACGGCTTCATCTTCCCTGGCTTTGACCAGATCACCACGCAGCTTGCCAAGATGCACTACCGCTCCAAGGGGCGTCTGAACCTTCCTGTGGTCATCCGCGTTCCATTTGCGGGTGGCATTGGTGCGGTCGAGCACCACTCGGAGAGCCCCGAGGCGCTGTTCGCGCACACTCCTGGCCTGCGTGTGGTCTCGCCGGGCTCTGCCCAGGACGCGTACACCATGATCCAGGAGGCCATTGCGAGCCCCGACCCCGTGCTCTTCTTTGAGCCCAAGGGCCGCTACTGGGAGAAGGGCCCAGTGGACCTGTCCACTCCGATCGGCTCCGACACCCTGAACAAGGCCGTGGTGGCTCGCACCGGTACTGACGTCACGCTGGTTGCGTATGGTCCAACCGTCGCCACCGCGCTGCGCGCGGCAGAGGCCGCAGCTGCCGAGGGCACGAGCATCGAGGTCATCGACCTGCGTGCGATTTCCCCGCTCGACACCGACACCGTGGTCGCCTCCGTTAAGAAGACCGGCCGCTGCGTGGTTGTCCACGAGGCCGTCACCTACATGGGCCCGGGCGCGGAGGTTGCCGCCCGAGTCACGGAACGCTGCTTCTACGAACTCCAGGCGCCCGTGCTGCGCGTGGGCGGGTTCCACAACCCGTACCCCGTGGCCAAACTGGAGCACGACTACATCCCATCGCTCGACCGAATCCTCGATTCGGTTGACCGTGTGCTCGCCTACTGATTGCTAAGCCAAGGATTTCTTGATGCCAACGTACGAACGTTTTCCAATGCCCGATGCGGGCGAGGGCCTGACCGAGGCCGAGATCGTGGAGTGGAAGATCAAGGTCGGCGACACAGTAACCGTCAACCAGGTCATCCTCGAGGTCGAGACCGCCAAGTCGCTCGTTGAGTTGCCTTCCCCGTTCGCCGGAGTGGTCACCGAACTGATCGGTGCAGAGGGTGACCTCATCGATGTGGGCACCATCATCATGGTGGTGGACACCGACCCACACGGCGCCGCGGCGCCTGAAATTAACGACGATTCTGCTTCCGTTCCAGCGCCCGACGCGGTGGGTGCAGAAAACCTCACCACACAGGACACCCCGCTGGACGAGTCCACGGCGGAGGAACTCGACGCCAGCGAACGCGCTGGGAACGATGGTTCCGCGCAGGCTGCGGAGCTGCTGGCGCAGCCCACCCAGCCGGCCACCACTGCGCCAGCCACTGCCCAAGGTGGAGCGGCGCTGGAAGATGCTCTATCGTCGAAAATTGAAGAACCCGAGGAATCGGGTTCCGTGCTCGTGGGCTACGGCATCAGCCACGGCTCCACCAAGCGGCGTCCGCGCCGCACGGGCGCAGCGGACTCGCTGACGGTCAACAAGCCGGCGGGGAATGAGGCAGTGCGGACCAAGCCGCCAGTGCGAAAGCTTGCGCGAGACCTCGGAATCGAGCTCAACTCGGTGGACCCCACCGGACCGGGCGGACTCATCACCCGTGAGGATGTGCTCGCGGCGTCGGCTGCCACGTCGGCACGCGCGCTGACCACCTACGAGGGCGACGACTCACCGTGGCTGGCGTCTGGAACGGTTACGCACGACGGCCGCCAAACGCGCGTCCCCGTGAAGTCGGTCCGCCGGCGCACCGCAGAGGCAATGGTGTCCTCGGCGTTCACGGCGCCCCACGTCACCGTGTTCCACACTGTTGACGTCACCAAAACGATGCGGCTGGTCAAGGCGCTGCGCGAGGACCGCGAGTTTTCCGATGTGCGCGTGACCCCGCTGCTGATCGCCGCCAAGGCGCTGTTACTTGCCGTGTCCCGGCACCCCGAGATCAACGCGAGCTGGGACGATGAGAACCAGGAGATCGTGTACAAGCACTACGTGAACCTGGGCATCGCCGCAGCGACCCCGCGTGGGCTGATCGTGCCAAACATCAAGAACGCGCACCGGCTCGGGCTCAAGGGCCTGGCCCAAGGTATTTCGGACCTGACCGCAACCGCGCGCTCCGGGAAGACCCCGGCGGCAGACATGATGGACGGAACCATCACGATCACGAACGTGGGCGTCTTCGGAATCGACACCGGAACGCCGATCCTCAACCCAGGCGAGTCCGCGATCCTCGCGTTCGGCGCGATCCGCGAACAGCCGTGGGTGCACAAGGGCAAGATCAAGAAGCGTTGGGTCACGCAGCTCGCGCTGAGCTTCGACCACCGCCTGGTGGATGGCGAACTCGGCGCCCGCACGCTAGCCGACGTGGCTGCCGTGCTCGAGGAACCTTCGCGTGGGTTGGTCTGGGGCTAGCGGGAGGTCTCAGGTCTCTACCGACATCCATTCACCGTGAGTGCCGTTCAACGGTGTCGAGTGCCGTCCCCGCGCGACGGCACTCGATGCATATGGGCGGCACTCGCACGTTGGGGTGGCCGGGGCCCAGCGTTGGGGGGGTGGCGTGGAGCCGGTGCTGGGTTGGGTCCCCGTCAGCGGGAGTTTCGTGCCTTCGTACCGATTGCGTCCAGGAAGTCGTCGACCTCCAGCATGTCGTAGCCTTCCTTGAAGAACTTGACCACTTCGAACTGAGCATTGAGGATCCGGTCAGGGATGCTCTGGAGTTCGATGGCGGTTGCGCGGGCTACGCTGCGCCGTAGCTCCTCGAGGAAGTCGTCCACGTCCTGCTTTTTGTAGCCTTCACGGAACTTGGTCACCGTGAATTTGGGCTCGTGGAGGTCCGCGACGGAGAGCGGGACTCGGACGGGCTGGCTAAAGGGTTCGGAGCCGGACGCCCCGAGGCTTCCCGTTCCGGAGGCGGCTCCCGCGTGCAGCTCCCGCAGACGTTCGGTGAACCCGGCCTCCACTGCGTCGAGGAACTCGTCAACCTCGATCATGTCGTAGCCATTCTGGAACTTGGTCACCTGGAAGCGCTTCGCGGGGATTGCGCGGAGCTTGGCCTCAAGTTCGGCGGGTTCGCGTGTCTCGGCGACCAGCCCAAGCTCGTCTAGGAAACTGTCGACCTCACTCATGTCGTAGCCCTCGCGGAACTTGGTCACTGTGAACTTCTGGTTGAGGATCATTGACGCGGTCATTCCAGCCATGGTGGCCTCCGGCGAGGTGATGGCCGGCATCGGTGCCGGCGAGAGCCTGTAGATGCTTCAAAGGTACACGCAGAATCGGTGCATATATCGGGAAGGAAGGCGTGCCTCTAACTTGAGTGAGCGCTGCCCAGCGGTGCGGCGATTCACCGCGAGTGCCGCTCAACCGACATCCATTCACCGCGAGTGCCGCTCAGCGCCGCGGCCATTCGCCGCGAGTGCCGGGTTTTGTAGGCGAGTGCCGCATCCGCGTACCGGCACTCGACTACAAAACCCGGCACTCGCGCGTGGGGGCCGGGCCTGGCGTTGGACGGCACTCGCTGCATATGGGCGGCACTCGCGGGTGGAGGGGCTGGGGGGAGGGGTCAGGTGGCGGAATGTGGTGGGTCGACAGCGCCAATGTCTGGTACGGGCAACTGTCAGGGGTGCCCGGCACAATAGTGTGGTGAGGCGTGCTCAGCTACGGGCGGGCACGCTCGAACTCACCTGCAAGCATCCATCGCAAAGGGGACCGTGTGTCTCGTCCGTTCCAAGTGGACCTGTCCGGCGTCATCGAACTGCTTTCCCGCCACATCTATTCGAGCCCGCGCGTGTACCTGCGTGAACTCATCCAAAACGGCGTGGACGCTATCGCGGCGGCGCACCAGGCTGGGGCGGGTGTGGCGCAAGAAAAGGTGACCACACTCGTCGAAAATCTGGTTGAACCACGGATCACAATCCGGCCGGCCACGAACAACACGCCCTTCACATTCCAGGACAACGGGATCGGCCTAACCGCGGCCGAAGCAGCGGAGCTGCTGGCCACGGTGGGGCGGTCGTCCAAGCGGGATAGCGAGATCGGGCTGCGGCGCGAGGGTTATTTGGGGCAGTTCGGGATTGGGCTGCTGTCGTGCTTTATGGTGTCCTCGGATATCTCGATTCTGTCGCGATCGCGGCGAATTTCCCCTGATGGCAGAGGATTTCCGGCGATCGAATGGGTGGGGCGTCTTGACGGCACGTTCGAGATTACGGAACTTGATCCCGAGCAGAGCGAGCTGGTGCCGTTTGGCACCACGGTGACGCTGGCGCGGCACGCTGCGCGCCAGTCGGGGCGTGAAGCAAGTGGACAGAGCGCGGGCGGGGACGATCTCCTGCGCGGACCCGTGGTGCGCGAGCTCGCCGCCACGTTCGCAGAGTTCCTGCCGATCCCCATCGAGGTCATCGGGGAGAACGGCCCGGAGCGGATCGCGCGGCAGGCGCCGTTCCTGGCGCCCCTGCGTGACCAGTGGTCGGAGGTCGCGGGGTATGGGCGCGAGATTCTGGGCGCCGAACCGCTCGCGGTCATCCCGCTGGACGTGCCATCCACGGGCACGAGCGGCGTGGCGTACGTGCTGCCGTTCGCACCGCCGCCGGGCGCCGCCGCGAACGCGCGCATGTACCTCAGCAGCATGCTGCTCGCCGAGCGGGTGCCCGATGTGCTACCCACATGGGCCGGTTTCGTGCACGCGGTCCTGTCCACGGACCATCTGACGCCCACGGCGTCGCGCGAGCAGATCATTGCGGGCGAGGCCCTCACCGAGACGCAGGAGGCGATCGGCCGGGCGATCACGGCGTGGGTCGCTCGGCAGGCCGAGCAGAGCCCCGAAACCCTGGCCGAGTTGGTGTCCGTGCACCACGTGTCGCTGCGCCAGATGGCAATATTTCACGACGATCTTGGTCGCGTCATCATTCCCCTGCTGCCCGTAGAAACAAGCGCTGGGATGATGACTATCGGTGAGTATCTGGACCTGTCGCCTCGTGTCCGCTACGCGGCCACAGTGGATGAGTTTAGGCAGGTGGCATCGATTGTTTCGCCTGATCAGCCGGTGATTAACGCCGGGTATTCGTTTGTGGCGGACCTGCTGCTGCGCCTACCCGCTTTGCGCGAGGGCGTGAGTGTGGAACAGGTCGAGGTGTCCAAGGAACTGGCCAACCTGAGCCCCGTCCCCTTCGACGATGCCGCTCGCGCAGCGGCGCTGGAAAAGTCCGCCACTGAGGCCCTAGGGAACAAGTACCTGCAGGTCATCGTGCGGTCGTTTGAACCGGCCAACCTGCCCGCGCTGTATGTGGCGGATCCCAAGGTGATCGAGTGGATCGAACGCGACTCCGCCCGTGATGCGGCGGCGGGTCCGTGGGCGGAGATCCTGAGCCAGGCGCAGGAGGTGTTCGCTGCCGCGGGCTCAAACGTGAAGGCGCAGCTCTGCCTAAACTGGTCCAACCGTGCC
This sequence comes from Timonella senegalensis JC301, assembly GCF_000312125.1. GTDB lineage: Bacteria > Actinomycetota > Actinomycetes > Actinomycetales > Cellulomonadaceae > Timonella > Timonella senegalensis. Next base: position 965,828 of record NZ_HE978641.1, read on the forward strand.
GTCCGATCCCTAGCATCGGTGGGGGACGAGGTGGTGTTCCTGCGTTCGATCAGGCTGATGTATGCGCAGGCCAAACTGTCCGGTCACCACCCGCTCACGGCCGAGGACCGCACGATGCTCACCGGCGCACTCGACGACCTCATTACCCTGTCCATGGGCCTTTCCGACACTTCCTTTGATGCCGGATTCGGCACTGACTTCCCGGAGCTGTAAAACAATGCAACTTGAATCGCTTCCTGCCGATCTCCAGCAACTGGTCGACACGATCTCTCAGACTCCGCTGGGGGACGAGGAGACCGCGATGGTGCGCAAGGCCCTCGCTCTGGCGGAGCAGTACGACCTGCCCGTGTGGGCATACAAACTGAGGATGTGGCTCAACCAGTCGGTGTTTGTCACGGGCGACACGGACGCGCTGCTTTCGAGCTTCACCAAGACTCTTGCCATCCACGATTCCAATCCTGAGAAGTTCCCGCTGGTCACGGATGATGGCACCCAGTTGCTGTTCCAGTACAAGTGGGTAGCCGAGGAACTGAACAACTCTCCGGCGTACTCGTTGGCGCAGATCCATGCAATCTACGCGGACATGGAGAGGCGCTTCAGGGAGTCCGGAGCCTCGCCCGCGGGATACCTGCAGGTGCGGTTCTCCAGCGCCACCGAGCGCGGTGAGTGGGACGACGCCGCCCGGTTCTATGGGGAACTGCAGTCCGCGCCGCGGGACGACCTCTCGCACTGCGAGGCCTGCTTCCGCTCGGCCGCGGCCATGTATCACAACGAGATCGGCGAGCCCGAGCGGGCGCTCGAACTGTACGAGGAGATCTTCTCCGGCCGTTTCACCTGCGGCGACGAGCCCGAGCATTCCGAGGCGCGGGCGATGTACTTGTATTTGCGCCGCGGCGATGAGGCCCGCGGGGACCTGGAGCATGCCAAGGCGCTCCACCACAAGAGCCTGGCCGCGTTGCGCCGCAACCCCGACCCGGGCTCGATGCTCCTGACCCACATCGATTTCTGTGTCCTGACCGGCAACGTTGCGCGCGCTCTGGAGCTCGCCGAGGGTCGGATGAAGTCGTTCGAGACCCCGCTCCTCAACGTGGCATTCCAGTTCCGCGCGCTCACCATCCTGGCCGGGCTCGCGGACGCCCTTGTGGCGGAAGGGGAGGGTGAGCGGGTCATTCGGGGCACGTCTGCCCCGTACATTTCACGCTTGCTGGACGTCATCGAGTCGCGCGAGCGCACAGCCGTAGAGATCGCCCCGCTGGCGTGGGCGCGTGCCAAGAGGATCGCCGCGCAGTTTGATGAGCGCAACGGGAACTCGTACTACGAGTCGATGCTTGAGCGCGCTCAGAACGCGGAGCGCATTGACGTGCCGCTCGGGTTTGAGCAGTTTGAGGCGCCAGAGCCCGAGCCGGCAATGCCCGCTACTGAGCCAGCGTCCGTGCTGGAACATGTTGCCGCGGTCCGCAACGCCGTCCGCGTGGATTACTCGGCCGCCGTTGACCTGTATCGCCGTGGCCTTGCTCTCGCGTCCGCTGCGGCGGACTCGGGTACTCCCGATCCTGATGCAGTGGAACTGGTGTTGGCCCTGCTCAACGTCCCGTCCGAGCTTGTTCCTGTGGGTGCGCCCGCCTTTGACATGCTTATCGACGATCTTGCTCGCGTTGGCAGCCCGCGCCTGGCCGGGGTGATTGGCGGGTTTGGGCCGCGGTTCCTCGAAGGACTGTCTGCGGACGACCGCCCGCAGATCTTGGAGCAGGCTCAGGAGATATCGGAGGCAGAGCCGAGCGGAGCAGCAGTTCTCTTGCTCGAGGGGGCCAACCTGCTGTCGCTGCCGGGCCAAGAGGATGCCGCTCGTGCCCTTGAGTTGACCCAGATTGCTCAGAAGTTTGCGGCGGGCACAGTGACGCGCCAGCGGATCGCCTTGGCCTCGGCCTCATTCGCGTTGGACACGGGCGAGCTGTCCGCCGTGGCGAGGGCGCTGAAGATTGCGGAGGAGAACTCCTTTGGCGCATACCTGTTGGACGCCAACCGGGCGTTTCTGACCGGGACGCTCGCGTACTTGGAGCACCACCCGGAGCAGGGCGTGGCCGCAATGGAGGAGGCGGTTGCCCTGGCGTTGAAGGCGGGCAACAAGGAGGCCGCGTGGCGGTACCTCGTCCGCAAGGCCAACGTGCAGGGGAACGTGGGAAGCCTGCCGGACGCAATCCGCACCATTCGCCGCGCGCTCCGACTCCTGGCGCAGACGCCCGAGCGTGAGGAGCATGAGAAGGGCTTGAACCTGCTTTTGGGCAGGTTCTTGCTGGACGCAGGGGACCCGAACGGGGCACTCGAGCCGCTAACTCAAGTTCTTGACGCTCACTTCAGTAACGGGCCCGACCAGATGGAGGACCCCGAGGGGCTCCTAGAGGTTCTGAGGTACGTGGGCGAGGCGGCGTTCGCGGCCGGTGATTACCAGCAGGCGTACTCGGCGTGGAACTATGCGCTGACGGTGGCCTCGGAGGCGGAACGCACCTCGGACGAGTTTGGGGTGGCGCTCAGGCTCTCGGGCTTCCTTGTGCAGATGGAGGACGAGGACGCCGTGGGGCTGGCGGATCGTGCGCTTGAGCTCGCGCGAGGCATGAACGATCCCGTTGCTTTGGCGGAGGCTGCCAAGTCTCGGGCGGTGGCGGGCGTGGTGTGTGCGCAGAGCGAGGACGTGAGCGTACTCGAAGAGGCCGAGTCCGCACTGCGCGACGAGGACACCGCGGTTGACCCGCAGATCCGGGTGGTTGCCCTGCTTGAACTGGAGATGCACCGTGCGCGTTTGCTGTGGCGGATGGACTCCAATGATGAGGCCGCGGCGTCCGCGCTTCGGGCGGCAGGGAGTGCGCGCGAACTCGGCATCGCGGCAGCTCTGGGTGATGCGCTTACCATCGCCGGGCTCGCCAATCGAGACGCAGGGAACTTGCCTGGTGCGCTTGTGAGCCTGCGCGAGGCGCACGAACTGGCTCTCGCCGCAGGGGAAACAGATGCCTTCTTGGCTGAGCGGATCGCAGAGATAGAGGCAGCGCTTTAGCGTATAAAGAAGGCGCCGCCGGAAGACTCAGAGTCTTCCGGCGGCGCCTTTCTTCCGCGTAGAGCAGGGCTTAGACGAGGCGTCCGATTGTCACGAACAGCGCGATTGCCATGAGGACGAGGTTCGTAGGAACGCTCCCCACCTCACCACGGCGAACGTGGAAGATTGCGGCAAACACCATGACAAGGGCCAGGCCGAGCCCTGCGATTGGGGTCAGGATTGGCATGATTCCAGTGGCCTGCGGAAGGATGAGGCCGATTGCGCCGAGGACTTCCGCTGCGCCGATGAGGCGTGGGAATGCAGGGTGGTACTTCTGAACCCATGGGAACATTGCCTCGAGCTTCTCGCTGGGCTGCGCCAGTTTGGCCATTCCTGCCATGAGGAAGAGAGCTGCGCCGATGCCGGCAACGATCCAGAGTGCAATGTTCATGCGGGGCCTTTCAGGCAAGTGCCGTCCCGCGCGGGCGGGACACTTCAAAAAGTGTGTCGATCAAGCATCATGCCCACGCGGTAATTGAACCGTCAAATAATCGCCGAGGATTGTGACGAGGTCGTTTCTCCCCAGCTGATGTCTGGTGCTCCACGCTGCACATTCTTGCGATGTTTGGGCGGAATCACCTCCGCCGCGCCATGTGGTTCCGCTAGATTGTCACCATGTCCCGCACCGAACGAACGACCGCCCGCGCCGAGTCCGCACAACAGCGCGATCGCTTCCCCGATTTGCTGCGCAGCCTTGCGCTGGGCGCCGTGATCCTTGGTCACTGGACTATGGCCGCGGTATCGGTCCAAAACGGCGAACTGCACGTGGACAACGTGCTCAACACGAACCGTTTCCTGTGGCCGCTCACGTGGGTTCTCGTGCTCATCCCGCTGTTCTTCTTTGTGGGAGGCTTTTCGAACGCCACATCGCTGACCCGTGCTCTGGGCCGCGGCGATTCTCCGGCGAAGTGGCTGGCCAAGCGACTCAAAGCGCTGATCGTCCCCGTCTTGCCGTTCCTCGTTGTGGTTGTGGGACTCGTGTTGCTTGCTCTGCAGCTTGGTGCCCCGCGCACTCTCACGCTCACCGTTGGCATTGTGGTCCTCATGCCGTTGTGGTTTGTGGCGGTCTACAGCGTGCTCGCCGCAATTACCGTACCGATGCTCGGACTTCACCGCCGCTACGGCATCAGGGTTGTGGTCGGCTTGGCCGTGCTGGCCTGCGTTGTCGACGCCGCCCGCACGATTCTCGACGAGCCGTATATTGGTTACGCCAACTACGTCCTCGTGCACGGGACTGCACAGCAGCTCGGGTTCTTCTATTGGGACGGGCGTCTCGGGCGGGTGTCGCACCGTGCACTGTGGGCGTGGTCCCTGGGAGCATTGGCGCTCTTGTGTGCAGTGGTGGCAACACCGATCTGGTCCGAGTCGATGGTCGGCCTGTCCGGCGAGCGCTCGAACATGAGCCCACCATCCATCCCAACCCTCCTGCACACGCTGTTCCTGATCCCCTTAGCCATACTCGCCCGCCCTTGGGTCGCCCGATGGATGGATCGTCTCCGGCCAGCCCGTATTCTCGACGTTGCCGCCCGCTACTCCATGCGCGCGTTCCTGTGGCACCTTCCTGTAGCAGTAGTGGTCTACGGCCTCGTCTTCGCCCTTTCGGGTCCGCTTCCCACGCCAGGAACCGGGGCTTGGTGGCTGAGTCGCCCGCTAATGCTTGCGATTCTTGCGATGGTGTTGGTGGGCTGGTTGCGGTTGGGTGATTGGCTGGGTGGGCGCCGCACGCGGCGCCCCTGATTTTCGACGATCTTGGTCCCGTCCCGCCCCCACTTCCGATCCCCGATTGGCTGGCGGGTGGGGGATATCCCCCAGAAAGATTACGGTGGAGGCAGGCTAACGCAACCCGCCGTCGTTTCGCGAGGATGGATGTATGACAACGACTCTGCACGATGCGCACTCAGTGGGTTCCTCACTGCGTCCCTCTCCGCTCTTCCAACGAACTGGAGCTCTGGCTAAGGCCACGGGGAACTTTTTCGCGGGAATTACGTGGCGATCCTTCGGCTACCACTTGGTCATGCTCTTCCTCACGGTGCTTGGCTTTGTCTACGCCGTTACCGCGGTGTCCCTTGGCCTATCATTAGCGATCCTCGTCATTGGGTTACCGCTTGCGGCCGCAATGTTGCTGGGGGCTAGGTACCTCGGTGATGGCTTCCGAGTGTGGACGAACGCGATGCTCGATACCCGCATTCCTTCGCCCCCACCTGCACGCCGCGGTCAGGGTTTCGGCGGCTTTGTGAAGACAGGTCTTTCTGATGTCGCTGGATGGCGCTCGATCGCATACATTGTCATTGCGTTCATAACGGGAATCTTTGCGTTCTGCGTGAGCGTCACGTTCTTTGCGGTAGGCATTGGGGGTGTCACCTATCCGCTGTGGTACCGGTACTTGCCGGCGCAGCAGATCTCCGATGGCACGTGGCACAGAGGAGCGCAGTACAGGCCGGAGTACTTCATCGACACGCCACCGCGCATCCTGGCTCAAGCCCTTATCTGCCTAGTGGTCCTCGTGTGGGTGTGGCCGCTGCTCAACAACTCACTTGCGCGGCTTCAGGCGGTGCTTGCCGCAACCTTGCTTGGCCCCACTCAGGGAAGCATCGAACGCCACAAGGTTCTGCTCAACCAAGCACGGTCTGCAGAGGCGAGTGCGCAGCGGATGCGATCGATCGAGCGCGACCTACACGATATTACGCAGGCACAGCTCGTGGCTATTGCGATGAAGGTTGGGGATGCCAAGGAGCGCCTCGCGGCCGGAGAAGAACCAGAAGCCGTGCTGAAGACGCTTGACTCTGCGCACCTGACCTCAAAGGATGCTCTGACGGATCTTCGTGGACTCGTGCAGGGAATCCATCCAGCAGCCCTCAACGATGGACTTGGTACCGCCCTCAATACTTTGTCTTCCTCTAGTGCGCTCGGCGTGCGGCTTGAAACCAGTTTGAAGCACGAAATCTCGCCCGCGGTTGAAGCCGTGGCCTACTACGCAGTAGCGGAACTTCTTACCAATGCGGCCAAGCACTCCGGTGCGCGCGAGGCGCAGGTGAGGGCGTGGACCGACGCTGATAGGTTGTACGTGACCGTGGTGGATCAGGGCCATGGCGGCGCTGTGCTCCGGGGAGTGGCTTCCTTGCACGGCGGCGGACTCGACGGTGTGGCAGAGCGGGTGGCAAGCACCGGTGGAAAGTTTGACCTCCAGTCACCGCACGGCGGGCCAACGATGGCAACGATCACGATGCCTAGAATCTTGAAAGTGTAGGAATGCAACTCGCAATAGCCGAGGATTCAGCAATACTGCGACTCACGTTGGCCGAGCTCCTCGAGGGGCGCGGCCATCGTGTCGTGCTCGCTGTTGCGTCCGCCCAAGAACTCCTCGAACAGATCCCATCCGTTGAGGTGGACGTGGTCATCATGGATGTCCGTATGCCGCCAACCTTTACGAACGAGGGCATCATCGCGGCGCTTGCACTGCGTGAGTCGAAGCCAGACGTTGGCGTCTTGGTGTTCTCGCAGTACGTTGAGACGACCTACGCGACGCAGTTGTTTTCGGGGCAGCCGGGTGGAGTCGGCTACCTCCTCAAGGACCGCGTCGCGGAGGTCTCACAGTTTGTTAATGCACTTGAGAGGATCCATGCAGGTGAGACCGTGCTGGATCCCCAGGTGGTGTTCCAGTTGATTGGAGCATCGTCGCAGCGCAGTGAGGTTGATTCCCTCACCCCGAGAGAGCGTGAGGTTCTCGACCTCATGGCCCAGGGCCGCTCAAACGGCGCAATCTGCGACGCCCTGCACGTCTCCCTAGGAACCGTGGAGAAGTACATCTCGGCGATCTTCTCCAAGCTCCAACTCGCGCCAACCGATGGCGACCACCGAAGAGTCCTCGCAGTGCTCAAGTACCTCGGCGTGTAGAGGCCTAGGCCAACACCCGTACCTACCAGAGTGGTCAGTAGCCCAAGACTCGCGCCGTGTAATCGTTGCGGAGCCGGCCGTCTGGGTCGCACTCACGCGCGATGGCTAGGAAGTTCTCTAGGGCAGGGTAGAGCGCCGTAATCTGATTGGCCTCGAACGTGTGCAGCTTGCCCCAGTGTGGGCGCGCGCCAAACGGAGCGAGCGCGGCTTCCAAGGTGGGAAGGAAGGCAAACACCTCGCGTTCCATCTGCTTCCACGTGAAGTGGAGGCCAACGCTGTCTCCGGGGCTTGGCGAAAGCCATCCGTCGTCGCCGGCCATCGTGCGAATCTCGGAGACAAAGAGAAGATCGCGGAACTGATCGCCCAGCGCCAAGACAGCCTTGATGGCGTTCACCGCGTTCTCGCGTGGGATCAGGTACTCGGACTGTAGTTCCTCGCCCTTTGAGGGTGTGAACCCCATCTTGAAGTGTGGGAGACGGTCGAATGATGGACCAGGAACTCCAAGCTGGTCCGTGCAGTGAATCGGGTCGGTGTCTGGAAGCGGGTGCAACTTGGTGGTGGCCCTGCGTGCTCCAAACAGAAACGTGCCTTCGGCGCCGTCTGGACGGTCGTCTGCAACCCTCGACTTCAGCCACAACTGCTCGGCGGCGGCCGCATTCCAGTGGGTAAAGATCGAAACGGAATATGCGGAAGCCGTGATCTCATCGAACTGGCCGAACACCGAATCCCAGGGAAGGTCTTGATAGAGATCCTGGCGGACGTGGAAAGAGTCCTCCACCATGACCTCAACAAACGTCAACGCTCCGAGGAGCCCCAGGTGCACCCCGGCCTCAAAAGGTAGGTCGCCCGAACCGTCGCGTACGGCACGCCTCACCGTGCCCTGCGGAGTGAGCACCTCAAACGCCCACACATCGCCAATCAGCGGAAGATTCCCGTCACCGGAACCGTGCGTGCCCGTGGCGATCGCGCCAGCGATCGTGATGTGGGGGAGAGAAGCAAAGTTCGACACAGCGAGACCGAGGGCGTCGAGAACCTGAGCCAAAACTCCATACGGGGTCGACGCAGCTGCGCGCACCCGCCTAGGTGAATCGTCGATAATCAGTTCGAGGTTTTCCGCTGTGAGCGGCTCAAAACGAGCCAGCGACACCATGGTGCCGCTGGTATTCGCCACATCATTGAAGCAGTGTCGCGAGCCAAGGAACTTGAGTGGTCCCGACGTCAGGGTGACGGCTTGCGACAGCTCCTCAAGGGAGCGCGGCTCGATGAACTCGCGCGCAAAGTAGGTCAGATTGCCAGCCCAGTTAGTGCCGGCCGGCTCCGGAAAGTGGGGGCGGATCGGGCGGACCGAGCGCGACATGGAGACTCCTACCGTGCGGGAACGAGGATGGATTTCATCATGGCACAGCGAAGTAACGGGCCAGCCCGATACACGACAGCCACGGCACGAAAAAGTTTCAAAAACCAGCCGCGCCGGGAGCCTCCTGCGCACCCGGCACGGCTGGAACTGCAGCAACGCAGGAAGTTGCGCCCGCCGTTCGGCCCTACTCAGACCGTGCCGGAGCGTCCGAACTAGAAGACTCTGGGGGATACAGGTCCTCGTCGATGTCCGCGTTCGGATCGTTGAGCATCCCATACGGCTCGCCATGCTCATCAACCCCGAGCGTCAGGGAGTCCTGTAGGTCCTTCTCCCGTGCTTGTTCCTCCTCAGTCGGAGGGGTAATGGGCCTCTTTGCGTCAGTGATTTGAGCAGGGCCATATACAGGAAGCAGTTTCTCGCTCATGCGGCGACCGAGGCTCTTCTTCTCTTCCGGTGGTTCCACTGCGGGCTTGTCCAGCCGCGGCTCGCGATGGTGGTCCTCGGGAGGGTTGAGTGGATCCTCGGGCGCGGGAATCGGTGACTCACTCGTGGGCTCATTGGGGATGTGCGACATTGTGCTCTCCTTACTTAGCCGGAAAACTGTGCCACCCATTGTCCTCCGGTTACTGAGCCACCGCGAGTCGGCTGGTGTCACCCTCTGGGACGAAGCCAAGCGCTGAGTAGTACTTGGAGGTCTGGGAGTTTGCGGGTGCGGGGGCAACCACGGAAGTGAAACCGCGTGAGTGGAGCAGGCCGGAGTCGCGGAACAGGTACTTGCCAGGAGTGAAGTCGCGGAAGCGTGGGGTTACGTAGTCCAGGAGCACGCGTGCCTCGCCCGCGCCGGCATCGCGGAGAACCACGATTCCCACGGTCTCGTCGTTGTGGAGCACGATGTGCGCCTCGGTGGCCTCGCCGTTCAGTGTGTCCTCACGGTTGAACTCGGGGAGTGCCTCGGTGATGTCAGTGGTGTGCTGGTCCAGGAAGAACTGGAGGTAGGCGTCCTGCGGGGTCACGGTCAGGACCTTGTATGCGCGCTCGGTTTCCTTCTGCGCGGTGAGTTTGCGCAGGTGGTAGATGTTGATGATGCAGAGCACCAGGTTGAGGCCGAGAACGGGCCATACGCTGCCAAGAAGTGCGTAGACGACCGAGATCGCACAGCCAATGAAGTTGAGAACGCGCAACCGCAGGATCCGGGTTTGCAGCAGCGACCAAACGACGACGGCAGAGCCGATCCATCCGAGAATTTCGAGCCAGTTCATGGTGACCTCACAGTGGGGCGCTGCTACCTTGCAGCGCGGGTTGTGCTCCTAACTCTAAACGTCATGGGCAAAAACCGGAAGTCAGAAACTGAGTGTTTGCAACGGGTTAGGCGATTAACCGTTGTGGTGGTTGGAATGGCGCGGTGTGGGGCTGGTCGCGGGGCTGGATGCGTGGCTGGCCTGGAGCGGGTGGGCCCGGGTGGAGACGCCAGAGTGCGGGTCGGCTGAGCCTAAGCGGCGATGTCAGTGGAACACGGTACAAATGAGACAGAGATGCCCCCACTTCAATGCGAGCCACCATGACCTACAGCGTGACCGACCTCGTCGCCGCCTCGACGTGTGAGTACCAAGCCGTCCGATCTTTCGAGCTCAAGTCTGGATGGAGGCTGCCTCCGTGCGGGTTCGCAACCGCGCGAGAGTGCACCCTGCCGGACTGCCCCGCACACAGCGGCGATGGCATGGCGGATCGTCTCGCCCAGTTGGGTGATGCCCACGAAATGGCGATGCTGAACTCGCTCATCGAGGAGGGTGGCGAGTGGGACGGGACGGGGTCTGGGAGTGGACCGGAGAATGCCGTGTTCCGCGCGGACCTCGTGCCAGCGCAAGAGCGAGCCGCTGCCACCGCCGCGGCCTTCGCAGCGGGCGTCAAGGTCCTGTTCCAGGTGGACATCTTGGACGGCGAGCTCAAGGGCCGCGCCGACTTTGTCATTCGCCAGCCCGATGGAACCTACGCCGTTTACGACACCAAACTCGCCCGCACTGCCCGCGCGAGCGCCGTTCTGCAGATCACCGCGTACGCCCAGGCGCTTGGGCGCCAGGGAATCCCCATCAGCAGGTTTGGCTACTTGGTGCTGGGCACCGGCGAAATCTCCCGCCACAATGTGGCGGACACGGAACCTGTTTTCAGGCGATTGCGCGGCCGGTATGAGGACCTCGTCCAGTCCCGTAACGGGCAGGCTCTCGCCCAATGGGGCGTCCCCGACTCGGCCGGGCGTCTACTCGGGACCTGCGGTCGCTGTTCGGAATGCGAGCAGCAGGTCTCGCTCCATGACGACGTTCTGCTTGTCATGGGAACTACCACGGCCCACAGGGCGCGGCTCAACCAGGCAGGAGTGTTCACGGTCGCGGACCTCGCCCACCTTGGGGCGGCGGATGGTGACGGGCAGGTCCAACTCAGTGAATCGTCGAAAAGCATTGATATCAGCCGAAGCACGCTGACCAAGCTGGTGGCACAAGCGCAGCTTGTGCTGGAGGGGCGCGAGGCGGCGGCCGAGCACCCCGAGGGGCTGTTCCGGGTGTTCGACACCAAGGCGTTTGGCCTGCTCAAGCCAGAGTCAGAGGGCGATATTTTCTTCGATTTCGAGGGCGACCCGCTGTACGCGGAGGCGGGATCCTCCGACTGGGGCTTGGAGTACCTGTTTGGGTGGTGCACGCGGAGGCTCCAAGAGGATGGGCGCCCCGCGTTCCACGCGCTCTGGGCGCACGACCGTGCTGAGGAGAAGCGGGCGTTCGAGCAGTTTATCGACTACCTGATGGAACGGATCGAACTGCACCCTGACATGCACGTATACCACTATGCGCCCTACGAAACCACGGCCCTGAAGCGGCTGGCGGTGCGGCACGGTACTCGCGAGGAAGCCCTGGACGCGATGCTGCGGAGGGGTCTCTTTGTGGACCTCTACGCGGTGGTGCGCGGAACCATGCGCACGTCAGGGCACTCGCTGTCCATCAAGAAGCTCGAGCCGTTCTACGCGGACGCGCTCGGCCACCTGCGCGAGGGCGTGACCAACGCGGCGGACTCAATCATCGAGTATGCCTCGGCGGTGGAGGCGCGCGAGGCCGGGAAACTGGAGCAGTTCGAGGAGCTGATCGGGCTCATCGAGCAGTACAACCGCTATGACTGCGAATCCACATACCACCTGCTCAACTGGGTCGGCGGGATCGCCGAGTCCGTGGGCGTGGACTGGCGTGTGGGGCAGGTGCAGCGCGCTCTTGATGGTCCCGAGCTGGAAATGGAACTGTCGGCGGAAGTGGCGGCACGAGTTGAGTTGTCGGAAAGGCTCGCTGCGCACCTAGCCCGTTTCACCGAGAAATGGCAGCACGACCTAGCCGTGGCCGAGGCCCGCGGTTTGACCGCGCCAGAGCCAGAGGCCCGCATGATCACGCGCATGGCGTGGGCGGGACTGGAGTACAACCGGCGCGAAAACAAGCAGTACTGGTGGGCACACTTTGCCAGGCTTTCGGACCCCATCGACGAATGGACGGGATCTGACATCTTCCGGCCGGTTCGCGCCGAGGTGGTCGAGGAATGGCACAAGCCGCCGCGCGCCCGGACGCTGAAACGTGTGGTTCGGCTCTACGGCGAGCTCGAACCCGGCAACAAGTTGGCGGCTGGAACCTCGGTGTGCGCAATTTACGACGAGCCGTACCCGCTGGGACTGTCAGAATCGGCAAACGGTATCCGGGGTTACCACTTTGGTGCCGTGATCACTGAAATAGAGCCGATTCCCGGTGGTGGGGACGCCGTTGCGCTCACCATTCTCGAGAGCGCCAAGTCCGATCACGATCCATGGCATGAACTACCTGTGGGCCTTGGACCTGGGACGCCGATTGCCACGGTCGCAATCGACGCCAGGCTCGAGGACTTTGCGCGGGAGGTGCTCGCGGCGTTGGAGGAGAATCCCGAGGCACCCGAGTTTGCTGACACCGCTAGAACCCGGCTGCTTCGGCGGATGGGAACTGTGGCCGATGCGGCCGAGGACAATGTGGCAACAATCCTCGCCGCGCTGCGGTCGGACGACCCCGCGGTTGTTGCGGTGCAAGGCCCTCCCGGTGCCGGAAAGACGTACGTGGCCTCGCACGTGATCACCACTCTGGCGAAGGTTGGTTGGCACATCGGCGTGGTCGCGCAGTCCCACGCCGTGGTGGAGAACGTTCTGCACGCGGTCCTTAAGCGCGGCATGCTGCCGGAGGCCATTGCCAAAAAGCCCAAGGACAAGCCAACGCCCGAGTCGCCATGGCCGTTCCAACTCATTGATGCCAAGAGCGCCGCGGACTTCTTTGCAAACGCGAGCACCGGAACTGTCACGGGCGGAACCGCTTGGAGTTACTCCAGCCTCGACTTTGCCCCTCCGGGTGGCTACGACCTGCTGGTCATCGATGAAGCTGGCCAGTTCTCGATGGCCAACTCGCTCGCCGTTTCGCACGCCTCCAAGCGGGTTCTCCTCCTCGGAGACCCGCAGCAGCTGCCGCAGGTTTCGCAGGGTGACCACCCCGAGCCCGTCGACGGCTCGGCTCTTTCCTGGCTCGTAGGCGACGATGCCACCATCCACGAGGACAGGGGGTTCTTCCTCGATCAGACCTGGCGGATGCACCCGGACCTCACCTCGGTGGTGTCGGAGCTGTCCTACGAGGGCAAGCTGTTCTCAGTGCCCGGCACAGCCGAACGGTTTGTGGAGGGAATCCGGCCTGGCCTGCACACGGTCGCTGTGGAGCACTCGGGCAACACGGTGCAATCGCCACAGGAAGCCGACGCGGTGATCGGCTTGATCAAGTCCATGATCGGGCGCCAGTGGCAGGAGGACGCTTCTAGCCCTCGGAAGCCTTTGACGCCCCAGGACTTCATTGTGGTGGCGCCATACAACGCCCAGGTTCAGCTCCTCAAGGATCGCTTTGCTGCCGAAGGCTGGGACGGGAACCGAGTGGGTACCGTGGACAAGTTCCAGGGGCAGGAGGCCCCAGTGGCGCTCGTGTCTTTGGCGGTGTCCGATGCCGAGAACACTCCGCGAGGGCTCGACTTTGTGCGAAACCGAAACCGGCTCAACGTGTCGATTTCACGCGGGAAACACAGCGCATTCCTCATCCACTCGCCAGCACTCCTCGACACCCTGCCGGGCTCAATCCAGGGCATGGAGGAACAGGGCGCATTCATCCGCCTTTCGGAGTCTGGCCAGCGCTGACTCGCACCCTCACACCTCCCGCGCCCTTAAACGAGAGTGGGCTCAGGAATACTCTCCCTTACGAGAGTGGGCTCAGGAATACTCTCGATGGGAAAAGGGTCGGGTCGGGTGGGGAGGGGTGTGGGTCGGGTGGGGGGATGTGGTCACCACTGCTTCGAGCCCGCACCGCCCCCAGGCTTGAGCGCACCCTCGGTCTGCTCCTTGGCCTTGTCGCCCGCCTTGTTACGGTCCTCGAGCTCATCGCGCTTGTCCTGCGCATCCGAGCCCCCAGAATCGGTGCCGGAAGAATCATCCGATGGCTCCCCGGACGGTTCGTCGGTGGGCTCATCCGTGGGCTGTTCGCTAGGATCCTGCGACGGCTCATCGCTCGGATCCTGGGGCTGCTCGGGTTGCTCGGGCTCCTGCGGCTCTTGTGCTTGCGGGTCCTCCGGTGGTGCCGGTGGCTCCTCACGCAACTGGTCCAGCCGGTTTTGCGTGAGGTCAGCGTTGTCGGTCACCCGCGCGTTCGTGGAGAACAGGTCGCGGCAGGTGGTTTCCTCCTGAAGTGCGAGCGAGTGCTGGTAGGACTCCAACGCCTGCTCGTAGAACGGGATGGCCTCGTCCGCGAACGCGCGGTTCTTCTCGTATGCGTCCTTGTAGGCCCGTGTTCCCTCAGTCGCCTTGAGCTCATCGGAACTGCTCACGAACCCGTCCCAGGCCTTGGCTGCGTCGTCGAACTCGTCGTTGCCCTTCTCCTCGTATGCCACGGAGTGGTTATGGCGGATCATGCAGAACGGAGGCTGTGAGTTGGTGGGAGTCTGCGAATAGTCGACCCCTTCCTTGAGCTTGGGAGCCAATGACTCTGCGCGCTCAAACTCCGTGATCGCGTTGAGGTAGGCACCGGCCTTGAGGTTGGTGGTGCCGAGGTTGTAGCTGGCCACCCACTTTTCAAACGGTGTCCAGCCCTTGATCTGGGAGAAGTTGAACGATGCGTCCCGGTATTCACTCTCGTCAAACTTGTTCAGTCCCATGGTGTTCCACGTGAGGAACCGAGAGACAAAGACGATGATAACGATCGCGGCGATGATGGGAACGATGGACCACAGCGCCCACTTCTTACGCATCAAGCGCAGGGCAATGGCCTGTGGGGTCCGTGGTGCTCGTTGGCGTTTCAGCGCTGCCAAGGCTCAGCCCACCTTCCGTGTGGTCCGGTAGGTCGCTGCGGCAAACTCCCACACCAGCAGGCCTGCAAGGAGGGCGGCGAACGGCCAGATCAGGAGCTGCTGGATTTCCGTGGTCCGGCGTCCTTCGGCTGCGACCAGTTTGGGGTCGATACCGCTGGTGGCTTCCTTCATGTCTGTGGGTTCGGCACGGTGAATGTACTTGATGCCCATCTCCTGGGCCAGCGCGCCGAGAGCCACCTCGTCGATCTTGGAGATCGCGGGGACCACAGGGGACTGTGTGAAGTCCTGGATGTACTCCTCGCTCTCGCTGCTCAGGATCGGGTCGTAGCGCCTCATCTTGCCACCCTCTGCCGTGCCGTAGCCCAGAACAGCGCCACCGTTGATGTATTGCTTGATTCCAGCAAAACTTTGGCGGGAGTCCTCAGAGGTGTTCTCGCCGTCGGTGAGGATGTAGACGATCCGCTGGTTCTGCGGGTTTTCCTCGGCGCCGCGACGCAGTGCCTGCTCGAGCTCCCCGTACACACGGTTCAGCGAGGACCCGGAAGAGTACAGAGTGATCTCCTGGTTCAGGGAGCCGATCCAGGTCTTGAGTGCGGTTGAGTCCGTGGTGAGCGGCATCTGGCGGCTGGCCGCGGAATCAAAGCTGATGATGGAGAAACGTCCGCCGCTGAGGTCCTTGATGATTTCGCGCATGTCATGGCGCACGCCCTTGAGCCGGGGTTCGGCGTCGGGCCCGTAGTCCTCGGCTGCCATCGAGCCGGTGCGGTCCAC
This sequence comes from Timonella senegalensis JC301, assembly GCF_000312125.1. Taxonomy (GTDB): domain Bacteria; phylum Actinomycetota; class Actinomycetes; order Actinomycetales; family Cellulomonadaceae; genus Timonella; species Timonella senegalensis. The sequence continues at coordinate 981,319 of NZ_HE978641.1, forward strand.
CACAAAGTAGACGTCAACGTTTGCGCGTGCCAGTTCCGTGGTGGTCACGGTGGTGGATGGGCCGAAGCCTATAAACGCCACGAGGACGGCGATTAGGCCGCGCCGGATCCAGGTCAGCCGCGCGGAACGCGCACCACCGGAGATCTTGAGGTCTTGGTACGCGGCCCAGGCCACCCCGCCGAGGACGAGGAGGACACCGATGGCGTAGGGGACCCAGGGCAGGAGTGGATTGAAACTCATTCGCCGAGCCTCCTCTGCACCACGAAGAAACCGAGCAGGCCGATCA
>NZ_HE978641.1:981912-1021986 GCF_000312125.1 Timonella senegalensis JC301
GGATTGAAACTCATTCGCCGAGCCTCCTCTGCACCACGAAGAAACCGAGCAGGCCGATCACCAAGATCGCAAACCACGGGCCGACCGTGTTGGTCCGGGTGATGATGGGGGCGGCGTCGTGCAGGACAGCCTGACGGCTTTGGATATCCGCCACGATCGAGTCAACCATTGCTGGATCATCCGAGTAGAAGTACATGCCTCCGGCCTCGGTGAACACCTTGCGGTACTCCTGTTCGGTGGAGAGGTCACCGCCGCCAGCCCCATAGAGTCCGATCAGAGAGATGTCTCGGTCCGTGGCGAGTTTGGCCGCTTCCTTGAGCGAGTACACGGGGGTTCCGCGCAGGTCATTATCGGTGGCAAAGATGATGGAGCGGCTGCGCTCTTCGGCCTCCGGCCCAGCACCATCACCGGACCCAGCACCAGACCCCGCACCGTCACCATCCCCAGCGCCCCCAGCCGCAGAGTCCTCAAACTGAAGCGTGCAGTTGGCCAAGCCGTCCCCGATCAGGGACGAACCGGCATCACCCAAGTCGGCATTAGCGCCAGCCGTGAAGTACAGGTAGTTGTCGATCAGCTCCGGGTTGTTGTTGAGCACGCCCGGGTCGAGCGCCACGTAGGCTTCCTCAAGCTGCTCACGCACGAGCGCGTAGTCGTCCGTCAGCGGGAACACCAGGCGGGAGGTGGAGTTGAACACCGAAAGGGCGATGCGCTCACCGGCAAAACTCTCCGCCAGCTGGCCAAACACGTCCACGAGCGCGCGGTCGTACCCGATCATCGAGCCGGACACGTCCAAGCACAGCACGATGTCTCGGTTGGCTAACCGAGGGTCCTTCACCGTGATCTGAACCGGCTTTGCCACGAGAAAACCTGTAGCGGTCAGCGCCAGCGTCAGGAATGCCGCGCCAAGTCCCTGCAACAGGCGGTAGCGCCGCACCTGGCTCTTAAAGGCGGGCAGATCCCGTATGTACTCCGAGTTCGCAACCCAGATCGTCGGTAATGAGGAGCCAGCCTGCTGGGACCGGGCGCGCCGCGAAACCAGCCACACCACGAGGCCGGCAATCATCGCCGCACCCAGCACAATAGCGATGGCCCACGGCCACGTCAGCGAGTTGGTTATGGAATCCGTGCTCATAGCGAGTCCACCACCTTGAGCGCGTCCACAATCGTCACTAGGCGGGGGTCGTTCTCTCCGGGCATCGCGAGGATCTCACCTTCGCGGGAGAATGCCGGGTTGTAGCAGCGTTCGATCACGTATGCCACGGGGGCGGTTCGCTGGTTGGCGAGCAGATCGGTCAGAGTCATGGTTTCGGCGCGCACTCCCAGGCGCTCGGTCACGAACTCGCGGACCACCACGGAGAGGCCTTGGTGCAGTTCGCGATCGTCAATCTCGCCGTCCGTGCGCTTGTCCGCCAGCGCGCGGATGCGCGCCTTGTACCGTTCACGCAGGGCCTGGTCCGCGGACAGTGTGGCGCGGGTGGTGGAGTCGACCAGCCCAAACTGCTTGTTCACGCGCTTGCGCGTAAGGATAGGCAGCGCAATCAGCCAGCCGATTATGAGCGCGCTCAGCACCACAACCACGATCGCCCACAGGGCGCCGTACTGCGTGGGTGGGAGTGAGTAGATGGTGCGCATGTGCCTCTCGTTGTGTGGCTGGGTTTGTTGTACTTGCTTCTAATTTTCGACGATTGTGGTTGCGTGAGCACCAGGCCCGCCACCGGGATGGGTGCGGGCTAGTTCATGTGCTTTTGCTTCCGGACCGCCGCCGTGAATCGAATGATCGCGTCCTGCGGAGAGTCCACCACCACGTTCACGATTGCGTTGGATTGCAGTAGATCTGTGGTTTCCGCACGCTGGGCCGCGATGTACTCGGCGGCCTGCTTTTGGACCTTTGCGGACCCGCCCAAGTAGCGCGGCATGTTCAGGGGCCGGTCAACGTCCGAGACGGTGACGGGCTTTTTGAGGCGCGCGCCCACGAACGGGGAGGCATCTGAGATGTTGAGGACCATGAGTTCGTGTTTGACGCGAAGCTTGCGGAGGAGTTGCTCGTGTTCACGGGCGGGGCGGACCTCATCGGTCAGCAGAATCACGAGTGAGCGCCGCGTGATCGACTGCAGGAGCCGGTCCAGTGGCACTGCGATGTCGGAGGCCGGGGCGTCCACGGAGTACATGGCATCCAACTGGTTGAGCATGACCTCGAGGTCCTGGGTGGACGCGCGGGGAGGGCGCTGCAGGATCCGTTCGGAGTCTCCGGCCACCAAGGCCACGCGGTCTCCGCGGTCCCTGGCCACGTACGCAACGATGGAGGCGAGGAAGACGGCGACCTCGTGCTTGGACACTCCCGCCGAGGACAGCGCGGCCATGTTGCGCCCGGTGTCCGCAACCAGAACCACGGAGAGGTTGGACTGCTGCGCAAACCGGCGGATGATCGGAATGCCGGCGCGCGCGGACGACTTCCAGTCGATGTCTCCCACGTCGTCACCGGGGCTGTAGAGCGAGAGGTCGTCGAAGTCCTGTCCGTGGCCCTTGAAGATCGAGCGGTGGAAGCCCTCGAGGAGCCCGGCAGCGCGCTTGAGGATTGGCAGTTCCACGTGCGCGCGCACCTGAGCGAGGCGCGAAATGTCAGACATGCCAGTCCTCCTTTCGTGGCTGGGATCGAGGTAATCGTGAGGTGTGATCGGGCATTGGGCCCGTTACGGGTGCGGTATCTCCCGCTGGTGCGGTGCCCGCTACCGGGCAAATCCGCTATCGGGCCTTCCCGTTACGGGGTTGGGACCGTGTCGAACACGGCGTCGATGATCTCCTCAACGGCTACGTTGTTGGCGAGCGCGTCGAACGTGCGCACGATGCGGTGTCGGAGCACGCGGTGGCGCACCTGCTTGACGTCGTCCGGGACCACGAACGCGCGGCCTGCCTGGACGGCAAGTGCCTGGGCAACGCGCATGAGAGCGATCGAGCCACGCGGTGACGCGCCCACGCGGACCTGTCCACTCAGCCCCGGGATAGGGGAGGGACCGCCGCCGCGGGTCGTATTGATAACGTCCACGATGTAGCGCTTGATGGCCTCGTCCACGTACACGCGGTCCGTCATGTCCTGGAGGTACTTGACATCTGCGAGTGAGACCGGAGCCTGGGCGATGGGAGCGTCCTGCTTGCCCGTGGAGATGCGATTCAGCACCTCGACCTCGTCGTTGGGGCTGGGGTAGGACAGGATCTGCTTCATCAGGAAGCGGTCCATCTGAGCCTCGGGGAGCACGTAGGTGCCCTCCTCCTCGATGGGGTTCTGCGTGGCCAAGACCATGAAGGGGTCGGGCAGGCGGTACTCGGTGCCGCCGATCGTGGTCTGACGCTCCTGCATGGCCTCGAGCATCGCGGACTGGGTCTTGGCGGACGAACGGTTGATCTCGTCGAGCAGAACCACGTTGGCGTGCACTGGACCCAGTTGCGTGGTGAACGAGCCGGTGCCGTAGTTGTAGATCTGCGTACCCACGATGTCATTGGGCATGAGGTCCGGGGTGCACTGGATGCGGTGGAACGAGCCGCTCACGGACCCGGCCAGGGTTTCCGCGGCGGTGGTCTTGGCTAGGCCAGGTACGCTCTCGAGGAGAATGTGACCGCCCGCAAGGAGGGTCGACACAAGGGACAGGCGCAGCTCGTTCTGGCCTACAACCTTGGTGTCAAAGATGGTGTTGATCTGGTTGACCAGACCGGCGGCCCGAGAGAGCTCCTCTTGGGTGATGTTGCCTTGTCCTCGTTGAGACACAGCGTTGCCCTCCAGTGGCAGATATTAGCGACGCGGTTCGCTTGTTGACTGTGCCAAGTATGCCAGTACGTGGCCTTTCCTGTGACGCTGGGGACAAATCGTGCACAAATAATCTTCCAAGTTTTCCCGAACGCGGGGGCGAGCCATACAGTGGAAAGGTGGACCCCCAACTGAGCCTCAAAACCCCAACGCCCGCAGCACCGAACACCGCGCGCAACCGCATCCTCGCGGCGCTGCCCGGTGCCCTCGTGCTGGGCGTTGCCGCGCTCGTGGCGGGAGCCCTGTACTCCACAGCGTTCGGCCCCCAGGAACTCATGGACCCGGGGCCGGTGGTGCGATGGGGTCTACCCATTACCAACCTGATGACCGAGTTGGCGCTTGCGGTCACCGTTGGCGCTCTGCTTTTGGCCGTCTGTGTAGTGCCGGGGGCAGGCAGATCGCGGGCCGGGCACGCGGCGCGACCACAATCGTCGAAAATCAAGAAAAACAAGGACACCAAGCGGGATGAACCCGGGGTGCTGTTCACCTCCACGATGATGATCGCGGCCTGGGCCGCGGCCATCTGGATGTTCACCGCGCTGGCAAAGTTGCTGTTCGCGGGCGCAAACACGATCGGTGTTCCGCTGTCTGACCCCTCGTTCGGGCAGCAGTGGGTCACCTACCTGACCAAAATCCCCTCGGGCAAGATGCTGCTCGCAATCCTGGTGATCGCGGCCATCGTATCCACCCTGACGGTGCTGGTCAGCGGCCCAATCGGCGCGATCTGGACGCTCGTTTTGGCGTCCGTGGCGTTCGTGATGATGGCGCTCATGGGCCACGCCGCAGGCAACGCAAACCACGAACAGGCCGTCTCCGGAATGTTCCTCCACCTTGTGGGCGCAGCCGTGTGGATAGGCGCGCTCGTGGTTATCGCGGTGCTGTATCTGCGCCGCTCGACCCCCGCCGACCAGCTCGCCACGGTGGTCTCGCGCTACTCCACAATCGCGGGCTGGTGCTTCGCACTCGTGGCGGTCTCCGGCGTAGCAAACGCGGTGATTCGACTCGGCGGCTGGGACGGGCTGACCACCCGGTACGGCATCCTCGTGCTGGTCAAGACCGCGATCTTCCTGGTCCTCGGCCTCATTGGGTTCGCCCACCGCCGCGCGGTGGTAGACAAACTCGCCATGGTGCGAGGAAACGCGCAGTCGGCACTGCCCGTGCTGTTCTGGCGTCTCGCGGCCGTCGAAATCCTCATCATGGGCGCCGTGTCCGGCGTGGCTGTTGCGCTCGGCGGCACCAACCCGCCAGACGAGGGCCTGCCCTCCGCGGATCCATCGCCCGCGTACCTGATCACCGGAACCGAACTTCCACCCGAACCCACCGCGCTGCGCTGGCTCACCATGTGGCGGATCGACGTCCTCTTCGCTTTCCTGTGCGTGGCCGGCGTGGTCGTGTACTGGCGCTGGGTGCTGCGCCTGCGTGCCCGCGGCGACTCGTGGCCATGGTTGCGCACCACGTCCTGGACTGTGGGCATGATCATCATGTTCTGGGTGACCTCGGGCGGCGCCGCCGTGTACGGCAAGGTCCTGTTCTCCGCGCATATGACCATGCACATGATCATGGCGATGGTGGTCCCGATCTTCCTGACCCTCGCGGCGCCAATCACCCTGCTGATGCGCGCAATCCCCGCCCGCAAGGACGGCTCCCGCGGCCCCCGCGAATGGGTGCTGGGCATCATCCACTCGCGCTACGGCCGATTCTTCTCCCACCCCGTGGTGGCTGCAATCAACTTTGCGGGATCGATGATCCTGTTCTATTACACGCCGCTGTTCGAGTACGCGATGAGCACCCACATCGGCCACATCCTGATGATCGTGCACTTCACACTGGCCGGTTACTTCTTTGCCAACGCGCTGATCGGCATCGACCCGGGCCCTAACCGCCCCGGCCACGCGCAGCGTCTGCTGCTCCTACTTGCCACAATGGCGTTCCACGCCTTCTTTGGCGTGGCCCTGATGACCACAAATACGCTGCTCGCCCCCGAATGGTTCGGCCTCATGGGCCGCCCATGGGGCGACTCCGCGATCCTCGACCAGCAGAAGGGCGGCGGAATCGCCTGGGGAATCGGGGAGATTCCAACGGTTGCGCTCGCGATCATCGTGGCAGTTATGTGGTCCAAGTCCGACGACCGCGCCGCCAAGCGCCGCGACCGCCGCGTGGACGAGCAGGGCGACGCCGAGCTGGACGAGTACAACAAGATGCTGGCCAAGATGGCCGAGGACGACTAACCCTCACGATTTTCTGCTGAGAGGCTGGTTACGGCGGTGAAATCCTAGATTCGTTCTAGGAACTCACCGCTGTAACTAGGATCTCGGCGCAGTTTGGGGGAGGGGTGAGGTGGCAGCCAACTGTTCCAACTGTTCCAGCGCCCGGGCCGCTACCGCGAGCGTCCCGCTCGCCTGCTCCGCGCCGCCGTCCTCCAGATGCCACGACGCCGACAGCGCCCCATACGCCACCAACCAGCGCAGGTAGCGTTCGCGCAGCGGAGCGCTGAAGCGCTCTTCCACATGATTCACGACGATTGACAACCTCCCAGCGAAAACCTGACTATCAGCGGATCGGCTGAGGTCCGGGTTGAACATGAGATTGCAGTAGTCGAACAGGGACTCGCCATGCAGAGCCTTGGGGTCGATGAACTTCCAGGTGACCCCGAAGTCCAGGAGATTTCCGTGGTGTACGTCCCCGTGCAGGTAGGCGCTGTCGAGGGGGCTCGCCAGGAGCTCCTGGGCGAACTCGCGGCCGCGTTCGATAACGCGAGTCTGCGCGGGTTCAAGTCGTGCGACCTCGTTGTGGTGGACCTGTTGAGGGTTGGTGAGCGCGCGGAACCACTCGTCCAGTGGCACCCATCGGGCGCAGGCGGCTGAGGGAGCAGGGGGAGCAGTGTGTAGGTCAGCGATCCGTTCGCACAGGCGCAAGGTATCTCCCGGCGCAAAGCCGAGCACCCGAGCTCCTACAGCCCGCTCCATGAGTGCCGCCCTCATGGGCTCGTCCTCGTGGGGGAAATCTTCGATCCACAGCACGCGCGCAAACACGCCATCCGCAGCCGGCCACGCAGCCTGGGCTGCCAATCCCTGGCGCTCCTCATCGTCAAAAGAGCATTTGAGCATCAAAGGTGAGCCGGCGGATGTGGCGAGGCAATCGTCGATAATCAGGTGGTCCAACGGACCCGACAGGATCACCGGGACCAGAACGCTCGAAGGGGTCTCGATGACCACGTCATCGAGGGCGCCCGTGGGAACCACGGGAAGCGAACGGAGCAGGGCGGCCGTGCGAGCGCGACGAGAGGACATGCCTCAATACTGACTCATGCGGGCGCTCGTGGGCGTGCGGCAGGCGCGCGGCGGGCGTGCGGCGGACAGGCGTGAAACCTGAAACGGAAAGTGGAAGACTAGGAGAGTGACTGAGACAACCCCGCGCCAGACCCTAGCCAAACTCGATCTGCCCAAGGTGCGCGCAAGCGAGCTGAGGGGCCGCGGCTGGCTCAACACGGGTGGCAAAGACGTCACACTTGAGCAGCTGCGCGGGAAGATCGTGATCCTCGATTTTTGGACGTTCTGCTGCATCAACTGCCTGCACGTGCTCGATGAGCTGCGCGAACTCGAGGAAAAGTACGCCGACGAGCTGGTGATTATCGGGGTGCACAGCCCCAAGTTCGTGCACGAGGCAGACCCGGAGGCGCTCGCTGCGGCGGTGGACCGGTACGAGGTGCACCACCCAGTCCTCGACGACCCGGAACTCCTCATGTGGCGCGAATACACTGCACGCGCGTGGCCCACCCTCGTGGTCATCGACCCCGAGGGATACATCGTGGCGCATCTCGCGGGGGAGGGACACGCACACTCGATCGACGCGCTGCTGGGCGCACTCGTCCAGGAACACGAGGCCAAGGGGACCCTGCACCGCGGCGACGGTCCCTTTGTGCTGCCCGAGCCGGAGCCCACCACGCTGCGCTTCCCCGCCAAGGCCGTGGCGCTATCGAACGGCAACTTCCTGGTGGCGGACGCGGGGCATCACTCGCTCGCCGAGATCGCACCGGATGGGGAAACTCTTGTGCGCAGGATCGGGTCGGGTGTGCGCGGATTTGCGGATGGCGGACCCGAGGCAGCCCAGTTCAGTGAGCCCAATGGCCTGTGTGTGGTACCGCCCGAATATGCGCTACTAGCCGGGTACGACGTGGTGGTGGCCGACACCGTCAATCACGCGCTGCGCGGCGTTCGCCTGCTCGATGGCCACGTCCAGACCCTCGCCGGGAATGGACTCCAGTACCTCGTGGGCGGGCCGGACAACGATGGCCGGCTCTCCTCGCCGTGGGACGTGGCGTTCTGGCCGGAGCTGGGCAAGTTTGTGGTGGCGATGGCCGGAAACCACACCCTGTGGACGTTTGACCCCGCAACAGCCACAGCCGAGTGGTTTGCCGGAACCATGAACGAAGGCCTCACGGACGGGCCCGGCTCCGACGCGTGGTTCGCGCAGCCCTCTGGGCTGGCGGTGGGTTCGGTCGCTGCTGCTGGTGCTGGTTCTGGCGCCGGTTCTAGTGCTGGTGCGGGTGCCGCCCGCGGGGCGGGAGCCGGTGCTGCTGGCGCGTCCGCCGGGACCCGCGTGTGGGTGGCCGATTCCGAGACTTCGGCGCTGCGATTCCTGGAGTTCGACGGCGATCCACGCGTTTCCACCGCGATCGGCCAGGGCCTCTTTGACTTCGGTCTGCGGGACGGTGAGGGCTCCCAGGCCCTCATGCAGCACCCGCTCGGCGTGGCCGCGCTTCCTGACGGCTCGGTGGCTATTGCGGACACCTACAACGGCGCCGTACGCCGATACGACCCTGCATCCGGGCGGGTCACAACCCTGGCGACCGGCCTGCGCGAGCCCTCCGGGCTCGTCGTCTCGGCCTCCGGCGGGTCGCTGAGTATCGTTGTGGTTGAGTCCGCGGCGCACCGCCTGACCCGCCTCACTATTACCGACGATCTGGCTGGCGAGATCCGGGGCGGCCCGGCACACAAGACCCAACGTCCCGTCACGGACATTGCCCCCGGCACTCTTGATCTCAGCGTGGTGTTTACGCCCGCACCGGGTCAGAAGTACGACGACCGATACGGGCCGTCCACGAGGCTCACCGTGTCCGCGAGCCCGGAGAATCTCATCCTCGAGGGAAGCGGAAGCGCCGTGGAACTCACCAGGATCGTGCGGATCAATCCGGAGGTCACCGAGGGAGTCCTCCACGTGACCGCGCAGGCAGCCAGCTGCGACAACGACCCGGCGATCGAGTTCCCTGCGTGCCACCTAGCTCAGCAGGACTGGGGTGTTCCGGTCCGAGTGGTTGCGGGCGGTGCAGGGGAGCTGGAACTGCCGCTACTGGGGTAGACGCGATGGGTAGTTCGGCTGCGGTGACGTTACTCCCACTTGGCTGAGGGCGGCCCATTTCGGGCTATTCTCGGGGCTATGACTACCTCGCGCGACCTCATTCTCTTTGACCTCGACGGAACCCTCACGGACTCTGCCCCGGGCATCATGGAGTCTGTGGCGTACGCGTATCGCACGCTCGGACTCGAGGTCCCTGATGCTGCAACGCTGCGGAGCTTTGTTGGCCCGCCACTGCACGTCAGCGCCCCACGCCACGGCGTTCCCGAGGAGCTCCTGGTCGAGTTTCTCGCAGCCTACCGGGTGGCCTTTGTGGACGGCGGAATGTTCAACAACTCCGTGTACGACGGCATCCGCAACATGCTTACCGAGCTATCTATGGCGGGCAAGCGCATGGTCATCGCAACCTCCAAGCCGGAGATTTTTGCACGCCAGATCCTGGTGCACTTCAACCTCACGGACCACTTTGAGTTCATCGGTGGTGCGACCCTCGACACCTCCCGCTCAGCCAAGTCCCTAGTCATCGAGCACGTCCTCAAGAACCTCGCTGCCTCGGACGCTGGCCTACCAGCCACCAACCGCATGGTCATGGTCGGCGACCGCGAGCACGACGTCCTCGGCGCGCTCGAACACGGCATCGAGACGATCGGCGTGACCTGGGGATACGCAGAACCTGGTGAGCTCGAAGCCGCTGGTGCGGTGGCCCAGGTGTCGGAGCCTCTCGAGCTCCTGTGGCACCTACTCACCACACCGTAGCGGATTTCGAACTCGCTGGAGCCGCTGAAAGTGGCGGGCTGAAGAGGCTGAACTCGATCGTCGAAAATAAGTCTTGACGTTGACGCAGCGTCAACTTTTAGGCTGGATTCATGAGTCCCAACAAGCACAGCGAATTCGCCGAATGGGCGATCCAGGAGATCGCCCGGCTCTCCGGCGCAACCAGTCGCACTCTCCGGCACTACGATGCCATCGGCCTGCTCGCGCCCAAACGCACAGCCGCCAATGGATACCGAATGTACGGGCCGGAGCAACTCGTCCGGCTGCAACGAATTCTCATGCTCAAGGACCTGGGGCTCACCCTGCCAGACATCGCACGCGTCCTCGATGAAGAAACAGACGAGGTCCGCGCGCTCACCAAGCACGCGCAGTGGCTGGCAAGCGAGGAAAAGCGAATCGCACGGCAGCGGGCCGCGGTCCACGCGACGATCCGTGCGCTACAGGAAGGGCAAGACATGAACGCCAAGGATGCCTTTGACGGCTTTGACCACACGCAATACAAGGATGAGGTTGAGGAGCGCTGGGGCAAGGACGCATACGCGTCGTCCAACGCTAGGTACAGCAAGATGACCAGGCAGGAACAGCAGGACATGATGACCGAGGGCCTCGAGATAGCCAAGGGCTTTGCCCGGGCCAAGCTCGGTGGTCTCGCCGCGGACTCGGACGAGGTGCAGGCGCTCGTGCAGCGCCAGGTTACGTGGCTCGGCCACACGGTCCAGCCCGTGAGCCCGCAGTACGTGGTAAACCTTGCGGAGATGTATGTGGGCGACGACCGCTTCCGCACCTACTATGATGATGCGCTCGCGGCCGAGGGCACGTCAGCCCCAGGTACTGCGGAGCTCATCCGGGACGCGGTGCAGGTCTGGGCGTCGCGCTAGCTCAGGCTCAGCGGGTCACGCGCAGTGTGTCACGCGCAGTGCGTCTCGCCCAGCTCGGCAAACAGAGCCTGGTTGAGGCGGAACGCCGCAACGGCCTCGGCCACGGTCTGCTCCAGCTCGTCCTCGGTGAGGTTCAGGGCGTTCAGGCGCTCGCGGTACAGGTCCTTGAACGGCTTGGCCTTGTCGATCTCCTTGAATACGTAGAACGAGAGACCTTCCGCGCCCATGCCGTAGTGGCGCTGCATCATCACGCGGATGACCTGACCGCCCGACAGGTCGCCGAGGTAGCGGGTGTACGCGTGCGCCGCGTACAGGGCCATCGAGCTGCTGCACTCCTTCAGGCGCTCAACGTAGGCGAGCGTCGAGGGGAGTGGCGTGATCTGCTCTGCCCAGTCCTCGCCGATGAGGAACGTGAGGTCCTCGTCGATGGATGGGGTTCGCACCAGTTCCGAGAAGGTGAGGGACTCGGCCTGCTCGAGGCCTGCGATGTTCCGGGTTGCCTCTTCGAGCGCGGTGTAGATGTAGTGCTGCTGCGCTGCGAGGTCGCGGTACGCCTCAACCGTGAGCTTGCCGCCCATGAGGTCGGCGATGAACGTGACGTTCTCCGCCTCGGAGTGGACCTCGCGGGTGCCCTCGCGCAGGCGGGTGGCTAGGGGGATCGTTTGCTCAACTACTGGTGCTGACGCGTCAAGGGTGAGGGACACGGGGTTCTCTTATCGTGCGAATGGATAGGGGGCAGCTGGCCCGTTGTGGTACGTGCGGGAGTCGTACGCACAGCGTGATCTGACAGCCGGTCAGCAACAGCCTAGCGCTTTTAGTTAGGCTTGCCTACCCTCATTTCGAGAAAAGAAACACTGATGTGTCATAAAGGCGATGCGGCGTGGCTGTGCGCGCTTCTCGCGTGCCTCTCGCGCGCCCCGCTGGGGCGCAGGTGGGGGCGCAGGTGGGGGCGCAAGAGCGCCCAAGACCGCGGTTAATTGGCTGATTCTCGACGATTGTGCCCGGCTCCCAGCGAGGGGTGCTGGCGCTCTCTGGGGCGGTTTGGGCAGACGAAAGGGAGCCACCCATTCGCGCAAATGGATGGCTCCCGGCCTGTTTTCAGGGCCACGGCCCCACCGAAGGCGAGGCCGACGTTGGCCTAGCGGACAGACTTACCGCGAAAGTTCATAGCGACGCAGCCCCGGAGCGGGGGTGCGGACGCCGACGGCGCGAAGGACAAACTCCTCGGTTGCTTCGAGGCAACGCTCCCGCTCGGCTGGGTTCTCCGGAAGGGAGCGGCCGGTCAGGCACGAGTTGATGAGGTTCACTGAGGTGTTGATGTCCTGCGGCGGAAACTCGCCTGCGGAGATGCCTGCGCCGAGGATGTCACGCAGCAGGTCCTCGATGACCGTGACGTGTTCGCGCAGGCGCTGCGCCGCGCCACGAGACAGGATCGAGCGCAGCTCGGTCCCAGGCGTCACGTGGAAGACTCGGTCCAGGCGCGCTTGCGCGCGAATGTAGGCGCGCAGGCGATCCACGGGGTCATTGATGTCTGCGATGGAACGCTGCAGGTTTTCTACGTACTTACCCGTCTCGTGCTGGATGTACCCGAGGAGTAGCGCCTCCTTGTCAGCAAAGTGGTTGTACACGGCCGTGCGACCGACGCCAGCGGCGGCAGCAATTTCGGCAAAAGAAATGGCATCGAAGCCACGCTCTTCCATCAGGGTGGCAAGCGCGGCGAAGAGGCGGTTTCGCGTTTGTTCCCGGTGTTCGTGGAGGGAACCTCCAATGATCTTCGGCATTCTGACATTGTTCCATAAATCGTCATGACCGCGTGAGGGCTTAGGTCCCTATCGGGTCGCTCGAGGGCTAGCAAGGCGGCTCCTGGTGTCCGCTATGTCAGATCCCGCCAGCAGGTATGTAATTCCTCTATGCCCCCGGGTAAAGAAAACTGAGACGAGACACACGATCGCGACCATGCCGCTCAACACGTCAGCGCCCTGAGAAAGGCCAGTGCGCGTGGACGCAGCGAAATCGAGGAGCCAATAGAGCCCAAGTCCCGAAGACATGCGCACAATCATGCTGGCTCTGCCGCCGTGGGACGAAACTGCCGCTGATGGCCCCAGCCATACGATCTGTTGGCCCCACGATGCACCAAGTCCAACGCACGCAGGAAGTACAACCGTGACTGCACCAGTGAACGCAAGGATGGCCAGACTCATTGCAGGTCTAGGCACGAAGTCAGAGCCTAGGACCATTCGCCCTCCCACCAAATAGACAGAGCTGAGAAGGGAGGAGAACGCCGTATAAAGGAATAGATCAATGATTTGTCCGGCGATCCTCCGCCAAACGGTCACGGGACGGGCTGACATCCGAGATGCTGCAAGCGTGCGGCTCTGCGGCATGAGGCCAAGAACAATCGGGGCGATCAACGCGCCGATCAATGCGCCTGCGGTGTTTGTCATCAGGTCGTCAACATCTGCGACCCGGTAGGCACACTCATACAGTCCCCATATTCCAGTGAATTGTGTTGTCTCAATGAGAAAGGAAACTGCTGCACCGGTCAGAGTTGCTGCTACAAGACCTCGACCAAAATAGCGGCGCATGAAAATGCCCCATGGAATGAAGAGTATGACGTTGAAAACAACCTGCAGCACGACCGGGGATGTGAGAGCTGCCCGAGCGCCGAGTTCACGAACGGCCTCGGAGATGTCGTCGAATGAGGCGAAAGGGCGAGACTGCCAGACCTCAAGCGCCGGATTGCATACAAGGCTCTGCGGGGAGGGGAGAGGTAGGAACGTATATGCGACCAGGGCTACAAGGTAGAGGGCGAGTGCACCTGCGCCTGCGAACCTCGCCCAACTGAACCTCCCATAGCGCCGATACTGAAGAATCACAATGGGGATGAGTACGGCTAGGAAGAGAAGGCCGGCCAATATTGCTGATACATACGCAGGCCAGAGCCATTGATTCATGTGGAGTATCCCCTCGGGCGAAATCTGTTATCAACAAGTTATCCACACCTTACCAACCGGCCTGGGGATGACCGCGAGAACTGTGGGTGCAAGCAGTGTCATCTGTGGACGAGCATGTGGATAACAAATCCAAAGCTGTGGGAACGGCGTGGTATCGCGGGAAACGAGACCCCAGTTATCCACAGGGTTTTTCACAGGTGTCCGAGTTTTCCACGGTTAGGTAGGGCTATCTGCGGGTTTTTGGAAGAAGTGCCCGGCCAATATCCCCAGGATGTCCACAGCTCATATGGGGCTGTGGGCTTGGCGGCGCACTACATGTAGGGGTTAACAAAACGTTAAAGCCGCGGACCGTTTCACGGGGAGTAATCCCCGTGTTCAAGCGGCAATAGAAAACCCCTTCATCCACAGCGTGAAGTGGGTCTGTGGATGAAGGGGTACGTGGGACGTACCGGGAAACTATTCGCCTACTTGTTCCTCAGCCACTCAAGCTGACGCTGTGTCTGGTGAGCGTCGCCCCCATGCTGTAGTTCCTTCGCCGCTGTGTAGACTCACTTGGCCGGATCAATCATCCGCCAGAGGGGCCATTAATGTGGCTTTACTTTGAACCACATTGCAGTCACGGCATTGAACGGGGTCTTGTCTAGGTTCACGCTTGAGCAATGGCAACATTCTTCACCTTCCCCAACCCGGTTAACGAGCGAGCTGCTCGGACGGTAGCCGCCGGCGTGGTTGTCTTGGCGCTGCTTACGCTGGTGACGCAGTCAAAGGTCATCCTCGTGGTCCTGGCGCTGGGGTTCCTTAGGCGAGTGCTGGCCGGACCGAGGCTCTCCGTGCTCGGCTGGGTTGCGCAGAGGCACGTTGCCCCGCGACTCGGGCTTCCCAAGTTCGTTCCCGGTCCACCCAAGCGCTTTGCACAGGGTATCGGAGCCACACTCACCCTAGGCGCAGTCGTCTTTGCGTTCTTTGGTAATCCGGCGGTTGCCTGGGCGCTCGTCGGCGTTCTGCTTGTGGCGGCGAGCCTAGAGGCTTTCGCAGGCTTCTGCCTTGGGTGCTGGGCCTTTGGTCACCTCCAGGCCTGGGGTTTGATTCCTGACGACGTGTGTGAAGCCTGCAACAACGTGAACACGCGCTTCGGCCGCGCCGAGGACGGCGAGCGTGCTCCGGCAACTTCCGCGTGACTATCCCGCACCACAACACAAGCAACAGCGAAGCGGCCGCCACCTCTAGGTGACGACCGCTTCGCTGTTGCTGGGTGGCCTTACAGGGCCACAGCCCGGCCAAGGCCGTGGCGACTACGACCGCAGCGAGTCGTCCAGGATCGAGACGTCCACAGGCTTGGCGTTCAAGGCTTCGTCGTCTGCGGCTGCCTGACCGGAGGTCAGCGCCCGCTCAAGGCCGGCGCCCTCAACATCCACGTCCGGGAGGATCCGGTCGAGCCACTTGGGCAGGTACCAGGCCTTGTCGCCGAGCAGGTGCATGATTGCTGGCGTCAGGGTCATGCGGACCACGAATGCGTCGAACAGGACACCTACGGCGAGCGCAAACCCAATGGGTCGGATCATGGTCAGGTGCGCAAAGATGAAGCTTGCGAACACGGAGACCATGATGAGTGCGGCCGCGACCACCACGGGGGCGGCAAGGTTGAAGCCTTCCTTGACTGCGCGGCGCGCGCTGGACCCGTGTGCGTAGGCCTCGCGGATCGCGGTAACCAAGAAGACCTGGTAGTCCATTGCCAAGCCGAACAGGATTCCGGTGAGCAGGATCGGCAGGAAGCTCATGATTGGCGACGGGTTGTGGACGTCGAACACCTGGCCGAGCCAGCCCCACTGGTACACGGCCACCGTTGCACCGAACGCGGCTGCGAGCGAAAGCAGGAAGCCGAGAGTTGCGATGAGCGGCACCACGATTGAGCGGAACACGAGCAGGAGCAGGAGCATGGACAGTCCGACCACGATCATCAGGTACGGGGGGAGTGCCGCGTTGATCTTCTCGCTCACATCGATCTGTGCGGCAACCTGACCGGTCACGCTCGAACCCACGCCAGTCTCCGCCTTGATGTCCGATGACATGCCGCGCAGAGTGTGAACCAGGGTTTCGGTGTCAGGCGATGCAGGTCCCGTGGTGGGGACAACCTGGATTGCACCGTAAGTGAGTGCCTCGTTGGTTGCGGCAGGGACCGCGGCAAATACGCCGTCCACGCCGGCAATGCGTTCTGCCACGTCGAGCATGGCATCGTCGGCCTCGGCCTGCGTCAGGCCGGTAGGCAGCTCGTTGAGGACGATGAGTTGGCCGTTGTAGCCCTCACCGAACTTGTCGGAGGTGATTGCGAAGGCACGTTGAGCCTGCGAACCGTAGGGCTCGGATCCGCCATCGGGCAGTGCCGTAAGCATGGAGCGGACCGGAAGAGCAATGATCGCGAGTACTGCGATGCTTGCCACGGCAGTAAGCCACGGCACCTTGGTCAGGGTCTTGACCCACCACATGCTCGCACTCTGTTTGCCTGCGGCTTCGCCAGCACTAGCGCTAGCCCCCTCACCCGCTTCTTCGCCAACAATGCTTGCCCCAGCGCCCACGCCAGTACCCGCAGCGATTGCCGCGGCACGTCGCACGCGAGCCTTCTTTGGCAGGATCTTCTCGCCGATCACCGCGAGCAGTGCAGGCAGGAGGGACACGGACAGGAGCACGGCCATCAGCACGGTGAATGCTGCGGACAGGCCGAGGATCCCGATGAATGGCAGACCCGAGACCACAAGCGCGGAGAGCGCGATGATAACGGTCAGCCCAGCGAACACCACGGCGTTGCCGCTCGTGCCGATCGCACGGCCGATGGATTGGCGCATGTCCATGCCCGCCACCAGTTGCGTGCGGTGTCGGTGGACGATGAAGAGCGAGTAGTCGATTCCCACCGCGAGTCCGAGCATGAGTGCAAGGGCCGGGGTGATCGACTGCATTTCCACGAGGGAGGAGAGCGCGAGCGTTCCACCTACACCGGCCGCGACTCCTAGGAGCGCCATGAGCAGTGGGAGGCCCGCCGCTACGAACGTGCCCAGCATAATCAGCAGCACGATTCCGGCGATCACAAAGCCGATCATTTCGGCGGGGCCGAAGATCGAGTTCAGGTCGGAGACGATCTCCTTGGAGAACAGGACCTCGACGCCTGCGGCTTCTGGGCCGGCGGCAAGCGCGGTGATGTCTGCACGTTGTTCCGCGGTGAGGGATTCGGCCATGTCGTAGAACAGAACCTGAGAGATCGCGGTGGTCTTGTCGTCGGAGACGAATCGCATCGGTGCGGCGAGGTTGGAGGTGCGTTCACCACGGATGAGTGTGGCTTCACCTTCGGCGAGCTTTGCTTCACCGTCGGTGAGCTCCTTGCGCGACTCTTCAAAGATCGCACGGTTCTTCTCGAGTTCCTTGGTTCCCTCCGCGATCTTGCGGCGGGCGTCGTCGAGTTGCTTTTCTCCGTCGACGAGTTTGGCCTCGTTGGCGTCGAAGAGTTTCTTTCCAGCGTTGAACTCGGCTAGCCCGGCCTCATACTGGGCAAGCCCATCCTCGTACTGTGCTTGGCCAGCGTCTAGAGCGGCCTGCCCTTCGGCGATCTTTGCCTCGCCCGCGGCAACCTGTGCCCGGGCCTCGCGGATCAGTGGGCGTGAGGCCTCGCGCTGGGCGGTTCCCTCAGCAAGCTTCTTCTCGTTCTCGGCGATTGCCTTCTTGCCTGCGGCCAGTTCCTTTTCGGCGGCCTTGAGCTGGGCGGGGACTGGTGCGAGCTGGTCGTATGCGCCCTGCGCCTGTGCCAGCTGCGTGCGACCCTTTGCCACCTGGGAAAGCCCTTGCTGGGCTGCATCGATTCCGGCCTGGGCAGCAGCGATGCCTGCGTCGGCCTTGGCAATAGCGTCGGTTACTCCCACGCGCTTTGCCTGCGCGATGGCGAGTCCCTCCACGATTTCCGGTGGGACTTCCTCGCCGGCAGCCTCGTGCGCTTCCTTCTTCGCGGTCAGCACCGCAATTTCTTGGTCGATCTGGGCGAGGGCCTTGATGGCCTCGGACTTGCCCGTCTGTGCCTGCTCGAGTCCCGCTTGGGCCTTCTTGAGCCCTGCCTGAGCCTCGGTCTCGGCTGCGTCGAGTTGCTTGGCAGTGGCAGTCAGGTACGGTCCGACCTCGTCAAAACTGTTCAGCCCAAGTGAGGACGCTAGCTGCTTGGACCCGGCCTCGAACTGGGCGCGGCCCTCGTCGAGCTTCTTCTGCCCGGCGGCAATCTTCTTCTTGGCGGCCTCGATTTGAGCCTTGCCATCTGCGAGCTGCTGCTTGGACTCCTTGAACTGCTTCTCACCCGCGGCAAGTTCCTTCTTGCCTGCTGCGAGCTCCTTCTTGCCTGCGGCGAGTTCCTTCTTGCCTGCAGCAAGCTCCTCTGCTGCCGCGTCGAGCTTCTTCTTGGCCTCGGCCAGTTCTGCCTGACCGGACTCGAGCCCGGGGCGTGCAGCTTCTAGTTGTTCGCGGCCGTCCGCGAGCTTTTCGGCGTTCTTGTCGATTTCTTTTTGACCGTTTTCGAGCTCACGCTCACCCGCGGCGAGCTGCGCTTCCCCGTCCGCGAACTGGGCCTTGCCCTCTTCGATCTTGGTGCGGTTGGCCTCGAGTTCTTTCTTGCCCTCGGCGAGTTGCGCCACGGAGTCATCGAGAGTGGTCTGCATCTCGAATGGGTCGATGACGGATCGAACCGTGTCGAGCATGCCCATTTCGGCGAGTGCCGTGCTGATCGCAGCGTGCTGCTCGGCGGTCAGCGGTTCCCGGTCCTTGGCCTGGAACACGATCGTGCCATTGCCTCCCGAAAGCTCGGGAAGTTCCTGCCCCATCAGGTTCAGGACGCGTTCGGTCTCGGTTCCTGGCAGGGAGAAGGTGTTGGACAGCTTGCCCATGAAGAGGCCTGCGAGGAGGCCAATGATCGCCAGCAGCGCGACCCAAGCCGCAATGAACTTTTTGCGGTGGTCGTAGGCGGCGAGGCCGAGTCGGTAGAGGAACTGTGCCATGAATCTAGTGGCCCTTCATGGGGGATGCGGATGGGGCGGATGGTGCAGAAGCAATCGTGGGGAATCCGTTCTTGACGTATTCCATTGCCTCCGTCAGTTTGGTCTTGAGTAGTTCGGTGTCGGCCGGGGTGGGTTCGCTTCCCACCGTTTCGTACCAGGCTTGGAATGCCGCCTTGCAGGCACCGACAACGGTGTGCGCGAACACGGAGACGGCGAACGGGTCTGCCTCGACAAGGCGCGCGCGCAGGCGGTGGTCGAGGTCATTCGACGCGGCCTCCCAGGCCGCGGAGCGGTTGGCGACCATGCTGGGCACGGAGTCGCATTGGCTGTACAGGTAGGCCAGTGGCTCGAGGAAGGTGTGGTTGGCAAAGGACTGCAGCGCAAGGATCGTTGCGTCGACGATGCTGGTGTCGAGCATGTGCTTGTCCAGTTCCTCGATCGCGATGTCGAGTGCGCGCGTGACCTGCGTGTTCAATGCCTCGTCAAACGAGGAGAAATAGTTAAAAAAGGTGCGCCGCGAGACTCCCGCGCGTTCGGCGATCATGCCCACAGTCACGGCGTCGTGGCCGACCTCCTTGAGGAGGTCAAAGGCGGCTTGCGCGATCGCGTCGCGGGTGGCGGCTTTGTTGCGTTCTCGGCGCGAGGCGCTGAGGGGAGGCTCATCTACTTCAGTCACCTTTTTACACTAAGTGCAAACTTGCACACAGTGCAATGGGGTGCGCACAACATAACCCGGCGTGGTGCCGGAAATCCGCCAGAATCGTCGAAAATCTAGCCACTTAACGACGATCGTGCCCACCGCCCAGCAAGCCCTGCGGTGTGGTGGGTGGTGGCGAAAGCGGGCGGGGCCGGCGCGTGGCGCCGACCTCGTGCACAAGCCGCCGGTCCTGTGGGTCCACGGCGCGGACGACAAGATCGTGGCGGATACCTCGTTTGTGGACATCAACCACCTCGGGCAGCTCGGGGCTATTCCCGGCTGGCCAGGCAAAGAAGCTGCGCCGCCACAGCCCATGAAGCAGCAAACGCGGGCGGTTCTGGACGCATATGCGAGGGCGGGCGGATCGTTCACAGAGGTGGAGTTCTCGGACTGTGGTCACTCACCGCACCTGGAATACCCCGACACGTTCCTTGACGCGCTGGGAGCCCACGTGGGGATCAAGGCGCGAATATCGTCGTAAATAGAAAGTCGGTCGTGGCATGCAGGGTAGGCTGCGGGCCACGGCCGACTCGCGTGCGCGGGCAGCGCACAAAGCGGGGTCGGCGTTACTTGCCGTGGCCGGTGAACTTGTCCATCGACGAATAGACGTGGAAGACGTTGTCGGCCACGTAGTCCCACAGAGCGGTTGGGAGAACGCCGCGCAGGGCCATTGCGAGCTTCACGGTCCACGGCTTGGCCACTATTGGGGTGCCCCGGACCATGCCGTTCCACGCAGCCTTGGCGGCGTACTTGGGCGTCATGATGGGTGTTAGCAGCGGGCCGCGAGCGCCCTCGAACATCCCCGTGGATACGTAGGATGGGCAGAACGTGGTCACCTTGACGTGGTCGTGGCCGTGCTTGACCAGTTCGAGGCGCAGCGAGTCGCTCCAGCCGATGAGCGCCCACTTGGACGAGGCGTACACGGACATGCCCGGGTTGGCGAGCGTGCCTGCGGCGGACGCAATGTTGAGGATGCGGTACTCGCGGGAAGCGTCGGCGATCATGTCGTTGATGAACTCGCGGGTCAGCCACATGGGGGCGAGCGCATTGATGTTGATGGTTGTGGAGACGTCGCGCTCCTGGTCGTGGTCCCAGAACGGCGCGCCGCGCACGATGCCAGCGTTATTGATGATCACGTGCGGGACGCCAGTTTGTGAGCGGATGAGTTCTGCGCCTCGGCGCACTCCCGTGAGCGAGGAGAGGTCCTCGGACACGACTTGGACGCGGGTCGCGGAGGAACGAAGTTCCTCCGCGAGGGCCTCGGCGCCCTGCTTGTCCACGTCCCAGAGGACGAGCGCAGAGGCGCCGCGGGCGGCGGCCTGGCGCGCGTATAGCTCGCCCATTCCGCGGGCAGCACCCGTAATCAGGACTGTTGAACCGGAAATGACTGAAGGCTGAGCGCTCGAGGGCATTCTTACTCCTAGTGGGACCGGGCCCGCGTCGTTGCGGGCCGCTGCGGGAGGTGGCGGAGACTGCAAAGGCCGCGTGCTTGCGCAGCCGCGGCCTTAGAGAGTCGAGCGGATGACGGGAATCGAACCCGCGCTGTCAGCTTGGGAAGCTGAAGTTCTACCATTGAACTACATCCGCGCAGATCGTGGGCTTGCCCCACCAGTCTTGCACGCGCCGGAGCGTGTGGGAAGGCGGTAGAAGCACCCAACGAGCAACACGTTAGAGACTAGCACCAACACTGCAATAATGGAGAAGCACGGTGGCGCAAGGCTGCGGCCGTCCCGTGCTTAGGTCCGCATCAGCCCAAAGGAAACGGTACGCAAAGTGTTGCTCTCAGACCGCGATATTAAGAAGCAGATCGAGCAGGGACGCGTGGCGCTCACGCCGTTCGAGCCTGCGATGATTCAGCCCTCAAGCGTGGACGTTCGGCTCGACAAGTTCTTCAGGCTCTTTGACAACCACAAGTACCCCTATATCGACCCCGCGAGTGAGCAGCCAGAGTTGACCCAACTGGTGGAAGTGGAAAAGGGCAAGCCCTTCATCTTGCACCCCGGCGAGTTCGTACTGGCCGCCACGTATGAGCAGGTCACGCTCCCTAACGACATCGCGGCGCGCCTCGAGGGCAAGTCCTCGCTAGGCCGTCTGGGACTGCTGACCCACTCGACCGCGGGCTTCATCGACCCCGGCTTCACGGGGCACGTGACCCTTGAACTGTCGAACGTGGCGACCCTTCCGATCCTGCTGTGGCCCGGCATGAAGGTCGGACAGATGTGCTTCTTCCAGCTCTCCTCCGAATCTGAGTACCCGTATGGCTCCGAAAAATACGGCTCACGATACCAAGGACAGCGTGGCCCAACGGCCTCTCGGTCCTTCCAGAACTTTTACAAGAGCGAGATTGAGTAAGCGCCCCACGCCATGACTGAACTTCGGTTAACGCCAGCGCCACTCTCCACCCAAATGTTCGGGCTGGAGACCACGTCCTCGGGCCGGGAAGTCACGCACTTCTTGGCGCTCCAGGAGTATGTGGACCCAGTTGACCTGGAGTTTCTGTGGCAATGCCGGTTCCCGCGCGCCGCGTGGGAGGTGCTGCCGGCTGAACGGCAGGTGGACGGGGCAGTTGAGCTCACTCCTGGCGTGCTGCGCGTGTCCGCGCGTTCGGTTGTGCACGGACCCTACCTGCCGCTCGCGTCCCTGGTGGACGCCGCGGACACGATGAGCGCCAGCTCGCAGGACACAGCGCCCCACCCGGCACGCTTTGCGCATGGCACGTCCATGGTGTGGGCGCTGACCACGATTCGTGAGCGGGGCGAGGCCCCAGTTCCAGGTGGCGGCGACCGGGATGGGCTCGCCCGAATCTTTGCGGAAGGGCTGCCCACTCGCGAGGAGTTGCGCCAGGTGACGGCTCTGGTTGCCCTGGCACGCTACCTCGGCGCGTCCGCACACTTTGATGCTGTTGAGCCTCCCTCAACCCGCATGTATCGCATTGAGAACGACCAGGAACGTTACCGATCCATCACTCCGGATCCCGCGGCAAACGTGGACCGGATCATCTACTCCGACGTGTGGCTTGACCCTGCGGCCGCGCTGCGGATCGCCCAGATCACGCTTCCATCAGTCCAGTTCATGCCCACCGAGGTGCCGTGGGAAGGCCCCGAGGACCCCAGCCGCTTCCTGTACAGGGAACACATGGACCTCACGGCCGAGCAGATTGAATCCATCCACGAAGCCGCCGACCAACACGATCGCGAAGCCCTTGAGACAGCCAATCCAGTGAGCGCGTTTGGCCTGGTATTCGAGGCCCGTGACGGGGACATCATCACCGTCGAGATCGGTGGAACCGACGAACTTCCGCCCGCGCTCCAGGGCGTGGACTGGGCGGCTGCGGGCGTGATTGAGTACCGGATCAGCTGGGTTCCGCAGGACCTCGAGGACTGGCATCGCGAGATTCCGAGCTTCGACCTGCGTAAGCGCCGCACCCGGTACATCCAAATGGTTCGAGACCTCACCAAGGCCTTCTACAGCGCCACCTCTGGGGAGATCTCAGACCTAGACGGCTTCCTCCACGACCCCGCCCAACTGTAGTTCGCCCAAGCGTAGGCCGCGTTTTCGCGGGTCCAGCGCTTACCTTGTGGATAAAATGTTGGAGGCATTTGCACAGGCCTGGACGCAAGAATGTGAAGAGGCGCACGCTTAGAAGTTGGAACCTTACGCAGGATTCTCCCGTTCCCACAGGTGAATGCCCGAATTTGCCGCCCACAACAGGACGGAGCGGACGTGCTTGTACTGCTCGTTGCCCATGCGCTCATGGCCATTCTCGTGCCTGCACTCGTTTCTTGGATCGGCCGCAAGGCGTTTCTCGTAGCGGCCGCTGCCCCAGCTTCTGCCGCGATTTACGCACTGTCGTGGTCTGAACGAGTGCTCGCCGGAGACTACCCCACGCAGACAATCTCCTGGATACCAGCACTGGGCATCAATCTGTCCTTCCGCATGGACACGCTGTCCTGGCTCATGCTGCTCATCGTGGGTGGTGTTGGTGCGGGTGTGCTGATCTACTGTTCCGCTTATTTCTCCCCGGCCGCGTCGGGCCTAGGCCGCTTCAGTGGTGTGCTGACCGCGTTCGCCGGAGTGATGGTCGGTCTCGTCTTGGCGGACGACATGATGCTGATGTTCATGTTCTGGGAGCTCACCACGGTGTTCTCCTACTTGCTCATTGGCCACTACTTTGACCGAAAAACTTCTCGACGAGCCGCGATGCAGGCGATCATCGTCACCACCGCGGGTGGCTTGGCCATGCTCGTGGGCATCGTTATTCTCGGCGTAACTGCCGAGACCGGGTTCTCCCTGTCCGGCCTGCTGGCCAACCCTCCGTCCGGGACCGCAGTCACCGCTGCTGCCGTCTGCCTGCTGATCGGTGCGGGTTCTAAGGCCGCGCTGATCCCAACCCACTTCTGGCTTCCGGGCGCCATGGCGGCCCCGACCCCAGTGAGTGCCTACCTACACGCCGCCGCGATGGTGAAGGCCGGCGTGTACCTGGTGGCACGGTTCGCGCCCGCATACTCACACCTCACCGTATGGGTCACGCTCATCGTCGTCATGGGCTGCGGCACTCTCCTCCTGGGCGGATACCGCGCGCTGCGCCAGCACGACCTCAAGCTGATCCTCGCCTACGGAACTGTGTCGCAGCTCGGGCTGATCGTGCTCATGGTGGGCCTCGGCTCGCAGAGCGCTGCGCTCGCGGGCCTGGCCATGATCGGCTCGCACGCAATGTTCAAGGCCGCACTGTTCCTGACCACGGGTGTGGTCGACGCGGCTACCGGAACGCGTGACATGCGTAGGCTCACGGGAGTGGGCAGGTCCATGCCGCTTGTGGCGGCCGCTGGAATCCTGGCGACCCTGTCCATGATCGGATTCCCGCCCTTTGCCGGCTACGTGGCCAAGGAGGCGGCCCTCGAGTCGATCTTGCACGACGGCGTTCCGGGACTCGCGTCCTGGGTATCCCCAGTCGTACTCGCGTCCGTGGCAGTGGGCTCTATCCTGACTGTGGCATACGGCGCCCGTTTCTGCTGGGGCGCGTTCGCGGACAAGAAGAACCCGCCAGTTATTCCTATCCCCAAGTTGCATGCGGACGGAACCCCGGCAGACACCAAGCTGGTGGATCCTGCGGGGTTCAAGCGCCAGTCTGCCCGACTCACCATACCCGGCTTCGTACTAGCGTCCCTCGGCCTGATCGCAGGACTGTTGCCTGCGTTCGGCGAGAAGTACCTAGCGCCCCACGCCCTGACCTACGGGGCGGGGGAGCCCGGACACCTCACGCTCTGGGCCGGAGTCGGCCCCAGTTTCTGGATCACCGTGATCGTCCTGGGAACCGGAGCCCTGCTGTTCTGGATGCGCAAGCCACTAGAACTGTTTCAGGGTGCAGTGCCGTTCCTGTTCGACATGGAACTGGGCTACCGCCGTTTCATGCGTCTACTCGACGACTTCGCCGCGGACATCACCGCGGTCACGCAGCGTGGTTCACTGCCGTACTACCTCTCCGCGATCCTGTTGACGCTGCTACTCGGCCCGGGCGCCCTCCTCGTGTTTGGCAACAGCCTTCCGGGATGGTCGGGCGTGCGGCTGTGGGATTCGCCGGCGCAGCTACTCGCCGTGGCCGTCATCATCCCGGCCGTCATCCTCGTGGCCCGGTCTAGGCGCCGCCTCAAGGCGGTTCTGCTCACAGGGTTTGCCGGATACTCAGTCGCGGCTATCTTCCTCCTCCACGGCGCCCCGGACCTCGCTCTCACCCAGGTGCTCGTGGAAACGATCACCCTGGTCATCATGGTCCTCGTCATGCGTAGGCTCCCCGCCTACTTCTCCGACCGTCCGCTCAACGCCTCTCGATGGGGCAGGCTGGCGCTTGCGCTGGCAGTGGGAATCTTCGCTATGGCACTCGCCGTCATCGTTCCGCAGGCACGTATGCACCAGCGCGCATCGATCGACTTCCCGGAAGAGGCATACAACTTTGGCGGCGGAAAGAACATCGTCAACGTTGCTCTCGTGGACATCCGTGCGTGGGACACCATGGGCGAGATCTCGGTGCTTCTCGTGGCGGCCACTGGTGTAGCATCACTCATCTTCCTCTCCCGCCGAAGCGGCGAAAGTCTGCGCCTAGACAAGAACCCACGCCAGGTGGGCGTGGGCTCGGTGTGGTCCGCGGACAGTACCCTGTCACAGGGAGCCGACGCACTGCGCAAGAAGTCCATGGTCGAGACAGGCCTCAACGCAAGCGCCGCTCAGTTCAAGTCGACCCAACGCTTCCGCAAGTGGCTGCGGGCCGGATCAACCCTCGCGCCGCAGCGCAGGTCCGTGATCTTCGAGGTCGTCGCCCGACTCCTCTTCCACTCCATGATCGTGTTCGCGTTGTTCCTGCTGTTCTCTGGCCACAATGCGCCGGGCGGCGGGTTTGCCGCTGGCCTCGTGGTGGGCATCGCGCTCATCGTGCGCTACCTGGCTGGCGGACGCTTCGAGCTCGGCGAGGCGCTTCCGGTCCAACCGGGCGTGCTGCTCGGCCTGGGCCTGTTCCTCTCGGCCGGAGTGGGCCTCATCGGCATCCTTGCCGGTGGCGAGGTTCTACAGTCCGTGATCTGGCACATCGACCTGCCGGTCTTCGGGGACGTCAAGCTCATCTCTACGCTCTTCTTTGATATCGGGGTGTTCCTGGTTGTGATAGGTCTGGTCCTCGACATCCTGCGATCGCTTGGCGCCGAGATCGACAAGCAATCGGATCTCGCCGCCACCGGGACACCAGAGTTCCCACGAGTGAACGGGGGGGACCGATGAACGCCCTCCTGGCTGCTACGTCGGTGCTCGCCGCCGCCCCCAAGGCGGAGGACGCCCCGCTGATCGACATGTCGCCGTCGCTCGTCCTGGTTTTGGCCGTGGGTGCCTTCGTCACCGCGGGCGTCTACCTCCTGCTTGAACGCTCCCTCACGCGCGTGCTGCTCGGCTTCATCCTGATCGGCAACGGCGTGAACCTCATGTTCCTTATCGCCGGTGGCCGGGCAGGCGGAGCGCCGATCGTGGGGGAGACCCCAAACAACGAGATGAGCGACCCGCTGCCCCAGGCCATGGTGCTCACCGCGATCGTCATCACGCTCGGCCTCACGGCATTTGTGCTGGCGATGGCCCACCGCTCCTGGCAGTTACTCGGCCACGACGAGGTCCAGGACGACCTCGAGGACCGCAGAATCGCGCGGATTGCGGCACGCAACGCCCCAACCGTGGACGGCTCCGACACCTCCGATGACACCCTCGCCGTGAACACGGACGACGACGCCGCCGAGGTACGAGATGAAACCTCGGACCTGACCGAACACGACTCTGAGTTCCTAGCCGCCCAGAGTGCCGAGTACTACCGCGCGATGGCAGCCAAGGCCGAGGACGAAGAAACCAAGGCGCGACACTTAAGCAGCGCAGAACACTTCGAGGAGCGTGAACGCCACCTGCGAGCCGCACGCGCAGGCAACGAGGCCGCCGGGGCCAAGCCAAGTCAATCGTCGGAAATAAAGAAGCCACAGACCGAGCAAGACGAGCAGGACAAGGGAGGCCGAGATGACTGACTTCACTTGGCTCGTGCCACTGCCCGTGGTCATCCCGCTATGCGCGGCGGGCCTAACCCTTGCGTTCTACAAGAAGCCCGGCATCCAACAGGTCATCACAATCCTGGCGCTCGTTCTCATGGTGGCCTTCTCCGGCATCATGATGTGGGCGGCCGACCAAGGGCCCATCGTGGTGAACGTTGGCGAATGGGCGGCTCCCGTGGGTATCAACCTCGTGGGGGACAGGCTCTCCGCCCTCATGCTCACGGTGTCCTCTACGGTTCTGCTGTGCGTTCTTGTGTACTCGTTGGGGCAGGGGATCGCAGACTCGTCGAAGTCGCCAGTGTCGATCTACCACCCCACTTACCTCGTGCTGGCTGCGGGCGTCTCCAATGCGTTCCTCGCGGGAGATCTGTTCAACCTGTACGTTGGGTTCGAGATCCTACTCGCCGCGTCCTACGTGCTCCTGACTCTGGGTGGCACGTTTGAACGCATCCGCGCGGGTGCGATTTACGTGGTAGTCGCACTGCTGTCCTCGCTGATCTTCCTGATCGCGCTCGCCATGACGTATGCGGCCACGGGCACGGTCAACCTTGCCCAGCTGGGTCAGAGGCTCTCCGAAATCGATCCCAACGTGTCGATCGTGCTGCAGTCGCTGCTGCTCCTCGCGTTCGGGATCAAGGCTGCGATCTTCCCGCTCTCAAGCTGGCTCCCAGACTCCTACCCCACGGCGCCAGCCCCGGTCACAGCAGTGTTCGCGGGACTGCTCACTAAGGTTGGTGTCTACGCGATCATCCGCACTCAGACACTGCTCTTCCCTGACGGCCGCCTCAACGACGTGCTTATGTGGCTTGCGCTCGCAACCATGCTCGTGGGAATCATGGGTGCAGTGGCGCAGAACGACATCAAGCGTCTGATGTCATTCACGCTGGTCAGCCACATCGGCTACATGATCTTTGGCATCGCGGTGGGATCCCAAATCGGTCTGGGTGCAACAATCTTCTACGTTGCCCACCACATCACCGTGCAAACCACTCTGTTCCTGATTGTGGGGCTCATCGAGCGGCGCGGCGGAACAACCTCGCTGTCCAAGCTGGGAGGCCTAGCCAAGACAGCCCCATTCCTCGCCATCCTCTTCTTTATCCCGGCAATGAACCTCGCGGGCATTCCACCGTTCTCCGGATTCCTTGGAAAGGTGGGGCTGCTGGAAGCGGGTGTTGCTGAGGGTACCTGGCTCGCCTACACGCTGGTCATTGGCTCGGTCGTGGCTTCACTGCTCACTCTGTACGCGATTGTCAAGGCGTGGAACAAGGCGTTCTGGCAGCCGTCACCGGAGCCTCTTCCGGATAACGATCTGCCGCGGGGGATGATCGTACCTGCCGGGGTTATGGTCGTGCTGACGCTCATGATCACGGTGGTCGCGGGTCCGCTCTACAACTACACCAGCAGGGCCGCAACGACACTCATAGACAACTCGAACTACATCGATGCGGTCTTAGGGGACGCGGGCCGAGGAACGGGAGAATCCACACCCCTTGACGGACCCGACCCGGTAGACGAGAGCAGCGTACTGGATGACAACGACACTGGGGCGGTGAACTAATGGCGCGCAAGGTGTTCAGGCCCGTTGAGGTCTCAACGATTCTCTGGCTCGCCGTCGTATGGGTGCTTCTGTGGGATGACCTCACCTGGGGCAACATTGCGGGCGGCCTCATCATTGGGCTTGTGGTCAGCCAACTCATGCCGCTGCCACGCATTGAGTTCAAGGGGCATGTGCGGATTCGGTACTTGATTGCCCTCCTCTCGCGGTTCTTGGCAGACCTGATTTCTGCCTCGTTCCAAGTTGCCCTCCAAGCCTTCAAGTTCGGCACGGTTCCGCGTGGGGCGATTATTGGCGTGAAGTTGCGCTCTGAGTCAGACCTGTACCTGACCATCACCGCGGAGCTCAGTTGTCTGGTTCCCGGATCCATTGTGATTGAGGCAGACCAAGTATCGGGGACCCTGTACCTGCACATTCTTGACCTCGAGCAGTACGGCGGGGAAGACAAAGTCCGCCAAGACGTGTGGAACCTCGAAGCACGTGTCATGAGGGCTCTCGCTTCCCGTGATGAGCTTGATCGCGCAGGCATCCCCCTCCACAGGGGTGACCCCGTACCGGACAGGCGTGCGGCCACGAAACTGCAGTCCACAACAGAGCTCAGAGTAGAAACAAGAACAAGTACCGCGGACGCCCAGAACCCCACCGGCGGACAGGAAACACAATGACTATCGTGACAATCGTGTGCGGAATATTGCTCGTGGTCGCGGGAATACTGGCACTCATCCGCGTGGAACGCGGGCCTTCAATGCTCAACCGCACGATCGCCCTCGACGTGTTCGCCACGGTGCTCATCGGCGCGATCGCGCTGGAAGCCGCGTACTCTCGGCGCACCGACACACTTCCCATCTTGGTGGTGCTGTCACTCGTGGGGTTTGTCGGATCCGTGTCAGTAGCCCGATTTGCAGCTAAGGAACCTGATGAGGCCCGCCGCGTGCGCACCCCCAAGGAAATCGCACACGACGAGGAAGTGCGGCGACGAGCTGAAGAAAAGCGGGAACAGGGAGGGGCACTATGACTTGGGAAAACGTTGCTGACTTCCTCGCCGCGATCTGCCTCCTGCTGGGTGCTTTTTTGACTTTCGCTGCTGGTGTTGGTGTGCTCAGGTTCCCCGACCTGCTAGCCCGAATGCACGCGGCCGCAAAACCTCAAGTGCTCGGCTTGATCCTCATGCTCGCCGCGGAGGCCCTGCGTGTGCGTTCGTGGGGTGTCATGGGAATGCTGTTCTTGGTGGTTTGCTTCCAGCTACTCACCGCCCCAGTGGCCGCCCACATGGTTGGACGCGCGGGCGTGCGCACGGGCCAGATGCGGGACGAGTTCCTCGTCCGCAATGAGCTTTCCGAGGACCAAGCAGAGGCTGAGGCGCTCCGCCGTCGTGCTCTCGAGCGCAACCCCGCGGTGGAGAAGGAACTCGAAGCTCAGCTCGAGGCCAAAATCGCGCAGATGCGGAAGGCCGCAGCGGAGGAAGCCGCACAAAACCGAGATTCACACGGCTCGAGGTTTCGGCGAAAGTCCGGTGAATCGTCGTAAATCAGTGGCCAGTTAGGGCCGTGCTGCACTGAAAGTGCAGGTCAAGCCGTCTCGTTGAGGGTCTCAAGCCACAGCTTAATGGCGTCAAAATATGCCACACGGGCCGGCTGACGCGACAGCGCGAGGTCGTGCGCGCCACCCGTGATGGGCACGAACGTGACGTCCGAGCCTAGGTGAGCAGACCCCTTCATGATGTGCGCGACGTTCAGGACCGAGTCCGTGGTGATGACCTCGGGGTGGTCATGCTCGGCGTCGCCCGAACGGTTGGATGCCAGCACCAAAACCGGGCACGCGATGTCGAGCCCGTGCGCCAGCGTCCGGTGGCCGCGGCGCACCGCAGTGAACCACGCCGCGCGCACGGGGAAGCCCTCGTGCGGCTTGAGCCGCAGATCGTAGTCCCACTCGCCGCCCGAGTCCTTGTGCAGCGCGCGCCCGTAGTACGGATTCAGCGAGCCCACCTTGGCCTTGGGCCGCACGCGCGCGATGCGCGCCACGGCCCGCGTCCCAATAGTGCGAAGGAACCACGGTTTGTTCAGATCAAACCACGGCGAATTGAGGATCACCGCGCTGATGCGCGGGAAGCCGTCCGGCAGATTCTGGGTACGCGCGTTCGTCCACAGCGCCGCGATCAGCCCGCCCGTGGAATGCCCGAGGACCACGAGTTCCTCGTGCCCCTCGGCCCGAATCATCCGCGCGGACGCATCCAGCTCGGCGCGGTAGGCGGAAAGATTATCGACGAAGTTGGCAGTCTGGCCTTCACGCAGGCTTCTGCCGTACTTGCGCAGGTCAAGGGCGTAAAAGTCGTAGCCTTCCCGCTCAAAGAACTCGGCCTCGTGCTCCTGGAAGAAGTAATCCACAAACCCGTGGATGTAGAGAACCGCCCGAGAATGGCGAGGCCCGGCGCTGCGGCGTACGAGCGTCGCAGTTACCGGGCCTTCGTCGTCCGTGCCGAGGTCAATCGAGTGGGCCGCCCATTGCGAACCGAGAATGTCTGGGGTCCAACGGGCGGCGTTGCTCATGGTTACTGATTCTCCGGATTCTGAGGATCGAATGGGTCCTGCGGGTTGTGCGGGGGCTGCGGCCCGTTCGGCTGCGGTTCCCCGCTGGGTGCTTGGTAGGGGCTAGGAGGAGGCGGCGTTGCCTGGCCTGGTTGCTGATAGCCCGGTTGTTGGTACCCCGGCAGGGGTTGGGTCGTGTTCTGTTGCTGAGTGTACCCCTGTTGTCCGGTTTGTTGCGGTGGGCCTTGCTGGTAGCCGGGCTGCTGGTAGCCGGGCTGCTGGCCCTGTTGGTATCCCGGGGCTTGGTAACCCTGGGTGTATCCGGCTTGGTTCACGCCGGTGTTCATGCCCGGGTAGGCGGCGCCCACGGCCTGCTTCTTTTTGTTGGAGTTGATCACGATCGCCGTGATGACACCCGCAAGGATCAGGGCGGCACCGATGATCGAGCCGAGCAGGAGCGGGGAGACGCCGTCCTCGTCTCCGTCAGCTTGCGTGCCGGAGTCAGCGGAGTTGTCCTTGTCGGTGTCGCCGGAGCTGCCGGTGCCGCTGGTCGCCGCGTCATCGGTATCGGATTCGGTGGAGTCATCAGTGGCCCCACCGCCGGAGGCGCCGCCGGCGATTGCGGACCCTCGTGCGTTGAGCTCGAGCTTCTCACCGGGGACCATCTTCCAGGTGACGGTGTTTCCGTCCACCTCACCGTTCGTTTCCGCGATCTTGCCAGGGAACGCCACCTTGATGGATACGTCGAGTGACTCCATCATGGCCTTGACCATCGGGTCGTTGAGGTCCTCCTCGGATGCGCCGGAGTCACCCATGTCGAGGACGCCGGTAACCACGTAGTCGTCACCGTCCCGCGTGATCTCCAGTTCCTGGGACTCACCCATTTCACTGATGGGGACGGCCGCGAATGTGTACTCCTTACCGGTGAACCCGTCCTGCTTGTAGTCCTTTACCGTGGATCCCGCTGGCGGCTGCGAGCCCTCCTGCATCCCCTCGAGGAGGTCCTCGGGGGTGACACCCATTTGCTTGGCCAGGTCATCGGAGATCGCCATGATCATCGAGCCTTCTGCGGTGTCGTTCTCGAGCAGGTTGATGGACATGTTCATCCGCATGCATCCCGACAGGAGGAGCGCAAGTGCGGCAAACAGTGCGACTGCAAGTGGCTTTTTCATGATTCCACCGTATGGGTGGCGCGGCGCGGTTGTCCGCCCGAGTGCGGGTGAGAACGCGGAACCTGGCCCACTTCTCACCCTGCCGATCAAAGTTGAGTGGAATAGACTCAACTTTGTACACGTTGTGCAAGACAGCGGCTGAATACAGCCAGTCCAGATCCACGACGATAGGAGAAACCATGGATCAAAAGTTCACTTCTATGTCGCAGCAGGCACTCAGCGATGCAATCCAGAGTGCCACCGCGGCACAGAACCCGCAGGTGGAGGCGCTGCACCTACTTGACGCGCTCATCTCGCACACGGATGGGTTTGCAGTCGAGCTGCTGAAGTCTACTGGAGTCAACATTCAGGCTCTTGGTGGCGACGTGCGGCGCGCGCTGACTGCGCTGCCCACCGTCTCCGGGACTTCCACATCCGATCCGTCCGCGGCTCAGTCGCTCGGCCTCGCCCTGCAAAAGGCTCGGCAGGAAGCACAGGACAGCGGGGACGCCTACACCTCGACCGAGCACCTCCTGCTCGGCCTTTCGCACTCGCCCTCCTCGGCGCAGGACATCCTGACCAAGAACGGGGCAACCTACCAGGTATTGAAGGACAAACTGCCAGACATTCGCGCGGGCAAAGACCCCAACTCCCAAAACCCCGAGGGCAGCTACAAGGCACTCGAGAAGTACGGCGTGGACCTCACCGAGGCCGCACGCTCATCCAAACTCGACCCGGTCATCGGACGCGACACGGAGATTCGCCGAGTCATTCAGGTGCTCTCTCGGCGTACCAAGAACAATCCTGTTCTGATTGGTGAACCGGGCGTGGGCAAGACCGCCGTGGTCGAAGGCCTCGCCCAGCGCATCGTGAAGGACGACGTTCCCGAGTCTCTGCGGAATAAGAAGTTGGTCTCTCTTGACCTCACCGCCATGTTGGCGGGAGCCAAGTACCGCGGTGACTTTGAGGAGCGCCTGAAGTCCGTTCTTGATGAAATCAAGAACTCGAATGGCGAGATTGTCACATTTATCGACGAGATCCACACGGTCGTCGGCGCGGGCGGCGGCTCCGAGGGTGCCATGGATGCCGGCAACATGCTCAAGCCAATGCTTGCGCGTGGCGAACTCCGCCTCATCGGAGCGACCACGCTGGACGAGTACCGGGAAAACATCGAAAAGGACCCGGCTCTCGAGCGGCGCTTCCAGCAGGTGTTCGTGGGCGAGCCCTCCGTGGAAGACACGGTGGCGATCCTGCGCGGGCTCAAACCGCGGTACGAGGCGCACCACGGCGTGGAAATCTCCGACGGCGCACTCATCGCGGCGGCAACCCTATCGAACCGCTACATCACGGGCCGAAGGATGCCGGACAAGGCGATTGACCTTGTGGACGAGGCTGCAAGCCGGCTCCGCATGGAGATGGATTCCTCTCCGGTGGAGATCGATATGCTCGTGCGCTCGATCGATCGCCTCAAGATGGAGGAGATCGCTCTCGAATCGTCCGACGCTACGAGTGCGCCGACCCGGCTTGAGGAAGTGCGCACAGCGCTCGCGGACGCAAACGAGAAGCTCGCGGCGCTCAACGCGCGGTGGGAGCGGGAACGTGGTGGCCTCAACAAAGCCGGCGAGCTACGCAAGCGGCTTGACGAGCTGAACTCCAAGGCGGAGCGCGCCCAACTTGACGGTGACCTCGCCACGGCGTCCAAGATCCTGTACGGCGAGATTCCGGCAATCCAGCAGGAGCTGGAAGAGGCCGTGCACGCCGAGCAGGAGGTCGTCAGCGAGGAACCCACGCAGAAGCTGGTAGGGGACAAGGTCGACGCGAACGAGATCGCCGAGGTCGTGTCCGCGTGGACTGGCGTCCCCGTGGGAAGGCTCCTGCAGGGCGAGTCCGAGAAGCTCCTCGAGATGGAGGAGTACATCGGAAAGCGTCTGATTGGGCAGTCCGTGGCCGTGACCGCGGTCTCCGATGCTGTGCGTAGATCGCGCGCTGGCGTCAGTGACCCCAACCGGCCCACCGGTTCGTTCCTGTTCCTGGGTCCAACGGGCGTGGGTAAGACCGAACTCGCTAAGGCGCTCGCGGAGTTCCTGTTTGACGACGAACGTGCGATGGTTCGCATCGACATGTCCGAGTACTCGGAGAAACACTCCGTGTCCAGGCTTGTTGGCGCGCCTCCCGGGTACGTGGGCTACGACGAGGGTGGACAACTCACTGAAGCGGTCCGCCGCAGGCCATACTCGGTAGTTCTGCTCGACGAGGTGGAGAAGGCCCACCCGGAGGTCTTCGACATCCTGCTCCAGGTCCTCGATGATGGTCGCCTTACCGATGGCCAGGGGCGCACGGTTGACTTCCGCAACACCATTCTGGTGCTGACCTCGAACCTGGGGTCCCAGTTCCTTGTGGACCCTATGCTCGCGGACGAGGCCAAGAACGAGTCGGTCATGGCGGCAGTGCGCACGCACTTCAAGCCCGAGTTCCTCAACCGACTCGATGACGTTGTGATGTTCGAGCCGCTGACGCTCGAGCAGCTCGCACGGATCGTGGACCTTCAGGTTGAGGAGATCGCTGCACGTGTGGCTGACCGCAACATGCAGGTCACCGTCAGCCAGGCGGCCCGCGAGTACCTCGCAGAGATTGGGTTTGACCCGATCTACGGTGCTCGGCCGCTGCGCAGGCTCGTCCAGCGTGAGATTGGTGATCAACTGGCTCGCCTCATCCTCGCTGGTGAGGCTCACGACGGGTCGACCATCACGGTCGACACGCCGCCCGCGGATGATCCCAACGGAAGGTTGCGCGTAACCGCTTCCTAGTGGTCTGACACGTCAGAGAGATAGCGCCCCTTATCTGGGGCAACAATATGGTTCGGCCCCTCCTCTTAGTGTTTTCGGGGAGGGGCCGAACCATCTTAAGATCCGACGAAAACCTTTCGAGTTGTTAGCATTGACTACAACCAGAAGGGGCACATAGTGAGTGAGTCAGGTGCGCGCGCGCCCAAAAGGCGCTACGCACGAGGAGTCGCATCGCGCGATGAGATTATCGTGGCAGCGACCTCGCTGTTCAGCGAGGTCGGCTTCTACGAAACGTCGCTGCGCGCAATTGCCGAGAAAGTGGGGATGACCCACCCTGGGCTCTTGCACCACTTTGCCAACAAGGACGACCTGCTCATGGCGGTGCTCGATTACCGCGACCGCGCAGACCAGAAATGGCTGGAGGAAAACTTCACACTCACGGAGTTTGTGTCCGGCGAGGCGATCGCGCGGCTGCTCGAGCGCAACATGTCGCTCCCCGGCGCCATTGGTTTGTTCACCAAACTGTCTGCTGAGGCAACAAACCCGGAGCACCCGGCCCACGCCTACTTTGTGCAGCGATACGAGTGGGTCTGCGGAATCTACGCAGACGGAGTCCGTCAGGCGCAAGTGGCAGGCCTGTTCAAGAAGTCCGTCGATCCATCGGACACCGCCTGCGCATTTGTGGCGCTACTCGACGGCATGCAGTTGCAGTGGCTCCTAGGGGGCAGGGAAGCGCATGAGACCCTCCCAAGAATGGCCAGAATCGTCGATAAGTTCATTGAGCCGCTGCGCGCGTAGCACGAGCGCACCAACCGGTCCACATACACAAAGCGCGTGGCCCCTCAACAGACGTTGAGGGGCCACGCGCTTTTCACAGCCGGGGTATCGAGCGAGCTCGAATCAGAGGCGAATGAAGGTTGGGTTTGCCTGCCAGATGTGGCGAACCTGAATAGTCTTGCCTGGGCGTGGGGCGTCGATCATCTTGCCGTTGCCCAAGTAGATAGCCACGTGACCTGGGCTCCAGATGAGGTCCCCAGCCTTGGCCTTGGAACGTGAAACCTTGGTTCCAACGTTGCGCTGTGCGGAAGACGAGCGTGGGAGCTTAGCAACTCCAGCCTTCTTGTACACGTACGAGGTGAAGCCAGAGCAGTCGAAGCCCTTAGGAGTGGTGCCACCCCAACGGTAAGGGGTCCCAACGTGCTTCTTAGCTTCCTTAACAATGCGCTGCGACTCGGAGAGCTTCTTGACCGTCACGTAGACAGGCTTGGAAGTGGTCTTCTTGGCAACCTTAGCGCTAGCGCCGTTGGGGTAATAGATCGCGGTGATCTTGTGCTTCTTGGTGGAGAGCTTCTTGGACAGTGTGTAGGAAGCCTTGCCGCTCTTCAGGGTTACGGTCTTGAGGTGCTTGCTACCGCTGTGGAAGTGGACCTTGCCAGCAGCTGCCTTCCCGTTGACCTTAACGGTCGCGGTCATCTTGGCAGTGCTCGAACCGGTGGTCCAGGACTTCTTGGAGGTCTTGAGGCTCATGGAAGCGTAGACCTTCTTGACTGGCGCTGGGGCCACGGGGGCGGCCTCAGCGGCAGGAGGAGGCGTGGTGGATCCGGTGGAGCCTTCTGCAGGGGAGCTGGGGTCAACCGTTGGGTCGGTGGTGACCTCGGTGGTTGGCGTCTCCGTTGGAACTGGGGTTGAAATGCTCTCGGTGTTGGTGCTTGCCTGGGCCGCTGCAGGGAATGCTACGAGACCGGCTGCTGCCACGCTGGTTGCGATGGCGATCGCACCGAACTTGCGGGAAATGGAGTTCTTGAATGTGCGCTTTGCTCCGCCGGAAGTGCTTTCAAAAGCTACGTTCTCAGTATTTTGGGCGTCGTCAGGCGCGACAATGCTGATGCTTGTCAATGTGATACCTCAGTACGCCTGCGAAGTAAGCTGTCGGATTCGGAGCGAGGTATGCCCCGGCCTGATGCACCTTGGCCACACGTGGTGCGACTGCGATGCCTCTGGCTTCACCCCAAGGCCGTACAAGACGGCCGGAAAAGTGGTTCCCCCACCGCTACCGGTTAAGTCCAGGACCCAAAGTGCCGGTAGCGCTCGGCGTTCACCTTGGCATCTCAACGCTTACATGAATTAAGGAAAGTTGAGACGTATCCAAGGTAAACGGTTTCACTCGTTGTGTCACGACTTGATAACGGACGCCGAACTTGACGATACATGTAACTGCTTGTCAGAGCGGTATGGGGAGTTCTAACTGTGTCTCGTTTCACCCGGCGTGGCGCCCGGCCGTTAGGTCAAAGGTGGTGTATCTGGGTGCGTACGCGACAGTGCCCGGAGCCGCCAAAGCGACCCCGGGCACTGTCCAAAACCGTGAGAGAACCTCGGGCTCAGGCGATGTCGAGGATCACCGGGACGTGGTCGGAGGCGCCTTTGCCCTTGCGCTCGTTCCTGTCGATCGCCACGGCGCTGACGGCCTCCGTCAGTGCGGGGGAGCAGTAGGCGAAGTCGATGCGCATGCCCTCGTTCTTAGGGAAGCGCAACTGCTGGTAGTCCCAGTACGTGTACTTGCCTTCCTCGGGGAGGAACTTGCGGGAGACCTCGGTGAACTGCGCGTCCTCAAACGCGGCAAACGCCGCGCGCTCTGGCGGGGTCACGTGGGTCTTTCCCTCAAAGAACTCGCGGTCCCACACGTCGGTGTCCAGCGGTGCGACGTTCCAGTCGCCCACGAGCGCAATCTTGGCGCTCGGGTCGGCGGCAACCCATGCTGCGGCGTTGTTCTTGAGCGTGCCCAGCCAGTCCAGTTTGTAGGCGTAGTGGGGGTGGTCGATCTCGCGGCCGTTTGGGATGTACAGCGACCATACGCGTACGCCACCGCAGGTCGCACCGATTGCACGTGCCTCAGTGACAGGCTCCTCGCCATACTGCGGCTGATCGGGGAAGCCGATCTCGATGTTCTCAAGTCCCACACGGGAAATGATGGCGACGCCGTTCCACTGGCTCAGACCGAAGTGCGCGACCTCGTAGCCGGCCTCCTGGAATGCTTCAAAGGGGAACTGGGTGTCCTTGCATTTGGTCTCCTGCAAGGCCAGGACGTCGATGTTCTCGCGTTCTAGGAAGGCGAGAGCGCGGTCGAGTCGGGCACGGATTGAGTTGATGTTCCAGGTGGCTAGGCGCATGGTTCAAGCCTACCTAACAAGGGTGTCGAAGGCGGTTCTCGCGCCACCGGCGGTTAGCCGTCCTAGGGTGGAGCCATGGGAACTGCATTGATCACGGGAGCGTCGTCGGGTCTGGGAAGGGAGTTTGCACGCCAGATTGCGTGGCGCGGCCACGATGTCGTGCTTGTTGCGCGGGATCGCGAGCGCCTGGAGGCGCTCGCGGATGAGTTGGAGTTGACGTATCGCGTGCGGGCTGAGGTACTGCCCGCTGATCTTTCGCTTTCCGACGATCTTGCTCGCGTATGTGAGCGGCTCACGTCCGTGGATGACCCTGTTGGACTGCTCGTCAACAACGCGGGATACACGGTGCACGGGCGTTTCCTGCGCACGGAGATTCGGGATCAGCGCAGTCTCGAGGCAGTCATGGTCGGAGCTGTCATGGAACTGTCACATGCCGGAGCGCGGGCGATGCTCGTGCGAGGAAGGGGCGCAATCCTCAACGTCTCGTCTGTGGCGTCATTGACTACCGCAGGGACATACTCTGCGCACAAGGCGTGGGTGCGGACGTTTACGGAAGGTCTCGCGGCTGAGTTGGACGGTAAGGGAGTTACCGCGACCGCGCTATGTCCGGGGTTTGTGCACACCGAGTTCCACAAACGGGCAAACATTGATGAAACACGCATTCCGGAGATAGCGTGGCTGGATGTGCGGTACGTGGTGCGTGCTGCGCTTGAAGACGTCAACAAGGGGCGTGTCATATCCACGCCTTCATTCCGCTACAAAGTTGTGAGTGCAGTGCTGCGCATCTTGCCCCGGCGTGTGATTCGTGGGATCCAGCACCGCTAGGTGGCCGTTTCCGCGGGATCTTGCGGGGGCCGCGGCTCGTTCGAACTTCGACGCCGAGATGTTGGGACATTGGACCCTTCTGTTTTGTAGTCGGACGTGCCCTAGAGGGTCGGTGAAAATAAGGACGCAAAGCCCCCACCTGTCAGAAAAACCGGCGAAAATCGAAAGGACACAATTAGGTAACGATTGCGTTGCGTAATATGTGGGCCTGTCAGATAAATCTCAAAAACGTTGAAATCTAGAGGTTTTCAGGGCGCTAAACGTCGTCTCTTTGTTGGCCACGTAGGTTTGCCTAGATAAGGTAACCCTTATAACGTGCTCTGTGGACGCGAGGCTACGAGAGCATCGCGCAGGAGCGCCACGAGCGCCACAATCTGGAGAACAGATGTTCACTTTCGAACGAGCCCGCCGTTCGTTAGCAGCACTCACAGCTGCTGCCGTGCTTGCAGCCTCAGCCATCGGTGCTGTCGCAGCGCCGGCTGCCGCCAGCGATGCGCCGACGACCACCGCAACCGTTACCTCTGCCAGCGACCAAGGCATCAAGGTCCAGGTCTCCGGCGCTAACTACACGGACCTCCCTTCCTCGTCCATTGGCATGAATGCTGGCGTCTATGCGGCATTCATGCCAGTCGACACCGACCCTGCAGCGCTCGATCAGAGCGCCGGAGGGGTCGCCTTTGTGCGCGACGCACAAATCGCCAACGGCGCGTTCAGCACGGAGCTTTCCGTTGCTGCATCCCAACTGGCCAAGGGTGTTTCCACGTACAAGGTGGTTACCTGGCGGGCGCACGGCCTCTACAACGCCGCGACCGCGATCTCCCAGGTCACGGTGACTCTGTCCGCCGACCAACTCGAAAGCGTGTTCCCGAGCCCGAAGCCTGTTGAGCCGACCGAGCCAACGGAGCCAACGGAACCGACCGAGCCAACGGAGCCAACGGAACCGACCGAGCCAACGGAGCCAACGGAACCGACCGAGCCAACGGAGCCAACGGAACCGACCGAGCCAGCAAACCCGG
>NZ_HE978641.1:1022778-1059241 GCF_000312125.1 Timonella senegalensis JC301
ACTCCGCTGACCTTTGCTGAGACGCCTGTCGATCCGCAGGAACCAGGAACTGACCCCGAAGAGCCGGGAACAGACCCCGAGGTGCCCGGGGTGGACTCGTCCGAGGGTGCACTGGTTTGGGGTGTTCGCGAGGCC
The DNA here is from genome assembly GCF_000312125.1 of Timonella senegalensis JC301. Lineage (GTDB taxonomy): Bacteria > Actinomycetota > Actinomycetes > Actinomycetales > Cellulomonadaceae > Timonella > Timonella senegalensis. The sequence continues at coordinate 1,022,914 of NZ_HE978641.1, forward strand.
TTCCGCAACTACATCCTCAGCCCAGTTGCTGGCGGCTCGATTACACCGTCAGCAGGCGCGACCGCGAACAGCGCTGGCGAGTTCGTCTTCCCATGGGACGGCAACCTCGACAACTTTGACGGTTCTAACGGAGTCCTCCAGTTTGTGGGATCCGTGAACTTCACCGGCCACCACGGGGTTCTCGACCTGAACCTCACTAACCCGGCATTGAGCATCTCGAACGGAACCGGTTCGCTATACGTGGACTCCGCCGCAGGCGCCAGCTCGCGGGCGGTGTCACCTCTCGCAGGCAAGACCGAAATCGTCAAGTTCGCAAAGGCGAGCGTTACAGAGCTTAAGAGCGGCGGCTTCTCCATCGAGGCGAGCGGGGCCAAGCTCACGGATGCTGGAGCTCAACTCCTAGAGAACTACCTTGAGTCCGGAGCGGACATGGACAATGCTTCTGCCGTTGTAGCCAACTCGCAGGAGCCAACCGCACCGGAGCCAGGCAAGCCCGGAAAGCCTGACTCCAACGGGGACAAGGATCCTTCGTCCACCGGCAAGGGTGAGTCCAACAAGGACGACAAGAAGGACGAAGGCAAGAAGGCCCCCACCTGTGTAACCCGACAAGTCGCGGCCAAGGCAGGCTCGTCAACTCTGAGCTGGGGCGTCAAGTCGTCGTTCCGCAGCTACATCACCGGTGGAATCGCCAAGGGATCGGTCTCGGGCGGCTGGGGATACGGCTCGGGATCCTTCAACTCGGCGGGAATCGGAACGGTCTCCTTCCCTGGGTCGATGCACTTTAGCGGCCACGACGGAATCCTGAACCTGACCATCAGCAATGTACGTGTGAAGTCCTCGGGTAGTTCTGGAACCCTTGTTGCTGACGTTCGGTCAAGCGACATGGAAGGCAACAAGAGTTCGTACGGTTCCGTATCGTTTGCAACCCTCAACTTCTCCTCAGTTGGCGCAAACGGAGGCAGGGCATCAGCAACACTTACCGCAGCTGGAGCCAAGGCTTTTGCCGGGTTCTACTCTGCGGGTGCTTCCCTCGACTCGTTGACGGTCAACATCTCGGCAGGCTCCAAGGGCGGCACGGAGGTCGTCTGCTACGACGAGGACGGAAACCTCGTGGACGAGAACGGAAACGCACTGGCACAGACCGGATCGAACGCGGGGAACCTCGCGGGCATGGCAGCGCTACTTACCATGACTGGTCTTGCCGCAGTAGTCATCGCAGGACGTCGCCGCACCACCGTGCGTTGAGTAATAGCAGCTAGAAGCCGGCCCGGCTAAGGCCGAGCCACCACGGACGGCACCCACGCGCATGGGTGCCGTCCATCCTGCGTAATTGGAGAACAGACGTGAAGAAGTCCGTAGCTGCCGCGCTCGTAGCGAGCGTGCTCGCAGTAGGAATGCTGTCCGGTTGCGGAACGGCCCAGCCCGTGGAGTCAGAGAACTCCCCGACAACCGCCGCCACTGACGGCGCCGAGGGAACTACTCCCTCCGAGGTTGCCGTCCCGAATGCCCTGGAACTGGAAGGACCGGTCACCGCCGAAAAGGTGTCCGACATCGTCGCGGTGTCCGGTGATGCGGTGCCGAGCCTCCCCGCCACGGTGAAGGACGCTACGGGAGCTGCTCTCGAGATCGCCAATGTGGACCGGATTCTTGCGCTCGACCTCTATGGGACGCTCACGGACACGGTGATCGGCGTTGGACTCGGTGAAAACCTCGTTGGCCGTTCCAACTCCGACACTCAAGAGGCCCTCAAGGACCTGCCCGTTGTCACGGAGAACGGGCACGATCTGAACGTGGAGGCGGTGCTTAACCTGCACCCCACGGTGATCCTCACAAACACCACTATTGGCAATGCTGACAAGTACGGCCAGCTGGAGAAAGCCGGAATCACCGTTGTCCGGTTCGATCCGACCCCGGGGTTTGACCAGATCGACGGCACGATCACGCTTGTGGGCCAAGCGCTAGGAGTTCCCGCGCAAGCAGAGAAGCTCATTGCGGCCACCGATGAAGCATTTGCTCGCGCCGAGGAAGAGATTGCTCGCCTCAAGGCTGGTACGCCACGAGCTCCGCGCGGAACCGTGCTCTATGTAAGGGGAACTGCAGGCGTCTTCTTCATCCTGGGTGCGGAGTACGGCGCCGCTGACGTTATTAACGCCCTTGGCCTCGAGGACGTAGCCGCAGAGAACGGGATCAAGAGTCTCAAGCCCGCTAACGCCGAGGCACTTGTGTCTCTCGACCCAGAGATCATCCTCGCCATGAGCGAGGGTATTCGCTCGGCAGGCGGGGTCAACCAGTTCACGGAGCGTGCGGGTGTTGCCGCCACAACGGCGGGCGCAAAGGAACGCATCATCACCGCGTCCGACGGGCAGCTGCTCTCATACGGACCACGCACGCCGAGCAACCTCGTCGCACTCGCGCGAGCAATTTACACAGACGGATCGGCCGAGTGACCCGGCGCGGACGCGCCTGGGTTGTCGGTGGGGTCCTCGTAGCCGCACTTCTCATCCTGGTCGTCATATCGTCGTCAATTGGACAGTTTCACACCAACACGGCGGATGTGATTGCGTCCCTGCGCAGAGTCCTCATCGAGGGCTCCGAACCGACCGCCAACAGGGTGGACGCAACCCTGTGGACAATCCGATTCCCGCGGACGATCCTCGGAATTCTCGTGGGAGCCGCGCTCGCCGTGGCCGGAACGGTCATGCAGGGGCTCTTTGCCAATCCGCTCGCCGAACCCTCGATTATCGGCGTGAGTTCTGGCGCCTCGGTCGGCGCAACCATCGTGATCGTGTTTGGAATCTCGGCGGTGTACCCGAACGCGCTCCCCGCAGCAGCCTTCGCTGGCGCTGTGGTGGTCACGGCGCTGGTGTGGATGTTTGCGCGGGTTGGCGGCAAGGCTGTTGTGCTGACCCTCGTGCTCACCGGAATCGCGATTAATGCGATCGCTGGCGCGGCCACCAGTTTCCTCATTTTTGTGGGGGACACGTCCTCGCGCGAGCAGGTCATCTTCTGGCAGATGGGCACGCTGTCCAGTGCGGCGTGGCACGAGGTAGTGATCGTCTCGATCGTATTCACGGCAGGGTTCATCGGGAGCATGCTGATCCTCAGGCAGCTCGACGTCCTCGCGCTCGGGGACAAGTCCGCCGTGGCTTCGGGCGTCAATGTGGAGCGACTACGAGTGGTCGCGATCGTGCTGGTCTGCCTCCTGACCGGAGTGGCCGTGGCGTTCGCAGGGGTCATCGCCTTTGTCGGGCTTATCGTCCCGCACGCGCTGAGGCTCATGGTGGGGCCATCGCACCGGTTCCTCGTGCCGCTCTCCGCGCTCGGCGGCGGCCTGCTGTTGGGGATCGCCGATATCGCCGCACGCACGATCATCCCGTTTGCGGACCTCCCCGTGGGCGTCTTCACGGCGCTGGCTGGTGGCCCGCTCTTCCTCGTGCTGCTGCGCCGCACACTTGTCAAGACTGGAGCCTGACCTGTGAAACCCGCACTCACTCTCAAGGACGTCACGGTATCCATTGGCGGAAAGAAGATCATCGAATCGGTGAGCCTCGAATTGCATCCCGGCGAGGTCACCGCGATCATCGGGCCAAACGGCGCAGGCAAGTCCACGCTGTTGAGTGCCGCCTCCGGTCACCTGAGACCAACATCAGGGCTGGTACTCCTAGGCGAGAAGCCCACCGCGAACTACAAGCCAGCGCATGCCGCCCGCATCCGGGCTGTCATGGCCCAGGAGTCCGGGGTCGCTTTCTCGTTCACGGTTCGCGAGGTCGTGGCCATGGGACGCACCCCGTGGGTAAAGGAGAAGGCCAACGACGATGCAGCGATCAATGAGGCGCTCGATCTCACGGACATCCAGCACCTCGCGGAACGCGATGTCACTACGTTGTCCGGCGGTGAAAGGCAGCGCACCGCGCTTGCCCGTGTCATTGCGCAAGCGACCCCGGTCAACGAAGCCTCCGTTGTGCTTCTGGATGAGCCCACGAGTGCCATGGATGTTGCACACGCGGAGGCAACCCTGCGCCTTGCTCGGGACCTAGCGGCGCGGGGCGCTGCGGTGGGCGTGGTCTTGCATGACTTAGACGCGGCAGCCTCCTATGCGGACCGGCTAGTCCTCATGGACCGGGGGCAGATCCGGGCGGTTGGTTCCGTTCGGGAAGTCGCCACCGCGGAACTGCTGTCACAGGTGTACTCCACCGAGGTTGAGGTGTTTGAGTTTGGCGGTCGCCTGCGGGTATCCCCGCTGCGTGCTTCGCACGGGCAGATTGCGTAATCTTAGAACCGTGACTGAAACCGTGCTCTCTCCAACGCCCCGCGAACAACTCCGCGACCTCATCAAGGAACTTTCCGTTGTCCACGGAAAAGTAACCCTGTCCTCCGGCAAGGAGGCCGACTACTACGTTGACCTGCGCCGCGCGACACTGCACCACCGTGCCGCCCCGCTCATCGGCCACGTCCTGCTGGACGCGCTCGAGGAGGCAGGACTCGGCCCTGGTGAGATTGACGCCGTTGGTGGCCTCACCCTGGGTGCCGATCCCATCGCGACCGCGCTTCTCCATGCCGCCGCCTCCCGAGGACTCGACCTTGACGCGTTCGTGGTCCGTAAGGCAGCAAAGGCACACGGAATGCAGCGCCAGATCGAGGGCCCAAGCATTGAAGGCCGCCGTGTAGTGATCCTTGAGGACACCACCACTACGGGCGGCTCGCCCATTACCGCGATTGAGGCAGCACGGGCAGCGGGCGCCGAGGTCGTAGCGGTGGCCACGATCGTGGACCGCAATACCGGGGCCAAGGAAAAGATCGAGGCCTACGACGTCTCCTACCACTACCTGTTCGACCTGGCAGACCTAGACCTCGTCTGACACCCCGCCCTACACGCCGAGATCCTAGTTGCGGCGGTGATTTCCTAGCACGCAGCTAGGATCTCGGCGTATCGGCACTTTAGTGGAGTGAGACTAGAACTCGACAGCCGGCACAGCGCGTACGGCTGGGTCGTCCGTTTCAAAGTACTGCGCGCGCACAAAGTTGAAGATGCCCGCGATGATGTTGGATGGGAACGACTCAACCTTGGTGTTGAGATCACGCACGTTCGCGTTGTAGAACCGGCGGTTGGCGGCGATGCGGTCCTCGGTGTTGGCCAGCTCGCGCTGGAGTTCCAGGAAGTTTGCTGATGCCTTCAGTTCCGGGTAGTTCTCCGCCACGGCAAAGAGCCCACTGAGCGCGCGACTGACCTGACCTTCGGCCTCTGCCTGGCGCACCGGATCACCGGACAGCCCCGCGGCATTAGCCCGCGCGTTCGTGAGCTGCTCCAACACGCCTCGCTCGTGGGCGGCGTAGCCCTTGACGGTGCTGATGAGGTTCGGGATGAGGTCGTGCCGGCGGTGCAGCTCAACGTCGATCTGGCGCCAAGACTCCTGCACCAGGTTCCGGAGCTTGATGAAGCCGTTGTACGTGCCAATGATCCAGCCAACAATGGCGAGGACAACAAAGGCCAAGACTACGAGCACTATTTCCATGACTATCCTTTTTGCGGGTTGGGTCGAAGCTGTGTGACGGACTGACGTCCGGCCTGAACGGACTACCGTCCGTCCCAGACGTACTGCGGGATGGAGTTGATGAACTGGTTGAGGGCCTCACAGGTCGGTTCGATCTGTTCGAACTTCACATGGCCCCGGCGCCACGCAAACACTGTGTGACCATGGATCCGGATACTTGAGCGGTCATAGCCTGCGCCCATGAGGAGTTCCATCATGCGCTGGTGGACCACATCGAACGCGAACCGGCGGTCCTGAGCGGTGACGTGCCATTTGCGGTTGAAGGCTTCGTATTCGAACTGGATGTCTTTGACGCCCACCTTGGCAAACAGCCGGGTGCCAAAGTCTTCCGGAGCTAGCTCGAGCCAGGGGAGCGGGCGCGGAATCTGCATCTCGACTACGTGAAACTCGTACGTGGTGGAGGAACTGTTCTCTCCCACGCCTGAGGATTCCGTGTACTCGTACTCGTAACTGCGAAAGTGCCGTGAGACCGGCGCACCATTAGCGTCCGCGGCAGGCCACAGCCCCGTCATGATGAGAGAGCCCGCCCGGCTGGACCCCTGTCCGAACGGCCCGAATCGCCATCCGTCGCCGATTCGTGAGTCCCTGCGCTCGTAGCTCCAGCCCCGCTCGATGGCGTACTGGCTGGCCTGGTCGTGCCGCTTTTTGTTGTGCAGATACCCCAGCACGAACACCGCGGCGAAGCCCACTATGGCGAGACCAAAGATTGCGGTCATGTCATCCCCTGCGCTTTACCTGTGCTTTACCTAAGCAAAGTATGTACGACTTTGTCCCGAAACCCAAGGGCATTTCCAGAGAATGAACGACGATCCACCCACCCACGCGCACATGTGCAGTTGGGTGAGTGGATCGTCGTGAATAAAATGCGGCGGTTCCACCGGTGCCGTTTCGAAAAACCTGGCCACGAGTGCTCAAAAGATACTGCGACCTAGAGCAAGAGGTCATGGAAGCTGCACGTCCTTAGAGCAAGAACCAGCCTTCCTAGATGGACTCAATTACAGAGCCCGACCCTGAATACTAGTAACGCTAGGAGACCACACGGAACATCGCAATCTAGAAGCGACTGGTGTACTACTATCTGTGACGTTCGTGCGACCCAAACCCTGTATCGGGTATCGTCCAGCTCGCTCAGACTCGGAGAAGCGTTTCGAATGACTCGCCGCAATGGTCCTGTCTAGGTGCCGAATATCTCCTTGAGACGCGTAATTCGCTCATCGCTAAGTCTCCGTTCACCGCCCAACTGCCTTGTAATCGCGGTAACGGTGGCCATGTACTCAAGGCGTTCCATCGACAACATCGCCTGTTCCAGGCTTGGACCCCACGTGAGCGCACCGTGGTGCTCGAGGAGACATGCGGACGTGGTGCCCACGAACGGTTCAATGGAGTCCGGCACCTCGTGCGTGGACGGCGTAGCGTACCCAGCCAACGGGATGGAAGGCAAGGCAACAACGGTCTCAGGCATCATTGGTGCGTCGAACGTTTCGCCCCTGATCGCAAACGCAGTTGCGTACGGCGGGTGTGCATGGACGACTCCATTCGCCGACTGGTCTCGTTCGTAGACGCGCAGGTGCATCTTGATCTCGGAGGATGGTCCTTTGCCTTCCATCGCATACAAGACGGTGCCGTCCAGACTTACCCGCGGGAGCATCTCAGGCGTCATGCCGCCCTTTGATACCCCGGTGGGCGTGCACAGTATCGAGCCGTCAGGTAGTCGCATTGAGACGTTTCCATCGTTGGCAACTACCAGCCCACGGTCGTAAAGACGCTGGCCCACCTCGATGATGGCCTGCCGCTCCTTGGGGAAATCCATCAGTCGCTCGCGCCCTTGGAGAGATCCCGGTACATTGTCTCGGCGTCTTCAATGGAACTGCCTGCGTGAACGATTGAACCGACCGCCTGAATCATCGCGTGTGGAGCCTCGCGTTGGAAGATGTTCCTGCCCATATCCACACCGGACGCACCTTCGGCCATGGCCTTGTACGCCATGGTGAGTGCGTCCTTAACCGGAAGCTTCTTTCCACCAGCCATGATCACCGGCACTGGAGTTCCAGCACACACGTCTGAGAAACCCTCGTCGCAGTAGTAGGTCTTGACCAGCTGCGCGCCAAGCTCAGCGATAATTCGGGTTGCCAAGCCAAGATACCTAGCATCGCGGACAAGGTCCTTGCCCACCGCTGTGACTCCAAGGACCGGAATGCCGTAACGCAAACCGTCATCAACCAGCTTGGTCATGTTCGCAATGGACTGAGTCTCGTGCTCGCCGCCCACAAAGACCTGCACTGCGACAGCAGCAGCATCAATACGAACGGCGTCTTCTATATCCATGGCTAGACGCTCGTCCGATAGTTCTTTCAGGATCGACGGGCCGCCGGAAGCGCGGAGCACGAGAGCGTTGTCGTTCGAGGGCGGGACAACCGAGCGAATGATCCCGCGGGTCGCCATGAGTGCGTCAGCATAAGGCGCCAGCGGGTTGATGTTGAGGTCTACACGTTCCAGACCGGACGTTGGCCCTTGGAAGTAGCCGTGGTCAAAGGCGAGCATGACGGTGTGTCCGTCGTCGCCGAAGATCCTTGAGAGTCTGTGCTTCATTCCGTAGTCGAGATTTCCAGAGCCCTTGATGTGGAAACCACCGTGTTCCTGGGGGATGTCAGTGTGATACTGCTTGGCGTTGACGTTGCCTTCGAGGTCGGCCATCTTTTTCTCCTTTGGATTCTGTACTGCTGTGTACTTTCGGGACGTATCTTGTGGCTCAGAGGCCAATGTGGGAAGGTAGCGCGGGCTCTCCCGGGTTCCACGGCACCGAAATGGTGTCGCCCGAGACCGGCGGCGTCTTGAGGAAGTAGAACTCGCAGTCCTCAGCGTGATCGTTCGAGACGCGGTGCATCTCGCCGCGTTCGCACTGGTAGATCGAACCAGGACCCAACTCCACGCTGTTGGTGGTCTCAAGCCAAACGGTGAGGATCCCTGCAGTGACGATGAAGGTTTCTTCCCCGTGTGCGTGATAGTGGTTCTCCATGGCATGCCCGGGCTCGAGCCTGACAACTCCGACGTCCAGAGTTTCGGACTTGAGGAGATAGGCTGGTCCCCAGGTCTCAAACCGGAACTCCGCGTCTTGCCGGTGTGCTTGCTTCATTGCGTTCTCCTAGATGACTCGTTCGTTTCCGCCGTCGATTGGGACCTGAGCGCCCGTGGTGGCGATGAAGGTATCGTCAGCCATGGCTCGCACAAGGCGCCCCACGTCGGCGCTGCGGACCTCCGTGTGCAGGAGGTTCCGGGTCTTGTACTCATCCACGGTCATGCCGTAGTGGTCGGCGCGCTTTGCTAGGAGTTCCGGAGTCCAAAGCGCGGTGTCAAAGACTGCGTCCGGGTGCACCATATTCACGCGAATGCCGTCTTGTGCCCACTCAAGTGCGGCCACGCGCGACAACTGAGTGAGAGCAGCTTTGGAGCTGGAATACGCAGCTGCTCCTGGACCCGGTGCCGCAAAGTTCTTGGATGCCACCACGCAGACTCGACCAAGGCTTGGGGAGAGCGCCAGGAACGGCTGGACGAGTCCGAAGGTGGTGACCACCGAATCCACGTTGATGGACATTGTGCGTTGCCACATGCCGGGGTCGAGTTCAGTGAGGTGCTGTGCGGTGGGGAAAACCCCCGCCGCGACAACGAGAATGTCGAGACCGCCGCACTGTGCAACGATCGAGTAGACGGCTGCGGCCTGAGCCTCTGCATCCGTGACATCCACCCTCATGCCGATCCACTCCGGCGAATCGAAGGTCTGCGAGACGCCCTCAGAAATGTCCCATCCCACCACAGTGGCACCGCTCGCCAGCAGCTCGGCTGCGCACGCCTTGCCGATGCCAGAGGCCGCGCCAGTCACGAGCGCCACGCGCCCAGAGAGGGGAAGTGCGTTGTCCGTGGCCCTGAGCTTGTTCAGTTGAGGGGGCCAAAACTCAAGGTTGCGTACGTGCTCGGTGGATGCGGGACGATAGCCGCCCAGCGCCGAGGAAGCGTGTGCGCTCGCGAGCTGGTGTTCAACGATGTCAACGCTCCGCAGCGATTCCTTGCGGGTTCTCCCCACGCACGAAATCGTTGATTGCCCCACGATGACCCGGGGTAACCGGGAGAGTATAGGGAGAGTCGCATCTTGCGGTTCGCCCGACTGCGGAAGGTACTCGTCTCCCCACTGGGGTAGTTGCTCTCTCGCAAGGTCGAGCGGGCGGTAACCTACATAGTTCACGTGGTCGGGGGTTATGGGGCCATGCTGGAGATCTCCTAGGTCGTTCTCAGGGGCTGTGCGGCTCGTGAGGACAACGGGGTGGCCTGCTCTTTCGGAGAGTTCCTTTCTCAGTTGGGCAAGCTCGATTGCCTCTGCCTTTGAGGGTTCCGGGAGCCGGAGTGCGATGGGTTCAAGCGGTTGCCCCGACTGTTGCTCTATATAGGACTGGGCTACCGCGACTGCGTTGAGGTGACTCTCAAGCGCTTGCTGCGCGCTGTCTGAGAAGGTGAACAGGCCGTGATTCAGTACGACGATTCCTAATGCATCTTCCTGCGCCTGGTGGGGCAGGTCGTTCCACAGGCTCCAGATTGCATGGCCGAGCGCAGGCCCAGGCATCGCGTACTCGCACACTAGGAACCTGTCACCGAGGACGCGTTTGACCAGTGCGGCGCCGTCTGGGGTGTTGGTCAAAGCGACGATCGCGTCCGCGTGGGAGTGTAAGACAAAGGTGTGCGGCAAGGCGGCGTGGACGAGGGCTTCCACCGATGGGGACGCGACACCGGAATCGAGGCGGGCGCGCTGCTGCACCAGGAGGAATTGCTCTGGCCCGAGGTCCGGATGGGGGAGGGCCTCGCGGAGGAGGTCAAGGTCGAGGAGCGCGAACGAGGTGCCCGTTGCATCCCGCATGTCGGAACCGCTCGACTTCACGTACAGGGCTTCCACTGAGCGTCCCGTGGGACTCTGAGAGCTGACTTTGGCAGAGGAATTTCCGCCCCCATGCAGCACAAGTGAGCGGTCGCTACCCAGCGTCCGTGAGACCTCGATGAGCTGTGTGAGTGCGTCTGCAGAGGCTTCAGTCATGTGCGTCTCCTTTGACGTGCATGTATTGGTTGTAAATAAAATCATGCCCTAGATCGCCCGAGTTGTAAAACAACTCATGCCGAGGGTTGCTTGAGGGCACGAAAAAGCCGGCTCTGCGCTAATGCGCCAGAACCGGCTCTATCTGGGAGGCGGACTCAGCTCGTGCGATGGATCGAGAACGCGTACTTTCCCTCGATGAAGTAGGTACGCGAGTAGGCGAAGATCCTGTCGGAGTCGTCGTAGTGGATCTGGTCCAGCAGGACGAACAGAGTGTGCTTGTCCATGTCCTTCCCCCACCCCACGTAGTCGGAGTTGACGGCGTGGATCTCTGCAACCGAGTGGTGAGCGTGGATGCCGTAGGCCTGCTCAAGGTGGGCGAATATCGAACCTTCAAAGCCGGCAGGATCGAAGTCGGAGGGGAACTGGTTCGTGGGGAGCAGGTCGTAGGAATAGGCAACAACCTCGTCATCAGCGAGGATAGATCGCCTCAATTCCAAGACCGAGTCATTTGGATTGAGCCCGAGTTTCCGCGCCTCATCGGGCAGTGCAGGGCGAATGGTCCGGCTCTGATACTCCATGCTTGGGCGGTGCCCTGTTGCGCGGATTGACTCGGTGATGGACTCAAGCTTTTCTAGGCCCGCGTGAATCGCGTTCCGTTCAGTGACGAAGGTGCCGACACCGTGCTGGGTTCGCACGAGGTTCTTTGCTTCGAGTTGTCGCAACGCGTTACGAAGCGTTGGGCGGGAGACTCCGAAGAGGCGCGCTAGGTCGGTCTCGGTGGGGAGGCGATCGCCCGGCTTGTATGTGCCCTCGGTGATCGCGCCGCGTAGATCCTGGGTCACGCGTGACACCAGAGTCTCCTTTGCCATGGACTTCTCCGACCTTCGCAGCAAGCCTGCATGTCAGGCCAGCTTAACGACTAGGAATTAATGGTCATAATTATGTCCTATTTAGCGTCTTTCGCAAAGCAGAGTGCAAAAAAACAGTGACAATCGTTGACATGTCGTTTTACAACCTTGTATCGTCGCTTGTAATCGCACACTGCGAGGTGACCCGGGTCAAATAAGGAAAACCTCAGCAGAGGTGGAACCACGAAAGGAGCGACATGGTCGTCGCGATTGAGTGGCTCAATGAACCGAACCCACACATCCGGCTCATTGATCAAACCCAACTGCCACACAACGAGGTCTACCTCGAAATCACCGAGGTGGACGAACTTGTGCGGGCAATCCAAGTTCTTGCAGTTCGCGGAGCGCCAGCTCTGGGAGCCGCAGGAGGGCTTGGAGTGCCGCTTGCAATGCTGCAGGCGGAACGTGAAGGGTGGAGCGCCCACGAACTTGAGGAGAACATCCGCAAGATCCGTGACGCCCGCCCAACAGCCGTAAATCTTGCATGGGGCGCCGACCGCGTTGACGCTGTAAGAGAAGAAGGCTTTGCCGCTGCCCTCGCCGCAGCACTTCTGATCGTAGAAGAAGACGAGGCCGCAAACCGGGCACTCTCGCGCCACGGCGCGGACTGGATCCTTGCACGGACTGGAAAGGATCGCGTTCGGGTTGTCACGCACTGCAACACAGGGGCACTGGCAACAAGCGCATGGGGCACGGCCTACGGCATCATTCACGAACTGCATCAGCGTGGTGCGCTAGAACTCGTCTATGTGGACGAGACCAGGCCGCTCCTGCAAGGTTCCCGACTCACCAGTTGGGAACTCACTCAGGATGGCATCAACCATGTGGTCCAGGTTGACGGTGCCGCATCGTCGACAATCCTGCGAGGTCTCGCAGATGTGGCTATCATCGGTGCGGACCGCATCACTGCCAATGGAGACACCGCGAACAAAGTGGGTTCCGTCGCGCTTGCACTCGCGTGCAACTACGCCGGAATACCATTCATGGTTGCTGCTCCATACTCAACGGTCGACCTGGACACCCCGTCAGGCGATCACATTCACATCGAAGAGCGAGGCAGCGAAGAAGTACTCAACTTCGCAGGAGCCTCTGTGGCGCTAGAAGGCACGCCCGTGTTCAACCCAGCCTTCGACGTCACGCCGCATGACCTCGTCAGTGCGATTGCCACGGAACGAGGAATCGTGGAGCCGGCAAGTTCGCCGGACCCACGTGTCATGGCCTAGGGGTCATACCAGCTGGAGCGCGTCTCGCGGTGCCAGCGACAGTACTTCCCAAGTGACACTTGAAGTGAAAGGACGCAACGGTGCGTACACAGAGACTTTTCATCGCCTCGCTGGCTTCAGCGGCGCTCGTGCTTGCAGGGTGCAGCCAGGGCGGAACGAACAACGAAGAGACCGCGAAGCCGACTGAGACTCAGACAGCGGACGAGGGGGAGACCACAGGCGGCACGGCAGAGAAGCCGGCTCCATTTGATCAGGAAGTGCGCGTTGCCGTTGTCCAGCAGTCGGGCCAGGGTGACTACTTCCAGCAGTACCTGAACGGAACCAAGCAGCAGGCGGAAGCTCTGGGCATGAAGCTTGACGTCTACGATGCGCAGGGTAACAACGCTACGCAGGCAACCCAGCTCGACCAGGCAATTGCCTCGGGAGTGGACGCAATCATCGTGCGCCACGGTCAGACCGACACACTGTGCCCGGGCGTGAACGACGCTCTCGCTAAGGACATCGCAGTCATCATCTATGACGTGGAGATCCAGAGTTGCGCGCCGGACGCGATTCAGACCCAGCAGTCTGACGCGATCATGGCCTCCCTGGTTCTGGACCAGATGGTCAAGGACATTGGAACAGACCAGAAGGTCGGTTATGTCAACGTTCTTGGTATCGCGCCTCTGGACCGTCGCCACGCAGTCTGGGAAGAGTACAAGAAGACGAACAACTGGGACGAGCTCTTCTTCACCGGTACCTACACCAACTCGTCCGCAACCGACACCGCTCCAATGGTTGTCTCGGCTCTCCAAGCAAACGGTGATGTTGTCGCAATCTACGCACCGTATGACGAGCTGACCAAGGGCACCCTCTCTGCAATCGAGCAGGTCAAGGGCGCCAAGAGTGACATCAAGGTGTACGGCGCAGACATCTCAACCGCTGACATCGAACTGATGATCGCGGAGAACTCAAGCTGGAAGGCAACGGGCGCAACCGACCCGAACGCTATCGGTGCAGCCGTGGTTCGCACCCTTGCACTGTCCATGGCTGGGCAGTTGGACACCAAGAAGGTTGAGTTCCCACCAATCCTGATCACCCAGGACTTCCTGCGGGAAAACAACATCACCAACATGGACGAACTGCGTGCCAAGGAACCTGCTTTGAACATCGCGGACACGTCTTCGGCTGACTGGATTCCTTCGGTCAAGTTCTAGTAGTACCTGCGGCGGGGGTGCAGCGCCCCCGCCGCACATCCATTGCGAACTCCGGTTGAAAGGAGTTGGGATGAACAACGATGTTCAACCTAACGAATCGGTTCCCGAGAGCAGTGAGCCTACGCTCGGCGCCGATGCTCTAGGGACTCAAGATTCCACCACGGCAGCCCCTGCACTTGAGCTAGTCGACATCGTGATGAGCTTTGGCTCGAACAGGGTGTTGAAGGGAGTCGACCTCACGCTGCACCCAGGGCGGATCACCGCCTTACTGGGTGCGAACGGTGCGGGTAAGTCCACACTGATCAAGATCTTGGCTGGGGTGTACTCGGCCGTATCCGGGGAAGTCCGCATCGACGGAGTTCCGGTGGAGATTAATCGCCCACTGGATGCGACCGCCAACGGTCTGCAGACCGTGCACCAGCGTATCGACGACTCAATCCTGCCTGGCTTGACGGTCGCGGAGAACCTCGTTTTTGAGGAGATCGCGCGCGGTCAGGCCCCAAAGGTTTCGTCGCTTTCTGCTCTGCTTCCTCGCGCCCGCGAGATCGCCTCCTCACTGTCGCTCGGGTGGAGCGACGAGGTCTTGCGCAAGGACGTCTATGAGTTGGGCATCGCCGACTGCCAACTCCTGCTACTGGCTCGGGCGCTAGTGCATCGACCAAAGGTGCTCATCTTGGATGAACCAACCTCGACGCTCTCAAGTGCGGAAGCCGACCGGCTGTATGAACTGATCTTCAGGCTTCGCGATGAGGGCGTAGCGATCCTCTACGTGTCCCACCGCATGGGTGAGATCAAGGCCCTTGCCGACGATGTCGTTGTGCTCCGGGATGGCCGAATCATCGATGAGCAGCACCGGCCATTTGACCTCAATCGGGCGGTCGCCGCCATGCTCGGTCAGCAGACCGTGCGCGACGCGGAAGAAGTCGTGGAGAATCGCGGCGAGACAACCCGTTTTGCCATCAAGGACGTGCAGTTGCTGAAGCACTCTGTGCCAACGTCAGTTGAACTGCGCGCGGGTGAGGTCACCGGCATCATCGGACTAATCGGTGCAGGCAAGACCGAGTTGGCTGAGGTCATATACGGGGCAAACACGAAGACCACCGCTCACATGGAGCTGAATGGCAAGCCGTATGCGCCGAGAAACCCCAAGGAAGCGATCAGTCACGGCGTGTACTTAGTCCCCGAGGACCGAGCCGCCGAAGCGATGCTCCCGGGGTGGTCTATCTCGAGCACACTCTCCCTGCCTTTCTTGCGTAGCTTTGCGGGCCTGTTCTCGCTCAACACCGCCAAGGAAAACCGCAACGCATCTGACGCAATCAGCGAGTTCGGGATTGTCTCAACCGGCCCGGATCAACCAGTTGACGCTCTGTCTGGGGGAAACCAGCAGAAGGTGATCGTGGCGCGCTGGATGCGTGAGAAAACGAACCTCCTTGTCCTCGATGAGCCATTCCGTGGCGTCGACATCGGGGCGCGGCGGGACATCTCGCATAGAGCGAGGGAGCTGGCCAGCCGAGGAGCGTGCGTCGCTGTGCTTGTCAGCGACGTGGAGGAAGTCCGGGAAGTCGCGGACCGAATTATCGTGCTGGTCGAGGGCGAGGCACGCCTGGACGCCTACACCAGTGAAATCACAAATGAACTCATTATTTCGACGATGTCAGAGGTCTCAGCATGACGCAGGCAACCGAAACAAAAGCACCAGTATCTACAAGTGATAGTTCAGCAATGGACACCGTGCGCGACATTGTGGTCAAGTACGGGTTTATTGCGGTCACCATTGGCTTCTTCGTCTACTTTGCGGTGACAGAGCCGGCGTTTGCTACGTCCTCGTCGATCTTCGCGATGCTGAAGTTTGCTTCAGTCACGGCCATTCTGGGTATCGGCGTCATGTTCACAATGGTGGTGGGCGGCCTCGATCTGTCGATCGGATCAACAGCGGGTCTTTCCGTTCAACTCGCGGCAATGACGATGGTCTTCTACAACATGAACGCCGGAACGGCTATCGTTGCCGTCCTCTTGGGTGGGCTCGTGGTGGGGTGCCTGAACGCATTCCTCATCGTGGTGTGCAAGATCCCCGATCTCCTTGCCACGCTAGCCGTCATGTTCGTGATCCAGGGGGCAAAGCTGATCCCCGTGAACGGTCAGTCGGTTTCGGGTGGAATGGTTCGTCAGGATGGCACCGTGGCGCCAGGAAAGTTCGACCCGGCATTCCTCAAGATTGACCGCGGCTACGTCGGGCCTGTTCCGCTCCCCGTTGTCATCATGCTCGTGGTCGTCGTGGTCGCGTGGTTCATCTTGGCCCGCACCTCGTGGGGTCGCATCCTCTATGCGATCGGTTCAAACCCTGACGCCGCTCGCCTTGCCGGTGTGCGCGTGGGATTGCACAGGGCATTGGCGTACATCATGTGTTCTCTGTTCGCATCGGTTGGTGGCCTGATCCTCGTGTCGAGGATTGGCCAGGGAGACGTTGCGGCGGGTAGCTCGAGTCTCCTTGAGGCGGTAGCTGTCGCGCTTGTTGGAACCTCGGTTCTGGGACTGGCTAAGCCGAACGCTTGGGGCACACTTCTTGGTGCGCTTCTCATCGCGATCGTGCTGACCGGTATGAACATGAAGGGCTTGCAGTACTACCACCAAGACACCGCTAAGGGGCTCGTGCTGTTGCTTGCATTGCTCTTCTCGTTCACGGTGTCACGCCGAAAGGCCCGTTACACCCCCGCGACGTGATCGTGGTGGGGCGTCCGCGTAGGCGCCCCACCCGTTCATTCTAGTAACCCTTCAGTTCTGCCAGTCCACAAAGGAGTGATGACGGTGACCGCCCACGAATACGAGTTCCTCACTACTGAAAACATCCCTGACTACATTGCGTCCCAGCCAGAGCTCGCCCGGCGCATCGACTCGAGCAACATTGTTGAGTGCAAGGAGGTTGGCGACGGAAACCTCAACGTGGTTTTCATCGTCACGGACGGCAACGGCGAGTCGTTGGTGCTTAAGCAATCCCTTCCTTATGTCCGAATGACCGGCGAGGGCTGGCCGATGACTCCCGAGCGCGCCAATCGCGAGGCGCACGCTCTCGCCCGGCAATACGGCGCCGATCCGGTGCACACAGTGTCCTTGTTCAAACACGACCCAGACCGCTACGTCATTGCGATGGAAGACCTCTCCTCGTACACGGTCTGGCGTACAGCGCTCAATAACGGCGAGAGGCATGAGGGGGCTGCCCGGCAAGTGGGGGAGTTCGTGGCGCGCCTCGCCTTTGCCACCTCCGTGTACGGCATGGACCGCTTTGACTATGCACAAGCGGTGGCAGAGACCCAGAACCCTGACCTGTGCACGATCACCGAGGATCTCGTGTTCACTGAGCCCGCCTTTGATATTGGTCGCAACGAGGTCTTGCCTGCCAACGAGCCGGACGCCCGGGCGCTCGCGGAAGACAGTATTTTCGTGGCCGCGATGGGCCAGGCCAAGTTTATGTTCATGACGCACGCGGAGGCGCTCATCCACGGCGACCTGCACACAGGATCAGTCATGGTCCGCCAAGCGAATCAGGGCGAACTGGCGTCGAGTGACGTGCGGGTGTTCGACCCGGAGTTCGCCTTCTATGGCCCAGTGGCGTTCGATGTGGGCGCTGTCTTTGCGAACTTCACGTTTGCCTCAGCGCGCGCGCGTGCGCTGGGCGAAGACGAGCGTGCGCAGTGGTGCCTAGACCAGGTGCACGAGCTGTGGGAAGGGTTCGAGGTAACGTTCCGCGAGTTGTGGGCAGGGCGCGAGAACCCAACGGTGTGGGATAGCGCGCACTGCGAGTGGCAACTTGGCCAGTGGCTTCGTGAGTCCACTTTGTTCGCGTCCGCCAAAATGGCGCGCCGCATTGTG
The DNA here is from genome assembly GCF_000312125.1 of Timonella senegalensis JC301. Classification (GTDB taxonomy): domain Bacteria; phylum Actinomycetota; class Actinomycetes; order Actinomycetales; family Cellulomonadaceae; genus Timonella; species Timonella senegalensis. The sequence goes on from NZ_HE978641.1 coordinate 1,040,737, forward strand.
GGCGCGGCTAAGGTCACGGACATTCAGACCTTGGCCCCCGCGGTCCGGGAGCACGCTGCACGGGCGGTACTGCGTGCTTCGCGAGCGTGCGCTGCGGGGTGGCAGGACATCCACGCATCTGCGGACTTCACGCGATTGGTGGGCGACGAACTGACCGCCATCGGGACGTCCCGTTAGGCAGAACCACACGACAAGCCCCAGCATGACAAGCACCCGCACGACAAGCCCCATACACACACGAAGACCTTCGCGCCGGTCAAGGCGCGAAGGTCTTCGTGTGGCGGTTCGCCTAGACCAACTCGATCAGGTCAGCGATCGAGTCCTTGACCTCGGAGGGGCGGAATGGGTACTTGTTTACGTCCGATGCCTTGGTCGAACCCGTCATGACCAAGTAGGTCTGCAGTCCCGCCTCGATGCCAGCGACCACGTCGGTGTCCATGCGGTCACCGATCATTGCGGTGGTCTCGGAGTGGGCGTCAATGCGGTTGAGCGCGGAGCGGAACATCATCGGGTTTGGCTTGCCCACAAAGTACGGCTCGCGGCCTGTGGCGCGCGTGATGAGCGCCGCCACCGCGCCGGTAGCGGGGAGCGGCCCCTCGATGGATGGTCCAGTTGGGTCCGGGTTGGTGCAGATGAAGCGGGCGCCGCCGTTGATGAGACGGATGGCCTTGGTGATCGCCTCAAACGAGTAGGTGCGGGTTTCGCCGAGCACCACATAGTCGGGCGCGGATTCGGTCAGTGTGTATCCGGCCTCGTACAGGGCGGTGGTCAGTCCAGCCTCACCGATCGCGTACGCGGAGCCGTTCGGGATCTGGTCTGCGCAGAACTTTGCGGTGGCCAGCGCGGACGTCCAGATTGCAGATTCTGGCACCTCAATTCCCGATGCCGCCAACCGTGCACGAAGGTCACGCGGCGTGAAGATCGAGTTGTTGGTCAGGATCAGGAAAGGGCGTTCCTTCTCACGCAACGTCGCAATGAACTCCGCAGCTCCAGGGATCGCGTGACCCTCGTGGACGAGAACTCCGTCCATGTCAGTGAGCCACGATTCGATTTTTCGTGTCACGTTTTTACCTTCCTTTTGTGTGCCGACCGCGCTGCGGCGTGTGCGGCAGTGAGGTGTCCTCATCCAATCATCACAGGTGGGGCCGTGATTTTCACGCTCGTCCGTAAGGCAGGGCTGGTACGTGCGCTAACGCGCCCGCATATTTGGGACAATGGTGGGGTGTCGCAGAACTCTACTCCCGCCGAAAACCTGATTATCGACGATCCCCTCGCGCCCGAGAACCCCGCACCCACCAGCATGGCTGGCACGGGTGGGGATGCCGGTGATGGGGCACAATCGTCGTTAATACAAGAGGGCGACCAGCCTGAACACGTTGTGGGCGTGGGGCCGTGGCCTGGAGGCGAAGCCGAATGGCCCAGGGGCGACGAGGGGCAACTGGACCCGCACTTTGACCCGGAACTGCTACGCGACGGGGACCGGCGCAACGTCATCGACCAGTACCGGTACTGGACGATGGACGCGATCATCGCGGACCTCGACGAGCATCGTCACCCGCTGCACATCGCGATCGAGAACTGGGGCCACGACCTCAACATTGGGTCCGTTGTGCGCACGGCCAATGCGTTCGCGGTGGCCGAGGTGCACATCATCGGCCGCCGTCGCTGGAACCGGCGCGGGGCCATGGTGACGGACCGGTACCAGCATGTGCGCCACCACGAGTCGGCCCAGGCGTTTGCGCAGTGGGCCGCCGAGAAGGGTCTGCAGGTCATCGGCATCGACAACATTGACGGCTCTATCCCGATCGAGGGATACGAGTTTCCCCGTGACTGCGTCCTCGTGTTTGGGCAGGAGAAGTCCGGTCTGACGCCCGAAGCGCAGGAGGTTTCCACCGACATTTTGCACATCACGCAGTTCGGATCCACGCGCTCCATCAACGCCGGAGCTGCCGCGGCGATCGCAATGCACAGTTGGATTGTGCAGCACGCGGACATTTAGCCGCTGACGGAGGTGTTCGCGCAACAGTGTCTACGCAGCACACGTTTGCGCAGGTCGAAGCGCCTCCGGTTTCATCCGAAAGAAGTCCCCGCAGATCCGCACGATTCTGCGGGAATTCCGGCGTAACTCCGGGCCAATCTCCAACAGATACTCAGTACAACGCAGCCGCGTTGAATGCCGGTGGCCACGGTGCCACCGTCTATCTCGAGGGGGAGATCTCATCGTGCGTAGAAAGACAATATTTGGTTCGATACTTGCACTCGTCCTGTCCGTAGGTGCCGTGGCGGCTCCAGCACAGGCGACCAGTTCGGAGTTTCAGATTCCGAGCTACTGCTCCGGGTATGGCGGCATCAAGAAGCTGAGCAACCCGCTGTTCGTGTACTTCCCGGTGGTGAAGGCCAACGTATTTACGTCTGTAGCCGGTACCGAGCGCGTGGGGATCGTCCCGTGCGGGACCCCGGAGAGTAAATCGTTCATGCTCGTCACCAACAACTCAAACGGCCGGTGGGTCAAGTACCAGTACTTGAAGGGCTTGACGCACGCGCACATGGTCTCGGCAACCACGCGCACCGTGGTGATGTCCGCGAACATTGATAACAGAACGAATGGAGTCTGGCGGGCCAAGCACACAGGTAGGTGGAGCACCGCTCAGAACAAGTTCGTGTTCTCCATTTCCACTCCAGCCAGTGTCCGTGCTGCGGATACCTTCATCCTGAACCTGCGAGCAGGAAAGTCCACAAGTAACGTGACGCTCTCATCGTCGGAGAAGACGAAGATCAAGAGCTTCCTCAAGGGCACGAGCTCCACCAACTACTACCAGTCGTGCGATGTGCGTTCGTCGAGCGTGCTCAAATGCGAACTTGGCAAGACCAAGGCGCCGTCAAAGTATCTGACGTACACGCTCACCAAGAAGAACGGAAAGTTTGACGTCTCTTCAATCACGTACTCCGCGGGATCGTGGTGGGAAGTCTAGTTTTGGGCTCTGACACCTTGCTGAGGTCCCGTTTTTGGCCCGTGTTCTAGGCCGAAAATTGGGACCTCGGCAAAGACCGAGGTCACACACCTTTTGCTCACGGGTCGAACGGCCTAGGCTTGGTAACGAATGTTTGTGACAAAATGAGGACGAACATTCGTTTACTTTCCATCGCTTTCAGGAGTTTTTCGATGCCTATCGCAACCCCAGAGGTTTACAACGAGATGATCGACCGCGCGAAGGCGGGCAAGTTTGCCTACCCAGCAGTCAACATCACCTCCTCCCAGTCCGTAACCGCTGCAATTCAGGGTTTCGCAGAGGCCGAGTCCGACGGCATCATCCAGGTCTCCGTTGGTGGCGCTGAGTACGCATCCGGCTCGACCATCAAGGACCGCGTCTCCGGTTCGCTCGCACTCGCTGCATACGCAACCGAGGTAGCTAAGAACTACAACGTCAACATTGCTCTGCACACCGACCACTGCACCAAGCAGAACCTCGACTCGTGGGTACGCCCACTCCTCGCACTTGAGGCAGAGCAGGTTAAGGCCGGCAAGAACCCACTGTTCCAGTCCCACATGTTCGACGGTTCGAACATCTCCCTCGAGGAAAACCTCGTTATCGCTGAAGAGCTCCTCGCTCTCTCGGTAGCAGCACGCACCATCCTCGAGATCGAGGTTGGCGTTGTCGGCGGTGAAGAAGACGGCCACGAAGCTGAGATCAACGAGAAGCTCTACACCACCACCGAAGACGGCCTCGCAACCATCAAGGCCCTCGGCGCTGGCGAAAAGGGCCGTTACCTGACCGCTCTGACCTTCGGTAACGTGCACGGCGTGTACAAGCCAGGTGCAGTCAAGCTTCGCCCATCGCTCCTCGCCACCATCCAGGCTGAGGTCGGCGCAGCAATCGGCAAGGAAAACCCATTCGACCTCGTCTTCCACGGTGGCTCCGGCTCGACCGCAGAAGAAATCGCAGAGGCAGTCGACAACGGTGTTATCAAGATGAACATCGACACCGACACCCAGTACGCATTCTCGCGTCCAGTGGCTGACCACTTCTTCAAGAACTACGACGGCGTTCTCAAGGTAGACGGCGAAGTTGGAAACAAGAAGGCCTACGACCCACGCGCATGGGGCAAGCTTGCTGAGGCAGGCATGGCTGCACGCATCGTCGAGGCAGCTCAGCAGCTCCGTTCCGCTGGCCAGAAGATGTGATTTAGCTTTTAGCTAGCACTCAGTGCAACGCCGAAGGGCGGCTCACCGGTTGGTGGGCCGCCCTTCGGCGTTGCACATGCTGGAGCGGGGCGCGCTGCTGCGAGACGTCCTTGGGGCTTGCTGGAGCGGGCTCGCCTAGTTGGAGCCGGCGTCCTGGATGGTCACGAGGTCCGCGAGTGTCGTGATCTCCAACAGGAACTTCAGGGTGGGTGGGGGACTGAGTACGACCACCCTCCCTGAGAACTTGTTAGCTAGGTCTGTCAGAACTCGTACAGCGTACGAGTCTATAAAGGACACTGCCTTGGCATCGAGAACAACTATTTCGAGGTCGGGCGGGAGCGAGATCGCCACTTCGCGGAAAGCCCCGACCACTGTGGAATCGATATCGCCGTTGAAGGTGATGTAGGCCTGTTTGCCCTCCACCTTGAGGTCAAACGTGGATGGTGGGGCAGTGGTGTGGCGCGGCTTGCCGTTCATGGTGTCCGCCTTCCTGCCGTGTTGGTTATCCTGCCATCGAATTGAAACTCTATGGCAAACGCTCGGCGATTCCTACAGTTGAACGGGAAACTTAAGCCATTTCAGGGGATGAACTATCGCAGGTGGACTCGGAGTTTCTAGGTCCAGGTGGCGTTCGCGGCCTTTACGAGGCATCATCCGGCAAGGGCAACGGACCAACCGATGTGCGATACGGTGTGGCTTTATTGCGGCGAAATGGATCGAAGGTCACCCTGTCCTAATTGCAAAAGGCAGGTAAACTCTTATGGGACAACGGGGAACTGCCGCCCGGAATCCCTCCTGAAGCTGGCACCCCGCTCGGACACATCCCCCGCGCCGCAGCTTCTTTCATGCTTATCTAACGGCAGTTGAAAGTGGGGAGCATCCATGCCAGCCGTAGTAGTCGTCGGTTCCCAATGGGGAGACGAAGGCAAGGGCAAGGCGACCGATCAGCTCGGTTCGCAAGTTGACTACGTTGTGAAGTTCAACGGCGGTAACAACGCCGGCCACACCGTGGTCATCGATGGTGAGAAGTACGCACTGCACCTTCTCCCGTCCGGCATTCTTTCCCCAGGTGTCACTCCGGTCATCGGCAACGGCGTTGTCATCGACATCGAGGTCCTGTACCAGGAGCTCGACGCCCTTGAGTCGCGCGGCGTCGACACCTCCAAGCTCCTCATTTCCGGTTCCGCCCATGTCATTCCGTCCTACAACCGGACGATGGACAAGGTCACCGAGCGCTTCCTTGGTAAGCGCCGCATCGGTACCACCGGCCGCGGTATTGGCCCAACGTATTCCGACAAGATCAACCGCGTGGGAATCCGCGTATGGGACCTCTTTGACGAGAAGATCCTGCGCGCCAAGGTCGAGGGTGCCTTGGACCAGAAGAACCAGCTTCTTGTTAAGGTCTTCAACCGCCGCGAGGTCATGGTTGATGAGATCGTTGAGGAGCTTCTCGGTCTGGCCGAGCGCCTGCGCCCAATGGTCGCTGACACCGCGCTCATCCTGAACAAGGCTCTGGACGAGGGCAAGACCGTACTGTTCGAGGGTGGCCAGGCCACCATGCTCGACGTCGACCACGGCACCTACCCGTTCGTGACTTCCTCGAACGCGACCGCCGGCGGCGTGTGCACGGGCTCGGGCGTTGGCCCAACCCGCATCAACCGCGTTATCGGCGTCATCAAGGCGTACACCACCCGTGTTGGTGAGGGTCCATTCCCCACCGAATTGTTCGACGACATGGGCATCTACCTGCAGACCAAGGGAGGCGAGTTCGGTGTGACCACCGGCCGCGCCCGCCGCTGTGGTTGGTACGACGCCGTTGTCGCTCGCTACTCCTCGCGTATCAATGGCCTGACAGACATCGTGCTGACCAAGCTCGACGTTCTGACCGGCATTGAGGAGATCCCAGTCTGCGTCGCCTACGACGTTGACGGCGTTCGCTATGACGAGATGCCAACCGACCAGTCGGCATACCACCACGCCAAGCCAATCTTCGAGTACTTCCCAGGGTGGACCGAGGACATCTTCGGCATCCAGAACTTCGAGGACCTGCCCAAGAACGCTCAGGACTACGTCCTCGCGCTGGAGAAGATGTCGGGCGCCCGCATCTCCTCGATCGGCACCGGCCCAGCCCGTGACCACACGATCATCCGCCACACTCTCGTGGACTGATCCAGCCCCGTTGTCAGGAAGGGCCCCAACCGCTACTGCGGTTGGGGCCCTTCCTCTTACTCATTTTCGACGATCTAGGTGCGTCCCGTACCCGGGCGCAGCTGAGTCTTGGGTGCGAGATCTAGGTTTGGGGTCGAGATCTACCGTTCGCCGATAGATCTCGACCCCCAAACCTAGATGTCAGTCTGCGTGGGTGAGGTTCAGTGGGTCAGAAGTTCGGGCGGAGCTGAGCGACCATGGGGCACTCGAATGGGTCGCGGCCCGAGAGCCCAACCTTGTTCAGGTACGTGATCACCTGGGCGTAGGACTCGCGCACGCTCGCAACGGTGTACGGGATGTTGAACTCCGCGCAGTATCGGCGCACGATTTTGCTGGCGCGGGCGAGGTGCGGCCTGGGCATGGAGGGGAACAGGTGGTGCTCAACCTGGTAGTTGAGCCCGCCGTAGAACATAGCGAGGAACCAGTTCCCCGCACGCGTACGGGCTCCCACGTTGCGTGAGGTCAGCACCTGACGGCTGAAGAAGTCCACGGTGGTGAGGCGATCGATCAACGGCATGCCCTTGTGGTTCGGCGCGAACGATCCGCCCATGTAGACGCCGAAGACTGCGAGCTGTACGCCAACAAAGGCGAACGCGAGCCCGAGCGGCAAGAACCAAAAAACGACCGCAAGGTACAGGATAATCCGGGCAAAGATCGTCGTTAATTCCCGCTTGCGGGTCTTCACAGTGTCCGTGGCAAACAGGTACTTGATGGATAGGAAGTGCAGGTTCAGGCCCTCGAGAGTGAGGAGCGGGAAGAACAGGTAGCCCTGGCGGCGGGTGAGCCAGCCGGAGAAGCCCTTCTGTGCCTGGGCATCCTCGGTGAGGAACGAGATCGTGTCCCGCTCGATGTCGGGGTCCTTGCCAATCGTGTTGGGGTTGGCATGGTGGCGGGTGTGCTTGTTCATCCACCACTGGTAGGAGATTCCAACGAACGCGTTCGCTAGGATGCGTCCGGCTCTATCGTTGGCGGGGCCGGATGCGAAGACCTGGCGGTGGGCGGCCTCGTGCGTGATGAACGAGATCTGCGTGAGAATAACCCCGAGCACCGCTGCGATGAGGAGTTGGAACCACGAGTCGCCAAGCAGGAAGAACCCGGCAATTGTGCCCGCGAGGGCGACCATCAGTACTACAAACAAGGTGATGTAGAAGCCGCGCTGCCGGTCGAGTAGCCCGTGCTTCTTGATTTCAGCAATGACCCGCGAGTAGTTTGCGGTTCCTGCGGCGCTGCCTCTGCGCGGTGAGCGGTGAGGCTTGGTCGCAACACCTCCGGAGGCGCTGTCCTGCATGGGGGTGTCTTCAAGCACGGCTTCAGTACTGATGGGCTTCTCCAATGACGTAGGAAGGGCGCGATCCTGCGCCTTGGGTAGCCGGAGAACTCGCCTCTGCGCGCGCTGCGACACTGCAACCCTACGGTACCGTAGGTTAGCGCGCTAGGGGCTGTCCAAAAAATACGACAACGTGCCTGCTGGGCCCATCGATAGCGTATCGCTGGACCAATTGAACGGATGATTATTGATCCGTTGGGTGCCGAACGGATCAATAATCATCCGTTCGACGAGGGGTGGGCCAGCTCCGGAGCGGCCGGTGTACGCGTGGAGAAGTACATCGAGATCAGCACGATCGCGATGCCTGCGATTTGCGCAAAACCGAGTGACTCGTGCGCGATAAGTGTTCCTCCCAAAACTCCGGCCACGGGGTTGAGGAGTCCGATGACACCCACGCTGGAGGCGGGGATCTTGGCAAGTGCGCCGAACCAGCATACGTAGGCGATGGCCGTGGCAATGATGCTCGTGTAGAAGTAGCCCGTGATCGTGCCTGTGGTCATTGGCGGGAAAGGTTCGAAGAATGCGGCGATCGCGCTGAGAACGAGGCCCGCCCACGTGAGCTGCCACGAGGTTGTGGCCAGAAGTGGTTGGCCGGACGTCCACCGCTTGTTGAGCAGGGAGCCAAACGCAGTGAGGCACACGGCGAAGAGCGAGGAAGCGACGCCCCACGGGTTAATGACTCCAGCAGCACCTCCGATGATCAGAAGCGCGCCGATGATTCCCATGACAGCAAAGGAGAACTTGTAGAGTGTTGGACGTTCGCCGCTCATGGGCCAGGCGAGGAAGAGGAAGGCGACCGGGGTGAGCGACATGACTGAGGCGGCAACGTTGCTCGGCAGCAGCTGAGCGGAAACGTAAATCAGGATGAAGAACCCGGCCATGTTGATAAGGCCGAGGACCAGCGACTTCCACCACATGTCACCGATTGGGAGTTTCCTTGCAATAAGGAGGAGCACGATTCCTGCCGGGAGTGCGCGCAGCGCGGCGCCCCAGAGGAACAGGTCAGCCGGGAGGAAGGCCTTAATGACCAGGTAGTTGAGGCCCCATGCGATGGGTGCGACCGTAGCCAGGAGCGTCCACTTCAATTTATCTTCCACGGAAGATACTTTATGCCCGGGTCGGTATCCTGTCTAGGTGAGCAAGGATAAAGTCAGTCACATTCAGGAGCAGTGGAGGGTCGAGCGGCCCGACATCGACTCCTCACCCGTTGGGGTCGTTGGCCGAGTCCACAGGCTCGGAAACTACCTGCGCCGCGAGATACTCGCGGTGTATAGGGAGCACGGTTTGGGCGAGGGAGAGTTCGACATCCTTGCCACGCTGCGGCGCAGGGGCGCCCCGTTCACAATGCTCCCCACGGACCTGGGCCGCCAGACCATGGTCACCTCTGGTGGAATTTCCAAGCAGTTGGACCGCCTTGAAGCCTCAGGCCTTGTCGAGCGCAGCGTGAGCAGCGATGACGCACGCAAGCGCCTCGTGACTCTGACCGCCAAGGGTAAGTCTGTGATTGATGCGGCCTATACCGAGCACATGGAGAACGAGGCCCGACTCCTCACCGACCTAGACCCTGCAGACCGAGAAGCACTCGAAGGAATCCTCGGACGGTGGCTCGCGGCGGTTGAGGCCGCCAACGAACCTCCGGGCGAGTAGAACTCGCCGCGGTTGCGTTGCGTCGGGAGCGAGAACCAGCAGACCGAAGCTCCTCCGTCTCGCAGAAAGTCCCCGCCAAACCCGCGCAGTTCTCCCACGGTAGAATCGCCTTGTGAAAATCCTCGTACTCGGTTCCGGTGCCCGCGAGCACGCAATTGTCCACTCACTTCACTCTGAGATGACCGCGCAGGGCACCCCCGCCCACGAGATTCACGCCGCCCCCGGTAACCCGGGCATCGGCGAGGAGGCGACTCTCCATGCGATCGACGCCAACAGCCCCGACGCTGTTGTTGCTCTAGCGCAGGAGCTGGCCGCAGATCTCATCATGATCGGCCCGGAAGCTCCGTTGGTTGCGGGCGTTGCTGACGCCACGCGCGCCGCGGGCTTCCCCACCTTCGGCCCGTCCGCGCAGGGCGCTCGCCTCGAGGGCTCCAAGGCGTTTGCCAAGGACGTCATGGAAGCAGCCAATGTTCCTACCGCTAAGCCGTACGTGTGCACCACCCTTGACCAGGTGAACGAGGCATTCGACGATTTTGGCGCTCCCTACGTGGTCAAGGACGATGGTCTCGCGGCCGGCAAGGGTGTCGTGGTCACGAATGACCGCGACGAGGCGCTGGCTCACGCGCGCGAATGCTTTGAGAACCGTGGCGAGGGCGGTCAGGTTGTCATCGAGGAGTACCTCGACGGCCCCGAAGTTTCCCTGTTCGTTGTCTCGGACGGCAAGGACGTACGCCCACTCGCCCCCGCCCAGGACTTTAAGCGTGCGCTCAACAATGACGAGGGCCCAAACACCGGTGGCATGGGCGCCTATTCGCCGCTGCCGTGGGCTCCTGAGGGCCTCGTGCAGGAGGTCATCGACACCGTTGCGCAGCCAACCATTGACGAGATGGCTCGCCGCGGCACCCCTTTTGCCGGCATTCTCTATGTTGGTCTCGCGCTGACCTCCAAGGGCACGCGCGTGGTCGAGTTCAACGCCCGTTTTGGTGACCCGGAGACCCAGGTTGTGCTCGCGCGCCTTAAGACACCGCTGTCTGCACTCCTGCTTGCCGCCGCGAACGGCGAGCTCGCCCAGTTCCCTGAGCTCGAGTGGCACCCGCAGACCGCGGTGACCGTGGTCGTGGCCTCCGAGAAGTACCCGGACACCCCGGTAACCGGTGACCCGATCACCGGAATCGCGGACGCCAACGCCATCCCGAACGTGCACGTCCTGCACGCCGGCACCAAGATTATCGACGATTCACTCGTTTCCAGCGGCGGCCGCGTCTTGTCCGTGGTTGCGCTGGGGGACGACCTTTCCACAACGCGCGACCTTGTTTACCAGGGCGTCGACGCAATCGGACTTCGCGGCTCGCACCACCGAACTGACATTGCACTGAAGGCTGCGCACGGCGAGATCTAGCCGGCGAACGCCTAGGTTTTCCGCCGGGGGCGGCGGCATAACCGCCGCCCCCGGCGCTTCTTACCTCACCTGCTGCTTGGGTGAGGGATCCGCATGACGCACGCAGAATCGTCGTAAATCAAGAGGAGTAACCGATGTCCGGACTGGACGTAAGCACGGCAGATTTGCCGGGCTGGAAGCACACCTACTCGGGCAAGGTGCGTGATCTGTACACCCCCGACACCGAGGCGCTCGGCGGGCCGCACCCGCTGGGTGACGTGGTGCTCGTGGTGGCGTCGGATCGTGTGAGTGCGTTCGATTTTGTGCTGAGCCCAGGCATTCCGGGCAAGGGAAAGGTGCTCACGCAGCTCAGCCTGTGGTGGTTTGACCAGTTCTCGGACATTGTGGGTAACCACGTTGTCTCGACCGAGGTCTCCGTGGGCGCTGCCGACGGGCTCATCCCCGCCGAGGTCGATGGCCGCGCGATGATCTGCAAGCGTCTCGACATGTTCCCCATTGAGTGTGTGGTGCGCGGATACCTGACCGGTTCGGGTCTGGTGGAGTACAAGGCCGACGGGACGGTGTGTGGTGTGGAGCTTCCTGGCGGGCTGGTTGATGGCTCGCGGCTCGAGGCCCCAATCTTCACGCCGGCCGCCAAGGCAGAGGTGGGCGAGCACGATGAGAACATTACGTTTGAGCAGGTGGCTGAGCGTTTGGGCTGGGCCGCCGCGGAGAACCTCATGGGTCTGACGCTCGGCGTGTATGGGCGTGCTGAGGAGATCGCGCGCGAGCGCGGCGTCATCCTGGCGGACACTAAGTTTGAGTTCGGCTCGGACCCTGCGACTGGCGCGATCCTGCTGGGTGACGAGGTTCTGACTCCGGACTCGTCGCGGTTCTGGGATCTGGAACTGTGGAAGCCGGGCGGCGCACAGGCAAGCTTTGACAAGCAGTACATCCGCGATTGGCTGGCATCGCCGGAATCTGGCTGGGACAAGGACTCTGGTGCGGAGCCCCCCGCGCTTCCCGCCGAGGTTATCGAGGCCACGCAAAAGCGTTACGTGGAGGCGTACACTCGCCTGACCGGCAACGACATCTCGCTGTAGCGCCACTTCCCGCCCTGTGTGATTCGTGTCGCGCATCACACAGGGCGGAATTACGTCATGGTCCCATTCTCAAATTAGGTAAGGCGTGCCTAAACTGGGTGGGTGAGTAGCGCGACCCAGCACATCAACGAGGCAGCCGAGGCCATGGATGCCCAGGTTGATGTGTCCGCGAACTCTCGCATGGTGGCCGAGGTTGAGCCTCTCATTGTTGCTCCCTTCCACTTCTTCCACGTCCGAGTGGCTCGCATTGAGCAGCTCAGCCCAAACTTCCGCCGGATCGCCTTTGTAGGCGATGGCCTGAGCGATTGGGCGCACGGCGGCCGAGACCAGCGCGTCAAGGTGCTGACTCCATCGCCGTCAGGAAAGCTTCCTCTACACCTGCTGAACGACGCCGACTGGTGGGGCAAGTGGCGTGAGATGCCAGCCGAGGACAAGGCGCCTATGCGCACTTACACAGGCAGGGCCTTCAACCGCGCACATGAAACCTCCCACGGCGCGGACGAGATCGCAGTCGATTTTGTCTTGCACGGCGACGGCGACGGCGCAGGTGACGGCCCCGCTTCGCGCTGGGCGCTAAACGCACGCGTTGGTGATGAGGCTGTTCTGGTCGGACCGAGCGTCCGCGGTGGTGGCCGCGACGGCGGTATTGAATGGAAGCCGCCCGCCTCTGCCAAGCGAATCATCCTCGCCGGCGATGAAACTGCCGCACCCGCGATCTGCTCGATCATTGACTTTGCCGCCCGCGAGGGTCTGCTTGCGGGCCGTAACCCCATGGACATTCGCGCGTTCATCGAGGTCCCCTGTGATGAGGACCGTCTGCCTTGCGAGTTCGAAAACCACCCCCAGGTGAAGGTCACGTGGCTCACCCGCGGAGAGGCGCCACACGGCGAGCACCTCGACGCAGCGGTTCGGTCCACCGTCACAAGCCGCCTGGTGCACGAGTGTGGGCTGATGTGCTCCGGTGCCTCGTGCCTGACTCGGGCCGCCGGAACAGCTGGCGCTGCCGGAGTTCTGGCGGGGTTACGTGCCGAACTTGAAGACGTGGACATCGAGTCCGAGATTCTGTGGGATGTCCAGCCTCAAGGCGAGGACGCCACTGCAGCCGGATGCTACGCCTGGATCGCAGGTGAGGCCGGTGTGGTCAAGGGGCTGCGCCGCCACTTGGTAACCACCCTTGGCATGGACCGACGTTCCGTGGCGTTCATGGGTTACTGGCGCCAGGGGCGCGCAGAACTCTCCTAGGCGCGCCTTAGAGCTGACGTCAGGCCGAGATGCCCCAGTAGGGCGCCAATTCTGTCGGCCGCGTAATCAATGGGATCCTCTGCGCCGATGGCCTGCCCATATAGAAGCGCAGATGAAAGTGACATGCTCACGAGCTCAGCACAATCGTCGTCAATTTTCTGTCCTGCTCCAGCGAACACTGCCTGTTGGACGGCGCTTCGAAGAAGCGGCGCGTGGGCGCGCATGATCGACTGCAACTCTGGGTCTTTGTGGGCGTCGAGCATCGGGATGAGCCTGATGCCCACCACGTTGGGCTTGAGTTTTGGCGCGTAGAGCACGTTGAGTAGCGCGAGCGCGAGTTCCTTAGGGTCGGCTGCGGGTTGGACCTGCTGTGCCAGGAGCATTGCTTGCTCGGCACGGTAGTCCTCAGCGCGACTGACCGCGGTGCGGTAGAGCTCAGCTTTGGAGGGGAAGTAGTAGTTTCCGGAGCCCGGCGCCAGCCCTGCGTGGTCCGCGACGTTGCGGTGGGTGATGGCTGCGGGCCCCTCCTCAATGAGGAGACGTGCTGCCGCCTGGGCCATGACTTCCTTTTTGTCCCGGCTGCGTTGCTGTTTCAAGTGCGCTCCTTAGTCATGTGCCCTAGCGCATTGCTGAGGAGATTCGTTCCTGTCTCAGCGTGCAGAGCGTATGAAAACACTACTGGAGTCTTCACGGAATAATCCATACCCGTGTATGGTTTTATCGGATGTGTGGGATTCGGGGCGCGCGCAAGTCCCGAATTTCCACGCATCACCCCCCCAACGGGCGCCGCGGCCCGTACATACATACAGACAGAGGGAAAAATGACTGTAGTAGCAGAAGGGCTCAAGATCGACTGGTCGATCATGCCCACATACAACACGATCATGTCGATCGCTGCCGGTGCGGGTCTTCTCGCGCTGGTCCTCTTTGGCAAGGAACTCCTTGCAAACGCCAAGGACTCGTCTTCCGACATCAACACTGACGGCTGGTCCATCGCCTTTGGTGTCCTTGGAATCATCCTGTTCCCCATGGGAATGCACATGTCACTCACGTGGCCGCTCGCTGCCGGCGGGTTCCCATTCGACAACATCGTTTTCGGTGAGACCAGCATCGGCTTCGGCGCGCTCCTGCTGTTCGCGTCCTTCTACCTGTGGCGCCGCGGTGAGCAGTTCGCTGCCGCAAACCCACTGAAAAAGTTTGGCCGTGTAGCGCAGCCAATCTCTTGGTTTGTGGGCACCCTAGGTCTGGCTCTCTTCGGGATCGCCGCCGCTGGAATCACTTACCAGCTGTTCGCGGCGCCCGCTGAGGAGCCAATTTCCGGTTGGTTCGCCGACTACCCAATGGTCGAAGCCACGTTCATGTCGCTCTTGTTCGCCCTCGTTGGCGTTGGCGCGGTCCTGTTCCCGTTCGTGCTGGGCAAGTTCCGCTCCGGTGATTTCGACGCAAAGATCGTTAAGGTCATGGGCTGGTCCTGGGCCATCACTGGTGTCATCTTCGCGCTCTTCGGCGCGATGAATTTCTTCACCCACATTGGTCTGATCGTCAACACCATGTGAGATCAATGGATATGGCCCATTCTGGGCCACCACTGATTTTCGACGAGACCCGCACCTTCCAGCATCACGCTGGCTAGTGCGGGTCTCGTTTTTTGTTGGGGAGCCTGGGATGAAGCAGCGGCGCGGTGTGTTGGTTGCCGGGCGGTGCCGTGTGGATCAGCCCTGTTTGGATGAGCGCTGTTTGGATTAGCGCTGTTGAGTGACCATGCCGACTGAAGTTCCAGAGTCCTCGTTGAAGTTCGTGGTGAACGCAGTAAGGCCGATCAGCGCAACGGCCGTGAGGCTCGCGACCACACCGCCGCATAGGATCGCCGTCCAGGAGAGGTTACGGTCCGAATCGGTGGTGGATCCACGCAGCGCGATGATTCCGGTAATGAGCGCTACCACTCCCGCAATGATCGCGATGGGCGGAAAGATAATGCCCACCACGGCGAGAATCCCGAACCCGAGGGCAATCTTGGGGAGGTTCGAACGAGACTCCGTGGAGACGGCAGGGCTTGCGGACATTCCGCCCGCGGGCCTCGGACGCTGGTCTGCCCACTCCGCTGCAACAGCTTCGGGCGAACCTAGCTCGTTGAGCACAGTGCGAACGGCGTTATCCGAAGCGGTC
This sequence comes from Timonella senegalensis JC301, assembly GCF_000312125.1. GTDB lineage: Bacteria > Actinomycetota > Actinomycetes > Actinomycetales > Cellulomonadaceae > Timonella > Timonella senegalensis. Next base: position 1,055,991 of record NZ_HE978641.1, read on the forward strand.
GTTCCGCCTTCGTACAAGCGCTCATGAATGTGGCTGGAGATGTCCTCCAGAATCGTTGCCCGCTCGGCGGGTGGCGCCGTGAGTCGGCGGTCAATCGCGTCGAGGTACTGCTGGACCAGTGGATGTGGCTGAGCGTTCATGGTGTGTCCTTGGGGAGAGTGTGGTCTGGGATCAGTTGGTGCGAGTGTCGGGGGCGAGCTGTTGAGCGCACCGGATGTGGCTGGTTCTCAACGTGGGGCGGGGAGTTGGGGCACGATCGTCGAAAATCAGTTTCAAACGAAGGCGCGACCCAAGAAAGTGCGCGGTCAGTACATGACCGAGCCGAGAGCGGTCAAAACGAGGGAGAGCAAGCCCATCGCAAGAACCGTGAGGCTGAGTACTACGCCGACCCGAGCGGTCCAGTTGTATCCGGGAGCGACTTTGCGCATCGCGTCGAACCCTGTAATAAAGCCAGCAAAGGAGGGCAGGATCGCAAAGGTGCGGGTGAACGGCAGAAGAACTAGAGCGACGGCGAAAACGCCGCAAACAAGGGAAACGTACGCAAGTAGAGGAGTGGGCTGCGCGGCATCGGGGCGTTCCAGTACTCCTAGCTGAGTGGGATTGTTTGCGCGGAATGACGCGGCGATCTCTTCGGGGGATCCGATGTCGGAGAGGATTCGCATGATGGCATCCGGGGTGCGGTCGGACTCGGGGAAGGCCTCGAGGCGCTCGGCGATGTGGGCGGTGACCTCCTCCAACACAAGGCCGCGATCACCGCTGCTGCCGCCGAGGTGGAGGCGCACGGAGTCCAAGTAGGCAGAGACCATGGGGTGTGTGTTCACAGATCAGTCTTTCGGTGAGTTGAGCAGCGGGTCGATCGCGGTCTTAAGGAAGGCCCAGTCCGCGGTGAATTTGTCGAGGGCGGCGGTGCCCGCGGCGGTAAGGAAGTAGTAGCGGCGGGCGGGGCCGGAGGCGGAGGGTTCCCACCTGGTTTCCACGAGTCCGTCGCGGCGCAGCCGCGAGAGCAGGGGGTAGAGCGTGCCCTCCCCGCCAATGAGCGGGCCGTTCTCCCGCAGTGCGGACGAGATCTCGAGGCCGTACGCCTCGCCTTTGGTGCGTAGAACTGCCAGAACGCAGCCATCGAGCAATCCCTTGCGGAGCTGAGGGCTGAGTTCGTAGTGGTCTATCATGCAAAACACGGTACCGCCCAGGGCGCTTGGTTGCAATACAAGATAGTGGGTAGTTTTCGTTGCGAGCCCGGGAGATCCCGGTCACGGCGAACGCTTAACGTGTGTCCGTAGGCGGGACTAGCCGCCGCTAGCAAGCCATTCCCAAGTAGACTTGCCGTGCAACCCCTTTTTCACAAAGGATTTCCTCGTTACATCAGGAGTGCCCGTGGGACGCGTAGTCGTCGACGTAATGCCAAAGCCAGAGATCCTCGACCCGCAGGGAAAGGCCGTAGCCGGCGCCCTGCCACGCCTGGGATTTAATGGTTTCGTTTCTGTACGCCAAGGCAAGCGCTTTGAGCTCGAGGTGGAGGGCGAGGTCACGCCCGAGGTCCTCGAGAACGCGCGTAAGGCCGCCGAAACCGTGCTGTCCAACCCTGTCATTGAGGATGTCGTCTCGGTGAAGGACGCATCGGGAGAGGTTGCTTGATGTCGCCAATCGCTTCGGCACGCATCGGTGTCATCACGTTCCCTGGAACGCTCGATGACCGCGACGCGGCCCGCGCAGTTCGACTCGCAGGTGCCGAGGCAGTGTCACTGTGGCACGCAGACGCAGACCTGCACGGTGTAGACGCAGTGGTTCTCCCCGGTGGATTCTCCTACGGCGACTACCTGCGAGCTGGTGCAATCTCCCGCTTCGCTCCAGTCATGGAGAAGGTCGTGGACGCTGCCGCTGGTGGAATGCCAGTCCTTGGCATCTGCAACGGCTTCCAGGTCCTGACCGAGGCTCACCTGCTTCCTGGCTCGATGATCAAGAACGACCACCGTTCTTTCATCTGCCGCGAGCAGACCCTCGTTGTGGAGAACACCGCAACCGCATGGACCGGCGATTACACGCAGGGCCAGGAGATCATCATTCCGCTCAAGAACCAGGACGGCCAGTACGTTGCTGACGAGCGCACCCTTGATGAACTCGAGGGCGAAGGCCGCGTGGCATTCCGCTACCAGGGCTGGAACCCAAACGGTTCGCGGCGCAACATCGCCGGCATCACCAACGAGCGCGGCAACGTAGTAGGCCTCATGCCTCACCCTGAGCACGCCGTTGAGGCAGGCTTTGGCGTGGACAACGGAACCGACCTTCGCGGTGGTATCGATGGACTCGGCTTCTTCACCTCGGTTCTGTCGAGCCTCGTGAACGCCTAAGCCTAGAGTTTTCGCACAGTCTTAACGCGTGGTCTTGATGCGCGGTACTTCCACGCAGTCTTGACGCGTGGTTCTTGACCCGTGGTTCTTTTGCAGGGCGCCTCCCCGGATGGGGAGGCGCCCTGCGTTGTAAGTGGGCTTGTAGTTGGGCTTGTAGTTGGTGCGGTGGCTGTTGGCAGCGAGGTGGTTGAGTCATGTCACTGTCCGCGGGTGTTCTGCTGGCTGCGCCAGGTTCGTAAGATTATTCAGGCGAACGCCGGTGGACTTAAGAGGAGAGCAATGAAGATTCAGGACGTGCAGTGGAATGACCCGGAGGTTGCCCAGCTTCGTAACGAGCAGGCCGCTGACTTGGGCGCGCGCTACGGGTTCGAGCCCACACTGGATGAGTCGGAGCCAGCTGGCCTTGTGTCGATGCTCAAGTTGACCACGGACGATGGCGAGCCAGTCGGCTGCGTCGCGCTTGTTGACCAGACCGGCGTTGAGGATGTCTTTGGACCTGACTTGACCGTGGAGATGCGCAAGGTGTTTGTCCGCCCCGCCTTCCGCGGGAATGGCTACTCCTATCTGCTTCTCGACGAGGTAGAGACGATCGCTCGCAGCCGCGGCTTCCAGCAGATTGTGTTGGTATCGGGGGTTGAGCAACCTGAAGCTGTCGCTGGATACCGGAAGCGTGGCTACCAAGAGATGGAAGCCTACGGATTCAATGCTCAGTTCGAGACGTCGCTGTTCTTCAAGCTTCCGCTGGGCTGACGATTAGCTAGAGCGGTGGTTCAAGCCCGCGGGAGTTGATGGACGCGGGTGGTGCTGTTGCCTCTGATCTACTCGTGCAATCGCGAGGTCATTCTTTCCGCGGCGCAGCCCGCTTGAATTACTCAAATGGGCTGCCGGAATTCATGTGGTCAC
>NZ_HE978642.1:0-35787 GCF_000312125.1 Timonella senegalensis JC301
GTTTGTGTGTGGCGTCTACTATGTGGTTCGTTGTGTGTTGAGGGTATCGCGTGGGGGTGCCCTTTCGTGTTTCTTGTGCGTCTACTATCGTGTTCTTGTTGCTTGTGTGAGGGTATCCCGTGTGGGTGCCCTCTTTTTTTATGCCCACACACGGGAGAGGGGGCTCAGGAATACTCTCGATCCACAAAAGAGGGGGGCGGAGTGGGTTGGGGCTGGGTCAGCGGAAGGTAAGGGCCGGGGAAGGGTGCCCAAAGCTTAGTTCCCATAGCCAACTCCCGAAATAGGGCTGTTTCTAACACACATCCGCCCCTAACCACCTTGCGCGAGCAACTAGAATGGATGCATGTCCACAATTTCCCGTGATGAGGTCGCGCGCGTTGCTGCTCTGGCACGCATCGAGTTGCGTCCAGAAGAACTAGACCGCCTTGTTGGCGAGCTGGATGTCATCGTGCAGTCGGTAGCTCAGGTTACCGAGATCGTTGGCCCAGACACCCCAGCAACGAGCCACCCAATTCCGCTCTCGAATGTGTTCCGCCCGGATGTTCCTGTAGCGCCTACGAACCGTGACAAGGTACTTGCTTCCGCTCCCGCGAGCGAAGACGGCAAGTTCCTCGTGCCTCAGATCCTGGGAGAGGAGTGAACATGACTGACATCATCAAGCTTTCTGCAGCACAGCTCGCCGAGAAGCTTCGCGCCGGCGAGCTGACCTCTGTCGAGGTCACGCAGGCCTACCTGGACCGTATCGCGGCCGTTGACGAGACGATCAACTCGTTCATCGTTGTCACCGCTGAGGATGCACTAGCTACCGCCGCCGAGGTCGACAAGCTCCGCGCTGAAGGCGCCGATCTGCACCCACTCGCCGGTGTACCAATCGCGGTCAAGGACGTCGTTGTAACGGACGGCGTTCAGACCACAGCGGGCTCTAAAATGCTCGAGGGCTGGATCCCTCCATACGACGCAACGCTCGTGGAGAAGATTAAGGAAGCTAAGCTTCCAATCCTCGGCAAGACCAACATGGACGAGTTCGCCATGGGTTCGTCCACCGAGCACTCTGCATACGGCAAGACCCTGAACCCTTGGGACATTGAACGTATTCCAGGTGGTTCAGGTGGTGGCTCTGCTGCTGCTCTGGCTGCATTCGAGGCTCCACTTGCCATTGGTACCGACACCGGTGGTTCGATCCGTCAGCCAGGTGCCGTCACGGGCACCGTCGGCGTAAAGCCAACCTACGGTTCGATCTCGCGCTACGGCCTAATCGCCATGGCTTCCTCACTTGACCAGGCTGGTCCTGTTACCCGTACCGTCATGGACTCGGCGCTTCTGCACGAGCTCATCGGTGGCCACGACCCTAAGGACTCCACTTCACTTCCAGAGCCTCAGACTGGCTACGTTGCCGCGGCTGAAGAGGGCCTTAAGCGTGACCTGACCGGCGTTCGCGTTGGAATCGTTAAGGAGCTCTCCGGTGAGGGTTACCAGGAGGGCGTTACCGCTCGCTTCAACGAGTCGGTTGAGTTGCTGCGCGAGATGGGCGCCGAGATCGTTGAGGTCTCCTGCCCAAGCTTTAAGCACGCACTCGCTGCGTACTACCTGATCATGCCCGCTGAGGCGTCCTCGAACCTCGCTAAGTTCGATGGCATGCGCTTTGGCCTGCGTGTTGAGCCTTCCGAGGGTCCGGTCACCGCTGAGCGCGTGATGGCTGCGACCCGTGGTGCGGGCTTCGGTGACGAGGTCAAGCGCCGCATCATCATTGGTACCTACGCGCTGTCGTCGGGTTACTACGACGCTTACTACGGCTCCGCGCAGAAGGTTCGTACGCTCATTCAGCGCGACTTCACCGCGGCATTCGAGCAGGCCGACGTCCTGATCTCCCCAACCGCGCCAACCACCGCGTTCAAGTTCGGTGAGAAGCTCGACGATCCAATCGCCATGTACCTCAACGACGTCGCGACCATTCCTTCGAACCTCGCTGGTGTTCCGGGCATGTCGCTTCCTGCAGGTCTGTCTGATGACGGTATGCCTGTTGGTTTCCAGGTGCTCGCACCGATCCGTGAGGACGCTCGCATGTACCGCATCGGTGCTGCACTCGAAGCAGCCCTCGAAGAGAAGTGGGGCGGACCGCTCCTTTCCAAGGCACCTGAACTGGAGGCCAAGTAATGAGCACCACGTACGTTGATCTCGTTGACTTCGACGAGGCTGTAGCCAAGTACGACCCGGTTATCGGTATCGAGGTTCACGTTGAGCTTGGTACCAAGACCAAGATGTTCTGCGCGGCAGAGGTCGAGTTTGGTGGCGAGCCAAACACTCAGGTAACCCCGGTTTCACTCGGGCTTCCTGGTGCTCTTCCGGTAGTGAACGGCACCGCCGTTGAGTACGCGATCAAGATCGGCCTGGCGCTCAACTGCCAGATCGCTGAGTCTTGCCGCTTTGCTCGCAAGAACTACTTCTACCCAGACGTGCCCAAGAACTTCCAGACTTCGCAGTACGACGAGCCGATCGCCTATGACGGTTACCTCGACGTGGAGCTCGAGGACGGCACCATCTTCCGCGTGGACATCGAGCGTGCCCACATGGAAGAGGACGCTGGTAAGAACACCCACGTGGGTGGCGCTACCGGTCGTATTCAGGGCGCCGAGTACTCGCTCATCGACTACAACCGTGCGGGCATCCCGCTGGTTGAAATCGTGACCCGCCCAATCACGGGTGCGGGGGAGCGTGCACCTGAAGTTGCTCGCGCCTACGTTCAGGCTCTGCGCGATATCTTCCGTGCGCTTGAGGTTTCCGAGGCACGCATGGAGCGCGGAAACGTCCGTGCGGACGTCAACCTGTCGCTGCGTGCGAACCCAGAGGCTCCTCTGGGTACCCGTACCGAGACCAAGAACGTCAACTCCTTCCGTTCGATCGAGCGTGCAGTGCGCTACGAGGTTGAGCGTCAGGCTGCAATCTTGGACGCCGGCGAAAAGGTCATCCAGGAAACCCGTCACTGGCACGAGGACAACAACACGACCTCTTCTGGCCGCGAAAAGTCCGACGCTGAGGACTACCGCTACTTCCCTGAACCGGACCTCGTCCCAGTGCAGCCAAGCCGCGAGTGGGTCGAAGAGATCCGTGCGAGCCTCCCTGAGCTGCCTGCCGTGAAGCGCCGTCGCCTAATTGGCGAGTGGGGCTACACCGACGTAGAAATGCGTGACGTCATCAACGCTGGTGCCCTCGAACTCATCGAGGAGACCGTAGCCGCAGGCACGAGCCCAGCCGCTTCCCGTAAGTGGTGGATGGGTGAACTTGCTCGTAGCGCCAAGGACCAGGAAATCGAGCTGTCGGAGGTCTCCGTGACACCTGCGCAGATCGCGGAGCTCCAGTCCCTGATCGAGTCCAAGCGCATCAACGACAAGATTGCTCGCCAGGTCCTCGAGGCCGTTGTGGCTGGTGAGGGTAACCCTGAGCAGATCGTTGTGGCTAAGGGCCTCGAAATCGTCTCCGACGACGGGGCGCTCCTTACCGTCATCGACGAAACTCTCGCAGCTCAGCCTGACATCGTGGAGAAGGTCAAGTCCGGAAACCTTGGCCCTATCGGTGCGATTATCGGTGCGGTCATGAAGGCTACCAAGGGCCAGGCCGACGCAGGTCGCGTCCGCGAACTCGTTCTCGAGCGCATCGGAGCCTGACATGACCCGAGGTCCCGAGCTAATCGGTGAGCTTGTCCGGTTGCGTCCCGTCGAGGCCCGCGATGCGGACCGCCTGTGGGAGTCGCTCCAGGACGAGGAGGGCATTCGGCTGACGGGTACAACCCGGAAGTTCGAGCGCGAGGAAGTCGACGAGTGGACACGGACGATTTCTGATCGTGAGGGTCGCTATGACTTCACGATGACCTCGCTCATCCGTACGGTGAGTGGCGAGGAAGCCGATGACATGATCGGCGAGATCGTCATCAATGACATTGATCCGGCCACGCGCAGCGCCAACGTGCGCCTGCAGTCGCTTCCGCAGTATCGCGGTCGTGGATACGGGCGCGAGGCAATCTCGCTGGTTCTCGGCTTCGTGTTTGCGCCGGCTCCGCAGGGCCTCGGCCTTCACCGGCTCTCGCTTGATGTCCTGAGCATCAACCCGCGTGCGCGCATGCTCTATGAGTCGCTCGGGTTTGTGCAGGAGGGCGTCCTGCGTGACGCGGCCCTCGACGGTGATCAGTTCTGCGACGTCATTATGATGTCGCTGTTGGATCACGAGTATGAGGCGCTGCAGCGCGGCGAGCTCGACTAGTAGTTCAGGGTGGGGTGCGTGTTCCGTAGGAACACGCACCCCACCTTTTTACGTACGGCCAGTGACTGCACGCCATTCTGATTTTCGACGATCGTGCCCACGTCCCAGCGCATTGCTGCGCTGGGTGGGGCCTGCGCTGGTGTGGCGTTCGTACGAACGGCGTTTCGTGAGGTGGGGCGGATGGTGGGCACGATCGTCGTGAAGCAGTACAACCGTCCACGTAGCGAACGCGAGTATCAAATAATGAGACTCTCGGCCCGGAGTGTGACAACGGGCATGGCGGGGGCGTAGTCTGCTTTCATGCGTTACACAATTCTTCTAGTCGTTATCTAGCGCGTTGGCCAAGCTAACCCGTTAAGTCTTGTCAACGCGCGCACCCTCCCAGACACCAGACCGGTGTGGAGGGTTTTTTCATGTCACGAGTAAAGCGGCGTGAAGGTTTCTAGCTCACAAGGCACAAGGAACAACCAGCATTGCCCGCCTGAGGTGTACGCCAAAGGCACACGATGTCCCGACGAGCACAACCTGCCTGCCCGGTAACTCCACGAACGCAAGAGAAACAGGAGATCCAGATGGCCCAGGGCGATAAGGCTGCGGCGAAGCCGCACGCACCCAAGCCTGCTCCCACTCCAGCCGCACTCGCGCGCCCGAACTCAGGTTCAACGGTGTCCGAGAGGTGCCTAGGCTCGGAGTCGATTGTTCGGTCCCTTGAAGAGGTCGGAGTCGATACCGTCTTCGGTATCCCAGGTGGGGCGATTCTTCCCACGTACGACCCACTCATGGACTCGAAGAAGGTCCGGCACATCCTCGTGCGCCACGAACAGGGCGGCGGACACGCAGCAGCTGGCTATGCACACGCAACCGGCAAGGTCGGCGTCACCATGGCGACCTCCGGTCCCGGAGCAACCAACCTCGTCACACCGATTGCTGACGCGAACATGGACTCGATTCCACTGGTCGCGATCACCGGTCAGGTGGGCGCACCACTCATCGGTACGGATGCGTTCCAAGAGGCTGACATTGTTGGCATCACGCTTCCGATCACCAAGCACAACTTCCTCGTGACCAACGCGGACGACATCCCCCGCACGATCGCGGAGGCGTTCCACATTGCGAAGTCCGGCCGTCCGGGCCCGGTCCTCGTGGACATCGCGAAGTCCGCGATGCAGACGGAAACAACGTTCACCTGGCCGCAGGAAATCAACCTGGCAGGCTATCACCCGGTGACCAAGCCACACTCCAAGCAGATCCGAGAGGCCGCGCGACTCCTCGCTTCGGCGAAACGTCCGGTGCTGTACGTGGGGGGTGGAGTTATCCGCTCAGGGGCTTCCGAGCAGCTGCGCAAGCTTGTGGACCTGTCGGGCGCGGCCGTTGTCACGACCCTGATGGCACGTGGCGCGCTGCCTGACTCGCACCCGCAGCACCTGGGCATGCCAGGCATGCACGGAAGCGTTCCTGCAGTGGCAGGGCTCCAGAAGGCAGACCTGATCGTTGCTCTGGGCGCGCGCTTTGACGACCGCGTGACCGGAAAGCTGGACTCGTTCGCGCCTCTGGCCACGATCGTCCACGCTGACATCGACCCAGCTGAGATCGGCAAGAACCGCGACGTCGACGTCCCGATCGTGGGTGACCTTAAAGAGGTCATCGCCGAGCTCATCCCGGAGCTCGCGGCAGAGCACGAGAAGAACGGCAAGCCGGACATCGAGGGCTGGTGGAACCAGATCAACTCGTGGCGCGAGACCTATCCTCTTGGTTACTCGGAGACCAACGATGGCCTGCTCGCACCGCAGCACGTGCTGACCCGACTCTCGGAGATCTCCGGACCAGACAGCATCTACGTTGCGGGCGTTGGCCAGCACCAGATGTGGGCGGCGCAGTTCATCAAGTACGAGCGCCCTAACACTTGGATCAACTCCGGTGGTCTGGGAACAATGGGCTTCTCCATTCCTGCTGCAATGGGTGCCAAGGTCGGACAGCCAGACCGCACGGTCTGGGCGATCGACGGTGACGGCTGCTTCCAGATGACCAACCAAGAGCTAGCAACCTGCACGATCAATGACATCCCCATCAAGGTTGCCCTGATCAACAACTCGTCCTTGGGTATGGTCCGCCAGTGGCAGACCCTGTTCTACAACGAGCGCTACTCCAACACCGACCTCCACACTGGTGCGGGCTCGCGCCGCGTGCCTGACTTTGTGAAACTCGCAGACGCCTACGGCTGCGTGGGAATCCGAGTCGAACACATGAGCGAGGTCGATGAGGCAATCAAGCGTGCGGAAGAGATCAATGACGTTCCAGTCCTGATCGACTTCAACGTGTCACGCAACTCGATGGTGTGGCCGATGGTTGCATCCGGCGTATCGAACGACGACATCCAGTACGCGCGCGGCATCTCGCCCGCGTGGGACCGTGAAGACTGAGAGAGGAAACCTAAAAATGACACGACACACTCTCTCCGTCCTTGTTGAAAACAAGCCGGGCGTACTGACCCGAATCGCCGGCCTCTTTGCACGCCGCGCGTTCAACATTCACTCACTCGCTGTGGGGCCAACCGAGGTCGACGAACTGTCACGCGTGACGGTGGTTGTGGACGTGGACGAGCTCCCACTCGAACAGGTGACCAAGCAGCTCAACAAGCTCATCAACGTCATCAAGATCGTAGAGCTCGAGCCCTCCTCGGCCGTTCAGCGTGAACTCATGCTGGTGAAGGTGAAGGCTGATCCTTCCACCCGTTCCGGCGTGATCGAGGTTGTCCAGCTGTTCCGTGCACACGTTGTGGACGTCGTTCCAGATGCCGTCACGATCGAGGCCGTAGGCAGCCCTGAGAAGCTCGCCGCGCTGCTCGGTGCGCTTGAGCCGTATGGCATCCGCGAGATCGTGAAGTCGGGAACGGTGGCGATTAGCCGTGGCGCACGATCAATGACTGACCGCGCTTTGGAACGTTCCACGCGCAATAACTAAGCCCTTTAGACTTACTTCCAAACACCACTTACCAATAAGGAGACATTCCGGTGGCTGAGCTCTTTTACGACGACGACGCAGACCTGTCGATCATCCAGAACAAGAAGGTTGCCGTTATCGGCTACGGATCCCAGGGTCACGCACACGCGCTGAACCTCCGTGACTCGGGCGTTGACGTCCGCGTTGGCCTTCGTGCAGGTTCCGCATCCGCCGCCAAGGCTGAGAACCAGGGCCTCAAGGTCCTCCCAGTCGGCGAGGCAGTTGCTGAGGCTGACGTAGTCGTCATCCTGACCCCAGACCAGGTCCAGCGCACGGTGTACGCCGAGGAGATCGCTCCTAACCTGCAGGAAGGCGCTGCCCTCCTGTTCGGTCACGGCTTCAACATCCGCTACGGCTACATCAAGCCTGAGGCTGGCCACGACATCATCATGGTTGCCCCTAAGGGCCCAGGTCACCTCGTGCGCCGCGAGTACATCGACGGCCGTGGTGTTCCAGTCATCGTTGCTGTTGAGCAGGACGCTTCGGGTGCAGCTTGGGACCTTGCCCTCTCGTACGGCAAGGCAATCGGTGGCCTCCGCGCCGCTGGCATCAAGACCACCTTCACCGAAGAGACCGAGACCGACCTGTTCGGTGAGCAGGCTGTTCTGTGCGGTGGCGCATCGCAACTCGTTCAGTACGGCTTCGAGGTTCTCACCGAGGCTGGCTACCAGCCACAGGTTGCATACTTCGAGGTTCTCCACGAGCTCAAGCTCATCGTTGACCTCATGTGGGAGGGCGGCATCGCCAAGCAGCGTTGGTCGGTTTCCGACACCGCTGAGTACGGCGACTACGTCTCCGGCCCACGCGTCATCACCCCTGAGGTTAAGGAGAACATGAAGGCCGTTCTCGCTGACATCCAGAACGGTGCGTTTGCTGAGCGCTTCATCAAGGACCAGGAGGCTGGCGCCCCTGAGTTCAAGGAGCTGCGTGCGAAGGGTGAGGCTCACCCAATCGAGGCAACCGGCCGCGAACTCCGCAAGCTGTTTGCGTGGAGTAAGCGTGATGGCGACAACACCTCCGATTACGTCGAGGGTTCGGTGGCTCGCTGATCGAAAGTAGGAACTCTGCGAAGCAAGTTCCTGCTGTAGAGCAGCGAGAAGGCGAACCCGAGCAATGGGCACCGTGGGTTCCGTCGCACGTTGATCGTAGGTATTGGCGCAGCGTAGCAAGCCGATGCCGTAGAGCAACGGTAGACGTGAACCCGAGCAATGGGCACCGTGGGTTCCGTCGCACGCTGACGTAGCCCCAGGCTGTTAGCACACTGGGTTGCGTTGCACGCTGACTCCAGCCAGCAGCATCATCAAGCTAGTCCGAAGGCCCGTCCCAACTTTCGTTGGGGCGGGCCTTCGTCATGCTGAGTTCCTCTGCTTGCCCAACCCATAGAGCCCCACCCGCCTTTGCCGAGATTGCACCTGGGGGTACGAGATGTCCCGGCCGCCGGGACATCTCGTACCCCCAGGTGCAATCTCGGCGGGGATGGGGCGAGTCTGGCGGGAATGGTGGGAGCCCGGCGGGGTTGGGGTGAGCATGGCGGGGTTGGGGTGAGCATGGCGGGGATGGGGTGAGCGTGGTCCCGCAGGGCCGACGGCGCCTGTGGCGCAGGGACCGGCGCGCGCCCTGAGAACCGGATATATCGTCGAGAAGTTGGGCGTGGGCAACTAGTCTTGCGAGATGGCCAGACTTGAAAAGAACCAGATTCCCGACGATATTCTTGCGTTCGCGCAAGAACACCTGGGCGCGCCGGTGGTCGAGTTTGCAAACCAAGCTGGCGGTTTCTCGCAGGGGGCGGCGGCGCGTATTCGCAGCGCACAGGGATCGCGTGCGTTCTTGAAGGCGGTGCCGAGGGAAGGCTTTGAGGGGACCTACTCGCTCTATGAGCGGGAGCGCAACATTCTGGCAGCGCTGCCAGAAGGCATTCGTGTTCCTAGGCTGATTGCTGCGTACGAAGCGCACGGCTGGATCGCGTTGCTGATCGAGGATGTGGAGGGGCGCCACCCGGAGACACGGGAGGAGATGCTGGCGGTGTTGGACTCGTTGCTGACGTTGCCTACGGCGGACGCCGTTCCCGGCATTCCTGACGCAGCCGCAGACTTGGAGCGGCCGTTCGCCCTGTGGTTGGAGGTCGATGGGTCGTTCCCAGCGCTTACGCCATGGGCGCGACGCAACCAATCCATGCTTCGTGAGACCGCCATGCGGGCACTCGATGCCGTGCGGGGAAGCGATCTCGTGCATAGTGACTTGCGGCCTGACAACGTTCTTGTGGACTCGGACGGAGTTGCGTGGCTGGTGGACTGGCCGTGGGCGTCACGAGGAGCGGTTTGGTACGACGCACTGCTGTTTGTGCTGGACTGTTCCATGAATATGGAAGGCATCGATCGTGATGCGGTAATTGCGGAGCATTCTGTCTTTCACGGCGTAGACGCGCGCAAGATCAACGCGGTACTCGCTGGATTTGCCGGGTACTACGTGTACTCCGCGCAGCAGCCAGCGCTCGAGGTGCCGCAGTCGCTTCGCGAACTGCAGTTCAGGTACGCGAGGGAGATCCTAGGGTGGCTCGAACAGCGTCTTGCCATCTAACAGAGCTGCCACATCGTCAGAACGGATGACCAGAATGCGATACGCCAGTCCCGAGTCGTGGACAGTGGTCGTAAGATGCTTGCATGACGAAGAACATCGATCTTGCAGTGATCGCAGGCGACGGAATTGGCATTGAGGTTGTGGAGCAGGGCCTGAAGGTTCTGGAATCCGCACTTGCTAAGTCCGATGTAACGCTTGGGACCACGGACTACAACCTTGGCGCAAAGCGCTGGCACGAGACCGGAGAGACCCTCACCGACGAGGATCTCGCAGCGATCCGTGCACACGACGCCATTTTGCTCGGCGCAATTGGTGACCCCACGGTCCCATCAGGCGTCCTCGAGCGTGGACTCCTACTCAAGCTCCGCTTCAGCCTCGACCACTACGTGAACCTCCGCCCAGGAAAGCTCTACCAGGGCGTGAAATCCCCACTCGCAGACCCAGGCGAGATCGACTTCGTGGTTGTCCGTGAGGGAACCGAAGGTCCATACGTGGGCAACGGTGGCTCGATCCGTACGGGAACCCCACACGAGGTCGCCAACGAGGTCTCCGTCAACACCGCCTTCGGTGTTGAGCGTGTGGTTCGGGACGCGTTCTCCCGCGCAGCAGCACGTGAGCGCAAGCACCTGACCCTCGTGCACAAGCACAACGTGCTCGTCCACGCCGGACACTTGTGGCGCCGCACTGTGGAACGCCTCAACGAGGAGTTCCCAGAGGTCACCACTGACTACCTGCACGTAGATGCGGCAACCATCTTCTTGACAACGAACCCATCGCGTTTCGATGTCATCGTTACCGACAACCTGTTCGGTGACATTCTGACTGACCAAGCCGCCGCAATCACCGGTGGTATTGGCCTGGCGGCGTCGGCCAACATCAACCCCGACCGCACCGCACCGTCCATGTTTGAGCCAGTGCACGGTTCCGCACCAGACATTGCGGGCCAGGGCAAGGCGGACCCAACGGCAACGGTCCTTTCCGTTGCGATGCTCCTCGACCACCTTGGTTACAAGGATGAATCGAAGACCGTTGAGGCTGCTGTAGCTGCTGACCTCGTTGAGCGCGGCACCACGGTTCGTTCCACGGCCGAGGTTGGAGAGGACATCGCGGCTCGCGTTCGCGGCTGATCGATTCCCCAACGAACTCAAGGCCGCGCACTCGGCTTCTATAATGAGATCACTGTGCACCGCTGCCGTCTCCCATACACTGGGAGGCGGCAGTGGTGAATCCAGAGGTCGCCAGGTGAAAGGCCCACACATGAGCTCCCAGCTCGAAACTCTTAACTCCTCAATTGATGAGGTTGCTGCGCTCTTTGACGTGCAGCTCAACGATGCCCCCGCTCCAGTAGAAGAGCGCGAGGCGTTGAAGGCCGCTCCGAAGTTCGGAACTGTCTTCTCCGACCACATGGCCAGGGTTACCTGGAAGGACGGCGAGGGCTGGACCGCCCGCCGCGTGGAAAAGTACGGTCCGCTTCAGCTCGATCCCGCAGCAGCTGTCCTGCACTACGGTCAGGAAATCTTTGAGGGTCTCAAGGCGTACCGCCACGCCGATGGCTCGGTGTGGTCCTTCCGCCCGGAAGAGAACGCAAGGCGTTACATCCGCTCCGCACGCCGTCTAGCGCTCCCTGAACTCAGTGTGGATGACTTCATCGGTTCCATCGCGGCGCTCGTGCGCACCGACATTGAGTGGATCCCCACCGGTGACGAGGCTGCGCTCTACCTGCGTCCATTCATGATCGCCACCGAGGCGTTCCTCGGTGTGCGACCTGCACTCGAGGCCGAACACCTCGTCATTGCCTCGCCTGTTGGCCCGTACTTCTCCGGCGGTGTGCACCCCGTGAACATCTGGATCTCCCAGGACTACGCCCGCGCGAGCCGCGGCGGAACCGGTGAGGCCAAGTGCGGCGGCAACTATGCTGCTTCGCTCCTGCCGCAGATTCAGGCGGCCCGCGAGGGCTTCGATCAGGTGTGCTTCCTCGACGGTCAGGCTGACCCCGCCATCGAGGAACTCGGCGGCATGAACGTGTTCTTTGTGAAGGCAAACGGGGACATCGTGACCCCTGCCTTGTCCGGTTCAATCCTGCGCGGTGTTACCCGTTCCTCGATCCTGCAGCTCATCAAGGACCGCGACATCAACGTCACGGAGGAGCACATCACGCTCGCGAGCCTCAAGGCGATGCTCGAGTCCGGCGAGATCGCCGAGGCGTTCGCCTGCGGCACCGCGGCAGTCATCACCCCGATCGGACGCCTTGCTGACCACGACTTCGACGTCACGATCAACGGTGGCGAGCCAGGCAAGACCACGATGGACATCCGCGAGGAACTCACGGACATCCAGAACGGCCGCCGCCCAGATCGCCACGGCTGGCTGACGCGCCTCGCTTAAATAGGCTGATAATGGGGCTGGGTCGGGAACTTCTGTTCCTGACCCAGCCCCGTCCTATTATTGACGATTCACGCAGCGACCAGCGACACCTTGCGGGTCCGTCTGCTAATTCTGGGCGAGTAGCGCTGGCCAGTGTCTCTGTATCGTCCAACTATGCGAGACACCCGTTGGCCAGAAAGTTGATGTGTGTAAGAATGTGAGGCATGGCACTGTGGCACGTAATTATTATTGATTAGCGCGTATGGACAGCAGCACACCCCGCTGCAACCCAGACGTGCAAACCTCCCTCGCTGTTTTCGGGAGGTTTTTTTGTTGCTACGGTGCGCCACCTCAGCACAAGGCAGCAAGAGGATCATTACGCAGCAGTTTTGTGGGAGCCGCACACAATGCGCCACCCAACGCTAGCTATGACCGCACCACCTCGGCGGATACGAACGGGGGACAATAAAAGTCCCGCACAACTTGGTGAAATGAGAAGGCCGTGAACTTCCACGTTTATGACACAACACTCCGTGACGGAGCGCAGCAGGAAGGTATCAACCTGTCCGTGGCGGACAAGTTGGCTATTGCGCCGCTCCTTGACGAGCTGGGCGTGGGGTTCATTGAGGGCGGCTGGCCCGGCGCAGTGCCAAAGGACACAGACTTCTTTTCACGCGCGGCCCGTGAACTCAACCTGAAGAACGCGGTGCTCGCTGCGTTTGGTGCCACGCGCAAGGTTGGAACCAGGGCGAGCGAGGACAAGCAGGTCCTTGCGCTGCTCAACTCGCAGGCGCCCGTGGTCACGCTCGTGGCCAAGTCTGACATTCGCCACGTGGAACGTGCGCTCAAGACCGACGGTGCGGAAAACCTGGCGATGATCGAGGACACGGTCAAGTTCCTCACCTCCGAGGGGCGCCGTGTATTCATCGACGCAGAGCACTTCTTTGACGGCTTCCGCTACGACCCCGAGTACTCGCGTTCGGCGGTGCTGACCGCGTTCGAGGCCGGCGCAGAGGTGGTGTGCCTGTGCGACACCAACGGGGGAATGCTCCCGCAATGGGTCACCGACATTGTGGCGGACATCCGCGAGGCCACCGGTGGAAACGGCATCCTCGGCATGCACGCCCACAACGACTCGGGTTGCGCGGTCGCCAACACCCTCGCGGCCATCGACGCGGGCTGCGAGCACTTCCAGGGCACAGTCAACGGATATGGCGAGCGCACCGGAAACGTGGACCTCGTGACCACGGTGGCAAACCTAGAACTCAAGTACGGTCGCAAGGTGCTGGCAGGAAACCTCAACGACGCCACGATCATCTCGCACGCAATCTCCGAGCTGACCAACATCTCACCGTTCGCTCGCCAGCCGTACGTGGGTGCGAGCGCGTTTGCGCACAAAGCCGGCCTGCACGCGAGCGCTATCAAGGTGGACGCTGACCTGTACCAGCACACCGACCCAACCCTTGTGGGTAACGACATGCGCATGCTCGTCTCGGACATGGCCGGGCGTGCGTCCATCGAGCTCAAGGGCAAGGAGCTCGGGTTCGACCTCGAGGGTAAGGCGGATGTCCTGACCGCGATCACCATCCGCATCAAGGAGGCCGAGGCGCAGGGTTACACGTACGAGGCAGCGGATGCGTCGTTCGAACTCGTTCTCATGGAAGAGGTCATGGGCGAGCGCCCCGAGTACTTCCAGGTGGAGTCGTGGCGCGCGATCGTCGAGCGCGTGGGCCGCCGCGGGACCGAGGCGCTGGCCGAGGCAACCGTCAAACTGGTGTGTGGCGGGGAACGCCAGATCACCACGGCGGAGGGAAACGGTCCGGTCAACGCCCTGGACCAGGCTCTGCGCCAGGCGCTCGAGCGGGTATACCCGGAGATCGCTAAGTTCGAACTGATCGACTTCAAGGTCCGCATCCTCGACCAGGAGCAGGGCACCGACGCAATCACCCGCGTCCTCATTGAATCCACCGACGGCAAGAGCTCGTGGTCCACCGTGGGCGTCGGCCCCAACATCCTCGAGGCCTCGTGGGAAGCCCTCACGGACTCCGCGATCTACGGCCTGGTACACGCCGGAGTAAAGCCCGTCTAGCCCGTAACGACCTGATTATCGACGATTTCCTCGCCTCCCGTTCCCTCCTCCCAAACCAGCCCCGCTGGGGTGGGGAGGGCTCTGCGGAAGGCGAGGCAATCGTCGTTAATAGGGGCCGTGAAAGCGGCAAAAAGTGACCCAGCCCATACGGTCCGCGGGCTCGCGCGTACTACCCTTGAGGGGTGCGTGCAGAATACAAAGTCCCCGGCGGCAAACTGGTCGCGATTGAACTTGATGTGGCTGATGGCAAGCTTGCGAATGTGGCTATCAGCGGCGATTTCTTCCTTGAGCCGGACACGGCCCTGGACATCCTGAACAAGGCCATTGATGGCCTTCCGGCCGACTCGACGTTCGGCGATATCCGCAAGGCCGTGGAAGAGGCGATCACGGAGGACATGACGCTCCTCGGGTTCGATGCTCGCGCACTCGCCACGGTGACGCGCCGCGCGCTCGGCAAGGCGACCACGTGGGACGACCACACGTTTGACGTCATCCACGACACCCCGGCCCACCCACCGATGCAGGTCGCACTCGACCAGGCACAGTCGGAGGCAGTGGAGGCGGGGGAGCGCGGACCGGTTCTGCGCATCTGGGAATGGGCATCGAACGCGGTTATCATCGGCTCGTTCCAGTCCTACCGCAATGAGGTGGACGAGGAAGCCGCGGAGCGCCACGACGTGACGGTGGTTCGCCGCATCTCAGGTGGTGGCGCGATGTTTGTGGAGCCGGGCAACACCATCACGTACTCGCTCATCGTGCCGGCGTCGCTCGTGGACGGTATGACATTCGAGGAGTCCTACAAGTTCCTGGACCAGTGGGTGCTCGACGCGCTCGCGGACGTGGGCATCAAGGCCGTGTACAAGCCGCTCAACGACATTGCGTCCGAGCAGGGCAAGATCGCTGGGGCCGCACAGAAGCGCCTAGCGGGCGGAACCGTGCTGCACCACGTGACCATGAGCTACGACATAGACGCCGACAAAATGCTTGACGTTCTGCGCATCGGCCGCGAAAAGCTCTCGGACAAGGGCATCAAGTCCGCCAAGAAGCGCGTGGACCCGCTGCGCTCGCAGACGGGCATGACCCGCGAGGCCATCATCGAGGCGTTCCTGGACCACTTCCGTGACCGCTACAAGACCGTTGACTCGGTAGTTTCCGAGGCCGAGCGTCAGCGCGCAGAGGAACTCGTGGAAACCAAGTTCGGCACCGAGGAATGGCTCAAGCGCGTTCCGTAGGGCACATAGACAAGGCAAGGCGAGGGCCCGTCCGATTGGACGGGCCCTCGCCTTGTTGCTCTCGGGGCCTTTGTTACACGGCGGGCCGGGGAGTTGGGTGGCGCCACCGCGGCACTGCCGCAGCACCGCAGCCCTCCCGCGGCGCTGCCGCGTGAAGCTCGGGTGAGTCGCGCAGCTACTCTGCGAGCATTTCCTCGATAGCGGAGCGTGGCTCGATCATGACCACGAAATCCACGCGGGTGCCTTCGAACTGGTCCTCACCCTGCTCAAGGCGTGCGCGGGTCCGGGTTCCTGCGGCTTCCTCGTTCACGGCAACGGTGAGCTGGATGTCGTAGGTGCCGGCGCCCTCTGGGACGACGGCGAGGGTGGCTGGAGCGCTGAGGGACCCGAGGGTCGCGGACACCAGGTGAGCTACGTCGGCCTCGGTCTGTGCGTCGGCGCCGTCCTCACCGAGGATGACGATGTCGGCGCGGAGCGCACCATCGGTCTCGTTCCAGGTAAACACGGCAGGCTCAAGGTCCGCGCGTGGCGCGAGCTTCTCAGTCTGCGCTGGCGCTGCGACGCCCTCTTGCTGCGCGGCTGCCTGCTGCTCGGCGGCAAGCTTCATGGCCTGCCAGATCGAGAGCTTCTCGCCGTTTGGTCCGTACTTGGGGAGCTCTGGCATTGCCGTACTACCGGAGGACGACTTCTCTTCCTTGGCTACGCGTGCAGCCTCAACGGCCTCCGGGTCGGTCTCAACGGAGATCTCCATGGACTTGCCCAGGGACTCGCGCAGGATCTCGATGGTGTGCAGGGGCACTTCGCCCAGAACGGTGGCTCCGGTGTTGACCTCGATCTTCACCTTTGCACCGGTGACTCCGGCAGGGATGGAGTGCCCGAACTCGCCGCGCTGGACTGCTCCGACCGTCGCGATGACGTCGTTGGAGAGCCTGTCGGCGACTTCCGATGGAAGGCCGTTCGAGGCATCAAACGGAATGGAGACCACCACGGCCTGATCATCCTGAGACCAGTACTCGGTGGTTCCCTGTGGGACCTCGGCGGTCTTCTTCTTGCGGAACAACCCCATGGGTGGATCCATCCTTTCGGCGCAGCGGCGAATGCATGCCATCCGTCGCGTGAACTTGAACTCTCGGGCGCGCTGATTGGTTCCATCCGCGCGTGTGGAGTTAAGGCAACTGCGTCCATACTAGTTGCCCAAAGGAGCAGAACACGAAGGCGCTACAGTGGTAGTCAGGCAAGGCCAGTACAACGACGTCCAGCAGCGCCTACAGAGAGGCAAGACAGTGTCTGATTCATCAACTCCGATTCCGCTCCCGCTTGAGCACACCCGCGAGCCACACCCAGGTGGAAAGACGGTGGGCGAGGTGATCGTGCCGGCGAACAGTCTCGGCCAGATCGCCGAGATCGTGCCGTTCCAGGAGGGACGGGTTGTCCCGCATACCCTGTTTGACGCGCCAGGGGTGCGCTTGATTCACATTGCCCTCGACCGCGGCACTGCACTCAAAGAACACATGACCCAGTTTCCAATCGTGGTGGAGGTGGTCGAGGGTGAGATCGAGTTCGAGGTGAATGGCAATCGAACGCAGCTCGGCACTGGTGGACTGATCCACCTCGAGGCCAGCCTCTTGCACGCCGTTCACGCGACCACACGTGCGCGCATCAACATCTACCTAGTGAAGGCAGCCAAGGGCTGACCCGCGAGCAACTAGATAAAACCTGGTAGTCCTGCACCTCGAGTCCCCGGAAGCGCTTAGCATTAGTGCATGCGCACAATCCTCAACATCATCTGGCTCGTGCTGTCAGGCTTCTGGATGGCCCTCGGGTACGCCCTAGCGGGCATCATCTGCTGCATCCTGATCGTGACGATCCCGTTCGGTATCGCCTCGTTCCGCATGGCCAACTACGCCCTGTGGCCCTTTGGGCGTGTGGTCGTGGACAAGCCCACCGCCGGCGCGTTCTCCCTGATCGGAAACGTGATTTGGCTGCTCGTAGCCGGGATCTGGCTGGCCATTGGCCACATCACCACGGGCATCGCAATGTGCCTGACGATTATCGGCATCCCCATGGGGATCGCCAGTTTCAAGATGGTGCCGGTCTCGCTTATGCCTCTAGGCAAGCAAATTGTGTCCTCGCGGACTGGAGACATCGGGTACGTCCACTGACGTAACCCAGACACTTTATTAACGACGATTGGGCTGGGTTCCAGCTCGATCGTCGTTAATTTTTTGCCCTAGTCCCGCGCGATGGAAGCGGTCTTGGCGCTGGTGATCGCCACGAGGTCGGCGGGCGCGAGACCGACGTCGAGGCCGCGGCGGCCGCCCGAGACGTAGACGGCGTCGTAAGCGAGCGCGGAGTCGTCGAGGACGGTGGCGTGCTTGGTCTTCTGTCCCAGCGGCGAGATGCCGCCGACCACGTAGCCCGTGGCGCGCTCGGCGGCGGCCATGTCCGCCATGGCGGCCTTCTTGCCGCCGAGGGCCGAGGCGATCGCCTTGAGGTCCAACATCTTGTCCACGGGGACGATACCCACTGCGAGCTTGCCGTCGACCACGACCATCAGGGTCTTGAACACCTGGGGCGCGGCCACGCCAATCGCCGCGGCAGCCTCGAGGCCGTAGCCCACCTCGTTGGAGGGATCGTGCTCGTACGGGTGGACGGTGTGAGGCACGCCGGCTTTTTCGAGGGCGAGGATTGCCTGAGTGCCGTGTGTCTGCTTTGCTTTCTTGGCCATGACACGATTTTAGGTTGCCCACCTGCAATAGGGTGGGACCATGAGCCAACACGCTTCCCAGTCCTCGTACACTGAGGCTGCCACCGAGTATCCGCAGTGCGTGCCCACCCTAGTGGGAGATGGCGTGCGGCTGCGGGCGCACCACCACGGCGATATCGCGCGGATCGTTGAGCAGAGCTCCGACCCCGACGCGCAGCGGTTCATCCCGCTCCCACACCCGTACACCGCCGATCACGCCAGATCGTTCATCGACGCGATGGTATCCGAAGGATGGGTGACGGGCCGCAGGTTTGAGTTTGCTATCGACGAGGTATCGCCTGACGGGACGGCGAGGTTCGCGGGCAACGTTGGCGTGTGGCCCAGGGGAGACGACCGCTGGGAGATTGGGTTTGTGCTCCACCCTGATGCGAGGGGACACGGCGTGATGAAGCGTGCGGCGGACCTCGCCCTTGACTGGATCTTCATGGACAAGGGCGCGCAAGTCGTGCTGTGGTGCGCGGACGCGGAGAACGAGGGGTCACGGGCGGCCGCTGTACGCCTCGGGTTCACCCACCAGGTGGTGCTACCCAACTGGATCCTGCTGAACGGCGTGTACCGGGACCTCGCGGAGTCCACGATGACCCGCTCCGCGTGGGAGGAACTGCGTAGGGGTTAGGCCGGGCGGTGGTTCGGTGGGGCTGGTGGCTCGGTGGTGCTGGTAGGGCTGGTGGTGCGTGACCGGGGCAGGCCTTCAGGCCGGCCCCGGCTACAGAATTACGCGTCTGACGCTTGGGCCACCGAGACCATACGCAGCATGACTTCGCCGGCGGCATCGCACTCGTCGAGGTCAACCAGCGCGGTGATGGCCCAGTCGTGGTCTTTGTTCGGGTCGTCGAGAACCTGACGGATCTTCCACACGCGGTCGTTGCCGTCCACTGACTTGGTCACCTGCAGGAGCTTGGGTGACCGGGCGTCCGGGCCGATGCCGATCGCGTCGTCACCGTATTCCTCGAACATGGGGTCGATTGCGTCTGCCCAGTCGTCGCCATTCCAGCCGTCCTTGGCGGCCAGGCGGTCGAACGCGTCGTAGTCCTCGCGGGCAGCGAGTTCGACGCGGTAAAACACGGCGTTGCGCAGCATGACGGTGAACGCGCGGTCGTTCGCGGTGATCGGGCGGAGGGTCTCCTCCTCGATGATCTCTGGCTCGTTCTCGAGGTCAAGGTCCTCGGGGTGGGCGAGGCGTTCCCACTCGTCAAGGAGGGAGGAATCGACCGAGCGCACCAGTTCCCCGAGCCACTCGGTGATGCCCTCGACCTCGTCCGTGCGGTGCTCGGTAGGCACGGTCTGGCGCATCGTGCGGTAGGCGTCGGCGAGGTACTTAAGGACCACGCCCTCGGAGCGTTCGAGCTGATAACGCGAGATGAAGTCCGTAAAGGTTTGCGCCTTCTCGAGCATGTCGCGGACCACGGACTTGGGGCTGAGCTCCATGCCGGAAATCCATGGGTTGGATTGTTTGTAGGTGTGGAAGGCGGGGACCAGCAGATCCTCGAGCGGCTTAGGCCAGGAGATGTCCTCGAGCAGGGCCATGCGCTCGTCGTACTCGATGCCCTCCGCCTTCATCTCCGCGATGGCCACGGACTTTGCCGCGCGCTCCTGCCCGAACAAGACCTGGCGCGGGTCGTCGAGGGTTGCCTCGATGATGGAGAGGATGTCCAGGCCGTGGGTGGGGGAGTCGGGGGCGATGAGGTCCATGGCCGCGACCGCGAACGGGGAGAGCGGCTGGTTCAGCGCAAAGTTGTCTGGCACATCCACGGTCAGCTGGACGCGGTAGCCTGAGCGCCCGCCCACAACTCCGGTGGGGATCTTGATCTTTTCTACGATTCCGGACTGGCGCATGGAGCGATAGATGCGGAAAGCCTGGCGCACGTTCTCGCGCTTCTTGGCCTCGTTGTCGTGGTTGGCGGTCAGCAGGTGCGTCATTGACGTAACCGGGTTGATGGGCTTGCCGTCCTCATCCTTGCGCGCAAGAACGTTGAGGATCATCGCGTGAGTCACCGCGAACTGGCTGGTCAATGGCTCGGGTGGGGCATCGATCAGGCGCTCGTAGGTGGACTCGGTCCAGTTCACGTGCCCGGTTGGCGCCTTCTTGCGAACGATCTTTTTGAGCTTCTTGGGGTCGTCTCCGGCCTTTTCCAGCTGCTTCTTGTTCTCGATCACGTGGTCCGGAGCCATCACGAGGACTTCGCCCACGGTGTCGTAGCCTGCGCGACCCGCGCGGCCCGCGATCTGGTGGAACTCTCGGGCGGAGAGGTGGCGCATGCGCTCGCCGTCGAACTTAACCAGGGAGGTCAGCAGGACGGTGCGGATAGGGACGTTGATGCCCACGCCGAGGGTGTCCGTGCCGCAGACGACCTTGAGGAGGCCCTTCTGCGTCAGGCGCTCCACAACTCGGCGGTACTTGGGGAGCATTCCGGCGTGGTGGACACCGATTCCTGCGCGGAGGTACTTGGACAGCAACTTGCCAAATCCCGAGCCAAACCGGAAGTCGCCCAGCTCTGCAGCAATGGCTTCCTTGGCTTCCTTGGACGCGATCTTGGTGGATAGTAGCGACTGTGCGCGGTCCACTGCGTCCTTCTGGGTGAAGTGGACTACGTACACGGGAGCACGGTGGGTTGAGACGAGCTCCTCGATGAGCTCACCTAGCGGCTCGACCACGTAGCTGAAGTGAAGGGGGACTGGGCGCTCCACGCCTGCAACCTCGACCACGTCACGGCCGGTGCGCTCCTTGAGGTCCTTCTGGAAGAACGCGGTGTCTCCGAGGGTCGCCGACAACATGAGGAACTGAACCTTGGGCAGTTCGAGTAGCGGGACCTGCCAAGCCCAGCCGCGCTGTGGGTCGGCGTAGTAGTGGAACTCGTCCATGACTACTTGGTCTACGCCCGGGTCGAATGCGTCGATACCGCCCCTGCGCAGCGACTGGTTGGCCAGGATTTCTGCCGTGCAGCAGATGATGGGCGCGTCCGGGTTCACTGCGGAATCTCCGGTGGTCATGCCCACGTTCTCCGAACCGAACACGGCAACTAGGTCAAAGAACTTCTCCGACACCAGTGCCTTAAGCGGCGCCGTGTAGAAGGTACGCTGCCCCCTCGCGAGCGCGATGAAGTGCGCAGCCATAGCCACGAGGGACTTTCCGGATCCCGTCGGCGTGGCTAGGATGACATGCTTGTCGTCCAACAGTTCGAGGATCGCCTCCTCTTGCGCAGGGTACAGCGTCAAACCGCGGTCGGTGACGAACTGTACGAACGCATCAAAGACCTGGTCCGGGTCGGACGGATCCTTCAGGTTGGCGAGGGCAAGGGCGAGGGGCGCTGAGGTAGACATCCCTCCCATTGTCTCAGGAGAACCGCCTGCGGAGAACGGCCCCGCGGTGTGCCGCTTTTCTGGGGCCCCGAACGCATAAAAACGCCTGGCACGCTCAAGGACTGGGAACAGCGCAAGTCCGCCGGCACCGCTCATGAGCGGTTTGTGGGCCACGGCAACCCGCTCCTTCCCGGCGACACGCCGGGTGACGTGTGGGCACTTGGCGCCCAAGACCGCATTGTCGAGGACGTGGAGATCTAGGGTAGGCCTGCCGCCCCCTCTAACCGCCGAGATTGCACCTGGGGGAACGAGATGTCCCGGCGGCCCTGCAACCTCGGACCCCCGAGTGCAATCTCGCGGGGGTACAAAGGCCAATCCCGCGGCGTGGGTGGGTGTGGTGGCGGGGGAATGCAGGAGAGTTCCGCCAAGTATGTGCTCAAGACTCCACAGATTGTCGACGATTGTGCCCACGTTCCGTAGGCAGGTCACCCAGGGTAGTGTCCTGGGTGAAATGGTGAGCGCCGTTCGCCTCGCCATAAAAGTTGTTGCGGCTCTACATCCGCGCAAATATGCTGATGGCGTGCGCTAAATGGATGCTCAGCGGGATTCCGCGACGTATTTCTACTTACGGCGTCACACTGCATAGGGCGAATGCCCATTCCGGTGGGGTGGCAATCCTCCGTTAAGCATCAGCTGCCTTGTGGACCTCTGGCTTTGCCGAAGCGTCCCCGCTCGCTGTTGTGGAAGGTTGCCGCCTCGCCTTAAAGTTTGAGCGCCGGAATCCGGCGCCTTCGGGGGAAGGACTGATCGTGGCAAAGGTCTACATTCAGGAGTTTGAACGCGGGGTTTTGTACGCCGAGGGACGTCCTGCCGAGATCCTGCCTCCCGGCCAGCACCGGTACAACGAAAAGAAGTCCACGTTCAGCGTGATCGACGTGCGCCCAACTCTGCTTAGGGTGGTGGGCCAGGAGGTGCTGAGCGCCGACGGCGTTGCAATCAAGTGCGGGGCAATCGTGACCTACCGGATCACGGATCCCAAGGCATGGTTGAGTGCGGTGAGTTACGGCAGCGGCGCCGAGGAACTCATGCACCTGGACACCCAGCTCGCGCTGCGGGACAAGATCAGCGCAGTTGAGGCCGCTGACCTCCTGACCACTCGTAACGAGTGGGCCAAGAACTTTGCTCCGATCACCGCCGAGGCGCAGGCCCGATACGGCGTGGTGGTGGAGGATGCGAGCGTCCGTGACATCTCTTTCCCTGGTGAGCTTCGCACACGCTACGCGCAGGTTGCGCTGGCCAAGCAGGAGGCGCTCGCCTCGGTCGAGCGCGCTCGCGGTGAGCAGGCGACCCTACGCTCGCTGGCCAATGCTGCCAAGCTCATCGAATCCAACCCCGAGTTGAAGGCCCTGCGTACTCTCATCGCCCTGGAAAAGGGTGGCGGTCAGGTTGTCATCAATAACGGCTAACGCTAGAACTTGATGAGACCCGGTGTGCCCTCGCCCGAGGATGGGCCATAGTTCGAGGGGCCATGGTTAGCCTTCCCTGCTGTCTCGTACTCGTAGACGCCGTCCCTCGCAGCCTGCGCGAGGAGTTCTCGAGCAGTGGCGCCAGCATTCCGGTTGCGGAAGTTACTCACCCCCGAGTACAGGAAGATGAGGCCAACAAAACCTGAGATGGCGCGTGCCCAACTGTCTGTTTCTTCCCCGGACATCGACATGATTCCTACGGCATCGCTCAGAAACACCGCGCTCGCAGCTGTAAAGAGAAACGCCTTAATCAGCGTGAAGGCCGTAGTGAGTCCGAGTCTCTTGAGCAGGGACGGCTGCTTGGCCTTGGGTCCTTCAAGTGGTAGGAGGAGAGTGCCAATGGCCTCGGCAATGTCATCCACCTTGGATGTGGGGAGTTCGGCAATCTCTGTGGTGGGCAGTACTCCGGCGCGTCCACTAGTCTTCGCGGGGCCGCCTGTCAGTTCGAAGTCCCTGATCGCGCTGGACAGACTGAGCGGAACATCCAGGGCTTCCGTGGCGCGTGCCAGGAAGTCTTCAGGAGCACTGGCAATCAGTGTCGAGGATGCGTCGACGAGCGACCTCATCGCAGCCCAGACCTCGAATTCTGCGGGGGAAGGAATCGTCGTGGGATCCGTTCCTGCGAACCCTGATTGGTCTAGTGTGTACTGGAAGCCGATCTCCTCGCTGTAGGCCACTTGGGGACCTTTGAGCAGGATGTCTTGGACCGCTTGCGCGGCACTCGGGGCTCCGTCCTGAGCGCCGAAGGGAAGCGACGGCGTAGCGGTGGGGAGCAGGTGCAGGGCTACAAGGTAGTCCATGTCCTCGGCGGTGCCGACCATGACGGAGCGCCTTGCTCCGGTGCGAACGAGAGTGATGAAGACGTCCCCGTAGTTGGACTCGTCGAGATCAGCCATGTCCACAACGTGTCCTGGAGCTGGGTAGATCAGAGCCTGCCCGGAGTCCATTGCGTAGCGTCCGCCGATGCTCAAGAGCTGCTGGATGGCGGTGCGTGGGGTTTGGGCAGGGGCGATGGTCAAGGTGGACCCGCTCGTGCCACCCACACCAAACGGACCGGTCAGAGTTGAGGAGTACTCATTGCTGACCGTCTCAACGTTGAAGGACTCATCCAGCAGATCAATGAGGGTCTCGAGGTGTTCACCCGGAACAAGTTGGCCGTCGCGCGAGGTTGCAACGAACTCCTCGTCGGGAAAGTATGCGATGAGTGCAGCCACGGTTGCTTCCCGCTCGACGCCGATCTCGGCGCCGTCGTATACCGCTCCTGGGATCGACTTCTGAGAAAGGAACCTGACGACCTGCGCAACGTTAGGCCCAGAGGTCTTACCTTCGTCGGAGTCACCGATGAGGAGCAGCGCGTGCTCGAGTCCGTGCGCGCGCAACTGTGCGTTGAGGGACAGAACTTCGGACATGCTGTTTCTCCTGTAAGTCTTCTAGCGGCCCGTGGGGAACTTGCTAGTTTCCGTACCCCTCGCCTTAGTCTTCTAGTGACAGCGGGTTGGGGATGTTCTTGGCCGAGAGCAACGTGTAGGTCTCGCGAGCCTGATCCAGTCCCTTCAGGATTGCCCACATGGATACCGCAGTGAAGCCGAAACCGAGCACGAGGAACACGGAGAACAATCGCGTGAAGATGTCATGCTCAATGTCGAGCCAGGTGCCGAGTGCAGGGATGACGTTGGCAAGGATGACACCAAGCACAAGGAGTGCGTAGATGCCGAGGAGGGCTAGGGTGCGCTTGCGAGCCTTGCCGATGACGTCAACCGCACGGCCCTTTGCCTTGGCCTTGGCGCCAATCTTCTCGCATACCTCCAGAGCGCCCACTACCCCCGTAGTGTGGACGAAGCCGGAACCCTCCGGCGCCGCGGGCACAGCCGCGAGGTTGCGGCGCTCGGGGTCGAACGCGGGGTCGTCGAAGGCTTGCACGAGGCTTGCGACCTCGGCCGGGTAGCCCATGAGCCGTGCGACGTTTGAGAACAGCTCTTGCGGCTGGGACTGGGACAGCTCTCCGCCTGCACGCACGAGGAGTTCGTACGCGGCAACTGCGGAGGCGTGGGAGGCCTTGGCCTTCTTATCACCGCGCTTCTTTGGCAACGGCCCCTCATCAGCGCACAGCAACCGCGGAATCTTGGCGAGCCCTTGCTCAATGTCCCATGCGGTGCCGGGGACTTGTGCGCTCACGGCCTCGTAGTCGGGGCCGCTGTTGATGGTGACGTGCGGGTCCTCGCTGGTGTCTCCATACAGGTTGATTGACCGGACTTCGCCAGAACGCTCAAAGCTCAGGAGAGGTAGCATCGCCCGGGCTCCGGGGACCTCGGCGATACCTCCGTGAAGCGCCATTCCCTGCGCAGGAAGGACCACTCCACGTCCGCCCACGAGCCCGTAGTGGCCCTGCTCGGGCATGCTCGCAAGCGCACCGAGAAGGACATGCTGCGGGGAGTCCGGTCCGGTGATGGTCAGCGAGTCGATCGACAGCGGGGTCTCGGAGCCTTCGTATGGCCCAAGCTCTCCCGTAATGCTCACCAGGGTGTCTTCGTCGGCGACGAGTTCGGTGCGCAGGGAGTGGGCGAGGCCTGCGAAGAACGCCTCCACGGTCTGTCCCCGTCCGAGTTCCCCGGAATCGGTTGCCACGGCGATGGTGTCGTCCTCGTACGCGGCGACGTTGATGACCACTGCCGCGTTGCTTGCGTACTGCGAGCCGGGTGCAATTCCTGCGAGGACCCGACGCGCGGCGAGGAACGTACGGACCTCATCCACGGTGGGCGCGCTTCCGTCCGCGCGGACCTGAACCTCAAGTCCGATGAGGTATAGGCCGTGGCGCTCGAGGAGCGCGGGGAGGTCAGGCAGGATCATGGAGTGTTCACCTTTGTTCTACGGGTAAGTGAGAGCAAACTTAGCCGATTATCGTGCATTTCCATACGGAATATTGCCACCTGGCTACTTGCGTGAGCGCCCGAGTCTCAGCGCGCGCAGGATTCCGCGCTTTGTCGCCGCCTCGGGTGCCGGGTCGGTGGGGTGGTTTGTGTTCGCATCCGTGGGGAGTTGGAGTGCCCCCTCCGCAATTTTTGCGGCCTGCTCGGGCAGTCCCAGCAGCCCGCTGACCTCGGCAAAGAACTGGCCCGCTTCCGCTGGCGCGGCAAGCCGCGCATAGTGTTCCGCGAGTTCGTGGGGAAACTGCGGGTGGTTGGTGGACAGGCTCCCGGCTACCAGCGTGGGTGCGCACAGATTTTCGACGATTGTGGCAGCCGTTCCCTCCATCTCTCGTGACGTGGGGGTAAGTCGGGGGAGGTTTGCCACCGTCATCGAAAGGGGCTTCTTGGCGGTTCCGCCCGCCACGTGAACGTATCGTGCCTCCCCGGCCCGCGCGAGGAGCACCACGGGTTCGGCGCTGGGGAGCGCGAGGGGCAGCTCAGTCACGCCGGTGGGGAGTTCGACCACTGTCCATCCCTCGATGCTGGTGCTGCGCACCGAGCCACCGGTGTCCACCGCAATCGCGTGGGCTAGGACGTCTCCGTTGGTCTGGGTGAGCGCGAGCGCGCGCGAGTCTAGGTGGGCGGGGGAAACTCGCCATTCGTTGGGGAAGCCTGCAGGCTGGTCAATCGTTTGGCGTCGTGGGTCGAGTTCAATAAACTCCGGCTCGCTGGCGCCCGGCGTGTACAGGACATACTCGTCTGCAACCACCGGGGCATTCAGGGCGTTAGCCAGGCGCTCGCAGAACTCACCGGAGAACACAGTGGGGACAAGAGAACCGGAGTCCCCGGGTGTCAGCACGAGCGGGTCGTCCCCAACCATGGTGAGCGCAACCTTGGCGATGACGGGGGTGCGCAGGCCAAACAAGGAACCCTCGATAGCGCTGCCGAGAACCCCGAGTTCCGTCAACGCGCCCAGCACGTCGTCCACGGATGGGGCAGAGCCATCTGGGCGGACCAGTACCTCCAGCGGCATCGTTTCCACCGCACCGGGGTCAACGTGTGCGCCGTCAAGAGGGGTGTCGAAATGCTCTCCAGTCATGGCGAATACCTTACCTAAGCCCGCACAGCCCAAGCGGGACGGGCGGCGTGAACGGGACCACGATCGTCGAAAATCAGGTGCCAAAACTGGGCGGGCTGGTGCCAGGGGCACCGCGAACCCACCATTTTTGTTCAGTTTTGGTCAGATCCTAAGCAAGAACGAACAAAAATGGAGGTCTGGTGATCAGCAGTGGTTGGGGCGGTCTGGTGACGAGCAGTGGCTGGCAGCCGGGGCACGCTACTGGGCGAGCAGGCGCTCGCAGCACTCGACCAAACGCGCGCGCAGCGGCGCGGACCGCTCCGCGAACCCACGCTGGCGCTCGGTGTATTCGGCTTTGCCCTCGGGGGTTTCGATCCGGACGGGCGGCAGGTCGAACTTGGACACGTCGTACGGCGAGGCCTGCATGTCGAGGTAGCGGATGTCGCGGGCCAGCTCGAAGCAGTCGAGGAGCAGGTCGCCGGGGATCGCGGGGTAGAGCTTCCACGCCCACTTGTACAGGTCCATGTTGGCGTGCAGGCAGCCGGGTTGCTCCAGCAGCGGCTGCGTTTCACGCGTGGGCGCAAGCTTGTTGAGGGGCACGGCCTCGGGAGTGAAGAACCGGAATGCGTCAAAGTGCGTGCAGCGGATCTTGTTGGCCTCGACCACGTCGTCCGTTCCGGCGCCGCCGAGGCGCAGCGGAAGGTCGTGGCGGGTCTCGTCGTCGCGGTACACCATGGCCCATTCGTGCAGGCCAAAGCAGCCGAGGTTGGCCGGGCGGGTCTGGGTGGAGCTCAGGATCGAGTGGATGTACTTGACCGCTGAACCGCGGTCGGCCATGAACGACTCGACGTCCAGCATCACGGCACCATCGTGCTGTGTGAACCAGCGAGCCTGCGCCCGCTGGGACAGGTCCTCGCCGACTTCCGGCGCATCCGCGACATCAGGTGAATCGCAGGGGGCCAGAGCGACACCCGCACCGGGCGTCCAGTGCCTCAGCCGAGCTGGCCGGACAGGGTAGTACGAGAACAGGAAGTCCTCGATCTCGTGCTTCTTGTGGGCGTCGTGCGCCTCGCGCCACGTTGCGGTGAGCGTGTCCGCACGCTCCGCGTGCTGGCGCGCAAGCTCGCGCCACTGCGTTGCGGGAAGCTGGGTCAGGGTCACGGTGCTCACCTCACAAGGCTACGTTCGTGGGGCGACAGGCCCAAGCCCGCGGCGTGTGATCCTGCACCAATTACTGACGATTGTGCCCCCAGAACGCGTACCGGCCCGGTCCCAGCGAGGGGACCGGGCCGGGATGCAGCACGAGGTGACTAGAACAGAGCAACCTTGCCAGGGCCGGGGAAGATCTGGTCGATGAGCGCGAGGTCGTCGGCCGAGAGCGGCTTGATCGCGCGGGCGTTTTGGGCGACCTGCTCGATCTTGGTCGCGCCGGCGATGACCGATGCCACGGTGGGCTGGGCCGCGAGCCACGAGAACGCAACTTCCACCACGGTCATGTCGCGCTCCGCTGCGAAGTCCGCGAGCGCCGCGAGCGCCTCCCACGGAGCGGACTCGAGCAGCTCGGGCTTGGAGTGGACTACGCGGCCGTCGGCCGGTGCGCTGGTGCGTGAGTACTTTCCGGTGAGCAGGCCGTTGGCCAGTGGGAAGTAGGGGAGGACGCCGAGCCCGAACTCTTGGGCCGCTGGCGTGATCTCCATTTCCGCGCGCCGGTCGATCAGGTTGTAGTGGTTCTGGCTCGAGATGAAGCGGGCGGTGCCCAGTTCACGGGCCACGTACTCGGCCTGGGCCACCTGCCAGCCGGCTCGGTTGGAGTGCCCGATGTATCGGACCTTGCCCTGCGTGATGAGGTCGTCGAGCGCTCGCAGGGTCTCGTCGATGGGTGTGAGGGGGTCGGGGGTGTGGAACTGGTACAGGTCGATGTAGTCCGTGCCGAGGCGGCGGAGCGACCCTTCCACGGCGCGCATGATGTAGGCGCGTGATCCGCGGGCCTCGAACTCGGGGCCGTTGATGCCGCTGGCGGGAAGACCAAACTTGGTTGCCACAACCACCTCGCCGCGCCGCGCGCCGAGCGACTTGCCCAGGAACTCCTCCGAGACTCCGGGTTGGGAGCCGTACATGTCCGCAACGTCGAAGAAGGTTATGCCGGCATCCAGAGCGGCGTTGATCACGGTCTTGGACACGTCGAGGGACTCTGTTGCTGTGCGGGGGCGCCCCAGGTTGTTGCAGCCTAGACCAATCGCCGAGACCGTGAGGCCGGAGCGTCCGAGGCGGCGGAGTTCGGGTGTACCTGCAGGTGAGGCGGAGTGGAGCGGGTGCGCGGCAAAGGTTGTCATAGGAAGCACTTTACTTGGCTTCCTCGTTAATATGACGGATTGTCCGGGCTCTTTTGACTTCTGTTTTGTTACCGATTCGTGACCGCAATGTGAGAAGGGAGGTTCATTATTTGGCATTACCTCCTAACGTCAAAGGTATGAATGACACCCAAGCCGATGAACTTCGCCGCTCGCGCACCGCACACAATGACGTGCGCATCGCGCCGAGCGCCGACCACTCCGAGCAGTCTCGTGAGTCCGAGTCCTACACCCACGGCCACCACGATTCAGTGCTGCGCTCGCACCGCTGGCGCACTGTGGAGAACTCCGCCGCGTACCTTGCACCCTTCCTGAACGCTGGGCAGTCACTACTCGACATCGGCTGTGGTCCCGGAACCCTGACCGTAGATCTCGCGCGCAACGTTGCGCCGGGCCTTGTGGTTGGCGTAGACGCAGCGGATGAGGTGCTCGAGGACGCGCGTCAGCACGCACGCGATGAGGGCGTGACCAACGTTGAGTTCCAGCACGCCAACGCCTACAAGCTCCCGTTCGACGATGGCTCCTTTGACGTTGTCCACGCCCACCAGGTGCTCCAGCACCTGTCCGATCCCGTGGCCGCAATCCTAGAGATGCGCCGCGTGGTCAAGCCGGGCGGTGTGATTGCAGTCCGCGAGGCCGACTACGGCTCGATGACCTGGCACCCTCAGAACCACGGCCTCGAAGAGTGGAACGCGCTTTACCACGAGGTCACCAGCGCATACGGCTACGAGGCTGACGCGGGCCGTCGCCTGCTCAGCTGGTTCCAGGCTGCGGGAGTGGAACAGGCCGACCTCTTCCCGTCCGCGGGTATCTGGTGTTACGCAACCCCAGAGACCCGTGCATGGTGGGGTGGACTGTGGGCGGAGCGCTGCGTGGTCTCGAACTTCGCGCACCAGGCCAAGGAAGCCTCACTGGCCGATGACGTGGCACTTGAAGAACTTGCGCATGAATGGCGCAACTGGGCAGAAGAGCCCGATGGCTGGTTCATCGTGCCCAACGGAGAGATCATCGTCCGGGCGTGAAGTAGCTCGACCCGTGATACGCACAATGGTGGTTGCCTTGTATGAGGCGGCCACCATTTTTGCGCCTCAGGGGGAAATGGCGGAATGTGACCGCAATCAATGCACGCCACCGCGGCAACCACCTAGAATGGCTAGGTGCGTATTGCGAGATTTACAACCGGTGACGACCCCCGGTACGGATTCATTCAGAACGAGAACGGCAAGGACTACATTGCTGTCCTCAGCGGTGACCCGCTGTACACCCCGATCGCCCCAACGGGCGAACGCGTGGAACTGGGGGACGGCGTGCGGTTCCTGGCACCCGTGATCCCACGTTCCAAGGTGATCGGCGTGGGCCGAAACTACGCGGAGCACGCAAAGGAGATGGGTAACGAGATTCCCACCTCACCGCTCCTGTTCTTCAAGCCCAACACCTCGGTGATTGGCCCAGACGACCCTATCCTCCTGCCGGACTTCTCCCAAGAGGTCAGCTACGAGGCCGAACTCGCGATCGTGATCGGCCGCATGGCCAAGAACGTGTCGCAGGAGAACGCCCACCGCTACATCCTCGGCTACACCGTGGCCAACGACGTGACCGCTCGCGACGCCCAGCGCACCGACGGCCAGTGGGCCCGCGCCAAGGGCTTCGACTCCGCGTGCCCCATCGGTCCGTGGATCGAGACCGAGTTGGAAACGGATGACCTGGCCGTGCGCTCGCACGTCAACGGCGAACTGCGCCAAGACGGCAACACCTCGGACATGATCTTCGATCCGTCCTACCTGGTTTCCTACATCTCCGAAGCCTTCACGCTCCTGCCTGGTGACATCATCCTCACAGGCACGCCAGCGGGCGTCGGCCTCATCGAGCACGGCGACCGCGTCGAATGCTCCGTCGACGGCCTCGGCACGCTCTCCAACCCGGTCCTGCGCCGCTCGATGCTCGACTAAATCCTGATCGGCCGAAGTGGTGCGGGCGCTCGCGCCCGCTTCCCACGGCTCCTCGGACCAACCGGATGATTTTCGACGATTCTGGCGGCAGAATCGTCGAAAATCATGGACTTCCAGCGCGCCTGCGCTGGTGCGACGATGGGCCGCAGGCCGGCAACGTAAACTAGAAGGCGGCGCGCCACAGCGCCACCCACAAATTCACAAACCTAAGGTGTGTTTTGTCCACGTCAACCGAAATCGCTACCGGAAGCGACATCCGCGTCCGGTTCTGCCCATCACCAACCGGAACCCCACACGTGGGAATGATCCGCACGGCCCTGTTCAACTGGGCCTACGCTCGCCACGTCGGCGGCAAGATGGTGTTCCGCATCGAAGACACCGATGCTGAACGCGACTCGGAAGAGAGCTACCAGCAAATCATTGAGGCGCTGACGTGGCTCGGCGTTGACTGGGACGAGGGCATCAACGTTGGCGGACCACACGGCCCATACCGCCAGAGCCAGCGTGCGGACATCTACCAGGGTGTTATCAAGCAACTCGTTGACGGTGGATACGTGTACGAGTCGTTCTCCACGCCTGAGGAGATCGAGGCACGCAACGTCGCCGCGGGTCGTCCCAAGGCCATGGGCTACGACGGCTACGACCGCACCCTGACCGACGAGCAGAAGGCGGCGTTCCGCGCCGAGGGCCGCGAGCCAGTTCTGCGTATGCGCATGCCTGACGAGGACGTTTCGTTCTTCGACCTGGTACGCGGCGAAGACGTCACCTTCAAGGTTGGAACCGTTCCTGACTACGTTGTGGTCCGGGCCAACGGTCAGCCGCTGTACACCTTGGTAAACCCAGTTGACGACGCGCTCATGGAGATCACCCACGTGCTGCGCGGCGAGGACCTGCTGTCCTCGACCCCACGCCAGGTGGTCCTCTACCGCGCGCTGCTCGAGCTGGGCATCGCTAAGGTCATGCCAGCATTCGGCCACCTCCCATACGTTATGGGCGAGGGCAACAAGAAGCTGTCCAAGCGCGACCCAGAGTCGAACCTGTTCCACCACCGCGACCGTGGCTTCATCCCAGAAGGCCTCATGAACTACCTCGCGCTGCTGGGCTGGTCCATCGCACCGGACAACGACATCTTCTCCATGGAGGAAATGGTTGCCGCGTTCGACGTCAAGGATGTGCTGTCCAACCCTGCGCGCTTCGACCTGAAGAAGGCCGAGTCGATCAACGCAACGCACATGCGCATGCTCGAGATCGACGACTTCAAGGGCCGCATGGTTCCATACCTGAACGAGGCAGGACTGGTTTCCGCTGCGTCCTACGAGGAACTGACCGAGCGCGAGCAGGAGATCCTGACCGCAGCCGCACCGCTCGTGCAGGAGCGCATGACGCTTCTTGGCGAGGCCAAGGGCATGGTCGGCTTCTTGTTCACTGCGGACGAGGACCTGGCATACGACGAAGAGTCGCTGGCTCAGGTTGCCAAGATCGAGCAGCGTGCAGAGATCGTGAGCCGTTCGATCGAGCTGATCGAGGGCCTCGAGTCGCTCTCTGACCCACACGAGATCCAGCAGGCGCTGCGTGCGGTTCTGGTGGACGAGATGGGCGTCAAGCCTCGCCTCGCATTCACCCCACTGCGTGTGGCCATCACCGGCCGCCGTGTCTCGCCTCCACTATTCGAGTCCATGGAAATCCTGGGCAAGGAGTCCTCGCTGAAGCGCCTGCGGGCATTCAGCGAGCACCTCGGAGCAAACGCGTGATCCTGAACGATCGCATCGAAGGCGTCCTGTTCGATATCGACGACACACTCGTTGATACGCGGGGCGCCTTCGCGCATGCCCTGAGTGTTTTGGCTGGCGAGTACCTGACCGAACTGCCCACGGGGCGCCACGGCGAGGTGCTCGCCATGTGGCGCGCCGACACACATGGGCACTACCGCGCGTACACGCGGGGCGAAAAGAGCGCACGCGAACAGCGCATGGCTCGCGCCAACGAGCTCCACAGCGAGTTTGGGGGAGTGCACCTCGACGACCGTGGCTTTGACGAGTGGGATGACCTGTTCCAGTCTTCGTTCAAGGAAGGCTGGAAGGCTTTCGACGAGTCGCGTAGCGTGATCGACGAGCTGCGCGCGCGCGGGTATCGCGTGGGTGCGCTGTCCAATGCTGGGCTCGCGCTGCAGACTGAGAAGCTTGCGGCCTGCGGGTTGGGCGACGTCGACATCCTAGTCACCTTGGACACGTTTGGGGTAGGTAAGCCCGACCCGCGCGTGTTTGTGGAGGCCTCTCGACTTCTGGGTGTCTCGCTGGAGGCGTCGGCGTATGTGGGCGACGAACTGGACATTGACGCGCGTGGAGCGCTTGGCGCCGGTCTTGGGCAAGGTATCTGGGTGGACCGACCTGGAGCCCGGCGAGGCGGCACACACGAGGAATCCACCGCGGCTGCGGTTGCCGAAGGCATTGCGGTTGTTCCATCGCTCGCGGAACTGCTGGGCTGATGATCGGCGCCCTGCGCATCTTTGAGGACTGTGCGACACCGGACTGCCTCGATACCTCGAGCTTCACCATCGAACTGTGGCAGGTCATCGCCGTGTTTGCTGTGGTGGCAGTCTTGGCGGGCCTGATGGTTCTGCGCAGGCGAAAGTAGCCTGTGTTAGAGGTTTTGGTTGGTGTGTAGCTAGGTGTGCTCCTTGGTGTGCGCATGGGTGTGCTTCTAAGTGGAGGTGAGTTCCTTGCGGAACTCGCCTTCACTTTTCTTTGGGCGCACGGAACCTAGTGGCCTGCGTGACATATGGGAGTTCGAGGCCTGCGTCGGCGCCCGGAATCGAGGTCGGCCAGTGCCCACGAGACGAGCTCCTGCGGGTACGGCGGACGCGCGTCGTCATACAGTTTTGCTTGGGTTCCAAATGAAAGCGCGTGGTGGGAATCCGCATGGTTGTGCGAGTTGGCGTTGTAGGAGGTCGCGGCCATCCACATAACGTAACGCAGGACACGTCAATTCGATTTGGAATCTCGGCTCAGACTGGGTAATGTTTTCGTTGTTGGCAGCGCGGGAAACCACGCAAGACCTACTGAGAACAGCGCGAAAACGTTGATATCAAGCCAAAAGGTCGTAGTCAATGGGGTATGGTGTAATTGGCAACACAACGGTTTCTGGTACCGTCATTCTAGGTTCGAGTCCTGGTACCCCAGCGAATAGCTCCCATGGAGTTATTTAGTACGAAAGTACAAAGGCCCCCATCGTATAGCGGCCTAGTACGCCGCCCTCTCACGGCGGTAACACGGGTTCAAATCCCGTTGGGGGTACAAGTTAGAAAAGCCACTCAGTCTTCGGACTGGGTGGCTTTTCTCGTTTCGAGAGTTTTTCTGCAACCTGGCGCGGCCAAGGTATGGCCGATGGATGGCTGGATCACCGATGTGTGATCGACAGTCATACATCGGTGAGTGGGCCATACATCGAAACCCATTCACCCGCACCCAAGCCGCTTGCGCCCGCGCTACCCGCGCCCAAGCCACCTGCACCCATTCACCCGCGCCCGCGCTACCCCAGCTTTCGACCCTCGATTTTCGGCGAGTGCCGGGTTTTGGCATCGAGTGCCGTGTCCGCGATCCGGCACTCGATGCTAAAAACCGGCACTTAGGGAAGCAGCGGCGGCGAGAGGAGCCAGGGTCGGGGAACCAAGGGCGGCAAGGGGTCTGGACTCGCGGAAGCAGCAGAGGTGCGAGGGGCAGTGCTCGCAGGAGGTCAGCCGCACAGGGGGCTATCGCTGCTCCAACTCGTTAGCGAGAGTATCCCTGAGCCCACTCTCGTAGGGGAGAGTATTCCTGAGCCCACTCTCGATGAAGAGGGGGTGCGGTGATGCTGGGAGGTGAGCATGATCGTCGGGAATCATTTTCAGCAGCCTAACGATGTGTTTGGCGTCACCGAAATTGGGCTTGCGCAGGTCAGCACGCGTTAGGTTATGCTTATGGAGCACTAAGCGCGGAAGCGTTTATGGCGATAGGCCCCCATCGTATAGCGGCCTAGTACGCCGCCCTCTCACGGCGGTAACACGGGTTCAAATCCCGTTGGGGGTACAACACGGAAAGCCACTCAGTCTTCGGACTGGGTGGCTTTCCTGGTTCCGGGAGCTTTTCTGCAGACCGGCGCGACCAATGTATGGCCAATGTATGGCTGGATCACCAATGTGTGATCGGCAGTCATACAGTGGTGATCGAGTCATACATCGACGCCCATTCACCCGCACCCAAGCCACCCGGGCCCAAGCCGCCTGCGCCACGGCTCTGCCTCGGCGTTCAACTGATTCTGCTGCTGGGCGGCAGTCGGTCGGTGCATAAAGCACCGCTTCCGCGCCCGTACTCCCAGTTTTCGTCTCTGCAGTATCGGCGAGTGCCGTCCAAATGGGT
>NZ_HE978642.1:36649-77932 GCF_000312125.1 Timonella senegalensis JC301
CCGCGAACCGGTGCGGATACGGAGGCCACGCCCACTTCACGTTCGGATACCGACTGTGCCCAACCGCGGCGGCGAACGCCGGAGAGGATGGTCGCGGTGAACTTGGAGCCCTGGAGTCCGCGGTGCAAACGGTCAGGTTCCTCCCACGCGAGTAGGATTTGAGCAGCGGAACCTGCCTGCATTGTGAGGGTCGCGCCAACTGGGATCGAGTCGCGTAGGCCGACCGGACGCTCAGCTGCGGCAACGCAAATGCGCTGGTCGCCTTGGCGGCGGTACAGTTGCGCGCTCTCGCCAGTGTGGTCACGGAGTGCTGCGAGAACTGGGTTTGCTGCGGCGAGCAGGCGGTCTTCACCTGCTGCGGTGGCAAGCTCGTTCAGGCGTGGGCCGAGGATAAAGCGGCCCTGCATGTCACGGGTGACCAGACGGTGATGTTCTAGCGCAACTGCCAGACGGTGCGCGGTTGGCCGTGCAAGGTGGGTTGCTGCAACAAGCTGTGCAAGGGTGGCAGGACCCGCCTCGAGAGCGCCGAGAACTGCCGCTGCCTTATCGAGTACGCCGACTCCACTAGAATTGTCCATGTATTGATATTGCAGTCTCAAGTGGCGAGAATGCAAGTAGACTCTCCGATTAGGAACAACCAACATCGCTGCGACTACCAGATTCGCGGTTGAGAGAGGATAAATCATGGCCGGCACATTGGCTGAGAAGGTATGGGATGCACACCTCGTGCGTAGTGGCACGGATGGTTCACCCGACCTCCTTTACATTGACCTCCACCTCGTACACGAGGTCACCTCCCCACAGGCATTCGAGGGGCTACGCCTTGCGGGACGCCAAGTGCGTCGCCCAGACCTCACCATCGCTACCGAGGACCACAACACTCCGACGCTCAACATTGACCGTCCGATTGCTGACCTGACCTCGCGCACCCAGATCGACACCCTGCGTAACAACGCCAAGGAGTTCGGCATCCGCATCCACTCACTGGGTGACGCCGACCAGGGCATCGTGCACGTTGTTGGTCCACAGCTCGGTTTGACCATGCCCGGCCTGACCGTTGTGTGCGGCGACTCCCACACCTCGACCCACGGCGCATTCGGTGCACTCGCGTTTGGTATCGGAACCTCAGAGGTTGAGCACGTTCTGGCTACCCAGACGCTCCCACTGCAGCCGTTCAAGACCATGGCGATCAACATCAACGGAGACCTTCCAGAGGGATCGACCGCCAAGGACATCATCCTCGCGATCATCGCGAAGATCGGAACCGGTGGCGGACAGGGCTACGTGCTCGAGTACCGCGGCGAGGCTATCCGCAAGCTGTCCATGGAAGGTCGCATGACCATCTGCAACATGTCGATCGAGGCTGGCGCACGTGCGGGAATGAT
Source organism: Timonella senegalensis JC301 (assembly GCF_000312125.1). Classification (GTDB taxonomy): domain Bacteria; phylum Actinomycetota; class Actinomycetes; order Actinomycetales; family Cellulomonadaceae; genus Timonella; species Timonella senegalensis. Next base: position 38,035 of record NZ_HE978642.1, read on the forward strand.
CGCACCTGACCAGACCACCTTTGACTACCTGCAGGGCCGCCCACACGCACCTGAGGGTGCAGACTGGGATGCCGCAGTTGAGTACTGGTCCACCCTCAAGACCGACGACGACGCCGTATTTGACGCTGTTGTTGACCTCGAGGCCAAGGACATCGAGCCATTCGTTACCTGGGGAACCAACCCAGGACAGGGCCTCCCACTCTCAGCTAACGTCCCGGTTCCTTCCGAGATCGCTGACGAGAACGACCGCGTGGCCGCCGAGCGCGCGATCGAGTACATGGGCCTGACCCCTGGCGCGCCACTTCGCGACATCAAGGTCGACACCGTGTTCATCGGCTCGTGCACCAACGGCCGCATCGAGGACCTCCGCGCTGTAGTGGACGTCATCAAGGGCCAGAAGAAGCACGATGACGTCCGCGTCCTGGTGGTTCCAGGCTCCGCACGCGTTCGCCTCCAGGCAGAGGCCGAGGGCCTCGACGCTGTGTTCAAGGAGTTCGGTGCAGAGTGGCGTAACGCCGGCTGTTCCATGTGCCTCGGCATGAACCCTGACCAGCTCAAGCCGGGGGAGCGCGCAGCGTCCACCTCGAACCGTAACTTTGAGGGTCGCCAGGGTAAGGGCGGACGCACGCACCTCGTGTCCCCACTCGTGGCTGCTGCAACGGCGATCCGCGGAACGCTGTCCTCGCCAGCCGACCTCGCACTCGTTAACGCCTGAGCCTCACCGCCGGAAAAGAGAAGCAAAATCATGGAAAAGTTCATCAAGCACACCGGTGTGGGCGTTCCGCTGCGTCGCTCAAACGTTGACACCGACCAGATCATCCCAGCCGTCTACCTCAAGCGCGTCACGCGCACGGGCTTTGAGGACGCACTGTTCTCGGCATGGCGTAACGACCCAGAGTTCGTACTGAACCAGGACGCATACAAGTCCGGTTCCGTACTCGTTGCAGGTCCTGACTTTGGTACAGGTTCCTCGCGTGAGCACGCTGTGTGGGCGCTCAAGGACTACGGCTTCCGCGTGGTCCTGTCCTCCCGCTTTGCGGACATCTTCCGCGGCAACTCGGGCAAGCAGGGCCTCGTGGCCGGCATCGTTGCTCCAGAGGACATCGAGCTCCTGTGGAAGGTCCTCGAGACCAACCCAGGCACCGAGGTCTCCGTTGACCTCGAGACTCGCACCGCATCCGCTGGTGACGTCACCGTTCAGTTCCAGATCGATGACTACACCCGCTGGCGCCTCATGGAGGGCCTCGACGACATCGGACTGACGCTTCAGAACGAGGGCGACATCACCGAGTTCGAGGCACACCGCGCATCGTGGCGTCCGCTGACTCTGCCAGCAAAGCACGAGCCAAACGTTCACATTGAGGCAGCCCGCCCAGTTGAAGGTGCGGACGCGTAAGTTACACCCACTCACAAGCAAGGAAGCCCGACTCACGCCTTACGGCGAGGGTCGGGCTTCTTTTGCCCTAAGTCCCCTCTTGGCCCACCAACTGCGCCCATCAACACCACCAACTGCGCCCATCAACACCACCAACTGCGTCCGTCACCACCACCCGCGGCACGCGGCTTCGACCCAACCACCCTGCACGGCTAAAATTGGCCGAGGACATTACCTGGCAGCCGATCAGGACAGCCAAACTAGGAGGAGCGGCGTGAGCCATTTCAGGATTTCGGTGAGGAACGCTCGTTTCCAGCAGTTGGAGGCGATCCTCAACAACCGCACCAAGCGCACGCGCGCCGGTGAGTTCCTTGTGCAGGGGGTCCGCCCGATCACTCTCGCGGTGGAGCAGGGTTGGAAGATCCGCACGCTCATCTTTGCGGCGGACCAGAAGCTCTCCCAGTGGGCTCGTGAGCTCCTGACCATGGACGCCGAGACGATCGCGATGTCGTCCGAGCTCATGGCGGAGCTGAGCGGCAAGGACGAGGGCGCCACGGAGATGCTGGCTGTGGTGGAGATGCCGCAGGACGACCTCGCGCGCATTCCCGTGGACTCGGACTTCCTCGGCCTCGTATTTGACCGCCCTACTCAGCCGGGCAACGTGGGCACGATCATCCGATCCGCAGACGCGCTCGGTGCTGCGGGCCTGATCGTTTCGGGCCACGGGGCCGACCCTTATGACCAGAAGGCAGTGCGCGCCTCGACCGGTTCGATCTTCTCGCTGCCCACCGTGCGGGAGAACTCGGTGGAGACCGTGATGGCGTGGGTGGCGGAGCAGCGCGCAGCGGGCGTGCCCATTGTGGTAGCCGCGACTGACGAGCACGGTGAGACCCCCGTGTGGGACTTCGATTTCACCCAGCCCGTTTTGGTGCTGGTGGGCAACGAAACCAACGGCCTTTCCAAGGCCTGGCGCGAGGCTGCTGACGTGACGTTGAGCATCCCGATGGCGGGTGCCGCAAGTTCGCTGAACGCTGGAAACGCGGCTACTTTGCTCATGTATGAGGCCCTGCGCCAGCGCACCCGTTAGTCGAACGTCACATGGGCAGAACGCCCCGCCGCAGGCGGCGGAGCTGCACTGCATGATTATCGACGATATGGCTGGGTTTCTTTCACAGATCCTCGTTTCCTCGGTAAACTTTTGGCAGGCGTCTCATGTCCTTGGCGGTGCGGTACCGGCGGGGTACGAGAACCACATGAGGCGAATCTCTCACGGTGCGCAGGTCTTGCCACGCGTAGAGTTGGGCTGCACGGAATGCCCTCACCCATGTTTGTGTTCATACGGAGAAGGCATTGGGAGCGGCGTGAGTCGATCCACACCATCGGCCACGAGATAGGCGACGATTTACACATGACAGATTTGATCTACGTCAACGGCGGTATCCCGCTCGACGGAACCATCACAGTGCGCGGTGCAAAGAACTTTGTGTCTAAAGCAATGGTTGCTGCACTTCTCGGGGAGACCCCTTCCGAACTGCGCAACATTCCTGACATCCGTGATGTTCACGTTGTCTCGGGCCTCCTTGAGCTTCACGGTGTGAAGGTGAAGTGGGACGTTGAGAAGGGTGTCCTAAACCTGGACCCAAGCAACGTTGAGTCTGCACACGTCGCCGACATCGATGCGCACGCTGGAGCTAGCCGCATTCCGATTCTCTTCTGTGGCCCGCTGCTTCACCGCCTGGGGGAAGCCTTCATCCCTGACCTCGGTGGTTGCCGCATCGGCGACCGCCCCATTGACTTTCATCTGAGCATCCTCCGCCAGTTCGGCGCTGTTGTGGACAAGCGTCCAAATGGCATCTTCCTGTCGGCGCCAAACGGCCTCAAGGGTGCCAAGATCGAGCTCCCTTATCCTTCGGTTGGTGCAACTGAGCAGCTCCTCCTCACCGCCGTCCGTGCGGAGGGCATCACCGAGCTCTCCAACGCCGCGATCGAGCCAGAGATCATGGACCTGATCAATGTCCTGCAGAAGATGGGCGCTATCATCACGGTCCGCACAGACCGCGTGATCCAGATCGAGGGCGTGGCCAAGCTTGAGGGCTACTCGCACACCGCTCTGGCTGACCGCATTGAGGCCGCTTCGTGGGCCTCGGCTGCGCTTGCTACCCACGGCGACATCTTTGTTAAGGGCGCTACCCAGCCCGAGATGACTGCCTTCCTCAACACCTTCCGCAAGGTCGGCGGCGAGTTCGAGGTCCGTGACGACGGCATCCGATTCTTCCACCCAGGTGGCGAACTCAAGTCGATCGTCCTTGAAACGGACGTTCACCCAGGCTTCATGACGGACTGGCAGCAGCCACTCGTTGTCGCCCTGACTCAGGCCAAGGGACTGTCGATCGTCCACGAGACGGTCTACGAGAACCGCTTCGGCTTCACCGACGCTCTGAACGGCATGGGCGCTCAGATCCAGGTATACAAGGAGTGCCTCGGCGGCACCGAGTGCCGCTTCGGCCAGCGCAACTTCAAGCACTCTGCAGTCATCGCGGGCCCAACCCCGCTCAAGGCGGCGGACATTGTGGTTCCTGACCTGCGTGGTGGCTTCTCGCACCTCATCGCAGCGCTCGCCGCCGACGGTCGTTCCTCGGTGCGCGGCATCCAGCTGATCGACCGCGGCTACGAGAACTTCCGCGGCAAGCTCGAGGCTCTCGGCGCAAAGTTTGAGATGGCCTGATCCACTTGCACGCCCTGCACGTTGAAGGCGCGCCCACTCGGAAACCATTCCGAGTGGGCGCGCTTTCGTTGTCATGGGTTTGTCAGCCCGCCAAGGGCTGGCGCAGTTCGCGGTAACCTAGTGCGGTGAACACTCCCGAAAATCCCGCAGCTTCGGATCTCGTCATCGAGAACGCGACGCCCGGTAAGAACGCTTGGTTTCGCGTAGCCGCCGCGATTGTGCGTCCCACCATGAACGTGCTTGGCAGGCTCAAGTGGTATGGCCAGGAGAACCTGCCCAAAGAGGGCGGGATCATTGTTGCAGCGAACCATGCCTCCCTGATCGATCCGCTGATGATGGCGCATTACCTCTACGTCAATGGCCGTCCTCCGCGCGTTTTGGCCAAGGAATCGCTGTTCCGTGTTCCAGTGCTCGGCTTCCTCTTGCGTAAACTCGCGATGATTCCCGTGTTCCGTGGTTCTGCTCGCGCTAAGGAGAGCCTTGAGGTTGCAGACATGCGTCTAGCACAGGGTTTTTGCATCGCGGTCTACCCGGAGGGGACGCTGACTAAGGACCCTAACGGCTGGCCTATGCAGGGACACACGGGAGTCGCTCGTATGGCGCTCGCCACCAAGGCTCCGGTCATCCCGCTCGGGCAGTGGGGTCAACTCGATCTGCTTCCGCGAGGTGCAAAGATGCTCAAACTGTTCCCGCGCAAGACCCTGATTGTTGAGGCAGGTACGCCGGTTGACCTTTCGGACCTCTATGACAAGGAAATCGACTCCGCCCTCCTGCGCGAGGCCACGGACCGCATCATGCGGGCTATCACCGAGATCGTGGCGAAGCATCGAGGCGAGGAGCCTCCGGTCACGTTTTATGTCCCCTCGAAGTCTTAGTTCCGCGTCCCGTTGGCTAGTGGCCGCCGGCTAGTTGCCTCCAGCTATTAGCCACTCGCTGGCAGCCATTCCGTCCAACGGTCCGCGTACCCACACTCGCACACCTTGTGCGGTGTCCTGGCCTCAGCCAGAAAGCAGTAAGTAAGCAGTAAGGAAGTTCTTATGAAGTCGGCAGTTCTCGGAATGGGTGCGTGGGGCACCACGTTCGCCCAGGTCCTCGCGGACGCTGGGGGAGAGGTGACGATCTGGGGCCGCGATCAGGAGACTGCGTCCGAGATCAACTCTGCGCACACGAACAGCAAGCGCCTTGCCGGCGTGGACCTGCACCCTGCCATTCGTGCGACCACGGACGCTCAGGAGGCACTTGATGGCGCCGAACTGGTCATCGTTGCGATTCCGTCCCAGTCAGCGCGCCAGATTCTCGCGCCGATCGCCCCACTCGTGGGCCCGGATGCGATCGCGGTGTCCCTCATGAAGGGTGTCGAACTCGGCACGGACCAGCGCATGAGCGAAGTCCTGTGCGAGGCGCTGAATCTCCCGCTCGATCGCGTCGTGGTGGTCTCCGGACCGAACCTCGCGGCCGAAATCGCTGCCAAGCAGCCCACTGCCACGGTGGTTTCGGGTGTCAACGCCGACAACGTTGCCAAGGTGGCCGCGGCGAGCTCGAACTCGTACTTCCGCCCGTACACCAACCACGACCTCGTGGGTGTGGAGCTGTGCGGAGCCGTCAAGAACGTCATCGCGGTGGCTGTGGGTATGGCCCAGGGCAAGGGCTTTGGCCACAACACCACGGCGACCATCATCACGCGCGGCCTCGCTGAGATCACCCGACTGGGCCTGAAGCTCGGCGCGGAACTTGAGACCTTCCAGGGGCTCGCGGGCATGGGCGACCTCATCGCCACGTGCGCGTCGCCGCTGTCCCGCAACCACACGCTGGGTAAGCACATCGGCCAGGGCCTGACCCTTGACCAGGCGGTCGCCGAGACCGGCGGAACCGCCGAGGGCGCCAAGTCCTGCCGCTCCGTGGCCGCGCTCGCGCAGCACCAGGGCGTCGAAATGCCCATCACGAACGCAGTGGTTGCCGTCCTGTATGACGGCTTGCCCGTCGACGAGATGACCCGTCGCTTGCTGTCCCGCCCCCAGAAGGCTGAGGGCGCGCAGTACGGCCTGTGACGCGTGCGATCCCCGTACCCCGACTGATAATCGACGAAACTGGGTTCTTCGCGTTTTACAGTGTGTTGATCCGGTCCTGTAACTGGCCTGAGTGGGTCAGTGACTTCAAGATGTAGTGGTCCTGATTCTTGAATCCCAGAGTGATCCCGCGCAGGTGCGCCAGGTGTCCATTGATCGCCTCAACCGGCCTGTAGGACGCACCGATGTCGAAGTAGGCGAGGAAGTCGGTCCGCCGGCGCCACAGAGTCCGACCAAAGTGTGCCAACTCCTCCAGTCCTGCAGGCTGGACCTTGCGCAGCGTGTCGACCACCCTGCTCATCAGCTTCTTACCCCGTGCCCGGGCCGGGTGCCCGTACGCGTAGATCGTTCCTGGTAGAACGCCCAGGTGTCCGGCAGGTCGACGAGTCGACGCCGGATGTGGTCCCGCTTCACCCCGGGCATCGCGCAGTCCGGGCAGGTGTCGGCCACGTCCACTGGGTCGGCGTTGATGATGGTGAGGGTGCCTGCGTCGGCGGCGTCGGTGATCGTCAGGCCGAGTTCTGCGGTGCGGCAGATGGTGTCGGCTACGAGGTTGCCAGTAGTGTGCACGTTAGGGTCCTGGTTTGGTCAGATGACGGCTTCGCACCTCTCATCTTGTACCGGCCAAGGCCTCTGTATGTTGTGCCATCCCGAATCCCCATCACGGCGCAACTGCACACTCCCAAACGCGAAGACCCCATTATTCACAAGAGCTCAGCCTTACCGTCGAAAAGAATTGATTGGTGGATTGCACACCGCAACCATTGCCCAGACAAAACAAATTCGAGATAACCGTTTCAGGAAGAAACTGGCTCTTCGTGAACGAGGGTGTAGTCGGTTGAGCATGTTGGCGGCCGGGTAGGGGCCGAGGTCTCCCGGATGATGGAAGTTCTTCACGCTTGCCATCCCGAAAGACCTCGACTTGCTCCACCCTACGTTCGCGATCCCTGACCTGACCACGTTCTGCCGCCTCGACGAGCTCGGGCTCGTCGCCGTCGGCCAACTGCTTGAGACCGATCGGGCGGTGCTAGAGTGCCGCGTCGTCGAGGACGACCCATGGTGCCGCAAGTGCGGCGCCGAAGGCGTGCCGCGGGACACGGTGATGCGTCGGCTCGCGCAAGAGCCGTTCGGGCACCGGCCGACGACGCTGCTGGTGCGGGTGCGCCGGTACCGGTGCGCGCACTGCCGGCGCACGTGGCGGCAGGACATGACGCGGGCGGCTGCGCCGAGGGCGAAGATCTCCCGCGGTGGTCTGGAGTGGGCGCTGCGGGGCATCGTCGTCGACCATCTCACCGTCACCCGCGTCGCCGCCGGTCTCGGGGTGTCCTGGAGCGCCGCGAACGCCGCCGTCCTCGCCGAAAGCAAGCGACGCCTGATCGACGACCCGGCGAGGTTCGACGGGGTGACCACGATCGGTGTCGACGACTCCCCGCACGCTGCGCTCTCGATGGGGGCCCAGTGTCTGGCGTCACACGAGGTTCGGCGAAAAGTATGTGACCGTGATCATCGACCTCACCCCGGCCCGCGAGAAGACCGGGCCGGCCAGGTTGCTGGACATGGCCGAGGGCCGCTCGAAGGCGGTTTTCAAGCAGTGGCTCGCCGCGCGGCCGGAGGAGTGGTCGAAGGCGATCGAGGTAGTCGCGATGGTCCCCCACGCGTGGGAGGTGCCCCCAGGGTTCACGGGGTTCAAGACCGCCGCCGCCGAAGAACTCCCCGACGCCGTCCCGGTCATGGATCCCTTCCACGTTGTCCGCCTCGCCGGCGACGCGTTGGACCAGTGCCGCAGGCGCGTTCAGCAGGACCTGTTCGGCCGCCGCGGGATGAAGAACGACCCTCTCTACAAGGCGCGCGGCACCCTGCACACCGGCGCGGACCTGCTCACCGACCGACAACGCATTCGGCTGGACGCGGTGTTCGGCTGCGAGGAGCACGTCAAGGTCGAAGCGACCTGGGGCATCTACCAGCGCATCGTCGCCGCCTACCGTGAACCCGACAAGAAGAAGGCCAAGGAGATGATGCAGGCCGTGATCACCGCGATCACCACCGGGGTCCCCGCCGCACTCGTCGAGATCCGCAAGCTCGGCCGCACCATGACGCAGCGCGCCGCGGACATCGTCGCGTTCTTCGACCGGCCCGGCACCAGCAACGGGCCGACGGAAGCGATCAACGGTCGGCTCGAGCACCTCCGCGGCTCCGCGCTCGGCTTCCAGAACCCCACCCACTACATCGCGCGCAGCTTGCTCGAAGCCGGAGGCTTCAGACCCGCGCTGCACCCTCAATCGTGAAGAGCCAAGAAACTGCTTACAGGCGCCAAAAACACTCGATCTCAGTTCCCAAAGATGGGAACGCTCCCAACACTTTTCTGGGACCCTAGTCTTAGGATTGCAGCTTGCCCCATGAAAGACTAGCCACCGCTAGGAGATGCAACCATCAACTGAATCAAGGTTAGGACCAATGAAGATCCTGAGAACCATAATCCCATTGACAGTAGCTTTTTCACTGTCATTAACAACCGCATCAGCATTGCCCGTGACTCACAATTCCAGCAGCGATGAACCAGAGCCAACAACAGTTTCATTCGAACAAGCATTTGGCCTCTCCCCCGACGAGATCATCGAAGTAGAGCCTGGCGAAGAGTTTAGCCTGGGAGAAGCCGTCAAATACGAGGAAAAGACCGGTAGAGCCGGTTTGACGGGTTCGATCGTTGTAGCAACGGTTACCTGTACCGGTTCATACGACTATCCACATCCGAGCACATACTCCAGCAAACAGACCATCAATGCGCACTTGGTGGTTATTTGCAAGGGGACGGGCGGGTATGAAAGGAAGACTACACTCCGCATTCAGACTCGAATGACTGATGGAACTCGACTCGGCCTAGTAAACACCGAAAACTCACTCTACGGCTCCGCCCGCAAAGGTGGAGATCTGAAGTGCACATACAGTCCCGCTGCCTATCGAGCAATAGGAACCGCTGCAATTACGTTCCCGGTTGGCTTTACACCGGCCTATGGGAACTTCGGTATCAAGAGTGCGGTCAAATCGTTTAAGCACAACGGCAAGGAGTGCGCGGCATACTGATTCCGACATAGGCACTGTCTCGTAGTGAGGACGACTGTGGCGGCGAGGACCAGCTGGATCCTCGTCGCCATCTTGGTTACGGAGCTAGGGAATCATCTGGTCACTCAAAGGCCAGTCGAATGCGTCCAGGTTCTTGGCAGCAATAAGGCTATCGGCCAGCTCATCATTGCACCCAATAATTGTGACTGCAGTGTCCGGAGTGGACGCCATAAGCCACGATCGATCTCTCGCCCATAGGAAACTGAGTTCTACTATGTGAGAAGCGCTCCAACGGCTGGAGACCGTACTAAATAGCGATTCTCCGAGTTCCCCGTTAAAGAGAATGTATCTGAGGTCTCCGTCATACTTCACTCCTTCAGGATTGATTAGTTTCTGAAAATTCTCTCCGTGCAAGAACCCGGCATATACCGCCAGGGAACAAGCGAATCTGCTACCTAGCACGGAGAGGAAAACACGCTCTAGTTCCCTTTCCCGCATTTCGCCGAGGCGTTCGTCGTCTGAATTTGGTGCCCGGAATGGAAACCCGCCGTCGTCTTTGATTTCGCTGCCCGGATGAAGAAGAACGATTGTTCTCGCATACTCGCTGCCCAACTCTACGGGGCTGCGTCTCGCAATCGCTCGGAAGAATAACTCATTCTCGGAGTCGATCCTCGTTATCATAGAGCCATTTCCCTTCGATTGGATCTAGTCATGAAAAGCAATCGACTTGGCGCGAACTTAGAGCACTGCTGTCTTAGAAGGAGATCCGAATAGCGGGTTCCTTCTGAAGGATACATAAGTTGTGATTGAAGGTCCAGAGACTTCACGTGGATACTCGTCTATTTCCCTTTTCGGGCTCTTAGCAATCAAGGGTGTATGTGGGGTCTGAATCCTCCGGCTTCGAGTAGCGATCTCGCGATGGTATGTCGACCTCGGGGTTATGTTGACCGGCTTGGTCGGCGCCCTGTTCTGGCGGGGTGGGCGCCTGAGACGGTCAACATAACCGTGTGGGGCTCACCGGTCCTAGAGGAACGCGATGAGAGCATCCGAGGCTCGGTAGCGAACTGGCGGTCGCTCATCGACTGCAGGGACGCGTTCCAGGGTCCGGCGTTTGAGTTCGAGGTCGGCATGGAAGTAGATCTGCGTGGTCTGGATGTTCGCGTGCCCGTGCCAGAGCGCGATGTTCGCGGTGTCGATCCCAGCGTGCAGCAGACTCATCGCGCAGGTGTGCCGCAGCGTGTGCGGTGTGACGTTCTTCCGGCCAGCGAAGAACACCGTCCGCACGCGGTAGCAGCGTGACGGGCGATGAACTTGCCGTCGGTGTCCCACAGCAGATCTAGTCGTTGTTTCTGCCGCTTGGTGAGGTAGTCGGTCCTGGTCAACAGGGCCCGGCGGTGCTTGTACAGTGGATCGTCCTTGTTCCCGCCCTCCGGTGGTTTCACGCTGCAGGTGTTGCCGACATCCGGTAAGTTTCTCGGCGGACAGGTAGACGACATGGAACGGTTCACCCGGTCGGTCAACTTGGCTCCATCGTCGGCGCATGGCAGGGAGATCTGAAAGATCTTCCTGGCGCAGGTGGGGTTGGTGCAGGTGAAGCGAGGGACTCGGACGTGCAGGCGGGTGGGGGACCCCACCACCGGCAGGTCGAAGAGTTCGTTCGCGAGTACCTGCGCAACGTGTACCGCCGGCACCGCGCCGCTGCACCGACCTTGTTTCGCGCGACCGCGAGGGCAAATGCAATGTGGCGGTCGGTCGATCAAGGATCAGGGGTTGCCGCCAGCGAGACACCGAATACCTCACTCGCACCCTGGCACATAGACAATCCCTTCGAGGGCAGCTGTCCCCGCAAAACTGCCTTACTGAACCAAGCCGTGTCGCCCATTTTGTAGGAAATGCCGCGATCGGACACCGCGTCCTGATTGATCGTTGCCGAGGGATTGGTTGCCGCTAAATACGTGGTCTCTTCTTCCTCGAGCACAGTGACGTAGAGACAGCCATCTTGCCCGACGGAGAATGAGCCATTGTAGAGCACAGCATCACTCATGATTGATGGATTTCGAACAACAGTCACTTCTGAACTGTGATCCACCCACATTGCTTCTGTATCGCCCCGCCCAGCCGGCATTATCGCCTTCCACGAAACAACTGCAGCGATAACCCCGACGATAGTCAGCAGCCCCGCAACCCCTAGCGCCATTCTCCGCCTACTTCGCTGCATGATTAATTTGTAAGAGCGAAGTAATTTGACCCAAGGGGAGTAAACAAGTCAGCGAGCGGTTTTGTTCGCAGCGGTCAAGAACACTAGGCATCGGGAATCCTCTGGTCACCCGCCTCGTCGCGGTAACGAGGATTCTAGCATATTTGACTTTCTGCTCGAACCGCGCTAACCGGCATTGTGTACGAGGAGACCAACTCAAGGTGCAGTCATCATCGATCCACCCGACATGCAGAACCGTGATGGCGTGGATTTGATGAAGGTTATCGACTTGTTGGACCGGCGAGTTGTGCTGAGAGCTCGGGAAGAGGCTGCCGCTGACCTACAGCAGAAACTCGCTTCGCGGAGTTCCTATTTCCGATCAGCGTGCGCAGCTTCCCTTGTGATTAGCGTTCGCAGCCCTCACAGCTGATCCAGAGCTCCTGCAAGGTCAGCCCACAGGTCCTCGACGTCCTCGATGCCGACGCTCATGCGAAGCAGGTTCTCGGGGACGGTCTGGGACTCGGTGGCGAAGCGGCGGCGCCGCTCGATTGTGGACTCGACCCCGCCGAGGCTGGTGGCCGGAGTCCAGACGTTGAGCGCGGCGATGACCTTGTCGGCCTCCTCGAGGCCGCCCACGGGCTCAAGGCCGATGATAGCGCCGAAACCGCCCATGAGTGCGGCGGCGCGCTCGTGCCCGGGATCGGTGGGTAGGCCGGGGAAACGCACTGCGGCGACCTTGGGGTGAGCCTCTAGGCGGCGGGCGAGTTCTAGGGCGTTCTCGCCGGCTGCACGAACACGCAGTGCGAGCGTGCGCAGGCCCCGAAGCGCGAGCCACACCTCAAACGGTCCGGCGATCGATCCATGCAAGGTCCGGTAGGCGCGCACGGTGTTCACCAGGTGTTCGGAGTTGGACACCACGATCCCGAGCACCACGTCCGAGTGCCCGGCGAGGTATTTGGTGGCAGAGTGCAGCACAAGGTCGGCTCCCATGGATAGGGGCCGCTGGAGCAGTGGCGTAGCAAACGTGTTGTCCACGGCCACGAGCGCGCCAGCGCTATGGGCCGCGTCGATGAGGGCGGGGAGGTCGGCGACCTCGAGCATGGGGTTGGTGGGGGACTCGATCAGGACTAGGTCGGCGCCCTCGAAGGCGGCGATGGTGGACTCGGTGTCGGCCACGTCGACCTTCTCCACCCGCACGTCATAACGCTCGGCAAGATCCTGGGCGAACCCAAGGGTCACCTGGTAGGCGTGGCGGGGGAGCACAACCTTGCCGCCCGCAGGCACGAATGAGAACACCGCCGCAATGGCTGCCATACCGGAACCAAACACGACGCCAGGGACAGCGGCCTGCTCCAGATCCGCCACCGCCTGCTCGAATGGTTGCCACGTTTCCGTGTCCATGCGGGTGTACATGAGCTCACCGGGAGCGGCAACACCCTGGGACACGTAGGTGGAAGACATGACGATCGGCGGATTCACGGGGGAGCCCTGGACCCGGTCCGGGCGGCCCGACGTCACCGCAACGGTGGCCGGCGCGAGGCCTGCGCCGTGGGGCGATTCGGGTTCCTTTGCACTGTCAGCGGACGCCTCACCTCCCCGCTGCGAATCCGAGGTCTGGGAAGGGTGTGTGAAATTTTGCGTATCGCCGGTCATAGTAATGAGATTAAGCCGGAAACTCCGGTAAAGTCTCACCCGATGAGTAACTTGTCCGCATCCCAGACACAGACCGAACAATCTGCCCCCGCACAGAGCCGCACAAGCGTAGTCGTGCTCTTCGGTGGGCGTTCCGGCGAACACCCAATTTCTTGCATCACGGCCAAGTCGGTGCTTGGTGCGATTGACCGTACCCGCTTCGACATCATCCCCGTGGGAATCACCCGCGGCGGTCAGTGGGTGCTGCTCGACCAGGACCTCACCGACGTGGTGACCGGCGAGGACGGCCTCCCATTTGTTCAGGACAACGGCACTGAGGTCATCCTTCCCCTCGCCATGGGTAGCAGCGAGCTGCGCGTAGTCCGGGACGGAAAGATCGAGTCCGTTGGCACCGTCGACGTAGTGTTCCCACTCGTCCACGGGCCATTCGGTGAGGACGGGACCCTGCAGGGCCTCCTCGACCTAGCGGATCTGCGCTATGTAGGACCCGGTGTGTTCGCCTCGGCGACAGGCATGGACAAGCACCACATGAAGGTTGTGCTCCAGGGCAACAACATCCCCGTGACCCCGTTCATCACCGTGCAGCCGGGAGAATGGCAGCGCTCGCGCGAGGAGATCGTGGCCAAGGTTGAGCAGCTGGGATACCCGGCTTTTGTGAAGCCAGCGCGTGCAGGCTCCTCGCTCGGAATCTCCCGCATCACGTCGGCCGACCAGCTGGACGAGGCGCTGACCTACGCACACAAGCACGACCCCAAGGTCCTGATCGAGGTCGGAATCGTGGGACGCGAGATCGAGTGCGCGGTACTGGGCGGAGGCGAGGGCAACCCGTCGCGTGCGTCGTACCCCGGAGAGATTGCGGTGTCCGGCGAGTCTGACCACGAGTTCTACGACTTCGAGGCCAAGTACTTGGACGAGGAAGCCGTGCAGTTGTCGTGCCCGGCCGACCTGCCTGAGGACGTCACCGAGTTGGTCCGCGACATTGCGGTACGCACGTTTGATGCTCTCGGCTGTGAGGGCCTGTCCCGCGTGGACGTGTTCGTCCAGGAGGATGGCAGCGTGATCGTGAACGAGATCAACACGATGCCTGGCTTTACGCCGGTGTCGATGTACCCACGCATGTGGGAGCGCACGGGCCTGCCCTACAGCGAACTTGTCACTGAGCTCATCGAGTTGGCGCTCGCGCGCCCAGCCGGACTGCGCTGACCTACGCGGCTTGGCTTGAGTCGCCGAACGTGGCGAGAACCGCCGAGCGTGGCGAGAGCCGCACGGCCAACCTCTTGCCATCAGACACGCTGAGCCACACAACTACATAGCCAGAACGTAAGAGCGGGTTGCACCCAGTGAAGGGTGCAACCCGCTATGCGTGTGCCGGCGTGGCCGGCGGGTGGACTAGGCGGACAGCGCCGGCTCCGGGTCGCGGAGGTAGCAGGTGTACGCCGGGATGGTGAGGAAGGTCGGATACTCCTCCTCGAGAGCCGAGACCTCGAAGATTTCGAGGGCATCGTCAAACCTATCTCCCTCGAAACGCTCGAGGCGAGAGAACTCTTCTGCGGTGATGCGGCGCGCCCAGGCGCGGGTCAGAGGCCGGCCTGTCTCGGTCTGAGTCTGGTGGTGGATCCACTGCCATACCTGGGATCGGGCGATCTCGGCGGTAGCCGCATCCTCCATGAGGTTGTGGATCGCAACAGCGCCGTTTCCGCGCAGCCACGACTCGATGTAGCGCAGGGCCACCTCGATGTTTCCTCGGATTCCGGCCTCGGTGACCTCGCCGTCCGTGGACTCGATGTTGAGCAGCCCGCGGTCGTCCGGGGTCACGTCCTCTCGGGTGCGTGCAATCTGGTTTGGGTTCTCCCCGAGCACGCCATCGAACACTGCGCGGGCAACGGGCACGAGGTCAGGGTGAGCTACCCAGGAGCCATCGAAGCCGTCGCAGGCCTCGCGGGTCTTGTCGGCGTTCACGCGCTCCATCGCGATCGCGTTTGCCTGCTCGTCCCTGCGGTTCGGGATGAACGCAGCCATGCCGCCGATTGCGCTCGCGCCACGGCGGTGGCACGCACGCACAAGCTGCTCGGTGTAGGTGCGCATGAACGGCTGGGTCATGGTGACCTGCGCGCGGTCCGGAAGCACAAACCGGGCTCCGCGGGAACGGAAGTTCTTGATCACGGAGAAGATGTAGTCCCAACGTCCAGCGTTGAGGCCGGCAGCGTGGTCGCGCAGCTCGTACAGGATCTCTTCCATCTCGAATGCTGCCGTGATGGTCTCAATGAGGACCGTTGCGCGGATGGTGCCCTGCTCGATGCCCAGGAGGTCCTGAGCCAGGATGAACACGTCATTCCACAGGCGTGCCTCGAGGTGGTTCTCCAGCTTTGGCAGGTAGAAGTACGGTCCGCGGCCCTGCGCAATGAGGTTCTTGGCATTGTGGAAGAAGTACAGGCCAAAGTCGAACAGCGCACCCGAGATAGGGCGGTCGCCAATCGTCATGTGGCGCTCCACCAGGTGCCAGCCGCGCGGACGAACCACGATCGTGGGCAGGTCGGTGAGCGTGGAACCAGTGAGGCGGTACTCCTTGCCCTCGGGCGACGTGAAGTCGATCGAGCGGGAGAGCACGTCACGCAGGTTCACCTGGCCGTTGATGACGTTCTCCCAGTTGGGGGTGGAGGAGTCCTCCATGTCGGCGAGCCACACCTTGGCGCCCGAGTTCAGGGCGTTGATCGTCATCTTGCGGTCAACGGGTCCCGTGATTTCCACACGGCGGTCCTCTAGGCCTGGGGCCAGGGGCGCAACACGCCACGAGGAGTCGTTGCGGATGTGCTCGGTCTCGGGGAGGAACCGGGGGTCGGCCCCGTTCGCGATCCGCTTGCGAGTGTCCTGGCGGGCGCGGAGAAGCTCAGCGCGACGCGACTCAAACGCTTGGTGGAGTGCGAGCAGAAACTCGAGTGCATCGTCGGTAAGAATTTCGGACTGGCGATCAATGGACGGAGCCGACATCGTGATGTCGGCGGTGGTGTAACCATTCATGGGGTGCTCCAAGGTGAGGGGCGGGTGCGGCTGCGTCAGCAGCCGCACCCAGGTGACGGATCAGTGGAATTGGCCGGCTTCAGTCGAACCAACCAGCGCCAGGGTGGAGGCGTTAGGGTTCAGCACGGTTGCAATGTCGTCGAAGTAGCCTGTACCCACCTCGCGCTGGTGCTTGGTTGCGGTGTATCCGCGGGATTCTGCAGCGAACTCGCGCTCCTGCAGCTCCACGTATGCCGACATGCCGTTCCGGGCGTATCCGTGAGCAAGGTCGAACATGGAGTAGTTGAGGGCGTGGAAGCCCGCAAGGGTGATGAACTGGAAGGTGAAGCCCATGGCCCCGAGCTCGCGCTGGAACTTGGCGATCTCTGCGTCGCCCAGGTGGCGCTTCCAGTTGAAGGATGGGGAGCAGTTGTATGCGAGCATCTGGTCTGGGAACTCTTCCTTGACCGACTCCGCAAAGCGGCGAGCGAGCTCGAGGTCAGGGGTTCCAGTCTCCATCCAGATGAGGTCGGAGTATGGGGCGTAGGCCTTGGCGCGGGCGATGCAAGGCTCGATGCCGTTGGTGACCTTGTAGAAGCCCTCCGCGGTGCGCTCTCCGGTGATGAACGGGCGGTCGCGCTCGTCCACGTCGGAGGTGATTAGGGTTGCTGCCTCGGCGTCGGTGCGGGCGATGATCACGGTTGGAGTTCCAGAAACGTCTGCTGCTAGGCGAGCCGCGCCTAGCGTGCGGATGTGCTGCTGGGTTGGGATGAGAACCTTGCCGCCAAGGTGTCCACACTTCTTCTCGGAAGCGAGCTGGTCCTCCCAGTGCACGCCGGAAGCGCCGGATGCGATCATCGAGCGCATGAGCTCGTAGGCGTTCAGTGGGCCACCAAAGCCAGCCTCTGCGTCAGCAATGATGGGAACCAACCAGTCCTCAACCGTGGAGATACCCTCGGAGAACTCGATCTGGTCTGCGCGCATGAGCGCGTTGTTGATGCGGCGCACAACGGCGGGAACCGAGTTAGCGGGGTAGAGCGACTGGTCTGGGTAGGTCTGCCCGGAGAGGTTGGCGTCCGCTGCAACCTGCCATCCGGACAGGTAGATTGCCTTAAGCCCAGCCTTGACCTGCTGCACGGCCTGGTTTCCGGTCAGTGCACCGAGCGCGTGGGTGTACTCGCCGGTCTTGGCCTGCTCGGTGAGCTGGTTCCAGAGCTTGTCAGCGCCGCGGCGAGCGAGCGTCTGCTCCTCAACAACGGTTCCCTGGAGCTTGATCACATCGGCAGCGGAGTGCTCACGGGTAGTGCCCGCCCAGCGGTGGTTGGTTGCCCAGTCAAGCTCAAGTGCCTCTGCGCGGCCAGCTGGAGTGGTCTGCTCGATCATGGTCTTCTCCTTTGAAGTGGTTCTGGTTCAGTTGCGAAAACTTCTTCGTGGAACCAACTCTTCAGCATTCCTACACACCAAACCAGAGGATTCCTCTAGAAAGAAATGCAGTTCTTCACCTATCATCAAGAAATGCAGACTCCAACGTGGTCCAAGCCACATCAGTCCTTGGATGCTGGCAATGCCGCCAGTTCGAACGAAGAAATCGACGTCATTTCGCTGGGCAGAAGAATCCGTCACCTGCGCAAACAGAAAAAGTTGACGCTTGATGACATGTCGGAGGCAGTTGGTGTGGCTCCGAGCCAGCTCTCTCTCATTGAGAACGGGAAGCGCGAGCCTAAGCTCTCGCTCCTGAGTAAACTCGCCGCAACTCTGGGCGTGACCATGGACGACCTCCTTGGCGCGGAGCCGATTTCGAAGCGCGCGGCACTGGAGATCGAACTCGAGCGCGCGCAGCGAGGACCGCTCTACCAGAGCCTCGCCCTACCTACGGTTCGCGTGAGTTCACGCCTGCCCATGGATGTGTTGGAGGCGCTCGTTGGGCTTCAACACGAGTTGGAGCGCCGGCTCGAGATGCAGGCGGCCACCCCGGAGGAGGCCCGGCGCGCCAACTCGATCCTGCGCATGGAGATGCGTGAGGTGAACAACTATTACCCGCACCTCGAGGAGGAAGCCTCCAAGGTCCTAGCTGCGGTGGGGTACTCGGGCGGACCACTATCCCACCATGTCGCAGCCGACATTGCTACTCACCTCGGCTTCTCGCTCCGGTTCGTTGGGGACCTGCCTCACTCCACGCGCAGCGTCACGGACCTCAAGAACCGGCGGATCTACCTCACGCAGAGCTCGGGGGATCACGACCCACGGGCGGTGCTCCTTCAGGCGATCGGCCACTACGTTCTGGGCCACGAAACCCCTACCACCTACTACGAGTTCCTGCGCCAGCGCGTGCACACCAACTACTTTGCCGCTGCGCTCCTCATGCCCGAAAAGGCTGCAACCCAGCAATTGCGGGAGGCCAAGGCGCGCAAGGAGCTCTCGCTTGAGGACCTTCGGGACGCATTCGCGGTGTCCTATGAGACGGCCGCCCACCGCTTCACCAACCTGGCCACGCAGCACCTGGACATCACCACGCACTTCCAGAAAGTGCACGAGTCCGGGATCATCCACAAGGCATACGAGAACGACGGCGTGAACTTCCCGCCGACCACACGGGCGCGATCGAGGGCCAGGCGGTGTGCCGCTACTGGACCAGCCGCGAGGTGTTCGACATCCCCGACAAGTTCCGTTCGTTCGAGCAGTACACGGACACGGTGGCAGGCACCTACTGGTGCACCGCCCGCACCGAGCGTCACTCGTCCGGCCTGTACTCCCTGTCCATCGGAGTTCCGTTCGCGCACGCCAAGTGGTTCCGCGGGCGCGATACGCCCGAGCGCTCCAAGTCGCAGTGCCCGGATCCGTCGTGCTGCCGTAAGCCACCACCCGACCTGTCGATGTCATGGGCGGGGCAGGCATGGCCCGCTGCCCGCGCGAACTCGCACCTGCTTGCCGCGATGCCCACGGGCGCGTTCCCTGGTGTGGATGAGACAGAGGTGTACAAGTTCTTGGCCATGCACTCCGAGGACTAGGAACACATACGCACAGAGGGTCGGGGCCGCTTGAAATCGAGCGGCCCCGACCCTCTGTGCTGTCAGACTCAAACCCTGCGCTGTCAGACTCAAACCCTGCGCTGTCAGACTCAGACTAGATGCAGGAGCTCGTGGCCTCGATCTTGGCCACGGCGTTCGCCACGTCGAGCAGTGCCGCCGTAGGCTGGTTGGTTCCGAGAATCGCGGGCACCTGGACCATCATGGCTGGTGTGCGGCCGTAGGACACGAACGTGAAGCCCTTGGAGTCCTGGGTGGTGATCCAGTCGAAGGTCTCGTCGGTGCCAAACACGTCCGTGGTGATGGACTGGCAGTCCTCCGTGGTGGGCGCGGGTGGCTGCACGCCACAAGTAAACGTAATGGCGGCGCCGCCCTCACCCCACGCTGCGGTGGCTTGGCTCGTAGTCTTGGCGCGTTCCTGCTCAAGCACCTGATCGGGGAGCGCCAGCACGACCTTGGCACACACCGGCTCGGTGGCGTAGGGACCCGCATTTACGGAGATTGTGGGCGTGCAGGCGCTCAGCGCCGGCAGGGCAATGATTGCCCCAAGGGCAATTGATTTACGACGATTCATCCGGCCTCGTGGGCGGGCCGCGGCTGGTGCGATGGTGCGCTGGTACTTCACACCCGTACCCTATCTGGTTCGCCTGACTGTTTTGCTGAAAGGTAGTCTGAACTCGTGAATCTCACAGTTGCTGACCTTTCCGAGTCCGAGCTGCTCGCTCGCATTTTCCCGCACCTCGACTCCAATGAGTTTGTTGACCTAGGCCCAGGCGATGATTGTGCTGTAGTCACTGCGCCCGGCGGAAAGTTCGTGGTGTCCACGGACGTGCTTGTCCAAGACGTTCACTTCAAGACCGATTGGTCGAGCGGGTTTGAGGTGGGTTGGCGCGCCGCTATGCAAAACCTCTCCGACATCGGCGCAATGGGTGCGATCCCGTCCACGCTCGTGGTTGGGCTGGCCATGCCGCCGGCAACCGAAGTGGCGTGGATGGAAGACTTCGCCCGGGGGCTCGCGGCTGCAAGCCGCCAGTTCGGCGCAGCGGTGGTTGGGGGAGACCTGTCCTCGGCCCCTGCCCTGTTCATCTCGGTGACCGTGCATGGGCACATGACTGCCGGTATTCCTCCTGTGCTGCGTTCGGGTGCGAAGCCCGGGGACGTCGTTGCACACTGTGGTCTGCTCGGCTGGTCCGCGGCGGGACTGCGCAGCCTCCTCGCGGAGACAGACGCAAACCCAGGCGCTTCCCAAGACAACTCCGGCACCGCGAACCCCGACGCACCCACACCCATCAACCCCACCGGGGATGCGGCTGGAAGCCAACTCGATCGTCGAGAATCAGCACGACAACTGTTCCGAACACCGCTGCCACCAGTCTCCACGGGTGCGCTTGCGGCGCGCGCAGGCGCGCACGCACTCATGGACGTGTCGGATTCTCTGCTGCGGGACGCGGGCCGCATGGGCCGGGCGTCTGGGGTGGTGCTGGAACTGGATGCCGAGGCGATTGCCGCGCACGGCAACGCGCTGCCACAGCCCTACGCGGGCAGCCACTGGTTGAACAAACTGGGGTTGCCAGCGGTTCTAGGGGACCTACCTGCCCAGTCGGAGGCGGACGCCATGGCACTCAAACTCACTGGGGGAGAGGACCACGGGCTGCTGGCCACGTTCTCCCCAGGCACCGAGCTGCCTGCAGGATTCGTGGCGATTGGGACTGTGCTCAAGGCAGTCGCAGACGACGAACGGCCACACCTCCGTGGCGGAGGCGTGACCGTATCGGGTTTTGACGCGGGCGGATTAGGCGAAGGCTGGGATCACTTCCGGTAACGGAGCTCCAAGAGGTGTTCGCCAGCGAACTCCTCCAACTTTTCCACACCGTCTGGCTTGAAGCCGTGGTGCTCGTAGAACCGGCGGGCGCGGGCATTCTTTTCAAACACCCAGAGGTTCATTGAGCTGTCCGGCGACACGTTGTTCACAGAATTCATGAGTTGGCGTGCAACACCAAGACCCCACGCCTCAGGGTCCAGGTACATGGTGTAGAGCTCGAGGTCGCTCGGCTCGGCGTCCTCATCGTGCGCGGGGCCCACGGACGCAAAACCTAGTGCACGCCCGGCACTCTCCGCGATGAACACTGCGGTGTCATCGCGCACCAAGACTTCCTGCCACATCGGGATCTTGCCCTCCGGAGACAGTGAGTTGAGGTAACTCGCTGGCACGTATCCCGCGTATGCCTGCTGCCATGACAACGTGTGAATGCGCGAGATGGTCTCGGCGTCTTCAAGCACGGCGTCCCGGACAATTAGCTGTTCAAGTTCGTCTGCCATGACTCCAGAGTGCCACGTTTAGGGTGCCCTGCATAGCGATAAATGTGGACAGTTCACTCCCACCCACAGTCCTGATTCACCGTCCCCCTGCAAACGAGAGTGGGCTCAGTAATACTCTCGACGTCGAGAGTGGGCTCAGGAATACTCTCGATGGAGGGGGAGAGGGAACACAAAAGGACCCCCACCGAAGTGAGGGTCCCTCTGAGAGATTTGGGTGATCCCCGCAGGACGGGGAACATCAAAATCAGATGTTGCGAGTCACCTTGCCAGCCTTGAGGCATGAGGTGCAAACGTTAAGGCGCTTAGGCGCACCGTTGACGATTGCGCGAACGCGCTGGATGTTTGGGTTCCAACGGCGCTTCGTGCGCACGTGCGAGTGCGAGATGCTGTGCCCAAAGCTAGGGGCCTTTGCGCAGACGTCGCAGTTAGCAGCCACGGTCTCTCCTGATCGTCGTGCACGCCGCGGTGTCGCGGCGAAGTCAATTTCAATACTGATTCAAACGAAGCAGCAAGAAGTGTGAACATAAAAACCGAGGTTCTTAGTCTTTTCACATCGCGGCTGCTCCGCGCATACCCAGATTGGGCAACCTGAATAGGTTAACCGACGAATCGCCCGTTACTCAAATCAAGTGCCGGAGATCACTAGGTAGGCCGCTTCCGGTTTCTGATTGAGTTCCTCCTCTGAGAGGAACCATCATCAACTGCAAAGCGACTCTGACAAGTCTACTTGCTTTTGTGGTCCAAAGTCCCCGTAGAGGGGCTGTTTGGCCGGCAAGCCACGTGAAATCGAACACTATTGCGGGTGCCTCCCTCCATCAGTACTCGTTCTTGGGTGCCTTTGGAAGTCAGTTGCACCAACTAGGATCGATCTGGAGGGTATGCCAGTCCGTGTAGAACGGGCTTGGAGAACGGGCCCGAAGAACGGCCGCGAAAGCTGGACGCAATGAATGGAGAAGTTGGATGGACGTTGTAGCCGCCGCTGTGTGCGGGCTCGACACTGCCGCCATCCACTCCTGGTTCTCTCGTGCGCTCGAGCGGCTGCGCGTGAACCAGCCTGTCCTCAACGAGGCGAACGTGTATCCGGTCGCCGATGCGGATACCGGCACAAACATGTATCTGACCCTGCGCGGCGGCCTGCGCGCCCTCGAGTCCGCGCACTCTCCCGCGTCTCCAACCGATGCCTATGCGTTGGTCGCGCAGGGCGCTATCACGTCCGCCCGGGGCAACTCCGGCATCATCCTGTCCGAGTACCTGCGCGGTTTTTCCCAGTCCGCCACGCAGGCTACACCCCAAATATCCCCGGCCCGCCAACTCGCCGACGCCCTGAAGTACTCATCCGACAGGGCCTTCGCCGCGGTGGCCCAGCCCGTAGAGGGCACCATTCTCACGGTGGCCCGTGCCGCGGCTAGCGCCGCTGACGCCCTGATTTTCGACGATTGTGGTCCTGTTGACGTGGCCCGCGCGGCTTTGGGCGCGGGCCAGAGTGCGCTTGAGCAGAGCTCGCTTGAGCTTGGCGCACTTGCTCGGGCTAACGTGCTCGATGCCGGCGCGTATGGTCTCGTCATTATTCTCTCCGCGCTAGAGAGCGTGTTAGCCGGGGGTGAGCAAAGCTCCGTGTCCGGTGCGCTAGCGGGGGAGCGTGCTTCCCTGGCTCAGGCGCCCGTGGTTCCCACCCCGGCGCCCCAGATGTCACAGGTGCAGGCGTCGAGTCCTCACACCGCGACCGGCGAGGCTTGGGGCTCGGACGAACTGCACTCCTATGACCGTGCCGTAGGTTCAGGCCCGGCCCCGGACTTTGACTCGAAAGCGGACGATTCCTCCGTAGACGGTGAGTTCGAGGTCATGTACCTCGTCCGTGCACACACTCACGGGACGGGGACAGACCATTTCAGTGTCCGCCTTCGCGGCGCGCTGGCGGACCTCGGCGAATCCGTGGTGGTTGTCGGAGGAGACACTTCCCCGGGCGAGGCGCTGTGGAACGTGCACGTCCACACCGACACCCCAGACCTCGCACTCAAGGCCGCGGAAACGGTAGCCGTTGACCTAGGAATTGAGCACGCCACGCTGTCGCGCGTCCTCGTACGCGACCTGCTGCGCCAGGTCACTAACGCGGGTGGGCCACAGTCGGTTATCTGCACCGCATCCCCAGGGCTTGCCCCGGACCTCGCACGCGGTGGAGCAGTGGTACTCCTTGCCCGCGACGGCCGGGCAACCCTTTCGGACGTCTCACGGGGCCGGTCGGAGGCTGAAGGGGACGGGACCATGATCGTCGTTAATAGTGTGGAGTTGCGGCAGCAGGTCCAGGACGCCTACCCAACTGACCACGTCATTGTGGCGGGCGACGACGCGCGCGTAGTGGCTGTGGCCACGGCGATGACGCTCGCAGCGAGCGGCGGAGAACCACCCCGCGGGCCTGCGGAACTCGCAGCGCATCTGCAGGAAGTAGCGGACCGGGCAGCCACCTGGCGGTTTGACCAGCCCACGCGAGAGGCGCTGCGCACACTCATTCTGGGAGAGGTCCCGCCGAGGCCAGGGGCCATCCCCATCGTGACGATCCTCGCGGATGAACGCTGCCCGGTATCCCTGCTCACCGACCTCCACGCCGGTGTCGAGGGTGCCAACCCGGAGGCGGAACTCATAACACTGGGCTCGGGGCGCAAGGGGCACGGGCTAACGATGTCAATTGAATGGGTTGAGCAATGAAAGAACAGGTAGTGGTTCCGGCCGACTTCGAGGCCGCAACCATCCCATTCCTCGAGCGCCCGCTCAGCAAGCTGCTGGGTACCCGCACGGCCGCGCCGCTTGCCAAGATGGGCCTAGAAACAGCAGGTGACCTGCTGCGACACTACCCGCGCCGCTACGCCGAGCCGGGAACGCTCACCGACATCTCAGAGCTCAAGCCCGGCGAACACGTGACTGTCATGGCCAAGATTTCGAGCGCCACGATCCGGCACATGCGCTCGCGGGCCGGTGCGATGCTTAACGCCCGGGTTTCGGACGGTGTCCACGACCTCTCCCTGACATTCTTTGCCAAGCGGCAGGGCGTGCTGCGCATGCATGAGGACAAGCTGCGACCCGGTCGCGTGGGGTTGTTCACCGGGACAGTCAGCGACTACCGCGGCGAGCGCCAGCTCGCGCACCCCAACTACGTGATCGTTGGCCTCGACGCGGACGATGAGGACCAGGCCATCGCGGAGGCTGCCAAGCCTATTCCCATGTACCCCGCTACGGCGGCTGTGCCAACCTGGCGGATCGAGCGCTGCGTGGCCACGGTGCTGGGTCAAATGCACGAGGCCGACGTGCCCGACCCGCTTCCAGACTCAGTGCGAGCCGCGCACCGGCTGGACACGCTGTTTGAGTCGTTCCGGCGCATCCACCAGCCAGACAACGACGACGACTGGCGCCGCGCGCGCCGCCGCTTCCGTTTTGAAGAGGCGTTCATCGTGCAGGCGGCGCTGGTGCGCCGCAAGGCAGCGCACGCCTCGCTCGAGGCAACCGCGCGGCCGCTTGTGGCTGGGCCTAAGACCCTGCTATCGCGCTTTGACCAGAAGCTTCCGTTTGCCCTGACCCGTGGCCAGATCCAGGTGGGGCACGAGATTTCGAGCGATATTGGCTCGGCCCACCCGATGCAGCGGCTCCTACAGGGTGACGTTGGGTCGGGTAAGACCATCGTGGCGTTGCGTGCAATGCTGCAGGTCGTCGACGCCGGGGGACAGGCGGCACTGCTCGCCCCGACCGAGGTTCTTGCGGCGCAGCACGCCCGCTCGATCGAGTCGATGTTGGGCGAACTGGCGTTCGGGGGGATGCTGGGTGGCGCCGAGGGCGCCACTCGGGTGGTTCTGCTGACGGGTTCCATGACCACCGCACAGAAGCGCAAGGCACTGCTCGATGCGGCAAGCGGCGCGGCAGGGATCGTGATCGGCACGCATGCTCTGCTGTCTGACAACGTGCAGTTTGCGGACTTGGGTCTCGTAGTGGTGGACGAGCAGCACCGGTTTGGCGTCAAGCAGCGCGACGCGCTGCGCGCCAAGGGCGGGACGGTTCCGCACTTGCTCGTCATGACGGCGACCCCGATCCCGCGCACCGTGGCCATGACTGTGTTTGGTGACCTCGAGGTCTCGACCCTCAAGGAGATTCCCGCAGGCCGCGCGCCCGTGGCAACCCACATCGTGCCCGCGCAGAATGCGGCGTGGATGGCGAGGACCTGGCAGCGCGCCCGCGAGGAGATCGACAAGGGTCGGCGTGTGTACGTGGTGTGCTCGCGTATCAGCCCCGGCGATGACTCCTCCGACGGCGCCGAGACCATCTCAGACGACGCCTACGGCGAGAACTTTGGGCAGGGTACCCCGGGCGCGCTGTTTGAGGATGCGACCGCGCCAGGTGCGGAAAATCGTGAGCTCGCCTCCGTTGAGGTGCTGTCCGAGCAGTTGCGGTCACTCGATGCCTTCCGGGGGATCAACATCTCCGTGTTGCACGGGCGCATGGCGCCGGCGGACAAGGAAGCCACGATGGCCTCGTTCTCCGCAGGCCACACGGACCTGCTCGTGTCGACCACCGTGATTGAGGTGGGAATCGATGTCCCGACCGCCAGCGTAATGATCATCATGGACGCAGATCGGTTCGGCATCTCCCAGCTTCACCAGCTCCGCGGACGTATCGGCCGAGGCAACCTCCCGGGCGTGTGCCTGCTGGTGGCGCCCTTGTCTGACGACAACACGGATGCGCGAGTCAGGCTTGAGGCCCTCGCGCGGACCACGGACGGCTTTGAGCTTGCCGCAACCGACCTCGAACTGCGCCACGAGGGTGACGTGCTCGGCGCAGCGCAGTCCGGGCGTGGCAGCACGCTGCGTCTCCTGCGGGTCATGAAGGACGCGGACCTTATTGCCATGGCGCGGGAAGATGCGGAACGCATCATCGAGGAAGATCCCACCCTAGCCTCGCACGAGCGGCTTTTAGTGGCGATCAACTCATACCTGGATGAGGATACGCAGGAGTTCTTGGAGCGCTCGTAGTTTAGACTCTTTCGGTGACAAGAATCGTGGCTGGAAGCGTAGGAGGGCGTGCACTTAAGGTGCCGCCAAAGGGAACCCGCCCTACAAGCGAGCGTGTGCGGGAGGCAATCTTCTCCCGGCTCGAGCACTATGACGTGCTCGAAGACACCCAGGTGCTCGACCTGTTTGCGGGCTCCGGTGCGCTCGGAATCGAGGCCGCGAGCCGCGGGGCACGCGAGGTCGTCCTCGTTGAAGCATCCAAGTCCGCCGCCGCAATCTGCCAGACCAACGTGACCACGCTTGGCCTGGTCGGCGTAAAGGTCGCGCACGACAAGGCGGAAAACTATGCCGCCCGCCCCGTCACTAAGGCCTGGGACCTCGTGTTCCTCGACCCGCCCTACGACATCAGCGAGGAAACGCTCGGCGGAATCCTAGCCTCGCTGGTCCCGCACCTAGACGACCGCGCAGTGGTTGTGGTTGAGCGCGGAAGCCGCAGCCCCAAGCCGGGCGTGCCCGAGCAGTGGCGCCTCATCACCGAGAAAAACTACGGCGACACCACCGTGTACTACTACGAGCCAGAACTGCCCGTCCCGTACGAGGACTGACAGTTCCTCAACTACTTAACGACGATCTGGGCTGGGTCCGCACATCATGTGCAGACCCAGCCCAGATCGTCGTTAATGAGGTTTTTGGGTTGGAGGGACTACTCGAACAGGCCCACAGGAACGCTGTCTAGCTCGCTTGGCTCCCACAGCTTGACGGAATCGCTTGCGAGCGATTCCTCCACACGCAGAGCCGGGCCGAAGTCGTCCGGGCAGGTGTCCACGACCTCTCGGCGCAAGGCGCCGCGAAGCGGCCACGCCGCAACCAGGTCATCGTCAACAAACGCCTGGGGAGCAACCCACAGGGTCACCAGCATGAGCGCCGGAACGGGAGGATCGCCCTCACGGATCGCAGGCTGGAAGTAGGGGATGTCGAGGATCTTGCCGCCGTGGCGAGCGTAGAAGCGCAGGCGAGCGGCCGGATCACCATGGTCCTCGGACGCCTTGTGGTAGGTGGGATGTTCCACCTCGGCCATGATGATGGTCGGGTTGAACAGTTCTCGCCAAGCCGCCACGGCATGGTCGAGGAGACCACCGCCAACGCCACCACCCCGAAGGCCGGGCTTAAGGGCCAAGTAGAGGAGCATCATGACGCCCTCTTGGGTGGGTGTCGTTCCTACCGCACCGGCAATAATCTCATCGTCCGCGAGAGCACCAATGACGTGAAGGTAGCCGTTCTCACACGACTCGATGAACTCATCCTTATCAACCAGCTCAGAGAGCGGAAAAGAGGGTATGAGTACCTGCTCATAGAACTCGTTGAGATCCTGCTGCGATTCAAGTACGCGAAAAGTGAATGGCATATCCCTATCTTGGTCTGTTTGGCATCAAAAATCACGCCGACCGGACGGTTGTGTACTACCGTGACAGTGTGAGTATCGCTGTTTGCCCAGGATCTTTTGACCCGATCACGCTCGGTCACATCGACATCATCGAGCGCTCCGCCACCCTGTTCGACCGCGTAATCGTTGGAGTTGCAACGAATTCAGGCAAGTTCCCGCTGCTGGAACCCGAGCGTCGCCTGGAACTTGCGCGCGCATCCTTGGCCCACGTGCCCAACGTGGAAGTGGCAGAAGTCCCCGCACTACTTGTGGACTTCGCTCGGAGTGTCGGAGCTTCCGCGATAGTCAAGGGCATCCGCGGGTCGAACGACTTTGACGGCGAAACCCCCATGGCGCTGATGAATGCGCACCTCACCGGAATCGAAACGGTGTTCCTCCACGCGCGGCCAGCATTCGCGCATATCGCCTCGTCCCTAGTAAAGGACGTCATGCGATTCGGGGGAGACGTTTCGGACATGGTTACCCCCACCGTTCACGCGGCGATGGAAGCATCCATGCGTGAAAAGAATCTGTACTTAGGTAAGGAACAGTAATGAGTGAGCACAGCTACAACGAGACCTTTGTCGAGGGCGAGCGCCTCGGCGTTCCCGCACTGTTGGATGCTCTGACTGACGTCATTGAGCGCGCACGCTCCATGCCCATGTCCTCCTCCGTGCTGATCAACCGCAACGAGGCGTTGGACTTGCTCGACGAACTGCGCGAGGCGTTGCCCACCCAAATCACCCGTGCCGACGAGGTGCTCTCGGACGCATCCGTGGTGTTTGAGGATGCTCAAGCCCAGGCAGAGGAGATCGTTGCCGCCGCCCGACAGCGCGCTATCGAACTGACCTCGCAGCAGACTGTGGTTCAGGAAGCTCAAGAACACGCTCAGGCAATCATTGCGCAGGCGGAGGAAGCCGCGCAGCGGCTCACCACGGAAGCTGACGACTACTGTGACCGCCGCTTGGCAGACTTTGAAATCGACCTTGGGCGGTTGCTCACCCAGGTGCAGGCGGGACGCACCAAACTTGCTCAGCGCCTTGACGAGGGCATCTAGTAAGTTCGTGCGCGCCTCAGCGGCGTGATCGCTGTGTTTGGTGTCACGTCGTTTTGCCGCTCACACACTTGGGTCAGACTGCGGCCGTGGCGTAAGATGAATCGTTGCCCCTTTTGGGGTTGCATCATGACCGTTTCACTTCCGTTAAGGAAGCGCGCCGCGAGCGTGCCTCTGGGAAGTAGGAAAACTCAAGGAGATCATCATCGCAAACAATCCACGTTCGTCGTTTGTGCTCGATGTTCATGAGCTCAGCCGCCGCCCGGGATCAATGCGAGAAGTTAGCCTTGATCTTCCGGCTCCGGAGGGGTTCGGAACAGTCATTATTGGTATTCCCCAAGACAGCGAACTAGAGATCGATGTTCGACTCGAGTCTGTTGTTGAGGGAGTTCTCGTCAGCGGTTCTGTAGCAGGAGAAGCCGTCGGAGAATGTGGCCGGTGCCTGGATGAAGTTGTTTATGACATAAACAACACTTTCCAGGAGCTGTTCTACTTCCCCGAGCGCGCCAAAGCTGCCAAGGAAGAGGCTGAAGAGGACGAAGTTGAGATCGTAGAGCTTGTAGACGACGAGATCGACCTGGAGCCTCTGCTTCGCGATTCCGTAGTTTTTGCGTTACCATTTCAACCGTTGTGTTCACCGGACTGCCCGGGGTTGTGCTCTGAGTGTGGAGTGCATCTGGCAGATGAGGAAGGACACTCACACGAAGTGCTCGACCCACGTTGGTCGACATTACAGAGCATGTTCAACGAGACGAAAGAGAGCTAGCCGTGGCTGTTCCAAAGCGCAAGATGTCGCGCAGCAACACCCGTGCGCGACGTTCGCAGTGGAAGACGACTGCAGCGAACCTCACCACGTGCCCGCAGTGCAAGGGCGACAAGCTGTCGCACACTGCGTGCCCAACTTGCGGTACCTACAAGGGCCGCCAGTACGCCGAGGCGCTGCGCACCGAGCACGCAAACTGATTGTCACTAACTGACAGTTAGTTGGAAGGAAACTCCGGTGGCTTCGAAGAAAAATCGACAAGTTTCGCCGGCGTCAGAACTTCTTGAGAAGCTCGGGGTCCACTTGGACCCCGAGCTTCTTGTTCTTGCGCTGACACACAGATCATTCGCCCACGAGGCAGGCGGCATTCCCACAAACGAGCGACTCGAGTTCCTCGGGGATGCGGTGCTCGGTGTGGTCTCCGCAGAGGCCCTCTACAAGGGCTTCCCAGATCGTCCTGAAGGCGACCTAGCAAAGATGCGCGCCGCCACAGTGTCGCAGCGCCCGCTGGCGCAGATTGCTCGCCGGCTGGACCTAGGCAAATACATTCTCTTGGGCAAGGGTGAGTCCCGGACCGGTGGTTTTGACAAGGACTCGATCCTGTCCGACACCGTGGAATCCCTCATCGGTGCCGTCTATCTTTCGCACGGCCTCGAGACCGCGCGTACCTTTGTACACTTCCTGATCGACGACACCCTGGAAGAGGCCGCCCACATGGGCGCGGGCCTCGACTGGAAGACCTCCCTGCAGGAGATCTGCGCCCGACTTGGATTCGATTCCCCGTTCTACGAGAACACCTCTGACGGGCCGGACCACGCTCGTGTGTTTACATCCTTTGTGGTGATCGACGGGGTCAAGCGAGGCACCGGATCAGGTTCTGCCAAGAAGCACGCCGAACAGGCTGCTGCAGAGGACGCCTACCGGGTGCTTAAGGTGATTGAGGACAAGCGGCTCGCGAATGAGACTGCGCAGGCCGCAGACTCTGCGAAGGCATAGCCGAGCATGCCGGAGCTGCCCGAGGTAGAGACGGTACGCGAAGGACTAGATCGCCATATCGTCGGTAGGCGGATAGAGTCCGCGCAGGTACTGCGCGACTATTCGGTGCGCAGGCACGAGGGCGGGCCGCTCGACTTTGTGGACCGCCTTACTGGTCAGACCGTTAACTACGTTGCCCGGCGCGGGAAGTTCCTGTGGCTTGGGCTCGATGGCGTCGATGAGACCCTCGTGGGGCACCTAGGCATGAGCGGGCAGCTGCTGGTGAAGGCCCTAGATGGCTCGGCCGAAGACCACAAGCACCTGCGAGTGCGCCTTGTCTTGGGGCCTATGTCAGAGGCTGCGATGGGGGAGCGGCCTAGCGCGGAGGCACCCCTAGTGCCCGTGACTCTGGACTTTGTGGACCAGCGGACTTTTGGATATCTCGCGGTGTGCGAGACCGAACCCACGCCGGACGGGCTGGCCGCAGGACTGGGTAGTCATGAGGCGCGTATCCCCACGGTTGTCGCCCACATCGCGCGCGATCTGCTCGACCCAGCGGTGGCGTCAGGGACACCCGGACGCAAGGCCTTGGTGCGCCTAATCAAGTCAAAGCCCGCGGCGATTAAGCGCGTGTTGCTCGACCAGACAGTGGTGTCTGGGATAGGTAACATTTACGCGGACGAATCCCTGTGGCGGGCCGCCGTGCACGGCGAACGCCCCGCAAACAAGCTGACAGGGCCGGCGATTGACCGGCTGCTCGACCACGCCTTTGACGTCATGTCCGAAGCTCTCGTGCAGGGTGGAACCTCGTTCGACGCGCTGTACGTCAACGTCAACGGTGAGTCCGGGTACTTCGATCGTTCCTTGAACGCCTACGGGCGCGAGGGAGAGCCGTGCCGCAGATGTGGGGCGATCATCCGACGGTCCGAGTTCATGAACCGGTCCTCGTACTGGTGCCCGACGTGCCAGACGAGGCCGCGGTCTACGTAATAGTTCTCAGATTCAGTCAAGTAAGGCTCGTGTGGCGGCCTGGCAGGTAGCTACTGGTCAGACCTCACGCGGAGAGGCCAAGGCAACCAGTCACCTTCTGGGCTTATGGCGCTCAGGGCGGACAGCATGGCTTGGGCCCGATCTAGTACCGCCTGCGGAAGGTCACTAGCAAGTACAGAACCGCCAACGGCTGAGCAGTTCGGAGCGGGCCTTGTGAGCTGAAATGAATACACTGATTCATCGGCATCGTGGGTTGCCGCAGATCCAGAACGCAGCTTGGCGTTCTCAGCAATGACACCAGGGTCGGACGTCTCTTGATCAGGGCCCTTAGTTGCAAAAGAGGTAATTTCAACCCAGGTGCCGGGGGCCAGTCCTGGAAAATTCTTGTCGAGGAAGTCGAACGGCATGAAGTCGTCTGGACAGCCCATAGAAGTGCTTTCTTTGAGCCCTCCACCGATGATTGCAAAGATGCTCTGCTCGAGTTCGTTCATGCAGTGTTCGACGGACTCATCGCAAGCGTCGCAACCACAGTCTGGAAACTGCTCGCTGAAGAGTGCTCCCGCACCCAAGGTGATACCCGGTTGGTCTGTAAACGCAATGAGGATCTCTGCTGTGCCAGGCACATTAGGCGATAGTTTTACCGCCCGAGTAACGGCATGATAAATGACAGGGTGATCGAGGTCAGCCACGAGATGGCTGCCTTCTTCAATGCGAACGTCATAGGTTGCATTCAGATGATTGATGAGTGCATTGGCAACTATGTGCAGAGGTGCGAAGCGATCGGGATGTCGGGTTTCGGAGTACTGGTCATCTGGTGGCGAGTCGGGCCAACGGTTGCCATAGTTGATGATCTGCCCGTCGTCGTCTCGAAACTCCACTGGAACGATCGTGGGCCGGATGTACTCAGTCATGTTCCGCAGTGTACCCATCACGTGACGCAGTTCCCCGACACCCGCAGCGATCCTCTCTATTCTTGACGCGTCGGCGGACGTGAATCCTTGTCGTTGAGTGGAGCAGAGCGTCATCTGATCGGCGTGAGTGTTCAGATGACATGTCATGCAGCAATGATCATTACCCAGATCATTGGTGCCCAAGATGCCTTCTCGAAGGTTAGTGACATCCAATGAGGCAAGCCGCACTCTTGCGATCAGCAGTGATGCTTTGGGGCACACACCTGTGTTAGTTGAGGCGAATCGCGGCAGCTAAGGTTTCATCCTTGAGAGTGTCGGACGCCCCGAGGACTTCGATTCCTAGCAGCCGCCCCTCATCATCGAAGTCGAGGATGATTTCCGAATCTAAGTTGGGTGTTTTGATGGATGAGACTTGCCGGGAAGCTTCCCCAGGTCCAATGCTGTGGACTACATAGATGTACGCGGCATCAACTTCCGGGTCATACTCGATATGCATCTCAGCATCCTACTTGTTCAACGAATGGGTCACGGCAGCGTCGACCGTCGTAACTAGGATCTCGGCGCAGTGTGCGCCCGACTGGCTCTCTTTCGCACCACCTTATTCCCGACGATTGTGGCTGGCACCCAGCCACAATCGTCGAAAATCTGTTGAGACTTGGGCACGTACCGGGCGGGACTATCCCGCATGCCCGCCACCGCAGCAGGGAACCCCCGAGATTGCACCTGGGGGGCCGAGATCATAGGGCCGCCGGGCAATCTCGAACCCCCAAGTGCAATCTCGGCGCAGTGGCGCTGGCTCGGCAGGTGAACCGGTCCCTTAACGCCTGTTGGGTGAGTTGTGCCCCAGTGCTTTGCGCCACGAGTCAAAGATCTCCCAGGCTGTTGCTGCGGCGATTCCCAGCGTGAGCAGGGTTGTGAGAACTGAGGAGCCGTCCGCGTCGATGGTTACGTTGTTCGGCGTGAGTGCTCGGTCGACAAACTCCGGGTTGATCAGCTCACCGCGTGAAATCAGCGTAAGCACGATGGCCGCGAAGGCCAGCGCGATGACGGTATTGATCACAGCGAGTGAGAGTGTCCAGCGTCCCTTCACGTGGACGGCGATAGCCAGGGCTGCCTGTACCGCAAGGATCACCAGCAGGGCCGAGATAACCCACGGCCACAGGCCCGGGTTCAATATCGACACCGTCTCGTTGCCGGGGCGGAAGAACCCGATGAACCTGTCCCATAGAAGCGCACCGGCGCCGAGGGCAAGGAATCCGAGTTCGAACCCGAGCTCCACACGGCCACCCGAAGGGGCCTCCGGGTCGGGGAGTTGTTCGGGGTCCCACGCGAGGCCAAGGTCGGTGCCCGTGCGCTCGAGGATCACGAAGACGACGGTCACCCAGAAGGCCACATGAACGGCTGTGGTTAGCGCGATCCCTGCAGCGCCAAGCAGGACGTCAATGGTTGAGGAACCGGCGAGCCCCTTAGCGATTGCCGTTCCACCCGCCGCGCACAGCGGGATGACGACGATCAGGATCTTGAGCAGTCGCTGCCACGTGAGGTAGTACTTGGGGCCGATGAGGTGCAGGGGCCGGTCCGCGTAGCCCGCAGCGAGCGCGCTCGGGTCTCCGAGCTCCAGCAGCACCGCCTTTTCAGCGTCTGCCGGGAGCGCACCCTGTTCGATGTGGGACTCGATTGCATCCGCAATGGAACCGGAAAGCTCGTCTCTCACATCCTGCTGGAGGTGAGCAGGAAGGCTCTTCACAGTTGCCTCGATGTATCTGGTGGTCAGTGGTGCAGTCACGTCAGTTCTCCTCTGCGTGTGGGCCTGCTGGGTCATTCAAGGTTGAGAAGGCCGCGTTGAGTTCGCGCCATTCTGTGATGAGGGCTTGTTCCAGCCGTTTGCCGGCGTCGGAGGTCTGGTAGAACTTCCGGGGACGTGCCTCGTCGGTGTTCCACTCGCTGACTAGGTAACCCTGCTTTTCCAGGCGGCGCAGGAGAGGGTAAAGGGTGTTCGCGTCCGTTGCGAACCCGATGCGCTCGAGGTCCTCTAGGAGTCCGT
Source organism: Timonella senegalensis JC301 (assembly GCF_000312125.1). Lineage (GTDB taxonomy): Bacteria > Actinomycetota > Actinomycetes > Actinomycetales > Cellulomonadaceae > Timonella > Timonella senegalensis. The sequence goes on from NZ_HE978642.1 coordinate 72,604, forward strand.
AGCCATACCCGGGAGTGGAGAGGAGCGTGAGGCATGCCAGCACAATCGTGCCGCGGCGCAGCTCCTGTAGGTGGATGTCGAACTCTCCTGTGCTCATATCTCACACGATAGTGTGTGTCGCACAGTAACGTCAATGGAACAGGTAAGGTACCCCTGTGCGCTCTGTATTGCTGCAGGTGAGAACACTGTGTGACGGGCAGTTGACCCAGTTATGAACTTGCTAGTTGACCCGGTTGTTCAGCGGCTCTCCCGAGAGGAACCTGCGTACGTTCTCACCGATCAGTCGGTCTACCTCGACGGGACGGCCGCCCGCAGCATGCGGTGTGAGGATGACGTTAGGCGCGGTCCACAGGGGAGAGCTTGCCGGCAGCGGTTCCTCGGCGAACACGTCGAGAGCAGCGCCACCGATGGTGCCGGCGCGCAGCGCGGAGTCCAGCGCGTCCTCGTCGACTGTTGCCCCGCGACCCACGTTAACCACCCAGGCGTGGGAAGGGAGCGCGTCGAACACAGTCTCGCCCATGATTCCTTGGGTCTCGGGGAGCGAGGGCAGAATGTTGACCAGGATGTCGGTGGAGACCAGAACATCGAGCACCTCGGAGACCCCGACCACCGGGTATCCGGCGCGTTCGCCCGCGCTGTTCGCCACGCCCGTAACCCCGGCGCCCAGCGCTGTCAGCAGCGGCGCCAGCGTTTGCGCGATTGAGCCAAAGCCCCAGATCGTCACCCGCGCCCCGCGCAGGGTAGCCAACCCCGGAAACCCAGTGGATGGGTCACGCTGCGGCCCGGGAGGCTGGACCCCGCCCAGTTCGGATGCCCAACGCCCCTCTACCTGCGCCGCATAGAACCGGTCTAGCCTGCGCACGGCGGCAAGGATGAGCATGAGCGTGTGCTCAGCCACGGGAGCGTCGTGATGCCCGGACGCATTAGTGACCAACACCTTGGGCGCAAACCCCACCGAGTCAATCAGGTCCGTTCCGGCGGACAGCGCGCACACCCACTCCAGCCCGGTCATGCGCTCACGCGCGTCCACGAGCTGCTCGCGGGTGTTGCCCCACACCACCAGGCACTGCGCACCAAGGTAGTGCGGCGGCAGTGGCACCGCTGGGTCGTAGTAGTCGTAGTCGACTCCCGCAATCTCGGGGAGTGCCTCCGTCACGGTGGTGGGAACGAGTATCTGCATGTCTCCACCTTGGCACATTCCGCTGCGAGATGGCCCCAACAATTCGGGCACAGCAGCAGAAACTCTTTCTGCCCAAACGTCGTATTGCGCGAGTTCGCCCGCGCTTTCCCATGCCGTTCGTTTAACATTGAGGGGTGGAGAACTCGAACAGCCTGAACAGCGCAGACATTCGCGTCATGATCGTTGATGACCACGAGGTCGTGCGCCGCGGCATTGCAGAGGTAATTGACCGCGCGGACGGAATGGGCGTTGTCGCCGAGGCCGGAAGCGTCGCCGAGGGCGTCCGCCGTGCGGAGCTCGTCAACCCTCAGGTAATGCTCGTTGACCTGCAGCTTCCTGATGGCACGGGAATTGACATGATTCGCGCCGTGCGCGCGAATCGCCCAGACATTCGCGCGATCGTGCTGACCTCGTTCGACGATGACACTGCGCTCGCAGCAGCCCTTGAGGTTGGCGCAGCAGCGTACGTGCTCAAGTCGGTTCGTGGCGCCGAGATCGCGGAGGTCGTTCGCGCGGTTGCCGCTGGTCGTGTGCTGCTCGATGAGCGCACCGTGACTCGCCGCCGCAAGGAGAACGACGACCCCACCGAGGATCTCACCCCGAGTGAGCTCCGCGTGGTCGAACTGATCGGTGAGGGCCTGTCCAACCGCGAGATCGCGGAGCGCCTGTCGATCGCCGAGAAGACGGTCAAGAACCACATCACCTCGCTCCTCGCAAAGATGGGCCTGCAGCGCCGCACCCAGGTGGCCGCGTGGGTAGCATCGCGCAAGCACCACGCGTGGTCGAGCGAACCAGGCAACTGAACCAGCCAACAGCGATAGGGCGGCCTCCTTTACGGAGGCCGCCCTATCGTCGTAAATAAGCACAGTGGGATGGTCCATCAGTGATGGACCATCCCACTCTGTATTTTCGACGATTGTGCTGGGACCCAGCGCAGGTCTCCCCGAGTGCCGCTCAGGTGCGTTGAGTGCCGTCCCCGCGCGACGGCACTCGCTGCAGGAGCACGGCACTCATGCTCGTCCGCACCTCACTCAGTGGGAGAACTTCCATTCGTCGGGCAGGTCACTGCCACCGATTTCGGCGTGGTGAGAGGAGATTGCTTCCTGCTCCTCGAGGCGGGCGCTCTTGAGTGGAGCATTCCACTTGAGCAGGGCGCCGTGGCCGGTGGAGGAGTTCTCGAGCGAGTACTCACCGCCGTACTGGCGTGCTCGGGCAGCGATGTTCCACGTGCCGGACTTGCGGCCTGAGACGAACTGGAGGCCGATGCCGTCGTCCTCGACCTCGACCTCCACACGGCCGATGCCGTCGTGGCTCATGGCCGGGGTGGTGACGGTGACACGCACGGCCACGGACTGGGCCTGCGCGTGGCGGGCGGCGTTGGCGAGGCCCTCGCGGCACACGGCGAGGACGTCGTCGGTCAGGTGCTTGCTCACCAGGTCATCGATGACCTGCTCGTCCTGGTCGAGCGCGCCGATGGCGCGGTCGTCGAGCATGATCACCAGGGATGGGGCGAACCCGAGTCCGGTGCGGGCCAGCGAAGCCTCGCGGCGCAAGCGCTCGACCAGACCTGTGGCGGCGTCAGGGTCGCGCAGCGAGTGGACGATCGAGCGGATCTCGCGCACCGAGTTGTCGATGTTGTCCAGGGCCTCGTCGAGAATGGCGATGAGGCCGGCCTTGTCGAGGCCGCGGGCAGCACGGCGGCGGACCACTTCGAGCTGCATGCCCGTGGCAAACAGCTGCTGGATGGCCAGGTCGTGCAGGTCGCGGCGATGCGCTCGCGCTCCTCCACGAGCTTGCCCATATCCTGGGTCTGGCGCGCCTCGGAGACCACGAGGGCGAGTGCCGCCTGGTCCGCAAAGGTTGAGGCGCGCTCCATGTCCTTGGCAATAAAGGACTCTTGGCCGACCTTGCGCAGGAGCACAAGGACGCCCACTGGCTTCTCACTCGTGCCCATGGGCGCGTACAGGGCAGGCCCATACTTTCGCATCTCGGGTACAGCGATTGCCTTGGCATCTGCGAGCGACGGAATGTTCTTGGGCATTCCGGTGCGCAGTGCGGTCCAGGCAACCCCATCGTGCGGCATCGCGAGGCCAAGGATATCCTCGGTGCCCCAACCACGCACGATCTCAACGATCAACTCGTTTTTGAGGCCGGGCAGGATGAGTGCGGCGGCGTCGGCGTGCGCGATCTCGCGCGCCACCGTCACGATGTGCTCAAGGACCTCGTCCTCGGGCGAACCCTGGAGGAGCATCGTGGTGATCTCTGATCCGGCACTCAACCACTTTTCGCGTTCGATGGCATCGGCTTCTGCGGGCATCACGATGGTCTCCTTAGGCTTCGTATGATTCGGCGGCGAGCGCCTCACGGTAGTCGGCGTTGCGTTCCAGCAGGTCGCTGTGGTGACCGCGATCCGCCACCGTGCCTTCTTGCAGGATAAGTACCTCATCGGCATTGTGCATAGGTGTCAGGCGGTGTGTCGCGATCACGAGAGTGCGCTCGCGTGTTCCGCTGTCACTTCCTTGGATGATGAGGTCCTCGATGAGGCGGTCCGCGGTGGCGGGGTCGAGGTGCTCCGCCGGCTCATCGATCAGGATGACCTGGGCCGATGAGGACAGCGCGCGGGCAAGCAGCAGCCTGCGCCGCTCGCCGCCGGACACCGTGCCGGCGTCCCCGCCCAGGATCGTGTCCATCCCGTTGGGCAGCTGGGTGAGCCACTGGTCGAGGCCCGCGCCTACGAGTGCCTCGTGGGCTTCGTCCCTAGTCAGGTCGCCGCGGGCCACGCGCAAGTTCTCGTACACGGTGGTCTCAAAGATGTGCGCGTCCTCGGACAGGAACACCACGTCCTTGGCTAGCTCGTGGTGGTCGATCTGGGACATGTCCCGGCCGTTCACCTCGAGGTGCCCCGCGTGCGGGGCCAGCAGCCCTGCGAGTGTCATGAGCGTGGTGGTCTTGCCGCTTCCGCTCGCACCCACCAGCCCGATTGTGGTGCCGGGTTCCAGCGTGAGGTCCAGCCCTCTGATCACCGTGTGGCCGGGCCACCCGGTGGCGAGTCCCTGTGCGCTGATGCGCACAGGTCCTTCGGACCTGATTATCGACGATCCACTCACGCCCTCCTCCACGTCACCATCCGCTGGGGCGGGGCGGGAAGAAGCTGCCTCAGTGGAAGTTGTGGGCTTCTCGAGGGCGAGGGAATCGTCGAGAAGCGACATGATGCGGGTGGCAGCCTGGCGCGAGGTGTGGACCTGGATTGCGGCAGTGGGCAAGCCCTGGAGGACCTCGAACACCGCGAGAGGCGTGAGCACGATGACTGCGAGCTCCACAGGAGCGAGCGAGCCGTCGCGCACGGCAGGAATCGCGAGCACGGCAATCAGGAAGGCGGAGGCCACGAGCGCAAAGGTGAAGACTCCCTGGGCGAGGCCCTCCATCTTGGCGCTGCGGTCGGTGGCCTTGAAGATCTTGGTCTCGATGCCGGCGAGCTCGTCCAGTTTGGAGTCGAGTGTGCCCGCAACGATGATCTCTGCGGACTGGGTGACGATCTCGTGGCTGAGGGCCGACATGTCGGCGCGAGCCTGCGAGGTCTCACGTTCGGTGTTCTTGGCAGCGCGTTGTGCGAGCCATGGCGCGAGACCGCCTGCCAGCAAAATGCAGGCGGCGAGTGCGACGGCAGCGCCGGTATGGAAGATGCCCACAAACACGACCGAGCCGGTGGCTAGGATTGCGGCCACGACACCGGGAAGGATGCCGCGGACCACAAGGTCACCCACGTCGTCGACGTCCTTGGACACGCGGGCCAGAAGATCGCCGCGCTTGAGTGAGGAGATCTTGTCCAGGCGGCCCACAGCAAGGCGCGCGTAGATCTCGGTGCGCAGGTTGGCCATTCCCTTGAGTGCAACGGAGTGCGACGCGAGGCGCTCAAGATAGCGGAACAGCCCGCGCGCAATACCGAATGTCCGCACGCCTACGGTGGCCACACTGAGCTGGAGCACGGGAGGCATTTCTGACGCGCGGGCGATGAGCCATGCGGACGCGGCTGCGAGTGCGATCGACGAGCCGAGCGCGATGACGCCCATCAGGACCGCGCGAAGAGCCTCAAGCTTGTTGATGTGCAGGAGGCCTACGGCGCGGCGCAAAGGGGCCGCGAATGAAGGG
>NZ_HE978642.1:78297-79765 GCF_000312125.1 Timonella senegalensis JC301
GATTGTCGGGATGGTCGCGCCGAGGGTTGCTGCTGCACCGTCCACCCGTGATTTGAATGAGTCAGGCATGAGTGGCCTCCACGGACGAGTTAACAACGTGGACCACGGTGTCGGCGAGCGCAATCAGAGTCGGGCGGTGGGCGAGGACAAGGACCGTGCGTCCCTGTTCCTTGAGCGCGCGGATTGTGTCGAGTACGTGCTTCTCGGTGTGTGCATCGAGGTGAGCGGTGGGCTCGTCGAGGATCACGAGCTGGCCGGGGGAGAGTACCGCGCGAGCGAGCGTCAGGCGCTGGCGTTGGCCTACGGAGAGGCCCACGCCGCCCGTGCCGATCTGCGTGTCCAACCCCTTGGGCAGAGCCTCGATCACATCTGTGAGGCCCGCTAGCTCGATGGCATGTGTGAGCTGGTCCGCCGAGATGGCGCTTGGGGAGTCCAAGGTCAGGACCTCGCGCAGGGTGCCTGGCCCGAGCGCCGAACGCTGGGATAGCCAGTTGACCTGCGACCACAGGGTGGTGGGGTCCACGTCCTTGAGGTCGAGAGCGGACTCGGGGGAAGCCGTGCTCTCGAGCCGGATGGCACCGGTGTCGATGTCTACGAGCGAGAGCAGGGAGAGAACAGTGGTTGACTTGCCCACGCCGGACGCGCCAGTGATGGCGGTAATTGTGGCGGGCTCGATCGTGGCGGTGAGGTTATGGGGCGCAAACAGGTCGCGTCCGGGGGCCTTGACCGACACGGCGTCCAGCACGATGCGGGTGCCAGAGAGGTCCGGTGCGGTTGCCTTACCAAGCAAGGGGGAGGCCTGGGTGAGAATTGCGTACGCCGAGTTGAACGCCGCGATTCCGTTGGTCGAGGCGTGGAAGTGTGTGCCCACATTCCGGATGGGCAGGTAGACCTCGGGCGCGAGCATGATGACGGCTAGCGAAACCTCGAGTCCGACGTGGCCGTAGACGAGGCGCATACCCACACCCACTGCCACCAGCGCAACGGACAGAGTGGTCAGCAGTTCGAGCACCATGCCGGAAAGGAACGCTACTTGGAGCGTGCGCATTGTGGACTTGGTGTATGCCTCGCCGAGTTCCTTGACCCGCTTGATGGGGCCGATCTCGCGGCCAAAAGCGCGCAGAGTGGGAAGGCCCGCAATGAGGTCGAGTACCTGGGATCCGAGCTTGGACATGCTCTCGAGCCGGCGCTTGCTGGTGTCCGCGGTGAGCCGACCAACCAGGATCATGAACACGGGGACCAGCGGGATGGTGACGATGATGATGAGTGCGGAGATCCAGTCGAGCCCGAGCACTACGGCGAGCGTTGCCGGCGTGACCGTGACCACGAGCAGGAGCTGGGGAAGGTAGCGCACAAAGTATGGACCGAGGTCATCTAGTCCACGTGTGGCGAGCGTGACCACGTCCATGCCGTTGGAGCCTGTGGACGTAGGAAGCGTCAGCCAGCGGGGGCCAAGGCACACAGGGGG
>NZ_HE978642.1:79991-120249 GCF_000312125.1 Timonella senegalensis JC301
TTCTCGATGACCTTGCGGCGCAACTCAACGATGACCTGGATGGACGCACGGTGTGCGTAGCGCTCGGAGAAACCGGCAACGATGGCACGTGCGACAACTACTCCGGCAAGAGCAAGGAGAGGAGTGCGGACGTCGGCGAGGCCTGCACCTTGGCTTACAACGGGCGCAAGCACTGCCGCGATGAGCAGTGCTTGCGCAATGACAAGTCCCGCGGTTGCGACCCCGAACGCGGCCGTCAGAATGACGTAGCCGCGGGCCGGAGTCGCAACCTTGAGGAGTTGTGGATCAAGAGGCTTCACGCTGGATTAGTCCTTCAGCAGTTCCTTGGGAACTGACAGAGTAGCAAGACCAATTGCGTCTGGGATGTGCTCCACCTTCAGACGCTTGCGGAACACCCAGATGGTCCATGCCTGGTAGGCCAGGACCAGAGGAACGAGCATCACTGCAACCCACGACATGACAGTCAGGGTGTATGGGGTGGATGCTGCGTTCATGATGTTGAGCGAGTTCTCAGCAACGTTGGACGCAGGCATGACGTTCGGGAACAGCGAACCGAAGATCAGCACGACGGCTGCAACGATAGCAACTGCAGAGAACGTGAAGGCCAGGCCTTCCTTGCCTACGCGGTTGGTCAGGTACACGGCGACTAGGGAAGCGGCCGCGATGATGACTGCAATCCAGGTCCAGCCCTTGCCGTATGCAACCTGAGCCCAGATGGCCCAGGTTCCAGCAGCAAGGATCGAGCCGAGTGCGAACTTGCCGGCGAGTGCGTTGGCACGGACTCGGATGTCCCCGTCCGTCTTAAGTGCCAAGAACAGCGCACCGTGGAGCAGGAAGAGGAGGAGGGTTACTACACCGCCCAGAAGGGCAAATGGGTTGAGCAGCGAGAAGAATCCACCGGTGAACTGGTGGTTTGCGTCAAGCTCGACACCGCGGACCAGGTTTGCAAACGCAACGCCCCACAGGATCGATGGGACCCACGAGCCGAAGATGATTCCAGCGTCACACCAGCGCTTCCAGTTTCCGTCCTCGATCTTTGCCCGGTACTCGAACGAGATACCGCGAACGATCAGGGCGATCAGGATTATGAAGAGCGGGATGTAGAAGCCGGAGAACATCGTGGCGTACCACTCGGGGAACGCAGCAAAGGTTGCGCCACCAGCGGTCAGCAGCCACACCTCGTTGCCGTCCCACAGTGGACCAATCGTGTTGATGAGAAGGCGGCGTTCCTTCTCCTTCTTTCCCAGGACGGGAAGAAGCATGCCGACACCGAAGTCAAAGCCTTCGAGCACCAGATACCCGGTCCAGAGAATGGCGATGAGGACAAACCATAGGACGTTGAGGAATTCGAGTTCCATGTTCTCTTTCCTTTCTTTGGATCAGATATCAGTAAGCGAACGACAAAGGCGCGTCTGGGTCGCTGTCGCGACCTGGATTAGCCTCAGGCGAATCGTCGTGGACAATTTCAGGAGCTCCCTGAACCATGTAGCGCCAGATTAACCGGGCCCAAATGACGGTCAGGAACGTGTACACAAGCGTGAAGATCGCGAGTGACGCGGCGACGACTCCGGCTCCCTGGACAGTAGTGACACCGTCCGCGGTGAGCATGCGGATGTCGGTGATGCCGTTTGGATTAGGCACGACTACCCAAGGCTGACGGCCCATCTCGGTGAAGATCCAACCGAACGAAGATGCAAGGAATGGCGTTGGGATTGCCACGAGTCCGAGCGTGCCCAGCCACTTGTTGTCCGGGGTGCGTCCCTTGCGGGTGAGCCAGAGCCCTGCCGCAGCGAGCGCTGCGGAGAAGGCTGCCCAGCCGATCATCAGGCGGAAGGACCAGTACGTGATGGTGAGGTTTGGTACGTAGTTGATGACCTCACCGTTGGCGTCAAACTCGCCGTACTTCTCTGCGTACTGAGCCTGCAGGTCGTTGATGCCAAGCAGCTGGGAGTTGAAGTCTCCGGTTGCAAGGAAGGAGGTGAAGCCGGGGAGCTCGAGGATGTGGTTGACGTTCTCGCAGTCGTTGGAGAAGTCACCGATTGAGAGGATCGAGAATGGCGTGCCACCCTCAGGGGTCTCGCAGATCGCCTCTGCTGCGGCCATCTTCATGGGCTGCTGCTCAAACATGAGCTTGGCCTGGAAGTCACCGGTGACGGCGAGTCCCACACCTGCAATGACCATGGTCCACAGACCCAGGCGGAAGCCCTTGCGGTAAACGCCTTCAGCGACCTCTGGACGTCCGCGGCGCTTCTCGCGCACCATCCACCAGCCGGCGATACCGGCAACGAAGGTTCCTGCGGTGAGCCATGCGGCTGTGATCGTGTGGGGGAATGCAGCGAGAACGGTGCTGTTGGTCAGGACCTCCCAGATGGACTCCATTTCGGCGCGGCCAGTCTCAGGGTTCAGGCGAGCGCCCACAGGGTGCTGCATGAAGGAGTTGGCGGCCAGAATGAAGTAGGCGGACAGCGTTGTCGCGCCTGCTACGAGCCAAATGGTTGCGAGGTGAACCTTCTTGTTGAGCCGGTCCCAGCCAAAGATCCATAGTCCGAGGAAGGTGGACTCAACGAAGAACGCGGCGAGCGCTTCCATCGCGAGAGGTGCGCCGAAGACGTCACCCACGAACCGCGAGTACTCGGACCAGTTCATACCGAACTGGAACTCTTGGACGATACCGGTGACAACACCGATCGCAAAGTTAATGAGGAGCAGCTTGCCAAAGAACTTGGTGAGCTTGAGCCAGCGCTCGTCGCCCGTGCGAACCCACTGAGTCTGCATGATGGCGACCAAAGGCGCTAGGCCGATAGTGAGTGGAACATAGAAGAAGTGGTAGACGGTCGTGATACCGAACTGCCACCGTGCAATGTCCAGGGATTCCATGTCTCTCCCAGTTGAGAAATTGTTGTGAAAATACCTGCCATGTTCGAACCTATTCCTATTTGCTTTGGTTCGCTGGGACGAAGGTCCCCAAAACCCATTGGTGTGACCAACGATCCCCTCAAGCGGCGGGCGAACTTGAGCACGTTCTCGCCCCGCCGACGCTTTTATGACGAGATTCTGACAGGTGTCACATAAAGGGACTTTGGGCCCGTGGTCGCCATCGCGCCCGATTCTGAGCCGTGGGGAACTCTGAAGGCGGGCGAGATAATCGCCGAACTAACGCCCAAATGCCGAACGGTGGTGCCACTGTGAGATACTTGAATTTGCGTGGACACCACACGTCCACTCTGAGAACGCGCACTAGCTCACCGCGAACGCGGATCTGCCGTGCAAGGAACCGGAATCATTCGCCTGGGCTACCGCCCGGACTGTATGAAGAAGATCATCTGACTTCATGCATGGAACCGAAGCCCTGTAGAGCAAGATCGCTCGCCTCCTCGTGCCGTTCCTTTCCTTTGGACTTCCGTCCGCGGGTCTCATCAACCCGTAAGGACGACTAATGCGTCACCGATGGCCTGTGAGTGTGGAACAGTGCTATCCGGTGGCAGTTTGGAGCACACACAGTGACTCTCAATGATGATTCGCATAACACCGGGGTAAACGAACCCCAGACCACAAGCTCGGGAAAGCCAGCGCGTCGCCGCGTCACCCGAGCAACCTCATCCCCAGCCGCGCAGCCAGTTCAGTTCCTGACAGCTGAGACGGCACCAACTGCGGCACCAAAGACCACCGTGGGCGGCGCAGCAGTCGTCTCCGGAACGAACACCACCGAAGAAACCGGGACCGCGCCACGCCGTTCCCGCCGCGCAACCTCGAGCGGACGCGCCGCCGGTGCGGCCGTAGCCGTCGCTGGAACTGCAACAGAGATTGCCGCACAGGCAACCGAGGCAAACGAGCGTTCGCAAACAGCTCAGGCAGCTACCGAAGAAGCGCCAAAGAGGACGACGACCGCAAAGAAGAGCACTGCCAAGTCCGCCAAGGGCGGGGCAAAGGGCTCGTCTTCAGCCGCACAGTCAAGCGACGCAGAAGCTGCAGCCGAGAAGGACTCCTCCGCTGCACCCAAGACCACCCGCTCGCGTTCACGCAAAAAGCCGGACGCTGCTGTAGACACTGTTGCAGAGGCCTCCACCGACACGCCAGCAGTTGAAGAGGCAGCCCCTCACAGCGAAAAGCCAAAGACCCCGAGGAGCCGTACCCGCACCTCGGCAAAGTCGGCGACCGCTCAAGCCAAGGACGCAACGGAAGTCGCGGAAACAGAAGCGCCAAGCGAGTCCAAGGCACAATCGTCGCAAAGCACTGAGAAGCCAAAGACGGGACGCGGTCGTTCGCGCCGCGGAGCCGGCGTATTCTCCGACCCCACCGCGGGCGCAGTGTCAGAGACGCCAGCCGCACCTGTGCGACCACGCCTCGCCACCACGGCCCTCCTGTTCCAGGCGCCAGACCTGAACGCTGTGCCAGAGCCAGTGGTCGAGGAAGAAGAGACCGAAGAGGTAGTAGAGGTTGTTGAGCAGGCTCCACGCCGCTCCCGCAACCAGCGCAACCGAAAGGGCTCGCAGGACCGCCGCAGCAACCAGGAGCACACCGCGTCCGACGAGGATGCGCAGGGTGCAGCTCAGGGTGCCCCACAGGACCAGGCCGAAACCCAGAATGCCAAGGCCGCCGACGAGGAGACCGAGGAATCCGCCGAAGACCAGACGGGAGGCACGGACGAGGGGCAGGACGAGTCGGACGACTCACCGCGCCGTCGTCGCCGCCGTGGAGGTCGGGGACGTCGCAACCGGAACTCTTCGGACAACGACTCTGACTCCGACTCCGACGACAATGAGCACGACTCGGAAGGGTCCGAAGACTCGCGTAGCGCAGGCTCCTCCGACACCGAATCCGAGGACACTGAGGACTCCGACGACTCGGATGACGAGTACTCGTCTTCGCGCCGTCGCCGTCGTCGCCGCCGTTCCGGCCGTACGGGCGAGGAGCGTGGCTCACGCACCGCATCGGACGAAGTCACCGCACTCAAGGGCTCCACAAGGCTCGAGGCAAAGCGCCAGCGCCGCCGCGAAGGCCGCGACGCCGGACGCCGCCGCACCATCATCACCGAGGCAGAGTTCCTGGCTCGCCGCGAGTCGGTCGAACGCTCAATGGTCGTGCGCGAGCGCGACGGACGTACCCAGATCGCAGTCCTCGAGGACGGCGTACTGGTGGAGCACTACGTATCGCAGCAGAGCTCCGCATCGATGGCCGGTAACGTCTACCTGGGCCGCGTCCAGAACGTGCTGCCATCCATGGAAGCCGCATTCATCGACATCGGAAAGGGTCGCAACGCGGTCCTCTATGCCGGTGAGGTTAACTGGGACGCACATGGCGTTGACGGCCAGCCGCGACGCATCGAGCAGGCGCTCAAGTCGGGCGACACCGTGCTTGTGCAAGTCACCAAGGACCCAATCGGCCACAAGGGTGCACGCCTGACCTCGCAGGTCACGCTCGCCGGACGCTACCTCGTGTACGTTCCAGGTGGCGGCATGACCGGTATTTCGCGCAAACTCCCAGATGTAGAGCGCAGCCGCCTCAAGCGCATCCTGCGTGAGGTCGTTCCAGAGGGTGCCGGCGTCATCGTTCGCACCGCAGCCGAGGGCGCTTCCGAGGAAGAACTGAAGGCGGATATCGCACGCCTTCAGGGCCAGTGGGAGAAGATCGAGAAGAAGTCTAAGACCGCGAACGCCCCAGCACTCCTGCAGGGCGAGCCAGACCTGGCAATCCGCGTGGTCCGCGACATCTTCAACGACGACTTCACCTCGCTCAAGGTCCAGGGCCACGGCGCTTGGGAAGAGATCTCGTCCTACGTGGCAGAACTCGCACCAGACCTTGCTGACCGCGTGAGCAAGTGGGTAGACAACAAGGACATCTTCTCGTCGGCACGTGTTGACGAGCAGCTCGCCAAGGGCATGGACCGCAAGGTCTGGCTCCCATCCGGTGGCTCGCTCGTGATCGACCGCACCGAGGCAATGACAGTCATCGACGTCAACACGGGCAAGTTCACCGGTCAGGGTGGCACGCTCGAGGAAACCGTGACGCGTAACAACATCGAGGCAGCGGAAGAGATCGTCCGCCAGCTCCGACTGCGCGACATCGGTGGAATCATCGTCATCGACTTCATCGACATGGTCCTCGAGTCCAACCGTGACCTTGTGTTGCGCCGACTGGTCGAGTGCCTCGGCCGCGATCGCACCAAGCACCAGGTCGCCGAGGTCACCTCGCTCGGACTCGTGCAGATGACCCGCAAGCGCGTGGGACAGGGCCTTGTTGAAGCCTTCTCCACCACCTGTGAACACTGCAACGGCCGTGGCTTCATCGTGCACGAAGAGCCAAACGAGAAGCAGGGTCAGCACGTCCACAACAACTCGCCAGAGGTCAAGAGCGCGGGCTCCGGTTCCGGCTCGGCCGAGGGTGAGCAGGGCGGATCCAAGCGTTCGCGCCGCAAGCGCAACTCGAACAAGGACAACTCGGGTGAGACTGCTGCAACCCAGAGCGGATCGCAGGAATCCAGCGATAAGCCGGCCGAGGGTGCAGACGAGACTCGCGATGCCGTCAAGGCAACGCTCGCCACGATTGCTGCGGCTGCGGCGAGTGCGCACGAGGCATCGGCGGAAGCTGAGCCAGTTGCGGAGCCAGTAGTTGACGCGCCTGCCAAGACCGAGGCTCCCGCCGAGCTAGCTGCAGAAACAGCGCCAGAGCCTGTGGAGCAGCCTGAAGAAACAGCTGTCGAGGCACCCGCCGGGGCTGACGCGGAGCCAACCGAAGCGGCTCCCGCACAAGACTGAAGGTAGTACGAGGCGGCGCCGCAAAAATGTGGCGTTGAACAAATGTGCCGCCGTGTGTTTATTCGCACGGCGCACACCTTGTATACTTGAAGATCGTGAGTGCGAATAGCACCCACAAGACTTCCTCTGACAGGACCGATTGGGCTTGTTCAGCGGATGGCCGTATGGCATTCATCTCGGCTGTGATCGCAAGAGATCGAGCCCGCGCTTACGTGGGGGTAGATCCTCGCAGTATGAGATAACTGCTAACGACGGAGCGGACGTAAACCGAGCGTTGTTTTCAGTTGGGCGGACCCGGCTTTGGCCGGTTGATCCGCCTGTTGCGTGGCATGTCTTAGTAGGACGTGGTGTCACGCAGTTCTTCAGGTAATGAGGGACGGTCATAAACGGAGCTCTTCTTGACGAGCGTCACATGGCGCTCCATAGAGTTGAGCCCCCATATCGCATAGACTCTAAATGTCACTGTGCTTGTCGGGCATTCACGTGCCCTCACACTCCAAGCACTGAGGCTGCCCGCAGGGTTGGATTTCCTTCCCGCCGGCTTCATGTGACTATGCGATCTGTTTCCGCGACTGATCGTCGGCGATGAGAATCGCCGTTCCAATCGACCTGGGGAATCCCAGTTCACACGTCCTAGAGACTACAGAGAGTAGAGCAACGTGGTTTACGCGATCGTCAAGGCTGGTGGCCGCCAGGAGAAGGTTTCTGTTGGTGACGTCGTAGTCGTCGACCGAATTTCCGGTTCCGCTGGCGACTCCGTTGAGCTTCCTGCGATCCTTCTCGTTGATGGAGCAAAGGTAACCGTCGATGCAGCAAAGCTTGCAAAGGTAAAGGTTTCCGCTGAGATCCTCCGCGACGAAAAGGGTCCAAAGATCAGCATCCTCAAGTACAAGAACAAGACTGGTTACAAGAAGCGCCAGGGTCACCGCCAGGCACTGACCCGCCTGAAGGTTACCGGCATCAAGTGACTTCGTTGGTGTCCCGCACTCTGGGGCACTGAGCAAACTTATTCTTAGGAAAGACAGGTACTGTCATGGCACACAAAAAAGGTGCGAGTTCGTCCAGGAACGGTCGCGACTCGAACGCACAGCGTCTCGGCGTAAAGCGCTTCGGCGGCCAGGTTGTTAAGGCCGGCGAGATCATCGTTCGCCAGCGTGGAACTCACTTCCACCCAGGTGAGAACGTTGGCCGCGGTGGCGACGACACTCTCTTCGCTCTGACCGCTGGTGCAGTCCAGTTCGGCACTCGCCGTGGACGCAAGGTCATCGACATCGTCGAAGCAACCGCCTGATTTTCGCGGTTTAGCTTTTCGTGAAGGGACGCACCGTTAGGTGCGTCCCTTTGCATTTTGAATAGACTTACATTGCCGGTGCGCGTTCGTGCGCGCTCGGCGCACTTCACTGCTTACGGATAGGTAGATCATGGCAGCGTTTGTTGACCGCGTGACAGTTCACGCCCGGGGAGGTAACGGCGGTAACGGCTGTGCCTCGATTCGCCGAGAAAAGTTCAAGCCTCTGGCTGGACCCGACGGCGCGAACGGTGGTCGTGGCGGCAGCGTTATTCTGCGCGTTGACGGCAACGTCACCACGCTGCTCGAGTACCACCACTCACCCCACCGTGCCGCCCAAAACGGTGGCTTCGGAATGGGTGATTTCCGTGTTGGCGCCAACGGCGAGGACATGATTCTTGCTGTGCCCAATGGAACCGTGGTCAAGGACAAGCGCGGAAACGTTCTGGCCGACCTGGTTGGTGAGGGCGCCGAGTACGTGGTTGCTGCCGGTGGCCTTGGTGGGCTTGGTAACGCCGCACTTTCCTCGAAGAAGCGCAAGGCTCCGGGCTTTGCGCTACTTGGTGAGCCCGGTGACGAGGTAACTGTCACGCTCGAGCTTAAGTCGATCGCGGACGTCGCGCTTGTGGGTTTCCCAAGTGCCGGTAAGTCCTCGCTGATCGCTGCGCTGAGCGCTGCTCGCCCCAAGATCGCTGACTACCCATTCACTACTCTTGTGCCGAACCTCGGCGTGGTCCAGGCGGGGGAAACCCGCTACACCATCGCAGACGTTCCTGGCCTAATTCCAGGTGCGAGCGAGGGTAAGGGCCTTGGCCTCGACTTCCTGCGCCACATCGAGCGCTGCGCTGTCATCGTGCACGTGCTAGACACTGCGACCCTTGAGCCTGGCCGCGATCCGCTTACAGACCTAGAGGTCATTGAGGCCGAGCTGCGCGCCTACTCTCAGGAACTTGAGCTTGACGGTGGCCGCGTGCCGCTGCACGAGCGTCCACAACTCGTTGTCCTCAACAAGATCGACGTCCCAGACGGCCGCGAACTCGCCGAGTTCGTTAAGCCTGCCATTGCCAAGCGTGGTCTACGCGCATTTGAGGTTTCCGCTGCCACCCACGAGGGCCTCAAGGAACTGAGTTTCGCACTGGCCCAATACGTTCTGCACACCCGCGAGCAGCAGCCTGAGACGAACCGCCAGATCGTGACTCTTGTTGAGCAGCCACGTATGCGCGAGATTCCGTTCTCCGTGACCAAGATGAAGGACTGGGCTGGGGACGAGTACTTCTGGGTTCGCGGTACCAAGCCTGAGCGCTGGGTGCGCCAGACTGACTTCAACAACGACGAGGCAGTCGGCTACCTGGCTGACCGTCTGGCCACGCTCGGCGTGGAGGACCAACTGTTCAAGGCTGGCGCCATTGCCGGCTCCGAGGTCCGCATCGGACCAGAGGAGAACTCGGTTGTGTTCGACTGGGAGCCAACCATGTCCGCTGGTGCCGAGCTGCTGACTGGACCTCGCGGTACTGACATGCGCCTCGATGAGTCCAACCGCCCGACCCGTTCGGACAAGCGCCGTGAGCACCACGATCGCATGGACGCCAAGACTGCCGCTCGTGAGGAGCTGTGGACGGAGCGTCGTTCGGGTCAGTGGACTGACCCTTCGCACACTGACGACGATTTCGGACAGTGACCACGCTAGGTCCAGCATTGGGGGAGAATGGTTCGGTGACTACCACCGCCCCTTCTTCGTCGACGCTGGACCAGGCGTCTGACATCCGCTCGGCTATCGCCGAGGCTCGCCGCATTGTCATCAAGATTGGTTCGTCCTCGCTGACCGGCCCGGATGGCCGGCTGTCGGTTGAAAATCTGACGGCCCTTGTTGACGTGATTGCGGCTCGCCGCGCGCAGGGCACCGAGGTTCTGCTGGTGACGTCTGGCGCAATTGCCGCGGGCATCGCGCCGCTTGGTTTGACCGGGCGCCCCAAGGATCTTGCGACCGCCCAGGCGGCGGCGTCCGTGGGGCAAGGCCTGCTCGTTGCTCGCTATGCGGCGGCGTTTGCAGAGCACAATGTCCGGGTTGGCCAGGTCCTCCTGACCGCCGAGGACACGATGCGCCGCAGTCACTACCGCAACACTCAGCGCGCGCTTGAGCGCTTGCTTGGGCTGGGCATCGTTCCGATTATTAACGAGAACGACACCGTTGCCACGGACGAGATCCGCTTCGGCGACAACGATCGCCTTGCGGCGCTCGTCTCGCACATTGTGCGCGCCGACGCGATGATCCTGCTCACCGACGTGGACGGCCTATACGACGGCCCGCCCAAGATCGAGGGCTCCAAGCGCATCCCACTGGTTACGTCGTTCGCGCAGATCGCTGACGTTGAGGTCACCACCAAGGGTTCCTCGGTTGGCACCGGCGGCATGGTATCCAAGTTGGATTCGGTGCGGATCGCGTCTGCCACCGGTATCCCCGTGGTTCTGACGCTCGCTGCGAACGTGCCTGCGGCACTCGCAGGCGAGGACGTGGGCACCTGCTTCACCGCCACGGGCAAGCGCATGTCCCGTAGGCGGCTGTGGTTGGCATACGCGGCCAAGGTCCGCGGTCGTCTTATTGTCGACGATGGTGCAGCTCGCGCTGTCCTTGGCGGTCTCGCTTCCCTTTTGCCTGCAGGGGTCACCGGCGTTGAGGGCACATTTGATGCGAACGATCCTGTTGAGGTGCTTGACCAGCAGGGACGCGTGATCGGTCGAGGCCTGGTGGCCTTCGACTCGAGCGAGTTGCCTAAGTTGCTCGGACGCTCGACGACCTCGCTGAAGGATGAGCACGGCGATGGCTACGACCGTGCCGTTGTGCACCGCGATGACCTAGTGGTCAACCCCAAGGCACGCAAGCACGCTCTCTAGTGGCCCTCTGACTGCCGTGGTGCTGGAAGGTGACCACGATCGTCGAAAATGAGTACATACACTCCCGACGAGATCCTCGTTGCAGCGGTGAGTTCCTAGCTGACAGCTACGAACTCACCGCTGCAACGAGGATCTCGGCGCTTGTGCGGGGCGGTTCTCGGGTGGTGCGGGGAAGAGTGGACCAGTGTGGGGAGCTCTGCCGGTGTCCACATTTCTTCTCCTTGGAAAGCTTTAGGAAAGTGTGACCTATGCTTGTCCGCATGGGTCAGATCACAGAAGTTCGTCCCGGGGGAGCGTCAGCGTCGACGGATCGCCTTTCCCGCGGAACTATAGCCAAGTACTCGACCGGATCGCTCGGCACAGGAGGGTTCGCAACCCTGCCGGGACTGGTCCTGGTCTACTTCCTTACTGACTCGCTGGGCGTCACCGCAGCGCTCGCGGGTCTCATCGTGGTTGTTGCCAAGGTGTGGGACGTCCTCATCGACCCGATCATCGGTGACCTGTCGGACCGCAGCCTGAGGCGTACGGGATCTCGCGCCAGGTTCATGAGGATCGGCGCGGTCTTCCTGCCAATCTTCTTCCTAGCCACGTTTGCAGTACCCACTGCCGTTGAGGGAAGGGCTGCGGGCGTGTGGGTGCTCGTGGCGTTCATCGCCGCAGCCACGGCGTTCTCGCTCTTCCAGGTCCCCTACATCGCGCTTCCCGCGGAACTGACAGAGAACTACGACGAGCGGACGAGGCTCCTGACCTGGCGCGTTGTAGTGCTTACGCTCGCAATCCTCATGTTTGGTGGTGGTGGCCCGATGCTGCGCGCGCTGGGCGGAGACAACGAGCGACTCGGATACGCCATCATGGCGCTCGTGGCCGGCCTAGTGATTGCCCTCGGCTTCTACATCTCGTCCAAGGTGGCGCCGCAGGTGGCACCGAGTGCGGAGCCCGCTGGTGCGCGCGTGTCCGCGATCGCTCAGTACAAGCTGGGGATCAGCGTGCTGCGGCGTTCCAAGCCGTTCCGCACGCTCCTTGGAACGTTTTTCCTGCAGGGCCTCGCCACCGGCATGATGCTCGCCGGCGCGCAGTACGTGGCCAAGTGGGTGCTCCACTCCGAGTCAGCGGTGACCCTGCTGTTTGTCGCACTCATCGCGCCGGCGCTGCTCATGGCTCCCGTGTGGGGCAGGATCGCGCTGCGGGTAGGTAAGGAGAAGGCCTTTGCCTGGGCCACGATCCTGTTCATCGTAGGGTCCCTCGCGCTCATGGGTCTTGCCGTTGCGCCGGGCGCGTGGGTGTACGCCGCTGTCGGACTGTGCGGGGCCGCATATGCGGGAATGCAATCGCTCCCAATGGCGATGCTGCCGGACGTGATCACGCATGATGCCAATACCGAAATGAGCGCGGGCGCTAGTCGGGCCGTTGGCTTGGCGGCTGGGGCGGAGGCTGGAGCGGATGCTGCTGCGAACGCTGGCGTACCAGCTCTCGAGAGCCCCGTATCAACCGCCACCACCGACGACCAAGAAACCCGCGCCGGCGTGTTCGGCGGCGTATGGACGGCGGGGGAGACCACGGGCATGGCCCTGGGCTCGACAGCGCTCACCCTTGTTCTGGCGCTCACCGGGTACCTCGAGTCCTCCGGTTCCACCTCGGTGGTGCAGCCCGACTCCGCGGTGCTCGGCATTGTGCTCGCGTTCTCGCTCATCCCGGCGCTGGCCACTGCCGCATCGCTTGTCACGCTGCGCGCTTACCCGCTGCGCCGAGCGGACGTGCATCGCGGCCCGGGCGGCCGCTAAACCGCGGATCAGAAAACCCGCCCTCCACCCAGCCCACCACCCAGAGGGGAGTGGAGGGGAGGTGGCGAGGGAATCGTCGAAAATCAATAATGCACAAACTAGAAAGGGCGCCATTCCATGCGTGAATACCACGAGCAGACCCGACCAGAGCTGGCCGGGAATCCGGACGCGATCATCGCGGCCGTGCGCGAGCTGCGCTCGCTCGACGCGCCCACCCACGGCGGCCGCGTGCTGTCCTACGTGTATGACACGGGGATCTCGGAGATCGACGATCTCGCGGGTGACGTGGCAAGAATCGTCCAGCCGCTGAACGCGTTGGACCCCACCACATTCCCGTCTGTTGCCGTGATGGAACGCGATCTGATCGCGTTTGCGCGCGAGATGCTGCACGGCGGCAGCGACGTGGCCGGCAACGTGACGTCGGGCGGCACCGAGAGCTGCCTGCTTGCGGTCCGCACGGCGCGAGACCTGTGGCGGGTGGGCCGCGATCGCTTTGCGATCGGGCGGATCGTGGCGCCCACGACCGTGCACGCCGCGTTCCGCAAGGCGGCCAAGTACTTTGACATGATTCTCGACGAGGTCCCCGTAGACCCAGCCACAGGCCAGGTCTCTGCGGCGGACGTCATTGAACGGATGGGGGACGACGTCGCGCTCGTGGTGCTGTCCACCCCGAACTACCCGTACGCGGGTCTCGACCCCGTGGCGGAGGTCGCTCCCGTGGCGCTCGAGCAGGGAATCGCGCTCCACGTGGATGCGTGCATCGGCGGGTTCGCGCTGCCGTGGTGGAAGGGCGTGGCTCACGCATGGGACTTTGCGGTGCCCGGCGTGACCTCGATTTCCGCCGACCTACACAAGTACGGTTTTGCGCCCAAGGGCGCGTCGATCCTGCTGCACAAGGGCCACGCGCGCCACCGCGCACAATACTTCTCCATCACAGACTGGCCTGGATACCCCGTGGTCAACCCCACGATGCTCGGCTCCAAATCGGCCGCGCCCATCGCGTCCGCGTGGGCGATCGTGCAGTACCTGGGGACGGCCGGTTTTGCTGAGCAGGTTGCGCTGATGCAGACCGCAACCGCCGAACTGGTGGCCGGTCTGAATCAGATCGAGGGCCTACGCGTCCAGGGCGAGCCCACGGGCCCGCTCCTTGCCGTGGTGGCCGATGAGTCCGTCGCGCCTGATCGGCGCGTCAACCCGCACAAGCTTGTCGACGATATACGTGCGTCAGGTTGGATCCTGCAGTCCCAGCCGGGCCAGGTCCAGACCGACGGCACCCTGCTGCCGCAGTCTGCCCACCTGACCATCACTCCGGTCACGCATGGCAAGACCGGAGACCTGCTTGCCGCAATCTCGGCCTCGGCGGACCGCGTGCGAGGAGTTGCGGGGGCGCTCGAGAGCCCGATGGTGCTTGGAGGCGTGGCTGCGATCAAGGCACAGTTTGCTGCGCTGGGCGTGGGCGAAAACGGCGAAGGGCTTGAGCAGGTTCCGGCGGAGGTCATGGACCAAGCGCTCGCGGGGTTGCTGTTGGCGCTGGGTGTGGGAGGTTCTGGTGGTGCTGGTTCTGAAGCCGTTGCTGGTTCGGGTGGGGCTGGTTCTGACTTGGCTGGTTCTGGAGCCGGTTCTGAACTGCCAGCCAACATGTCCGATCTTCTCGCGATCGCTCAGCTGCTTCCTGAACCGATCGCAACCAGGATCCTCACCGAGGTCTTGGCGCAGGTCATCGCACCATAGTGCGGGCGGTGATGGGCTGGCATGCGCTGACGCTGCCCGGCCGCGCTGACGCTGCCCGGCCGCGCTGACGCTGCCCGCAAGTCGGGATCTCGATTTCTAACAACACTGAATCTCTCACCTCCCGGGACACGGGTGCCCAGGAGATGAGAGCTGGACTGGGCTTATTTCATGACAGAACTTTTCATCGCCGACTCGGCAACAGGCGCCTCACAGGTTGATGAGGCCGTGCACGAGATCGCGCGCCGATCCAAGGTCGCCTCGCGCGTTCTGGCAACCGCTACCCGCGCGACAAAGGACGAGGCCCTTCGTGCCATGGCCAGCGCGCTCGTGAAGAATGACGCGCGCATTATTGAGGCAAACAAGCTCGACCTCGAGCGCGGTAAGGCGAACGGCATGGAGCCGGGCCTGCTCGACAGGCTGGCCCTTGATTCCGGCCGTATTCAGGCAATCGCAGACGCTCTGCACGAGGTGGCTTCCCTGCCGGACCCCGTTGGTGAGGTTATTCGCGGTTCGAGGCTTCCTAACGGCTTGCGACTGCGTCAGGTTCGCGTCCCTATGGGCGTTGTGGGCATGATCTACGAGGCCCGCCCGAACGTGACCGTGGATGCCGCAGCGCTGACGCTCAAGTCGGGTAACTCCGTGATTCTGCGCGGTGGAAGTGCCGCGGCTTCCTCGAACGAAGTAATCGTTGAGGTCCTCCGTGAAGCACTCGAGGGCGTGGGCCTCCCCGCCGACCTCGTGCAGTCGATCGACGCCTACGGGCGTCCGGGCGGGGTCTCGCTCATGCAGGCACGCGGGCTCGTGGACGTGCTGGTGCCACGCGGTGGCGCTGACCTGATCCAGACCGTTGTGCGCGAATCCAAGGTTCCTGTCATTGAGACCGGCACCGGAAACGTGCACATCTACGTGGATGAGTCGGCGGACGTGGAGATGGCGCTTGGCATCATCATGAATTCCAAAACCCAGCGCGTGGGTGTGTGTAACGCCGCGGAGACGCTCCTGGTGCACAGGGGAGTCGCAGACGCGCTGCTGCCTGCCGCGTTTGCCGCGCTTCGGTCCGCTGATGTGACGCTGCACGTGGACGAGGCCTCGGCCGCGTTCGGTGACGGCTCCGACTCCTTCCAGCCCGCGACAGACCGGGACTGGGCCACCGAGTACTTGGCGCTCGAACTCGCTGTAAAGATCGTGGACTCGCTCGACGAGGCCATCGAGCACATCCAGACGTGGACCTCTGGGCACACCGAAGCGATCGTGACGGCGTCCTACGAGTCCTCCGAGCGCTTCGTCTCGGAGATTGACTCCGCAGCGATCATGGTAAATGCGTCCACGCGATTCACGGATGGTGGACAGTTTGGTCTCGGCGCCGAAATTGGCATCTCGACCCAGAAGCTCCACGCGCGTGGACCGATGGGACTCCCGGAACTGACCACGACTAAGTGGATCGTCAATGGTGAAGGACAGGTTCGCCCCTGATCCTTGATCGGGCCCGCACCCTAGGGTGCGGGCCTTTCCTGAGCCCGAACTGAACTGGTACACGTGTGAAGTATTAGGTGAAGTCGCTGTGAATGTGAATACTTATCTTCAAAAGCGCTCGCTTGACGTGAGACACTGTGTGTTCGGGTGAAATTTCCCGCGGAATTTTGTAACCGAAGAACTTGAAAAACCTGGAGGAACCCTTGTCCACACTTGAAATCCTTGCATCCGGAGCAGAGGCAGTTAACCCACTCCCGATCTCGGCTGTTTCGTATGGCATCGTCACTTTCTGCGCACTCGTTGCTGGACTCGTAGTTACCTACGCGTTCAAGAGTGTCCGCACCCGCCACTGATCTCACGCACTTCACGCACGTGAGCATCACAAGCACAGCATCTCGCCCGGCCCGAGTCGGGGTCATGGGTGGAACGTTTGATCCGATCCACCATGGCCACCTCGTGGCCGCGAGCGAGGTTGCTGCTCGCTTCAACCTTGACGAAGTCGTGTTTGTTCCTACGGGTGCGCCTTCGTTCAAGCAAAACCAAGAGGTCACCGAGGCAGAACACCGGTACCTCATGACTGTCATTGCTACGGCTTCCAACCCACAGTTCACTGTGAGCAGGGTCGACATTGACCGTCCAGGTCTGACGTACACCGTTGATACGTTGCGAGACCTGAAGGCCCAGCGCCCTGACGATGAGTTGTTCTTCATCACCGGTGCGGATGCTGTTGCCCAAATCCTGTCCTGGAAAGACGCGGACCTCCTGTTCGAGATGGCCCAGTTTGTGGCGGTTACCCGCCCGGGCCACCAAATCGACGTGGACGGCCTTCCCGCGGATCGAGTTCAAGTCCTCGAGGTGCCAGCAATGGCTATTTCGTCTACGGACTGCCGCCAAAGAACTCGTGAGGGAATGCCGGTGTGGTACCTCGTTCCGGATGGGGTTGTGCAGTACATCGCCAAGCACGGCCTATACCCCACAACGGACACCGAGGCAGCTAAATGAGTACCCCCCACCCTCAGGGGCCCGGCGGTCGCCCGCTCACGCGCAGAGAAATCCGTGAGCTTGAGGCGCAGCAAATCGCTCGAGCCCAACAGCAGCAGGCACAGCAAGCGCCGAGCGCCCCGTCGAACTACAGCGCCGCTCAGGTTCGCTCATCTGTTCCAACGGGCGTTGGATCCGCAGGCGGACCACAGCGCATCTCCCACCAGAGCGCGCCTCGCGTGCCACACGCTGCAGCCACTCCACCTCCAGCGCAGCACCAGCCACTCACCGGAGGTCGCACCCCCAGTCCGGCTGCCGGCGCCTCATATGGAACGGGGTCCTACGGACACTCGTCACCCACGTCCGTACCTAGCGCACTGCCGCAGCGTGGCATCGTTCAGCCTGGGAACCAGCCAGTACAGGTGAGCCGCCGCTCGATGTATTCCGTCCCTGCCGGCAAGCCTGAGATTCCCAGCGTTGTCCCACCGGTTCAAGCAAGCGCCGTACGTACCCTCCAGGAGTCCGGCAAGCTTTCGAGCCTCGTGGACGCGCAGGAGTTCACGCAGGCCTCGGGACTAGCACCTATCCGTGAGCCTCACGAGCAGCGAGCCACACGTCCGGCTGGCCAGCCACAGAACATCTCCGGATTCATGCGCCAAGCGCCACCATCGAGCCAGCTCCCACGCGTGGAGCGGGACGGCCAGGGTGGCTGGCGTGCCGTGGACCCAGATGCCGCACAGAAAAAGCTCGAACGCGAGCAGGAGCAGCGCGCGCTGTTCCCAACGCTTGCCCAGAACGCCGGCTTGGCCAACACCCTGCGCGGTGCGGAGTCAAACTCCCCAGCGTTCAGGCCGCAGGCCTCCGCACCAACTGCAACGGGCTCGGCACTGCCCAGCCGAGTTGAAGCTGCGGGGGAGCGCACCGCGCCCTTCCAGCCCTTCTCGAACTTTGGTCAGTCGTTCGACGAGGACCAGCCAACCGCTGCATTCACCGTTCGCGAACTGCGCGAGGCGGAGGGGCAGCCTGTTGAGGAAGCCCCCAAGGCTGTTACACCGCAGCGTTCCCTCGGGTTCGAGGTTCCTCCGGTTGGCGAGAGCCCTTCACCTGCAGCAGAGGGAGGAATGCCCGCGTGGGACGCAATCACGAACGCGCGTTCCGAGCAGGCGCCATCCTTCCGGCCGGGCCAGCCTGAGCAGCGCGTTTCCAGCCTGACCGAGGCGCCAGCGCGCTCACGGGACGAGGACGACGACGAGGACTTCGAACTCGACCACTCGTACACGTGGCTGCACTACATCATCCTGGTGGCAGTGGCGTTCGTGCTCGGCATGATTATCTGGAAGGTGGGCATCGACCCAGGTACGGAGGCACCGCCCGCGGACGAGGGCGCGTTCTCGGTCAGCCAAGTTGTTGACCCGCTGACGGCTTAGGTTCGCCGGTGTTGAGATCAGCTGTGGCCCAGTTCCAGCTGGTTGAGATCACCCGAGGCCTAGACACACAAGGCATTAAGTCGATGGGAGAGGCTCCGGTAGGGAGCCTCTCCCTTTGTCGTCTCTGCCCTCGAACCACGTACCACTCATACATGCACCCCTCGTACACGCACCCACCCCTTTCATCGAACGGATGATTATTGATCCGTTGGGTATCGAACGGATCAATAATCATCCGTTCGACGCCCACCACCGGGATCGAGAGTATTCCTGAGCCCACTCTCGACGTCGAGAGTAGGCTCAGGAATACTCTCGATGGGAAAAGGGGTGGTGGATTGGCCCCCGCGACGGCCCAGATCAGTGCGAAGGTCACAGCCGCCAGCCCCCAATTCACGGCAAAGTGCGAAATAATGGGGGCAGACTTTGTTTGAAACAACCCGGCACAATGCCGGAATCAAGGAGAACTGTGGCTGCTACTGAGCACGCAAAAGAACTGGCCATCACCGCTGCGCGCGCAGCGTCAGACCGCAAGGCTGCCGAGATCATCGCACTCGACGTGAGCGACCACCTGGTCCTCACCGACGCGTTCGTGATCGCGTCTGGCAACAACGAGCGCCAGGTTGGCGCAATCGTTGACGCCGTCGAAGAAGCAATGCACAAGGCGGGAGCCAAGCGCATTCGCCGCGAGGGCAAGGAAGGCGGACGCTGGGTCCTCATCGACTTCGGCGACGTTATCGTCCACGTCCAGCACCAGGAAGACCGCGCCTTCTATGCACTCGAGAAGCTCTGGGCCGACTGCCCAGCCATCGAGCTCCCAGAAGACGCTCGTGGTGGCGACGGCACCGCCCCTGAGTACGAACTCGACGAGTACGGCTTCCCAGCCCTCGACATCGAGGACTGATCTGTGGCAGTCGGTAACGTTCGACTGATCAGGCACGGCCGCACTGCGTATAACGCAGCCATGCGCCTCCAGGGCCAGATCGACATCGAGCTCGACGAGGTTGGCCTCTGGCAGGCGCACACCTGCGCCGAGGTCTTGGCCGGCGGCACTAAGCCGGCCCGCATCCTCGTGTCTGACCTGTCCCGCGCGGTTGAGACTGCACGGGTCATTGCGTCGCGGTTCGACAACGTCGAGGTCATCATCGACGAACGCATTCGCGAACGCTCGTTCGGGCCGTGGGAAGGCATGACCGGAGAGGAAATCTCCGCCAACTGGGCCGAGGAGTTTGCCCAGTGGCGCGGGGGTGCTGAACCTGAGGTCGAGGGCATCGAGTCTAAGTCTGAAGTTGCGGAGCGCATGCTCGAGGCGATTGAGGAGCACTCGGCTGACCTTAGCCCCAAGCAGACGCTCTTCGTGGTCTCGCACGGCGCGGCAATTTCCTGCGCTATCGCCGGGTTCCTCGGCGAGGACGCGAGCCAGTGGCGCGGGGTTGCCGGTATGTCCAACGTTCACTGGTCCACGGTTGCCCGCAACACGTCCGCTGACGCGCAGCCAGCCTGGCGCCTGGTGGAGCACAACACCGGCCCATCGGTGGTCTACGGCAAGAATGCATGGGAGAACGGCCCTGAGGATGCTGAGGCGCAGGTTCCGATCGATCCTGTGCGCACGGCTTCGAGCGTGAGCTTCGGCGAAGCCTAACGAGCAGACTCGCGGCTATATGGCGAGTCAGCGTGTGGCTTGGCAAGCGTTTCGCAGCAAGTGTCTTGGCTGTCGAGGCGTGCGGAGCCAACTTCGGATATCTTCGTCCACTCCATCTCCGTCAAGTTCTCGCTTCGCGGAGAACTTAACTGCGATTGCGTTGCCTTGATACCCGAAGCTGCGCTTTTCGCACTCG
The DNA here is from genome assembly GCF_000312125.1 of Timonella senegalensis JC301. GTDB lineage: Bacteria > Actinomycetota > Actinomycetes > Actinomycetales > Cellulomonadaceae > Timonella > Timonella senegalensis. Next base: position 100,155 of record NZ_HE978642.1, read on the forward strand.
CCCGCTCCCTTACGCCCTCGACATCCTGCTTACGCTCCGTTTTGGTGCCAGCGCAAAATCCGTTTGGTCTCATAGAGAGTCCCGTCAACGCCTAGGCGTTGACGGGACTCTTTCATTTTCGACGATAGAGCTGGGGTCGCCCTGATCGTCTAGTCGATGAGGACAGGGAGTTTCTCCACCACCGTGAGCGGGGGAGCCGTGTCCGTTGTAGTAGCTGTTCCGTTGATTGACTGCCACGTGTTTCCACCGTTGATGGAGAAGCGTCCAGACCAGGTTGTGGTGAGCGCGATCGAGTGGGTTCCCGTTGCGGTGTAGGTGTGCGAGATGTCGAACGACGGGTATGGGCGGCCTGGGTCTTCGGTGGATGTCGGCTTGGAGCCATCACCCCAGTTCCACGTGTAGTCGATCGGCGTTGCCTCCACGAGGACCCGAGTGCCGAGCAGAGTGATCGTGGTCCTTTGCGAGTCTGCCGATGTGTACGCGACGAGCGGCAGGTTGATGACCGCGTCCTTGTTCTCGGGGTTGATCGTGATTCCGGAGCCGTCCAAGTTGATGCGGCGGAAGTCCTCCGCCGTCACGACGATCGGTTCAGCGGGCTCGTTCGGCTGGCAGTTGGCCAGTTGCGTGCCCGAGGTTGGGTCGTTGGTGTCGACCTGGGTTGTGGGCGTACCCATGTCCGCTGACGGCACGGTGCAGGTCAGCGGTGGTGGCGGGGGAGTCGTGGGCTTGGGCTTCGGATTGCTGACTTGGGTGTTCCCACCGCCGTTGGAACCAAGCGACTCCCAGCCATCCACGGTAACTCCTATATTGATGCCGTTGCCCTCAGATGAAGAGTTCCATGACGCATCGCCGCCGCCTCCGAGCGTGAGAAAAATCGAGACTAGTGCAATCGAGGCGATCATGAAGTTGCTTCCAGAACGCGCCAGCTTCCTTCGATGAAATCGAGAACGAAGATTGTTGGGGTCACTGTTTGTGACTCTGAAATTACTTCTTCGGAGCCGTCGGGATTCCGGAGCAAAATGTTCCCTTGGGTTACGTCAACCTTGAACGCTGTCCAACCCTCGTCGAGGGTCTTTGGAGCGGATAGCTCTCCGATGCTTAGTTCATAGTTCTCAAACTGTTGCTTGAGTAAACTGGCATCTTTGATAGCAGCGGAAATGCTCCCGCAGAGCTTGCAGTCATCCGTCGCCAAGTCCTCAAAGTAGTTCGGATCGTTCGTTGCGTAGGCCATGTTGACTGCGTCGATGAAATACCGAACCGTCGCAATCGCCCCCTCCTCGGTTTCCTCGCTCATCGCGGCAGGCTTGGGTGGAAGTGTTGGTGCGGGTTCCGCGGGCTCGGTTTCCTCGGGCGAAGGCGAGGTGGTTGCCGTCGCGGTAACCGTCGGCACGGGTCTATCCGTTCCGCCCGGTAGGCCGCTTGCGGAGCACGCGCCGAGGCCCATTACCGCTGCAATCGCGAGTAGGAGCCACGCTGCTCCTCGTTCACGTCTGATTCTCATCCTTGAGTTCCCAACACTAGAGTTCCCCACACTTGATCTCCCCTGATCGATCCGACCCACCTGGATAAGTATGGAGAAAACGACCGTTTTGCGGCCATGGATCGAGCTTCCCTGTGCACAATAGGAATGCGGGACCGCAACCAGGAAACAGGGGAGCCAATGAATCAGCCGGTAAACCAGCCAGTGAACCAGCCTGCGCAGCTCCCAGGCCGGCAATTCCCAGACCGGCCGCTCCCCGACCTGCAGCGACTCGTGCTGCGCAACAAGCACGACGACTCGCACATGGAGGAGCTGCTCCAGCTCGCGACCCCGGAGATCGAACCGATCCTGTCTGCGCTCCTCGAGTGGATTCAGGACTGCAACTGGCCCATCGCGGCCAAGGTTCTGCCGTTGCTCGCCCAGCACGAGACCGCCGTGATCCCGCTGGCGCAAAGCCTGCTCGCCCCCGAGCCCACCGACGACGGCTGGAAGTACTGGGTAGTCTCGGCTCTCCTGCCCAAGTTCTCACGCGAGGCCATCCAGCAGCTAAGGCCAACCCTCGAGCGCATCATTATGGCACCAACGCCCGGAGAGTCCCTCGAGGAAGTGGACCAGGTAGCGGTGGAACTCCTCACTGACCAGCACTAACGCTCGCCCAACCTGGCCAACCTGGCCGGCCTAGCGGCCGCCCGGACAGCAATCATCGCAGTCCATTAACGACGATCGTGCCCACCTCCCAGCGCAAGTCAGCGTGGGAGGTGGGCACGATCGTCGTGAATCAGGGGCGCGGCAGCGCCCTAAAACTGAGCCAGTTACCTAAACTGAACCCGCTACCTAGACTCAGCCAATGCCCTACTTAAGCGCCCAGGAAGAACGCGCGGATGGCGGCGGCTAGGGCGACCATGTCGTCCACGTGGCAGAGCTCGCGGGCGGAGTGCATCGAGATGAGGGGGATGCCCACGTCGACGGTCCGGATGCCCAGGCGGGTCGCGGTCAGCGGGCCGATCGTGGTGCCGCACGGCGAGTTGTTGTTGGATACGAAGTCTTGGTACTCCACACCCGCGGCGCGGCAGGCGCGCACCCACAGGGCTGCGCCGGTAGCGTCGGTGGCGTAACGCTGGTTGGCGTTGATCTTGAGGAGCGGGCCGGAGCCGGCCAGGGGGACCACGTTGGGGTCGTGCTTCTCGGGGTAGTTGGGGTGCACGGAGTGGCCGGCGTCGGCGGAGATGCACCACGACGCGGCGAGCGCGCGGGCGCGCTCCTCCTCGCTGGAACCTAGGCCGTTGTAGATGCGGGCCAGGATGTCGGCGAGGAAGGGGCCGGAGGCGCCGGATCGAGTGTCCGAGCCGATTTCCTCGTGGTCGAACGTGGAGAACACGGTGATGTGTTCGGACTCTTCCAGCTCGTCGGCGGCGGAGATCAGCGCGTGCAGTCCGGCAAAGGTGGACGAGAGGTTGTCCATGCGGCCGGCCGCGAACAGCTTGTTGTCCAGGCCAAAGCGGCGTGGCTCCTGCGTGTCCACGGTGATGATGTCGTAGCCGGCAACGTCGGCTGGGTCGATGCCGGCGAGGTTGGCCAGGTGACCCACTACGTCGGCCTCGCGGACGTCACCAATCCCGTACACGGGCGCGGTTGCGCGCTGCTTGTCCAGCTTGAGGCCGTTGTTGGCGTCGCGGTCCAGGTGGATCGCGAGCTGCGGGATGCGCAGCCACGGGCCGGTGCGCACGAGGTGGGTGGTGCCGTCCGTGGTGACCAAGCGACCAGCGAGTTCCAGCTCACGGTCCAGCCACGAGTTCAGCAGCGGCCCGCCGTAAATTTCAACGCCAACCTGCAGCCAGCCGTTCGAGCCGGTGGTGGGCTTTGGCTTGAGCTTGAAGCCGGGGGAGTCAGTGTGTGCGCCGAGCACGCGCGCAGGGGCCGTGGCCGAGGCGCCATCCGGGGTCACCCACGCGATGAGCGCGCCATCGCGGATAACGAACGCCTTCTTTGGCGCGATCCACGGGTCGGTTTCCTTGAGTTCGGTGAACCCGGCCTCGGTCAGCTGGCGCGCGGCCTCGTGGGCGGCGTGGTACGAGGAGGGGCTGGCGGTGATGTAGGCGGCAAACTCGCTAATGAACTTGTTCGTATCCATGTGGTCCATTGTCTCACTGGGAATGGGTGGGGTTGGTTGGGTGGTTGTTGGGGGGTGTTGGGTGGTTGTTGGGTGGCTGGGAAGCGGCCGCTCTGTGGGCGGGGTGTAGCCGCTCTGTGGGCGGCACCTGATTATCGACGATCGTGGTCACCTTCCGGCGCCACCCCAAGATCTGTGGATGTCGTGGTTCCATGACATTTCGGATTGTCACGGCTCCGTGACAATCCGAGCTCATATAATGGTGTCTTACTATGGGTTCGATGTGAGGATATCGTTGCGCGCAAGGAGGATATGAAGCGCTACAACGTTCGGTCGCTGCCGGGGTTGGCGCTCGCGGTGAGAGCAAGACGCCTGGAACTCGGCATGACTCAGTCTGAGCTTGCCCTTGCCGCGGATGTCTCCCGCAAATGGATCAGCGTGCTGGAGAACGGCGGCGTGGACGGTCTTGGGCTCGCCCGCGTGATGAGGGTGCTCGACGCGCTGGACGGACTCTTGATACTGGAGACTGCTCCCGTGGAGACAAGCCCGCCACCGGCCCCGTGACAAAATGGACGGCATGTAAACCCTCGAGTACAAGCGCAACGCCCGCCGCGGAATCCTAGCGATCGTCGGAGCGCTTGCTTTTGTTGCCGTGTGCGTGGCAATGATCGTGGCATCCGGTCCTGCCTCTTTCCTGGGCATCCTCGGCCTGGTGGGCGCCGTGTTCTTTGGCCTGGTCGCGGTAGCGGGGGTGCGGACAATGGGGGCTGGAAAGGTCGCTCTGAGGCTTACTGGCCAGGGATTCGAGGACTACACGAGCGCCTCCTCGCTGCGCGGCAGGATGATCCCGTGGTCCGAGGTGCAATCCATCGCCGCGGGTAAGTTTGAGCGTCAGGACTTTGTCACCGTGTACCTCAAGGAGACCGATTTCTTCCTGAGCTCACTCGACGGACCGGGCGCCGCAGCCGCTCGATTCAACCTCAACCGAGGCTTCGGCGCGATCACGATCCTCCCGGCCGCTGTCAAAGGAGCCAAGGCCCAAGAGATCGCCGAGACGATGAACTCCTACCTGGCGGCCTCGCGGCGCTAGTTTGTCCTGGCGCGCTAACTAGCCATTCGGTGTTAGCTGCGCCTCGCAGCGCCACACCGCTTCCGGCGCTAGCTCGCCGAACGGCCTGAGCTCTCCGAACCACCCTTCAGCGGATTCTTCCGCAGATCCTGCGCCAGCATCACGATGATCCCGCTCGGGCCACGCACGTACGTCAGCAAGTACACGTCCTGATAGTTGGCGACCCCGCGGAGCGGACCGTACCCGTGCCGAGCCACCACCTCGAGCGCCGCATCCAAGTCCTCCACCGAAAACGCCACGCGATGCATCCCAATCTCGTTGGGCAAGGTAGGCGAGGTCTCGATCGCATCCGGATGGATGTATTCGAACAGTTCAATCTGCCCTGCACCGTCCGGAGTCACCAGAACCGCGATCTTCGCGTGATTACCGTCCAGCCCAACAGCCGTGGACGCCCACTCGCCGCTGACCTCGTCCCGGCCTGCCACGGTCAGCCCCAGGTCGGTGAAGAACAGAATTGCCTCCTCAAGGTCGCGGACCGCAATTCCCACGTTCTCAAGCTTGATTGTCATGTGCTCCTCCATCCCACAACCGGCGATCCAGCAAACCGACCGCCCGCCAGCCTTACGCCACTACTGTGGCTTACTCGCCTTACCGTCCAGCCACAGCATGTTCGACTTATCGCCATGCGAGCCCTCACGACCCACATGCTTGTCCGAGATCTGGGACCCATTCTTGATCACATGCACCAGCGCCATCCCATGCCCGCGGCCCAATCCGTACTCGGCCTTCAGCCACTCCAGAATCTCGCCAGCCTTTACCGCCGGATCGTCGAACCCACGCTCCTTCGCCTGGTCCACCAACGCCCGAGGCGTCAGCCCCGTCTTGTCCTCGATCGCATCCAAATACGCCTGAAACGACATCGCGCCTCCCCGCTCGTAGTTCCGCTCCAAATCAAGGTAACGCCAGCCACCGACACGCGCTCGCGGTGATGGCACGGTTGCGTGGATGGGGCTGGCGGCTGCGCCGCCATCTGAACCTGATTTACGACGATCATGCCCACCTTCCGCTGTCGCCCCACCACTCGGGGTGGCGCGGTGAGTTGCCTGCGTAGGCGCACAATTTCATGGGAGTGGGCGCTCGCGGCCTACGTCACATAGGGGCGATTGGCATTTGGGCTCGATATCGGTTTAAGATAAACGTGCTTCACCGGCGCGGAGGAATCCGAATCGGATGAAACGATGGGGCTATGGCGCAGCTGGTAGCGCACCTGCATGGCATGCAGGGGGTCAGGGGTTCGAGTCCCCTTAGCTCCACTCGAGAAATTGAGACAGCTCGTACATGGAAAACCCGCTTGGCCTTCGGCCGGGCGGGTTTTCTGCTTCCCAGGACTTTGCTCGAACCAGGGCTTCCTAGGGCGAAGGCTTTCTGGGGTTTTCGGGGTCGAGGTCTCGCGCGGCGGGTGTCTTGGCTGTCGAGGCATGTGCAGGCTTCGCCAAATATCGCACATGCCTCTCCTTTACGCCTTCGACATCCCGCCCGCGCTCAACCTAGAAGCGTTCCTTGCAAGAGTTTTGAAGCGCTCTCCATCATCTTGAACAACCGTGATTGTGACGGCACCCGTCTTGCTGGACTTGATGTCGGCGACCATTCCGGATCTTCCCGTGTGCGTTCCGGCGATCACCACGCACAAGTCGCCATCTTGCAACTCTTCAGGTTCAGTCATGCTCACATGATCTCACCGACGAGCCCGCCGCGCTTCGACCCAGATCGAGTTGCTAGTCGAATAGGACGACGACCTTGTCTGCGGCTCCTGGAGTTTTGGCGAGTTCGAAGGCTTCCAGTGCCTGGTCGAATGGGAACGTGTGGCTGATGATCTTTGCGTACAGGTGGGGGTTCGTGATGATCGAGTCGGTGACCTCGAAGATCTCGGTGGGGTAGCCCATGGCCCAGCGGATATCGAGTTTCTGCATGAGGATTGCGCCGAAGTCGATCTCGATTGGCTTTTTGTGGACGGCGGGGATCGTGAGGACAGCTCGTGGCTTGGCGGCCTTGAGGATCGTCTCGATAACGGCGGGGATGCCGGCGGCGTCGATGTAGATGTCTGCGCCGGCGAAGCCGGAGCGTCCGAACTGGCTGGTGACTGCGCCTTGAAGTTCGATGAGTCGAGCGATGACGTCTTCTTCTGCGGAGTTGATGACGGCGTCGGCTCCAACTTCGAGTGCGACCTTGAGGCGTCTTGCCCGTCTATCCACGGGCATTCCATGACCCCATAGGACTCGCGGCCCGCGCTAGCCCAGCTGACTTGATCGATGGGAGTGATCCCTGAACTCAACTGTCGAGACTGCTGACGAAGCGCTGGTGAACCTCGACTTCGACTCGCACTGATTTCAGTGCAGTGGTCAGTTAGTTAGACCGCGGAGGAACTCCAGAGTTTCGGAGTCTGTCGAGTAGATCAGGGTTCCTTGGAGACCACGGGTTAGCAGAACCTTGTATACGTTTCTCACAAGTGAGTCGAAGGCTTCGTTCGACACGGTTTTTGTGGACTTGAAGTCAGGGTCCTTGTTGTACTCGCGGCGCGATACCCAGCCACCAGTTCCCTCGTTGGCTGTAGACCTCCACACGAGGTCGGGGCCAAGGACGACGCCATTCCACGAGTATTCAAATCCCTGAGCGGTGTAGACGCAACCAACTTGCTCGAATCCTCCGGGTTCGTAAGCCCAGAGGTGCGATGGCGGAATGGAACCGATCGCGCGATCGGCCCGGGAGTTCCACGGCTTCTCCCAGTCACCGATGATTACGTCATTCTCAAGGCCGTCATCAGATACTGCGGACCACTTCCAGCAATATCCGGCGGTCATTCGGGCGTTAACGCCACCCTCAAGCTTGTGGCGGAGAATATTCTCCATCTCGATTGGAGAGTCGACAACCTGCACCTGGAAAGTATCTTCATCTTCCCAGCCGATTGGTCCACCATCTTCAAGTTCGAGTAGTCGGACCACCCAGTCCGTATACGCGGACGATCCTCCTGCACGATACTGCGCGTTCAGGTTTACTTCGAATACAGGTACACCACGGTTTGCCGCAGTGGACTTAATGTCGTGAACGCTGCCAAGTTCTCCTGGACGAACGATTTGGTGCTCGTCGAGCAGAAACACCGGTACGCGAGCCGTATCAATCAGTTCGTCGATCTGCGGGCGGGCGATATCCCTGAGGTATTTCTTGGTGTAACGGTTCACTGACTTTTCACGCATTCGATGAGCCTCGTCGAGAATCAATACCTCAACCGAATTCCTCTCCGCTTCCATGAATGAGTTGAAGTACTTGAACATTGCCTTGACCGAGGGTGCTCTATTGCCGGCAACTTTTCGAAGCGTCTCCGTGAAACTCTTGGACCCTGTTGCATGCAAGGCGGTGTAGCCGCGACGTGCCAGTTCACCAAGCACGGATAGTGCAATGACGGACTTACCCGAACCTGGGCCTCCGGTCACCAGCACGATGCTCTTTGTATCTGCTTGGCGGGCCTTTTCAAGAGTTCCAAGGACGAGTTCATACGCCACTCGCTGTTCGTCCAACAGAACAAACTGTTCCTGCTCCCGAATCTCCTTGGCTGCCAAAGCAAGGAGCTGTTTCGATGGCGCAGTGCGCGACGTGAGAAGCGCATCGGCCGCGCGTGATCCTGGTACGTCCGGGCTAAAGCTCTTGGTGAGGAACTCGCGAAAATCTCCGGCAGAATCATGAGTAAAAAGTTGAGCTTCGGCACTGATCGGAGAGGCGAACAGATCTGCCACATCGGATTTGCGAGCGTTGTGCAGGAGCGCAATGGAGTCAATGGTTGCCTGAGACTCAAAAATCGTCAGGAAATCCCGCATGTAGGTGGCGTAGTTGTGAACCTGCATACTCGGGTGGAGCACCGGGCTATAGCGCGCACCGGGTACCGAGACTAGATTGTCTGATTCCGAAGAAATACTAGCCGCACTCCATTGCTTGAGTTCGACAACAACGTAGTGGGGTTTCCCTGTCTTCGGATTGTTTCCAGCGATAACCGCATCCGCGCGCCGCGAGGTAAGCGGGAGACGGTACTCAAGTAGCACCTCTAGATTCCCTAGACCTGCGTCGACGATTGCACTAGTAAGTGCAGGTAGGGACGAGGTCCAAGACCTTGCTTCGGAAGTACTGGGCCTTCCGAGCCCGGCTGAAACAAAGTATTCAGTCATCGCTCGTTCGATACTGCTTGGGTTCTTCTGTAGTTCAGCGTCGAGGCGCGTCGCAGTGTATCGAAGAGTATTTGACATGAATTCCCCAGGGCAGCACGAATGAACGTGCGGTGGGGAACATATCTGAAAAGAAGTTCGTCGATACCGCTTACGGGTACAACTCTATGTACTGGACGAGGTGAATCGGTGCTACGACACCAACGGCGAACCGGTCGTCTGCTGTTCTTTCGGACTGGATGTCACTGGGATGCGGGAAAGATTGCTGGGAATCAGAACGAGGCAACTCCATGGTTACGTTTGGGCTGGTGAGTGAGTACTCTTGGTCCTGGCGCGACGCGCCGAGAGCGAGATTTCTCAATGATGAGGAGCGGTGATGGCTGGATTCGCAGTTGTCGACTTTGAGACCACGGGATTCAACTCCCGGGGGAGTGACAGAGTCGTCGAGGTGGCAGTGGTTCATGTGGACAGGCATGGCAACGTCACTGGAAAGTGGCAGACCGTGCTCAACCCAGAGCGCGATTTGGGGCCGCAACACATCCACGGCATTCGTGGGGCGGACGCGATGCTTGCGCCGCGGTTTGCGGACATCGTCGACTCGCTCACGGAACTCCTTGAAGGCCGAATCTTTGTTGCGCATAATGCCTCGTTCGACTTGGGCTTTTTGGAAGCAGAATACTCGAGGCTGGGGAGGCGGCTCCCCGTGGCAGGAAGCCTCTGCACCATGGTCTTGGCCAAGCGATACCTGCCTGGCGGCGGTCGTGCGCTCCGAGACTGTTGCGATGCCTTTGATATCCCACTAGAGAACGCACACGCAGCGCTCGTTGATGCTACGGCAACGGCGACTTTGCTTTCGAACTACATTGCGATGAGCCCAGAAGCAGACTGGGAGCGGATGCATCGGGAGGTCCCTGACCCTATCGATAGGGATCGGTCACCGAACGGGATGGAGCGCTGGCGACCCCGCAGCGAAGGCTCTCAAGAGCTGACCGCACACGACTTTCTTACACAGATCGCGGACGGGCTGCCGGAGTACACAGGTTCACAACAGCACGATGAGTACTTGGCCGTGCTTGATAGGGCCTTGATGGATCGATTGTTGTCGGCAACAGAAGTTCGCGAGCTTGCCAACATTGCGAACTCACTCGGGCTAAGGCGCTCGACAGTGGAGGAACTGCACCGCGCATACTTCACACAGGTTGCTCGTGTTGCGTGGAGTGACCGCGAACTAACGCCAGAAGAGAAAACCGACCTGGATCTAGTGGGCGGACTCCTCCAAATCAATGCGCTGGAACAAGCAAAGATTCTTCATACCGAACAGGTGCTGGCCGAATCAATAGTGCTCGAACGGAATCCCGCTAAGACGGATGCTTGCGACTCCGTATCCTCGGATGGAGCGAGCAATCGCTACGGGCTAGCGCCCGGCGACTTGGTAGTACTGACGGGTGAGATGAGCAGGCCGCGGTCCGAAATTGAAGCTGACCTTGTGCGTGCTGGATATACACCGTGGAACGGAGTCACCAAGAAGGTGAAACTGTTGATCACTGCGGATCCTGACTCGCTCTCTGGGAAGACCAAAAAAGCACGAGACTACGGAATCCCGGTGGTTGTTGAGAGCGCGCTTCTCGAGTTACTCGGCAAATGACGTAACTGGAATGGGGCAGGGACGGGACCAAGATCGTCGAGAATCAGGGCGTGAGCAACGAACTTGGCCTTGGTGGTGCTGGTAAGTGAGTAGTCTGGGACACGTGTGCGCAGGGACTGCGCAGTTCCTGGTTGTTAGGGAGTGGAAATTGGCTGGTTTTGCAGTAGTCGACGTGGAGACGACGGGCTTCAATGCTCGTGGTGCCGACCGCATTGTTGAACTGGCTGTGGTCCACGCTGACGAGTTCGGGCGCGTCACCGGGCAGTGGACGACCATGGTCAACCCGCACCGTGATCTCGGCGAGTCAGGACTGCATGGGCTCAGGGAGGCTGAGATTGTTGGGGCTCCTGGGTTCTCGGAAATTGCTGAATCGCTGAGTGGCCTACTTCGTGGCAGGGTTTTGGTGGCGCACAACGCTCGGTTCGCAGAGCGATTTCTGGAGGCAGAGTTTAAGCGGGCTGGTCGCGAAATGCCTCAGGGCAAGACTGCCTGCACTGCGGAAATGTCGAAGCCCTATTTGAGGGGCCCCAAGCGATCCCTCAAGGCATCCTGCAAGGCCTTGGGCGTACCGCTGGATGAGTCGCGTGAGGTGCTCGGGGACGCGGTTGCGACGGCGCTGCTCCTGTCCGCGCTCATCTCGCGAGGCGCAGCCGGCGAGTGGGTAGCGATGCAAGGTGAGACGCGATCCGTGGGGTCGGTGCCTGTGCCTGACACGAGCGCGTGGCGTGCGCGAGGCGACTCGGAATGGCGGCTTTCAGGTGTCGGTACCAAGGCCCAGATCGTTGAGAACCAGCGGGACTACGAATGGCTTAAGGAGCACGCGGAGTACTTGGCGGTGCTCGAGAATGCGCTGATGGACAGGTTGTTGAGCCCGAGCGAGACACGTGAACTGACCGAGACAGCTGAGTCGTTGGGGCTGGGGCAGGACGAGGTTGAACTGCTGCACCGGGAGTTCTTCCGGCTTGTAGTGAGAGTCGCGCTACGCGATGGCGTTCTTTCGAAGGAGGAGAAGGCCGACTTGGCGAAGGTTGGGGAGTTGCTCGGAATTAGTGTGGGTGAGCAGAAAGCCATAGTTAAGGATGAGAAAGCCTCCGGCTGGGTACAAATGGACTCAGGACTGAGTGTGACGGATGTCGGTGATGTTTTCTCCGGGATCGGCGCTGCGATTCGGGGTGCTGGACGGGCGCTGCGCGAGGCGATTTTTGACTTCAACCTGGACATCTAGCCACCACGGGTAGGGCTGGGAGTTGCGGCAGGATCGTCGGGAATCAGGCGGTGGCTGTCGATTGCAAGGGCGAGACGGCAGCGTAGGCCGCGACTGGACGTGCTCCCGCAATAGGTTGCGGCGCAGAGTTTTGCACAAGCGGGCGGTGTGGCGCGCCATGCACAATTCCAGGCGTTTGGCACCATCCATTCGCTTCGGAGGGGGATGCTGGCCGCATGACTCCAACGACCCGAACCGCGCCCGGAAACCTGGCGAATGTTGCCGCACGAATCCAGGCACTCCCAGCCTGTCAGACCAGACTCACCGTGCCGCAGCGTACGCTTGAGGCGGCACTGGCATCGGGGCGGGCGCGGCGGATACTGCCCGGACGATTCGTGGCGGTGCCCCAAGGCCTCGATGAAATAGACAAGTTTGCGCAACACGGGTTCTGGGAGGGTGCCCGGATCTCCGCCGCGCTCCACACGCTGCGCGGCAACGAGACACTCAGCCACAGCAGTGCCGCCTACCTTTGGGGATTCCCGAGCCTCGTGCGGGACGGCCTTGTCCATGTCACCACGCAGAACGGGAAGAATCGCCGCAGGAAAGGGCACCGGATCCACCAATTCCATCTCCCAGACGCGCACAGGGAACGCGTGCTCGAGGTCAGCCTGACCGACCTGCCGCGCACCGCGATCGACCTAGCAAGTATCTGCCGGCCGGGCCTCGGGCTCGCGGCGCTGGACTTTGCACGTGGCGAGGGAGTGAGCATCTGCGAACTCGAGGAGCGCGTTGACGCGGCGCACCTGCGAAACCCGAATCGGCTGCTTCGGCTCATTGCGCAATCCGTTGCGAACTCAGACTCGGTACCTGAGAGTGAGGCCCGATACTGGCTAATCGCGGCGAGGATAGGCGCGGTGCACACACAATACCGGGTAGCCACCCGCAGTGGAACCTTCTACTTAGACGCCGCCATTCCTGAGCTCAAACTCGCCTGTGAGTATGACGGCGAATCAAAGTACAACTCGCGAGAGGACTTGCTGCGTGAAAAGCGTAGGGAAGACGCGATCAGGGAGTTGGGATGGGACTTCATTCGCCTCACCGCACGGGATCTGATGGCGCCGGATCAGTTGGTGCGGGTCCTACGCGCACGGGCGGAGCGCAGGCGGGGGAGGTAGCTGTGGGTAGTTTTGGTGCAAACGCGTAGGGGTGATGGCGCTCATTTGCACGAAAAGTGCTCACTTGTTTTCTCGGCTCAGTCTCACCGGGCAGAGTGGGAGGTGGGGCTGGGAATGGCGGCAGGATCGTCGGGAATCAGGAGGAGCGCTGGGACTGGGCGTGGGGGAATGTCACCTGGATGAGCCACTCGATGGGGGTGGCGCGAAGCGCTGCCGTGCCGCCGAGTTCCTCGGCGAGCGCGAGCATGGAGGGGAGGCCGATGGCGCCGGAGGTGTCGAGTGTGGCGTCGATGTTGGTGCCCGGCGGCAGCGAGTTGCGCACGGCAAGGTTGACGTGCGTGGGCGTGAAACCGAAGGAAACACTCACCGTGGCGTGAGGTGCGTGGCGGCGGATATTGGTGATGGCGCTGGTGATGATCGTGTAGATGGCGAGCTCGGTTTCGGCGGTGAGTGCCGGGCGGGCGTCGGGGAGCGTGAGGACGGCGTTGTTGTGGGAGGCTAGGCGCTCGATTGTCCGCCAGAGTCCCGGGTGATCGAGCTCCGGCGGCCTCGGGCCGTGGAGAAGCTGGTAAGCCACGGAACGCGGGGTGGGGTTGGGGTCTGCTAGGGCTTGAGTTGCGGGGTTGGTTTTGGCGTCGGGAGCGGACGCGGCTCCGGTGGCGAGCTTCTTGGTCCGCGCTCTCAGCCAGAAACTGTTGGCGTGCTCGGGAGACGCGCTGGGGCGTCGACCTGCGAAGCGATGCAACCCCTTGGCCAGGAGAAGAAAACCAATCGCGGACGCCGCCGCTGCAAGTGCGGAAACAGCCCGCATCCACTCAGGCGAGAGGCGCGGGGAGATGGTGACCATGATCGTCGAGAATAATGAGATTGCGGTGGTCAGGGCGGCCGCGTGCCGGACGATCGGCGGCACGCCGAGCGTGACCAGAGTTGCCGCGGCGGCGTAGAGGACGACCAGGCCGGCGGCGGCGAGGCCGCTGGACGTTGGCGCGAGATCCGGCGGCAGGACTTGGACCGTGAGGAACGGGATTGCGGCAAGGAGTTGGAGCGCGGCGAGGCCTGAGGTGGCGGTGCGGCCGCCGCGCCAGGCGGGGAGTGTGAGGGCAGCGGTGGCTAGCGAGGTTGCGGTGAGCAGGGCGATGGCTGCTGTGCGGAAGGCGCTGGTGGTGGTTGCGCGGTCGGGCAGGAGGCCGAACGCGGCGGGGATCGCGACGCATGCAAGAAGAACCGCAAGGACGATGCCGATCCTGCGGGCGAGTGGCACTGGGGAAGGCCGCGGCTGGCTGTCAGTCATGGCCCAACACCGTGGTTAGGGCTCATACCCTGATTATCCGGCGGGAAAGCGCGTGGTGCATGGGACGGGTGGGGCTCAAGGTTCGGGGGGGGCGGTGGTGGGCTGCGGCTTCTCGGGGCGTCATCCGCTGGGTAAGTGGATGGTGCTGGAAGTGGCGGCAGGATCGTCGAGAATCAGGGTATTAGCGGGGCGAACGGCTGGAAACGGCCTCCTTAACTATCAGTTTCTATAGACAGTGATAGTAAGGAGGGTTCTTACTATCACTTCCACGCTGACGTGGGAGGATATGGGGACTCGGCCCGATCGCTCGGGTGTCGAACCCAGATCGAACAATGAGGTGAGCCCATGGCCAGAACCCTGCAACCCAAACAGCGCGCGGTGCTGCACATCATCAATGTGGAGTCGGGGGTGATGACGACTCGGTTTGAGTCGGATGCGCTCCTGTTTGAGGCGCCCAACTGGAGCCCGGACGGCGAGACGCTTTACGTCAACGGTGACGGGAACCTCTACCAGCTTGGTGTGGAGGAAGGGGACCTTGAGCAGATCGATCTCGGCGGACTCCCAGAGATCAACAACGACCACGTGCTGAGCCCCGATGGCCGAACCATGTACCTGTCCTGCCAGGATGGGCACATCTACGCATTTGACCTGGTCGGAGGCGTCAGCCGCAGGGTCACAAACGATCGTGGCCCCAAGTTCTCGCACTACCTCCACGGGGTGTCGCCAGATGGGCAGACGCTCGCGTACATCGGGCTGTCGACTGCGAATGGGGACGTGGTGACCAACGTCTACACTATCCCGGCTGTGGGCGGCGAGGACGTACAGATTACGGATGACGGATACCCGGACGACGGCTCCGAGTTCAGCCCGGACGGACAGTGGATTTACTTCAACTCCGAGCGCGGATCAACCCCGCCCGGGCATGCGCAACTGTTCCGAGTGCCGGTGGCCGGGGGAGCGCCGGAGCAACTCACCTTTGATGAGCGCGTCAACTGGTTCCCGCACCCGTCGCCCGCGGGCGGGCGGCTAGTGTATGTGAGCTTCCCACCCGGAACCTTGGGGCACCCGGAAGATGTGGACGTGATCGTGCGCGTACTTGAGGAGGATGGAACCAGCCGGGACCTCATGCGCGTGTTTGGCGGGCAAGGCACAATCAACGTGCCGAGCTGGAGCCCGGACGGCCGCAGAATCGCGTTCGTCTCGTATCCGATCGGGGACGGGATGAGCGGTAGCCTTTCGGACTAGGCGGCGCTTCGGGGACGGCGGTTGTGCGTAGTTTTGGTGCAAAAGCGTAGGGGAAGTGGCGCTCATTTGCACGAAAAGTACTCACGTGCTTCCTCGACGTGGCCCGCGGCAGGGCACGCTCAGCGGAACAGCACCTTGACGTGAGCCCAGCCGCCCAGCGGCGGCTCCTCGGCGGTGAGCCACTCGGGGCCGGTGCGCGAGAACTCGTGGTCGCTGCCAAACATGGCGCGCGTGACAACGCGAAGCTCCATGGTGGACAGGCCGCGGCCCGGGCACACGTGAGGCCCAGTCCCGTATACGAGGTTGTGGGGCGCGTTGGTGTCCGGGTCAAAGGCGTCCGGGTCGCCAAAGACCTCGGGGTCGCGGTTGGCCGCAGCCCAGTCGAGGATCACGCGGGTGCCCTCAGCGATCTCGGTTCCACCGGCACCCGTGACCGGGCAGGTCGTCACGCGCTTGCTCGTGATGAACGGGTCGTTGATGCGGATGCACTCGTCAATGATGCGGTCGAGTTCGCGGGTTCCGCGCTCGTCGGCCTCGCGGCGGGAGAGGTAGGTGACACGGCTGTGCAGGTCCTCGTTGGACAGGACCTGTGCCACCACAACGCCCACGCACTGTGCGAGGGAGCTCAGATCGCCCGCGGTCCAGTTGCGCAGGATGGACACGATCTCGTCCGTGTGGAGTTCGCGGCCCTCCACCAGTTCGGAGGCCAGCTGGGCCGTTACGGTTTCGGAGAGCAGGGGGTCGGTACTCGCAGCATCAACGCGCTCGCGGACGATCTCATCGAACGCCGCAGCTACAGCCGCGTTGCGCTCGGGCTCACCGGAACGCTGGGCAGCCACGTTGGAATCCATCCACTCGAGGAGTCGACCCTCCAATTCTGCTGGCCAGCCGAGCCACGCGCACTGCGCGCGGACGGCGAACTGAGCGCCAAAGTCGTTGACTGCGTCGAACTCCCTGCCCACGGGAAGCGAGCGCACCAGTTCGTCAGCGATCTCGCGGAACACTGGCTCCAGTTCGCCCACGATCTGGGGAGTCATGTAGGAGTCCACGAGCGCACGGAACGTGGCATGCACCTCGCCGTCCATCGTGTTAGGGACATGCAGGAACCGAGACGTGGCGCTCGAGTACACCTCGGGGTTGTGGGCGGCGGCAACAACATCGGCGTGTGAGGTCAGCCGGACTGGCGCGGAATCAGCGGCGGGCAGTGGTGAGGCGTTCATAGTTCTCCTGGGCCTGTGGGCCCGGTGGTTGGTGAGGATTGGGTTGAGGCGAGGATGGGGGCTCGGCTACTTGCCCGAAGCCTGTGCGGCCTTCGCCGCTTCTGCGGCTTCATTGCGGCGCACGATCTCGTTGATCCAGATCGGAGCAAATGGGGACGTACAGTTTGGCGGGGTGGGGTAGTCCTTGAGAACCTCGAGCCGTTCACCAATCGCAAGCGCGCGTTTACGCAGGTCACCGTGGTAGATCCCGATGTTGGCGAGGGTCTCATTCATGGCCCACTGGAGTCGTTCCGGGGCAGCCTTCATTTCGGTTTCAACGGTGTCGAGCAGGCCGGAAAGGTCCAATCCCTCGGGCGACTTGACCACTCGCTCGGTGGTCAGCGCCCAGCCTGCGCTCGCCACGGTGGAGTCCTTGTCAGCGAACCACTTCTCGCGCAGGGTTTCCTTGTGTGGGGACTTTTTGACCACGTAGTTGACCAGCCAGTCCTGGACTTTGGGCGTGCGGGCATCGCGCAGCATTGCGTCGAGTTCCTCTGCCGAGAACTCCTTGGGTTTACAGATCAGGAGTGCCAGCAACCTAGCGTCCGTGTTGCCGGTCTCCCACAGGTCAATCGCCAAAGCATGGTTGGTCTTAACTCGCTTGGCCACGGACCGAAGTTTGGTCAGGTTCACCGAGTGGTCATCACCGTGGCGTTCATTGACGGCCAGCACCTTGGCGTCGTGGAGGTCCGCCAACTCGCCAAGGATCGTGGGAACGGATTCAGTCATGAAGCTAACTTTCAGTCGCGGGGAAAGTTCCTACTTAAAGTATCTCAGGGTGCGGGACTGTATCTGGCACATCGACTACATGTCACAATCACAGACTAGATTCCACTCCACAACTTCCTCGCCGTCCTGCGCCCACGCTTCCGCCTCTGCGCGCGAGGAAAATGTGCGAGGAGCAAGCCTGCCATCCGCCATCATCACGCCGACTTGGATCTCCTCGCGGGGATCAACCCAGTTGAGCTCCGGTGCCCTGGGAAATGAGTTCACGGTCATGACTCCATCATCCTCCGCCCTGCAGAAGGGCGCCATGGTTGCGCCAGTTCGTCCGGTCACAGGCCCGGCGTAAGCCCCAAAAGACAAACGACGATTTTGGCTGGGATCCAGCCAAAATCGTCGTTTATCAGGTGGCAAGCGGGAAGCGGCCTGTGGCCGCGATGATTCGCGGAACCGGCGGAAAACGCCGGGTCAGTCCTCGGCGCCAGCAGAGCCCGCGGATCCAGCAGAGCCCACGGCTCTGCGGCCCCGCGCCCACCACGCGATGCCGAGCAGCGCAAACCAGACCGGTGTGAACAGCACGGCTTGCCGGGTGTCCGGTTCGAGCATGAGGACCACGAGCATCGCGGCGAAGAACGCGAGCACAACCCAGCTCATGACTACGCCGCCTGGCATTTTGAACGCGGAATCGCGGTGCAGGGCGGGGCGCTCGCGGCGGTAGGCCAGGTAGGAGAACATAATGAGCGACCACACCACGATGAACATCACGGAGGCCACCGTGGTGATCGTGGTGAACGCATTGATGACGGATCCGCCCATGTACACCAGGCCAATCGCTGGAACTAGGCAGGACACTGAGAAGATCAGCGCGCGGGCCGGAACCTTGTTGGCGGACAGAACTCCCCATCGGCGTGGGGCGACGCCATCCTGCGCCAAGCCGAAAATCATGCGGGACGTCGAGTAGATGCCGGAGTTGGCGGAGGACGCAGCGGACGTGAGCACCACAAAGTTCACAATCCCGGCGGCCGCAGGCAGCCCTGCTAGGCCGAACATCTGCACAAACGGGCTCACTTCGGGGGAGACCTCGCGCCACGGGGTGACCATCATGATGACGGCCAGCGCACCCACGTAGAACAGCAGGATGCGCACGGGGATCGAGTTGATTGCGCGCGGCAGAGTTGTGGTGGGGTCCTTGGTTTCGGCGGCGGCGGTGCCCACGAGCTCGATGCCTACAAATGCGAAGATCGCGATTTGGAATCCAGCGAGGAATCCGCCCAAGCCGTTGGGGAAGAATCCTCCGTCGTTCCACAGGTTCGACACTGCAGCCTCGGCGCCGTTTGGCGCCACAAAATGCGATCCCACTAGCCCCAGCCCCACGAGCACCAACAGCACGATCGCGGTGATCTTGATGATCGCGAACCAGAACTCCATCTCGCCAAACAGTCTCACGGCCACAAGATTGAGGGACAGCAGGAGCACAATCGTGGCGAGGCTCGGAATCCACAGGGGCACGCTTGGCCACCAGTACTGCACATAACCAACGATCACCACCACGTCCGCGATGCCCGTCACAATCCAGCAGAACCAGTACGTCCAGCCCGTTACAAACCCTGCGGCGGGGCCGAGCAAATCAGCGGTTACGTCACGAAACGACTTGTATCCAAGGTTGGAGAGCAGCAACTCGCCCAGCGCACGCATGACAAAGAACAGCATGAACCCGATGACCAGGTACACGAGCATCACCGATGGGCCAGCCAGAGAGATTGTCTTGCCCGACCCCATGAACAAGCCGGTGCCAATGGCCCCGCCGATTGCGATGAGTTGCAGGCGCCTGTTGCCCAGTCCGCGCTCCAGCGCCTCCGCCCCTGCACCCGAGGACACCCCGCTTGTGGAGTGGTTTTCAGTGGCAGCGGTGGCGGAGGAATGCGGATCTAACATCCATCCACCATAAGCCCGCTCCCCGCCGAGAAGCCGCGAGCCCGCTTGCATGTGACCTATCCAACTCGGCCTGGCAGCCCGGTGGTGACGCTGGAAAGTGGGGCACAATCGTCGGGAATTTGGGCGCCTGTGGCGCCCCACAAACCTCAATTTACGACGATCGTGGCCGCCTCTAGTCTGCCCGCGGAGGCGCCGTTGTGCCTCGAACCAAGAGCTTGGTGGGGATGACGATCTGAGTGCGCGTGCGGTTGGGATCGGGGTCGAGCCAGTCGAGGACAAGTTCCACGAGTCGCCGCCCGATTTCAGCAAAATCCTGGGAGACGGTAGTGAGGGGTGGCGCGGAAAACTCGCTGAGCGCGATGTTGTCGAACCCGACCACGGAGACATCCTCGGGTACGCGCTTGCCGTGCTCGTGAAGAGCGCGCATGAGGCCGAAAGCCATCTCATCATTGGCGCAGAAAACTGCGGTGACCTCGGGGTTTTCCGCAATTTCCCGGCCAATCAGGTATCCCGACTGCGGCGTCCAATCACCCTCCCACTGGTCTGGCGCTTGGACACCTGCCTCCTCGAGCGTGCGGCGCCAGGCCGCCGAACGGGCGATGGAGGGGTGGGAGTCGCTCGAACCGGAGATGTGGTGGACTGTCTTGTGCCCGAGCTCGAGCAAATGATTCACGGCGTCCCTCGTGCCGGAGACCTGATCCGGGATCACGGACGGGTACGAGGTGACAAGCAGGGAATCTGAAACCAC
>NZ_HE978642.1:120571-192435 GCF_000312125.1 Timonella senegalensis JC301
AGGTGACAAGCAGGGAATCTGAAACCACCACGGGAATATCCTGCGGCAGGCCGAGGGTGTCGAGTGTGGCAAGACCTGCACGAATGACGATCAGCCCATCAACGGACTGGTCGATGAGCCGTTTGGCAGCCCGCCGCAGATCGCCGGAGCTCGGGTTGTGGGCCTGGATCAGGTTGGCCGTGTAGTCGGCGGCTTCGAGTGCCTCCATGACGGCAGCGGCAGTGAGGGTTTCGCCGGTGCGCTCGAGGCGTTGGGTAATGACGCCGATCGTTCGAAAACTCCCGTTACGCAGGGCGCGCGCGGCACGGTTTGGCGCATAGCCAAGTTTCTCCATGGCTACGAGAACGCGATCACGAGTTTCTGGGCGCACAGCAGCCGAGCCTGTGGACACCCTGGAAACTGTCTGGGCTGAAACGCCGGCAAACCGGGCGACATCCAGAATGGAGGGCCCTGTCTTCCGGCTAGCGCGTCGTTGCACCTCGGTCATGCGCAAAACAGTAACACGGCGGGTTGCCTGAGAAAACTGCGAGCAGAGGAATCAGAAGTTAGCGTCAACATTTCGTCCATGCGTTCCCGTCATGGGGAAATCGTTATGTTGCCGTTACCAACTCGGGGTGCCGCCGCCCAGGGTGCGGCGCTAGATTGGTGACGTGAACATTTGAGGCGCAGGTCACATCGACTGTGCTCCCTATCCAGGCTCGCAACGATGCCGAGCTTGCACGGAGGGCCAATTCCCTTCACGCCCTGTCTCCAACATGCCCACTTCCCGCGGGCGATCGCGACATGTACTCAACGACGACGTACACAGACAGAAAAGGTCAACGACCATGAAACCAAGCAAGAAAGCACTCGCAATTGCTCTACCAGTTCTCCTCGCGCTCGGAGCCTGCGGCACCGGAGACGGCGGGGGAGGGGAAACCTCCGGAACAGGCGGAGGCGGAACGGGTGGAGGCGAGGCCTCGAACGAGCTCACCGTGTGGACCTGGGACCCCGCCTTCAACATCTACGCTATGCAAGAGGCTGAGAAGGTATACCAAAAGGACCACCCAGACTTCAAGCTCAACATCGTTGAGACCCCATGGGACGACCTGCAGACCAAGCTGACCACGCTCGCGCAGTCACAGTCCTATGACGAACTGCCAGACATCTTCCTCATGCAGAACAACGCCTACCAGAAGAACGTGGCCAACTATCCAGAGCTGTTCACTGACATCACGGGATCTGGAATCAACTTTGCCGACTTCCCGGAGAGCGTGACCGCGTACTCCACGGTGGACGGCAAGAACTACGGCGTTCCATTCGATGCAGGTACCGCGATCGGAGCATACCGAACCGACCTGCTTGAGGAAGCCGGGCTCAAGATCGACGACTTCACCGACATCGACTACGCCAAGTTCATCGAACTGGGCAAGCAGATCAAGGACAAGACCGGAAAGCCACTGCTCTCCGGACAGGCGGGGTCCTCTGACACGATCATGATGATGCTGCAAAGCGCCGGCGCGAGCCTCTTTGATGACGCCGGAAAGCCAACCATTACGAACAATGACGCACTGCTCAAGTCGATCGACACTTACAAGCAGATGGTCGACGCGGGCATCTTCCTTGAGGTCAACTCGTGGGACGAGTATGTGGCAACGATCGTGAACGGTGACGTGGCCGGCACCATCAACGGCGTGTGGATCGCGGGCACCATCCAGACGGCCAAGGACCAGTCCGGAAAGTGGAACATCACCAACCTGCCCAAGCTTGACGGCGTTGCAAACGCAACCAACTACTCGGCAAACGGTGGTTCCTCGTGGGGCGTCAGCTCCAACGCGAACGTTGAGCTCGCTCAGGACTTCCTGAAGTCGACCTTCGCCGGATCAAAGGAACTGTACGACACGATCCTCCCGGCTTCAGGCGCAGTAGCTAACTGGATTCCAGCCGGAAGCTCGGACGTGTACAAGCAACCACAGGAGTTCTTCGGTGGACAGCCAGTGTTCGAGAAGGTAGTCGAGTTCGGTACCAAGGTGCCAAAGAACAACACGGGCGCGTACTACTACGAAGGACGTGACGCAGTGAGCGCGGCCATCACCCAGATCATCCAGGGTGCGGACCCAGCCGGTGCACTTGAGGAAGCACAGAAGAACGTCGAGTTCGCAATGAACTAGTAACGGACGTAGGGGAGTCGGGGCCATCCACGGCCCCGACTCCCGCTGTTTCCGTTCGTTCTACATAGGTTCCACTTACGCACCTCTGAGCTTCGTTCCACTGGCCTCGAAAGGCGGCCCGCGATGCCCCGCACCAAGCAATCCAACAGTGACTTAGATACAGACTCCACCAAGAGTTCCATCGGAAAAGCCCGCTCTCGCCGCAGCTCTCTTTCCAAAGGTAACTTCACCGGCCTAGGCGTTGCTCAGAAGCGCAGCCTAACCGGATGGGCGTTCCTGATCCCCGCAGCGTTGCTGATCGCGATCATGAACTTCTACCCCATGTTCCAGGCATTCTTCCTGTCGATGAAGACAGGAAAGGGAGCCAACCTCAACTACGCTGAGCCGCTTTGGTACAACTACAAGCGCCTGCTCGATGACGAAATCTTCATGATGACGATGCGCAACACGTTCATCTATCTCATCGTCCAGGTTCCCATCATGCTTTTCCTCGCCCTCATCCTGGCGAACCTCCTGAACAACAAGCACCTGAGGTTCAAGGCATTCTGGCGCACCGCAATCTTCCTGCCCTGCGCGGTGTCGCTCGTGTCGTACTCGCTTGTGTTCAGAACGCTCTTCTCCACCGAGGGCTTTGTCAACGACATGCTGCGAGGGATCGGGATAATAGACGACCCGATTAACTGGCTGGGACAGGGATCCACCGCCCGCATTGTGATCATCATTGGTCTGCTGTGGCGCTGGACCGGCTACAACATGATCTTCTACTTGGCCGCGCTGCAGAACATCGAGTACTCCAGCCTAGAAGCAGCCAAGATTGACGGGGCGAGCTCCACTCAGACGTTCTTCTACGTGACGCTCCCACAACTCAAGCCGATGATCCTGCTGACCGCGATCCTTTCCACCAACGGAACGTTGCAGCTGTTCGACGAGTCCTGGAACTTGACCAGAGGCGGGCCAGCGTACGAGTCGATGTCGATGTCGCACTACCTGTACGAGGTCTCCTTCCAGAAGAACCCGAACTTTGGTTACGCGGCAGCGATCTCGTACGTGATCCTGATCCTCGTGGCAATCCTTGCGTTGACCCAGATGAAGGTTGGTGACAAGCGTGACTAAATCAATTGCCCGTCTTCCCGGGTACATATTCCTTACGATTTTTGCGATCTTCTCGCTGTTCCCGCTGTACTTCATGGCGGTTTCCGCGACCAACACGAGCAAGGATGTTCTGGCCTCGCGCCTCATTCCGGGTGGCAACCTGATCAACAACTTCAAGGCACTCACGGCTGCTCAGGACCTCGGCTCGGCGCTCTGGTACTCGGCTCTCTATGCGGTGGGAATCACCGTGCTCGCGCTCATCATCTGTTCTATTGCGGGGTACGGGTTCGAGATCTTCCATTCCAAGGGCAAAGACTTCCTGATGAGCATCTTGCTGCTCGCGATGATGATCCCGTTCGCGGCCATCATGATTCCGTTGTTCCAAATGTTTGCCAAGTTCTCCATGGTCAACTCCGCGTGGGCTGTCATCCTCCCAGCGATCTCCACGCCGTTCCTCATCATGCTGTTTAGGCAGTCTTCGAGGAACTTCCCGCACGAGATCATCGAGGCCGCCCGCATTGACGGTCTGGGAGAGCTCTCGATCTTCACCCGGATCTACATGCCCACGATGAAGGCGACCTACGCGGCAGCAGCAGTCATCACGTTCATGACCGCCTGGAACAACTTCCTGTGGCCCAAGGTGATCCTGATCAAGAACGAGTACCAAACAATGCCCATGCTGGTGTCCAACCTGAGTGCAGGCTACGTGACTGACTTTGGCGTGCTCATGCTCGCCGTTCTCATAGCATCGCTTCCCGCGATGATCGTGTTTCTGGCGCTGCAACGCAGCTTTGCTGAAGGAATGACAGGAGCTATCAAGTGACGTTTGATCTGACCACGACCGCCGACCCTCTCTTTTTCCAAGAGAACCGGCTACCGGCCCACTCGGACCACGGCTGGTACGCCTCGGCGGCCGAGATCGACCAGGACGGGAGCAGTTTTCGCAGAAGTTTGAATGGCCTATGGAAGTTTCACTACTCGCCGAACCTCGTGGGCGTGCCCAAGGGGTTCGAGTCCGACGAGTGCGACGTGTCCACTTGGGACGATATCCCCGTTCCAGGGCACATCCAGATGCACGGGTACGACCGTCCGCAGTACGCGAATGTGCAGTATCCGTGGGATGGCCGCGACCAAATCGATCCGGGCCAGATCCCCACGCGCTTCAACCCAGTTGCTAGCTACGTCACCACGTTCAATGTGGATGACTGGCTTGCTCCCGGCGAGCGGCTAACCATCACCTTTGCCGGCGCCGAGAGCGCCGTGGTGTTGTGGCTCAACGGCACCTACGTGGGCTATGCCACGGATTCGTTTACGCCGTCCGAGTTTGACCTCACTGAGCACGTTCGCACGGGTTCGAACCGCCTGGCGGTCCAGGTACTCAAGTGGAGCGGTGCTTCGTGGCTTGAGGACCAGGACTTTTTCCGCTTCTCCGGCCTCTTCCGCGACGTCACGCTCAACCGCAAGCCGGCCGCGCACGTCGAGGACGTGCGCGTCACCACTCACATTTCTAGCGACTTCGGTCACGCCACTGTGTCCGTCGCACTGAAGGGGCTGGTCGGGCCAGACGGCTCGTCGGCTTCCGTTGGTGCGCCCGGCACGGGGGTCACCGTGTCCGTGTCCGCAGATGGAATCGGAGACTTCACGCGAGGCGAGGACGGCGTGTTCACGGCGGAGGTCAGTGACCCGTTGCTGTGGAGTGCTGAGCGTCCGTACCTGTACGAGGTGATCATCGAGGTCTCATCAAACAGTGGCGAGACCGTTGAGGTCATTCCTGTGGAGGTGGGAATCCGCAGATTCGGGATCGAGGACGGCGTGCTCAAGATCAACGGCGAACGAGTCGTGTTCAAGGGCGTGAACCGCCACGAGTTCGGCCTGAACGGCCGCGTGGTCACCCGTGAGGAGACCCTCTCGGACATTCTGCTCATGAAGTCGCTCAACATCAATGCGGTGCGCACGAGCCACTATCCCAACAACACATTCCTGTATGAGTTGTGCAGCCAGTACGGCCTGTATGTCATAGACGAGATGAACCTTGAAACCCACGGAATCTGGGACAAGGTCAGATATCTCGGCAACAACGACGACGCTCTTCCTGGTGACAAACCAGAGTGGATGCCTGCTCTGCGCGATCGGGCCACGAACATGCTCGAACGGGACAAGAACCACGCCTCGATCGTCATATGGTCGTTGGGCAACGAGTCCTACGGCGGCAAGAACCTGCTGGAGCTCTCGGACTTCTTCAGGGCGTTCGACAGCACCCGTCCAGTTCACTACGAGGGAGTGCACTGGGATCCGCGTTACCCGCAGACCACGGATGTCACGAGCCAGATGTACACTTCGGCCGCGGACATCGAGGCCTACCTCAAGGAGAACCGGGACAAGCCATTCATCCTGTGCGAGTACGCCCACGCGATGGGCAACTCGTTTGGCGCGGTGCACAAGTACACCCAGTTGGCCTATCGGGAACCCCTTTACCAGGGCGGGTTCATCTGGGACTTTGCTGATCAGGCCATTGAGATGACGGACCGCCACGGCAAGACCTTCTTTGGCTACGGCGGCGACAACGGGGAATCCCCACACGATGGCGACTTCTGCGGCAACGGAATCCTGTACGCGGACCACACTCCCAAGCCGTTCGTGCAGGAGGTGAAGTACCTCTACCAGCCGTTCGAGATTGAGGTTGGCGAGCACTTGGTGACCGTGCACAACCGCACCAACTTCACCAGCACCGAAGAGTTCCGGTGTGAGGCGGAACTGGCTCGTGAGGGAGAGGTATTCGACATCGTTCCGCTCGAGCTCACCATCGGCCCGGGTAAGAGTGGAAGCGTTGACATGCCGTTTGAGATTCCGGAAGACGGAGAGTACACGGTCACGGTGTCGTTCAGCCTGCTGGAGGCAGAGCCGTGGGCTCCGGCCGGTTACGAGGTCGCGTGGGGCCAGGGCGTGTTCGGCTCCCGCCCCGTGGCGGCAAAGGACCCGGAAGCACAGCCAGCGTTCGAGCTGGTTGAGGGTATCCACAACCTGGGCGTGTACGGCGAGCACTTCTCTGTGCTGTTCTCACGGTTGTACGGCGGAATGCAGTCCTACCGGTACGGTATGGACCGAAACGGTGGGCGCGAGCTCCTCAAGGCCATCCCGATGCCAAACTTCTGGCACGCCCCCAACTCGAACGAGCGGGGTTGGGGTGCGCCGGCGGAGGACGGCCAATGGCTCTTGGCGTCGAAGTACGCGGTTCCTCGCCGGGGTCCTGACCAGCCCGCTTACGCGCTTGACGGAGATACAGGGACATTCTCATTCACGTACGATCTGCCCACCAATCCGCCGAGCCTGGCCGAGGTCACGTACCGTGTCCACGGTGACGGCACGGTGGACGTGACTACTGAGGTGACCCCTGGCGAGGGACTGAATGACATGCCAGAGTTTGGCGTCATGCTCATCACCCAGCCGGAGTTTGACACTCTGACCTGGTACGGCAGTGGTCCTGAAGAAAGCTACGTGGACAAGCGTCACGGCGCCAAGCTGGACGTCTACACTGCCGACATCGAGGACCAATTGGCTCCGTACTTGCGTCCGCAGGAGTCGGGCAGCCACACGGGCGTGCGCTGGGCAGAAGTGACGGATCGTTCAGGCCGCGGACTGCGGTTCGAGCACGAGGGCGAGATGGAGTTCAGTGCACTGCCGTGGACTCCGTTCGAGGTGGAGAATGCAACGCACCACCCTGAACTTCCGCCCATCAGCAAGACGGTGGTTCGCCCGGCGCTCGCGCGCCGCGGCGTCGGCGGAGATGACACGTGGGGCGCGCGCACGCATCCCGAGTACCTACTGCCAGCGGGGGAGAAGCTGACGTTCACGTTCAGCTTCCGCGGGATCATGTAGGTACGACCCGGGCTGCTGCGCGCCCGTGACTGCATCAGCCCGGGACCCAGCCACGGTGGTGCCGTGCTGGGCACGGCAAAGGCGACCACGATCGTTGTGAATCAGTTCTGATTAACAGCGATCATGGTCGCCTTTGCGCTGAGAAAAACCGATTACCAGCTGGTATCGAGTGGGCGCCCCTCGGCGTATCCGGCAGCGGATTGGACGCCTACCACGGCTTTGTCGTGGAACTCTTCGAGCGAGCGAGCCCCTGCGTACGTGCACGATGAGCGGACGCCGGAGGTGATGTCGTCGATGAGGTCTTCCACGCCTGGGCGCTTGGGGTCGAGGTACATCTTGGAGGAGGAGATTCCCTCCTCGTAGAGGCCCTTGCGGGCGCGGTCGAACGCCTCGGACTGGGCGGTGCGTGCGGCTACCGCGCGGGCCGAAGCCATTCCGAACGATTCCTTGTACAGGCGGCCGGTGCCGTCGTCGTGGAGGTCTCCGGGGGATTCGTGTGTGCCCGCGAACCACGAGCCAATCATGACCTGGGAGGCGCCTGCGGCGATCGCGAGGGCGACGTCGCGCGGGTGTCGGACACCGCCGTCGGCCCATACGGACTTGCCCAGGCGGCGCGCCTCGGCGGAGGCCTCGAGTACAGCGGAGAACTGCGGGCGGCCTACGCCGGTCTGCATGCGCGTGGTGCACATTGCACCAGGGCCCACGCCGACCTTGAGGATGTCAGCTCCGGCCTCGGCGAGGTCGGCAACAGCCGCTGCCGTGACCACGTTTCCGGCGGCAATGGGAACGGTGGGGTTGACCGAGCGGACCGCGTGCAGGGCGTCGATCATCTTCTTCTGGTGACCGTGTGCTGTGTCCACCACGAGGGTATCCACGCCTGCCTCGAGCAGGGCGGCGGCCTTGCCGGCCACGTCACCGTTAATGCCCACCGCGGCGGCGATGCGCAGGCGGCCCTGTGCATCGAGTGCCGGGGTGTAGATGGAGGAGCGGACCAGGCCCTTGCGGGTCACAATACCCACCGCGTTGCCCTCGGCGTCCACAACTGGTGCGAGGCGCACGCGGGCGTCGTGCAGGGTGTTGAAGGCGGAACGCAGGTGCTCGGCGTTGCCGCCCACTACGTCCTCGAACTCGAAAGCCTGAAGCACGAGCGGGTTGTCCGACATCACGGTGTGGACCTGCGCGTAGCGGTCGATGCCACGGCAGTCGGCCGCGGTCACGATGCCCACCAGTTTGCCGTTGTCCACCACGAGGGCGGCGCCGTGCGCGCGCTTACCAATGAGGGAAAGTGCGGTGTCCACTGGGTCCGACGGAGCGAGGACGATCGCGGTCTCAATGACTGGGTGTGCGCTCTTGACGTTGCGGATGACGTCAGCGATGACCTCAACCGGGATGTCCTGTGGGATGACGGCCATGCCGCCGCGGCGGGCTACGGTCTCGGACATGCGGCGGCCAGACACCGCGGTCATGTTCGCAACGATCAGCGGAACCGTGGTCCCCGTGTTGTCGTTGCTGGAGAGGTCAACATCGAATCGCGATGCAACGTCTGAGCGGGAGGGCGTCAAAAAGACGTCGCCATAAGTGAGATCTTGTTGGGCTTCGTGGCCAGAAAGAAAACGCATATACAACAGTCTATTGCGCCGCAGTGGGCTGAGAATAGGGCCAAGGTAGGCAAATCTGTCCACGTGTACCCGCCTCACGGGATCCTCCCAGATTAGGTGCCTATGATGTCCCCGATGACCAGTAGGCGGCGCACAGAAGCATGGACGCAATGGTTCGCGCCAGCGGACCCTGCGGCGACAACACGCTCCTCACAGGCGGGGCAGGGACAGCGGAAAACGCCGCTGGCCCTACTCTGCGTGCTCGCACTCACGGCCATCTTTGGCATCGTGTTCGGGCCGTTCGCAATGCACGCGGTCGGAGCCCAAGAGTCGATATCGCTGGGTATGGCGCACAGTGCTCCGGGGAAGGCAGTTACGGAGCCGGCCTTGAGCAGCCAGCACACTGACTCACTCGCGCACATAAACTCCCTCACTCACGCTTACTCCTCTACGCATGACTCGGGCTCAGTGGACTCTGTCCAGTGCACCAATTGCGTGGGCGACCACAGCGATCTTGCCACCATGTGCGTGCTTGCCTTGCTGCTTGTCTTGTTCTTCTTTTCTAGACCTCGCAGTTGGGTTCTGTGGTTCACGCAACGCGCGCCCCTTGTACTACGTGCGTCCCCTGACGCAACCGGGTTCTTTCCGCTGGTGGACCTCCATCGATTGAGTATCAGCCGGACGTGAGAGGTGGGGGTAGTGGCCTCCACTCTCGTTCGCTAGAACCCAATCGTTTACTCCATCTAAGGAACCCAGACATCATGACACTGAACATTTTTTCGCGCCGTAACCACGATCGTCGTCAATCAGTGAAGCGCGCCGCAGGCGCGTACGCAATGGCAGCGATGTTGTCTATCACGCTCGCGGCATGCTCCAACGAGAGCCCATCGCAGGGCGATGGCGCAGGCTCGCCGAGCGCGTCACAGGACGCGAGTGGTGACATCCTTGCGGACCACAACCTGGCAGGCAAGGACGCCAAGACCATCATCACCGAGCTCGACACCATGGCTGTGGCGGACCGCCCCACCAACCTCATGGCCTCGATTCGTCCGACGGAACTGGTCGTGGCAAACGACTTAGGTGACCAGATCAGCGTTCCGTTGCCAGCCAACGAGTTTTACCTGTCCATCGCGCCCTACGTGAACCAAACCCACGAGTGCCACTTCCACTCCCTGACCACCTGCCTCGGCGAGATGGCGAACGCCCAGATCCACCTGACCATCGTGGACAAGGCCACAGGGAAGACGGTCGTGGACGAGGACACCACGACCTTTGACAACGGGTTTGTTGGCGTTTGGATCCCCAAGGGGATCGACGCCACGGTGACCATCACCGCGGACGGCAAGACCGCGACCACGGACGTCTCCACCCTGTCCGAGGACGACGCAACCTGCCTGACCACGATGCAACTGCTGTAAAAAACCGGGCCCGATGCGGCGGAAGTCCTAGCCGCATCGGGAGGCGCGGACCATAAACTAGTGGCGTGACTAACGTGCGAGTTGTACTGTGGCGCCACGCGCCCACCGCCGAAAACGCCGCCGGAAAACTCCAAGGCCAGACCGACACCGACCCCGCCGGGCCGGGACTGGCGCTCGCCCGCGTTGCGGCCAAGGCGATAGTCGAGCTGTACGGGACACCCGCGGCGATTTTCACCTCGCCACTCAAGCGCGCGTCCGCCACCGCTCAGGTGCTCGCGGACATCGCCGGTGTAGCCGCCCCGATCATCGAGCCCGGCATCACCCAGCGCAGTTACGGCATCTGGGAGGGCATGCACATTGACGAGGTCGCCCGCCTCTATCCCGACGACCTCGCCATCCGGGACGCCGGTGGAGACCCGCGCATCCCCGGTTGGGAGACCGGCCTAGACGTGGGGGAGCGCGTTGCACGCGCCATCACCTCGCGTTGCGCTGAGGTCCAGTCCCTAATAACCGACGATTCACCCGCTCCCAGCGAAGGCCCCGCTTCCAGCGGTTCAGGTGGACGCCATGCTCCCGTGATCGTATTTGTGAGCCACGGCTCCGCCATCGCCACCGGCATGCGCCGGCTCCTGGGCCTTGGCGAAGACCCGCAGCTCTTTGGCAACCTCAACCACGCCAACTGGGTCGAACTGGAGTGCTCCGGCGACCAATGGAAGGTCGCGCGCTACAACTTTGGCACCCGATAGCCGGGGAAGAGCGCGAGAAGGCTTGCGATCATCGAGTTCCTGAATGAACTCGTGGATGCGTTCGCGGCAGGAATGTGGTGAGCATGGACCCGCAGCGTGACGAGATGTCAGAACGGGAGAATATAATCGTCGAAACCGTCTAGTCGATCTACTCCCTCGAAAGGGACACCATGGCCTCCGGCTTTTTTGCACTCCTTGACGACATCGCGCTGCTAGCCAAGGCCGCAGCCTCCTCGGTCGACGACATGACCGCTGCAGCGATGAAGGCCTCAGCAAAGTCGATCGGCGTGGTCATCGACGACGCAGCTGTGACGCCCCAATACGTGCAGGGAATCGCGCCTTCGCGCGAACTTCCAGTGGTCAAGCGCATCACCATGGGCTCCCTGCGCAACAAGTTCCTCATCATCCTGCCTGTGGCACTTCTACTCACTACCTTTGCGCCGATGGTGCTCCCAGTGTTGCTCATACTTGGTGGTTCGTACCTCGCGTTTGAGGGAGCCGAAAAGGTCCTCGGCTGGTTCGGCATTCACCTGCACGGCGACGACAAGAAGACCGATATAGACACGGTGAAGAACGAGAAGGAGTTTGAGGACTCCCTCGTTGGTGGAGCGGTCCGGACGGACCTCATCCTCTCCACCGAAATCATGCTCATTGCCCTCTCAAACGTGGGTCACCACCCGTTCTGGGAGCAGGTTGGAATCCTCGCGATCATTGCAGTGATCATGACCGTCGGCGTGTACGGCGTGGTCGCGCTCCTGGTTAAGATGGACGATCTCGGGCTGAAGCTTTCGACCCGTCCGCGTAAGGTCTCTGCCGCTGTTGGTCGCGGCCTTGTGAAGGGCATGCCGTACGTGTTTGAGACCCTCTCCATCGTGGGAACCATTGCAATGCTGTGGGTTGGTGGACACATCTTTGCCAAGTCGCTCTCCGACCTCGGCTTCACCCCTCTGTACGACGTGGCACACCACATTGCCGAGTGGTTCCGTGGATTCTCGGGCGGTGTCGGTGCGTGGATCGGTGACACCCTGTACTCCGCAGTTGTTGGACTCACCTGGGGTCTGATCATCGTGGGTGTCGTCGCACTCATTGGCAAGATTCGCCACGGTGGACACAAGGATGTCGCACACACTGCCTGACCGGTCCTTCTTTGAGCGCTCCGCGCTCGAAGTGGCACCGCTGCTCCTCGGCGCAACCCTGACTAGTAGGGTCGGCGGCGCGGAGGTTGCCGTCCGCATCACCGAGACAGAGGCGTATCTGGGCCTCGGCACGGGTGACGTACACGACGAGGGATCGCATGCCCGCATGGGTCCCACCGCCCGCAACAGGTCCATGTTTGGGCCGCCCGGGCACCTGTACGTGTACTTCATCTACGGCATGTACGACAACGTCAACGTGGTGTGTTCGCCGGATGGCCAAGCTTCCGGAGTCCTGCTGAGGGCAGGCGAAATCGTGTCCGGTCACGACACTGCGTGGGCCCGGCGGCCCACAGCAAAGACCGCCAGGGACCTCGCACGCGGACCCGCTCGACTCGCCATGGCGCTCGGGTTCGAACGCGCCCACCATGATGGCATCGACCTCCTGAACCCACACGGCCAAGCCGTCCTCCGGCTAGATGCTTCGACCGCGCACTGCGACACGATTCGCACTGGTCCGCGCGTGGGCGTGAGCGGAAACGCCGGCACGGAGAAGTTTCCGTGGCGCTTCTGGCTCGACGGTGAACCCACGGTCTCTCCGTATCGAGCAGCCAAGGTGAGGGGTGCTGGAACGCGACCAAGATCGTCGTGAGTTTGGGACACAGCAGTACGTTTGGACGAGCGGTCGTGCCCACCGAAAGATGGACACGGCCGCTTTGTCATACTTGCGCAGGGCATCCCCCGGCGAAACGGGGGAGAAAAGCCCAAAAAAGATGCCACACCAGCGGGATTATTCACGTTCAAAGAATCCGTAGCATGGAGGAGTTCGCTGAGCGATAGCTCGCTAGGCCACGTGCATTTGAAACCCGCAGGGGGCGGCAAATCATGGGGTTGCGGAAAACTCCGGCGAGACCAGTCCAGGGTCGCTCAATGAACACCTGGTGAGTAGTTCAGATCCTGAACTACTCCGCCATGCGGGGTGCGCGCGGTCCGCCAGATGTGTGTGGGCCAGCGGTCGGGAGCCTAGCAGACCAACGGGGTTGCCACGACGGTTCCGGGAGAGTCACTAGCCACGGGGGACATGTGGCTCTCCCCACCTGCTTGGTTGAGTGAACCGTAGCGTCCACAACACAAGCTCGCCCCCGCATGGAACAGGCAAACCGAGACATCCGCAGGGGGAATGTCTCGGTTTGCTTACCCGGGCAGAGTCAGTCTCTGACCCAGGCCAACCGTTGGCCACACAACACACCACCCACGCTGCACCCGCTTCACGGGGTGCAGAGGGTGAGTGTGGCACCACGTCAGATTGCCTGAGGAAGGAGTGCTGTGACTACTGCGACCATTCCTGCACTCCTCATGGAAGGCGTGACGTGTAGCTCCCGCAACAGCGGGTCCCTCAACGACTTCTCCATTCTCGTAGAGCCCGGCACGTTTCACGGCCTCATTGGCGCTCCAGGATCCGGGAAGTCCCTCGTCATGGACCTCGCTGTCGGGTTCCGCAGGCCGGAACGCGGCCGTGTGCAAGTTCTTGGTCTCAGCCCCACACCTCGCCAGACAGAACTCTTGCGACGCATCGGGATTCAATCGCAGCGCGTGGGCTTCCTGCCGCGTCTGACAGTGCGTGAACACCTGCGGTCTGTGGCTGAGATCTTTGGTTCGCCGCTACGGGACGTGGACATCCTGATCGAAGCACTTCTGCTTGACTCCGCAGTGGACACCCGGGTGGACGCGATCACGGCGAGCGAAGGACAGAGGCTCGCGGTCGCTTCCGCGGTTGTGCACCGCCCGGAGATCCTTTTCCTCGACGAGCCCACAGCTAACCTCGACCAGGAGTCGCGCCGAAACCTCGTCTCACTCCTGCGCAGCTCCAATATCATCGGCACCACGACCCTGTACGCAACCCGCCACTTGGACGAGGTGGAGTACCTGTGTGACGCCGTGACCGTCATGGACAGACCTGCGGAGGTGTGGAACCGAGTGGAGACGGAGAACGGCGCGTATCTGCGCGGTGCAGGTGTAAACGCAGAGAAGCGAGAAGCCACTGCCGTAAGTGGGGGCGTGGCACTGCTCCGCACCATTCGCCGTCAGATGGGTGGCCGGCAACTGTTTCCGAGAGGAGCGGTTCGATGACCACGTTTGGCGCGCTGTACAGGGTGCTCCTGCGGTCAGATGCCAGGGACACCACGAGCGTGATCTCGCTGCTGACCGCTCCGATTCTCGTTCTCATTGCGCTGAGGCTGGCGCTCCCTGAGAGCAACGCGATCATCGCGGACGCAAACGCAACGGTCAGCTCCACGATTGCGGCCTCTGTTGCGACCACGGGCCTGATCGCTGGAGTCCTGCATATCCACTACTGGCGGCAGAACGGCGCGCTGCGGCTCCTGCGAACGTTCCCCATTTCAAGCGGAGGGCTGCTGACCGCGCAAGCGCTCGTGTGCGCGGTTCTGGGCATCGCACAGGTTGCAGTGCTTCTGGTTCTTGCCGCGCTTCCGCTGCGCGCCCTCGAACTCAGTGTTTTTGTGCCGAGCGTGCTGGTGCCGGTGGTCCTAGGCCTCTTCATCTTCTTCTTTGCAGGTGCCATCATCGGGCTAGTCACACGCACCCTCGTGACCTCGGCGCTCGCAGTGATGGGGTTCTCTGCGATTCTGATCTACCTCGGGCTCAACGCTTCGGCGGGCACGCTGCCCGGGTGGGCTCAGACGATCGCACCTTACTCACCAGTTCTCCAGCTTCGCGATCTCCTATCCGAGAGCCTCGCCGGACACTGGAATCCACAGGTCCTAGGCTGGGGCACCCTCACGCTTGCCGTCACGGCGCTCGTCTTGTTCCTCATTGGACACCGGACCCTGCGATGGGAGTAAGAGGGGTGCCGGGCGCTTAGGAAAAACAAAAAGTGGAGATGACCCGCTGGGGCCATCTCCACTTCAAGGATTTACGCGGTCATCATGGACGAAACCACTTCTTGATGAATTCAATAACACCCATGGTCGCCTCCTTAGATCCAGTAGTTTGCGGGAACGCTTTGGTTACAGAACAATCCTGCCGTTCGTACCTCTCTGGAACATCCAACGAGCGGCGGGACTTTGACCTGCCCAAATGCCACTATCTGGTGAGGGAGATATTCAACGTTAGTAGGAGGTCTCCTGCGGAAGTAGGGGAAGTAGTCCCCACAGAGGAGAAGGCCAAACTGCTACGATCCATAAATGCAAGGCGAGGTGAATGACGAACCGGTGAGTGGGCGAAACGAAATTTTGCGCCTGCTGAAGTGGGCTTTTCCCGACTGGCAGCGCATCTACACTTTCTGGATCTTGGCTATCACCGGAGTGTTCATTCTGGTGATGTGGGACATCATCGACTCGGGTGCATTTGTCATCGGTATGACGGTGGCTCTTTTCCTCCTGGCCTACCCCAGGTTTGAGGTACTTTCCTCGATCGTGCTCATCGGAATCGCGGTCATCTACAACCTCAACCCCGAGATGATTTCCTTCATCTACGTGGGCTGTTACACCCCGATCGTCATGCAGATCGCCCGCAGGCGGGTCACCCTGGCTTTCGCAACCTCGGCTGTCACCCTGTTCTCAGTGGTGATCTACTGGGGAGTCGCCGGCGAACCGGGTGCCGCCCTCCTTGCAGCCGTATGCCTTGTACTCGCCTGGGTGTTTGGCACGGTCCTGCAGACCTACAACGACCGGATCAGGGTTGAAGAGGCGAGGGCGTCCGAGGCAGAGACCGCAGCCAAGCTCGAGGCAGCAGAGTTTGCCAAGGTCATTGCCCGCGAGATGCATGATGCGGTAGCGCACTCGATGTCCTCTGTGGTTTTGCGGGCACGGGCCGCGTCCACTCGGCCGGAGTTAAGCGAAGAATCTAAAGCCGACCTCGCGGAGATCACGGACCTGTCTCTCCAATCGCTCGCCGAGATGCGCGCACTGCTGCGCCTGCTCCGCGGCAACAACGCCGATGAGGCGCGCTACCGTGACTACAAGGTAATTGATCCCGACAAGGAACTTGGGCGCCAGGTCCAGCACCTCAAGAACGAGGGCTTCCACGTCAACATGATTCAGGAGGGTGGATTCGAGGGAATGGACCCTCTTGCACTCTCCACCCTGATTGCATGCATGCGGGAGGCTGTGGCCAACACTGTGCGCCATGGGTCCACGGAAAAGCCGATCATTCTGACCGTAAACGCAGATGACACCCGGGTTTCCGTGGCACTTGTGAATACAATCGACGAGGCGAAGGAACTTCTTTTTCCCTCGTCTGGACTTGGGCTCATCGGAATCCGCGAGAGGCTTGAAGCGATTGGCGGGATGGTGTCCACAAGTTCGGGTTCAGGTAGGTGGCTCTTAACGTTCTCCTTACCAAAGCGCATACGGCTCGAAGAGCAGGAGGAAAGACGTGAGTTCGCCTGAAAACGTGAAGGTTGGGTTGGTCGACGATGACGCGATGATTCGCAACATCTTGTCCAAGCTCCTCTCACAAGAAGAGGGCATTGAGATTGTCGCCACCGCGAGTGACGGCGACGAAGTACTCGACATGATTACCGAGTCGAGCCCTGACGTCCTGTTGATGGACGTTCAGATGAAGCGGGTCAACGGCATCGACGCCTGCCGTCTGGTCAAGGAACACCACCCGGACCTTCCCGTGGTCATGCTGACCACGTTTGACCAGGCCGACTATCTGAGCGATGCCATCGCGGTCAACGCGCAGGGCTTCCTCACCAAGGACGCCGAGCCGGCGGTGATCGCGGGCTCGATCCTCGCCGCCGCGGCGGGCCAACCAGTCTTTTCGCCAGGGCCAGCAAAGCGCCTCATGGAACGGTTCTCCGACCCCAGGAAGGCCACGCTCGGGCGCCTCGACGCGCAGGGTCTTGACCTCCTAACCAAGCAGGAAGTGGTTGTCCTCAAACTGCTCTCCGAGGCACTGTCGAACTCTGAGATCGCGGAGATGCTGGGCGTAGAGGAGTCGACGATCAAGTCCCACCTGTCCGCGATCTTCCGCAAGATTGGCGTGCGCGACCGAACGGAAGCGGTGGTCTACGTGTACCAAAACAACCTGTTCCCGTTTGGGGACTAGGTGGGCCGAGCCCGTCGTTTTTCCGGTTGCAGGTGCTCTCTGATGCTGGTTTGCTGAACGTAAGGCCCGCAAGGGTCATACCCTAAAAGCCCTGATCACAGGGCGAAGGAGCCAGCATGAGTACGCAACTGTTTGTCAATATCATCACCGATGACCTACCGCGGGCTAAGCAGTTCTTCACTTCCGTGGGCTGGATCATCAACCCCAACTTCTCTGACGACAACGCTATTTGCGTGGTGCTGTCAGAGCACAACTACCTCATGGTTCTGACGCGTAGTTTCTACGCCCAGTTCCTAGAGGGCACAGGCAAGGTGACGGGTGACGCCAAGACGCAGTCACTCGCTCTCATCTCGTTCTCGCTAGATTCCCGTGAAGCAGTGGATCATTTTGTAGCCCGGGCAGAGGGTGCAGGCGCAAAGGTGGGCAAGACTCAGGACCTTGGCTTCATGTACCAACGGCAGTTCGACGACCCCGATGGCAACCACTTTGAGCCATTCTGGATGGACCCAGAAGCGGCAGAGTCTGGCCCACCTCAGGAGTAACCGATTACACGTTGCCTTCGAGGTAGGCCGTTCCCGTGGCCTCCTGGAAGCCGTAGAGCTTAACACCCAGCGCCTTGGCTACGCCCCGGTGCGTGACCTTCCCATCGAACACATTGAACCCGCGCTGAATCTCCGGGTTCCTGCGTGCTGCGTCCACAGGACCGTTGTTGGCGATCTGCCTGATGTAGGGGAGGGACACGTTGGTGAGCGCGATCGTGGACGTCCTAGGCACGGCACCCGGCATGTTGCCAACGCAGTAGAACAGGGTGTCGTGGACCTTGAACACGGGGTCGTCGTGCGTGGTGGGGTGCGAGTGCTCGAAGCAACCACCCTGGTCAATCGCGATGTCCACCAGAACCGAACCCGGCTTCATCCCGGCAATCATCGCGTCGGTCACGAGTTTGGGTGCGGAATCTCCCGGCACAAGGACCGAACCGATGACGAGGTCGGCCTGCGAAACGAGTTCCGCAATTTCAAAGTGGGACGAGAAGGCCGTGCGGATCCGGCCGTTACTCTCCTGCGCAATTGCCCTCAGGCGCGGCACCGATATGTCGAGGACGGTCACATCCGCACCCATGCCAGCAGCGGTCATGGCGGCACCGGTGCCAGCTACGCCGCCTCCGATCACCACGACCTTGGCTGGTGGCGTACCCGGCACGCCACCCATCAGCACGCCTGGGCCACCCACGGGCTTCATCAGGTGGTAGGCGCCGACCTGCACGCCGAGTCGCCCCGCGACCTCACTCATTGGAGCGAGTAGCGGCAACTCACCACTATCCGTTTCCACGGTCTCGTAACTGATCGCAGTCGTGCGGGACTCCATGAGCACGCGCGCAAGTTCCGGATCTGCCGCCAGGTGCAGATACGCAAAAACTGTCAGGTCCGGACGCAGGAACTGATACTCGGCCGGCGTAGGCTCCTTCACCTTGACTACCAGCTCCGCTTCTTCCCACAGCGCGCCCTGATTCTCGACGATCTTGGCTCCGGCCGCCTCATACGTTGCGTCCGTAAATCCAGACTCTACGCCGGCTCCGGACTCAACGGTCACCTGATGTCCCGCGCCCGCAAGGTCGTGCACGCCGGCTGGTGTGAGCGCCACCCTATCCTCGTGGTTCTTGAGTTCCTTTGGCACTGAAATGCGCATTGCGACCGCCCTTCTCAGGTGGCCCGCAGGGGGTGGAGCCGGCCACCACTATTAACTCGATTCGCCGCGGGCCGCTTCTTCCAACTCCGCGATCACGATCTTCTTCATCCCCATCATGGCTGAATACGCTGCAGGATTCTCGGTGAGACGTGCCGTGTCCCGCGGCGCGATCTGCCACGACACCCCAAACTCGTCCTTGCACCAGCCGCATACCTCGGCCTCGGGCACGGTTGAGAGTACATTCCAGTACCTGTCGATCTCCTCCTGGTCCTCACACTCAATGAGCAGGGAGACTGCCTCGGAGAACGGGAACGTACCCTCGTTGCCGGAGTCCATCGCAGCAAACCATTCGCCATTCAGCGAAAAGTCGGAGAACATCAGATCCTCAGCCGAGGCAGGGCCGGTTGGTTCCCCGTACCGGGCAAGGTCACCAGTGTGTGAGTTGGGAAAGACCGACACATAGAGCTTCCCAGCTGCCTCCGCACTGCCAACCTTGTCCCCGGAGAAGAGGAAGGTGGGCATAACGCGGCGCCGTGGAGCGCGAGGCGATCCATCGGGATTAACGTCACCAGAATCGTCGAAAATCAGTTGCCACGACACACCAAACTTGTCTTGGACCCAGCCATATAGCGGACTGAAGTCGTAAGTGTCCAGTGGCATGAGCACGTTGCCGCCTGCGGCAAGCTGATCCCACACAGCCCGCATGCGGGCTTGGGGATCGGCGTCCGTGTCAGGGGTGTAACTGACCATGAAGGAGATCGAAGGGTTGGGGTGGAACTCATTTCCTGCGTTAATGCCGAGGAAACGGAGGTCGTAGATGGTGAACTCCACCGACAACGGCTTGCCTGCGAAGTCCAGCTGGAAGTCCAGAAGACCCTCGGTGGGGTAGTGGGTTGTGGTGCCTCTCTGCACGTCACCAAAGGTGGACTCGTAGAACGCGACGACTTCCTCGACGTTGTTATTGCACCAGATACTCGGGACGATCTTTTGCTGGTCCATGGGGCCTTGCTTTCTAGGTGATTGATACCGGTATGACTCCCAGATTTCAGTCTAGGTCCGCAGGCGCGCCGATGCCCGGCAGCTCCTAGGGGGTGGAGGCTGCCGGGCATCATCATGGCCGAATGCGTGGACGGGACGTGTCGTGTGGGGACGTACCGGGCCTGCGAACCGATCGCGTGGGATCGAGACTCGGCGATGCCCGCTCCGCATTCGAGTTTGAGCGCTGCTCGCTTACTTGCTTACTTGGCGAGCAGGATGTCGACGGTCTGGGTGCCCCAGAATCCCGTCTGCGCAACGAGGACGTTGTCCTTGGCCTTGGCGACCTTCTCCGAGACGTCAAAGACCACGATGCCCGAGGCGGTCAGGTCAGGGTTGAGTTCTTCCAGGAAGAAGGAGTCGAGATCGTCAGACGAGTTTGCGGTGATCGAGGCCATGTCGTCCGCCTCGAAGGTCTTGTCGCCGCTGCGCAGCTTGAAGAACGAGGTGGAAATGAGTGCGGACTCGTTCGAGTTATTGGTGACATCAACCTCGACCACCACGTAGGTGCCCTTGGCCTTCTCCTCGAGATACTGGCTACCCACGGTCTTGGACGTCTTGACGCTCGTGACCTTGTAAGTCATGTCGCCGACCTCGGCCACGTCGCCGATTTTGAAGTCGGCTGCCGGGGCCTCTTCGGGCTTCTCCTCGGGCTTGTCTTCCTTGGCGTCCTTGTCCTTTGAGTTGTCGACCTCCTGTGTGGCCGAGGACGAAGGGCTGGCCTGCGGGGTCGGGGTGTCCGAGGAACCGCCGCCGAACGCGGACGCCGCAATGCCGATGACGGCCACCGCACCGATAGCAGTCAGGAACTTGTGGCGAGAGAACCAGTTCTTCTTGGGTTCGGGTGGAGTCATGGCTGGGAACGGCTGACCCTGTGCTGGATAGTGGCCCTGCATTGGGTCAAAGCTCGCGCCCGGCTGCTGGGGCTGCGCTGGCTGCTGGGGGAACTGCTGGGTCGGAGGCTGCTGCGAGTTCCGGGAGTTCATTGGGTCCTGTCCGTTCGCTTGGTTGGGCTGCTGGTTCTGCATGATCGGCTGTCCTTGGTCTGAGTTGGGCTGACCCTGCACTGGGCCAGACTGCTGTGCGAACGGCTGAAGAGGATTGAAACGGTTTGGGGTTTCCATCGTTCGGCCTTTCTCGAAGTTTCAGTGATTCAATCCTGCAGGTCAGAGGCATATCTCCACCTCCCCCAACCGGCCGGAGTTTGGTGGCCACTTGGGGGAGGGGAAATGTCGGATAGGGGCGCTAATGTTGTGCCATGACTAATCCATTCGCGCGCCCACAGGGTGACGTGCCGCCACACCACAACAGCGTGCCGCCGTGGCAACACAACGGGCAGCAACAGGGGCCGTGGCCGACGTTCCGCGCGGGGCAGCAGCTGGGGAAAGGTCAGCCAATGGGTCAGCCAATGGGGCCTGGCCAGTTTCCTGGCCCGGCCGGCTTCCGGCCAACCGTCACAGCTCAGTCGGAGGCAAAGCGGGTAGGTCGCAAACTGCTGACAACCATTTCCGTGGTTTCCGTGATTTTCATGGGCATAGCGTTTGTTGCGTACGTGTTTTCGTCCGCAGATGGGTCAACTGAACTTACGGGTGCCGAGGCAATCGGAGCCGGTGTATCGATGATGATTGCGATAGCGGCCGGCGGCTCAATGGTGGTGCGCAGGGAGTACCCAACCCAAATCTTCTGGCTCAACGCGGTGCTCGCGCTCGTATTCCCAATCTCGCCGTTTGGTGTGCTCGTTCCTCTCACATGGGTCATTGCAAAGCGGCCAGTCAAGGAGGCCGCGGTCAGTATCTTTGCTGCGATCTCACTGACCGCGTTCATCCTGTACAAGGACTTTCAGCGCCCAACTTACGCGAGCGTGTTCACTTTGGCGGATCCGGAACAAGGGTCTTTTGCTCAGTCTGAAGCACTTGCCTACATCCTGCTCGGAATCGTGATGGTGGCATTTCCCATCACCATGGGGTTTGTAACCAAGTACCGAAACAGGGCCGACTCGGTGGGCACGATCCTGCAGCAGGTGGACATGAAACTCCACGAAAAGGACACGATCCTCAAGGAGCAGGAAAGCATTCTTCAGCAGTCGGTCTCCCTCCTCCAAGAGAACGTCCAGGTCACGGAGGGCCTTAAGGACGAGCTGTCGCGCCAACAGGAACGCGAGATCATCGCCAGAGAAATGCACGACACCGTGGCCCACCAACTCTCACTCATCTCCCTCCAAGCAGGTGTGCTCGAGGTGACGACGGGAGACGAAAACGTGGCGGACTCCGCCAAGGCAATGCGCGAGTCCGTGAGCAAGGCCCTTGACGAGATGCGCAGCCTCATCACCTCGCTGCGCGACTCGTCGAGTGAGGGATATCTAGGTAAGCAGCCGTCACTCGTAGACCTCGACCAACTAGTGGCGGAGGCCCAAGAGTCGGGTGCTCCGGTGAGCCCGGACATCCGAATCCAAGACGGCGAGCTTGCACCGCAGAACCTGACCAACGCCGTGTACCGAATTACGCAGGAAGCTTTGACCAATGCGATCAGGTACGGGGTGGACACTCCGATCCTGCTGAGGGTCTTTGGAGCACCCGGCCTTGGAATCTCCATCGACGTGATTAACCAGAAGTCCGATGACGCGTCCCGGCAGTCCCAAGGATCGCGGGCCGGTATTCCGGGCATGCAGGAACGCGCGGCGAGCGTGGGAGGCCAGGTCACGGTATCCGAACTAGGAGATGTGTGGATCCTGAACGCCAAGTTCCCGTGGGCCGAGCCTTCGCACGAGCTGAGCCTGCCCGGATTCTGACAGCACCTACCTTATCGGGCACACTCCGCCCGCCCGAATCGACCTACCAAGCAAAGAGGATGGAATGAACCTCACCCCGAACAGGACAGCGCCCGTGCGCGTCATGATCGTTGACGACGACGCCATGGTTCGCGCAGCAGTGAAGATCTACAGTGAAAGCGCCAAAACTGTCGGCGAGGACGGGCAACCGCGCTCAGTGAACCAGGTTGTGGCTGAGGCACCGGACGGCATCGAGGCCGTGCGTCTGGCCGTGGAACTCAAACCGGATGTCGTCCTGATTGATCTGCGGATGCCCAACATGGACGGCGTGACGGCGATCCGCCAGATGAGGGAGCGTGGCGTGAAAGCGGGAATCATTGCGATGACATCCTTTGACACGCACGATGCCATCTTGGACTCGGTGGACGCTGGAGCTGACGGGTTCCTGGCCAAGGATACGAGCCCCGCAGCCATGATCACGGCAGTCGCGAGCGCCGCCGAGGGGTCAGGTTGGTTCTCGCCCCGCGCCGCAAAGATCATTGCAGAGCAGACTCGGTCTGGAGGCACGCGAACACCAAGTTCAGAAGAGCGAAGGCTAGTTGACACGCTGACGAGCCAGGAACTCGCCACCACCAAGCTCCTAGCATCGGGCTTGACCAACGCAGAGATCGCACAGGAGCTCCACGTCGGCGAAAGCACCATCAAGACCTACGTGTCAAACGCTATGAGCAAGACTCACATGAACAACCGTGTCAAGCTTGCGGTCTTTGCCTCGCGTGCGGGCCTAGAGATCCCGGTGTCATAGGCGGTTCCACACAGAACTACACCGACGAGGAAACTCCAAGGGTCCTCAGGAAGTACCGGTGCAACGCTAGGTCGCCCGTGATCTCAGGGTGGTAGGCCGCAGCCACGATGCGTCCGGAGGCAACCGCCACCGGATTCCCCTGATGGGTGGCAACAACGCGGACGCCCGCGCCAACTCGGCGAATGATCGGCGCCCGGATGAACGCCACGCGGCTCGGCGTGGAAGCAGGAATTGTGCCGACCTCAAAATCCTCCGCTGCACACTCAACGTCTGCCTCGAACGACGCCAACTGCCCGCCGTAGCCGTTGCGCTCGACGAG
Source organism: Timonella senegalensis JC301 (assembly GCF_000312125.1). Lineage (GTDB taxonomy): Bacteria > Actinomycetota > Actinomycetes > Actinomycetales > Cellulomonadaceae > Timonella > Timonella senegalensis. The sequence continues at coordinate 144,270 of NZ_HE978642.1, forward strand.
GACATCCAGCCCGCCCACCCGATCAAAGCCCGCCAATGCACCCGGCTCAGCAATATCGTCGGAAAGCAAAATCAGGCCCGCGCACGTGCCGAGCACGCCAAAATCTCCACCGTCCAACCTGGCGCGAATCGCGCGGAGCAGCCCCATCGGGGCTGCGAGCCGGGCGATCGCAGTGGACTCGCCGCCAGGCATGACCAGCCCATCCAACCCATCGAGTTGGGCGGGCGTGCGCACGAGCGAGACGTCCGCCCCGAGCACGGACAGCATGTCCGCATGCTCGGAGACGGCGCCTTGCAAGGCTAGAACGCCAATTCTGTGTTTGACTCCGTCGAACGGCATCCGCTCCAACTCCGCCAGAGTCTCGCTTCGCGGAGACCCTAGCTGTGTTTGCGCTACCTTGTTCACCGGGATAAGAGGAGGGGTCACCGGCCGCGCTCCGCCAAACGGTGCGGAGCTGGAAGGTCCGCCACATTGATGCCGACCATGGCCTCGCCCAAGCCGCGGGACGCCTTGGCAATCTCGGCTGGGTCGTTGAAGTGGGTGGTTGCGTGGACGATCGCACGGGCGCGCTGCTCTGGGTTACCTGACTTGAAGATGCCCGAGCCCACAAACACGCCGTCGGCGCCCAGCTGCATCATCATCGCGGCGTCCGCAGGGGTGGCCACGCCACCCGCCACAAACAGGACCACGGGGAGCTTGCCGTCGCGTGCCACCTGCTTGACCAGCTCGTATGGGGCCTGGAGCTCCTTGGCCTCCACGTACAGTTCGTCCTCGGAAAGCGAGGTCAGGCGCGCGATCTGCGCCTTGATCGTGCGGATGTGCTTCATTGCCTCGGAGACGTCACCTGTTCCGGCCTCGCCCTTGGAGCGAATCATCGCGGCACCCTCGGTGATGCGGCGCAGAGCCTCACCCAGGTTAGTTGCCCCGCACACAAACGGCACGCTGAACTCGCGCTTGTTGATGTGGTGGATGTAGTCGGCGGGGGAGAGGACCTCGGACTCGTCGATGTAGTCCACGCCGAGCGCCTCGAGCACCTGCGCCTCAACGAAGTGTCCGATGCGTGCCTTGGCCATGACGGGGATCGAGACTGCCTCGATGATGCCGTCGATCAGGTCAGGGTCGCTCATGCGGGCCACGCCACCCTGCGCGCGAATGTCCGCGGGCACTCGCTCGAGTGCCATGACCGCAACGGCCCCGGCGTCCTCGGCGATCTTGGCTTGCTCGGCGTTGACCACGTCCATGATCACGCCGCCCTTGAGCATCTTGGCCAGCCCAGTGTTGAGGCGGTTTGCGGGAACCAGATCATGATTTTCGACGATCGTGGTGGCGTTTCCCTCGGGTGCGGCTGGGTGGGTGCTTGGGTTGGTGTTTGTGCTGTTCGCGGGCGCAGTTGTGCTCATGGTGGACTCCTTGGGATTGTGAAACACGGGTTCACAGACAAGAATCCACTAGAAACTGGACTAGGGCCAGATCCGGTTAGAGAAACTTGGGATGTACCAGTTTGCGGGTTGGTGCGAGGGAGGCTCGCGGTACTGGCTGTGGTCAGAGGTTTTCCATGCGGAGCATCTCGGGAGCATTCTCGGTGGCCTGGTCAAGAAGGCTCACCACCTGAAGCCAGCGTGGGAACGGGTCGGTGGCTTCGGACTTGGTTGAGCCAAAGAACTCCCAGTCGTGGGTTGAGCCGTCGTGGAACTCTACGTGAATCAGGCGAACGGGGGCCGCCTTGGGGGAGAGGCCAATGACGGCGATCTCCGAATAGTAGAGCGTGTCGGCATCCACCGAGATCGAATCTGGGGCGATCGTGAGCTGGCGGTGTCCGTTGGCGTAGCGGCTGGCGGAGATTGCGAGCGAGATCGCTGCAACAATCGCAAGCGGCGCACAGAGCCATCCGAGAACCGCGAGTGCACTGATCTTGGTGGCGCCTGCAACGGGGATGAGTATTGCGGCAGCGACCACGGCAAGCCCGAGAACCAGAGCAGACCTGCGGATCGTGCGGACGGTGCCGTTTCGAGATGCTGTTAGGGTGACAGGCTCTTTGAGTGTTCCCCAACCATCCTCGGGCTCCGGGTGCGCCTCGGCATCCGAAGAGACTGATCGGACGGGGCCCCTAGTGATGGTTGCGGCCGTGTGAGCGCTCAGAGCGGAGACGAACGCGGTGAAGTCGGGGCCGCGCAGGAGTGGGAGCGGGAAGGTGTGCCCCTCCTCGGTCTTGACCGTAATCGAGCGGTTCACCTTGGTGTCGGATGTCCCCGCAAAGTGCGCGCTGCCGTGCGAGAAAGTGCTCGTGGCCAGCGGGTATGTGCGGACAGTGTGCCCGCTTCGGACCACCTCAACATCCGTGTCGGTGAGCTGGACCGTGGTCCTCAGGGCGGGAAGCAATTGCCGCCAAACCATCACGAGTCCCACCAGAAGAAGGGCCCCGATGATTCGCGAGGCAAAAGTGCTTCCGTCCGGACTCTTCATTACTCCAGACAGCGCAAGGACGCCCAGGCCACCGAGAACGACCCCGGATCCGATCAAGAATGCGATCGTGCCACCGTGTTCGGTTCGATAGGACAGGGTGGTGGCTGCGGGCTTGTTGGGCTGCGCTGCTGGGGTCTCTGGCTGCATCTCTTCAGCCTAGCCGCGAGACGTTCACGGGCAAAAACGACCGAGGGTGCTCGGGTTTGGTTGCAAACTGGCCCACTGTGGGCGGGGTTCACAGGGCGGTTGCATGGACCAGATTCCCGTTCCGCGCGCTACGCTGGCCCCATGATCCCCATCGTGTTGCGCTCCGACGTGCCCGAGCCCATGGCTGTCCAAATTGCTGCGGAGATCCGCCGACTCGTGGCCGCAGGAGCGCTCGAGCCGGGCCAGCCCGTGCCCTCAAGCAGGGCGTTGGCGAGCCAACTCGGGGTATCGCGGGGAACAGTCGTGGCCGCATATGACCAGCTCGTGGCCGAGAGCTACCTTGTGGCAACCCCCGGAGGGAAGACCCGCATCCACCCCGACACCTCAGCCCGGCCAGTCGCTGCCAGTGCTGGGGCACGGCCGGCGAGACGCGCCACGACGGCCGCTGGTATGAGGCTGGGTGGTGACCACGATCGTCGTGAATCACATCCAGCGCAGCTGGACCTCACTCCACACGTGCACCTGCCGGTCGTGGTTGATGATTCCAGCTGGCGCGAGGCATGGCGGGCGGCGGCAACGCCGCAGCAGGGCGCGCACAGCCAGCCGGGGGAGTCCGTGCAGGGGCTCGCGCAGTTGCGCGAGGCGATCGCCGAGCACCTGCGGTTGATGCGGTCCATGGTGGTGGATCCAGCCGACATTTTTGTGACCACGGGCGCTCGAGATGGGCTCGCGCTCGTGCTCGCCGCGCTTGGCGCTGACAGCGGTCCGCAGTCAGCCGTGGGGTTTGAGTCCCCGGGCTATCCGGGCCTGCGCAGGGTCATGACCCGGGTTGGGGTGGAGGCGCTGCCTCTCGCAGTGGACACGCAGGGGCTTGTGGCCAGTGAGTTGCCGGCTGCAGTGGGGGCCATTCTGGTGACGCCGAATCACCTGTACCCGGTGGGCGGATCGATGCCCGCACCGCGGCGATTCGAACTGCTGGCGCGCGCCGAGGACCGGGGCGTGCTCGTGATCGAGGACGACCTGGACTCCGAGTACCGGCATGTGGGAGCGATCTTGCCGAGCCTGTGGGAGCTCGCGCCGCAGAGCGTGGTCCACCTGGGAACGTTCAATCAGGTGCTGACCCCGGATGCCCGGATCGGGTACTTGATCGCGCCGGCCGCGCTGCACGCGGGTCTGCTTGCGGCTCGAGGTGACCTGGGGTCGGGCGCCTCTGCAATCGCCCAGCGCGCCGTTGCCTCCTATTTGAGCGGAGGCGGGCTTCGCCGTCACCTGATCCGCCGCAGGCGGGAGATTGTGCGGCGCAGGGAGGTTGTGTCTGCCGCGCTGGGTGAGTTCGGGGTGCAGATGAACGCGGGCGCGAACGCGATCGTGGAGCTGCCCAGTCACGCCGTGAGTTTGGACGTTCAGCGGAGTTGCGCTGAGTTGGGCGTGCTGGTGGGAGACCTTGGCGCGTACTGGAACCAGCCGGCGCAGGGGCCGGCGCAGGGGCCGGCGCAGGCGCCGGTGGCGGGAATCGTGATTGCGTACGGAAGCGTGGACTTCGGCGAACTGGGGCCAGCGGTGGAGGTGGTTGCGCGGGAGGTCCGTCGGGTCATCCCTCTTGCGCCGAGATCCTAACTGCGGCGGTGAGTTCCTAACTGCCAGCTAGGATCTCGGCGAGGAAGGGGGGGCGCAGCGCCCTCCTGTAGGCCGCAATCCGCTCGAAGATTACGCAACGTGGATGTTGCGTAACGGGACCAAAGTCCCTGCGAACTTAGGCTCTACTAACCTAAGTTGGGAGCGTGAACCTATCTAACTGCCCATTGGATTCCACGGTCACGGTCCTCTACGTGGAGGGCACGCCCGCGCAGCAACTCCGTTACGCCGAAATGGGGCTGCTTCCCGGCTCGACCGCCGCAGCTATTCTCAGCGGGTTCGGGCGGCGCAGGGTGATCAAGCTCGGCGCTGAGCGCATTGCGTTTGCGCCCGAGGCAGCGAGCAAGGTTCACGTGCAACTTGCGGGCAGCGCGCGGCGATGACCTGCCACGATACCGGTGATGGATCGGTCCAGGTGGGTGCCGGTGCGGCTGGAGCAGGTGCCGCAACCGCAACACTGCCTCTCACGGGCCGCCAGATCATCCTCGTGGGGCGCCCCAACGTGGGCAAGTCCACGCTGTTTAACCTATTGACCGGTTCGCACCAGAAAACCATGAACGTCCCACGCACAACCGTCAGCGTTGAGGTGGGGACGTGGGCTTTGGCCACGGGCGAGCGGGTCTCGATCACGGACCTGCCCGGCACCTATTCTCTGAACCCCACCTCGCCCGATGAGGAAGTCACAGCACATGCCGTGGACGACTGTGCGCGCGAGATCGCCGCGGCTGGGGCAGACTCCCACCGCCTCGCCGTCGTCGTCCTAGACGCCACCGCTCTCGGCTCGTCCCTTTACCTGTATGCACAGACCAGGCTCAGCGGCGTTCCCGTGGTCGTGGCGTTGAGTATGAACGACATGGCCGCGGCCTCTGGCACCTCGGTGGATCCCGAGCGCCTGGCCCGCGCGCTCGGTGCGCCGGTTGTGCCCATCAACCCGCGCCTTGGCCGCGGTGCCGCTGAGCTTGAGGCCGCGCTCGATCGCGTTGACCGCGCCCCTTCGGGGCTCATTCCGCTCCCAATTTTCGACGATCCTGCCGCCACTTCCAGCACCGTTAACCCGGGCGCGGATCCCGCTGCTGGGGTTTCTCCTCCGGAGGCTTCCCATTCTGGGGTTTCCCGTTTGGAGGCAGACGAGGAACTAGAGCGGGCGCACAGACTGTTCGGCTGGGTCCGTGAAGTCCTTGAACACATCCAGCCCGCAGACGAAGGCCAAGACGGTTCGAGTGCGAAAGGTCGGGCGACGCCGTCTGACCGGCTTGACCGGTTCTTGTTGCGTCCGCTGTACGGCATCCCCGTGTTCCTTGCGGTCCTGTGGGCAACCTTCCAACTGACCACCACCATTTCCGGCCCGATTCAGGACTGGCTCGAAGGACTGGTCACGGGGCCACTCACGTCCGGAGTGTCCGGACTCCTTGAACTCGCAAGCGCGCCTAGATGGCTCATGTCCCTGACAGTCGACGGCCTCATCGCCGGCGTGGGTACAGTGGTCAGCTTCCTGCCGCTCATGGCGATCATCTTCACCATGATCTTCCTGCTGGAGGACTCGGGTTACCTTGCCAGGGTCGCCGTGATGGCGGACCGGGCAATGCAGTCACTCGGGCTCGACGGTCGGGCGGTCCTTCCCCTGGTTATCGGGTTCGGCTGCAACATCCCAGCCTTAACCGCCACCAAGACGATCCCCGATGCGAGGCAGCGCCTTCTGACGGGTCTTCTCATTCCGTACTCGTCCTGCACGGCACGACTGGTCATCTACCTTCTACTGGCATCGGTGTTCTTCCCCGGGCATGCTGGCACGGTCGTGTTTGCCATGTACATCGTGTCCGCGCTGGTGATCCTCGGGGTTGCGTATGCCTTGCGGAAAACAGCGTTCCACTCGCTCGTGCGGGAGCCCCTTGTGATTGTGCTTCCCGCCTACCAAACCCCACGGTTTGGCTCGCTCGGCCGAGCGGTAGCCCTGCGCTGCTCGGGTTTCGCGCGCCGTGCTGGCGTGGTCATCCTTGCTCTGTCAATGGGGGTGTGGACGCTCATGGCGATCCCCGTGGATGGCGAGCACGCGATCGGTGACATGGACATGCCCGTGCAGTCATCCCTGTTCGGGGCGGCATCGAGCGCAATCGCACCGATTTTTGAGCCCGCGGGCTTCGGCGACTGGCACATTTCCGCCTCGCTCATCACCGGATTTGTGGCTAAGGAAGCGGTAGTGGGTACGCTCGCCACCACTTACGGCATGGATGAGCCCGCCGAGGGTGCAGCGCCTCGGGACCTCTCGGAACAGCTGCACGCTACTTTTGACGCAAGTTCAGGCGGATACCCGGCGCTCGCGGCCGCCGCGTTCATGGTGTTCTGCCTGGTCTACACGCCGTGCATGGTCACGGTTGCCGAGCAGAAACGCCTCTTCGGCGCTAAGATTACCGCCGGATCCGTGGGTGGCTCGATCCTGCTTGCGTGGCTGCTCGCGGTGGGCATCTTCCAGATTGGCAGGCTGTTCCTGTGATCGCGGTGAAGGGCGCCATCCCAGACGATCTCCTCGCGCTCATGCAGCGCGAGGACGCCACGCTCCGCGCCCGCACGGCCCCGGCAGGGCCCGTTCAGCAGGAACCGGCCGCTGACGCGTCCGCTCGGACAGGCTTGACCATTGATGCGACTGCCCGGATCGCCTGCGCCGGCTGCTTCTTCGCGCCGGAGTGCGCTGGCAGTTGCGCTGCCGTTCCTGGCTAATCCCAGGCTGCCGCGCCAGAGTCCCCGCACCCTCGCACTGCGCCGTAACTAGGGACGAGGGGGAGTTGATTCCCGACGATTCTGCTCGCGTACCAGCGCTCGTTTCGTGGGACTCATGCGTATGCTCGGAAACATGATCACCCCAGAGCAGTTGGTTGAGAGCGTGGTTGGCCGCAATCTGTGTATGGCCTACGTCCAAGAGTTCGGCAAGGAAGACGAAACCTCGGCAGCCGACGAGTTTAGGCGGTTCCTGTTTGACGTTTCGTTTGTTGAAGGCGCGAGTGACCAAGGGCGCGCTAGCTTCGGCTGGGATGAGTCGGGAAAGCCGCTAAGCGGAAATGAGCTCGTCATGGCCGTTGAGAGCTCGCTCGTTGACCAAGGTGTCAATTTGGCGAACCTGCCGGGCGCCGTTGCGCGCAAACTGGATGAGTTCGACCTTGATGCGATGCCCACCGGGGCTGCGGGTCGAGATCTGCTGAGAGCCGCGCTGACTCGGGCGGTGGATGAACTACACCTGTGGGGCCAGCCTTTGGATGCTGAGGAACGCATCGCGGCGTCTGCGCCTGTGCGCGCCGCCCTTGTGCGGGTGGCCGCGCACATCCTCGCGAGCGAAGGCGCCGCAGGTTGGAACAGGCCGCACGATTCCGCCCGGCAAATGGTCGTGTACTTCCCCGGACGTAATGAGACTCCTGCTCCGAAGCGGAAGTGGTGGCAGAAGAAGACTGAGCAGCCTGCCATCGAACTGCATGCACACCAACGCGAGGCCGAAGCGATAGCGCAGATCCTTGCGGATGACGCCGCAGAAAACGCTAAGGCCGAGGCCCGGGACTCCGAATACAGGCGCAAACACCCGGGCCGCGAATACAGCGGCGTCTGGTGGTCGTTTCCAACTTTTACTCTGGCAAGTTCTACCCCACCCACGGAACTTGGAACACCCAAGATTCTGCATTTCCAGGAAGACTCGTTCGGGGACGAACGGGCTTCAAGCTGGCACGTTAACCCGCATAACCTGAACATCTATGAGGTCGCACACCACACGGACTGGGCAGATATTTGCGCCAAGTACCCGCGAACGATGACCTCCCAAAACTGGTACACGTGGTCCGAAAACACTGGGCGGACGGGCGAGTGGGTCATTCCCGCGTGGGAACTCATGGCCCGCGACTTCGACGGCATCCACCTCACTACGTCCGCGTACCTCGAGATGACTGGCGCTGCGGTTCCGGTTCCGGACCTTGGCACCGCGGGCCAGTGGGCGAGCACTCTCGCGGGATGGTCGCCGGACATCACCTACTACTTTGCGCCCATTAGCGTGGACGAAGACTCCCGCCAGGAATGGCACCGGGACGAGGACGGGCAGTGGCAACCGGGTGCTGGAAGGTGACCACGATCGTCGAAAATCATTTCCCGGTGCACCCGCCGCCCGCGCGCGCCTACCCACCCAACGTCCGTCATTACACCGCGAGTGCCGGTTTTTGGTGGTGAGTGCCGGATCCTAGATCCGGCACTCACCACCAAAAACCGGCACTCGCCGTATGTGCGGGGCCACAGAGCCTTTGGGCCGGGTGCGTGGGGTCGGAAGAGTGGGCGCGTGGGGTCGGAAGAGTGGGGGCGTGGGCAGAAGTAGGCGGCGCCACCGGGTATCCCAGGGCGCCGCCCCACCTCTACTTAGGCAGGAGCCCTACCTACTCGTTGTCGCCACCCGTGGAGATCGTGGCCTCGACCTCGCTGCCGTCGGCGGCGTCTGCCGCGTCGGGCCAGACCCAGTCGCGGACCTCTGGGATGTCCTGGCCGTGCTCGCGGGTGTATGCGCGAGCCTCGATGCGCTTGTCCTGCATCTTCTGGCGCAGGCCGGCGTACTTTGAACCCAAACCGGGCACGCGGTCGATGACGTCGATGACCAAGTGGTAGCGGTCCAAATCGTTGAGCATGACCATGTCGAATGGCGTGGTTGTGGTGCCCTCCTCTTTGTAACCGCGCACGTGGATGTTGTCGTGACCGTTGCGGCGGTAGGTGAGGCGGTGGATCAGCCACGGGTAGCCGTGGTACGCGAAGATCACAGGCTGGTCGGCCGTGAAGATTGTGTCGAAGTCGCGGTCCGAGAGCCCGTGTGGGTGCTCCTTCTCATCCTGCAGGCGCATGAGGTCAACCACGTTCACCACGCGAACCTTGAGGTCAGGAAGCTCGCGCCGCAGGATGTCGGCTGCGGCGAGGACCTCGAGGGTGGGCACGTCGCCGGCCGCGGCAAGCACCACGTCGGGAGACTCGCCCGGGGTCTCCGAGCCCGCCCAGTCCCAAATCCCCAGGCCGCGCTCGCAGTGAGCCTTGGCCTGATCCATGTTCAGGAAGTTCGGCGCAGGCTGCTTACCCGCCACCACCACATTGACGTACTGCTTGGACCGCAGGCAGTGCTCGTACGTGGCCAGTAGGGTGTTGGCGTCTGCGGGCAGGTATACGCGCACGACCTCGGCCTTCTTGTTGACCACGTGGTCGATGAAGCCTGGGTCTTGGTGCGAGAATCCGTTGTGGTCCTGGCGCCACACGTGGGAGGACAGCAGGTAGTTGAGCGATGCAACGGGCCGGCGCCACGGGATGTCGTTTGTGACCTTGAGCCACTTGGCGTGCTGGTTGAACATTGAGTCAACGATGTGGATGAATGCCTCGTACGAGGTCATGAGGCCGTGACGGCCGGTGAGCAGGTAGCCCTCGAGCCAGCCCTGGCACTGGTGCTCCGACAGCATCTCCATGACGCGGCCAGCGCGGGCGAGGTGCTCGTCCACCTCCGGTCCAAAGAACTCCGCGTTCCACTGCTTATCCGTCACGTCAAACACGCCCTGGAGGCGGTTGGACGCGGTTTCGTCCGGACCGAAGATGCGGAAGTTGTCGGGGTTGCGGCGGATGACCTCGGTCAGGTAGCTGCCCAGCACGCGGGGAGCCTCCGTGAGTCCTGAAGCAGGAACCGGCACGTCGATGGCAAAGTCCTCGATGGGAGGCAGTCGCAGCTCCTTGAGCAAGAGGCCACCATTCGCGTGCGGGTTGGCGCTCATGCGCAGGTCAGCCGGGGGCGTGAGCGACGTGATGTCCTCGGCCACCCGTCCGTTCTCGTCGAAGAGCTCCTCGGGTTTGTATGAGGCAAGCCAGTCGTGGAGGTCTTTGAGGTGCGCCTCGGTGTCCCGGGCGTTGGCGAGCGGAACCTGGTGTGCGCGCCACGAACCTGTGGTCTTCTTGCCATCGATCTCCGCGGGGCCGGTCCAGCCCTTTGGCGTGCGGAACACGATCATTGGCCACATGGGGCGGGTTTCGTCGCCGGCAGCCGCGCGGGCCTTGATGGCGTCGATCTCGTCGAACACCTCATCGAGCAACGCGGCAAAGCGCGCGTGCACGGAAAGAATGTCCTCGGACTCGTCGTAGCCGCCCTCAAAGAAGTAGGGCTTGTGGCCGTATCCGATCATCAGCGCCTCGAGTTCCTCGTGGCTGATGCGGTCGAGCACGGTGGGGTTGGCGATCTTGTACCCGTTGAGGTGCAGGATTGGCAGGACGGTGCCGTCCTGGGCGGGGTTCACAAACTTGTTGGAGTGCCAGGATGTGGCAAGGGGGCCCGTCTCGGCCTCGCCGTCACCAACTACCGCAGCCACCAACAGGTCGGGGTTGTCGAACGCTGCGCCGTACGCGTGCGAGAGCGCGTAGCCGAGCTCGCCGCCCTCGTGGATGGAGCCGGGGGTCTCCGGGGCCACGTGCGATGGGATTCCGCCGGGGAACGAGAACTGCTTGAACAGCTTTTGCACGCCCTCGGTGTCCTGGGTGATGTCGGAGTAGGTCTCGGTGTAGGAGCCGTCCAGGTAGGAGGCTGCGACGAGTCCGGGCCCGCCGTGTCCGGGGCCGGTGATGTAGAGGGTGGACTGCTGGCGTTCCTTGATCGCGCGGTTCAGGTGCGCGTACAGGAAGGTGAGGCCCGGCGTGGTTCCCCAGTGTCCAAGGAGTCGCGGCTTGACATGGTCGCGCGTGAGTTCGGTGCGCAGAAGTGGGTTGTCGAGCAGGTAAATCTGGCCGACCGAGAGGTAGTTGGCGGTGCGCCACCAGCGGTCAATGATGTTGAGGGTTTCGTTCGATACTGGAGCCACGTTGGCACCTTCCTCACGCGATGAGTGTTTCCTGTCACATTCCAACCTAGCGGATTGTGCACGTTCACACTGGGTAGAAAATCCCAAGACCACGTCTTTCATGGAATGTATTCCGTGGGGGCGGGGAAAACTTCTAGGTTGGACGCATGACCTCTTGTCGCGGCCGCATTGCTACTGTCCCTGGACCGTAATCCGCAGGAGTTTGTCGTCTCCCGACCTCGGCGAGCCGCGACCGTCCGTGTTGTTCGTGATGATCCACAGTGCGCCGTCCGGCGCGAGCACCGCGTCCCGGATCCTCCCGAGGTCATCAATAGCCAGAGTCTGAGCTTCTGGGTCGCCCCCATCCACGAGCCGCAACGACTGCCCCCTCAAGTTCGCCATCGCAACCACCGGACCCGCGGCAAAATCCAGAACTGCGATCCCGCTGGGGCTCGCCTCGTCGGTGCCCCACTGTGCGATCGGATCCACGTACCATTCTTCACCGCCGATTCCCTCGATCACAGGCCATCCGTAGTTCTTGCCCGGCTCAATCACGTTGAGTTCATCCCACGTGTTCTGCCCAAACTCGGATGCGTACATCGTCCCGTCCGCGGCCCACGCCAGCCCCTGCACATTTCGGTGACCCCGGCTCCACACGGGCGACCCTTCCAGTGGATTGCCGTCCGGTGCAGGCCCCTGGGCAGGGATGGAGCCATCCAGGCTAAACCGCAGGATCTTGCCACCCAGGCTCGCCGGGTCCTGCGCGTGCTCGGGGTTGCCCGCGTCTCCTACGGAGACGTACAGGTGTTCGTCCGGCCCAATTGCGAGCCGCCCGCCGTTGTGGAAACCCGCAAATGGCAAATTTTCGACGATTGTGCTGGGTGATCCGAGTGTGATCGCCCCGTCAGCCTGAGTGAGTGGGTAGAGTTCGACTCTGTTTCCATTGGCGGTGGTTGAGTAGACGTAGAGCCCGTAGCCCTCGTGGTAGGCCAGGCCGAGCAGCCCGCCCTCGCCTCCGTGTTGCACTCCCTTAATGGTGGCGATACTGGCGAAGTCGCCCTCCACGCCGAGCTGAAGGATGCGACCGGTGTCTCGTTCCGACATCAGCAGGGTTTCTCCCACGAACACGATGGACCAGGGAGCTTTCAGATCCCGCGCAACGACCTCGGGGCTGCCGAGCACCTCACTGAGATCAGGCGTTTCCGCAGACTCGGGAGGTGTGCTGGAGGTGCTTGAGGGGGAGTTCTCGGGAGGCGTGCTGGAACGTGGCGTGGAGGCAGTCGGCGTGGGAACGGGTGTATCGGTGCCACAAGCGCCGAGCAGTGCCACCACGGAAAATGCAACCGTGGCCAAGGCTGGCGTGAGGCGAGTGTTCATGCGACTTACGATATTGCTGCGTGCGCGCCTCCGCACCCGCAGCCAATGGTCTCGCTTAGCATGGGCTCGCGCACACTACACTGGAGCCAAAACCTTCACCTGAAAAGGAATTACGTTGGCACTGCTTGACCTGCGCTTCTTCTCCCAAGCGCTCGGAGAATCATCCTCACTGACCGTGATTGCCCCAGAAGGCGGTGTCAACGACACCCAAGCGCGACTCACGGGAGAGTCGGCAGGCGTGGGCACTAACGGGGCAATGCCAGTCCTCTATCTCTTGCACGGCCTAGAGGGCGACGACTCCGTGTGGACTCGCCGAACGCTCATCGAACGCTACGTTGGTGAGCTCGGCCTGCTCGTAGTCATGCCAAAGGTTGGCCGCTCCTTCTACTGCGACGAGGCATACGGGCAAAAGTACTGGACGTTCCTCACCACCGAGCTGCCCGAAATGATCTCGCGCATGTTCAACGTTTCAACGGCGCGGGAAGACACGTTCGTGGCGGGACTTTCCATGGGCGGATACGGCGCGTTCAAGTGGGCGCTGCGCGAACCCCACCGCTTTGCCGCCGCAGCATCGCTCTCCGGCGCACTCAACGTTGCGGGCTCCGAGAGCTTCGACCGCCTACGCGAACAAGTGCCGCAGGTGTGGGGTGACAAGGGCCCCGAGGGCACACCGGACGACCTCATCCACCTCCTCGCCTCAGCACACCCGGCCGAACTGCCGGCGCTCTACCAGCGCTGCGGCAGCGAAGACTTCCTCTTTGCGGACAACCAAGCCTTTGCCGCGGCCGCCAAGGCCGCGGGTGTGACGGTCGATTCTGACCTCGCCCACCCGGGCGACCACAACTGGGATTACTGGAACGAGCAGATCCAGGGCGTGCTGGGTTGGCTGCCAATATCGTCGGAAATCAGTTCACGGTAGGGCTGGAACTGCACCCACAGACGCGATAGACAAGAGTTAGGTAGGAAGAGAGGTCGAACATGGTCGCACACAGATACGAGGGCGAATGCCCGTGCGGAACGGGCGAACTGTATGCACAGTGCTGCGGCCCGCTACACGCGGGGGAGCGGCGCGCGCAGACGCCCGAGCAGCTCATGCGCTCGCGGTACTCGGCGTTCTTTCTGCTCGACACTGAGTACCTGCGTCTGACGTGGGCGCCGGAGGCCACTCCACAGGACCTAACCCTAGACGCGCAGCAGAAGTGGACGCGACTAAGGGTTCTGGACGCGCCGGAGCCGGAGGGCAACGAAGGATACGTGCACTACCGCGCGCACTTTCGTTACGGCAACCTGCGGGACTTCCTAGAGGAGGTCAGTCGGTTTGAACGCCGTGATGGCGTGTGGCTGTACGTGGACGGCGAGATCCTGGAGTAGTTGGCGCAACTGGCACAGATGGTGCAGGTGGCACGGACGGCGTGACCCGGCTGCGAGGTCTGCCACGTCACGCGTTTAACTCGCTGGCCGTGGCGGCTCGCTGAGCAGGACCAACGTCCCCGCGCGATACTGTGGAGTAGCCCTTCGGGCACCCCCGCAGTAGAGATACTTCAGAATGGACGAGCAACCGTGCCAATCCCAGCCGTACCCACCGAATCCTTCCTTATGGGCCTGCCCAAGGCAGAGCTGCACCTCCACGTAGAGGGCACGTTGGAGCCAGACCTCAAACTTGAGCTCGCGGCTAAGAACAATATCGAACTCGACCAGAAGACCATCGAAGAGGTCGAGGCGAGCTACCAGTTCAACGACCTCTCATCCTTCCTCGCCGTGTACTACCCAGCGATGAACGTGCTGCAGACTGAGGACGACTTCTACGCACTCGCAATGGCGTACTTCCGCCGCGCAGCCGAGAACGGTGTCAAGCGCACCGAGATGTTCTTCGACCCCCAGGCGCACACCACCCGTGGCGTGCCGTTCGCTGACGTGGTCAACGGCTACTACCGCGCAACCCAGGACGCAGCAGACCTCGGTATCTCCGCCGAGCTCATCATGTGCTTCCTGCGTGACATGTCCGCTGAGTCAGCCGCCGAGCACCTCGAAATGTCCGTGCCATTTGCGGACAAGATCCTCGGCCTGGGCCTCGACTCCGACGAGCGCGACAACCCACCAGCCAAGTTCGCTGAGGTCTTTGCCCGTGGCCGCGAGCTCGGTTACAAGCTCACCATGCACTGCGACATCGACCAGGTCGGCTCGATCGAGAACATCCGCCAGGTCATCGAGGACGTCCAGGTTGACCGTATCGACCACGGCACCAATATCGTTGAGAACCCCGAGCTCGTAGCAATCGTCAAGGAAAAGGGTCTTGGCCTGACCTGCTGCCCAGTGTCCAACTCCTTTGTCACGGAGGACATGAAGGCAACCGAGATCACCGCGCTCCTTCGTGAGGGTGTCAAGGTCACCCTGAACTCCGACGACCCCGCATACTTCGGCGGATACATCGGCAAGAACTACGTGGACTACGCGGCCAAGTCCGGCGTTTCCACGGAGGAAATGATCCAGATCGCCAAGAACTCGTTCGACGTGTGCTGGATCTCTGACGAGGAGAAGGCCAAGTACTTCGCCGCAATCGACGAGTACATTGCGTCTTTCGAGGGCTGACACCTCCATTACTGACACGTTCCGTTGATCGGAGATCTACTCCAGTGCAACGAGACGTGAGGCATGCGAAAGGGCGCCGAACCCGAAGGTTCGGCGCCCTCATGTCCTGACCAATCAGTCAGAAACTGTGCTCAACGGCCGAAGAGTCCACCAAGGATGCTGCCGAGCATGCCACCACCAGCTTGCGGTTGCTGCTGTGTGTTTCCGCCGCCGAGCAGTCCACCGAGGATGGTTCCGAGCATGCCACCATCGGCTTGTGGTTGCTGTTGCTGAGCTTGCTCAACCTGCTGGTTCGGCTTCATCTTGTTGGCAAGAATGCCCATCACGACAGGTGCGAGCATCGGCAGGAGCTTCGCAAAGTCGATGCTCGCGGTGCGCTGCTCCTGATTGAGTGCCTGAACGACGTCTTGCTTCTCCTGACCAAAGATCTTACCGAGGATGCTGCCGCCGTCGTTGACGTCAATTGAGTTGATGTCGATGGTGCCATCGCCGACGTTGCCCGCGTGCTTGTTGAGTGCCTGCTCGATGGCCGAAGCGCCTTCCGGTGTCTGCGCGTTGTACTGCAGGCCACTAAGGATGGTTGCGCCGCCCTCCTGAATCGCCTGCTGGGCCGTGCTCCTGTCAACTCCAAACTTAGACGCGATCTCGTCGATCGGGAGCATGTTGATAATGTCTTCAAGTCCAGCCATTGCGGGGTCCTTCCACGTTGACAGGCATCATCGCCTGAGGTTCGTTTCAGCATATGGCCTTGTTGGGTGTACTGCGAGAGTGTTACCCCAATTTCATACACTCTCACCTGCTAAGTTCCGGGCGTGGGCGCGCGCATCCCCGAAGAGCGTGCTGCTTCTCGCCCCTGTCATGCTCGGGGCGGCCTCGGTCACGGCCTTCCTTCTTCATCGAACGGATCAATAATCATCCGTTCGATGGGAGGGGGATCTGATTGGGCTCGGTCGCAAACTGATTCTCGACGATCTTGCTTGGCTTGGCACTTCTCCTTTCGTGGGCCTAGCCCTCCTCATTTTTCCTGCTCGGGGCACTAGACTGGTGCCAAACCCACACGTCCAGCGTTGGACGAATCCGCGGGGACAGCACAGGCGGAGGCGATCATGAGCGAGACCGGATACGGCGACTTCGAGTTTGAGCGTCGGTTCTATCTTGAGGAACTCCCAGTCGTGGCACTGGACGACCCGACTCCGACCCTCATCGTGCAGAACTACTTCCTGTCCAAGGACGGCTATGCCATCCGCGTGCGCGCATCGGCGCAGGGAGTGCGGCTTGAGCACAGCGGTCACGAGGACATTGACGCGGTGCTCCGCACGCACGCCGCCGACTTCGATTTCTGTGCAATCACAGTCAAGGGGCCAATGAACGCGGGGACCCGGTACGAGGCGGAACGCGAACTCGACATCAGCATGGGCCTCAACCTCCTCGAACGCGGCGACAACCGGATCATCAAGAACCGCTATTCGGTATGGCTCGACTCTGACGGGTGGGTTATCGACGTCTTCGGTGCCAGCAACTTTCCACTGATCGTTGCGGAGGTCGAGCGCGGGGGACCCGTCACGGACCTGCGGATTCCTAGCTTCTGCGTTTCTGAGGTCACAGAAGATCGGCGCTTTGCCAACGAGTCGCTTGCGGTTGCACCCTTCTCCCAGTGGGCGCAGGACTACGGGGTCGAACTTGGCACTACCGGGCCTGTCTTCATGGAAAGCTTGGGCACCAACGTGCACGGCGGCTCTACGGGAGACCAACGGCCTCTCTGAGCGCTCAAGACGAAGAAAGGGCCGGCACCCGGGACGGGCGCCGGCCAGTTGCCGTCAGACGAAACTAGTTCCGCTGGGACGAGAGGAACGCAGCGAACCGATCATTATCGTCGCTGATTGCGTACTCCAAGAAGTGCGCAATGTTGGTCATTTCCGGTTCGCAGATGCCGTGAGCCATTCCGTTGTAGACGACCTCGGTCAACAGCGAACGTTCGTGTAGCCAGTCGGAAGCGAACTCGAAGCTGTCCATTGGGATCACCGGGTCCACGTCGCCGCGGCCAATGAAGATCGGCAGTTGAGCAGCCTTGAACGCATCGTCAGTTGGCAGCGCGGTGGCGCTGACAAAACCGGACATCATCACACCAGCAATGAACCGCTCAGGGCGGGAACGCAGCAACTGCGACACCATAGCGCCACCCTGAGAAAAGCCCATCAAAGCCACAGGAGTGGTCGGAGCAACGTTGACATCGAGCCACGCCAACACCGCCTCGGCGGCGTCTTGGACCTGCGCTGGGTCCGGGTGAGCGGGGGTCTGGGTGGGATGGAACCAGGCGTACCCGCCCATAAATCCAAGGGGAGCTCGAAGCGAAACCACTCCATACTCCTGGGGGAGGAACGGGGCGAGCCCGGCAAGATCGTCTTCGTTGGAGCCCATTCCGTGCATGAGGACAACCAGCGGACCGGACTCTTGCGGACGGCGCACCCACACGGTGGCGTCATCGTTGATGTAAAGCGTCATGAGTCCACCTTAGTTCGGATCGCGGCGAGCAATGCGTGCCGCTTTGCTCCAAGGGGGCAGATTCGAGTAAACATGTGCATATGGATTCAGGCGTTATCGCGCTGCTCATTCTTGACCTCGTAGGAACTTTTGCGTTCGCAATCAACGGGGCGATGACGGCTATCAAGTACGCGCGAGTCGACATCGTGGGTGTTCTGACACTCGGCATGGTCACCGCTCTTGGCGGTGGGTTCATCAGGGACATCTTGATCGATGACCTGCCACCCACCACCTTCCAGGACTGGCGCTACCTGCTCACTGCCGCCATAGGATCCCTGATCGCATTCTTCCTCGGGCGGCGGCTAGAGAAGCTTGCCAAGACCATCAATATGCTCGACGCAGTGGGAATGTCACTGTTCGCGGTGACGGGGACGCTCAAGGGGCTCGAGTTCGGGCTGGGCGCAACGCAGTCAATCATCCTCGGCATCATCACAGCAGCCGGTGGTGGAACACTCCGAGACATCATGATCCAGCGGATACCTGCCGTGCTCCATACTGAGCTCTATGCGATCCCTGCTGCCGTCACCGCAGCGCTCACCGCGATCGTGGTCTCGGCCAACCTTCACCTCGTCCCATGGGTTGTTGTCGCAGCAGCCATCGGATTTGCAATCCGAATGCTCGGCATCCACTACGACCTTCATGCACCCAAGCCGCTCAACACAGACTGATCCGCATCCGCGATTCTCACACCGCGACCTCCGCAGAACTTGGGGAGAGCGCGGCTAACATAAAGCGACCCCAGCAGGCATTCACACAGGGAGAACCCCACCTTGGCTAAGTTGTACTTCCGCTACGGAGCGATGAACAGCGGAAAGAGTACCTCGCTTCTTCAGGCAGCGCACAACTACGAGGAACGCGGACACATTGTTCTTCTGGCCAAGCCTGGTATTGACTCCAAGGCTGGGCGGGCGATTATCTCCCGACTCGGCGTGAACCACGACGTTGACTACCTGATCGGCGAGGATGAGAGCGCGTACGACGCGTTTCAGCAGCACCGCGCGCGCGTGCAAGAGGAGACTGGCAAGGACGTGTCGTGCTTGCTGGTGGACGAGGCTCAGTTTCTTTCTGAAACCCACGTCAACGACCTCTTGCGGGTGGCCGTTCTCGATGACATCCCTGTGATCTGTTACGGCCTGCGCACGGACTTCCAAACGGCCGCTTTCCCAGGATCGCGCCGACTGCTCGAGATCGCACACTCGCTCGAAGAGCTCAAGACCATTTGTCGTTGCGGACGCAAGGCTGTGTTCAACGCGCGCAGGGCTGACGGAAAGTTCATTTTTGACGGCGCTCAGGTCGCCATCGACGGCGTCGAGGTCACCTACGAGTCGCTGTGTGCCAAATGCTACCTGCGGGAATCGGGCGGCAAGCTCAACCGCTGAGGCTTAGCGGCTTGTTGCCTCGCGGATGAAACCGTAGATGCCTCTCACTACTGAGATGAGCACGATAAGGCCCCAGGCAACAAAGAGCGCGATCTTTACCGGAGTTGCCTGGAGAGTAAACACACTCGCGATGGCACCAAGAACTGCGAGTACCGACACGCTTGCCCGTGAACTCGCACTCAGCAGTGCGGTGCTAGAGGACGGGCTGAAAACGGACACGAGGTCTACGGCGATTACAACGCCGTGGCCAATCCAGGCGCCAACCGCGAGTGGCCAACGAATCACACCAGGAAACGCGGTGAAGTCCGCGTTCCATTCGTACGCTTCCTCGCGCGGAAGTGTAGTGATCAATAGGGTGAGCAGTGCCGCTGCAGCAAGGGCGAGCGGGTAGAAGGCTACGGTAAATGGCCAGCTCGCAGGCTTCAACGCTAACCCAACAACTACCAGCACGACTGCGATTGCGATGAGTAGGCTGCTTGCACCCCACAGCGCACCCGCAAAGAGGACGTGCGGCTCTCGTGTCCGCTTGGTTCCAGAGCGGCTCTTGGAGTGACTCACGTGGCTTCTCTTTCCTAGTCTTAATCGAACGGGGTCGGAACAACCCGGTAGACGTCCTTGCGCCGGATCCAGCGCCCAACTCCCTCGGAGACTACCTGAACCTCACGGATCTGATCGCCCACGCTCACCTCGAAGATGTATCCGCGGCCCATCTGGTCGATCTACGCATGAGTTCTCCTGTGAACCTCAGGGGCGGCAGACTAAATAAAGGCACTGTCTTGGAACCAACCATACGGAGACTTAAGCCGCGTCGAGCGGTAAGTCTGGTCGTCCTGGTGACACACTCACAACATCAGCACATTCGTATCGCGACCAGTACGAATCCCAAGACTGCACCAGAGGACCGACAATGCGCACCAAGAGACGCTCCCTTCTGGCGGTATCCGCCCTACTGGTGGTCATCGCGGCCGCGCTTGTCACCATCTTTATCGTGGGGCGACAGACGAACGGACGTGGAGAGGCAGGGATGTGGGAACTGGCCAATCCTGGGGAGGTCTCAGCGTCCAGCACCTCCGTGGACATTTTGGTTACGCGCCTCGAATGTGCCAGCGGCGTGACCGGCGAGATCTTGAAACCCACAGTGAGCTATGAGAACGACAGGATCGTCATCCGTGTGGATGTCGCACGAACTCCAAGTGCGGCAGCGAACTGCCAAGGAAACAACCAGGTCCCCGCCACGGTGACGTTGAAAGAACCCATTGGCCAACGCGCGCTTGTGGATTTCCAGTGCGTCGACGGAGAAGCCGTGAACTATCCCGTGTGCGACCCGTTGGAAAAGTGGATGCCGTAACCGCGTAACGCTGTCCACACGGCCCTACAGAGCCACACATACAGAATCCAGACGGCTCCTTGGGAGCCGCCTGGATTGAGTAGGGTTCTCGCCGAGATCCTAGTTGTGACGGTGAGTTCATAGCTGTGTGCTAGGTACTCACCGTTGTATCTAGGACCTCGGCGTTTGATTATCGACGATAGCGCAGGTCCCAGCCCCATCCACCAACTGCAGTGGGCTGGTTGGTGAATGGTCTACGGGACGGGAGTCGACGCCTCCGCTGACGGGTGCCCATCTAGTCCACTGTTGTGCTCGGCGACGGAGTCGAACCACTCTCTAGTTCATAGGTGGTGGGCACCACGTGGTAGACGTCCTTGCGCCAGAACCAGCGGCCCACGGACTGCGAAACTACTTCGACCTCGCGGCTCTGGTCTCCGACAGTCACCTTGAGCAGGTGCGATCGACCCATCTGGTCCACCTCTTCGGCTCTCGTACTGTCGGAGAGAGCCGCGAAGTCGCTGTAGGAGGCGACCTCGGACGCAACCTGCTCCTTGCTCGAGCCCTTGGGCAGGGAGGCACAAGCCCACTCGGGTGCGTCCATTCGGGCAGCGGTCACGAGCATCAAAATAGCCTCAGCAGGCTCCTCGTATCCGTCCCCGCAACTGGGTGCAGAGGAGCATCCGGACAAAAGTGTAACTCCGCTGATCACTACTGCCATACCAAACGCTGAGGCTGGACGCACGGGCTCTCCTATGAACGATGATGACGTCTTGACTGTGTGAAGTAGGGCCTACTGCCAGAGCATGTCATGCCGAGATTGCAGGTGGGGGTCCGAGATTGTAGGGCCGCCGGCATATCTCGGTCCCCGAACTGCAATCTCGCGGTGAGGACTTGATCGTTCAGCTGCCATGAGTGAATCGGTAGCCCATCCCGGCCTCGGTGAGGAGGAAGACGGGATGCGCGGGATCGAGCTCGAGTTTCTTGCGCAGTTGGGACATGTAGAGGCGCAGGTAGCCTGAGTCGGTTGCCCGGTCAGTGCCCCAAATCTCTGAGAGCAAGGTCTGCCGAGTGACCAGGCGCCCCTGGTTTCTGATAAGGATTTCCAGCATCTTCCACTCGGTCGGAGTAAGCCGCACCGTCTGCACGTGCGCGCCGGGTGAGCCGGGTGAGTCTGCCGAGCCGGTTGCGCCAGGCGAGTCCGACCGCGTAATGACCTTGGCCGACAGGTCAACCACGAGGTGCCCGAGATCTAGCACGGGACCGGTGGCAGGAGCGTCTCCGGTAATACGCCGCGAGAGCGCGCGAAGCCGGGCTAGCAGTTCGTCCACGGCAAACGGCTTGGTCACGTAGTCGTCGGCTCCCGCGTCCAATGCCTCAACCTTGTCGGACGAATCCGTGCGGCCGGAGACCACCAAAATGGGGGAGGAAGTCCAGCCGCGAACCGCCGTGATGACCTCGATTCCATCCAACCGGGGCATGCCGAGGTCGATGACGTACAGGTCGGGCTTGTGCTCGATCGCCTTGTTGATCGCCTCTGCGCCATCGCGCGCAAAGATCACGTCATACCCACGCGCTATGAGCGTGATCCGCAGCGCGCGCAGGATCTGAGGGTCATCGTCGGCAATAAGGACTTTCATTGGTCACCTCCCACGGTTTGAGTCTTACAGTAGTTCCCCGGCCCGGCCAGGGCCGGTAGGTGCCGCGTGCAGCGCGAGCACCATCGTAACGCCGCCACCTGGGGTGTCTTCCAGCACCAGCGACCCGCCCATCCCCTCCATGAAGCCGCGCGACAGCGCGAGCCCCAACCCAAGGCCGGTCGTGTTGTCGGTGTCGCCGAGGCGCTGGAACGGGACGAACACGTCGGGCCGCTCCTGGCTCGAAATGCCGGGGCCGTGGTCGATCACCCGGATTTCGACGGTCCCGCGCAACTCGCTTGTGGAGATTCGTACGGGGTAGTCGGCTGGGGAGAACCTATGGGCATTGGCCAGCACGTTCGCCACCGCTCTTTGCAGGAGGCCCTTGTCCGCAATCACCGGTGGGAGCGTCTCCGACAGGTCCAGCGAGACGCTGTCGGGTCCGAGCCGGAGCTCGTCCAACGCCGATACGATCACCTCCTCGCTGTCCACCTGGGACAGCGATACCGCCAGCACGCCAGCCTGCAGCCTCGTTGCATCGAGCAGATTGGTCACCAGGTTGGTGAGGGTCTTGAGTGATTCCTCCGCAGTGGTCAGCAACTCCTCGCGGTCGTCCTCGTCCCACCTCACGTCCTGCGAGCGCAGCGACGTCACCGCGGCCACTGCGGCGGCCAGCGGCCGTCGCAGGTCGTGGCTGACCGCGGACAGCAGCGCGGAGCGGACCTGATCGTTGCGTTCGAGTGGCTCCACAGTCTGGGCCGCCTGCTCGAGTTCCTGGTGTTCGAGGACCGCCTCCAGCTGGACCACCACGGCCGCGAGCATGCGCTGCTGGGACGCGGCGAGTGAGTCGCCCCGCAGGATCAGCTCGGACTCGTCGCCCACGTTGACGCGTTCCACGACAGCACTGAGCGGCTCGCCTGACGGCGTGTGGGAACTGCTTGACGACGATATGGCTGGGGATGACACCACAAGGTGGCCGTTGCGTTCTAGTTCGACTGAGTCGAGGCCAAAGGCCTCGCGCGTTTGGTTGACTAGGGCGGTCAGCGCGTCGTCCCCGCGGAAGACCGAGCCCGCAATGTTTGCGAGTAGTTCGGAATCCTCGCTAGCCCGGCGTGCGGCCTGCAGTCGGCGCGCCGCGAGGTCCACCACGAGCGAGACCAGGAGCGCGTTCACAACGTAGAGGACCAGCGCCATCGCGTGCAGTGGATGGCCGATGGACACCGTATGGATCGGGTCGATGAAGAAGTAGTCCAGCGACAGCCCCGACATGACTGCGGCAAACAGTGCTGGCCAACGCCCTCCGATGAGCGCCACGATGATCACGAGGAGCTGATACGACAGGACATCGCCGATGATCGATTCAGAGCTCCGCAGGGACACGAGCAGCGCGGTGAGTGCAGGACCCATGAGCAGTGCAACCACAAAGCCCCACGCCAGGCGCCGCGGCGTGAGCACCTGACGTCGCCGCCTCCGCGAGGGCTTCATCCCCGCAGCGGCGTGGTTGACGATGTGCACGTCGATCCCGCCGGCAGCCGCGATGATTGCGTGTCCGATGCCTGGCCCGGACACGATTGATTGCAACCGGGTCTTGCGTGTCAGGCCAATGACCAGCTGGGTCGCGTTGATGCCCTGTGCAAACTCCACCAGCGCGGTGGGAATGTCGTTCCCCACAACCTGGTGGTACGTCCCGCCGAGCGTGTCTACGAGCGCCCGCAGTGCCGCGAGTTCGGCGGCGTTTGTCCGTGCCAGACCGTCGTTCTGGTTGACGTGGACTGCATGGAGTTCTCCTCCCGCCGAGCGGGCGGCGATG
This sequence comes from Timonella senegalensis JC301, assembly GCF_000312125.1. Lineage (GTDB taxonomy): Bacteria > Actinomycetota > Actinomycetes > Actinomycetales > Cellulomonadaceae > Timonella > Timonella senegalensis. The sequence continues at coordinate 167,987 of NZ_HE978642.1, forward strand.
CGGGCGCCTCGGCGCAGCAGGGTCTCACCCTCGGGGCCGCCGGTAAGTGCGACGACCACGCGCTCGCGGGCCTCCCAGCGTCCCTCGATCGAGTGCGCGTGGCGGTAGTCGTTGAGCGCAGAGTCCACCTCGTCCGCGAGCCACAGGAGCGCGAGTTCGCGGAGCGCGGTGAGGTTTCCCAGTCTGAAATAGTTGGACAGCGCTGCGTCGATGCGTTCTGCGGGGTAGACGTTTCCCTCGGCCAACCGGTCACGTAGAGCGGCCGGGGCCAGGTCCACGAGCTCGATCTGGTTAGCTGCGCGCAACACGGAGTCGGGGACCGTCTCTTGCTGGACGATTCCCGTGATCTCCTCGACCACGTCGTTGAGCGAGGCCACGTGCTGTACGTTGACCGTGGTCAGCACGTTGATTCCAGCCTCGAGGAGAACGTCGATGTCCTGCCACCTCTTGGGGTTGGCGGAGCCCCTTGCGTTGGTGTGGGCCAACTCGTCCACTACAGCGTAGGTGGGCGCACGCTCGATTACCGCGTCAACGTTGAGTTCCTCAAGTGTCAGTCCGGAGTGATCTTTTTGGATGCGTGCGATGACCTCGAGGCCCTCCACGAGTGCCGCGGTTGCGGGTCGACCGTGGCTCTCCACGAGGGCAACGACCACATCATTGCCCTCGTCCTTGAGTCGCTGTGCTTCCTCCAACATTGCAAATGTCTTGCCCACGCCTGGAGCGGCGCCTAGGAAGACCCTGAGTCGGCCCTTCATCTGTCATCCTGTCCGAGTACAGTCACTGTGTGATTTGATCCTAGTTTGCGGATGCCGCGTTTAGTTCATCCAGGTGCAGGTTGAGAAGCACCACGTTGACGAGTGGTTCTTCCGAGCGCCAGGGCATGGCGTCGACTTCTGCCTTGAGCACCTCAGCCTCAATCTCGGCGGTGGTCAGGCCGCGGGCCTTTGCCACGCGCTCAACCTGAATCGAGGCGTACTGGGACGAGATCAGCGGGTCCAGCCCCGATCCCGAGGCCGTCACCGCATCGGCCGGCACGCGAGACTCGGGGACCGTGTTGAACGTGGCCACTTCGGCGCGGCGCTGCGCAATCTGCTTGAGCAGCACCGGGGAGTTGGGGCCGAGGTTGGAGCCGCCCGAGCTCATGGCGTCGTACCCGTTCCCTGCGGCAGAGGGCCGTGGCTGGAAATATTTGGCTATTGGCTTTCCCTGGGCATCACTGAACGACTGGCCGATGAGGGTTGACCCGCGCACGTCGCCCTCGGAATCGGTCACCAGTGAGCCGGTGGCCTGGTCGGGGAAAATCCGCGCAGCGCCCATGATGGCAAACGGATACGCCACACCGAGAAGAACTGTAAACGCGATCATCGCCCGCAGCGCCACCCCAAGGTAGCCGAACGATTTGGACTGAAGCATGTGTTCCTCCAAGAAACCAGGATGGCCTAGAAGCCAGGGATGAGGGAGATCAGCAGGTCGATCAGCTTGATGCCTAGGAAGGGCGCGATCAGGCCGCCGAGACCGTAGATCAGCAGGTTGTGGGACAGGATCTTGCTCGCGGTGCGTGGCTTGTAGGGGACGCCTCGCAGCGCCACGGGGATCAGTGCGATGATGATGATGGCGTTGAAGATCACCGCGGACAGCACGGCGGAAGCAGGGGAGTGCAGGTGCATGATGTTGAGCGCCTCAAGCCCTGGGAACACGCCCACGAACATCGCGGGGATGATTGCAAAGTACTTGGCCACGTCGTTCGCAATGGAGAACGTGGTCAGCGAACCGCGCGTGATGAGCAGTTGCTTTCCAATGCGGATGACGTCCAAGAGCTTGGTGGGGTCGGAGTCAAGGTCCACCATGTTGCCGGCCTCCTTGGCCGCGGACGTCCCCGAGTTCATAGCGACTCCCACGTCGGCCTGGGCCAGTGCGGGGGCGTCGTTCGTGCCATCGCCGGTCATCGCAACGAGCTTGCCACTGGCCTGCTCCTTCTTGATGAACTCGAACTTGTCCTCGGGGGTTGCCTCGGCAAGGTAATCGTCCACGCCTGCCTCGCGAGCAATAGCCGATGCGGTGAGCCTGTTGTCGCCCGTGACCATGATTGTGCGAATGCCCATCGACCTCAACTCGGCGAACCTATCGCGCAGGCCCTCCTTCACTATGTCCTTGAGGTGGATCGTGCCGAGCGCCCGGGCCACGCCCGTGGCCGAGACCTCCGCGACCACGAGAGGTGTGCCGCCGAGCCCCGCGATCCTGTCCACCTCGGTGGTCAGCGCCTTGCGGGTTGCATCGGAACCCAGCCACCCATTCTCGCCCAGCCACGCCAAAACCGAACTCGACGCACCCTTACGCAGCCGACCGCCGTCCGGGTAGTCCATGCCCGACATTCGGGTCTGGGCCGAGAACGGAACAATCCACTCAGGCCGAGGAGCCACGTCGGACTGGAAGTCCGGCAGCAAGTCCAGAATGGACTTGCCCTCAGGTGTTGGATCTGCCAAGGAGGAGGCCACGCAAGCGCGAGCAAGATCGTCGTAAAGCACTCCAGGCATGGGCGTAATCTCGTGGGCGCGGCGGTTACCGTACGTGATGGTGCCTGTCTTATCCAGGATGATCGTGGTGATATCGCCGGCGGCCTCGACCGCGCGGCCGGATTTGGCCAGCACGTTGTGCTGGACCAGCCGGTCCATGCCCGCGATGCCGATCGCGGACAGCAGAGCACCGATCGTGGTGGGGATCAGGCAGACCAGAAGGGCCACCAGAACAGCCAAGGACACGGTTCCGCCCGACCATGACGCGATTGGGTTGATCGTGAGAACCACGGTGACAAAGATGAGGGACAAGCTCGCCAACAGGATGGAGAGCGCGATCTCGTTGGGGGTGCGCTGGCGGTTTGCCCCCTCGACGAGCTTGATCATTTTGTCCACAAACGTCTGCCCGGGCTGGGCCGTGATCTCCACGATGAGGCGGTCGGACAGGACACGTGTACCGCCAGTCACGGCGGAGTGGTCGGTCCCGGCCTCGCGGACAACGGGAGCGGACTCCCCGGTGATCGCGGACTCGTCCACCGAGGCCAGACCCCACCGGATCTCGCCGTCGCCGGGGACGATCTCACCGGCCCGCACCTCCACAAAGTCGCCCACGCGCAGATCTGCGGACGCCTCCATGGTTACGTGTAGGTGTTCGGGGACCGCGAGGCCCGGCGTGTAGGTGCGGGTCTCGCTGATCAGACGGGCCGGAGTAGTGGTGCGGGTCTTGCGCAGGGTCTGGGCCTGCGCCTTGCCTCGCCCCTCCGCGAGCGCCTCCGAGAAGTTAGCAAAGTACACGGTCAACCACAGCCAGATAGAAATGACCAGCGAGAACGCGAGCGGAATGGGTGATCCGCCAGAGTCCTGGGCGGACCCCTTGGACAGCTCGACGATGGCCAGAAGGGTGGTCAGCACCGCGCCGATCTCGACCACGAACATGACGGGGTTCTTCCACATCACGCGGGGGTCGAACTTGCGCAGGGCGTCCTTGGCGCCGGTCTTCAGGGTGTCGGACGCAAAGAGGTTGCTTGCACCCGTGGCCGATGTGGCCGATGTGGCCGAGGCGGCTGCTGCCGCAGTGGCAGCCGACGATTCAGACGTGGATGGAGTAGCTGATGTGGACATGGCTAGTGCATTCCTTCTGCCAACGGGCCAAGGGTGAGGGCGGGGAAGTAGGTGAGAGCGGAGACTAGGATGGCCACGCTCATGAGCATTCCGGCGTACAGTGGGCTGGTGGTGGGTAGCGTTCCCGACGTTGAAGGCACGCGTGTCTGCGCGGACAGTGATCCCGCGAGCGCGAGTGCGAGCACGATCGGAATGAACCTGCCGAGGATCATGACAACCCCGAGGCTCGCGTTGAGCCACGGCGTGTTGCCCGTGAGACCGGCGAACGCGGAGCCATTGTTGTTGGCCGCCGAGGTGAACGCGTACAGCACCTCGGACAGGCCGTGCGGGCCGGTGTTGAGGATGGACGTCCCGGTTACTGATTCGCGGGCCCAGGGCAGGGCAAAGGACAGGGCCGTTCCGGCGAGCACGAGTGTGGGCGTGACCAGCACGTAGAGGCTTGCGAGCTTCATCTGCAGGGGGCCGATCTTCTTACCCAGGTACTCGGGGGTTCGCCCCACGAGCAGTCCGGCGATGAACACGGTGATCACGGCCAGGATCAGTAGGCCGTACAGACCTGTGCCCACTCCGCCGGGCGAGATCTCGCCCAACATCATGTTGATCATCGCCATGAGTCCGCCCTGCGGAGTCATGGAATCGTGCATCATGTTGACCGCACCCGTTGAGGTCGAGGTGGACGCGGTGCCGAACAGCGTGGAGCCGAGCACCCCAAAGGCGAGTTCCTTGCCCTCGAGTGCGGTCCCGGCGAGCTGGGTTGCCGCCCCTGCCCCGCGCATTTCAAACCACGACATGAGAGCGAGCGAGCCGGCGAACAGTGTGCCCATGACGCCGAGGATGGTGTAGCCCTGCTTGTGGTTGCCAACCATCCAGCCGAAGGTACGGGGGAGGGAAAACGGGATCAGGAGCATGAGGAAGACTTCAAAGATGTTGGTCCACGCGTTGGGGTTTTCAAACGGGTGGGCGGAGTTTGCGTTGAAGAATCCGCCGCCGTTGGTGCCCAGGAGCTTGATTGCTTCCTGGCTTGCCACTGGTCCGCCGGGGATGGACTGTGTGCCACCAGCGATGGTGGTGACGTCAGTGTGCCCCACGAGGTTCTGGATGACTCCGCCGGCAAGCAGGACGAGCGCGCTCACCACGGCCAGTGGCAGCAGGATGCGGAAGATCGCACGGGTGGCGTCCACCCAGAAGTTTCCTATCGTGCCCCGCTTGACGTACGCGAACCCGCGCACCAGAGCGATTGCCACGGCGAGGCCCGTTGCCCCCGACACAAAGTTCTGGACCGTGAGACCAAACATTTGGACGCTGTGCCCGAGGGTCTGCTCGGGCGAGTAGTTCTGCCAGTTGGTGTTGGTAGCAAAGGACGCGGCCGTGTTGAAGGCGAGGAACGGTTCCACGCCCTTGTGGCCACCCGCAAAGGGCAGGAATGCCTGCAGCCGCTGGATGAGGTAGAGCAGCACGAGGCCGACTACCGAGAACGCCAGCACCGAGCGCGCGTAGGACTGCCAGGTTTGGGCGGAGCGCGGATCGACCCGTAGCCACCGGTACAGCCAGCGCTCCGGGGCGATGTCGCGTTCCGTCGCAAACGTCCGGCCCATGTAGTCGCCGAGCGGCTTGTAGCAGGCGCCCAGGGCAGCGATCAGGAGGATGAACTGGATAACAAAGAGGGTGTTCACGAGAATCGCTCCGGCTTCACCAGTGCGTACACGAGATACACGAGTGCCCCGGCGCCCATCACGAGCGCGAGCACATTCAAAAAGATCACAGCTTCTCACATCCCTTGAGTACGAGGTGCACCACAAGGAAGGTCAGCAGCGCGAGGCCAACAGCCAGGCCGTCAAGCATGATCAGCTCCTAAGACGCAGTACGTGCCCGCATCTGCGGACATTCCATCTCACAACGCCGTGGTCCGGAACTGTTAGCGTCCTAACGCTTTCCATACGGCCCTATGGGGCCGCACATACAGAATCCAGACGGCTCCTTGGGAGCCGCCTGGATTGAGTAGGGTTCACGCCGAGATCCTAGTTGTGGCGGTGAGTCCCTGGCTGTGTGCGAGGAACTCACCGTTGTATCTAGGATCTCGGCGTTTGATTATCGACGATAGAGCCGGTCCCAGCACCTTTTCCCTACCCGAGTGGGCTGGTTGGTGAGGGTTCTACGGGACGGGAGTCGATCGTCGTGAAGCGGTTACCAGCGCCCGTGGACGTGTGCCTTAATGGAATCCGCGTAGAGCGCGTTCACGCGCTCCGCGGCCTGTGCGGACAGCGCGGGCTGGGTGCCCGCGGCCGCGTTGGCCGCTGCCTGCTCGGCGTTGCGGGCGCCCGGGATGACGGTGGTGACGCCTGGCTGGTCGATGATCCAACGCAGGGCGCGCTGGGCAGGGGTAGCTCCCGTGCCCTCGTCCGCGACGATCTGGGAGAACTCGGCCGCAGCCTCGACGCCCTCCTCGAACGGAACTCCGGCAAACGTCTCGCCCACGTCAAACGACTCACCGTGACGGTTGAAGGTGCGGTGGTCGTCGGCCGCGAACGTTGTGTCCTTGGTGTACCGGCCGGACAGGAGGCCGGAGGCGAGTGGAACACGCGCGATTACGGCCACGCCGGCCTCGCGAGCAGCCGGGAGGAACTCCTCCAGTGGCTTCTGGCGGAAGGCGTTCAGGATGATCTGAACCGAGGCGACGCCCGGGTGGGAGATGGCCTCGAGGCCCTCGGCCACTGGTTCCACGGACACGCCGTAGGCGGCAATGCGCTTCTCCTGGACGAGAGTGTCCAGGGTGTCATAGGTGGCGGAGTCGAAGTACACGGAGGTGGGTGGGCAGTGGAGTTGGACCAGGTCCAGGGTGTCCACGCCCAGGTTTTCGCGGGAGCGGTCCGTCCACGCGCGGTAGTTGTCGAGCGTGAACTGCGCGGCCTCAAACGGGTTGGCGCGGCGGCCCATCTTGGTGAACACTGTGATGTTCTTGTCGCTGTGCTCGCGCAGCAGTGCGCCAACGAGCTTTTCGGAGCGGCCGTCGCCATAGACGTCCGCGGTGTCAAAGAAGGTGACCCCGGCCTCAAGTGCGGAGTGCAGGACGGTCATTGCGTCGGATTCGGAGACCGAACCCCAGTCCGCGCCGAGCTGCCAGCAACCCTGCCCCACAACGGACAGGTCAAAGGGGAGTCGAGATGATGTGCGAGTTTCCATGCGGCCAGTCTAAGCAGGCCGCAAGGAAAATATGTGAGGCTCGTTGAACTAATTCCGTGGAAGGTAGTTCAACGAGCCTCACCGTGACGTTTTATGCGTCAGAACTCTTCGCGCGTTTTGGGGGCGCTTGCCACCAGGTCCGGGGTGCCGAGCGACGGCATCATCCGGTTGAGGTCGTTCTCCCAGAGCAGGAACTCGTCCGGGAAGCACTTCTCCAAGAGCGAGACCATGGCGGCCACCGCGGTTGATGCGCCGGGGGAGGCGCCCAGTAGACCCGCGATCGTGCCGTCGGCGGAGGACACGAGCTCGGTTCCGAACTCAAGCATGCCGCCACGTGAGCCCGGCTTGGTCTTCATGACCTGGACGCGCTGACCGGCGGTGATGAACTCCCAGTCCTTAGGGTCAGCCGTGGGCATGAACTCTTTGAGGGAGCGGAACTTGCGCAGGTCCGACTTGGTGACCTCCGTGATGAGGTAGCGGGTCAGGTCCCAGTTGTCCTTGGCCACGGAAAGCATGGTCAGGATGTTGTTTGGCTTGATGGTGCCAAACAGGTCGAGCAGGGATCCGGACTTCAGGAACTTGGTGGAGAACCCGGCGTAGGGGCCGAACAGGAGCGAAGTCTCGCCATCAACCACGCGCGTGTCGAGGTGAGGAACGGACATCGGAGGCGAACCAACCGAGGCCTTTCCGTACACCTTGGCGTTGTGCTGAGCCACGATCTCGGGGTTGGTGGTGCGCATGAACTGGCCCGAGATGGGGAATCCGCCATAGCCCTTGATCTCTGGGATGCCGGACTTCTGCAGGAGAGGCAGTGCGCCGCCGCCCGCGCCCACAAACACAAAGCGGGCCGAAACCTTCTCAGCCTTTCGAGGAGCGTTCCAGCGCTTGTCGCGCACGGTCACGTTCCAGATCCCGTCCTTGCGCTGTTTCAGGTTAGAAACTTGGCGCCCGGTCAGGATGTCAACGCCCGAGTCCTTGAGGTGTGAGGCGAGGTTGACGGTGAGTCGCCCAAAGTTAACGTCGGTTCCACCAGCCGCGCGGGTTGCTGCGATGGGTTCATCGCCAAAGCGCTCCTGGGTGAGGAGCGGAGCCCACTTGCTGATGACCTCCGGGTTGGAGGAGAACTCGAGGTTTTCAAAGCGTGAATTTGCGCGGAGCTTTTCCCACCGACGGCGAAGGTAATCGACGTTCTCTTCCCCGGACACAAAGGTCATGTGAGGGGTTTCGGAGAGGAAGGTGCCCTCGGCATCGAGGTTGCCCTGCGCGACCAGGTGGTCCCAGAACTCGCGGGAGAGCTGGTACTGGTCGTTGATGGAAACGGCCTTGGCGATGTTGATCGAACCATCAGCCATTTCCGGGGTGTAGTTGAGTTCGCAGAGGGCCGCGTGTCCGGTCCCTGCGTTGTTCCATGGGTTCGAGCTCTCCAGAGCTACATCGCTCAGTCGCTCGTACAGACGGATCTTCCAGTTTGGCTCCAACTGATGCAGAAGGGCACCGAGGGTAACGCTCATGATGCCGCCGCCGATCAGTACGACGTCGAAGTCTGGTTCACCTGTTGTTTTTGCGTATGCCACGGGATTGATGATAATCCCGCGTCAGCGAGCGAGATTGCCAAGGTGATTTTTTTCACTTGGCTGTGACCGAGGTCCCTTGCGGTTTACAGGAAATGAGGCTAACGCCACATTTTTGTCCAGGGAGTTCGGTGCGTCCTGAAGTGCGGGCGGTTCCCCGGGCGAAGGCCACAAAAGTGAGAGACTAGAGGCCAGAACCTCCCCATCAAGGAACCTTCCGCGCGATGTCACAACAGAGCACACCATCCCCACACGCTGGCGCACCCGTATCACTGCTTGACCGGATCGGGCTGACTGCTGCGCGCCGGAATGCCCTCTCGGAGCGCCTGCGCGAGGGCTGGGCGAGGCTGAGCCGATGGGCACGATTCCCCGGAGACAAAACTGCGCCTCCTCGAGTGGTGCGCTACATGCTCGTTCTCCTTGGGGTGTTGCTTGGTTCCGCAATCTTTGGGGTGGTGACGGCGCGGGCGGACTCCAACTTTGGGCCGCACAACGCCCACTACGAGGTCACGGTTGATTCCACGTTCACGCTAGACGTTGGGCCGCTTGGCTCGCTGGAGTTGGACTCCACGCTTCCCGCGTTCCTGGGGGCGCGGGCAACACTGGGGGAGATCCCAGCAAACCTGACTGCGCTAGACGCGAGTGAGACGTTGGGTGCCCTACAGCAGGACCTCAGCATGTACCTCCAGTTCTTTGCAGCGCCACAGGAGACGCTCAACCTCGCCGCCGAGCTGCTCGTTGCAAACGCGATTCAGCGCGCACTGCTTTGTGCGGCGGTGGTTGGCTTAACCATTGCGGGAGGTGCTTGGCTCGTTGGCTACACGCGGCGGAGGGAACTGGCCTACAGGCTGTCACGCAAGACGTGGACCGCGGTTGCCGCCTACCTAGTTTTGGGTGCCACCGTCATGACGATCACGGTGACGCAGTCCCGCCAACGCACGGAGGCCGAGCCGGGTCGAACCACTGCGGTGCTTGCTGGGACGCCGCTGGAGGATGCTCGGATCACGGGTCGCCTGGCAGGTGTCATTGACACGTACGGCAGCGAGCTCATCGGTGTGTACGAGAAGAACCAGAACTTCTACGCCGGTGCGGATGCGGCACTGCGGGACGCGTTTGCGGCGCGGAAGCAAATCACCGAGGCCGGAGATGAGAAGTCCATTCCGTTCCGCGCCCAGGCCAGCACTGTCTTGCAGGCGGCGCAGGAGAATCAGACCCCGGAGGAGGACCTCATCACCATCCTGCAGGTCTCTGACCTGCACTGTAACGTGGGCATGGCTCCCTTGATCAAGAGCGCTGCCCAGGAGGTTGGTGCCAAGATCGTGGTAAACACCGGGGACACCACGATCAACGGGACCGATATTGAGCGGTTCTGCGTGCAGTCCTTTGCCAAGGCTCTGCCACATGGCGCGGTGATGGTTCAGTCCGACGGGAACCACGATTCGTCCCTCACGTCCAAGCAGGCGCGCGACGCCGGGGTAGTGGTGCTGGACGGCAAGGTCGTGGAGGTCGCGGGCGTTCGATTCCTTGGGGACTCGGACCCCCGCGCGACCCGCATCGGCCAGGGATCCACTCTGGTGGGCGAGGAAAACTACGCGGACAGGGGCGCCCGGCTCGCGTCCGTGGCGTGTGAGCCCGGCGCAGACGCAGACATTCTGGCCATCCATACGCCTGCTGTGGGTACGCCCGTCATGGCATCCGGATGTGTCCCCGTCCAGTTGTCCGGGCACTTCCACAAGCGTATCGGGCCCCTCTATGAGGGGGAGGGCGTGAGGTACGTGAACTCGTCCTCAGCTGGCGCAATCGAGGGCAACGTGACGATCGGCCCACTCAAGGGAACAGCCGAGATGACCGTGTTCCGATTTGACCCGGGGACTCGCCGGATCGTGGACTTGCAGATCATCGCGATCACCCCGCAGGGCACCGCAACCGTGGGTGCGCGCACGCGATTCCCCGCACCCGAGGATGGCAACCGGGTGATCTACGAGGGGCCAGACGCCAGCCGCACGCTCATGACCCGCCCCTCGAGCGAGCAACCGCGCGACGAGCCAACCAACGAGCCGACCGACGAACAATCGGGAACGCCCACCCCGGACCCGAGCAGCAGCCAGACCACGGATAATGAATCGAGCGCTGACAACAGCGCGAAGACCAAGGATCACAAGGGAGATCTGTGAGCACCCCGCAACTGACAGCAGTAGCCGAGGACTACATCAAGGTGGTCTGGAGCCTCCAGGAGTGGTCCAACGAACCCGTCACCACCAAGGACCTCGCCGAGCGCTTGGGCGTGGGCACGTCCACGGTGTCTGAAACCGTGCGCAGGCTCGTGAGCCAGGGACTCCTCGACCATCCCCGATACGGGGCGATCTCGCTCACGGAGGAGGGAAGGCGCTGCGCGCTCGGCATGGTTCGTCGCCATCGCCTGCTCGAGACCTTCCTAGTGAACGAACTTGGGTACACGTGGGACGAAGTGCATGACGAGGCAGAGGTCCTCGAGCATGCCGTCTCCGATCTTCTGGTCGACCGCATCGACGCGCGCCTAGGCCACCCCACGAGGGACCCGCACGGAGACCCGATTCCGGCAAGGGACCTCTCCCTAGATTCGCCGGACGCATACACGCTCGCCGTCATGGAGGAGGGGACCACCGGGACGGTCAGCCGAATCTCGGACGAAGACCCTCAGGTTCTGAGGTACTTTGCCGACCTGGAGTTTGGCCTCGACGCTCACGTGCACATTGTTAAGCGCAATGACGCCGTGGGCGTTATCGAACTCGAATGGTCGCCCGTCCACCAGCCCCAAGAAACTCGAACCCTGACGCTCGGCATGCTCGCCGCAGACGCAGTGTGGATTGTAGCTACCAACAAGTGACACAAGCAGGCTCACCAGCCCAAACACCCCCACGTAAGCAGAACCTAGCACTCGCCGCGCTCGCACTCGGCGGATTTACCATCGGCACCACAGAGTTCGCCACGATGGGCATCCTGACCAACATTGCGGACGGCCTCGGTGTCTCCATTCCCACCGCCGGCCACGCGATCACCGCGTACGCCCTCGGTGTGGTGGTAGGAGCGCCAGTCATCGCGGTCCTCACCGCGCGCATGTCCCGGAGCACCCTCGTGGCGTGGCTTATGGGTGCCTACGCCGTAGCCAACCTGATGTCTGCGCTCGCGCCCAGCATGGAGGTCCTCATCCTCGGGCGTTTCATCGCCGGACTGCCGCATGGCGTGTTCTTTGGCGTTGGCGCAGTCGTTGGCACCGCTGTGGTGGGCCAGGCCAAGCGTGGCCACGCCATCTCGATGATGCTCGGCGGTTTGACCATTGCAAACGTGGTGGGCGTGCCGCTGTCCTCCTGGGTGGGAACCCACCTTGGCTGGCAAGCAGCCTTTGTGATCGTGGGCGTGCTCGGGTTTGTGGCGCTTACGGCCTTGATCGCCCTGCTGCCCAAGGTGGCTCCAGAGCCGGGCGCGAACCCGCGCTCGGAGCTTGCCGCTCTGAAGAACGGCCGGCTGTGGGCAATGTTCCTCGCCGCGGCGATCGGGTTTGGCGGCATGTTTGCGGTGTACTCATACGTCAAGCCGCTCGTGATGTTTGAGGCTGGCATGGCGGAGTCCTCGGTGCCGTTCGTTCTTGCCCTGTTTGGTCTTGGCATGACCGCCGGGACGTTCTTTGCCGGCCGGCTCATGGATATCAACGTGGTCCGCACCGTGATCACGGGCTTCATCACCACCTCGGTCTCGCTCGTGTTCCTCGGCGTGGTTGGATCGAACATTCCGCTGATCCTGTGCGCACTGTTTGCCATCGGCTTCACCTCCCAGCTCCTCGCGCTACCGCTCCAGGGTCTCCTCATGGACCTGAGCCCCAAGGCGCCGTCGCTCGGCGCGGCTCTCTGCCACTCTGCGCTCAACACCGCCAACGCGAACGGTGCGTTCCTCGGCGGCTTGTTCATCGCGTGGGAGTTTGGCTACCGCTCGCTCGCGTGGCTGGGGCTCGGGCTCACGGTCCTCGGCTTTGTCCTCGTACTAGCTTTCCTCCCAAGGAAGAAGCCGCGGGACCTCGAGGCACTCATTGAATCGGCACCGACCGAGTAGCCATGGCTCCGGGGTGGACTCCATGATCCGGGATCTTGACTTTGAGACGCACAATTTGGCGGCCCATCAGGTAGTGTCCAGAAAAAGCACATAATGTGTGCAGGCGGGGACGCGAGGGGAAATGCGTGCCCGCAGTACTAGATTCATCCAGCGCCAACTCACACCCGCGAGGAGACGGCCGTGAACGACACGAGCCCGAACGACATTGACCAAGAGTTCGATTTCTCGGAGGAACTAGAAGCCTCCCGCCGCATCAGCGACCGCACTCTGGGTCTGCTCCTGACTATCCTTGGCGGCGTCGCGTTCATCGCATCGATGGCGCTGTCCATTGAGAAGTACCTCAAGCTCATCAACCCTGACCGCGTTGCGAGTTGCGCGATCAACATCTTCCTAGACTGTTCCGACGCGATGGCCTCAGCCCAAGGCGCCATCTTTGGCTTCCCCAACCCGTACATCGGAGTGGCCGCGTTTGCCGTGGTCGTGACCGTCGGGGTCTCTATTCTTGCCGGCGCTAAGTACCCCAAGTGGTTCATGATTGCGCTGTTCATCGGCACGACCCTTGGCCTCGCCATGATCGTGTTCCTGATCTTCACCTCGATCCACGTGCTACAGCGCCTGTGCCCCTACTGCATGGTGGTGTGGGCGATGATGTTCCCGCTGTTCTGGTACCAGCTGGTCTACCTCGCCCAAGAGCGGTTCCTGCCTGCCTCCGAGAAGACGCGCACTTTCCTCATGCGCAACAAGCACATGATTCTCCCGCTCTTCTACCTGCTGGTGATTGTGTGGATTGGCCTTGGAATGGGTGACGCAATCCTGAACCACATCCGCTACAACTAAACGCTTTTCGACGATTGAGCCGGCCACCAGCACCACGTCACCGTGGGCTGGTGGCCGGCTCAATCGTCGATAATCATCTTCAGCGTGGGCCTGATCAAGCGTTTTGTCACATGAAATAAGGTCCGGCGAACTTGCCCGCGAATGTAAACTTGGACGCGTGAATACTCCAGCCCAATCATTGCCAAACGCCACCGGCGCCGCGCACGGCACCGGTGAGCCAGCCTTCCGTTACAACGCCGCGCTCGCGTCCGAGATCGAACTGCGTTGGCAGGACCTATGGGAGGAGCGCGGAACGTACTTCGCTGCCGACCCTGAGGGTGGGCTTCCAAACGGCAAGGGCGAGTATGCGGACCCCAAGAGCCCGTCCTACTTTGTCATGGACATGTTCCCGTTCCCATCGGGCGCCGGTCTGCACGTAGGCCACCCACTCGGCTACATCGCAACTGACGTTATTGGACGTTACCGCTCGATGCAGGGCGATAACGTCCTGCACGCGATGGGCTTTGACGCGTTCGGTCTGCCTACCGAGCAGTTCGCTATCGCCACGGGGCAGCACCCACGCGTGGCCACCGAGAACAACATTGCGAACATGAAGCGCCAGCTGCGTCGCATGGGCCTCGCCCATGATTCGCGCCGCTCGTTTGCCACCACCGACATTGACTACGTGCGCTGGACGCAGTGGATCTTCCTGCAGATCTTCAACTCCTGGTATGACACTGAGGCCACCAACCCATTCGGTTCCAAGGGTCGTGCCCGGCCGATTGCTGAACTCGAGGCTGAGTTTGCGGCGGGAACGCGCGAGGTCCCAGAGGTTGACGGCGTTGCAGCCGGCTCCTCCTGGGCTGAGCTGAGCCTTGTACAGCAGCGCGAGGTGCTCAACTCCTACCGCCTTGCTTACGTTTCGCAGTCGCCAGTGAACTGGTGCCCGGGCCTGGGTACCGTCCTGGCCAACGAGGAAGTCACCGCTGAGGGACGCTCCGAGCGCGGAAACTTCCCTGTGTTCCAGCGCGCTATGAGCCAGTGGAACATGCGCATCACTGCCTACGCCGACCGCCTGACCGACGACCTCGAGGTCATTGACTGGCCGGAGAAGGTCAAGTCGATGCAGCGCAACTGGGTTGGACGCTCCGAGGGTGCCCACGTGACCTTCACCGCGGCCGGTGAGGACCTCACCGTCTTCACCACCCGCCCAGACACCCTGTTCGGCGCGACCTTCATGGTTGTTGCCCCAGAGCACTCGATCCTCGAGTCCCACGTGCCAGCCGAGTGGCCAGAAGGCACCCGAGAGGCGTGGACCGGCGGTCACGCGACCCCAGCCGAGGCAGTCTCCGAGTACCAGGCAGCTGCAGCCGGAAAGACCGCCGTGGAGCGCCAGGTCGGTGCCAAGGACAAAACCGGTGTATTCACCGGAATCTTTGCCACCAACCCGGTCAACGGCAACCAGATCCCAGTGTTCACCGCCGACTACGTGCTGATGGGCTACGGCACCGGTGCGATCATGGCCGTTCCCGGCGGGGATGACCGCGACTTCGCGTTTGCCAAGGCCTTTGACCTGGACGTCATCTACACCGTGGCAACCCCAGAGGGCTTTGCAGGCGATGAGGCGTGGACCGGCGACGGCGCAATCGTTAACTCGGCCAACAGCGAGCTCGACCTCAACGGCAAGAGCGTTGCAGAGGCCAAGTCCGCGATGATCGCGTGGCTTGAAGCCAAGGGCACCGGAACCGGCACCACCACGTACCGACTGCGCGACTGGCTGTTCAGCCGCCAGCGCTACTGGGGCGAGCCTTTCCCTATCGTCTACGACGAGGCAAACCAGCCGATTGCGCTGCCGGAGTCGGCCCTGCCCGTCGCACTCCCAGACACCCCCGACTTTGCGCCTCGCACATTTGATCCAGAGGACGCTGACTCGTCGCCGGAGCCGCCACTGGGCCGCAACGACGACTGGGTCTACGTTGAGCTCGACCTGGGCGATGGCCTCAAGAAGTACCGTCGCGAGACCAACACCATGCCCAACTGGGCCGGTTCGTGCTGGTACTACCTGCGCTATCTCGACCCAACCAACAACTCCGCAGACGCAACCGCGCCGGCGGCGCCCGCGCTTGAGACCTACTGGATGGGCGCCAACCACAACGAGACTGCCGGCGCCTCAGGCGGAGTGGACCTCTACGTGGGAGGCGTCGAGCACGCTGTCCTGCACCTGCTCTACGCGCGCTTCTGGCACAAGGTCCTGTTCGACCTGGGCCACGTCAGCTCGGTTGAGCCTTTCCACAAGCTCTTCAACCAGGGTTACATCCAGGCTTACGCGTACACCGACTCGCGTGGACAGTACGTTCCTGCCGCTGAAGTAGAGGGGGACGAGCAGTCCGGCTTCACCTGGAACGGCGAGCCAGTCAACCGCGAGTACGGCAAGATGGGCAAGTCGCTCAAGAACATCGTGACCCCGGACGAGATGTATGACGCCTACGGCGCCGACACCTTCCGCGTGTACGAGATGTCCATGGGCCCACTCGACCTGTCCCGCCCATGGGAGACCCGCGCAGTGGTCGGCGCACAGCGCTTCCTGCAGCGCCTGTGGCGCAACGTGCTGGACGAGGAGACCGGCGAGGTCACCGTGCTTGAGGAGGAGGGTAACCTCGAAACCAAGCGCAAGATGCACCGCGCATTCCAGGACGTTGCCGAGGAGATGGAAGGCATGCGCGTCAACACCGCAATTGCCAAACTCATCGAACTCAATAACTACCTGACCTCACTCGACCGCGTGCCACGCGAGGCCGCAGAGGGCATCGTCAAGATGGTTGCCCCTGTTGCGCCGCACATCGCCGAGGAGCTGTGGTCCAAGCTCGGACACACCGAATCCGTGGTCCACGAGGAGTTCCCGAAGGCACAAGCCGAGTACCTCGTTGAGGACACCGTCACCTGCATCTTCCAGGTCCAGGGCAAGGTCCGCGGAAAGGCCGAGGTTTCCCCGTCGGCCACCGAGGCGGAACTTGAGGCACTCGCACTCGCAGACGCGGGCGTGCAGCGCACCCTTGACGGCCGCGGTGTCCGCAAGGTGATCGTACGAGCACCAAAGCTCGTCAACATCGTTCCGGCGTAACCACACCCCGCGCCGCAACCCGCCACGGGTGAGGTGGAGGCAGGTGGTGAGTCGATCGTCGTGAATAAAAACGACATCAATTGAGCGCAGGTGGAGAACACACTCTACCTGCGCTCAATTGCCTACCTGCGGCAGTAAAGTCGAACCCGTGCGCGCAGCCGCGGCTGCGCGCGACCGGACACAAAAGACACGAAGGGACGTGAAATGTCAGTGGTGAACGCGGAGATTGCGCGGGCAAGGCGGGCGTTCGCCCGACCCACCTTGGCGCTCCTGAACAAGGCTCACGCACCCCTGGTCATCGCGATCTTTGCCTCGATCTTCACGTCGCAGCGCAAGAGCGTGGCGGCGGACCAGTTTCACCTCGAAGTGGCCGGTCACCTGGATGACTTGGCAACTCTTAACGACGATCAACTTCCGGAATCTTCAGCGCGCAAGCTCGCTGCGGGTTGGGTGAGGGACAAGTGGCTGGTGCGGTCCGTAGGCGATCAGGGCACCGAAGTGTACTCACTGACCTCCAACGCCCAGGAAGCCATGGACTTTGTGTCACGTGCGGGAGGTGAGCGGGCGTTTGTGTCCGAGTCCCGCATCAGGACCCTGCTCGACACCATGGACAGGTTTGCCACGGACGCTCAGCCCGATCGTGCTGCTCGCGTCCGCTCGCTGAACGCGCAGATCAGGGCGCTGCAAGCGGAGAAGAAGAGGCTCGAGGGCGGCGGCGAGATCGAACCGGCGTCGGCCGAGCGCATGGAAGAGCAGTTCGACAATGTGAAGTACCTGGTGCGTGAGCTGCCCGCCGACTTCACGCGCGTGGCCGAGTCCATCAAGGACCTGCAGCGCGTGATCCTCGCGCAACTTCGCCAGGACGAACGCCCAACGGGTGAGGTCCTGTCGGAGTATATGACAGCGTCTGAGAACCTGTTTGACCAGACCCCGGAAGGTAAGGCGTTCACGGGTGCGCTCGACCTGCTCAAGTCGGACGAGTTGCTGGGGCAGCTCGAACAGTCGATCGAGGCAGTATTGCGCCACCCCTTTGCTCGCACAATTCCGGCCCGCGAACGCGAGCAGTTCCGCTCGATCAAGGCCACGATCCTTGATGCTCTAGGTGTGGTGCTAGCGGAGCAACAGCGGGCGTCGCGCACGCTGACCACCCAGATCCGCAACCACAACCCGCTCCGTGACCGCGAGCTCGACGACGCCCTGCGCGCGGCCGTAGTCGCACTCGGCGAATGGTTCCCGCAGTCCGCTCGCGGTGAGCATGTGGAGGCCTTTACTCGGTTCGAGCGAGCGGGCTTTGGCCGGCTCCGCACTGGATTGCACGACCTTTCGGACGACACGCCACCGGCAGCAATCGACCAGAACGCAGACGTTGAGATCTCCGGCCTCGAACTGGACGAGATCATTGCGATGGGCGGACCCCGGCACCGAGAAATCCTCGCACACGTTGAGGAACTGCTCGCAGAAGCGGACGCAGAGGGGGACGGAGACGTCACGATCGCCACGGCCTTCAACACCGCAGACAATTCCCTCAAACGCCCCGTGGAAATCCTCGGATACCAAGAACTCGCGGCGAGCGGCGGGGGCGAGGGGCTCGCGCCTCTAGAGCGCATCATCGCCATCCGCGCCGACGGAACGCAGCGCGAGTTCATCATTCCGCGCCAAACACTTGAACACCCAGCGAACGCGCAAGGAGCGCAGAGCAATGACTGAAACCACCGAGACACCGCACGAATCCGCTGTTTTCGTGGAAAGCGAGTCGATTGAATCGGCCCGCGACTTCCTGTTCCCCGGTGACCAGGGCCAGCTTCCGTATGAGGCACGGCGGGTGTTCGCGCTGCTCTTGCAAAAGCGTTTTATTGAAGCGGCGGAGGACTCGTGGGCGTGGGAACGCATCCTCAAGTACCAAGACATCCTTGAATCGCGCTTCCACGACATGTTCCTCGAACTCGTGGTGGACCGCGACTACCGCGTGGCCTACAAGGTCCAGGTCCGCCAGGAAGAGCTGAACATCCCGATCCTCCTACGCGATGACTCATACAAGCGCGCCGAAACAATCGTGCTGCTGTACGCCCGTTCTGCCTTCCGCCAGCAGGTAGGCATGGGAGAAGACGCCGCGTTTGTGGACCACGAGGAACTGGTCAACCACGCCATGAGCTTCTTTGCCTCGGACGAGACCAACCTGGCCCTGCGCCAGCGTGAGGTCACCCAGGGCATCGACCAACTCGCACGCGAGGGCATCCTCAAGGAAGCCTCGCAGGAGCGCTACCGGATCTCGCCCATCATCGAGGTCCTCATGCCGATCGAACGCATCAAGGAACTCACAGCATGGGTCGAGGCGCGACTCGCCGAGGAACCGGCGGGGGACTCAGACGACTCGGAGCTGGAGGCCGCGGACGGCGAAGAGCCGGCACAACCCGCCAACAACGAGACTGGACCGGACCTGTTTGGCGAGTCAATCGTCGAAAATCAGGGCGGCGACGCCGCCGGCCAGCCCGCCGCACACGCCGGTCAGACTGAAGACACCGAGGAGTAAGACATGACTTTTGTAGACACACTCTTTGGGCTCATTCCGGCCAACTCCACAGGGCAGCAGTGGGTTGCGCGCTCGATGCAACTGGTGAACTGGGGCGGCTACAACGGCTATCACCAGGTGCCGTTCCACCCGGACGGGACCCTGATTTCGGGCGGTTCCGGAACCGGAAAGTCCACTCTCCTCGACGCGTATATCGCCCTCATGATGCCGCACACCACGCCGTTCAACGGCGCCTCCAACGGCGCGACCACCGGTCGTGCCCGCTCTAAGGACCAGCGCAACATCATCAGCTACGTGCGTGGAAAGGTCGATGACCAGCGTGATTCCTTAACGGACACGCTTAAGGACTCGGTCCTGCGCGGGGACAAAGGCGACACGTGGTCCGCGATCTCGATGACGTGGATGGACCAGTCCAAGCAGCTGTTCACTGCTGTGCGCATCTTCTACGTGCCCAAGGGCGCCACCAAGAACGAGGACTGCACGTTCCGCCGCGCGATCATCCACGGGGCATTCGATCTGCGCGTGCTCGAGCAGTACGCGGTGTCCAAGTTCGCGCCCAGCATCCTTACGGGGACTTTGGGAATGGCTGTGCTGGACACGGACCTCGCGTTCATGACCAAGTTGCAGTCGGTGCTCGGCATCGGTGCGCACGGGGACGGGGACAAGGCACTCCAACTCCTCGCCCGCATTCAGGGTGGCCAGCAGATCTCCACCGTGGATGCCCTGTATAAGCAGATGGTGTTGGAGGAGCCGGAAACGTTCCGGATCGCGGACGACGCGATCGCGCACTTCGACGAACTGACCGCCGTGCGCCAGGAGATGATCCGCGCCGAGGACCAGGTTGAGCTGCTCGCGCCCATCACCACGCTGCGCGTGGAACGTGATGAGGCGCTCGGACGGGCGCTTCTAATCGACGATCTTGGTGCGCTGGGTGCCTCGGGTGCGGCTGGTTCCGCGGGGGCTGGGCCCGAAGGTCCGCAGTTTTCCGCGTTTGGGCTGTGGCGTGACCGCAACGCACTGGACCTACTTGCGGCCGACGTGGCCAGTAACCGCTCTGCCCACGCGCGTGCTAAGGAGGCCAAAACCTCTGCCGGTGCAGCGATTGCGAGCGACGAGGCCAAGCTCGAACTCGTGCGCGACAACCAGCGCAAGAGTGGCGGCGACCAGGTTGAGGCACTGAACCACGAGATCCGCGCGGCCGAGAACGCGCTCGCGGAGGCCCAGTCGGAGCGGGCTAGGTTTGATAGGTCGCTCGATGTCACCGGGCTGACGGTCTCCAAGAAATCTGAGTTTGACGCCTTGATGCGCACGGCTCGCAAGGAGATCGAGGACTCTGCGGACGCTGCCGCACGTAGGCGCGAGGCCGAGTACGAGGCCATGCACGTGCGCCACACGCTCACAGAGCAAGCCGACAAACTCAAGCACGAGATCGGGCTGTTGCGTACCACCAAGGGCAACATTCCTTTTGAGCTTCAGGAAGCCCGTGCGGCGTTTGCGCAGGTCATGGGCGTAATGCCCGAGGATCTGCCGTTCGTGGGCGAGCTGATCGAGATCCGCCCGGAGTTCGAGACCTGGCGCGACGCTATCGGGCTTGCACTTGGCGGGTTCGCCACGACGATCCTGGTGGACAAGGACAACCTGGGGGAGTTCCGCGCCGCGATCAACTCCATCCGCACGGCCCGCCGCGTCCAATTTGAGGGCGTAGATGTGGGGTTGCGCATCGAGGAGCCCACGGACCGCTTTGTCCTGCCGGGCCGCTTGGACTACAAGCACACGAAGTTCACCGGTTGGCTCATCGAACGCCTTGACGAGCAGTTCGGATTTGTGTGCGTGTCCGATGTGTCCGAGCTGGGCTCGCACCGCAAGGCGCTCACTCAGGCTGGCCAGATGAGCCAGGGCCAGCGCGGAGCACACGGTGGCCAGGGCAAGCAGTCCGTCATCGGATTCTCCAACGAGGCGCGCATCCGCGAGCTCGCAGCCAAGCTCGAAGAGACCCGATCGCAGATCGTGGAAGCGTCCGCGATGGTGGAGTCCGTGACCTCCGCCGCCGACGCCCAGCAGAAGAAGGTCGAGGCATTTGGGCGCCTCGTCGACTTCGAGTGGGCCCGTATTGACGTGAAAAGCGCCCAAAAGCTCGCCGACACCAAGCAGACCCAACTGAGCGAGCTGGTGGCCGGGAACGACGTTCTCGCCGAGTTGAAGAAGGAAGAAGCGCAGATCCAGGCCCGACTGGACTCCGAGCGGGTCGCCCTGGCCAAGGCAGTGGCAGCGCTTGAGGCGCTGGACAACGAGCTCGGCGACCTCGCTGACAAGGAAGACGCCGCAAAGGATGCGATCGAGGCCGCCGAGGATCAGGGTCTCGAGGTGACCTCCGAACAGGAGGCGTACCTTGCCGGACTCGTTGCGGGTCTTGAGGATAGCGACTGGAGGGCATCGCTCACCGAGTTTGAGAAGGCAATCTCTCTGGTCCGCGCCGAGATCAAGCACGAGTACGACACTGTCATCACTGCCGCGACCAGCGCGGGAGCAGCGCTCACCCGCACCTTCGAGCGGTTCAAGGAGACCTGGCCCAACCCGAACCTTGGCACGGATCCGGACGCTTCCTACGACGACTTCCGCCGAATCCTTGACGAACTGGAGCACCAGAAGCTCTACGCGATTAAGGAACAGTGGAACCGAAACGTCACCAGGCTATCGGGCCAGGAGTTTACGCGCCTCAATGCGCAGATGACTCAGGCGTTGGACCAGATCCGCACTCGCATGGCGCCCGTAAACGACATCTTGTGGGAACTCCCATTCCAGGATGAGGGACACCGGCTGCGCATCAGCGCCAAGGCCACGGAATCCATGGACATCAAGTCGTTCCGCCGCCAACTGCGTGAACTTGCCACGGAGGTGTCTGGCGAGCAAACCCTCAAGCAGCGCGAGACTCGTTACCGCAAGATCGCGGACCTGCTGGCCCGCATCCGGCCCGAGTCCAACGAGCGCCGCCGCCTGATCGATGTGCGCGAGCATGTCCGCGTGGAAGCTCTCAAGGTCGACCTGGCCGGTAACGAGGTGTCCGTGTTCGACCACATCGCCGGCAAATCTGGTGGTGAGAGCCAGGAACTCGTGGCCTTCATTGTGGGTTCCGCGCTGCGCTACCAGTTGGGTGACTCGGACGCGGAGCGTCCTCGCTACGCGCCCGTGTTCCTAGATGAGGCGTTCATTAAGGCCGACTCCCGCTTTGCCGGACGCGCCGTCACGGCCTGGCAGGGTCTCGGCTTCCAGCTCATCATCGGCGCGCCCCTGGACAAGGTCTCCGCGCTCGAACCGCACATGGCTCTGCTAATCCAGACCGTCAAGAACCCGGCAGGCCTAACCTACCTCACGTGGTCCATCCCGTCCGACTCCGCCACGGATGAACCCCACATTATCGACGATTCACCGACCCAGATGGAGACGCCCCTGTTGGATTCACTGGTGGATTCCGCTGAGGTATCCGCAGATTAAGGTCTCCTGTAAGACGGAACGCCGCGCTGAGAATGCTCAGCGCGGCCTTCCGTTGTTGTTGGAATGGTTAGCGCCTGCGGGTGCCAAAGATCGTTCTGGTGATCTCGCGGCCCAGCTTGGAGCCGGCGGACTTGAGGAATTCCTCGATCCCATCCTCGAGGTCGAACTCCTTGGAACGGGAGCGCGAGCCGGTGGACTTGGTGGAGCGTTTGGACTCCTGATTGCGGGCCTTCTCCGCGTCGCGATCCAGTTTCTCTCGCAGTTTGTTGAGTTCGTCGAGTTGCTGCTGGGCGGCGCGGTCTGCGGCCTCGTTCTCGGCCCTTTGCTCCGCCTCGATCTCGCGAGCCAGCTGGTCCGCCAGATCCTCGCCCGCAGGGGCCGTGGAGCTCGCTCCGCCAGGAACCGAGGCAGAGGAACCCTGCGACGTTGGGGCCGGAATATCCGGCGCTGCGCCGGAGATCCGAGCCGTGAGGATCTCGTGGGCAGACTGATTGTCCACGGGCGTACCGTAACGGGCTATGCCCGGTGAGCCGCTGACAATCTGGTCCGTCACAGCGGCTGGGGCCGGATCCATGGAGGACTGGGGCGCGCGCACGCGCGTCCAGGCCACCGGGGTTGGTGCACCCTTCTCGTTCATGACAGTCACCACGGCCTCGCCGGTGCCGAGCGACTGCAGGAGCCGCTCGAGGTCGTACGGAGAGGTGGGATAGGTGCGGACCGCGGCCTTGAGGGCCGAGACGTCGTCCGGGGTGAACGCGCGCAGCGCGTGCTGGACGCGGTTACCCAGCTGGGCCAGTACATCGGCGGGAACGTCCTTGGGTGACTGGGTGACAAAGAAGACGCCCACGCCCTTGGATCGGACCAGCCGGATCGTGGTGATGACCTGGGCCAAGAAGTCCTTGGACGCGCCCTTGAAAAGCAGGTGGGCCTCGTCAAAGAAGAACACGAGTTTGGGCTTGGGCTGGTCGCCGACCTCGGGAAGGTCCTGATACAGATCCGCCAGCAGCCACATGAGGAACGTGGAGAACAGGGCGGGGCGGTCCTGGACTGCGGGGAGCTCAAGCGCGGAGATGACGCCCCTGCCGTCCGGTGTGGTGCGGAGCAACTCGGCGGTGTCGAAGGCGGGCTCACCAAAGAACACGTCTGCACCCTGGGACTGGAGCGTCACGATCTCGCGCAGAATCACGCCCGCGGTTGCCGAGGACACGCCGCCGATTCCCTTGAGCTCGGACTTACCCTCGTCCGAGGTGAGGTAGGTGATGGTGGTGCGCAAGTCCTTGAGGTCCAAAAGCGCGAGGCCCTTGGTATCTGCCCAGTGGAAAATTAGGCCGAGGCTCGACTCCTGCGTATCGTTCAGGCCGAGCGCCTTGGAGAGCAGGAGCGGGCCAAAGTCGCTGACCGTGGTGCGGATCGGGACGCCCTTCCCCAACCCTCCGAGCGAATAGAACTGGGTGGGAAAAGCGGTTGGCACCCAGTCCTGTCCGATCGAGGCGGTGCGCTGGACGAGTGCCTCATTGGGGGTCGCGGCGGTGGCAAGCCCCGAAAGATCGCCCTTGATGTCCGCGAGGAACACTGGGACGCCCGCGGTGGATAGGCCCTCGGCCATGCCCTGCAGTGTCTTGGTCTTACCCGTTCCTGTGGCCCCTGCGACGAGCCCGTGACGGTTGAGCATGGAGAGCGCGAACCCGACCTGCACGTCCTTGTTGGGTGCGATCTCCCCGCCGATCTCTCCCTCGAGTAGTGCACCGAGGGGAAGCACGCCGCCTTTGTAGGCGTAGGCGGCGGCAACCCGCGCGGAATACTCGGAGAGTGGGGCGGGAGAGGCCGGTGTTTCGTTGGGCGCCGGTGTTTCCGCGGGTTCCGTGGGCTCCGCAGCTTCCGCTGGTTCCTCCGCAGCCCGCGCTGCCCTCGCCTCGGCCGCCTCGAGCGCGGCCTGTGCGGCCGCCGCACGGGCGTTCGCAGCCTCTGCTTCGGCTGCAGCAGCCTGAGCACGGAGCTCTGCGAGAGTGGCGTTGTCG
>NZ_HE978642.1:192742-205460 GCF_000312125.1 Timonella senegalensis JC301
CAGCCTCTGCTTCGGCTGCAGCAGCCTGAGCACGGAGCTCTGCGAGAGTGGCGTTGTCGGGGGCAGTGTCTTGGTTGGCCATGCCGTCATGCTATTGCCGCACGGCCGAAACGTCACGCACCCACAGCGCGACCGACTAATCTGGGTCCGTGAGTATTTCCAAGCAGAACCGTGCCATTCGCGTTGCCGTCATTACCGATTCCACCGCGAGCATCCCCGAGCACGTGCGCATCGCCGCCGGCGTGAACGTGGTCAACCTGCACGTTTTGGCGGGAGCACAGTCTTTCCAAGAGAACGTGGACATCACCCCCACCGAATGCGCGCAGCTCATCGCACAGAAGAAGCCGCTCACAACCTCCCAGCCCACCCCGGCCGACTTCGAGCGTGCGCTGCAGCAGGCGTGGGACGCCGGATTTGATGAGGCGGTCTTGGTCCTGATCTCCTCGGCACTCTCGGGCACGGTGAGTACGGCCCGCACGGTGGCCGAGGCCAGCGACCGCACAGTTCAGGTGGTCGATTCGCAGACTTCCGGCATGGCTCTTGGGTTTGCGGCCGTGGCCGCCGGGCGCGCCGCGGCTGGTGGGCTCAGCGCAGACGAGGTCGCTGCTGCTGCCGCACTCGCTGCGGCGGGTTCCGGCGCCTATTTCCTGGTGGACTCGCTCGACCACTTGCGCCGCGGCGGGCGGCTTGGCGCCGGCGCTGCCGCTTTGGGCACGCTGCTCGGCCTGAAGCCGATTCTGACAATTGACGATTCTGGCAAGATCGTGGTCTCGTCTAAGGTCCGCTCGCGTGCGGCTGCGCTGGGTCATCTTGCTCAACATGCGCGCGACGCGGTGGAAGCCGGCGCATCGGGGATTGCCGTGCACTACTTTGGGGAGCCGGATCGTGCGCGGGCCCTCGCCGACGAACTGAGACGCGAGGTCCAAGTGCCCGTGTATCTGTCTAGTGCCTCTGCGGTTCTGGGTAGTCACGTGGGGCCGGGGCTCGTGGCAGTGACCTTCGCCTAGTTCGCTCTGGCGCCTCTCAACTCTGAGTTGCCCGCTTCTTTTGCGGGACCGAGTACGCCGACCTACTCATTGAGGCATTCGTAGGCCTTATCCAGTGCGGATTGTGCGACCACGAGCTTTTCGTTGCTCCACTGAACGGGCTCCATGTGGAGCTGGCATCGAGCTTGATCCACTTTCCTTCGCTGCCTGTACTACCTGGCGCGTTCGTCAGGAAGTGGCGTAGGCCCCACTCGTAGGCGTCGTCAGCGTCAGCGTCATCGTTCGAGTCAACGGTTGGTTGTGCGCTGGTTTCGGAAGCGGTTGGAGGTACCACCGCAGGCGTTTCCTCGGTTGCGCATCCCGAGAGCAGCAGCGCGCCCAGGATGCAGGTGGCAAGGGGGCTCATTGTCCGGTTGACCATATGGATGAGAGTACGCTGAGCAGCCCGTTTAGCTCATGCCTCTTTGGGGGCATTCTGGCGTCGAAGGCCCGTATGGTGCGGGTGCGTGTTGTCTACAAGCGCCCGGGTGTGATGGCGATCCACCGATTTGCTTCGTTATTGCTCGACCCTTCCGCATCTCGAGCCAAGTGGACCTAGCCTCGCCGGGTGGATACGAATCAACAGGCACGACTCCTCGCCCTCAGCCAGCCGCACCCCGCGCGCTCCTCCTGGCAGCCTCCGACCCTCAACTCCGAGTGGGGCCACAGTAAACCGATGGCCTCAGGACCTAGTGCCGCACGGCCAGGAGGGTCTGCCAACGAGGACCGCGGCGACCATGCTGAAGGTGCGAGCGGTCCTGACGATTCGACCATCCCACGCGCGCAGCTGGAATCTCTACTCTCCGCTAGTTCTGGCACGGAGGACTCGAACGTGGCCCTCCCTCGAACCAGCGCACTGGGTCGAACGGTCACGCTCGCGTATACCGCAGCTCACGGCCATCCGCTTGAACACGACGGCAGGATAGATGCCGAGTCTGAGCGCGGACGCTGGGAGCTCGGGACCAAGAGCGGGATCGCGCTCGTCGTGGCTGCGGGGATCGCGCTCACTATCGGCGCGACCGCAAACTTCCTGCGGCCTGATGCCCAGGAGCGCCCCATCGCAGAGGTGGTTGGAGAGCCCGGTCTGGACGCTCAAACCGATGGCGCTGATGGTGGGGAGGCGGAAGTCACGGTGGGAACACCCAACAGCAACAAGATCGACGAGGATCAAGAGGGTGAACCACTTGACTCTACGAAAGTCCTCGTGGTGCATATCGCTGGTCAGGTGAAGAGCCCCGGTGTGTATGAGCTTCCTGCCAACTCTCGGGTCGCTGACGTACTCGAGAGCGCAGGCGGCGCGCTAAAAGGTGCAGACACCGCCGCGGTCAACCTTGCGCGCCGGATAGTGGATGGCGAACAGATCTTCGTGCCCAAGCCCGGCGAAGTCGTGCCCGCTGGCGGAGTGGCCCAAAGCGCTGGGGATGCAAATCCTGCCAGTGGGGCAGGCGGGAGCACGTCACGCGGCTCCACTACCACCGGACCGATCAACATCAACACCGCGTCAGCCGAGCAGTTGCAAGGACTTCCGGGTGTTGGGCCAGCGATTGCGGGAAGGATCGTAGATTGGCGCACCGCACATGGGCCGTTTACCAAGGTTGAGGACCTACAGAACGTCAAGGGGATCGGACCTTCGATTCTGTCCAAGGTGAGTGGCTTCGCCAGTGTGAGCTGATCAAGATGGTCAGAGATTTCCGGCTCCTGCCCATCGCCCTGCTCCTCTGGGTTTCTACCGCCATTTCGCTGCCATGGCACGCAGCAGCCGTGGCCGCTCTCGCAACCACGCTGGGAGTCCTCGGGGTGCTGGGGCTGGCGTGGATCGTCGTTAGTAAAAGAAGCACACATAGCCAGACGGTGGTGCGCAGCGCAGGCGTCAGCCTGCTGGTGGCCGGCGTGCTGCTGGGAAGTGTTGCGGTCCACGCCCAAGCGAGGGCCAGTTCAGGATTACCGCACGCAGCGCAGGAACGCATGTATGCGCAGTTCAGCGGGATAGTTGTTATGGAACCGAAGGTTCAGGCGAGCGGGTTCGCGCAGGGTGCGCTCGTGCTGACGGTGCGGGTGACCCACGCGCGTGTTCACAACTGGGAGACCACATACCCGGGCCGGGTGCGCGTCACGATTCCCAGGGAGATGGCACAGGGGAAGCCCGCGCCAAGGTACGGGGCGGTGATCAGCCTCGCGGGTACTCTGTCCCCGAGCGAGCCCGCGGAGAGAGACTTGGCACGGTTGACGGCCTCGGCACCTCCCGCGGAAGTGGGGGATCCAGGCAAAGTCGACAGAGCTGTGAATGCCGCGCGCACGCGACTCAACGAGTTGGTGCAGGACTTTTCGCCGCAGGCTCGCGGGCTCGTTCCCGGTGCAGCGATAGGGGACACCTCGGCGCTGCCGGTGCCGCTAGCGGATGACATGAAGATCTCGGGGCTTACCCACATCACTGCGGTCTCGGGTTCACACTTTGCCATTGTGTTTTTGGTGATACTGGGACTGACCTGGCGGTTGCCCCGGACGCTCCGTGCGGTTTTGGTTGCGGCGGTAGCGCTGGGGTTCGTGGCGCTCGTGCATCCAAGCCCGGCGGTACTGCGCGCCGCAGCAATGGGTGGGGTGGCTATCCTAGGGCTCGTGCGCTCGCGGCCCAGCCAAAGCTTGGCCGCACTGTGTGCGGTGGTAGTTGGGCTGCTCGTATACGACCCGTGGCATGCGCGAGATTACGGGTTCGTGCTGTCGGTTCTCGCAACCGGAGGGCTGGTTCTGGGCGCGGGACCCATCGCGGACTTCCTACACAGACCGAGCCGCGGGGAACCGTTCCTGCCCAAGGTTGCGGCACGGGCACTCGCGGTTCCGATCGCGGCACAACTCGCAGTAGGGCCCGTGCTCCTGACGCTGCAGCCCTACGTCTCGGTGTACTCGGTTG
Source organism: Timonella senegalensis JC301 (assembly GCF_000312125.1). Lineage (GTDB taxonomy): Bacteria > Actinomycetota > Actinomycetes > Actinomycetales > Cellulomonadaceae > Timonella > Timonella senegalensis. The sequence continues at coordinate 196,676 of NZ_HE978642.1, forward strand.
CGGCAAATATTGCGGCGGCCCCGGCGCTGTTTCCCGCAACAGTATTTGGTCTGGCGGCCACGGTCCTGGCCGGAGTCTGGCCGCTTGGCGCGCTTGTGTGCGCGCACATTGCGAGCGGCGCGACCTGGTGGATCGCACATGTGGCCCAAGTGAGCGCCGGGGCACCGGGTTCCACTCTCGCCTGGTCGGACGGTCCCGGCGGGGTGATGGCACTCGCGGCGGTGACGGTGCTGGTAGTTGGCCTGTGTTGGCGCTATCACGTGAGCGACGGGCTCGCAGGGCTGCGCAAGCTTGTACGCGATCGGGTTGGACTCCGGGTTCGAGACATCATTTTCCGGGGCGCGCGGGCACGTGTGGCGGACACCGAATCTGGCCGAAGCCACGCCGACGGGTGGAGTGAGCCTCGGATCCTGGCGATCAGGGGATCGCAGGCGGCGGGGGCTGTGCGAGCGAACATACGGTTGCTGCACCGTGCGAGGTTGATTCTGGCTTTGTGCGTGCTCGTTGTGGCGGTTCTTTCCCTGTCTCCCACTTGGTTGGAGCCTTTGCGCCCCGGAAGCACGTACGGTCGGGACTGGAGCGTGGCATCCTGCGATGTGGGTCAGGGGGACGCTTTCGTACTTCGAACCGCTGGTTCCGGTACCTATCTCATTGATACAGGGCCTGCCGGCGCGGAAATTGGCCGTTGCCTCACCGCCCTGGACATTGCGCACGTAGACGCGGTGTTCCTGACTCACTTCCACGCCGACCACATTGGTGGGCTGGACCAGGTCCTGCGTACGGTGCGCGTTGACCGGATTGTTGCCGGTCCCGACATCGATGGCAGTTTTGCCGCGGAAGCGGTGCGACAATCTGCTACCCATGCGGGTGTATCGCTGAGTGTGTTCGGCGAGGGTGAGCTGCCGTTGTTCCCCGGTGTGGAGGTGGAGTGGCCAACGAACGAGGAGGTCCGCTACCTGAAGGGGCGGTCGGACGGAGGCGAAGACGTCACCAACGACGCGAGCTTGGTGGTTGTTGCGGAGTTGATGGGAGGTGCCGATGACCCCGGACCCAGTGTTGGCGTGTTCCTGGGAGACCTCGAAGAGGCGGGGCAAAGCCGGCTCGCACGTCACCTGAATGCGGGTGGTTCGGAAGGTGCAGCCGGTTTTGGCACAGGGGTCGATCTAGTCAAGGTTGCTCACCACGGTTCGGCCTCCATGAGCAGTGACTTGGTCAGGGCGCTCGACCCCAACGTTGCGCTCATCGGGGTTGGCACGGACAACACCTACGGCCATCCCACCGCTCGCGCCCTGGACTCTTACAGGGGTGTCGGAGCAGCGATCATTCGCACAGACTTGTGCGGTACCACCGCGGTGGGAAAAAGCGCGGGCGGGTGGTTTGTGGTTGGCGACTGTCCGTGAAATTGTAGAGCCATGGCAGCCTCCTCCCGTTCCGCAGCGCGCCCAGGTCTCTCCTGGGATAACGCACCACTCGCTCCTCTTGTTCTTGTGCAGGGTTCCGAGGGACTTCTTGTGGACCGCTCGATTGAGCGAATCACCGCGCAGGCCAAGGCCGCCGACCCACAGGTGGAGCGCACCGTCACGCTGGGGTCCGCCTACCAGTCGGGCGAGCTCATGATGATGACCAGCCCATCGCTGTTCGGCGAGGCGCGGCTCATCATCATCGACAGCGCGGAGACCGCCACGGACGCGCTGATCACGGACGTCATTGAGTACGTGAAAAGCGGGCCCGCTCCGGATGTGTGGCTCGTCATTGCGCACCGCGGGGGAGTGCGGGGCAAGAAGATGCTGGACGCAATCAAGGCGTCGGGAGCCCCGCTCGTGTCATGTGAGCCGATCAAAAAGGATACGGATAAGGTTTCGTTCGCTGCCGCAGAGTTCAAGCGTGCCGGACGGCGTGCCTCGGCGGGGGCCGTGCGCGCTCTGGTTGAGGCCCTCGGTTCAAGCCTGCGCGAACTCGCCGCCGCGTGTCAGCAGCTCATCGGGGACACCGAGGGTGCCATCGATGAGGCCACGGTGGACAAGTACTACGGCGGGCGCGTTGAGGCCTCGGGCTTCAAGGTCGCAGACGCCGCAGTTGCCGGAAACTCCGCCCAGGCCATGTCCCTGCTTCGGCATGCCCTTGCAACCGGCGCCGACCCCGTTCCCATCGTTGCCGCCCTCGCCCTGAAGGTCCGGACGCTCGCCAAGGCCGGCGCACTGCGCTCGGGCCGCAACGCCTCCGAGCTCGGAATGGCGCCATGGCAGGCCGACAAGGCGCGCCGCGAACTCCAAAATTGGACTCCCGATGGCATCGCCGAGGCTATCCAGGCGGTTGCTCAGGCAGATGCAGAAGTGAAGGGTCAGGGCCGTGACCCCGTCTACGCAGTGGAGCGCGCGGTCCTCGCAATCACGACTGCCTACGGACGCTAGGCCTTTGCTTTTCAAACCAGCGTTTTTGCTGTTCAAATGAGGTTTTGTGCCCTGGCTGGGCACAATCGTCGCTAATCAATTTCTGAAGAACACTTGACACGGCCTACCTAGGTTCGTAGGTTAGTTACATGAGTAATGAACCAGTGAGGTGATGAGGTTGTTCGACGAATCCAAGCCGATCTTCCAACAGGTCGCAGAAACGATCTGTAACGACATCATTTCCGGTGTTACACCAGAGGGAGATCAAGTCCCCTCAACCAACGAAATTGCAGTCTTTTACAGGATCAATCCGGCCACGGCAGGCAAGGGCCTCAACCTTCTTGTTGATCGAGGGATCCTCTACAAGAAGCGGGGGATAGGGATGTTCGTAGCAGAAGGTGCGCGCAAGCAGCTCCTCATGGAGCGCGAGGACGCATTCACTCACACCCAAATCAAGACGTTTGTGTCAGAAGCAAAATCCCTGGGGCTCGACCTCGAAACGGTCCGACGCCTCATCGAAAAGGAATACAACTCATGACAACCCATACGGCCGACCTAGTCATCGAGGTCAAGAATGTGACACGCACGTTCGGTGCAACCACGGCGCTGGACTCGGTGAGTTTCCAAGTCGAGCGGAACACGATCTGCGGCCTACTCGGCTCGAATGGCGCCGGCAAGACCACAATCATGGCAATCATCACCGGCCAAGACCGCGCTAACTCGGGCGAGGTGCGTGTGGACGGACACGATCCATTCGAGTCTGCGCACGTCGCAGACAGCACGAGTTTCGTCCGCGACAACCAGCGTTACCCGGATGACTACAAACTGCATCACGTACTTCGGGCGGCTGCTATGTTTCACCCAAACTGGAGCGACCAGCTGGCAGACAAACTTGTTGCAACCTTCCGCCTCCCTGCGAAGACCCAGGTCAAAAAGTTCTCCCGTGGTCAGCTCTCCGCATTAGCAATCGTTCTTGGACTTGCCTCGCGCGCACCCATCACGGTGTTTGACGAGCCGTACCTAGGCTTGGATATCGCGGCCAGAGACAGGTTCTACGAAATCTTGCTGCAGGAACACCTGAACCACCCGCGCACCTTCCTCATTTCCACCCACTTGATCGAGGAGATGGAAAACATTTTCAGCCATGTGGTTGTTCTTGATCAGGGCAAAGCTGTAGTAAACAGCGAGGTGGAGGACCTAGATGGTCTCGTATACGAAGTTGCTGGAAAGGCAGTTCTAGTCGAGGAGTTCGTTCGAAGCCGCACTGTCCTTAAAACTCGCACGGTAGGAACTCTCGCCTCAGCGATTGTGTCTGGGCCTCTTGCCGAGCATGACAGAGCGTCTGCACAAGCAGTCGGCCTGACACTCTCGAGCGTCGCGCTACACGACTTCGTGTCCGCGATCGGTAACTCCTACAACCTCACGGAGGACGCATCATGAAGCGCGCACTCGCGGTAACCCGTCTCCAGTTCAACAAGAAACTCATCACGCTTGGAGTGCCGGCGATGATTCTTGCTCTGGTTGTTCTGGTGTCAGTGATTATCGCCCTCACCATGCAACGTTTTGGTGTGGATACCACCACCCCTGAGTACGCAGACGGCTTCAAGATGAGCGGCGGGGCCGTGTACTCAATCCCAGGATTCCTGGTCTACCTGGGAGTTCAGGCGGTCTCGCTGACGTTTCCGTTCGCGATGTCCCTGGGCACAACTCGGCGCTCATACGCGCTCGGCACGGCATTGTTCTACGCTCTGCAAGCGTTCTACGTCGGGCTCATTTCCGTGGTTTTGCTGGGCATTGAGAAACTCACGGGGCACTGGTTCGTAGGAGCCTACGTGTTCGATACCCACATGGCCGGCGAAGGAAACTTTGTGAAGGTATTCCTAACCATGACAGTGATGACCTTTGTTGCGCTCTGCGTTGGTGGAGTGTTCGGTGGCTTGTTCCTGAGGCTGGGAAGCAAGGGGCCGCTGGCGCTTTCAATCGCGCTCGTTCTAGTGCTAGCACTGCTCTTGCTGTTCCTGGCTCCACAACTCGCTGCGATTGCGGCAGCCACCACGCGGTGGCACATCTTGGGCGTGCTCTCTGCGATCGCACTCGCGAGCGTGGGTGGCCTCTACCTGGCGTTGCGCAGGGCAACTGTCCGCTGATCATCAGGAGACAACAAAGTGGTGGTGGGTTCTTCCCCCTTGGGGAGGAACCCACCACCACTTTTTGCTTAGAACTTATCGACGATTCCTCTTACGTTCCTTGCGAACCGTTGAGTCCCGTTCTCATGCCTTGCGGCGACGGTTTCCCATCACGAGAGCTCCACCAACTGCAACCAGTACGCCGGCTGCTGTGACGCACCATGCCACGTTGGCACCGGTCTGAGCGAGGTTGTCGCGACTGGAGGGGTGGGTGGCTCTGGGTCGCAGCCGAAGATGTCGCCGCCGAGCCATGGGTAAGCGTGGTTCTCGAGCCCTGAGCCACCGCCTTCGACACCAAAGTTCAAGTCTCCAACTGTGAAAACCCGACCATTCGTGTGGGCAGCGAGATCAAAGACCGAATTGGTCTTTCCAACAAGTATTGAGCCTGGTACTTGTGTCGTGGTCGAGGACCGTTGCGTTTCCAGCCCCAACCATACGACCTTCAACCTCAGCGACCTTGCTGCTCACTGTTTCTTGAAGGCGCTTAGCGGAGTCTTACCCGCTGGCGGTAGCGCCCTGTTTTTCTTGATTCTCATGGTTTCCAAGGGGGCATGGGCGGAACAAACCCAACTGGCGGAGGCACATACACGTCATCGGACAGCCTATGTGTTAGGTCAGTTTCCGAATTAAGATAATTGGCTTTCAGGCGCACAATCAAGCGGCTGCCGGGCGAATTTCCAGAAATCTGGAGTGATTTCCGTCCACTTGGTAAGTTGGGGCAAGGTTCGCATGTTGAGGTCTCGCTCCCAGCTGCGGCGGCGCACCCGTAGCGGTCGAGGCCAAGAGCGAACGGGGGGTCGGTTTGCAGCTCGAAAACCGGTTCCGGGCATAACAAAAGCGCCGCCCCGAGACACGGGAGCGACGCTTATGTTTAAGGCGCCTTCGGCCTAACTGAGTGTGAAACTCAGAGAGCGGCAACTGCCTTCGCCAGGGCGGACTTGCGGTTCGCAGCCTGGTTCTGGTGGATTACGCCCTTGGAAACTGCCTTGTCAAGCTTCTTCGATGCAACCTTGAGTGCAGCCTCTGCAGCTTCCTTGTCACCAGCAGTGATCGCAGCGCGTACGTTACGTACGTGGGTGCGAAGCTCGGACTTGTAAGCGTTGTTACGCAGACGTGCGATCTCGTTGGTGCGGATGCGCTTGATCTGGGACTTGATGTTTGCCACTTTAGGACTTTCTTTTTGTTCGCCGTTTGGCGAGCGGATAGGTCGTAGAAGGCGATTCCAGCGCCGGGACTGGGGTGGGGAACCCGTGGTGAGGCTCTGGAACGGTGCCCGCCGACCTTGACGGACACACGTAGGAAATTCTACCAACGGTTTGTGCGTCGTGGAAGAGCGATTGTTTGGACTGCTGGTGACGTTCGCGACAGTGCTCGTGCCCCGCGCATCACACCTTGTCGAACGGAAGCCTCTTCACAATCTTGATGAACGTATCCCGGTTCATGATTGCGCCCTCGCGGCGCATGTTGTCCGGGTTGATGCGGATCGCGCGGTCGAGCCTGATCTCGGAGTCGCGGCCCTGGGAATCCCACGGTCCGGCGCCGATATCGAGCCAGTTGCCGTACCTGCTCCCGTTTCCGGTGTGGTCTTTGGAGGAGAGCATGAGGCCCAATAGCCAGCCGCCGTCTCGTCCCACGATAAGCACTGGACGGTCCTTGCCCTGGTTGTAGTCCTCCTCGTATGGCACCCACGTCCATACAATCTCGCCCGGGTCAGCGTCGCCGTCGAGGCTCGGTGAATACTCCGGGTGCAGCGCTCCTGAGAAATCCCCCGGGTACTGGCTGGACAGGGCCGGCGCAACGTAACCAGAATCGTCGTTTGTCCGAGTCTTTACAGGCGCCTGTGGCGCCTTGTGCTGCCCGGATCCGTCACCCACTGTGTTGGTGACCCTGTCAACGTTGACGTGCTTTTTGCCCGGTCCCGGCTTGGGTGATTGGCTTTTCGACGATTGACGCGCCTTCTTTGGAGCGCTCTTGCTGGTCGATTGGCTGGGCTGGTCCGAGTGCTTGACCGAAGTGCCCGATGACTTTTTGCTGGCCGCCCACAGAGTGAATGCGATGCCGGCGGCCTTCTTTAGGATGCTTCCCCAGTTCGTCTTTCCCACACGTGGAACTCTAGCGGGAAACGGCGAGCGAAACGACTTGGTGGTCTGAGTCATAGGTTTTTCGGGCGAACAGGGTGGAAGTTCATGGGACAATATACGGCGTGACTCCCATCCCTTCGGCGGCCAACCTAGCCCGCATTCAGCCCGCGGCGACCGACCCTGATCTGCTGCGCAACTTCTGCATCATCGCGCACATTGACCACGGCAAGTCGACCCTCGCAGACCGCATGCTCCAGTTGACTGGCGTTGTGGACCCCCGCGCTATGCGCGCCCAGTATCTCGACCGTATGGATATTGAGCGCGAGCGTGGAATCACCATCAAGTCTCAGGCTGTGCGTATGCCATGGGAGCTTGACGGGACGCCATACGCGCTTAACATGATCGATACCCCAGGACACGTCGACTTCACGTATGAGGTTTCGCGTTCTCTCGCAGCATGCGAGGGCGCGATTCTTTTGGTCGATGCAGCGCAGGGTATTGAGGCGCAGACTCTCGCCAACCTCTACCTGGCCATGGAAAACGACCTTGCGATCATTCCGGTGCTCAACAAGATCGACCTGCCTGCAGCACAGCCAGAAAAGTATGCCGAGGAAATTGCGGGCCTCGTGGGCGTTGACCCAGAGAGCGTCCTCAAGGTTTCCGGCAAGACAGGCGTGGGCGTTGAGGCTCTCCTCGACCGCATTGTCGAGACCGTTCCTGCGCCCGTTGGTGAGTCCGACGGCCCGGCACGTGCGATGATCTTCGACTCCGTGTACGACACCTACCGCGGTGTGGTCACGTACGTCCGTGTGGTTGACGGAAAACTGAACCCGCGCGAGCGCATCCAGATGATGTCCACCAAGGCCACACACGAACTCCTGGAGATCGGTGTTTCCTCACCAGAAGGAATCCCTACCATGGGACTCGGCGCTGGTGAGGTGGGTTACCTGATCACCGGTGTGAAGGATGTTCGCCAGTCCAAGGTTGGTGACACCGTCACCAGTTCGAGCAACCCGGCTCCGGAGGCACTTGGCGGATATTCCGACCCTAAGCCGATGGTGTTCTCGGGTCTGTACCCGATCGACGGCTCGGACTATCCGATCCTGCGTGACGCCCTGGATAAGCTCAAACTCAATGATGCTGCGCTCGTGTACGAGCCGGAGACCTCGGTTGCACTCGGATTTGGTTACCGCGTGGGTTACCTCGGTCTCCTGCACCTTGAGATCGTCCGTGAGCGGCTTGAGCGTGAGTTCAACCTTGACCTCATCTCCACGGCTCCCAACGTTATTTATGATGTCCAGTTGGAGGACAAGAACTGGATCGAGGTGACTAACCCTTCGGAGTTCCCGGGCGGTAGGGTTCTCGACGTCCAGGAGCCTGTTGCCAAGGCCACGATCCTCGCGCCTAGCGAGTACATCGGTTCGATCATGGAACTGTGCCAGGAGCGCCGCGGCGAACTCCAGGGCATGGACTATCTTTCGGCTGACCGCGTTGAGATGCGCTATATGCTGCCCCTCGCGGAGATCGTCTTTGACTTCTTTGACGCACTGAAGTCGCGTACGCGCGGCTATGCGTCCCTCGACTACGACGTACAGGGCTCGCAGTCTGCGGACCTCGTTAAGGTCGACATCCTGCTTCAGGGCGAGCGCGTGGATGCGTTCTCCGCAATCGTGCACAAGGACGCCGCCTACTCGTACGGCGTCAAAATGTGCTCCAAGCTCAAGGAACTCATTCCTAGGCAGCAGTTCGAAGTGCCTATCCAGGCTGCAATCGGCATGCGCGTTATCGCACGTGAGACCATCCGCGCTATCCGCAAGGACGTTCTTGCTAAGTGCTACGGCGGTGACATCTCCCGTAAGCGCAAGCTCCTTGAGAAGCAGAAGGAAGGTAAGAAGCGCATGAAGACCATTGGTTCCGTTGAAGTTCCAAAGGAAGCCTTCATCTCTGCGCTGACTTCCGAGCAGGGCGACAGCCGCAAGAAGTAGTACGAACAACCATCGAGGAGGACCCAGTGGCTCCAGCACTACCTGACGGAGAAACCGCCCCCATCGATGGCAGCCTTCCGCAATGGGTGAGCCTCGGCGCACAGGATCGCGGATTCGGCGTGTACGTTCACGTCCCGTTCTGC
>NZ_HE978642.1:205707-246012 GCF_000312125.1 Timonella senegalensis JC301
GATCGCGGATTCGGCGTGTACGTTCACGTCCCGTTCTGCTCGGTGCGTTGCGGCTACTGCGACTTCAACACCTACACCGCCACTGAGCTCGGTGGCGGTGCGAGCCAGGTGAATTACGCGGACACAGCGATCAAGGAAATCGCCCTTGCCCGCAAGGTCATGGGTGAGGCAGGACTGCCGGAACGCACTGCCAACACCGTGTTCTTTGGTGGCGGAACTCCCACCATGCTCAAGGCGGCAGACCTTGCGCGCATGATGGGTGCCATCAAGGAGGCGTGGGGCCTGGCCGAGGGCGCCGAGGTCACGACCGAGGCGAACCCGGACTCGGTGAGCCCAGAGTATCTCCAAACCCTGGCGGATGCGGGTTTCACTCGCGTGAGCTTTGGCATGCAGTCCGCGGTCCCGCAGGTCCTTGCAACCCTCGAGCGCACGCACGATCCGCGCCGCATCCCCGACGTTGTCCAGTGGGCACGGGACGCTGGACTCGACGTCTCGCTCGACCTCATCTATGGAACTCCGGGGGAGTCCATGGACGATTGGCGCCTGAGCCTTGAAACGGCGATCGCTACCGGCGTGGACCACGTTTCGGCGTACGCGCTGGTAGTGGAGCCTGGAACTAAGATGGCCACGCAGGTTCGCCGCGGACTGCTCACACTGCCTAGCGAGGATGACCAGGCGGCCAAGTACGAACTCGCCGACGAACTCCTGAGTGCCGCAGGGTTCGAGTGGTACGAGGTGTCCAACTGGGCACAGCGCGTGGATGGCGACCTCAAGGCCTGCCGCCACAACCTCGCCTACTGGCGCGGCGATGACTGGTGGGGAGTGGGCCCCGGCGCGCACTCTTACCTTGGCTCGGCGCCACTGTCGGTGGTCCCCGCAGACGAACCCTCAGACGAACACAGCGCCGGATTGCGCTGGTGGAACGTCAAGCATCCGATCCGCTATGCTGCAATGCTCGAACGCGGTGAGTCCCCGGCCGCCGGACGCGAGAGGTTGACTGCCGCGGAAGCGCAGCTTGAGCGCGTCATGCTTGGAGTCCGTCTCGCTGAAGGCCTACCGTTGAGCGTGTTGTCGTCGTCCGCGCGCACCCGGGTTGCCGGGCACATGGCCAACGGGCTCGTTGAACCCAAGGCTGCGCTCGCCGGCCTGCTCAAGTTGACCCGCCGAGGGCGACTCCTAGCCGATTCTGTAGTACGTGATCTGACTGATTAATGGCTTCTTCGCTTTTTCGCACACCACTTTCCACCAGTCCAGAACTAGATAACCCCAAGCCGGCCCCGCATCCAGGGTCAGGGGACAAGTCCTCGCTGTCGAACGCGCCAGACGCCGCACGACCGGGGTTGGACTTCCCATCCGAAGAGCCTCCGGCACCCACTCCATCCCGAGCTCCGCGCCTGCATGGGCTGGATTCATTGCGTGCGATCGCCGTTGTGATGGTCTTGATCTATCACTTCCTGCCCTCCGTGCTGCCCGGCGGCTACGTGGGCGTGGACGTGTTCTTTGTCCTGTCCGGCTTCCTCATCACGTCACTCCTTGTGCAGGAGTGGGGCCGTACCGGTGCGATCTCGCTCGGAAACTTCTGGAAGCGCAGGGCCCGCAGAATCCTGCCTGCCTTGACCCTCATGGTTGTCTCGGTGACGGCGGTTTCCGGAGCCGTGGGCGGGGACGCGCTGCTGAACATCGGGCGCCAACTCGTGGGGGCATTCACGTTTTCGAGCAACTGGCTCGACATCGCCTTCGATAGCTCGTACGCGGGCCAGCTCGTCCCTGCGATCTTCAATAATCTGTGGTCACTGGCAGTTGAGGAGCAGTTCTACGTTCTGTGGCCACTCGTGGCGATGGGGCTGGCTTTCCCCGCCAGCCGTGGGGTGCGCCGCTGCACCCTCATGCGCACTGGAGCCGCGGTCTCGATTGTTGCCGCGCTCGCTTCACTCGCGCTCATGATCTCCATGTTCGCCTCCACCGCGGACGCCTCCCGCGTTTACCTGGGTACTGACACGCACCTGTTTGGCCTGATGATCGGCGCATTTGTGGCGTTTGTTGTGCGACCGGATGCGCAGATGCGTTGGCCGAAACTCACGTGGGGCCCCTTCGGGTCCCCTGCTCGGGAAGTGCGCCTATTATCGACGATTGTGCTGGCCAGTTCTTGCGCCCTCGTCATCGTCGGGGCGGGGTTCTTCCTTCCCTTTGATTCCGCTGTTCCGTTCCTCGGTGGGCTGTTTGCGGTCGACATTGCCACCGCAGTCCTGATCGTGCTGTTCATTTCGAACCAGAATCATGCGCAGCGCATCGAGGTCGCTCCAGTTCGTTGGATAGGCCAGCGTTCCTACGGTCTCTACCTGTGGCATTGGCCGCTCGTGGTGCTTGTCGCCCAGATCATGCAGGATCAGAATGCCGGCACGGACATCGAACTTGGAACGTTCGCAGTTAGTGTTGCACTCACGTTCGGACTTGCCGCGCTCTCATTCAGGTACGTGGAGAAGCCGATCTTGGACCGGGGCCTGATTAACTGCCTGAAGGGATGGTCGATTCAGGCTGCTGCTGTCCTGCGTTCTGCCTTCCCTCCTGAGGGGTTGAGCGGCAAGGATCTCGTGTTCAAACTCGCCCCGGCCGTTGTCCTCGTTGCAACCATTGCACTGACGGGCGTAGGGGTAGTCTCGGCTCTCGTGCACCAGCCTGAGAACTCGAGCGTGTCCGAGTCGATCCAGTCGGGTCAGGCTGCACTTGATAAGGCCGCGGCGGAAGCCGAGTCCGAGTCGTCGAAGGAGCCCGCGGGGCCAGCGTCGCAAGGTAAGGACCCTGCCGATGGACATGGCGATAAGGGCAAAGACGCGGAGGAGGGCAAAGACGCGGAGGAGGGCAAGCCCGTGGCTCCGGCGCCTAAACCCAAGGCGCCATCGGGCAAGAAGGTCACCATAATTGGTGACTCTGTGACCCTTGCATCGGCTCCGGGCATCCTCGAGGCGCTACCTGGCGCCAAGGTTGACGCTGAGGAATCGCGGATGTTCTCAGCAGCGCCAAAGATCGTCAAGGACCTAGAGCGTAAGGGACAACTTCGAGACTTCGTAGTCATTTCCCTCGCAACAAACGGAACCGTCCGCCCCAGTGAAATCGAGGCTGTGCGGGAGGCTGCCGGTGACCGGCAGATCATTCTCGTTACAGGCCACGCGGAGAGATCGTGGGTAGAGGGCGCCAACAAGGCGATCACCAAGGCTGCCGAAAAGTACGAGAACGTGCACGTTGCTGACTGGAACAAGGCCATCGCCAAGCACGAAAAGGAACTGGCTAGGGACGGCATTCACCCTGGAATCAAAGGTGGGGAGCGCTACGCCAAGACTGTGAAGTCGGCGCTAGCTAAGGCAAACGTACCGCGCTGAGCTGATCGTCGATCCGGGAGCGTCGCACGTACTCAGCAATCGCACGTACTCAACACATGGGCGGTCTACCTAAGGGGCCGCTGGGCGGCCGCGACTACTGCGCCGTGACAAAGTCGATGAGTTCCTCGACCCTGCCCAGAAGGCTCGGCTCGAGGTCCGCGTACGTGCGCACCGTGCCAAGAATTCGCTTCCAACCCTGAGCTATGTCAGCCTGCTCGCCGTGCGGCCAGCCCAGTTCGCGCAAGATTCCAAGCTTCCACTCTGTTCCGCGCTCAATCGTGGGCCAGGACTGGAGCCCCACGCGGGCCGGCTTCACTGCCTGCCACACGTCCACGTACGGGTGGCCGAGGATCAGCACGTTGGCCGAACCGAACCGCGAGATCACGGCATCTGCGATGCGTGATTCCTTGCTGTTGGGCACCAAGTGGTCGACGAGTACACCGACTCGCCGTCCGGGTTCGGGTTCAAATTCCTCGAGGGCGGCCTCGAGGTTGTCCACGCCCTCGAGCATCTCGACCACGACACCCTCGTACCTCAGGTCATCGCCCCACACCTTCTCCACGAGTTCCGCGTCGTGCTTGCCCTCGACCCAGATGCGGGAACCCCGAGCAACCCGGGCACGCTGGTTCGCAACCTTCACCGATCCGGAGGCCGATCGTCGTGAATCAGGTTGTGACGCCCGAACGGGCGGCACCAAATTGACGGGCTTGCCGTCCACCCAGAAGCCAGGCCCCAAACGGAACGAGCGAGTCTTGCCGTGGCGGTCCTCGAGCTCAACGATGTGCATCCCGCCGGATTTTTCCACACGGATCACTGCGCCAACAAAGCCGGTGGACACGTCCTCAACCACGAGCCCGCGTTCGGCGGGCAGGTCAGACGCGGTGGGGCGGGCGTGCGGGCGGGCGGAGGAAGAAGACAGGACATCGAAGCCGTAACGATCAGAACTCACGCTGGCAGGTTATCCCACCGCGCTACGCGCCCCGCTGAAAAACGCGCTGGGTAGCAGGAATCACGTTCCACTGTGGTGTCGAGAGAGTAAGATTGGCACTCGGGAGTATGGAGTGCCAGAATTGCCTGGCGCGTCACCCAGCAACTGCGCACAGAGAAGGAGGCCACACATGCTCGCTGATCAACGGCGTCTTGAGGTCCTGCGCGCGATCGTTGAGGACTACATTGCGCACCGAGAGCCCGTCGGATCCAAGCTCATTGCACAGCGGCACGGGCTGGGAGTCTCTTCCGCCACGATCCGCAACGACATGGCAATCCTTGAAGAGGCCGGGCTCATTGCGCAACCGCACACCTCTGCAGGACGGATCCCCACGGACCTCGGATACCGGGTATTCGTGGACCAGCTCTCCGAGGTTAAGCCGCTATCGAGCGCAGAACGCACCGCAATCCGGGCGTTCCTCGAATCTGCGGTGGACCTCGACGACGTAGTGAACCGGGCCGGCAGGCTACTCGCGCAGATCACTGGCCAGGTAGCGATCGTTCAATACCCGGTGCTCAGCCGCTCCACGGTTCGACACCTCGAACTCGTCCGACTCCACGAATCAAAGATCCTGCTGGTCATCATCACGGACACGGGCCGTGTGGAACAGCGCATGATCAACCTTGAGCCCGGTGAAGTGCTTGACGAGGCCGAACTGGCTACGTTCAAAAACGACCTGAACGCTGCTGTCGTGGGGCGCAAGCACCACGACGTTGCGCTGGAACTTGAGCGACTCGTCGACCGTTCTCCCAGTACCGGTCAGGAACTCCTGCGCCGAATTGCCCTCCGCATCATCGACGAGCTGGCCGTGGAAGCGGACGAGCGTATCGTGCTTGCGGGCACCTCAAACCTCACACGAACAGGCGCCGGAATTCTCAACCTTCGTCCCATCCTTGAGACGCTGGAAGAACAGGTTGTCCTGCTCAAACTCCTCTCCGAAATGGCAGATGACTCCGCAGGAGTCGCCGTACGTATCGGACACGAAACTCAGTTTGCGGGTCTCCACGAGGCCTCAGTAATCACCACCGCGTACGGAGGTGCGGGAGAGCCACTAGGGTCACTAGGCTCCCTCGGCCCAACAGGCATGGACTATTCAGGAACCATTGCGGCGGTTCGAGCCGTCGCGCGGTACCTGACCAGAATCCTGTCCAGTTAAGCCTTCACCGCACCACCAACGCGCCGATGACCGGCCTGCCGGCCATCAAAATGACAGCAAGACGACAGCACCGAATGGCCCCACCCGGGGCTTGAGACCAGAGAGACTTTTGTGAACGACTACTACGCCACCCTCGGTGTCGAACGCAACGCATCCGCGGACGAAATCAAGAAGGCCTACCGTAAACTCGCCCGAAAGCTGCACCCGGATGTAGCAGGTCCGGATGCTGAGGAAGAGTTCAAAGAAGTCCAGCGCGCCTACGATGTCCTCTCGAGCGCCGACAAGCGCCAGCAGTACGACATGGGATCGGACCCAACCGCCCCGGCGGTGGCGGTATGGGCGGTGGCTTCGGCTTCCAAGACATCTTTGAGACCTTCTTCGGTGGGGGACAACAGCAGCGTGGCCCAATCCCGCGTGCGCGCCGAGGCCAGGATTCGCTCCTGCGAGTTGACATTGACCTCTCCGAAGCTGCTTTCGGCGTCACCAAGTCCGTGGATGTGGACACGGCGGTTGTCTGCTCCACCTGTAGCGGATCCTGCTGTGCACCAGGTACGAGCCCCGTGACCTGCGCCGTGTGTAACGGATCCGGTACCGTGCAGCGGGTCGCTCGCTCCTTCCTGGGTCAGGTCATGACGACCTCACCATGTGCAGCGTGCCAAGGATTCGGAACTACGATCCCGAACCCATGCGCGGACTGCTCCGGTGAGGGGCGCGTGCGCAGCCGCCGCACCGTCAAGATCGAGATCCCAGCGGGTGTCGAAACCGGTGTTCGCATCAAGATGAGCGGACAGGGGGAGGTCGGCCCCGCGGGCGGACCAGCGGGAGACCTGTACTTCGAGATCAAGGAACGTCGCCATGCGGTGTTCACTCGTCAGGGCGACGACATTGCGTGCACCATTGAGGTGCCTATGACCGCTGCTGCACTCGGAACCGTGCTGGAACTTGAGACCCTCGACGGCATGCGCGAAGTTGACCTCCATGCTGGAACCCAGCCCGGACAAATCATCACCCTCAAGGAACTTGGCGTGGGCCACCTCCACGGAAGCGGCCGCGGCTCCCTGAACATCACCATCGAGGTCGTCGTTCCAAGCAACCTTGACGAGGAGCAGTCCGAACTACTGCGCCAACTGGCAGCGCTCCGCAACGAGGAACGTCCAGCCGGTCGAGTCACCACCCACTCAGGCGGAGTGTTCTCACGCCTCAAAGACAAGTTCTCGGGCCGGTAAACCATGAGCGCGCCAGTTTTCATCTCAGAGGGCGGGAAGCTAACGTCCTACAAGGCCGGTGACCGCTTCCACTTGTGTGGGACCGAAGGGCGCCATGCTGGCGTAGTCCAGCGCCGCCAACCGGGCGAAGCTATCGATATTGTTGATGGAACTGGCGGACGCCTGCGCTGTGTGATTGAGAGCGTGGACCAGTCAGACGTATTCCTGACCGTGGTTGAAGTTCTCCAAGAGGACTTTGGACCGTACGAGTTCATCCTCGTCCAGGCTCTCGCCAAAGGCGACCGAGACGAAATGGCAATCGAAGCGGCAACCGAGGTGGGCGTTGACGTTGTCCTGCCGTGGCAAGCCGAGCGCTCCATCGTTATCTGGCGAGGTTCGCGCGCAGCAAAGTCCCAAGCGCGATGGGTGGCAACTGTTCGAGCTGCCGCCAAGCAGGCACGCCGCTCAGAGATACCTGCGGTTGCTGAACCCGTTGACTCCAAACAGCTCACTACCTGGATCAAGGACACAACCGCCGCAGGTGGACTCGTTGTCATCCTGCACGAGGACGCCACCGCGCCACTGGGCGAGATCGAGCTTCCGGCCGTGCCCACCGATGGCTCCAAGGTCCGCATTGCGCTCGTTGTCGGGCCAGAGGGCGGGATGAGCGAGCGTGAGGTTGAGAACTTTACCGCCGCCGGTGCTCAACTACGGCTCCTAGGGCCACACGTGCTGCGGACCTCCACGGCCGGCCCAGTGGGTCTCTCGTTGCTCTCACACCTATCTGGCCGGTGGGGCTGAGGTCTCCACAGTGCGCCAAACTTGCCTCGCCTGAGGGCCGACGCAAGGAAAAGGCGCTACTGTGAAAACCATGACGAACTCATCTTCACCTGCGCCGGCGCAGGCCGACTGCATTTTCTGCAAGATCGTTGCGGGAGAGATCGAATCCCAACTGGTCAAGGAAACTGAGAACGTAATCGCATTCCGCGACATCAACCCTCAGGCACCGCTTCACGTGCTCGTTGTGCCACGCAGGCACTACGGGGACGTAACTCAGCTTGCGGGGTCGGATCCCAAGCTGTTGGCCGAGATGGTCAAGGTAGCGAACGCGGTCGCTGCGGAGCATGCTGACGGCCAGTTCCGCTTCATCTTCAACTCGGGGCCAAATGCGGGGCAGTCGGTGTTCCACGTGCACGGTCACGTGCTCGGTGGGGCGCGCCTCGGCTGGACCCCAGCCTAAGTAACTCGAGACCGGCTCCATCCCATAACGTAAATGGGATGAGCCGGTCGCCTTTTCCACGTAAAATGCAAAGTAAATCAGCCGTCTTTCCTAGGAGCAAGACTTACTTTTATGGCATCTCACGACACTCACAACGCGTCCAACCAGGTGAACGTTGAGCATCGCATTGTGGTGCCGGCAGAGGTCTCAATGTCCATGCTCCTTGGACCCGCGGACTCCGTACTTCGTGCAGTGGAGCAAGGTTTCGCAGCGCTAGAAATCCATGTACGCGGAAACTCGATCACCCTGCGCGGCCCCGCGGGCGACGTCGCCCTGGCCGCTCGGCTACTCGACGAACTGATCGAGGTGGTCGATTCGGGAACTCCGATCACGCCGGACATCGTTACTCGCTCCATCGGCATGCTGACGCAGGCCACCACGTCGCGGCCAGCCGAGGTTCTGACCCTCAATATCTTGACCAACAAGGGCCGTGCAGTGCGGCCCAAGACAGTTGGACAGAAGCACTACGTCGACGCGATCGAGACCAACTCGATCACCTTTGGAATTGGGCCGGCCGGAACAGGAAAGACCTACCTTGCAGTGGCCAAGGCCGTGCAGGCACTCCAGTCCCGTCAGGTAAACCGGATCGTGCTGACGCGTCCTGCGGTCGAGGCAGGGGAGCGGCTCGGCTTCCTCCCGGGCTCCCTGAACGACAAGATCGACCCGTACCTGCGCCCCCTGTATGACGCGCTGCGGGACATGATTGACCCCGAGGCAATCGCCCGACTCACCGAGAGTGGGACGATCGAGGTTGCCCCGCTCGCATACATGCGTGGACGCACCCTGAACGACGCCTTCATCATTTTGGACGAGGCCCAGAACACCTCTAAGGAACAGATGAAGATGTTCCTGACGAGGCTCGGTCAGAACTCCAAAATGGTTATCACGGGCGACGTCACGCAGGTCGACCTACCCAGCGGCACCGTCTCGGGCCTGCGCATCATCGAGGATGTGCTTGGCTCCGTAGAGGACATCGAGTTTTGCCACCTTGCATCGAGCGACGTTGTCCGACACTCGCTGGTCTCGGACATCATCGAGGCCTACGCACGGTGGGACGTATCGGCTTCCGATCACCGGTCACCGAGAGCACCACAACGCACGCCGAACCATCGGAGTGTTTCTGAGAAAGGCATGAACAGTTGAGCATCGAAGTAAATAACGAGACGGACTACGAGGTCGACGAATCCGAGTTCGCTCTGCTCGCAAAGTTCGTGTTCGAGGCGATGCACATCCACCCCCTCACGGAGCTCTCGATCCTGTTTGTCGATACTGACGCAATGAGCGACCTCCACGTGCAGTGGATGGACCTCGAGGGACCAACGGACGTCATGTCCTTCCCCATGGATGAACTGCGCCCTGGCACTGAGTCTTCGGTGACCCCTGCAGGTCTACTCGGTGACATTGTGCTCTGCCCAACCGTTGCCGCCGAACAGGCTGCGGGGGCGGGCCATTCCACGATTGAGGAGCTTTTGCTCCTGACTACCCACGGCATCCTTCACCTGCTTGGATACGACCACGCTGAGCCCGAGGAAGAGAAGGAAATGTTCGCACTGCAGCGCCACCTGCTGCTCACGTTTTTGGCGTCACGTCAGTCATGAATCAGCTCGTTGACGTTCCCGTCGGAATCCTCCTCGTTATTGCCCTGCTGGGCATCGCGCTGGCAGCTTTGCTGTCCGCCGGGGAGGCCGCCGTTCTGCGCGTTACCCGCGCGGCGGTCGCCGAGATCGCGGAACAGAAACCAGCCACGGCTTCAAGGGTCTCGTTTCTAGCTGAGAACGCGTCTCAGACCGCGGCTTCCGCCGCGTTCGTTCGCGTTGTGGCTGAGATGATCGCTACGGCCTGTATTACCGTCTCCATCGCATCAATTTTCGACGAATGGTGGCTAGTCGTCATTATCGCCACAGTCGTGTCGGCGGCAGTTGCGCTCGTGCTTATTCGCATCTCTCCACGAAACCTGGGACGACACCACCCGGCTCAAGTGCTGTCCGTGCTGTCCGGGCCGCTCTGGGGGGTCGTGAAGTCAACGGGGTGGGTCACCAAGTTGACCAGCGAGGCACGTGCAAACCAGGAAGCGGACGACGAAACGGAACTGCGCGATCTCGTGGACCGCGTGGACGAGTCAGACGTAATTGAGGACGAGGAACGCACGATGCTGCGCTCGGTCTTTGAGCTTCACGACACGACCCTGAGTGAGGTCATGGTTCCGCGTACGGACATGATCACAATCGAGGCTGGCAACCCGTTGCGGAAGGCCCAGAACCTCTTCGTACGCTCAGGTTTCTCCAGAGTTCCCGTGGTGGGGGAGTCGAGCGACGAGGTGCTCGGCGTGTTGTTCTTCAAGGACACCGCGCGAGTGTTCTTTAACTCACCCGACCCAGAGTCTAAAACTGTTGCGGACGTCATGCGTCCAGTCCAGTTCTATCCCGAATCCAAGTCTGTCGATTCACTACTCCGCGAGATGCAGGCTACTGCACAGCACATTGCCCTGGCAGTGGATGAATACGGCGGAATCGCGGGGCTCGTGACGATTGAGGACATCCTCGAGGAGATCGTGGGCGAACTCGTCGACGAACATGACACTGCTACACCGGGTATTGAGGACTTGGGTGACGGTTCCTACCGTGTCCCCGCTCGACTTTCGCTCGATGACCTATCGGACCTCTTTCACCGGGAAATCGATGACCCGGACGTTGATACGATTGCTGGTCTACTCGCAAAGGAACTGGGAAAGATCCCGCTTGCCGGGGCGCACGTGGTATCCCAAGGCCTTGAGATTCGTGCAGACGAGTTTGCGGGGCGCCGCAAGCAACTCTCCTCTGTGATCGTGCGGGACACCACTCCGTCCGCTGTAGAGGAAGATCCGGCACGACTCGGCCTGCTTGATCCAGGCGAAGACCGAGCCCGCGACGAGCAGGCGTGAACCCCACGCGAGTCGTCGCACAACTTTGAGCAGTACCTTGACACACCATTAGCAGGAGGAACCAACAGTGACCGACAAGCAGAACGCAGCTGAAAAGGTGCACCGTTCCGGGTTCGCCTGCCTCGTGGGACGACCAAACGCCGGTAAGTCCACGCTTACCAACGCCCTCGTGGGCCAAAAGGTAGCGATTGCCTCAAGTAAGCCGCAGACCACGCGTCACACAATCCGAGGAATCGTTCACCGTCCTGACGCGCAACTCATCTTGGTGGACACTCCAGGACTGCACCGTCCGCGCACGCTCTTGGGCGAGAGGCTCAACGACCTTGTCCAGTCCACGCTGAGTGAAGTCGACGTGATCGCCTTCTGCCTCCCCGCTGACCAGAAGATCGGCCCCGGAGACCGCTTCATTGCCGCGACGCTGGCCAAGATTAACGAAAAGAAGTTTCGCACCCCCATCGTTGCAGTCATCACCAAGTCCGACCTCGTGGACCGCGAACGAATGGCAGCCCACCTTCTCGAGGTCAACGAGCTCCTAGACTTTGCAGATATCGTTCCAGTTTCTGCAACAGGTGGCTACCAGGTCGACACGCTGTCGGACGTTCTGGTCTCACACCTCCCTGAAGGGGGTGAATTCTACCTAGACGGTGAGCTGACGGACGAGCCAGAAAGCGTCATGATCGCGGAGCTGATCCGTGAGGCTGCGCTCGAGGGAGTTCGCGACGAACTTCCACACTCCCTCGCCGTTGTGGTGGATGAAATCAACGAAAGAGATCAGAAGAAGGACGGCATGCCGCTCGTCGACGTGCACGTTTCGCTGTACGTTGAACGTGACTCCCAGAAGGCAATCATCATCGGAAAGGGCGGTTCCCGACTTCGTCACGTGGGGACTCAAGCCCGTGCCGGTATCGAAGCGCTACTCGGAGCCCGTGTGTATCTTGATGTACGGGTCAAAGTTGCCAAGGACTGGCAACGCGACCCCAAACTGCTCGAACGCCTAGGCTTCTAGCCCGGGCCGGCAGACACCTGCTATGTCATGCTCCTTGTGAGCGCGACCCACCCGAAGCTCATGCTGGAGGACACACCATGACCGCACTCAGTGACTCACCGGAAACCGCACCGGGCGGTGAAAACCAGATCAAGGCGTCATTCAGCACCATCCCCGAGAGTGACTATGTGCGCGATGGCGTCTCGCTCCTGCTGATCTGCCTAGCACTCACCATGTCGGGTGCGATCGGAGAGGCCAGCGACAACGGAATCTTCAAGATCACGCTACTTGTGGCGGCTCTGGCGCTCCTGTTCCCATACCTGGCCCGGTTCTCGCTCCTACCCAAGACGTGGACTGTCGCCAAGACTCGCGCAATGCGCCTCATCCTCGCCATTCCGTTCATTGGATACGTTCTGTGGGTCGCGGTGGTGAAGGACCTCATCTCCGATGGGCCGATCGCGCTCGCGCCGGGTATCGCGATCGCCGGAGCGGGTGTTGCGTTAGCAGCGCAGGCTCGAAGTAGTGAACTCGGTCCCAAGCACATCGACACCAAGGCGACTTCCACCGCCCGACTAGTCGCACAAATCACCGCGGCTGCGATTACAGGTGGGTACCTTGGATCGCTCGTGTACCAGTTCGTTGCTGAGAATAAGGTAGCGGAAGGCAAGACTGCGATCTTGATTGCCGTTCTCCTCATCGCAGGTGCGGCCATCACCGTGGTCCCTGCTCTTGCCACGGTCATCAAGAACACAGCGGCCTGGCGCAGCTTCTCCATCGGTTTGGGAATCTTTGCCGTTGTCGCGCTCTACTTCTCCCGCGGAACAGAGGGAGTAGGAGTGTGGAGCTTTGAAAGCTTCCGCGTTCTGGACTTTAGCTCGGCTGCGTTCACCGGACCGGGGCAACTTGCACCGCTGGCACTTGGCTTGGGTGTGGGCGGCTTCCTCTTCCCGGCGTTTGCCGCAGTAGTGAGCTCCCCAGCTTTCAAGCGCCAGGTTGCTCGTAGCTCCGCACTCGAGGAGAGGCTCGACCTCGCTGCCATTGTTCTTCGGATGATCGCGCTCGTGGCAGCACTCTTCATCGTTGCGCACGCCACGTACCTCATCCTGATGGACTCGCGTGTGCGCAAGGCGACCTCGTTCATGGGCGATTCCATCGCTGTTATCGTCGTCGCTGCTCTCGTCGGGCTGGTTGCACTCTTTGCACTAAAAGCATTCAGGAAGGACCCGAGCGCATCGCGTCCGGCAATTGTTATCGCACTTGGAGCTTCGCTGGTCGGCGGGTTCGTCCTTGGTAGCGTCTCACCATTCTCCGGAATGGACTTTGGCAAACTCCTGCTGGCACTCGGACTGCCAGCGATTGGTGCCTACGCGGCAATCGGAAATAAGGCCACGCGTCAGTACTTTGCACAGTCCGCCGCCACTCGGCCAGGTCCAAACCCTGCCGCCTACACGTGGAGTGGGCCCGAGGTTGCATCCGCGCCAGTTACCCTCCACGGTGGAACGCCGGTAGGAAGCTCGCCGGCAGTCCCAACGCGATCCTCCACGCTGAGCAGCAGCGACGCGATCGACGCTCCCACGGGAGTACTCCCACCAAGCGCTACCTACGACTCACCGCAGACGGAGCACGTGGGATCCCTCGGGAACCCAGTCTCCGCGGCGAGCGGCTCTACGGGTTCCAGCCCCAATGGGGGTGAGCCGAGCAGTCGGGCCGATCTACGTGGAGAACTAAGCCCTTCCGAGGCCGCGGCACACCCGCAGGCACCGTACGGTGCTACGCCACACACGGAGCAAGTGGAGCCGGCCTACGGCGAGACCCCGGCGACGGGGCAGGTAGAGCCACCGTTCACCGAGGCTCAGGACATTCCTGATGACCACACCGTGTCCAAGTATGCGCCAGTCCAGGCGGATGTCCTTGCTGACGTTGAAGAGACTCAGATAATCACTCGCGGTTCGCTCGATGCTGGTGCTCAGAACGGTACCGAAGTGTTCCAGCAAGCGGCAGCCCACGGTTACACCGAGGCTCAAGCACTTGACCCAAACACACCAGCCCTCACGCTCGCAAAGATCGCTGAGGTCGCCCCGGAGCTTCGCCCGGCACTTGCCCTAAACCCGTCGACCTATCCAGCCCTCGTGGAGTGGCTCGGACAGATCGGGGATCCAGCAATCAACGAGGCGCTGTCTAGGCGGCTCGGTTAAGCCGCACGCGCGTGGAGGGGAGTAGCCACTCCCACGTGTTTGATCCGTAGCACACAACAGTGGGGAGTCGCTCGTTTCGGCTCCCCACTGTTTGTGCGTTTCGGCTACTCACCCGATGTGGACAACCCGCTGTTGTAGGCGCCATATCGGATAGATTCAGATACTTACCCTCGTTCACTACAGGAATGGTTTCCCGTGAATACCCACCCGCAGGACCCGTCAGACCAGCCGCAATCCACTCCCGGATCAGTTCCGCCACCTCCGGTGCCCAACCCGGAAGTTGCGCCTTACAGCCAGCCAGGATTTCAGGCGGGAGGAGAGTACGCAGTTGATACCGGTGTTGGAGAACCGACGACCAAAGGCTCAAAGAAGAAGGGCCTGATCCTTGCAGGTGCTGCTGCTGGTTTGGTGGCTCTTGGCGCAGGTGGTTGGGCAATCAAGACTTTCGTTCTCGACAAGGTACAGGGTGCTGAAAGCCCCGAAGCCGCAGTCTCCCGACTCGTGGAGTCGTTTGAGTCCCACGACTCGATCGGAGCGTACGGATCGATTGACCCCGTGGACGTCGAACTTGTGGGTAACTCCGCTGATCGCTTCCTTTCGCACTTCGATTCGCTCAGCGAGGGCGAGCTTCAGGGCAAACTGACCGACGCCTGGAAGGCCATCGACCTGACGTCCAAGGACGTGGAGTACACAGTCGAGGATCTTGGATCAGGGTACGCGCGTGTTTTCGTTGAGAAGGGCGAGTTTACTCTCGACGCCGACGCAACTAAGGTGAGCGACCTGGCGGTTGACTCGTACAACATGCTTCTAGACTCCGGCTTTGGTGCACTCATCGAGGAAACAGGAACTGAAAAGCCTACCGAAGATGAGATTCGGGCCGAGGTCACCGAGTCGATCGAGCAAGAGTTCCCCATGACGTTTACCGCTCAGGACCTCAACGCGATTCCACTCGACAGCGCTGATAGCCTCACCTCGGACCTTGGCGGTCTGAGCGGTCTCACCGATCCATTCGCGTTGGAAGACGGGTTGGAAGGACTCGAAGGCCTCGGCGACGATTCAGCAGGACTTGGTAAAGACGGTACTGAGGCCGTTGAAACAATCCGATTTGGCTTTATTGCGACACAGTCCGACTCAGGCTGGTACGTGAGCCCAAGCGTTACTGCGTATGACCTACAGTCCCGTGCGATGGGTGTTGAGCCAGACTACGCTGCACTACCTGCCGCTACGCCCGCTGCCTCACCGGAAGAAGCTGCGGCGAACCTGGTGAACGGTTTCACTGCGGGGCTCAAGGAAGGAAAGCTCGATGGTGGGCTTGGCCTGTTGGTCGACGGTGAACGTCGAGTTGCTACGACCCAACTCGGCAGTGATGACGCAGGCGACATCGCTAGTGACATTATTGAAGGAATGAAGCAGATCGACATCTCGGATGCTGAGTTCGAGCTAGACCGCAAGGAAGGTGACATCGCGTATCTCAAGTTGAAGTCACTCAAGCTCAGCGGTGAGGTCGAAGGCCAGTCCGGAACGGTCGACATCAGCTCGGAATGCCTTGGCGTCAACGCTGCTGGAATGAACATCTCCATGTGCATCCGGGACATTCCCGCGGCACAGGAACTCGGCCTCGACAAGGTCCGACTCATTGCGCGTGAAGTAGACGGTGGATGGCTCATCGCGGGTTCTGAGTCTTCCTCAGATGCGAGTGGCATCCTTCTATCAAACGTTGACCGACTCGCCAAGGAAGGCAAGCTGACTGACACGCAGTGGTGGATTGATAACTCCGGCGTGCTCGGGCAGTTGCTCGGAAGCATGTAAAGCGACACGTTGAAGTTGCTCTCAATGGGCCGTGGACTGAAGAGTCTGCGGCCCATTGCTGGTTCTTGGAGTCTCGATCCGCGTGCCTGAACGCAGCTCAGCGCACTGACGGCGATGACCCGCGCAGGGCACGGCTGCGCCAACTCAAGGGAGGCCGGGCAAGGTGAAGTTCCAAGGAGGAACGGACCGCTCTGTGATATCGGTCATCGGGCCCCACGCAAAAGTTGTACAGTAGGTTTCGTGTACGGCATCGAGCGGGTAACCCTCCTTCTTCTCTGCCGCGACGAGGCTTACTAAGCCGGTCTCTCGTCGCGGTGGTTGGTGTGCCGGCTTCCAAGTCATCTGCCTCGTACACCGAAAAGGAATTTCATTTCTCATGTTTGCCACACAGTCTCCGCAAAAATCCTCTGGAATGCCCGTACACAAGTACGTCCCATTCCAACAGCAGATCAAGGTTGATCTCCCTGATCGCACCTGGCCAGACAAGGTCATCACCAAAGCACCCCGCTGGTGCGCTGTCGACCTTCGAGATGGCAACCAAGCTCTCATCGAACCGATGGACACCGAGCGTAAGCTCCGCATGTTCAAGCTCCTCGTCACGATGGGCTACAAGGAGATCGAGGTTGGTTTCCCCTCGGCATCCCAAACTGACTTCGACTTTGTCCGTGAACTCATTGAGGGTGGACACATCCCCGATGACGTCGTCATTCAAGTGCTAACCCAGTCCCGTGAGCACCTGATCGCACGCACCTACGAGTCGCTCAAGGGTGCAAAGCAGGCGATTGTCCACCTCTACAACTCGACCTCAATCCTGCAGCGTGAAGTTGTCTTCCGTAAGGACGAGGATGGGATCGTGGACATCGCACTCGAGGGTGCGAGACTGTGCAAGAAGTTCGAGGACACCATCCCGGACACCGACGTGTACTACGAGTACTCTCCAGAGTCGTACACCGGAACCGAGCTCGAGTTTGCCGTGCGCATCTGCAACGAGGTTCTTGAAGTTCTCGAGCCGACCCCTGAGCGCCCGGTCATCATCAACCTGCCAGCCACCGTCGAGATGGCAACGCCTAACGTATACGCCGACTCGATCGAGTGGATGGGTCGCCACCTGAACCACCGCGAATCGGTCATCATTTCCCTTCACCCACACAACGACCGCGGCACCGGCGTGGCTGCGGCCGAGCTGGGCTACCAGGCCGGCGCAGACCGCATTGAAGGTTGCCTCTTTGGAAACGGGGAGCGCACCGGAAACGTTGACCTCGTGACACTGGGTCTCAACATGTTCTCGCAGGGTATTGACCCGGAGATTGACTTCTCGGACATTGACACGGTGCGTCGCACGGTAGAGCACTGCAACCAGATCCCGGTTCACGAACGCCACCCATACGCGGGTGACCTCGTCTTCACGGCTTTCTCCGGTTCGCACCAGGATGCGATCAAGAAGGGCCTCGAGGCGATGGAGGTTCGAGCCAAGGCTGACGGCAAGCAGATCGACGACCTTGTGTGGGCAGTGCCGTACCTGCCGGTCGATCCCAAGGACTTGGGGCGCTCCTACGAGGCAGTCATTCGCGTCAACTCGCAGTCCGGCAAGGGTGGAATCGCATACCTGCTCAAGACCGAGCACTCGCTTGATCTGCCACGACGTCTGCAAATCGAGTTCTCCCGCGTGGTCCAGAACGTCACGGACACCGAGGGTCGCGAGGTCACGGGGGACGACATCTGGCACATCTTTGTGGATGAGTACCTCCCTGCCGGAACCGCGGATGTGGAACTCGAACAGTGGGGCCGGTTCGCACTCAAGGGAACTCGTGCGACCTCGAACGAGGGTCAGTCCGACACCCTGCAAGTAGACCTCGTGGACAACGGTGTTGAGTTGCAGCTGGAGGGCACCGGAAACGGTCCGATCGCCGCATTCATCAACGCGCTGGGCACGCACGGCGTGGACGTAAAGGTCCTGGACTACGCGGAGCACGCGCTGTCCGAGGGTGGCGACGCCTCCGCCGCTGCGTACGTCGAGTGCAAGGTGGGTGACGAAGTTCTGTTCGGTGTGGGCATTGACCCATCGATCACGACTGCCTCGCTTAAGGCAATCATCTCGGCACTCAACCGTGAGGGTCGCATGGAGGTCCAGGAAGACCGCCGCTAGCACCGCTCCCGTACTGCTTGCTTAGGTAGGGGGAGATCGCCCCCTTGCCGCGCGAAGTTACTACCGTGCGAAGGCCCGGCCCCGGATATACCGGGGTTGGGCCTTCGCTGTCCGCCCTTCCCACCCCCGGGCCCCCACTCCACCCTATCGAACGCGTGAATAATCATCCGTTCGATGGAAAGAGAGGGGGTTGAGTGCGTAAGTGAGGGAGACCGGGAGCGGCGCTGGGTCGGGACCAAGATCGTCGGTAATCATGATGTGGAACGTCGCCATCCGATAGCAGGGGACATGGGCTGAGTCTTGTAATCATGATGTGGAACACCGCCAGCCCATATCGGAGGGCTGTGGGCGGAGTGAGAGAATGGAACCATGCCGCTTTACCGAGACGATGCGATTGTGCTGCGCACCCACAAGTTGGGCGAGGCTGACCGCATTATTACCCTGTTGACCCGCACGCGCGGAAAGGTGCGCGCTGTGGCAAAGGGGGTTCGTCGTACCTCGTCAAAGTTTGGCGCGAGGCTTGAGCCCTTCATGCACATCGATGTGCAGCTCAATGAGGGCCGCAACCTGGACATGGTGACTCAGGTGGACACGATTGGCGCTTACGCGCGAGTGATCTGCGAGGACTACGCCAAGTACACCGCTGGTGCCGCCATGCTCGAGACTGCGGACAGATTGGTTGCGGCCGAACACGAGCCCGCAGTGCAGCACTTCTGGCTCCTTGCCGGGGGATTGCGTGCTCTGTCCGAGGGATCACGCCCGGCGCCTCTGGTGCTGGACTCGTACCTGCTGCGTGCGTTCGCCGTTGCGGGGTACGCGCCATCGTTCGACAACTGTGCCAAGTGTGGACGCCCTGGTCCGCACCGCGCGTACTCTCTCCCGCAGGGTGGGGCTGTGTGTCAGGACTGTCGTCTCCCAGGCGCGGCCTCGCCAGCGCCCGCAACCTTTGAGCTTCTCTCCGCGCTCCTCAGCGGCGACTGGGATGTGGCATTGCGCTCCGATGAGCGCACGCGCCGCGAGGCAGCTGGCCTAGTTGCCGCCTACAGCCAGTTCCACTTGGAACGCACCCTCCGTTCTCTTCGTCTCGTCGATCGCACAGGAATCTAGTCACAATGCCGCTCAACGCACGCTCGCCACTGCCCGTTCCGCCACCCCCTCACCCGTCAGGGGAGACTGCGCCGAACATTCCCAAGCAGTTCGTACCCAAGCACGTAGCAATCGTGATGGACGGCAATGGCCGGTGGGCCAACCAGCGGGGTCTGCCGCGCACTGAAGGGCATAAGGCCGGCGAGGCGGCGCTCCTCGATGTTATGGCCGGGGCCATCGAGATTGGCATCGAGCACGTGTCTGTTTACGCGTTCTCCACCGAGAACTGGAAGCGCTCGCCAGAGGAAGTGCGCTTCCTGATGGGGTTCAACAAGGACGTGTTGCGTCGCCGCCGCGACATCATGAACGAGTGGGGCATCCGCGTGCGCTGGTCCGGGCGTCGTCCGAAGTTATGGGCATCGGTCATTAAGGAACTTGAGGTAGCCGAGGAACTCACCAAGAACAACTCGACCTGCACTCTGAACATGTGCGTCAACTATGGCGGAAGAGCTGAGATCGCGGACGCTGCGGCAGCAATTGCGGCGGACGTAGCTGCGGGCAAGCTCGACCCCAAGAATGTCTCGGAGAAGACGATTGGCAAGTACCTCGACGAGCCAGACCTCCCGGACGTCGACATGTTCCTGCGAAGCTCGGGGGAGCAGCGCTTCTCCAACTTCATGCTGTGGCAGTCGGCCTACGCAGAGATGGTGTTCCTGGATACGCTGTGGCCGGACTTTGACCGACGCACACTGTGGCGCGCGGTTGAGCAATATGCGCAACGGGACCGCCGGTACGGGGGAGCCGTGGACAAGCCGGTAAAGGCTTAGAGACCCAGTCAGGCGTCCTGCGACGCTGAGGGAGTGGTGACGCTAGCCGCGTCGGAGATCGTGGCCTGTGTGGCCTGGTTCAGGACGCAGTCCTGTTCTGTGGGAGTTGCGGTTGCTGCAGTGCCAGCGGTTGCTGCAGTGCCAGCGGCGACAGGTGCTTGGGCATCGACTCCCGCCAGGTCAGTAGCCGGCTTTGCACCATTGCGGATGCGGACACGCGTAATCACGATTGCCGCAGCACCGGCCAGGACAATGAGAACGATTGCTGCGATTCCGAGCGGCGATCCAGCCAGCGCGGAGATCGCGGCCAGCCAAGCTACCCAACCGATCGTTGCGTAGATGACGCCGTGGGCGATGCAACCGAGCGTCATCGCCACGAGCCACACGGGGTAGTACATCCGTGTCAGACCGGCGGCGGTGTTGATCACGGTCTTGGTTCCGGACATAAAGAATGACCCAAACACGGCCAGCGCGCCCCACTTATGGACTGCGCGCACTCCCTTGCCGTCGGAGTTGGCATTGATCCAGTTCGCCAGACGTCTCATCGTGGGGTTGGTGAACGTCGAGTTTTGGATCGTCTTATACGCAACATAGCGCGCGAGCCAGTATGTGGCTTGCGTACGCACAAAGGCGATGCCAAAGAAGAACAGGAACACCAAGAAGATGGGTGCGTTGTCCAGGGAGTCGGGCATTCTCCAAGCGTACTCTCAACCGATTCATTTGTACTTAGGTGTGCCTAAGTTCACGGGTGCTGTGACTCGTTCCTCCGGCTCAGAAACTTGTTAAGAAGCGCACTCCTGACACGTTCCAAACAGTTCAATGGTGTGCTCGATGTCGCTAAAACCGAAGTTTCCACCGACCATTGCAGCCCACTCTTCTACGGTAGGCCCGTCAATCTCGATGGTTTTGCCGCAGGAACGGCACACGAGGTGGTGGTGGTGCTCCGTGCGTTCACACATGCGATAGAGCATTTCGCCGTCTTCCGTACGGATGACATCGAGCTCGTGAGCGTCGGCGAGGTTCTGCAGGGTTCTATACACGGTAGCGAGGCCCGCGGTCTCTCCACGTTCGCGCAGGAGGTCATGAAGTTGCTGCGCGGATTTGAAATCGTGCGTGGACTCCAGCAGCTCAGCGATTGCGGCGCGCTGTTTGGTCATTCGTTGCATGATGCACCTTCCTTAGTGAGCGCCCCTTGGACGCCTTCAAGAGCTACGTCATCTGGAACGTCCGGGTGCGGGTCATGCCCGCGCCCGTTCTTTGTGGCAAAGAGAGGCTTGAGGATCGCCACCAGCGTGTAGGCGAGGACCGCGAGCATGACGATCGTGGCCCCGGGGGAGAGCGGAACCCAGTAGGTGATCATGAGACCGCCAACGGTCACGATCACGCCCACAATCACGGCAACACGCATGGTGGTCTTAAAAGATGCGGTCATGAGCTGTGCCACGGCCACTGGAAGGATCATGATTGCGGAGACGAGCAGCAGCCCAACCACGCGCATCGACACGGTGACGGTCAATGCTGCAATTACCGCGATGACTATGTTCGCCGCGCGCACAGGCAGTCCTGAGGCGCGCGCGAACTCCTCGTCGTGCGAGATCGCGAACAGCAGGGACCGCATGCCTACGCCGACAGCAATGATGACCACGCCCAGGGCTGCGATCATAAAGAGGTCGAGGGTGGTGACAGTTGAAATCGATCCGAACAGGTAGGCCATGAGGTTCGCGTTTGTTCCACCTGCCAAACCGATGAGCACAACGCCTCCGGCGATACCGGAGTAGAAGAGCAGTGCCAGCGCCACGTCTCCAGAGGTCTTGCCTCGCTCGCGCACGAACTCGATTGCAACTGCACCGATCACTGCGGCGACCACTGCACCTGGGATTGCCAGCGCATCACGTTCCACGAGTCCCATCCCAGCACCCACGATCCAGCCCAGTGCAACTCCTGTCAGAGCTACGTGGCCGATACCATCACCGAGCAGCGAAAGCTTGCGCTGCACGAGGTAGGTACCCATGATCGGGGCTGCCACGCCAACGATGACCGCTGCAATGAGCGAGCGCTGCATCAGCGGGTCTGTAAAGAAGTATCCAAGTTCGGTGAGGATGTTCATGATTCGAATCCTGTCTCCTGGATGAGTGCGGAACCCTCGGGAGTAAAGCCTTCGTGCGGGTGCACGTGGTCGTGGTCGTCTCCGGAGTGGTCATGGGTCGGAGCGGGAGCGGAGCCGTCGTGGACGATCTGTCCGTGGCGGACCACTACTGAGCGCGTGATGAGAGGACGGAACTCCCCGAGCTCGTGCAGCACGACCACAATGGTCTTGCCCGTTTCCACGAGCCCGGCAAGGGTCTGCGCAAACGCCACCTGGCTTGGCCGGTCCACTCCAGCAACTGGCTCGTCGAGTACGAGTAGTTCCGGTTCGCGCACCAACGCGCGGGCGATGAGCACGCGCTGCTGCTGACCGCCGGAGAGGTTGGCCAGCGGCGTGTCGAACCTGGCATCCAAGCCCACCTGCTCTAGGGCGGCGTGTGCTCGTGCCTTGTGGTCGCGGGGGAGGCGGAGCCTTCCGCCGTACAGCAGGCCGGATGTAACTACCTCGCCGGCGGTCGAGCCGATGCCCGTAGTTGCGGCAACACGCTGCGGGACGTACCCGATCTTCTTCCAGGGCACGAACTTCCCCATGGGGACGCCGAACGCCTCAACCTGCCCGGAAGTTGCGGGCACGATCCCCGTCAGTGCACGAATAAGCGTTGACTTTCCGGAGCCGTTCGCGCCGAGGATGGCCACAACCTCACCCGTGTTGATGCTCAGGTTAATGCCGCGAAGGATGTGGCTCGCCCCGAGGGTGACGTGTAGATCCGTTGCTTGAAGGATGGTGTCGGTGCTCATGAGCAGTCCATTCCTGCTTGGAGGGCGGTGAGATTTGCGCGTTGGACGCTGAAGTAGTCTTGCGCAGGATCGCGGAGTCCCTCAATGGGGTCGAGCATTTGCGCAGTGATGCCGAGGTCCTTGGCGAGGGTCTGAACAACCTTAGGGCTGCTGAGCGCCTCGAAGAAGATTGTGGTGATGCCGCGGGCCTCGATTTCCTGCTTGATCGCGCGAAGTGCGGCCGGGCTCGGCTCGGCTTCTGGATCGATACCGGAGATTCCGATCTGCTCAAAGTCGTAGCGGTGCGCCAGGTATCCGAACGCCTCATGGGAGACCACGATGGAGCGCTGGGTGCAGGTCCTGAGAACCGCTGTGAAGTCGTGGTCCAGCTCAGTCAGTTCAGTGGACAGCGCGCGTGCGTTGGCATGGAATTTCTCGGCATTGGTGGGATCGATGGCGGCGAGTTCAGTTGCAATGCCGTTGGCTGCCTCGATCAGAAGGGTCGGGTCAAGCCAGAAGTGTGGGTCCAAGGCGCCGTGGTTGTGGCCGTCGTGATCGCCTGCCTGAGGGGCAACCCCCGCCACATCCGCTGGCTCGTCTGCGTGTTCCGCGTGTTCTTCGGCGGTCTCGCCCTCGTGCGAGTGCTCGTCTGCGTGTTCCGCGTGTTCTTCGGCGGTCTCGCCCTCATGTGAGTGCGTCGAGTCCAAGTCCGCGAGTGGCCCGGCGTCGTAGACGTGCTCGGGGTCGCGCGCCTCGATGGCGCTGTCGACCGCTGCCTGGAAGCCGGACTGGTAGACCACCAGATCGGCGGTCGAGATTTTGCGGGTGTGTGCCGGCGCCAGTTCCAGATCGTGCGGTTCGGCGCCCTGCGGGGTCAGAGATGACACTGTGACCAGATCGCCGCCCACTCGTTCGGACACGAACTGCAGTGGGTAGAAGGCAGCGAGCACTTGGAGCCTGTCGTCCTGCGTTTCGGGTTGTGCGCTGCACGCGCTTGCACCCATCGCTATCGCGATGATCGCCGCTCCGGATGTCAGGACACGTTTCCAATTGTTCATGAGATCCATTATCAATAAGGATTTGCCGTGCTGTCAAAGTGCTGACCCGTACTGTGTCGAACCCCACGCTTCCGACCCGCCCGCCCCGCGGGCTCCCCAACCGGATCAAACCGGCCGCAGGCCGCGCCCCAACCCCACCACCAGTCACCCCAGCAAGGTGCTGGGCACACGTGAATCGTCGGGAATCAAATTAACGACGATAGAGAGGCGCCCAGCGCCGCCCACCTGCCGCTGGGGTTGGCCCGGCGGGGATTCGCAGGCGAAGAAGCAGCAAAAAATAGGAGGGACGCGCAACAGCCGGTAAACTTGGTTACTTGCACACGAAGACCGGGCATGATCGTGCCCAGAACCCCTGTGCGCTTCATTCGCCACCGCGAGCCACGCGGGGCTGACAACATATTGATGGAGTGATCATCTTGGCCGCAGCGCCTTCACGTCTCGACTCTGTAATCTCGCTTGCTAAGCGGCGAGGCTTCGTCTTCCAGTCGGGAGAGATCTACGGCGGATCCCGGTCCGCATGGGACTACGGGCCACTCGGGGCCGAGCTCAAGGAAAACATCAAGCGCCAGTGGTGGCAGCAGATGGTTCGCGGCCGCGACGACGTCGTCGGAATCGACTCCTCCGTGATCCTCCCACGCAAGGTCTGGGAAGCATCCGGCCACGTCGCAGTATTCACCGACCCGCTGATCGAGTGCACCTCCTGCCACAAGCGTTACCGCGAAGACACCCTGCTCGAGGAGTTCGAGTACAAGAAGGGTCGCGCGCCTTCAGGCATGGAAGAGATCGTCTGCGCCAACTGTGGCAAGAAGGGCGAGTGGACTGAGCCTCAGAACTTCTCCGGCCTGCTCAAGACTTACCTCGGCCCAGTCGACAACGAAGAGGGCCTGCACTACTTGCGCCCAGAGACCGCGCAGGGCATCTTTGTAAACTTCTCGAACGTCCAGACCGCGTCCCGCCTCAAGCCTCCATTCGGAATCGGCCAGGTGGGTAAGTCCTTCCGTAACGAGATCACCCCGGGTAACTTCATCTTCCGCACCCGCGAGTTCGAGCAGATGGAACTCGAGTTCTTTGTGAAGCCAGGAACCGACGAGGAATGGCACCAGCACTGGATCGACACCCGCAAGGCGTGGTACGTCGACCTCGGTGTGAACCCAGAGAACCTGCGCCTCTACGAACACCCACAGGAGAAGCTCTCCCACTACTCCAAGCGCACCGTGGACATCGAGTACAAGTTCGGTTTCACCGGTGGCGAGTGGGGTGAGCTCGAGGGCATCGCAAACCGCACCGACTTCGACCTGAAGACTCACTCGGAAATCTCGGGCAAGGACCTGTCGTACTTCGACCAGGCCGAGGGGGAGCGTTACTTCCCATACGTGATCGAGCCTTCCGCCGGTCTGACCCGTTCGCTAATGGCCTTCCTCGTTGAGGCTTACACCGAGGACGAGGCGCCAAACACTAAGGGCGGCGTGGACAAGCGCGTTCTGCTCAAGCTCGACCCACGCCTCGCACCCGTCAAGGCCGCGGTTCTGCCGCTGTCGCGCAACGCGGAGCTCTCGCCAAAGGCGAAGGCGCTCGCAGCCGACCTGCGAAAGTACTGGAACGTCGAGTTCGACGACGCCGGTGCAATCGGCCGCCGCTACCGCCGCCAGGACGAGATCGGTACGCCATTCTGCATCACCGTTGACTTCGACACCCTCGAGGACAACGCCGTGACCATCCGTCACCGTGACTCGATGGAGCAGGAGCGCGTTGCGCTCGACCAGGTCGTGCCACTCCTGGCTGCCCGACTCATGGGTGCCTGATTCGCTAGTTAGATAGTGTGCCGCGAGGGGCGCGGGCCAATCCTTTGGGATTGACCCGCGCCCTTCGCGTTGTGTCGTGTGGGTGCGGTCTGCGCCGCGCATCTGATTTTCGACGATTCTGGTTGCGCCAGGTGGGTCCCGCACGTGCTCGAAAACTCACCCGCATAAGAAACTCTGGTTCAGGGTGTATGTTCTCCTGAACTGGGAACATAGAGGTGGCAGAGGTACCCGGCGTAACCCGCCCCAAACTTTGGAGAACGAATGAAAAAGACCCTCTTCACCGGTGCAATCGTTGCATTGCTCGCACTCTCGGGCTGCTCATCACCTAGCGGCGACGCCGAAGGAGGAGCAAGCGTCAAGGACAGCGGACCTATCCAGCTTGTAGTCAGCGAACCACGCGAAGAGGGCGGAATACCTGAGTCTGAGGACTCGGACTTCACCGCCACCATCAAGGACGGCGTGCTGACCTATCACGCGGCTGGCTCCTCTACTTGCGCGCCAAAGGTCGAAACCGCAGTCCTCGAGGGCACCACGATCACCCTCACCCGTCCAAGCTACGAGGGCAAGCCATGCACCATGGACCTTCGCCCACTCGTCCAGGAGATCACCCGCGCTGATGGCGTGAAGCTCGAGGACACCTTCACCGTGAAGCTCGCAGAGACCAAGTAATCTCTGTGTTTTCTCGGAAGAGCGTGGGTGCGGTGGCCCTCCTGGTGGGGGCCACCGTGCTTTCGGGCTGTGGCGGCGAGGGCGAGGGGCCCGATGGGGCTCATTCCGGTGGGGCCCAGCCTAGCGGTGAGCAGCTCGTGCTGAAGGAACTGGACGCCAACTCGCTGTTCGAGGACCCGAACGCGGACTGGAGTGAGAGTTACTGGCGCACTACGGTTGAAGGGACCGCCGTCATCTACGAGGCGTTTGGAGCTGGTGGCTGCCCGCCCTCCCTGGAGAGCGCCGACCTCGAGGATGCAACGCTCACCTTGCATGCCACGGACTTTGGGGATGGGCCGTGCGCTGAGTCAGGGGTATTTTTCCGCACGGAGATCACGCGGGCTGATGGTTCGGCGTTTCCATCCAACCTCGACGTGATTATGGACAACCCAACCAAGTACTACGAGAACTACTATCTTCTTGGAGGACGTGAGCCTTGGTGGTAGCCCTGCACTGTGGGCAAGATGACTGGACTTGGCTCCCAACTTCGAGCTGGCAAGTGAGAAAATGGGCGGGTGACTACGCTCGAACAGACTCCCCAGACGCCCGTGCTGCCTCCGCTTCGTATAGGTAAGCACACAGTTGAGACCCCCGTGGTCTTGGCGCCCATGGCTGGCGTGACCAACACTGCGTTCCGCCGGTTGTGCCGCGAGAACGGCGACGGGTTGTTCGTGGCTGAGATGGTCACGAGTCGTGCGTTGGTCGAGCGCAACGAGGAATCGATGCGCATCATCTCGTTCGAGGACTTCGAAACCCCACGCTCCGCTCAGGTGTACGGAGTGGACCCTGCCACTGTTGGCGCCGCCGTCAAGCTCATCGTGAGCGAAGACCGTGCCGACCACATCGACCTGAACTTTGGCTGCCCCGTTCCTAAGGTCACGCGTAAGGGCGGCGGCTCCGCGCTGCCGTGGAAGACCGAGCTTTTCACACGCATCATCGATGCGGCGGTCTCCGCTGCTGCGCCCTACGACGTTCCCGTCACCATCAAGATGCGCAAGGGCATCGATGACGACCACATTACGTACCTTGAGGCCGGCCAAATCGCCGAGCAACTGGGCGTGGACGCTGTCGCACTGCACGCGCGCACCGCCGCCGAGCACTACTCGGGTACCGCGGACTGGTCCGCAATTAAGGCGCTCAAGGAGGCGGTCACCACGATCCCAGTTTTGGGTAATGGAGACATCTGGTCCGCCGAGGATGCGCTGCGCATGGTCGAGGAGACTGGCTGTGACGGCGTCGTTGTGGGGCGCGGCTGCCAGGGGCGTCCGTGGCTGTTCGCGGACCTGACCGCTGCGTTTGCCGGGCGTCCGGAACGCATCAAGCCGGGCCTGCGCCACGTTGCCGACACGATTTACCGCCACGGCGAGTACATGGTCGACTTCTTTGGCGACGAGGGCCGCGGTATTCGTGACCTGCGCAAGCATATGGCCTGGTACCTCAAGGGTTACGCTGTGGGCGGCGACGCCCGCAACGGCCTAGCACTCGTGGACTCCCTGGCGGACCTTCGCGAGAAGTTGGACCGCCTTGACTTGGACGCGCCGTACCCAGGTAAGGACGCGGAGGGGCAGCGCGGTCGCGCAGGTTCCCCCAAGCGCCCCCACCTGCCGGAGGGCTGGCTGGACTCGCGCGAGTTGAGCGACGAGTTCCGCGTCAAGCTTGCCGAGGCAGAGTTGAGCGTTTCGGGCGGCTGATGCGAGGCCAGCGCGGCCCATTATTACCGTGCTCAGCGGTAAACACAACACACGGCATGATCGTTAGGTTCCCGTAACCCTCTGCAAGCGATTTTTGGCTATTCCGCCGGTACGCTGGCAGAAAACTTGCACGTAGTACGGGAATTTTCATGACTCTTCGTAAGACACTTGCCTCAGCCGCTGCCGTCACCATGGTTGTCGCGTTGGCAGCTTGCTCACAGGCTCACAAGGATGAGCCCAGCGCACCCCCGGCAGACGTGGGCCTCAACCTCTTCCAATGGCCGTGGACCGCGATCGAGGCTGAATGTCAGACGATTGCGGACAACGGCGTCACATGGATCATGACGTCCCCGCCGCAGGAACACATCCAGGGCGACGCGTGGTGGACCAGTTACCAGCCGGTGAGCTACAAGCTCGAGTCCAAGCTAGGTACACGTGACGAGTTTGGCCAGATGGTCCAGACCTGCGGTGACGCGGGCGTGGACGTGGTGGCTGACGCCGTGGTCAACCATATGACCGGCCAGGAAAACCCCGGCACAGGCACGGGCGGTACCGCGTACGAGCACTACGACTATCCGGGCATATACTCCACGGACGACTTTCACCACTGCGACGCCGCGAACGGCGACATCACCAACTATCAGGACCGGAACGAGGTCCAGAACTGCGAGTTGGTGAATCTCGCGGACCTGAAGACCGAGTCCGAGCACGTGCGCACTACGCTCAAGGCCTACCTTGACGATCTGCTTTCACTCGGTGTGGCCGGGTTCCGCATTGACGCGGCCAAGCACATGCCCGCCGTAGACGTGGCGGCGATCGTCGCAGACTTGCCTGAAGGTACGCGCGTGATCCAGGAGGTCATCCGAGCGGCCGGTGAGCCGATTACTCCCGAGGAATACCTCGAGGCCGGCGATGTCCTGGAGTTTTCGTGGGGCAAGGATATATCCAGCCTCAAGGTTGGCTCGACGTTCTCCGCGTTCTTCAACGCGGGCACCACGTCCGCCTACGCTCCCAGCGAGAAGTCCTATACGTTCGTGGAAAACCACGACACCGAACGCGGCAACAGGGCGATCACGTACAAGGACCCGCAGTACGAGGTGTTCACAGCGCTCATGTTGGCTAGCCCTTACGGCACCCCGATCCTGTACTCCGGCTATGCCTTTGCTGATCGGGACGCCGGCCCTGCTAAGAACTTTGCCACGGGCCAGTTGATGGAGGTCACGTGCACGGAACGCACCGGCCCAACGCAGACTTACCTCGATGGAGAGTGGACCTGCCAGCAGCGCTGGCCAACCCTGGTCAACATGATCCAGTGGCGCACGGATGCCGGGGACGCGGCGGTCACTCAGGAATGGTCTGAGGAAGATGGCCTCTCCTTTGCCCGCGACGGCCGCGCGTTCATCGCCGTGAACAGGGGAGCGGAGCCGCTCACCGGGACGTGGGACACTACTCTTCCCCCGGGCGAGTACTGCGACGCCGGCGCCGGTGAGATCCTCACGACCTGCGAGACTCCGACCCTCACAGTGGGTAAGGACGGCGCCCTGACGGGCACGATCGCGCCCTACTCAGTCCTGGCCACGTCCGTCTCGTTTAGGTCCTGATTCTCAGCGGTTCTGGCTGGCTCACAGCGGCACGTGCGCGGCTTCGGGCGATTTCTAGTGGTCGTTGCAACACTGCGAAGGGCTGGCCAGCCCGATCGCACTAGAAGCTGCAGTCTCTCTCGAGGTAGTTCGCTGAAGCGGTATCGTCCCCTTCTCCAAACGGATTCACGCGCTGCTCTAGAAAGGCGGCGTAGTCGGGAAAAGACTGCGAAACGGAAAGTTTGGCGAACACCTCTAGGGTCTCAACAGCGGCGTTGACGCGGTCGGTTTCGCCCGCTCGATAAGCCGTCCTCGTAGATGATCCCGTACTGCTGGTCCATTGGCAGCGTGGTAGCGCCCTGAAGTGAGTCGATCGGGGCCTGCAAGTCTTGGAGAGAATCGGGTTCGGGTAGTTCCGTGCCATCTGGGAACGCCAGTACACGAAACGCGGCCTTGGTCTCCGTATCCCGTTGCTCGCTGGCCTGGGCCAAGTTCTTCTCAAGTGCCGCGATCGCCTCTTGGACCTGGGGCTCTTCTGCTCGGAGGCAATGGCCTCATTGTCGATCGCCATGCAGCCCCGTAACTAGCGAGGCTAATGCACACATTCCAACAGGTAGAGCGATTCACTTCTTCACATGCACTTCTCCTCACGCATGATTCTGACCTCTTTGTCCAGAATCATCCAACGCCAAGACGCTATCCCATCACAGCCAGAACAACAAGGACTAGGGAAGTCCTCGTCATCTCAATCGCTCACGTCCTGATTATCGACGATTCTGGCTTGCTTCCAGCGCCCGCCGGCGTCCAGCGCCACGCGCGTGGGGCTGGACGGCGGGGCACAATCGTCGAGAATCTGTGACGTGCCATCCGCGCGGCGCACCCCGTGCTGGAACACAGCGAAGGGCTGGTCGGTTCATTGAACCGACCAGCCCTTCGCACTAGGCGCTAGCTATCAAGCAGACTTGATCCACACGCAGACGTCAGTTCCCACTGCGCCGTCGACGAGAGGTTCGCTCGAAGCGAGGACCTCGGCACCGGCAGGCAGGGCGAACGGAGCGTCAGCGAAGTTCGTGGCCACGATGACGTCGCCGTTTTGGTACGCAATGACCTCGGTCGAAGAAGCGAAGTCATCGAGCCAAGCAAGCGAACCTAGGCCAATGTTGTGCTCGCTGCGCAGGCGCAGCACGTTCTTGTACAGGTGGAAAGTCGAGTTCGGGTCGGCCTTCTGCACGTCAGCGGCCACGGCGCGGTAGGTCTCTGGCTGTGGCAGCCAGGACTTGCCGGTGGTGGAGAAGCCGTACGCAGGCTTGTCTGCCTCCCACGCGAGTGGGACGCGGCAGCCGTCGCGGCCGGCCTCGGTGCGGCCCTTGCGCTCGAACGCAGGGTCTTGGCGGAACTCGTCAGGCATCTCGGTGTGGTCCGGGGTGCCGAACTCCTCGCCGTTGTACAGGTAGGCGGAGCCAGGAAGGCCGAGCATCTGGAGCGTCGCAGCCTTGGCGCGGCGCAGACCGAGCTCAACGTCAGGCTGAGGGTCAGTTGCGCGAACACCGTTCGGGTTCATCTCGCGGCCCTCGACCACGGCGGGGAGACCGAGGCGGGTGACGTGGCGGACCACGTCATGGTTCGACAGAACCCAGGTGGTTGGTGCGCCTACAACGTCGTTCTCACGAACGGAAGCGGAAATCACGGTGCGCATTGCGGCCGCATCCCACTTGGTGGTGAGGAACGAGAAGTTGAACGCCTGCTGCATCTCGTCCTCGCGGACGTACAGGGCAAGGCGGGAGAGAGGCTCAACCCACGCCTCAGCAACCAGGGCTCGGTCGCCGTCGTACTGCTCCATTACCTCGTGCCACGAGCGGTAGATCTCGTGCACGCCGTCCTGGTCGAACATGGGGCCGGAGTTGCCGCCGCCGTTGGATCCGTCCTCGTCGGGGGTTCCGTCGGTCTGGACCTGGGTCTTGCCCTCGTCCTTGGTTCCGTCGACCATGCCGGTGGTGCCGTCCCAGTCGGGGAGGCCCTCGGCCTTGACCATGCCGTGCGCTACGTCAATGCGGAAGCCGTCCACGCCGCGGTCGAGCCAGAATCGGAGGATCGACTTGAAGTCCTCGCGGACCTCCTCGTTCTGCCAGTTCAGGTCAGGCTGACGAGTGTCGAACATGTGGAGGTACCACTCGGTGTCCTTGACGCCGTCGGCGTCAACGTTCCAACGCTGGTCCACACGAGTCCACGCCGGCCCACCAAAGATGGACTGCCAGTTGTTTGGTGGGAGTTCGCCGTTCTCGCCCTTGCCCTCACGGAACATGTAGCGGTCGCGCGCTGCCGAGCCTGGGCCGGCCTCGATTGCTTCCTTGAACCACGCGTGGTCGTCCGAGGTGTGGTTTGGAACGAGGTCGATGATGACCTTGAGGCCAAGTTTGTGTGCCTTGGTGGACATCTCGGCAAAATCGTCGAGGTCACCGAAGATCGGGTCGATCTGGCGGTAGTCGGAGACATCGTAGCCGGCGTCAGCCTGAGGCGACTTGTAGAACGGTGAGAGCCACAGCGCGTCTACGCCGAGATCAACCAGGTGGTCGAGGCGTTCGGTGATGCCCTTAAGGTCACCGATGCCATCTCCGTTCCCGTCTGCGAAGGAGCGTGGGTACACCTGGTAGATCACCGCGTTGCGCCACCACTCGGCAGCACCCTCGGTTGCGGGGTGCAGGATGGATGCTGCGGGAGAGGTCGTAGTCAGGGAGAGGGACACTGTCGGCTCCGATCGATGGGGTAGGTGAGGGGTGGAAGCAGCGCTTGTGTGTGCTGCTGCAGATAGTGGGGATTAGCCGTTGACAACCTGGTAGGCGGAAATCCTGGCATCGGGTGAGGTTCCCGTTGAGTTGCGCACGATGAGCTCAGGGTGGAACAAAAGCTCCGACTTGGGCGCTGGTGAGCCCTCGATCATCGCGATGAGTCCGGAGACCGCGGCGTGTGCCATGGCGGACACCGGCTGGCGGATCGTGGTCAGCGGAGGATCCGTGAAACCAATCAGTGGTGAGTCGTCGTAGCCGATCACCGAGATGTCGTCCGGGACCGAAAGCCTGCGCTGGTGGGCCGCCCTAACGGCGCCGAGCGCCATCAGGTCCGAACCACACACGATCCCGGTGTGCCCGGAGTCAATTAGATCGTTGGCCGCCGACTGTCCGCCTTCCACTGTAAACAGGGAAGTCGCAACGTGCTCGTCGGTGCTCATCTGACCGAGATGGGTGCGCAGGGCCTCCTTGAATCCTTCAATCTTGCGCTGCGCGGTGATAAAGCGGCTTGGACCAATTGCGAGGCCGATGCGCTGGTGGCCCAGCGAGACGAGGTGGCGGACCGCGAGTTCCATAGCGGCGCGGTCGTCGCAGGAGATGAAGGGCGCTTCGATGCCAGAGGCGAACCCGTTCACAAACGTGAGGGGAGTGCCCTGCGCCCGGAGCTGCTCGTACCGGGCGTGGCTTGCTCGGGTGTCTGCATGCAAGCCCGCTACAAACAGGATTCCGTCCACCGAGTGCTCCTGGAGCATCTCGATGTACTCGTCCTCGGTAGTGCCGCCGGGGGACTGGGTGCACAGAAGCGGTGTATATCCGCGCTGTGAGAGCAGGCCCTCAATGGTCTGCGCAAAAGCTGGAAAGACTGGGTTGGACAGCTCCGGGACAACGAGCCCCACGAGTCCTGCGGAACGGTTGCGCAACTTCTCTGGGCGCTCGTAACCGAG
This sequence comes from Timonella senegalensis JC301, assembly GCF_000312125.1. Taxonomy (GTDB): domain Bacteria; phylum Actinomycetota; class Actinomycetes; order Actinomycetales; family Cellulomonadaceae; genus Timonella; species Timonella senegalensis. The sequence continues at coordinate 239,112 of NZ_HE978642.1, forward strand.
GACGTCAAGGGCGGCAAGTACAGCTTGACGAGTGTCTGATGCAACGCCCACTTTGCCATTGAGTACGCGTGACACAGTCGCGGTGCTTACCCCCGCTTGGTCGGCAATATCGGTTAGCCGGGTCTTGCCACCGGTGTTGGTGGTGGTACGTACGGACACTTGGACCTCCTTGTCACAAAGTTCAGTGCCGGTTGGTTCTAGGGAAGGGCTTGACTGAGGCGCTCCGCACGAAGTTTTGCTGCAGATCGCGATTTTCTTGCGAGCTTCTTGCAACACGTTGCAAGAAGCCATTCTGCAAGATTTCTGCAACAGAGTCTAGCCTTAAGCCGCAGAAACGTGGTGTTGAGGGTGGAGTCTTGCAAGAAGTCTCTATGTAAAACGCTATTCAGGATCCTACCCCCTGATGATCGTTACTTGAAAGTTACTGAAAGATGTTGCAAAAGTTGCAAGCAACTGGATAGTGTTTTGTCATCCCCTCCGGCGGGAACCTCGCCGGAACAATATCCGAAACTAAAAACTTGGAGAAGATCCGATGCAAAGAGGCATCCCAGCAGTAGCTGCGGCGCTCGGTATGGCACTCGTCCTGTCTGCTTGCTCAGGCGGTACCACCCCTGAGACTGAGAGCCCAAAGCCAACCACGTCTGAGTCGGAAGCTCCAGAGGTATCTGGCAAGCTCACCGTGTGGGTTGACGAGACCCGTATCAACGACTTCAAGGACGTTGTTGCAAAGTTCAAGGCAGACCGCGGTGTTGAGGTCGAGGTAGTTCAGAAGGCTTCGGGCGACATCCGCACCGAGTTCGTCCAGCAGGTTCCAACCGGTGAAGGCCCAGACGTCATCATCGGCGCCAACGACTGGATCGGCGAATTCGTCACCAACGGTGTCGTTGCTCCAATCGAGCTCGGCGACAAGGCTGCTCAGTTCTCCGCAGGATCGATCAACGCGTTCTCCTACGAGGGCAAGAGCTACGGCGTTCCTTACGCTGTTGAGTCCATCGGCCTCGTGCGTAACAACGCACTCGCCAAGGAGACCCCAGCCACCTTCGACGAGCTGATCGCACAGGGCAAGGAGCTCAAGTCCGAGTTCCCAGTCCTCATCCAGCAGGGTGACCAGGGCGATGCTTACCACCTCTACCCACTGCAAACCTCGTTTGGTTCGTTCGTGTTCAAGCAGGATGAGGCCGGTAACTACACCGACGAGCTCGCCCTCGGCGGCGCACAGGGCGAGGCATGGGCAAAGTACCTTGCCAAGCTCGGCAAGGAAGGTATCCTCGACGCATCGATCGGTGGAGACCAGGCCAAGGAAGCATTCTCGGCTGGCAAGTCCGCTTACATGGTGACCGGTCCTTGGTACGCCTCTGAGTTCGTCAAGGAAGGTATGGACATCTCCATCCTCCCAATCCCATCCGCTGGTGGCGAGGAATCCCGTCCATTCGCTGGATACCAGGGTGCATACATCTCGGCTAAGTCGCAGAATGCTCTGCTCGCTAACGACTTCGTTGTTAACTACCTCTCCACCGAAGAAGCCGCAGACCAGATCTACGCTTCCGGTGGACGTATCCCAGCTCTGACCGCGTCGGCTGCAAAGATCACCGACGAGATCGCCAAGGGTTGGGCGGACGCAGCAGCCAACGGCCTCCCTCAGCCAGGTTCGGCTGCGATGGGTGTCGTCTGGGGCTTCTGGGGCGCAGCACAGCTGGACATCGCTTCTGGTAAGGCAGCTGACCCAGTCAAGGCATGGGAGACCATGGTGAAGAACATCGAGGACGGCATCAAGAAGGGCTGACCTTCCTCGCCTCGCATCTTGGGGAGACGCCCAAGACTAGCTAGACGCTTGGGGGCTCCGTACTCACGGGGCCCCCAAGTCGTGCAATAAACAGTTTCACCAGACAAAGTCGCGCGCACTCGCCTAGATTGTCCAGTGTGAGTAGCACGTGCACTGCCAAACAACGCCAAGGTCTTTCTCGACCAATCACGGAGGGATGAGATGAGCATCTCAAGGGGCGCTGCTGAACATGATTCAGGAGCCGGAACAGGCACTAAAGCGCCGATTGTCGACGCGTCTCCTGCTCGAAACTTCAGGCCTGGTTTCGTAGCCAAGATCATTTTGATGGCCTGCATCAACGCGTTCGGTCTCTACGGCTTGCTTGCTGCATGGTCGACTGGAACGTGGGGTGTGTTCGCCGGACTCGTAATTGCGCTGATTGCAGCCAACTATGTGTACTTCTCGCGTCGGGCGATTCCAGGCAAGTACCTCTACCCAGGGTTGCTCTTTCTCTTCACCTATCAGCTGTTCACCATGGCCTACACCGGGTATGTGGCATTCACCAACTACGGTGACGGCCACAACTCGGATAAGGGCGATGCGATTGAGCAGATTCTCTCCTACAACGAGTCGCGCGTTGAAGGCTCCGCTGCGTACCCGGTCACCGTGGTCAAGGATGGCGACGGAAACCTTGGGTTCGCAATCGTCCAGGACGGCGTGGCCAAGGTCGGTACCGCTGAGAAGCCACTCGAGGAGGCCTCCGGCGCTCAGATCGAGGGCAACTCGGTCAAGGGTGTCGAAGGCTTCACGGTGCTGCCGTTCGCGCAGATCGTTGAGAACCAGCAGGAGATCACAAACCTGAGGGTTCCGTTCTCAGACAACGCCGAAGACGGCTCGCTGCGCACCCAGGACGCAATGAATGCGTACCAGTTCCGCTCGACGCTTGAGTTCGACAAAGCTACCGACACCATGACCGACACCGCTACGGGCGATGTATATACGGCAAACGGTGAGACCGGATTCTTCACCAACGCGGATGGCAAGAACCTCACTCCGGGCTGGCGCGTCTCGGTTGGTTTTGACAACTTTACCTACATGTTCACGGACTCGAGGGTTTCGGGACCGTTCTTCTCGATCCTGACGTGGACCTTTGCATTTGCGTTCCTCTCCGTGGCAACCACGTTCGCGCTCGGCTTGTTCTTCGCACTCGTGTTCAACGACCCACGCGTTCGCGGCCGCAAGTTCTACCGCGCGATCCTCATCCTTCCCTACGCGTTCCCAGGCTTCCTGTCCGCGCTGGTGTGGAAGGGAATGCTCAACGAGCGCTTCGGCTTTGTCAACGAGGTCCTCCTCGGCGGAAACGGCGTCCAGTGGCTTTCTGACCCGTGGATCGCCAAGTTCTCGATCCTGATGGTTAACCTCTGGCTCGGCTTCCCGTACATGTTCCTCATCACCACGGGTGCGCTGCAGTCCTTGCCTGGCGACGTCATGGAGTCCGCCAAGATGGACGGAGCATCGCCGTGGCGGGTTCTGCGTTCCATCATCCTGCCGCTCCTGATGATCTCGACCGCGCCGCTGCTCATCTCGAGCTTCGCGTTTAACTTCAATAACTTCTCGCTGATCTACATGCTTACGGGTGGTGGCCCGAACTTTACGGGAAGTCCGCTCCTGATCGGTTCCACGGACATCCTGATCTCGATGGTGTACTCGGTGGCGTTCGAATCGGGAGTCAAGCAGTACGGTTTGGCTTCCGCGGTGTCGATCCTCATCTTCATCATGGTCGGCGTTATTTCGTGGCTTGGCTTCCGCCAGACCCGCAAGTTGGAGGAATACTGACATGTCGGTTCAGACTCATAACCAAGAGCTCGAATTCCGTCCGTCCGGCACCCGTGGTGGTCGCTGGTGGAAGGAAGTGAGCTGGCGCCACCTGGTTGGTGTCCTCGGCGGAATCTACGCGATGTTCCCCCTCCTGTATGTGCTTTCCACCTCGCTCAATCCTGGGGCAACGCTGGCGGGATCCAACGACCTGTTCCGCGTCATCTCGGGAGAGAACTACTCCGCGCTGGGTGACACCAAGTTCTACACGTGGGCGCTCAACTCGCTGTTCATCTCCACGGTGAGCGCGGTTGCTACGGTCCTCATGGCATCCGCAGCGGCGTACGCGTTCTCCCGCTTCCGCTTCAAGGGCCGCCGCAGTTCGCTGACTGCTCTCCTCATCGTGCAGATGTTCCCGCAGATGCTCGCCGTCGTCGCGATCTTCCTGCTGCTTCTCGCGCTCAAGGAGGTCTACCCGTTCCTTGGTGCAAACAACCAGTTCGGTCTGATCGCCATTTACCTTGGTGGAGCACTCGGTACCAACACGTTCCTGCTGTACGGGTTCTTCAACACCGTGCCAATGGAGATCGACGAGGCTGCAAAGATCGATGGCGCGAGCCACTCCCAGATCTTCTGGACGATCATCCTTCGCCTCGTGACCCCAATCCTCGCGGTTGTTGGTCTGCTCTCCTTTGTGGGAACTTTTGGTGAGTTCATCATCGCCAAGACGGTCCTGTCCCAGAGCGACAAGGTCACCCTCGCGGTGGGCCTGTACCAGTGGGCTTCGGACGAACGAAACGCCCCGTGGGGTCTGTTCGCCGCTGGCGCTGTGATCTCGGCTATTCCGATCATCGCCCTGTTCTTGTTCTTGCAGAAGTACATCGTGTCCGGCCTCACCGCTGGTTCCGTGAAGGGATAGTTCGTTTCAGATGGCACTCGCACCTCTTACCGCACAGTCAGGCAAGTTTATTGCCTCCCAGCCTCATCACGATGGCAGCGAACTGTATGTTTCGCAGCTGACGCCCTCGCTGGGGGAACACGTTGCGGTGAGGGTGCGGGTGCCCCTGTCGTTCCCGGAACTCTCGGTGCACCTGCGCACTGTGCGGGACGGGGAGCCGCGCGTTTCGGCGGCTCGCCTTGTGGCGACCACCGCGCACGACCGTTGGTACGAGGCGGATCTTCTCGTGCACAATCCGGTGACCCAGTACCGCTTCTTCTTTGAACTTGATGGGGACTACGCCTGGCTCAATGGCGAAGGCCTGCACTTCAACGATGTCGCAGACACGAGCGACTTCCGCGTGACCGTGCACAGCCCGGCGCCGCAGTGGCTTCACGAGGGCATCGTCTACCAGATCTTTCCGGACCGGTTTGCGCGGTCCGCTTCCGCTCCGGCTCTCACCGACCAGCACGCGGACATCCCCGAGTGGGCCATCCCGGCCCCCGACTGGAACCAGGATCCCATTCCGTCCGGCGAGGGGGTGGGAACCCACTTCTTTGGCGGAGACCTCGACGGCATCATTGAGCACCTTGACTACCTCAAGGACCTCGGCGTGGGCACGGTCTATCTGACACCCGTGTTCCCGGGCCGCACCAACCACCGCTACGACGCCTCCACGTTCGATCGGGTGGATCCCGTTCTCGGTGGTGACGACGCCTACGCGCGCCTCAGCGCCGCCGTGCATGAGCGGGGCATGCGCCTGATGGGGGACATCACCTCCAACCACACGGGCTCGTCCCACGAGTGGTTCACCACGGCCCAGTCCGACCCCGAGTCGGAGGAGCACTCGTACTACTACTGGATCGACGAGGCTCCCGGCTACGCGTGCTGGCTTGAGCACGGCTCGCTTCCCAAGCTCAACTACAACTCCACGGCACTACGTGAGCGCATGGTCGAGGGTCCGGACTCAGTGATCGGCAAGTGGCTCAAGCCCCCGTTCGCCCTCGACGGCTGGCGCGTGGACGTGGCCAATATGACGGGTCGCTGGGGAAGCGACGACATGACCCACGAGGTCGCGCGCCAGATCCGCAGCACCGCAGCCGAGGTCAACCCGGACTCCCTCATCATCGCCGAGCACTTCCACGACGCCTCCCTCGATCTTGACGGCGACGGCTGGCACGGCAATATGAACTACTCCGCGTTCACCCGCCCGGTGTGGGCATGGCTCGCTGACCAGTCGCGCTCGGTCCCAGCGTTCGGGCTTCCAGCGTCACTCGCGCGCCGCTCGGGCGCCGACATGGTCGCCGCGATGCGCCGCTTCTCTTCCGCAGTGCCGTTCAAGGTCAACCGCGACCACTGGAACATGCTCGGCTCGCACGACACCCCGCGCCTGCGCACGCTCGTGGGGGAGTCCATGGTCGAGGTCGCGCTCGGCATGCTTATGACCTACCTGGGTAACCCCGTGGTGTTTGCCGGCGACGAGGTCGGCCTGACCGGCATCAACGGCGAACACGCCCGTAAGACCATGCCGTGGAACGACCCGTCCCGCTGGGACGAGGCCGTCCACGACACCTACAAGTCCCTGATCGCCGTCCGGTCCAGTTCCGCCGCGCTGCGCACGGGCGGCCTGCGCTGGGTTCTTATTCACGACGATTGTGTTGCGTTTGTTCGAGAATCGGCCAGCGAGTCCGTGCTGGTCATGCTCGCGCGTGCTCCGTTCGATGGCGCTGAACTTGATGTATCCATCGGCTCTGGCCCAGAATCGGACGCTACGGAACCTCTGGAGCAGCCGGAGTTGCTCTACGGAACCGACACTATCGTCGTAAATAACGGACGATACGTCCTGCCCGCTGTGGGGCCGTCTGTCCACATATGGCGATTGCGCTAGGGGAATCCTCGTAGTTTTCGTTAGGGTTGCAGTGTGGAAAAACTGAGCACGGAAGTCCAAGAGCAGGGCTATCGCCCCCAAGATGGGGAGCGCTGGGTCGCTGAGGCGCCCAAGTCCAATCACCGGACGCCGTTTGAGCGCGACCGCGCGAGGCTCGTGCACTCGTCCGCGCTGCGCCGACTGAGCGACAAAACTCAGGTGCTGGGACCGGCGTCGAACGACTTCATCCGCAACAGGCTGACGCATACCCTTGAGGTGGCGCAGGTGGGGCGCGAGCTCGGCAAGGCGCTGGGCTGCGACCCGGACGTGGTGGACACTGCGTGCCTCGCGCACGACCTGGGGCATCCTCCCTTTGGGCACAACGGTGAGCGGGCACTTGCGGACATCGCGGCGGACATTGGCGGGTTCGAGGGCAACGCGCAGACGCTGCGCCTGCTAACTCGGCTCGAGGCAAAGGTGTTTTCGCCAGTGGGCGTGCCGGCGGGCCTGAACCTGACGC
>NZ_HE978642.1:246448-309072 GCF_000312125.1 Timonella senegalensis JC301
AGGTGTTTTCGCCAGTGGGCGTGCCGGCGGGCCTGAACCTGACGCGCGCAAGCCTCGACGCCTCAGTCAAGTACCCGTGGGAGTTTGGCAAGGGGCCGATCGGTGACGACGGCCAGCCCACCAAGAAGTTCGGCGTATACGACGATGACCTGCCCGTGTACACGTGGCTGCGCGAAGGCGCGCCCGAAGGCAAGAAGTGCATGGAAGCCCAGGTCATGGACCTTGCTGACGACATTTCCTACTCCGTTCACGACGTCGAGGACGCCATTGCTGGCGGCACCCTCGACCTCGCGATGCTGCGCGCTGACGAGGAGAGGGAGCGCGTGATCGGATACGCACAAAAGTGGTATGGCCACCTCGTCTCCGCTGACGAACTTCGCGCTGCTCTCGATAGGCTCTCGGCGGCTAACCTCTTGGCCACTGACTTTGACGGCTCGCGCCGAGCGCTTGCCGTGCTCAAGGACTCGACCAGTCAGTTGATCGGGCGTTTTGCCAAGTCGGCGGAACGGGCCACCCGCGAGCAGTACGGCGAGGGTCCTCTGACTCGCTACGACGCGAGCCTAATCGTGCCCGCCGAGACCAACGCGGAGATTCTCGTGCTTAAGGGTCTAGCTGTTGCGTACGTAATGGCGCCGCGCGAAAGTCAGCGCACCTACATTGACCAGCGCCGCATCGTGACTGAGCTGGTCAAGGCGCTCTCCGTGCACGGTGCTGAGGCTCTCCAGCCTGCGTTCCGCGGTGACTGGGGAGTGGCTAGGGACGAGGCCGCGCGCCTGCGCGTGGTCATCGACCAGGTCGCCTCGCTCACTGACGTCTCGGTTCTGCGGTGGCATGAGCGCTACTGCGAAAAGGGCGACACGCTCTTCCTGTGAGTGGCCAGGGGACTGCGGGAGCCGTTGTCCTTGGAGCCGTCCGTGCGGCAACCACGCAGTGTGTCCAACACCGACCGCACTGGGCACTGTGGAAGGGCTCATTTCTGAGCCTTTGACCTTAGACTTGGGTCTGTGGCTGGCCTGATTAAACGAGAAGACGTAGATGCGGTACGCGAACGATCGCGCATAGAAGATATCGTGGGCGAACAGGTCACGCTCAAGCCCGCAGGCGTCGGTTCGATGAAGGGCCTGTGCCCATTCCACGACGAAAAGTCCCCGTCGTTCCACGTGCGCCCCCAGGTGGGTCGCTGGCACTGTTTCGGGTGCGGCGAAGGCGGTGACGTCATCTCGTTCGTGCAGAAGATGGACGGCCTGGGGTTCACGGAGGCCGTAGAGTACCTCGCCTCCAAGATTGGCCTGCAGTTGCGCTACGAGGAAGGCTCGGAACGTAAGCCCGAGGACCAGCCCGGGCGCCGCCAGCGCCTCCTAGAGGCCCACCGTGTTGCCACCCAGTACTACCAGGAGCAGCTGCTTTCGCCCGAGGCGCAGACTGCACGTGACTTCATCACCAAGCGTTCCTTCACCGCTCAGGACGCCGCACACTTCGGCATGGGGTACGCGCCCAAGGGCTGGGACAACCTGTACAAGGTGCTGCGCCAGAAGGGCTTCACCGAGCAGGAGCTCGTGATTTCCGGCCTCATGTCACAGGGCCAGCGCGGAGTGTACGACAGGTTCCGTGGCCGCCTTATGTGGCCCATCCGTGACGTCACGGGGGAGACCATTGGCTTTGGCGCCCGCCACCTATACGAGGATGACAATGGCCCCAAGTATCTGAACACCCCAGAGACTCCGCTCTACAAGAAGTCCAACGTCCTGTACGGGATTGACCTGGCTAAGCGCGAGATCGCCAAGAACAAGCAGGTCGTGGTGGTCGAGGGCTACACCGACGTGATGGCCGCGCACTTGTCCGGCGTGGGCACGGCAGTTGCCACGTGTGGCACCGCGTTCGGCTCGGACCACGTGCGTTTTGTTCGCCGGCTGCTCGGCGACACGAGTTCGTCGGGCGGCGTGCGACTTGCCGATGGCGGCTCCGCGGGCGGCGAGATCATCTTTACCTTCGACGGAGACGCGGCAGGCCAGAAGGCCGCCATGCGCGCGTTCGGCGAGGACCAGAAGTTCTACGCCCAGACCTTCGTGGCCGTCGAGCCGAGCGGAATGGACCCGTGCGACCTGCGCCAAGCCAAGGGCCCCGACGCCGTGCGCGCACTCGTGGAGGGTCGCCAGCCGCTCTTTGAGTTCGTCATCCAGACCACCCTCAAGGGCTTCGACCTGGACACCGCGGAGGGCGGCGTCGGCGCCCTGCGTGCCTGCGCGCCCGTGGTGGCCGGCATCCGCGACAACGCCCTGCGCCCCGAGTACACCCGGCTCCTGACCGGCTGGCTCGGCCTAGATCAGGAGACCGTCCGCCGCGCTGTCGCGCAGGCGGAACGGTTTTCCAAGCAGCCTGCGGCTCCTGCGCCTCGCTCACGCGAGTCCCAGCCACAGATTACCGACGATATGGCGAATACCATCGCACGTCCCGACCCGCGCGACCCTGTTGCACGGCTCGAGCGCCAGGCGCTTGAGGTGCTGCTGCAGTACCCACACGCGATCATCGCAGACGTGATCGACGCGCTTCCTTCCGAGGCATTCATGGTTCCCGCCTGGCGGGGAGTGTTTGACGCGATTCGTGCGGCCGGCGGGCTCTTTGAGGCTGCCAAGCACGAGGTGGGGGATTGGGTGGAACTGGTCTCTCAGAACGCCGCGGAGCCCATCCGTCCGCTGGTCAACGAGCTCGCCGTTGCTCCGCTGCCGGAGGACCGCCCCGACGTGATTGAGCGCTTCGCGCAGGGCATCGTGCGCGCATTCATTGACATGGGCATCACGCGCCAGATCGGGGATGTTAAGAGCAGGCTGCGACGCGCCGACATCGGCCAGGACCCAGTGGAGTATGAGGCGATCTATCGCGCGCTGCTCGAACTGGAGGCGCAGCGTCGGATGCTGCGCGAGGTCGAGGACGACTGAGTCTTCCTGCGCCCCACCTGCTCATCGAACGGATGATTATCCATCCGTTCGAGTGGGAGCCGAGTTGCGCCAAAGGCTGTACCAGTGGCTACACTGTGGACCGCCTTTAGCCGTGGTTTCGGCTTGTTTATTGGTGCCCCAAGCAGGACTTGAACCCGCGACCAAGGAATTATGAGTTCCCTGCTCTGACCGACTGAGCTATTGGGGCGCACACCTAGATTAGCCGCATGGCGCCCTGTTGCAGAAATCGGTCTCGGGTTACGGTAGTAGGTATGTTCCGACGCACCCCTCGCATCCCCGCTGAACTCCGCCAAGCGCTTTCTAGGCAATCCAAGGACACTGGCCTGGCCTGGATGGAGGGCGCTCTCGTGGCCGAGGTCCGGGCGGACCTCGAGGAAACAGCCGGCGTTTCCCTGGGCCAGGAGCAGACAACAGGTGGCCCGGACAGCCCAGAAGCCCAAGACTCTCTAGAGGAAACTGAAGGCCCAGAACACAAGGTTTGGCTCGTGGCCGGGCGCACCGAGCTCATCCTCGTGCCTCAAGATGTGTCCGAACCCCTCACCGCGACGCCGTGGTGGCAGGTCGACCGTGCCGGATGGCATCCCGAGTCTGACATTTTGTACGTGTCCTTTGCCACATCTCTTGAGCGTCTGAGGGTCCGTGCCCTGGGCAAGACCCCGGTGCGCTTCCTCACGGTCCTGCGCGAGCGGGTCGAGAACTCCGTGGTCATCAGCGAGACAGTTCCACTCGGAACCGGCGATAACGTGCGGGTCGCGGTGCGCCGCACTCCTGACCGCGGGCTCGTGGTCCAGGCCATCGGTGACGCCGGAATTGATGTCTCCCACCCGGATGTTGCCAAGCGCGTCCGACCAGTGATGGAGAAGCTCGCTGAAGTGTCCGGAGCGGCCTAAAAAACCTGATACAGTTTTACCTGCGGCTCGCAAGGAGCACCGCAAACGTACTCGTGGTAACTGTTAGGAATCCTCGAATCGGATGCGGTCTACCTGAGTGTGATCTACGCAAATCCTCGCGATTTCAGTTTGGTCAAACTCTTAGGTAACCTAGTTGAGCAACACAATCCCGCGTAGCTCAGCGGCAGAGCATCCGACTGTTAATCGGACGGTCACTGGTTCGAATCCAGTCGCGGGAGCGGTACAAATGAATATTTGGTATCACAATTGATCCCGCGTAGCTCAGCGGCAGAGCATCCGACTGTTAATCGGACGGTCACTGGTTCGAATCCAGTCGCGGGAGCCAAAACAACCCAAGCACACGCTTGGGTTTTGTTTTTTCCCGATGCGTTTGTGCGGTGTCCCGGCTGACACTCGTACGCGCTACAACACGTGAAAGAATACCGACATGGCAATGCGCGACATCCGAATCGTTCCGGATCCCGTCCTTCGTACTGTGTGTGACGAAATCAAGGTCATCGACTCTCGAGTCAAGGGGCTCGTAGAGGACCTCCTCGAGACGGTGGATCTCGAAGGGCGTGCGGGCCTCGCGGCCAACCAGATTGGCGTGAGCCTGCGCGCGTTCTCGTGGAACCTGGATGGCCAGGTCGGCTACATTCTCAATCCACGGATCGTCGAGCTCTCCGAGGACGAGTTCCAGCACGGAGACGAGGGCTGCCTGTCCGTTCCTGGCCTCTGGTACCCCACGAGGAGGGCGCAGTACGCCCGCGCCGAGGGAATCAACCTGGACGGCAAGAAGGTCGTTGTAGAGGGCACCGACATCATGGCGCGGTGTATCCAGCACGAGGTGGATCACCTCGACGGCAAGGTCTACCTCGACCGCCTGGAAAAGGAAGTTCGTAGGCGCGCCATGCGCGAGCTGCGCGCAGCACTTTAACCCGCATTTTGCGATGTAGGCCCGTTGAGACGGGTTGGCAACGCCCGTAATTATGGGGCAACATAGTTCTTAGTCACAAACTCGTATCCGTGATCGTTCCGCAAGTCCACAGGTCGTAGGGGAAGACGCACCTCAGACTGGGAGGATCACATGAAAGATGTCCTAACTCGCGGTGTGTTTTTTGTGCACTCCGCGCCAAGAGCGATGTGCCCGCACGTGGAATGGGCCATCACGAACGTCCTTGGCGTACCCAGCCGCTTTGATTGGATAGAGCAGCCGGCTGCGCCCGGTCTCGTCCGCACGGAGTTTTCCTGGCAGGGCAAGCAGGGTTCTGGTTCCAAGATTGTCTCGTCCCTGCGCGGATGGGATCAGTTGCGCTTTGAAGTCACAGAAGACCCATCCTTTGGCGTTGACGGCTCACGCTGGAGCCACACGCCGTCCCTCGGTATCTTCCACGCCAATATAGACGTGCACGGAAACGTCATGGTGCCTGAGGGCCGAGTGCGTTCCGCCCTCGAACACTCGCACGATGCCTACCGCATGCGCCGCGAACTTGACCTCGCGCTCGGTACCGCCTGGGACGAAGAACTCGAGCCGTTCCGTTACGCGGGCGAGGGCGCCCCCGTTCGCTGGCTCCACCAGGTCGGCTAGCGCCGAACCTTCCGCCCTAGAAGACTTCTTTGATTCACGACGAGAGGGCTGGGACAGTTCATTACGAACTGTCCCAGCCCTCTCGTCGTACATAAGGACGCCTTAGGCGTTCTTGACCACCAGCGCCACGTTGTGGCCACCGAAGCCGAACGAGTTGTTCAGCGCGGCGATGTCACCGGCAGGGAGGTCACGTGGGGTGTCGCGAACCAGGTCGAGCGTGAGCTCGGGGTCCGGGTTGGCAACGTTGATGGTTGGGGGAGCCTGGCGGTTGTGGACCGCGAGGACCGTGAAGATCGTCTCGAGCGCGCCAGCACCACCGAGGAGGTGACCGGTCATCGACTTGGTTGCCGAAAGCGCTACGCGGTCTGCGGAGGAACCCATGACGGTCGAGATGGAGCGAGCCTCAACGAGGTCACCCACCTCGGTGGACGTGGCGTGCGCGTTGACGTGCACGACGTTCTCGGCGTCCACGCCCGCGTCCTTCAGAGCATCGCGCATGGCGCGGATCTGGCCATCGCCAGTGGGTTCAGGGGACGTGATGTGGTAGCCGTCGGCACTCAGGCCAACGCCAGCTATCTTGGCGTAGACACGCGCGCCGCGAGCAGCCGCGTGCTCCGCGGACTCGAGGACCACAATTCCGGAGCCCTCACCGATGACAAAGCCATCACGGTCTACGTCATATGGGCGTGACGCGCTGGCTGGGTCGTCGTTGCGTAGCGAGAGGGTTCGTGAGGCCGCGAACGCAGAGATTGGCATTGGGTGGATCGTGGCCTCGGTGCCGCCGGCGATCACGACGTCGGCGCGGCCGCTGCGGATCATCTCAACGCCGTAACCGATCGCCTCGGCGCCGGAAGCGCACGCGGAGACGAGGGCGTGTGCTCCAGCCCTTGCGCCGAACTCGAGCGAAACATACCCGGTGGGGGAGTTAGGCATGAGCATCGGGACGGTCATTGGCAGGACGCGGCGGGCGCCCTTCTCGCGCAGAGTGTCCCACGCGTCCAGCGTGGTCCAGATGCCGCCGATCCCGGAGGACACAACGGTGCCCAGGCGTGTGCCATCAACCTCGGGGGAGCCAGCGTCCTTCCACGCCTCACGTGCCGCGATGATCGCGTACTGAGTCGAAGGGTCCATGCGCTTAGTTTCGGGGCGGGTCAGGACCTCTTCAGGCTTGACCGCGATGGTCGCTGCAAAATTGACCGGCATGCCGTACTTTTCGGCCCAGTCGTTATCCATCGTGCGCGCGCCGGACGTACCGGCAAGAGCTGCGCTCCAGGTCGAAGCTACATCTCCACCGAGTGGAGTGGTGGCGCCGAGCCCGGTGACAACGACCTCAGGGACGGTAGACATGTTCTTCTCCTTGGTGTTCGTGGAAGGATTTACAAAGCGTCGGGGCGGTTGGCCCGCCCCGACGCTCAGAGGGTGTCAGGCCTGTGCGCCGACGATGAAGTTCACAGCGTCGCCAACCAGGTTGAAGTCCTTGGCAGCGTCGTCTGGGATGGTCACGTCGAACTTGTCCTCGGCGTGGGTAACGATCGTCATGATCGAGAGCGAGTCGATGTCGAGGTCGTCAACGAACGACTTCTCCGCGGTGATGGTGTCAGTTGGAAGACCGGTCTCTTCTGCAACGATCTCTGCGAGGCCAGCGAGGACTTCCTGTTCGGTGTAAGCCATGATTTCTCCTTGGATGTGGAACTAACTAAACAAAGGTGGTGTGACCGGCTCAGGGGAGCACGACCACTTGGGCGGCATAAACTAGGCCGGCACCGAAACCAATCTGGAGACAAAGGTCACCTGACTTGGCCTGGCCTTCCTCGAGAAGACGGTCAATTGCGAGAGGAATCGAGGCGGCGGAGGTGTTACCCGTGTCCGCGATGTCTCGTCCAACAACGACACTTTCGGGAAGGTTGATCTGCTTGATCATCTGATCGATGATCCTCATGTTTGCTTGGTGAGGCGCGAACACGTCGATGTCATCGGGGGTGAGGCCAGCGGCCTCGATCGCCTCGATCGCGTAGTTGGCCATCTTGAACCCGGCCCACTTGAACACGGATGGTCCATCCTGGCGGAGCGTGGGCCAACCAAGCTCTGGGTTCTCGCGCAGAGCGTCCCACGAATGGGTCTGGCCGATGGCCTCAGCACGCGAACCATCAGATCCCCAGATCGTCTTGGAGATGCCTGGGGTCTCGGAAGGGCCTACGATTGCGGCGCCCGCGCCGTCGCCAAGAAGAAACGAGATGGAGCGGTCGGTGGGGTCGATGAAGTCGCTCATCTTTTCCGCACCAACCACCAGAACGTACTTGGCGGTTCCGGCGCGCACCAAGGCGTCTGCCTGGGCGATGCCGTAGGTGTATCCGGCGCATGCGGCCGAGATATCCCACGCGGCAGCGGGGTTGGCGCCCACACGGTCTGCCACGATAGCGGCGGCGGATGGGGTCTGGCGGAAGTAGGTGACAGTGCTCATGAGGACAGCGCCGATCTCCTGCGGGTCAATGCCCGCGCGTTCGATCGCCTGGGCCGCTGCATCAACGGCGAGGTCAATGACACTCTCCTCAGCGGTTCCCCTGCGACGAGTGATGATGCCTGTGCGCTGGCGAATCCACTCATCCGACGAGTTGATTGGGCCGGCGATGTCGTCATTTGTCACAACGTTCTCGCCACGGCGCGCGCCGAACGAGTAGATGCGGCTGTATGCGGGTCCTTCGCTTGGCTTCAGTGAAGTCATTGCTTCTTTCCTAGAAGTTTGGCTTAGTTGGAGTGCTTCGCGATGAACTCGCGAGCAGCGTCGAGGGAAGTTGCGTCCTTGACGGCGCACAACTCAACGCCTGGGAGGGTGCGCTTGGCGATTCCCGTCAGCACGCCACCTGGCGCGAGTTCGAGGATGCCCGTGATACTCATGCTGGCGAGGGTTCCCTGGCACAGGTCCCAGTGGACCGGGTTGACGATCTGGCGGGTCAGGTTCGACAGCACTGCTGAGCCCTCGCCGTGACCGTTGGCACCGCCGGTGAAAGCAGAACCGTCCCAGTTGGTAAGGAGCGGAATGCGCGGATCAGCGGATGCCCAGTTCTCGGCCACCGGTGCAAATGTGTCGTGTGCGCTCTGCATGAACGGAGTGTGGAATGCCCCAGCAACCTTGAGCGGCATAACGCGCGCCCGGGCCGGTGCGTTCTGTCGGAGGACCTCGATCCCCTCGAGCGAGCCCGCAGCCACGACCTGACCCGCGGTGTTGAGGTTTGCCGCGTACAGTCCCGCGGACTCAATGGCTTCCAGAACTTCCTCCGGAACACCACCGATTACTGCGGCCATACCCGTTGGAGTGGCCGCTGCAGCCGCCGCCATGGCGCGAGCGCGGTGGGCGACCAGCTCAACAGCGGAAGCGTCCGTCAGTACGCCGGCAACAGCCGCCGCAGCGAACTCTCCAACGGAGTGTCCGGCGACCACGGAGACCTTGGCGGCAACCTCTTCCTCTGAAGAGAAGAGGGAACGCAGCGCGATGAGGGACATGCCCACGATCAGAGGCTGAGCAACAGCCGTGTCCTTGATCGTCTCCTCATCGGAAAGAGTTCCGTGGGTCAACAGGTCAACGGACGACTGTTCGCTCAAGGTAGCGACTTGCTCCGCCACGCCGGGCAGGTCGAGCCACGGCGAGAGCATTCCTGGGGTTTGAGAGCCCTGTCCCGGGCACACGACTGCTAGCACGGTTCAACTCTGCCTGATTGGGGCTCTCATTGCGAGGTGTAGACGCGCACAAGTGTTCACCCTCGATTTGTAGGAAGGCTACAAGTGGCCCGGGATGAGCCGCAGCGCACATCAAGCTTAGTTGGGGCATGCAGTGTCAGAATTTGCGTCGACCCCGGGCTGCTGGGAGTCAAGCTTGGCCGGAAGGGAAAACCTCCGGCACAGACAATTGGCGGCCCACCCTGGAGCGTAAGACTGCGGGTGGGCCGCCAATATTGTCGATAATCCGTTAAAACTCCGCTGGCAAGCGGCCGGCGGCCAGAGCCACCTGAAGGACAAAGGACTCGCGGGCATCGAGCGGATCCCAGCCCGTAATCTCAGCAACCTTGCGCAGGCGATACCGGACCGTATTTGGGTGAACATACAAATCGCGCGCTGCGCCCTCAAGGGAGCGACCAGTGCCCAAATATGCGGACAGGGTCTCGAGGAGCGCGCCGCCCGAGGCGGACAGCGGATCGTACGCCTGCGCGATGAGGGTGCCGCGAGCCAGCGGGTCGCCGATGAGCATGCGCTCCGGCAACAACTCGTCTGCTGCCACCGGCCGCGGCGCACCAGGCCATGCAGAAATGGACTCCAGCGCTGCAAGCGCTGCCGACGCCGAACGCGGCGCATCGTCCAAACTGGCCACGGTGGGGCCGATGATGACCGGACCCTCACCAAAGCGAGGGGTTAGCGACTGCGCCGCAGTAAACAGGTCGCCGTCGCCTCCAAGAACCAACACGATTCGGTCACCCTGGATTCCCACAAGAACGTCTTGCACAAGGCGCCTGACGGCTCTGCGCAGATCTGCCGAACGCAGGTCATCGAACTGCGGGGCGGTCGAGCCGACCATGACGAGCACCTTGCCCACACCAGACCAGCCAAGGGCTGACACTCGTGACCGAAGGGACTTATCCCTGTCTCCGCGAACGATCGCATCAACAACAAGCGCCTCGAGGCGCGCGTCCCAGGCGCCACGGACTTCTGCGGCGCGGGCATAGACCTCTGCAGCTTCAAATGCGACCTCGCGAGAGTATCGCAAGACTGCTTCCTTGAGGCTCTGTTCTTGACCGGGGGCGGCTAGTCGGTCCGAGTAGGCTTCAACGACTTCAACAGCACACCGCACGATCTGGAGTGTGTGCTGGAGTGAGATCGACCGAATTAGGTCCGGGGGAGCGGCAGCGAACATGTCGCCCGCGCTTTGGACCCCGAGTTCAGGATTGATGAACCAACTGACAAAGCTTGAGATTCCGGACTGTGCAACCACGGAAACCCACGCGCGGTCCTCCTTGGGTAGTGCCCGGTACCAAGGTAGATCTTCATCAAGTTTTTTCAGTGCAGCGGAAGTGAGAAGGCCGGCACCATCCTTGACGCGTTGCTGGTTCTCGCCGAGCGAGCCTGACGCCGCTAGATTGTGGGGATCCGGAGTTTCCATGCGGTCATCATATCGATCGTTTGTGGAAAACCCACAAACGACAATCCGAAATGAGGCCGAATGGTGAGACGTTTTCCAAAGTTCTCCCCAAGGAACAACAAAACTTAGGTACAGTCGAACTATGGCTATGATGCCCCGCATTAAGAGATTGCTTGCTCAACCAACGTCCGCCTCAAAGGTCGGACTGAGGAGAGAGAGCGCCCACACGCCAACCATCAACGTCATGCAAGAAGACGCACTGCGTGCGGTGCTCATGGAGAACCCAAACGACGAAAACGCGTTTCGGGCCCTCGTTGAACTAGTCAAGAGGAACTGTGCCTCTGACTCTGAAAACTCCGCAGACCCGCTCAAGGCAGAGTCAACTGGGGAAGAACCTGTTCTTGACCCCCAAGATTACGAGGCTAGGGCCAACCTCTCGGTATGGGCGCTTGCGGAGGAACTCTCCGGGCACCCTAAGGCGTGGTTCCCAGTCATCGAACTCGCTAGGCTGTCGCTCGACGAAAGCCCGGGAGAAGCACTCCGCCGTCTTACCGCTGCAGTTTCTAGGGACCCAAGCGGTAGAGCCCTCGAACGATCAATTGAACTCCTACTAGACAAGGGTCTCGCCAGCGAGGCCTATAACCTCGGACTTGGCCTGTGGCGTCCGAACGACCACCCAGCAGAGACCGGCATAAGCGTCGTGCGCGCAGCACTCGTGTCCCAACGCAGCCTCGATGCACAGCGCGAGTACAACAAGCTGATCGAGCACAGCGGAGCCGATGAGGTGAGGGCGCTAGACCCAGACCTCGAAAAGGAAATCGAAGAACTCCACGCAGACTCGCGCTAGCTAGACCCCAACGCAACGACGCACAGCGCGGGTCCAGGGCCCGCGAGACGTGACCACAATCGTCGAAAATCAAAACCACAAACAACAGGCGAGGGCCCGGACCAAACGGTCCGGGCCCTCGCCTGTAGTGCTAGATCACACGGATCAGGAGTCGCCGCCAACCGCGCCGGACGTACCAGCGTTTACGTTGTGCAGGTCGTACTTAGCAATAGCCTGTGCCTGAAGATCTGGGGAGACCTCTCCGCGGCGAGCAAGCTCCTGCAGCGTACGAACGACCACCGAAGGGCCGTCGATCTTGAAGTAACGGCGAGCCGCAGCACGGGTGTCCGAGAAGCCGAAGCCGTCAGCACCGAGCACCGCATAGTCGCCTGGGATCCACTGGCGCACCTGGTCCTGGACCAAGTGGTCGAAGTCCGAGGTCGCAATGAATGGACCCTGTGCATCCTTGAGCTTGGCGGTGAGGTAAGCTTCGCGCGCTGGCTGCTCAGGGTGCAGGAAGTTGTGCTGGTCAGCCGCAAGGCCGTCACGACGCAGCTCGTTCCACGACGTCACCGAGTACACATCAGCCTGTACGCCCCAGTCGTTGCGGAGCAGTTCTTGAGCCTCAAGAGCCCAAGGAACACCCACACCGGACGCGAGGATGTTGGCGCGTGGGCCTTCACCCTCTGCGGCGGAGACGCGGTGGATTCCGCGAAGGATTCCCTCAACGTCAACGTCAGCAGGCTCAACAGGCTGAACCATTGGCTCGTTGTATACGGTCAGGTAGTACATGACGTTCTGGTCGCGGCCATCCGAGCCATCGCCGTACATGCGCTTGATACCGTCCTGGACGATGTGCGCAATCTCGTAACCATACGCTGGGTCGTACTGGACGATCGCAGTGTTGGTTCCGGCGATGAGTGGCGAGTGGCCGTCAGCGTGCTGCAGGCCCTCACCGGTCAGGGTGGTGCGGCCAGCGGTAGCGCCGATGATGAAACCGCGGGTCAGTTGGTCGCCGGCAGCCCAGAACTGGTCACCGGTGCGCTGGAATCCGAACATCGAGTAGAAGATGTAGAACGGAACCAGTGCCTGGCCGTGCGTGGCGTACGAGGTACCAACGGCCTGGAACGCCGCAGCGGAACCAGCCTCGTTGATGCCCGTGTGCATGATCTGGCCGGACTCGGACTCCTTGTAGGAGAGCATGAGGTCGCGGTCAACAGCCATGTAGTTCTGACCCAGGGTGTTGAAGATCTTCGCCGATGGGAAGATCGCATCAAGACCGAAGGTACGTGCCTCGTCCGGGATGATCGGGACGATGCGCTTACCGAACTCCTTGTCCTTGATGAGTTCCTTGAGGAGACGCACAAAGGCCATGGTGCTGGCGACTTCCTGCTGACCCGAACCGCGCTTGATGACGTCGTACGCCTTGTCGGCAGGGAGTTGAAGGCCGGTAAAGTTGTCGCGGCGCTCTGGGACGAAGCCACCGAGCTTGGCGCGGCGGTCCAGCATGTACTGAACCTCTGGAGCCTCTGGTCCCGGGTTGTAGTACGGAGGCAGGTACGGGTTGGCTTCAAGCTGCTCATCCGTGATTGGGATGTTCAGCGAGTCACGCAAGACCTTGAGCTCGTCGAGCGCAACCTTCTTCTTCTGGTGCGTCGAGTTACGTCCAGCAAAGCCTGAACCCAGGCCGTAGCCCTTGATGGTCTTGGCGATGATGACCGTTGGCTGTCCGGTGTGAGCGCGTGCAGCAGAGTATGCGGCGTAGATCTTGCGGTAGTCGTGACCACCACGCTTGAGTGCCCAGATCTCGTCGTCAGTCATGTTCTCTACGAGCTTCTTGGTGCGTGGGTCACGGTTGAAGAAGTTCTCGCGGACGAACGCGCCGTCGTTAGCCTTGTAGGTTTGGTAGTCACCGTCAGGAGTGACGTTCATGAGGTTGACCAGTGCGCGGTCCTTGTCTGCGTTCAGCAGAGCGTCCCACTCACGGCCCCATACGACCTTGATGACGTTCCAGCCGGCACCCTTGAAGAATGCCTCGAGCTCCTGAATGATCTTGCCGTTTCCGCGGACAGGGCCGTCGAGGCGCTGCAGGTTCGCGTTCACAACAAACGTCAGGTTGTCGAGCTGCTGCTGTGCAGCGAGCTGGAGCATACCGCGCGACTCTGGCTCGTCCATCTCACCGTCGCCGAGGAATGCCCAGACATCCTGCTGTGAGGTGTCCTTGATGCCGCGGTTGTGCAGGTACTTGTTGGTCCATGCCTGGTAGATAGCCGAGGCTGGGCCGAGACCCATCGAGACCGTTGGGAACTCCCAGAAGCCTGGCATCTGACGTGGGTGAGGGTACGAAGGAAGGCCCTTACCGAACCCACCGTGTGAGTGCTCCTGGCGGAAGCCGTCGAGCTGGTCCTCAGTGAGGCGTCCCTCGAGCAGTGCGCGCGCATACACACCCGGGGAAGCGTGTCCCTGGAAGTACACGGAGTCGCCGCCGCCTGGGTGGTCCTTGCCGCGGAAGAAGTGGTTCAGACCCACTTCGTAGAGGGTCGACACGGACGCGTAAGACGAAATGTGTCCACCAACGCCGATCTCTGGGCGCTGTGCGCGGGTCACGAGGACCGCAGCGTTCCAGCGAATCCATGAGCGGTAGCGACGCTCCATTACTTCATCACCTGGGAAGTAAGGCTCGTCGTGCACACCAATGGTGTTGACGTACGGGGTGGTAACTGGGTTCGGAATCGTCACGCTGCGTTCGCGTGCGCGCTTCAGAAGGTTCAACAGGATGTAGCGGGCACGTGGACCGCCAGCCTCTTCGATGAGCCCATCGAGGGACTCGACCCATTCAGCGGTTTCCGCAGGGTCGATATCTGGAACTTGGCTTAGAAGACCGTTAATAAGCGGCCCGGATTCTTCGTACGCAGCCACAGCCATCCTCACTTGTCGTGAAACACAGGGGTCAACCCATGCTTACTCTTCCACCGGGGTCATGTAGACAGGTCCGGGTTCTTCCGAACTCGCCGACTACCGGTTTTGCTTAATTTTGGCATTGAAGCTGCTCATTTCTAGTCAGACGGTCGACTTTGAGGCGTGACATTGGTGACACCCGCGTGTTCGCGTAGCAGCGCTACGTTCGCCCGTAGGAATAGTTGTGAGCAGTTGTACTTTCACCATACCGAAAGTCCGGGCCGGACCTAAGGTTTAGGGGAGGTGAGCATGCTCTCTTTAACACCTTTTTTAGAGTGTTTCTTGCGGGAATGCGGGTCGATGCCCGATTCTTGAGTTAGGTTTGCGCATAGTAAGACAGTGAAGGCTTCGAGTTGGAGCCCGAATACCACGTGAAGGGAAATCAAGAACAGTGGCAGCGAGTGCTGGCTCACCAGCGATCGAACAACTTGGATTTGCGCTTGGACAGGTCGTCCAGGAGTTTGGTTGGGGCGAGGACGTAGACCAAGATCTACGCGAGTCAATCGAAGACCTTGTGGATGGCGAATTGGCCGACGAGGACTACGACGACGTCACTGATGCAGTGATCCTGTGGTGGCGCGAGGACGACGGCGACCTTACTGACATGCTCGTTGACGTCCAGGTAACCCTTGAGAGCGGCGGTGCTATCTGGGTATTCACGCCGAAGCCAGGCCGTGACGGCCACGTGGACCACAATGACATTCAAGAGGCAGCTCAGACTGCCGGAATGCATGCGATGTCCACCCTTTCGATCGCTGAGGACTGGTCCGCTACCAAGCTGGCCACTCGCGCTAGGGGGCGTTGATCGTGGCCATTGAGGTAGGGCAGCTTGCCCCAGATTTTTCTCTTCCGAACACCCATGGCACGCCAGTCACCCTGAGTGAGCTGCGCGGAGAGCCTGTTCTCGTGGTGTTTTATCCTTTTGCGTTTTCTGGCATCTGCACGGGCGAATTGTGCGAGTTGCGCGACAACTTTGCCCTCTTCCAGGACGCTCGCGTCAAGCTTGTTGCGATCTCCTGTGACCCGATGTTCAGCCTCAAGGCTTGGACTGAGCAGGAAGGATTCGAGTTCGACCTCCTCTCTGACTTTTGGCCACACGGCAAGACGGCGAGCGACTACGGCGTGTTCAACTCTGAACGCGGTCTTGCCACCCGCGGTTCGTTCCTGATCGACGCCGAGGGCGTCGTGCGATGGGCGGTCGTGAACGAACCCGGCCAGGCCCGCGATTTCGCTGGCTACCGTGCTGCAGTGGACGCGCTCGAGGCACCTGCTCTCTGAGCCGTACTACATGTGAAATGGTGGCCCATCCGCGTGCGGATGGGGCACCTTTTTTATTCACGACGATTGACGTGCCTTGACTGCGCGGCTCCTGTGTCAGCACGCTTGATAAGAGTCGCAGTCTCCAGACGGCGCACTATCTCGTGCTCGACCGAGCAATGCATCGAGCACTCTTACGGGTGCTAGAAGCTCCTGGTCAGTAAGTGCAGCGCAGTGATCATCCATCGAGTCGAGCCACTGAGTCATTGCGGGACGAAGGTAGTCCGGGCCCAGATTGAGGCGTTGTGGCTGTTCATCTTGCAACTGAATTGTGTGCGCCAGGTAGGCATTTGGATCGGTTTCAAGGATCTGAATGAAAACTTGCTGGAGCTCGCCTTGATGAGTAGTAGTGAGCCGGGCGGTCATCCCTGAGGTGTCCCTACTCATGACGGTGACGGTTTCCAGAGGGCCCAGCAGGAGGGCGAGGCCTACTTCTACGGCGTGTACTGCGTAGAAGTCGGAACCATACGGACTGGAGTGCGTGTATGGTCCGCTCACGGTCGCGGTAGCGGGCGGGCCCGAGCGCGCACTGGCTTGGATCCGCTCACGCGCACATTGGGTGCGGGGATGGTATCGCAGCGCGGAGAAACTTTGGATTGCTGGGGGTTGATGAGAACCGATGAGGCGTGCGTCTAGTAGCGCCACGGCTTGGGATTCATTAGCTGCCAGAGGCTTGTCCACAAAAACGGGAAGGCCATGGCTCACGAATGGCAGGGCATGATCCGCGTGGGAACGTGAGTCTCTGTCGCCAACAATCACGACATCGACGTGTGGGGCCATCGCGTGCGCAACCACATCGGGGGTGCCGTAGAAGAAGGGTACCGGTCTGTCTTGCCCGGCGAGGAGGTCCTCAATCCGCTCTTGCGGTCCGTCAGGAAAGGAATCCGCGTAGGGGGTGTCCATGAGGCCAAGGGCGGTTATGGAGCCGCGCGCGGACAGCGCGCCGGCGGGTCCAAAGAACCTCATGAAGTGGTCGATGTGACTGGAACCCAGCCCAACTATCCCAATGCGCATTGCTGCCAGGTCCTTGGTTGTGGTCATGGATCGGTTGTGCGGTGTCCCTTCGTTGCGCTGAGCGCATGGTTCACCGCGGTGGTGCTGTCTTGCTTTGAAACGTGGTTTCGCCAAAAACCCTGATTCCGAATCCTTCACCCGTGAAGGTTCGTTATTTCGAACAACCATTCGGCACTGCCGAATCAGTGACTCCATTCAAACAGGATGGCGCGATGAGAGACAAGCCCAAAACGATAACTTTTTGGTAAAGCCGCACACTGTTCGGCGTTCCCGAACGAATTACGGCGTGTCGAGGCTGAAAAGGGACCAAAATCGTCGAGAATTGCCAAAGGCGGGCCCACAGGGCGCGACTGGTGATACAAAGACTGAGAAACCAATAGTTCGGAGTGGATGTGTCTGCACTAGAACCGGGGGAGTTCGCTGAACACCCCGAAGAATCCAGGTACTGGGTTAAGTCCGTTGGGCGCGCGCTCGACGTTCTCGAGATTCTTGCCCGCGACGTTGACGGCAAGGGAATGTCCGTAACGGAGATCGGCTCGGAGCTTGGGCTCTCAAAGAGTGCCGCGTTCGCAACCCTGTACACGCTCCAGGCGCGTGGGTTCGTGCGCGACGAAGGCGTCGGCATGATGCGAAAGTACCGTCTCGGCGCGGCGCTCTCGAGACTCGGCACGGTGGCCACTGCCACCACGAGCCTGCGCGACACGGCTCGCCCGCACCTCGAGCAGCTCGCACGAAATGTTGGCGCGACCGCGCGTTTCGCAAGCCTCTCGGGCGGGCGCGCAGTTGTGATCGAGCAGGCCACGGGCAATGAGCGCGTGCGCCTCGACCTCGCACTCGGAAGTGCAGAAACCCTGCACACCACGAGCCTCGGCAAGGCCATCCTTGCGCAGCTGCCCAACGAGAAGGTCGTAGAGATCCTGTCGCAGGTGGGTATGGAACCGCACACGGAACGGTCAATCACGAGCGTTGATGAGTTCCTGGAACACTTAGAAATCGTGCGGCGCCAGGGGTATGCAATCAACGACGAAGAAGATGCTCACGGCGTGTTCGGCGTTGCAGCGCCGGTATTCGACTACACGGGGGAGTGCCTCGGGGCGATCACTATCACTGGTCTCAAGCGCCAGCAGCCGTCGACCTGGTACTACGTGGACATGGCTCGCCAGGTGCACGAGGCTGCATCGGGGCTCTCGCGGGACCTGGGGTATGGCCGCACAATGACATTCGGTGGAAACTGAACTCGATCAATATGTTTAGGAAGCGCTGAGTTCACGCCGAAGCGGGTGAAAAGCTTCATCTGCAAAGTATGACTTGACGCGGGTCACAGTTTACGCCTAGCCTGCTTACAACCGCAGATCCGAGTTCGAGTTGATCTGCTGGAATACGCTCATCGCCAAGAGCCCTGATTCACTGCACGTAGTGCATTTCTGACAATCATTCGTCGCTGAAGAACAGTCTATGGAGACCAGTTCGAAGGCGAGTTGAGAAATGATTGAGCACAATCCAGTATCCGCAACTGAACCGCGGCGCGTACGCGTCGCAGTCATCGGTGCTGGCGACCGTGGCCAGGTGTACGCGTCTTGGATCAAGAGCAACCCCACCCGCGCACAGCTTGTGGCAGTTGCGGACCCACTCGAGTACCGCCGCGAACTCGTCGCAGGCGCCGAGCAGGACGTACAGCGATTCGACACCTGGCAAGACCTCGTAGCTCAGCCCAAAGTTGCTGACCTCGCGATCGTGGCAACCCAGGATTCGCACCACAGCGCCCCAGCCATTGCACTCGCCGAGGCTGGATACGCCGTCCTCCTTGAAAAGCCAATTGCTCCCACCGAGCAAGAGTGCAACGACATCATCGACGCGATCGACCGCACGGGCGTCATGTTCGGTATCTGTCACGTCCTGCGTTACACGCCGTACACCAAGATGGTGAAGAACGCGGTCGACTCTGGCGTACTGGGCCAGATCATGGACATCCAACACCTCGAGCCCGTGGGCTGGTGGCACCAAGCCCACTCTTACGTCCGCGGCAAGTGGCGCCAAGAGGAAACCGCCTCCCCAATGCTGCTCGCCAAGTCGTGCCACGACATCGATTGGATCCGCTACATCGCTGGAGTCCCAATCGAAAAGATCGTGAGCTTTGGCGACCTGACGCATTTCACGCAGGCAAACAAGCCTGCCGCAGCCGGTGAGGCGCTCCGCTGCACCGACTGCGCACTCGTCAACGAATGCCCTTACTCGGCACCCAAGATATACCTGGGAGCCTTTGACCGCGACGGATACAAGTGGCCAACATCGGTCATTACCGAGATCCCGACGCGCGAGGCCATCCAGGATGCACTCGAGAGCGGGCCCTACGGGCGCTGCGTCTACGAATGCGACAACGACGTTGTTGACCACCAGTCGGTGATGATGCAGCTCCAAGGGGGCATGCAGGCAACGTTCACCATGACTGCTTTCTCGGAGCAAACCCACCGGCAGACCCGCATCTTTGGTAGCCACGGCTACCTTGAGTGCGACGGAGAGAACATGCGTGTTCTCGACTTCCGTACCGGTGAATTCAGGGATTCCCACATCGGTGACTTCGGAGGCTCTAACGCCGCCGACGGCCACGGAGGTGGAGATGCCGGACTCATGGACGCCTTCATCCAAGCGATCGAAAGCGAGAGTCCGGAACTTATTACCTCGGGTGCAAGAGAGTCACTTGCGAGCCATCTCGCAGTGTTTGCAGCCGAAAAATCGCGGCGCGACGGAACCATTCACCAGGTTCCCGTGGAACCAACCCGTCACGCCTCTACCACCACGATTACAAAGGAGTAACCATGCGTACTCGTCGTCTCCCGGCGATCATCGCTTCCGTTGCAGCCCTGACCCTGCTCGGAGCTTGTGCAAGCGACCCAGAAACCCCCGACGCAGAGAAGCCGGGCGCCACCGAAGCGGGTGGAGCCCTCAAGGGTGACGTAGACCTGTGGGTCTACCCTGTCATCGCTGACGAAGTACAGCACCGTGCATTCTGGGACAAGCACATTGAAGGCTTCAAAAAGGAAAACCCAGACGTCAACGTCAAGGTCGAAATCTTCCCATGGGCAAACCGTGACGAAGCCATCACCACGGCAGTTGCATCCGGCACAACGCCAGACGCGATCTACCTGATTCCAGACCAGCTCGCCAACTATGCGGATGCACTCGAATCCGTGGATGAGTACATCTCTGCTGACCACGTGAAGGACATCCTGCCTAACGTAGTCGAGAACGTTTCGATTGATGGTCGTATGGTTGGTGTGCCAATCCTGACCTCGTCGAACACCCTCATCTGCAACGCGGCTGCTTTCGAAGAAGCCGGCGTCACTGAGTACCCAACCACTCTTGATGAGTTCATGGCGCTCGGCGACACCTTCAAGGCTAAGGACATCTACCTGTCCAACTACCGTGGTGCCATTGAAGAGACCCTCAACATGACCTTCTACCCTTACCTGTGGCAGATGGGCGGAAATGTCTTTGCTGAGGACGGCTCCATCGCGTTCAACTCACCAGAGGGCGTCAAGGCTCTTGAGTACGTCAAGACCCTCGTGGACAAGGGCTACTCCGAGAAGGACCTGGTCACAACCACCCCAGCCGCAGAGCAGACCGCAATTGCAAAGGGCAAGGTTGCGTGCACCAACTCCAACGCTCCAGTGGACGTAGAACCATTCTGGGGTCTCGAGAACATCAAGGTTCTTCCTCCTCTCAAGGACGCTGAGCAGGTTGCCTACGGAACCGTTGGCTCCTTCTCGATGTTCAAGGGCGGCGATGCTAAGGACGCAACCGGCGCATTCCTCGACTACGTCACCACCGGTGAGCCACTCAAGGAATACCTGACCACCTCCAAGTTCTCTCCCCCCTCGCTTCCACTGGCGCTCTCTACGAGGGTGACCCAATCTACGGTGAAATCGAGAAGACCATCCAGTACGTCACCGTTGGTGACCTCCACCCGAAGGCCCGTGAGGTCATGGGTACGCTCGCTCCAGAAATCCAGGCTGCTCTTCTTGGCAACAAGACTCCAGAGCAGGCTCTGAACGACGCAGCTAAGGAAGCAGAGTTCCTGCTCAACTGAGCACGCCCTGCTAGCAGCATCTAGCGTGCATGTGCGTGGCCCCGCCAGTGTCGGCGGGGCCACGCCCCAACAAGGAGAGAAAAATGAGTGAAACTGCGGTCTCAGTGCGCAGTGAAACGGCCCCCACAGCCAAACCCAAGAAGCCGTCGAGCCGCAAGAAGCTCAGCAGAATCGATGCGCGCGTTGGCCTGATGTTCGCGCTGCCAATGTTCTTGCTGTTCATTGCATTTAGGTTTGGACCATCCATCGCGGGTGTCCTGTTGAGCTTCTTCGATTACGAAATTACGGGCACGCTGGAGTTCAAGGGGATCGACAACTTTAAGCGCTTGGTATCCGACGAACGGTTCTGGGACGCGATGCGGGTCACCCTGACCTACGCGGTTCTCGCCGTTCCACTCGTGCTGGTTACCTCGCTCGCGATGGCGCTCTCAGTGCGACGTCGCTTCAGGGGAGTGGCCTTTTTCCGCTCCGTGTTCTTCCTCCCAGTCGTCACCTCCCTGGTGCTCGCTGGAACAGTGTTCGTGTGGGTTTTCTCGTCAGGTGGACCAGTCTCCGTCATCTCCGAATGGATGGGTGGCTCGGGGGAGTCCTGGCTTAACTCGAGAGTCCTTGTCATCCCGGCGCTCGTGCTTGTGGGTGTGTGGAGCCGGTTTGGCTATGGAATGCTCATCCTGCTCGCTGCGCTCCAAGAGGTTCCGCGCGAGCTTGAGGAAGCGGCCATGATGGACGGCGCCAACTCGTGGCGTAGGTTCTGGGCTGTTGTGTTCCCACAGCTCAAGCCTTCTTTGTTCTTCCTGGCAATCATTGAGACCACCGGTTCATTCCAGGTGTTTGACCTCATCTACACCATGACTCAGGGTGGCCCGGCACGCGGCTCCTACACCCTCGTCTACATGATTTACGACCAGGGCTTCAAGTACTACGACTTCGGATACGCCTCCGCACTCGGTGTGGCGCTGTTCGTCCTCACACTCATCATCGCCTTTGTGCAGCGCAAGGTCTTGGGAGACAAGAAATGACACTCACACAGCAGGCTCCTACGAGCGTTCCAGAGCTCACGCCCAACCAACGTCGCCGCAAGGCCCGCGCAGATGCAGCGTTCGAGCCGCGCCTTGGTGGAAAGATCCTGAAGTGGATCTTCCTTTTGCTCGCAGCGATCGTCACGTTCTTCCCGTTTTTTGCGATGGTCGTTATCGCGCTCAAGCCGGGAATGGCAATCGACTTCCCTGGCTCGCTCATGCCCACGAACCTGTCGGGAGATGCGTTCAAGGAGGTCCTGAGCTCCGGTCAGCTCATGACCTGGACCAAGAACACCCTGATCTACTCAGTCGTGTCCGTGGTTCTCGTGCTTATCTTGGCCTCGATGGCCGGTTACGCCTTTGCCAAGAAGAAGTTCCCGGGCCGCGAAGCAATGTTCTGGTCCTTCTTGGCCATGGTCATGGTGCCGTTCCACGTCACCCTCATCCCTACCTTCATCTTCATGGCGAAGATGGGTGGAATCGGAACCTACTGGGGCCTGATTCTTCCTTCCATCGCCAACGCGCAGGCGGTGTTCCTCATGCGCCAGTTCATTCAGGGTCTCCCGGACGAGTTGTTCGAGGCTGCCAAGATCGATGGCGCAAGCGAGATGCGCATCTTCTTCCGGATCGTTCTGCCTCTGTGTAAGCCAGTGCTGGCAACCCTCGGTGTGTTTGTGTTCCTCTGGCACTGGAACGACTTCCTGTGGCCAATGATCGTGGGACGGACCTCCGAGATGTGGACGTTGACCGTCGGTATCTCGTCGATGCACCAGCAGAACGTCCCACTCTCTACGGTCCTCGCAGGATCCGTTATCGCCCTTCTGCCAATCATGATGGCCTACCTCATGGCGCAGCGTTACTTCCAAGAAGGCGTTGCCGGAACCGGTATCAAGGGCTGATCTGTGTCGCGCGGTGGGCTCGGGATGAGCCCACCACACGACCCCGCCAACCAACTACGAACGTGCGTCTGTGCGTTAAGGAAATAGCAATATGTTTACCTCTGAAGCAGAGCTCGAGGCACGCCTCACCGCGCCCTCCCAGGCTCTCATCGATGACATGGCCAAGAGTTCCGGCGACCTGATGATCCTGGGTGCCGGTGGCAAGATGGGCCCGACCATGGCGGTCCTAGCTCGCCGTGCAATGAACGAGGCCGGACGCGCTAGCGACAAGGTCATCGCGGTATCGCGATGGTCTGACTCTCGCCAGGCCCAGATCCTTGAGGATCAGGGCGTCGAGATCGTAGCCGCTGACCTCCTCGGTGACATGGACTTCGCCGGACTGCCTGACGCGGACGATGTCCTGTTCATGGTCGGTGCCAAGTTCGGTTCCGCCTCACAGCCTTCCTGGGCCTGGGCAGTGAACGCTGTCATGCCTGACCGCGTGGCACGCCGCTACCGCGACTCGCGTATCACCACGTTCTCTACCGGAAACGTGTACCCACTCGTTCCTGTCACTTCCACGGGCACGACCGAGGAGTCCGCTGTTGGGCCCGTGGGCGAGTACGCAATGTCGTGCCTGGGCCGCGAGCGCGTGTTCTCGCACTCGGCTTTGACCCGTGACACTCCCGTCTCGATCATCCGCCTGAACTACGCGGCGGACTTGCGCTATGGCGTTCTCTACGACATCGCTGACCCCATCATGAAGGGCGAGCCGGTTGACCTGACCACGGGCCACGTCAACGTGGTATGGCAGGGTTACGCCAACGAGGTCACGCTGCGCTCGATGGCGCACGCGTCCAAGGATGTGTTCACCCTCAACCTCACGGGTCCGGAGATCTTGAGCGTGGAGAAGATCGCGACCCGACTTGCCGAGGGTCTTGGTAAGGAGGTCACCTTCACGGGTGAGGCCGGCGGTCCGTGCCTCCTCTCGGATGCGTCGAAGTGCTTCGACATGTTCGGTTACCCAGATGTCTCCGCTGGTCAGCTTATTGACTGGCAGGCGGACTGGCTGGCTCGCGGCCTGCCAACGTCCGGTAAGCCAACCAAGTTCGCTGTTCGTGACGGGAAGTTCTGACATGGCGCAGTCTGTTCTCAACGCCCAGCCCGTACTCAACCCACAGTCCGAGCTGGCCAAGCTCCTCCACGAGGGCACCGTTATCCCAGCGCACCCACTCGCGCTCAATGCGGACCGCACTCTTGACGAGGTCCACCAGCGCGCGCTGTCGAGATACTACTTTGACGCAGGCTCAGGTGGAATCGCCGTTGGCGTACACTCCACCCAGTTCGAGATCCGTGATCATGGCATGTATAGCCCAATCCTGGAGCTGGCAGCCGAGACCGTGGATGAGTGGAACACGCAGAACCGTCCGTTCCTCAAGGTTGCTGGGGTTGCCGGCACCACCGAGAACGCGGTCGCGGAGGCTGAGATTGCCGCGGAACTGGGATACCACGCCGTGCTGTTGAGCCCACCCCGCCCAGGACCGGAGGATGACCTGTGGGGGCGTCCCGAGGAGATCGAACGCTACGCGCTCGATCGCGCTCGCGCGGTGGGAGAGGTCATGCCGGTGATCGGCTTCTACCTTCAGGAAGCGATCCGTGGCCCGCGCCTGAGCTTTGACTTCTGGCGTCAGTTTGTAGAGATTGAGTCGGTTGTCGCCGTCAAGGCTGCGCCGTTCAACAGGTACCGCACCCTCGATGTTGCGCGTGCCATTGCAGAGTCGTCGCGCCGCGACGAGGTGACTCTGTACACCGGGAACGATGACACGATCGTTCACGATCTCCTCTCAGACTTCACCTTTGATGTGGACGGGGGTCCAGTCAAGGTGAACATTCGTGGAGGGTTGCTTGGACACTGGTCTGTGTGGACGAAGCGCGCTGTTGAGATGCACCAGCAGACGCAGCGTGCTCGTGAGGGTGATCGCGGGTTGCTCTCCGACCTCATGTCCAAGGCGAACGCTGTAACAGATGCCAATGGGGCTCTGTTTGATGCGGTCAACAACTTCGCCGGTTGCATCCCCGGCGTCCACGAAATCCTGCGCCGGCAGGGACTCATGCAAGGTAGGTGGTGCCTTAATCCGCAGGAGGTTGTTTCACCTGGCCAGGTGGACGAACTCGATCGGGTGATTCGTTCCCACCCGTGGCTCACGGATGATGAGTTTGTTGCCGAGCACCTCGATGAGTGGTTGCGTTAAGCCATGGCTTCAAGCAATCACTTGGGCGGTGTTGGAACAACCGTTTTGTGTGTTGTTCCAACACCGCTTCGAGCGGAGTTCTTTGCTCCGCACACCGTCGCCTCACTGGAGGCAAGCGCGGCCGCCTTGGGCGGCCGGCTTGAATGGGCTGAGGGCGCGGATGAACTGCGCGCGATTCTCCGCGATTCTGCCGGGTCCCGTCTGACCTCTCGTGTACTGGTGTCCAGCTGGGGTTTTCCTTTCCTGGATGCCGAAACCCTAGATTGTCTGCCGGAACTTGGGTTGCTTGCTCATAGCGGCGCCACAGTTCGTCCGTTTGTGGGCGAGGATTTCTTTGCCCGAGGGCTCAAGGTCACTCAGGCTGGGGATGCCATGGGGCGCCCCGTGGCCGAGGTGGCGTTGACGTTCACGCTGTCGTTGCTGCACCAGACGCACCGGTTCAGTCACGATCTGCACGGCGGCGTTGGGTACGAGCAGTCTCAGGCAAACGCGCGCGACCAGCACGAGGTTCTGGGCGCACGGATTGGAGTGGTTGGCGCCTCGCGCACCGGGCGTCACTACATCCAGCTTGCGCTGGCCATCGGCGCCGACGTGAGCGTGTACGACCCGTTCCTGACCCAAGCGGAGGCCGACTCGCTCGGCGTGCGCAAACTGGGTCTCGAGGAACTCATGTCGACGAGCCAGATCGTAGCCGTCCACGCTCCGAGCCTTCCGGAAACTCACCACATGATTGATGCGCGCATGCTTTCGCTCATGCCGGACGGCGCCGGACTCGTTAACACTGCTCGTTCGTGGCTTGTGGATGAGCAGGCCCTTATTGCGGAGACCGCCACGGGGCGCATCGACGCCGCTGTTGACGTCTTCGACGTGGAGCCCTTTGCTGATGACCATCCGTTCCGTGCTATGCCCAACGTCCTGCTGATGCCCCACAGGGCCGCAGGTACTGTGGAGGGACGATTGCGCGGCGGAGAAATTGTCGCGCAAGAGGTTGCACGCTTTGTGCGCGGCGAGGCGCTCGTGCACGAGATTCACGAGTCTGATTTGAAGAGGATGGCCTAGTACTCACATGCGCGGGTTCAACGGCACTTTCCAGGTTGTTCGCGCCACGCGGGAGTCTCTCCCCGGCAGCGAACCGCTCGGTGCATTCGACATGTTCCGGATTGGCATTGGGCCGTCCAGCTCCCACACCGTGGGGCCGATGCGCGCAGCGTCAACGTTTGCGCGCCGGCTCCACCTTGAACCCGGAGGTTCGCCCGGCGACGTGCGAATCTCCGTATCTCTCTTTGGCTCGTTGGGTGCCACTGGTCGTGGCCACGCAACTGATAGAGCCGTCATGTTGGGGCTGGCCGGGTTTGATCCGGCCAGTGTCCCGCAGTCCGTGGTGTCCTCGATCGAGCACGCCGTCGAACTCGACGGCGTGCTGTGTTTGGACGCAGCGGGTCACGTTGGCCCATCGTGCACCTCAGATTGCCGACGATTGAGCTTCGTCCAGTCCCGCGACGTCACCTTTGAGCCTCGGACTGTTTTGCCGGGTCACCCGAACGCTTTGACGTTGCGTCTCCACAGGGCCGGTTCGGTCGCCCAAGAGGCCACGTTCTACTCGGTCGGAGGCGGCTTTGTGGTCGAGGAAGTCTCGGAGCCCGAGCACCTTGCCACGGGTGCTCCAACGCCGGCGGATTCCACGGTCACGGTTCGTGTTGAACCGCAGCCCGCGCCACTACCGTTCCAGTTCGATACTGCAGAGTCCATGGTTGCTCAGGCGAGGGAGCACGGGCTCTCAATCTCGGAGATGATGCGTCGCAACGAACTCTCGATCGCTGAGCCTTCTGCGGTGTCCGAGCAGTTGGCGGCCATCTGGCAGGCCATGGACGCATGCATCGTTTCCGGCCTATCCGGTCACGGGCACCTTCCGGGAGGGCTGCGCGTGCCCCGACGCGCACCAGCCCTACACCGAAAGCTGCGCACCGAGAACAGCGCTGCCGATCCGCTTCGCGCAATGGACTGGATCAACCTGTATGCGCTCGCGGTCAACGAGGAGAACGCAGCGGGGCACCGGGTCGTGACCGCACCAACGAACGGCGCCGCTGGGATCATTCCCGCGGTCATCAAGTACTTTGTAACGTTTGTGGCGCCCGACGAGAACCACGACGAGGACATCGAGAACTTCCTTCTCGCTGCCGCAGCGGTGGGCATCCTTATCAAGAAGAACGCTTCTATCGCCGGCGCGGAGGTAGGCTGCCAGGGCGAGATTGGAAGCGCGTGTGCGATGGCTGCCGCGGGCCTCGCCGAGGTCCTCGGAGGGACACCCGAGCAGGTCGAGAACGCCGCTGAGATCGCCATGGAGCACAACCTCGGCCTTACCTGCGACCCGATCGGTGGGCTCGTTCAAGTCCCATGCATCGAGCGAAACGCGATTGGTGCAGTGAAGGCAATCAATGCGGCTCGTATGGCCCTGCGCGGCGACGGCGAGCACACTGTGAGTCTCGACGTGGTCATTGAGACCATGCGCCAGACGGGTCTCGACATGAACGCAAAGTACAAGGAAACCTCGACGGGGGGACTCGCGGTCAACATCGTTGAGTGCTAGTGCCTCACCCTGACGGGGATGGATAGCGCTCGCCCTGCCAAGGACACGGGCGGGCGCAGTTCGTAGACTGGGAATGTTCGCGTGTTTGACGCATTCTCGGGAGGCTGACGCAATGGCGCAAGAAGCAGCGAGTGGACCTACACAGCAACTAACGGATGCTGGCACGAGCATCTGGCTCGACGACCTGTCTCGGCAACGCATCAGTAGCGGAGAACTCGCGGACCTGATGGGGAACCGCAACGTCGTGGGCATCACCACGAACCCCACCATCTTCAGCAAGGCGATAGAAGAGGGTAGGGGCTACGAGCAAACAATTGCCGACCTTGCCGCGCAGGGGATGGACGCTGAGTCCGCGATCATCGAGTTGACCACCGCGGACGTAAGAGACGCGGCGCGTATCCTGGCGCCCGTGTATGAGGCTTCGGACGGTCAGGATGGCAGGGTCTCCATCGAGGTCTCCCCAGAGCTTGCACATGACACCGAGGCAAGCATCGCGCAGGCCCTAGACCTTCACGCGCGAGTGGGCGAACCCGGGGTCATGATCAAGATTCCTGCGACGCTGGAGGGTCTACCCGCAATCACTGCGGTGATTGCCCAGGGCATCTCTGTTAATGTGACCCTGATTTTCAGCGTGGATAGGTACCTCGACGTGATTGACGCGTACCTCGAAGGCTTGGAACGAGCGTCGGCCGCGGGGCATGACCTGCGCACCATCCGCTCGGTTGCCTCCTTCTTTGTCTCGCGCGTGGATACCGAGGTGGACAAGAGGCTGGACGAGATCGGCACGCCCCAGGCGCTTGCACTTAAGGGAAAGGCAGGCATTGCTAACGCCCGGCTCGCCTACAAGGAGTTCAATGCGGTTTTTGGGGGAGAACGCGGGGAGTCCATGCGGACCGCAGGGATTCGGACGCAGCGCCCGCTGTGGGCTTCCACCGGGGTCAAGGACCCTGCATTGCGTGACACCCTCTACGTGGAGGAACTCACGGCCCCGCACACGGTCGACACCATGCCCTTTGCCACCCTTGAGGCAGTCGCTGATCATGGACACATTGGCACCGACAACATAACGCCGGGGTTTGAGGACGCCCAGATCTACTTTGACTCGTTGGCCGAGCTGGGCGTCGACTTCGCGGACGTTACCGAGCTCCTAGAGGAGCAGGGCGTACAGAAGTTCGTGGATTCGTGGCACGATCTCCTCGCCACGGTGGGGGATGCCCTCACCAAGGCTAGGGAAGGTGTGCGGGAAGACTCGTAGTCCACGCGCATGCAACAAGGATGGGCGAGAACCGGCACTGGCTGCTAGTTCTCGCCCATCAGTTAGTTTCGGCGTTTCCTACTTGGAGTGTGAAGCGTGCTCACAGGCGCGGGCCGCAACCGCACGCTGCACGTGATCGCGCTGCTCCGTGACGAGCCTGCGCAGGGCGGCCGGCGCGTGATCGTTCGCGGCTAGCCATGCTCCGCCCAGATCAGCCGTGTCGCTCGCAGGATAGAAGCCCAGGACGAGGCGACGAGCAATTTCGATCGACCGGCTAGACCACGCCTGCCCGATCAGATCGAAGTAGCGGCCAGCGTACTTAGCGGTCAGGTCCGGGCGCGCGCCGGATCCGAAACCCGCGATGGTCGCGCTCAGGTGTTCGTTCGACAGGTTTTCATCGGTCCATGCGCGTGACCACGCAGCATCCCGGACCTCGGCTGTTGGCCGGCTTGCCATGGCTTGCACAAAGTGGGTTGCGCCGGACCCTGTGTTGTCACGTTCGCGTTCCATGTTGAGCTGTACGGCGTCCACGTGGCCACGTGCGGCGAGCGCAGTGATCCACTGCCAGCGCAGCTCGTTGTCGAGCTCTAGGCCGGCTGGTCCTGGGTTGGTTCCTGCCACGATTGCGGCCATGCGCTCGGAGAGTTCATCCGTTACGGAGGCGATGTCAGCGGCCGCACGTGCCCACGCAAGTTGGCTTCCGCTACCCGGCTCGGCGCCCTCGAGGGCGGCCCAGACCGTCGAGGCCCAGGCCGCGCGAAGCTCGCCCTGGTACTCCTCGCCCACGTAGTTCTCAATCGCGTAGAACGTGTTTCCCAGAACTCCAGTCTGGACAGCAACATTGGACTCGCGCGGCGCGTGAGCGGAGACGATCTTGACGTAGCGGCTCGTGGCAAGCTCGCCGTCGCGGGTCGCATTCCACAACGAGGACCACACGAGCGCTCGGGACAAAGGCGAGTCAATCGTCGATAATCCGGTTTCCACGGCGTTCAGCGACTGGTCATCCAAACGGACCTTTGCGTAGGTCCAGTCTCCCTCGTTGAGCAGGCGCAACGCGCCTGCGGGCGCGGAAACGAGCGTGGTGGCGTCGGTGAGCGTGAGCTCACGCAGGCTGGTTGGGATGAGAGTGCTGGTGTGCGGCTCGCCGGACCAGTCAAACGTGGCCAGCTGCATGGAGTGTGGGCGCGGGGCATCCTGGGTGATTGTGAGGTCGCCCTGACCCGCATCCGTCACGGTCAGCGTGGTCACACCGGAAGTCTCGAGCCACGCGCGCGACCACTCGTGGATGTCCTTGCCGGACACCTCCTCAAGCACGCTCAGCAGGTCCTCAAGCGTGGTGTTTCCGTACTCATGGCGGCGGAAGTAGCGGCGTGCGGCCTCAAAGAAGGCCTCCTCGCCAACGTATGCGACCAACTGCTTCAGGACCGAGGCACCCTTGGCATAGGTGATGCCGTCAAAGTTCAGTTTGGCGGCCTCAAGGTCCGTAATATTTGCGACGATCGGGTGGGTCGTGGGGAGTTGGTCCTGCTGGTAGGCCCATGCCTTGCGTCGGTTAGCAAACGAGACCCAGGCGTCAGTGAAGGACGTTGCCTGTGCGGAGGCATGCGCTCCCATGTAGTCCGCGAAGGACTCCTTAAGCCACAGGTCGTCCCACCAGCGCATGGTGACAAGGTCGCCGAACCACATGTGCGCCATCTCATGCAGGATCGTGTTCGCGCGGGCCTCGTGCTGGGCACGGGTGGACGCGCCACGGAACACGTAAGACTCCGTGAACGTGACGAGACCCGGGTCTCCATGGCGCCGAGGTTGTACTCGGGCACGAAAATCTGGTCGTACTTGCCCCACGGGTACTCGTAGTCAAATGCGGTGGTGAAGAAGTCGAGGCCCTGCTTGGTGACCTCGAAGATTTCGTCCGCGTCGAGGTGTTCCGCGAGCGAGGCACGACACAGCACACCGAGGTCCACTTGCTGCGCGCTGTTGCTCCAGTGCGAGTCCACGCGGTGGTAGGGGCCGGCCGTCACGCATGTGATGTAGCTCGAGATCGGCTTGGTCTGCGCGAACTGGACCCGCTGGGTGGTCTCGGTGGTGGTGATGTGTGTGGCCACGCCGTTGGACAGGACGGACCAGCCCAGGGGAGCGGACACAGTGAAGGAGTAGGCGGCCTTAAGGTCAGGCTGCTCAAAGCAGGCCATGACCCGGCGGGAGTCCGCAGGCTCGTACTGGGTGTACAGGTAGGTTTGGCCGTCAGCGGGGTCCACGTAGCGGTGCATGCCCTCACCCGAGCGCGAGTAGGCTGCGGTGGCTCGCACCTCCACCACATTGTGTTCGGCGAGCCCTGAAAGGGCGATGCGGGCGCCATCCCAATCCACGTCAACGCCGTGGCCGTTCAGCGTCACGGACTCAACGGACTGCCCTATGAAGTCGATCCAGGTCTCGGTGGTGGTGGAATCAAAGGTCAGCGTGGAGAGAGTGGAAAATCCGGTGACCTGTGGGTCTGGGGCGCCGGTGAGGTCAAGGTCAACGGCGATGGACTTAAGTGAGATGGCGTGCGACCGCGCTGCGGCCTCTTCACGCCCAAGGTTTGCAGAACTCATGCCTTCAATGATGGCACCAATTCGGTGGGGGGTTAGATTTCCTGTGCCAGTTGAGGAGTGCACCCGAGCGCAATACGGTCTAAGAGACGTCCGTAAGTGGAGGTCGGGAGAGGGGACTGAGATGAACGCTTCAACTCAGGTGGGCTGGCGCGGCCTGCCCTATGGGACCGCGCTAGAGAAACTCTCCCCTGGGTACTTTGCGCTCGTGATGGGGACGTCGATCATGTCGGTGGGCTTTCACCTAACCGGGTTTGAGGTCCTATCCGAGGTGCTTCTGGTCATAGCAGTGATTGCGTACGTAGTGCTGTGGGTCTTGTTCATCGCGCGAGCCGCGATCTTCCGCGCCGAAACGACGTCTGACATCCGCAACCCCGAAAAGGCGTTCGCTTACTTCACCATCGTTGCCGGAACCGACGTGTTGGGGGTGCGGCTCGTGTACCAAGGGTATGCGGGTGTGGCTGTGGTTCTCTTCATGGTGGGGGCGCTCCTGTGGTTCGTATTCGGCTACCTATTGCCCCGGCAGGTGCTCATGACGAGGGACGGGCTGCCCATCCTCGCCCGCACCAACGGAACCTGGTACATCTGGTCCGTGGCGAGCCAGTCGCTAGCTATTGGCATGACCGCGTTGCGCCCACACTTTGACGGAGAGGCGCGCTGGATCGGAATCATCGCCGTCATGTCCTGGTCCGTTGGTGTTGCCCTGTACATCGGGGTGAGCGTGCTCGTGGCCCTGCGGATCATTCACCATGGCGTGACGCCGGCGCAGTTCGAGCCGCCATACTGGGTGGCGATGGGCGCCATGGCCATCGCCGTGGTCGCAGGCTCGAACATCGTGGCAATGGAATCCACGCCCATGGTCGACGCGGTGCGCGACCTCGTGTCAGGAACCGTGGTCGTGTTCTGGTGTTTCGCGGCCTGGCTGATTCCGATGCTGCTAGGTGCCGGAGTGTGGCGGCATGTGCTCAACAAAGTTCCGTTGACCTACGTCCCCACGCTGTGGTCCATGGTGTTTCCCATGGGAATGTTCGCTGTCGCCTCGATCAACATCGGTCGGGTCGACGCGCTGCCAGTGGTCGAATCTATTGGCTACGGGGCCCTCGTGGCCGCATCAGTAGTGTGGCTCTTCGTGTTCGTGGCGATGTTGAGGGGAATCGTGCTTATGGCAATTCGGCAACGGCACGCAAGTGCCGTGAATCTGGCCGTATCGTGATCGCCGCAAACTCGGGGTGGCGGGGCAGCCACGCGGCGATGTACGGGCACACCGGCACTACCCGGTAGCCGTGGGAAGTGATGGAATCGAGCGCTCCCTTGGCCAGCACTGATGCCAAGCCGTGGCCCTCATAACTCGGGTCGACCTCCGTGTGAACGAGGACCCTTTCCGTGGCATCGGCGCCCCGGACGTCCACATAGTCGATGAGGCCCGCCTGGATGACCTGCGACTCACCGCCGGGTTCGGCTCGTGAGATTGCTTCCTCGTCGCCTACGTCAACCAGGATGTAGCGCGAGTTTGCTGCGTCATCGAGAACGTGAAACTGCTGGTACGGCATGGTGTGCTCCTTAGGCGAGGGGGCGAGAGTTATTGGCCGGCCGCGACGAGGCCCGAGGCTTCAGCCGAGTATTGGGTAGAACGGGAGCGGGAAGGGCCGCGGGCTGGCCGGATGGAAACTTACCAAAGAGTCGCGGCAGGGAATCGTGGCCCGGCGCTAGCGGCTCAAACCCCATTTCCTCCTGGTAGCGTGCTCGATACTCCACGATCTCCTCATGGCTGCGGCCCACGAAGTTCCACCACATCACGATCGACTCACCAAGCGGCACCCCGCCGAGCAGCAACACGCGGGTGGTCTGCGGCCCGGCCTCAAACTCCAGGGTTGTGGAACCCGTTGGAATGACCGCAACCGCACGCTGCGGAACTTCGACGCCACCCACCTTGATGGGACCGTCCTCGGCCAGCAGAGCGTACTCAAAATCGTCGCGAATAGAAAAGGACACAGACGAGCCGCCGGACATGCGCAGTTCCGCACCCAGGAGGTCACCCGTACGGGTGACCACAGGAGAGACGGAACCGAACAGCTCACCGATGAACACTCGGGCAGTGAGCGGGCCGAACGAAACGGGCTCGGGAACGTAGTTCACAAACCCGTTGGGGGAGTGACGGGACTGCTCGGGCAGCGCGTACCAGAGTTGGACGCCGTGCAGCTCACCCGAACCGTGTGCGGAGATCTCCTGGTGCGTGATCCCGCTGCCCGCGATCATGAGGTTCAGTTCGCCGGGGCGGACGCGCGCAGTGTTACCGCCCGAGTCAACGTGGTCGATCTCACCGCTGAACAGCCACGACACGGTTGCAAGACCGGTGTGAGGGTGGCGCGGCACGACCATCCCACCCGTCTTAGCAACGTCGTTCGGGCCGTAGTGGTCCAAGAAGCACCACGCACCCACAAGGGACCGGGTCTTGTGGGGGAGTGCCCGATACACGGTCAGGGCGCGAGGGCCGCCGAGCGGCACCTCGCGCGGCTCAAGGACCTCCACTGTGGCGCACGGATCCCCCCGTGCGCAGGACGGTCTCGTTCGGCGCGCGCTCGAGGTTTGTCATCTGATCACTTTGCCCTCGGCGTCCCTAGGGCGGACCGGGTGATGGGACAGGATCGAGATGCGGTTGAACATGTTGATTGCGGTGGCAATCCACTCCGCCACGGCGAATGCGTCATCGCCGAGAACGGCCTGCGCTGCTGCGAGTTCCGTCCTTGATGCTGGCGTGAGCGGAAGCACGGTTGCGGCCTCAGCAATGCTGAGCATCGCCACCTCGCGAGCGGTGAACGCCGTGGATTCGCGCCACGCAGGAATGAGGTCAAGCTTCTGTTGGGGGATTCCTACTGCCCGCGCCTCACGCGCGTGCAGGTCGAGGCAGAACGCACAGCCGTTGAGCTGAGAGGCCCTCACCTTGAGGAGTTCGGACTCTGTGTCGGGCAGACCAACCTCCTGCGCCGCCTGGGTGATTGCGGCCGAGAGCTGCTCAGCGGCCTTCCACACCGAGGGCTGAGCCTTGTCCATGTAAATCGCCATGCGGAAGTCTTCTCCTTCGAAGCCGGTGGATGTTCCCTTGAGAGTACCGTGCGAATGCCAGTCTTGACCGGTTGGAGCCCCGGCGGTGGGGAGCGGGGCCTGTGAGCGGACGTGGGACCTATTCGGCGGCCCGGCGAAGACGCGCTGCCCCGATAAATCCGAAGATGAGGAACAACGTAGCCACGAGCAAAGACCAGCGGGTCGATGTGGCGAACCCGTCCACGAGGGCGTCCACGGCGCTCGCGGTCTGCCCTCCCAGCGGGCTTTGCGCGTCCTGCGCCCGCAACTGAAGGATTGTCGAGCCAGCGGACTGGCGAGTCTGCTCGGTCAACTGTGTGGCGGCCTGGCCGGTGAAGCCTGCCTTCTCTAGGGCGTTGGGTAGGTTGATGCCGAGCGCCACGGACAGCGCTGCTCCTGCGAAGGCCGTTCCCAGGGCCGAGCCGATCTGCCGCACGGTGGACTGCGTGGCCGAGGCCTGACCGGAGGCAGTGACGGGGACATCGCGCAGCACGGTGCCGGTCAGCTGCGCGGAAGCAAGCCCGAGCCCCAATCCGTACACGATGAGTGGAATAGCCACGAGCCAGGCGGGAGTGGTGCTGCGAATGAGGAGGACGAGGGCGAGGACACCCACAACCTCCAGACCAAGGCCGATAAGGACAGTCCCAGGTGATCCATATCGGGCGGCGATATGGCGGGCGGCAGCGCCCGAAAGGAACGCGCCCACCGCCATGGCCGCCAGAACGAGGCCCGCTCCCATGACGCTCAGTCCGAGGGCGTTGATAAGGAACAGCGGCAGCACAAAGATGATCGCGAACTCGCCTACGGCCACCATCGCGGCAGTCGCGTTGCCCCAGTTGAACGTTGGGAAGGTGAAGATGCCCAAGTCGAGGATCGCGGACCGATTCACGCGTGCGCGGTGGCGTTCCCACCTGATGAACAGCGCGAGGGCGACGGCCGCGACGAGTAGTGCTACCGGAACGATCGAGATTGCCGAGTCCTTGGACCACGTCAGGCCGAGCGCGTTGAGGTCTGCCTTGGGCTTCCACCAGCCCAAGTCGGGGCCCTCGATGACCGCAAACACGAGGGCACCAAACCCGATCGCGCTCAGCATCGCTCCGTCCACGTCAGCGCCGCGAGCAGGCTTGCCGCCACGGGTCTCCGGGACGGAGCGCGCGGCCAGGATAACCACGATGAATCCGAGTGGAATGTTGACCAAGAAGATCCAGTGCCACGACGCGTACTGGGTGAGCGCGCCACCCGCCAGTGGGCCAATTGCTGCCGCACCGGAGATGACTGCGCCCCACACACCGAACGCAGCGGCCCGATACTTTCCTCGGAACACGGCATTCACTGTGGACAGAGTGGAAGGCATGATGAACGCTGCACCCACGGCCTGGACCGCGCGTGCGGCGATTAGTGGGCTCGCTGCGCCCGCAGTAGCGGCGTAGGTGCTACCTGCAACAAAGATGGTGAGTCCAACAAGAAACATGCGCTTCCGGCCCCATCGGTCCACCAATTTGCCGGTGGACAGCAGGAGTGCAGCGAGGATGACCGCATACAGGCTGTTGACCCACTGGGCGTCCGTTAGATTGAGGTTCAGGTCCCGGATGATCTCGGGGAGAGCCACGCCAACGATAGTTCCGTCCAGGACAATGAGTCCCAGCCCTGTGGAGAGAACCGCAAGAGCGAGCCATTCCTTACGGGTGGGGACATGGACTGCATCGGGAACGGCACTCGAGGCTGGCTGGTTACCTGCAGGCTGATGTGGCTCGTTGCGCATGCTGTCATCATTTCCCCGTGCAGCTCAGAGTGCAACAAGAATGCGCGCTTGAACACCAAGATCAATCGAACGGATGATTATTGATCCGTTCGATGTGGGTGAGGGTTGGGTGGGTGGCAGGAAAGACTCTCGACGATCGAGCCGGCAACCCCAGCAACCGCAGTTCCAGCCGCGAACGGTCTCGTCGAGGCATGGCAAAAGGGTCAGACCTGATGGTCTGACCCTTTTGTTTCTGGTGGGCCCAGAGGGACTCGAACCCCCGACATCCACGGTGTAAACGTGGCGCTCTAGCCAACTGAGCTATAGGCCCTTTCCGATGCCGTGCTGTGCACTGCAACGAAGAAAACATTACATGGTTTTGGGTGCGGTCACCTAGTTGGGCGTGTGTAGCCTTCGTCACCGTCGCGGCTGATCCGCTTCGCTCACCCTGGCCCCACCACCCCACACCCGTACTCCCATCGAACGGATGATTATGGATCCGTTCGACACTGAACGGATCCATAATCATCCGT
Organism: Timonella senegalensis JC301; assembly: GCF_000312125.1. Taxonomy (GTDB): domain Bacteria; phylum Actinomycetota; class Actinomycetes; order Actinomycetales; family Cellulomonadaceae; genus Timonella; species Timonella senegalensis. The sequence continues at coordinate 283,151 of NZ_HE978642.1, forward strand.
TCGATGCCCCGCACATTGTGCTTGTGGTACGCAAAAGGGCCAGACCTGATGGTCTGACCCTTTTGTTTCTGGTGGGCCCAGAGGGACTCGAACCCCCGACATCCACGGTGTAAACGTGGCGCTCTAGCCAACTGAGCTATAGGCCCTGGACGCGTGAACTGCGCAAATGAGCGCGTTGTTCAGCGGTGGAAACGTTACACGAGTTGGCGCTCTGACACAAAATGATGGAACCATTCGGACCAATAAACCAAATCCACTCGGGTGAAATATGGCCTAGACCACTGAATGCTTCACGGTTGTTGACTTTCCTTTCGGCGTCGGGTTGCATGGTGTGCAGGAAAAAACAGCGGTGTTTGGTCCTGCCGAACCGTTGGTTCGGATGTCCTGCAATCGCAGTCGCCAGCTCCAGCTCACAGTTTGCTGCTGCGCACCGAAAGCATGGGGAGTGAGCACAACGGCGCCAAAGGCGGCGCCAGAAGGAGTGTTTGAATGTCTCGTTCTCAACGCGCATCCATACGCGTTCTCGCCACGGCTACAGCTCTGGGGCTCCTTGCCTCCGCAGCCGTGCCAGCGGCGACCGCCGCAAGCCAAGAAGGCGCGGCTAACGGCATCACTGATCTTGGTCCGCTCATGGGTGGCAAAGCCAACATGCAGCACGCGGCCTTTGGTGTCGAGGGTGAAACTAACGTCGCCTACCTCGTGTCCAACCGCGCCTCGGGGGATTCCGGCAATGTGGTGCTCTCAGTGATCGACTATGACAAGGGCGTCCTGTTGCGCACGCGCGTTCTGCCCGGCGTGACCGGTGTGGAGCGCGTGCACGTGGCCAAGGACGGAAACGTCTACATGTCCGCGCTCAAGACCGGCGGAAATGCCCTGTGGCAGTACTCGCCAACCACATCGTTGGTCAAGGAAGTTGCAACCTACCTGCCATACGGGCGCCAGATCACGAGCGACGAAAACTCTGTGGTGTACGTGGGCGCCCACGGTGGGCTATCCAAGGCGCAGCTGATTAGTTACAACCCCGCCACGGATAAGACCGAAGTCCTTTCACTCGGTGAAGCGCCAACCGCACGCGCCGCAGTCCATGCAAACGGGTCCGTGTACGCCTCCATCGACAACGGTGCAGAGCGCTACATTGCGCAGTACGACGTCGAGACCGGCGCTGTCACCAAACTTGCGGACACGGCACTGACCGCTTCGGTCAACACCATGGCAAAGTTCGGTAACTGGCTTGCCGTGCTCGATGGTCCAAGCATCCGCTTCCTGAACCTGGTCACGCACACGTGGGCCATCAACTCCGATGGCACCGAACACAAGATCCCAGGCGTGTTCTTTGGCGAGTCCGAAGACCGGGACGGCAAGATCGTGGTCAGTTCCGCTGGAAAGTTCGTTGTTCTCGACGGTACGCAGCCTGACAGGGTTGTCACAACCCCAACCAGCATCGCGTTCTCCGCGAACACCATTCGTGGCGTGAAGTGGTCTGGCACCTCAGGCACTGATGCTTTCCTCACCGTGCAGAACTCCGGGCACATCTCCCACTTCGACATCGCCACGGGCAAGCAGACAAATATCAACCCGATCCAGCAGCACAACTCGCATCCAATGGGTTCGCTGGGCAAGACATCGAACGGAAACCTGTACTCCGCGTCAACTCTGAGCGGCGCTGGGGTCATCTTTAACTCCGCCACCGCGGCGGTCACGTCCCGGGATGGCTTGGGTCAGTTCTCGGCCTCGACCTCGGTTGGCGCACTTGACTATGTGGTGAACGGGGCGGGCGCGGTTGCTCGCATTACGGTTGAGGCCGGTGGCGCACCGGAGGACATTTACACCCCTGCAGCCGGATTCAAGGTAGTTGACTTGGTGGCGGCTGGCAGCCAGCTCGTGATCCTCTCATCAAATGGTTCGAACTCCGCGATTCACGCCTATAACCCCACGAGCGGTGCGGTCCGCGAGATTTCGGGGGTCCCTGCCGGTATCCAGGTCACCTCGGGACACACTGCCGGCCCGCTGACATACGTATCGGCCCACGGGGCCTCGGGGGCTCAGCTCATCGCCGTCAACGTGGCTGATGGTTCGGTGGTCCGTTCACTTCCAGTGACCGACTCCGGCGCTCCCGTCGCGTCACTCTCCGGGCTGAGCAGCCCGAACGGAACCGATCTTTGGGCAACCGCCGGGGACTCGGTGGCGCGCATCGACGCCTCCACCGGAAAGCTCGCGCAGACGACCTCGTTCGCTGAGGCCCTCGGCTCGACCGACCCCTCGGACCTCAAGGAAACTCACTGGTACGGCAAGACCCTGTTCATCGGTGACGAGAGTGGTGTTGCCTCGTTCGACCGCTCGTCGTCGCAGGTCACACAGCACATCTCTGCCGACGAGATGGTCACCGCATGGCAGTTGGTTTCCGGTGCGGACAGCGCTGGACTCTACTTCCTCAGCGGCGCAAACAGCGCCAACTTGCGCACCAGCCCGGTCACGTTTGATCCGGATGCCGGTGGCCAGGACCCAGGCGAGGTCGGCCCGGTTGTCCCCACCATGCCGGGCGTCGAGTTTGGTGAGGAAACCTCAGTGGGTATCCCTGTTGCCGTTGCCTCGATCGTGGACATGGCGTTCGGTGAACTGGATGGCCGCAAGGTCGGTTACACCGCTACCTCGTCCGACGGTTCGCTCCTCAACGTCATCGATGTCGAGGAAAACAAGTACATCAAGTCGGTCCTCATGCCATCGGTCATCCAGGTGTGGAAGCTCGAGATCGCACCAAACGGCAAGGTCTATGTTGCCGCGATCGGCAAGAACGAGGAGGGCCAGCAGCGCGGCGAACTCTGGATCTACGATCCAGTGACGAACGCCGTTGAGATGGCTGGTGTGGTCCCCGGCGCCAGTTCGTCGTGGTCCATGGTGATTGACGACGATTCTAACGCCTACATCGGCACCTACAAGACTGGTGAAGTGGTCAAGTATGACCAGAGCACTGGCTCGTTCCAGCGTTTCGGTCAGGTTGAGGGGCAAGAGTACGTCCGCTCGATTGAGTACCACGACGGCTACGTATATGCGGGTACCGGTACCAAGGGTTCCGTGGTCAAGATTGACGTGAGCGATCCAACCAAGCGTGAGCGAATCTCGGATCCGCTTCTCGAGCTCTTTGGCGTGAGTGAACTTCCTTGGGCTTACGACATGCAGAAGGTCGGGAACTGGCTGCTGGTGAACTTCACTGGTGACCTCTCCGCAACTGCGTTCTACAACCTTGAAACGGGCGAATGGGCCACAAACCCTCTGATGAAGTCCACTATTCCAGGAACCCCAACGCAGAACGGTAACCCAGGCTTCACGCAGCTGGCACCCAAGGGCGACAAGGTCTACTTGACCTACAACGGCACCATCGCCGAGGTTGACCTCTCAGGTGCACAGCCGTCTTACAAGGCGATGGGTGTTCCGTTTGGCCTCGGAATGCGTGGCCAAACCTGGGCTGACCTGTCCTCCCTGGGTCATGCTGGGGAGTGGCTTGTGACGGCGAGCCGCCAGGGCCCGCTGCGCGCACTCAACCTGGAAACTGGCCAGGGCATCTCGCTTCCTTCAGTCATCCAAACCGACTCCGGAACTCCGCTGCACTCGATCAACGAGAACGCTGACGGCGGCCTGTACTTTGTCACCTATCCTGCGGGAACGGGTGCGGAGTACAACACCAAGACCGGTGAGTTCCAGCGCTTCCCGGCCGAGCAGGCTGAGTCGATGCTGACAGTTGGAGATGCCACCTACTTCGGCGTGTACCCTGGCGGTCACATCGAGAAGGTTGTCAAGGACTCGACCGGGCGTCCGCAGATCTCCAAGCTTTTCACCATCGGTGAGGACCAGGACCGTCCGTACCACATGGTCGAAAGCAATGGAAAGCTCTTCATCGGCTCCATTCCGGGCTACGAAAAGCACCAGGGTGCTCTCACAATCTACGATCTCGAAACCGGAGAAAAAACGGTAGAAAAGGGAATCGTCGAGAATCAGAGCGTGATCGGCCTAGCCGTACGCGACAACATGGTTTGGGGTTCGACCACGGTAGTGGGCGGACTGGGCGCAGATCCGATCGCAACCGAGGCCAAACTGTTCAAGTATGACGCTGCCACCGGAACTAAGGTCGGCGAGTACTCGCTCAACCTGCCGGGTGGGCAGAAGCCAAAGCACATCTCGGCTCTTTCGTTCGGTCCTGACGGAAACCTATGGGGAACCACCGACGGCTACGTGTTTGTGGTGAACCCAGACACGATGGAACTGGTCAGCGAGAAGACCAAGAACATCTACCCGGAGGTCACGCGCTACGGAATGTGGCGTCCGATGAGCTACGAGTGGCACGAAGGTCTGCTTTACATGAACGTTGCCTCGCGCCTCACCGTCATCAACCCGGACACGATGGAGCACCGTCAACTGACGCCGAAGGGCGAGGAGATCGCTCGCTTCACCATCGCTGATCTGGCACCAGGTCTTTTGGACGAGGCCACGGGGGAGGCCACTGAAGGTGTTCCCACCGAGACCTCGAACGGCCTGTACTTCTTTGGCAACGCCAAGTCTGACACCCTGCGGGTCATCCCGATGATTGAGGAAGTCAAGACTCCAGTTGAGCCAGAGAAGTGCCGCCCCGGAAAGGGAAACGGCAACGCCTGGGGCCACGACAAGGGCAACGGCCCGAACGATAACGCCTGCAAGCCCGGCAAGGGCCAAGGCAACGGTAAGGGCAACGGCAAGTAGCCGCTGAACCTTAACCACGTGGTCATGGCGACACCGTTCACGTGACCAGGACGTTCACACGTCCGCACTGCGACCGCGCACCGACTCTCGGTGCGCGGTCGTCTGCGTGTGGCCACGTCTCCCGTAGTCTCGGCCGCTAGACTTGAACAATGTCCTCGCAGACCACACCCAGTTCACACCAGGCAACACTTGCGGACGTCCTCGAGGTGCTTGAGCGCCTCTATCCGGCCGAGCTCGCGGAGAGCTGGGACAAGCCGGGCCTGTCCGTGGGTAATCTCGCGGCCCCCGTTTCCAAGGTGTACCTCGCGCTTGACGCAACCCGCGCCGTGGTTGAGGACGCGATCGCGTGGGGCGCAGACCTGATTGTCACGCATCACCCGTTCCTGTTCACCGCGCTGGGCGCGGTGACAACCCAGTCCGACCGTGGCGCTTCCATCTACCGACTCATCTCTTCCGGGTGCGCTCTGTTTTCCGCGCACACCAACGCCGATTCGGCTCGCCGTGGCGTCAATGACGCGCTCGCGGATCGCCTCGGACTCGTGGACACCCGCCCACTGACCCCAACAATTAACGACGATTCACTCGGCCTAGGCAGGATCGGTCGCCTTCCGGCGCCGTTGCGCCTCGAGGAGTTTGCCACCCTGGTGGCGAACGCCCTGCCGCAGGCTGCGCAGGGCATCCGGGTGGTTGGCCCGCAGGACGCCACGGTCTCCACAGTCGCCGTCCTTGGGGGATCCGGCGGCTCGCTCCTCGAGGAAGCCGCCGCGAGCGGCGCCGACGTCTACCTCACCTCGGATCTCAAGCACCACGACGTGCTCGACTTTGTGGAGGCGCGGGCCAACTCCGCAACCACAGCGCCGGGTGCGGACGCGGGACCAACCCGCACGATCGTCGAAAAGCCTTTTCTCATTGACTCGGCCCACTGGGCCAGCGAGTCGGTCTGGCTGCCGTATGCGGCAGCCGATCTTGCGGACGCGCTAGCGGCCGCCGGGACGCCGATTGAGACGAGGGTCAGCGATATCACTACCGATCCGTGGACGTTTCACGTGCGCGCCAACTAAAGTCAGACACGAACAACTACCGCGTGCGGAAGGACCCCACCGTGGCAAATGCCCCCGTTGCAGATCAACGCCAACTCCTCGAAGTCCAGGCTCTAGACACCAAGCTTGGGCAGCTTAAGCACCAGCACGGCACCCTCCCTGAACGTGGCACAGTTGACGAGATCAGCGGCCAGATCAAGGACCTTTCAGGCGCTCTCACCGCGTCCCGCACCGCAGCATCGGACCTGACGCGCGAGCTGACCAAGGCCGAGTCGGACGTGGAGCAGGTCACCACAAGGCTTCAGCGCAACCAGGCTCGCCTCGACTCAGGTGGCGCGTCCGCGAAGGAAGCGCAGGCTCTCGTAGCCGAGAATGAATCGCTGACCAGGCGTTTTGGTGCGCTTGAGGAGGCGCAGCTCGAGGTCATGGAGCGCCTCGAGGCGCACAAGGACACCCTGGACAAGGTCGAGGAGGCCAACTCCGGCATGGAGGCCGCGCTTGAAGAGGCCAACGCCAAGCTGCGCGCCGCCATTGAGGCCATCAACGAGCAGGCCCGTGCCACGATCGAGGAGCGCAAGAAGGCCGCCGAGGGTCTCGACGAAGGGCTGCTCGCGCTGTATGACAAACTCAGGGCTCAGCTCGGAGGAGTGGGTGCCGCCGCTCTTGTAGGTGGACGCTGTGGCGGTTGCCGCCTCACCATCAACCCGCAGGAACTCGATGCAATCAAGGCCGCTCCCGAGGATAAGATCGTGCGCTGCGACGAATGCGGACGCATTCTCGTGCGTGTTCCGGAGCCGGTTTCGCCGCTTGCGGCCGAGTAATCCGCTGGACATTCGGTGAGGGGTGGTCCGCAGTTCTGTGAACTGCGGACCACCCCTCACTTTTTTACTGCTTTACAACGATCTCTAGAGTGAACACGCCCGGTGCACCCGGGTGGAGGGACACTTCAAAGAAGTCTTCACACCCGCGCGCTGCCTTCAGGAGGTCGTGTGCTGTGCGCGGCGGGTTGCCACGCCGTGTCAACAGGTGACGGGCGAGCACACCGCGAGTGTGTTTTGCGTTGTGAGAGACCACCGAGCGTTTCCCGTTTAGTTCCCGTAGGACTTTGACTTGGACCCAGTCGCTGTCCAACGCGGCGGGCTTGGGCTTCCATGCGGACACGTAACTGGAGGATCGGCAGTCCACGATGACTGTGTTGGCGGCGATGGGGGAGAGTTCAGGCTCGAGGTGCTTGCGCCAGAGCGCGCCGAGGCTTCCCAGTTCGCCCAGGCTCACTCCCATCGAGAGCCGGTATGCAGGGATTGCATCGGCGGGGGAGACCGCGCCCCACAGGCCAGAGATGATGCGTACCGATTCGTCCGCCCGTGCGCTCTGTGTCGGGGTCATACTTCCCAGCGCCAGGGCGTCGAACAGGACACCTGTGTAGACCTCGCGCGCTGGCGCAGCGGGCTCCACCCGCAGAGACACGTTCTTCTCGACCTCTGCGGCAAGGGACGCGCCGACGCCAAGTAATTCAAGTGCGTTGGGCGCCTTGGATACCGTGGCAAGCTCATCGAGAACTCGTTGCCGGGTAGCGTTGAGGCCAGGGTGAGTGAGAGTCGACAGTTCAAGAGCGGGGCCGCTCGTGGGCGCCGTCTTGCCCTCGGACGGTGGAAGAAGAATGAGCACACCCCAAGCCTAGCCGTGAAGTGCGGGGCGCCCCGGCGAGCGGCATGGGCAGAGGGGAAACTCACAGCGCGCGCGAGCCGGTTGTGCATGTGGGCATGCAAAATGCGCGTAACCTTGAGGTTGCGGATGAGATAGCTAGGCAACCGCGTGCCGCGTAAGCGGCCCGAGGAACGTCCGGGCTCCATAGAGCAGGGTAGTGGGTAACACCCACCCGGGGTAACCCGCGGGAAAGTGCCACAGAAAACAGACCGCCCACCTAGGTGGGTAAGGGTGAAAAGGTGGTGTAAGAGACCACCAGTGCCCTAGGTGACTAGGGCAGCTAGGTAAACCCCACCCGGAGCAAGGCCAGACAGGACGCGTTGAAGCTGCTCGCTGAGCGTTCGGGTAGGCTGCTTGAGCCCCTGGGTAACCATGGGCCTAGATGGATGGTTGCCAGCTTGGATCGAGTAATCGCCCAAGCCACAAAACCCGGCGTATCGGCTATCTCATCCGCTTTTTCGTGCCCAAAAACGCACTGAAAAAGGACCCCGGCCGAAGCCGAGGTCCTTTCCCACAGTGTGCTGAGCGTTAAGACTAGTCCTTCTTGGCCTTCTTCTTGCCGGCCTTGCGTCCGTGGCGGGCACGGTCCGCCGCGTAGGCGGCAGCACCGGAGATACCTGCGGCGTTGCGGAGTTCGGCCGGGATGATCTTGGCGCGCAGGTCCAGCAACGGCAGGAACTCCTTGTGGTGCTTGGACACTCCACCGCCGACCACAATGAGGTCAGGGCTGAGCAGAAGTTCCACGTGCGAGAAGTAACGCTGCAGGCGGGCGGCCCACACCTCCCAGCTCAGGTCTTCGCGGGTGCGCGCAGAGTCGGCCGCGCGGGACTCGGCGTCAAAGCCGTCGAGTTGCAGGTGACCCAGCTCAGTGTTGGGTACTAGGTGACCCTCCACGATCAGTGCCGAGCCGATCCCGGTGCCAAGCGTGGCAAGGAGTACTACGCCGTCAGTGTCCTTGGCTGCGCCATACTTCACCTCGGCAAATCCCGCAGCATCCGCGTCGTTGAGCGAGTACACGGTCCGCCCGGTGGCCTCGGAGATGAGCTTCTCAATGTTGCGGCCCTCCCACGACGGGTCGAGGTTAGCGATCTTCAATACAACGCCGTGGTCCAACGGCGCAGGGAACGCTACCCCAATGGGTACGTCTGCGGGTAGGTCGAACTCCTCGAGAAGTTCCTTCACCACCTCGCATACTGCCTCGGGGGTTGAGTTCTCCGGGGTCGGGATGCGGACGCGTTCACCGAGGAACTCGCCGGTCTCTACATCAACGGGCGCACCCTTGATGCCGCTTCCTCCGATGTCAATGCCGAATGCAAGCTTCTGCTCTTTGCTCATGGCAGGGTTAGAACCTCCGCGCCGGTCTCTGTTACGAGAATCGTGTGTTCGAATTGTGCGGTGCGCTTCTTGTCTTTGGTTACCACGGTCCAGCCGTCATCCCACACATCCGCTTCGATTGTGCCGAGTGTAAGCATAGGCTCAATCGTGAAAACCATGCCCGGTTCGATAACCGTGTTGTACATCGGTGCGGAATCGTAATGTGGAATGATCAGGCCGGTGTGGAACGCCTCGCCCACGCCATGCCCCGTGTAGTCGCGCACGGAGCCGTAGCCGAACCGGCTCGCGTACTTCTCAATGACGCGCCCGATGACGTTGACCTCGCGGCCGGGCTTCACGGCTTTGATCCCGCGGGCTAGCGCCTCGCGGGTTCGTTCAATGAGTAACGACGATTCTTCGTCGATCTGCCCCACACCAAACGTTGCGTTGTTGTCACCGTGGACACCGTGAATGAAGGCGGTGATGTCAATGTTGACGATGTCGCCCTCAACAAGCACCTGGTCATCGGGAATGCCGTGGCAGATGACCTCATTGATGGACGAGCACAGCGACTTGGGGAAACCGCGGTAGCCGAGGGTCGACGGGTAGGCGCCATGGTCGAGCATGTACTCGTGACCAATACGGTCGAGCGCGTCCGTGGTGATGCCGGGAACGATGCTTCGCCCCACCTCTTCGAGAGCCGCCGCTGCGATCTGTGAGGCCACCCGAATGTTCGCGATCGTGTCCGGATCGACTACGTCCGAGCCCTCGAAAGGCGCGGGTCCCGGGTGGCCCACATACTCGGGGCGCGCAATCGAACGGGGCACGGAAAGTTCGGGGGAGATGGAGCCTGCAACGATGGGATCAAAGGTGGAACGCTGTGGTGACATGCTTCCATTCTAGGTTGCGCCGGCGAGCCGGCCGAAGCGGGCACTTCGACGAGGCCAAAGCCCGTCGAACTGCGCGTGTTGCGTGATCGTTTGGGCTAACCTCGAAGGAAGGTAGGTCGGAATCCCAATTCAACGGAGAATGCGATGGCAAAGTACTACTACGACACCAAGAACGGGCGCGTGGTTAAGGGCGGGCTCATGAGTTGGTGGAACAAGATGGGGCCGTACAGGACCGCCGAGGAAGCCTCCCGAGCCCTAGAGATCGCCCAGAACCGCACGACGGCCTGGGACGAAGCGGATCAGGAGTATAGGGACGAAGACGAGTGAATCGTCGAAAATAAAAAGGTGTGGGGAGCGGTTCCAGAGAACCGCTCCCCACACCCACATCTGACTACTTTTCGAACGTGTGCTCAGGACCAGGGAACGCCTGAGACTTGACCTCACCGATGTAGTCGGTGGCAGCTGCGCGAAGCGCGGCGCCCACCGCGCCGAACTGCTTGGCGAACCGAGGCGACCAGTCGCCCATTCCGGCCATATCCAGCCAGACCAGGACCTGGCCGTCCACGTCCTTGCCTGCCCCAATACCAATGGTCGGGATGGCGAGGATCTCACTCACGCGGGCTGCAACCGGCGCCGGGACCATCTCGAGGACCACGGCGCTCGCGCCGGCCTCCTGGAGTGCTAGTGCATCCTGGCAGAGCTGCTCGGCAGCCGCATCAGAACGAGCCTGGACGCGCTTGCCGCCAAGCATGTTTTCGGACTGTGGCGTCAGGCCGAGGTGGCCGATAACGGGGATGCCAGACTGGGTCAGGAGCTTGACGTGGGCGGCAATGCGCTGACCACCCTCGATCTTGACCGCCTGAGCGCCCGAGCCCTTCATCATGGCCGCAGCGGAGGTAAACGCCTGCTCGGGCGAGGCCTCATACGAACCAAACGGAAGGTCTGCAACGACCATGGCGTACTTGGTTGCGCGTGCTACGGATCGGGCAGCCACGATCATCTCGTCGAGCGTGACGGGGATGGTGTTCTCGTGCCCGAGCATGTTGTCGCCGATGGAGTCGCCCACCAGCAACAGGTCAACACCCGCGTCATCAAAAATGCGGGCAGTGACACCGTCATACGCGGTCAACATTGTGAGCTTATCGCCGGCTTCCTTGCGCGCGACAAAGTCCTGCACGCGAAAGCGCTTGCGCTTTGGCGCATCGCCAGCAGGGGTCCCGGCTGGCACTGTGGAAGAAACGTTCTCGGTCATGTGAGTTCTCGCCTCAAAATCAAAGACATTCGGAGCTTGGGCTCCCGTACTTACTAGCCTAGTCGCCAAACGGGATCGCGGGTCACCGGATGAATGGTGACCCGCGCCCTTGCGACTCTTACGTGTTGCGCCGGTGTTACTGCTCGTTCTGTGGTTCACGCCAGCGCGAGGTGATTGGCACGCGGCGGTCGCGGCCGAACGCGAGGGCCGTGACCTTTGGGCCGAGCGGGTACTGGCGGCGTTTCCACTCTGCTCGGTCAACGAGCGAAACTACCTTGTCCACAACCTCGGGCTTGAAGCCACGAGCCTCGAGTTCCTGACGTCCCTCGGAGTTCTCAATGTGAGCATCGAGGACCGCGTCTAGGAGATCGTATGGAGGCAGCGAGTCCTGGTCGACCTGGCCTGGACGAAGCTCCGCCGAAGGTGGCTTGGTAATCGAGCTCTCAGGGATGGGCGGGATCTCGCCGTTGTCGATTGCGTGGTTGTTGCGCCAGCGTGAAAGCTCCCACACCCGCGACTTGTCCACGTCCTTGATGGGGGCGTATCCACCCACCGCGTCGCCGTAGATCGTGGAGTAGCCCACCGCCAACTCGGACTTGTTGCCCGTGGCAATCACGAGGTGGCCGTGCATGTTGGATGCGGCCATGAGGATAATCCCGCGGACGCGTGCCTGCAGGTTCTCCTCCGAGACTCCCTCGAGGTGGAGTTGGCCTTGGAAGGCGTCAACCATCGGTGCGATGGGCTGGACCGTGTAGTGGGCGCCAATGCGCTTGGCCAGGTCCTCTGCGTCGTCTTTGGAGTGGTCGGACGAGTACACGGACGGCATGGAGATTCCGTACACGTTCTCGCCGCCGATCGCGTCCGCGCAGATCACGGCCACAATTGCGGAGTCGATTCCACCCGACAGTCCGAGTACGACCGACTTGAAGCCGTTCTTGGTGATGTACCCGCGAAGTCCCGTGACCACGGCCTGGTAGACCTCGTGATCGTTCTCGAGCTCCGGCGCGATCTCCCCGTAGTGCGGTTCGTTGTCGTCCTCCGCGAGGTCCCACAGGAGCAGGTGCTCGGTGAACATTGGTGCGCGAGCCAGGACCTCGCCACCTGGGGCAACCACAAAAGATCCGCCGTCAAACACCAGGTCGTCCTGGCCGCCGGTGGAGTTCGCGTAGATAAGGGGAGCGCCTACCGCCTTTGCGCGGCGCTGGGCTAGTCCGAGGCGAACGTCTGACTTGCCCTCCTCAAACGGGGAACCATTGAGGGTGATCAGCGCGGAGATACCGAGTTTCTCCAGCTCGGCCACTGGGCCACCGTCCTGCCAGATGTCCTCGCAGATGGCCAAGCCAAGGCGGCGGCCCTTCACGTCAATCACCGTTGTGGTGTCGCCGGAAGCAAAGATGCGGAACTCGTCAAACACGCCGTAGTTGGGGAGGTGGTGCTTGTCGTAAGCCGCCTCGATCAGGCCGTGGCTCAGGACCGCGGCACGGTTGGTCGGACGGTCCATGGGCACGTGGTCGCTCAGAGTGAGCGCACCCAACGAACCCACGATCACTCGAAGGTCACCCAGACCCTCGCTGTTGAGCTGCTCGGCGGTTTCGTGCAACGCAGCCTCAGCCGCACGCTGGAATGAGGCCCGCAGCGCGAGGTCCTCAATGGGGTATCCCGTGATTGTCATCTCCGGGAAAACCACGACGTCGGCGTTCTGCTCGGCGGCCTTACGCGACCATTCGAGAATCTTCGAGACGTTACCTTCGATGTCACCAACACATGTGTCGATCTGCGCGATCGCAATTCGTAGCTCAGCCATGCAAATAACCTTATGCGTTTTCCTGAGATTTTTTGCGCGTCCACTCGTTTCTCAGCCGCAATATCAGGCAAGATGTAATCCATGGATAGGCAACAGGAGTTCGTGCTACGCACGGTAGAAGAGCGTGACGTCAGGTTCGTGCGGTTGTGGTTTACCGATGTCTTGGGAATGCTCAAGTCGGTTGCCATCGCACCAGCCGAACTCGAGTCAGCGTTCGAAGAAGGAATCGGATTCGACGGAAGCGCCATCGAGGGCCTGACTCGAGTCTACGAAGCCGACATGATTGCGCGCCCAGACCCAACAACGTTCTCGTTGCTTCCGTGGCGCGGTGAGACGCAGGGAACTGCTCGCATGTTCTGCGAGATTTTGACGCCGGATGGCGTTCCTTCCCTCGCCGACTCCCGCAACGTGCTCAAGCGCGCGATGGACAAGGCAAGTGAGAAGGGCTTCACCTTCTACACTCACCCCGAGGTCGAGTTCTACCTGTTTGAGCAGCCCGTGGACGAGGGACGTCTGGTTCCCATCGACCACGGAGGCTACTTTGACCACGTCGCGCGCCCAGCTGGACACGACTTCCGCCGCCAGGTCATCACGATGCTTGAGTCCATGGGAATCTCCGTGGAGTTCTCCCACCACGAGGCCGGACCCGGTCAAAACGAGATCGACCTGCGCTACGCCGACGCTCTCAACACCGCCGACAACCTCATGACCTTCCGCACTGTCGTCAAGGAGGTTGCGCTAGAGCAGGGCGTGTTTGCATCCTTCATGCCAAAGCCGCTCGCGGACCAGCCCGGCTCCGGCATGCACACCCACTTCTCGCTGTTCGAGGGTGACCGCAACGCTTTCTACGAACCGGGTGCGCAGTACGAACTCTCCAAGACTGGACGCCAGTTCATCGCGGGCCTGCTGCACCACGCAGCCGAGATCACCGCTGTGACCAACCAGTACGTGAACTCGTACAAGCGCCTGTGGGGCGGAGCAGAAGCTCCCTCCTACGTGTGCTGGGGCCACAACAACCGTTCCGCACTCGTGCGCGTGCCGATGTACAAGCCGGGCAAGTCAAACTCCTCGCGCATCGAGTACCGCGCGATCGACACCGCAGCCAACCCGTACCTCGCGTACGCTCTCACGCTCGCTGCCGGCCTCAAGGGAATTGAGGAAGGCTACGACCTCCCAGAGGCAACCGAGGACGACGTGTGGAGCCTCACCGATGCAGAGCGCCGCGCGCTGGGCATCAAGCCGCTTCCACAGAACCTCGACTCCGCGCTCAACATCATGGAGTCCTCGGAGCTCGTTGCCGAGACTCTCGGGGAGCACGTCTTCGAGTACTTCCTCAAGAACAAGCGTGCCGAGTGGGACGAGTACCGCAGTCAGGTAACCCCATACGAAATCAAGAGGCTCCTACAGGTCCTCTAACCGCAAAGGCGCCGGCATCGTCGGCGCCTTTGTCGTTCCCGTTCTTTGCGCAAGGAAAGCAATGATTGACCCATCGCGTACGACGACAGTTACGGGACGCCTCATCCGGATGGGCGTGTCCAATGCCGCACGGGCGGAAAAACTGTGTTCAGACCCCGACCTGATCCAGGTGCTAGGCCCCATTGATTCGGTGCACCCACTACTTGAGGCGCTGACCTTTTGTGCAGACCCGGATCTCGGGCTGCTGAGCATCGTCCGACTGTGTGGGTCCCTTGTAGCTGGCCGCGATGAGACCGATGGCGCAGAGCGGGGGAGCGCTCCCGACTATAAGGGGCTGATCGCTTCCCTTCGCGGAGTGATTGCGCCCGTTGGCGACTCGAGCGAATCCGAGGCAACTGAGGATCGCGACCAGCAGATCCGCCGAATCTTCTCTGTGTTTGGCCAGTCCGTTGCGCTCGCCGATGAGGTCATACGCCACCCCGAGCTCCTGAATGACCTTCTCGATCTGACGCCCGGCATTGGCGTGGACGCCAAGTTGGTGCGAGCTAGGATGCTCAAGGCCGTGGATGCGGACCCGACCGAGCCTGTGCCGGTAGCTGGGATGACCCGGGAGGGCGCCACACCTGACAACCCGGGGATCTCAACCGACGAGTACACCTCACGCATGCGCCGAGAGTACCGCCGTACGATCCTGCGCATCGCGGCAACGGACCTTGCCTCGAACGAACCGCTGTCGATCCTTCCGGCGATCGCTGCGGCGCTCGCGGACCTTGCGTCTGCCGCACTCGAGGCCGCGTTGGCCATTGCTCGCGCCAAGCAGGACGACCACGCCCTGTCCGCGCGAATCGCCGTGATCGGAATGGGTAAGACCGGTGGGCGGGAGCTCAACTACATCTCCGATGTCGACGTTATCTACGTAGTCGAGCCTGCAGAGGGGCACGATGAGGACGTAGCGCTCGCAGCCGGAACCCAGCTCGCCTCAGACCTTGCGCTCGTGTGCGGTTCCCCGGGTGACGAACCTGCTCTGTGGGCCGTGGACGCTGCGCTCCGTCCGGAGGGGAAGCAAGGGCCACTCGTGCGAACCCTTGCCAGCCACGTCCAGTACTACGAGCGTTGGGCCAAGACCTGGGAGTTCCAAGCGCTGCTCAAGGCACGCCACGTGGCGGGTGACGTGGAGTTGGGCCGCGCGTACGTGGACAAGATGAACCCCATGGTGTGGGCGGCAGTCACGCGCGAAAACTTTGTGGAGGACGCCCAAGCGATGCGCCGGCGCGTGGAGAACCACGTTAAGCCTGCCGAGGCGGAGCGGCAGATCAAGCTGGGCAAGGGCGGACTACGAGACGTAGAGTTCACAGTTCAACTGCTTCAACTCGTGCACGGTCGCCTTGATGAGTCAATTCGCAGCTCCAGTACCCTCACCGCGCTGGCTGACCTTGCTACAGCCGGCTATGTTGGGCGCGAGCACGCCGCGGAACTTGCCGTGTGCTATCGCTTCCTGCGGGCGATCGAGCACCGCGTCCAACTGCGCCAACTCCACCGCACTCACCTCATGCCCACGGCCCCACACGAGATTGAGGTGTTGGCGCGCGCCATGGGCATGCGACGCAACGGCTCCGAGGAGCTCATGGGACGCTGGCGGACAACCAAGCGCGAGGTCCGGTCCCTGCACGAGGCACTGTTCTACCGACCGCTCCTGCCGGCCACCGCGCAACTGTCTGCAGAAGAGGCCACGCTCGCTCCTGAAGCGGCTGCTGAGCGTCTCAAGGCGATCGGATACCGGGATCCCGTGGGCGCGCTCAAGCACATCAAGGCGCTGTCAGAGGGTGTGAGCAGGCGCGCTGCGATTCAGCGGCAGCTGCTGCCGGTCATGCTCGGCTGGTTTGCGGATGGTGCGGCGCCAGACGCCGGCCTCCTTGCGTTTCGTCGGCTTTCCGACAAGCTGGGCAGCACCCACTGGTACCTCAAGTTGCTGCGTGACTCAGGTTCGGCGGCCCAGCGCCTTGCGTTTGTGCTGTCCACCTCGGCGTATGTTGCTGACGCGATCAGCCAGTCGCCGCTTTCCATCACGTGGTTTGACGACGATGCGGATCTGGCGATCCGATCTATAGATCGGCTGAATGCCGAGATCGATGCGATTCTCACGCGCGCCGATGACCCTTCAAACGCCATTACTTCCGTGCGCGCGCTGCGTCGCAGGGAACTTGCCCGCATCGCCTGCGCGGAACTACTCACAGACATTGCTCCGCAAGATGCTGCCCACGGCATCTCTGACGCGGCGGATGCGACGCTTGGAGGCGCGCTACGCATCGCACACCACGAGGCACGCAAGGTGCGGGGGCTGGCCGAGGGCAGTGAACCATCACAACTCGCCATTATCGCGATGGGGCGCATGGGTGGGCGAGAAATGGGCTACGGCTCGGACGCCGATGTCATGTTCGTCTACGAGATCACCGAGGGCGCGGATCCTGCGGAGGCGGGTGCGTATGCGCTCGAGGTCGCCAGGACCGTTCGTAGGTTGCTCACCGAAACGAACGAGGAGCCGCCCCTGGCCGTTGATGCAGACCTGCGGCCAGAGGGCCGCAATGGTCCTCTCGTGCGATCGTTCGAGTCCTATGCCGAGTACTACGGCAGATGGTCCGAGGCGTGGGAGAGCCAAGCACTTTTGCGAGCGCGACCCGTTGCGGGAAGCGAAGAACTCGGGCAGCGGTTTGTTGAGCTGATCAACCCCTTGCGCTACCCAGCGGACAGCATTGACGCCAACACGCTTCGCACCATCCGAAAGGTCAAGGCGCGCGTGGAGTCGGAGCGGCTGCCTCGAGGCGTGACACCGACACGACACCTCAAATTGGGCAGGGGCGCGATCTCCGATGTGGAGTGGCTCGTCCAGCTGTTCCAACTCCAGCACGGGGCACGAGTCGAAGGGCTGCAAACAACGGAGACCCTCGCAGGCCTCGAGGCAGCCCGCGCAGCGGGGCTCATGACGGACCGCGACGCGGAGACCCTACGTGCCGCCTGGGTATTTGCATCGAGCCTACGCGACGCCCTTGTGCTGTGGACTGGGCGGATCGGTGGCGCGGCCGCAGATGTGCTGCCTTCGGACCGGACAATGCTCAGCGGAATCGGCCGTGTCCTCAAGTACCCCGTTGGCGAGGCATCGGCGGTGGAGGAAGACTACCTTCGCACCGCGCGCCGGGCCCGCAACGTCATGGAGACGCTTTTCTACGGTGACCCGGAGTAAATCAGTCCTCGCTCTTTTCAGCGTCGCCGACGCCGTCCTGTTCATCGTTTTCGGAAGGGTTGGCTGAGCTCCGTGCGCTCAATGGATCGCGAAGCATTTCGGAATCGATGAGCTCGTGGCGGCGTAGGTAAGTCGAGCTGATCGCCTGAATTGTTGCGGCAATCGGTAGCGCCAAGAACGCGCCCAACGCGCCAAATACGGCTCCGAATGCGAGCACGACAATAAACGAGACTGCCGGGTTGAGCGAGAGTGCCCTTGCCGAGATTTTTGGGGCGAGAAGCAGATTCTCAAACTGCTGGTACAACACGATGAAAATCAGGATACCGAGCGCGCCAAACATGTCGCCGTTCGTGAGCGCAAAAATGATGGGCAGCGCGCCACCGATGTAGGTACCGATGGTTGGTACGAACTGCGAGACAACTCCCGTGAACACCGCGAGCGGCAGCGCGTATGGGATGCCAATGATCTGAAGGAAGATCGCAGTACACACCGAGGAAATGAACGCGAGCACAACTCGCGAGTTGATGTAGTCCGAAATCTTGCGCTGCGTGATGTCCCATAGGCGCAGAACCTCGGTCTGACGGGCGGGGCTCAGCCAGGCACAAATAGAGGCACGGAAGCGTGGGCCCGCTGCAGCCAAGTAGTACGCAACTAGCAAGACCACTGACGTATTGAAGAGGACACCCAGCAGGCTAGCGCCGATAGCGAGCGCCTGGTTCGCGGCGTCTCCACCGTAGTCATTGATGAGTTGGCGCTGAAGCTCGCTCATCTCCGGGATGTTGATGTCGATGCGCTTCTCAATCCAGGTAGCCACCGAGTCATATGTGTCTGGAAGCGATGAGATGAGTTGACCGGCTTGGTCAATAAACATTCCGCCAAATAGCGTGAGGATCGCTCCCACAAGGAGGAGCAGACCTATCAACGTCGCGATCGTTGCAGCGCCGCGGCGCCACCCCTTGCGAACCAGCCACAGGATGATGGGCTCCATGGCAAGGGCTAGGAAGAGAGCGATCACGAGGTTGATGAACAGCCCAGTGAGCGATCCCATTGCACGCCAGATAAAGATGCCAATGAACACGGTGGCGACGCTCATGATGAGCGCCCGCTTCATCCATCGTGGGGGACGGGCAGCCCGATACCAGTCAGGCAGGTCGTAGAAGTGGACCTCGTGGGCTTGCTCGTCCGAGTAGAGCGCATTGACTGCCTGGTTGAGTTCCTCATCCCGGGTATCTTCCACGCCTCTGTTCGGCCCGTGGTGGTGCGAGGTGGAAGCTTCCCCAGAAGTGGGACGGGCGCTCTTGAACCGGTCGAAGAATTTCACTATGGGTCCTTATGGGCTTGCACGGCGGTTGAGTGAACCGAAGCGCTGACTGCGGGCATCGTACGAAGCCTACACAACGAAACTATACCGACGGGGTAGGTTCTGCCACGACGATACCGCGTCGATTCGGCTACGACTCGGCGACGGCCCGTGGCCGAGTCAGGTCACGGCCTCTGCACGGGCGCAAAGCACAACGGACGGCCCAAT
Source organism: Timonella senegalensis JC301 (assembly GCF_000312125.1). Lineage (GTDB taxonomy): Bacteria > Actinomycetota > Actinomycetes > Actinomycetales > Cellulomonadaceae > Timonella > Timonella senegalensis. The sequence goes on from NZ_HE978642.1 coordinate 302,071, forward strand.
CGCCATTGGGCCGTCCGTGTGTCAGCTAGTGGAAGCCTGGAGGGACTTCACTCAGCAGTGCGCATCAAAGGTGGATGCTTAAACGTCGTAGTAGAGCTCGAACTCGTATGGGTGAGGACGTAGACGCATTGGGTCGATTTCCTTCTCGCGCTTGTACGCGATCCAAGTTTCGATGAGGTCTTCAGGGAAGACATCGCCCACGGTAAGGAAGTCGTGGTCTGCCTCGAGTGCGTCGAGTGCCTCTTCGAGCGACGCTGGGACCTGCTCAATGAGAGCGTGCTCCTCTGGAGGAAGCTCGTAGAGGTCCTTGTCGACTGGCTCTGGTGGCTCGATGCGGTTCTTGATGCCGTCAATACCCGCAAGCAGCTGCGCTGCGAACGCGAGATATGGGTTCGCCGTTGGGTCTGGCACGCGGAACTCGACGCGCTTTGCCTTGGGGTTCGATCCGGTGACGGGGATGCGGATACATGCGGAGCGGTTACGCGCCGAGTACACGAGGTTGACTGGGGCCTCGTAGCCTGGAACCAAGCGACGGAACGAGTTCACCGATGGGTTGGTGAAGGCAAGAAGCGCTGGAGCGTGCTTCAGGAGTCCACCGATGTACCAGCGAGCCATGTCGGAGAGTCCGCCGTAGCCCTTCTCGTCGAAGAACAGTGGCTTGCCGTCCTTCCACAGAGACTGGTGGCAGTGCATGCCGGATCCGTTGTCGCCGAAGATTGGCTTTGGCATGAAGGTGACTGACTTGCCCTGCTCCCATGCGGAGTTCTTCACGATGTACTTGAACTTCATCAGGTCATCGGCGGCCGCGGTCAGGGTGTCGAACGTGTAGTTGATTTCCTGCTGACCGGCAGTTCCGACCTCGTGGTGCGCGCGCTCAACCTTGAGGCCAACCTCTTCGAGGCGCTCGCAGATCTCGTCACGGAAGTCAGCAAAGTGGTCGTTAGGGGAGACCGGGAAGTAGCCACCCTTGACGCGGGTCTTGTAACCCTTGTTGTGGCCCTCTTCTTCACGTCCCATGTTCCACGCTGCGGTGTTCGACTCGATTTCGTAGAAGGTCGAACCTGGGGTGGTCTGGTAGCGGATGCCGTCGAAGGCGTAGAACTCGGCCTCAGGGGCGAAGAACGCAGTGTCAGCGATTCCGGTGGACTTCAGGTAGGCCTCTGCCTTTGCGGCCACGTTGCGTGGGTCGCGGGAGTAAGGCTCGGAGGTGAATGGGTCCACGATAGAGAAGTTCACCACGAGGGTCTTCTGCTTGCGGAATGGGTCGATGTAAGCGGTGGTTACGTCTGGGACGAGCTTCATGTCGGACTCGTGGATTGCCTGGAATCCGCGAATCGACGAGCCGTCGAACATCATGCCTTCTGTGAATGCAGAATCATCGAACTGTGCGGTCGGCACGTTGAAGTGCTGCATCTGACCTGGCAAATCGCAGAAGCGAACGTCAACAAACTTGACGCCCTCTTCGTTCACGTAGGCGATTGCCTCCTGCGCGGTCTTAAACATCCGAGTCTCCTTGTTCGGGGGAGCCAATTTCTTAGGCTACGTAGAACACTATGGGACGGGAGTTTCTTTGGGGTGTACCTGTTGTTTCGCCCATGTTACACAGCACCACTCTGTGTGACATTCATGTGGCATGACGGGGATTTTCCGGCCCTGTGAGATAGGTTACTTGCTCCGCGAATCTCAGATAATGGTGACTGCCGCGTACGATTCAAGTGTGGCTTCACGTAAACAATTTGGTTCTTGGCTCGATGGCACTCCCGAGGGCAACTCTGAAACGTCTGCACAGCGTGCCGACCGCTTGGGCCTGCCCGAGAGCGGTCCAGGCTCCCAAGCCGGCCTAGGCAGGCGGCTGGTTGGCCTGTCGGTGGACTGGCTCGCAGCCAGCGTGGTGTCGTGGCTGCTGTTCGACTACAACTCCATGGCGACCCTTGCGGTGTTCGCCCTCCAGCACTTCTTGTTTGTGTCATCGCTCGGTTACTCGATCGGCCACTTTGTGGCCGGCCTGCGCGTCCGCCCCGAAGAATCGGGCAACTCGTTCGTCGGCTTTGTGCGCGGTTTCCTGCGCACTGCGCTGCTGTGCCTGGTTGTCCCCGCAGTTGTGTGGGACGGTGACGGCCGCGGCCTCCATGACAAGGCAGCCCGCACCTACATCGTTCGCCGCTAGTTGCGATTCTGTGGCCGGTCCCATACGGGTCCGACCATTTTTTGTTGGCGCCGCAGCGCCATGAACTGATTTTCGACGATCGACTTGGGTCCCAGCACCATCTCACTAAACTGCGGACCCACGTGAGGTGCCTAGCCAACGTGAGTCGATCGTCGGGAATCAAAGCGTCACTCGAAAAACAAAAAGCGGAGGGCCACCCGGCAATGCCGGGCGGCCCTCCGCAGTACATCAAGGTGCGCGACTAGCGCATTCCGCGACGGTCTGGGCGTGCGCGGGTTGGGTCGATGCCCTTAGGAATCGGAAGTTGCATGCGGCCGATTGCGGTGAGGCGCTTGTCGACCTCTGCGAGCTCAGCCTTGGTCAGCTTTGGCTTGAGGCGTTGAACCTCGCGGGTCAGCTTGGGAAGTGGAGTCTGGCCCTCCTCGTTTCCGGTGTGGAAAACGTGGAGTGGAACGTTTGGAAGCATGCGAGAGAGACGCTTAGTCTCCTTCTCAGCCAGACGGCCAGCTGCCTTAGCGGGACCTTCGGTGACGATCACTACGCCTGCACGGCCAACACCGCGGAAAAGAAGTGCCTGAGTCTTGGCGTCAAATGCGGCGGGTTCCTCTGGGAAGCTCCAGCCGCGGCGCAACGTACCGAGGGCTGCGCGAGCAGCACCAGGCTGACCCTCGATGAGGCTGTACTGAACAGTCTCCGCGCGGCGTGCGAGCACGAACATCGCAGCGAGTGGCGCGAACATGAGGCCGATGATGCCCATGTAGATCATCATTCCGGTGCCCGCGCGGAAAATAAGCGCGAGGATCAGGAAGAGCGCGAGGACTCCAAGCGCGGAACCCCAGATGTACCAGCGTGACTTCGGGTCGTTCTCAACCGTCAGCTTGTAGACGTCCCAGACCTGGTGATACCAGCGGGTCTTCTTGGGTTTCTTCTGCTTAGGAGCAGTGGAAGCGGCGACTGCGTCGTCGGAAGTGTTCTTTCGAGCCATGCTCACTAGTCTAATAGGTTTCTGCATGGCAAATTACAGGGCTTAGGGGACGACTTGACGTGAGATTGCTCGTACTTGCCCAGTTTCGACCAAATCTCCGGATGCGTACATCGGTAGCCCGAGCACCTTCTGGGAGGAGCGCAAGTGCGCCTGTGGACGATGGATGGAGAGTTTTCTCCTGTGGATACGCTCCTGCGAAGCGCCAAAGTGCGGTTGTCTAGGAACGTGCGAAACCTATCGGAACACGACATCCAGCAGCTCCACGACGCGGGGATGACCCTGCTGGCCCCACTATCGGGCCACAGCGGCGACAACCTGCTACCCACGTATGAAGGCCTGACCGTTCATGGGCTCAACGTACACATCCAGTTCCTCGCACTCGGGCAGGCCGATGAACTGGAAGCGCGGCGGGAGTACTGGGCCGAAGTCATCACGAGAACTGCCCAGCTCCGGCACGAGACGTGGTTCCAACCGATCCTGCAGAGCGTCGACCTCGGTGACATTTGCGCAGTTGCAGTCGAGCCGGGCACCCCGCTCGAACTCTTAGCACAGGAGGAGCGGCTCGATCTTGATCAGGCCGTTTCGCTCCTGCATGCAGTAGCGCAGGCACTCCTGACACTGGGGCACGTGGGTATTCGCCCGCTTCGGTTGAGAGCAAGAGACCTCGTTGTCGCGGAGGACAGAACCTTCCGCGTATCACCCTTTACCGAGTTTTCGTTCACGGAGGGTAGCGGCGGGCGCCAAGCCGGAAGCGGTCCACTCGAGGTCATCCTCGGACTGCTATCTGAGCTCTCAGAGAGGGGGCTGGCCAGCAACGACGAGGTAAACCTGCTCTCCGGTATCACTAGGTCGGTGAGCGAGGGGGAGACCGGCGCCTACGCGGTTGGCGATCTCATACTCGCGCTCGACAGCGTTGCCCTGTGTCGACTCGCCGGCACACAACCGGCCCAGGACGGTCCGAAGCTCGCGCCGACGACGGGGCCTCGATGGCGTCCTCCTGCAGCGACTTCCGTTCCAGTGCGCGAGCCGCGTAGGAACCCGCGGAGGCTGGCGCTTGCGCTGGGGCTGGTCGGTGCCTTTGCCGCCCTAGGCTTTGGCCTGTACGCGGGCGTGTGGAAGGGGGGTCTCGGAGGTGGGCAGGAGGCAACACCACCCAGCAAGCGTGTGAGCCCGCTCAATCGAGCAGTTACCGATGGCACGGTGATCGTGAACGAGAAGTCACTACTAACAACTCTGGTCACAGAACGCTTCACACGAATCGCCGAGCTCTCTAGCGATGATGCTGTAACCCAGTTCGATGGAATCGCAGTCAAGGGAGGCGAAGTCTGGCTGCAGTCAGCCGAGATCGTCGCGGCGTTGAGGGGCTCGGGCGAGGAACTCCTGAATCCGACCGTCGAACTCAACTCGGTGTCGGTCACCGACCGCACTACCGAGTCGATGACCGTAGAGGTGAACTACTCCATGGCGTCACAAATCAAGAGTGCAGACGGCGTAGTCGCTCCGGAAAGTACGGTCAAGGAGAATGTGAGGTTCAGTCTCCTGCGATCGAGCGACGGCTGGCTCCTCGAAACTGCAACGGCTATCGACTGAGCACACGTGGTCTAGCCGTCTTGGGAGACAACCCACTGTGCCATCTGGGAAACGTCAGTGTGCAAGAACTTAAAGTCCAAGGCCTTAAGGATCGTAGGTTCTACGCGAACGCCTGAGACGATCTCTGACGAAAACTCTCCAACAACGAGGCGCAAGGCAGGGGCGGGTACCTTGAAGAATGACGGCCTGTGGTAGGCGTGCGCAAGGGCGGCCGTCACCTCCTGGTTGGTTGCGGCTCCTGGGGAAACCAAGTTGACGGGGCCCCATGCGCGCTCGTCGTCGAGGATGTGCAGCATCGCGCGAACGTGATCCTCTAGTGTGATCCAACTCCACAGCTGGCTTCCAGACCCGAGCGGGCCGCCCACACCAAGCTTGAGCGGAAGCAGCAGTTTTTCGAGCGCGCCACCCTCGGGGCTCATCACGAGGCCGGTTCTCAGATAAGCCAGGCGTGTGCCCACCGTCATTGCGGGGTGCGCCGCCATTTCCCAACGCTCACACACAGAGGACAGGAAGGTGTCGCCGGGGTCGCTGCTCTCGTCAACCGTGTAGTTGGGAAAGCCGTAGTACCCGGTGGCGGAAGCGGACAGGAACGCCTCCGGGGGAGTCGATGAGTTCCGAATTGCGCGAGTGAGAGTCGTGGTTGCGTCGATTCGTGACTTCAGGATGTCGCGCTTGTACTGACGGTTCCATCGCTTGCCGCCGATACTAGCTCCAGCCAGGTTTATGACTGCGTCGGCATTGTCAACGATGTGCTGGTCCAACTGACCCGCGGAGGGGTCCCAGACCATGTCCTCGACTTGGCTATAGTGCTCGAGGTTTGAGGTTCCCGTGCTTGCCGGACGGCTGAGGCGAATGACGTGATCCCCGCGCTCCGCGAGTCTCCGCACGAGGTGGGTTCCGATGAGCCCGGACGCTCCTGCAATGACGATGTGCTTGTTCTGGGCCATCCATTAATCCTACGGGTAAAAGTGCATGTTTGCAGGTGGATGGCTCGCAGCATGGAAAAAGGATCGGGGTGGGGAACGCTTGCGCGTTCCCCACCCCGATCCTATGAAGTACTAGCGGACCTTACAGGCCGAGCTTGTCTTCGAAAGCACCCTCTTCAATACGAGCCTTTACAGCCGAGAGGAAGCGCGATGCGTCCGCGCCGTCCACGAGGCGGTGGTCGTACGAGATGGAGAGGTAGGTGAAGGTACGGATTGCGATGACGTCCTCGCCGTCCGAGCCCTTAACAACCGCTGGGCGCTTGACCATCGTGCCGGTACCCATGATCGCGGAGGTGCCGACTGGAACGATTGGAGTATCGAACAGCGCGCCACCGGAGCCGGTGTTGGTGATGGTGAAGGTCGCGCCGGACAGTTCGTCAGGCTTTACCTTGTTGTCGCGGGTGCGAGCACCAAGGTCACCGATCGACGAAGCAAAGCCCGCTAGGTCGAGGTCGCCAGCATTCTTGATGACAGGAACGAGGAGTCCGCGCTCGGTGTCAACCGCGATACCGATGTTTTCGGTGGCTGGGTAGGTGATGGTCTTGTCAGCAAGAACACCGTTGACCTTTGGGTAAGCCTGGAGCGCCTCGGTAGCAGCGAGTGCGTAGAACGAGAGGAACGTCAGGTTGGCGTTGTGCTTAGCCTTGAAGGCTTCCTTGACCTTAGTGCGCAGCTTGACGATGTTGGTGACATCGACCTCCATGACGGTGGTGAGCTGGGCCTGGGTCTGGAGTGCCTCGACCATGCGCTCTGCGATGATCTGGCGAAGACGGCTGGCCTTCTCGGTGGTTCCACGCAGTGGCGAAACTGGGAGAACGGTCGATGCCTTCTTTACCTCTCCAGCAGGAGCAGCGGCTGCAGGCGCAGCAGCGGCTGGAGCCGGAGTCGCGGCGGCGAGGACGTCTTCCTTACGGATACGTCCGCCAACGCCGGTTCCTGCAAGGGTGGAAAGGTCCACGCCCTTTTCAGCGGCAAGCTTGCGGACGAGAGGAGTGACGTAGCCGCCCTTCTTGACTGCGTCGGCTGCTGGAACTGCTGGAGCAGCAGGAACTGGTGCAGGTGCTGCTGGCGCTGCTGGAGCTGGTGCCGGTGCTGGAGCTGGTGCAGGAGCGGCAGGCGCTGCTGGTGCTGCTGGTGCCGGTGCTGCAACTGGCGCAGCAGCAGGTGCTGGTGCAGCGGCTGGAGCGGATCCGCCGATGATGGCGAGTGCGTCGCCAACCTCTGCGGTCTCGTCTTCCTGGACCAGAATCTGGGTCAGGACGCCTGCGAATGGT
>NZ_HE978642.1:309823-367069 GCF_000312125.1 Timonella senegalensis JC301
AGCTGGAGCAGCCGGTGCAGCAGGAGCTGCAACTGGCGCAGCAGCAGGTGCTGGTGCGGCGGCTGGAGCCGGAGCGGCGCCGGAACCGTCACCGATGACTGCGAGGACGGTTCCGACCTCTACGGTGTCGTCTTCCTGGACCAGGATCTGCTCAATGGTGCCAGCGAACGGGGATGGGACTTCGGTGTCTACCTTGTCGGTGGAAACCTCGACCAAAGGCTCGTCGACCTCAATGGTGTCGCCGACGTTCTTCAGCCAGCGGGTGACGGTACCTTCGGTAACCGACTCGCCGAGAGCGGGAAGTTCAACGTTGTTGGACATTACCTCTCCAATTTCTGTGAATGCGTGCGTGGGATCAGTTGTGTGCGTGGAGAGGCTTGCCTGCGAGGGAAAGGAATGCCTCGCCCATGGCCTCGTTCTGCGTTGGGTGTGCGTGGATAAGTGGTGCGACGTCCTCTGGGTATGCTTCCCAGTTCACGATGAGCTGGCCTTCGCCGATGAGCTCGCCGACGCGGGCACCAATCATGTGGACACCAACAACTGGCCCGTCCTTTTGGCGGACGAGCTTGATGAAGCCCGCGGTGTTGAGGATCTTGGACTTGCCGTTACCAGCAAGGTTGTACTCGATTGCCTCGACGTTCTCTGCGCCGAACTTCTCCTTAGCCTGCGCCTCGGTGATGCCGACGGAGCCAATCTCAGGCTCGGAGTAGGTGACGCGTGGGATGCCGGACTCGACGATTGGCTGTGGGTTCAGACCCATGATCTGCTCAGCCACAAAGATTCCCTGCTGGAAACCGCGGTGTGCGAGCTGGAGGCCTGGGACGATGTCGCCAACTGCCCAGATGTTGCCAACGCCGGTGTGGAGCTTCTCGTCAGTGATGACGAATCCGCGGTCCATCGTGATGCCTGCTGCTTCGTAGCCAAGGTCAGCGGTACGTGGTCCACGACCGATCGCAACGAGGAGGTACTCGGCGTCGAAGGTCTTGCCGGACTCGAGCGTCACGTGAACGCCGTTTGCGTCCTGGGTTACGCCGGCGAAGCGGTCGCCAAGGTTGAACTTGATTCCGCGCTTGCGGAATGCGCGCTCGAGGTTCTTCGAGATAGCCTCATCCTCGTTTGGCACGAGGTGTGGCAGGCCTTCGATGATGGTGACGTCAGCGCCGAACGACTTCCATACGGAAGCGAACTCGGAGCCGATGACGCCTCCACCGAGGATGATTGCGGAGCCTGGGACGGTGTCCATTGCGAGCGCGTGCTCGGAGGTCATGACGCGACCCTCGATGGTCAGGCCAGGAAGCGAGCGCGAGTACGAACCGGTTGCGAGCACAATGTGCTTACCGGTGATGCGCTGTCCGTTGACCTCGATTGCGTTCTGCGCAACGAGCTTGCCGTAGCCCTCGATCAAGGTGATCTTGCGGGACTTAACAAGTCCCTGCAGTCCCTTGTAGAGACCCGAAATAACACCGGACTTGTAGCTGTTAACTCCAGCCATGTCGATGCCATTGAGGGTGGCGTTGATGCCGAAGAGGTGACCTTCACGGACGTTGTCCGCTACCTCTGCCGCGTGCAAGAGAGCCTTGGTTGGAACACATCCGTAGTGGAGGCAGGTTCCGCCAAGCTTGTCTGCTTCGATCAATGCGACGTTCTGTCCGAGCTGTGCAGCGCGGAGAGCGGTGGCGTAGCCTCCGCTACCTCCGCCCAAGACGACGATGTCAAAGTCGGTGCCGGGGGTTTCGGCCACGTTCTTCTCCTTATTAACAAGGGGTTTAGATACGTTCCCATCTTGTCACTAAGCCGCGTGAACCCAAAGTGGAAACTGCAACCAATCGCGCGTGTCACATGTGATCCTGCGAACAGAAACTAGGGTTTATGCGGTTCTGTTCGTTACCCGCGTGTTCTGTTCGCGGCTAGCGCAGTCTTCCTACATCTGATGTGGTCACCGCAGCGTTGTATCGTATTCGTTATGGGTTTTTTCTCTCGGGTCTTCGGAGCTAAGGTGCAGGGTCCAACCGGGCCGACCGCCACTCCCACAGCACCCTCGTCAGGTGATCGCAAGCGCGAGACCATGGAGCACCTCGCTTCGTTCGCGAGATCTCGGGTCGGCGTGGAGGCGTACATCGAGCCGCCAAACTCTAACGAGCCAGTGTCGATCCTTCTTATTGCGACCACGGGGGAGTGGACGCGCAGGCGCGTCCCGTCGGCGGTTGATGCCCGCAAAATCGCGGGCGAGTTGGGCCTGCCCGTCTATGACGTGAACTTCACCGGCTATCCGCAGCGCATGCGCGACTGGAACTCCAAGAACAAGCCCACCCGATAGGCCGCGCCGGACGCTGGAACGCGCCCATGATCGTCGATAATTTGTGTGTAAAAGCAGGTGGGGTGGGCGGAAAATGTTCCGCCCACCCCACCTGCTTATTTACGACGATTTAGCCCGCTGCGTTCTCCAGCACAGCCAGCATAGTGCGGACGCCGTGTCCGGTTCCACCCTTCGGGGTGTAGCCGAATGGGGCGTTCTCGTTGTAGGACGGTCCCGCAATGTCGATGTGTGCCCATGGGCGCTCGGCGGTGAACTCCTTGAGGAAGTGACCGGCGACGAGCATGCCACCCCAGCGCTGACCCATGTTTGCAAGGTCTGCTACCTGGGAGTCGAGGGTTGGGCGGAGCTCCTCAGGGAGAGGCATGTGCCAAACGGACTCGCCTGCTACCTCAGCGGCAGCAAGGACCTCAGCCACAGCACCATCTGTACCCATGACAGCGGACACGCGGTTTCCGAGGGCCATCATCTGCGCGCCGGTGAGGGTCGCGATGTCCACGAGCAGGTCAGCACCATCTTCAACAGCGGCAGCGAGGCCATCCGCGAGGACTAGGCGTCCTTCTGCGTCGGTGTTCAGAACCTCAACGGTCTTGCCAGAACGGGTCGTGATGACATCGGATGGGCGCATTGCCGAACCCGAAGGCATGTTCTCTGCGAGGCACAGGTATCCGGTGACGGAGACGGGGAGGCTGAGCTTAGCGGCCGCAATGACAGTGTGCAGAACGGCTGCGGCACCGGCCATGTCGGACTTCATTGCCTCCATGCCAGCGGCTGGTTTGATCGAGATTCCACCGGAGTCAAACGTGATGCCCTTACCGATGAGGGCGATCTTGCGCTTGGCACGTAGCGGGCTGTAGGAGACCTTGACCAGGCGTGGGCCGCGGGTGGAACCCTGGCCGACACCCACAAGTCCGCCGTAGCCGCCGGAGACAAGCGCCTTGTCGTCAAGGACGGAAACCTTGACGCCGGTGCCCTTTGCGGTGGCCTTGGCGATGTCAGCAAACGCGGCAGGGAACAGTTCGTTCGGAGCGCTGTTGACGAGGTCGCGGGTGCCCTTGATAGCGTCCGCGATGACCTCCGCGCGAGCGGCGCCCTTCTTGACGGCGCTCTGGCGTGCGATGGGGGAGATGATCTCAATCGCAGATACGGGGGTTCCGGAGGTGGCGGCGTCGCCGGTCCGGTAAGAACGGAACGCGTAGGCGCCGAACAGGGCGCCCTCAATGATTGCGACGAGTTCCTCTTCCTCTACTGCTGGGAGAGCGAACGAGATGGAGTCGACGTCAGTGATCGAGCGAGTCACCGAGCCGGCTGCGCGGCGGAGTTGCTCAACGCGGCCGTAGTGGTCCTCGCCAAGTCCAACGAGGACGAGGGTCTTTGCCGCAAAGCCGCTCGGGGCAGGAATGCGGACAACGGTGTCTGCCTTGGCGCCAGCACCGATCGACTTGAGGTCGAGGTCAGCCAGTGCGGAGGTATCGAGGCTCGATGGGCCAACGATGGTTGCGGTGCCGTCTACCGATGCGACGCCCAGTACGAGGACGTTGGCATTGACGGTGCTTGGGTCTTTGGAAGTAAAAGTAAGTTCAGCCACCCCTCGATCTTACATAGCGAACGATGTGGTTGTCCGGGCTCTTCGGGTAACCTCGAGGGTGTGTTTCCCATTCTCAGCGCACTTGTCTTCCTATCCGCAGCTTTTGTCCTTGCATGGGCGCTCTTCTTTGCCATGAAGGACCGGGCGGTCATCCTCAAGCAACTCTTTGCGGCGGGTGTCGTGGAAGCAATCCTGGTTATCCAGACGATCACAAGCGCGATTCTGCTCATCGGGCAGTCGCGAGACCTCGAACCGTGGGAATTTTGGGGCTACGTCTTTACGATCCTCATCATCCTGCCCGCTGCGGCGGTCTGGGCCTTTGCGGAACGCACCAAGTGGAGCTCCGTAGTCCTAGCTGTTGCCGCTTTCACAGTGATTTTCTTGCAGATGCGCCTTATCCAGTTGTGGGGCTAGCCCGTAAAATTGGGCAGTAACTGCCCGTCACTACACTCTTGACGCGTCAACACCACCACACGTAGAGGACGTAATCATGGCTGCCCCCGAGCCGCACGAATCCACTAAGCGCAGCGCCTCCACGCTCCAGGAGCGTCTCCAGGCAAAACTGGACGCTGCGCCTTCCCAAGACATGGCTGGAAGCACGGGCAAGGGTTTCGGCCGCATCCTGGTCACCGTGTATGCCATCTTGGCCATCGCAGCCACGGCGCGTGGCACCTGGCAACTCCTCGATCACGGATCGGATGCACCACTCGCGTACGGGCTCTCGCTCCTTGCGGGCGTGATCTATCTCGTTGCAACCTTTGCCCTAGCCAAAGGGGGAAACGTCTGGCGTAAAGTTGCTTGGGGTGCGGTTTTGTTCGAGGCGATCGGTGTCCTCGCAGTCGGAATCTCATCGATCTTTGAAGCTGGCTGGTTCCCGGACAAGTCCGTCTGGTCCAACTTTGGTCAGGGCTATGGGTACATCCCATTGGTGCTCCCATTCGTGGGTGTGTACTGGCTCTGGCGCACACGCCCTTCGGCGCTCAACTAATCCGGCTCCTTGAGCACGCAGCAGCACTAACAAGAAGGACACAGTGATCTACGAGCAGATCTTCAAGCACGTATTCTCCAAGATGGACCCGGAGAAGGCCCACCACCTCGTGTACACGGGAGTCAGCGTTGTGGGTAAGACCCCCGTCCTCTCGGGGGTACTCGAGGGGGCAATTGCGCCGTATCTCCAGCAGGGATCGGGAGCTCAGGTGTTCGGGCGCCGCGTGCCGGCGCCGTTTGGCTTGGCGGGCGGCTTTGACAAGACGGCCAAGGCCGTACGAGGCCTGACCATGCTTGGCTTTGGGTTCGTTGAGATTGGCACGATCACCGCGCAGCCACAACCCGGAAACGAGAAGCCACGCATGTGGCGCGAAATCTCCATGGGTGGGCTGCGCAACCGCATGGGCTTCAACAATGAGGGTGCGGAGGCCGCCGCAGTCGAACTCGGCAAGCTGCGTTCGACCGCCAAGGGCAAGTCGATCTTTGTTGGCGTGAATATTGGCAAGACCAAGGTCACCCCAGCCGAGCACGCCGCAGCGGACTATGCGTTCAGCGCGCGCCTCCTGGCCCCCTACGCCGACTACCTTGTGGTGAACGTGTCCTCACCAAACACGCCGGGCCTTCGCGACCTTCAGTCAGTGGATGCGCTGCGCCCAATCCTGACCGCAGTGCGAGCTGCAGCCAATGAGTCCACTGTTGACCTGGGCTTGCGGCGCGTCCCACTCCTGGTCAAGATCGCACCGGACCTGGCTAATGAGGACATTGAGGCGGTGGCGGCGCTGTCACTTGAGCTGGGTCTCGATGGCATGGTCGCCGTCAACACAACGATTAACCACGATCTCGGCCCGGGAGGGCTCTCTGGTAAGCCAGAGCTCGAGCGCGGCATCGAGGTGGTGACCCTACTCCGCGAGAAGTTGGGTAAGGACCCAGTGATCATCGGAGTCGGTGGCATCTCCACCGCTACCGACGCGCAGCGATACCTTGATGCCGGCGCTAACCTCGTCCAGGGATATACGGGGTTCATCTACGACGGTCCGTTCTGGGCTCGCAAGATTAACCGGGCGCTGCTCGGGAAGTAGCGGATCGCACAACCAGACGTGCGGCTCTCATGCCGCATTTCCACTGGCTCGGACTACGCGAAACACCATTTTCCCGCCCGTGCGTAAGACTGTGGGCTCGCATCCATCTTGGATGCGAGCCCACAGTCTTATCTGGAGAACTTAAGCTCAGCGTTCGCCTGGCTGGTCAGCCAGGGTCTGCTTTGGGTCACGGTTGATGTGATCGCCGAGGATCTCATCAATCTTTGCCATAAGCTCTGCTGGAATCTCAACGCCGCCGGCCTTGATGTTCTCAGCAATCTGCTCTGGACGCGAAGCACCGATGATTGGCGCGGCCACGTTCTTGTTCTGCAGAACCCAAGCAAGTCCCAGCTGTGGCATGGTCAGACCAAGCTGCTCTGCAACAGGCTTGAGGTTCTGAATTCGCGTGAGGAGATCATCGTTCATCTTGGAGCGGATGAATTTGGAAACGCCCTCGCTCGCCGCACGTGAGCCGGCTGGGAACTCGTGACCAGGGAGGTACTTGCCGGTCAGTAGGCCCTCAGCGAGTGGGCTCCACACGATCTGGGACAGACCCAGTTCCTCGGAGGTTGGTACGACCTCTTCCTCGATGACGCGCCACAGCATGTTGTACTGGGGCTGCGAGGAGATGAGCTGGAAGCCGAGTTCCTTGGACCACTTGTGGGCCTCACGGATTTGGTCGGCGGTCCACTCGGACACGCCGATGTACAGGGCCTTGCCCTGGCGCACGACGTCTGCGAACGCGTGCATGGTCTCTTCGAGTGGGGTCGAGGCGTCGAAGCGGTGTGCCTGGTAGAGGTCGACGTAGTCGGTTCCGAGGCGGGTCAGCGAGCCGTTGATCGACTCCATGATGTGCTTGCGGGAGAGGCCGGTGTCGTTGTGTCCGCCTGGACCGGTTGGCCAGTAGACCTTGGTCAGGATTTCGAGTGACTCGCGGCGCTGGCCCTTGAGAGCCTCGCCAAGGACCGACTCGGCCTTGGTGTTTGCGTAGACGTCCGCGGTGTCGAACGTGGTGATACCGGCGTCAAGAGCTGCAGCGACGCAGCGCATAGCGGTTTCGTTCTCAACCTGTGACCCGTGGGTCAGCCAGTTGCCGTAGATGAACTCGGAGATTTTGAGGCCAGAGTTGCCTAGGTATTTGTATTGCATGGTTCCAGCCTAAAGCAGAGCTGGTCCAGAAATGTGCGAAGGGCGGACCAATCCCGAGATTGGTCCGCCCTTCGTGCGGTTTGTGCTCCCAGATCAGGCTGGGTATTCGCCGTGTTTAACCACTGGCTTGGGCAGGCGCCCACGGCGGAACTGGAACGCGCGCATGACCGCGTACATCATCAGTCCACGCTCCTTGGCTGCCTCTTCGCCGAACTTGGCAATGAGGCGCTTCTTGAGCTGGCGCCACAGGATGAACGCGTCCACGATTGCGATCAGTACTACGAGGTACATCGAGAGGAGCGCGATGATCGCAATGGTTGGGTAGATGCTTCCGAGCAGTGTCAGGAGCAGGAACACACCGGCGATGATGAGGAAGTACTCGCCAACGTTCCAGCGGGCGTCCACAAAGTCTCGGATGTAGCGCTTCTTGGGGCCGCGGTCACGGTACGGCATCTTTGACTCGTCGCCGGACTTCATGGCGTTGTACTCCACGTCACGGGCTTCCCGCGCCTTGGCGCGCTGCGCCTTAGCAGCCGCGCGGCGGTCGTCTGGGACGAGGGGGCGCTTGCGTGCGGCCTCGGCTTCTGCGCGGGAGCGAGTTGGGCGGCCCTTGCCCTCCGTCTTTTCCTGCGCGTTCACGAGCGACTTGTCTTCCTGTGCCGACTCGGTGAGGCCGGGGGTGGTCTGCTTTGCCTTTTTATCTGATCTCACAGGCTCTATCTTAGGCGAGCAAAAGGTGGTGTTGTGCACGGCCTTGGTCACCTTTTCCGCCAAGAGTGGAGAGTAGGCTTGTGGGGTGAGCCAACACCAACAGTATTCAGAGCGAGTGCAGGAGCTTTTCCCTGCGCTCCGAGCCGACCTTGAGTCGCTCGTTCGTATTCCTAGCGTTTCTGCGGACGCGTTCGATCAGGTGCACCTGCAGCGCAGTGCAGAGGCTATCGCGCAGCTCCTGCGCGCGGAGGGCATCGAGGACGTCCAGATCCTGACCGCGGGCGAGTCGCGCCCAGCGATCGTGGCGCGGATACCAGCCCCCGAGGGACAGCCTACGGTCCTCCTGTATGCGCACCACGACGTGCGGCCTCCAGGTGACCCAGCTACCTGGGAGACCGATCCCTTCGAGCCTACCGAGAAGAACGGCCGCCTGTTCGGCCGCGGTGCCGCGGATGATAAGGCGGGCGTGATCGCGCACCTTGGCGCCCTGCGCACTCTTGGCAGCGACCTCGGCATCGGCGTCACGCTGTTCATCGAGGGTGAAGAGGAGATCGGTTCTCCTTACTTTGTCGATTTCCTCGAGAAGTACAAGGAGCAGTTGCGCGCCGACGCGATTGTGGTTGCCGACTCCGCCAACTGGAAGGTCGGAGTGCCTGCGCTGACCACGTCTCTGCGTGGTCTGGTTGACTGCGTCGTGGACGTTCAGGTACTGACGCACGCTGTCCACTCCGGCATGTTCGGTGGTCCAGTGCTTGACGCACTGACCCTCATGTCCCGTTTGATCTCCACGCTTCACGACGATTCTGGTGACGTTGCCGTTGCCGGTCTCGTTCACGCTCCGGACCCTACCGTCGACTACGACGAGGCGGACCTGCGGGCTGACGCAGGTGTCTTGGACTCCGTGCAACTCGCCGGAACCGGTCCTTTGACGTCGCGGTTGTGGACCAAGCCAGCGATCTCCGTGATCGGAATCGACGCCCCCACGGTTGCGCTGTCTTCGAACACGATGACGCCCAAGGCATCCGCAAAGATCTCGATGCGCATCGCGCCAGGTCAGGATCCTGCCGCTGCGTACGAGGCGCTTGCTCGACACCTCGAGGAGAATGCTCCGTTCGGGGCCAAGGTCACCGTGCACAAGGGCGAGTTGGGGAAGCCATTCCTAGCGCCTGAGAACACTCCGGCGATGCACGCAGCACGTGACGCGTTCGCGCAGGCGTGGGGCGTGGAGCCTGTGGATATCGGCATTGGCGGCTCGATTCCGTTCATTGCAGACCTTCTTGAGGTATTCCCGGCAGCGGAAATCCTCGTGACGGGCGTTGAGGACCCTGACTCGCGCGCACACGGTGCAAACGAGTCGGTGCACCTCGAGGAACTCCAGAAGGTCGTCCTCGCAGAGGCCCTGCTGCTTGCGGGTATGAAGCGCTAGACCGGACTACCCACTGCATGACGATGGTGGTCGCACCCTTATGGGTGTGACCACCATCGTCGTTCATTAGGTTCTTTGGGGCCGCTAGGCCCAGCCACACTTAGGACTACTTGGCGTTCTCGCGGAAGTACACGCCGGTGGCTCTGGCCCACGCGAGGCAGTCTGCTGGTAGTTCTGGGCTCTCATCGGGTCCGCCGAGGAACTCGAGGATCTCCTGCGAGCTCACCTTTCCGCCGGACTTGGCCAGGAAGCGGGCGGCGATGTAGGCGTGGGTCACCACTTTTCCCTCGTGGCGGATGACCTGCTCGAGGTAGGCGATGCGAGGGTCCCAGCCTACGACTCGGGTCGAAATCTCAGCCTTCTGTCCAAGGAGGAGCGAGGATTTGTACTTGACCGATGAGGCGGCGACGACGGGGTACCAGCCCTTCTTGTTGAGCTTCTTCATGCCGTTACAGTCGGCAAGGAAGTTCGACCGGGCGGAGTCCATCATGTTCAGGTAAACGGCGTTGTTTACGTGGAGGTAGATGTCGATATCAGTGGGGCGCACGCGCGTAACGGTGATGGATGTGTCCATGACCGTAAACCCATCGATGGGTTTACGGGGAAGGTACGTGGTGCGGGCGAGATCAAGGAATCGTGTCACAAAGAGAAAGGCTACTACGCCCCGCGTGCTCGTGAGCACTCCGGAGCGCAGTAGCCTCCCCATGGTCAAGCCTGCTGCGGATTGCCGCAGCCGATCAGAGTCCCGGCAGTGCGAGCATCTGGTCGAGGGCTACGCGAGCCCAGTGTGCGTCGTCCTTGTCAACGATGATCTGGTTGATCTCGCGACCTTCAACGAGTGATTCCATTGCCCACACGAGGTGAGGGAGATCGATGCGGTTCATTGTGGAGCAGAAGCACACTGTGTCGTCGAGGAAGTGCACGTTCTTGTCAGGGTGCTGGCGTGCGAGGCGGCGAACTAGGTTGAGTTCGGTCCCGATTGCCCATGCAGAACCAGGCTCAGCGGCCTCGAGCGTCTTGATGATGTACTCGGTGGAACCCACGTAGTCGGAGGCAGCGATGACCTCGTTCTTGCACTCGGGGTGAGCGATCACGTTGACGCCGGGAACCTTGGCGCGGATGTCCTCTACGTTCTTCACCGAGAATCGTCCGTGCACGGAGCAGTGCCCACGCCACAGGATCATGCGTGCGTTGTCAAACTCCTCTTGCGTGAGGCCACCGTTCTCCTTGCGCGGGTCATACACAACGCAATCGTCGAGTGAGAGGCCGAGTTTCTCCACAGCGGTGTTGCGGCCGAGGTGCTGGTCCGGAAGGAAGAGAATCTTGCCGTCGCCGTCTACGCCGCCAACCTGGTCGAATGCCCAGCGAAGTGCGACCTCTGCATTGGAGGAGGTACACACGGTGCCGCCGTGGCGGCCAGTGAAAGCCTTGATTGCTGCGGTTGAGTTCATGTACGTCACGGGGATCGTCTTGTCGGCGATGCCCGCGTCCACAATGTCGTCCCACGAGTCCTCAACCTGCGCGATCGCTGCCATATCTGCCATGGAGCAGCCGGCCGCGAGGTCAGGGAGGATGACCTTCTGGGCGTCAGAGGTCAGGATGTCGGCGCTTTCGGCCATGAAGTGAACGCCGCAGAAGATGATGTATTCGGCTTCGGGGCGGGCAGCGGCCTCGCGTGCGAGCTTAAACGAGTCTCCAGTTACGTCGGCAAAGTCAATGACCTCGTCGCGCTGGTAGTGGTGGCCGAGAATGAACGCACGGTCGCCTAGCGACGCGCGCGCCTTCTTGGCGCGTTCGATCAGGTCAGGGTCGCTTGGTGATGGCAGCGCCCCCGAGCATTCGACGCCGCGCTCAGATTCGAGATCGCGCTTCTGGCCAAGCAGAAGGAGCGCCGAGGGGCGTGGCTCGGAAAAGGTGTTTTCAACAGTCGTCGTCACCCCACTATCTTCCCACATAACCTCGCTTAGGTTCAGGGCCTGACCGGTGGCTAGAGTGTTTTCATGCATATTTTCGTTGCCGCTGATCATGACATCGATTTCACCGACGGTTGGGAGTCTGACGTTGTAGCGGCAGCGTGGCTGGAGGCGGCTCCACACTGTGCTGTCTCGGCGATGCCCATGGCTGCCCATGCGGGTGCGGCGCGGACTGTGTGGTCGCGCAACTCGACCGGTGTGGGCGGGTTCGACGGTACTGCGCTCGTACAGGTCGGTGGGGGAGAAAGCGCAGCCGCAACTGCCGCTGCCGACATCGCCGTAGCGCTCGAGGCCAAGATGGGCCGAATCGTTGTGTCCCTTCCTCGATACGGCCAGCTGGACGCTGGGGCCTCGTTCCTTGCGGCCCTCGCTGCTGCATGTGCACCCGAGCCGGACCCGCAGGACTTGCCCGGTGAGTCGTCGAAAATAAACCCTGAGGAATACGTGCGCAACGCGCGCGAGGTCAGCACCGCAATTGCGGCGACGGACCTCGTCATCACCTACGACGAATCCATGCCGCTCCTCGGCATGCACGGCATGAGCGGCACGGCCGCTCTGCTGGGGGATGTTGATCCATCGGCCGCTCAGTACCGTGAAAAGGAGGTGTCGGGCCTGTTCCACGCCCTCATCAAGATTCTCGACGATCCACACGCTCCCAGCGCCTCCCACGCCGGGATGGGGCTGGGACTGAGCGCCCCAAGCCGTGGCGTCCTGCCAAGCAGAGCCGCAGACATCAAGGACCTGTCTCGCCATGACGCTGCAGGCTCCGCCGGAGGGATTGGGTTCGCCCTCCTGCTTGCGGGCGCTCGGGCGCTCCCGCTCTCCCAGGCGTTTGGTGCCCAGTTCGGTGTGCACGACCGCGTGATGGAGGCGGACGTGGTGGTTGTGTACCAGGACGAACTCGACTCTCGCACCTTTCCCACCTCCACCGCAGGCTTGATCGCGCCGATCGCGTTGCGGGTGGGCGTTCCGTGCATAGTCATAACGAGAGACCGCATGATGAGTACGCGCGAACTCGCAGCCCAGGGAATCGCCTCGAGCTACCAACTGGAGGACGCGCACGAACTCGGGAGCCTCGCGGCTCGACTCGCCAAGTCGTGGTCGCCCGCGAGGTGATCTAGATCATGTCCCGGCGGCCGATCTGGCACCCGGTGCCTAGGCGGTACTAGGCTCTAGGTAAGCGCGGAAATAGTGTGCGCCACTCGGAATAACCGGAGGGCGAACACGGTTTACGCTGATACCAAGACTCTCGGGAGACGCGCCTTGATGTGGCCCGAGAGCCCACAGACTCTTCAAGCAGTACGGAGAAAACGATGAGCGAATCAACCGAGCTCGCTACCCACGGCGTCCTTCTGACGGACTTCGCCGCTGGCAAGGTCAAGAGCCTTCTCGAGCAGGAAGGCCGCGACGACCTGCGCCTTCGCGTTGCAGTGCAGCCAGGCGGTTGTTCCGGCCTGATCTACCAGCTCTACTTCGACGAGCGCCTCCTCGACGGTGACGCAGTCCGTGACTTTGATGGCGTAGAGGTCGTAGTCGACAAGATGTCGGTTCCTTACCTCGAGGGCGCTTCCATCGACTTCGCCGACACCATTGAGAAGCAGGGCTTCACCATTGACAACCCAAACGCAGGTGAGGGTTGCGCATGCGGCGGTTCGTTCGCCTGATCTAGCCGCGCGTACCGCGCGCACACAACTGACGCAAGAGGGTTGGCGGACTACGGTCCGCCAACCCTCTTGCGCTGTTTTGGTCTGTGATGCTGCTGGCCTGCGGAGTGTTCGTGTCAGTCTGTGGGGTGTTCGTGTCAGTCTGTGGGGCCCGTACAGCGACTAGACCACTGGGGCGTTCGTCACCGTGAAGGTGACCAGAAATCGAAACTGCGCCATATCGTCGCGAATCACATCTGGACTCGAGCACTGCCTGCCTTTCATACGTGCCCACGCTGGGATGTCGTACTCGGCCGCAGGGTCGCTGGACGTGATGACAACGCTGTCTCCCTCGGGTAGGCCGGCCATGAACTTGGCAAGGTTGATGATCGGAAGAGGGCAACGTTGTCCGCGGGTATCAAGAATGTGTGTGGTCACAAGCCATCGACTCCCAGAGAACCTCGAACCTCGGCGATGACCTGCGGGAGCGCCGCAAGGAATCTGTCGACGTCGGCCTTTGA
Organism: Timonella senegalensis JC301; assembly: GCF_000312125.1. Lineage (GTDB taxonomy): Bacteria > Actinomycetota > Actinomycetes > Actinomycetales > Cellulomonadaceae > Timonella > Timonella senegalensis. Next base: position 323,215 of record NZ_HE978642.1, read on the forward strand.
GACGTCCCAGTCGAGCGCGACCCGCACATTGCCGTGGGTCAAGACCCCCATTGCCGCGAGTACGTGGCTTGGCTCGAGAGTAGCGGAGGTGCATGCCGAACCGGAACCAACTGCGATGCCAATCCGGTCGAACTGGCTCATGAGGGCCTCAGAATCCACGTACAGGCAGGAGAACGTGGTCATGTGTGGGAGCCGAGCGCTAGGGTCTCCGAGCACCTGGACGTCAGGGATAAGGGCCGCGGCTGAGCGAATCCTTTCCACGAGGGCGTGCGCGCGCGTTGCCCGCTGTAGCCGCTCGCGCTCAGCCTCCTGAAGTGTCACGGCCGCAGCAAACACTGCTGGTAGCGAAGTTCCGCCGGGGAACCAAGCATCTTGATCTTCGGGCCAGGTGCGCCGAGTGCGGGTACGTGCCTTGAGTGCGAGCACGCCGACACCCTGACCGCCACCCCAATCGGCGGGGGAAGCTACGAGAGCATCCCAAAGGTCCCGTGGCGCCGGAAGATGGCCGATGCTCGAGGTGGCGTCGACCAGCAGAGGGACCTGTGCTGCTCGGGTGGCTTCGCGCGCAGCCTCGAGTGGCTGCACGGTCGCTACCTCGTGATTTGCGTGTTGGAGAGCCGCAAACGCAACCCCTTGTAGCGCGACCTCATGCGCAAACTGCTCAGAATCGATTCGGGCCTGCTGGTCAACGGCGACATGCCGGGTATCAGCACCCGCAAAAGAGAGCCCATTGAGCAGTGCAGAACGTTCCACCTTGGAAGTGACCACCGTGTTTCCGGCGCGCTTGCGCCCTTGGAGAAGCGCGGGGACGACGGCGTGAAACGCGGCGGTCGGGGAGGGGGCAAACCAGACCTCCTCAGTTCGGGCTCCGAGCACCTGTGCCACGGCCTCGCGAGCACCGTCAAAAAGTGCGCGGGCGCGGCGACCGTCGTGATGAATGCGTCGCGGATCGGCCCAGCCATCCTCGAGAGCTTGGAGATAGGCCGTACGTCCCAGTTCGGTCGGGCGAGAGTTACCGCCCGCATCGAGGTTGAGGTGGCGGCGGTCTGTGCCGCCAAGGGGAGCGTGGGAGGGGGTGGTTTCACCTGACACGAGCGCAGAACCTGCCTTACTTAAGCATTGCTGAATGTGAAGAACTAGCGGAGAAAGTCAGATCCAGCAGCGGATGCTGACAGTTCTCCGGAATCTGTTACGAAGATCAACCTCTGCGGCAATTGTCACATGGAAAACACCCTTTCGATTCCTCTACTTGGGGTAATGCGCGATACGCTAACACTGTCGAGGACGAAGGTCCTGTGGGCCGTGCGAGAACAAACGGTGTGCAGGACGTGAAGTGAAAGGCCCCCCTTTGCGCTCGCAAAAGCCAACAAACATTACGCGAAAGAGAGGCTTGCTGCTCGCTGCAGCAAGTCTCCTCGCGATGACCCTTTCAGGGTGTTCACCAGAAGCTAAGCGCGGCTGGTTCCCAGGGTACGAGGATGGACCCGTCACGAACATGACGGATCGCATCACGCACTTCTGGCAAGGTACTTGGATTACTGCACTGATCGTTGGAGCCCTCGTGTGGGGTCTGACTATCTGGTGCATCGTTGCCTACCGCAAGAAAAAGGGCGACAACCAGCTGCCAGTCCAGACGCGCTACCACATGCCTCTGGAGATTCTGTACACCCTGGTGCCAATCGTCATGGTCGGTGTGATCTTCTTCTACACCGCACGCGACATGGCCGTCATTCGTGACACGTCAGCTACCCCTGACGTCCAAATCGAAGTCTACGGAAAGCAATGGAGCTGGGACTTCAACTACCTCTCCGACGACGTGTATGACACTGGTCAGCACGCAACGAACGTCGGTGAACTGGAAGGCAGCCTTGGAGACCGTGGAACCCACGAGTCATTCCCAACGCTGTACCTCCCGGTGAACGAGACCGTTGAGTTCAAGCTCGTCTCCCGCGACGTAAACCACTCATTCTGGATCCCAGCCTTCTTGGACAAGATGGACATGATCCCAGGCCGCACCAACACGTGGCAGGTTATGCCTCTCCGTGAGGGTGTTTATGCAGGCAAGTGCGCGGAACTCTGCGGTGAGTTCCACTCCGGCATGCTCTTCAACGTTAAGGTCGTCGACCGAGCAGAGTACGACGCTCACATGGCCGAGCTGTCCGCAAAGGGACAGACTGGACGCCTTGGCGAAGATCTCAACCGTTACCAGATGTATTCACCAAGCGCAGAGGGGAGTGAGAACTGATGGGTTCCGCCGTAGCCTCAGTACCGGGTCTTCGTAATGATCGTCAGACCCTCGGCCGCACTTTCGTAAAGTGGGTCACCTCAACTGACCACAAGACGATCGGATACATGTACCTGATCGCCTCATTCATCTTCTTCTGCATCGGTGGCCTTATGGCCCTCGTTATCCGTGCAGAGCTGTTCGCACCTGGCATTCAGGTCGTACAGAGCAACGAACAGTACAACCAGCTGTTCACAATGCACGGCACGATCATGCTCCTCCTGTTTGCGACCCCGCTGTTCGCTGGTTTCGCAAACGTTCTGGTTCCACTTCAGATCGGTGCACCTGACGTTGCATTCCCACGCCTGAACGCATTCGCGTTCTGGCTGTTCGTCTTCGGTGGAATTATCGCCTGCGCAGGTTTCTTTACCCCGCAGGGCGCAGCCTCGTTCGGTTGGTTCGCATACGCACCGCTTTCGAGCACAACCTACAGCCCAGGCGCTGGTGGAGACCTCTGGGTCTTCGGACTCGCGATGACCGGTTTCGGTACCATCCTCGGTGGTGTCAACTTCATCACGACCATCATCACGATGCGTGCACCAGGCATGACGATGTTCCGCATGCCAATCTTCACCTGGAACACCCTGATCACCTCGCTGCTGATCCTCATGGCATTCCCACCACTCGCAGCTGCGCTGTTCGCACTCGGAGCAGACCGTCGCCTTGGCGCGCAGGTCTTCAACCCTGAGAACGGTGGAGCCATCCTGTGGCAGCACCTCTTCTGGTTCTTTGGACACCCAGAGGTTTACGTGATTGCGCTTCCGTTCTTCGGAATCGTCTCGGAGATCTTCCCGGTCTTCTCACGCAAGCCAATCTTCGGCTACAAGGGCCTGATCTACGCGACGATCTCGATCGCTGCGCTCTCCGTTACCGTGTGGGCACACCACATGTACGTCACCGGTGCAGTTCTGCTTCCGTTCTTCGCGTTCATGACCATGCTCATCGCAGTTCCAACCGGTGTGAAGTTCTTCAACTGGATCGGAACGATGTGGCGCGGAAAGCTCACGTTTGAGACCCCAATGCTCTGGTCCATCGGATTCCTCGTGACCTTCCTCTTTGGTGGTCTGACGGGTGTCATCCTTGCAGCACCAACCCTGGACTTCCAGGTTTCCGACACCTACTTCGTGGTTGCACACTTCCACTACGTTGTGTTTGGAACCGTGGTGTTCGCAATGTTCGCAGGCTTCTACTTCTGGTGGCCAAAGTTCACCGGTCGTATGCTCAACGAACGCTTGGGCAAGGTCCACTTCTGGCTCCTGTTCATCGGATTCCACACGACCTTCCTCGTACAACACGTACTGGGTGTCGAAGGTATGCCACGTCGTTACGCCGACTACCTCCAGGAAGATGGCTTTACGTTCCTCAACCAGGTATCGACCGTCGGATCGTTCATCCTCGCCGCGTCGACCCTGCCGTTCCTCTGGAACGTCTACATCACCTGGCGCAAGGCACCTCTCGTAGAGGTCGACGACCCTTGGGGCTTTGGTGGATCGCTGGAGTGGGCAACCTCTTGCCCACCACCACGCCACAACTTCGTAACGCTGCCACGCATTCGTTCTGAGCGCCCAGCGTACGATCTGCACCACCCAGAAGTGGCTGCACTGGACAACTACGCACACACTGTAGGAGCGGGGGCAAACAAGTGAAGATCGAAGCAAACATCTTCGTACTGACCGCACCCTTCTTCTTTGTGGTCGGACTGGTCTACGGACTCGTCACCGGTTGGGAAGAGCCAGTTGGTTTCCTCGCGCTCTTCCTGTGCTCCGCCCTTATGGCAATGGTCGGCTGGTACCTCCTCAAGACCGCGCGTCACATCGATGCACGCCCAGAGGATGACCCGTACGGTGAAATTGCTCAGGGCGCCGGCGAACAGGGCTTCTACTCCCCATGGAGCTGGTGGCCGATCGTCGTAGCCGGAGGCGCAGCTATCTGCTTCCTCGGCATGGCAATCGGATGGTGGATCTTCGGCGTCGGAGTCGTCATCTCGATCATCGCGCTCGTAGGTTGGGTATTCGAATACTCACGAGGAACCCACGCTCACTGAGTTAGGTTCTTCCTAGTCCTCGACAACTAAGCCGGGCCCCGCTGCTTTTGCAGTGGGGCCCGGCTTTCTGTCGTTTCCTGGGGGTGTGATGGCACTCGACCAGTGCAGGTGTATGGCTTGAACGCGGGCATGGCGGCCACCTGGAGCATGAACCCGGCATTGCTGTTGGCCGACGTGGAGGGTAGGTCAGACGAGCGTAGTTGTCGTGGCAATCGTGGCAATCGTGGCAAGGCGAGGGGTGGGCGGGTCGAGCGCGGGTGCGCGGCTGTCTCGGTCTGTGCAGCTTCGCTTGTCGCACAGACCTCACCCAGACACCTGCGACATCCCGATTCTCTCCATGCTCGTCATGGTCCGACGAACAGCAAGGATGAGAGAGATGGTGCTCGAATACTGCGAGGGGACTCGGTTCGCCACTGCTTGATGCGTCGCCCGTCTCGGCAGGTTCACCAGCGGTACTGCGGTCTTCTGATGCCCGAGCTATGCGGCGATCGAGTCCTTCCGGATTCGACTGTGTGGCACAGGAGAGCGGCTTGTCCACGTGTAGGCGCGTCTGAGGGGCGTGTGGCACAGCTCCGGTGCGTTGATCGTCTGCAGGGCAAAAACGCGTCTACACCGCTGGTAGGGCCGCTTTTGGGGCATAAGTCGGGGCGAGGGGAGCGGAGTGCTCACTGCTGAGGATGAAGTGGGGGAGTGTAGCGCCGGGATTGCCAACTCTGGCATGCAAAAAGCTCCCCGGTCGCGGGACCTGGCGAGGCCAGGTCCCGCGACCGGGGAGCTTCTGTAGCGTCTCACAGTTGCGCCCGAAGAGGCTTGCAGACTTGGAGACACGCGATGCTGTAGGCATCGCTATGGGGCCTTAGAGGCCCGCAATCATGCTGGGAGGATAAGTCCCGCGGTCTGGGTGCGTGCGCGCGCGAAACGCTCGCCTGCGTCCTTCCAGTTCACGATGTTCCACCAAGCGTTGACGTAGTCAGCGCGGACGTTCTGGTAGTCGAGGTAGTAGGCGTGCTCCCAGACGTCAAGAAGGACGATTGGGGTGAGGCCCATTGGGATATTGCCCTGCTGGTCGTAAAGCTGAACGATGATGAGTTTCTGACCAAGCGAGTCCCACGCCAGGATTGCCCAGCCCGAACCCTGAACGCCAGCAGCGACGGCTGCAAAGTGCTTCTTAAACGCCTCAAGGGAACCGAACTGCTCGTCGATGGCAGCTGCGAGGTCGCCCTCTGGCTCGCCACCCTCAGGGGAGAGGTTTGCCCAGAATGCGGTGTGGTTTACGTGCCCACCGAGGTTGAACGCGAGGTTCTTCTCGATCTGGTTGATCGCGGAGAAGTCGCCCTTTGCGCGTGCCTCTTCAAGCTGCTCCAGCGCGGTGTTTGCGCCAGTGACGTAAGCCTGGTGGTGCTTGGAGTGGTGCAGCTCCATGATGCGGCCGGAAATGTGTGGCTCAAGTGCGCCGTAGTCGTACGACAGTTCTGGCAGCGAGTAGACAGCCATGCCTATTACCTCCAACTAGAAAGAATCTCGCCTGATGGCGAGCTATTTAGTTCAATGCAAACGGCCCGCGAACAATTCCCACGAAAGTGAAGGAATTGGATCGCGGGCCGTTTTGGCGATCCTCAATGTCGTGTACACGATGTCGAGGTCACGTCCATACTAGGTGTCTCCGTGCTAGGAATTCAGTTCCGCAGCAACAGGCCCACCCTCAAGTTCACCGTGTCCTTGCACCTCGTGCAACTCGGATGGGCGAACAGGCTCAACGCGGTCCTCGTAGAAGAAGCGCGAAAGCTTCTGCCAACGACGATCCTGCTTGTACGACTTACGGCGTACGCCGCGGGAGTCTTCTGCAGGTTCGATCTCGAGTGGACGGTGAGCGTCGTAGTTCACACGCAGCCAGCGTTCCTGCTCGTTCAGTGGGCGGTGAACCTCAATGTACTCACCGTTAGCAAAACGAACGATCTTGCCGGTCTCGTGTCCGTGGAGGACCAGTTCGCGGTCTTTGCGCTGAAGGCTTAGGCAAATACGCTTGGTGATCCAGAACGCGATGACAGGGCCAACGAAGAGGAGAATACGCAGGATCCAAGTGATCGCGTTAAGCGACATGTGGAAGTGCGTAGCAACCAGGTCGTTAGAACCAGCTACAGCGAGGACGATGAATGCGGTAAGGAATGCTACGCCGAGTCCGGTACGTACAGGGACGTTTCGTGGACGGTCGAGGACGTGGTGCTCACGCTTGTCCCCGGTTACCTTCGCTTCAACGAATGGGTAGACGAAGAGGAAGGTGAACAGGAGTCCAGGAATGATCATCGCCGGGATCAGAACGTTCAGCGACAGGGTGTACCCCGCGATGACGATCTCAGCTTGTCCTGGCATCAAACGAAGCGAACCCTCGAGGAAGAGCATGTACCAGTCAGGCTGGGCGCCTGCAGATACCGGCGATGGGTCGTATGGACCGTAGTTCCAGACGTTGTTGATCGCCATAGTTCCACCCATGAGTACGAGGACACCGAACACGACGAAGAAGAATCCGCCGGCCTTTGCTACGTAGACAGGGAAGAGAGGGAAGCCAACAACGTTGGTGTTGGTGCGTCCGCCGCCTGGGTACTGCGTGTGCTTGTGGAGGACCACGAAGAGCAGGTGCAGACCCACGAACGAGAGGATGAGTGCCGGTACGACCATCACGTGGAGGGAGAACAGACGAGGAATGATGTCCTCGCCAGGGAACTCTCCACCGAAGACGAAGTACGACATGTACGAACCGATAACTGGGATCGCCTTGACCACACCATCGGTGATGCGCAGACCGTTTCCAGAGAGGACGTCGTCTGGCAACGAGTAGCCGGTGAAGCCGCCTGCAAGTCCGAGGATCATGAGGAGGCAGCCGATAAGCCAGTTGAGTTCACGAGGCTTGCGGAAAGCACCGGTGAAGAAGACACGCATCATGTGGGTGACGATTGCAGCCATGAACAGCAGTGCTGCCCAGTGGTGTACCTGACGCATCAGGAGTCCACCGCGGACCTCGAAAGACAGGCGCAGGGTGGAAGCGAATGCCTCCGACATGAGCTGTCCATCCATCGACGCGACTGGACCGTGGTAGGTGGTCAGTCCCATCGATGGTACGAAGAACATGGTGAGGAAGAATCCGGAGATAAGGAGCACTACGAACGAGTAGAGCGCGATCTCACCGAGAAGGAATGACCAGTGGTCTGGGAAGACCTTCCTGGCGAAGTTCTTTACAACGGTGCCAATGCTGGTCCGCTGGTCGAGGTAGTCAGCGGCGCCAGCTACCTTTGAAGGAGTTGTTGTTGTCACTTGAGACGCTCCCAGTAGCTTGGGCCGATTGGCTCGTTGAAGTCATCCTGCGCGATGAGGTAGCCCTCGTCGTCAACAGTAATTGGAAGCTGTGGCAGCGCGCGCTTAGCCGGTCCGAACACAACCTTTGCGCCGTCCGCAACGTCGAACGTTGACTGGTGGCATGGGCACAGGAGGTGGTGAGTCTGCTGCTCGTAGAGAGCAACGGGGCAGCCAACGTGGGTGCAGATCTTGGAGTACGCGACGATTCCGTCGTATGACCAAGACTTGCGTTCTTCGGTCTCCTTGAGGTCCTTAGGGTCGAGGCGAACGAGCAGCACAACTGCCTTTGCCTTTTCACTAATCCAAGCGTGGGAAGCACGCTCTTCTTCGGATACCTCAGGGATGATGTGAACGACGGAACCAACCGTGATCTCAGAAGCCTTGACTGGACGACCCGCTGGGTCAGTCGTAAGGCGCTTTCCCTTCTCCCACAGGGTGTGACGGAACTTCGATACGTCCCAGTCATTACCTACGGAGCTGACGAGTGGAACAGCAATCGTCAAAGGGAAGAGGCCGAGCGCAGTGACCGCAGATCCCTTGAGGACCGTGCGACGACCGATGTTAGCGTCCTTGACGCCCGCCTCGAGTGCCTCGATTGCTCCTGCGCGGTCTTCGTCGCTGGAAACGATCGGGTGACGCTCGTCGATGACTTCATGGTCGGACATAAGTGCCTTCGCCCAGTGGATGGCGCCGAGGCCAATCCCGAGGAGAGCGAACGCGATCGCGATACCGAGCGCCAAGTTCGCATTGCGAACTGAGGTGACGGTGCCCTCTGGGCGGATCGCAAAGTAGACCACGACAGCTGTGATTGTGCCGATGATCGAGAGCGTGAAGAGGAACGCGGACTGGTGCTCTGCTCGCTTTGCAGCCGCAGGGTCCTTGTCGCTCATGCGCTCCTTGTGCGCTGGAATGCCTGGGTCGGTGAACTTGTCACCGTGCGAAGCCACGATGTCGTTCGAGGCGTTCTTGTTCAGTTCGCTCATGAGGACTTCGCTCCAATCCAAACCGCAGCACCGATGAGTGCGCCCATACCTACAATCCAGACCCATACACCCTCGGAGACTGGTCCCAGTGAGCCAAGGGAAAGTCCGCCGGCAGAGCCTTCGCGCTGGTCAACGACGAATGCAATGACGTCGCGCTTCTCCTCGCTGGTCAGGGTGCCGTCGTTGAAGACTGGCATGGACTGTGGTCCGGTGAGCATTGCTTCGTACAGGTGAGTTGGCGTGGTCTCCCAAAGAGAAGGCGCGAACTTACCTTCGGACAGCGCGCCACCTGCGCCGACAGCGTTGTGGCACATTGCGCAGTTCGTCCGGAAGATGGCAGCACCGTTTGCGATGTCACCCTTTTCAGGATCTACCTGCTCAGCGCTTGGAATTGATGGTCCAGGACCGAGCGATGCAACGTACGCGGAAAGTTGCTTCGTCTGGGTCTCGTTCATCTGGGCTGGCTTTGCTGGAGCCTGTGGACCGGAAGCCTGCATAGGCATACGGCCAGTGCCGACCTGGAAGTCGACAGCTGCAGCACCTACGCCGATGAGGGACGGATAGATGTCCGAACCTTCAGCGTTGGCGCCGTGACAGGTAGCGCAGTTTGCCAAGAAGAGCTTTTCGCCTTCTTGAATATCTTGATTAGTCGCAGTGTCCGCTTGTGCAGAACTTGGCGCAAAGGCGGCGTAAATGCCACCTACAACAAGCAGCGCGAACATCACGATCACCACTGGGGTAAACCGGTGGTGTCGGCGGGCAGCGAGTGCCTTCACGAATCGATCCTCGTCTCGCTTAAGGGGGTTAGTAAGTAATGCGTAAGCACTGGAACGCGACGACGCGTTCCAGTGCTAGCCCTGAATTACTTCAGGAGGTAGATGGCCGCGAAGAGGCCGATCCACACGACATCGACGAAGTGCCAGTAGTAGGACACGACAATGCCGGTGGTTGCTTCATGGTGTCCGAACTTCTTCGCAGAGAACGAACGACCAAGAAGGAAGAGGAACGCGATCAGTCCGCCGAGGACGTGGAGTCCGTGGAATCCGGTGGCAAGGAAGAATACAGAGCCGTATGGGCTTGACGAAATCGTCAGGCCATTTTCAACTAGCTCAGCGTATTCGTATACCTGGCCGGCTACGAAGAACGATCCCATCAGGAAGGTCAGGGTCATCCACTCATTCATGCCCCACTTGTTGATCTGGAAGATCGAACCAGTGCGAACCGGCTGGAATCGCTCTGCCGCAAGGACACCCATTTGGCAGGTGACCGAGGAGAGGACGAGGACAGTGGTGTTGATGGCAGCGAAAGTCAGGTTGAGGTGACTCGTGCCCTCGTTCCACTGTTCAGCCGGAATTGAGGCGCGGATGGTGAAGTACATCGCAAAGAGACCCGCGAAGAACATGAGTTCACTCGAGAGCCAAACGATGGTCCCGACCGACACAGGGTTCGGGCGGTTCACGCTTACGTGGTGTTGTGCTTTTGGAGCAGCCGTTACAGTCGACACAAGTCCATTATGGCTGATGTTGCGCAATCCTTGGGCCCAAAGACCCACGAATTTGCGAGGTTGAATCTCACAATGGGCTATGAATCTTCAATATTGTGTGCATTCGGTGACGGATCAAAGTTAACTGTCATGAAAACTAGTCCGGTCTGCGGGCGTTGTTCCTTGCCGACTCAACTCTTTTGAGATACTCATGTGTGTGGCGACAAAGACTGTCGCCCACACTCCGTACAGCAGATGTGAGGTTGCAATGACCAGCACGGATGGGACCAAGAGCCCATACGAGGTACTCCTTTACTCCGACAACGTTGACGTTCGCGCTGAGGTGCGCTCAGCGGTGGGAGAACTCGTTGAGGACGTCGCAGTCCGATGGCAGGACGTGGCAACTTCAGCTGCCCTGGATGAACTCGTGAAGAAGAACCGCTACGATCTCATTATTCTCGACGGAGAAGCCCACAAGGTGGGCGGTATGGGAATCGCGCGCGAGCTGAAGAACGCCGTCTACGATTGCCCGCCGATTCTCGTTCTCACGGGTCGCGCACAGGACGCTTGGCTCGCATCATGGTCACTTGCAGACGAGGCAGTCCCTCGTCCACTTGACGCGTTCGAGCTGCAGAGTGCCGTCGCGCGTCTCCTAACTAACAAAGACCTCGTCCCGGGACAAGAATGACTTCACCCGCAAGTTTTAATTGGCCTGACATAACGGCAACGCTCATCCGAGGCGAAGACCTCGCCGAGGACGCGGCCGCGTGGGCAATGAGTTCGATGATGACCGGGCAAGCCTCCCCAGTGCAACTGGCCGGGTTCCTCGTAGCGCTGCGCGCCAAGGGGGAGACGGTGGAGGAGCTTTCTGGTCTGGCAACGGCAATGCTTGCGCACGCCGTTGAGTACCCAGACCTCGAGAGCTCACGCAAAGCAGTGGACATTGTGGGGTCAGGCGGCGACCGGCTGAACACGGTAAACATCTCGACGATGGCATCACTTGTTATCGCTGGATGCGGCATACCTGTGGTCAAGCATGGAAACCGCTCGTCCTCGTCGACGAGCGGCTCCGCTGACGTACTTGAGGCGTTGGGTATTCCGCTGGACCACAAGCCTGCTCGCATAGCGGAGATTGGTCGAGCGGTGGGAATTACCTTCTGCTTTGCCCAGACTTTCCACCCTGCAATGCGATATGCGGGTCCAGTTCGAAAGGACCTTGGCTTGCCAACGGCCTTCAACTTCCTAGGACCGATCACGAACCCCGGTTACCCTCACGCAACTGCCGTGGGTGTAGCGGACGAAGCGATGGCACCCTTGGTTGCTGGAGTGTTTGCAAAGCGGGGTACCGACGCGTTGGTCTTTCGAGGTGCTTTGGGGCTTGACGAGCTCGCAGCGATCGGGACGGTCGACGTGTGGACAGTGTTTGGCGGCTCGATCACGCGACAGGTTCTCGATCCTGTGGCGGACCTTGGATTGCCAGCGATCACGGTTGAAGATATCCGAGGAGCCTCAGCCGAGTTCAATGCACAGGTCGCACTCGACTTCCTTGGCGGCAAAGCTGGTCCCGTCCGCGACACAGTCGTTCTCAACGCAGCAGCGGCTCTGATCGCTGATGGGTCCCTCGAAGGAACCCGCCAGGACTCCCTTGTGGACTCGTTTAGGGCGGCCATAAGGCACGCAGAGGACGCAGTCGACAGTGGACGTGCACTCGCCATTCTCGATTCGTGGCGGACAGAGGCAACACGCGCTGCTTGAGTTGCCACACAAGTGACAAAGGGGCCCTTCCGCTTTCCAGTGGAAGGGCCCCTTATCGATACTTTGAGTCTTAGCCTAGATGCCGATGTCAAAGGCCTCGTCGAGGTCCTTTGTTGAGAACTCGCGGAAGGCTAGGTAGGTCTGTGTGCGTCGCACCCCATGGATCTTTGAGATTTTGTCAGCAATGACGTCCGCAAAGTCCTTGTGGTCTGAAACGCGCACGATTGCGATGAGGTCAATCTCGCCTGTCACCGAGTAGACCTCAGCGACTCCACCCACTTCGGCGATCTCTGAAGCAACTTCAGGTATGAGCGCTGGTTCTGTGTCAATCATGACGATAGCTGTGGGCATTTCTCTCCTTTGCGAGTACCGGATTCCTCAATAACTCTAGACCCAAAATGGCCCGTGCCGGCTTGCGACACAATGCGCAAGCCGGCACGGGCGAGGTTCATCATGGATTGAGGTCAGTCGATCCGCTTGACGTCCTTGTAGAGGTCATCAATCGCGTGTTTGAAGTCCGAAAGGACCAGTGATCGCTTTACCTTCATCGATGGAGTTAGGTATCCGTTCTCGATGGTGAAGTCGGTGTCGAGAATCGAGAACTTCCTAATCGACTCCGCACGAGACACGGCCTTGTTGCCGCGCTGGACTGCCTGGTCGAGGGCCTCGAGTACGTCCGGATCGTTCTTGGCCTGGGCGAGTGTAAGTTGCGCCTTGCCACGTGCTTCAAGCCACGAAGGAAGTGCCTCTTGATCAAGAGTGAGCAGCGCCCCGATGAACGGTTGGGCGTCACCGACAACAACGACCTGGCTCACGAGTGGGTGAGCGCGGACACGGTCCTCAAGAGCGGCTGGTGCAACGTTCTTGCCGCCAGCAGTCACAATGATTTCCTTCTTACGGCCGGTGATGCGCAGGTAACCCTCGTGATCGATCGATCCAAGGTCTCCGGTGTGGAACCACTCGCCGTTGAAGGCTGCGTTCGTTGCCTCTTGGTTTCCGCGATACCTGCGGAACACATTGACACCCTTTGTTAGGATCTCGCCGTCTTCTGCAATGCGTATGCCACAGCCTGGTAGTGGTGGCCCGACTGTGCCAATCTTCGAGTTTCCGGGGAGGTTGACGGAAATTGGAGCCGTTGTCTCGGTAAGCCCGTAGCCCTCGAGGACGATGAGCCCGACTCCGCGGAAGAAATGTCCCAGACGCTCACCGAGTGCCGCGCCGCCGGAGATTGCGTACTTTGCGTCCCCGCCGAGTGCTGCTCGGATCTTCTTGAGGACGAGCCCATCCGCAATCTTGTGCTGAGCCTTGAGGCCGAATGATGGTCCCGAAGGCTCGTCTAGTGCGCGCGAGTACGAGATTGCGACACGGGCGGCCCAGTGGAAGATCTTTCCCTTTCCGCCAGCGATCGCCTTCTGCTCGGAGGAGTTGTAGACCTTCTCGAAGACGCGGGGTACCGAGAGTAGATAGGACGGCTTGAAGGAAGCCATAGCAGGGAGCAGTTCCTTCAGGTCGGAAACGTGCCCTAAGACAGAGCCGGCCGGAACCACGAGTACGTGAATGAAGCGCGCAAACACGTGGGCGAGCGGCATGAACATCAAAGTGCGGCGGCTGCCGTACTCAATGACCTCGTGCATTTGCGCCGCGGCATTCTCAGCGAGCAGGTAGAAGTTCGCATGGACCAGTTCAGCGCCCTTTGGACGCCCGGTTGTGCCAGACGTGTAGATGATCGTTGCGAGCGACTCGAGGTTTGCGCTCGCACGACGCGCGGCGAGTTCAGAATCCGGGACGTCAGTCCCGCGTTGAGCCAGTTCAGCTAGTGCACCATTGGAGATCACGAGGATTTCGTTGAGAGAAGGCGTGTTGGGCTTGGCTTCGAGAATGGTGCTCTCGAGTTCAGGCGTCTCGGCCAATACCAGCTGAGCGCCGGAGTCGTTGACGATCCACTCGACCTGCTCGGCACTGGAGGTCTCATAGAGTGGAACTGAGACTGCTCCTGCAGCCCAGATAGCCCAGTCCAGGAGGCTCCACTCGTAGCTTGTGCGGGACATGATTCCAACACGGTCGCCCGCGTTGATTCCACTCGCGATGAGGCCCTTAGCGGCGCTCTCAACCTCCTCGTTGAACTGCTGGGCGCTGATCTTGACCCATTCACCGGAAGCGGATTGCCGTTCCATAAGTGTGCCGGTCGGCGATGCGGAAACGCGCTTGGCAAGTAGATCGTTGAGGTTTCTCTCGGGGTCCACCGTGACGAGCGGCGGGGTAAAGATTTCGTCCATTCTGACTCCTATGGCAGCGGGCGAGTACGAACAGAGCGTACAACGTAATACGAATGTGCGGGAAGAGGTGGATTCTGAGTAGGCTTTGACTCGGATGTCTACATCCGACCTTGCAAAACAAAAGCACACCGGCCATCACTATAACTTCGACACTTTGGTGTTGGCACTACACAGTTAGGGAAGATCTTTATGTACGCCATTGGCGTTGACATCGGTGGTACGAAAATTGCAGCGGGTGTGGTAGACGAGGAAGGCAAGATCCTTGCCAAGACTCGTGTAGCCACAAAGGCCGACGATCCTGCAAGCATCGATGCGTCAATTGCCGAGGTGTGCAAGCAGCTGAGCGCCGACTTTGAGATTGGTGCAATCGGCCTTGCTGCTGCAGGATTCTGCAGCCCTGACCGTTCAAGTGTGCTCTTCGCTCCCAACATTAACTGGCGCAATTACCCAATTGCCCGGAATGTGCGCGAGCTTCTTGGTACAGATGTCCCCATCGTCGTGGAAAATGATGCGAATGCCGCGGGATGGGCCGAGTTCCAGTACGGAGTTGCACGCGAAGCATCCAACATGCTCACGTTGACCATTGGGACAGGTCTTGGTGGAGCGATCGTCATTGATAACAAACTTGTCCGTGGTGGCTTCGGTGTCGGAGGCGAAGTCGGTCACATGCGGGTCGTACCAAATGGCCACGTCTGCGGCTGCGGCCACGACGGCTGCTGGGAGCAGTACTCTTCAGGATCAGCGCTGGTTCGAGAGGCGCGTGCGGCGGCAATAACCCAGCCAGAACGGGCGCAGACCCTTATCGACGCTGCCGGTGGCTCTGTTAAGGGAATCACGGGTCCACTCGTGACGCTCGCGGCGCAGGATGGTGACCCTCTCGCCATCGAGCTGCTAGCAGAACTGGGCCGTTGGATTGGTGAAGGCGCCGCCTCCGTTGCGGCGCTACTCGACCCCGAGATCATCGTGATTGGTGGGGGAGTAGCTGCGGCAAATGATCTTCTTCTGCTGCCTGCCCAGGAAGCTTTCCTCGAGGCCTTGCCTGCCCGTGGTCACCGCACTGAGGCGCAGTTCGCAATCGCACGGATGGGTAATGAAGCGGGAATGGTCGGCGCAGCCGACCTTGCCCGACGCTAGCCGGTCTCAACGCGGACTTAACTAGGTGCGGCTCCTATAGGGAGCCGCACCTGAGGCCCGCAGAGAGCCGCACCTGAGACGGGGCTGGCACAAGTGCGTCGCGAGGTGCTGAGTTGGTGACTGGACCGGCTACTCGGTGAATCGTCGAAAATCAGTTGAGTCACACCTGGGCCCCGCCACCACTCCCATTCAACGGATTGTTGGGCATGCGCCACACGAGCAGGCCAGCGCCGACGATAAACATCGCACCAAGGATGAGTAGCGTCGGACCATGCTGCGGTCGGGTGAAGAGCGCGGTCAGGAGCATCCCAACGAGTGAGATCGTCACCAAGAACCATCCAAGGTTTCGGACGGGGTCGTGCGAGAGTTCAAATTTGGGATCGGGTTCCACAAATGCGTCGATCTGTTCGAGCGCGTCGACGTCATCATCCCAGTCTCGTGGACCTCGGCCGGGCGTCGATCGTTTGGACGCGGCAGTTGGTCGATCTACCCACGGTGCCGATGGGAAGTCAAAGGTTGGCGCATCGGATTGACCAGAAACAGCGCGCTTGGTTTCGTCATTTGGATCATTCGTGGAAAGATCAGATAGTTCGGAGACTATTTGCTGGAAAGCTTGCTCAGTAGCAGCTGGATCAGTCAAGTAGTCTGGTTGTTGGGACTCTCGTTCCGATGGTTCTTCCGCATTCGGCTCGTTCGGTGAGTTGGGCTCGGGAGGCGTCATGCCTAATACTTTAGAGTTGGTTTGGGACGCGCGAAACACGCACGTCTGAGGAGGCCGTTTGTTTTACTGGTTGATGAAACGAGTTTTCGTGGGGCCAATCCTCAAGCTGATGTTCCGTCCCTGGGTCAAAGGGCTCGAGAATATTCCAGCTGAGGGCGCCGCGATCATCGCTAGCAACCACTTGGCTGTTATCGACTCCTTTGTGTTGCCTTTGGTTATCGATCGCGAGATCGTGTTCATTGGTAAGTCTGAGTACTTCACCGGAAAAGGCATCAAAGGCAAACTGACCGCAAAGTTCATGCGTGGCGTAGGAACAATTCCAGTGGACCGTTCCGGAGGTAAGGCCTCCGAGGCGGCGCTCCGGACCGGCCTTCAGCGATTGCAGGATGGCGAACTCTTCGGCATTTACCCAGAGGGCACCCGATCGCCCGATGCCCGCTTGTATCGCGGCAAGACCGGCGTTGCAAGGCTCGCCCTCGAGTCTGGCGCTCCCGTGGTTCCCGTGGCCATGGTTGGAACGAACCTCGCACAGCCAATCGGCAAGCGCATCCCAAAGATCATGCGACTCGGCGTGATCATTGGTGAGCCGCTGGACTTCTCCCGCTACCAGGGCATGGAGTCCGACCGCTTCATTTTGCGTTCAGTAACGGACGAGATCATGTACTCACTCATGAGCTTGTCTGGACAAGAGTATGTGGACATCTACGCAGCGACGGCAAAGGCGCGTATCGCGGCAGGTGTGCCAAGAGATTCAGAACCAAAGGGCGCCGCCGCGCCAGGTGGTCGACCTGTTCCCCAAGTTCAGGTACCGGAACCACCGGCGCAAGAAGGCGATGCCAAAGTAGACTGAGTTCTGGAAATTCGGGGCGTCGCGGCACAACGCTGCACGCTTTGAGAAGGCTCCCACGGCAGTGAAATGTACTTCTCTGCCTAGCGAACAATCGCTGGAGTTCTGGCACAGGAAAATACGTCGCTACACACGGGTGGGCGACATCAGGAAGAGGTTGTCACGATGACGGTCCGTCGCGTTGCGTTGCTTACCGCTGGTGGTTTCGCACCTTGTCTTTCGTCCGCAGTAGGTGGCCTCATTGAGCGCTACACCGAGATCGCTCCAGAGGTTGAGATCATCGCCTACCAGTACGGCTACCACGGCCTGCTGACCGGCACCAAGATTGAGATCACCCCAGAAGCGCGCAAGCAGGCTGGAATCCTGCACCGCTTTGGTGGTTCCCCAATCGGAAACTCCCGAGTTAAGCTCACGAACGCAGCGGACTGCGTGAAGCGTGGACTCGTCAAGGAGGGCGAGAACCCTCTGACTGTTGCTGCCGAGCAGCTCAAGTCTGACGGCATCGACGTACTCCACACCATTGGTGGAGACGACACCAACACCACCGCGGCTGACCTTGCCGCTTATCTCGCAGAGAACGACTACGGTCTGACCGTAGTTGGACTGCCCAAGACCATTGACAACGACGTTATTCCAATTCGTCAGTCGCTCGGCGCATGGACTGCAGCCGAAGAAGCCGCACAGTTTGCGTTCAACGTCATCGGCGAGCACCGTTCTGGCCCTCGCATGCTGATCGTGCACGAGGTTATGGGTCGCCACTGTGGCTGGCTCACCGCAGCTGCGGCTGCCGAGTACCGTAAGCACCTCAACACCCTGGAGTGGGCACCAGCACTCGGCCTGACCAAGGAACGTTGGGACGTGGACGCCGTCTTCATCCCAGAGCTCAAGGTCGACATCGAGGCTGAGGCTCAGCGCCTCAAGGCCGTCATGGACGAGAAGGGGAACGTCAACATCTTCCTTTCGGAGGGTGCAGGCATGCACGAGATCGTTGAGCAGATCGAGTCCGAGGGTGGCACCGTTGAGCGCGACCCGTTCGGTCACGTCAAGCTGGACACCATCAACCCAGGCCAGTGGTTTGCAAAGCAGTTCGCAGAGAAGCTTGGCGCTGAGAAGGTCATGGTTCAGAAGTCGGGTTACTACTCCCGTGCGGCTGCAGCTAACGCAGAAGACCTTCGCCTCATTAAGTCGATGACTGATCTCGCCGTTGAGTGCGCACTGCGTGGCGAGTCCGGTGTTATCGGACATGACGAGGAACAGAACGACGTTCTGCGCGCGATCGAGTTCCCACGCATCGCCGGTGGCAAGCCATTCGACGTCAACCAGGAGTGGTTCGACGAGCTCCTCGGTGGCATCGGCCAGTCCAAGGTCACTGCCTGACATGACCTCAGTGAATGACGACGCCTTCCGCGCAGGGCTAGACAACTTTAGGACGCTTCAAGCGGACCAGCAGCCGGTGTGGCCGGACGCTGGCAAGCTTGCTGCCGCTGTTGACACGCTGGGCGGGGTTGCGCCGCTCGTCATTCCGCAAGAAACGGAAACCCTTACCCAGCGCCTGGCAGCGGCAGGGCGCGGTAAGGCGTTCCTGTTGCAGGGTGGAGACTGTGCCGAAACTTTTGCTGAGGCCAACGCCGACCGCATTCGGAACAAGATCCGCACGATTCTCCAGATGGCTGTCGTGCTCACGCACGGCGCCTCTATGCCCATCGTCAAGATGGGTCGTATGGCTGGGCAGTACGCGAAGCCTCGCTCCTCGAATGAGGAGACCCGAGATGGCGTGACTCTTCCCGTGTATCGCGGTGACATGGTCAACCAGTTCGAGTTCAGCGAGGCTTCGCGCATCCCGGATCCACAACGTCTGGTGCAGGGATATAACATCGCTGCGGCGACTGCGAACATTGTTCGTGCGTACACGCAGGGCGGCTATGCCGACCTGCGCCAGGTGCACGAGTGGAACCGCGGGTTCATGGAGAACCCCGCTTACAAGCGGTACGAGTCAACCGCTGCCGAGATCGACCGCGCGATCCGCTTCATGGATGCGTGTGGCGCTGACTTTGATCAGCTCCGGACCGTTGAGTTCTTTGTGTCGCACGAGGCGCTGCTGCTCGACTACGAGCGCGCGATGGTGCGAATGAACCCGATCTCGGGTCTCCCTTACGATTCCTCGGGGCACTTTCTATGGATTGGTGAGCGCACTCGCAAGATCGATGGTGCCCACGTTGACTTCCTGTCGCGGGTGTCTAACCCTATCGGCGTCAAGCTTGGCCCGACCACGACTCCGGATGATGCACTGCGTCTCCAAGAGAAGTTGAACCCTCAGGGCATCGAGGGTCGCCTCACGTTCATTACCCGCATGGGTGCCGGCAAGATCCGCTCGGCGTTGCCAGCACTCGCGGAGAAGGTCACGCGTGAAGGCTCACCTGTCACGTGGGTGACGGACCCCATGCACGGCAACACGATCACGTCTGCCTCCGGGTACAAGACCCGCCGCTTTGACGACGTCTTGGACGAGGTTCAAGGCTTTTTCGAGGTCCACGAGGCGGTCGGTTCGATCCCTGGTGGTCTTCACTGCGAACTGACCGGTGACGATGTCACCGAGGTCTTGGGAGGTTCGGAAGAGATTTTCGACGATACCCTCGCCTTGCGTTATGAGACTCTCGTAGATCCTCGGTTGAATCACCAGCAGTCCCTCGAGATGGCCTTCCATGTGGCGGAGATGCTGCAGAAGTTTGGGGAGTCAAGGGCCTCGTAGTACGCACGGATGCACTGTGCTGGTGCCGTTTGAAGCTTCTATGAGATGGCCCCGGTAGGTTTCCTACCGGGGCCATCTCATACGTGTTTCGAGAGCAACGTGGCGCCTTAGAACACTGTCAACGAGATGGTGCTGCCCTTTGGCAACTGTGTGCCGGCCTTGGCGTCTTGGAAGCGAACAGAGTCAAAGAAGCCATCTAGGTACTTATTGACCTTGACGTCAAAGCCCCGGTCTTCGAGGATCTTGGTTGCTTCGGCGGTGCGCTTACCTACTACGTTTGGTACGTCCACAAGTTCCGGACCGAGTGAGACCGTGATGGTGACGGTGTCTCCACGGAAGCCATTTGTACCCTGCTTCGGCTTCTGCGAGATCACAGAACCCTTGGGCACAGTGTCATCGTGTTTGGTCTTGACCTTGACCTTGAGTTCCCACCCTTCAAGGAGTTTCTTGGCGGACTCTTCGGTCTCGCCAACTACCTGCTGGATCGAAATCGGCTCGGGGCCGTTCGAGACGGTCACCATGAGTTCGGTGTTGTGGGGAATGGTTGCGCCTTCCTTCTCACTGAGCTCGAGGACGGTGCCCTTCTTCTTGTTCGTCGAGTACTTAAGGGTTTCCTTCACATTGGAGAACCCTGTACTCACGAGATCCGCCTGAACCACGTCGAACTGCTTGCCCACGAGTCCCTTGGGGACGGTGTGCATCTCAATGCCCTTGGAGACGAGGATTGCGACGGAGGATTCCTTGCGGACGCGTTCACCCTCATCGGGTGTGGCCTCAATGACCTCTCCCGCAGGCACCGTGTCATGGAAGCTTTCGGAGAATTTTGGTGTCAGGGATGAGCCTGCAAATTGGTCTGCAGAATCTTCCTTGCTGACGCCAACGATATCGAGGGGGACGGTGGTGTAGGCGCCAGGTCCTACATTGTTCCACCAGTAGTAACCCCCGTAGCCGCCACCCAGAATCCCAAGCAATGCGAGGGTCACGATGATCCACCGGCCGGCATGGTTCTTAGTTGTCTGGTTTTTACCGTTGCTGGCAGCGACTGTCTTGGAAGAGCGAGGCCACTTAGCTGACGTCACGGACTGCGGTGAGGTGCCCGTTGAAGTCGAGTATGTGGCGCCGCCAGGGGTCGCTGGGTGAGCGGGTAACGCAGCATCAGTGCCAGGCTCGAAGGGGCGGCCGCCCGCTTCCGCCGCGATGACAGGTATTGCTGTGGTTGCTGCGTGGGGTGAGCTCGCGGAGGACTGCGCAACTGGTGAGCTCGAAGACGACGGTTGCCCATTTGGGCTGATGGGCAGCGAGATTGTGGACTGTGTGTTTCTTACATACAGCGGAACCGTTTGGTTTGCTTCACGCGTGTCAGCGGCGTCGTCACGCATGTTCTCTGGCTCGCCCACAAGGACTGCATCGTCTGAGTCTTCGGCTGGCTCAAGGTCCTCGTCCAGCAGCACGAATGCCGCGGTGTCATCGCTGAGGTGCAGGCCGTTGTCATCGGAAATGGCTGGCACTGAGGCGGTC
Source organism: Timonella senegalensis JC301 (assembly GCF_000312125.1). Lineage (GTDB taxonomy): Bacteria > Actinomycetota > Actinomycetes > Actinomycetales > Cellulomonadaceae > Timonella > Timonella senegalensis. The sequence goes on from NZ_HE978642.1 coordinate 344,360, forward strand.
TGTGGGTTCTTGTCTGATCCGGCATCGCTGGCCGGCTGTGGGGGAGTGGCGCGCATTTGGAGTTGTGCGGGCTTGAGTGTGGCTAGTACCTCTCGGAGGTCCTCGAGTGCCTCGCTTGCGGTTCGCGGCCGGTCCTCGGGGTTGCGCGCTGCGAACGAGGTGACCAGCGCGTCGAGTTCTGGCGTGATCCAGTGGACCAGCGTTGACGGTTTGGGGATGTCCTCATTGACGTGCTTGTATGCAACGTGGATGGGGGCCTCGCCAACAAATGGCTGGCGGCCTGTCAGCATCTCAAACAGCATGATGCCCACCGAGTACACGTCTGTACGGGTGTCACCGACGCCCGTTGTTACGACCTCTGGAGCGAGGTAGGCCACGGTTCCTAGGAGAGTTCCTGTGGTTGTGGATGTAACTTCAGTGACTGCACGCGCGAGTCCGAAGTCGGTGATCTTGACCTCGTGCGCGTTGCTAATGAGGATGTTCTCAGGCTTGACGTCCCTGTGCACGAGACTGCTGCGGTGGGCGGCAGCAAGCGCATCAAGAGTGTCCTCAGTGATTGCCAGAGCCTTGCCAACGCTGAGCGTGCCGCGGGTGTCGAGGATGTGCCGAAGATCGGTGCCCTCAACGAACTCAAGGGTCAGGTAGCTGATCTCACCGTCGACACCTTGGTCGTACACGGCAACTAACCCAGGGTGGGTGAGGCGTGCTGCGGCACGAGCTTCCCTGCGGAAGCGGGAGACAAATGACTGCCCGCTCGTGCCTTTGGCAAGGTGGGGGTGCATGATCTTGAGCGCTACGGAACGGTCTAGGCGCTTGTCGGTGGCGCGATACACGGTCGCCATTCCGCCTAGTGCGATTCGTTCTTGCACCAGGTATCGGCCGTCAACAAGTTGGCCGATCAGCGAGTCATGTACGGAGGTAACCACGGCTCAATTGTAGGTGCAAGGTCCTGCAAACCTTGTCTTTGATGAAACCTCAACGCCTCATGCACACAAAATCCACCCGCGTGAAGTGGGACGGGTCATGGAATCGCGGGAGAATCGCAGTTAAGCGTTACAGTTGTCCTGTGACTGATCAACAAACCGGCACCACCAATCCACTTGAAGAACTCGTTGGCGAGTGGCTGACCCAGCCTGAGTTCGCCGTCCGTCTGGGCACGGACCCAAAGGCAGTTCGTTCTGCGCTGCGGGACCAGCGAATCATCGGAATCAAACGCGGAAACCCAAAGGTTCTGTGCATTCCCGCTGAGTTCCTCGTGCCCGCTCACATGGCGAACCCCGCCGACGTGAAGGAAGACGACGGCTCGGGGAAGCTCATCATCCTGCCTTCGCTTCGCGGCACTGTGGTTCAGCTCAGTGACATGCGGATGTCCGAGGAAGAAATCCTGACGTGGATCTTCACGCAGGAAGAGTCGCTGGGCATGCGCCCAATCGACGCCCTCCGCTCAGGCAACAAGAGCGCCGTCCGCCGCGCTGCACAGCAACTCTTCTAGTCGTCCTTTGAATTAGCGACGATTCCCTGAACTCACAGCGACGGGGCCAGACACGTTTGTGTCTGGCCCCGTCGCTTTCTCTTCCGTGGAGTAGCGCTATTTTCCCAGTGGAAGCTGACTAGAAGTCGCGCTTGAGCGCGTACTGCGCGAGGGCCGTAAGCATGGCCTTGCCCTCCGTGTTGAGGTCGGCTTGCGCGAGGAAGCCGAGACCCTCGGCGGCATGTTCTTCCACCATCTGGCGGGTGCGTGCGGCGGCACCAGATTCGTCGATGAGTTTGAGCAGCAGGGAGACATCAGAATCAGAGAGGTCGTGGCGCCCAAGGCTGCTTCGCACAAAGTCTGCATCCTGATCGTCAAGGCGCTTGAGTGCCTCGATGACGAGGACGGTGCGCTTACCCTCGCGCAGATCATCTCCAGTCGGCTTACCCGTGGTTTCAGCATCGCCGAACGCGCCGAGGAGGTCGTCGATGAGCTGGTATGCGATGCCAACGGGGAGGGCGAACTTTGTCAGCAGGCCGATAGTCTCTTCGGTGGCGCCAGCGAGTGCGGCACCGATGAGGATCGGATAGGTCACTGAGTAGCTCGAGGTTTTGGTGCGAATGACGTTGAAAGCGCGCTTCTGTGCGGCGTCAAGGTCTTGGTCCCACGGAGCGACCTGTGCATGGATGTCGAGGAACTGCCCAACGGTGACCACGGAGCGCATGGCGTCAAAGTACTCGAGAGCGCGGACACGGTTTTCTGCCGGGAAGCCCGCAACTGCCTTGCGAAACTCGGTTTCAGACGCAACGAGCGAGAGGTCGCCAAGCAGGATGGCAACGGAGGTGCCGTAGTTATCCGCGTCGCCAACGTAACCGTCTTGGATGTGCAGAGCTTCAAAAGTTTTGTGCGCGGTTGGCTTGCCGCGCCGGGAATCTGAGCGGTCCATGACGTCGTCGTGGAACAGCGCGGCGGCTTGGAAGAGTTCCAGCGCTGCACCAACGTTAAGGAGTTCTTGAGCGTGGGGGGAAGACCCGTCGGGGTTCTGCGCGTCGAGGGCCTCAGCTGCGCGGAACCCCCAGTATGCGAACGCGGCGCGGAGGCGCTTGCCTCCACTCACGAGCGTGTCCCACGCGTCGATGAGGAGGTCGGTGTCATCGCCGAGTGAGCGTAGAAACTCCCGCTGCTCGACGAGGATGTTCTGGAGCCTGGCGTTGACGCCTGCTCGCACATTTTCCCGCTCGACGAGTTGGGGCGCATGGGCCGCGCTCGCGTTCGTTGGGATTGCTGCAGGAGTGTCACTCATCGAAAGTCCTTGGTGTTGAGGGCCGTTTCTCCATCCTACGTGTAGTTATGTTTTTGCTGTGCTCCGCAAGGTGATGGTGCCAGTCACAGTGATTCCACAGGGCCTTGCAACTGTTCCTATCCACTGATTTTCCCTGTGCCCGCCACAAGACTCCCGACTGGTAGCACTCTTGTGGACATGACAAAAACACTTCGCGTAAGTCACGCAAGCGAAATTCTCTCGTTGGTTCCCTACCAGCTCGGTTTCGAACCCGAAAACTCCCTCGTTCTTATCTCACTTCGCGGGGAACGGAACAAGGTTGGACTCATAGCCCGAGCGAACCTTGACGACGTCCTCGATCCGGGATCCCCAGTCATCGAAGCGCTCGTAGATCACGCTCTGCGAGACGGAGCATCGTCCGTTGTTGTCGCAATCTATGTCGAGTGCACAGGAGACTTTGCACAAGACAGTGCGGCGCAGGCAACGGTTCGAGAGGTTCTTGACCTGACGTCCCGAGGCACGGAAGGAAACCTCGACATCACTGAAGCGTGGGTCGTTACGGCGGGACAGCACTCCCACTGGATCTTTCCAGGAGTGCACGCCTCGAGTACGTGTGTCCCCGCTGTGGGTGGAGTCCGTGGAACCACCTGCACTGCGCATGCAGGCACTACTGACGACTTTAGGAACTCCCAAATCAGCGCTCACATGGTTCTTGAAGGAAAGAACTTTGCAAGGAGCCGAGACCAAGTCGGCATCATCGAAGAAGCCTCACCGAGTGTTCGAAAGGCTGTGTTTGACTCGTATCTCCGCGAGACCCAAGCTGCACGCCACAACACTACGCACAGCGAGTTTGCACAGTACCGCTCTGAAACCATCGAACTGCTTATCGCACAGGTCGGTCTTGAAGATGGATGTTCGTGCGAGGGCATTCGGGCGAAAACTGCACGCCCACCGTTGACGCCCAAGGACATTGGACGGATCGCGGCCGGCCTGGAAGATCTAGCAATCCGTGACTCGTTCATCATCTTGATTTCTTCGCTCGGGAACGCCGGCGCACGAAGGCACATCATGCTTGCGAACGCCCTACGACGCGAGGCCCTGAACTGTGGAACTTACGGGGGCGAGGTGATCTCGTTCGAGGGTGAGTTAGTTGCCCGCGAGGTGCTGGAGGAAGAGGTCGACATGCTGGCCAGAAACGCGGTGGGGGTGATTGTTGATCCAGCCCTAGCAATGACTCCACACGAGTGCACGCTCAACGCAGCACTTGAGCTACTCACAGCGCTCCTGAGCGCCGCACCTGTAAACACTCATAGCGCGCCCCGGGCGCTCGCGGCGCTCAGTGAATGGTGGAGGGGCAACAGCGCCGTAGCGCACCGCCACGTTGCGGAGGGGCTGAAACATGATCCTAACTATGGGCTTCTTGGGCTTGTGCGATCCGCGCTGGAGAACGGCCTGGCTCCTGGCTGGCGACGCAGGGAACAGATCCTCGGAGGGTTCGCCACCTCTATGGAGGCCATTTGACCCAGAGGTGTGGGGCCAAAGAGGCGCTATTGTTAGTGAAAACGTACCCAAGCGAAGGATGAGAAATGATCGTCGTTGGATACCTCGCAACCCGTGAAGGTCGGCAGGGCATCGCGAGTGCAGTAGATGAGGCAGCGCGGAGGAAGACCGCACTGACGATCGTGGTGAGCGAGAAGGCCGCTGGACTCACAGACGAGGCGCGGACGGAACGAGATTCCGAACTTGAGGTCATTTCCAGCGATGCAACTCGCCGAGGGGTGGAGGTGGATGTTCAGGTACTGTCTCAGCGACACGATGTCGCTGAAGACCTTGTAGCGGTTGCCCAAGAGACAAATGCCGAACTGATCGTCATTGGACTTCGTCGCCGTTCCCCAGTGGGCAAGCTAATTCTCGGGTCGAATGCCCAACGCATTCTCCTCGACGCGCCGTGTCCCGTTCTCGCCGTGAAAACGGAACGAGCAAGGTAGTTTCGCTCAGCGGGAATCTTTTGGGCCGTTTGGACGTTTGAGATTCTTGCCGGTCAACTTCCGAACGCGATCTTGCTTGCTCGCACGATTCGCATGCAAGATCACAGGAATACCGGGCAAATTGGGGGCCAAGTTGCGCCCCAATGCTCGAACTGCAAGTACAATATAGGTTTGCAGGCTCCGCTCCCGTGGCAGACCCTCGTAACCGCCTGTCCAAGATGCCGAAAGGTCTTTCGTGGCGCTCACCTCGATAAACAATGCACTTCCTCGCGAATTCGAACACCCATCCATGCAGGCCGTCCTCACGGCTGGTGCTGCAACGGGAAAGGTCGACGCGGAGGTGTTCCGCGCAGCCTGCGAGCAGGCTGAGATCAACGAACCCAAGCGCCTCAAGGCGGTTTTTAAGGCTCTAGTGTTGGCTGGGGTTGAAGTTGAAATGTCGACTGCCGGCGCAAAGGTAGCGGCGGCAACGTCTGCACGTTCCACGAGCGCAACAGCACGAGCACCCAAGGCCAAGAAGGCTGCCGCGGTCGAGGTTAAGGATGCTGCCGGAGAACCGGCTACCGAGGACGCGCAGCCAGCGCGTAGCACCGCCAAGAAGGCTGCTGCTCCCGCAGCAAAGGCCCCTGCAAAGCGCGGACGTAAGAAAAAGGCCGACGAGGACTTCGACGACGAGCCGGTAGTCGAGCAGGACGACGCGGACGACGAGTCCGCAGATGACACTGCGGGAACGAACGAAGCCGACAAGGCCAAGCCTGCCGAGGAGGCGGAAGAGTCCGCCGGGTTTGTGTACTCCGACGCAGATGATGACGACGCCCCAGCGCAGCAGGTTGTAACCGCAGGTGCAACGGCCGACCCAGTCAAGGACTACCTCAAGCAAATCGGTAAGGTCGCGCTGCTGAACGCTGAGCAGGAAGTCGAGCTCGCAAAGCGCATTGAAGCGGGTCTGTTCGCGGATGATCTGCTGAACTCGGGCGAGGAGTTCGACCGCAAGTACGAGCGCGAGCTGAAGCAGATTTCGCATGATGGTCGTCGTGCAAAGAACCACCTCCTTGAGGCAAACCTTCGACTCGTCGTCTCGCTTGCAAAGCGCTACACGGGTCGTGGAATGCTCTTCCTTGACCTCATTCAGGAAGGTAACCTCGGCCTCATCCGTGCGGTTGAGAAGTTTGACTACACCAAGGGCTACAAGTTCTCGACCTACGCAACCTGGTGGATCCGTCAGGCAATCACCCGTGCGATGGCCGACCAGGCGCGTACGATTCGTATTCCAGTGCACATGGTCGAGGTCATCAACAAGCTCGCCCGTGTTCAACGTCAGATGCTGCAGGACCTCGGGCGTGAGCCAACTCCGGAAGAGCTTGCCAAGGAACTCGACATGACGCCTGAAAAGGTCGTCGAGGTGCAGAAATACGGTCGCGAGCCTATTTCGCTCCACACGCCACTCGGTGAGGATGGTGACTCCGAGTTTGGTGACCTGATTGAGGACTCTGAGGCCGTCGTTCCTGCTGATGCAGTCTCCTTTACGCTCCTTCAAGAACAGCTCCACCAGGTGCTGGACACGCTCTCCGAGCGTGAGGCAGGCGTTGTCTCCATGCGCTTCGGTCTGACCGATGGACAGCCAAAGACGCTTGATGAGATCGGTAAGGTCTACGGAGTCACGCGTGAGCGTATTCGTCAGATCGAGTCGAAGACCATGTCCAAGCTTCGCCACCCGAGCCGTTCGCAGGTTCTGCGCGACTACCTCGACTAAGACAAACCAGTCCTGAGGGCCGTTGAGGTTCACAGGCAAGACGAAGGGCGCTCCACCGTGTGGTGGGGCGCCCTTCGTCTGTTTAATGTACCCGCATTGGCTGCTCAATTGCACTCATAGGCGTGGTACCTGAACGGTGAACCTTGACTAGGGTCGGAAACAAACGTGGGCCCGAACGCTTCTGCGTTCGGGCCCACGTGCGAGTTAGGGAGGAGTTAGACGGCAGCCTTTGCGCCGGAACCGTGTTCCTCGAAGAGTCGCTCGGTTTCGTCATGGATCTCGGTCGCTACCTGTGCGAACTTGTCAGCGTGTGCGCGGGCGTGGTGAGCGCAGAAGAGCAGTTCACCGGCGCCAAGAACAACGCGCACGTAAGCCTGTGCTCCGCAGCGGTCGCACCGGTCCGCAGCAGTCAGCGTTGCCTTTGTTGGTGCACTAAGAGTTTCTTCCATGTCAACATCAAACCATTTTGCACCTCGCTTGTGTTCCCTAATTGCGCTAGGTTCGCCGCTGGCGTAGAACTTCGGTGAACGTCACACTGCCAGATAATCACGTATCTTGCGGCAAGGATCCCTGCCTTGTCAGTGGTGACGGCTAAGATTGCTAGCTGTGACCACACCTACTCCAGACTCCTCGTACTCTGCCCGCCACCTCTCAGTCCTTGAGGGGCTTGAGGCGGTCCGTAAGCGACCGGGAATGTACATCGGCTCCACGGACTCGCGGGGCCTCATGCACTGCCTGTGGGAGATCATCGACAACTCCGTTGATGAGGCGTTGGCTGGATACTGCGACAAGATCTCGGTCGTGCTGTACGCGGACTCGTCTGTTTCCGTCTCGGACAATGGTCGAGGTATCCCCGTTGACATCGAGCCCAAGACGGGTTTGACCGGTGTCGAGGTCGTCTACACCAAGCTGCACGCGGGTGGAAAGTTCGGTGGCGGTTCATATACCGCGTCTGGTGGTCTGCATGGTGTTGGTGGATCCGTTGTGAACGCACTCTCGTCACGCCTAGATGTAGAGGTCACGCGTTCATCTAAGGTCCACGCGATGTCCTTCAGGCGTGGTGAGCCAGGAGTCTTCCATGACGCAGAGGCCGTTCCCTCGCCGGAGGCGGAGTTCGTGCCGTTTGTTCAGAACTCCGCGCTCTCGATTGTGGGCAAAGCCAAGAGGGGAGTGACGGGTACTCGGGTTCGCTACTGGGCTGACCGTCAAATCTTCCCTAAGAACGCAAAGTTCTCCTACGAGGAACTTGTGGCCCGCGCCCGCCAGACCACATTCCTGGTTCCGGGCCTCGAGATCACGTTGCGGGACGAACGGGGTCTGCCCGGTACTGAAGGCGAGAACGGTCCTCACGAGGAAACCTTCGTTCACACCGGAGGCTCCGTCGACTTTGTAGACTTTCTCGCACCCGATGCCCCGGCAACGTCCACGTGGAAATTTGAGGGCTCCGGGAAATTCAAGGAGACGGTTCCTGTCCTCGACGACAAGGGACACCTGGTGTCCCAGGAAGTCGAACGTGAATGCGCCGTTGATATCGCGCTGCGATGGGGTGCCGGCTACGAAACGAACGTTCGCACGTTCGTCAACATCATCTCGACCCCCAAGGGTGGGTCGCACCTTGCGGGATTCGAGGCGGGCCTGGTCAAGTTCATGCGCAAGGCCGTGGAAACGAACGCTCGGAAGCTTAAGATCTCAGCCAAGGATGGCGCAGAGCGAATTGAGAAGGACGACATTCTCGCCGGTCTTACCGCCGTGGTAACTGTTCGTCTGGCTGAGCCGCAGTTCGAGGGGCAGACCAAGGAAGTCCTCGGCACTGCCCCTGTGCGGGCAATTGTGTCGCGCGTGGTCGAGGATGGGTTCAAGGCACTCTTTGCGTCTCCTAAGCGAGACGACAAGACTCAAACGTCCCTTCTCCTCGAGAAAATCGTGGCCGAAATGCGTGCACGAGTATCTGCACGAAAGCAGAAGGAAATCTCCCGCCGTAAGAACGCACTCGAGACCTCTTCTCTACCTGCAAAGCTGGCTGACTGCAGGACTAATGACGTGACGCGGTCGGAACTCTTCATCGTTGAGGGTGACTCGGCTCTCGGAACGGCAAAACTCGCCCGTAATTCGGAGTTCCAGGCGCTCCTGCCGATTCGCGGAAAGATCCTTAACGTCCAGAAGGCCTCGGTCACCGATATGCTGCGCAACGTTGAGTGTGCTGCGATTATTCAGGTGCTGGGCGCTGGATCGGGACGCTCGTTCGACCTCGACGCCGCTCGGTACGGCAAGGTCGTTCTGATGACCGATGCTGACGTTGATGGAGCCCACATCCGTACCCTCCTCCTCACTCTCTTCTTCCGGTATATGCGGCCCATGGTGGATGCCGGCAACGTGTACGCCGCAGTGCCGCCACTTCACCGCATTGAAGTTATTGGAGCTGGATCGCGAAAGAACGAGTACATCTACACTTACTCCGAGTCCGAGCTCAACACCACGCTCGCTCGACTGCGCAAGAATGGGCGACGCTACAAGGATGACATTCAGCGCTACAAGGGCCTCGGCGAAATGGATGCGGATCAGTTGGCGGAGACTACGATGGACCCACGTCACCGCACGTTGAGGCGTGTCACTGCATCCGATGCTCAGGCTGCGGAGCGGGTGTTTGAGCTCCTCATGGGCTCTGATGTGGCTCCACGCAAGGACTTCATCGTCGCGGGAGCTTCCGAGCTCGACAGGGCTCGTATCGACGCCTAGAGGAGCCTGACAGCGCGCACATTACCGGGTCATTACGCACGATTACCGGAGTGTTGCAATCGGCCGAAGCCCGGTATTTCGCGCGACTACTTCAGTTGCCTGCGCATAGAGTGAGGTCATGGACACGCACATCCAGCTCCCCGCTATGTCGCAACGCATTGAGGAGAAGCCGCTCCCGGTCCTCCCGCGCGACCTCGGATTGCAGTGGCGCCCGCTTCAGATAGAGGATGCGCCAAACCTTTTCGAGCTCATCACTCTGATTGAGCACGCCGATAAGGCACCGTACAGGACGTCGCTTGAGGAAACCGTCGACGTGTTTGAGGGGTCCTGGAAGAACTTTGACACCGACTCCATTGCTGGAGTCAATCAACTCGGACAGATCGTGGCCTACGGCGTGCTTGAGATGCCGCCCGGCGACGAATCAATAACCCGAGTCCTTATTGACGGAGGAGTGCACCCGGACGCACGCCAGGTTGGTCTCGGCCAGGCGCTTGTGGACTGGCTGGTCGCACGCGCCAGCAACATGTTGAGGGAGTCCGATTCGACCAAGCCGGGAAGGATCGCCACTTACCTCCAAGACAACGTACCGGAGCAATGGGCGCTCTACGAGAAGCGTGGCTTTGAGGCGAGGCGCTATTACAAGGCACTGGAACGTGATCTCTCCCTGCCCTTTGAAGACTTTGAGTTGGCGCCACACCTCAAACTCATTCCCTATGGGGAACACCTGGACGAGGCCGTCAGGCTGGCCAACAACGATGCCTTCAGGGACCACTGGGGATCTGAGCCACAGACCGTCGAGGAATGGGCTCAGGGGCGCTCGATGTTCGTACCAGAGTGGAGCCTCGTGGTCGTTGATGAAACGCAGGGCGGAGGAAAGGAGCCGCTCGTTGTCGGATACGTGCTCCTGGAAAAGTACGAGCAGGATTGGGCGCTAGCTGGCCACTCCAGCGGATACATTCGCAGGCTGGGAGTCCGGCGCGCGTACCGCGGCCAACGTATTGGTCTCGCGCTTCTTTCGGCAACCATGCGTAAGCTCCAGAGCGTCGGTATTGAGTATGCGGAGCTGGACGTTGACACCGAGAACCCCTCAGGAGCGTTCGGACTGTACTCTTATCTCGGATTCGTAGAGTCTTCGAGTTCGAGGATGCTGGCTCTCGACGTGTAGGTCACGCTTGGGGCCCTGAGCCCCCCAGAACGAACGATTGTGGGCCAGTACCGCTACGCGGTACTGGCCCACAATCGTCGTGAAGCAGTGTGCAGTGAGCGGCCGCGGAACGCGGCCCATGTTACTAGCCCACGGCGAAGACGGGGGCACCCAGAGAGGTGCCGGAACCATCGCGGCGAGGATCCATCTCGGGGAGCGAGACGGGCTGGCCACCGGCGGAGCATGCACGAGCCGGCGCGGGGCCTGCCCACCCGAGTATGAGTGTGTCTTCGCCCTTGAGGAAGCGCTGAGCGCGGACACCTCCCGTGGCACGACCCTTTGATGGGAAGACGTCGAATGGGGAGACCTTTGCGCTTCCAGCATCGGTTCCTGAGAGTGCCTCGGAGTTGCCGGCAATGGTCACCACGACCGCCTCTTGGTCCGCCTTGACCACGCCGTAGAACAGGACGGACTGCTTGGCGGCGAGCTTGATGCCAGCCATGCCTCCTGCGGAGCGGCCCTGTGGGCGGACGTTGCGCGCCTTGAATCGGAGCAGGGACGCGTCGGTGGTGAGGAATACGATGTCATCGTCGTCCTCGGCAGGGGCAACGGATACGACTTCGTCGCCGTCCTTCAAGTTGATGACTTCCCACTCATCGGACTTGGCAAAGTCGCCCTTGGCTACGCGCTTGACTACGCCCGCAGCGGTTCCTAGGGAGAGCGGCGCGGCGTCCTCAGACAGTGAGGCGAGTCCGACTACGCGTTCGCCCTTACCGAGCTCGAGGAGTTCCTTGATGGGGAGCCCTCCGGAGAGCGATGGTGCGCCCTGTGTCGGGGGCAGAGTGGGGAGCTCGAGCATAGAGACCTTGACCAAGCGGCCGCGGTTCGTGATGACGCCGATCTCCGCTCGCCCGCTGGTAGGTATGACCGAGTGCAGCACGTCGTGCGCGGCGCGCCCGCCCTCGCGGACAGGCTCGACGTCGTCGGATGTGCGCGCGATGAGCCCCGTGGAACTGAGCATCGCCCAGCAGGGGGAGTCGGGGATCTCGAGTGGGGCCGCAGCGTTGCGTCGACGCCCACTCGTGCCTATCTCCAGCTCTGCAGCGGACGTAGCCTCACCACCGGCGGAGTCGAGCAGGATCGTGCGGCGAGGTGTGCCGTAGACCTTGGCGACCTCTGCCATTTCAGAGGAAACAAGCGACTTGAGTTTGGAGTCGTTCTCGAGAATCTCGCGGAGCTCAGCGATCTCGAGCGCAAGCTGCTCGTTCTCCTTCTCCAGCTCGATCTGGGAGAACTTGGTCAGCCTGCGCAGGCGGAGTTCAAGGATGTACTCAGCCTGAGCCTCGGACAGCTCAAAGATCTGCATGAGGCGGGCGCGTGCGGTCTCGGAGTCCTCCGAGGAACGGATGACCTCGATGACCTCGTCGATGTCCACGATGGCGAGCAGCATACCCTCAACGAGGTGCTTGCGCTCAAGGCGCTTGTTGAGGCGGAACTGGGAGCGCCTCCGGACCACGGACACTCTGTGGTCAACCCAGACGGACAGCATCTGGTGCAGGCCCATGGTTTGCGGTTGGCCCTCTACGAGCGCGACATTGTTAATGCCGAACGAGTCTTCAAGCGGAGTGTGCTTGAACAGGGTCTCGAGTACAGCGTCCGGGTTGAAACCCGTCTTGATCTCGATGACGAGCTTGAGGCCATGACTACGGTCGGTGAGGTCCGTGACAGCAGTGATTCCGGTGAGTTTCTTGGACTGTACGCCGTCCTTGATCTTCTCAATCACCTTCTCCGGGCCGACCATGTAGGGGAGTTCGGTGACCACGATGCCCTTGCGGCGGGGCGTGATGTTCTCGATCCGCGTGGTTGCTCGGGTCTTGAAGGAACCGCGGCCGGTGCGGTAGGCGTCCCGGATTCCCTCGAGGCCTACGATCTTTCCACCGGTGGGAAGGTCAGGGCCTGGGATGAACCGCATGAGGTCTTCGAGGCTCGCCTTGGGGTGCTTGAGCAGGTGGCGGGCTGCGGAGATGACCTCGTTCAGGTTGTGCGGTGCAAGGTTGGTCGCCATACCAACGGCGATTCCCGAGGCGCCGTTGACCAGCAGGTTCGGGATTGCAGCGGGCAGGACCTCAGGCTGCATGAGCTTGTTGTCGTAGTTGGGGACGAAGTCCACAACGTCCTCGCCAATGTCCGCGGTCATGGCGATCGCGGCAGACGCGAGGCGAGCCTCCGTGTACCGGGGCGCCGCGGGGCCGTCGTCGAGGGAACCGAAGTTTCCGTGGCCGTCCACCAGTGGTAGTCGCAGGGCGAACGGCTGCGCGAGGCGCACGAGCGCGTCATAGATAGCGGTGTCACCGTGTGGGTGGAGCTTTCCCATGACCTCGCCGACCACACGCGAACACTTGACGTGCCCGCGGTCGGGGCGCAGACCCATGTCCGCCATCATGTACAGGATGCGCCGCTGGACGGGCTTCATGCCGTCGCGGGCGTCAGGAAGCGCGCGAGCGTAGATGACCGAGTACGCGTACTCCAGGAACGATGTTTCCATCTCCGTGGTGACGTCGATGTCGATGATGTTCTCGGTGTAGTCCTGATTCTCCACGTCTTCGGGTGCAGCCTTGCGTGCCATGGACGAGACGACTCCTAAGCGATTTTGGGCAGATTACTGCCTCCATTGTCCTACGTGCGGGACATGGTGAGGGCATAGGCGCGCATTGTGTGCGTCTCTTTTCTGCGATTTGGCGTGTGGACAAGTGCCCGCAGCCGGAAAAGCCGCTTTCGCGGCATTGATTTTCGACGATTGTGGTTGCCCGCTCCCGTCACTCACGTTTGCGTCAAGATTCAGCCTTGTTAGCAAGCAATTGTTCCTGTTCAGCGCATAGTCTTGGGAGATGGAGATGAACCAGACGGAAAGCGGTGACTCACCGGAGGTCGCCGCATACCCATCGCACTGGGAAGCAGACGTTGTCCTGCGCGACGGAACGCCCACGCACGTTCGCCCCATCAGGCCAAGTGACAAGGACCTGCTCCAAACCTTCCACATGGGCCAGTCGGAGCGCTCCACGTACATGCGGTTCTTTGCCGCAATGGCTCGCCTGTCCGATCGAGACCTGAGCAGGTTTACGGAGACCGACAACGTCGATCGGGTCGCAATTGTCGCCACTCTGATTCAGCCTGACGGCACAGAGGCGATCATCGGGGTCGCCCGGTTTGACCGCATCGAGGGGGACGAGGCGGAGGTAGCATTCAACATCTCCGATCACCTCCAGGGGCGTGGTCTTGGATCCGTCCTGCTTGAGCACATCTCGGCTGCTGCCAGGGAGATGGGTATCCGCAAGTTCTCGGCAGAGGTCCTGCCGCAGAACGGCCGCATGCTCTCCGTGTTTAGGGAAGCGGGTTACGCGCAGTCGCAGTTTGTTGACGATGGTGTTGTCACGGTAACCGTGGACTTGGACCCAACTTCCCAGTCGCTCCAGGTGATGGCGGAGCGCGAGTATCGCGCGGAATCCAAGTCCATGGAGCGGCTGTACTCGCCCAACCGCGTTTTACTCATCGGCTCGCTCACGGACCAGCCCAACCCAGAAGAGATGCGCCTCGCTCAGGCGGCGCTCGCCTCAGGTATTGGCGTGCGCGGTGAGGAAAAACTCCATGTTGTCGGGCTCAGCCCAGTCGCTATTAGGGATGCCCAAGACCGGCATGGAAAGCCCGACAACTTCATTCACCACGAACGCCTTCACGACCTCGCACAGGCGGGGGAGACCTTTGACCTGGCGGTCCTCGCGGTGGCGGACACCGCAGTGGCCCCGGTGCTGCGTGAGCTGCGGGCGCTCGGCGTGCACGCTGCGGTCATTTTGGCGGGTGGATTTGCAGAGAAGGGGGAGGCAGGGCTCGCGCTCCAACGCGAGGTCATCCGGATTGCCCATTCGGCGGGGATTCGCATTATCGGCCCTTCCAGCTACGGCCTTTTTTCTAACTCGGCGGCGGCGCCGTTCAACGCCTCCCTCGTCCCCAACATCCCGAGGCATGGCTCCACTGGGCTTTTCTGCCAATCCTCGGCCATTGCTGTCACACTCATGGCTACGGTGCTTCGGCGAAACCTCGGCGTCTCAACTTTCCTTGCGGCAGGAAACCGCGCGGATATTTCTGGCAATGACCTCATGCAATTCTGGCAGGAAGACCACTCGTCCAAGGCCGTGGGAATGTACCTCGAGTCGATTGGCAACCCCCGGAAGTTTGCGAGGATTGCGCGCAGGCTTTCGCAGAAGAAGCCCGTGGTCGTTGTCACTGCTGGCCAATCTGGGTACGCGGTCCCGCGAGGGCACGCTGTTTCTCCAACGAACGCGCCACGCCAAGCGCTCGATCAGATGTTCCGCCAGAGCGGTGTCATAAGAGCTCAGAACACACACGAGCTCGTTGACACCCTGCAGTTCTTTGAAACGCAGCCACTCCCCGCCGGCCCCCGGGTTGGAATCATCGCGAGTTCGGAGGCGCTCGCGGCGATCGCCGCCGAGGCAAGCTTTGCTGCGGGGCTGACCGTGACGGAGCACGTACACGTGATTCGGTCCATGGACCTTGAATCTGAGGCCCGCGGCGTGCTGAAGCAGGTCTATTCTCCCGACGCATGCGACGTTGTCCTGATCGCACACGTCCCAACGATTGGCGATTTTCCGGCCGACGTTGCCCAGGTCATCGCACGCGAAGCGCATCGCACCAGCAAGCCAACGCTGGTCAGCGTTTATGGTCTCCACGGAGTAACACCCGAGTTCACTTGGGCTCAGGACGGCAAAGAGGTCTCTGTGCCCGCATATTCCACCCCTGAAGATGCAGTCCGCACTCTCAAGAACGTGGTCGACTATGCCAACTGGTCTCGTTCGGAACAGAGCGAACGTGTGCACTTTGAGGATATTGACAAGCGGTGCGTGGAGGAGATCCTGCACGAGGTAGAACCGGGCAGCGTGCCAGCGCGTACGGCGGAGCGCATGCTCGCCGCGTACGGGATTAACGTGTGGGGCTCAACCCTGGTCGCGTCCATCGACGAGGCACTCGAGAGCGCAGAACTCCTTGGCTACCCAGTAGTGCTTAAGAGTTCCGCTGAGGCGCTCCGGCACCGAGCGGACCTCGGCGGTGTGCGGCTTAATATCGCGAATGCGGCCGAACTACGCGCGGACTGGATCGAAATGAACCGGGAAGTGGCCAAACACCTGGGTAACACTCCTGACGGCGGTTCCGCAGACCACGCTGTGGCAACCTTCGAGGTCCAAAAGATGGCGCCCACAGGCGTGGCGGTCGTCGTGCGCAGCCAGGAGGACCCCCTGTACGGCCCCGTGATCTCATTTGGCCTCTCAGGAGACGCCGTGGACCTGTTGGGAGACATCTCCTACAGGGTCCCACCGGTCACGTTTAACGACGTCTCCGAGATGGTGCGCAGCATCAAGGCGGCGCCCAAGCTGTTCGGTTACAAGGGGCTTCCGCCAGTGGACACGGAGGCCCTCGAAAACCTTATTGCGCGTGTCTCGCTCTTCTCTGACGATCACCCGCAGATCCAATCCCTCGAGCTCTACCCTGTCATCGTGGGACCCGAAGGGTGCGCAGCAATCTCAGCCAAAATAGTGGTTGCTCCCGCGCAGCGGAAGGACGGGATGCGTAGGGCGCTCCCGTTGTGACCGAACGAGCAAGTGGCGCGTAGCGCCACGGGCTGTAGTGTCAGTGTTCCCACGTAGACTAGTGGGGTGCAGACAACTGACCAATCACGTGCCCTGACCGAATCTCTCGAGCGCTCCGGATACTATCCACAGTTGGTGACCAGCGTGCTCAATGTCGCGCTCGCGGACGAGCCCGTTGTGGGGCACCTCGTCCACATGGAGACCACCTTTGCGACTGCCGAGGTGCGTCGACACGTAACGGTCCTTGTTCTGACACCTACTCGTTTGGTCTTGGCACACGTGGATGACCAGTCGGGCCCGAACGAGACCGGCGTCATGGAATCGCGCGCGGCTGCAACCACGGAGACAGTCAAACTATCGACGATTCGCTCGGTCGTACTGACACATGTCGTTGCGGAACCAGCCACGTATGAAGTTGGGGAACCTCCCCTCGAACTGAACCTCGCGATCGGCTGGGGCTCCGTCACCCGCGTCGACATGGAGCCTGCCGTGTGCCCTGACCCGAACTGCGAGGCCGACCACGGCTACACGGGCGCGATGACGAGCGACGACGTAATGCTGCGTGTGAGCGCCGAGGCGGACGGGGCGCAAGCGGTCAAAGACGCCGTGGCGTTTGCTCGCGAACTTTCGGTCCGCACGGGTCAGAGCTCATGACCGATCTTTTTCCTCCGCTTGACGCTGGTCTCACAGCCGCTCTAAAGAAGTCGGGCATGGTGGGTCCCACCTATGGCGGCGCGTCGCTTGCGACCCTGCTCCCGGCGGTTGCATCCGCACTCGGGGTGGCGGAAACCCTCGAGTCAAGGGGGCAACTCCCCGGTGGGGTAGTGCGTGCGTCCGCAGCGCAGTCCGCGTGGGGGATCGAAGACTCCGCGAACATCTGCGTGGTTTTGGTCGATGGACTTGGTGCTCATAACATTCGAGAGCACGCAAAGGACGCGCCATTCCTTGACTCGCTTCTTGCTCAGGGTGGCACTGCATCCTCGGGTTTCCCGTCCACCACAGCGGCCTCAATGTCGCAGCTTGGAACGGGAACCAGCCCAGGCAAGACGGGCATGATCGGCTACAGTGCGCTCAGCCCGAGCACCGGAATGGTCGGGAACTTTGTGTCCTGGCGCAACATGGACTCACCTGAGTCAGTCCAGCGGGAATCCGTGTTGTTTGAGTCGATAGCTCAGGCAGGAATACGAGTAACGTCGATCGGTATGTCGCACTTTGAGGACTCCGGAATGACCCAGGCGGCTCTTCGCGGGGCCAACTTCGTGGCGGCTGACTCTCTGCGGGACACGATAGCGAGCGCCCGCAAGGCGTTTACGGATCCTGGCCTCACGTATACCTACTGGGGTGGCGTAGACAAGACTGGACACGTGTACGGCGTTGGTTCCTCGCAGTGGCGCAGGGAGCTGAGGGAGTTCGACGCGGGGCTGGAACGACTCATCGCGGCCAAACCCGAGGACGCCAGAATCATCGTCACCGCCGACCACGGAATGGTGAACGTAGACCTTGGCCAACGGATTGACATCGCTGACGACTACGGTCTATCGCGCGGAGTCCGCGCCGTTGCCGGGGAGCCGCGCTGCCCCCAGATCTACTTCAACTCGCCCAAGTATGCGCAAGAGGCGCACGAACGCTGGGTCAAGGGACTGCGTGGAAAGGGAATCGTCCTGACCCGCAGCGAGGTAGTGGAGTCCGGGCTATACGGACACGTTGCACCACACGTTGAGCCGTGGATCGGTGATCTGGTGGTCATAATGGCAGGAAACTGGACCTTGGTGGACTCCAGCACGGCAAGCAAGATGGCACTTGGGCTCAAGGGCGTCCACGGCTCGCTGATGCCCGCCGAAGTTATTGTGCCGAGGATCGTGCTGTAACCAGCCGAGGATACGGCTGTAGATCCTGTTGTAACCGTCAAGGATCGTGCTGTAACCAAATTCTGGTGAACCTCGGCGTGCTTGGCCCTGGTACGGATCCGCGCGGAGATGCGCAATCTATTCGGGCTTTGACCCAAACATGATCTCGTCCCACGAGGGCATCGGGCTGCGCTGACGGCCCTTGGACTTCTTTCCGCCCTGTCGATCGTGGTCACCAGCGCCCTCTTGGCGTGGGTCCACGGTGGTACGGTGCTCACCGGTGGTCGGGTTGACACCGGTTGGAACTGCCCCAGTTGGTGCGGAGCCCGCGGGAACGCTAGGAACCGTGCCCGTCCGAAGCGCGCCAGTCGCTGGTCCGGCAGCCTTGTTCTTGCGGCCCATGAGCCGTGCAATCGCGGAGGTCTCGGTGTTCGTGTACTCAGGCCGCTCGAACTGCGGGCCGGGGTGCGCTGGGGAGACAGCCGTGTGCAGCCCCGTTTCAGGGGAGCGGGGCGAAATTATTGGCACGAGCCCCGTGTGTGGAGGACGAGTGTCGATCGGTGCATCAAAGACAAGGTCACGAGGCTCGTGAGCGCTGATTGCGGTGGGGGCAGAGTGTGAAGAGGACCCGGAGCCTGAGGTGGGTCCGTAGCCTGAATGGCCTACAGGGTCGGACGAACTCTCTGCGCTTGGCGTGCGGGCACTCCCAGCCGAGCCCGCCGAGACGCCCGTAGACGCAGAACCCTCCACCGACGGACCTGCCGGAGGCGAGGACTCTGAACTGGTCGAGGAGAACTGGAACACGTTGTTAGGAACAGGGGAGACCGAGGCAGACCTCGACCCTTGCGACTCGCCTGAAGTGTGCCGAGTCCCGCGCATGCGATTGAGGCGGTCAACGAGCTCTTCTGTCTCTCGTGTTGGAGATCCAGCCGAGGGGGATGCGGAAACGGCCGGAGTTGACCCCGTGACCGGCATTGCCTCGAAGTCAAAGACAGCGTTGCGTACCGCAGAAAGGTGGCGCGGAGGAATGGGCTGGTCGCTGATCTGGGTCTCGGAGAGAGAGCGAGCCTCTGAGTCGAGAGCATTCAGCGTTCTAGAGGACTGCTTGAAGGCCCACTTGGCTGTGAGCACTTCCTGGTCCTGGATGTAGGAAACTGACACGAGCCAGCCGTGGCCATCGCTTTTGAAGGCGTCCCACTCCAGATCGAGGATGTTGACGCCGCGAGTTGCCAGTCGGTCGGTGACAATCTCACCCAGGGTGGGCGAGTCTGGCTCACTAGCAATCGGTGATGTGCGAGCCCGCTCGGCGATGAACTCTCGCTCTGCAAGAACGGGTCCTTCATAGCGTGCAATGTGCTCTAGCGAGACACCCGTCTTCTGGGAGATCTCATGGGCGGACATCCCTGAACGAATGCGGGCCTGTATTTCGCGGGGTGGAAGCGAGCCGTCAATCTCAGCCTTGTGATGCTCCATGGCGGGGCGATCTAGTCGGACAGCGGCGCGCACCATTGGCGTGACTCGTAGGCGAAACGCGGATCCTTGCGGACCTTCAACGATGAGGTGTTCGCCGTCCTCACTGAGTCCGACGAACTTCAAATCGGCAGTGAATCTGTTGGACATGTGTCCCTCCAATGACATTGCAACCCCTACATTTTCCCTTGTTTTGGCCGAAACCCCGTGCAATTGAGCTCGGTGTGCCGCGTTAGGAGACCCACAAGCACCCGCAATGCGAGGATTGAGTCATGCCACAACCCGAGACTCACCGATTCAGCACCCCACTCGAGATCACTCCGGAGCAGGTCCGCGAACTTGCAATCCTGTGTCGAACCCTCGCGCACGACGCCGCCCAGTTCATTGCCTCTCATCGGCCTCCTCGTGAGTCGGTGGCAGACACCAAATCGACTCCTACTGACGTAGTCACCCAGATGGACCGGGACATTGAGGCACAACTGCGTGGCAGAATCGTCCAACTCCGGCCAGATGATGGCCTGCTGGGTGAGGAAGGCTCCTCCAAGGCATCGACGAGCGGTTTTACTGGGTGGTCGATCCCATTGATGGGACCGTGAACTACCTTTATGGACTGCCCGGGTACTCCGTTTCTGTTGCGGTGGTGTGGGGCGCTCCAGATCCAGCAACGTGGGTTCAAGTGGCCGGCGCAGTCGTTCGGGTCTCTGACATGGCAACCTGGTGGGCGGGCCGGGGGATTGGTGCGTTTCGAGGCGAAACAGCGCTCGCCATCAATAATCCTGTGTCACTTGGTGCGTGCCTGACTGGTACCGGGTTTGGGTATGACGCGAGGCTTCGTGCTCTGCAGGCACGGGTGCTTCTAGAGGTGCTTCCCGCGGTGCGGGATATTCGACGCGTTGGCTCAGCTGCGGTTGATCTCTGCTCGCTCGCGGAAGGCTCGCTGGATCTCTATTTCGAACGCGGCTTGAGCCCCTGGGACATGGCCGCAGGGACCCTGATTGCGCGGGAAGCAGGGGCGCTCACGATCGACCACGAGGGCGCTCCACCGTCGAAGACGATGACGGTGGCTGGACCGAGCAGTCTTGTGCTTGAACTCGCGGAAATTCTGCGAAAGACAGGCGCCGCGGCAGACATCAACGACGTTCGCTGACGGCGTAAACCGCTGGTTCTAGCGGCCAACGCAGAGGGGTGCCGTAAATCACCTCGTGTTAATAGTGCAACACCCCGAAAAATAATGGAGAATCCCATCGCTACCACTTCGCGGCGCGGTGGAATAAAATTGCTCGCAAATTTGTAGTTCTTCGGCAGAGCGCCTCGTTCGACGGGGCAAAAAAGACAACTTCTACGGAGCGTGAATCCGCATATGGCAACTGACTACGATGCCCCTCGTAAGAATGAAGAAGACATCAGCGAGGACTCCCTTGAGGAGCTGAAGGCTCGTCGTTCAGACAAGAGTTCTGGTGTCGTAGACGAGGACGAGACTGAGGCAGCCGAGGGGTATGAGCTGCCTGGCGCGGACTTGTCGGGAGAGGAACTCGCTGTTCGAGTGCTCCCACGCCAGGCTGACGAGTTCACTTGTAGCGTGTGTTTCTTGGTGCACCACCGTTCGCAGCTTGCATACGAGAAGAACGGGCAGCAGGTCTGCACCGAGTGCGCGTGACGTGCACGGCGGCGGTGGCCGCAACGCACACTGATTGACCTTGGAGGGCCCTGCGGGGCCCTTCAGTGGTTTCCAGGCCACTTTGCATGCGGGGCGTGGGGCGCAGCGCATAAACCTTCCCAGTTTGCGTGACTGCGTGCGCCGCTCCGATTCAAAAGGAAGTTAGAGTAGACCCCGTGACTCTTGACCAGCCAGAAGTGCTCATCCAGGTACTCAACCCCATTGCCCCTGTTCCCGCCTATGCGCACCCTGGTGACGCCGGCGCGGATCTCGTAACCACTGAGGACGTTGTGCTTGCTCCCTTTGAGCGCAAACTAGTGGGCACTGGTATCGCAATCGCACTGCCCAACGGGTACGCGGCGTTCGTGCACCCTCGCTCGGGCCTCGCAGCAAAGCACGGGCTGACCATCGTCAACGCGCCTGGAACCGTAGATGCTGGGTATCGCGGAGAGATCAAGGTTGCCCTCTACAACAGTGACCCGCAGCAGGCCATTTCCCTCAAGGCGGGGGACAGAGTTGCCCAACTCGTCATCCAAAAGGTCGCTGTGGCTACCTTCTACCAAGCAGAGGTGCTACCAGGCTCTGACCGAGGAGAAGGCGGTTTTGGTTCGAGTGGTGGATGGGACGGAAGTCAGCGGTCCGTGAACAATTAGTTCGAATAGTCGGTTGTCTATTACGATTTGGTCACGGCACCGACTAGGCTAAAGTGTGCCGACGGGGTTTAGCGCCCCGTCAATTTTCCAAAGGAGAGATTCAGTGGCGTTCTTTCGACGTGGGCGAAACCAAGAAGCAGCAGTGGCTGCGGACGAGCTCGGTGCGCCTGAGGTCCAAGAAGAACAACCCGTGATCCCCGAGGTCGGTCCATTTGACTCGACTCAGGTGAGTGAACGGGGCGACAGGCTCGACCTTGGCGCAATCTGGTTGCCCGGTAAGCAGGGCGCGGAACTGCGCATGGAGGTCGACAACAACACCCAGCGCGTCACCGGTGTCGCCATCGCTCTCAATGGATCGATTCTTCAGCTTCAGGCATTCGCAGCACCAAAGACCACAGGCATTTGGGATGAGATTCGTGCGGAGATCGCAGAGTCCATCAAGTCTCAGGGTGGAGCTGCAGACGACGTCCCGGGAACGATGGGACGCGAACTTCTGGTCAAGTTACCAGTCAAGCTCAAGGATGGAACTCCCGCGGTCCAGCCTGCGCGATTCGTCGGTTTCGATGGGCCCCGTTGGTTCCTGCGTGGGGTGTTCTCGGGCCGTGCCGCCTTTGATAAGGAAGCTGCAAAGGACCTTGAAGACCTCTACCGCAACGTTGTGGTAATCCGTGGCACCGAAGCCCGGCCGCCACGCGACCTCCTTGCGCTTACGCTGCCAGGACAGGTTCCTTCACTTCCGAACCCAGTTGCACCCACGCAGCCAGAGCTCAACCCGCTTCAACGCGGCCCTGAGATCACGCAGATCGGCTGAGGCATTCCATGAGTAGGTCACTGGCGTCCCGGCTTAAGGACGTGTTTGCTTCGGCTGAGCAGATTGCCGCCAACGAAGAGCGCGACCAGAACGTCCGAGAACGCCGTGGCCTGCTCATTGAGAATGCAGAGGACCGCCAGCGCGGTACCTACTCCGGCATCATTCGATCAGTAGTATTTGATCCCTCACGTCACCGCACTGTGCTCGAAGCTGAGCTCTACGATGGCACGGGTTCCAT
>NZ_HE978642.1:367407-392691 GCF_000312125.1 Timonella senegalensis JC301
CCCTCACGTCACCGCACTGTGCTCGTAGCTGAGCTCTACGATGGCACAGGTTCCATGGCGCTCATTTGGCTGGGACGGCGGAAGATCGCAGGGATTGAACCGGGATCACGGCTTACGGTCACTGGACTCGTCACCATCGACGGCGGGCAGCCGATCATGTACAACCCGATGTATGAGTTGCGGGCGAAACCAGGCGACAGCCAGTAACTTTTTCGCCTTACCACCACCAACCAGGACGCCCGCGTCATGAGAAGCCCGGAGCCCATCGTGGAATCAGAACGTTCCCCGCAGGAGAACACCGCCAGGGGCGTCAAGTCCCTGACAGCACAGGACTTTGACATGCTTGACTCCGTAGGCGGAGTCCGAGGACTGGTCGAGGCAATCGCACCGGGGCTGATCTACCTCGTGGTGTACGTGACCACGGGAAACTTGACCCCAGCGCTCATCTCCTCGCTCTCGGTGGCGGTCTTGCTCGTAGTCCTGCGGCTCATCCAGCGCACCCCCGTGACCATGGCGTTCTCAGGCATCTTCGGCGTGGCAATCGGGCTCTTCGTGGCATGGCGCTCAGGAGACGCCTCGGACTTCTACGTCTGGGGCCTTCTGGTCAACATCGCGTACCTCGTTGTCCTTGCCCTCTCCAACGTGGTGAAGTGGCCGGGCGTTGGGGTCATGGTGGAGATCCTGCAGTCGGGGCTTGGTGCTACCTCAAGCTCGAAAGAAAGCCCGGCAGAGGACGCCTCGACCAACTCCGCGGCAATTGAAGGCGCGGAGGGGCTGGAAGCCGCTCAATCGTCGAAAATCAGTGACGAAAGCACGGACCAGCCCGCACTGGTCTGGCCAACTGCGTGGCGCAAGGATGCCGACCTCATGCATAGGTACACCGTAGTGACTTGGATCTGGGTCGCGATGTTCGCGGCCCGATTGATCGTGCAGGGGCCGCTCTATCTGGCGGGGGAGTCAGCGGTAGCGGCGCTCGGAACGGCCAGGCTAATTATGGGGCTGCCGCTCTTTGCGCTCGTACTGTGGCTGTCCTGGCGAATTATTCGCCAGCCAGCAGTTTCTGCAGCGCCTCAAGATTGACCTCAGAGCCCGTCACGAACAGCAGTTCGTCGCCGGCTTCGAGCGTGTCATCGTCCTGAGGTGAAAGTGGCTGGTCACCGCGGACAATCGCGGCAAGGACTGTGTCTTGTGGCCACTCGCACTCACCCACGGTCAGTCCGATGAGGTGCGAGCTCCCCGGAATAGTGAACTCTAGAATGTCCGCGCCGGACTGGTGGAAAGTAAAGATCTTGACCAGGTCACCAACGGCCACGGCTTCCTCGACCATCGCCGTCATGATGCGAGGCGTCGACACAGCAACGTCCACACCCCACGAGTCGTCGAACATCCACTCGTTCTTGGGGTTATTGACACGCGCAACCACGCGAGGCACACCGAACTCAGTCTTGGCCAAAAGCGAGATGACAAGATTTGCCTTGTCATCACCGGTTGCCGCAACGATGACGTCGCACTCACCAACCTGAGCCTCGTCCATCGTCGATAGTTCACACGCGTCAGCGAGTAGCCAGTCTGCCTCCGGTACCTGCGCCACGCGCATTGCGGAAGGTTGACGGTCAATGATTGTGACCTCGTGGTCATTCACTAGGAGTTCGCGCGCAATGGAACGGCCTACCGAGCCTGCGCCAGCGACGACAACCTTCATTAGTCTTCCTCCGGCTGTGGCTCGTGCGTAAGAATGCGTTCAACCGTGCTGACGCTCGCTGCGTGCACGAGGAGGTGCACGATATCGCCCTCCTGCAGGACCGAACCGGAATCAACCAGTTGGCCGGTACCGTACCGAGAAACAAAGGCCGTGCGCGCGCCAGTGATGCGGTCAACGGCGCCGACGGAGCGCCCGTACCATCCGGGGTGCACGTCAATCTGGCACAACCGGACGTTTCCGGAGGGGTCGCGATACTCGTCAGTGGCGCCAAGAGGGAGCATGCGGCGCAGAACCTGGTCCGAGGTCCACCGGACCGTAGCTACAGTGGAGATGCCTAGTCGCTGATAGATCTCCGCACGCTGGGTGTCATAGATACGCGCGACCACGTGCTCTACGCCGAACTTCTCGCGCGCGACGCGCGCGGCAAGGATGTTCGAGTTATCGCCATCCGAAACGGCGGCGAACGCGTAGCATTCGTCGATTCCGGCTTGGATCAGTGTGTCCCGGTCAAAGCCGATGCCCGTGACTTTCTTGCCACCGAACTCGGGGCTCAAACGCCTGAAGGAATCGGGATTCTGATCGACTACGGCGACCGAGTGTCCATAATTTTCGAGTGACTGGGCGAGCGTGGCACCCACGCGTCCGCATCCCATGATGATGAAGTGCACAGCCGAAACGCTACACCCAACTAGGCGTTTGGGATAACGCAAAATGCTATCTAGGCGTAGTATCGGCAGACGTGACCGACATTACCGATGCCGCCAAACGGCTCCTGCTCGGAAAACCAATGAGCAGTGAGAGGCTTGGGCACACGCTGTTGCCCAAGCGTCTAGCACTGCCCATCTTTGCTTCCGATGCGCTTTCCTCCGTTGCCTATGCGCCGGATGAAATTCTCCTCACCCTCGCGCTAGCAGGCGTTGCGGGAACGATCTGGACGCCGTGGGTGGGGCTTGCGGTTGTTCTGGTACTTGTGGTGGTCGTTGCCTCCTACCGGCAGAACGTCCACGCATACCCATCGGGAGGTGGGGACTATGAGGTGGTCACCGAAAACCTTGGCAAGAACGCCGGGCTCGCCGTGGCGTCGGCGCTACTTGTGGACTATGTCCTCACCGTTGCCGTGTCGATCTCCTCCGCCTCTCAGTACGTGGCCTCTGTGTTTCCGGCGCTACGTGGCAGCGAGGTAATCGTAGCGATCTCTGTCGTGGTGTTTTTGACGTTCATGAACCTTCGCGGAGTCAAGGAGTCCGGTAAGGCATTTGCAATCCCCGTGTATATGTTCATGGGTGCCATCGGCCTCATGGCGATGTTCGGGTTCTTCCAGTACCTGACAGGTTCTCTCGGTGAAGCTGAGAGCGCTGGATTTGTGCTCACGACCTCCGAGGCCTACGACCAGGGCCTTGTGGGGCTTGGGGGAGCGCTCTTGTTCGCCCGAGCGTTCGCGTCCGGATGTGCCGCGCTAACCGGTGTTGAGGCTATTTCCAATGGCGTGCCATCGTTCAAGCGCCCCAAGTCCCGCAATGCGGCGACGACCCTTCTCATGCTCGGAACAATCTCGGCGTCGATGCTCACCGTGATCCTTTTACTAGCCATGGAAACTGGCGTCAAGTACGCGGAGAACCCAGCGGAGCAGCTGCGCACGGTGTCGGGAGGCGCAATACCGGATGACTACGTACAGCACCCGGTGATCTCCCAACTCGCAGAGGTCATCTTTTCGGGGGCTCCGTGGCTGTTCATGCTCGTTTCCGCTGTGACCGGATTGATTCTGATGCTCGCTGCGAACACCGCATTCAATGGCTTCCCGATTCTCGGTTCGATCCTGGCCCGTGACGGCTACCTGCCCCGCCAGATGCACACGCGCGGTGACAGGCTTGCATTCTCCAACGGCATCATGACTCTCGCGACGGGTGCGATCGTTCTAATCTGGGTCTTTGACGCGCAGGTCACAAAGCTGATTCAGCTCTACATCGTGGGTGTGTTCATCTCGTTCACGCTGTCCCAACTCGGAATGGTTCGCCACTGGACGGGCAAACTCCGTAAGGCATCAGATCCGCGTGAACGCTCCTCCATGCGTCGTTCCCGCGTCATCAACGTCATCGGCTTCCTGCTCACCGGCACGGTCCTGATCGTTGTTCTGATCACCAAGTTCACGCACGGCGCCTGGATTACGCTCCTCATCATGGCACTGCTGTTTCTTCTCATGCGCTCAATCCGCAAGCACTACGACTCGGTCATCGAGGAGCTCGCGCTCGGTGACGACCTTGCCGCGGCACGTGCACTTCCGAGCCGCGTTCACGCTATCGTTTTGGTCTCCAGGATCCACAAGCCCACCATGCGCGCAGTTTCCTACGCCCGTGCAACCCGACCCAGCGTGCTCGAGGCCGTGACGGTGGGCGTTGACGAGAATGAGATTGCGACCCTCCAAGCGGAGTGGCAAAAGATGGACGTTCCGGTCCCGCTCCGGGTCTTGAACTCGCCGTTCCGCGAGATCACGCGACCCGTGCTGTCATATGTTCGTTCTGTACGCCGTCAGAGTCCGCGGGACCTTGTCGTGGTCTACGTGCCCGAATACGTCGTGGGCCACTGGTGGGAGCAACTTCTGCACAACCAGAGTGCGATACGCCTGAAGTCCCGGCTCCTGTTTACCCCGGGTGTTGTAGTGTCCTCAGTTCCGTGGCAGCTGTCGTCCTCTCAAGGACACGGCGTGGAGACCACGTACTTCCCGCAGTCAGGCCAGCCGCCGGCGATGGAAGACCGCAAGCGTTAGAAGACGTCACATGGGTTTCTGTGCCGAACGGCACGCACACTGGCCACCTTTTTCACCGACTACCTTGCGATAATGGTTAGGTGAATACTGAAGCCCAGCCCCAGAACTCCGCCGCTCCACGCGCCGAGGACCTCGTAGAACTCGAAATTGGTCCCGTCGCGCACGGTGGTCACTGCGTAGCCCGCCTTGATGGCCGTGTCGTGTTCGTGCGCCACGCTCTGCCTGGTGAGCGTGTGCTGGCCCGTTTCACTGACCAGGGTGAGAAGTCAAAGTTCTGGCGCGCGGATGCCGTCAGCGTTATCGAGCCCAGCGCCGACCGTGTGCGGGCTGCTTGGCCCGCCGCAGGTCCTGACGGCGTGGGTGGCGGCGAACTGAGCCACGTTTCGTTGGCTGGCCAGCGCGCGTGGAAGTCTTCTGTGGTGGAGGAGCAGCTGTCGCGCTTGGCTGGTCTGGATCGCAAGGTCACCGTTGAGGCAGCGCCCGGCGACGACGAGGCCGGTGGCCTCGGCTGGCGTACACGCTTTGACCTGATTGTCGACGATAAGGGTCGCGCTGGCATGCGCGGCTTCCGTTCGCATGACATCAAGCCACTTAAGACGATGCCTTTGGCATCTGCTGCGGCCCTCGAGCTTGCTGCCGAACACCGAATTTTCGATGGAAACTGGGAACCTGGTGCGCAACTGGAGATCGTGGCCCCGGCCAACGGCAGCCAGGGTGTTGTACTCATCAACGGCGAACCAGAGCGCAAGGGCCAAGCGGATGTGCGCCCGAATGCCAAGCGCAACGTCTCCGAGACTGTGGTGGTTGACGGCGTCGAACACACCTATCAGGTCGCAGCTAAGGGCTTCTGGCAGGTCCACCGCGAGGCTCCAGCACTGCTCGCGCAGACTGTCCTTGACATGTCCCGCGGAGACGGCGAGCTCGACCTTGAAGACGCCACCGTGGTTGACCTTTTCTCGGGTGCCGGCCTGTTCTCCGTTCCGTTCGCGCACGCAGTAGGTGAGGTCGGACGAGTCATCTCGATTGAAGGCGACGAGCGCGCGTGCCGAGATGCCCGCCGCAACCTACATTCCTTCCCGCAGGCTGAGGTCCACGTGGGTGACGTTGTCAAGGTTTTGGCTGACGGCGACCACGGTGCGATGGCTGGTGCGGACGTTGTAGTCATGGACCCACCCCGCGCCGGTGCCGGCAAGGTGGTTGTCGAGGCTGTTGCAGCGCTCGAGCCGCAGCGCGTCGTCTACGTGGCATGCGATCCCGCGGCTCTCGCCCGCGACATCAAGTACTTTGCAGAACTCGGCTACGAACTTGGCGATTTGCGTGCGTTCGACCTCTTCCCGATGACGCATCACGTAGAGTGTGTCGCGCTGCTGGTCAAGGCGTAACTTCGCCGTAAAAGCATCAGAAAAGAGGACGTTTCCGCACCTGCGGAAACGTCCTCTTTGGTTGTGGCGCCGACGCATCAGCAGCGCTCGATTTAGATGCTGGGTAGGGCTTAACTGATGGCCACGATGAAGGTAGCGACGGCGAGTACCGCGCACACGGGGGTCATCACGACGCGCTCCTTGCGGCTCGGGGAAAATGCCGTCAGCATGATGCTGATGACGACCAAGGCAAAGAACACCCACACCGAGATCACGATGAAGGGGTGATACGAGTTATCGAGTACATGGGCGCGTCGCCACAAGAGGATCGCAAATAGCACATAGGCAGCGATCGAAACGACGCTCCAGAACTCGAGATCTTCGGGCAGCACCTTGTGCTTTCCTCCCCACACGTACTCACCCAGAGGGCGGTCAAAGACGAGAAGCGCCTGAAAGATTGTCAAAGCGCCGAGAATGACAAGCGCAGTAATCAGTGCAGTGGTGACCATGCAGAGCTCCCTCAGGTATGGGAAAGAGTGGGTCGTGCTATATGCCTGTTAAGCAACAGAGTACGGTTTGACCACCGCAAAAGGTGGGAGCACGGGTGGTGAAAGTCCGCGCGCATGAACTCTAGGGAACTGGGACCTTCGGCGGCGTAGCCCGCCGCAGCGCAGGCATAGTGTGAAGGTGAGAGGCGCTATGAAGGTGCCCACGATCGTCGTAAATATGTAAGGAACCAACGTGAGCCAAGCGAACGGGCCAACAGTTCACAAGTACGGAATCGACCCGGAGGTGGGCATGCCCACCTACTTTGAGGGGGAACTGCCAGAGGGAATGCAGATCCAGATGTTCAAAGTGGTGCGGCCGGAGCGGCAGATTGAGCTGTTCTTCGAACCGTACAACCCTGAGTTCGCGATCGAAGGGTCGCGCTGGGGCTATGTGCTCAATGCAGGTGTACTCAGCGTGCAGCTGACCACGAACGGGCGCGTGACCACGTTCAAGTCGTACGCACCGGGGGCCTGGCTGACCGTGCAGGCGTTCACCAACTACCGCCCGGCGTAGTCCACGCCTGGGAGGCGCACTGGTGGTTGCGCACGGGGAGCGAACGGAGCCGCAGGTGAGCGAGTGGGTTCGACGTCACAATCGCCTTTACGCAACGCGGACATGATTTATCTTGACGTCAAGATAAATCATGTATGATTGACGTTGAATCAAGATGTGACTGGTCACAGACCAAGTTAGTTGTCTGCTTGCAGCCCCTGTGGGTGAGGACCAGACTTGAGTGTGAGCCAGTGATAGAGCCCGCAGGGTTCAGCCCCAAGGCTGATCGCAGCACCCGGTCAGGGTGGCGATCAGGAACTCGCTATTAAACGAAGGAGTGTCCGTGAGCAACGTCGACACGTTTGGTGCGAAGGGATCGCTCGAGGTGGGTACCACCTCGTACGAGATTTTCCGCCTCTCGGCAGTGCCCGGTATGGAGAAGCTTCCATACAGCCTCAAGGTCCTCGCAGAGAACCTGCTCCGCACCGAAGATGGTGCAAACATCACCGCAGAGCACATCCAGGCAATCGCACAGTGGGACCCGAGCGCCCAGCCAAACACCGAAATCCAGTTCACGCCAGCACGCGTGATCATGCAGGACTTCACCGGTGTTCCTTGCGTTGTTGACCTTGCAACCATGCGTGAAGCAGTTGCAGAGCTCGGCGGAAACCCAGAGCGCATCAACCCGCTCGCACCAGCAGAACTCGTCATCGATCACTCGGTCCAGATCGACGTCGCCGGCCGTGCGGATGCCTTTGCCCGCAACGTAGAGCTTGAGTACGAGCGCAACCGCGAGCGCTACCAGTTCCTGCGCTGGGGCCAGACCGCATTCGACGATTTCAAGGTCGTCCCACCCGGCACCGGTATCGTCCACCAGGTCAACATTGAGTATCTTGCTCGCACCATCATGACCCGTGAGGTCGGCGGCGTGCTTCGTGCATACCCAGACACCTGCGTTGGAACTGACTCGCACACCACCATGGTCAACGGCCTCGGTGTGCTCGGCTGGGGCGTCGGCGGCATCGAGGCCGAGGCCGCAATGCTCGGCCAGCCAGTTTCCATGCTCATCCCACGCGTCGTTGGATTCAAGCTCACCGGCCAGATCCCATCGGGCGTTACCGCGACCGACGTTGCTCTGACCATCACCCAGATGCTCCGCCAGCACGGCGTAGTGGGTAAGTTCGTTGAGTTCTACGGCGAGGGTGTGGCTTCGGTGCCACTCGCAAACCGCGCCACCATCGGTAACATGAGCCCGGAGTTCGGCTCAACCGCAGCGATCTTCCCAATCGATGGCGTGACCATCGACTACCTGCGCCTCACTGGACGCTCCGAGGAGTCCATTGCACTCGTTGAGGCGTATGCCAAGGAGCAGGGCCTCTGGCTCGATCCTTCGGCCGACACCTACATTGAGCCACAGTTCTCCGAGTACCTCGAGTTGGACCTCTCCACCGTTGTGCCATCGATCGCTGGACCAAAGCGCCCACAGGACCGCATCCAGCTCGACCACGCTAAGGAGCAGTTCCTCCGCGACCTGCCAAACTATGCACCAGAAGTTGCGCACGAGGACGAGGCTTCGGAAGAGTCCTTCCCAGCTTCCGATGCGCCAGCCGAGAGCGCGCCAGGCCGCAAGGTTATTAACGTAACCGACTCCAACGGAAAGTCCTTCGGGCTCTTCCACGGTGCTGTCGCGATTGCGTCGATCACCTCCTGCACCAACACCTCCAACCCTTCGGTCATGCTCGCGGCAGCGCTCGTGGCAAAGAAGGCAGTGGAAAAGGGCCTCACCGCCAAGCCATGGGTAAAGACCTCAATGGCACCCGGCTCGCAGGTCGTCACCAACTACTACAACAAGGCTGGCATGTGGCCATACCTTGAGGCGTTGGGCTTCCACCTCGTTGGATACGGTTGCACCACCTGCATCGGTAACTCTGGACCACTCGACGAGAAGGTCTCGGAAGCAGTCAACGAGCACGACCTCTCCGTGGTTTCGGTCCTCTCCGGTAACCGTAACTTTGAAGGCCGCATCAACCCTGACGTCAAGATGAACTACCTTGCGTCCCCTCCGCTCGTCATCGCGTACGCGCTTGCGGGAACCATGGAGTTCGACTTCGAGCACGAGCCACTCGGCTTCGATCAGGCCGGCGCACCAGTGTTCCTCAGGGACATCTGGCCAACCCCAGAAGAAGTCCAGGCCACGATCGACTCCTCGATCGACCGCGACATGTTCGAAAAGGACTACGCGGACGTCTTCGCTGGCGACGAGCACTGGCGTGCGCTTCCAACCCCTGTTGGAAACACCTTCGAGTG
This sequence comes from Timonella senegalensis JC301, assembly GCF_000312125.1. Classification (GTDB taxonomy): domain Bacteria; phylum Actinomycetota; class Actinomycetes; order Actinomycetales; family Cellulomonadaceae; genus Timonella; species Timonella senegalensis. The sequence continues at coordinate 376,583 of NZ_HE978642.1, forward strand.
GGACAGCGAGTCCACCTACGTGCGTAAGCCCCCTTACTTCGAGGGCATGGGCAAGACCCCAGCACCGGTCACCGACATCTCGGGCGCTCGCGTTCTTGCGAAGCTCGGCGACTCGGTCACCACCGACCACATCAGCCCTGCCGGTGCGATCAAGCCGGGAACCCCAGCTGCTGAATACCTCACCTCCAACGGTGTGGCTCGCCGTGACTTCAACTCCTACGGCTCCCGCCGTGGAAACCACGAGGTCATGATCCGTGGAACGTTCGCAAACATCCGTCTGCGCAACCAGCTCCTCACAGACGTTGAGGGTGGCTACACGTTCAACTTCCTGACCGGTGAGCAGTCGTTCATTTACGACGCTTCACAGGACTACCAGCGCGCGGGTATCCCACTCGTTGTCCTTGGTGGCAAGGAGTACGGTTCCGGATCGTCCCGTGACTGGGCCGCAAAGGGAACCGCACTGCTCGGCGTGAAGGCAGTCATTACCGAGTCGTTTGAGCGTATCCACCGCTCGAACCTCATTGGAATGGGTGTCCTCCCACTCCAGTTCCCAGCTGGTGAGTCCGCAAACTCGCTCGGCCTCGACGGAACCGAAACCTTCGACATTGCAGGCGTGACCGAACTCAACAACGGCACGACCCCGGCAACCGTCAAGGTAACAGCCACCAAGGCTGACGGCACCTCGGTAGAGTTCGACGCGGTCGTTCGCATCGACACACCAGGCGAAGCGGACTACTACCGCAACGGCGGAATCCTGCAGTACGTGCTGCGCTCGCTCGTTGACTGAGAAGTAGCAGAGCCGTGTCAGCGGGCGTCGCAAGTGTGCGGTGACTTCGCTGGCTAGCGGACACGCTAAAGGCCCAGATTCTCTTGCATGCAAGAGAATCTGGGCCTTTAGTTATTTGGTGGGGCTAGCGGCCTAGGCCGCCGAGCCGCTCGAAAACTGCGACTGCTTGGTCAATGGCGGCTGGCGACACCTGGCGGCGGAACGTACGTTCGATTGCGTACGTCAGCGCGCGAGCAGGGTCGGACGCAAAGTCCTTGCGCCCGTACGCCCAAAAGTTGGGCTCAAGAGCGGTGTAGAAGTCGTAACTGACATCTCCAAATGACTGCAGACCCAGCGGATCGGCCTCGTGCAGTGCGTCGGACAGCCTGAACTTCTCCGGATGGGAGAACTCAAAGCCACGTTTCGCGGCGAACAATCTAAACCGGAGGGCCCCAACCTTCCGCGGCGTCCTGTAGGCCTGAGAAGAGTGATCGTTAAGCTGGCTCTCGAGCGTAAGCATCTCCCTCAGAACAGTGCGGTACTGCTCGGGGGCAAACGAAAGAAGCAGAGGGTGAGCAATAGGCTCGAACAGCCAACGGTCACCCAGCAGAAACTCGTCTTTCTCGGGCCACTCGGGGTACACGGTGCCGAAGTCAGACCACACAATGGCTTCGGGCGACTGCGTGACGGTGACTGCTAAATAGCCGCAGAGCTCGTCCCCGCAGCACGTGTACAGCGGTAATTTTCCCAAGGGAAACTGGTCCGACTGGCCTAAGAGTGCGGCAATGCCTGCCCATTGGACGATATCGTGCGGGCCCCTGCGCGCGAACACCTCGCGCAGGTATGTCACGTCATTTATCCGAGAACCAATCTCCTCATGGTCGAACGGCACGGTCACGGTGCACGAGTCAAAGGACACGTCGTCAGACAACGTCTGTGACAGTGCACGGCCATCTACAAGAAACTCGGACTCTGCGCTGGGCCGCTCCCACGAAACAGGGCCGCGCCAGGCAGGACGTGCGTGGATCATCGATCCTGCGGCCAGTGTGTTCAGTTCCATGTGGCTTGGTCCTTTCCTATCGCAGTGTGCCTGGTAGCGACGCATCAGAGCCGGTACCCGGCTTTGGTGCTGGAAGTTGCGGCAGAATCGTCGAAAATTCGTAGGTGGTCAGCCCGCCGCAGAATGCGGCAGGCAACCGCACCAGTCTAAGTGTCCGGGCGCGGAGATACCCGCTATTTTCCTTGCGTGCACGAAGCGTCGAGCGCTGCGCGGGCGGCAGACCGTGGACGCTCGAGCTGGCGCTCGATAGACGCGGTTACCCTAAGTTTCATGAGTAAACGGTTCTCTCCGGTGATGACCGCAAGCCTCTCGTTGTCGTTTGCCACGGGCCTGTACGGGATTTCCTTTGGTGCACTCGCGCTTGCTGCAGGCCTGAACACGTGGCAGGCCATGGTGCTGAGCCTGCTTATGTTCACGGGTGGCTCGCAGTTCGCGTTCATAGGCGTGCTCGCTACTGGTGGGACCGGAGCGGCAGCCACCGGATCGGCGGCACTACTCTTCACTCGAAACGCAATTTACGGCGCGCAAATGAACCTGCGCGTCCGCCCATCGGCTCGGTCCACACTGCTGGCGGCTCACGTTACCATCGACGAGTCCGCTGGGTTGGCGACCCTCCAGGACTCACCAGACCAGCAGAGAACTGCTTTCTGGTGGACTGGAATCGGAGTGTTTGTGTGCTGGAACGCCTTCACTTTTGTGGGAACACAACTAGGGGAGCGGGTTGACCCACAAGCTTGGGGACTGGACGGTGCGGCCGTAGCTGCATTTGTAGCCCTGCTGTGGCCCCGAATCAAGAACCGCGACCATGCGGCAGTTGCGGTCCTTGGCGCCTTTGTGACCCTGATGCTGATTCCGGCGGTGCCTGCCGGAGTGCCCATCATCCTTGCGGCGGCGGTCTCGGCTGCGGCAGGCTGGGCGCTAGCTTCCAAGCACGAATCACGTAACGCGGGAAAGGCCTCCTAGTGTCGATGTGGTTCTGGGTGATTCTTGCGAGTGTCCTTTCCCTTGGAGTGAAACTACTCGGGTACCTACTGCCGGAGTCGCTCTTTGACAACCCCAAGGTGGTGACCATGGCCAACTTTGTCACGATCGGGATGCTGGCGGCGCTCGTGGTGACCAACGCCTTCTCAACAGGCCAGGGGCTCGACGTTGACGCCCGGCTGGCGGCGCTCGTGGTTGCGGTGATCGCGCTGGTCATGCGCGCGCCATTCCTCGTAGTGATCGTGCTCGGTGCGACTGCAGCGGCACTTGTCCGGCTGGTGTGCTGACCGATGCGGTAAACGGCATTCGCGAGTTTGTGAGGCAGAAACGCGCGACCTCGGGATCGGTGATTTACGAATTTGTAACAATGCATGAATTAATTCGAGAATTGGACTTGCTTTGCGAGAATTACGTAATTCTGGCCGGATCTATAGGAGTGAGGCCCGAGAGGATACCACGATTGGGTGAGCACTTGCGAGCGCAGGCCCATTCTGGGACTATCGAATAGTCGCAGATACAGTGGCTGCTCGGAACCTTCAATTTTTGAGTACTCCGATCAATAATGCACTGGAGGAAATGCTTGCCGTTTCCCCATGTCGACTTCATGCTCTGGAGCGTCACGAGTTATTCTCCGTCCACTTGTATCAATCGCCGCCCGGTTGGGCGGCCCCGATATTTGCATCCTGCTTCAATCTGAAGCCCCCTGCTTCATATTGAAAGTTGGGTTGTGAGACACCATGTAGTGTCACAACCTTAGATGTTCTTTGGCTTGCGGCCGTGAAAAATGGCCTCAAAGCTGCTGCAACTAAGTGCAGAAAGGTCGTGCGTTTTGGGTATGGCGCACTTCTTGGGTCACATAGAAGTGCGCAAGCCCCTAGGAGGGACTCCGCGGTTCCAGCTGAATCATGATTCGCACATTTTTCCATCCCCCTGAAAATTTGCAGAATAACTGAAACTTTCGGTGCGAAAACAGTCTTGAACGTGCGGTTCGCAGTATTGCGAGGTGGCAATACTTTTCGGGCGCACACATAAACGAAGGCGTACCTGCCGGGTGTCTGGCGCAAAACCTTCTTCGTAGCCGCATCAGTTAGGGATTCAGAGGACCCTTCCTGTTGTGCTGAGTTGTGTGTGCTCTGACGAAAGGTCATCAATGAGCCTCCGGCGCGGGAGAAAATTCCCTATTAAATACATTTCAAGCAGGGAGTTTGCAAAAGATGCAATAGCTTGGATTATAGCAATTCCGCTGGCAGAGATGATCCGTCATGAGTTTGAACTAGAACACTCGAGCACTGCGCGAGCATTCATTATCGTGCCATTTGCGGTATGTCTACAGTGGCTTATCGGAACCGGAGCGCATCTATATAGGGTCGGCAATATTCGAGGCTCGTTCGAAGAGCTTAAGGTTCTCGCTGTCACAGTTCTCATGGTGGGCTGGTGCTTAATCCTTCCTGTGGTCCTTGTCGGTCCTGCGCTCGGAATTTCTCGGGGGACAACTACGATCTCGATTCCCTTGGCGCTCATTATGATGGCCGGGTTTAGGTACCTTGCACGAACTCGACAAGAAAAATCCGTACTGAAGCAGCAGGTAGCCGAACCCGTGATTGTGTTTGGTGCAGGCCCGTTGGCTGTGCACCTCAATGACCAACTGCTGACTGACCCGGATTCGCCCATGCACCCGGTCGCGGCCCTCGACGACTCTGACATGAACCACTATCGCTACATTCGGACGGTACCGGTGCTCGGGACCCTGCACGATCTGTCTAGGGTTGCGAACTTCCACGGCGCCAAAGTGCTCCTCATTGCAGTGTCGGATATGTCCGTCGAACTTCACAGGCATGTACTCGCTGCCGCAGAGAAGGCAGGCCTTGACGTGAGGTTTTTCCCAACCCTCAAACCTGCTCTGTTCTACACCAAGTCTGCGGCTCCAAACACCCTTCGTAACGTTCCCGTTGAGGAACTCATCCAGCGCAAGCAAGTCGAAACTCATGTGGCGGACATCGCCGGCTATGTGTCGGGCGGGCGTGTGCTGGTCACTGGAGCGGGCGGATCAATCGGTTCGAAACTTTGCCTACAACTGAGCAAGTTCAATCCGCAGGAACTCATCATGGTGGACCGTGATGAGACCGGGCTGCAGCACACCCAACTCAAAGTACGGGGAAATGGTCTTCTAGATACTCGTGAAGTTGTGCTGCCAGATATACGAGACGCCACTGCGATTCTGGAACTCTTTGAAACCCGCAGGCCGGATCTTGTGTTTCACGCGGCTGGGCTAAAGCACCTCCCCAAGCTTGAGTAGTATCCTCTCGAAGCTTGGTAAACGAATGTTCTGGGCAGTCGTAACGTCCTCGAGGCAGACAAACGTGTCGGAGTAAGCACGTTCGTCGATATCTCCACCGATGAGGCCAACCGACGCCACCTTCCCCGACGCTACAGTCACCGACGTCACCGCAAAGCTGTTCCAGCGAAATCAGGTTGTGAGTTCCTCTGTGCTGATTCGCAGAGAACTATTGGAACAACAGGGCGGCTACCGCGAGGATCTATCGCAAATGGAGGACTACGAGTTGATCTTGCGGCTGGCTGCTCACACTCGCGTGCTTGTCGTGGCTAAAGCACTCGTGGACTACCGGATTCATAGCAATCAGATCACACGAACGGGAAGGCTCCGCGATAGGTTTCTCACGCAGATAACGAGTGCTCAACGCGATCTCGCGCGCCAGCAGGGCGTGGGCCTGATCCGCCGCTGGGTCTACTCGTCCGCGTGGCTTGGGGCCCAGTATCTGGCGATCTTGGGTATCCGACGGCGCCGCTATGATCGGTAGCCAGATTCTGCAAGGACGGCGCCCGCACTCCATATACTTGGTGGGTGCCTCCATCATCCGTACGGGCGGCCAGTTCCTTACGGTTTCCCTCATAACCCTGTTCTTGGGTGTAGAACAGGCGGGACAGTATGTCCTTGCAATGGCGATTGCCGCACCGATCTTTGTGTTTACGGGCCTCGGAATCAACTCGACCTTTTTCACTTTGAAGGTCCCACTTGCAATGTCAGGCTATGAGCGTGCGCTGCTGTTTTCCTACAGCGCTGGCGCTTGCAACCGGGGTTCTGACCGCGTTTGTGGCCCCTAACCTGCTGGGGATAGTCGCGTTGGTGTGCCTACTCACGGCACTCGACGTCCTGAGCGACCTGTACGCACTCACGCTCCAACGCCATGGCCAGTACCGCGCGGTGCTCACGCTGGCAGCCGAGAGGACCGCGGTATACCTGATTCCGACTGCGCTGGCGCTTGTGCTGTGGCGCAACCTTGTGCTGGCCCTGTTCATAACTGCTCTTGCGTCAGGTGTGTTCGTGCTGGCTCGTAACAGGGGCCTCGCGCACAGGCTTGAGCGGGCCCATCCGGTCACGGGTCCTGGGGAAACTGCCAACGGTTGGCACCGGGCGATGACGTCGGGACTGCAGGTTGGTGCGGGGGACGCGATCGCCTCGCTCGCAACTGCAATCCCGCAGTACCTGCTGTCGTTCTACCTGGGCGCGGCTGCACTGGTTCCGTTCACTTACGCGACCTATATCTTGGTGGCGATCGAGATGGTGCTCAACGCGCGGATTCTCATCTGGATGAAGCGCGCCCAGCAGCAACGCCAGCCGGTTGTGGGGGAGTACGTCCGGACGCTCGCTATCGTTTTCCCTTTTGGCGCACTCGGGACACTCGGGGTGATTCTCCTCTTCAAGGCCCTGAGCCTGGAGCCCCTATTTACGGAGCCGTGGGCGTGGGTAGCCGTAGCAGGAGCGGCCGTTGTCCTCCCGGCTGTATACCTTGCCCACGCCGTGCTACTGAGGAAGAACAAGTATCACTGGACCATCGTGGTTTCTGTTGCCGCGGCCGCCGCGCTCTTCCTGTGCGGCGTGCTCATCAATCCGCAGTGGGCAGTGACCGGCGCACTGCTGACTGTTGTGTGTGGAGCGGTGGTTCGGTTGTTCGGTCTGCTCATAGCGGGCAGGCCGTGGCAGCGGGAAACCTGAACGCCGGCGCTCGCGGCTAGCGTGCCCCGGCGAAAGCCGGGCCCTACACTTGACCTCATGAGCGAGAACAAGACCGCCCCCACAGACGTGTCGCCCGAGGACTTCATCGAGCGCGTGGAGAATGCCACCCGCCGGGAAGACGCGTGGCGATTGTTGGAGATGCACCGCGAGATCACGGGGCACGAGCCGGTCATGTGGGGCCCGAGCATCATCGGGTTCGATAGCTACCACTACGTCTACGCATCTGGGCGTGAGGGCGACGCAGCAGCAGCCGGGTTCTCGCCCCGCAGCGCGAATCTCGTGCTTTACGTTGCGCTCGACTTTGAGGGTGCCGATGAGTTGCTTGCCCGGCTCGGCAAGCACAAGACGTCCAAGGCCTGCCTTTACATCACTCGTCTCGCGCAGGTGGATGAGGACGTGCTGCGCGAGCTGATCGCTCGCTCGTACGCGCACGTCAAGGAGATTTACGACGATCCTGCTGGCGACTGACCACCATCGCCCGACCCAGCGGGCGGACTCGCCGGGGCGCTGCCACCCGGACCTGTGCGCTCACCCAGCCATATCGTCGAGAAGTTGGGCCTTTGCCCAGCGCGCCATGCGCACGAAATCTGGAGTGGACAGGTCCGACGTGAGAACTGCCGCGATAGTGGTGGCGATGACCCAGCCGCGAGCGCGGGGGAGCAGTCCGGGGTCGGCTGCGAGCGCGGGGGAGCAGTTCTCGAGGTAGGAGGCGAAGAACAACTCACGCCCCTGCGCATCGAAGGACGCCCACGCGTTACCGAGGTCCACCGCCGGGTCCCCGGAGGTGAGATCGCCGAAGTCGATGAGTGCGGCAAGCGTGTGGTCAGCGCCCAGAACGTAGTTGCCGGGGTGGATGTCCCCGTGGCACCACGTGCGGGGCATTGCTGGTGGGGGCGCGGCAATGGCGGCGTTCCATAGGGGCAGCAACTCGGCGAGTTCGGGAGCGTCCTTGATGCGCTGCAGCAACACGTCCTCACGGGACGAAAGGGGTAGGCCCCGGTAGGGGTTTACGGGAGCGCCTTCCGGCGCAGGCTGATGCAGCAGCGCGAGCTGGCGGCCCAATTCGAACGCGGCGGGTGTTCGGTCTTGGGGCGCAACGGACATCGCGCGGAGCCCGTGGACCCACCGTGTGATGGTCCAGGGGTACGGAAAACTGTGCGTGGACTCGGCAACGTGAATGATCTCGGGAAAGCCTGTTGTTAGAGGCCGCGCGACCGTACCGAGCCACGTGATCTCGTTGCGTTGGGGCTCGAGAGCGGCCTCGCGCCGGGGGAATCTGGCGGCTAAATCGGAGCCAATCCGGAACATAACGTTGTCCCAGCCGGTTGCCGCGTACTCAATAGGAAGGTGCCCATACTGCGGGAACTGCGAGTCCACGAGTCGTCGGACGAGGTCCGCGTCGGTGTCCGACATAAAGAAGTCTTGGCTCGCAGTCACCGAACAATTCTGTCACAGCCGTGTGGGCGGAAAGGAAATGACGCTGTCCCCACGAGCACGGTAGGCGCGGTCTCGTTCCGATCCGCTGCGAGATAGTGCTCGAGGTCAAACGCGAAGCAACTGTGTGAGTTCTGGCCCAATTCCGAATCAATTAGGCCAATACGCTGTTCTCAGTTCGGAGATTACAGACTGAGTAACTACAGTGGATAGGTATGAGTTCTAGGCGCAGCGACCTTTGTTGCTGCGCACATGAGAGAGGGGCACCGGTTGAGCTTCCTAGAGAAGGTGAACTCCCCGGCAGACGTAAAGAAGCTGGATGAGCGTGAAGCAGAGCTGCTCGCACAGGATATCCGCGACTACTTAGTCCAATCCGTTTCGCAGACGGGTGGACACCTTGGACCAAACCTCGGCGTTGTCGAACTGACCATCGCGATGCACCGCGTGTTCAGCTCACCAAAGGACACATTTGTGTTCGACACCGGGCACCAGTCGTACGTTCACAAGCTGCTCACCGGGCGCCGCGACTTCTCCGACCTGCGTAAGCGAGACGGCCTGTCCGGCTACCCGAGCCGCGCTGAGTCGGCGCACGACGTCGTAGAGAACTCTCACGCTTCGACCGCGGTGTCCTGGGCTGATGGAATTGCCAAGGCAAACCTAGTGCGCGGACTCGACGATCGCCACGTTGTGGCGGTTATCGGTGATGGCGCACTGACCGGCGGCATGGCCTGGGAGGCGCTCAACAACGTTGCAGAGGGAGAAGACCGCAAGCTCGTTGTGGTTGTGAACGATAACGGGCGTTCATACTCGCCAACTATTGGTGGGCTTGCCAAACACCTCGACTCGCTGCGCACCTCGCGGCAGTACGAGGGCGTACTGTCCTGGGGCAAGAAGACGCTTCCACGCTTTGGCATCCCCGGCCAGATGGCATACGACGCACTGCACGGTCTGAAGAAGGGCGTCAAGAACGTCATCCGCCCGCAGGGCTGGTTTGAGGACCTCGGTCTGAAGTACCTGGGCCCGATTGACGGACACAACCTCGAAGAGCTCGAGCACGCGCTGAACTCCGCCAAGCGGTTCGGCGGCCCTGTTCTTGTCCACGTGATCACAGAAAAGGGACGTGGTTACAAGCCAGCTGAGGAAGACATCGCCGACCGCTTCCATGCGGTCGGACAGATCCACCCCGAGACCGGACTGCCTGTGGCGCCATCACGCTTCGGCTGGACCTCCGTGTTCGCGGACGAGATCGTCAAGATCGGACACAAGCGACAGGACGTCGTGGCAATCACCGCGGCGATGTTGCACCCCGTGGGACTTGCCCCGTTCCAGAAGGCCTTCCCGGAGCGTACCTTTGACGTGGGAATTGCGGAACAGCACGCAGCGACCTCGGCAGCTGGTATGGCGTTCGCTGGCCTGCACCCTGTGGTGGCTCTGTACGCAACGTTCCTGAACCGAGCGTTCGACCAGGTCCTCATGGACGTTGCCCTGCACAAGGCCGGTGTCACCTTCGTATTGGACCGTGCCGGCATCACCGGAGACGACGGTGCGAGCCACAACGGCATGTGGGATATGGCGCTCATGCGTATCGTCCCAGGCCTGCACCTCGCGGCTCCACGCGACGAGGCGACCCTGCGCTCCGCCATCAACAAGGCGGTGTCCATCAGTGACGCCCCGTCTGTGGTGCGCTACCCCAAGGGCGCGCTCGCGGAGCCGATCCCTGCGATCGAGACGGTAGACGGCCTCGACATTATCGCGCGGTTCGGCCCTGACGGACATGAAGCCTCGACCCGTACCCCTGGTGCGCCACGCGTACTCATTGTCGGAATTGGATCCATGGCACCCGTCGCGATCGAGGCGGCACAGAAGGTAGCGGCGCAAGGCAACAACGTCACCGTTGTGTCACCACTGTGGGTTCTGCCTATCCCGGCGTCGCTCAAGAAGGTGGCGGAGCTCGCGGACGTCGTATTCACGGTTGAAGATGGCCTAGCGCCTGGCGGCGTGGGTGCCCTTTTGAGCGAAGAACTACACGCAACCGGCAACACGACACCGGCCTACAACCTTGGGCTCCCGGTCGAGTTCCTCGACCACGCATCGCGCGCCCAGGTCACCGAGAAATACGGGCTCACCGCAGACCACATCGCAGACTTCGTGCTGGAACGAACACCGCACGCGTAAGTGGCGTGAATCGTCGAGAATAAGAGCCAAACACTGAGGGCCCCGGGGATGAATTCTCGGGGCCCTCGGCCGTGCGTGTTGGCACGCGGAACGTGGTCGTTGACAATAAAAGTGCACCCCTGTGACCTGCGCAATCAACGCGCAATTGGATGTGACTGAGGAGACACCAAAAACGGCTCTGCGGGGCCCTTGGTCCCAACTCATCCCATCAATTTCTTCATAGGCTGGAAGCAAGATCGAACCAGATCAGAAAATGAGGAAACGGCGATGACAACCACAGAAAACGACGCCACCATGACTCAGTCATCCGCATGGCGTGGATTCGAAGAAGGTCCATGGAAGGACCTGATCGACGTGCGCGACTTTATTCAGCGTAACTACACCCCATATGAGGGTGACTCGAGCTTCCTCGCGGGCCCCACCGAAAAGACCCTCCGGGTGTGGGACGCACTCGAGAAGAACTACCTGTCCGTTGAGCGCAAGCAGCGCGTCTTCGACGTAGACACCAAGACCCCAGCCGACATCGACGCCTTCCCAGCTGGCTACATCAGCGAAGACGACGACGTCTGTGTTGGACTTCAGACCGACGTACCACTCAAGCGCGCAATGATGCCAAACGGTGGATGGCGCATGGTGGAGACCGCGATCAAGGAAGCTGGCAAGGAGCCAGACGCCGACGTCAAGAAGATCTTCACTCAGTACCGCAAGACCCACAACGACGCTGTGTTCGACATCTACACGCCACGCATCCGTGCGGCACGGTCGAGCCACATCATCACCGGTCTTCCAGATGCATACGGCCGCGGCCGCATCATCGGTGACTACCGCCGCGTGGCGCTGTACGGCCTGGACTTCCTCATCGCAGAGAAGATGAAGGATAAGGACTCCGTAGCAGACCAGCCATTTAGCGAGCACTGGGCACGCTTCCGCGAGGAGCACGCGGAGCAGATCAAGGCGCTCAAGAAGCTTAAGCGCCTTGGTGAGTTCTACGGCTTTGACCTGTCGCGTCCAGCCTCGAACTTCAAGGAAGCCGTCCAGTGGACCTACTTCGGTTACCTGGCATCCGTGAAGTCGCAGGATGGTGCAGCAATGTCCATCGGTCGCCTCTCCTCCTTCTTTGACGTGTACTCCGAACGCGACTTCGCCGAGGGCACCCTGACCGAGACCGAAGCACAGGAAATCATCGACGCGCTCGTCATCAAGCTGCGCATCGTCCGCTTCCTGCGCACCATCGACTACGATCAGATTTTCTCCGGTGACCCATACTGGGCAACCTGGTCCGACGCCGGAATCGGTGAAGATGGCCGTACCCTGGTCACCAAGACCTCGCACCGTCTGCTCCAGACCCTGCGTAACCTGGGCCCAGCACCAGAGCCAAACATCACCATCTTCTGGGACGAGAACCTGCCACAGGGATACAAGGACCTGTGCGCCGCCGTCTCGATCGAGACCTCCTCGATCCAGTACGAGTCGGACGAGCAGATCCGTGACCACTGGGGCGACGACGCTGCAATCGCTTGCTGCGTGTCCCCAATGCAGGTGGGCAAGCAGATGCAGTTCTTCGGAGCTCGAGTCAACGCCGCCAAGTCCCTCCTCTACGCCATCAACGGTGGCCGCGACGAGGTTACTGGCAAGCAGATCGTCACCGGCTACGAGCCAGTACAGGGCGACGAGCCACTCGATTTTGACGACGTCTGGGAAAAGTACGAGCTCATGCTCGACTGGGTAGTTGGAACCTACGTTGAGGCCCTCAACATCATCCACTACGCACACGACAAGTACGCGTACGAGGCCGTGGAAATGGCCCTGCACGACCCAGAGATCGTCCGCACCATGGGTTGCGGTATTGCAGGACTGTCGATCGTGGCTGACTCACTCTCCGCGATCAAGTACGCAAAGGTCACCCCGATCCGCGATGAGACCGGACTCATCGTTGACTACAAGACGGAAGGCGACTTCCCTCTGTACGGCAACGACGACGACCGCGCCGACGAGATCGCAGCAACCGTTGTGCACACCGTGATGGAGAAGATCAAGGCCATCAAGATGTACCGCGACGCAGTACCAACCCAGTCGGTCCTGACCATCACCTCGAACGTGGTGTACGGAAAGGCAACGGGAGCGTTCCCTTGCGGACACGAGGCCGGACAGCCATTCGCTCCAGGTGCAAACCCTGAGAACGGCCGCGACACGCACGGCATGGTTGCCTCGATGCTCTCCGTAGCAAAGCTCCCGTACGACTCCGCGCTGGACGGCATCTCGCTGACAAACACGATCACGCCTTCCGGCATGGGTCGCACCAAGGAAGAGCAGGTAGCCAACCTCGTTGGCGTCCTGGACTCCGGCTTCGGCTTCCGCGGCTGATTCACGGCACCCGCACCACACACCATTTGTTCCCTGACACAAGAATCGTAGGAATGAAAATGAGCGCAAAGAGCTTTGAAGAGCGTCGCGAGGCAATGCTTGCTTCCAAGGAGAACGCAGGCGGAGAGAAGGGCCTCTTCCACGCAAACATCAACGTCCTGAACAAGGAGACGCTGGTGGACGCGATGGAGAACCCAGACAACTACCCAAACCTGACTGTTCGCGTTTCGGGCTACGCGGTGAACTTCGTTCGCCTCACCCGTGAGCAGCAGATGGACGTTCTCTCCCGTACGTTCCACGAATCAGCTTGATTCACTGATAGGTCACAGGGGCCGGATGCCAGCCGGCGTCCGGCCCCTTGCCCTATCTCCGGTACTTTCGCCGGTTTTACCACTGGTACCCACTCGGGTACTGCTGGTGGAAACGCAGGCCGCCAGCGAGATGGCGGCGCACACGGTGTCCGCACACCATGAGGGGATGAGTTAGTTGAGCGCAGAATTTGCATCGGGCACAGCCCAGTCGGCCGAGCTGGCCGGGGCGACCCTGTCGGCCCAGTCGGTCCAAGCTATGGAGGCCGCCGATCTCATGACGATTGGTTCGGTTGGCGATTCGGGTTTCGAGGCGCCAGAGCATCGCACCAAGGGCGCGGGGCTGTCTGGGATCGAAGAGGCCGAGGTCAGCCGCGAGGAACGTCTCGAGCAGATGCAGAATGGCACGCTCGGCTCGGTACACTCCTGGGAGCTCGTGACGTCTGTGGACGGCCCCGGCACCAGGATGACGATCTTCCTGAACGGCTGCCCACTGCGTTGCATCTACTGCCACAACCCCGACACCCTCAAGATGAAGGACGGCGAGCCCGTCACGTCCGATGAACTGCTGAAGAAGATCAAGCGGTATCGCTCGGTGTTCAAGTCCACGGGTGGCGGAATCACGATTTCCGGTGGTGAGGTTCTCATGCAGCCTCGCTTTGCGGCAACCATCCTCCACGGCGCCAAGGAAATGGGCATTCACACCACGATCGACACCTCGGGCTACTTGGGCGCCGCCTGCACCGACGAGATGCTCGAGGACATCGACCTAGTCCTACTCGACGTCAAGTCCGGTGATGAGGAGACCTACAAGAAGGTCACCGGCCGTGCCTTGCAACCCACGATCGACTTTGGTGACCGCCTCGCGGCAGCCGGCAAGGAGATCTGGATTCGTTTTGTTGTGGTCCCAGGCCTGACCGACGCGGTTGACAACGTCGAAAACGTTGCCAACATCGTGGCACGGTGGAAGGGCGCAGTCTCCAGGGTCGAGGTCCTGCCGTTCCACCAGATGGGCCGCGACAAGTGGAACACGCTCGGGCTCAAGTACGAACTTGATGAGACCGAGCCACCCTCAAAGGATGTCGTGGAGCGGGTTCGCGAGCAGTTCCGCGCCAAGGGCCTCGAGGTCTACTGATTTTCGACGATTCACCGGGCTTGCGTTCATCGCCGGCGGTAGCGCGGTGGTTCTGTGAGAAAGGGCGAGGGCCGCAGCTGACGCTGCGGCCCTCGCCCTTTTGGTCTTACTAGGTTTCCGCAAGTTAGCGGACGTTGTGCCGTCCCCAGACTAGCCATAGGATCGAGCCAACGAAGCTGGCGAGCAGAACGACGAGGACCCAGATCAGTTTTTGAGTGCTGTCGGTGAAGTTCGTCTTGACGATGTCGACAAGAGCCCAGATCCACAGCACGAGGGCCGCGAGGCTGAGTAATACAACGAAGATTCCGAAGACAGAGGACACGCTGGGACTCCCTTATTGAGCTAATTGACCGGGTTCAGATTATCGCAATAGTGCTGGTCGTGACAGGTGTTTTGCAGCGCAATGCAGGGTGGATCTCGCGCAAGTTCCACCCTGCAGTGGTTCTCAGTCGTGCGCTGGCACGCTCGCGATGCCCCGCGGGTGGAATCGCTTGCCCAGTACCTTCTCCGAGTATCCGGCGCGGTCGAGGTACGGGGTGATTCCACCGGCGGCAAAGGACCATCCGGCGCCCAGGATCATGCAGACGTCGATCTGGGTTGGAGTCTGGACTACGCCCTCGTCGAGCATCATGCCGATCTCTGTGGTGAGTGCAGTGAGCACGCGGTCCAGGACCTGGTCCTCAGTCAGAGACTCGCGCTGTGACTCGTCCGTTTCCTTTCCAAAGAATCGTGCCGCTGCGGGGTCAACCTCTGCGGGCAGACCCTTCGCAACGGGTGGAAGGGAGACTCGAGCGCCCTCGGCCACGACCTGCTCGAGGCCCGGGGAAGCGGGGAAGCGTTCGCCGAGATCCTGGCGCAGGGAGGTCAGCACGTGCAGGCCCACGGCGGGGCCAACGAGGTCGAAGAGCGCGAACGGTCCCATGGGCAGCCCGAGTGGTCGGAGCGCTCGGTCGGCCACCGAAATGTCTGTGCCGTTCTCGATTGCCTCCACGATCTTGCCCATGAGCAGGATCAGCAGGCGGTTGACCACAAAGCCGGGACGGTCGCCAGCAAGTACAGCCGTCTTGCGAAGCTTCTTGGCAACGGCGAATGCGGTGGCGAGAGCCTCGTCCGTGGTCTTCTCGGCATGAATGACCTCGATGAGCGGCATCTGGGCAACAGGGTTGAAGAAGTGCAGTCCCACGACACGCTGCGGGTGTTGGAGGTCCGCCGCCATTTCCGTGACCGACAGGGCTGACGTGTTGGTCGCCAGAATTGCGGTGGGGGAGATGACCTGCTCGAGTTCCGCAAACACCTTCTTCTTCAGCGGAAGGATCTCCGTGACCGCCTCGATGATGAAGTCGCATTGCGCAAACTCGCCAAGTTCCGTTGTGCCGTGCACGCCGGCAACGATCTTGTCGGCAACCGCTGCCTTGAGCTTGCCGCCAGCCACCAGCTTCTCGGCGGTTGAGGCAACGAACTGGAGACCCTTGTCCACGCGCTCTTGGTCAAGGTCGCGCATGACAACGGGCACGCCGAGGCGCTGGCTGAAGAGGAACGCGAGTTGAGCAGCCATGAGGCCCGCACCGACAATGCCTACCCGCGTAATCGGTTGGGCGAGCTTCGGGTCCGGTGCGCCGGTTGGCCGCTTGGCGGCGTTGACGGAGTGAAAAGCGTAGATAGAGGCGCGGAACTCCTCACTCATGATGAGTTCTTCGAGTGCGCGGTCCTCCGCGGCAAAGCCCTCGTCGCGTGAGGTGTCTGGGCCAAGCTCGAGTAGTTCCAGCAGCTTGTACGGCGCAGGTCGGGCGCCGTGCACTGTTGCGTCAACCTGGGCGCGGGCGGCCCGAACTGTCGCATTCCATACTTCC
>NZ_HE978642.1:392852-411220 GCF_000312125.1 Timonella senegalensis JC301
GGCGGCCCGAACTGTCGCATTCCATACTTCCGGGCTCTCGATCTCGCGGCGGTTCACGGTGATGGAGCCGTCGAGTACCCCTGCTGCCCACACAAGAGACTGCTCGAGGAAGTCTGCCGGCTCGAGAAGGATATCCGCGATTCCGAGGCCCGCCGCCTCTGCCGCCTTCAGTGGCTTGTTTGCGGCAGGGCGTGCGATCATGACGTCGAGTGCGGCTGCGATACCGATCAAGCGGGGGAGAATGTAGGCGCCGCCCCAGCCAGGTACGAGGCCGAGCGCGGTCTCCGGGAGCGCGATGCCGCCCACGTCCGAGGCGATCGTGCGGTAGGTGCAGTTGAGTGCGATCTCGAGCCCACCGCCGAGTGCGGCGCCGTTGATGAACGCAAACGTGGGAACTGCCATCTCGCCGAGCAGGCGGTACGCCTCGTGGCCGGTGTGGCCGAGGTCGCGGGCTTGCTCGTCGGTGGCGATGGTGGCCACGGCCTTGAGGTCGGCTCCGGCGGCAAGGTAGTACGGCTTGCCGGTGACCGCGGCAGCCACGATTTCGCCGCGAGCTGCACGTGCGTGGACCTCTTCCACAGCCGCCTTGATTTCCTTCATCGACTGGGGGCCTAGCGTGGTTGGCTTGGTGTGATCGAGGCCGTTGTCGATTGTGATCAGTGCGAGGGTTCCTGCGTCACCGGGCAGCGTGATGTCGCGTACGAGGGCGTGGGTGACGATCTCTTCAAATTCGTGACTCATGGTTCACTCGTTTCCGGTAACTGGGGCGAAGTCTGCGTGGTGTGGGTTTTCCCAGATGACGGTTCCACCCATGCCTAGTCCAATGCACATTGCGGTCACGCCGTAGCGGACCTCTGGGTGCTCCTTGAACTGGCGGGAGAGTTGGATCATGAGTCGGACGCCTGAGGAGGCGAGTGGGTGACCCATCGCGATCGCGCCGCCGTACTCGTTGACGCGCGGGTCGTCGTCGGCGATGCCGTAGTGGTCGAGGAACGACAGGACCTGAACCGCGAACGCCTCGTTGAGTTCGAACAGGCCGATGTCGTCAATGCTCAGGCCCGCGCGCTCGAGCGCCTTTTCGGTGGATGGCACGGGGCCGTAGCCCATGATCTCTGGCTCAACGCCGGCGAACGCGTAGGAAACGAGGCGCATGCCCACGTTCAGTCCGAGCTCGCGCGCGGTGTCTTCACCGGCCATTACTGCAACGGTAGCTCCGTCGGTGAGGGGCGAGGCGTTACCAGCGGTGACCTTGCCGCCCACGCGGAACGGGGTCTTCAGGTTGGCGATGCCCTCAACGGTGGTGTCAGGGCGGGCCAACTCGTCAGTGGTGGCGAGCCCCCAGCCGAGTTCCGGGTTGCGGAGCGCAACAGGCACGAGGTCAGGGGAGATCTTCCCGGCGTTCACCGCTGCCGCGTACTTCTGCTGGGATGCTACCGCGTAGGCATCGGAGCGCTCCTTGGTGAGGTGTGGGAACTTGTCGTGGAGGTTCTCCGCGGTCACGCCCATGTTGAGGGCGTCGGGAGCCACGATTTTCTCAGAGAGGAATCGAGGATTGGGCGAGGCGTCGAAGCCCATGGGGTGGTTGCCCATGTGCTCGACTCCGCCAGTGACCACGATGTCCTGCGCTCCGATTCCGATGGAACCCGCGGCAACAGTGACTGCGGTCATCGCGCCCGCGCACATGCGGTCAAGCGCAAAGCCGGGGACGGTGTTGGGCAGGCCGCTGAGCAAGGCAACGGTGCGTCCGAGGGTCAGGCCCTGGTCGCCCTGCTGCGTGGTTGCGGCGAAGATGACGTCATCGATGCGCTCGGGTGGGAGCTCCGGGTTTCGTCGGAGCAGTTCTCTGAGGGACTTGACCGCGAGGTCGTCTGCGCGCGTGTGGGCATAGTAACCATCGGGCTTGGCTTTGCCGAACGGGGTGCGTACCCCATCAACAAAAACTACCTTGCGGGCTTGGTAGCTGGTGGCTGAGTTGGCCATTGATACTCCTGTGTTTGGGACAGCATTGTCCTGGGTCTGCGGGTGACCGGTGTAACTCAAAGTACACGATACTCCGAGTTCTAGTAAACCGCTGGCCGGGGAGTGCTCCCCTAAAATCCAAAGCGAGGCGCAGAATGTCAAGAATCCTTGACTCGCAATGTCAAGCATGGTTTACTTCTTGTAAAGTATTCTTGACATGGGGGTTGGATGGTTCAGGAGCAGGGCGGTTTTACAGTGCGATTCGCACGCCGCGCCGCGGGCCTCACCCAGGCGGAACTCGCAGCTGAGGTTGGTGTATCTCGCCAGACGATCATCTCGATCGAACGGGGTGACTATGCGCCGAGCGTCTATCTGGCACTCGGCATCGCCAGGAAACTCAACGCCACCGTGGAGGAACTCTTCGGTGCGGGAACGCAGGAGGACGAACAATGAGCAAGAACGCCACCACTCTGCGCAACGAGCGCACGATCGCTCGCCTAGAAGCCTTTGGCGGCTTACGTGACCAATCAATGGGGGATGAGCGCGAGTCTCAGGTGTTGCTTCGAGGCAATTCAATTGCCCTCACATTTGGGGTGCTCACCCAGTTTGCCCTTGCTATCGGCCTCGCACTGACCGGCTACTGGATCATCGCTTTTATCGTGGTGATCCTCGCGGGCCTGCAGGGCTACGTGTCCATGTGGTACACATCCGCGTGCGGGATCTCCAATGCGGCACTCAATCAGCACATGGGTCGCCGCCGCAAACTTACTACTTGGGGACTTACCGGCCTCGTGATCCTCGGGTTCATCGGAGCCCGCATGTATCAGCTCTTCACGGGGCACGCGTTGATCCGCGTGGATGGGGTCGCGGACATTCCCACGCCGCCGAGCACTGCGTGGGGAATGCTCGTCGGCGCGCTCCTTGGAGTCGGTGCGGCCGTGATTGGTTTTGCCGTTGACGCACGCAAGGCCAAGGCGCGCGAACTCCAAGACATCGATGAAAACTGATTTTCGACGATCCACGCACCGCCCAGCCGCATCGTGCGCTGGACTGTGGCCGAGAATGGCGTAAACGGCTCGAGCCCGGTGCCCCAGGATTCCTCTTGGGCCACCGGGCTCGCGTGTTGTTGTGGAGGTCGGCGCCTAGCCGCGTACCTTGCGAATGACCTTCTTGGCCGTTGGCAGGGCCTTGTTCCATACGGAGTACAGAGGGGAGAAGGCGACGTCTACGGACGGCTGCAACTCGTTCTCGTGCTTGGAGAATGAGCGCTTGAACTCGGAGATGCCGTCGTTCAGTAGGCCGTTCATGTCGTAGCGTGGTGCTCCGTCTGCCTTGGCCTGCATGATTGCGTGCCACTTGACCGGCGCGTTTGCGCGAAGCTTGCGGCCGGCATCGTTTGCGGAGGCGTACAGCTCCCAGTAGGTCTGTCCGGAGCGCGCCAGCCACACGAACGAGGCAACCTCACCCTCGTGGAAGCAAGCAACGAGGTACGAGTCCTCGCCGAGCATGTGGTGCAGGTCGCGGTAGTACGAGTCGTCGTGGAGGGCAAAGCCAGCACGGTTTGCGTTCTCTCGGTAGGTAAACAGCACCTTCTCGAGGTCCTCGTCCGATTCCACGCGGCGGATGTCAAGGTTGTTCTTGGCACCCTTGCGGATATCGTACCGAGTCGTCTTAGATGCCTGGGCCATGAGCTCGTCCTCGGTCACCGTGGTGTCCAGGATCAGAGTCGTGGGGTACAGGATGGGGTTCGGGCTAGGTACTCCGCCCGTCACTGCGACCGCGTCCGTGGCGTCGAGGTCGGTCTCAATGGTGATGCCCACGCCACCGACGTTCTTTTTCACCCACGCAACAATATCGTCGATAATTGCGGTGCGGTCGGCGCCCGTCAGGGCGTCCGCGAACACAGGACCGCGAGGCACGTGCGAAAGCGACTTGAACGGGATGGGCAGGTGGCGGTGCAGCACCTGAGCAGCAGCCACAGGCTGGCCGTCCTTGGCCACGAGGAGTCGGGTGGCGTTCCAGTTGTGCGCGGACTTGAGCTCGCCCCAACCCCACTTCTGGAGGGGGTGGCCCTTCAGGTCCTCAACGAGCGCATTCCATTCACCCGAGTCGGTGATGGCCGTGATTGTGTACAAGAAGAATCCTTTTACTTTCAGTGCTGATCGATGATGCTCTGCAAAGTGGGTGAGACCAAATCGATCTGCCACTCGCGTGCACCACTCTCGCGCAGGTAGGAGGCCACGTCCATGGGTCCCTCGACCGAGTCCCAGACCAGTTGGCGCAGCATCTTGGGCTGCACAACGTTTTCGATGGGGAGTTCGTGCTCCTCGGCAAGGCTGTCCACAAAGGACTTTGCGGGCTCGTACCGCTTGGCCGCGAGCGGAGACTTCTCCTCCCAGAACTTGATGGGCGGAGCCTTGGGGCTTGCAGGCAAGCGGAGCGGGGGGAGTTCCGAGGTCGGCATTGCGAGGGCGCGCTGAATCGCGCGCTGCCACAGGTGGGCGCGCTTGCGGTTGGCTGCCCCTCCAAAGTCGTGCAAAGAGAGAAGCCCGCCAAGCGTGCGTGGAAGGATCGTTGCCGCCTGGGTGATTGCGCGGTCTGGCAGGATCTTGCTCGGCGAAATGTCCTTGGTGCGGGCGATCTTCTCGCGCTCAAGCCAGAGCTCCCTAAGAACCGCGAGCTTACGGCGGTCGCGAATGGTCTGGATGCCAGAGGTGCGGCGCCACGGGTCCGTACGGGGGACAGTGGGCAGTGTGCGGAGGTGCTCGAACTCCTCGAGCGCCCATTCAAGTTTGCCCTGCTCTCGCAGCAGTTCCGTTTCCTCGCGAGCGACCTCGACGAGGAGCTCTACGTCAAGAGCCGCGTAGTTGAGCCACGCCTCGGGTAGCGGGCGTGTGGACCAGTCTTGGTGGGAGAACTCCTTGGCAAGGGAGACCCCAAGGAAATGGGTTGTGACTGCAGCCAGGTTGACGCGCTCAAGACCGAGGAGGCGAGCCGCAAACTCGGTGTCGAAGACGCGTGGGGGCACGAGGCCCTGCTCCGCGAGCGGGCCAATGTCCTGGGTGGCAGCGTGGAAGATCCACATGTCCGCCTGCATGACCCTGTTGAGTTCCGACAGGTCCTCGAATGCAGTCGGGTCGACTAGGAAGATCCCAGAGCCCTCGCGCTTGATCTGGATGAGGTAGTTCCTGTTTCCATATCGGAAGCCCGACGCGCGTTCGGCATCGACCGCAAAGGGGCCGGTGCCCGCGGCGAGGCGGCCGAGGGCGTGGAGGTAGCTTGTGGGGTTAGCGACGTACTGGGCGGAACCGCTCGCGGGTTCCCGCATCACGGGCACGTCTTGCGCAACTGTGGAAGTGTTCATTGAGAAGAGGTCAGGTACCTGTCATTGCTGGAAATACAGCATGGGCGAACCTGCTGTGGTGAACAGCAGGTTGATCCATGATTCAAGATGACGCTTGAACTCCCAGTATATCGTGTCTGGATTGCCCGAGTTTGGCGTCCATGAGGCTCTTAGTTCAAGTGTGCACTCCAGCTCGGAGGACTCGGAGTCGGAGAAACCTTCTTGATTGAGCACGGTTACCGTCCCACGCAGTTGACTAAAGTCGGCACCCGTCATCGCAAGAGCCTCATTGATCCAACTGCGAGAGACCTCGTAGAGCAGGGGATCCTTGGCCATGTCGTCATCCATGCTGGCTCGCACGATCGAAGCAAATCGGAACTTCCCGTTCCACTCCTCAATCACTGTGGGGGAGTACAGGAGAGTGAGCGACCCCTCGGCCAAGACTGACGCGTCAGACTTGGAGTGATAAACCTCTCCCGCAAGTGCGGCCGAGTACGGGGTGAGCGACTTGGGCGCACGGATCTCTTGCAGTTGGAGCCGTGAAGGCATCTTTTCAGGGCGCATCGCACGCAGAGCTGAGAGGAACTCAGCAGGGATGTCATCGTGCGATGTGCTCATAGTGTTCAGGGTAGCCAGCATTGGTATTCTGGGGCGCGCGACTCGCGAGTGTTCTGATGGATTGCGTCACCGGACACCATCCTGGCCCCTCGAAGTGGTGCGAGCTTGCTCGCTATGCTTGACGAAGGTCGCAGCGTTTGGCCTGTCCAACGTCACAACGAGTGGTTATTGAGGTATGCACGTGAATGTAACTCCCGAGGTCGCCCTTAAGAATGAACTGGCGCGCCGCTCCGGAACGAGCCCCCAAGACTGGTACCTGGTCCTCAAGGCTCGCTATGGGATGGAGTCTGCTTTCACGGGTCTGCGCACCGTTGCCGGCGAGGGTGCGGTGGTTTCGCAGATCTTCACCTGTGCGACTGCGGTCAATCCCATCCTTACCGCGGGCCTCACCCCGCGGTACGCCGAGATCGATCCAAACACATTTGCCATCGACCCCAGCAGGCTTCGTCTCGGCACTGATGATCGTGCAGTCATGATTCAAAACACCTTCGGAGTGGTCTCGGACGAGCCGGCACGCGCGACCGCTGAGCGTGCCCGAGCTGCGGGCGCCGTTGTTTTCGAAGACTCGGCGCATGCCGTTGGGCGGATGGCACGGGGCACCGACGGCTCGCCCCTTGCAGATGTATCGATCCACTCCTTTGGTGTGGAGAAGCTCTTGCCCACCAAGTTTGGTGGAGCAATTTGGCTCAGTCCCACGCTTCAAGCGAGCGGATACACGGCAGACGTGCGTGCGGCAATGGTGAGAGAACTCCAGAGCATCGCAGCCCCATCTGCGCGGCAATCATTCGCCGCTCGGAGCTACCGAAACCAGCTGCGAGTCATTACCCGACTGCCGGGTCGACTAGGAGGCGTCGCGCGCGGCGCCATGATCAAGGCAGGGTTGTTCGACCCGCCCATTTCTGCACAGGAGAGCAGGGGGCACCAGGCGGCGCCCGTTGGGATGAGCTCGTGGGTCGCTTCCACGGCGCTTGTGAACTTGCAGGCGGCATCTCGTATTGAGGCTCAGCGTTCCCGTGCAGTGGCTGTCTACGCATCCGCACTGGCCGGCTCTGTGATGGTGCCTGCCGGAGCCAGTGGTGAGTCTGAGGCCGCACCACTCGCGCGCTTCCCGTTCTATGTGCGCGATGCATCAACCGCAGAGCACATGATCTCCGAACTCTCGCGCCAGGGTGTGCCGGCCGGACGCTGGTACCGCCCCGCACTGTTCCCAGGTGTGCAGGACCCCAGCGTGTACGGATACGAACCCGGCTCACCGGATCTTGCGATTTCAGAGGATGCGATTGCCCGGGTGGTAAACCTGCCCACAAACGTCGAACCAGAGCGCGCTGCGGAGATCGCCGAGATGGTCAAGCGGATTGTGGCTGGCTGAGCGGACGCTCTCGCGGGTTTTGCTGACTTCGTGAGCACGTGATGAGGGCCTCTGGTTCTTCGGTGTACCGAAGAACCAGAGGCCCTCATCACGTGGCGTTACTTATTGATTCTGAACTTCTCGTTTGCAACCACGTTGCGGCCGGTGCGGAGCTCGTGCTTGAGGTTGGACACGACCCTGCCCAGGCTCAAGTCCTTCTTGTACCAGAGCGTGTGAGCGACCCTGGCGCGTCGCCCCTGTGTAACGAGCGGCTTGAGTGGTGCCGGCACATAGCGCTTGACCACGGCGAGTGGCGCATTGCGCCACAGGACCGAGTTGGTGGTCACGGTGTAGGGGAGTTCCTCACCGTAGATGAGGTCACGCACGTACTGAGCCGGGAGGTTTGATCCGGTTGCGGTTGCGTAGTAGCTGGCTGCTCCCTGACGCACGTTGAGTTCGAGAAGCTTATTGGTGCCCGTCTTCTTGTCAAACATGATGTCGAAGTTGGCAGCGCCCGTGTAATTCAGCGAATCAAGGAGTCGGGTCAGCGTTGCAGCGAGTTCAGGCTCATCAATCGTGACAACAGCATTCATGTTTCCCACGAGCTTGGGGTTGTGCTCGCCGAGGACAATCTGCGCGATGGAAATGTACTTGGTCCGCCCCGTGTGGTCGGAGTATGTGTTTGCCACTCTCATCACGGTCTCATCGCCGGCAAGGTACTCCTGCACAATGAGGTCGCCGGAGTATCCGCCTGCGTAGATCAGCTTTGCGGTTTCGCGGACCTGTGCGGCGTCCGAAAGGAGGTAGATCTTCTTTTTGGCCCGCGAACTTGAGCCCTGGATACAGTTCGGTGTCCGAAGGCTTGAGGATCACGGGGTAGGAGAACGGCAGATCTTCGCCGAGTCGAGCGTCCGCCGCCTGCGGCTCATTGATGATGACGGAACGCGGGTGGTCAACGTTGAGTTGTGCGCAGGTCTCGTAGAACTCTGCCTTGTTGACCAGGCGCTCCGAAATCTCGGCGCTGACAAGGGGAATGATGAACTGACCATCGAGCGCAGCTCGGTGGCGCACCACAGCGTTGGTATAGGCCTCGATTGTGGGCAGAAGGAGGAGCTTCTTACCG
The DNA here is from genome assembly GCF_000312125.1 of Timonella senegalensis JC301. Taxonomy (GTDB): domain Bacteria; phylum Actinomycetota; class Actinomycetes; order Actinomycetales; family Cellulomonadaceae; genus Timonella; species Timonella senegalensis. The sequence goes on from NZ_HE978642.1 coordinate 401,244, forward strand.
TGGAACTCCTGCGCAACCGCATCCAGCGCGGAGACGATGTGCTCATCGTCGAGGTTCGGGTTGGTTCTGACCTCAATGATTGTGGAGTGCGCAGTCTCACCGAGAGGGAACCTGCCGAGCGCAAGAGTCCGCACGCCGAACTCTTCGTGGAGGGCCCGTGCAATTCCGTACGCGTTAAGCCCGGTACCCAGTACAACCGGAATGAAGTCCTGATCCGCTAACGCCATGGTGCCTCGTTTCCCAATCTGATGGGTGGAGTGCACCACCCGCTCTGCTGCCAGTTGGCCATACTACCGGACCGATCATTGGGCTTAAGTACAAGGTGGAGAGATCGTAACCGTTGTGGCACGGTCTACCGCGCAGCGCCTAGGATGGTCAGCGTGAAGCACGAAAAATCTGATCTACCCGTCGGCGTGATCGGTGGAGTCGGCCCGCTAGCCACCGCATACTTCCTTCAGCGCGTGGTGCAGCGCACCGAGGCTCACAGCGACCAAGAGCACGTAGATCTCGTCGTGTTCAATCACTCCAGTATCCCGGACCGTACCGAGTTTATTCTTGGTCGGTCACAGGAGGACCCCGGTCCCGTGCTCGCGGAGGACGCACGCAGGCTCGAGCGTTTTGGTGTGTCCTTTTTGGTGATGCCGTGCAACACAGCTCACTTCTTTACCCAGCAGGTGCTGGACGCGATCGACGGAGAGTTTCTTTCAATCATTGATGTGACGGTCAATGCTGCGTTGGACCGGGCCGAGCAGGTAACCAAGGTTGGGCTGCTTGCGACCCAGGGAACGGCTGCGTCCCACGTGTATCACGATGCCTTTGCCGCGCACGGTGTTGAGGTTATTACCCCTGACACCGAGGACCAGAGCATCGTGAACTCGCTGATCTATGACGACATTAAGGCCGGGCGCCCCATCGATCCGGATGAACTCCGTAAGGTTGCCGGTCACCTCGTTGAACGTGGCGCAGCAGTGGTCATCCTTGGGTGCACCGAGCTGTCCGTTGCGGCCGTTGACCATGATCTCCTCGATGAGGAGCCATTCCTAGACTCGATGGATGAGCTCGTGCGAGCCACTATCTCTCACGCTGGGTATACGGTCCGCGGCTAGTCGCCCAACTCCCACCGAGCCAACAGTGTGGAATCCTCACCCTTGAGAAGGTGGCCCAAGCGGGCACCAGATGGCGGACCCACGGGCGCAGAACCGCCTCCGATCGTAGTGATTCGGCCAACGGCCGAGGGGAACAGTAGGGGAGACGTGGTCAGGCACAGCTCGTCGAGGACGCCCGCCCGCACGAACTGACCCAGCAGGGCTGGGCCGCCCTCCAGCAGGATCCGCGACCAGCCAAGTTCGAGGAGGGAACCCACGATGTCCTCGGGCGCTATGCGCCCGCTGCCACCCGTACTCCCGCTCGCCCTCACTTGACCGCCGCCCTCGGCGTCAATGCCACCATCTGCCCCTCCGCCCGCAGCCTCACCATCGCCCGAAGCACGCAGAATGATTACATTCTCGGACGGGAAAGCTGCTGGCAAGATCGAAGCCCCATGGGAAGTTGTCACCACATATGGGACGGATACGTCCGCGTCTGTGGTGAGGGCATCGGCGGGAACATTCCCTGATGCGCTCACGATGACTAGGTGGGGATGGGGGTCCATGCCGTACCTGCTGCGCAAGTGTGTGAGGCGCTCGGGGGTCCGAATGTTTCGGTAACCTTCCGCACGAACGGTGCCGGCCGCCACCACGACAACGTCGCACAGAGCCCTGAGAACCTCGAACACCCGGAAGTCCGCAGCATTGTTTATTGAACTCGAAGAGCCGTCTGGGCCGGTCACCGCGCCATCCACGGTGGAGATCATGTTTGCGCGCAACCACCAGCCCTTGTCGGGGGACTCCGGGAAGCGATAGAGCGAGGCGAGCCGAAACTCGGTTGGGGACGCGCCTAGATCCGGCGACTCCGAATGAGGGAACAGTTGCGTTAGCTCGGGGGAGGTCATAGTGCAATCTTCGCGCACAACGCGCACTCGCGAAAGGAGTGATGCTCCCCACTCTCGCGGCCGGGCAAAGGGCCGCTGCCGCTAAACTATTGAGTTGTGAGTCTTAAGTCCCAGGAGGCGCAAACCGTGACGCGCCTCGCCGCAATAACTCCCGAGGTCTCGGCGTCGCGACTACTCGACGACTTTGTGCCTCCCCGCCACTTCGCGCATGCGTCCTTTGAAAACTACCGCGCCAATCCCGCATACCCCAGCCAAGCCACCACTCACGCTCGGCTGCGTGAAGTAGCCACCGAGCTTTCCACCTCCAAGGGCTGGCTCCACAAGTTCAAGATCTCCACTAAGAAGGCCCCGGCGCTTTACCTTGATGGTGGCTTTGGTGTGGGAAAGACTCACCTACTCGCGTCCCTCGCCCACGCCGTTGGCGTGGAAAAGACTGCGTACGGAACGTTTGTTGAGTACACCAACCTCGTGGGCGCTCTCGGGTTTGCGGCCACCGTGGATGCACTATCTGCAAAGACTCTCGTGTGCATCGATGAGTTTGAGCTCGACGACCCGGGCGACACGGTCCTCATGTCGAGACTGCTGCGTGAGCTTGCTGACCGTGGCATCGCGCTCGCGGCAACGTCCAACACGCTTCCCGATTCGCTCGGCGAGGGCCGCTTTGCGGCCGAGGATTTCCTGCGAGAGATCCAGGCCATGGCTGAGAGATTTGAGGTCATGCGCGTGGACGGTGAGGACTACCGCCGCAGGTCGGTGCCCAAGATGATGCCAGGCCTCGACGATTCGGAACTGGAGCACTTGGCTACCACCGCGGATGTGTCCGGACCCGTCACAGTTGACACCTTTGACGAGGTCCTTGGCCACCTACGCCACGTCCACCCCAGCCGCTACGGCGCAATGCTGGACGGCATCACGCTGGTTGCGCTCGCAGGCGTCCATCCCATTGAGGATCAGTCCACTGGCCTGCGCTTCGTGGTTCTGGTGGACAGGCTCTACGACAGGGACGTCCCGGTCCTCCTCGGAGGAAGCGGACTCGAGTCGCTCTTCTCCGCCTCGATGCTGCGCGGCGGTTACCGCAAGAAGTACTTCCGGGCACTCTCGCGCCTCGGCGCGCTCGCCCAGGATGGCCGCACGCTGATCGGCCAGCCTGTCGCCGAGTAGTAGTTCAGTGGCGCGTAGCGCCACTACCTATTAACGACGATATGGGTCGGAACCAGCGCTGGTTCCGACCCATATCGTCGTTAATTTGTGGGTTGTAGGTGGATCAGGTCGCGGCGAGGCGCGCCTTTTCCGCCTCTACGTCAAAGTCAGCCTCCGGCCACGTCAGGTCAAGTGACTCGAGCGCGGCGAGGAGAAGCTCCGACACGGCAAGGCGGGCGTACCATTTTTCGCTTGCGGGAACGACGTGCCAGGGCGCGTAATCCGTGTCGGTCTTGTCCAACATCCGCTGGAACGCGTCCGTGTATGCCGGCCACTTGAGCCGCTCGTCGATGTCACCGGGGTTGTACTTCCAGAACTTGTCCGGACGCTCGAGCCGTTCAGCCAAACGGTCCTTCTGTTCGTCATAGGAGATGTGGAGCATGACCTTGACGATCGTGGTGCCCGAGTCAACGAGCTCCTTCTCGAACTGGTTGATCAGGTTATAGCGCTCCTCGATCACGTCCTGGGTAACCAAAGAGTTCACCCGCGCGACAAGTACGTCTTCGTAGTGGGATCGGTCGAACACTCCGATGTATCCGGGGGTTGGCAGCGCGTTCTTGATACGCCACAGGAAGTCGTGTGAAAGTTCCTCCTCGGTGGGCTTTCCAAACGACTGGTGGGCCACGCCCTGAGGGTCAACGAGGCCAATGACGTGACGGACAATGCCGCCCTTTCCCGAGGAGTCCATCCCCTGCAGGACAAGTAAGACCGAGCGTGAGCCGCCAGATCGCCCCTCAGCAAACAGCTGTTCCTGCAGGTCGGAGAGTTTCTCGCCCACACGGGCAAGCTCTTTCTCCGCTTTCTTCTGTCCGTCCTCCCACCCCGGTGTGGAGGCGGGGTCAATTGATTCGAGGGGAGTCCCCGGAGTAAACGTCACTTCGTCCTTGAGTGAAGCGGCAGTGCTTCGAGCCATAAGAGGTACCTCTTTCGATCAGTGGAACCTAAAACATGAACAAGGTGTTGGCAAGTGGCAAGAGGCGCTTGATGAGCGACGCCGCTGAGCATCCTGTGTGTGGCACAGATTACAAGAGTCTGGTGAGATTGGTAGTGAACCAAACGCTTATCAGTTGCCGTGCCGCGACCCAGCGAAGTGGCGGCGACCCCGAAGTTCTCTCTCATGCGTTCGTTGCGCGACGAACCATGGAGAAGGGAACGTGCAGTGGCCGCCCATGGGCGGCCACTGCACGTTCGGGAACTCGGCGAAACTACGTCCTAGCCTTTGACGCAGAGGATAGTTCGCAACCGCACCACGACCTCGATGAGGTCGCTTTGAGCGGCAATCACGTCGTCGAGATTCTTGTACGCGGCCGGAATCTCATCTACGACGCCCTCGTCCTTGCGGCACTCCACTCCTGCGGTCTGCGCGATCAAGTCCTCGGCGGTGAACATCTTCTTGGCCTTGGTGCGTGACATCGTCCGCCCGGCTCCGTGCGAAGCCGAGAAGTAAGACTTGGGGTTGCCCAGGCCCTTGACGATGTACGAACCGGTTCCCATGGAACCAGGGATCAGGCCGTACAGTCCCTGTGTAGCGCGAATTGCGCCCTTGCGGGTGACGATGAGGTCCTCACCGTCAATGTGCTCGCGCTGTACGTAGTTGTGGTGCACGTTCGCCACCTGCTCGTACCTGACGTCCAGCTCGCTGAAGTGTCGGGTGACCACGCTCTGGAGAATCCGCATCATCTGGGCACGTGACTCTGCAGCGTAGGCCTGCGCCCAGGTGAGGTCGTGCATGTACGCGTCCATCTGCGCAGTCCCCGACAGGAAGACCGCAAGGTCGCGGTCTGGAAGCGACAGGTTGTGTTCGAGACCCTTGGCCTCGGACACGTGCCAGTCCGCGATCATCTTGCCCACGGCGCGCGAACCCGAGTGGAGCTGCAGCCACACCCGGTCCTGGTCGTCCAGGCAGAGCTCGATGAAGTGGTTGCCGCCGCCGAGGGTGCCCAACTGGGTGCGGATGCGCTGCTCGTTCTTGCTCACGGGCGCGTGGAGGGAATCGAATGTGCTCCACAGCGAGTCGCCCGCGTCGAGCGCGGACTTGTGTCCGTACCAACCAGTGGGGATTGCGCGCTCGATGTCGTGGCGCAGACCCGAAAGGTCGTCGGGAAGATCTGAAGCGGTCAGAGACGTCAGAACGCCAATCATGCCGCAACCAATGTCAACGCCAACGGCGTTGGGGGAGACTGCGTCCTTCATGGCAATAACGGAGCCGACGGTGGCCCCCTTACCCAAGTGGACGTCAGGCATAACGCGCACGCCGTGAACCCACGGCAACGCGGAGATGTTGCGCAGCTGCGCAAGAGCCTCCTGCTCGATTTCGCTCTCCCTAGCCCACATCAGTGTTGAGGTGCCCGAGAGAGTGACCGGAAATGTCATGTTCCTTCCTTTCTAGTGTCCGATCAGGGTATTCGGAGGTCATCAGAAAGGGCGAGGTATTTTCCGCTGGCCCCAGCGAAGTCCCGGTGCCGGTCTCCCGCCTTTGGTCGGGTCGTACTGTAGATTTCGCGAGTGCCGCTCAGCGGTGGTGAGTACGCTTCCCGCTCGGCGGCACTCGCTGCAGGTGCACGGCAGTCGTGCCGGTCCGTTTCTGGGGAATGCAAAAAACCCGCTAAATCGCGTGATTTAGCGGGTGTTGGATGGTGGGCGATGCGGGTATCGAACCCACGACCTCTTCCGTGTGAAGGAAGCGCGCTACCACTGCGCCAATCGCCCGTTGCGTTTGGGTATTCCAGATGCGGAAGGCCGAACAACAGTTACGATCATAAACCCTGGCCTGCCAAAATCCGAAATCACGTTTGATAGTGCTCTCCTGCAAAAGGCACGCGCCGAACGAGGCAGTCATGTTTACAGTTCGGGGCAACCGCAGGAATCTCTGCCTTACGCGGGCCCTGCTGACGGAACCAGATCAAGCGCGACTGCGCAAACTTGGCTCAGACCTCGCAATGGCTAAGGGGCAGCGCTAAACCGTAGGACTTGCCGAGGCAAGAGGACAGTGCAGGTTCGTTCTCTTTGCTGAGACAGCCAACTTTCCTAGGCCAGCGCGATCTGCTCTAAGACGTCTAAGAATCCCTGCCACCCAGCGACAGTGGCTTCTTTCTGCTCCTGCGAGAAGCCGGGGGTCTCCTGCGTAAAGTGCATCCGGGTCCCACCTTCAATCTCTTTGAGATCCACTGTGATGAGGGATCGCACGGGTGAGTCTGGGACGTCAGTGATGGTGAGTGCCACGTGGCTGTACGGTTCTACGTTCACAAAGTCGCCGACCCAATGGATCGTATTGCCATCGGGGAGCTCCATGACCGCCCGCCATTCCGTGCCCTCAACAGCGTCATACGTGAGTGTTTCTGCGGGTACGTTCACCTGCGCTCCACCGAACCACTGTGCGAACGACTCTGCTGATGTCCACGTCGCAAACACCCGTGAGGGTGCGGCCTTAAAGTCGCGTTCGATGGCAATTCCATCAACTGTGGTTCCGGGCATCAGGACTCCTAAAGATCCAATGGCAGCAGTGTGGTCTGCCTCCTGCTGCTATTAAACCCACGGTGGTGCACGCCGCGCTACATATAGAGGGTCCTCCTTGGCGCAAGCAAGACTGCCGCTCACGCGAGAAAAGCTGCGACATGAGCGCAGCTGGACTCCACATTCGCCTAGGGAGAAACCAGGGCCACCATCTCCGTGAGCATCGCGCGCTCAAGAATCTGGAGCACGGGCCCACGCTCAAGTGTGTGAGAGTCCCACGACTCAACGTGCTGCAGGTTACGCATTGTGCCTAGGAGCGCCGCGGACCCGCCACCGCTCACGATACGTTCCACCTCGTCACGGGTAAGTTCCCCTGCCTCTGCCTGGCGGAATGGCAGCGCGAGGTGCTCCGCAACAGACAGAGCGAACGCGCGGGTAATGCCAGGCAGGCATCCGGATGTGAGCGGGGGAGTGACTAACTCCCCGTCAGCTTCCAGCACCACGTTGGACATGGAGCCCTCGCTCAATTGGCCCGAACTGTTGAACAGGACCGCCTCGGTGGCACCCGCCGCCTGCGCTGCGCGCAGCGCGTGCACGTTTTCAGCAAAACTCGTGGCCTTGTGTCCGGTGAGCGCTGAGAGTTCGTTGCGTACAAACGCAGATGTCACCACGCGGGCCTGCTCGAGGTTGGGCTCACCAAGCAGAGGTCCGTGGCCTTCGCTCACGATCACTGATGCACACAGGCGCGATTCGGCGCCAAGGCCCGCAGCATCTGATGCGCGCCACAGGGTTACTCGCACACGCTGGAGTTCGCCGCCATCCCAATGCGACAGCGCCTCGAACACGGCGGCTTCGAGTTCCTCGCGCGAGAAGGCCGCCAGGCCCAGCGCGCGCCCAGACCGCTCCAAGCGGTCCAGATGCGCAGGCAACGCGAAAGGCCTGCGATCGTACGCGGCGATCGTTTCGAAGAGCCCATCACCCAGCAACAAACCAGGGTCGAACGCTCCCACCTGGCCCTGTGAATCGTCGAGAATCTGACCGTTCAGCCACAACACACTCATGCCGCACCTCCCTGCGAAGCGAGCGCCACCAAGCGCTCCGCTTTCAACTGCGTTTCTTCCCATTCGCGCTGTGGATCCGAACCCCACGTGATGCCCGCGCCCGTGCCAAAGTGCAGCGAGCCGCGCTCGCAGCAGCCCGTCTCCCACCAGAACGTGCGGATGCCCACTGACAGGATCGCGGACATTCTGTCCGCGTCGATCCAGCCGATTGCGCCGCAGTAGGGGCCGCGTGGATGGGTTTCTAGCTCACTGATGATGCGCAGCGCGCTCGATTTGGGTGCACCCGAGACTGACCCCGGTGGGTACATTGCCGCAAAAACCTCTTCCCAAATTCTCGACGATCGAGCTCGTTCCAGCGGGATCTCGCCCTCCACAGTGGAGACCAGGTGGAAGAGCCCGGGATGCTCTTCGACTTTGAGGAAGTCCCGCACAGCCACTGTTCCAGGCGTGCACAGCGGGGAAATATCGTTCCGGACGAGGTCCGTAATCATGACGTTCTCGGCCTCGTCCTTTTCTGTGAGGTCGGAACGTTGCCTACCCGTGCCTTTGATAGGGCGGGACGAGATGGTGGCACCGTTCTCGTGCGGTTCGACCTGAAGATAGAGCTCAGGTGACGCGGAGGCAATCCAGAGGCTGCGTGAAGGATCCGGATGCTCTATGAGCGCGTACCCAAGATGAGGCGCAGGGTTGTGCATGGCAAGGATACGGGTGAGCGCCGCGGGGTGCCCGGGAGAGGGGAGTGGCGCGCTCATGACGCGACAGATGTTTGCTTGGTAGACGGTCCCCTCGGCGATGTAATCCCGGGTTGCGGACACCGCCGAGGTGTATTCGCGCTGATCAAGTGACGAAGACCACGAATCGGCGCGAGGCCCATTCCAGGGCGCTCTTAGTGGGTGTGCGGACGGCTGCTGGGCGGGCTCGGATGAGAGTGGCGCGGAGGCCTCCTCAAACGAAACGTCTGCAACCTCTTTCATGCGCCAGCCGCGCACGCGGCCCTCAAAATCCGCGACAACTAGCCAGTTCCCGCCGTTTCCGAGCGCTCGGAAAAGGTCGGCGCCCTCCCGGAAATCGAGCACACCGCGACCTCGCCGCCCCGCAAACCACGCCTCTTCCATCACGAAACCAACCTACTAAGAACCTGCTTGCAACGACAGCCGAGTCCATCTGCCAAAAGGGACCGGTGATCAGCCAAAACCGCAGAATCACACGGTTGCGCGAGGAAACTTGGCTGAGCCGGAGCGCCAGTTTGTAAAGACAGCCATCCGCGTATTAAGGTTTTACATGTCGCCCAGAGCGGCGGGGGAGTTTCCCTGCTGACATGAGGCGAAAAATGCGGATGTGGCTCAGGGGTAGAGCATCACCTTGCCAAGGTGAGGGTCGCGGGTTCGAATCCCGTCATCCGCTCGGAGAACGGTACAGTTGGTTCAGTACCAGCTTCATGGTGGAGTGGCCGAGAGGCGAGGCAGCGGCCTGCAAAGCCGTATACACGGGTTCGAATCCCGTCTCCACCTCCAAGGCTCGAGTTAGAGTTCTTGCGCGATTGGCGCAGCGGTAGCGCGCTTCCCTGACACGGAAGAGGTCACTGGTTCGATCCCAGTATCGCGCACGAGTGTTTAGGCACTTGTGGCACGAATGTGTTTCCCCGATGAATCAGAAATGATGCATCAACATGCGGATGTGGCTCAGGGGTAGAGCATCACCTTGCCAAGGTGAGGGTCGCGGGTTCGAATCCCGTCATCCGCTCCAAGACTCAAGCAATTGAGATCTTGCGCGATTGGCGCAGCGGTAGCGCGCTTCCCTGACACGGAAGAGGTCACTGGTTCGATCCCAGTATCGCGCACTATATAGATAGAGAGGCCCGCCGGAAATCCGGCGGGCCTCTCGCCTTGTCGATGGTGCATCTCTGGGTGCACCGACAGGCTAGCTACTACTGCAACCCGGTTGTGATGGCCGAGATGAGCTCGCCGTTTGCGGTATCTCCCGATAGCTCCCAGAAGAAGGCGCCCGACAGCCCTTCGGCCTGTGCGTAGTTCATCTTGTTGACGATGTCGCTTGGAGTGTCATAGCTCCACCAGTTTCCATTGCAGAAGCCGTAGGACGTCCCGCCGACCTTACCCGTGGCAGGGCAGGTGCTCTTGAGGACCTTATAGTCCTCCACGCCAGCCTCATAGGTCGCAGGAGCTGCGCCCGTGGCTGAACCGCCTGGAGCAGCCTGGATCACACCAGTCCAGCCCTTCCCGTAGAAACCAATGCCCAGCAGGATCTTGTTCGCT
>NZ_HE978642.1:411583-445978 GCF_000312125.1 Timonella senegalensis JC301
ATGGTTGTTTTGGTATCAAAACCTTGAATCGGGATGCCCGCATACCCCTCGAGAGGGGAGTGAGGCGCTGTCGGTCCCTCCTTCTTCCATGCTCCGAAGTAGTCGTAGGTCATCGGCATGATCCAGTCGAGGTACTTAGCGCCCTCCGCATAGTTGGCCGCATCGATCTTCCCGCCGGTAGTTCCGTCAGCAGCGATCGCCGACGTCACCAGGTCGTTTCCGAACTGGGCGCGAAGAGCCTTCAGAAGGCGAGGGTACGACTCGTAGCCCGAAGTGTCACAGGTCAATCCGCACTCGTTTGGGTACTCCCAGTCAATGTCGATGCCATCGAACACATCCGCCCAGCGTGGGTCCTCAACAAGATCACGGCAGGACTTGGCAAAGGCCTCGGGGTTCGCCGCTGCGGCGGAAAATCCTCCCGACCATGTCCAACCTCCGAACGACCAGATCACCTTGAGGTCCGGGTACTGTGCCTTGAGCTTACGCAACTGGTTGAAGTTGCCGCGAAGCGGCTGGTCCCACTTGTCTGCAACGCCATCGACGCTCTGGTCCGCGGTATACGACTTCTCGTAGTCCGCGTATGCATCGCCAATCGTGCACTTGCCGTTTTGCACGTTTCCGAACGCGTACAGAATGTGCGTGAGCTTGTCGGCCGAGCCCGACGTCTTGATGTTCTTCACGTGGTAGTTGCGCTGGTAGACGCCCCAGTTGGTGAAGTATCCAACAACCTTTTCAGTTCCGTTTCCAGGAACCTCTGGCACTGTGCCGTCAGTTGTACCGCCGTCGGTTGAACCACCGTCTGTGGTGCCACCGTCGGTTGTACCGCCGTCCGTGGTGCCGCCATCAGCCGTTCCGGCTGGAGAACACGGACCGAGGTTCTCCCACTGTCCCCACTGACCCGTAGTGCCGGGCGCTTGCCCCTGAGTCCACCACTTTGCACGCCAGATGTCACCGTTGTGTGATACGAGGTCTCCACCGTTGTAGACCTTGGTGGAAACGTAAGCGGCTGGGCAGTCTTCTGCGCCGCCGTTGGTGCTGCCACCAGCAGTTCCTCCCGCGGTTGAACCACCGTTAGTGGTGCCGCCATCAGTCGTTCCACCGTCGGTGGTGCCACCATCAGTCGCCTGGCCATCGGTGGTGCCACCGGTACTGCTGCCCACGTTCACGTCCATGCAGTTATAGAACGCGTTACCAGTATTGGAAACGTTCCAACGTGCCAGGATCGTGTGTTTGCCAGAAGGCAGGTTGGTCAGCGTGTGGTTGATGGTAGGTGAGGGCTGAGCCCCGCCCTGGTCGAAGGTCTGGTGGAGCTTGCCATCGACGAAGTACTCCCACAGGCTAGTGTTGTGTGCGGCTGTGAGCTTCCACTGGATGTTGATTGAAGAACCGATGTTCTTCACTGGCCAGGCCTTGGAGTTGTCGTCGAGAATCGAGAACTGGGCGTTTCCACCGGAACACTTCATGGAGCCCTTAGGGGCCTCAACGCTTTGTGGCTCATACTTGACGGAGCCACAGTCGAATGGGGTTGCGCCGGTTGCGCAGTTTGCCTGGCGGCTTGGTGGATCGGTGACCCAGCCGTGCGCTGAGGCGGGAAGGGCTGTCAGAGCGGGAAACACTGCTACGAATCCCATTGCTGCGACCACTGCGGCCGCGCGAAGTTTGTTTTTCATAGAGGGTGCTGCTTTCTTCAAGGAGCGGCGAGTTGCCGCGGTGTTAAGAGAGCAAGAGCATCAACTCGATGCCCAAAAGGTTCGCTTCCTCAGGTCCGAGGAAGCGAACCCTGGGATCCTAGGCGCAGCCTAGGAGTTTCAATTTGAACTAGCCTCGGTGGTTATTTGCTCGTGCAAGGACCGAGGTTCTGCCACTGGCCCCACTCGCCGGTGGTTCCGGGTGCTTGGCCCTGGGTCCACCACTTGGCGAGCCACACGTCTCCGTTGTGTGAAACCTTGGCTCCAGCCAGGTACACGGCTGCCGCGTCGTAGGCGGATGGGCACGAGGTGCTGGAACCGTCGGTGCTGCCACCGCTCGTCGTTCCACCATCGGTCGAGCCTCCGTCGGTCGATCCGCCATCTGTGCTGCCGCCGTCGGTGGTGCCACCCCCGCCTGGACCAACAAAGACATCAATGCAGTTGTAGAAGGCGTTGACCGTGTTGGAAACGTTCCAACGTGCCAGGATCGTGTGCTTACCTGCAGGTAGGTTGGTCAGCGTGTGGCTGATGGTCGGTGAAGGCTGAGCCCCACCCTGGTCGAAGGTCTGGTGGAGCTTACCGTCGACGAAGTACTCCCACAGGCTCGTGGCGTGGTTTGCCGTGAGCTTCCACTGGATGTTGACCGATGAACCTACGTTCTTTACTGGCCAGGCCTTGGAGTTGTCGTCGAGGATCGAGAATGCGGCGTTTCCACCTGAGCACTGCATCGAGCCCTTTGGAGCTTCTACGCTCTGCGGCTCGTACTTGACGGAGCCGCAGTCGAATGGGGTTGCGCCAGTTGCGCAGTTTGCCTGGCGGCTTGGAGGGTCAGTGACCCAGCCGTGTGCTGAGGCAGGAAGGGCGGTGAGAGCAGGGAAGATTGCAGCAAAACCCATTGCTGCAACCACTGCGGCCGCGCGGAATCTCTTCTTCACGAGTCTCCTTCTTTCTTTTGGTTCGAATTGCCATGGGCCTGAGCCCACGAAACCGGATGAGTCCGGTGCTTACTCGCGGTTGCGACTAAACCATTACGGAGTTAGTAAATTAGGCTTCCTAACAAATCCAAGGTTGCGGGTGTGCCGTAGTAGAAGCGTTATGTGATTGGCGGGTTGTGGTGGTGCCGTTGTGTAGCTCGCCGCGTTCATCTTTGAGCGCAAGCCTCGGTGTAGTCGAGTGTGCGGGCTGCGATTGCGGCTGGTGGAACCGCTGGTCATCGCTTGGTTGGTAATCCTTACTAACAAAATTCGCGCCCGCAATCGCTCCAAATGGGGAGTTTGCGCCATGGCTAATGCTTGGAATGCATGTTAGGCCTGATCAGAGGCTTGCAACGGGGCCATTTTTGTAACCCGGGCGAAATCGTGTAGAGTCATCTTTGTTGCCGGGACAGCACAAATTGCCGTCTCAGCACTTGAAATGCGGATGTGGCTCAGGGGTAGAGCATCACCTTGCCAAGGTGAGGGTCGCGGGTTCGAATCCCGTCATCCGCTCAGCAAAAAGACCTCGCTTTGGCGGGGTCTTTTGTCGTTTCTGCTTGCGGATGCTTTGACCTGTTGGTGGCGAGAACACGCTCGATCTGAGGTGTTGTCGTCGAGAAATCACCCGGCCGATTTTTTCATTCGTCCTGCTCAAACCCGCTTTTGAGTTACCTTTTTATTAGCGCCCCGATTGGGGTGTTAGGCGTTAGGACAAGGAGTAGGTCGTGGGACTGGAAGACATCGTCAACAAGGCCAAGGAAGTTCTCACCGGAGACAAGGCGGACGACCTTGCTGCGAAGGCTGGAGAAGCAAAGGACCAGGCTGCAGAGAAGGTTGCAACCGAAGCCGACGAACTCATTGCTAAGGCAAAGGAACTCATCTCTGACGAGCGCATTGACCAAATCGCAGAGGGCATCAAGAAGGTCACGCCTGACTCGATCGACTCAGGTGTGGACATGCTTGCTGACCAAGCAAAGAAGCTGAACGACTGATCAGTAATCGATCCAACACAAGCGATGTCAAAAAACTTGCTTGGAACTCGATAAGATGAGGGGTGCCACTTGAAGTGGTACCCCTCATTTATTTCAATGAACTTTTAATTGGAGGACACAATCGTGTCGGACGTCGCTGTATCGCCACCGCAAGTCACATTCAGCCTGAATGGAGTCGAGACTACGGTGGCTTCCGGGACTACCGGCACCGAGTTGTTCTCGGAGCAGCGTGACGTAGTTGTGCTTCGCGTCAACGGGGAACTCAAGGATCTGTTCTTTGCACCCGAGCAGGGTGACGTTGTTGAAGGCGTCCTCATTTCGGAGCCTGACGGACTCAACGTACTTCGTCACTCTGCCGCGCACGTGCTCGCACAGGCTGTTCAGAACATCAACCCCGAGGCAAAGCTTGGTATTGGACCTCCCATCACGGACGGCTTCTACTACGACTTTGACGTAGAGGTTCCGTTCGCCCCCGAAGACCTCAAGGCCCTCGAGAAGCAGATGATGCGCATCATCAAGGAGGGGCAGACCTTCCGTCGTCGCGTGATCACGGAGGCTCAGGGGCAGAGCGAACTCGCGAACGAGCCCTACAAGATCGAACTCATCAGTCTCAAGGGAAACTCCGATGAGGCTGGCGAAGGCGCAAACGTTGAGGTTGGCGCGGGCGAGTTGACCATCTATGAAAACGTCCGCCGTAACGGAGAGGTCGCATGGCAGGACCTCTGCCGCGGTCCTCACCTGCCCAGCACCAAGCTGATTGGCAATGGCTTCAAGCTCATGCGCTCGGCCGCAGCGTACTGGCGTGGAAGCGAAAAGAACCCAATGCTGCAGCGTGTCTACGGAACCGCGTGGCCAAGTAAAGAAGAGCTGACCGCACACCTCGACCGTATCGCTGAGGCTGAGCGACGCGATCACCGCCGCCTCGGCGCCCAGATGGACCTGTTCTCGTTCCCTGACTCGATTGGTTCGGGCCTGCCAGTGTTCCATCCCAAGGGCGGAGTCATCCGCACCGAGATGGAAGATTACTCGCGCAAGCGCCACATCGAGGCTGGCTACTCGTTCGTCAACACCCCTCACATCACCAAGGGGCACCTGTACGAGATCTCCGGACACCTCGACTGGTACCGCGACGGCATGTTCCCCGCGATGCACATCGACGAGGAAGTGAACGACGAGGGGGTAGTGGTCAAGCCCGGCCAGGACTACTACCTCAAGCCGATGAACTGCCCAATGCACAACCTCATCTTTGACGCACGTGGTCGTTCGTACCGCGAGTTGCCATTGCGTCTCTTTGAGTTCGGAACTGTGTACCGCTACGAGAAGTCCGGCGTTGTGCACGGCCTTACACGTGTCCGGGGGTTGACCCAGGACGACGCGCACATCTACTGCACCAAGGAGCAGATGAAGGATGAGCTGAAGAACACCCTGAAGTTTGTTCTTGACCTGCTCGCCGACTACGGTCTGGATGACTTCTACCTTGAGCTGTCCACCAAGAACCCAGAGAAGTTCGTTGGTGAGGATGACGTGTGGGAAGAAGCCACCGAAACCCTTCGTCAGGTTGCCACCGAGTCTGGACTCGACCTTGTGCCAGACCCGGGTGGAGCTGCGTTCTACGGACCGAAGATCTCGGTCCAGGCGCGCGACGCCATCGGGCGTACATGGCAGATGTCGACGATTCAGCTCGACTTCAACCTGCCCGAGCGATTCGACCTCGAGTATGCAGCTGCTGACGGCACCCGCCAGCGCCCGGTTATGATCCACCGCGCACTGTTTGGTTCGATTGAACGCTTCTTCGGCGTCTTGCTCGAGCACTACGCGGGCAACTTCCCAGTGTGGCTTGCTCCCGTCCAGGTCACCGCGATCCCCGTTGCGGAGCCGTTCAACGGCTACCTCGGTGAAATCGTAGAGCGACTCAAGGCGCAGGGCGTGCGTGCTGAGCTTGACGACTCAACTGAGCGTTTCCCCAAGAAGATTCGTAATGCATCGCAGTCCAAGGTTCCGTTCACGATCATCGCCGGCGGTGAGGATGCGGAGGCAAACGCCGTCTCGTTCCGCTTCCGCGATGGATCGCAGGAGAACGGTATCCCCGTGGAGGACGCAATTGCGCGGATTCTTGAGGCGATCAAGACTCGTGCTCAGGTCTAATTAAGTGTGAAAGGTGGGGCGGGCCGGTGGCCCGCCCCACCTTTGTTTGGCCTAGTTGTTGCGTTTTGTAGGTGCGCGGAACAGAGTGGACCTGCGGGATGAATCGAAACGGAGTTTAAAGTGACAGTTGAGGATGCGTCCGAGTTCGCGGGGGAACGCGACGGCCTGGGCCGCCTGTGGACTCCGCACCGCATGGCCTATATCGGCGGTGAGAGTAAGCCAAAGGACGGGAGCATTAGCGCCTGCCCGTTCTGTGCAATTCCTGCGGGGACTGACGAGGACGGTCTGATTGTGGCACGCGGTGAGCACGCTTACGTCGTGCTCAACCTGTTCCCCTACAACTCCGGTCACCTTATGATCGTGCCGTTCGAGCACGTCTCAATGTACGCCGACATATCCGACCAGGTCGTCCTCGAAATGGGTCGGCTCACGCAGCACGCCGTGCGCGCGCTCACGCACGCGATGAATCCGAGCGGCTTCAATATCGGTATGAATCAGGGCGAGGCTGGGGGAGCCGGGATCGCCGCTCACCTCCATCAGCACGTTGTCCCGCGCTGGGTAGGGGACTCGAATTTCTTCCCGATCATCGGCCAGGTCAAGGCAATGCCCGCCTTCCTCGGAGACACCCGTGAGCAGCTGGCACGTGCTTGGGCACTCACCGCAGATGACCACTCAGGCGAGTGAATCGTCGTTAGTAAAGGCGCCTGATTTACGACGATGGGGCTGGGTTCTCAACTAAGAACCCAGCCCCATCGTGGTTGCGTCGCCAGTTAGAGCGCTGGCGAAACTAGGATCTTAACGGCAGTTTCGTTGTGGTTAATGAGGGTGTCAAATCCTTCGTTGACCAGGCCGTCGAGGCCGATCTTGCCGGTGATGAATGGCTTCAGGTCGACCTTGCCAGACTTTACGAGCTCGATAGTCGCGGGGTGGTCGTTTGCGTAGGCGATCGAGCCAACGAGCGCAATCTCCTTGAGGACGACCTTGTGTACGTCAACGGAGGCACGCTTGGACCAGATTGAGACGATGACGACGGTTGCGCGTGGTCGAACAGCCTCGATAAGGGTGTCAAGCACTGCGTTCACTGAGGTGCACTCGAACGCCATGTCGGCGCCGACACCGTTGGTCTTGGACTTGACGAACTCGACCACGTCCTCTTTGGATGGGTCGACAACGAAGTCGGCCACCCCGGAGGAGAGCGCCTTTTCCTTGCGCGCTTCCGAGAGCTCAGACATGATGACCGTGACGCCGAGAGCCTTCAGGACTGCGGAGGTGAGCAGACCGATTGGGCCTGCGCCTCCGACCAGTGCAACCTGGCCAGACTGTGGGTTGGCGAGCATTGCGGCGTGGTGTCCCACCGACAGTGGCTCGATGAGGGCTGCCTCATCCAGCGGGATGTCGCCGACTGGGTGTACCCAGCGCTGGTCAACGACGACCTTTTCGGACAGACCGCCACCACCGCCGGCGAGGCCGATGAAGCCCATCTTGACGCAAAGGTTGTAGTGGCCGGCCTTGCACTGTGCACACTCGTTGCACACGAAGTAGGGCTCAACAATGACCGAGTCTCCGACGGCGAGGCCGGTAACGCCCTCACCGAGTGCGGAGACCGTTCCGGAGAACTCGTGGCCCATGGTGACGGGGTAGGACTCGCCGGAGAGTGGGTGTTCGTGGCCGGGCTCAGAGATGAAGATCGGGCCCTCGAGGAACTCGTGCAGGTCGGAACCGCAGATACCGCACCACGCAATATCAATTGCTACCGCTCCTGGGCGTAGCTCTGGTGCTGGGATGTCTTCGATCCGAATATCGCGTTGGCCGTGGAAACGTGCAGCTCTCATGTTTTCTCCCTAAACGGTGTGTGTCGTACGTTTCAATTCAACAACTTCATCGGCGAAATAGACAGTCGGCCAGATCACTTTTGGGTGACACGCGGAACACTTCTGCCAAACTGTTTTCCTTAAGACGGCAGATGGAGCGATGTGCTCAAAAATCCTCGCCCAGGGACCCTTGAAAATCCGCGCGCGTCAGCCCTCAGTTGGATGTTGGCCCCACCGGAAGAGTGGAACGGGTCACCAAAATGTTTCAGACTCGCGCAGATAACCCGATGGCGGGCGGTGATGCGGCAAGATAGGAGTGCGCCGAACTGCGGCGAAGAGATGGAAAAGAGGAGCAAAGTGCTCAACGGTCTGCGAGGCCTCATGGCAAAGATCTTCAATCCGGTAGCGGCGCTGCTGCTTCGAATTGGGGTGTCGCCGGATGCTGTCACAATCACGGGAACCATCGCAGTAGTCATCACAGCTCTGTGGGCGTTCCCAACCGGGCACATCGCTGCAGGATCTCTCCTCATTGGACTTTTCGTCTTTACCGACTCACTCGACGGCACGATGGCGCGCTTGTCCGGTCGTGCAGGCAAGTGGGGAGCATTCCTCGACTCAACGCTCGATCGCCTCGCCGACGCCGCGATCTTTGTGGGTCTGGCCGCATACTTCCTTCGCCACGGCGAGTCTGAGTGGGCCACCCTCGGCGCAATCGTCTCTATGATGTGCCTCGTGTTCGGCCTGCTGGTCTCGTACTCCCGTGCCCGCGCCGAGGGGCTAGGCATGGACGGAAACGTTGGAATCGCAGAGCGTCCCGAACGCCTGCTCATCTCGTTGCTCGCCGCCTGCATCGCAGGATTCGCGCACAACGACGCGATTCTTGTGTACGCACTAGGGTTCCTCGCAGCGGCCAGCATCATTACCTTTATCCAGCGCATCATGCACGTGCGCAAGCAGGCCGTCGCGGCAGTAAACGAGAGTAACTGACTGATGGCATTCAATCTCTTTGGTTTTGCGTGGAAGCACGCGCACAAAGTCCCGGCACCGATCTTCCGAGGGGCGCTCAACCTTGGCGCCGACTTCAGTTGGCTGACCAAAGCTGGGGGAGTGAAGCAGCTCGAAAAGAACCTGGGTCGAGTTCGCCCTGAACTCGACCACAAGGGGATCAGGAAGCTTTCCCGCATGGGAATGCGCTCCTACATGCGGTACTACGGCGAGGCTTTCATCCTCACCTCGCTGACACAGGAACAGGTTGATGCCCGGGTGCGCACCGAGGGCGACGCCCCGATACGCGCGGCAATCGCTGCCGGAAAGGCGCCAATACTTGGCCTGTCGCACCAAGGGAACTGGGACCTTGCCGGCGTGTGGGCCAGCCGAGAGCTTGCCCCGGTTCTCACTGTGGCTGAGCGTCTCAAGCCCGAGGAAGTCTTCCAGGAGTTCCTCGCGTTCAGGCAAAAGTTGGGGATGCGGATTCTGGCTGCCGGCGATCAAGGAGTATTCCGCGAACTGCTGCGCAGCGCCGGCCGTGGCGGAGAGATGATCTGCCTCCTTGCCGACCGAGATCTCTCTGCCTCCGGAGTGGAGGTCACCTACTTTGGCACCGCAGCTCGCGTGGCGGCTGGACCTGCAGCGCTTGCCGTTGGCGCCAACGCACCACTGTTTCCCACTGGTATCTTCTACGAGCGACTCACAGGCACACGGCGCAAGGCTGCCGGTAGTCCGTGGGGAATCGTGCTCAAGTTCCATCCCGCAGTGGAGGTGCCAGCCGAGGGATCCAAGAACGAAAAGATCGCCGCAGTGAGCCAGGCGTGGATCAACCAGGTGGCACAGACCATTCAGGAACATCCAGAAGACTGGCACATGCTGCAGAAGGTCTTCATCGAGGACCTCGATCCGGAACGCTACGCAAAAACCCTACAGAAGGCGGATGAACATGGAGCAGCGTAAGTTGCGCGTGGGAATTGTTTGTCCCTACTCGTTCGACGCCCCCGGCGGCGTGCAGTTCCACATTCGCGATCTCGCTGAGGCACTCATCGAGCAGGGGCACTCCGTTTCCGTTTTGGCGCCGGCCGACGATGATACCCCGATCCCCGAGTACATGACCTCCGGTGGCAAGGCCATCCCGATCAAGTACAACGGCTCCGTAGCCCGGCTAGCCTTCGGCCCGGTGGCGGCCGCACGCGTGCGAAAATGGCTCCGAGAGGGCCAGTTTGACGTGCTCCACCTGCACGAGCCCATGACGCCGTCGCTCTCCATGCTCGCACTGTGGATTGCCCGTGGGCCAATCGTGGGAACTTTCCACACGGCACTTATTCGCTCCCGTGCATTGCAGCTCGTGTTCCCAATGGTGCGTCCGAGCCTCGAGAAGTTCGCGGCGCGCATCGCCGTTTCTGAGGACGCCCGGCGCACACTCATCGACCACCTCGGTGGGGACGCTGTGGTCATCCCCAACGGCGTCTACGTTCAGACATTTGAAGACGCACAGCCCGTGAGTAAATGGCAAGGTACTGAATCTGCCCCAACTATTGCTTTCCTGGGGCGGCTCGATGAACCGCGTAAGGGTCTACAGGTCCTCGCCGGTGCCGTCAGCAAGGTCCGCGAGAGCTACCCCAATGCGCGATTCCTCGTAGCTGGCAAGGGCGACGAAGGAAAAGCTCTGGCCATCGACACTCTTGGCGAGGACGCAGCGGCCGTTGAGTTCCTTGGGGCAATCACAGACCAGGAGAAAGCCGAACTGCTTTCGTCAGTCGACCTCTACATCGCGCCGCAGACGGGTGGCGAATCGTTTGGCATCGTGCTCGTCGAGGCGATGAGCGCGGGGGCAGCAGTCGTTGCCAGCAACCTTGGCGCGTTTGAACGAGTCCTCGACTACGGGCGAGCCGGGTTTATGTTCCAGAACGGCAACTCCGAGGACCTCGCTGACAAGATTGTTGAAGCGCTCTCGAACCCGGCGGAGCGGAGGCGGCGGCGGGACGCAGCGTCCGAGTTTGTGCGCCAGTTCGACTGGTCTGAGGTGACCAGCAAGGTGCTCACCGTGTACGAAATGGTGCTCTCCGCCTCCGCCGCACTGGGCAAGGTCGAAGAAGACCCGCAATCGATTCGAACTTCGCGAAAGGCTGGCGCATAGACATGACCTGGTCAGAAATCGCAGTCCTGGTCATCGTGATCGTTGCCATTGGACTGACTATCGCTGTCACTTCGGCTCGGCGTCTCGACCGCCTACACCGAAAGGTTGTGGCATCGCGGTTGGCGCTCGACTCCCAGCTGTTGCGACGCGCGCATGCGACGGGTGAGTTGGCTGCCTCCGGTCTACTTGATCCCGTGAGCTCAGTATTACTCGCCGACGCCACGGCGTCCGTGATTGGTGTCTCGGGCGATGGCGACCATGAACTCATTACGGCAATGCCCGATCTCTCGGAACTCGTAGCCGCACACCGAGATGCCCAAAAAGATGGTCTTCCACGCTTGGCAGTGAACCAAGCGCTCAGTGGAAGCCTCGGCGACGGGCGTGAGGCCCGCGAGTCGGGACTGACCGCGGTAGTCGATGAAGTGCTCGGCGACAAGGAAGAGTCCGCCGCTCTATACCTAGACGAAGACGGTGCAGCTCTGCTCGGCGCGCTCTCAAGCGCCTGGTACAGGGTCCAACTTGCGCGACGCTTCCACAATGAGTCCGTCCTACAGGCTCAGCGAGTCCGATCGAACCCCCTTGTCAGGTTCTTCCGCCTGGCGGGATTCGCGGCGATGCCCACAACCGTTGAGCTTGACGACGGCTGGCCGGCGGGGCTGCGTCAGGTGACTTCGCTTTCCGCCCGCGCCGCAAACAGCCCTTCGCGGTCGCAGCAGTGACCACGGAGAACCACAAATGGCTGGACGATCCGGCCGACCTGAACGGTGAACTCGAGGGGGTAAGCGGCTTGCCGCTTCGACACGCAGCCCGAGTGCTCCTTATCAATGAGCTTGGGCACGTGCTCGTGGTCAAAGGCCACGATGAGGACAACCCGAGCCGCAGTTGGTGGTTCACCATCGGCGGAGGGATCGAGCCGGGGGAGAGCCCGCGCTCGGCGGCCGTGCGCGAGCTCCTCGAAGAAACCGGAATAGCGCTCGATGAGAATGCCCTCGAAGGACCGGTCATGGAGCGTACCTCGCTCTTTGACTTCTACGTGCAACCCATCGTCCAGCATGAGATGTACTATTTTGCCCGAGTGAACGGAAACCACGCGCTGGATCGCAGCGGATGGACTGAGAACGAAGTCGGATTCATGGACGACCTTGCATGGCTCAGCCCGACGGACCTCAACGAATCAGGACTAGAGGTTTTTCCGCAGGGGCTAGCCACAATCGTCGAAAATTTGGCTAAAAATGGCTGGGACGGGACAGTCATCACGGTCGGCCTAGAATAGGCCGTGCGCCCGGCGCGAGGCTGGAAAGTGGCCAACTAGACTCCTCCTCCCGGCGTCACCCGGCGAGGACTGCGCAGAAGTTGGCCAAAAGCAGGTAAAATCGACGGTGCGAAGTGTTGGCGTGAACGCCGGAGCCAAGCCCGTTGAAATCAAGTGGTCTTGAGCGAACCCACAAGCAGGGCCGCGATGAACGCCAGACACCGCCTCAAGAACTTCAACACAACAAGGAGTCCACTTCCATGTCCGGTCACTCCAAATGGGCCACTACCAAGCACAAGAAGGCCATCATTGACCAGAAGCGCGCAAAGTCGTTCGCGAAGCTGATCAAGAACATCGAAGTTGCCGCGCGCATCGGTGGCGCGGACATCAGCGGAAACCCCGCTCTTGACCTCGCAGTCACCAAGGCCAAGAAGACCTCGGTCCCCAACGACAACATTGACCGCGCAATCAAGCGTGGAGCTGGCCTCATCGAGGGTGGCGCTGACTACCAGACCATCATGTACGAAGGCTACGCACCTGGCGGAATCGCCGTGCTCGTTGAATGCCTCACCGACAACAAGAACCGCTCCGCAGCAGACGTCCGCGTGGCGTTTACTCGCTCCGGTGGCCAGATGGCTGACCCAGGTTCAGTGGCATACATGTTCTCCCGCAAGGGCCAGTTCATCGTGCCAAAGGGCGAACTAACTGAAGACGACCTCATGATGATGGTTCTTGAGGCTGGCGCAGAAGAAATCACCGACGAGGGCGAAAACTTCGAGATTATCTGCGAGCCAGGAGACGTTGCTGCTGTCCGTGACGCGCTCAAGGCAGAGGGCATCGAATACGACGACGAGTCGGTGTGGTACCCGGGCACCAAGATTGAGGTCGACGCGGACGGTGTCCGCAAGGTCATGCGCCTTATCGACGCACTCGAAGACTCGGACGATGTCCAGAACGTCTACTCCAACTTCGACGCCTCCGACGAGGTCATGGCAGAGCTCGAAGCAGACGACTGATTCGACCCGCTTACCGATAGGTGAGCGTAGACCGCCTGATTTTGGCGACGAGAGGGCACACACATGCGCATACTGGGCGTTGACCCAGGGCTGACCCGCTGCGGAATCGGAGTTGTCGATTCGGTGGCGGGTCGTCGTGCCCGGCTCGTGGGTGTTGGCGTGGCGCGCTCATCCACGGAACTGAGCGTGGATATGCGCCTGCTCAAGATCTCGGAGCAGCTTGACGAATGGATGGACCGGTACCTACCAGACGTCGTAGCCATCGAGCGCGTCTTCGCCCAGAACAACGTGTCCACGGTAATGGGGACTGCGCAGGTTGCGGGGCTCGCTATGGTTGCGGCTGCGCGCCGGTCCGTTCCGGTGGCGATGCACACGCCCTCCGAGGTAAAGGCAGCCGTGACCGGGTCGGGCGGCGCCGAAAAGGCGCAGGTCCAGAAGATGGTGGCCAACATCCTCAATCTTGACGAAATCCCTAAACCTGCAGATGCCGCCGACGCTCTCGCCATCGCGATCACGCACCTGTGGCGACCCTCCGGAATCCTGGACAAGGCGGAGCGATTCGAGATGACCGCCGCGCAACGTCAGTGGGCTGCCGCAGAGCAAGCGGCGCGCCGAGCACGCGGAGTGCGCTGAGGTTGTTAGGCTCGTTCGTACGTATGTTCTAGCAGATTGGTTCTCGCGCCCACAATGATTGCTTCCCTGACCGGAACCGTCACGGTCGTTCGCCTCAACTCCGTTGTCCTCGACGTAGGGGGAGTTGGGTATCTCGTGTACGCGACCCCCAACACGCTCGCCACGCTTCGTTCTGGCGAACAGGCGAGCCTCGCAACGTACCTCGTTGTGCGCGAAGACTCGATGACGCTGTACGGGTTCGGTGACCCGGATGACCGCGAGGTCTTTGAGATTGTCCAGACTGTTTCTGGCGTGGGGCCTCGACTGGCTCTCGCGATGCTCGCGGTGCACTCTGCCAACGATATCCGTATGGCGGTGATCAATCAGGACGTCAAGGCGCTCACTCGGGTACCGGGCGTCGGGCCAAAGGTAGCCCAGCGCATTCTGCTCGAGCTCGCCGGAAAGATGGCGGCGCCCGTTATCGTTCAGGGCAAGGGCGGACCAGTTCCCGTTGCGCAGACAGACGAGCGTTCCCAGGTCATCGAGGCGTTGGTCTCGCTGGGATGGAACGCCAAGGCTGCGGAAGATGCTGTGGAAACTGTCCTCAAGGACAAGGGCGAATCCATTGTGGTTTCTGCTGCCGTTCCATCCACTCTGCGCTCTGCGCTCAAGGTGCTAGGCGGCCAGCGTGGCTGAGAGCACGTACGACACCGACGGGTCGATCTACCCGCACGAGGACGAATCGATGAGCATCGGCTCCGAGCGCATCACGTCCGCCGGGGCGGACGACATCGAGCGTGCCGCTGAGGCCGCGCTGCGACCCAAGTCGCTCAATGACTTTGTGGGGCAGCGGGTCGTGCGCGATCAGCTCTCGCTCGTGCTCGACGCGGCCAAGGGCCGCGGCGCCTCACCCGACCACGTGCTGCTGTCCGGCCCTCCCGGCCTCGGAAAGACGACCCTCGCAATGATCATTGCCGCGGAACTCGGGGTGTCGCTTCGCGTCACCTCCGGCCCCGCGATTCAGCACGCCGGAGACCTGGCAGCGGTGCTGTCCTCTCTGGATGAGGGCGAAGTCCTATTTATCGACGAGATACACCGGCTGGCACGGCCCGCTGAGGAACTCCTCTACGTGGCAATGGAAGACTTCCGCGTGGACGTGGTGGTGGGTAAGGGCGCTGGTGCAAGCGCGATCCCTTTGAGTCTGCCGCGGTTCACTGCGGTGGGCGCTACAACGCGTGCAGGCCTCCTGCCTGCACCTCTGCGTGACCGTTTCGGCTTTACTGGACACCTTGACTTCTACGATGCCGGCGAGCTTGAGAGAGTCATCACGCGATCTGCGGGTCTGCTTGGTGTAGATCTTGACGGCGATGCAGCAGCCGAGATCGCCTCGCGCTCGCGCGGCACCCCGCGTATTGCAAACCGGCTTCTACGCCGAGTCCGGGACTGGGCTCAAGTGCGTGGAACCGGCCGCTTGGACCTTGCCGCTGCGCGGGCTGCGCTTGAGGTTTATGAGGTAGATAAGTTGGGGCTGGACAGGCTGGACAGGGCGGTCCTCACCGCACTGTGCACGAGGTTTGGCGGAGGTCCTGTAGGGCTGTCAACTCTCGCTGTTACAGTTGGGGAAGAGCCCGAAACCGTGGAAACGGTTGCCGAGCCCTACCTCGTTCGCGAGGGACTGATGGGCCGCACACCACGAGGTCGAATTGCCACTCCACTCACGTGGAAACACCTCGGGCTTGTCCCACCAGCGGATGCCGGCTCGAACGCTTCTTGAGTGATCTGTAAGTCATGCGCGGTGCCCGCGGATGATTCGATGGCACTTTTCGCACTTCACACTCGTTAGAATGGGAGGCGGATTAGCGCCGACTATTCCCAGAACGTGTAGAAATGCAGAAAGTTAGGTGATTTCCACCATGGAAATGATCATCATGATCGTGGTGCTGTTCGGTGCTATGTTCCTCATGACCCGCAGCACCCGGAAGCGCCAGAAGGAAGCGGTTGCATTCCGCGACGCGATGACCGCTGGCACCCAGGTAATGACTGCCTCGGGATACGTGGGCACTGTCGTTTCGATTGACGGCGACCTTGTCACCCTCGAATCCGAAACGGGTAACCGCACCAAGTGGGTCCGCGCCGCAATCGCCAAGGAGTACGAGGCTGTCGCTCCAGGAATTGTTGAGCAGACTGCACAGGTGACCCCAGTAGCACCAGCTCCATCAGGATTTGAAATCCCGGATGATGTGAGCTCGCTGATCTCCAAGCCCACCGAAACCTCGACCCAGCCTGACGCCACCACGCCAGCTGACATCGAGATCAAGGGCGACGACGAGAACGGCAAGTAGGAACCCAAGTAAGGCGCCTAAGATTGCACGCGCAGCGGACCTAGCGCCGCTGCGCGTCTCGTGATTAAGGACGCACGGTATCGCGGCCCCGGGGAACTGGGGTCGCATTTATGAGAAGAGACGTAAGTTGGCCTCCACCAACACGAAGAAGCCGGGCAGATGGCGGTCGCTCATCGGTCTGCTTGCCATCATCTTGGCTCTTTTTGGCGCAATCTTCGCCGGCACCAAATGGTCTGACGCGACTTGGATGCCCAAGCTAGCTCTGGACCTCGAGGGTGGTACACAAGTCATCCTCCAAGCCGTGACCACGAACAATGAGCCGGTCAGTGGCGAGGACATCAACCAAGCTATCGAGATCATCCGCCAGCGTGTGGACTCATCCGGTGTCGCTGAAGCAGAGATTACGAGCCAGGGCGGCCAGAACATCGTTGTCGCGCTGCCTGGGACTCCATCGCAGGAGACCCTTGACCTGGTCCGTGAGTCTGCACAGATGCAGTTCCGGCCAGTTCTGTACTTTGGTAACCCTGGCTTGATCCCAGAGCCCCAGTCGACTGATGCGACCGGCGAGAGCACCGAGAAGGCTACTGGCGACGCCACGGATGGCGCTTCTGAGGAGGCGACCGATGGTTCCAAGGAAACGGACTCCACAGACGCTACGGATAAATCCGCTGCCGAAGAGACTCCCGCGACTGACGAGCCAAAGGTCGAGCCAACTGACCCATCTGACTTCGCTCAGGTCACCGATTCGGTCATGAATACGTTCAACGAACTTGACTGCACAGTTCCTGACAACCGCAAGGGCGGCGGTGGCGTTGCTGACCCCAACGAGGTACTAGTGGCGTGTGCCGATGACGGCTCATCCAAGTACATTCTTGGACCAATGGAGATTGCAGGCTCCGAGATCGCAAACGCGACCTCCGGGATGGGTACGACCCAGCAAGGTGTAAGCACCGGTAAGTGGGTTGTAAACATCGAGTTCAACAAGGAGGGCACCAAGCAGTTCTCCGAGGTGACCAAGCGTCTTTCTGGTCTTCCAGACTCCGGTACGTGGATAATGACCAGCCCCATCACGCAGTCCCCGAACATGTTTGCGATGGTTCTCGACAACCTCGTCATCTCTGCTCCTTCCGTTACGTACGAGATTCCTAACGGCAAGGCTGAGATCTCAGGAGACTTCAACAACGAAAGTGCAAACCGCCTGGCTAGCCAGCTGAACTTTGGTGCGCTTCCGTTGACCTTTGAGGTCCAGAGCGAGGAGACCATTTCTGCGACGCTCGGATCCGAGCAACTCGAGAAGGGCCTGCTCGCAGGCCTCATCGGTCTCGTTCTTGTGGTCATCTACTCGCTGTTCCAGTACCGGGCGCTCGGTCTCGTCACCGTTGCTTCCCTTGGCGTTGCGGCGATCTTGACCTACCTCGCGATCGCCTTCCTCTCCTGGCAACAGGGTTACCGACTCTCACTCCCAGGTGTGGCGGGTGTGATTGTTGCGATCGGTATCACTGCCGACTCCTTCATCGTGTACTTCGAACGAATCCGTGACGAGCTTCGTGATGGACGCAGCCTCGAAGGCGCGATCGAAGTTGGTTGGGAGCGTGCACGACGCACAATCCTTGCATCGGATACCATCAACTTCCTCGCCGCAATCGTGCTGTACTTCCTTGCAGTCGGTGGCGTCCGTGGCTTCGCGTTCACACTAGGTCTGACCACGCTGATCGACCTCCTGGTCGTGTTCATGTTCACGCACCCGATCATGAAGATCATCTCGCGGTGGAAGTTCTTCAGGGAGGGTCACCGGATGTCCGGCTTCCACCACTCGTCGCTCGGCTTGGACAAGCCTCGCTATGTTGGACGTGGCCGCGTGTCGACGCCGGGTGCGCCAGCCGCCCCAGCGTTTAACCCGGACGGCTCACGCATGACGATCGCACAGCGAAAGGCCGCCGAGAGGGCTGCTCAGGAAAGCGGCGACGCTTCCGGTGAGACCTTGACCGACCAATCGACCACTAGCGCCAAGAGCGCCGACCAGTCGGCACAAGCCGCTAAGGAGGGTGACAACTGATGGCCGGGTTCTCACAGTGGGGCGCTGACCTCTACACCGGAAAGAAGTCCTACGACATCGTTGGGAAGCGCAAGCGCTTCTACATCGCTGCTATTGCGGCCGTCGTTCTGACCATTGCGATCATTGCGGTACGCGGTATCAACTTCGGAATCGAGTTCCGTGGTGGATCTCAGTTCACGATCACGAACGCAACCACAACGGACCAGCAGCTTGCCATTGACGCGGTCAACGCTGTCCGAAGCGACGAAGTTCCACGAGTCTCTAACGTGGGCAGCAACGCGCTCCGCGTACAGACGAGCGAGCTCACGGATGATGAAGTAACCGAAGTTCGTGGTGCGCTGGCTAAGGCCTACGGTGTTCCTGAGACCGAGGTTGCATCATCCTTCGTTGGACCTACCTGGGGACAGGACGTTTCCAAGAAGGCCATCACTGGTCTGGTTGTCTTCCTCCTCCTCGTCATGGTCGTCATGTCGATCTACTTCCGAGCGTGGCGCATGGCCGCGGCCGCGATCATCGCGCTGTTCCACGACCTGATCGTGACTATCGGTGTGTACGCACTCGTGGGCTGGGAAGTCACTCCGGCTACAGTCATCGGTTTGTTGACCATCCTTGGATACTCGATCTACGACACCGTCGTTGTCTTTGACAAGGTCCGTGAAAACACCGAGGGTGTTACCGAGCAGCAGCTCGCGACCTACGGTGAGCGTGCAAACCTCGCGGTCAACCAGACGATGGTGCGTTCGATCAACACGTCCGTGGTCGCACTGCTTCCAGTGGGTTCGATTCTGTTCATCGGAGCATTTGTGCTCGGTGCTGGAACCCTGCGTGACATCGCACTGTCGCTCTTTGTGGGTATGGCAGTTGGTGCTTACTCCTCCATCTTCCTTGCGACGCCTCTCGAGGTGTCGCTCCGGATGAGGGAGCCACGCATTGCGGAGCACACCGCAAAGGTTCTCACGGCACGTGAAGGCCGAGTGCGCGACGGAGAGGCTCCAGCCTTGGCATCGACCTCAGGCCAGATTCTTCCCGGGCACCACCAGGGAAACAAGGCGCAACCAAAGCGCTCAAAGCGAAAGTAAGGTTAGACCCCAATGTCGCAATCACATGAGTCACAGGATGCTGGAGCGGCCCTCCGCGCCCACATCCGTGATGTGCCCGACTACCCAAGCCCCGGAATCATGTTCCGGGATATCACTCCGCTTCTGGCAAGCCCTGAGGCATTCCAGCAGGCAATCGAAGGTCTCGGCAAACTCGTACCTTCGGGAACCGAGCTCATCGCCGGAATGGAAGCTCGCGGCTTCATCTTCGGCGCTGCGTTGGCAATGCACCTGGGCATCGGGTTTGTCCCGATTCGCAAGGCCGGAAAGTTGCCTGCCCCGGTGAACTCGTACTCGTATGACCTGGAGTATGGCACCGCAACTGTGGAACTCCGTGAAGGAACCGTCGCCCCGGGAGCCCGTGTGGCTCTGTTTGACGACGTCCTGGCCAC
The DNA here is from genome assembly GCF_000312125.1 of Timonella senegalensis JC301. GTDB lineage: Bacteria > Actinomycetota > Actinomycetes > Actinomycetales > Cellulomonadaceae > Timonella > Timonella senegalensis. The sequence continues at coordinate 431,088 of NZ_HE978642.1, forward strand.
GGGTGGCACAGCCCGCGCCGGAGTGGCACTCTTGGAGCAGTCCGGCGCTGAGGTAATGGCCTCAGTGTTCCTTATGGAACTGAACGGACTCGGTGGACGTGATTGCCTAGGAGGGCGAGCCGTTTCTTCGCTGATGACACTGTAGATCTAGAATGGTCTTCTAGTTCTCTTCCGACTGGATGGATTTCCTGGTCGGGAGATTGAGAAGCCAACTGAGGGAGGCACCCATGTCCGAGAATAATCACGGGACGAAAGTGCCTCCCTCTGCCGTTTCCAAGACGGCAGAGGGAGCCGCACCTGTGGTGGAGCGCGCGGTCAAGGCTGCCGATCCCATTACCGCAAAGCCAAGCGACCTCAAGGCCGATCATAAGGCAACAGCGAACCCTGCCCCCAAGGCGTCCAAGCCTGCCGCTCAGCAGGCATCGAGCGCTCCCAACCCTGCTCAAGTCGCCGCAAAGTTCATGGGAGACGGTGCGGGAAACACGGCACCGCCGAAACCCGCAGGAGCCGCCGCAACCGCAAAGGATGTGGCATCTGCTCCAGCTCCTGCTGCACCCTCTGCTTCGGCCATTTCAGCCGTTTCGGCCGGCCCAGCGCCGACTGTGCCAGCCACTCCGGTGTCATCGCCTGCCGGGTCCAGCCCGAACGCTGCATCACCAACTGGTGCAATCCCGGTCAACAGCTCCGGTAGAGTCCGTTCCCGATTCGGGCGTTTCGGCTCCCGGCACTCGGTGGGCACTCCGGCCCTTGAGCCGCTGCTCTCTGCTCTGAAGAAGAACCACCCCAAGGCCGATACCGCGATCATCGAACGTGCCTACAACACGGCTGAACGTGCACACAGGGGTCAACTGCGTAAAAGTGGCGACCCCTATATCACCCACCCAGTCGCAGTGGCTACGATTCTCGCTGAGCTGGGCATGACGCCTCCAACGCTCGCCGCGGCGCTTCTGCACGATACCGTTGAGGACACCCCTTACTCGCTGGCTCAGCTGACTAAGGAGTACGGCGAGGAGATTGCTCTTCTCGTTGACGGAGTGACCAAACTGGACAAGGTCCAGTACGGTGATGCGGCGCAGGCTGAGACTGTCCGCAAGATGGTCATCGCAATGGCCAAGGACATCCGCGTCCTCATGATCAAGCTCGCCGACCGCCTGCACAACGCCCGCACGTGGAAGTTCGTCCCCCAGGCGTCCGCGGCAAAGAAGGCGCGCGAGACGCTCGAAATCTACGCACCGCTTGCCCACCGGCTCGGCATGAACACGATCAAGTGGGAACTCGAAGACCTTTCATTCCAGACCCTCTACCCCAAGGTGTATGACGAGATCGTCCATCTGGTTGCGGAGCGCGCGCCGGCTCGTGAGGAATACCTCAACACTGTTCGCGAGCAGATCAACGCGGACCTGCGTGCCGCAAAGATCCGCGCGACTGTTACCGGCCGCCCAAAGCACTACTACTCGATCTACCAGAAGATGATCGTTCGCGGACACGAGTTCGCGGACATCTACGACCTTGTGGGCACGCGCGTGCTTGTAGACAGTGTGCGCGACTGCTATGCGGCACTTGGATCTTTGCACGCCCGCTGGAACCCGGTTCCAGGGCGCTTCAAGGACTACATCGCGATGCCCAAGTTCAACATGTACCAGTCCCTGCACACCACGGTGATCGGACCTGGCGGCAAGCCCGTTGAGATCCAGATCCGAACGCATGACATGCACCGTCGTGCGGAGTACGGAGTGGCCGCGCACTGGAAGTACAAGGAAGGCGCGGTCGGACCTGACGGCAAGTCCATGAACGAGATGCAATGGCTGCGTCAGCTCGTGGACTGGCAGCGGGAAACCGCGGACCCGTCCGAGTTCCTCGACTCGTTGCGCTACGAGATCGGCGGTTCCGAGGTCTTTGTGTTTACCCCTAAGGGAGACGTAATCTCGCTTCCTCAGGGCTCGACTCCGGTTGACTTTGCGTACACGGTGCACACCGAGGTGGGGCACCGAACCATGGGTGCCCGAGTGAATGGCCGACTTGTGCCGCTGGACTCCACGCTTGAGAACGGCGACGTCGTTGACGTGTTGACCTCCAAGTCGGAATCGGCTGGCCCGTCGCGCGACTGGCTCGCATTTGTGAAGAGTGGCAGGGCGCGCAACAAGATCCGCCAGTGGTTCCAGAAGGAGCGCCGCGAGGAAGCCATCGAGCACGGTAAGGAACAGATCGCGAAGGCGATGCGCAAGCAGAACCTCCCGTTCCAGCGTTTGCTGTCCCAGGAGACGATCCTCGCGACCGCGAACGACCTGCGCTACCCGGATGTTGAGGCGCTCTACGCCGCAGTCGGTGAGGGGCAGACCTCTGCAGCAAACGTGATCGCAAAGCTCACGCAGTCGATGGGCAACACGGACGCGAACCAGGAAGACCTAGCGGAAATCACTCGCCCGGGTAGGCCTTCACGCCGAAATCGCACGGGTGATCCTGGCGTTGTGGTCAAGGGCATCGAGGACATCTGGGTCAAGCTCGCCAAATGCTGTACCCCCGTTCCCGGCGACAAGATCGTGGGATTCGTAACTCGAGGCCAGGGTGTCTCGGTGCACCGCGAAGACTGCATCAACGTGGACCAGCTTAAGTCCCAGCCCGAGCGGATGGTTGATGTGGAATGGACGAGCGGGTCGAACACTATGTTCCTCGTGCAGATCCAGGTGGAGGCAATCGATCGCGCCCGACTGCTCTCCGACGTAACACGGGTGCTTTCCGACGCGCACGTCAACATTCTGTCCGCATCGGTCACAACGTCTTCGGACAGGCTTGCGGTCTCCCGCTTTGCCTTCGAGATGGCGGAGCCGGCCCACTTGCACACCGTGCTCAACGCGGTGCGGCGCATCGATGGGGTCTTCGACGTGTACCGAATCACGGGAACCAAGGGCTCGCACAACGGCAAGTGATCACTAGGACTGCATGACTATGCGGCGGCTGCTCGGTGAGCGGCCGCCGCATAGTCATGCAGCCAAATTCGCAATTGCTACGATCCGTTCGAACTCATCGAGGAGTTCGTTGTGGCTCAGACTGGTTGCATGCCGAAATGAGCGCGCACGGAGGTCAGTCTCTATCGCGGCGCGATGCCGGGGCTCGGCCAGCAGGGAAGCAAGGAGCTTCTGGCACACCCGGGGATTAAATCCGGCGCCGTTGCCCCTAGCAAGGTCCACGAACGTGCGCGCAGGTGAGGTGACCGGTAAGCCTCCCACCGTCGAGACCTCTGGCGCGAAAAACTGTCGCATGAGTGGCCGCAGGTTGTCTTTGGTTTTTGGCCTGCTGCCATACGTGTTGTAGAAGGCATGCAGGGGGAGTGGAGCCTCTCCTCCAACGTAAATCCACGCTGCAGCTGTACCACACGCTATGACGTACTTACCGCCAATGATTCGGAAAGCTCTCGCTCGTATCTCGGGGGTGGGCCGAACCTCGTACGCGCAGGCAACGCCGGGAAGTATGAGCCTGATATCCCTGTCCCGCAGGAGTCTCTTCCAAGCGTCAGGTCCTCCGACACTACGCGGGGTGTGCAGGCTTTCCTGGGCGATGGACATTAACTGGGCTCGTGGCTCAAGTACGGCTTGGGCGCTGTCGCCAGATGCCATGTTCCCCAGAATGTGCGAGTAGGGCCGGGCCATGGGATTGAGGGCGCTGGCGCTTTGGGTACGAGTTTCACCAAGGACGTGTGGAAATGCAGGAGAAGGCATGAACTGATTGTCGTGCCAAAAGGCATACAAAAGAGGGGCCGGGAACAGATTGTGGAAATCTATTCCCGGCCCCTCGAGGTTCTAGACCTAACTTTAGGACGAGTTCAACGCCGGTAGCTGGGCTCGAATTAGCTTACGCTCAGCCGCGTGCTTCCTCAGCTGCCTTAGTTACCTGCTCGAGCCACGCGGTGCGTGCCGCAATCGCCTCGGTGATTTCCTTCACCTTGCGGTCGTTGCCTGCAGCCTGTGCCTTGGCAAGGTCGGCTTCGAGTCCGGCGATTGCCTGCTCGAGCTGTGCCACAGCGCCCTCTGCACGTGCGCGGGTCTCTGGATTGGTGCGCTCCCACTTGGACTGCTCAGCGTCCCGGACGGCGTTCTCAACGGCGCGTAGGCGGCCCTCAATGCGTCCGATGTCTGCGCGAGGGACCTTGCCGATCTCTTCCCACTTGTCTTGGATGTCACGCAGCGCGCTCTTGGCTGCGTTGATGTCCTTGATTGGCAGAATCGCCTCGGCCTGAACTGCGAGTTCTTCCTTGGCAACGAGGTTTGCAGAGAACTCCGCGTCGGTTGCTGCGTTTGCGGCGTCACGGGCGTTGAAGAAGACGTCCTGTGCCTCACGGAATGCAGCCCACAGTGCGTCGTCGTCCTTGCGGTTAGCGCGGCCAGCGGACTTCCACTGCGTCATGAGGTCGCGGTAGGCGGCTGCAGTCGCACCCCACTCGGTGGAGTTCGACAGAGCACGTGCTTCCTCAACGAGCGCAGCCTTGATTGCCTTGGCCGAGGCGTTCTGCTTCTCGAGCTCAGCAAAGAAGTGACGACGCTCGCGGTCAAAAGTGGTGCGTGCGTGGCTGAAGCGCTTCCACAGCGCGTCCTCGGCTGGCTTGTCTAGGCGTGCGCCGGAGCGCTGGCTTTCCTTCCACTCGTCGAGGAGCTTGCGCAGCTGCTCGCCGGCTGGACGCCACTGAATCTTGGCTGGGTCGGAGTTTGCGATCTTTTCCGCTGCTTCGACGATTTCGGTGCGACGGGCGAGTGCGACGGCCTTGGCTGCTACGCGAGCTTCCTCGAGCTCCGCGCGGCGTGCCGCAGCGGCCTCCTCGAGTGCAGCGACGCGGTTGCGCAGCGAGACCAAGTCACCGACGGCAGCAGGTTCAGCGGTTTCCTCGGCGAGCTTCTTGAGCGTTGAGTCAATCTCCTTGATAGGAAGATCAGCAGTCTGCAGGCGAGTCTCAAAGAGTCCGATCTTGGACTCGAGGTCAAGGAAGCGGCGAACGTAGAGAGTGAGAGCCTCGGTTGAAGTCGCGTCAGGGAACTGCCCGACAACGCGCTCGGTTTCGCCGTCCTTCACGTAGACGGTTCCATCTTCCTCGACGCGGCCGAATGCGGAAGCTGACGCGAAAGTTGCGGCGTCAATGGCTGCTGCAGGAGCTGGCGCGGCGGGCGCCACCGGCGCGAGTGGCTTTACCGGAGAAGGCTTAGGAGCGATGGCACTGGGCGTAGGGGCAACTACCTCTTCTACGGGTGCCTCGGTTGTGGTTGATTCGACTACTGAGGCGGTTGCTGCCTCGGGCTGTTCGTTACCCTCGTTGGTAACTTCTGGTGCGCCGGGTACTGGGTTCTCACTCATGGGCACTTACTCCTTGTGGGTAGTGGCGATGTCCCCTTTAAAGGGACCTCGTCAGCGACTGCTCCGAACGGCTGGTGCCGATATGGAAGCGTTAGTGTGCGTTATGACACGCGCCAACAACCATTCTAGAGACAAAACTGGCGCGTGGCGGCTTTTTCGCCCGTGACCGCCCTTTTCTGGGTCCAAATGCGCCCACAGCGCAATTTAGGTGCGATATTCCTCGGGTTTGTCTCCAAAGCAACAGTCCAGTTCCGCACGCCGGATCGCAGTTCAGTGCGGATTCATGGAAAAATACTGAGTTATGGCTAAACCAACACCTCTTTCCGGCTTTCCAGAGTGGCTTCCCGCGCAGCGAATCGTTGAGCAGCAGATCTTGCGGATCATCCAGGACACATTTGAGCTCCATGGATTCGCGGGCATTGAGACCCGCGCTGTCGAGCCACTTGACCAACTTCTGCGTAAGGGTGAGACCTCTAAAGAGGTGTACGTGTTGAGCCGCCTTCAGGCGGGGGAGAGCGACGAACAGTCCAAGGACAAGCAGCTTGGCCTGCACTTCGACCTGACCGTTCCGTTTGCCCGCTACGTGTTGGAGAACGCCGGCCACCTGTCCTTCCCGTTCAAGCGCTACCAGATCCAAAAGGTCTGGCGTGGTGAGCGCCCGCAGGACGGCCGTTTCCGTGAGTTCTACCAAGCCGACATCGACGTAGTTGGCGCCGGTGAACTTCCATTCCACTTTGAAGTCGAGCTCCCGCTCGTCATGGCCGAGGCGTTTGCGCGCCTAAAGGCGCTCGGCGTGCCTGAGTTCAAGATTCTGGTCAACAACCGCAAGGTTGCGGAGGGCTTCTATCGCGGTCTTGGCCTCGATGACATCGAGGGGGTCCTGCGCAACATCGATAAGTTGGACAAGATCGGCCCGGAAAACGTGGCCAAACTGCTTATCGACGAAGTGGGTGCGACTGCCCAGCAGGCCCAGTTGTGCCTCGACCTCGCTGGCATTTGCGGAACCGACGAGTCAGTCATTTCCCGTGTCCGCGAGCTGACCTCAGCGCACGGCATCGAGCACGAACTGCTCGAGGTTGGTCTGACCGAGCTTGGCGCGCTCCTTGCTTCCGCTGCCGTTCGCGCACCCGGGAGGATCGAGGCGAACCTCAAGATTGCTCGAGGCCTCGACTACTACACGGGGTCGGTATATGAGTCCGTTCTGGTAGGGCACGAGGACCTTGGCTCGATCTGTTCTGGTGGACGATACGACGAACTCGCGTCAGACGGAAAGAACACCTACCCCGGTGTGGGCCTGTCGATCGGCGTATCACGCCTCGTGTCACGCTTGCTGTCCAAGGGTATTGTCACGGCATCCCGATCCGTCCCCACCGCGGTGCTCGTTGCCGTCCTCGACGAGGAGCACCGCGCCGCGTCAGACGCGATCGCGGCTCAACTGCGCGCCCGCGGCATTCCAACCGACGTTGCCCCGACCGCCGCAAAGTTTGGCAAGCAGATCAAGTTCGCCGACCGCCGTGGAATCCCATTCGTCTGGTTCCCTGCCGGGGTCAACCAGAACGGCGAGGAGATCGCACACCAGGTGAAGGACATTCGCAGTGGTGAGCAGGTCGACGGCGACCCTGCAGTGTGGATGCCAACCAACTCAGCCGACCTCGCACCGCTGGTTGGAAGCGCAATCTGACTCGATCGTCGTGAATAAGGTGGCCGAAGGCCACAATAAAAGGGCCACGGCCCTTTGAAAGACCGACTAGACTCTATAGGGATGTCCGTGCGCCAACTGGCGCACCGGACCGCACATGATGCGACACGTAGAAGGGAAAACCGTGCTGCGCACTCACAACGCTGGCTCGCTTCGAGCCGAGCAGATCGGCCAGACTGTAACTCTGACCGGATGGGTTGATCGCCGCCGTGACCACGGTGGGGTTGCCTTTATCGACCTCCGCGATGCCTCGGGCATTGCACAGGTTGTTATCCGTGACGAGGAAGTAGCGCACCCGCTGCGCTCCGAGTTCGTTCTCCAGGTCACTGGAGAGGTGGCAGCACGCCCAGACGGAAACGACAACACGAATCTTGCAACCGGTGCGATCGAAGTCATCGCAACTGACGTTGTGGTTCTCAACGAGTCGGCTCCGCTTCCATTCCAGGTCTCGACCGCGCTCGACGGCAACGAGGTCATCGGTGAAGAGGCTCGCCTCAAGTACCGCTACCTCGACCTTCGCCGGCCAAAGCCAGCCGAGACGATCCGCCTGCGCTCCAAGGTGTCGCAGGCTGCGCGTTCGGTTCTCGAGGCCAACGAGTTCGTTGAAATCGAGACCCCAACCCTGACCCGTTCGACCCCTGAAGGCGCACGCGACTTCCTGGTTCCAGCACGTCTGGCACCGGGCTCGTGGTACGCGCTTCCGCAGTCACCGCAGCTGTTCAAGCAGCTGCTCATGGTCTCGGGCATGGAGCGTTACTACCAGATTGCTCGCTGCTACCGCGACGAGGACTTCCGCGCCGACCGCCAGCCAGAGTTCACTCAGCTCGACATCGAGATGAGCTTTGTTGAGCAGGATGACGTCATCGCCCTTGCCGAGCAGCTGCTCAAGGCGATCTGGAAGCTCATCGACGTCAACATCGAGGGCCCGCTGAAGCGCATCACGTACAACGACTCGATGCGTCTGTACGGCTCCGACAAGCCTGACCTTCGCTTTGACCTCGAAATCACTGAGCTCGCCGAGTACTTCAAGGACACTCCATTCCGCGTGTTCCAGAACGAGTACGTGGGCGCGATCGTGATGCCAGGTGGCGCATCTCAGCCTCGCCGTCAGTTTGACGCGTGGCAGGAATGGGCTAAGCAGCGCGGCGCCAAGGGCCTCGCATACGTCACCATTTCGGAGACAGGCGAGCTCGGCGGCCCAGTTGCCAAGAACATCACCGAGGCAGAGCGCGACGGCCTTGCGGCGGCAACCGGCGCTAAGCCTGGCGACTGCATCTTCTTTGCCGCAGGCAAGACCACCGAGTGCCGCAACCTGCTCGGCGCAGTCCGCAACGAGGTTGGCGCTCGCGCCGGCCTGATCGATGAGAATGCCTGGTCGTTCCTGTGGGTCGTTGACGCGCCACTGTTCAAGCCAACCGGTGAGGACGACGACGTCGACCTCGGCCACTCGGCATGGACCGCAGTGCACCACGCATTCACCAGCCCAACCCCGGAGTGGATCGACACGTTCGAGGAGAACCCGGGCGAGGCACTCGCGTACGCATACGACATCGTGTGCAACGGAAACGAGATCGGTGGAGGATCCATCCGTATCCACCGCCGTGACGTCCAAGAGCGCGTATTCCGCGTCATGGGCATCGGCGAGGAAGAAGCCCAGGAGAAGTTTGGATTCCTGCTCGACGCGTTCAAGTTCGGCGCTCCTCCTCACGGTGGAATCGCATTCGGCTGGGATCGTATCGTCTCGCTCCTGTCCAAGTCGGACTCGATCCGCGACGTCATCGCGTTCCCGAAGTCGGGCGGCGGGTTCGACCCACTGACCCAGGCACCAGCACCGATCACGCTCCAGCAGCGTAAGGAAGCTGGCGTGGACTTCAAGCCAAAGGCTGAGAAGGTCGCAGCTGCCGAGGTCGCAGAAGCGAACTGATCGTCCTCACGCACAAGGCCGGAGTCGGAACCATGAACGGTTCCGGCCCCGGCTTTTTTGTGTGCGCGGCGCTGAGTGGCGTGCCCCGTGGGGCGGAGCGGCGGGCGCTGCGTGTGGATTACTTGCGCCGTGCCACGGACGGCCTGATAAACGACGATCCGAGCTGGGGCCGCACGTGGCGTGCGGACCCAGCCCGGATCGTCGTGAAGCAGTTCAGCCGCTTCAAACGGCCGGTGATCGAGCGCTACGTCAGCCGAGGTCCTTGGCGGCAAATGCGTTGCACTTGTTGATGTCCTGGTTCTGGTAGCCGTTCATGAACCACTTCTGGCGCTGCGCAGCGCTTCCGTGGGTGAACGCGTGAGGGTTAACCTGACCGGTTTGTGCCTGCTGGATCCGGTCGTCACCAACTGCTGCGGCTGCGTCGAGTGCATCGCGCAGCTGGGCCTCGGTGATGGGCTCGAGGTCTGGCTTTCCGGTCTCAGGATTGATCGTGGTGGCCGCGGCGCCAGCCCACATTCCTGCCAAGCAGTCCGCCATGAGCTCTGTGCGCACGGAGTCGGACTCGGGACCAGTGCCCTGACGTTGTGCCTTGGCGAGCAGACCCGTGAGGTTCTCGATGTGGTGCCCTACCTCGTGGGCGATGATGTACTGCTGGGCCAGCGGGCCAGCGCTGGTTCCGAACTGGGAACGCAAGACGTCGTAGAAGGCCACGTCAATGTAGACGGTCTGGTCGCCAGGGCAGTAGAACGGGCCCGAAGCGGAAGTAGCGCTGCCACAGGCGGTGGATACCTGGTTTTCAAAGGAGACCGCGCCTGGAGCGGTGTACTTGATGCCGGTCTGCTGAGGCAGGGCCGTGGCCCAGTACGTGTCGAGCGACTCGAGCGTCCAGCCGTAGCGGCATTCGTCCTTGGTGTTCGCGTCCTCTGCCGTTTCGCAGCCCTCTAGGCCAGTCTCGGTGCTCGGGGTGGAAGAGCCGCCACCCAAGAGCTGCTGAATGAGCGGGGTGAGAGGGCCCAGGTCAATGAACTGGGAGAGGAGTGCAATAGCGATAACGCCGATTCCTCCGCCCGCAGCGATCTTGCCGCCGGAGCGCTTCTTTACGCGGTTGGAATCGAAGGAACCGCCATCTTGGAAAGTCATATTTGCAGAATAGTCGGACGCGCCCTCAAATCGCTGTAGGTAAGCGGCTGAAAACGCGCATCGACCTGCGAACAAAGTGGCTCAAGCACGTATTCGAAAACTCGCGGGAGCACACCTGGCATGGAACGCGCGTGTTCCATGCCAGGTGATCGTGGGCCGGGAACTGTGACCCTACCCATGTGTGGTGCTGCGAATAATCCGGCGACCTGATGCATTCACGCAGGTAAGATTGAACGCGTTTGTGTCCGCGCCACCGCTGCCGGACATCCCCGAGTTACAGCGCTAAGGAACCCACGTGATTGCTGCTTCAGGTGTCGAGATTCGAATCGGTGCCCGCACGCTGCTGCACCCCACCTCGTTCAAGATTGGTAAGGGCGACAGGGTTGGACTCGTTGGCCGCAACGGAGCCGGCAAGACCACGCTCACCAAGGTACTGGCAGGGGAGACTCTGCCGAGCGCAGGAACAGCATCCCGCTCGGGCATCCTTGGATACCTTCCGCAGGACACGCACCCAGCGGACCCCTCGATGACCGCGAAGGACCACATCCTCTCGATTCGTGAGCTCGACAAGCTCGTCGCGCTGATGGCCAAGACCGAGGCCGAGATGGCCTCCGAGGATATGAAGGTCATGGAGAAGGCTCTTGAGCGCTACCCAAAGGTCGAGGCGCGATTCCTCGCCGCCGGCGGGTACAGTGCGGAGTCCGAAGCAATGCGCATCTCTGCCAACCTTGGGTTGGACAAGGACGTGCTGGAGCACAAGCTTGGAGAGCTCTCCGGTGGACAGAGGCGCCGTGTGGAACTGGCGCGCATCCTGTTCTCCGGTGGGGAGACGCTCATGCTTGACGAGCCCACCAACCACCTTGACGTGGACTCCATCATGTGGCTGCGCGACTACCTTCGTGCCTACGAGGGTGGCCTTATCGTCATCTCGCACGACAACGAGTTCATGCGCGCGATCGTCAACAAGGTGTACTTCCTTGATGCGATTCGCGGCGAGATGGACCAGTACAACCTCGGCTGGGACGACTACCTGCTGCAGCGTGAAACCGACGAAAAGCGCCGCCGCAAGGAGCGCGCCAACGCCGAAAAGAAGGCCGGCGTGCTGCTCGCCCAAGCAAACAAGATGCGCGCCAAGGCCACCAAGGCCGTTGCCGCGCAGAACATGATCAAGCGTGCTGAGAAGATGCTTGAGGGGCTTGAAGGTCCCCGTGCCTCCGAGAAGGTGGCAAAGCTCCGCTTCCCAACCCCCGCGCCATGCGGGAAGGTCCCGCTCACCGCGGACGGACTGTCCAAGTCCTATGGCTCGCAGGAAGTCTTCATGGGCGTTGACCTAGCGATTGACCGTGGCGCCCGCGTGGTTATTCTCGGCTTCAACGGTGCCGGAAAGACCACTCTGCTGCGCTTGCTGGCGGGCGTGGAAAAGGCCGACTCCGGTGAGGTTGTCCCGGGGCACGGACTCAAGCTCGGATACTACGCGCAGGAGCACGACACCCTGGACCTGAATGCGACCGTGGTAGAGAACCTGCGGCACGCTGCACCGGACCTCACAGACACCGAGGTGCGCTCCGTGCTCGGCTCGTTCCTGTTCTCGGGAGACGACGCCGACAAGCCAACGAAAGTGCTCTCCGGCGGTGAAAAGACGAGGCTCGCGCTGGCGACCCTCGTGGTCTCGTCCGCGAACGTCCTGCTTCTTGATGAGCCTACGAACAACCTCGACCCAGCCTCGCGTGCGGAGATCCTGGGCGCACTGTCCACCTATGAGGGCTCCGTCATCATGGTCACTCACGACGAGGGGGCTGTAGACGCGCTCCGTCCCGACAGGGTCCTGCTGCTTCCGGACGGCGACGAGGACCTCTGGAACGACGAGTACCGCGAACTGGTCTCGATGGCCTAGCAGGTTAGATCTGCGCAGGGGTAAGGCTCAAGGCCTCATAATGGCCAGAATCGATCCTGCATGACGAAGGGAGGGCGGCGCAATGCGCCACCCTCCCTTCGTCATGCAGTTTGCGGGACTAGTCCTCGAACAGCGAGTCCTCGTAGTCCTCCTGGACGCGGGATCGCTTTTCCCTCTGTGCCTTGCTTGTGCGCATCTGCCTCTTGAGCGCGTCAACGTGCTCCAACCTGGCTGCATCGCTAGAGCTCGACGTGCCTGCGTCCGCACTCTCAAGGGCGGTGTCGAGGGCGGTGAACGGGTTGACCGGACGGCCCTGCGTTCCGTACTTCTTGAGGCGCCGGTCCCGGACGAACAGGACCACGAACGCCGAGGCGCCGCCAACTGCAAAGACCCACCACTGGAACGCGTAGCTCATGTGGTTCTTGGGGTCGGTGCTTGGTCGGGGTAGCGCGCGCACGGACTCAGTGGGTGCAGGGGACTCCGACACGAGGGCGCCGTAGGCGTTCTCAAAGTAGGTGCCCGGCGCTGGAGCCGCGGCCCCCGCATACTCGAATCCCGCGGTGAGTGCCTGGTCCACATTGATGGCGCGGACCTGTCCGCTTGGGGCGTTTTTGGTCGAGGTGGGCTCGCTCTGGCGCAGGTGGACCGTAATAGTCACCTTGCCGCTGGGTGGGGCAGGGATGGTGGAGGGGCGTTCCGCGTTGCCGTCATATGGCAGCCAGCCACGGTTGACCAGCAATACCTCGCCGTTGTCTGTTTGGAAAGGAACGAGGACGTGGACGCTTGGTGTCGAGTTGATTGGCCGGTTTCGTAGGAGCGCGGTCTGCTCGGTGAGGTAGCGGCCGGTGACTGTTGCCTGCGACCACACAACGGACTCGTCCAGAGGGGCGTCGGTGGTGGGCAGGAAGGACTCGAGCGGCTTGGCTGGGGCGGTGTAGTTGTCGTTGACTGATGCAATGAACTCGTCGCGATCCACATGTCGGCTCCACTGCCAGCGTCCGGCTGAAATGCACAGGGTGACCACGAGGCATACGCCCAGCGCGATTCCGAACCACTGAAGAGTGCTGAGCGCCTTGCGTTCGGAATCTTGCTGCGAGAGCGCCACGCCCTGCTCGGTGCTGCCGGTTGTAGTGCTCACAGTTCGTCGCGCTTTTCGAGTACGTCCACCGGCACGACGTCCTTCAAGAACCCGCGCAGGTTGAGGAACTCCTTGAGGTGGGCAAGATGCTCGTCGCAGGACAACCATACCTTGCGTCGCTCAGGGGTGTGGATCTTGGGGTTGTTCCAGAGCAGGCCCCATTGCGCCTCGGCGCGGCAGCCCTTGCCGGAGCAGATGAGCTCATCAACTGGGTCTGGTGTTGCAAAGAGATTTACCAAGGCAGATTCCTATGATTCGTGCGTGGTGGGTTGGCCGCCGCCGGGCGGCTCGGGTGCGTCGTGGTGCGAGGCGGGGGAGTCAGGTGCGGGCTCAGTCTCAGCGGGTGCGCCTGTCTCGTCATTGATTGTCGACGATTGTGGTTCCGTTGGGAGGGCGCCCTCAGGGTGGTCGTGCTGGGCTTCGAGGGCGAGGAACTCGAGAGGGTTTCCATTGTCTGCGGAGTTGGCTCGGCCTGCGTTGGCTGACACCACCGCGATGTAGGGCAGGAAGACCGCGCCCGTGACGAGTATCCAGCGCAGTGGTCCGGTGCTAAGGAAGGCGCCGATGAAGCACACAACGCGGATAGACATAGCGATCAGGTAGTGGCGCGTGCGATCCCTCTGATCCTCAGCGAGCGAGCGCGGCGCTGAGGTAATCGACGGGACTTCTGGTTTGCGGGCCATCATCCCAGTTTACTTCGCTTTAGGCCCGGGAACTGGGGGTTGGCTGTAGGCGTAGTGTGATCCTCAGCAAGTACGCAAGCGGGGTCAAGGTTGTAGGTTTCCTACTAAGGAATCGGGGTGTGCGGTGGCGATTCGTGTGGTGTCTTAGTGCTAATCGTCAGATATTCTCGAATTTAGATGTGCTGAGCACCGCTCTTTGGCGTGCGCTCGCACGGCGAGACTAGGTAAAGAGGAGCCCCTCGGGGCGAACCTACACACGGAGGAACAATGACTCAGGTCCAGGCCCAAGAAGGTAGCGCAGAAGGCCGCGTTGTCCTCGTGACCGGTGCGAACCGCGGCATTGGTCGCGCGATTGCAGAGCGATTTGTTGCCCAGGGCGACCGGGTGGCCACGATCTACCGTTCGGGGGAGCTCCCAAAGGGTGTATTCGGCGTGAAGGGCGACATGACGTCGAGCGAGCAAGTGGACGCCGCCTTTGCTGAGGTGGAGAAGGAACTTGGCCCGGTTGAGGTTCTTGTTGCAAATGCAGGGATCACCAAGGATCAGCTCCTCATGCGGATGAGCGATGACGAGTTCGAGCAAGTGATTGACGTCAACCTCACCGGAACCTTCCGTTGCGTGCGCCGCGCATCCAAGGGGATGATCCGCCTACGCAAGGGTCGGATCGTTATGATCTCGTCCGTCATCGGACTCTTTGGGGGACCTGGGCAGGTCAACTACGCGGCCTCGAAGGCCGGACTCGTGGGCATGGCGCGCTCGATTACTCGCGAGCTCGGTGGCCGCGGGATCACCGCCAATGTAGTTGCCCCGGGCTTCATTGAGACGGCTATGACCGCCGAACTTCCCGAAGACACACAGAAGAAGTACAAGTCGACGATCCCCGCAGGTCGTTTTGCGCAGCCCGAAGAGGTTGCTGCGGCCGTGACCTTCCTCGCCTCCGACGAGGCCGGCTACATCTCCGGAGCAGTCATTCCGGTTGATGGTGGCCTTGGTATGGGCCACTGACCGTTCACTGCTCATGAGGTCCCGCCGCGCCGGGGCCCGGATACACATTCACTCTAGGAAAAGGACTC
>NZ_HE978642.1:446117-524181 GCF_000312125.1 Timonella senegalensis JC301
CGGATACACATTCACTCTAGGAAAAGGACTCATCATGGGACTCCTCGAAGGCAAGAAGATTCTCGTAACTGGCGTGCTCACTGACCACTCCATTGCGTTCCACGTAGCCAAGTTTGCGCAGCAGGAGGGTGCTCAGGTCGTCCTGACCTCGTTTGGACGTCAGTTCCGCCTCACCCAGGCAATCGCGAAGCGCCTGCCCGCCCCCGCACCAGTGCTTCAGCTGGACGTAACCGACGCAGAGGACTTGGCCGCCCTTGAGTCCCGTGTGCTTGAGCACGTTGACTCGCTCGATGGGGTAGTCCACTCCATCGGCTTTGCGCCTCAGTCAGTCATGGGTGGGAACTTCTTGGCCGGCGAATGGCCAGACGTTGCGACCGCCCTTGAAGTCTCCGCATTTTCGCTAAAGTCGCTGGCAGTGGCCACAAAACCACTCATGAAGAATGGTGGTTCCGTAGTGGGTCTCACCTTCGATGCGAGCTTCGCATGGCCTGTCTACGACTGGATGGGTGTGGCCAAGGCCGCATTCGAATCCACGGCGCGCTATCTTGCACGAGACCTCGGTCCGGACGGAATCCGGGTTAACCTCGTATCAGCAGGTCCAATCCGCACCACTGCCGCGAAGTCCATTCCCGGCTTTGAGAAGATGGAAGGGTCCTGGCCTGAGCGCGCGCCGCTCGGGTGGGACCAGACCGACGCTGAGCCAGCTGCACGTGCAGTTGTTGCGCTGCTTTCGGATTGGTTCCCTGCCACGACAGCCGAAATCGTCCACGTAGACGGTGGAGTCCACGCGATGGGACAGTAGTTTGAGTTTTGCTAACGGTACACGTCGACTTGTGTTGCTTCGTCACGCAAAGGCAGAGCCTGCAGGGTCGGTTGGCGACCAATTCCGGCCGCTTGCCCTGCATGGGCGGCGCCAAGCGGTTGCGATTGGTGAGAAGCTGAGCGGCCTTGGTGTGGAGCCACAGAAGGTCTTCTGCTCGGCGGCCCTACGCACCCGCCAGACGTGGGAACTTGTTAGCAATGGCCTCGACCTTGACGCGTCCTTTGCTCAGGTCGAAGAGAGCCTCTACCTCGCGGCCGCGGAAAACGTGCTTGACGTTGTCCGCGGCTGCGAGGAGCCAGACACAATCCTTGTGGTTGGACATGAGCCAGTGATGTCTTCCCTTGCCGCGCACCTTGCCGGTCCCGGGACGGATGCTGCCGTATTCGACCGTGTCCGGATCGGCCTTCCTACCTCAGGGTTCGCGATCCTCGAATCCGATCTGCCGTGGTCCGAGTGGGACGCAGGTACTGCTCTGCTCGTCTCAACGGACAGCGCGGAGGTATAGGGCGCCGATGAACAGAAAGTCGCTCCTTGTCCTTGTTATGGGAGTGCTCGCAAGCACCTGGGTGGTGTTCGGGCGTGGAACCGTGGGAAACCTCGGGTCCTTGACCCTCATCTACGTGTTCCTGCTTGGTCTTCCCATCCTCGTGCTTCACATCCTTGTTGCCAGAGCAATGGCCAGGACAGCGGCGGCCGGGCACTCGACCCGTCCGTGGACGTTCATCGCGCTCGTGCTCGCGTGGGTGTGCTTCACCGTGCTTGGTCTGCTGATTCCGGACCGCTTGGACGATGGCAGCTTGCAGACAATGCTCACCGGCAACACAGACCCTTGGACCGGCTTTGCTATCGGCATCGCTAACCCGATGGGAATCATCGGCATCGCGTTGTGCGTGGCGAGCCTGATTATGGCAATCGCGGACTCACGCGGTCCACGCCTGACAGAAGACGAACTCTTGGATTCCCAGAACTAACATCGCCGCGTTTCTCGAGACACGCACGCACATCCCCGGGCGGGCAGATAGGCTAACACCCGTGACCGAACTACGCGCAGCCGCACCCACCAGACTCGTTGTTATGGACGTGGACTCCACGCTGATTCAGCAGGAGGTCATCGAGCAGATTGCCCTCCACGCGGGCACGATGGAGCAGGTGGCGGAGGTGACCGAGCGTGCGATGCGCGGGGAGCTCGACTTTACCGAGTCTCTGACCCAAAGGGTTGCCACCCTGGAAGGCGTGACCCTAGACGAACTCGCTCAGGTGCGGAGCCAGATTCAGTTCTCTGAGGGCGCCCGTGAGTTCATCGCTCAGTGCCAGTCGCGAGGGTGGGAGGTTGCACTGGTTTCCGGGGGCTTCACCGAGATCGTGGCAGGACTTGCCGCTGAGGTGGGCATCTCCCGGTTCCGTGCCAACACGTTGGAAGTCAGCGGCAATGCTCTCACTGGCCGGACCGTTGGCCGCATTGTTGACCGTGCCTACAAGGAAATCGCGTTGCGGGAGTTTGCGGCGGAACTTGGACTCGACATGTCCCAAACGGTCGCAATGGGCGACGGCGCGAACGACCTCGACATGATCCACGCAGCGGGTGTGGGCATCGCATTCAACGCTAAGCCCATCGTGCGGGAGCAGGCACCTTACACCGTCAACGGTTCAATGCTTGGCGCACTCGACATCATCGATGCTCACGACGCCCCGCAAGCCTGACGGACCACGTTGGTGAATATCTGTCAGGTTGGCCTAGGCTAGTCCTGTGATTCGTAGGTTTGCACTCATCTATCCGGCGCTCGGTGCGCTGGCGATGATTGCGCACCTCCTTAATCCCGGTCACGACTCCGGGACGTTCGGCATCCTCATCACTGCGGTGCTCCTCGCACCCGTTTCTGCGCTCATCGCGCGCACCGGCAACCGTGTGATCGAGGTCGGCGGCGCCGTGTCCGCTCAAGTTCTCGCGCACACATCGCTCGGTCTCCTCGGTTCGGTTGCATTATCGCCGAGCCTCGGGGGTAGCACGCACAGCGCCCACACCGTCGACGTCGCATTCGAGCGCGAGCTCCTTGGCGCGGCTTCGCACCATGCGGCGGGCCATGACGCCGCCCTGGGACTAAGCCTCCCGATGCTCGCTGCCCACGCGCTCGCAGCTGTCATCCTCATGACGATTCTGCGCCGTGTGGACGACTTCTTGGAGTACGTGGCCCAGAAGGTCGTTCGCCTCACGCACGTCCTCGCTGTGACCCTCACCGCACCTCGGTACCGACCTGCCGTATTCGCGCAGGTAGTACGAGTCAACTCCAGGCTGTCCGTCCGCGGAGTCCTCAGCCTTCGTGGCCCACCAGTTTCTCTGTGCTTCTAATCCACACCCGCGGTTTATTTTTCAAGAACACAGAGGACACACCATGCTTGCCAACTCGGCACAGCGTGGCGCGCAGACGCGCGCCCGCTCGACTTCACGTTTTGCCAACCGCCCATTCGCTCGTGCGACAACGGTCCTGAGCATCGCTGCACTCGCGGCTCTTGGTGCATGCTCACCGGGAACCGCCGGCGATGACACACATCCGGGCGGTACGAACCACACCCAGGGCGAAGGCCAGACCGCATCGCCGGACGGCGCGCCACTTGTGGTCACTGATGCCTGGGCCAAGGCAGTGCAGATGGACGCCGAACACCCAATGACCGGAGTGTTCATGAAGCTCTCCAACCGCACGGATGAGCCGCTGACAGTGGCGTCCGCCGCATCATCAGCCGCCAAGATGGTTGAGCTGCACGAGACGGTGGCGGACGAAAACGGCTCCACCACCATGCAGAAGGTCGAGGGTGGATTCACCATCGCACCCGGCGCCGACCGCGTGCTTGAGCCCGGAGGGGAACACGTCATGCTCATGGGCATGACGCAGGACCTCATCGCTGGCGACGAGGTAGAGGTCGTCCTCACCCTTGCTGACGGCACCGAGATCCGGGTAACCGCAGCTGTGCGGGACTTTGCCGGCGCCAAGGAAGAGTACTCGCACGAGGAAACCTCGGAGCACTGAGCCGTGACCTTGCCTGGGAACCAAGACAATCCTGTCAGCAGGCGCTCGGTCCTCAAAGCGGGCTCAATCGTGGGCGGAACCGTGGTCGCGGGTGGCGCACTCGGAGGAGTGATTGCCGCGCTCAGCCGCGGCCTGACCGAACACCCGAGCCCAGCCAACGTGACCGCAGCCCCAGCCGAGGCGCCGCTGGCCTTCGGCTCGGAAACGCTCCCGTTCTATGGTGCTCGCCAGTCCGGCGTAACCACGGTCGCCGGAACCCAGCTCGCGCTCCTCGCCTTTGATGTGGACGAGGGACTGGGAAGGGATGGGGCGCGACGCCTCCTGCGCGTCCTGACCGAGATCACCTCCAAGCTCACGCAAGGCCAGGTGCCGCTCGCGGACACCGAACCCGAGATGGTGACGAGCCCTGCCCGGCTCACCGCGACCATAGGACTGGGTGAGAGGTTCTTCACACGCGCGTCAATCGTCGAAAATAAGCCGGCGTGGCTGCGCCAGCTGCCCGCCTACCGGATTGACCAGCTGCAGGACCGGTGGAACGGGGGCGATCTGGTGGTGTCGCTGAGTGGCGATGACGACCTGACGATCGCCCACGCGCGGCGCGCAGTCACGCGCGCGATAGCGCGCTGGGCGCGACCACGCTGGGTCCAGCGCGGGTTCCAAGGGGCGCGCGGCGCGCGCCCTGACGGCACCACGATGCGCAACCTAATGGGCCAGGTCGACGGCACGGCGAACCCCACGCCGGGTCCGGACGATCAGGTCATCTGGTGCGGGCCTGAGCAGGGCGTGTGGGCGAATGGGACATCAATGGTGGTGCGCAGGATCGCGATGAACCTAGAAACCTGGGACGAGGTGGACAGGGTCGCGCGCGAGGACGTCATGGGGCGAACGCTGCACAACGGCGCGCCGCTGACCGGAACCGAAGAGCACGACGAGCCTGACTTTGAGGCGAAGAGCCCGATCGGGTTCCCGGTGATCGCGCCCTACTCGCACATCAGACGGGCTCGCTCCGACAACCCGCACGAGCGCATCTACCGCAGGGCGTACAACTACGATGACGACCCCGAGCCAGGCGAACTGTCCAACAGCGGGCTCGTGTTCGTGTCGTATCAAGCTGACCCGATGACGCAGTACCACCCGTTGCAGGCACGGCTCGCAGAGCTGGACTCGCTCAACGAGTGGACTACGCCGATTGGGTCCGCAGTGTTCGCGGTCCTGCCCGGCTGCGCGGATGGTGAGTACCTGGGGGAGCGGGTACTCGGGTTGTAACGCGATCCGCACGAGGCCGTGGGCGGATGACCTGCGGCTTTGGGTGAGTTGCACAAAGGGGCGGTGGCCCAGTTCGTACGAACTGGGCCACCGCCCCTTTGTTGTGACTGATTCGCTGCTGTATGCGGCACACCCGCTAATCGACGATTGTGCCCTTAGGAACCACAGTTAGTCCCTCTTCCGTGATGGTGAAGCCGCGCTTGCGGTCCTCGTCCGGGTCGATTCCGATGCGCGCACGCTCGTTGACCACCACGTTCTTGTCCAGAATTGCGCGGTGGACCTGGGCGTGGCGGTGGACGATGACATCGTCCATGAGCACCGAGTCGGAGACCGAGGACCAGGAGTGCAGGCGCACGCCGGGGGAGAGCACGGAACCCACCACGGTTGCTCCCGAGATGACGACACCAGGGGAGACGATCGAGTCAGCTGCGTGGCCCAGACGCCCCGGCCCCGCGTGCACGAACTTGGCCGGCGGAAGACCGACGTATCCGGTGTAGACGGGCCAATCGTTGTTGTAGAGGTTGAACACGGGGTTGACTGAGATCAGGTCCTTGTTGGCCTCGTAGAAGGACTCGATGGTTCCCACATCGCGCCAGTAGTCGCGGTCGCGGTCCGTGGAGCCCGGAACGTCGTTGTCCTTGAAGTCGTAGAAGCCGGCGGTGCCGCGCTCCACGAAGTACGGCACGATGTCGCCGCCCATGTCGTGCTTGGATGCGTCGTTGTCGGCGTCCTTGGATACGGCTTCAACGAGTGCATCAGTGTTGATGACGTAGTTACCCATGGAGGCAAGCACCTCGTTTGGAGCATCAGGGAGACCCACAGGGTTTTCTGGCTTCTCAAGGAACGCGCGAATTCGGCTTGGGTTCTCAGAGTCAACGTCGATGACACCAAACTCAGATGCGAGCTCGATGGGCTGGCGAATACCAGCAACTGTCATCTCTGCGCCCGAGGCTATGTGCGCATCAACCATTTGGGAGAAGTCCATGCGGTAGACGTGGTCCGCGCCCACGACAATGACGATGTCCGGGCGCTCATCCTCAATGATGTTCAAGCACTGATAGATCGCGTCTGCGGACCCGAGGTACCAGCGCTTACCCACGCGCTGCTGAGCCGGAACCGAAGAAACAAAGTTCCCCAGCAGTGGGGACATTCGCCACGTCTTCGAGATGTGGCGGTCGAGCGAGTGTGACTTGTATTGAGTGAGCACGACAATGTGCAAATAGTTCGAGTTGACCAGGTTTGACAGTGCGAAGTCGACTAGGCGGTAGATGCCACCGAACGGAACAGCAGGCTTTGCGCGGTGTTTCGTAAGGGGCATGAGCCGTTTGCCTTCGCCGCCAGCAAGGACAATCGCGAGAACTTTGGGATGTGCCATGTCACGACTCTATGTTGTTGTGACCTATTTCGCATAAAAGGATGTAGCGTGTCTGTGTGCGAATTGACTTACTGACCAGAGAATTTCCGCCGTACATCTACGGTGGAGCGGGCGTCCACGTCTCCGAGCTTTCCGGCGTGCTGCGGGAACACGCTGACGTGCGAGTGCACTGCTTTGACGGGCCACGTGACGACCTCGGGATCGAGGGCGTCACGGGATACTCGGTGCCCGCCGAGCTGAGCGACGCAAATCCGACCCTAGCGACCATGGGCGTGGATCTGCAGATGGCCAACAACGTTGCGGGGGCGGACATCGTCCACTCCCACACGTGGTACGCGAACTTCGCGGGACACGTGGCCTCGATGCTGCACGGCATCCCGCACGTGCTCTCTGCGCATTCACTCGAGCCGCTGCGCCCGTGGAAGGCCGAGCAGCTCGGCGGTGGGTACGCGGTATCCAGCTGGATTGAGAAGAGCGCGTACGAGTCCGCGGCCGCGATCATCGCGGTGTCGGGTGGCATGCGTAACGACATCCTGCGCTCGTACCCGAACGTTGACCCAGCCAAGGTGCACGTCATCCACAACGGCATCGACCTGACTGGCTGGCAGCGCCCGACCGGCGAGTGGGTGGACGATGCGGACCGGATCGTGCGGAACCTGGGCATTGACCCAGAGCGTCCAGCCGTGGTCTTTGTTGGCCGTATTACGCGCCAGAAGGGCCTGCCATACCTGCTGCGTGCAGCCGAGCAGCTTCCCGCGGACGTCCAGTTGATCATGTGCGCTGGCGCCCCGGACACCCCGGAGATCGCCAAGGAGGTCTCGGACGCGTTTGCCGGATTGGCGCAGCGCCGCGACGGCGTGGTCTGGATCGAGGAGATGCTTCCTCGCCACGAGCTCATCGCCGTTCTGGCAGCGTCCACCGTGTTTGTGTGCCCATCGATCTACGAGCCACTCGGAATTGTAAACCTCGAGGCCATGGCCGTTGGGTTGCCCGTGGTGGGAAGTGCGACAGGAGGAATCCCTGAGGTCGTCGACGACGGCGTGACCGGCTACCTCGTGCCGATCGAGCAGGTCCAGGATGGCACGGGAACCCCGCTCGACCCCGACAAGTTCGTGGGCGACCTCGCGGACACGCTCAACAGGGTCCTGGCGGACCCTGAGCGCGCCGCGGAGATGGGCCGTGCGGCCCGCAAGCGGGTCGAGGACCACTTCTCGTGGGAGGCGATCGGGGAACGCACCATGGCCCTGTACTCCCAGATTCTCGACGATCGTGGTGGGTCCCTGGATTCGTAGCCTTGGCTGCGCCCTCCTTGAGTTGAACCTTCCGGCCGCGATGGCATGGGTTGGGCTTCCATTTGGGAGCCTGGGCCTGCTGTCGCGGCCGGTGGTGTGTTCGGCTGGTGGTGGGTTCATCTGGTGGCAGAGTTCACCACACTAACTGGACGGTCTTTGCTAGCCTTGACCTTAGGCCCGGTGACCGGGCCCCGGACGACGGTTCAGTACCCGGTGCGCGACAAGACTGGCCAAAGGATTCAAACATGCATTGGGTAATCCTCATTGCGTCCGGAATGCTGGAGGCCGTATGGGCCACAGCACTGGGCGAGAGCGAAAAGTTCACTAAGAAACTCCCCACCGTCATCTTCGTCATTGGCATGATCGGCTCCATGGCAGGCTTGGCCTACGCCATGACTGCCATCCCCACAGGAACCGCCTACGCGGTGTGGGTCGGCATCGGCGCGGTTCTCACCGTGTCCATCGCCATTCTGCGCGGGACTGAGAAGGCTAACCTAGCCAAGATTCTTCTCCTGCTCGGCATCGTGGCCTGCGTTATCGGACTCAAGGCGGTGGCGTGATGAACAAGCCTGACTTCTCCGCCATGAGCTCGAACACTGCGTGGGCCATCCTGATCGGCTCCGCCGTGTTTGAAGCCGTTTGGGCCACAGCTCTTGGGCTCTCCGAGGGCTTCACCAAGCCCGTCGCGGTGGTTGTGTTCCTCGTGGCTCTTGCGATCTCCATGGGCGGGCTCGCAATTGCCATGAACGAAATCTCGATCGGAACCGCATACGCCGTGTGGACGGGTATCGGCGCCGTGTTGACGGTGCTGTACGCGACGCTGACCGGCACAGAATCAATGAGTGCCCTCAAGGCGGTCTTCCTCGTGGGAATCGTGGGTTGTACGTTCGGCCTCAAGCTACTAGGGCATGACGACTCGGAGGGCGAGGCTAGGGCGACGCAGGCGCGCGACTAGTTCCTCCTGCTGACGGCTCCATCCCACCTCTCATCGAGAGTATTCCTGAGCCCACTCTCGACATCGAGAGTGGGCTCAGGAATACTCTCGATGATGTTTGGGGTGGGGTGGTTTGGGGTCGGGAGGGGTGGATTGGGAAGGGGCGGGGAGGCTGTTCCGACCTATCCGACCAGCGGCGTCATGAGCGTCGCCGCCTCCATGGCGCGCCGGGAAATGGCGTCCACATCCCGCAAGAGCCGGAGCCTCGCTTGGGCTTGCGTGGAGTTGAGCGCCGACCCATCCGAAAAGCGTGCAATGTCAACGATTGCGCGTAGGCGAGCCGACGACTCAAGTACGGAATATACGCGCGCAGGCAGGTCCTCAGGGATGTAGCCCGAAAGGTCGTAGGAGTCGCGCAGCAGGTCGATCAGGTCGGCGTGTTCCTCGTGCCAGCGCGCCACGTCGAGTGCGATGAGGGCCTCGGTGGCCTGGGCGAGCCCCACCCGGAGAGCGCGCTGCGCATCAGCGAGGGAACCCGCAGACCCGAGCACCTGAAACTCCCAAGGGTCAACCTCAACAACGTTCCAGTGAGTTGAGTACCCGCGGTCGCCAGCTGGGCCAAACTCCGTGACCTCCGGAACCAGGGCAATGTTCCGCTGGCTACGGTCCTCGGCCACCATGCGCACCAGCACAAGCTCCTCCGATTCCACGCCGCTGTGCGTGGCGAGGTAGGGAACGGAGGCGATGTCTCCGGGGACTGGAAAGACTGCGCACGAGGCAACCACCCGACCCAACGTGGACCGCAGGAACGTGACGAGTGAGACTGCGGAACCACGATCGTCGATAATATGCGGCTCATCCTCCTGCTGGACGGATTGGGCAGCAACTTCTGGTGACCACTGCCCACTAGCAACGCGCGGCAGCCAGAGCGCCAAACTGGCGCTGCGTGGCAAAATCGCCTGCGCATCGGAGTCACGGAACGGTCGGGGCGTGGAGCGTGTGGAGGAATTCACAACCTAAACGGTAATACCTGCCGCGCCTTTGGACCCAAGTGGTCACGGCTGCGGATAGAGTATGGAGCATGACTTGGGTGCTGGACCTCGAAAATGTATCTGTTCGCCGCGGAACAAAGAACATCGTTGACAACCTCAATTGGCAGGTCAAAGAGGGGGAACGCTGGATCGTCCTGGGACGCAACGGCGCAGGCAAGACCACCCTCATGCAGCTGTCCTCGACTCGTATGCACCCCACCTCTGGAACTGTGAAGATCCTCGGCGAGCAAATGGGCAAGGTTGACATCTTTGAGGTGCGCCCACGCATCGGACTCGCTAGCGCAGCGCTCGCAGAGCGCATCCCCGGCGACGAGCTCGTACTCGACGTGGTCCTGACCGCCGCCTACGGAATCACCGGCCGTTGGCGCGAGGAATACGACGACTTTGACCGTGAGCGCGCAACCGACCTCATGGCCGCGTTTGGCGTTGACGGGTTCCAAGATCGTCACTATGGAACCCTGTCCGAGGGCGAACGCAAGCGCGTGCAGATTGCCCGTGCGCTCATGACCGACCCTGAACTCCTCCTGCTCGACGAGCCGGCCGCTGGCCTTGACCTGGGTGGCCGCGAGGAACTGCTCGCCGCACTGAGCGAGTTGGCTGCGTACGAGGCGGCACCGGTGCTGGTTCTTGTCACCCACCACGTCGAGGAGATCCCACCAGGATTCACGCACCTGCTCCTCCTCAAGGACGGCAGCGAGTATGCGGCCGGTCCAATCGATGAGGTGTTGACGGACGAGAACCTGACAGGTGCATTCGACGTTCCACTCACCGTCACCAAGACTGGTGACCGATACAGCGCCCGCGCATCGCAGAAACTCCCGGTCAATCTGGGTGGCCACGCGTAAAGTTGATCTGAAAACGTGCAATTGAGGGGTCCCGCGCATGGCGCGCGGGACCCCTCATGCATTGCAGAGCGGGCCTGGCCGGCACACATCGCGACCTCGCAATGGGGCGGGGGAAGGGCTAGCCTGCCCATCGCCGCGGGAGCGGTGGGTCGGGGCATCATACTCAAGTACATACTTTGGTCTAGCCCCGCGAAAACAGGGGTCCGAGCGGGTAAAACTCGGATAGGTTATCTGTAAAGCCAAAACCAAAACTGCAGGAGGTTACAGATGGTGTGGTGGATTTGGGTGCTCATCGCGATCGTTCTTGTGGTCGCGGAAATGCTCACCCTCGATTTGGTCCTTCTCATGCTCGCAGGAGGTGCTCTCGCAGCCGCGCTCGCAGCCGAGCTCGGCGTGGAAAACATCATCTGGCAGGGCATCATTTGGGCGGTCGTCTCTCTGCTTCTGCTTCTATTTCTCCGGAAATGGATGCTCGAACACATGAAGATTCGGGGCAAGGCAATAGAAACTAACGCCCAGTCGTACGTGGGCAAGACCGGTGTCACAGTCACCGATGTCAACGCAGCCGGTGGCCGCATCAAGTTCCAGGGCGAGGTGTGGTCTGCGCGTTCCGCTGACGGCACTGAGCTCCCCAATGGAACTCACGTCACCGTCATCAAGATTGATGGCGCAACTGCCATCGTCGAACCAATTCTTAGGCCCATCGCCGATTCCTAGGCGGCTGGTCCTGGCGCCTCGGCGCCACATCTCGCGCTGGCCCAATGTCCTGCATTTGGTCGGCACAAAACAAAGAAGGGCACTTAGATGAATGACACGTCATCGCTAGACCCGGGAACAGTCGTTGCGATTGTTGTTATTGCGGTTCTGGCCATTCTTGTGGTCACGGTCCTATTCAAGGCCGTACGTATTGTCCCGCAGACTGTCTCCCTAATCGTTGAGCGACTGGGACGTTACAACCGCACGCTCGACGCTGGTATGCACTTCCTGATCCCGTTTGTGGACCGCGTTCGTGCAGGAGTTGACCTCCGTGAGCAGGTCGTCTCCTTCCCGCCGCAGCCAGTGATCACCTCCGACAACCTCGTGGTGTCGATCGACTCGGTCATCTACTTCCAGGTAAACGACCCCAAGTCGGCTGTCTACGAGATCGCGAACTACATCACGGCAATCGAGCAGCTGACCGTTACCACTCTGCGTAACGTCATCGGTTCGATGGACCTCGAGCAGACTCTTACCTCCCGTGACCAGATCAACGGGCAGCTCCGCGGAGTTCTCGATGAGGCAACTGGACGCTGGGGAATCCGCGTCAACCGAGTCGAACTCAAGTCGATCGACCCACCCGCATCCGTGCAGGGCTCGATGGAGCAGCAGATGCGCGCAGAGCGTGACCGCCGTGCAGCCATCCTGACCGCTGAGGGTGTCAAGCAGTCCCAGATCCTCACGGCTGAGGGTGAGAAGCAGGCAAATATTCTCCGCGCAGAAGGTGAAGCCCAGTCGGCTATCCTCCGTGCTGAGGGTGAGTCGCGAGCCATCCTCCAGGTCTTCGACGCAATCCACGAGGGCGACGCCGACCCCAAGCTTCTGGCATACCAGTACCTCCAGATGCTCCCTGAGGTGGCAAAGTCCGACTCGTCGAAGATGTGGATCGTTCCTGCAGAGTTCACAGCAGCTCTCGGCGGCATCGCATCCGGCTTCACCGGACAGGGCCCGGCTGCTACCGACCCTGCAGCACTTGCAGCATCCAAGGAAGCCGCAGAGGGTCGCCGTCAGCGCCGCGAGCGCAAGGAATCGGCCGTAGCACTGACGGACCCAACCGAGGCTCTCGCTGAGGCTCGCCGTCAGGCGGAGGCTGCAAGCGCGGACGCCACCACGGCAGGCACCCGCTCCGGAGCGCCAGCCAACCCACTGCACACCGTGGGCCAGGCTCCAAGCAACCCCAACCAGGCAACGCCACCAGCGGCGCCACGCCCAGTCGAGACGTTCGAGCCACGTCCGTCTCAAGACGGCGGACCAGTTCCGCCGCCACAGCAGTAGGGTCTTACCTAGGTTCGCCTAGCTTCACCGAGAACGGGTGGTCAGTCCGAACGGACTGGCCGCCCGTTTCTTTTTTCGGTACCCAGTGCGGGAAGATGGACTAGTGCTTATTGACATCACGGACCTGTCCGACGAACGACTCTTCGACTACACCAATCTGACGGACATGAACCTGAGGTCCAAGCACGAACCCGAAAAGGGCCTCTACATTGCGGAGAGCGTGACGGTTCTGCGTAGGGCGCTTGAGGCCGGACATAAGCCTCGCTCCCTGATCATGTCGTACAAATGGCTTGATTCCGTGGCCGATGTCATGGAGGAGTTCCCCGAGGTTCCGGTGTTCGTTGGTTCCGAGGAACTGCTCGAGGAACTCACCGGGTTCAAAGTGCACCGCGGTCTGCTCGCCTCGATGCACCGCCCGACGCTCGCGGATCCGCGCGAACTGCTGCAATCGCTGCGCGGCGGCGAAGGTGCGCGGCGCGTCGCGATCTTTGATGGCGTCATCGATCACACCAACATTGGTGCTGCGTTCCGCAGCGCTGCGGGGCTCGGGGTGGACGCCGTCCTCGTGACCCCGAAGTCCGCTGACCCGCTCTACAGGCGCTCCGTGCGTGTCTCCATGGGGACCGTGTTCCAGGTGCCCTGGACCCGGATCGACAACCTGCCCGAGGGCCTGACTGCCCTGCACGAAGCCGGTTACACGTCCGCCGCGCTCGCACTGTCGGATGATTCCATTACTCTCGACGATTTTGTTGCAGAAGACCACGACAAGGTTGCGTTGATCTTTGGTAACGAGGGGCATGGACTACCAGAGCGGACAGTCAAGGCTGCATCCCGCGTGGTCCGGATTCCGATGGCCGGCGGGGTTGACTCCCTCAACGTTGCCGCGGCGAGCGCCGTGGTGTTTTACGCCACCCGCATGTAGGTAGCGTGGACGCACATTACAGCGCGAACTCGTAGACAAAGTCCGAATGGAGTTCGGCCCCTACCTGCATGGTCTTGACGCCCACTCGTTCAAACCCGGACTTTTCGTAGAAGCGGATAGCCCGCGCATTGAGCTGGTTGACGGCTAGCCACAGCGACCCGGCACCCAGTTCACGGCCCGCCTCGCACGCCGCCGCTAGGAGCGGCTGCGACACGGATCCGCCGTGGTCCGAGCTGTGCACGTAGAACTTTGAGAGGTACGCGCTGTGTGCTGCACGGACCCCGAATTCAGGTGCGGGCGCGCCCAACTGGCCCCCGATGAGCAGGACGTAACCACGCAGCCGGCCGGGGGTGGTGCTGGGAGCGCGTGAATCGTCGTGAATAAGGGGCGCATCCTGCGCCACGATCACGCGGGTATCAGGCTGGGACATGTGCTGCGTAAAATGCGCAGCGGTCAGGTTCCCCGCGATGAACGCGGCAATGTCCTCATCCGTGGTGCCCGGAGGGCAGGCGAGCGGGAAGGTGAGCGCGGCGAGGCGCGCCAGGTCTGGGGCGTCGAGCGGGGTTGCCCTGCGAATGACGGCGGTCATCGGCCGAGCCCTTCAATGATGTCGGCGCCCGTCAGGTGGGCGAGGTCGCTGCCTCGCACAGCGATCTTGGAAGCGCGAACCCCCGAGCCTATGACGATCCACTCGTCGCTCGCGGCCGCCGCATCCATAACGAAGCGCCACGTATCCGGCAGGCCGATCGGTGTGATACCGCCGTACTCCATCCCGGATTCTTCCACCGCCCGATCCATCGGAACGAACGATGCCTTGCGCACATCGAGCATGCGCTTGATCGCGCCGTTGATATCCGCCCGGGTGTCAGCGCGCACGGCCACGGCGGCAGTGCGCTCGGTGCCCTCGCGCTTTCCAGCAACGAGTACGCAGTTCACGGAGTCGTGCATGGGGATCTCGTAGCGTTGCGACATCGCGGCTGTGTCCGAATCCTGTGGATCGATTTCGCACACGAAGATGCGTGCGGTGCGCTCCGGGTCGTTTTGCGACCAGACGGTCAGTTGGCTCAGAACTCGCTCCCCAAGCAGGTCGGGGCGGCCCAGTGCGGGCTCCCACGGGACTGTTCCAAGGTTCAGCGAGGTCTGCGTAGTCATGGTGCAACTGTAATGCGCTCGAGCACCGCTGTGCGGAGGGGTTTTGAGGCGTGGTCGCTGCCCTGTGAACTGCACGATGGTGCTTTGTCAGAGGGGTGGCGTACAGTTGTTTTCGAACACACGTTCGAATCCGTGCGTTCGAAAACCGGACGAAATCAGAGGCGGTGAACATGCCAGCACAGGCGCAAAGGGCTCCCATTGAGGAACGGATGGCGCACGCAAAATCGATTCTTGCGCTCGCAGAGCGCGGAAGCGGTGTGCGGGCGGTCTCATCGATTTCTGCTCCGGTGCGGGAGGCTCCGGATTCTCCGGAACCTTCTAATTTTCGACGATCCACCGCGGTTCCAGCGGCGGGTCACCGTGAGGACCGGGTTGCGCTGGGAGTCCTCGAGCCACTGTGGGAGGTGCTGCCCCAGGGGCTCGTGAGGGGTGGCGTGACCGTTGTTCACGGGTCGACGTTCACGGCCCTGTCCACGCTGGTCAAGGCCAGCGAGGACGGGGCGTGGATCGCAGTCGTGGGGGCGCCCGAGCTGAACTATGCGGCGGTTCATGATGTGGGAATCAGCCTTGAACGGGTCGTCGCCATCCCGGACGCGGATGGCCGTGAGGCTCAGGTGATTGCGGCCTTGCTTGACGGCGTGGACATCGTGTTTGTGGGCGGTAGGTGCGGGCTGACGGATGGGGAGAAGCGCACGCTCCTTGCGCGAGCGCGTGAACGCGGCGCCGTGATCGTGAGCCAGCAGGAATGGCGCGGGGCCAGAGCAGTGCTGTCTGGGGAGGGCGCGAGCTGGGTTGGGCTCGCGGGAATAGGAA
This sequence comes from Timonella senegalensis JC301, assembly GCF_000312125.1. Taxonomy (GTDB): domain Bacteria; phylum Actinomycetota; class Actinomycetes; order Actinomycetales; family Cellulomonadaceae; genus Timonella; species Timonella senegalensis. Next base: position 461,646 of record NZ_HE978642.1, read on the forward strand.
TGGAAGGACTGGGAAGGTTGCGGGAACGGACGTACACGCTGCGCAGGAGAGACCCTGCGGGCGGCGGGCGGCGGTGCGAGTTCACGGGCAAGGATGGCCTCGTCCACGGTCCCGTCAACTACCCGCGTGCGCACCTGCGGGTTGCGCACTCCGCATAGAACATCGGCGAACACCACCATGAACGCAATACCCCACCCCCATATGCCCGACCTCGTTTCTGCTGTGCGCCCGCGCACGGGAGTCCTGTGGGTCCCGGATTGGCCCGTCCTTGTGGCGAGCGCGGTCGCGGGCCTTGAGGATGCCGTGCCCATAGTCATTGCGGCAAATAGGCGGGTGCGTGTTGCCTCCGGGTATGCGCGCGCCCAGGGAGTCCGTGCGCAGATGAGCCTGCGGGCGGCCCAAGAGCTGTGCCCGGACGTGCACGTGCTCGAGAGCAATGAGGCGAGCGAGGCGCGAGAGTTCGAGTACGTGGCACAGGTCGTGGAAAGGGTTGTGCCCACGCTCGACATCATCCGGCCGGGGCTCCTTACTTTTGGCGCGCAGGGGCCCACACGATACTTCGGCTCCGAGGACGCCCTGACCGAGGCGCTCATCAACCAGGTGAGTGGATCCGTGCAGGTGGAAGCCCATGTGGGGTTCGCTGAAGGGCTGCTCGCGGCGATCCTGTCCGCACGCACAATGCTGTATGTTCCGCCCGGGTCGAGTCCAGACTTCTTGGCCGCACGCCCTCTCGCGGATGTCCTGTATGCCACCACGACCTCGGCCCAGCGGCGCGCGCTTCACGAGCTGATCGGCCTGTGGGACCGGCTGGGTATCCGCACCTTTGGACAGTTCGCCCGGTTGCCGCGCAGCCACGTGCAGACGCGCTTTGGCGAGGCCGGGGTCTGGGTCCACGACCTTGCCAGCGGGAGAGACAGTCACGTAGCGCAGGCAGCCGCACACCGCCCAGACATCGAGGCGCACGTAGTACTTGACACACCCGCAACACGGGTCGATGAGGCGGCCTTCTATGCGCGCTCGTTGGCGCAGACAGTGCACGATTCGCTCGTGGAGCAGTCAGCCACGTGCAACCGCATCCTGGTTGCAGCACACCTCAGCGACGGCAGTATCCTGCAGCGCAGTTGGCGCACCGATGAGGGTGCACTTGGTGCGATGAGTCCCGCGCGGCTCACCCAGCGGGTGCGCTGGCAACTGGAGGGGTGGCTCACCAACAGCGCGCTCCTCGAGCGGGCACGCCGGATAGCAGAGGGCGCGGGAAAGGCAGGGAGCAGGGCTGAGGGTGGGCTCGGTGCCGGGTCTGGTACGGGGCCGGCCGTTGGCGCCGGGGTGGGGTCAGGTGCGAAGGTACGTCCGGCCGGCGGGATGGAGCGCCTGAGCGATCAGGTCGAGCGAGACTGGGCCCTCGACGACACCCGGCCGGTTGAACTGACTGCCTTGACGCTCAGTGCGCTGGACGTCATCGGGGCCGCGACCCACCAGGAAGCGCTGTGGGGGACAAGCCGCGGGGGAGACCTCAGGGCGCTGCGCGCCGTGGAGCGCGCGGTGAGCCTTGTTGGGCCGCAGCGCGTCCACGCGCTCTCGTTCGTGGGAGGGCGTACCTACAAGCAGCGCATTCGCGCCGTGAACTGGGACGACCGTGCAGATGGGGAGCCCCAAGAAGAGGCGAGCGAGGAGGGCATGCGCCTCGACGCGCTGCCGAGCCCCGGCCCAACGATCATCTACGAGCCCGCGATACCCGTTTCTGTGCTCGACCCCGCAGGGCGCCCCGTCCGGTTCAACAACAGGCTGATCATGTCGAGCCCGCCGTATCGGCTGGTGCGCCCACGAGCCGACGGCAAAGGCACGGACACAATCGCGATCGGACAGTGGGCCGGACCGTGGCCCATCACGACCCTGTGGTGGCAAAGCGAGCCGCAGCACGAGATCTACCTGCAGCTGATCCCGGAACACGAGGCCCCAGCGCTGCTTGTGGTGTACCGGGACGGGGGCTGGGAATGCGAGGGCACCTACGACTAGGTCCACTCCGGTGGGTGCGTACTGAGTGACACGTGGTGGGTTGCTGCAAGATGCGCAGCCTAGACGCGAAATGGGATGTGCGAACACGAAACATGAAGCACGAGACGCGAGACACGAGACGCGAGATGAGAAGCGGGATCGGGAAAGGAAGGAACGTGAGTGAAGGACTGACATATGGGGAACTGCACGCCCACTCTGCGTTTAGCTTCCTTGACGGAGCGAGCGAACCGGAGGAGCTCGCGGCGGAAGCCGCACGATTGGGGTTGTCGTCGCTCGCGCTGACAGACCACGACGGGCTCTATGGTGTGGTGCGCTTCGCGCAAGCCGCCAAGCAGCTGGGACTCGCCACGAGCTTCGGAGCCGAACTGCACCTGCCCACAACTGCGGGCAGGCTCGACGAGCCCACAGGGGTTCCTGATCCTGCTGCGGACCACCTCGTAGCCGTAGCGCGTGGAGCAGACGGGTATCGCGCCCTGTCCTCCGCGATCGCCCGAGCGCACCTCGACGCGGGGAAGAAGGGGCTCGCCAACTACACCCTAGAGGGACTCGGCCGGGCAGCCGCAGGTACATGGCTCGTACTCACGGGCTGTCGCAAGGGGAGGGTGCGCAGGCTCGTGGACGCCGGCGACTTGGATGGTGCGTACGACTACGCGAGCCAGCTCGTAGAGGTGTTTGGTAAGGAAAACGTGGCAGTCGAAACCACGTGGGGTGCGCATGCCCTCGACTTCGAGCGTGCAGAGAAGCTTGCCCAGGTAGCACGGCGGGCTGGTCTGCCACTCGTGGCCACCACGAACGCACACTATGCAAACCCGCGGGGCACGCGGCTTGCCCAGACGCTCTCGTCAATCCGCGCTAACCGTTCACTTGACTCCATGGAGCCGTGGCTTGAGGCGACCTCCACCCGTCATCTGCGTTCGGATGAGGAAATGCGGTACTTGCACAGGGCCCACCCCTACGCTGTAGACAACGCCGCGAGGCTCGCCGCGCAGACCACGTTCGACTTTGCGCTCGTGGCACCCAACCTGCCGCCATACCCCGTCCCGGCAGGCCATACGGAAAGCACCTGGCTGCGTGAACTCACCTACGCTGGGGCGCTCGAACGCTATGGCTCCCGCGAGGCAGAACGTGTTGCTGGAGCGTGGGACAAGATCGACCACGAGCTGCGCATCATTGAGGACCTAGGGTTTCCGGGATACTTCCTGATCGTCTACGACATCGTGGACTTCTGCAGGCGCAGCAGCATCCTTGCACAGGGTAGGGGATCGGCGGCGAACTCTGCCGTCTGCTATGCGCTGGGGATCACCGCGGTGGACGCCGTGCATCATGGGCTGCTGTTCGAGAGGTTTCTTGCTCCCGAGCGTGACGGCCCACCCGACATCGACGTGGACATCGAATCGCGCCGTCGCGAGGAGGTCATCCAGTACGTGTACAAGCGCTACGACCGCGAGCACGCCGCCCAGGTGGCCAACGTCATCACCTACCGCAACAGGTCCGCCGTGCGGGACGCGGCCAAAGCCCTCGGCTTCGACACCGGCCAGCAAGACGCCTGGTCAAAGGGTATTGACCGGTGGGGAAACCTCACGGATGACCGTAACTCCAGCAGCACCCCTGACCCTGAGCGAGCTGCCGGGCGTCCGGAGGTGGACGATACCGCGCGCCGCGATGGATTTTCCCCCACAGGCTCCGAGTTGGCGAGCTTTCCGCAGGATGGTCGCGGGGAGATCCCGGAGGCAGTCGTGGTGTTGGCCGAGCAGCTACGCAGGCTGCCGCGTCACCTGGGAATCCACTCGGGCGGAATGGTCCTGTGTGATCGTCCAGTAACGGAGGTGTGCCCCGTGGAGTGGGCACGAATGGAAGGGCGCACGGTGCTGCAGTGGGACAAGGAGGACTGCGCGGACGCGGGACTCGTGAAGTTTGACCTGCTGGGGCTCGGCATGTTGACCGCGCTGCGCCTCGCGTTCGAGCACGTCAAGGAGACGGATGGGCTCGAGCTCGAGCTGCACTCGCTGCCCGCCGACGACCCGTTTGTGTATGAACTGCTGCAGGCAGCAGACACAGTGGGCGTGTTTCAGGTGGAATCGCGGGCGCAGATCGCCACGTTGCCTCGGCTCAAACCCAAGGTCTTTTACGACATCGTCATCGAGGTCGCGCTGATCCGGCCCGGACCCATCCAGGGTGGGTCTGTGCACCCGTACATCAACCGGGCACGCAAGCGGGAAAAGATCGTGTTCGCGCACCCGCTACTAGAGAAGTCGCTCGCAAAAACCCTCGGCGTCCCGCTGTTCCAGGAACAACTTATGCAGATGGCCATCGACACCGCCAACTTCAGCCCGGCGGAGGCAGACCAACTGCGCCGCGCCATGGGCTCAAAACGCTCGGCCGAACGCATGGAAGCGCTGCACCACAGGGTCCTCGAAGGGATGTCCGCGAACGGCATCCCGCGCGCCACCGCAGAGGAGATCTTTGACAAGCTCAAGGCCTTTGCGGACTTCGGTTTCCCCGAGTCCCACGCATTCTCCTTTGCCTACCTTGTGTATGCGAGCAGTTGGCTCAAGGCCCACCACCCGGCGGCCTTCTACGCAGGACTGCTCGGAGCGCAGCCCATGGGGTTTTACACCCCGCAGTCCCTCATGAACGACGCCCGCAGACACGGGCTCACGGTCCTGCCACCCTGCGTGAATACCTCCCGGGTACACGCGCACGTGGAACCGCTGGCGGACGCGGCACCCCATGGAGCCGTGGACACCCGACCCGTTCCCGACCGGGAGATCCTCAATTCGACGGACACGTTCGTGACAAAGCCAGGCGTGCCCGTTGAACTCCCCACGCATAACGCAATCAGGATCGGGCTCGCGAGCCTGCGAAATCTTAAGGAGTCGGACGCGGCACGGATCGTCGAGGCACGGGAGGCGGGTCCGTTCACCACGCTGCGAGACTTCCAACGCAGGACCGCGCTGCGCACCGAACAACTCGAGGCGCTCGCGGCCTCCGGCGCCTTTGACTCGCTGGGTGTGAGCCGCAGGGAGGCACTGTGGGCAGCAGGCGTGCTGACCCAGGAGCGCGAGGACACCCTTGAGGGCCTGTCGCTCGGGGTTGAGGCGCCGCTTCTCCCGGACATGACGGTCACCGAAACCGCGGTAGCCGACCAATGGTCGAGCGGGATCAACCCGCAGATATATCCCACGCAGTTGGTGCGTGCAGAGCTGGACGCGCAAGGGATTCTGAGCGCGCGCCAGGTCAACTCGTGGGAGGACGGACGGCGAATCACTGCGGCTGGCGTCATCACCCATCGCCAGAGGCCCGGAACCGCTGCTGGCGTCACGTTTCTTTCGCTTGAAGACGAGACTGGAATCGTCAACGTGCTCTGTTCAGTTGGCGTGTGGAATAAGTTCCGTAAGGGATTGCGCACTGCAAAGGCGGCCATCATTCGCGGTAGAGTGGAGCACGCTGACGGGGCGACTAACCTCGTGGCAGAGCACTTCACACCGCTGTCGCTGCGGGTGAAGACTTCGTCACGAGACTTTCAATGAAAATCACGCCACCCCGCCACACTATGCTCACAACCCACGAGTAGTCTGGACGAATGCCAGTGCTTGGACCGCTTGTCGCGTACCTGCAAACCCCACGAAGTGCGAATGGACGCCTCGACGTCGCCGCACTTCGTTCACTTGTAGACTCCGCACTTGATGCGGGCGTCGACTCACTGGCAGTGCTCGGCTCAGTCGGCGGTGCGGCATATATGCCCCGTTCGATGCGCAAGCGAGTCATCGCCACGGTTGCCGAAACGGCCCAGGAGAAGGTGCCACTCATCGCAGGCATCGGGGCGCTGACAACCGCCGAGGTCCTCCTCAACCTGCACGAGGCAAGGGCGGCGGGCGCAACCGGAGCGCTCCTGCAGCCCATGTCGTACCACCCACTCCTGACGCATGAGGTCAGCGAGCTCTACCGGGTCGTGGCAAGCGAGTCTCAGCTTCCGCTGTGGGTCTACAACAACCCGGCCACAACTCGCCACCGCTTCTCTGTGTCCGAACTTGCCGCGATGGCGCAGTTCCCTAACGTTGCCGGCTTCAAAGACCGCGCGGCCAGTTCTTCCGAGATCTACCACCGTATGAATGCAATCGCTCACGAGATCGGCGAGGCCCGGGGCAAGGAACTGGACTGGGGCTTCAGCGGTGAGGACAAGGGGGCAGCGATTCTCACCGCAGGGGCAAGCACGTGGCACTCCGCACTAGCGGGCGTGCTTCCACACGTGTGCGTCAAGCTCGCGGACTACGCGGTCAAGGGCAAGACCGACCCTGCGAGCGCGCGCCGTGCGCTCGAGATGCAGAGGGCGCTGACCCCGTTGACCGTAGTGATGGGCCGTTACGGCTCCATCCGCGTTGCTCACACGATCTCCAGGCTGCGTGGCCTAGACGTTGGAGCCCTTCCCAACCCGCTGCTCGAACTACCTCCAGCAGCTGTGGGGCTCGTCCGCCTGGCGCTGGCCTCCATCGAACGCTCGCTTGACGCACTCGAGCGCATGCCGCTCGTGGCCGAGGACGTTGAGCCAGGCTCGCAGGAAGCTGCGCCAGCAGCGTCCACTGCTCCAATCTCCCGCGCACGCATCAAGGGCGTATCCAAGGTAACCAAGCCCGCGGAATCGTCCAAGAGGGCGGCACTTCGTTCCCGTTCGCAGCACAACGAGGCGCACGAGTACGCACCCCAGGACGACGCCACGCAGGTTCTGACCGCCACCGGAGACACCCCAGTTCGTACGTCCTCACGCAGGTCGCATGCCACTGCGACAGTCCCTGCCCCACTACAGGAAAACCCTGCCAAGGGTGGGGCGTCTGCCAAGGGAGGGCCCCGCCGAGTCTCGTTCAAGGAAGCGATGTCGGCGAGCTCCGCAACCCCAACGTCCGCGGGCTCTGCGGCATCCTCCGAGACCCCGCGGGTCGGAGGCACTGCAGCCACACCACAGACAGGTTCAGACGACCTGACCCGAGTAGTGCCGGCGGTAGGAAAACGTGAGGTCGACGAGTCGACTCACAACCGCGCCCAGACCAGGCGCATGCGCGCCGAAGCGCGCTTCCTTGAAGAAGCCGCGCTCGGGGACCAGGAGACCATGATCTCGGACTTCCCAGGGCCTGTGACTCCGCAGTCTGCAGCAACCGCACCGTCTCCACGAAGTGCGCAGTCTGCGAGCTCTTCCCGATCCGTTGCCTCCGCTACATCCACGCGCTCTGCCACGTCCACTACCTCCGCTGTATCCTCGCCATCCCCGACCTCGGGGCAGAACGACCTTGGCGCTCGAGGGGCAGCACCCATAGGCGGGGGAGTTGTGCGCAGGAGTGTTCGGGACCGTTCCTCCCACCGTGGACTTCAAGATGGTTCGAGGGATGCTACCCCGCTGGATGCGGCAAAGCCCGATTCGGGTGAGGTACGCAACTACCGGCCAAGGCGGGCTCAGGCCGACTGACCGGCCCGAATTAGGTAGGGTCGTAGCATGTCCTACCAAGACCTTGCGGCCCAGTGGCCGGTACCACACGTTGCAGTGGCTGTGATCTCACCGGCCGGTGTCCTAGGCTCCCTCGGGGATCAGTCCATGGTGTTCCCACTAGCCTCAGTCACTAAGACGCTCGCCGCGTATGCGGTCCTCATCGCGGTTGAGGAGGGTGGCGTCTCTCTGGATGACCAAGCCGGACCGCAGGGCAGCACCGTGCGACACCTGCTCGCACACGCCGCAGGGTATGAGTTCGATCGTAGGGAAACTAGGGGAGAACCCGGTGTCCGCCGCATGTACTCGAACGCTGGCTTTGAAGTGCTCGCCGAGTTTGTGGCCCAGCAGACTGGAATCGACTTCAACGACTACGCGCACGAGGCGGTGTTCGAACCGCTCGGCATGGCCTCAACTACGCTCGGTACGAGCCCTGCAGCTGGCGGACTTTCGAGCGTTTCGGATCTGTCGCGCTTTGCGCAGGAACTCCTCGCCCCCACTCTCATTGACTCCTCGACCTGGGCGGACGCCACGAGCGTGCAGTTCCCAGGGATCGACGGTCTACTTCCCGGTTACGGACGCCAGAAGCCTAATGACTGGGGCCTCGGGTTCGAGATCCGCGATTCTAAGTCGCCGCACTGGACCGCGCCCAGCGCATCCCCGCGCACATTTGGACACTTCGGGCAGAGTGGAACATTCTTGTGGGTGGACCCGGATGCACGGCTAGCGTGCGTCGCGCTGACTGACCGCGCATTCGGCGACTGGGCGATTGAAGTGTGGCCGCCGTTCTCGCAGGCAGTCCTCGACGAGTTCCGCCAGGGTTAAGCCGACCCAGCCGGTCCTTGTCCAATTGAGGCATGCTAAGTCGCACCCAGATCAGCCCAACTTGTACGCAGGTCTTGCGTCAACCGCAAGCGCGACCAAGATCGTCGAAAATCATGTGGGCCTAACTGTGGGCCGCCTCCCAGGCGGCCAACCCGGCCTCATCGAGCGCCAGGTCGAGCGCTAGTAGCGCCGCGCCAAGCGCGGCCGCATCCCGCCCGCACCGCGCATATTCCACCGCGGGCAGCTCGAACTGTCGTGCGGTCATCAGGTGCGTTTCGAACGACAGGGAGAACGCATCCTCGTGGGCGCCGTGGAGTGGGGCAGCAAGCCCGCCGAACACGAGGGCGTCCGGTGCGAGCGCGTTGACGAGTGCTGCCACGCCGCGCCCGAGTCGCCAGGCGGCATCGCGGACAACCTTTGCCTCCTGCCGGTTGCGGACGGAGCGGAGCTCCTCCAGGTCTTCGTCCACGCCGCCAATTGTCACCGCCGCGCGGTGCTCTCGCTGCCTTATGGACTGGGTCCTTGCAAGCAAATCGGCAAAGTAGGCAGTGGGGTTGTCGGGCTCCGGGTCTCCGAGCCGAGCCGCCAAGCCATAGCCGCTGACGCTCGTGCCCCAGCACCCCCTTGATCCGCACTTGCAGGAGGTCGTGTCGTCTCCGAGCGGCATGTGCCCAAACTCGCCCGAGGATCCCGTGGCGCCAAGCATCGTGCGTCCATCCACTATGAGGGAGCCACCCATGTTCTCGCCGATCTCGAGGTACAACACGGAGCGCGCGCCCGGGAGTTCGCTGTGTAACCGTTCGGCCTCGATGATGCCGGCGAGTGTGGCGTTGTTTTCGACGATGACACGCAGGTCCGCAACTGAGTCTAGGACTGGCCCAAAATCGATATGGTCCCAGCCGAGCGAGAAGGGTTCGGCGTACCGTCCGGCGCGGACGGTCGCGGGCACGGAGATGACGAGCGCCACGAGGCGCTGCCCATGCTCTGCGCGTAAGCGGCCGACCAGGTCGTGCGCGTCCGACAAGAACTCATCGGAACGGGCGGGCAGCGGGGCACTGAACACGGGGCGCAGCTGTGCGGTCACGTCGGCAACCAGCGCCCGCCACCCCGTGATGGTCAGTTCTACGATTCCCACGAGCGGACCTGCCGGGTGCGGCAGGATGATGGGAGAGGGGCGTCCTCGGCCCTGGGGCTCGGACTGGCCCTCGCTGATGAGCTGCGCCCGTCGCATCCGCAGGCTGACCTCGGTCGCGGTGGAGGTGGACAGGCCTAGTTCGCGCGCGACCTCGGAGCGTTTGATCCCGCCGCGGCGCCGCAGCGTGTGCAGGATGGGAACGCTGCTGGCCCATCGGCCCTGGCCCTGGCCGGAGTTGGTGGCCGTCCACTGAGACGTCCGCTCGCGCATGTGTACACGACCTCCACGTGACATATAAACTCGGGAATCGAGTTTAATATAGTCCCCCTGCTGAGTTCTGTGCACCACGAGGCTCGCACCGCGAGACTCTCCCACGAACAGAGTCTTGCGCAATTCTCACCGTGACAAAGGCAAATCCCGTGACATCCAGCACCCCCACTGAAGCTCCAGAAGCTATAGAAGCCACACAAGCCGCCGAGACCCGTTCGGCCTCACCCGAACACACCCTCTCCGAGGTCTTTGTTGCGCTCGTGGCGCTTGCCATCTCGGTGTTCATCGCGATCACCACGGAGCTGATGCCCGTGGGTCTGCTGCCCACGATGGCCGAGTCGTTTGGCCGTTCGATAACGCAAGCCGGAATCATCGTGACCGTGTATGCGGGGATGGTCGCCGTCTTCTCGGTTCCGCTGACCATCTGGACCGCACGCTTTGAGCGCAAGCAGGTTCTGCTGGCCACCCTCATCACGTTTACGGCGAGTTCCATCATCGTTGCCACCGCACCACACTTCGCCGTGCTCGCGGTGGGGCGCGCCCTGGGCGGGGCCGCACACGCACTGTTCTTCGCGGTCGCGCCCGGTTACCCCGCTCGGCTCTTGCGCCCGCAGGACCTGGGCCGTGGCATGGCGATCCTGACGACGGGCGTGTCCATTGGATTCGTGGCCGGTGTGCCCGCAGCTACCGCACTTGGCGTCCAATTTGGCTGGCGGGCGGCGTTTGCGGCAGTCTCCGTGGTGGCGGTCATCCTCATCGTTGTGGTGTGGAAGTTGCTCCCCGCCGTGCCCAATACCGCGCCCGCCGCGATCGTCTCCCGACCATCCGCCGAGGGTGGCTGGTGGCGCAGGATATCCCCGTTCATCGCTGTCCAAACGGTGAACTTCCTGGTCTACGGCTCCCACTACGTGGCCTATACGTACATCAACCCTCTTCTGCGCGCGGCCGGATTCTCCGAGGAGGGCGTCGCTCCGATGCTGCTCGTCCTGGGTGGCGTGGGCATAATCGGCCTGTTCTTGACCGGACTATTCCTCGATCGCTTCCCGCGCCGAGCGCTCTTCCTCACGCTGCTCGGCTTCCTCGTTGGCTTGGTCGGGCTGGGCCTTGGACTGGAGGTGTGGATGGTGGCGATCCCGTCCGTCATCCTGTGGAACATCGCGTTTGGCGCGGCCCCAACGTACTTCTCCACCGCCTCGATGCGCACGGCCGTGGTCTCACCGGACTTGTCGGGCGCGTGGATCAACTCGAGCTCAAACGTTGGAATTGCGCTCGGTGCCATCTTGGGTGGCGCGGTGCTCGACTCCCGCGGCCTCGCGGCAGTGCCGCTCGTCGCCGCCGCCCTGTTCGGCGTGGCGATCCTAGTGGTGTGGCGGGCCAAGGCCGGATTCCCAGCCGCAGTCCCTGTTGCGCCACCCGTCTCACTCGACCTGAGCGAGCGCCAGGATGGGGCTGGCAGCCGCCAGTATCGTCGTTAATAGTGCAGTGGGTGGGCGGAAATTCCGCCCACCCACACCCATTTTCGACGATAGAGCGGCCTACGTAGGCAGGCCTCGTTACGGCGCTGGTGGCGTCTCCTTGAACAGCGGCGTGAGTGGACGCAATTCTCGGACCGACACCTTGACCTCCGAACCGAGCATCAACTTGTCAACCTCGCCAAGGATCATATCGGCGACGTGCGGGTCGGTTCCCCGCTCACCGCGCGCCTTCAACAGTTCGTCGACTGCGGCGTGCATTGCACGGTCCTCCACGCGGCGCAGTTCGCGGCGCCGAATTGCGAGTTTTTCCTGTTCTTCGGGGGAGAGGGTCTCGAACTCGGTGCTCATGGCGGCCGTGGCGCGGTAGCGGAGCTTGAGCGATTTGAGGATTTCGGGAGAAACCTCGCTGGACGACTGCTTCAGGGAATCCAGCGCGGCCTTCTTGGCCCGTGCGAGGAGGCGGCGCGTGGCAGCCTCATCGTGCACGTCTTCAACGCGGAGTTTTTTCATAAGCAGCGGGAGCGTCAGACCCGGAAGGACCATCGTGAACAGGAGCACCGTGACCGCGATGACGGTGAACTCGGCGCGGTGTGGGAAATCGAAAGGCACGGACAGGGCAAGCGCGAGCGTCACGAGACCGCGCATACCGGACCACGCCAGCACGAGCGCCTCCCGGCCGCCGCGAGGTGTTGCGGGCGTGCTACGCACCTTGTTGACCCGCCACGCCACGATCATCCACACGGACCTCACGGCGATGACCACGAGGGCGACTACCATGCCGTGCAGGAACATCTCGCCGAGGCGCGAACCGGCATTGTCAATGATGCCGCGGAGCTCGATGCCGATCAGACCAAACGCAAGGCCCGTCATCAGGAGTTCGAGAACGTCCCAGAATGCGGAGGACGTGATCCTGTCTTCCGGGGTTGCGGAGCCGATCGAGGACGACATCTGGACGGCAGCAATCACCACTGCGATCACTCCTGACGCGTGGATCAACTCGGCGCCAATGTACACGGCAAATGGGATGACCAGGGAGAGCGCGTTACGGCTCACGGAATCGTTGAGCCAGGAACTCACGAGGGCACCAAACCACCCCGCTACAAGGCCGATCAGAACAGCGGCGAACGCGGTGTAAAAGAACTTGAGGGTCAGCTCGCCGAAGGCAAGGTCGCTTCCCGAACTGGTCGCAAGGAGCGCCGTCTGGAACGCCACGAGGGCGACAGCGTCATTGAACAGACCTTCCGTTTGCAGCATGCCGACGATTCGGCGCGGCATCCCCACCGGCTCCGCCACGGCCTCTACAGCCACCGGGTCAGGCGGCGCCACTGCGGCGCCAATGGCGATAGCCGCAGAGAGGGCGATCCCCGGAATGAGTGCGGTGACAGTCCAAGCGGCCGCGATGATAGTCACAATGACGAGCAGCACCGAATAGCCAAGGATTGTTCGCCACCGTGCGGCAAACATGCCCCACGAGGTCTTCCGTGCCAGCGCCCACAGGAGTGGGGGAAGGAAAATTGGAAGGATGATCTCCGGTTTGATGTGCATCTCGGGTGCGGTTGGGATCAAGATGAGTGCCCCGGTAAACAGCGAAAGCAGGATCGGCCAGGGGAGGTGAGTGCGCTCCCCAATACCCGCCACTATGACCGTGGCAAACATGAGTCCAATAACGAGGATGAGAAGTTCCATGCGCGGGCTGCTTTCGATAGACGGCAGAACAAGTTTTTCACGGGAATACAAAAAAGACCCCGATCGCGAGATCGGAGTCTTTGTGGTGTCCGGAGGGGGACTTGAACCCCCACGCCCTAATACGGGCACTAGCACCTCAAGCTAGCGCGTCTGCCATTCCGCCACCCGGACAGGTGGTCCCGCAATATTCGCGGAAGCGTTCATAAGTGTATCTGATCTTTTACGATCCGATGTTCCACGGTTCTTTCAAACTGTGAGAGATGCTTACGATCATCTCGTGGTGTCCGGAGGGGGACTTGAACCCCCACGCCCTAATACGGGCACTAGCACCTCAAGCTAGCGCGTCTGCCATTCCGCCACCCGGACAGGTGGATATTCAGTTGTGTGGTGTCCGGAGGGGGACTTGAACCCCCACGCCCTAATACGGGCACTAGCACCTCAAGCTAGCGCGTCTGCCATTCCGCCACCCGGACAGGTGGACCGATCGATAAGTTGCCTCATCGTGAACCAGTGGTTCTCGGTGCGGTTAAAAACTTAGCACGGAAAAGCGGGCAGGTGTGAATCAAAAAACCGCAGGGTCGGGCACCTTGCGGGCGGGTAGTGGCGCAAGGGGCATGCGAGGACCCGTAAAACCCGGTGAATACTGCGAAAACACAGCGTATTCTGCGAAAACGTGAGTCTCGTTGTTATGCCAATCACACGACACCGTGACCAGGTAACGCATCAAGGAAATTTTTGGGCTAAGAATGAAGGTATGTCACAAGCACACACCACTTCCACGGTCGTGGGTCCGTTTGACGCGCCCTCAACCCTCCCTTACTTCCTCCCAGACTTCGCCGCCATTTCTGCGGCCGACTATGAGCCTGCCATCCGTGCAGGTATGGCTGCGGAGCTCGAGGAGATTGCCGCGATCACGCGCAACTCGGCGCCGGCCAGCGTGGAGAACACCCTCGTTCCTTTCGAGCGAGGGGGAGAGCTTCTCGGCCGTTCCCTGACGGTTCTATACAACAACGTGTCCGCAGATGCCTCGAGCGACCTCGAAGATATCGAGCAGGCGCTTGCCCCGGAGCTCGCCGCGCACCACGACGCGATCTTTATGAACAAGGACCTGCACGCACGCCTCGTTTCGCTGACTGAACGCATTGAGTCTGGCGAGGAGCCTGCGGACGAAGAGTCCAAGTGGCTACTGACGTCCCTGCTGAAGGACTTCAAGCGCGCGGGAATCGACCTAGATGATGCACAGCAGGCAGAACTGAGTGCCATTAACGCTCGCTTGACCGAACTTGAGTCCATCTTTGGCCGCAAGCTCCTTGCCGGGGCTAACGAGGCGAGCGTGTTCCTCTCGGACGTTGCGGACCTCGAGGGCCTACCGCAGGACGCAATCGAAGCGGCCGGCGCTGCTGCCGCCGCACGTGGACGCGAAGGCGAGTACCTGCTCGAGCTGCAACTGCCCACCCAACAGTCCGTGCTATCCCAACTGGCCCGACGCGAGATCCGCGAGAAGGTCTACAACGCGTCGATCCACCGTGGTGCAACGGGCGGCGAGAACGACACCCGTGAGATCATCCTCGAAACCGTGCGTCTGCGCGCCCGTGCAGCAAAGATGCTCGGCTACGAGCACCACGGCGCATACATTGCGGACGACTCCACAGCGAAGACCACCGCGGCCGTCAACGAGATCCTTACCTCACTGGCGCCAGCCGCAGTGGCAAACGCCAAGAGTGAAGCAGCAGAGCTCGAGGTGGCGCTGCGCCGAGACCTTGGGGATGACACCGCTCGCCTCGAACCGTGGGACTGGTCGTACTACTCCGAAAAAGTTCGCCTAGAGAAGTACAGCCTCGACGACTCGCTCCTGCGCCCCTACCTCGAACTCGAACGCGTCCTCCACCAGGGCGTATTCAACGCGGCAACTCGCCTCTACGGCATCACCTTTGTGGAGCGCCCCGAGCTCAAGGGCTACCACGAGGGCGTCCGCGTGTGGGAGGTCTTCAACGAGGACGGGTCAGGTCTGGGCCTTTTCCTCGGCGACTTCTTCACTCGCGAATCCAAGCGCGGCGGTGCCTGGATGAACAACCTCGTGGACCAGTCCGGCCTGACCGGTTACCGCGCCGTCGTGGTCAACAACCTGAACATCCCAAAGGCGCCCGCAGGCCAGCCCACGCTGCTGACCTGGGACGAGGTCATCACGATGTTCCATGAGTTCGGCCACGCACTGCACGGCCTGTTCTCCGACGTCATCTACCCCTCGCACTCCGGAACCGAGGTTGCCCGAGACTTCGTGGAGTACCCATCCCAGGTCAACGAGATGTGGGCGTGGGAGCCAAGCATTCTCGCCGAGTACGCCGTGCACTACAAGACCGGCGAGCCAATGCCAGCACAATGGATCGAGACCCTCAATGCCTCGCGCCAGTTCAACGAGGGCTTCAACACGACTGAGTATCTCTCGGCCGCACTCCTCGACCAAGCGTGGCACCAGATCACCGAGGACCAGGTCCCAGCCTCGGTGGACGACGTCCTCGCATTCGAGGCCGCCGCACTCGAGAAGGCAGGCGTGGCTCTTGACGTGGTTCCACCGCGCTACCGCACCACGTACTTCAACCACATTTTCGGTGGCGGGTACTCCGCGGGGTACTACTCCTACATTTGGTCCGAGGTCCTGGACGCAGACACCGTGGAGTGGTTCGGGGAAAACGGTGGGCTCAGCCGCCAGAACGGTGACTACTTCCGTTCAACTCTGCTCAGCCAGGGTGGAAAGCGCGACTCGCTGGACGTATTTGCCACGTTCCGCGGACGCGCGCAGCAGATCGAGCCACTCATCGTTCGCCGAGGCTTGAACACCGGAATCTAGTACCCCGAGGGCAGGCGGTCCCACGCCTAGTCCCACGGAATCAAGCCGGCTACGGGGCACAATGGCCCCGTAGCCGGCTTTGACCGGCACGACCCGGCGGGCCCAAACTCGCCGGTATTGGCGGGTCCAAACCCGCCACAACCAGCAGGACTATCACCTGCAACAAACCGCATCGCAGCATGCACGAGACGAGGAAGTCATGACCCAGCCCATTCCCACAGCAGTGGACGAAGTAGCCCAGATCTGCCAGAACCTCCTGCGGATCGATACCACCAACTTTGGTGGAAACGAGGGGGCTGGGGAGCGGTTAGCCGCCGAGTACGTGATGGAACTCTTGACCGAGGTTGGCCTCGACCCGGAGTTCTACGAGTCGGCCCCCGGCCGTTCCAACGTCGTGATCCGGCTTGAGGGTCAGGATCCAACCCGTGACGCCCTCGTCCTGCATGGGCACCTCGACGTAGTGCCAGCACAGGCAGACGAATGGAGCGTTGACCCGTTCGGCGGAGAGCTCATCGATGGCATGCTCTGGGGCCGCGGCGCCGTGGACATGAAGGACATGGTCGCGATGATGCTCGCCGTTGTCCGCCAGATGGCCCGCGAGGGACGTAAGCCCTCGCGCGACGTCATCGTCGCGTTCTTTGCGGATGAGGAAGCCGGGGGAGTTTACGGAGCCGAATACTCCGTGGCCAACCGCCCAGACCTGTTCGAGGGCGCGACCGAGGCAATCTCGGAGGTGGGCGGCTACTCCACCATGATCAACGGTCAGCGCGCCTACCTGCTGCAGACCGCAGAGAAGTCTCTCAACTGGCTGCGCCTCATCGCCGACGGCCGTGCCGGCCACGGCTCCCAGGTGGCGGAAGACAACGCGGTCACCAAGGTAGCCGCCGCGATCGCACGCATCGGCCAGCACAAGTGGGCCTACCAAACCACCCCAACCGAGGACCAGCTGCTGCGCGGCGTCTCCGACCTCACCGGCCTGCCGTACGAGCCCGAGAACCCCGAGCTCATAGACAACCTGATCAACGCCATGGGCCCCGCGGCACGTTTCGTGGGCGCAACCGTGCGCAACTCCACCAACCCAACCAGGCTCTCAGCCGGGTACAAGGAAAACGTCATCCCACGCACTGCGGAGGCGACGATCGACGCCAGATTCCTCCCCGGCTACGAGGACGAGGCCATGGCCAAACTCATCGAGCTTGCCGGCCCAGACATCCGAATCGAACCCGTGCACCAGGCCACCGCACTCGAAGTTCCATTCAGCGGCAACCTCGTAGACGCGATGACCAGCTCACTACTCGCCGAGGACCCGGGTGCAGTTGTCCTGCCGTACATGCTGTCCGGCGGAACCGACAACAAGTCCCTCTCCTCGCTTGGAATCATTGGCTATGGGTTCGCGCCGCTCCAACTCCCAGAGGACCTGGACTTCCCAGCGATGTTCCACGGAGTCGACGAGCGCGTCCCGGTCTCAGCACTCGAGTTCGGCGTTAAGGTTCTCGACCGTCTACTCGCGAACTGCTGACAACCCGTCCCACTGCGAAGAGCGCTGCCCTACTGGGCGGTGCTCTTCGTTTTATTCACGACGATTTTGGCTGGGACGCATCCGTGCGGCGGCTACCAGCCACAATCGTCGACAATCTCAGGCGGCCAATGGCCGCAACAACATCACCACGTTAAGCGGACACCGGAATGATCTTTCGGCGCAGCCAATACTTGGTGGTCCCGCCGGTATAGATGACCGTGCGAGCTAGTTCCCATTTACCTGTCTCTGCATGCGCTGTCAGCATCATGCGCGCCTCATGTTTGGACACGGTGTTCGCGACCACGAGAACTTGGAACTCGTAGTGCGAGCGATCCTTACGCGAGACGTTGTAGTAGTGCAGGGAATCTTTGGAGACTGGCATCGGGACTCCTGGGCTCGGCTTCACAGACCACACTACAACCGAGAGTCCAAACAGGCAGGTGAAGGGCTCCTGACCCTGCGGGGCATAGGACCAACGGAGCATTTCGCGCGCAAAAAAGTGATGTTTACGTCATCGCAGGGAGTTCCGCGAGCCAATGGAGTGCATTTACCAGCAATCAAGGCTAACGTTTTGGGTATGACAGTTGACCCTCGCGCAGCACTCGACCGCTTTATTGCGGCTCTCGAAGCTCATTACACAGCAGTAGTTGAACGCCGTGGCGACGACGACCCCAAGGTCGACGACGCTTTCGATATCCTCGACGATGCGTTTGAAGTCTATGACGAAGCGCTCGCGGTAACCCACGGGGAGCTTCTTCCATTCTCAAACGTAGACGACGAAGATGACGACGACTACGACGATGAGGATGATGATGACGACTACGACGATGACGACGACAAGTAGTCGCTCGCTCGCTGCGTGAGGAAGATGGCTTGGAACGAAAGTTCCGAGCCATTTTCTTTTTATTTTCGGGCTAAGAAGCGTAGTGAGTGTGTGAAGACTGTCCGGCTCGACCCTTTCTGGTCTGGAAACCGGCGCGCCCCGGGTAGTCTGTTTTCTTGTGAATGCATTCGAAGCCATGTTCTTGGGCCTAATTCAAGGCCTCACTGAGTTCCTTCCCATCTCTTCCTCCGCGCACCTGCGCATAGTCGGCGAACTGATGGGGAACGCGGACCCCGGCGCTGCATTTACCGCAATCACTCAGATTGGTACGGAAACCGCAGTCTTGCTGTACTTCCGCAACGACATCAAGAACATCTGCATCAAGTGGTGGCAGTCGCTCCGCGGTGACAACGGAACCGATTTCAAGAGCCGCATGGGTGCTCACGACCACGATGCCAAGATGGCTTGGTACATCGGTCTTGGATCCATCCCAATTGTGGTCCTCGGTCTCCTGCTCGAAAGCAAGATCGACACCGTATTCCGCAACCTCTACCTCACCGCGCTCATGCTCGCCGTGTTCGGTCTCCTCCTCGGCTGGGCCGACAAGGTCGGACAGCATCGCAAGTCGCTCGACAAGCTCGACGGCAAGAACGCGATTGTGTTCGGATTTGCTCAGGCAATGGCGCTGATCCCGGGCGTCTCGCGCTCCGGAGGAACCATCACCGCAGGCCTCCTCATGGGTTACACCCGTGAAGCTGCAGCGCGCTACTCCTTCCTGCTCGCTATCCCAGCGGTCATGGGTTCGGGCTTTTACAAGCTGTACGGTGCAGTCACCGAACCCGCCGCCGCAGGTGCGCCCGGCATGTGGCCAACCTTCCTCGCCACGATCGTTGCATTCGTTGTCGGTTACTTCGTGATCATCGCGTTCCTGAAGATCGTGTCCACGTTCTCGTACAAGCCGTTCGTGATATACCGTCTCTTCCTCGCCGCGGCTGTGGTTGTTCTGCTGCTCGCCGGCGTGCTTGACGTGATGGGTACCGCTAGCGCGTAGCACGGTCCTTCACGCAGGTTGGACCGGGTTCGGGATAACCTAAAGCGTGATTACTTGGCCTGCACCTCAGATTCCCCTCATTCCGGGGGCACTGGACACCGTTAAGCTGTTCGACTCGAGTTCCAAGACCCTCGTTGACGTGGCCTTTGGTGACTCCGCGTCGATGTACGTGTGCGGAATTACTCCCTACGACGCCACCCATATCGGGCACGCGGCGACCTACGTAGCCTTTGACGTGCTCAACCGCGCGCTGAGGGACGCAGGGAAGACCGTCACCTACGCCTCCAACGTCACGGACGTGGACGACCCGCTGCTCGAACGGGCGCGGGACACCGGGGTTGACTGGGAAGACCTCGCGGCCTCCCAAGTCTCGCTCTTTGCCGAGGACATGACCGCGCTCGGTGTGATCCCACCCGATGTGTATGTGGGAGTCGTCGAGTCCATAGATAGGGTCTCCGATGCCGTCCAGTCGATGGTCGCGGCGGGCACCGCGTACGCGGTACCGGTTCCCGACGATCAGGACCCGATCTTCGAGGATGCCCAAGACATCTACGCGGACCTCAGTTCCGACACGCGATTTGGCAGCCTCGCCCCGCACCTGCGCGACCAGCATCTAGAACTCTTTGGCGAGCGCGGGGGAGACCCTGACCGTGATGGCAAGCGGAGCGCACTCGACCCGTTGCTGTGGCGTGCAGCCCGCAAGGGTGAGCCCTCCTGGGACGGCGGAGCCATTGGCGAAGGACGCCCCGGCTGGCACATCGAATGCACACTGATAGCCCAAGACGGCCTCGGCGTGCGTTACTCCGTACTCGGCGGGGGCAATGATCTGATGTTCCCGCACCACGAGATGAGCACCTCGCATGCACGCATGCTCACCGGCGATAGCCAGGCAGGTCCGCGTATTGCCTCTCACGCCGGACTGGTTGCGTACCACGGCGAGAAGATGAGCAAGTCGCTGGGAAACCTAGTCTTCGTATCAGCGCTGCGCGAGCAGGGCGTGGAACCCATGGTCATTCGCCTCGCACTGCTCTCCCAGAGCTACCGCACGGACTGGGAGTGGACCGAGGACCTGCTTGAACTGGCCAAGGTTCGATTCCAGCTGTGGTTGGACGCCTTCTCCGGCAACGGTGGGGCCGATACTGCGGAAACCTTGCGCGCCGTGCGAGCAGCTCTGCGGAATGACCTCGACACGCCAAGTGCCCTCAGGGCTGTCGACGAATGGGCTCGCACAACCCTTGCGGGAGAGTGCGAGCCGGTTGAAGGCGCGCCGGGCGTTATGTCTCGCGCCGTGAACGCGTTGCTCGGGGTCCGTGTCTAGCACGAGGCTAGACTCCCGGCCCAGTTTGTCATGCACCTAGCGTGAACCGGCTGGGCCGGTCGGCTTTCCAGGGCTGTGTGGCCCGCCGGCACTGCTAGGCCCGCCGGCACTGCCGGGGCCACCATTCGGGTCCTGCCCGCCTCGCCGCTTGAGGAACTGCTCGAACTCCCGTGCGATGGACTCTCCCGTAGCTTCCGGAAGCTCCATGGCGTCGGTTGCTGCCTCGAGGTGTCGCACGTACTCGGCAAGGTCCGGATCAGACGCCACGAAAGCCTGCACTCCACGCTCCCACGCGGCCGCATCCTCATCCAACTCGTACCGGGGGATCGGCTCACCGAGGAGTATCTCGACGGCGGCGACGAGGGCCGCAGCGGCCTTGGCCGCAGGAGGGTTGGGCACGTACTGCGGGACGGTTGCCCACACGTTGACGCAGGAGATCCCGTCCAACTCGGCGTAGTGGCTTAGCACGCCCACAATGCCAGTGGGTCCCTCATACTCCGAGTCATCGAGCTCGAGGTGTTCCTGCAGAAACATGTTGGCTGTGGTTGCTTCGATGGGGGTCTGCCGCGTGTGCGGAGCCTCCCCGAGGAGCGCGCCCAGCAGAATTATCGAGTTGCAGTTGGTGGCATCCGCGATGCGCAAGATCTCCTGATAGTACGAACGCCACCGCATTGACGGTTCGACGCCGTGCACGAGCACGAGCCGGCGCGAGCGCTCCCACGTGTCTGCGAGTTCTACTCGGGTTGCGGGCCACAGGATGTGTCTGCCTTCCTCCGTGAGCACCATGGTGGGGCGGTTGACTTGGAAGTCAACGTACGGATCGGGATCGATCTCGCTGTGCAAGCGGGAATCGAACACATCCGCGAGGTGTTGGAGTGCCTCGGTGGCGGCGTTACCGGCATCGTTCCAGCCCGCGAACGCAGCGATCATGATTGGGCCGTCGTCGAATCCGCGCGCGACAGCGCTACGCGGGTCCGGACTCACCTGTGCGTCCACGTGCTCGCCCAACCTAGGGTGTGGGCTCGTTCCCGGTGGTGGGCCAAACTCCGACTCCTGCTCGTGCCCAGAGCGATCCGGCTCGTTTGTCATGACTTCACACTAGCCACACCCTGTGACATCGCGCTGGTTACGCAGGCAAAAGGGGAGGCGAATCTCGCGCAACCCGCAGAATCAGGCCGATGCGCCGGCACCTCCGATAAGATGGAAGATCCGTGTCATCAAGATTTGGATGTGTGAAAGTCAAAAGTGTTATCTTCTAACCCGCTCTCGGACTCGCCCGTAGTGGAACCGAAAACCCAGGGAAACGCGCGGCTTCTCGCGCCCGCGGCGGTCCTGTGGGACATGGACGGGACCCTCATGGACTCGGAGCACTACTGGCACGCTGTTGAGCGGGAACTTGTTTCATCCGGTGGCGGAACATGGACTGACCAGGACGCGATCGACCTTGTGGGAAGCCCGCTGACCGAGGCGGCAGTTGTTCTACACAACGCGGGTGCCCCGTACCCGCCCGAGCGTATCGTCGAGATCCTCGTGGAGCGCGTCAGCGCCATGGTGCGCGCAGATGTCCCGTGGCGTGAGGGTGGTCGAGAGATCCTAGCCCGGCTCGCTGCCAGTGGCATCCCCTGCGCCCTAGTCACCATGTCCTATGCCCCAATCGCGCAGGCGCTCGTGGACTCCGCGCCCGCTGGCGCGTTCACACAGATTGTGACGGGGGAGGATGTCACTCACGGCAAGCCTCACCCCGAGCCCTATCTGCGCGCGGCCGAGTTGCTGGGCGTCGACGTCACGCAGTGCATCGCCGTGGAGGACTCCCCGCGGGGTATCGAAGCAGCGCTTGCGAGCGGAGCCCGCACGATCGGTATCCGAAACCTGATTCCTGTTGCACCTGCAGAGGGTCTGAGCCGCGTCGCCGAACTCGACCAGATCACCGAGTCCGCCTTCGACGTCCTCATGCGCGGCGGGACCGTGGATTACCTCGGCTGAAATGCGCAGGGTCGCAGGCGCCACTGGCGCCTGCGACCCTTTCACTTATTTTCGACGATCGACTCTAGGCCTGCCCGTCCGTTGCGGTGTCGTCTTCGGTCGCGCTGAAGAGGGTGGGCGGTGCGAGCCAGACCTTCTGACTCTTGCCTGGCTCCAACACGGGTGGGGTTCCGCCAAATGCCGGGCAAATGGGCTGGAAGTGGCACCAGTCGCACAGGCGTGAGGTCTTGGGGCGCCATTCCTCGCGCTCGGCGGAGCGGCGGACGTCGTCCCAGATGGAGATGATCTTCTCGGTGGCCACGTCCAGTTCAGCCTCGGTGGGTTCGTTCCGAAGAACTTGACCATCGCCCAGGTACACGAGCTGGAGCATCTTTGGTGTGATGCCTCGCGAGGCGCGCATTGCGACTGCGTAGAAGCGCATTTGAAACGCCGCCGAGTGGCTGTACTGGGGCTTGGGGGACTTACCCGACTTGTAGTCGACAATCCGGACCGCCCCATCGGGGGTGACGTCCACGCGGTCGATGATCCCCTTAATACGCAGGTCATCCCCGATGACCGCAGAAATGTGGGTCTCGCGCTCTGCAGGCTCCAGCCGAGTCGGGTCCTCAATGGAGAAGTAGCGTTCCACGAGTCCGCGCGCTTCGCCGAGCCACGCGGTCTTTTCCTCGGGTCCGCTAAACGCCTCGTCAAGGTCAGGCTGGCGCGCGTGGAGTGCGTTCAGGGCGCGCGGCATCAGGTCGAGTGCGGCCTCCACAGTGCGATTGGGGCGCTCGATGTCGTACAGATACTCTAGGACCGAGTGCACGAGCGTGCCCTTGGCAGCGGCCTTCGACGGCGGCTCAGGCAGCTTGTCGACTGTTCGGAATCGGAACAACAGCGGGCACTGCATGAAGTCGTTCGAACGTGACGGCGAGAGCGAGGGAATCTTGGGCGCGGGCGACATACTCCGAGACTACGGCGACATTGCATGCGTGCGACGCATTAATCTTGGATTGTGAGCAATGACAAAGGCTGGACACTCGGCCACGTGGCGGGAACGCCCGTACACCTTCGCCCGAACGCCCTACTGATGGTGGGAGTCTTCGCGGCCCTCTACTTTCCACTCTTCGCCAGCCGAGCTGCGAGCCAAGGCGGCGCCATAGCTGCTTCCGTTGCGCTCGGAGCGGTCATCCTCGTCTCGATCTTTGTGCACGAGGTGGCGCACGTTCTGGTGGCAAAGTCCTACGGGGTCCGTGCAGATGAGATCAGCCTCAACATGCTCGGTGGGCATGCATCCTTCACTTCACAGTTCAAGCGACCGTGGCACGGCGCGGTCACCGCACTGTCTGGCCCGCTCGCGAACGTCATGCTTGGACTGGTCTTCCTCGTCATCGTGCGCTCCGCATCCGAGTACTCGATTGTGCTTGAGGTTGTGAACATCGCGGCAGTCATGAACTTCTTCCTCGCGCTCTTCAATGCGCTGCCGGGGCTCCCACTCGATGGTGGAAGCGCCGTCTCCGCGTTGATCTGGAACTTCACGGGCTCCCAGTCAAAGGGCTTAACGGTTGCAGCACGCATCGGCCAAGCGGTCGCCGTGCTGTGGCTACTGTGGGCAGTCGTGCGACCACTACTCCAGGGGCACAGCCCAGACATTGTGATCCTCATGTGGACTCTCATGCTTGTCATGGTGCTGTGGAGTGGCGCAACTGCGAGCCTGCGGCGAGCCAAGTATCTGCAGGCCGTGGAGAAGCTCGACTTGGCCTCGATCACTACCCCGGCACGCACAGTCGTGGCGCACACCTCCGTGCGCGAAGTCGTCTCCCAGATGCTTGGGGCACAGGATTTCACAACCACCGTGGTTCTGAGCGAAACCGGCAACCCCATCGGGTACGTTGACCCGCTCGCGCTGAGTTCTGTGGGGGTTGAAGTTCAGGAGTACACACCTGTTGCGGCCGTTTCCATTCCATTGCTCCCCGGTGGGGTCATTGATGCAACCGCGCGGCCTCAAGAACTGCTTTCGAGAGTAAATGTCGGGCACGATACCCGGACTCTCTACGTGGTTGCCCAGGACGGGCGAGTCACGGGTGTGGTTTGGGTCGCATCCCTGATGCGTGCGCTCAACCTACACTAGAACCGAACCATTCCTTCCAACGCGAAATCGAGAACCTTGACCACGACACCAAGTAGCGACTCCGGGCGTAACGCCGTCATTCCAGCCGGAGCCGAGTGGCGCCGCGGCCCGTTCCGAGCGGGCGACCGAGTGCAGCTGACGGATAACCGCGGCCGACTCCACACAATTACCCTGACTCCGGGCGAGGAGTTCCATACACACCGCGGCTTCTACCGCCACGATGACATCATCGGGAAGAGTGAAGGCTCGAACATCGAGACCTCATCGGGCATCGAGTACCAGCTACTCCGCCCGCTGCTCTCCGACTACGTGCTCTCGATGCCACGAGGTGCCGCAGTGGTCTACCCCAAGGACGCCGCCCAGATCGTGGGCATGGCCGACATCTTCCCGGGTGCACGTGTGATCGAGGCTGGTGTGGGCTCGGGTGGTCTCACCATGTCACTGCTGCGTGCTGTTGGTGACAACGGTTCTGTGCACTCGATCGAACGCCGTGAGGACTTTGCCGCAATCGCAAAGGCGAACGTGGAGATCTTCTTTGGCGGTCCACATCCCGCCTGGGACCTGTCCATCGGTGACCTTGCGGACGTCCTGCCAACAGTGGCCGAGAAGGGCACCATCGACCGGGTCGTGCTCGACATGCTCGCGCCGTGGGAAAACCTGGATGTGGTGGCCGATGCTCTCGCACCCGGCGGTGTATTCATCAGCTACGTGGCAACCGCAACCCAGCTTTCCCGCCTCGCAGAAGACCTGCGCGCCGACGGACGGTTCACCGAGCCACTCGCCTGGGAGTCGCTCGTGCGCAACTGGCACCTCGAAGGCCTCGCCGTGCGCCCCGTGCACCGCATGGTAGGACACACCGGATTCCTAATCCAGACCCGCCGCCTTGCGGACGGCACCGAGGCGATCGTGCGCAAGCGCCGCCCAGCCAAGGGTGCATACCCCGTGGATGAGGAGTGGACAGCCGAAGACATGGGAGAGCGTCAACCCTCCGAGAAGAAGCTGCGCAAGGTGCGCCGCGACGTGACCGCACTGCACGAAGCCGCCGAGGCCGGCGAGTTCCGCGCTGGCGAGCCGCTCTACAGTGACGAGCAAGCAGACGACTGATCCTTTCAAACTAGGACAGCGGCGAGGATGAGAGTCTTTCAGAAGGGCCCGCAGCGATGCATCGCATTGTTGCGGGCCCTCGCCATGTCCGCATACTGGCAGGTGACTTGGTGCCCAAACGGGACCACGATCGTCGAGAATCAGGTGGTGAGTGCGCGAAAGCGCGCCGGGTCATCCGTCCACGGAGTGTCGCCCCCAAGCACAGCGCGCACGCATGTGAAAGTCTTGGGGAACAGGCTCTTCGAAGGGACGAATCATGGAAGACAACACCGCCCGCACGTCCTCCTCACCCGCAGATACACAGCGCGTGTCCATGCTCTCCGCGCAGAACGAACGACTCGCGCAGGTGCTCGTCGAAGCGCGCGGAAAGATCGTGGAACTGCAGAAGCAGCTCGAAGAGCTGGCAAAGCCGCCCAGCACCTACGCCACTTTCCTCCAGTCGTACCCAGACGGGACGGCAGATGTGGTGTCGGCGGGGCGAAAATTGCGCCTGACCTCGCTCGCCACCACAAGCATCGATGCAGCCCGACCCGGACAAGAGGTGCGCCTCAACGAGGCCATGGCGATCGTTGAGATCCTGAAGTTTGAGCGCACGGGCGAGATCGCGGGCATCAAGGAACTGATCGGTGACGATCGTGCCCTCATCACGGGCAAAGGCGACGACGAGCGCGTCATCCGACTGGCCCATTCCCTGCGTAGTCAAAACGGTAAGCCCTCCGTCCGAGTTGGCGACTCCGTGCTGATCGATCTCAAGGCGGGATTCGCGTACGAGAAGATTGAAAAGTCCGAGGTAGAGGAACTGGTCCTCGAGGAAATCCCGGACATCGACTACGAGGACATTGGCGGACTCGGCCCACAGATCGAGCACATCAAGGACGCCATTGAGTTGCCTTTCGTCCACCCGGACCTGTACCGCGAACACGGCCTCAAGGCGCCCAAGGGTATTCTGCTCTACGGTCCTCCAGGCTGCGGAAAGACTCTGATCGCAAAGGCGGTCGCGCACTCGCTCGCGCAGGCCGCCGCCGAGCGTTCCGGCGGAGACCCCAAGGCTGCGACAGGCTACTTCCTCAACATCAAGGGCCCTGAACTGCTCAACAAATTCGTGGGGGAGACCGAGCGTCAGATCCGGCTCATCTTCGGGCGAGCACGCGAGAAGGCGGGCCAGGGATACCCGGTCGTCGTGTTCTTCGACGAGATGGAATCTCTGTTCCGTACCCGCGGTACTGGTCTCTCATCAGACGTCGAAACCACGATTGTGCCGCAGCTCCTCGCAGAAATCGACGGCGTGGAAAAGCTTGACAACGTCATCGTAATTGGCGCGTCCAACCGCGAGGACATGATTGACCCCGCGATCCTTCGCCCAGGCCGGCTGGACGTCAAGATCAAGATCGAACGCCCCGATGCCGAGGGCGCCCGCGAAATCTTTGGTAAGTACCTGACCGCCGACCTGCCGATTCACCCAGCTGACCTCGCAGAACACGGTGGAGACAGGGAAGCAACGGTTGAGGCGATGATCCAGCGCACGGTTGAGCGCATGTACTCCACGGGCGAGGAAAACCAGTTCCTCGAGGTCACTTACGCCTCCGGCGACAAGGAGATCCTGTACTTCAAGGACTTCAACTCCGGCGCGATGATCCAGAACATTGTGGACCGCGCCAAGAAGTCCGCGATCAAGGACCTCTTGACCACTGGCGAGCGGGGCATCCGCATCGAACACCTGCTGACCGCCTGCCTTGACGAGTTCAAGGAAAACGAGGACCTGCCCAACACAACTAACCCGGACGACTGGGCGCGGATCTCGGGCAAGAAGGGCGAACGCATCGTCTTCATCCGCACGATTGTGCAGACCAAGGTTCCCACTTCCCACAACGACGCCCCAAAGTCGGTCCAGAACGCCGAGAACACCGGCCCATACCTGTAGGCGCTCGCGGGCTCGCGGACCGCACCTCGTCCGCGGGCACGCGGAGCGGTTCACGACCACTCGTATCTTGTGATTCGGCGCGTGACGCCGATCCGCACAATGCAAAGACAAAGGCAGCAACAACGTGACAGTGCAACGAATCGTCGGAATCGAGACCGAGTACGGGATTCTCCAGAACGGAAACCCGCGTGCCAACCCGATGCTCATGTCGAGCCAGGTGGTCACCGCTTACCGCGCGATCAGTTCCAATGCCCGGGGAAGGGCACGCTGGGACTACCAGGACGAAGATCCGCTTAACGACGCACGAGGCTTCCACCTCCCAAGGGCCTCGGCGCATCCCTCCATGCTGACCGATGACCCGAGCCTGCCAGCGCCTTCCGGCAATGAGATGATCTTGGCAAAGGGCACTCGCGCCCAGAACCTTGCGCGTCCGCGCGTGGAAGCCTACGACGATCCGGGCGCCGCCAACGCGATCCTCACCAACGGGGCGCGCCTCTACGTGGATCACGCGCACCCGGAGTATTCGTCACCGGAGGTGACAACCCCTCGTGACGCCGTTATCTGGGATGTTGCGGGTGAGCGCGTGATGCTTGAGGCCAGCCGGCAGCTCGCCCAGACGATGGGTCTTGATCTCCAGCTCTACAAGAACAACACCGACTCCAAGGGCTCGAGCTACGGCACTCACGAGAACTACCTCGTGGACAGGGACGTCCCCTTCAGCACGCTCGTGGCCATCCTGACCCCGTTCTTTGTGACGCGCCAAGTGTTCACGGGCTCGGGACGCGTCGGGCTCGGCACGCATGGACAACTTCCCGGTTTTCAACTGTCCCAGAGGGCGGACTTTATTGAAGCGCTCGTTGGACTGGAAACAACCATGCGGCGCCCCATCATCAACACGCGCGACGAGCCGCACACGGACCGTGTGCGATGGCGCAGGCTCCACGTCATCATCGGTGACGCGAACCTGCTCGAGCCCACCACTTACCTGAAGATCGGCACCACCTACCTGGTCCTGTGGGCCGCCGAGAGGCTTGCCGAGCACCACGATCTGGCGGCACGCTTTTCGGCGCTTGAACTGCGCGATCCGGTCGCAGATGTCTCTACGGTGTCGCGGGACTTGAGCTGCTCCGTGGAACTCGAACTGCGTTCGGGTAAGCGTCTCTCCGCTATCGCCATCCAGCGCGAGTACCTCGGCGTGGTAACTGAACTCCTGTCGCGGGCGAAGAATGATGACCCCGTGGCCGAGCAGACCGACGATGTGCTTGCGCGATGGGCAAACATCCTCAACGCGCTGGAATCCGACCCCATGAGCTGTGCACGTCAGGTCGAGTGGGTGGCCAAGTATCGCCTGCTCGAGTCCATGCGGAGGCGCTCTAACCTCGAGTGGGATCACCCAAAGCTCGCGATGATGGACATTCAGTGGTCCGACGTGCGGCCCGAACGATCCCTGTACCGAAAGTTGGTCGCTGCAGGGGCCGTGGACACAATTGCCGAGGAATCTGAGATCCAGTCGGCGGTAACGCATCCGCCGACCGACACGCGCGCATACTTCCGTGGCGAGGCCATGGCTCACTATGCGGGCTCGATCGTGGGTGCTAGTTGGGACTCGGTCATCTTTGATGTTCCGGAGTCACCCAACCTCCAGCGCATCCCGATGCTCGATCCCTGGCGCGGAACCCAAAAGCACGTAGGGCAGTTGTTTGACGCTCACCCACACAATCCTGCGACCTTCCTCCAGGCACTACTTGGGCAGAAGTAGCACGAACAACCCAGTCCCGCACGTGGTCACAGGTGCACTGCTCGTTTTGTCCATTTGCAGGGATGAACAGGGCAAACCCGCAAGTTTTGCGGTTAGATGGAACAAAGACGTGGCCGCCCGCAGATAACAGGGGGGGCGGGCACCTATCGCAGGAGGAGTCGACATGGCTGGGCAAGAACAACAGCGACCACAGACGAACGAGGTTGAGGACGACGCCAACGCTGGAGCTCCAACACCGCCACCAGCAGCAGCTGCCGCCGACTTTGAGGTTGACTCACTACTCGACGAAATCGACGATGTCCTCGAAGTCAACGCAGAGTCGTTCGTTAAGGGGTTCGTGCAAAAGGGCGGACAGTAGGCTGCGATGGGCCACGAATCCGGGTTTCCACGCGACTTCACGGGAGTCGGCTCGTCGTTCCTAGATTTTGCTCAGCGCGTTGCCCCGGAGGTCCTTCCGATGTCTCGTTCGGTGGATAAGGGCGTGCTTCCTGAGGTGCCTCACGGCACCACGATCGTTACCGCCCAGTTTGCTGGCGGGGTCGTCATGGCGGGGGACAGGCGCGCCACCATGGGCTCAATGATCTCGAGCCGGCAGATGGAGAAGGTCTTCGCCGCAGACGAAACGTCCGTGGTGGGGATCGCAGGTACGGCGGGAATAGCGATCGAACTCGTGCGCCTGTTCCAACTGGAACTCGAACACTACGAGAAGATCGAAGGCGACACGCTCTCACTCGACGGTAAGGCCAATAGGCTTGCCGCGCTCCTGCGCTCAAACCTGCCGCTCGCAATGCAGGGCCTCGCAGCCGTGCCACTTTTCGCAGGGTTCGACACTGACCGAGGGTATGGCCGCATCTACTCCTACGACGTGACCGGTGGACGCTACGAGGAGACAAACCATCACTCCGTGGGCTCGGGCTCCGTGTTCGCGCGCGGCGCTCTCAAGAAACTATGGCACGCCGACATGACCCGGACGGAGGCCGTAAGGCTATGCATTGAGGCGCTGTGGGATGCCGCTGACGACGATTCTGCAACCGCTGGCCCCGATGTGTTGCGTAAGATTTGGCCGATTGTCGCGGTTGTCACCGCGGACGGATTCTCGTACGTGGACCCAGCCGAACTCACCGAGGTCGCCACTATGGTTCTTGCCGGGAGATCCGAGGGCCTCGCGCACGCGCGAGTCCTCACCCCGGGAAAGGGCGGGCCGGGTAACGCGGTTCCGCCGACCACCACGCTCCACGCCCCGGGCACGGGCCCGGGTGGTGACCCCGCTGGTTCCGGAGGTGGCGCTGGTAGCTGGCCAGGATCGTCGGAAATCAATCCGGGATCCACGCGGGGCGGGGAAGGGGCACAACAATGAGCATGCCGTTCTATGTTTCTCCCGAACAACTCATGCGGGACCGCGCGGAATTTGCCCGGAAGGGAATTGCGCGGGGACGATCGGTGATCGTAGCGCAGTATGACTCCGGAATCGTGTTCGCCACGGAAAATCCGTCGCGCGCGCTGCACAAGATCTCGGAGATCTACGACCGCATAGGGTTCGCCGCGGTCGGCAAATACAACGAGTTCGAGAACCTGCGGGTTGCTGGTATTAGGTACGCCGACCTCCGCGGGTACACCTACGACCGGACAGACGTAATGGCACGCGGGCTGGCCAACGCTTACGCCCAGACCCTCGGGACCGCCTTCACCACCGAGTCCAAGCCGCTTGAGGTGGAACTGGTTGTCGCGGAGGTAGGCCTAAGCGCGGCACAGGACCAGATCTATCGCCTCGCATACGACGGCTCCGTGGCAGAGGAACATGGGTTCGTGGTGATCGGCGGGCAGTCCGACTCGCTGAACGAGGTCATGGCCACGCTGTGGAAGCCGGACCTGCCGCTAGCGGAGGTCCTCGGCATTATGGCCCAGGTTCTCGCCACTCCGCAGGGCGTCCCCGCGCAGTCGGGTGGGCCGACCGGCACCGGCGCAGGCACGGGAGAGACGGACGCCGAGCAGGCCGAACCAGCAGATTCCGTGCGAGCGCTCAGCGCCGACAAGCTCGAGGCAGCGGTACTCGACCGCACGAAGGCTCGGCGCTGCTTTAAGCGCCTGACACCACAACGCATTAACGAACTATTTGGAGAATAAACGTGTCAACCCGCCGTATTTTCGGGCTTGAAACCGAATATGGAATCACCTGCGCCACGGACTCCGGAGACGGCCTGAGTGCCGACGAGGTCGCACGTCAACTCTTCAAAAAGGTTGTGGCGTGGGGCCGGTCCTCAAACGTGTTCCTGCGCAACGGATCGAGACTCTACCTCGACGTGGGTTCCCACCCCGAGTACGCCACCGCTGAGTGCGATGACCTGCACCAGCTCATAGCGTTCGACCGTGGTGGAGAGCGCATCATGGAGGATCTGGTCAAGGATGCGCAGCGCCGCATTGAGGCGGAAGGCACCCCGGGCCGGATCCACATGTTCAAGAACAACTCGGACTCGGCGGGCAACTCATACGGGTGCCACGAGAACTATCTCGTGCGCCGCAGGGGTGATTTCAACCGTCTGGCAGACATCCTTGTGCCGTTCCTCATCGCACGCCAGGTGATGACCGGAGCGGGCAAGATCACGTCCACTCCAAAGGGCGCCACCTACGGGTTCTCCCAGCGTGCCGATCACATGTGGGAGGCGGTCTCGAGCGCGACCACGAGGTCCCGACCCATCATCAACACCCGCGACGAGCCTCACGCCGATGCCGAGTTCTATCGCAGGTTGCACGTGATTGTTGGTGATTCCTCTATCGCGGAGCCAACCACGCTGCTCAAGGTAGGTTCGACCGACATTATGCTCCGCATGATCGAGGCCGGAATTCCCACGCGGGACATGCGCCTCGAAAACCCAATGAGGGCAATCCGGGAAGTCAGCCATGACCTGACCGGCACGGCGACTATGACCCTGGCGAGCGGTCGGACGATCACCGCGACCGATTTGCTCGGTGAGTGTCTCGAGAGATCGCGCGCGTTTGTTGCCATAGAAGGACACGGGAGCCAACACGACGAGGAAGTCTTTGACCTGTGGGAGCGTGCGATCACCGCCGTGACCGCGCAAGACTTCTCCGGGATTGATACGGAGATCGACTGGGCAATCAAGTTGCGACTCCTGCGTCGCTACCAAGAGAAGCTCGGCTGCGAGCTGGACGACCCACGGCTCGCGCGCCTCGACCTCGCCTACCACGACATTTCCCAAACCGACGGGCTCGCCGCCAAGTTGGCGCAGCGAGGTCTCATGCGTCGCATCGTCACAGACGAGCAGATTGCATTTGCGGCAGACAACCCGCCGCAAACCACCCGGGCCAAGTTGCGTGGGGACTTCATTCGTGCCGCCCAGGATAAGAAGCGTGACTACACGGTCGACTGGGTGCACCTCAAGCTCAACGACCAAGCACAGCGCACAATCCTGTGCAAGGACCCGTTCGAGAGCGTGGACGAGAGGGTCGCGTCCCTGATCGCCAGCATGTGAATCGGAAGTCGTGTGGAAGGTGAAAGTTGGCTAGCATGAATGATCATGTTCTACGCGCTCGCCAACTCCCGCCCCGCCAACTCATGGAGAGTTGTCTTCACCGTCCTTCTCTCACTCCTTCTCGTGCTGAGCCTTGCCGCGTGCAGCACGACCAAGGAGGAGCCGACCCCGGAACCAGAAACCACAACGGTCACGGTGTCGGGTCCAGCAGGGGAGGTTCCCACGATCGAGTTCGACGAGCCGTTTGAGTTTGTCAGCCCGGTCACGGAAGTTCTGTGGGAAGGATCGGGGGAGAAGGTCCAGGAAGGCGACTGGGTCATGCTGCACATGTACGCGCTGAACCCCGAGACCGGCGATGAGATCCGCAACGACTACACGGGGTTGCCGCAGGCCTACGTCTTCTCTCCCAAGACGATCGGTTCTGAACTGTACAACTCGCTTGTGGAACTGCCGTTTGGATCACGGATCATGCACGTCTCGCAGGACAAGGACGTGACTCAGATTCTCGTGGTCGACATGCTGCCTGCGCGTTCGGTTGCTGACCCTCGTCCAGTGGACAAGGCACTGCCAGAGGTTTCGTACGAGGAGAACGGCAAGCCCATCGTCTCGGTGGGCAAGAAGCTCACCAAGCCGCACGAGTTAGTCGTTCAGCACCTCAAGTCAGGGTCGGGACTGCAGGTCGACGAGAAGGCACAAGTGCTCGTGCACATTGCAGCCACCACGTGGAGCGATTCCAAGGAGTTTTACTCCACCTGGGAGAAGGATGCCGGCCCGATCCGCTTCAAGGTCGGAGTCGACAAGGTCATCGCCGGCCTCGACCAGGCCCTCGTGGGAGTCCCCGTGGGCTCACAGATTATGGTCATCATTCCGCCCGAACTTGGCTTTGGACAGACCAACTCTGACCTAGCCAAGGAAACTCTCGTCTACGTGGTCGATGTTCTTGCCGCCACGACCGTTCCAGAAAAGTAGGTAGGCCACCATGTCCGTAGCAGTGCGAGTAATTCCATGCCTCGACGTTGACGCAGGGCGCGTAGTCAAGGGCGTGAACTTTGAGAACCTCCGCGACGCCGGCGACCCGGTCGAACTCGCTCAGAGGTACGGCGTCCAAGGCGCTGATGAGCTTACCTTCCTTGACGTCACGGCGTCCTCCTCAAACCGCGAGACCACCTATGACGTGGTGCGCCGAACCGCGGAACAGGTGTTCATCCCGCTGACCGTTGGTGGCGGCGTGCGCACGGTGGAAGACGTGGACAAGCTCCTGCGCGCAGGCGCGGACAAAGTGGGCGTCAACACCGCAGCGATCGCTCGCCCGGAACTCATCAACGAGATTGCGGAACGCTTCGGACGCCAGGTACTCGTGCTCTCCGTGGACGCGCGGCGCGTACCCGACGGCGTCTCAACCCAGTCCGGCTTCGAGGTCACCACACACGGTGGCAAGCGCAGCACGGGCATCGATGCTGTGGAGTGGGCAATCCGGGCCCAGGAACTTGGTGCCGGCGAGATTCTCCTGAACTCGATGGACGCCGACGGAACGATGGATGGGTTCGACCTCGAAATGTTCTCCGCCGTGCGCCGTGAGGTGGGGATTCCACTCATTGCTTCGGGTGGCGCATCCGAACCAGGCGACTTCACCAAGGCTGCGCAGGCCGGAGCAGATGCGGTCCTGGCCGCGAGTGTCTTCCACTTTGGCAAGCTCACCATCGACCAGGTCAAGCGCGACATGGCGGCCAACGGCGTCGAGGTGCGACTGTAGTGGCCCGAACCCCTAGGGAACCAGAGCAGTCTGTGCCACCGAAACAGTCGACCCAGCCATCGCCGCTGTCACCAACGGAATCGGCCAACGGGCCCCAGCCGGCTTCCGAGCGGCACACTCAAGATGGCCGCACGCTGGAGACCTCGTATGAACTGCCAGGTGGTAATCTGCGCAAATCGCTGACGATCATCGGACGCACGATCCGTAAGGAGCCTCGCGTCTACACAGCCGCGATCCTGATTTCGTCAACTTTTGGCCTCTTCACCGTCGCGGTAGGCCGGGTCATCGGCTGGATCACGGACACCAAACTCATCCCGATTTTGAGCGGCGAGCAGTCTGGACACTCCATTTGGCTTGGCGGCGCTGTCCTCCTTGCGGTCATCATCGGGTTGGTTCTGTCGATCGCCTTTCGCCGGATTTCCGCGTCCTACGGCGTGTTCAACATGCAGGCGCACCACCGCCAGGAGCTCTCCAAAAAGTTCACCACCTTGGAGCCGAAGTGGCACGGTAAGTCGTCCGCGGGCAAACTCCTCGCGCACGTCTCTTCGGACGCTGAGGCCGCGACCGCGGTCTTTAACCCGTTGCCGTTCATGCTCGGATCCGTGGTCATGCTGGTGGTTTCGTTCGTGATGCTGCTTGCGGTGGACGTGTGGTTGGCGTTTGCTGCAATGCTGATCGTGCCCGTCATGATCGCTGCGAACCTCATGTTCCAGAAGTACATGACGCCGGCAATCGAGCGGGCTCAGCGACTCCGTGGCGAGGTATCCGAGGTCGCGCACGAGAGTTTCGAGGGCGCGACTCTGGTCAAGTCGCTCGGGACTCGCAACCAGGAGGAGCGCAGGTTCTCTGAGAAGACTCAGGAACTTCGTGCTGCGAACGTTCGCGTGGGAATCGTCCGCGCGATGTTTGACCCTCTCATCGAGGCGCTCCCGAACGTGGGTTCGCTGCTCGTCATGGTCGTGGGTGTCTGGCGGCTCTCGCAGGGAGCCGTTGGCCCGGGCGACATCGTCACCGCGGCCTACTTGCTCTCTCTGTTCGCCGTGCCCGTGCGCACCTTCGGTTGGGTTCTCGCCGATATGCCGCGCTCCGTAGTCGGCTGGAACCGTGTGGCCACGGTGGTGGACACGCAGCCACAGATTGTCCCGGGCTCGCTGCACGTCGCCCGCTCTTCGAGCGTCCCACTGTCGGTTTCGTTTGAGCACGTGGGCTACACAATTACCGACGATTCTGCTGACGTCACGCTGCTTGGTGACGTCTCGTTCGTGGCCCCGGCTGGTAAGACGACCGTGCTCATGGGGCGCACAGGAGCGGGAAAGACCATCGCGGTGTCGATGATTGCCCGGCTCTGGGATCCAACGAGCGGAACCGTTCGGGTGGGTACGCACGATGTCCGAGAACTGAGCCGGACTTCTCTCTCTGAGGCTGTGTCATTTGTGTCGCAGGGTTCGTTCGTGTTCGAGGACTCGATCCGGGAGAACGTGACGCTCGGCCACGACTACTCGGATGACGAGGTCTGGGAGGCGCTGGAGGTTGCGCAGCTCGCCACCTTCACACGGCGCCAGACTCAGCAGCTCGACACACCGCTTGGTGAGGGTGGATCTAACCTCTCGGGAGGACAACGCCAGCGACTTGCAATAGCGAGGGCGATCGTCCGCCGACCAGCGGTGCTCGTCCTCGATGATGCCACGTCCGCACTGGATCCCCAGGTTGAGCAGGCCATTCTCTCGGGCATTTCCAAGGTCGGGGAGACCACGGTGGTCATGGTTGCCTATCGTTCGGCCTCCGCCCAACGGGCCGACCAAATCGTGTTCCTCGACGAGGGCAGGATCGTGGGAAGTGGTACTCACATCGAGCTTTTGGAATCGCTAGAGCAGTACCGCGAGCTGGTTAACGCGTACGACAACAACGATGTGGAACTGGAGGTGGACGCAGATGAGTAACTCTGAATCCTCCATCGCGTCTGCCTCCGATCTCGGAGTGTTTGCCACGATCAAGCGCGGGATCTCAGTGACCCCTGAGATCGTGACGGGCATCTGGGTCACGTTGCTCCTAGCAATCGTGGCATCCGCCGGAAAAATCACTGTCCCGATGGCCGTTCAGCGGGCCTTGGACTCGATCGCGTCGAGCGGTGCTGACGGCGTCGAGGTTAGGGACATTGCCGCCGTCTCACTGCTCGCGCTCGGTGCGCTCGTCATCGCGGGACTGTGCACGGCTGCACTCAACGTCCGACTCTTTCGATCGACTGAAGCGGGCCTAGCGCACCTGCGTGAGAAGGCCTTCTCCCACATCCATCAACTGACGGTGCTGACGCAGAACACCGAACGCAAGGGAGCCCTCGTCTCCCGAGTCACCTCAGACGTGGACACCGTGTCCCTGTTTGTTCAATGGGGCGGGATCATGCTCGTCACCTCGCTCCTGCAGTTGATCGCGGCGTCGATCGTGATGTTCTTCTATTCGTGGCAGCTTGCGCTCCTCGTGTGGGCCACGTTCATCCCCTTCGTGATCGCACTGCAGCCCGCCCAAAAAGGAGTGAACCGAGCGTTCACTCAGGTTCGCTCCCGTATGGGCGCAATGCTCGGCGCAGTGTCGGAAGCTGTCGTGGGAGCGTCTACGATCGCTGCCTATGGGATTGGCGACCGCACCCAGAGCAAGATCGACGCCGCAGCGATCGCCCACAGGGACTCGGCAATCACAGCGGCCAAAAAGGTTGCGGTCTCGTTCTCGGGAGGCGCCTTTGCGGCAAACCTCGTCCTCGTGATCGTGGTCATCGCTGGTGCGTACCTCGGAGTCGCGGGGGAGATCTCGCTGGGCAGCCTCGTCGCGTTCCTGTTCCTGGTGCAGTTGTTCACCGGCCCCGTTCAACTTGCCACGGAGATCCTGAACGAGATGCAGAATGCGGTAGCCGGTTGGCGCCGTGTCCTTGCAATCCTGGAAACCCCGATCGATGTAACGAGCCCAGCCGAGTCGGCGCACGCTGTAGCGTCGGGACCAGCGCACTTAATCGTCGAGAATATTGATTTTGCGTATCCTGCTGGACCGAAGGTCCTGGACAACGTGAGCCTCAACATCGCTCCCGGCCAGAGGGTCGCGATCGTGGGGGAGACGGGCTCCGGCAAGACCACACTGGCCAAACTGATCACGAGGTTCTCGGATCCTCGTGCGGGGCGGATCCTGCTCGACGGCCTGGACCTGCGCGACCACAGCGAGGAAGACCTGCGCAGGCGCATCCTGCTCGTGCCGCAGGAAGGTTTCTTGTTTGCGGACACGATCTTCAACAACGTTGCGTATCCGCTGCGTGCCCACGGCATGCAGTCGCACATGGAATTGGAGGAACGGGTTCGAGGTGCGCTCCACGCGCTGGAACTCGAACGCTGGCTCGCCACGTTCCCCGCGGGCTGGGACACATACGTGGGCCAGCGAGGCGACAAACTCTCCGCCGGAGAACGCCAGCTCATCGCACTCGCGAGAGCATACGTGTGCGAGGCAGACCTGCTCGTCATGGACGAGGTCACGTCTGCGGTGGACCCCGCCACGGAGGTCGCGATCGCACGCGCTCTCGACGTACTGATGACCAACAAGTCAACCGTCACCATTGCACACCGGCTCTCCACCGCGCAGAACTCTGACGTAGTTGTCGTCATGGACGCCGGGGTCGTTGTCGAGGTGGGGAACCATTCTGAGCTCCTCGCGGCGGAGGGTCGGTACTCGCAGATGTACGCCGCGTGGATTGCGCAAACGCATAACGCGTAGTCGGACGTGCGCGTATCCGTGGACGGGTCGCGTAAAGTGACGGGTTTCGTGGGAAAATGCTTCCGTGACTGGCGAGAACTTTGATACTGAGACCACCGACCCCACCGGTTCCGGGCAGCAACCAGCCCTCGATCCACGGATCGCGGACAGGCTTAAGCGCGACCCCAATGGGCTCGTGGCGGCGATCGTCCAGCAGTTCGACACCCGCGAGGTGCTCATGCTCGGCTGGATGGACGATGAAGCCCTGCGCAGGACCCTCAGTGAGGGCCGCGTGACCTTCTACTCGCGCTCGCGCCAGGAATACTGGCGCAAGGGCGACACGTCCGGTCACTACCAGTACGTTCGTTCTGTATCGATCGACTGTGACGGCGACGCGCTCCTCATTGAGGCGGACCAAATCGGCGCCGCCTGCCACACTGGCGAGCGGACCTGCTTTATTACGGGCGGCGAGCTGCCGGCACACGTCATCGCCTCCCACTTTGACTCTCTGACCACACCACCCGCCACCGAAAGCGAGCAGTGACAATGGCGCTCTCCTCAGACAAGGACTCAGTAAACCTCGGCGAGACATTCGCATGGGGCGCAACCTGGCCCGAACTGGATGAGTTCCGCTCGCTCGCAACTCAGCGCCGCGTAATTCCCGTG
Source organism: Timonella senegalensis JC301 (assembly GCF_000312125.1). Classification (GTDB taxonomy): domain Bacteria; phylum Actinomycetota; class Actinomycetes; order Actinomycetales; family Cellulomonadaceae; genus Timonella; species Timonella senegalensis. The sequence continues at coordinate 500,604 of NZ_HE978642.1, forward strand.
GTGCGCCGGATCCTCGCCGATGACGTGACACCGCTCGGGCTCTACCGGGCGCTGGGACAGTCACGGCCGGGGACCTTCCTGATGGAGTCCGCAGACATTGGCGGAACCTGGTCACGATACTCATTCGTGGGAGTGAACTCGCGTGCAACGCTGACGGTGCGTGACGGATCTGAAGGCGCGACGGGTGCTGCCGGTGCGCCAGTTGCCAACGGTGAGGCTGTGTGGCTCGGTGACGTACCAGAGGGAATACCCTCGAGTGGACGGCCACTTGAAGTTCTGTCGGCGGCGCTCGACGCACTACACACGGAGGCGTTCACTGGACTGCCGCCCTTTACGGGTGGGCTTGTGGGCTCGATGGGTTGGGACATCATCCGCGAGTGGGAACCGACCCTGCCGGCGAACGCCCCACGTGAGATCGACGCACCAGCCATGAGCCTGTGCTTGGCCTCAGACGTCGCTGCGATCGACCACGTAGACGGATCGGTGTGGCTCATTGCGAATGCCATCAACTTTGACAACACTGACGAGCGCGTAGACGAGGCCCACCAGGACGCCGTACGTCGCCTAGATGAGATGGAGCGGGCGCTCGAGGCTGGCATTGCCGCTGGCTTCGGTGACGTGCCTCGAGTTGTCGACGCGTCGATCCCGGAGCCGGAAATCGAGTTCCGCACGGACCGCGCGACTTACTCTGAGATGCTTGCCAAGGGCAAGGAGGCTATCCGGAACGGTGAAGTCTTCCAGATCGTGCTCTCGCAACGATTTGACCTAGAAACCCACGCGAGCCCGCTGGACGTGTACCGGGTACTTCGCACGGTCAATCCAAGCCCATACATGTACTACTTCGAGCTCACAGATGCTCAGGGGGAGCAGTACTCGGTGGTGGGGTCGAGCCCGGAGACTCTGGTGAAGGTCGTGGAGGGCAACGTCACGACCTTCCCTATTGCAGGCTCGCGACCACGTGGCGCCACGCTCGAAGAGGACATCCTGCTTGGCAAGGATGTGAAGGAAGACCCCAAGGAAGTAGCCGAGCACATCATGCTCGTCGACCTCTCCCGCAACGACCTAGTCAAGGTCTGCGAACCCGGTAGCGTCGAGGTGGTCGAGTTCATGGAAATCAAGCGATTCAGTCACATCATGCACATGTGCTCAACAGTCATTGGAAAGCTGCGCCCCGGGAAGCGTGCACTCGACGTATTCACGGCGACCTTCCCTGCGGGAACGCTTTCCGGAGCGCCCAAGAACCGCGCGGTTGCGCTGATTGATGAGTACGAGCAGGCGTCACGTGGCGTGTACGGGGGCACGGTTGGCTACTTTGGCTTCGACGGAAACATGGACATGGCGATCGCCATCCGAACCGCCTACATGAAGAACGGGCGCGCGAGCGTGCAAGCAGGCGGCGGGATCGTGGCAGACTCTCAGGAAGAGACGGAATACTGGGAGACACGTAACAAGGCCGCAGCTGTGATTCGCGCGATCCAACGCGCTCACAGGCTTGTGGCTCGCACTAAGTGAGAGGTTCCACTGTGTCACCCACCCCTTCGGGAATCGCCAAGGAGTCGAAGCGCCCGCTGCTCGACCGTCGGCGGCTAGTCCTGACGATTCTGCTCCTCGCACTGGCCGGCATTGCGCTCGCTAACATGACGTGGCTTTCGCTAGATTTCACCTCAGTTCTTGGTGAGGACATCGCCGTGAACGTGAGCGGGCACAAGGCCGCACCCGGGCTTACTGCAAGCGGAATCGTGGTCGTCGCCGCTGCGATCTACCTGTCGATTGCGGGACGGGTGGCTCGGTACATCGCGCTGGGTGTTTCCGCGCTCAGTGCGCTGTCGATTGTGGGCTTCGCGGTTTCCGTCCTAGCTGACCCTCGCACCGCGGTTCGCACCAGTTTTGCCGAGGCAACCGGCGTGAGCAGCGTCCCCGAGGGAGTCACGGTGAACCTAGTTGGTTATGCCGCGATCGCTGTGGGTATCCTGTTGCTCGCCGCCACGCTGTGGGGTTTCGTAGCGGTGCGGAACTGGCGTGTGGCCTCGTCGAAGTATGACCGGACCGCCGCTGCGGCTGGAGCCGGGGGACTGGCAGGTAGCCAACCGGACGATCCTGCTGCGCCTGGGGACCAAGGCTCCGATGCACCCAATGCTGACGTTGGCGGGCCCGACAGCCTCGCACCAGACAGCGAGCGCTCGGACACTGGAGCTGCACGCAAGCGCGGTTCTGACGCGACCCTGCGTCGTGGTGCGACCGGTCGCCCACACGATGCAGATGACACAGACGAACGTGCACTGTGGGACACCCTGACTCAGGGTTCTGATCCGACAGAGGAACACTGAGCGTCAGATCCATCGCCCAGTGCGTTGCATTTCCGGTGGCGAGGCGCGAATATCACATGAGATTGCTCGTTTGATAGTAAGTAAGTCCCACCACAGCCTGTACCCTTGAAGTGGACCAACCTTTTGAAAGGGATTCTCATGTCAGCACATGACGTCGACTACAACAGGAACATCCTCAACCGTGACGGTGTGGAGCTTCCGGACTTCGTTCCTCCAACGAACCACGGCCACACCTCGGCCGCCTGGTTCCTGGTGATCGTTGCCTTCATCGGCACCCTTCTCATCGCTTTCGGGATGGTGCTCACGATTAACCCAATGATCATCGCTGGTGTGATCATTGTCGTTGTGGGCCTTCTCGGCAGTGCGATTATGGCGAAGGCGGGCAAGGGGCAGGTAACTGTTCCTTCCCCAAAAAAGTAGTCTTAGCGCAAAGGCCCTCGGCTCTGCCGGGGGCCTTTCCTTTTCCCTGAGGGAAAAACTCGCCCTCCTGTCTCATGGGTCGGTAACGAGAATCTCACCCGCGCGTACTGTGGATACCATTGCACAGTCAACATTGCCAATTGTGATCTGAACCCCACTTCAGGCTACGTTGTATGCATTCATTGCCCCTGGAGGAAGAACTGTCATGACCGTACTTGATGACATCATCGCAGGCGTCCGAGAAGACTTGGCCGTACGCGAGGCAGCGACGCCGCTGAGCGAGCTCAAGGAGAAGGCAGCGCGGCAGCCGGGCGCAAAGGAATGTCTGAGCCGCCTGGGTAACCCTGAAGCGGTCGCAGTGATTGCCGAGGTCAAGCGGAAGAGTCCGTCTAAGGGTGAGCTCGCTGACATCACAGATCCCGCGAGCCTCGCACTGGAGTATGAGCGTGGCGGCGCAGCCGTGATCTCCGTTCTCACCGAGGAGCGCAGGTTCTCCGGTTCACTTGCGGACCTCAAGGCAGTCCGCGCGGTGGTCGACGTTCCTATCCTGCGCAAGGACTTTGTGGTGACCCCGTACCAGGTGTGGGAAGCCCGCGCCTACGGTGCCGACCTCGTCCTCCTGATCGTTGCCGCGCTTGACCAGATCGTCCTTGAATCGCTGATTGAGCGTGTTGAGTCCCTCGGGATGACGGCCCTGGTGGAGGTTCACAGTGTCGAGGAGGTGGAGCGCGCAGTTGCTGCGGGGGCTCGACTGATCGGCGTGAACTCCCGAAACCTGAAGACCCTCGAGGTGGACCGCGACACGTTCGCCAAGGTCGCCCCCTCAATCCCTGAGGGAACTGTCCGCGTTGCCGAGTCAGGAGTCCGCGGACCACATGACGTTGTCGAGTACGCGCGCCACGGCGCCGATGCCGTCCTGGTCGGGGAGGCCCTCGTGACGGGCGATAACCCGCGCTCGGCAGTTGCTGACCTTGTGGCCGCAGGCTCGCACCCTTCCCTTCGCTCGATCCGCCACTAACTGGCCGCGATCGAACTTTTGCACGTAACATCCACGCTTGAAATGGAGCTTTAGCAATGACATCGTCACTGCAAAACATGCCCGGACCGTTTTTCGGAGAGTTTGGTGGGCGGTATATGCCAGAGGCTCTCATAGCGGCGTTGGATGAGCTCACCGCAACATATGAAGCCGCAAAGGCTGACCCCACTTTTGCTGCGGAGCTGGTGGAACTGAACAAGTCCTACTCGGGGCGCCCATCCATCATCACCGAGGTGCCGCGGTTTGCGGCGCACGCTGGAGGGGTCCGAGTGTTCCTCAAGCGCGAGGACCTCAACCACACCGGTTCGCACAAGATCAACAACGTCCTTGGCCAGGCTCTTCTGACCAAGCGCGTGGGCAAGAAGCGCGTCATCGCGGAGACGGGAGCAGGCCAGCACGGCGTCGCCACCGCAACAGCTGCCGCACTTTTTGACCTCGAGTGCGTTGTGTACATGGGTGAGGAAGACACCAAGCGCCAGGCGCTTAACGTTGCCCGTATGCGCCTTCTTGGCGCGGAGGTCGTGCCCGTCAAGACGGGATCGCGCACCCTCAAGGACGCCATCAACGAGGCGTTGCGTGACTGGGTCACCAATGTAGAGAACACCAACTACATCTTCGGCACCGCTGCGGGTCCGCACCCGTTCCCCGCGATGGTTCGTGATTTCCAGCGCATCATCGGTGTTGAGGCTCGCCAGCAGATGCTCGACGAGATTGGTCGCCTTCCCGATGTAGTTGCGGCGTGCGTGGGTGGTGGCTCCAATGCAATCGGCATCTTCGATGCCTTCCTCGACGACTCGGACGTGCGCCTCGTAGGTCTTGAAGCGGGCGGCGATGGCGTTGACACGGACCGCCACGCGGCGACTATCTCCGGCGGTGCTCCAGGAATTCTGCACGGTGCAAAGTCCTACCTCCTCCAAGACGAGGACGGTCAGACCATTGAGAGCCACTCAATCTCGGCGGGCCTCGACTACCCGGGCGTCGGACCACAGCACTCGTACCTCGCCTCGATCGGTCGTGCGGAGTACCAGGCGATCACGGACGCGGAGGCGATGGACGCGTTGCGCTTGCTTTCTCGCACGGAGGGAATCATCCCTGCGATCGAGTCCTCGCACGCGCTCGCCGGCGCCATCAAGCTCGGCCAGGAGGCCGCAGCGGCAGGTCGCACCGACGAGGTCATTCTGGTAAATCTTTCGGGACGCGGTGATAAGGACGTGGCAACCGCCGCGCGCTGGTTCAACCTTGTGGACCCCGACGTGAATCTCGATGAAGAAGGTATGGACGCATGAGCCAGGTTGCAGACAAGATCCGGGACCTGAGGGACAACGAGGGACGCGCAGCGCTCATCGGCTATTTACCCGTTGGTTACCCGTCCGTCGAAGGGTCCATCGAGGCGGCGCGCGCGCTGATTGAGGCCGGAGCCGACATCCTTGAGCTTGGCGTGCCGTACACGGATCCCGTCATGGACGGCGAGACCATCCAGTACGCAGTCCAAGAAGCTCTTGAGGGTGGCGTGCGCCTCCGGGACGTGTTCACGGTTATCCGTGCGATCTCTGACCTGGGCGCCCCTGTGCTCGTCATGACGTACTTCAACCCGATCTTCCACTACGGTCTGCGCAGGTTTGCGCAGGAACTCGTGGAAGCGGGCGGAGCGGGCCTTATCACGCCTGACCTGACTCCAGATGCGGCTCAGGACTGGATTGACGTTGCAAATGAGTTCGACCTCGATAAGGTGTTCCTCGTAGCGCCCTCCTCCACCACGGAGCGACTCGAGCTGACCGCAGCTGCCTCGCGTGGTTTCGTATACGCAGCGTCCACCATGGGCGTTACGGGAGAACGCGCCACGCTCGGCACTCGTGCTGAAGAACTGGTTGGGCGCACGCGCGAGGCCGGTGCAGAAATCGTTTGTGTGGGTCTCGGTGTCTCCCGCGAGGAACAAGCACGCGATGTGGGACGTTATGCAGACGGCGTCATCGTCGGATCGGCCTTTGTGCGTCCGCTGTCCGCCGAAGGCCCCTTTGACCAGCGTCTCGCTGCTATGAGCGATGTCGCGCGTGCTCTCGCTCACGGCGTGCGCACCGCCCGAAAGTAGGAATGTACATGACCGCGGTTGCACTCATCGGGACGTCGATCCCATCGCCAAGCGAGTCGGTGTGGTACCTAGGACCCTTCCCGCTGCGCGCATACGCTCTGGCAATCCTCCTTGGAATTGCCGTGGCCGTATGGCTGACCTCCAAGCGTATGGTCGCTCGTGGTGGCACGGCGGAGAACGTCTATGACATCTCCATGTGGGCTGTCCCGTTCGGTATTGTCGGTGGACGCCTGTATCACGTCATCTCGTCTCCACGTGCCTACTTTGGCGAGGGTGGTAACCCGATCAAGGCGCTCTACATCTGGGAGGGTGGCCTCGGAATCTGGGGCGCCATCGCCCTTGGTGCAGTTGGAGCTTGGATTGGTGCCCGCAGGGCTGGCGTAAAATTTGGCGACTTTGCAGACGCTGTCGCGCCGGGCCTCCTCATTGCCCAGGCCATCGGTCGCCTTGGCAACTGGTTCAACCAGGAGTTGTTCGGTGGCCCAACGACCCTCCCGTGGGGCTTGGAGATTGACGACGCCCACCTACCAGCCGGATTCGAATCCGGAACGCTGTTCCACCCCACCTTCCTGTACGAGTTGTTGTGGTGCCTCGCTGCGGCGGGCCTGATCTTGTTCTTGGACAAGAAGTTCTCGTTCAAGCGCGGACAGATCTTCTGGATGTACGTCGCGTTCTACACACTCGGCCGAGTTTGGATCGAAAGCGTTCGTATTGACGCCGCAGAGACCGTGTTGGGACTTCGCCTTAACGTGTGGACCTCCATCGTTGTCTTCGCCCTTGCCGTGGTCGGTTACATTGTTGCCGGCCGACGTAACGATTCTGTTAACGAGCAGGTGGAACTCGAAACATCAGCCTCCGAAGAGGCTGAGCAGGACTGAGCCTGACCAAAGGGCGGGAAAGCACGAAAACACCGTGTTTTCCCGCCCTTTGTCGTTCCCGCAGCACTGAGCACCAACCCACGCAGGCACCCCCGAAAACTGCTGGAAACATTCCTTCAACGCGAGCGAAACAGAACTGAAAAAGCCGTAACTTGAGTGATACAACCACTCACTAGTCTCGTAAATACACCAAGCACTTAGTGGCGTAGCGCGGCCTTTGGCCGCGCATTACGAGAAGGATATTCACATGCGTTCGGCATCCACGCAGCTCGTCCAGTCCCGGCCCGCGAACATCTGGGGAACCTCCCAGGCCGCCAAGGGACTGTACGATCCTGTCGCCGAGCACGATGCGTGTGGTGTCGCCTTCGTTGCCACCCTCCGAGGTGCGCCTGGGCACGACATTGTCGAAGCAGGCCTGACGGCGCTCGTGAACCTTGACCACCGCGGTGCGGTTGGCGCTGAGGAGAATACCGGTGACGGCGCCGGCATCCTGACCCAGATTCCCGACGAGTTTTTCCGTGCCGAGGTGGCTTTCGACCTGCCCGCAGCTGGCCACTACATCGCGGGAATCGCGTTTCTCCCCGCAGACGAGGACCAATCGGCACTCCAGCGGAGCCAATTCGAGGGGATCGCAGGCCAGGAGGGTCTCACGGTCCTAGGCTGGCGCGACGTCCCGATCACGGAGGGTCTTGTTGGTCCGTCAGCCCAAGCAACTATGCCTGCCTTTGCCCAGGTGTTTCTGACTGCGCTGGCAGATGGCGTGGAGGGTATTGCTCTTGACCGCCTGGCGTTCCGCGCCCGCAAACGCGCCGAGAACGAGCTGACACTCTTCTTTGCGTCGCTCTCCTCGCGGACGATCACGTACAAGGGCATGCTCACTGTGTCCCAGCTCCGTCCATTCTTCCCCGACCTCTCCCGCGAGGAGTTCGCATCTGAGATTGCGCTCGTCCACTCCCGCTTCTCCACCAACACGTTCCCCTCCTGGCCATTGGCCCAGCCGTTCCGCCTGATCGCGCACAACGGCGAAATCAACACGGTGCGTGGAAACCGCAACTGGATGGCGGCCCGCCAGGGAAAGCTCGCATCCTCAGCGATTGGCGATTTCGCGCCGCTGCTACCTATCTGCTCGCCGGGTGCTTCCGACTCAGCCTCGTTCGATGAGGTGCTCGAGTTACTGCACCTGTCGGGGAGGTCCCTGCCCCATGCCGTCATGATGATGGTTCCGGAAGCGTGGGAAAACCACGCGTCCATGGATCCTGCACGACGCGCGTTCTACGAGTATCACGCCAACCTCATCGAGGCCTGGGATGGCCCCGCCTGCCTCACGTTCACCGACGGCACCCAGATCGGCGCAGTCCTCGACCGTAACGGCCTGCGCCCCGGTCGATTCTGGGTCACGAATGACGGCCTGGTCGTCCTCGCTTCTGAATCGGGCGTGCTCGACCTGGACCCTGCCACGATTGTGCAGAAGGGCCGCCTAGAGCCCGGAAAGATGTTTCTCGTGGATACCGGCTCACGCCGGATTATTTCCGACGATGAAGTTAAGTCGTCCCTGTCAGCTGAGAACCCCTATGGCAAGTGGGTCGAGGACAACTCCATCTACCTTTCGCAGCTGCCCGACCGTGAGCACGTGGCACACTCGGCAGCGTCCGTGCAGCGCCGCCAGCTCTCCTTTGGGTACACGGAAGAGGAGTTGAAGATGCTGCTGACGCCCATGGCCGAGGACGGCGTGGAGCCTCTTGGTGCGATGGGCACGGACACCCCGATTGCGGTTCTCTCTCAGCGCCCCAAACTGCTTTTCGACTACTTTGCGCAGATGTTCGCGCAGGTCACCAACCCGCCGCTGGACTCGATTCGCGAGCGCCTCGTCACCTCCATCGGTGGCGCTATTGGCCCCGAGCCCAACCTTCTCGAGGCCACGCCTGAGCATGCGCGTAAGGTCGTGTTGGACTTCCCAGTTCTGTCGAACGACGAGCTGGCAAAGATCGTGCACATTGACAGGGTGCGCTCCCTGAACAACTCGTTCCGCTCGATCGTGATCCGGGGGCTGTTCCGCGTGGATCGCGGGGGAGATGGCCTCAAGGAGCGGCTCGAGGAGATCTTCCGTGAGGTCGACGAGGCGATCTCTGAGGGTACGAGTTTCATCGTGCTGTCTGACCGAAACTCGTACTCGGACTATGCGCCCATCCCGTCACTCCTGCTTGTTTCGGCTGTGCACCAGCACCTCCTGCGCAGGCACACGCGCACCCAGGTCTCGCTCGTGGTGGAGGCAGGGGACGTGCGCGAAGTCCACCATGTCGCGCTCCTCGTGGGCTTTGGTGCGGCTGCGGTCAACCCATACCTTGCGATGGAGTCTGTTGAGGATCTCGCGGCTAAGGGTCTCGTGAAAGCGAGTCCCGAGGTCGCAGTCAAGAACCTCATCAAGGCGCTCGGCAAGGGCGTGCTCAAGATCATGAGCAAGATGGGCATCTCCACGCTGTCTTCCTACCGTGGCGCTCAGGTGTTCGAGGCTCTGGGGCTCTCCCGGGACTTCATCGAGTCCTACTTCACCGGAACCACCAGCCGGCTCGACGGGATCGGACTCGATGAGATTGCCGCGGAGGTCGCAATCCGCCACACGGACGCCTACCCGGCAAGTGGCAACCTCAAGCTTGACCAGCCGTTGCCGAGCGGCGGGGAGTACAAGTGGCGGCGTGATGGCGAGGAGCACCGGTTCGACCCGGAGACCGTGTTCAAACTTCAGCACTCCACACGGTCACGCCGGATGGATATTTTCCGTGAGTACACTGGCAGGGTCAACGACCAGTCCGCACGCCTTATGACCTTGCGCGGCCTCCTAGAGTTCGATTCCGGGCGTGAGCCCATCTCCATCGACGAGGTCGAGCCGATCTCCGAAATCGTGAAGAGATTCAATACGGGCGCCATGTCCTATGGTTCGATCTCGCAGGAGACCCACGAGACCCTGGCACGTGCCATGAACCAGTTGGGCGGGCGATCCAACACGGGTGAGGGCGGTGAGCTGCCGGAGCGCCTCTACGACCCAGAGCGCCGCTCTAAGGTCAAGCAGATTGCGTCTGGACGTTTCGGTGTCACCTCCGAGTACCTGGTCAACGCCGACGACATCCAGATCAAGCTCGCCCAGGGTGCCAAGCCCGGCGAGGGCGGTCAGCTGCCCGGCCACAAGATGTACCCGTGGATTGCCCAGACGCGCCACTCCACGCCTGGAGTCGGTCTCATCTCACCGCCCCCACACCACGACATCTACTCGATCGAGGACCTCGCCCAGCTCATCCACGACGCCAAGAACGCCAACCCAAGGGCCCGCATCCACGTCAAGCTCGTGTCCGAGTTTGGGGTGGGCACGGTCGCCGCGGGCGTTTCTAAGGCGCACGCCGACGTTGTCCTGATCTCTGGGCACGATGGAGGAACGGGCGCGAGCCCGCTCAACTCCCTCAAGCATGCGGGAACGCCATGGGAGATCGGACTAGCGGAGACGCAGCAGACCCTGATTCTGAACGACCTGCGTGACCGCATCACCGTCCAGGTGGACGGACAGCTCAAGACCGGCCGTGACGTTGTGATCGCTGCACTGCTTGGCGCGGAAGAGTTCGGGTTCGCCACTGCGCCCATGGTGGTGTCGGGCTGCATCATGATGCGTGTGTGCCACCTCGACACCTGCCCCGTGGGTGTCGCCACCCAAAACCCGGAACTGCGTTCGCGCTTCACCGGAAAGCCGGAGTTTGTGGTCAACTTCTTCGAGTTCATTGCTCAGGAGGTTCGCGAGTACCTGGCCGAGCTAGGCTTTGCCTCGATTGAGGAAGCAGTGGGACACGTTGATGCGCTCAACGCTCGCAAGGCGGAGGACCACTGGAAGGCCCAAGGTCTCGACCTGACTCACGTGCTCGAGCAGATCCGCCCGGTTAACGGCTCGGACATCAAGCGTGCCAAGGCGCAGAAGCATGGGCTCGAAAAGGCCCTCGACAACGAGCTCATTGCTCGCTCCGCGCCAGCGCTTGAGAACGGCGAACACGTCGTGATCGCCACCGAAATCCGTAACGTTAACCGAACCGTCGGCACGATGCTCGGCTACGAGGTGACCACACGGTACCGGGGCGAGGGGCTGAAAGATGACACAATCGTCGTTAATTTGACCGGCTCAGCCGGGCAGTCACTGGGGGCATTCTTGCCAAGAGGGATCACACTGAACCTCGTTGGCGACGCCAACGACTACGTGGGCAAGGGCCTGTCCGGCGGGCACATTTCCGTGCGGCCGAGCGAGAACGCAACCTTTGATGCGGCGCAGAACGTTATCGCAGGGAACGTGATCGGCTACGGCGCGACGTCCGGCGAGATCCTCCTGCGTGGTCGCGCGGGCGAACGCTTCGGTGTGCGCAACTCTGGCGCGACCCTCGTGGTCGAGGGTGTGGGCGACCACGCCTGCGAGTACATGACCGGAGGCGAGGTGCTCATCCTCGGGCCAACCGGGCGCAACCTCGCGGCGGGAATGTCCGGGGGAGTCGCATACGTGCTCGACCTGCAGGAGGGCGCGCTCAACGTGGACTCGCTGCAGGCGGGCGAATTCCTCACCACGGGACTCGACGAAAAGGACACAGAGCGCGTGGTGGAGCTGCTGCAGCGACACGCACAGGTGACCGGAAGCGAGACCGCACGCTCCCTGCTCGCGGACGTCCCAGCATCGCTTGCGCGATTCACTCGGGTCCTGCCAGCGGAGTATGCACGCATGAACACGGCGCTCGAAAACGCCAAGGAACAAGGAATCGACCTCAGTGCGCCGGGCGCTTGGGACAACATTTTGGAGGTGGCCCGTGGCTGATCCACGCGGATTTCTGAAGGTGCGCGAGCGCGAAACCCCCGCATACCGCCCGGTTGAAGTGCGCCTACTGGACTTCAAAGACGTCCTGGCCAAGCGCGTCGACGGCTCGGCGTACGTCAAGGTCCAGGCCTCACGCTGCATGGACTGCGGTATCCCTTTCTGTAACCAGGGCTGCCCGCTCGGCAACCTGATCCCAGACTGGAATGACCTCGTGTCCCAGGATCAGTGGGAACTGGCCGCCCAGCGTCTCCACGCCACCAATAACTTCCCCGAGTTCACGGGGCGTGTCTGCCCCGCGCCCTGCGAGACGAGCTGCGTGCTCGGCATCAACCAGCCGGCCGTGACCATCAAGAACATCGAAGTCACCATCATTGACGAGGCGTTTGATCGCGGGTACGTGGCCCCGCAGATCCCGCAGCGGCTCACCGGCCAAACAGTGGCTGTGGTGGGTTCGGGCCCCGCAGGGTTGGCAGCAGCGCAACAGCTGACCCGCGCTGGGCACACCGTGGTCGTATACGAACGCGACCCGCTGATTGGTGGACTCCTGCGCTACGGAATCCCGGACTTCAAACTTGAAAAATGGCACATCGACCGCCGACTCGCCCAGATGGAAGCTGAGGGAACCCGATTTCGCCCAGGTGTTGAGATCGGCACGGACATTTCGTGGGAGGATCTGCGGGACCGTTTCGACGCAGTCGTGGTGTGCGTGGGCGCCACAGTTCCGCGCGATCTAGCGCTCCCCGGGCGAGAGTTGAACGGAATCCACTACGCCATGGATTACCTGGTTCAACAGAATCACGTGTCGAACGGCGAAACTATGGACAATCAAACACTTGCCACGGGAAAAAACGTTATTGTTATTGGTGGTGGTGACACGGGCTCCGACTGCATCGGAACAGCTCTGCGGCAGCAAGCAGCCAGTGTGACAACCCTTGCCATTGGCAAGAAGCCCCCACTGGATCGTCCAGGTAACCAACCGTGGCCGACCCACCCCAACCTCTTCGAGGTGTCTAGTTCACACGCGGAGGGGGGAGAGCGAGCTTACCTCGCCTCCACGGTTGAGTTTGTTGGCGATCCCAACGGAAACGTCACCGCACTCAAAGTTGCAACCACGGAATACCTTTCCGATGGGCGTCGCGTTCCTCAGCAAGGCACGGAGCGCGAAATCCCTGCGGATTTGGTCCTCATTGCAATGGGATTCGTGGGACCCGAAACAGCAAGTTTCACCTCGCAAAGCCGCGCGGAAGTCACCGAAAGGGGCGTACTCGCGCGCCGCGATGACTTCTCCACGACTCTGCCGGGCGTCTTCGTAGCCGGTGACGCTGGACGCGGACAATCGCTCATTGTGTGGGCGATTGCCGAGGGCCGAGCAGCCGCTGCAAGTGTGGACACATACTTGCAAGGAGCTACAGAACTTGCGGTCCCAGTGGCGGCAAACACACAAGCCTTGCGTCCCTAAGTCCCATATGCCGTTCTAAACACACAGTCTAGAATGGTCATGACAACGGGATCTCTACTGTCCCCAAGCTGTATCAGACAAGCAATAGGCTGGAGCTATGCGTAAAGCTAAGATCGTTTGCACCATCGGACCGGCGTCCTCTTCACCAGAGAACATGGCCAAGATGGTTGCCGCAGGTATGGATGTTGCTCGTATTAACCGTTCCCACGGTGGATTCGAAGAGCACGAAGCCGTTTACAACAACGTTCGCCAGGCAGCTAAGGACGCTGGCCGTAACGTTGCAGTCCTCGTTGACCTGCAGGGCCCAAAGATTCGTCTCGGTAAGTTCGAAGAGGACCGCAAGTACTTCCTCGAGGTCGGCGACGTCTTCACCATCACCATCGACGACATCCTGGGTAACCAGGAGATCTGCTCCACCACCCACAAGGGTCTTCCACAGGACGCAACCGTTGGCGACGCAATCCTCATTGACGACGGAAAGGTAACCGTCCGCGTCATCGAGGTCACCGACACCTCGGTTGTCACTAAGTGTGAGGTCCCCGGACCAATCTCGAACAACAAGGGTCTGAACCTCCCAGGCGCGAACGTTTCCGTTCCTGCAATGTCCGACAAGGACGAGGAAGACCTGCGCTGGGCAATCAAGCTCGGTGCAGACATCATCGCTCTGTCGTTCGTCCGTACCGCTAAGGACTACGACGACGTCCGCCGCGTCATGGAAGAGGAAGGCCGCGTCCTTCCAGTTGTTGCCAAGGTTGAGAAGCCACAGGCCGTTGAGAACCTCGCAGAAATCGTGGACGCGTTCGACGCGATCATGGTCGCTCGTGGTGACCTCGGTGTTGAGCTTCCTCTCGAGCAGGTTCCACTGGTTCAGAAGCGCGCAGTCGAGCTTGCTCGCCGTGCCGCAAAGCCAGTCATCGTGGCGACCCAGGTCCTCGAATCGATGATCTCCAACCCACGTCCAACCCGTGCAGAGGCATCTGACTGCGCAAACGCCATCCTCGACGGTGCTGACGCTGTTATGCTCTCCGGTGAGACCTCCGTTGGTGACTTCCCAATCGAGACCGTCCAGATCATGGCCAAGATCGTTGAGGCTACCGAAGAGCTCGGCCAGGAGCGCATTGCTCCTCTCGGCTCGACCCCTCACACCCGCGGTGGAGCAATCACCCGCGCGGCTGCTGAAATCGGTGAAACCCTCGGCGTCAAGTACGCAGTGACCTTCACCCAGTCCGGTGACTCGGCTCGCCGTTTCGCTCGCCTGCGTTCCCCACTGCCACACCTCGCATTCACCCCTAAGTCAGACGTAGCATCCGTGCTTGCTCTGTCGTGGGGCGTTACCGCGCAGCAGGTAGACCACGTTGACTCGACCGACGCAATGGTTCGCATCGTTGACGCTCGTCTCCAGGAGCAGGGTCTTGCAGAGATCGGCGACATGATTGTCGTTGTATCCGGTGCACCAGTTGGCGTTGCAGGAACCACCAACTCGATCCTCGTTCACCGCATCGGTGACGACGTCTGAGTTGTGACTCTCTAGAGTTCAGTAAAGCGGGCCCCACCTCAAAGAGGTGGGGCCCGCTTTACTGTGCGGCCTGCTGTGCGGCTTGTGTCCCGCCCGTCAGCGGGATGTGCCCCTGTTCCCCCCCGCGAGATTGCACCTGGGGGTCCGAGATTACCCGGCGGCCGGGTAATCTCGGACCCCCAGGTGTAATCTCGGCACAATTACTAACGACGATCATGGCTACGTTGCAGATTCACCTTGCGTGCCTGCGTTGTGCAAAGGAGTTGGTGCAGGGGCATTGAAGGCGGGGTAGAAGGCGTTGATAGGCAGTGTTGACACGCCGGGGGTGGGGGAACGAAAGAAGGCCCCTACGCTGTGCGTAGGAGCCTTCCTATGGTGCCCCGGGTGGGATTCGAACCCACACTGGATCGGGTTTGAGCCGAACGCCTCTGCCGGTTGGGCTACCGGGGCTAAAGAACAAACATTTACGCATGTGACATGCACATGCGCGAGTTCACCCTAGGCGTCAGAACTTTCGTTCTGTCCGGGTAAAACCTTACACGGTTCGCACCTCTAGTTGAAATCAGCTTGGCCCAAGTATCTGTGTGACCTGCATTGCCATGCGCGAAATTTCCTCAATAGTGAGACATTTACGAGCCCTGACCCACTAAGATGGAGGGGTGACCAAGAAAGCCGAAGAAGTAACAGACGCAGAGACCTCCGCAAATGAGCCAGTCATCGAACTTGACTCGCTTGTGTCGACCGAGGGAGAAGAGACGTCTGCACGTCCAGCACGCCGCGCTGTCGTGGCCGAGGACGAAGCGCTGATCCGTATGGACGTAGTCGAGACTCTTCGTGAGGCTGGCTATGACGTGGTCGGTGAAGCTGGTGACGGCGAGACCGCCGTGCGCCTCGCAATCGAACTTAAGCCTGACGTAGTCGTCATGGACGTCAAGATGCCTGAGCTTGACGGCATCAGTGCCGCAGAGCGCATCGGAAAGGCACACGCTGCCCCAGTTGTCCTCCTCACCGCGTTCTCGCAGACCGAACTGGTCGAGCGTGCTCGCGACGCAGGAGCAATGGCGTACGTGGTGAAGCCGTTCAGCCCAGCTGACCTGCTTCCTGCCGTGGAGATCGCGATCTCCCGCTACCGTCAGATCACTGCTCTCGAGTCAGAGGTCGCTGACCTAGCTGACCGCTTTGAGACCCGTAAGCGTGTTGACCGCGCCAAGGGCCTCCTGATGAGCAAGATGGGCCTCAGCGAGCCGGAGTCCTTCCGCTGGATCCAGAAGACGTCCATGGACCGTCGCCTGACCATGCGCGAGGTTGCTGACGCCGTGATCGACCAGGTCGGCGACTAAGCACTCCCGAACCACCTCATTGCCATTGCCAAGATTTCTAAAAGTCTTGGCAATGTCTTTTCCTGCCCGCCTTGTAGATCTTGCATTCCGGTGGCGAAAGATGTTTGATGAGTTCGTAGTAACGATTCTGTAACGGAATTCACCCGCTACGGCCCTCTATGCGTCCCGCCAGAAATGCATATTCGAAGGAGTTACCCGTGCTCGCACACGTTGAAGTTCGTGATCTTGCGGTCTCTGATCTCGATACGATGGCGGACCTTTGTTTGGCCGCGCGCGGGGAGTCGACGCTCGGCGCGCAGGTGAGTGTTCCCGAGGCGGACAGGATCGTTCGCCAGGTTGGAACCTTCGCTCAACTCGAGGGCGGAAGCGTTCTCGTGGCGTCTATCGACGGGCAGATTGTGGGCTTTGCAATGAGTCGGTTCATTGGACCTGGACTCTTTGTGGATCATTCCTCGTTCTACATCGAGGCTCTTTACGTTGCGAGCTCGGCGCGCCGCAGGGGAGTGGGCCACAACCTGCTCTCCGTGCTCGCGGACCGCGCAGCACTCCAGGGCGTCACCGAGATCTACGCGCTGCCTCTTCCCGGTTCCCGTGGCGTCCAGCGCTTCCTCGCCCGACTCGGATTCGCTCCCGCAGCGTCACACCGCGTTGTTTCGGTGTCGGCGCTCCAGCGGAATATCGCAGCGGAGTTCAAGCGCAGCCGAAAAGGCACCGCACGCGCTATCGAGGACCTCATTGCGCGCCGCAGGCGCTCTCGCTTTGAAACGAACAGCGGGCCACTCGATCTGCGCGCATTCCAGAATGAGTACGCCGCGAGGCAGGAACTGGATGAGCAGTCCCTGCCCAACTAGGCGGAACTACCTGCTGATGATCATGCACGTTATACGTGACGTGCACAGGCGCTTGCCAGAATCGTCGGTTATTAGTACTTCATAGCTGGCCGTTGTGCGGCCCAAGTGGATCGCCCGCGCCTCGCCGTAGACTATGCCGGACCGTGCGGACGCGTGGTGGGTCGCGTTGATCTCGATGCCCACCGCAGCCTTTCCCTCACCGGCGTGCATCTGCGCGGCAATGGATCCCAGCGTCTCTGCAAGGACCACGGACGCGCCGCCGTGAAGCAGCCCCATGGGCTGCGTATTTCCCTCGACCGGCATGGAGCCGGTCGCGTGCTCTGCCGAGAGTTCCGTGAGCGTGATGTTCATGCGCTCCAGCAGAGTTCCTTTAAGTGAATACTCGGACATGTTCAACGTGTTCTTCTCTCCCATTCAAGATAGGTTTGCAGGTGTGAACGACTTTACGCGACCTCGGCTCCTGATCATCGACGGACATTCCATGGCGTTTAGGGCATTCTTTGCCCTTCCCGCGGATAAGTTCATTACTTCCTCGGGTGCATACACCAACGCGGTGCACGGCTTCATCTCCATGCTGACCACGCTGATCACTAACGAGAAGCCAACGCACTTGGGTGTTGCCTTTGACGCTGGATCGCACACTTTCCGCAACGACCAGTACCCCGAGTACAAGGGTGGCCGTGACGCCACGCCCGAGGAGTTCAAGGGCCAGGTTCCACTGCTCAAGGAAGTCCTCGCCGCGATGAACATCGCCTACCTCGAGATCGACCAGATCGAGGCGGATGACATTCTGGCTACGTGGTCCGCGCAGGGCCGGGACGCGGGCATGGAAGTCCTGGTGTGTTCCGGAGACCGTGACGCGTTCCAGTTGGTGAACGAGGACGTCACTGTGCTTTACCCGGTTAAGGGTGTCTCCGAGCTCAAGCGATACACGCCTGACGCCGTCGAGGAGAAGTACGGCGTAAGGCCGGAGAACTATCCCGACATGGCCGCACTCGTCGGCGAGAACGCGGACAACATCCCGGGCGTCCCGGGTGTGGGACCCAAAACCGCTGCCAAGTGGATCGGCCAGTTTGGTTCGCTCGAGGCGATCCTCGAGGGCGCCGACGGCATCAAGGGCAAGGTCGGTGAGTCGCTGCGCGGCCACATCGAACAAGTGCGCCGCAACCGCGTCATCAACCATCTGCTACGGGACGTGGACGTGGCCATTTCCGCGGGTGACCTCGACATGCGCCCCTGGGACCGCGCTGCCATGAACGAGATCTTTGACATTCTCGAGTTCCGCAACCTCCGCGACCGGCTCTTCGCGCTCATGCCTGCGGGCGAGGACGAGGCCTCGGCGCCAGTAGAGGCCGAGGCGGAGCTGGACATCACCGTGTTTGGCAAGGGTTCACTCAGCGAGTGGCTCGAGTCCGCGCAGGACGCAGTCTCAGTGGAGATCGACGGCCGCCGCACCCCGCACACTGGCTCGGCCTGGACCCTCGCTCTTGCCGACTCAGCCGACAGGGTTGCGGTTCTCAAGCTTGAGGAACTCTCCGACGAGAACACGGTGACCCTGCGTGATTGGCTCGCCAACGCGTCTGCGCCCAAGTTCGTGCACGGATACAAGGGCGTGTGGCACGCGCTCAAGCGGTTTTCCGGTGGCATCGCTGGCGTGACGTTTGACGTTGAACTCGCGGCGTACCTCGCCTTCCCCGACCAGCGCACCTATGGCCTCGAAGACCTCGCACAGCGTTACCTGTTCCGTTCGCTCACCGTGGCGGAATCCTCCGGCCAGGGCGCACTGGATCTCGGATTCGACGAGGTAGAGACCTACCGAGAGCTCGCGCAGCGCGCTGCCGCCATTCGCCCGCTCGAGGAACACCTGCGCGGCGAACTCGTGGAGCGCAAGTCACTGCACCTGCTCGAGGAACTTGAACTTCCGCTCGCGCACACTCTGGTGGGTATGGAGGACGACGGCGTTGCAATGGACGTCGAACACCTGCGTTCGCTCGAAGCCCAGTTCACGCAGATGGGCGCTGCCGCAGCCGCTGCGGCCTACGAGACGATCGGCCGTGAGGTCAACCTGGGCTCTCCCAAGCAGCTCCAGGAGGTCTTGTTCGACCAGTTGGACATGCCCAAGACCAAGAAGATCAAGACCGGGTACACAACCGATGCGGCCTCGCTCCAGGACCTGTTTGAGAAGACAGAGCACCCGTTTCTGCGCCACCTGCTAGAGCACCGCGACGTCACCAAGTTGCGTCAGACCGTGGAGACCCTGCTGAAGTCCGTGGCGGACGACGGACGAATCCACACGACCTTCCAGCAGACCGTGGCTGCGACCGGGCGCCTGTCCTCGGCGGACCCCAACCTCCAGAACATCCCCGTCCGCACGGAGATGGGTCGCCAGATCCGCCAGGCGTTCACCGTGGGCGAGGACTACGAGACTCTCGTGACCGCTGACTACAGCCAGATTGAAATGCGGATCATGGCCCACCTGTCGGGTGACGACAAGCTCATTGAGGCGTTCAAGGCGGGGGAGGACCTGCACAACTACGTGGGATCCCACGTGTTCGAGGTCCCCACGGACCAGGTGACCCCAGCGATGCGCTCCAAGGTTAAGGCGATGAGCTACGGACTCGCCTACGGTCTGTCCGCATACGGCCTTTCCAAGCAGCTCAACATCTCGGTTGGCGAGGCCAGCAAGCTCATGGACGATTACTTCGAACGCTTTGGCGAGGTGCGCACGTACCTCTCCAGCGTCCAAGAACAGGCCCGCAAGGACGGCTACACGCAGACCATCCTCGGCCGCCGCCGCTATCTCCCAGACCTGACCAGCTCGAACCGTCAGCGTCGCGAGATCGCAGAGCGTGTGGCGCTCAACGCTCCTATCCAGGGCAGCGCGGCCGACATCATCAAGTTGGCGATGCTGCGCGTGACCAAGCGGTTTGAGGCCGAGAACGTAAAGTCCCGCCTGTTGCTGCAGATCCATGACGAACTCCTCGTCGAGGCAGCGCACGGCGAGGTTGAACTGGTTGAGACGATCCTGCGCGAGGAGATGGCTGGAGCGATGGAACTCTCCGTCCCGCTCTCCGTGTCAGTGGGCATCGGCCGCAACTGGCACGAGGCCGGTCACTAGGCTCACCGCGCGAGCGTACGTATGGCGACGGCGGCCAGCACATGTGGTGTTGGCCGCCGTCGCCATACGTGTTGCGGGCTGATTCTCCCGCAAGGCCGCCTCCCCATCAGAGAAAGGGCTAAGGCCCAGCACTGCGCCTACGCCGCAGGCTTGTCCGCCATGAAGATCGCAGTGCCCGGGAGCAGGGCGCCACGCTCCGGCCCCCAGCCGCCCCACACGTTCGCGTTGCCTGCGGGCCACTCAGGCTCCACGATGTCCCGCAGGATCAAACCCGCGGCCGCGATCTCGCGCACGTGATCACCGATGGTGCGGTGATACTCCGCATACTCGAGTTGGCCCTGCTCGTCGAACTCCACGTACGGCTCACGCGCAAAGTACGAGCGCGTGATCGTGGTGCCGTGGCTCGTGGGATCGTCCGGAAACATCCAGCGAACCGGGTGGGTTACCGAACAAACCCAGCGTCCTCCGGGGCGCAGCACTCGCGCAATCTCCGTGTGAATGCGCTCCGCGTCGGGCACGAACGGGATCGCACCAAAGGACGTGAACGCCGCATCAAACGACGAGTCCGCGAACGGCAGCTCGCGCGCGTCCGCCTGAATCAGGGGGACGCGGTGCTGGGAACCGGCTCGCTCGTTGTAAATAAGGGCCTGTTCCAGCATGGCGTGAGAATAATCCGTGGCCACTACGCGCGCGCCCTGCGCGCGCAACCAGCGTGAGCACTGGGCAGCACCGCTGCCCACCTCAAGAATCTTCTTATCGACGACCCCCTCGCGCGAGCCGAGCAGGCGGGCTTGGTCCTCGGTCAGGCCCTCGGGGCCCCACACAAAGCGCGACTCGCCCAGAAACGCGCCGTTGTCGTCGTGATACTCGGCGGCATTTTCGTCCCACCAGGTGCGAGCGGCCCTCGACGCGTCCTGCTCAGGGACGTGTTCATATCCGATTCGGCTCTGGTTCATCGCTGCGTCTCCTGGGCGAGTGGTGGGGTGGGGCGCTTTGTGGGCACGTAAGAATCGTACTGGTGAAGGGACCAAAGTTTCACAAACACGGGACCACCGCGCGTTAAGGTAGGAGCGCTGAAAGTTACGCATCCCGTTGTCGAATAATGGGACGCGCAATCTTATGTGGCGAACGTGCCACTCACTATGAGGGAGTTTGAATGCGCATCGGCCTGCTCACAGGTGGAGGAGACTGCCCCGGACTGAACGCTGCAATTCGCGCAGTGGTCAAGCAGGGACTCGGCGAATACGGGCACCAGATCATCGGTTTCCGTAACGGCTGGAAAGGCGTAGTTGACGGAGACGTGATCCAGTTGGATCGCTCGAATATCCGTAACATTCTGCCTCAGGGCGGAACCATGCTTGGTACCGCGCGCTTCCACCCTCACTCGGCCGGTGCCATGGAGCAGGTCATGGCCACACTTGAAGCAGAGCGGATCGATGCTCTCATCTGCATCGGTGGCGATGGCACGCTCAACGCCGCGTCAAAGGTGGCCGAGCAGGGTATCAACATCGTGGCGATCCCCAAGACGATCGACAACGACGTGTACGGAACCGACCTGTCGATCGGCTACCACACGGCAGTGAACATCGCGACGGAAGCAATCGACCGCATCCACACCACCGCCGAGTCACACAACCGCGTCATGGTTATCGAGGTCATGGGACGCCACGCAGGCTGGATCGCGGTTGCATCGGGCATCGCGGGTGGAGCCGAGATCGTGCTGGCTCCTGAGGAGCCATTTGAGATCGAAAAGATCGTCAAGTTCTTGAAGCACCGTCACCGTGCCCACGCGAACTTCTCTATCGTGGTCGTAGCCGAGGGGGCCGCACCCGCAAAGGGCAGCGCGATGGACTACGAAGTGCAGCTCGGTCAGTACGGCGAGATCATCGCGGGCGCGATTGGCGAGCGTGTAGCCAAGGAGATCCAGGAGCGCACAGGGTTCGACACCCGACTCACGGTTCTTGGCCACGTGCAGCGTGGTGGCACGCCAACCCCGACCGACCGAATCCTCGGTTCACGATTCGGCGTGGCCGCAATCGACGCGATCAGCGCAGGCAAGACCAACGTCATGACCGCCGTGCGCAACGAGGAGATCGTTCTGGTCCCGCTCGAGGAAATCGCCGGCAAGGTGAAGACCGTCCCAGACGACCTGCTGAGCGTGGCGAAGGCCCTCGCCTGAGCCGCAAACTGAACAAAACGACCTTTACCCACGTGACGTGGCGGGAAACACACCGAATTCCTGTCCTCCGTGGGTAAAGTCGTTTGACCCCCTTTCGGGGCCGCGTGTAGGCTGGAATACGGTGTTTTCGAACCCGGCTACCCTCGTCGAGGGCAGCAAAAACGGCTAGCACCTAGTGAAGTTAACTCAGTGAAGTTCAACTTTGCACGGAGCCAGCCGAACTCACATATCCGTACTACTTCCTGTCCGCATCGGAGCATTAGACTCAATGAGCAACAACACCCCTCAGGTCGCAATCAACGACATTGGTACCGAGGAAGACTTCCTCGCAGCAGTTGACGCAACCATCAAGTACTTCAACGATGGCGACATCGTTGAGGGCACCATTGTCAAGGTTGACCGCGACGAGGTTCTCCTCGACATCGGTTACAAGACCGAAGGTGTCATCCCATCTCGCGAACTGTCCATCAAGCACGATGTTGACCCAGGCGAGGTTGTAAACGTAGGCGACGCCGTTGAGGCTCTGGTTCTCCAGAAGGAGGACAAGGAAGGCCGTCTCATCCTGTCCAAGAAGCGCGCTCAGTACGAGCGTGCCTGGGGCACCATCGAGAAGATCAAGGAAGAAGACGGCGTCGTTACCGGTACCGTCATCGAGGTTGTCAAGGGTGGTCTTATCCTCGACATCGGCCTCCGCGGCTTCCTTCCTGCATCCCTCGTTGAGATGCGTCGCGTCCGCGACCTCATGCCATACGTTGGCAAGGAGATCGAGGCAAAGATCATCGAGCTCGACAAGAACCGCAACAACGTTGTGCTTTCTCGCCGCGCATGGCTCGAGCAGACTCAGTCCGAGGTTCGCTCCACCTTCCTCCAGACCCTCCAAAAGGGCCAGGTTCGCCCAGGTGTTGTCTCCTCGATCGTCAACTTCGGTGCATTCGTTGACCTTGGCGGCGTAGACGGTCTCGTCCACGTTTCCGAGCTCTCCTGGAAGCACATCGACCACCCATCCGAGGTAGTCGAGGTTGGCCAGGAAGTTACCGTTGAGGTTCTCGACGTTGACTTCGACCGCGAGCGCGTTTCGCTTTCGCTCAAGGCAACCCAGGAAGACCCATGGCAGACCTTCGCCCGCACCCACGCGATCGGACAGGTTGTACCAGGTAAGGTCACCAAGCTCGTTCCATTCGGTGCATTCGTTCGCGTTGAGGACGGCATCGAGGGTCTCGTGCACATCTCCGAGCTGGCTGTTCGCCACGTTGACCTGCCAGAGCAGGTTGTCAACGTTGGTGACGACGCGTTCGTTAAGGTCATCGACATTGACCTCGAGCGTCGCCGCATCTCGCTCTCCCTCAAGCAGGCTAACGAAGGCGTCGACCCAGAGTCCGACGAGTTCGACCCAGCTCTGTACGGTATGGCAGCTGAGTACGACGAGGCTGGCAACTACAAGTACCCAGAGGGCTTCGACCCAGAGACCGAAGAGTGGCTCGAGGGCTTCGAGACCCAGCGTGAGGCTTGGGAGAACGAGTACGCCAAGGCA
>NZ_HE978642.1:524840-589444 GCF_000312125.1 Timonella senegalensis JC301
AAGCAGGTAGCTGAGGCTGCTAAGGCTGACGCCGAGGCTGCAGCATCCGCTGGCGACGCTGCTGAGGAAGAAGCACCTGCTTCGTACTCCTCAGCACCAGCTGACGAGCCAGCTGCCGAGGGTACCCTCGCATCCGACGAGGCTCTCGCAGCACTGCGCGAGAAGCTCACCGGAAACTGATTTCAATTGGTGACCGCTTAGCGGCCACCGTGTGATCTCGCCAAAGGGCCGACTGGAACTTTCCAGTCGGCCCTTTGCGTATCATTTTGAGCATGACAACTCGCGTATTGCTGACCGGCTTTGAACCATTTGATGGCGCCTCCTCCAATCCGTCCATCGATGCTGTCGAGTTGCTGGCGGACGAGAGGCTGCCTGCGATTGATATCGTGGGCAGGGCGCTGCCGGTGGAGTTCGCGGCTGGCGCGCAGAGGCTGCGGGAGCTGATCGCGCAGTGCGAGCCAGATGTCGTAGTGTGCGTGGGCCTCGCCTCTGGCCGCAACGAGGTGAGCGTTGAACGAGTTGCCGTTAACGTGGCCGACGCACGCATTCCCGACAACGGGGGAGCACAGCCCGTGGACGAGGAGCTCGTTGCGGGCGGTCCCGCGGCATACTTTTCTACGCTACCCATCAAGTCCGCGGTGCTTGCGGCGCGGGCAGCGGGAGTGGCCGCGGGGATATCCAACACAGCGGGCACGTACGTGTGTAATGCCGCCATGTATCACGCGCTCGATGCCACGCAGGGTAGTGGGACTCGGGCGGGGTTCATCCACGTGCCTGATGTCTACGCACAGGACTCTGTGCTGTCGCTAGAAGACGTGGTGACCGCTCTACGTGCCATTGTGACCGCGAGCGCCGAGGTGCGCAGCGACGCCGTGCACCCCATGGGTGCCGAGCACTAGCGGTGTGTAATGTTCGCAGCGGCCCGCTGAGCCGCTGCTGTCCAGGCCCACGCGCGGTCGTTCGCACGCTGGCTGGGAGCCACGGCATCGACCTCAGTTCTTACTGATACTCACACACTAGATAGGCAGAATGAGAACCATGATCCGAGTTGCTCTGACAGGCGGAATCGCCTCCGGCAAGTCCGCAGTCTCCACCTACCTGCGCGAGCACGGCGTCCGTGTGATTGACCACGATGTGCTCGCGCGTGACGCGGTGGCTAAGGGGAGCGCAGGCCTTGGCAGCATCGTGCAGACGTTTGGGTTAGGTGTCCTCAATGAGGAGGGAGCTCTGAACCGCCAGGCTCTGGGCGCGATTGTGTTCTCGGACCCGGCGCGTCTCGAACAACTCAACCAGATCGTGCACCCAGAGGTAAAGCGCCTCGCGGCACTTGCCGATGTCGAGGCGCGTGCGGCGGGGGAGCCAGTCATCCTGCACGATATCCCATTGCTCGCAGAGACCTCCCAGGGCTCTGAGTTCGACGCGGTACTCGTGGTCGAGGCCCCTATGGAGACCCGGATTGAGCGCATGGTGCGCGACCGGGGGATGACGAGGGGTGAGGCAGAGTCCCGGATCGCCGCACAGGCCAGTGACCAGCAGCGGCGTTCGATCGCAAGCCAGATCATTGTGAACGACTCGAACTTCGAGCAGCTGCATGCTCGGATTGCACGTGCGTGGTCAAAGATCGTGGAAATGCCCGCATCAGACACGCGGAGTGACCAACAAGATACGGAGTAATTATGCTCCGGACCTCTCCGTGCGACTGTCATTCGGTGGGGATCGGGTGTGCTGTTTTTTCACAGTAATGCGAGCGCATGTCCTGGTGGTTCATTGCAGCGGCGCGGAAAATCACTGGTGTCAGATAAATATTCTCGTCTCCCTCGGCTTAGTTTTACATCAATGACTCGGCGGCCGAATCGTTGATATTTTGCGGATCACTGCAATAAATCTGTCATGAATGCCACTGGGACCTAGGGCCCGCGAGAACGCAAACTCCGGTTCATATCGTGAGTGTGTCAGCAACACCCAACGACACATCGGAGTAAGCGCAATGGCTGCATCAACCAATGCTGCGCCGCTCGAGCTCACCATCTCGAATGACGCGCGCAGGGACATCCATGGCTGGAACCCCAACCAGCCACAAACCTGGAGTTCGCGCGTGGCGTGGACGACGCTGTGGGTCACCACCTTCAACTTGGTGCTCGCGTTTGTCATTTGGTATTTGCCGGGCGCGCTTATCCCGACGCTGGGAACGCTGACCGGATGGAACCTCACTGAGAGCCAGTCCTACTGGCTGCTCGCCATGCCGGGTCTGACCGGTGGAGCACTGCGGCTCGTCTGGATGATGCTCCCACCGATGATCGGCACCCGAAAGATGCTTGTGCTGTCGTCCGCGCTCATGCTCATCCCGTTCATCGGATGGACCTGGGTGGTTACCCTGCCAACCCAGCCCTCGTACGGACTGCTCGTAGCGCTCGCTCTTGCCGCCGGTCTTGGTGGAGGCGTGTTCTCGGGTTACATGCCTTCGACGTCCTTCTTCTTCCCCAAGTCCAAGCAGGGCACTGCGCTTGGCCTGCAGGCTGGAATCGGTAACTTCGGTGTTTCCGTAGTCCAGTTCATCGTTCCTTGGGCCATCGGATTCGGCATGTTCGGAATGGCGGGCCAAGTCTCCGAGACCGAGACCGAGACCACCCAGGTGTGGCTCCAGAACCCAGGCCTGATCTTCATTCCGTTCGCCGTCATCGGTGTGGTGCTCGCCTGGTCGATGCTCAAGTCCGTGCCCATGAAGGCGAACCTGCGCCAACAGTTTGACATCTTCAACAACAAGCACACCTGGCTCATGACCATGCAGTACATGCTGACCTTCGGAATCTTCTCCGGTCTCGCGGGAACGTTCGGCATGCTGCTCAAGTCGCAGTTTGGCCCCGGCTACCTCAAGTGGGTCTTCCTGGGAGCACTCGTTGGATCCCTTGTGCGCATGTCGTGGGGCCCTCTGTGTGACAAGTTCGGTGGCGGAATCTGGACGTTCGTCTCGGGCGTCGGCATGGCGATCTCTGCGGGAGTCGTGCTTGCAGGCCAGCTCGCAGCCGGTGACGGCCAGCCAAGCTTCGCAGTCTTCATGACCGGAATGCTCATGATCTTCTTCTTCGCGGGAATCGGCAACGCCTCCACGTTCAAGCAGATGCCCATGATCTTCAACGCACGCCAAGCAGGAGGTGTCATCGGTTGGACAGCGGCAATCGCAGCCTTTGGTCCGTTCATCTTCTCGATGGCGTTCAACTTCCTGACCCGCACCCAGGTGTTCTCGATCATCATCGTCTACGCACTTGCCTGCGCAGCGGTCGCGTGGCACTACTACGCCCGACCTAACGCAGAAGCGAAGAGCTGACAAACAAACCTTGCGGGGTGCGGCTTAGTCGCACCCCGCATTCATGTATTACCGCGTCGAGTTAGTTGGGCGCGACAACGACTGGAAGAACGTCTGTTCCGTCCTTGGACGACGACACGAGAGGAGCGAGGCACTGATGCTCACCGAGCCACGGATGAATCGCAAGGGTGCGCTGGGTCGAGCCCATCTCGTCGAGAAGCCCGTTCATGAGGCCCGCGTGCAGGGAACAGACGGCGCTTGTGGCGTCTGCGGTGACCGAAACGAACGGGCAGTGGTGGAACACCACTGCGGAACCCGCGGAGTCGAGGGCCGCAGTGACCTCGGACGTGAGCTCGGGGCTGTCCTCGCGAAAGGCGCCCAACGTGGAAGCTCCCTTGGAGACCAGTTCTGGAGCGAACCACAGAGCCTCGAGTTTGGAGAGCAGGAGCGCGATGCGGTCCTCCTCGGACTCCGGGATGTCGGCGGTGAACTCTGCGAGTTTGCGGCCCCACTCCACACCCACGGTGTACATGGTGCGGTGCGGGTCGGGAACCGAGGCGCACACGGTCTGCGTCAGGGTTTCGGCCAGGAGCCGGAAGCCTTGAGCGCGCTCGTGAGTCTGGTTGGGCAGAGTGCCCACGTACAGGACACGGGGGCGGCCCGGGGTCGAACGAGGCTGGGCGCTGCGCTGCGCGAGTCCCGCGTCGACGAGGGACTCCAGGTGGAAGCGCGCGGTATTGATGTGAATCCCCACCGCGTCCGCAACCTCGGACACGGACAGGGGCTTCCTGGTATCCCGAAGCAACTGAATGATGTGCGTGCGGCGTCCGCCGTAGTCGCTGCGGCCTGTGGTCCCGTCGAAGCCGAAGCGGCCGATCGATTTAGGCAAAATAGCCCTCCCATTTGAAACTCGGTGTCTGTCCCAGCAGGACAAATTAGTTTTTGACAAGGAAAATCGTTTTTATTGCCAATCTACCTGCTGAAGGTCACACGGATAGCCGACTTAAGACCCATTAGCCCCATAAAGTTTGTTGGAGCTTAGAGGAAGCGAAGGAGATACAGATGAGTACATCAGAACGAGAGGCACTGTCGCCACTCGTCAAAAAGCTGCTGGGAACACGCAGCTTGTTGCCCGGGACGGAGGTATTCGACGACTCCCACGCGTTCGTGGAAACCGATCCGTCAGAGTGGGACGAGTTCTACCGAAACCGCTGGTCACACGACAAGATCGTGCGGTCCACGCACGGCGTGAACTGCACGGGTTCCTGTGCCTGGGACGTGTATGTCAAGGATGGTCTGATCACCTGGGAGCACCAGGGAACGGACTACCCAACCACCGGCCCCGACTCTCCTGAGTACGAGCCACGCGGCTGCCCCCGTGGCGCCTCGTTCTCCTGGTACACATATTCACCCGGCCGCGTGAAGTACCCCTACATCCGTGGCGTGCTGCTCGAAATGTGGGAACAGGCGCAGGAGGAGTTCCCCGACCCTGTGGACGCGTGGGCCTCAATCGTCGAGGCACCGCTCAAGGCGACCCTGTACAAGGGCGCGCGCGGAAAAGGCGGGTTTATTCGCTCCGACTGGGACACCTCCATCGAGATCATGGCCGCGGCGCACGTGTACACGATCAAGAAGTACGGACCCGACCGCTGCGTCGGGTTCACCCCCATCCCCGCCATGTCCATGGCGTCCTTCGGTGTCGGCACACGCTTCCTGTCGATGATCGGTGGCACGCTCCTGAGCTTCTACGACTGGTACGCGGACCTACCTCCGGCGTCCCCTCAGATCTGGGGAGATCAGACCGACGTTCCCGAATCGGGCGACTGGTGGAACTCCAGCTACATCATGATGTGGGGCTCCAACATCCCGGTCACCCGTACCCCGGATGCGCACTTCCTTGCGGAAGCGCGCTACAAGGGCACCAAGGTGGTCGCGATCAGCCCGGACTACGCGGACAACGTCAAATTTGCCGACGATTGGCTTGCGCCGGCACCTGGAACTGACGGTGCGCTCGCCCTGGCCATGGGACACGTGATCCTGGCCGAGTTTTACCGCGACCGCCCGGTGGAGTACTTCGCCCAGTACGGCAAGCAGTTCACCGACTCGCCGTTCCTGGTTCAGTTGACCGAGGACGAGGACGGAAACTATCGCCTGGGCAAGTTCCTGATGGCCTCGGACCTGACGTCAACAGAGCCTGCGGGGGCCACCGGAGAGCGTGCGGACTTCCGCCCCATGTACCTCGACTCTGTGACCGGCCAACTCACGGTACCCAACGGGACGCTCGCGGACCGCTGGACCCCGGAGGGGGAAGGCCGCTGGAACCTAGACCTCGACGGCCAGGATCCCGTGCTCACGCTGCTGGGGGAGAACTACCAGGGCGTGGCCGCGCGCGGCGTCCAGGTTGTCTTGCCGCGCTTTGACGAGGGCGCATCCGAGGGTGGCTCCACGATGGTGCGCGGTGTGCCCACGATCGAGGTCGACGGTCACGTTGTCACCACGGTCCTGGACCTCCTCATGGCCAACTACGGCGTGGGCCGTGACGGCCTACCCGGTGAATGGCCCACCGACTTTGAGGATGCCTCCGTGGTGGGAACCCCGGGCTGGCAGGCAGAACTCACCGGCGTGTCGGCCGAGCAATGCACCCGCATCGCCCGTGAGTTCGCCCGCAACGCCGAGCGTTCCGGTGGAAAGTCCATGATCATCATGGGCGCTGGAACCAACCACTGGTACCACTCCGACACGATCTACCGCACCTTCATCACGCTCCTGACGCTCACCGGCTGCCAGGGCGTGAACGGTGGCGGCTGGGCGCACTACGTGGGCCAGGAGAAGGCGCGTCCAGTGACCGGGCAGCAGCACATGTCGTTTGCCCTAGACTGGCAGCGCCCAACCCGACACATGGCGGGCACGTCGTTCTGGTACACCGCAACGGACCAGTGGCGATACGACGGGTTCGACGGCGAGGAACTAGAGTCCCCAGCCGCGGACAAGGGCCTCACCCGATCCACCTTTGCCGACTGCCTGACCCAGGCGCAGCGGCTCGGCTGGACGCCGGGCCACCCCGGCTTCAACCGCAACCCGCTGGACATCTGCGACCAGGCGAGCGAGGCGGGGCAGTCCGTTGCCGACTACGTGGTCGACGAGCTCAAGACGGGTAAACTCCGCTTTGCCTCCGAGGACCCGGACGCTCCGGAAAACTTTCCCCGCGTACTGACGCTGTGGCGCTCCAACCTGATTGGTAACTCTGCAAAGGGCAACGAGTACTTCCTCAAGCACCTACTGGGTACCACGGACGCCGTGCGCGGCAGCGAGACCCCCGAAGGCAAGCGCCCCAAGGACGTAGTGTGGCGTGAGAAGGGCGCGGAGGGAAAGCTTGACCTGCTGGTTAACATCGACTTCCGCATGACGGGAACCTCGCTGTTCTCGGACGTCCTGCTCCCTGCCGCCACCTGGTATGAGAAGCAGGACCTCTCGACCACGGACATGCACCCGTTCGTGCACGCACTCAACGCGGCCATCACGCCGGCTTGGGAGTCGCGCACGGACTACGACGCATTCCTGCAGCTCGCAGATAGAGTCTCCGAGCTCTCCGAGACACACCTGGGCACCCGCACGGACGTGATCGCGGCTCCTCTGACCCACGACACTCCGGACGAGATGGCCCAGCCGCACGGCCGGGTGCTGGACTGGAAGGACGGGGACGTCGACCCGATTCCGGGCAAGACCATGCCGAAGCTTGTCACGATCGAGCGCGACTACACGCTGATCGGCGAGAAGATGAGGGCAGTCGGCCCACTGATCTCGAGTGCGGGAACCTCTATCAAGGGTGTCACCATCGTGCCGGAGAAGGCGGTGGAGACTCTCAAGAAACTCAACGGAGTGCAGAAGACCGGAGTGGGAGCGGGGCGTCCGCGCCTCGATACCGCCTACCACTTCTGTGAGGCGATCCTCGCGCTGTCCGGTGCGACCAACGGCGAAGTGTCCGTGGCGGGCTTCAAGGAACTTGAAAAGCGCGTGGGCAAGAAGATGCACGACCTCGCCGAGGAGAACGAGGAACGCGCAATCACGTTTGCTCAGGCACTGTCTGGACCTCAGCCAGTCTTCACCACGTACGAGTGGTCAGGTTCGGAGAAGGGCGGACGCAGATATTCGCCGTTCACAATCAACCTCGAGCGCGAGAAGCCGTGGCACACGATCACCGGCCGTCAGCACTATTTTGTGGACCACGACTGGATGCAGGCGGTGGGCGAGCAGCTGCCCACATATCGTCCGCCGCTCGACATGGCGCGTCACTTTGGCGACCAGGGGTTCAAGGACGGCAAGGGTGCGGGAGTGACCGTGCGCTACCTGACGCCGCACTCCAAGTGGTCTATCCACTCGCAGTACCAGGACAACCCGTACATGCTCGGCCTGTCCCGTGGTGGACCCGTCATCTGGATGTCCGTGGAGGACGCCGAGGAGGCGGGCATCAAGGACAACGAGTGGATTGAGGCAGTCAACCGCAACGGCGTGGTCACGTGCCGTGCGGTGGTCTCTCACCGCATGCCTAAGGGCACGGTGTACATGTACCACTCCAAGGACCGAAACATCGATGTTCCTAAGACGGAGACCACCGGAAAGCGCGGAGGTATCCACAACGCACTGACCATGATCATGATGAAGCCCACGCACCTGCTGGGCGGGTATGGCCAGTTCACATATGCATTCAACTATTACGGTCCCACGGGTAACCAGCGCGACGAGCTGACCGTTATCCGCCGCCGTTCCCAGGAGGTCGAGTACTGATGCGCATCATGAGCCAAGTCGCGATGGTGATGAACCTCGATAAGTGCATCGGGTGTCACACGTGTTCCGTGACGTGTAAGCAAACGTGGACCAACCGCGACGGTGTCGAGTACGTGTGGTTCAACAACGTCGAGACCAAGCCGGGTCTCGGCTACCCTCGCGGGTACGAGGACCAGGAGCGGTGGAAGGGCGGGTGGGAACTCGACAAGAAGGGTCGCCTGCGCCTGCGTTCCGGTTCGAGGTTGCGCCGCCTGGCCACTATTTTTGCCAACCCAGATCTACCCACGATCGACGACTACTACGAGCCTGCAACCTACGACTTCGACCAGCTGGTGCACGCGCCGGCACAGGACGACTTCCCTGTGGCACGGCCCAAGTCGGTGATCACGGGCAAGAACATGGACATCAAGTGGGGCGCCAACTGGGACGATGACCTCGGTGGGTCCCCGGACATCGCACACCTCGACCCCAACCTGAAGAACATGTCGAGCGAAGTCCAGATGTCGTTCGAGCAGACCTTCATGTTCCACCTGCCTCGCATCTGCGAGCACTGCCTCAACCCGGCGTGCGTGTCCGCGTGCCCATCGTCAGCAATGTACAAGCGGGTCGAGGACGGCATCGTCCTGGTGGACCAGGATAAGTGCCGCGGATGGCGCATGTGCGTCTCGGCTTGCCCGTACAAGAAGGTGTACATCAACCACCAGACGGGCAAGGCGGAAAAGTGCACGTTCTGCTTCCCCCGCATTGAGGCCGGTATCCCCACGGTCTGTTCCGAGACCTGCGTGGGCCGTCTGCGCTACATCGGCATCGTCCTGTACGACGCCGACGGCGTAGAAGCCGCAGCCTCGATCGAGGACGAGACCAAGCTCCTGGATGCCCAGCGTGACCTGATCCTGGATCCGTTTGACCCGGAGATCCTGCGTGAGGCGCGCCGTCAGGGGATCCCTGAGGACTGGTTGAAGGCCGCCCAGGAATCGCCGATCTACAAGATGATTCACACCTACAAGATCGCGCTTCCTCTGCACCCTGAATACCGCACGATGCCGATGGTCTGGTACGTGCCGCCGCTGTCTCCAGTGCTCGACGTGACCGAGAAGCTGGGTAAGGACAACACCAACGCCGACGACGTGTTCCACACGATCTCCTCACTGCGCATCCCGATGGAGTACCTCGCCTCGATCTTCACGGCGGGAGACGTGGACGTGGTCTCGGGCGTGCTCATGAAGCTCGCGGGAATGCGTACCTACATGCGTGACCTCACGATTGACGGCACGGTCCGCGAGGAGGTCCTAGAGAAGATGGGCATGACGGGCGACGAGGTCGAGGAGATGTACCGCCTCCTCGCGATCGCCAAGATGTCTGACCGCTATGTGATCCCTCAGGCGCACACCGAGCGCGCCGCCGAGATGGCCTCGTGGGCCTCGGGTTGCTCTCTGGATGGTCCCGGCGGTCCGGGCATGAGCGCAGCGAGCACCCGCGGCGGCAAGGTGTCCCTGACACTGCAGCGCCGGAGGCCAGAATGAACGCCCAAGCGTTGAAGGCCCAGG
This sequence comes from Timonella senegalensis JC301, assembly GCF_000312125.1. Lineage (GTDB taxonomy): Bacteria > Actinomycetota > Actinomycetes > Actinomycetales > Cellulomonadaceae > Timonella > Timonella senegalensis. The sequence goes on from NZ_HE978642.1 coordinate 534,477, forward strand.
GTCGAAAAGGTCCGGTCTCGATCCCGCTGTTCCGGCGCTCCAAGCGCAAGGATCTGGTGGAGGTGCCCGACCGCTCCGACATCCTCGCACTGTGCGCGCTGCTCCTGGGCTATCCGGATGACGAGTTCGACTTCCTGCGTGACGACATTTCCAAGGCGATCGACGGCCTCTCGCCGTCCAAACCCGCAAAGCTGCTCGCTCAGTTCTGGGACCAGTTCTCCGGGCAGAGCAGGTCGGATGCGCGGCGACACTACGTGGCCACGTTCGACATGCGCCGCCAGTGCTCCCTGTTCCTGACGTACTACCTGCACGGGGACACCCGCCAGCGTGGAATGTCGCTGCTCATGTTCAAGCAGCGGTATCGGGCGTACGGGTTCAATCCGCCGGAGAACGAGCTGCCGGACTATCTTCCGATGGTCCTCGAGTTCGCGGCGAACACGGGGCCGGGCGTGGGAGAGGGGCTGCTGCGTATGCACCGCAACGGGCTGGAAGCCATCCATGACGCGCTCAAGGCGAGGGACACGATGTACCTCCTCGTCTTCGACGCGATCAGCGAGGTTCTCGGCCCAGTTACGGCCAAGCAACGTGCCGAGATCGACGAACTCGTGCTGGCCGGGCCTCCGCAGGAGACCATCGGGCTCGAGTCATCGCTCACCCCGTACGGGATGAGTGGACCCGACGCACCGTTCGGCCCGCCAGAATTCACCTGCAATACGAAGGGGCACTAGCCATGTGGAACAACTTTTGGTTCATGATTTTTCCGTACATCGCCCTTGCCATCTTCATCGTGGGGCACATCTGGCGTTACCGAGCTGACCAGTACGGATGGACCACCCGGACCAGTCAAACACTGGAAAAGAAGTGGCTGCAATGGGGCTCGCCCCTGTTCCACTTTGGAGCATTGTTCGCGATTCTCGGGCATGTGGGCGGACTGCTCATCCCGCAGTCCTGGACCCGCGCCCTCGGGATTTCCGACCACCTCTACCACACCATTGCGGTGGCGGCCGGAACTGTTGCGGGCGTCGTCCTGTGCGCGGGCCTCATCATCCTGCTGATCAGGCGCTTCGCCTACTCTGACAGGGTCAAGGTCGTCACCACCAAGTGGGACTACGTGCTGTACATCGTGCTCACAGCGGAGATCTTCGTGGGCATGTGGCAGACCGTCGCGATTAACGTGTTCGGCGAGGGATACGAGTACCGGGGCACCATCTCCGTGTGGTTCCGCCAGCTCTTCATCCTGCAGCCGGACGTCTCGCTCATGGCGGGCGCGCCCATGTGGTACCAGCTCCACGCAATCCTCGCGTGTGTGCTGCTCGCCATCTGGCCGTTCACAAGGCTCGTCCACGTGTGGTCGATCCCTGTTGCGTACCTCGCGCGGCCATACGTGGTTTACCGCCGCCGCTACGCGGTGGACAAGCCGACCCCACGCGAGCGTGAGGGTGCTCGCAGTTCGCGCTAAACGCAGGTGGGTGGTGCGCCGATCACTCGGCGCACCACCCATAGCAGCACCTAGGTGCGAACGGTCCGAAACCATCGGCGCTCAAGCACGCAGCAAAGCGCCACCACCCACCCAGGGTGCGTGGCACCTACCAAGGCAACTCGATCGTCGGTACTAGGTCACCGGCCGTGACGCCACCGGGAGGGACCACCGCGACTCCATCACACGTGGCGAACCCGCGCAGCATCCCGGAGTTGAGCCACGCGGTTTCGGTGGCATACGCCGTGGCATCTGCCAGGCGCAGCGTGAACGGTACCAGGCGCGAGTCGGCGGCAGGCGCGAATGCGTCGGCCTCGAACCGTACCTGACCAAACTCGGGCAAAACCTGACCAGTTAGCCCCGCGGCCAGCGGGCGCACGAGGGTCAGCATCCCACCCAAGCTTGCCGAGAGCGGGTTACCTGGCAGGCCCACCACGAACTGCGAGCCCCTGCGGGCAAGCAGGTTGGGGTGGCCGGGGCGCATCGCGATCGAGTCGATCACGAGCTCCGCACCCACGGACTCGAGGGCGCGGTGCAGGAAGTCCTTGGGACCGGCGGCAGTGCCCCCAGTTGTGATGACCACGTCGGCGCTCGCGGACGATAGGGCGGCGGTTGTTCCCTCGAGGGTGTCAGGCACGAATTCGACGCTCACCACGTCAAGGCCGAGCATCCTGGCGTAGGCGGGGAACTGCGGCTCAAATGCGTCCCGTACCTGTCCGGGTCCGGGAGCGCCGTTGCGGAGCACTTCGTCTCCGAGGATGAAGATCTGGCACGTTGGATGGGCTGCAACCGTCAGCTCGTCATATCCCAGCATCGCGGCGAGCCCCACATGGGCAGGGGAGAGCCGGGTGCCGGAGGTCAGCACGACCTCCCCGGCTCGCGCCTCCGAGCCGGACGGACGCACATGCGAGTTGGCGGTAGGCTCCTTGGGGTTGGTTGCCGTGAGGTGAACCCCGGAGGCGTCGAGGGAGGAATACTCCCAGCGCATGATCCCGAAAGTCCCGGGCGGGATGACACCGCCCGTGGCGATGCGCATGGCCTCGCCAGGGGCCAGGTGGTAGTTCGACGGGTGTCCCGCAAGGGATTGCGCGGACACAAGCGTCCACGGCCCCGTGTCGCTTCCCACGGCCCACCCGTCCATCGCGGACGTGGTGTCGCGGGGGAGGTCCATGGGGGCGGTCAGGTCTTGGGCCAGTACACGGCCAACTGCTTGGTCGAGTGGGACCAAATCTGCGCCAAGACGCTCTGCACACCCGTAGGCTGTTGTGTAGGCGGTGTGCCAATCAGGTTCAATCAGTGTTGTCTGTGGGGTCACATAGACATCCTGCCAAGCAATGTGGAGAAACGTAAATTGACTGGGAAATCCGAAGAACTCACGCACGTTGACGAGTCCGGCAAGGTGCACATGGTCGACGTCGGTGCCAAGGATGTCACCGCCCGTGCGGCCCGCGCCCACGCCCGCGTGTCCGCTTCCGACCATGCTCTCGGTCTGCTCGCCCGTGGCGAGCTCAAGAAGGGCGACGCGCTCGCCATCGCCCGCATCGCCGCGATCGCCTCGGTCAAGAAAACCCCGGACTTGATCCCGCTGTGCCACCCGATCGCGATCACGGGCGTCAAGGTGTCCGTCGAGGTCGTGACCGGTGGCGTGGACATCGTTGCCACAGTCCGCACCGCGGACCGCACAGGCATCGAGATGGAAGCGCTCACCGCCGTGACCGTGGGCGCGCTCAACATCGTAGACATGATCAAGGCCGTCGACCGCGGCGCGCACATCGCTTTTGCTCGCATCGAGCACAAGGAGGGCGGGCGGTCCGGCACCTGGTCCCGGTCCGCGGACGGGGAAATGATTCACGACGATTCTGCCGCCAGTACGCCCGCACCCGAAGACCCAGCGGGTCCGGCTGTGCCCGCAGACGCGGCGGGCCCGCGCACCAGCGTCGGGGTCCTAACGATCTCGGATCGCAGCTCGCGGGGCGAACGTGCGGACGAGACCGGTCCCTACATTGCCGCCACGGCCGAGGACTGGGGCTATGCCACCGTGCGGGCCACCGTCCCCGACGAGGTCTTTGCGATCCGTGCTGCCGTTCAACAGCTTCAGGCGGACGGCGCCTGGCTGATCGTGACCACGGGCGGCACGGGCATCACACCCCAGGACGTCACGCCAGAGGCTCTAGAGCCCCTCCTGACCACCCAACTTCCCGCACTCACCACGGCTCTTCAGGCCACAGGCATCGGCAAAGCGCCCGGCGCGCTACTGACCCGCAGCCTAGCCGGCCTCATCGGCCGTACCGCCGTGGTGGCGCTACCCGGTTCGCCCGGAGCCGTCCGCGACGGCATGGACGTGCTCGCTCAGGTACGCGAACACCTCGCCGCACAACTCGCGGGCGCCGATCACCCCGCCCACAGCACAAAGGAGCTGGCCCGATGAGCAGCTATCCGTCCACGGTCGTCTTCACTTCCATCTCCGAGACACCCATCTCCATCACGGAGCACGAGGACCTCGCCGCTCACGAGCACATGGGTGCAGTAGTCTCGTTCTGCGGTGTAGTACGCAACCACGACGGAGGCGAGCAGGTGGACAAACTCTTCTACGAGGGCCACCCACACGCCCCAGAGGTCCTAGCAAAGATCGCCCAAGACATCGCGGGTGAGTTCGACGGCGTGCGCATCGCGATCAGCCACCGCGTGGGCATGCTCGCCATCGGCGACGTCGCCCTCACTGCGGCAGTGGCCTCCGCGCACCGCGCCGAGGGATTCGCAGCCTGCGCGGAACTCGTCGAACGCGTCAAGAAGGAGCTTCCCATCTGGAAGAACCAGTACTTCAGCGATGGCCACACGGAATGGGTGGGATCGCTATGATCACGAGCCTCGGCGCACCCGGCACGCGATTGAACGTGCAGCCCGGAGAAGCGCCCGCCACCGCGCCCGACGGCCTCCTAGTCGACTCCTACGGGCGCCGCCATCGCGACCTACGCATCTCACTCACTGACAAATGCAACCTGCGCTGCACCTACTGCATGCCCGAGGAGGGCATGGAGTGGCTCGCGCGCTCGCAGCAACTCACGGTGGACGAACTCGTGCGCATAGCAGCTGTTGCCGTGGACCACGGCGTCACTGAGATCCGCCTGACGGGCGGTGAGCCGCTCCTGCACCGCGACGTCGTTGAGATCACCTCACGTCTGGCCTCACTGCCGGGGGCCCCCGAGATCTCGATGACCACGAACGGTCTGCGCCTCAATGCGCTCGCGCAGCCGCTGCGGGACGCCGGCTTGACTCGACTCAACGTGTCGCTCGATACCCTCGTTCCGGAGCGCTACAAAGAGCTGACCCGGAGGGACCGCTTCGACGCCGTCCTGGCCGGCTTTGACGCGGCGGATGGTGCCGGTTTCACCGGCACCAAGATCAACACTGTTCTCATGCGTTCTATTAACGACGATGAGGCCGCGTCCCTTCTGCGCTTCGCCCTGGACCGTGGTTACGAGCAGCGGTTTATCGAGCAGATGCCGCTGGATGCAGGGCACACCTGGACGCGCGAGAACATGATCACCGCCGACGAGATTTACGCACATCTTGCCGGTGAGTTTGACCTCGCGCCCGTGCCTGCGCGCGGGGCGGCTCCGGCGGAGCGCTGGTACGTCAACGGGACCGAGCAGACCGTGGGCATCATCGCGTCCGTAACCCGGCCGTTCTGTGGTGCGTGCGACAGGATTCGCCTGACCTCGGACGGTCAACTGCGCAACTGCCTGTTTGCCCGCACAGAGTCGGACGTACGCGCACTGATCAGGGGTGGTGGAAGCGACGCCGACATTGCCCACGCACTCGGCGTGTCGATTGCCGCCAAGCTTCCGGGGCACGGGATCAACGACCCGGGGTTCATCCAACCAGAGCGGGGCATGTCCGCCATCGGCGGCTGAACTCGCGCTGGGTACGGCGGTCAAGCCCGCGTACACGCGGAATGCAGGAAGCCCGGGACCTCTATGGAGGTCCCGGGCTTCGCGCATGATGGACGTCGGCGCTGTGTGGCGCGTAGTGGCCTAACCGCCCGCGAACGGCGGCAGGACGTCTACCCGGACGTCGCCTCCAAGCAGAGCGGAGAACTCCTGCGGGTCGGCGGCGCGCCCGGCCACGAGGAACGAGCAGAGCCCGAACAGCCGCTCCATTTCGGAGCCGTGGCGGGCCGCTGACTGCGCTTGAGCGCCGGCAATCGTCCCCGCCTCGAATGATTCTTCCTTTACGCCAGATGCCGCTGCCCGGGCCGCCGCGTAGTACACGAAAGTTACCTGGGCCACGTCACTGCTCCTGCGGCACGAGCGCGTTAATCTTCTCCACGAGCGCCTTCACCATGTCGTTGTCGCCGCCCGCCTGGCCAACCGCCAATCCGATCAGGAATGTGGTGATGGGGCCTGCCGGGCGCGTGACGTTGTGCGCCACCTCGCGCGTCAGGTCCAGCAGTTCCTTGATTGCGGGATCCGTCGCGGCCTGCGCGTCGAGTCCCAACTCTTCGGCCACGAGCGTGGCCCACTGCGTAAGGTCAGTCATTCTTTCCTCCAGCGTTCTCGGTGTGTATAGCGGTCATAAGTGCGGCAAAGTCTTCGGGCGTATCGCAATCGGCAACTAAGTGTGCAGGGATTGGAACCTCCACCCGTGTGAGCTCGGCGGTCAGAGCGCGCAGCGGGAGCCCTTGGAGACGTGCGTCTCCCTGCGCTCCCTCCCGCAGCGACTCGAGGGCCTGGTCCAGGCTTCCCGTGCGGTAGAGGGCAACGAGCGGCTGAAACCTGCCGTCACCATCGACGGCCGCAACCACATCCACGGTTGATATGGCGGCCTCGGCTAACTGCCAGAGCGCCGGAAGAGCGCGGGCAGAAAACGGCGCATCGCACGCCAGCACGAACGTCCACTCAGTGGGGTCCCTCAGCGCTTGCACTCCCGCGGAGACCCCGGTGAGCGGCCCGCCGCCGGGAGGATCCTCCATGGTCCAGTCCGTGCCCCGGACACCATCGCGCACAGGGCCAACTACCACCCGCTGGCCGTGCGGAGAGAAGCCGGCCAAATCGTCGATAATCACCTGCACAAACGGGCGGCCTGCAACGTCCAGGAGCGCCTTATCGCGGCCGCCAAAGCGGCGCGAGGCGCCGCCCGCCAGCACGATCGAGTTGAGCGCGGGGATCACGAGGCGGCCAGCGCTTCCCAGTAGGCGGCGATGCCGCCGCGCAAGGACGTGACGCGCTCGAAGCCGAGCGCAGCCAGATGCTGGGCGGCGGTCATTGAGCGCATGCCGGCGGCGCAGTACAGCAGGACCGGCCGCGACGACTCGAGGCCGAGGGATTCGGCTGACGATAGGTCGAGCGTGAGGATGTGGTCGAGTGGAATGTGCTCGGAACCAGGGATGCAACCTGCTGCGCGCTCGGCCGCCGTGCGAACGTCGAGCACGATGGAGTCCTCAAACTCGCCGGCGATGAGTTGGACGGCGGATGCCTCGGGGATCTGTGTGGTTTCCGGGTCTTCTGAGTGTGGCGTTTGGCTTGTGGAGTGCGAGGGGGTGGAGTGCGAGGTGGCGGGGAAGGCGCAGGCGGCTGCTGAGTCAGCGCCCGACTCCTCGACCGACCGGGCGAGCGCTTCCGCAACCGAGGTTCGGGCAGACGGGGAGCACACGCACCCGGGGCGCTGAGCGACCGGGACATACTCCCACTGGCCGCTCAGTCCGTCGAAGACGCCCATCGTGCCCACGAGCGGCTCGCCGAACGAAGCGAGGATCTTTATGGCCTCGAAGGCCTGGGTAGTACCCACGAGGCCCGGCAAGACACCAAGTACCCCGCCCTCGGCGCAACTCGGAACCGAACCCTGCGGTGGAGGCGAGGGGAATACACAGCGCAGGCACGGGCCGTGCTCGGCGGCGAACACGGAGAGTTGCGCATCGAACTGGAAAATCGCGGCCCACACGTACGGGACGCCCAGCGCAACGCACACGTCGTTGAGAAGATAGCGGGTGGAGAAATTGTCCGTGCCATCGAGCACCAGATCCGCGCCGGCAACCAAGGTTGCGACGTTCTCTACAGTGAGCCTCTCACTCACGGTGTTCACCGTGATCAGAGGATTGATGTCCCGCATTGTTGCGGCCGCAGAGTCCACCTTGAGTTGGCCAAGGTTCGAGGACCCGTGAATGGTCTGGCGCTGCAGGTTGGACACGTCAACAACGTCATCATCTATCACCGTGATCCGACCGACACCCGCCGCGGCGAGGTACTGGAGAGCGGGGGAGCCGAGCCCGCCAGCCCCGACCGCCAGAACTCGCGCGCTACGCAGGGCAAGCTGGCCAGGCACGCCGAAGCCGGGAAGGGTGAGGTGCCGGGCATAGCGGACCCGCTCGGCAGGAGTGAGGTCGGGAGTGCTCGCGGTGGAGGTGACTGCAGTGTCTGCCACGGCTCCTACTGTGGTGCCGACCGGTGTGTCGACTGCCGTGTCGGCGGCAGGAGTGCCCGTGGAAGAGGTTTCGGACCCAGAGGACTTCAGCATAGGGTTCAGTGTTCCATATTAAAAACCATGGTTCTTGAGAAAAAGGTCCCAGCGTTTTGTGGGGAGACTGATGCGCACAATGTCAGTGGGCGGAATTAAGGTAGAAGCATGCGTCCAGTAACAGACCTCGTACGTGCCGAGAACTCCTTCGAAGTCGTCTCCGAGTACTCCCCGGCCGGTGACCAGCCCACTGCTATCGCCGAGCTTGCGGAGCGCATTCGAGGAGGCGAAAAGGACGTGGTTCTGCTGGGTGCCACGGGTACCGGAAAGTCGGCAACGAGTGCCTGGTTGATTGAGGAGTTGCAGCGCCCCACGCTTGTGATGGCACCTAACAAGACGCTCGCGGCCCAGCTGGCCACGGAGTTCCGCGAACTCCTGCCCAACAACGCTGTCGAATACTTTGTGTCCTACTACGATTACTACCAGCCAGAGGCGTACATCGCCCAAACGGACACGTACATCGAAAAGGACTCCTCTATTAACGAGGAAGTTGAGAGGCTCAGACACTCCGCCACCAACAACCTGCTAACCCGCCGAGACGTGGTCGTGGTGGCCTCGGTGTCCTGCATCTATGGTCTGGGAACCCCGCAGGAATACGTGGACCGCATGGTCAGGATCGATGTAGGCGACGAGATCGACCGCGACCAACTGCTGCGCCAGTTTGTGCTCATGCAGTACGCCCGAAACGACGTGGCCTTCACGCGCGGGACGTTCCGTGTGCGCGGAGACACGGTGGAGATCATTCCTGTGTATGAGGAACTCGCCATCCGGCTCGAGTTCTTTGGGGATGAGGTTGACGCCATCTACACGCTGCACCCGCTCACCGGCGAGATTGTGTCCAAGGTCAACAGCATCCACATCTTCCCGGCGACCCACTACGTGGCCGGCCCTGAGCGCATGGAACGCGCCATCAACTCGATCGAGGCGGAACTCAAGGTGCGCCTGGATGAGCTCGAGAGGCAGAACAAGTTGCTGGAAGCCCAGCGCCTGCGCATGCGCACCACCTACGACATCGAGATGATGCGCCAAGTGGGGAGCTGCTCAGGGATTGAAAACTACTCGAGGCATATCGACGGCCGCGAGTCCGGGAGTGCACCCAACACGCTGCTCGACTACTTCCCAGACGATTTCCTGCTCATCATTGACGAATCCCACGTGACCGTCCCGCAGATCGGCGCGATGTATGAGGGCGACATGTCCCGCAAGCGGAGCCTCGTGGAGCACGGTTTCCGTCTCCCGAGCGCTATGGATAACCGCCCGCTCAAGTGGGAGGAGTTCGTGGACCGCATCGGCCAGACCGTCTACCTCTCCGCGACCCCCGGCGACTACGAGATGGCGCTCTCGGACGGTTACGTCGAACAGATCATCAGGCCCACCGGACTCGTCGACCCGCAGATCACAGTCAAGCCCACCAAGGGACAGATTGACGATCTGCTGGGAGAGATCAACGAACGCGTGGCCAAGGACGAGCGCGTGCTTGTCACCACTTTGACCAAGAAGATGGCAGAAGACCTCACCGACTACTTCTTGGACAAGGGCGTGCGCGTGCGATACCTGCACTCGGACATCGACACGCTGCGACGCGTTGAGCTCCTCCGGGAGCTTCGCCTCGGCGAGTACGACGTTCTCGTGGGAATTAACCTCCTGCGTGAGGGGCTCGACCTTCCCGAGGTGTCGCTCGTGGCAATCCTGGACGCGGACAAGCAGGGATTTCTTCGCTCGCCACGTTCCCTCATCCAGACCATCGGCCGTGCCGCACGTAACGTGTCCGGCCAGGTTCACATGTACGCAGACTCGATCACGCCCGCAATGGCCCACGCGATCGAGGAGACCGACCGCCGCCGCGAGAAGCAGATCGCATACAACACCGAGCGCGGGATTGACCCTCAGCCTCTGCGCAAAAAGATCGCGGACGTCACGGACATGCTCGCCCGCGAGGACATCGACACTCAGGACCTGCTCAAGGGAGGCTACCGACGAGAGGCCGACCGCAGCGCAGCTACTTCAGCGGTAGAAAAGGCGTTTACCGTGAGCGCTTCCACGGACCTCGCGAGCCTGATCGAGCAGCTTACCGCGCAGATGCACGAGGCCGCAGAGAACCTCCAGTTCGAACTTGCGGCCCGTCTACGTGATGAGCTCTCCGACCTGAAAAAGGAACTGCGTCAGATGAACGAGGCAACCAAGTAACCGTGACTAGTTTTCTCACCGGTGTGGAGCGTCCGCGCGGCGTGTTCGTGGGCCTGACAGTGCTCGACATCCTGAGCAGGGTGCAGCACGCCCCCGCGCAGAACGAGAAGGTCACGGCGCTGCGCCAAGATATAGCGGCGGGCGGTCCTGCTGCCAATGCTGCAGTGACTTTCGCGGCGCTCGGCGGCGAGGCCGTGCTTGTTACAGCGCTAGGGGAGGGCGCGCCCTCGGATCTGGCGCGCGCGGACCTCGAGTCCCACGGCGTGCGGATCATCGACTGCGCACCGCCGAGCTTTGCGCTCGGACTTTCAAGCATCACCGTCATCGACGGGAACGGCGACCGTTCCGTGGTGTCCACGGATGGCGGGTCGGTGGTGGTTGAACTTGAGTCGGACGCCGCCGCTGCGGTGAGCGAGGGTCTGTCTGGGGCGGGTGTTGTTTTAGCTGACGGGCATCACCCCGAGATGCTTCGCGCGGTGCTGGCTCTGGTGCCCTCGGACATCCCTGTCGTAGTTGATGCGGGCCGCTGGAAGCCCCAGTTTGAATGGATCCTCGAGCCAGATCGTCACATTGTGGCGTCTGCGGACTTCACAGACCCGCACGGATGGATGCCCTCGGACGGAAACACCCCGAGCGGGCGGCTCGCCGGCGGCGTTGTCGTGCAGACCCACGGGGCGGGGCCAATCGCTTGGCACGCATTCGGCGCCACTGGAGAGGTCCCCGCACACAGCGTGCGGGCGGTCGATACGCTTGGCGCAGGAGATGCCTTCCACGGAGGGTACGCGTACGGCGTGGCGCTGACGGGACCCGGCAATATCGTCGAAAATTTGGGGCTTGCCGCGCGCGTGGCGGCCACGCGAGTGTCCCATGTGGGTCCACGCAACTGGCTCAAATACCTAGGATGACAAGCCAAAATGCGTGGAACGTGACGCATCTCGCCTGTGACTAGAGGCGTACAAGACGAAAGTTCCGGTGCCCATAGGCGATAATGGACGATGGAGAAGGGGAGTATCCCACCAACTGCGATGTCGTCATCACGGTCGTCCCATGACGGACCCGGGGTCGCGGGCCTACTACGAACGCTTGGGTCAAAGCGAACGTTGGAATACGCGTAAGGCGTGAGGCGGGAGAGACCTTCGGTCACCTACGTGCCGGAGGTTTATCGGTGGATAGCGTTCATATCGTTCTGTGGATCGTCACAGTAGCCCTAATTTTGGTCATGTTGACCGTCGACTTCGTGGGACACGTGCGCAAGCCGCACGCACCAACGATCAAGGAAGCCGCAGTCTGGTCGGCAATCTATATCGCCATCGCAGTGATTTTTGGCGGCATCATCTGGGGCGTGTACGGCAGCCAGATGGGAACCGAGTACTTTGCCGGTTACCTGACTGAGAAGTCACTTTCGCTCGACAACCTGTTCGTGTTTATCCTGATCATGGCCGCGTTTAAGGTCCCCCGCGAAGACCAGCAGAAGGTTCTGCTGTTCGGAATCGTGGTTGCGCTGATCTTCCGCACCATCTTCATCCTGCTCGGTGCAGCTGTCATTGAGAACTACTCGTGGGTCTTCTACATCTTTGGTGCGTTCCTAGTGTGGACCGCAATCCACCAGGCTCTTCCAAGCAAGGAAGAGGACGAGTACCACGAGAACGCGCTCATCCGTAAGCTCCGCACCGTCCTTCCTCTGGCCGACTCCTACGTGGGCGACCGCGTGTTCGTCAAGGTTGATGGCAAGCGCATGGTGACCCCAATGATCATTGTCATGATCGCAATTGGATCCGCCGACCTGCTGTTCGCAGTCGACTCGATTCCTGCAATCTTCGGACTCACCCAGGACCCATACCTGGTGTTTGCTGCCAACGCATTCTCGTTGCTCGGTCTTCGCCAGCTCTTCTTCCTTGTAGACGGTCTGCTTGAGCGCCTTGTGTACCTCAACTACGGTCTGGCCGTCATCCTCGGCTTCATCGGTGTGAAGCTTGTGCTGCACGCACTGCATGTGAACGAACTGCCATTCATCAACGGTGGCCAGCCTGTTCTCGGAGCGCCGGAGATCACGATCGGTACGTCGATGGCCGTCATCGTGGGCACGCTCGTTGTCACCACGATTGCATCGCTCATCAAGGACAAGTCCGACCGCAAGAAGCAACTCGAGTCCGTTCAGGGCTGATTGGCTGCTGAATAGGATGACAAAGCGGGGTGGGTTTCACCAGATTCTTCTGGTGAAACCCACCCCGCTTGTGTGTGTCGACTGGTCGGTCAACGAGACCTAGATGAACATTTTGGTGTTCGGGTGCGGTCGGCAGACGATCAGTGTTGGATCGCTGGGCGCTCGCTATGCCTTTGTCAGGCAGTGGCCCACGGGCCGACCACGATGTTCCACTCCACAACGGCACGGTCAACAACGAGGCCAGCCTGCCAGAACGGATCTTGCTCGAGAAGGCCCAAGGCGGCGCCAGCGTCGGCGGCGCGGACGATAATAAGCGCGCCGCTCATGTCTTCTTGGCGGACGGGGCCAGAAGCCATGACGGAACCAGCCGCCGCAAGTGCGGTCAGGTAGGCGCGGTGCGAGGGGCGGTGCTCGTCGAGGGCTGCAACATTGGGGGAGTACACGTACGTGATTGCGAAAGTCTGCATGCCAGATTCTAACCAGGTGGCAAGGAAAAAGTGGTCATGCCAACATCACGACTTGGACAAGGCGAGCGACCGCTCCCGGCGTGAGGCGCGGACCAGCGGTCCTGTCGGATTGGTGGTGCTAGTTGGGAAGGGCCGAAAAAATGTGTCCCGCCACACCGATTCGAACACGTGTACGACGGCCTACTTTACGCATAAGATGGTCGGGTGACTGATCGACTTATCGTGCAAGGCGCCCGCGAACACAACCTCAAGAACATCGACATTGATCTGCCCCGCGATCAACTCATAGTGTTCACGGGTCTATCAGGTTCCGGAAAGTCCTCCCTGGCGTTCGACACCATTTTTGCGGAGGGTCAGCGCCGTTATGTTGAGTCGCTGTCCGCGTATGCGCGCCAGTTCCTTGGGCAGATGGACAAGCCCAACGTGGACTTCATCGAGGGCCTGTCGCCGGCCGTGTCTATCGACCAAAAGTCTACGAACCGCAACCCTCGGTCGACCGTGGGAACGATCACCGAGGTCTACGACTACCTGCGCCTGCTGTTCGCCCGCGCCGGAACACAGTACTGCCCAACCTGCGGCGAGCAGATCACCGCACAGACGCCGCAGCAGATCGTTGACCGCCTGCTTGCACTCCCAGAGGGCACACGCTTCCAGATCCTTGCCCCAGTCATCCGCGGACGCAAGGGCGAATACCAGGAGCTCTTTGCCGAGCTCCAGGCCAAGGGCTTTGCGCGTGTCCGCGTGGACGGAGAGGTGCACTCGCTGTCTGAGCCGCCAACCTTGGAAAAGAAGATCAAACACACGATCGAGGTCATCGTTGACCGCCTCGTGGTGAAGGATTCGATCAAGCAGCGTCTGACCGACTCCGTGGAGACCGCTCTACTTACAGCAGAGGGGCTCGTCATTGTCGACATGGTTGACCTTGACGCAGATGACCCCACCCGTGAGCGCCGCTTCTCGGAGAAGCGCGCCTGCCCGAACGACCACGAGCTGACTCTGGACGAGATCGAGCCCCGCACGTTCTCCTTCAACGCCCCGTACGGTGCGTGCCCCGTGTGTACTGGACTCGGCAACCGCCTCGAGATCGACCCGCAACTGGTCATCCCGGATGACGAGAAGTCAATTTCCCAGGGCGCCATCGCCCCGTGGGCGAGCTCGAGCTCGGAGTATTACGAGCGTGTGCTAACCGCACTCGCCGACGAGCTTGACTTCTCACTCGACACGCCGTGGAAGGACCTGCCACAGGATATCCAGGACGCGGTCCTGCATGGCAAGGACCACAAGGTGCACGTAAAGTACCGCAACCGATGGGGGCGCGAACGCGCGTACTCCACGGGCTTCGAGGGCGTTATCGCCTCGATCGAGCGCCGCCACAACGAGACCGATTCGGAGTGGGCAAAGGAAAAGTACGAGGCGTTCATGCGCGAGGTGCCCTGCCCTGAGTGTGACGGGACGCGCCTCAAGCCTGAGGTTCTCGCCGTCAAAGTCGGCGGCAAGTCGATTGCCGAGGTCTGCGCACTCTCCATCAAGGACTGCAAGCCATTCCTCGACGCACTTGAACTCGGCGTCCGTGAGCGGCAGATTGCCGCTGCAGTCCTCAAGGAGATCCAAGACCGCCTCGGTTTCCTCCTCGACGTTGGTCTGGATTACCTGACACTGTCACGCGCAGCGGGAACCCTGTCCGGTGGAGAAGCCCAGCGCATCCGCCTCGCCACTCAGATTGGTTCGGGCTTGGTGGGTGTGCTGTACGTGCTCGACGAGCCGTCGATCGGACTACACCAGCGCGACAACCGCAGGCTGATTGATACCCTGACCCGCCTGAGGGACCTCGGAAACACCCTCATCGTTGTTGAGCACGACGAGGACACCATCCGAATGGCCGACTGGATCGTGGACATCGGTCCTGGCGCTGGCGAGCACGGTGGACACGTGGTGCACTCCGGCTCTTACAAGGAGCTCCTCAAGAACAAGAAGTCCGTGACCGGGCAGTATCTCTCCGGCGCCAAGGAAATCGAGCTTCCTGCCTCCCGCCGCGGCGTGAACAAGGAACGCATGCTCCGCGTTGTTGAGGCCCGGGAGAACAACCTCCAGAACGTGGACGTGGACTTCCCACTCGGCGTGCTGACCGCAGTCACTGGTGTTTCTGGTTCGGGTAAGTCGACCCTGGTGAACTCAATCCTGTACACGGTGCTTGCCAACAAACTAAACGGCGCGCGGCGCGTAGCAGGTCTGCACAGGCGTGTAGAGGGTCTCGAACACCTCGACAAGGTGGTTCACGTTGACCAGGGTCCTATCGGCCGCACACCGCGCTCGAACCCTGCCACGTACACGGGCCTGTGGGACAACATCCGCAAGCTCTTTGCGGAGACCAACGAGTCCAAGGTTCGTGGCTACGGTCCCGGACGCTTCTCGTTCAATGTCAAGGGTGGACGCTGCGAGGCATGCTCGGGTGACGGAACCATCAAGATCGAGATGAACTTCCTGCCGGACGTCTACGTCCCGTGCGAGGTATGCCAGGGTGCGCGGTATAACCGCGAAACTCTGGAGATCAAGTTCAAGGGCAAGTCTGTGCAGGATGTCCTCGAGATGCCCATCGAGGAAGCAGCGGAGTTTTTCGCCGCCATTCCCGCCATTGCACGTCACCTTAATACGCTCGTGTCGGTAGGACTCGGCTATGTTCGTCTTGGCCAGCCTGCTCCGACACTCTCGGGTGGAGAGGCGCAGCGTGTTAAGCTCGCCGCCGAACTCCAGAAGCGTTCCACGGGACGCACCATCTATGTCCTTGATGAGCCCACCACGGGCCTCCACTTCGAGGACATTCGCAAGCTGCTCTTGGTGCTCCAGGGCCTAGTGGACAAGGGCAATACGGTACTGGTCATCGAGCACAACCTCGACGTCATTAAGAGCTCCGACTGGGTCATTGACATGGGCCCTGAGGGAGGCTCCGGTGGTGGAACGGTTGTAGCCGAGGGGACCCCCGAGCTCGTCGCGGCGACCAAGGCCTCCCACACGGGCAAGTACCTCAAGGAACTGCTGGATGCGCACCCGGCAGTGCCGGTTGCTGATCCTGTTCCTGTAGGAAAGGTACCCGCCAAGACCGCTGCTAAGAAGAAGGCAACCTCCTCGCGCGCTACCCGAATCAAGAAGAAGGACTAGCGCGCCACCACGGCACCACTTCAGTTGTTCGAGTACCCGGAAAGTGACATAGTCGCACCATGGCTGACCCATCCACCTATCGCCCGAAACCCGGGGAGATCCCTACGAACCCCGGGGTCTACCGCTTTCGTGATCACGAGGGCAGGGTCATCTACGTGGGCAAGGCCAAGAATCTGCGCAGCCGGCTGTCCAATTACTTCCAGGACCTCTCGGCGCTGCACCCGCGAACTCAAACCATGGTCACCACGGCAAGCGCTGTGGAGTGGACAATCGTGGGCACCGAAGTTGAGGCGCTGGCCCTCGAGTACACCTGGATCAAGGAGTTCGAGCCTCGCTTCAACGTCAAGCTCAAGGACGATAAGTCTTACCCGTTCCTGATGGTCACCATGTCGGAGGAAGTGCCGCGCGCCCAGGTGATGCGAGGCTCCAAGAAGGCGGGCAACCGCTACTTCGGTCCGTTCGGTCACGCGTGGGCGATCAGAGAAACCCTTGACCTGCTGCTGCGCGTGTTTCCGATACGCACGTGTTCAGCGGGTGTTTACAACCGCGCCAAGCGCTCGGGCCGCCCGTGCCTCCTCGGTTACATCGACAAGTGTTCCGCGCCGTGCGTTGAGCGCATCACCCTAGAAAAACACCGGGAGCTTGCGGAGGACTTCTGTTCCTTCATGGAGGGTGACACCGGACGGTTCATCCGCAACATCGAGGACCGCATGAAGGCTGCCGCCAAGGACCTAGACTTCGAGACGGCGGCACGTATGCGCGACGACATCACGGCGCTCAAGCGCGCGCTCGAGAAGAACGCCGTGGTGCTTTCGGACGCCACCGACGCCGACATCTTTGGCATCTACGGGGACGACCTCGAAGCTGCGGTCCAGGTGTTTCACGTGCGCGGCGGACGCATCCGTGGTCAGCGCGGCTGGGTCGTGGAAAAGGTCGAGGACATTTCCGACGAGCAACTGGTGGACCGGCTCATTCAGCAGGTGTACGCGCAGGAGATTCCCTTTGAGGAACTCACTCGCGATCAGCAGCACGAGCGCAGGAACGCGGTGCCACGTGAAGTGCTTGTCCCAATACTCCCTGAGGATGTAGAAGACGCAACGCAGTGGCTTACCCAGCTCCGCGGAAGCGCCGTCTCCGTCCGCATCCCGCAGCGCGGGGAAAAGGCGGAACTCGCCAAGACTGTTCTGGCCAACGCCGAGCAGGCGCTCAAACTGCACCGCACGCGCCGATCCTCGGACCTGACCAGCCGCAGCCAGGCGCTGCGGGAGATCCAGGAAGCACTCGACCTTGACTCAGCTCCACTGCGCATTGAGTGCTACGACGTCTCCCACAACCAGGGCACCTACCAGTCCGCCTCAATGGTCGTATTCGAGGACGGCATGGCCAAGAAGAACCAGTACCGCGTGTTCAACGTCCGAGGACCCGAGGGCGAGGGGGCCCGGGACGACACCGCGGCAATGTACGAGGTCATCACTCGCAGGTTCAAGCGCTACCTCAAAGACCAGGACTCCGCCTCGCAGGAGGAACTCATCCTGTCCTCGGGAGAGATCACTGAGGACGATGACGCCACGCTCGCCCGCGACCCACACCGGTTCGCGTATGCGCCGAGTCTCGTAATTGTGGACGGCGGCCAGCCGCAGGTTGCCGCGGCAGCCCGTGCCCTGAGCGATCTGGGCATTGACGATGTGGCGCTGTGTGGTCTTGCCAAGAGGCTTGAGGAGATTTGGCTCCCGGACGACGACTATCCGGTAATCCTGCGTAGGTCCTCCGAAGGCCTGTACCTCATGCAACGTCTGCGCGACGAGGCCCACAGGTTTGCCATTACTGCGCACCGCAAGCGCAGGTCCAAGGGCATGATTGTCTCGGAACTCGACGCTATCCCGGGGCTCGGGCCTGCCAAGGCCGCGAACTTGCTCAAGCATTTTGGCTCTCTCAAGAAGCTCAAGGCCGCCTCGATTGAGGAGATTGCCGCGGTCAAGGGCTACGCTCTTCCCTCGGCCACTAAGTTGCATGCACAGCTGCACCCCGGAACGCCGGCGGGCGAGGCCTGATCTGGTGCTTGGCGAGTGGCGGAGCGCGCCTGGCCGCTCAAAGTTTGGCATGCTTAAGGCATGACTATCGAGCCAGACCCCCTAACCGTTCCCCAAGGTATCCCCGCTGTTGATCAGGCCGCGCACACCCCCAAGGCGCAGTTTTCTGAGGTCTTGATTGTGACTGGCATGTCAGGCGCGGGTCGCTCACGCGCGGCCGCGGTTCTTGAGGACCTTGACTGGTACGTAGTCGACAACCTCCCTCCGAAGATGCTGATGCCACTCGTAGGCATGATGACGCACGCCGGCTCGAGCATCTATCGCCTCGCCGCCGTGGTTGATGTGCGTGGACGCGAGTTCTTCAACGATCTGTACGAGGTGCTTCAGCACTTTGAGACTGTCGGCGTTTCATACCGAATCATGTTCCTCGATGCGTCGGATGAGGTTCTGGTTCGCCGCTTTGAGCAGGTGCGTAGGCCGCACCCTCTCCAGGCTGATGGCGGGATCCTCGATGGCATCACGGTTGAGCGGTCTCTTCTTACAGGCCTGAAGTCACGTGCCGATTTTGTCATCGACACCTCCGAGCGCAACGTGCACGACCTTGCGAGAGTGGTTCGTTCGACTATTTCCGACGATCACCAGGACCAGCTGCGCATCAACGTTATGTCGTTCGGATTCAAGTACGGAATCCCGCTCGACGCTGATCACGTGGCCGACATGAGATTTCTTGCCAACCCCTTCTGGATCGATGAGCTGCGCCACCTGACTGGTCGTGACGAGCCTGTATCCGACTACGTGTTATCTCTGCCTGGGGCACAACAATTCATCGAGAACTACGTGAAGGCGCTCCAGCCCGTGTTCGCGGGATACCTCAACGAAGAAAAGCGGTTTGCTACCATCGCGATTGGCTGCACGGGCGGTAAGCACCGCTCCGTTGCGATCAGCGAGGAGATCGGCAAGCGCCTAAGGGCACTTGGATTTGGCGTGACGGTCACCGCGCGCGATCTTGGTAAGGAGTGACGATGCAGCCGGCCGTCGTAGCCTTGGGCGGTGGGCACGGGCTTGCGGCCTCGCTCTCTGCACTCCGGCTGATGACGGAGAAGCTGACCGCTGTTGTGACAGTTGCAGACGACGGCGGTTCTTCGGGGCGGCTCCGCAGCGAACTCGATGTGTTGCCTCCGGGTGACCTACGCATGGCCCTGGCTGCACTCTGTGACGACTCCGAGTGGGGGAGGACTTGGCGTGATCTGCTGCAGCACCGCTTCACTTCCTCGGGTGACCTCAACAACCACGCAGTGGGCAATCTTCTGATTGTCGCCCTGTGGGAGATCCTCGGTGATTCCGTTGAGGGCCTTGATTGGGTGGGGCGTTTGCTTGGCGCCCGCGGTCGCGTTCTCCCAATGTCTTCGGTGCCACTATCGATTGAGGCGGACATGCTATTCGGTGGTGAATCGGTGACGGTCAGGGGCCAGTCTAAGGTGGCCTCGACTCCCGGCCAGGTTGAGAACTTGCGTCTCATTCCGAGTGATCCTCCTGCGTGTGAGGAGGCGGTTGAGGCGGTCATGGAAGCCGACTGGATCGTACTTGGCCCGGGCTCGTGGTTTAGTTCCGTCATGCCGCACCTGCTGGTTCCGGACTTGGCTCGCGCCCTGCACGAGACTCCGGCTCGTCGTTGCCTGACCATGAATCTGGGCACGTCGGTCTCGGAAACGCTGGGAATGGACGCTGCGGACCTGCTCGCCGCTTTGCGGCATCACGCCCCGGATCTGCGCATTGACGCGGTCCTTGCGGACCCGTCCGCAGTGGAAAATGCTGATGCGCTTCTCGACGAGGCTGCTGGCTTTGGTGCTCGTGTCCTGTTCCGGCAGGTCAAGCGAGGCGATGGGACCGCACGCCATGACTCCCTGCGTCTTGCGGCTGCCTACCGCGATGTGTTCGACGACTTCTTGGGTGATGTGGGAACTATCTCCTCCTAAATTGCCTTCCGTGGGTTTTCACGGAGGAAATGCTGCGTGAACTGGGGAAACATCTGGGCTTATAGTGGCCGGGGACGTTTTATCATGTGCACCGTAACCCGCATGAAATCAACAACTTACAACGATTCACTAGGTTCCAGAGCGTCCCACAGCGTCCAGAAACGAGTCTCCATGACCGGCCCTGAACTACCAGGACATCGCACCCAAGAAGAAGTTCTCAAATCTGCTGCCGGGATCGACCAGCTCATCCGTGCTGGCGTCGACAAGACCGTCATCATGTACACCCTGCAAGCACGCAAAGCATGGAGGGGGAAACGCGACTGGCCGCCCCTCACCACGCTCATGCATGTCGTGGCGGAACCTCGCATACAAGAGTTCGATGAGCTCCTCTATGCGGCCGTCCGTAAACGAGTTCGTGACCTAACCCAATAGCTTCCAGGTGTTGTCCCAAGGTACTCTTCGGCGTGCTTGAGCTGTGAGAATAGCGTTAGTCTAGGATCTCAAAGCCGAAGGAGTAGAGTGCTCCACGGACCCCAGTCGAGAGCACGATGTGTGAGCAATCTGTTTGATGTTCTAGCAGGCCAGAATCGCAGTTCCCTGGAGGGGCGGACTGCTGAATGCCAGAGACGATTGTCGCGGCATAGGGCGCAACTCCGTAATCATCAAAGGTAAGGACGAATCCTGGGCCTCCACTATCTCCTTTCCCAATGTATCTCTTGCTATTGGCATGAGTAGTTTGAAATCCTTGGATATAGTTCATTCCACTATCGGGAAAACTCCACGTGTAACCCGCATAGGTAACGATGTGTCCGCAAGATAGCCCTCTGAATGCAGGAGAGAAGCACACTTCATCATTGACAACTGGGTTTAGACTCCCAAAGACAGGTATGTCATAGGGGTCGTCATTGGGGTTTGTTCCGATATCGTTTTGGTAGAAACCGCTTGCGTACCCGCCGGGCTTTCCGATGATTAGGGCGGCATCATGGGTGACGCTTCGTTGATTTACGGTGCCGTAGCTTCTTCCGGCCGCAGTCTGAATGGCATCGCCAACATCTGCGCAATGCGCGGCCGTGAGCATTCCTGTGACTACATTGTTAGTCACGCCGAAAGCTGTTGAACATTTAAAGTTCTTGGCTGGAATCGCGATCCAAGCACCCCCGTGCCCAATGGTGTCATCATTGCGCGATAGGGAAGGCAGGATGTCCCCTGTATCAGAGACGATCGGGAAACGCGAAACTACTGGTTTTGCTGAACGGGCACCGCTGTCCGGAATTGTTACGTGGATAGAAGAGGCGTCAACATTGACACCAGCTCCGATTACCTGTCCGCTTTGGACGAGCCTTCGCGCCTCGTCTTTCAGTTCACCGGGAACGAACTTGGTGGGCTTTACTTCAACCGAGTATTGTTTTGGCAAATCACGTAGATGACCCTCTAAAGGTTCTAGATCTCCGTGCCAATAGACTGCAAAGCCATCACGGCCGTCGTTGAGCTCGATCGCGGAGAAAGAAATCTCTTCGGAGAGTTGTTCGTTGAGCTCATCAATAAAAAGCCGCATATCATTTGGAACGGGAGGGAGCGAGAGCGTCGCATCCGCAATGCCGTGGGGCTCTGATGGTTCCTTTGCAAGTGTTCTAGCGTTTGCTGGCACCATCGATGTCAAAAGGGTTCCAACTAGAGTCAAAACCAATGGGATCTTCACATAATGTGAGTTCTTTCGTGCCTACCTCGTCTCGTCATTGAGGATTGTCAAAGTAGCATGCATGTACGTTTCGGGGCACTGCCCCGTTGTTGTCGCCTCCTTCCAAGTGATATCGGCATCCCCGCTCTTAACGAGAGACGAGTCTTTCGCCAGGATGGTGTACTCCAGTTCATCAACATGTAACGGTGAAGCAACGATTACACTCCAGGAGGTTGGAGACCTTTGGAAAGGGAAACATGGCTGGGAGTGCCCACAACTTACGCTGAGTGAAACGTCGGGATCGAAGTCAACCAGTTCCACAGAAACTTCAGTTTGGCGGGCCTCAGCGCTGCAAACCATATTTTCACTACATGAACTGAGGACACTCGAGACTAGGACAAGACTGAGTCCTAGTAATACATGGCGGCGCACGTTTCTCTCAATCTCTGGGCGACGGTGCCAGTTCCACCGTAACATGCGCTTAAGAAGGGCAATTAGAGCCGGAGTCAAGGATCCGGTTTAAACGGGGGAAGGGGTCTTTCAGGTAACGACAGCTTGCTCGAAGCTGCTGGCGCCGCGCCAACTGCGCCCGCCTGCACGTCAACGTGGCTACTCAGGCGTCCGAGCCGGGGGGCGAGCCACGGAATGAAACGTTCAAGCCAGTCGATGACGCCTGGAATGGCCATGACGGCGATCGATGCGCGGGGAGAGAGCGTGTTCCTCTCGAGACGGTGTACTCCGAACGATGGTTGCTGATCGGCCCCAAAGTGAGGAGCGAGCTAGGGGAGCGAGGGTCCGGGTTCGTCTTCACGAACAGGATGGGTAACCCCTTCGAAATTGAAGGGCTCGCGAAGGTGTGGGCTACCGCGCGCACACGGGCGTGTCTCGAGCATGTGACCGGCTGGCGTGAGAACCGGCACTTCCATGCGTCACTGCTCATCACGGATGGAATGTCACCTGTCGCTGTGGCGAAACGGTTGGGGCAAAAGGATGCTACTGAGACGTTGAGAACGTACTCTCATCTATGGCCGGATGACCATGCGAAGATGGCGTCAATCGCGGAAACTGTCTTCGCAGCGTCCACAGAGCGTCCATCGCGAGTGTTCACCCTGCTCAGGGTGGCTATGACAAACTTCTCCTCGTAACTGGCCACACGCCTGCGCAGAAGATGGCAAGATTGCACCATGGCACTCACGGCACAAGTAAAAGATGAACTTGCGCGCCTCAAAGTCGAAAAGACGAGCTGTCGCAAGGCTGAAGTAGCTGCGACGCTGAGGTTCGCGGGCGGATTGCACATTATTTCTGGCCGTATCGTCATCGAAGCAGAACTTGACACCGCAATCGCTGCCAATCGGTTGCGGACGACTATTGCTGATGTGTATGGCCACACTAGTGAACTCATTACAGTTTCCGGTGGCGGGTTGCGCAGGGGAGCGCGCTACGTTGTTCGAGTAGTGAAGGACGGGGAGTCTTTGGCTCGCCAGACGGGCTTGTTGGACTCCCGTGGACGCCCAGTTCGAGGACTCCCACCACAGATCGTCTCAGCGGGCGTTGCAGAGGCTGAAGCTGCGTGGCGTGGAGCGTTCCTCGCCCATGGATCTCTGACAGAGCCAGGACGCTCCTCAGCCCTTGAAGTCACCTGCCCGGGGCCCGAGGCTGCGCTTGCGCTAGTCGGTGCCGCGCGTCGCTTGGGAATCACTGCAAAAGCGCGCGAGGTCCGGGGCGTCGACCGAGTAGTCATTCGGGACGGTGAAGCGATTAGCTCACTCCTAGTGCGACTTGGTGCCACCGATGTCGTAGGCGTGTGGGAGGAGCGACGGCAGCGTCGTGAGGTCCGCGGCACCGCCAACCGCCTTGCAAACTTCGACGATGCCAACCTGCGCCGCTCCGCAAGGGCAGCAGTTGCGGCTGGGGCTCGTGTCGAGCGTGCATTCGAGATCCTCGGCGAAGACCTCCCTGATCACTTGCGTCAAGCGGGTGAACTGCGCTTGGCACATAAGCAAGCGTCGCTTGAGGAGCTTGGGCAACTTGCGGTACCGCCGTTGACCAAGGATGCCGTAGCGGGACGCATCCGCCGACTGTTGGCCACTGCCGATAAGCGGGCAAAGGAACTAGGTATTGCTGACACCGAAGCTGGCCTATCCTCTGATCTGCTAGATCTCTAGCTACCTGCCAGGGCCACGCTCGAGTTCTCGATGCGCTCGTGACAACGAGGTGAGCCCCTCAAAAGTTGGCTATTTCTTCATTTTCGGCCGCCGCGTCCCATTGGGGCGCGGCGGCTGTGTTCTGCCCTTGGTCAGCCGTCTCGCCTGTTGAGAGGATTCTGACACGTTGTTCGCCACAGGAGAACTAGTGCGACGCTGGGGCGAGGTTGATCGTCGAGAAGCGTTAAAAAATCAGATATAAACCCAGTTTGAGCCACTTCATGGGATGCCAAACAGCGGGTAAATTAGTGGCAACGCCGTGGCTCTATCTGACGAAAACGGCAAAAAATTGTTTACTCAGGGACCATTGTCCCCACGGGCCTGGCAAAAACGGTATAGAGTTTTACTTGTCAGACCAACCGCCCGACTGCACGTGCGACAGGGCGAATCACCGGTGAGCGCGTGAGCGTACGTCGAAAACAATCTGACAATCTCAGCGTACGTCGGCGTACGTACATCGTTCCAGACACTAACCTAGTGTGCGTCGGTGAACCCGGCGCGCTCAGAGACGAGGGCATTGTGACCATCCGCGTCGGAATCAACGGCTTCGGCCGCATCGGCCGTAACTTCTTCCGCGCCATCCTTGAGTCGGGTGCAGACATCGAGATCGTTGGCGTCAACGACCTCACCGACAACAAGACTCTTGCGCACCTGCTCAAGTACGACTCCGTTCTCGGCGTCCTGAAGCACGACGTCACCTTCGACGACGAGTCGATCTCCGTTGACGGCAAGAAGATCCGCGCTCTCGCTGAGCGCGAGCCAGCAAACCTCCCATGGGGCGAGCTCGGCGCTGACATCGTGATCGAGTCCACCGGATTCTTCACCGATGCAGAGAAGGCAAAGGCACACATCGAAGCTGGCGCCAAGAAGGTCATCATCTCCGCACCTGCAAAGAACGAAGACGCAACCTTCGTCATGGGTGTGAACGACGACCTGTACGACCCAGCAGCGCACCACATCATCTCGAACGCTTCCTGCACCACCAACTGCCTTGCTCCAATGGCAAAGGTCCTGGACGAGAAGTTCGGCATCGTTCGCGGTCTCATGACCACGATCCACGCATACACCGGAGACCAGAACCTCCAGGACGGTCCACACCGCGACCTCCGCCGTGCACGCGCAGCTGCCATCAACATCGTTCCAACTTCGACCGGTGCTGCTAAGGCTGTTTCGCTCGTACTGCCACAGCTCAAGGGCAAGCTCGACGGCTACGCACTCCGCGTACCAACCCCAACCGGATCTGCAACCGACCTCACCTTCACCGCTTCCCGCGAGGTAACCGTTGAAGAAGTCAACGCAGCAATCAAGGA
This sequence comes from Timonella senegalensis JC301, assembly GCF_000312125.1. GTDB lineage: Bacteria > Actinomycetota > Actinomycetes > Actinomycetales > Cellulomonadaceae > Timonella > Timonella senegalensis. The sequence goes on from NZ_HE978642.1 coordinate 559,639, forward strand.
AGCAGCTGAGGGCGCACTCGCAGGCATTCTGAAGTACACCGAAGACCCAATCGTTTCCTCGGACATCGTTACCGACCCAGCATCGTCGATCTTCGACGCTGGCCTCACCAAGGTAATCGGCGACCAGGTCAAGGTTGTTTCGTGGTACGACAACGAGTGGGGCTACTCCTGCCGCCTCGTTGACCTCACCGTACTCGTCGGTGAGAAGCTCTGATTTAGCACATCGCTTCTGCGATAACCCGGGTTGATCCCGAAGATGTACATGAGATCGCCCGCGCGAGCAGCTGGCCAACCGGCCAGCGGCTCCCGCGGGCGTTCTTATGCCCCCACCTGCCAGTTGTAGGAGAAATCAGATGAAGAAAATCGAGGACCTCGGCGATCTCCGAGGCAAGCGCGTACTCGTTCGTTCGGACTTCAACGTCCCACTCGATGGCTCCACCATCACCGACGATGGCCGCATCCGTGCCGCTCTGCCAACCCTCAAGGGCCTTGTAGATGCAGGCGCGAAGGTCATCATCACCGCTCACCTCGGTCGCCCAAAGGGCGCTCCTGAGGACAAGTACTCCCTCGCACCAGTTGCACTGCGCCTTGAGGAACTCCTCGGCGCAAAGGTAACCCTGGCCAAGGACACCATCGGTGACTCCGCCAAGGAAACCGTGGCAAACCTGGCTGACGGCGAAGTTGCTCTCCTTGAGAACATCCGCTTTGACGCTCGCGAGACCTCGAAGGTTGACGAAGAGCGCGAATCGCTCGCCGACGACCTCGCTGCACTTGCTGATTTCTACGTGTCCGACGGTTTCGGTGTTGTGCACCGCAAGCAGGCCTCGGTCTACGACATTGCAAAGAAGCTTCCATCGGCAGTTGGAACCCTCGTGCTCAAGGAGGTCGAGTCGCTCAAGATGGCAACCGACAGCCCCGCACGCCCATACGCTGTAGTGCTCGGTGGATCCAAGGTCTCCGACAAGCTCGGCGTCATTGGCAACCTCCTGGGCAAGGCAGACCGCCTGCTTATCGGTGGAGGAATGCTCTTCACCTTCCTCGCAGCAAAGGGTTACTCGGTCGGTAGCTCCCTGCTCGAAGAGGACCAGATCGACACCGTCAAGGGCTACCTTGAGACCGCTGAGAAGAACGGTGTTGAAATCGTTCTCCCAGTCGACATCATCGTTGCGCCTGAGTTCAAGGCAGACGCACCAGCAACCATCGTTGCTGCAGATTCCATCCCAGACGGCCAGATGGGTCTGGACATTGGTCCGGAGTCCCAGAAGCTGTTCGCAGAGAAGCTCAGCGACGCTAAGACCATCGTATGGAACGGTCCTGCCGGCGTATTCGAGTTCGACGCCTTCGCAGGCGGTACCCGTGCAGTTGCTCAGGGCATCGTCGACGCAACCGCTGCTGGCGCCTTCTCGGTCGTTGGCGGTGGCGACTCTGCCGCTGCAGTCCGTATCCTTGGATTTGATGAGGCTGGCTTCAGCCACATCTCGACCGGTGGTGGCGCAAGCCTCGAGTTCCTTGAAGGTAAGGAACTCCCAGGCATCGCTATCCTCGACGCCTGATTACACGTCACAACAGAAGGTAGATAACGTGGCAAACGCACGTACCCCGCTGATCGCGGGCAACTGGAAGATGAACCTCGACCACACTGAGGCTATCCACACCGTTCAGAAGTTGGCTTGGGCGCTCAAGGATGCTGGACACGACTACTCGGCAGTAGAAGCAACCGTTCTGGTTCCTTTCACTGACCTTCGTTCCGTTCAGACCCTCGTTGACGCTGACGGCCTTGGCGTCACTTACGGTGCTCAGGACGTCTCCGCACAGGTTTCCGGTGCATACACCGGTGAAATCTCGCCAGTATTCCTGTCCAAGCTCGGCGTAAAGTATGTTGCGATCGGTCACTCCGAGCGCCGCCAGTACCACGGCGAAGACGACGCACTCGTCAACGCAAAGACCAAGAACGCACTCGCACACGGGCTGCTTCCAGTTGTCTGCGTGGGAGAGCCACTCGAGATCCGCAAGGCCGGCGAGCAGGTTTCCTACACGCTGACCCAGGTAGACGGTGCCCTTGAGGGCATCTCTGCTGACGACGCGGCTAAGGTTGTCATTGCGTACGAGCCAGTATGGGCAATCGGAACCGGTGAAGTTGCAACCCCAGCAGACGCACAGGAGGTCGCCTCGGCGATCCGCGCGCGCCTGGCTGAGCTGTACTCCGCAGAGGTCGCAGACGCAGTCCGCGTTCTCTACGGTGGTTCCGTGAAGTCCTCCTCGATCGTCGAACTGATGGCTGAGGAAGACGTCGATGGCGCACTCGTCGGTGGCGCAAGCCTCGACCCAGAAGAGTTCGCAAAGATCGTGAACTACAAGGGCTGATGTCCTCAACCACATGGCCCACCGAATGGCGCTCGCCGTTCGGTGGGCCATGTGGCATTTAGTAGTCACTTTCGACTAACCTAAACCTCGGAGCCGTTTCGGTTCCTCTCACAAAGCCGCAGCACCTCGTGCAGGCGGTCGCCGACCCAAAGGAATGTCAACCGGTGGATATCCTCAAAATCGTTCTCGAGGTACTTCTCGTTCTCACGAGCGTCTTCTTGATCCTGCTCATCCTCATGCACAAGGGTAAGGGCGGCGGACTTTCCGACATGTTCGGTGGCGGTGTTTCCACCTCCATTGGTAACGCCGGAAACGCGCAATCAAACCTGAACAAGATCACCGTGACGTTTGCTTTGGTCTGGTTCGTCTCCATCGTACTTTTGGGTCTCATCCAGAAGGTCGGCTAGTCACGACACACCGTGCCCAATGGCGGGTACTTGAAAGGCGTTCGTATGGCGCGCGGCAATGCTGTGAAGGGTACGCGGCTCGGTTATGTCTCACTTGGGGAGACTGAGCACGGAGAGCCAACTCCCAAGGTTTCTGTCACCTACTGGTGTCAAAACGGACATGGGGTCGCGCGGAACTTTGCCAGCGATGCGCAGGAGGACGTCCCCTCCGAATGGGATTGCCCGCACTGTGGCTTCCCGGCAGGGCGGGACCGAGAGAATCCACCGGTGCCCTCTCGCGTCGAACCCTTCAAGACACACATCGCCTACGTCAAAGAACGGCGGAGTGAAAGCCAAGGCCAGGAGCTACTCGACGAGGCGCTTCGTAACCTGCGCGCCCGTCGGGGCCAGCAAGAATCTTAACTTCCCCGAGCGCCGCAAAGCATCGCTCCCAATAGCAAAAAGTGCCTGTTCCCAGCTCATCTGGGGACAGGCACTTTTCATATTTTGGCGTGGTAGTAGCCTAAGCAGGCTGCGCCTCACCAGCGGCCGCAGCGTCGACGAGCCAGAGGGTCCTAGAGCGGCCACGAGCGGCGCTTACAGGGGTGTTGACTGGGTCAGAGCCTGAGAGTCCCGCCGAGACCGCTGCGGCCTTCTCTGCGCCCGCTGCAACGATCCACACCTGGTCTGATGATGCGATGGTCTCAAAGGTTAGCGAAACGCGCAGCGCAGGGGGCTTGGGGGAGTTGTGAACCGGAATGGCGCCCATACCCGCGGTGAGCGCGTCTGGATGATTCGGGAACAGAGACGCGACGTGTGCATCGGGTCCCATGCCCAGCAGAATCAGGTCAAACGGCGGAACTGTTGAACCCTCCGGGGCCCACTGCGCCAACTCCTGGGTGTACTCGAGCGCTGCGTGCTCGACGGAGAGCCCGTCACGTGCAGCAGGCATTGTGTGGACGTTCTCTGAGGGCAGGTGTGTCAACGAGTCGAGCAGCGCCTTGTGCGCTTGGACTTCATTGCGATCGCCGTCACCCTCGGGGAGGAAACGTTCATCGCCCCACCACAGGTGCACACCCGTCCAGTCAACTGCCGCAACGAGTGGAGACTGTGCGACATGAGCCAGAAGCGCGATGCCCACGGTTCCGCCTGTGAGCGCGATGTGCGTGGTCGCGCTGACCGATTGACGATCAAGCAGAAGGGTCAGGAGGCGCGCGGCGGCACCTGCTGCGACTGCTTCAGCGTCCGGATGTACTACAACGAGGCGTTCGCTCATGGTTTTGTCTCCACTCGTGGCAGGCCATCGATGAGAACCTCGGAGTAGAACACGTCGGGGTAGAGCCTGCGAAGTTCTTCCGCGAGGCACTCCTCAAGGCTGCGGATGGGTAGGTTGATGTGCTGTTCAGGCATGTTGGGTTGACGGAGTGTCGCGCGCTTGCCATCGGGACGGCTGAACTCGATGTCCCCGCTTGCACGGCGCAGAAGAACGCGAGTGAGCCCCTGTGCACCGGGGATTCCGGTGATCGTCACCCGGACATCCAGTGCCTTGCCAAGCCATGCCCCCAGCAGGTCGAGCGAAGGGTGCGACGAATCGCCTTCAATCTCAACTGACTGAACAGGCTCGAACGGTGGCTGGTCCAGAGCTGTAGCTAGGAGTCCGCGCCAGACGGTGGCCCTAGTCCAGGCGAGGTCGACGTCGCCTGGGACGTGGTTGTCCCGCAGGGTGCGTAGGTTGGCTTCGGGGGAGTCCGAGTTGACCGAGTCCGTTAGGCGGGTCTGTGCCATCGCGCCGATTGGCTCGGCGGAAGGCTTAGAAGGGACGATGCTTGGCCACCATGCCACGATCGGTGCGTCGGGGAGCAGGAGCGGCATCACAAGCGTGTCGGTGTGGCGCACAACTTCCGAGGCAGCCTTGAGCACGATGACTTCACTCGCGCCGGCGTCCCCGCCTACGCGAATCTGAGCGTCTAGCGCGGTCGACTCGGAGGGCCCGCTGTCCGATACAACGATCACGCGGCAGGGGTGCTCGCTTGATGCGGCGTTTGCTGCCTGGATCGAACTCTCGATCTCCTCAGGGCGTGCAATCACAACGAGGTTGAGAACGCGGCCCAATGCAACTTGGCCGCCTTCTTCACGGATCTTGACAAGGCCCTTGGCTACTTTGCTTGCCGTGGTGTCTGGAATATCGATGATCATGTGTGAAAGTCCTTACCTTGACCTATGGTCGGCGCCAGAGGCGGCCGTCGCGCTCGAGCATCTTGTCCGCGGAAAGTGGGCCCCAGGTTCCAGCCCGGTACGTGTCCGGCTGCCCATTGCCCGCCCAGAACTCAGTGATCGGGTCGAGGATCTTCCACGACAGCTCGACCTCCTCGTGACGGGGGAAGAGGGGTGGGTCGCCCAGCAGGACGTCCAGGATGAGTCGTTCGTACGCCTCAGGAGAGGACTGGGTGAACGCGTGCCCGTATCCGAAGTCCATTGTGACGTCTCGGATTTCCATGGCGGTTCCGGGAACCTTGGCGCCTAGGCGAAGTGTCACGCCCTCGTCAGGTTGGACGCGGATCACGAGAGCGTTCTGGCCGAGCTCGGTGGTCGAGGTGTGTTCGAATGGTAGGTGCGGAGCCTTCTTAAACACGATCGCGATTTCTGTGACGCGTCGGCCGAGGCGTTTGCCTGCACGGAGGTAGAACGGGACACCGGCCCAGCGGCGGTTCTCGATGTCCACGCGGAGCGCGGCAAAGGTTTCGGTCACGGACGAGGCAGGGATGCCGTCTTCCTCAAGGAAACCGTTCACCTGCTCGCCGCCCTGCCAGCCTGCAAGGTACTGGCCACGCGCTGTGTGAGCCTCGTAGTCGTCCGGGACCTTTGCTGCGGAGAGGACCTTGATCTTCTCGGCGATGAGGTCCTGAGCGGAGAATGACGCGGGCTCCTCCATTGCGGTCAGGGCGAGGAGCTGCAAGAGGTGATTCTGGATGACATCACGGGCAGCCCCGATGCCGTCGTAATACCCCGCGCGCGAGCCAATTCCGATGTCCTCGGCCATAGTGATCTGGACGTGGTCCACGTAGTGGGAATTCCAGAGCGGCTCGTACATCTGGTTGGCAAACCGGAGCGCGAGGATGTTCTGAACGGTTTCCTTGCCAAGGTAGTGGTCGATGCGGAACACAGCCTCGGGTGGGAAGACTTCTGCGACAACGTCATTGAGAGCACGAGCGGATTCGAGGTCGTGGCCAAATGGCTTCTCAATAACGACGCGGCGCCAAGCGCCCTCCTCTGAGGTAGCGAGTCCTGAGTTAGCCAGCTGCTTACAGACGCCAGGGAATGCACTTGGAGGGACGGAAAGGTAGAAGGCGTGATTACCGCCCGTGCCGCGGTACTGATCGAGGTCCTTGACCGTCTGGCTCAGGCGTTCGAACGCCTCAGGGTCATCGAATGTGCCCTGCACAAAGCGGATACCAGCGGAAAGCTCGGTCCACACGGATTCGCGAAACTTGGTGCGAGCCCCCTCCATGACAGCCTTGCGGCAGTACTCAGCAAAGTCGGCGTCCGACCATTCGCGGCGGCCAAAGCCGGTCAGCGCAAATCCCGGAGGCAGCAGGCCACGATTCGCGAGGTCGTAGACGGCGGGGATGAGCTTCTTGCGCGCCAAGTCACCCGTGGCGCCAAAGATCACGAGCCCAGAAGGGCCGGCAATGCGGGGGAGCCGGATATCGCGGGCGTCGCGAAGCGGATTGCTCGCATTCGCTTGTGATGCTGAAGGCACGTCGATATTCACCATTCTTCAGTTGGAAGCGCCCTGACGTGGAATACACGTCTACTCAGTCGCGGGCATACCTTTTCACTCGATCATATAAGCGCTGGTCCCCAGAGACATTCGGTGGCCACATCGCGGGAGGGAGTGACACAGCGCAAATCGGATACTCTTCACAGCATATTCCTGCTGTGCGCGGGAGGTCTGGCTAGTTCGCGCGCGGAACGCGACGTGTGTAAGATCACGCGCCACCGTCTGTTGATCTCTCACAGTGAAATGGGGTGCGACCCCCTCTTGGGAGGTCGCACCCCATCAGCAACTTCGAACTAGAACAATCGTTCTAGAACTCGGAGGTCAGGCACCTGCTGCCGCGATCGATTCCTTGGCTGCTGCGACCACTGCCTCGGCGGTGAAGCCGAACTCGCGGAAGAGCGTGTTCGCGTCAGCGGAGGCACCGTAGTGTTCGATCGAGACGGAACGGCCGGCGTCGCCAACGAACTCGCGCCATCCGAGTGCGAGGCCAGCCTCGACCGATACGCGTGCCTTCACGCCTGCAGGGATGACCGATTCCTTGTACTCGTTGCTCTGGGCGTTGAACCACTCGACCGAAGGCATCGAGATGACGCGAGCGCCAATACCCTCTGCGGCGAGTGCCTCGCGAGCTGCAACTGCGAGCTGCACCTCGGAGCCAGTCGCAATGAGGAGCACGTCAGGGGTGCCCTCGGAGTCAATGAGGGTGTAACCACCCTGTGCCACGTACTTGGCCGATGCAAAGGTCGTGGCCGTTGCCGCACCTTCGCCACGCTCGAACGTTGGGATGTTCTGGCGGGTGAGGATAATGCCTGCTGGGCGGTTGGTGACCTCGAGGATCGACTTCCAGGCGTAGGAAACCTCGTTTGCGTCACCTGGGCGCACTACGTCAAGACCAGGGATCGCGCGAAGCGCCGCGAGGTGCTCGATTGGCTGGTGTGTTGGTCCATCCTCGCCGACGCCAATGGAGTCGTGCGTCCACACGAAGATCGAAGGGATCTGCATGAGAGCCGCAAGGCGTACCGATGGGCGCATGTAGTCGGAGAACACGAGGAACGTGCCGCCGTATGCGCGGGTTCCACCGTGCAGGACGATTCCGTTAAGGATTGCACCCATGGCGTGCTCGCGGATACCAAAGTGGAGGGTGCGGCCGTACTTGTTGCCCTTCCACATCGCGGTGGAGCGGTGTTCAGGGATGAACGAGGGCTCGCCCGCCATGGTGGTGTTGTTCGAACCTGCGAGGTCGGCAGAGCCACCCCACAGCTCAGGAAGTACAGGAGCCAGTGCGTTAAGAACCTTGCCGGAAGCAGCGCGGGTAGCGATCGAAGAGCCAGCCTCGAAGACGGGAAGTACTGAGTCCCAGCCCTCTGGGAGTTCGCGCTTGGTGATGCGCTCGAGCAACTCGAAGTTGGATGGGTTCGCGGTCTTCCATGCAGCAAAGGCTGCGTCCCATGCGGCGCGCTCATCGGCCTGGCGGGACGCGACGTTGCGGGTGTATGCGAGCACGTCCTCATCAATTGCAAAGGACTGCTCTGGGTCGAGGCCGAGAGCTTCCTTGAGGCCAGCTACCTCGGCCGCACCCAGTGCGGAGCCGTGGATGCCACCGGTGTTTGCCTTGGTTGGCGAAGGCCAGCCGATGATGGTGCGCAGGGCGATGATCGAAGGCTTGCCAGTTTCGGCGTTCGCTGCCTGGATTGCTGCGTAAAGTTCCTCAACGTTTTCGGTGTACTGCGAGCCACCGTTAGTCCAGTCAACACGCTGCACGTGCCAGCCGTAGGCCTCGTAGCGCTTCAAGACGTCCTCGGAGTAGGACACGTCGGTGTCGTCCTCGATCGAGATGTGGTTCTGGTCGTAGATGACTACAAGGTTGCCCAGTTCCTGGTGGCCAGCGAGCGAGGAAGCTTCGGAGGTTACGCCCTCCTGGAGGTCGCCGTCGCCAGCGATAACGTAGACGTTGTGGTCGAAGGGCGACTCGCCATCGGCGGTCTCAGGGTCGAACAGTCCACGCTCACGGCGGGCCGCCATGGCCATTCCGACTGCGGAGGAGAGCCCCGAGCCCAGTGGGCCGGTGGTGATCTCGACACCATCGGTGTGACCGAACTCTGGGTGGCCTGGAGTCTTGGATCCCCACGTGCGCAACGATGCGATGTCTTCCATTTCAAGACCGTAACCGGCAAGGAAGAGCTGGAGGTACAGGGTCAGCGAAGAGTGTCCGGCCGAGAGGACGAAGCGGTCGCGTCCTACCCAGTGCTGGTCAGCTGGGTCGTGCCTCATGACCTTCTGGAAGAGGAGGTAGGCCGCGGGGGAGAGCGAGATGGCGGTTCCTGGGTGGCCGTTTCCGACCTTTTCTACTGCATCGGCAGCGAGAGCCTTAATCGTCTTAACTGCGCGGTCGTCTAGGGCTGACCACTCGAGCGGCTTTGCTGCTGGGGTGAAAGCGTTCACCGATCCTCATTCCTTCCGGCTGCGCACCGGAATTTGCTGGTTGAACCAGTCGGAGCGTGCGCGTGCGAGGCGCATCTGACGGGTACAGAATAACAAATCAGATTTAATGGCCTCGGTTGCTTCCGGGCAGTGTGCAACGCGTCGCAAATATGACGCATGCCCGGCCCGAGGTCGTGACGGGATCATTCTACCTGTCTTCAAGCGAAAAATGTTAGCGTTCACAAACGCGCGTTCAGGCCAACATCACACTCCGCTCCAGGTGCTATAGGCCCTTTGGCCACTAGTATTGAATGCGAAAAGCGTTTTAGAGTGTTGCCCCACTTCTCGCCATGCGAGCAGAGGTGCCATAGCGGGCACTGGAGGGGTGGCCCCACCCAGCATTCGGAACGGAAACCTGAACTCGCGTGCACAACTCACAATCAGCTTCGGCAACTCCAGCCGACCTCGGCTCTGCAGTCGCGGCATCCTCGGCGCAGGTCGAAAACTCGGCGAACGAACAGGTGAGCACCTTTGCTCGTGTTCGTGAGACGGTTGGCGCGTACGTTGCGCTGACCAAGCCGCGAGTGATTGAGCTTCTGCTCGTCACCACGTTCCCGTCAATGATCCTCGCCCAGGGCGGCATGCCTGACCTGTGGCTGGTCCTGATGACCATGATCGGTGGAACCCTCGCCGCGGGTGCTTCAGGCGTCATGAACTGCTATGTGGACCGCGACATTGACAAGGTCATGAACCGCACCAAGCGCCGTCCGCTTGCTACGGGGCAGATTAGCCCTCGCAACGCGCTCATCTTCGGTTGGGTTCTGACCGTTGTCTCGCTCGCTTGGTTCCTGGTGTTCATCAACTGGCAGTCCGCAGTACTGACTGCCGGCGCTATGGCGATCTACATCGTTGGTTACACCATCATTCTCAAGCGTCGTACTGCCCAGAACATCGTCTGGGGCGGCCTCGCAGGTTGCATGCCTGTCTTCATCGGTTGGTCCGCTGTCACCGGTGACCTCAGCTGGGGAGCGGTCATGCTGTTCCTCGTCATTTTCTTCTGGACCCCGCCTCACTACTGGCCGCTGTCCATGAAGTTCAAGCGTGACTACGCAAACGCCGGCGTTCCAATGCTTCCTGTTGTGGCTGCAGACAAGCGGGTTGCAGTTGAGATGATTCTCTACACCCTCGCGATGATCGCCGCCTCGCTAGGTGTCTACGTGTTTGAGCACGAGAAGATGACAATCGTCTACCCGATCGTGGCTCTCGTACTTGGTGCCTGGTTCCTCTTCAGCTGCGTGCAGATGTACCGCAAGGCCGCAGCTGGCGAGAAGAAGATTGGCGAGATGAAGGTGTTCCACGCCTCCATCACCTATCTCACACTTCTTTTCATCGCCGTGGCCGTAGACGTATTCCTTCCCTTCTAGTTCTATCTAGCTAGGTTCACTCGATGACGAATCCTGAGATTGCGCGAGATGCCGCTGTGCATACTCGCGCTTTTCTCAACCACCTCATTGTGGAGAAGGGGCGATCCAAGAACACGATCGCCTCGTACAAGCGCGACCTCGAAAAGCTCACGCTGTTTGCGCAAGCCCGGGGTCGCGGCATCAAGGACCTTGACCGCAACGATCTAGACGCGCTAGTCATCGCGGCGCGCACGGGGGGAACTCGGCGGTACGGCCCTCTCGGAGACCTCGGCGGCGAGGCTCATCGCCACGGTTCGAGGGCTCTACAGGTTTCTGGTTGACGAGGGCAAGATCGAGGTTGATCCGACCGCTTCCCTGCGGGCCCCCAAGGCTCCACAACGCCTTCCCAAGGTGCTGTCCGTTGAGGACGTGGCAAGGCTGCTTTCGGCACCCAACCCAGAGACCGCTGCCGGGTTGCGTGACCGTGCGCTTCTTGAGTTCCTCTACTCCACCGGTGCACGCGTTTCAGAGGCAGTCGGGCTCGACATTGATGACTTGGCCACGATCGATGCGGAGGGGTTCGTTCGGCTGTTGGGTAAGGGAAACAAGGAGCGACTCGTCCCAGTAGGAACCTACGCCCGCAAGGCACTGGAGATTTACCTCGTGCGCGTGCGGCCAGAGTTCATAACCAAGGGGACCGGTACCCCGGCGGTGTTTCTGAACTCTCGCGGTCGCCGGCTCTCTCGCCAGAGTGCCTGGACAATCCTGCGCAATGCTGCCGAGCGTGCTCAGTTGACGGAGGTCGCAGAGATCTCCCCGCACATGCTGCGGCATTCGTTTGCCACTCACCTGCTCAGCGGTGGGGCGGACGTGCGCGTGGTCCAGGAACTCCTGGGGCATGCGTCTGTGACCACGACGCAGCTCTACACACACATCACGGTGGACTCCTTGCGCGAGGTCTACATGAGTAGCCACCCGCGCGCGATCTCCGGCTAACTGCGCCCGCTGGCTCAGTGCACATCCACGAATCACACCGCTTCCGCGCCGTGGTTACGCCGATTTGGCTTATGCGTGGGGTAACGTGATTTTGTGACTAGCGACGCGTTGTTTGGATTGGCCAGCGAGCCCAAACTGTTAGACCCAGTTGGCCGCGAGGTGCCAGATTTCCCCATCCCTGCCCCGCTTGCGGAACATGGCCCCGCACGCATTATTGCTATGTGCAATCAGAAGGGTGGTGTGGGTAAGACCACTACCACGATCAATCTCGCAGCATGCCTTGCAGAACTAGGCCGTCGCGTCCTCATTGTTGACTTTGACCCTCAGGGTGCCGCCTCGGTGGGCCTCGGCGTCCCTACACACGAGCTCGAAACCACCGTGTACTCGGTTCTGGTTGACCGCACAATCGACGTGCACGAGGTCATCGTGGGCACAGAGGTGGATGGTCTCGACGTACTGCCCGCCAACATTGACCTGTCGGCCGCTGAGGTTCAGCTGGTGGGAGAGGTGGCCCGCGAGTCCATTCTCGCTCGGGTACTTCGCCCCGTGATTGACGAATATGACGTCATCCTCGTGGACTGCCAGCCATCGCTCGGCTTGCTCACGGTGAACGCGCTGACGGCCGCTCACGGTGTCCTCATCCCGCTTGAATGCGAGTTCTTTGCGCTCCGCGGTGTTGCGCTGCTCGTTGAGACCATCGAGAAGGTCCGCGACCGCCTGAACCCACGCCTCGAGGTGGACGGCATCATCGCGACCATGTTTGATTCCCGGACCCTGCACGCCCGCGAGGTCATCTCCCGCGTGTACGAGGCCTTCGGCGACACCCTCATGCACACGGTCATCGGCCGAACCATCAAGTTCCCGGACGCTTCCGTGGCCGCTGAACCGATCATCACCTACGCGCCAAACCACCGCGGTGCGGCCTCATACCGCCAGCTTGCACGCGAGCTCATCTCGCGTGGGGACGCTGCCTGATCGATGTCGGTGACGGCGCAGTCTTCCCGGCTCGCCTCGGCGGCCTCGCCACCGGACGTTACCTCCGGTGGCATGATGCCCGACCCTGAAACGCCCGTCCGCGACGGCTTCCATGTTCACCTGGACAACTTCGAAGGCCCGTTCGATCTGCTACTTTCCCTCATTGCCAAGCACAAGCTCGACATCACCGAGGTGGCGCTGGGCGAAGTCACGAACGAGTTCATCTCGTACATCCGCAATGCCGTGGAAGACGAGGCATCGGGCGACTCCTACGTGGCGGGCGACCCGCGCAAGAACCTTGGCGTTGCCAGCGAGTTCCTCGTCATCGCGGCGACCCTCCTGGATTTGAAGGCCGCGCGCCTGCTTCCAACCCACGAGACCGACGACGAAGACGCCATCGAGCTGCTCGAAGCCCGCGACCTCCTGTTTGCCAAGCTGCTGCAGTACCGCGCGTACAAGCATCTCGCAGCGGCATTTGAGGAGCGCCTGACTTTCCAGTCCGCACTGATTCCGCGGAGCGTTGCGCTAGAGCCCCAGCTCGCAGCGGCGCTGCCGCCGCTCGTGTGGAAACTGGACCCCGAGAAGTTGCACGCACTCGCCGCACGGGCCTTCGGCCCGGTGGTCGTCCCGGAGCCGCCCCGCGTCGCGGTCACGCACCTGCATGCCCCTCGTGTCTCGATCGCGCAGGAGGCACCCAAGGTAGTCGCCGCGCTGAAGCGCGCCGGCACGCTCACGTTCACCAAATTGATTTCCGACGATTCTGATCCGCTAGTCGCAATCGTCCGGTTTCTCGTGTTGCTCGAACTGTTTCGAGATTCCGTGATCTCGTTTACGCAGGAAACCACCCTGGGAGAACTCACGCTCACGTGGGAAGGGCCATCCGGCTATACCGCGCGCCTCACTGACGAGTACCTCGGCGCAGCACACCAACCCACCGCACCCACACCGGAACGAGAGGTCGTATGACGGGCGCCCACAATCGTCGTGAATCAGTTGAAGCGGAGCTCCGTCAGGAGCTCGAAGCGATCCTCATGGTCACCGACGAACCGGTTGAGGCAACGCTACTTGGTGAGGTGCTGGGCGTTGAGCCCGCGCGGATCGAGCAGGAACTGCGGGATCTCGCGGCCGAGTACGAGGGCAAAGGGGAGGGGCCGCGCAGGGGTTTCCGGCTGAGGGAGTCCGGTGCTGGGTGGCGCGTGTACAGCGCACCGGAGCACTTTGATGTGGTCTCACAGTTTGTGACGGCGGGGCGCACCTCGCGGCTTTCGCAGGCGGCGCTCGAAACCCTTGCGGTGATCGCGTACCGCCAGCCCGTTTCCCGGAGCGAGATCGCGGCGATCCGCGGCGTCAACGTGGATGGGGTCGTGCGAACGCTCCTAGCACGCGATTTGATCACAGAAGTGGCAGTAGTTGGCGAATCTGGCCCCATAAGATTCGAAACTACGCGATACTTTATGGAGAAGATGGGAATTGGGTCGCTCTCGGAGCTGCCCTCCCTGGCTCCCGCACTGCCACCAATCGATGACGCGGACGAGATCGACGAGATCGCCCGGTCCGCGACGATGCGTGCAGTGCCCACGAACACACACGATTGACCTGTCGGCCTGAGCCGGCACATTAAGGAGAAACCCATGGGGCACACCAGAGGCGGACGCAAGAAGCCAATGGCCCAACCCAAGAAGCCAGTCCACGACGTTCACGTCGAGGGGGGCGTGCGCCTGCAGAAGGTGCTCGCTGACGCTGGAATCGGATCGCGCCGTGAGTGCGAGAACCTGATCGCGGACGGCCGCGTCGAAGTGGACGGACAGCTCGTGTACGAGCTGGGTGTCCGCGTTGACCCCGCAACCGCAAGCATTGCAGTTGACGGACTGAGCATCCAGACTGACACGTCCAAGGTCACCCTCGTGGTTAACAAGCCACGCAAGATGGTCTCCACTATGAGCGACCCGCAGGGCCGCCCAACCATCGCGGAACTCGTTGCCGGACGCTCCGAGCGACTCTTCCACGTGGGCCGACTCGACTACGAGTCCGAGGGCATCATCATCCTCACCAACGATGGCGAGCTCGCCAACCGCCTAGCGCACCCTCGATTTGAAATCGAGAAGACCTACATGGTCACTGTGCGCGGCAAGGTAGCCAACGGCGTGGGCTCGCAGCTGCTCAAGGGAATCGAGCTTGAGGACGGACACGCTGAACTCGACCGCTTCCGGATCATCGACCACACCGCGTCGGAAACCCTCATTGAGGTGTCCCTGCACAGCGGCCGCAACCGCATCGTGCGACGCATGTTCGACGAGGTCGGATACCCTGTTGAGCGCCTCGTGCGTACCCAGATCGGACCTATCAAGATCGGTGACCTCAAGCAGGGCAAGTACCGTATTCTTGGCAAGGTCGAACTCGGCACCCTCATGAAGGCCGTCGACCTCTAAACACTGGCTGCGCCCGCAGTATCACCAGTTCCACCCGCTCCGCCCGCACTGTTGTTAGTGGCGCGCGCCCACGCGCCACGGAAGGAAAGCTCATGACCATCAAGCCCATCACCATTGCGATCGATGGACCTTCCGGCTCAGGGAAGTCCAGCGTTTCCAAGGAGGTCGCACGCCGACTTGAACTGGGCTACCTGGACACCGGTGCAATGTACCGCGCGGCAACCTGGTGGTGCCTGCGTGAGGGTGTGGAGCTCACCGACGCCGACTCCGTGACCGCTGTGGTGGACACGATGCCACTGTCAATGAGCACCAACCCTGACGACCAGACGATCCGCCTAGACGACGTCAACATCACGGAGATCATCCGCGAGACCAACATTTCGTCCAAGGTCTCCGCCGTGGCCACGAACCTTGAGGTGCGCGACATCCTGCGCCGCATGCAGCGCGCACGCATCGAGGCCGAGCGCACCGGTGGGTTCTCACGTGGGAACGGAATCGTGGCTGAGGGCCGTGACATCACCACCGTGGTGGCACCTGATGCTGACGTGCGCATTCTCCTAGTGGCCAGCGAGGAAGCTCGCTTGGCACGCCGCGCAAAAGACGTGCACGGTGTAGCCGACGCACAGGCAGTCGAGGCCACCAAGGACGAAGTGCTGCGCCGCGACGCAGACGACTCGACAGTGTCCTCCTTCCAGGTCGCAGCTGACGGTGTGGTCACGATCGACTCTTCCGACCTTGACTTCGAACAGACAGTGGCGGCTGTGCTTCAGGTCGTGGAAAACGTCACCGGAAACTAGTTTTCCACCCGACTTAGGCGAGTTGATCGTACGTAGCGAGGGCGCGATGGCCAGTTCGGAACACGTCACTGCACACAGGGTGCCACGTCCGTGGGGAACCTACTGGGCAAAACCAGTGGGCTGGATTCTCAGTAGGACGCTCTGGCGCGTTGAGGTGCATGGTGCCCACAACGTGCCTCGGTTCGGGCGCACGATTATGGCTGCTAACCACGCAGGTCTTGTTGACGGCCCGCTCGTTTTCGGATGCGTGCCTAGGCGCGCACACTTTTTGGTCAAGGGCGCGTTCTTCAAGGGGGCCCTAGGTATTCTCATGAGGGCGGCGGGCCAGATTCCCGTGCGCCGCGGCGAGGGCCGGACAACCTTGGAGATGGCTCGTGCGATACTCGAGCGCAACGATGCCGTGGGAATTTTCCCGGAAGGCACACGAGGTCGAGGCGATGCTGCAAGGCTTCATCACGGCGTGGGCTGGCTGGCCGTGCACACCGACACCCCGGTCATCCCCATTGCCGTCTTGGGAACGCGCGGCACAGGAAAGTCCGTCTCCGCACTTCCGCGTGTTAGAGGACGCATCGTCTTGGTCTGCGGCGAACCGGTCGCCCCGGTGCGCGGGGTTGACGACGCGGAGTCCGTGCGGCTCACCACAACCGCAGTTGGGACGGCACTCCAAACACTGATTGCGCAATCAGAGGTCACCTACGGGGTGCGCCTACCAGAAGACGACCCAAGAGCTGGAGCCAAGTAGGCGTTGGGCTGACGGGACTTGTCGCTGTAGCCGAGGCGAGCCAGAGAGTTCGTTGGCCATCCTTAGGCAGGAGCAGCGGCGTCCGAGGACAGGTTCCTGATACTGAAACGGCCACAAAAGGGTACTCAGTAACGTGCTTTCCGCCACTTAGTGCCCTAATTCTCAGGTGAATCGGCCCTCTTGCTGGAACAATAGAGGTATGACCAACGAGAACACCCCCGAACACGACGACTCTCTTGATGTTGAGCGCGAAGTTGCGCTGCGCGCAGGCCTCAAGGAGTACGACCTTGACGCTGAGGATTACACGATCCTCGCCGAGGAGTTCGAGGACGGCGAACACGCTGAGCCCGCGCATGCGCTGCCAGTGCTCGCAATCATCGGCCGCCCGAACGTGGGTAAGTCCACCCTAGTCAACCGTATTCTTGGTCGCCGTGAGGCCGTGGTGGAAGACAAGCCGGGCGTCACCCGTGACCGCGTTACTTACCCCGCTGAATGGGCAGGCCGCGACTTCAACCTCGTGGACACCGGCGGTTGGGAAGCAGACGTTTTGGGAATTGACGCTCGCGTCGCCGACCAAGCCGAGATCGCAATCTCGCTCGCTGACGCCATTATCTTTGTTGTGGACGCAACGGTTGGTCCGACGGCAACGGACGAGCAGGTTGTACGCCTGCTCCGCCGCGCCAAGAAGCCAGTCGTGCTCTGCGCCAATAAGGTTGACTCTGCTCGCCTCGAGATCGAGGCTGCAGAACTCTGGAGCCTCGGCCTAGGTGAGCCCCATCCAGTATCGGCGCTCCACGGTCGCGGAACTGGTGACCTGCTGGACGCTGCGATGGCAGTCTTGCCGCGGGAGTCTGAGCACGGCGTCGCACGCCCGCAAGGTCCTCGCCGCGTAGCTCTCGTTGGACGGCCAAACGTGGGTAAGTCCTCGCTCCTGAACAAAGTTGCCCGCGAGAACCGCGTGGTCATTGACGACTTTGCTGGCACCACCCGTGACCCAGTTGACGAGCTCATCGAGCTCAAGGGCAAGCCCTGGGTGTTTGTGGACACCGCAGGCATCCGACGCCGCGTCCACCAGACTCGTGGCGCTGACTTCTACGCTTCCCTGCGCACGCAGGCCGCTATTGAAAAGGCCGAGGTTGCAGTTGTCCTTCTCGACGCCTCGCAGCCACTGACTGAGCAGGACCAGCGTGTGGTCTCCCAGACGATCGACTCAGGCCGCGCCGTGGTTCTTGCCTTCAATAAGTGGGACCTGGTTGACGAGGACCGTCGACCGATGCTTGAGCGTGAGATCGAGAAGGATCTCGTGCAGATGCAATGGGCTCCACGCGTCAACGTCTCGGCGGCAACTGGATGGCACATAGACAAGCTCGTGCCGGCCCTTGAGACCGCACTCGACTCGTGGGACTCTCGAATCCCCACGGGACGACTCAACTCGTTCCTGGGAGAGCTCGTTGCGGCCAACCCACACCCACTGCGCGGCGGTAAGCAGCCTCGTATCCTGTTCGCCACCCAGGCCTCGACACGCCCACCCCGCTTTGTAATCTTTGCCACAGGCTTCATTGAGGCTGGTTACCGCCGGTTTATCGAGCGTCGCCTGCGCGAAGAGTTTGGATTTGAGGGCTCCCCGATCGAGATTTCGGTGCGTATCCGTGAGAAGCGGAAACACTGATCGGCTAGGGTAGCCGTATGTCTGAAAAGGGTTTAATCCACGCAAAGACGAAGATGGCGCGTGCCGGAGTGCACGAGATCGCTATCGACGTGTTCGCCCGCTTCTACGATCTGCTTGAGCGGGACGTGGACGCGATCATCCACGAGGCTGACGTGTCCCCACTCGTCGACGTCATGGAGCTGGGTGACGTGTTCGCCGAGCACGCGGGGGAGGACCTCGACCCCACCGCGCTTTCCAAGACTGCGATTATCAAGCTCAATGGTGGCCTTGGCACGTCCATGGGCATGCAGCAGGCCAAGTCGCTCCTGCCTGTCCGTGACGGCCTCACGTTCCTGGACATCATCGCGCGCCAGGTCCTCGAGGCGCGTGAGCGCTACGGGGTCACGCTTCCTCTGGTGTTCATAAACAGCTTTAGGACCGAGGCCGACACCATGGCGGCGCTCGAGAGGTACCCCGAACTCAAGGTCGAAGGCATCGAGCTCTCGATGCTGCAGAACCAAGAGCCTAAGATCGTTGCGGACACGCTCGAGCCCCTCGAGTTTCCTGCGGATCCCGAGCTAGAGTGGTGCCCTCCTGGCCACGGTGACCTGTACACCGTTCTCCAGACCTCGGGCATGCTGGACGCGCTTGAGGCCGCGGGCATCGAGATCCTCAACATCTCAAACGCCGACAACCTTGGCGCCTACCCTTCCGCGTCGATCGCATCCTGGTTCGAGGCTTCCGACGCTCCGTTCGTTGCAGAGGTCGTCCGTCGTACGCCCGCCGATCGCAAGGGCGGGCACATCGTGGTCCGCGACGGCCAGCTGACGTTGCGCGAGACCGCCCAGATTAACGCCGAGGACGAGGCTCAGGCCTCGGACATCTCCAAGCACAAGTTCTTCAACGCCAACAACCTCTGGATCAAGGTGTCCGCGCTGCGCGAAGTCTTGGCCGAGCATAACGGTGTCATGCCTCTTCCTCTCATTCGCAATGAGAAGACAGCGGATCCTTCGGATCCGACCACCGAGAAGGTGGTTCAGTTGGAGAGCGCGATGGGCGCCGCGATCGAGTTGTTCCCAGGCGCTGCCGCACTGCGGATTGACCGCTCCCGCTTCCTGCCCGTCAAGACCACGAACGACCTCCTGCTGGTCCGCTCGGACGTGTACGACCTCACGGACCGCTTCCGCTTGGAGGCGCTGGCCGAGGAGCCGCTGATCACTCTTGACCCAGCGCATTTCGGGCTTATCGACGATTTTGAGGGCCGTTTCCCTGCCGGTGCGCCCTCGTTGGTCCATGCGAAATCCCTCACCGTCACCGGGCCGTGGACGTTTGGTGCGGACATTTCTGTGCGCGGGGATGCGGCTCTCGACGGCCAGGATGGCCAGGAACGCACCGTTGCTGACGGCACGGTGGTAGGGGAATAGGTACGCCACAGGGCGTCGCTGTTTTTTCAATCTGCTACCTCTTGAGGTAGTATTGAGGAGTTGCGTTCACGCATGTGAAGCGCAACATCGGGCTATGGCGCAGCTTGGTAGCGCGTCCGTCTGGGGGGCGGAAGGCCGTGGGTTCAAATCCCGCTAGCCCGACAATAATGCAGAAGGCGACACCGTAACGGTGTCGCCTTCTGTGCTTTCTGTGGGGTGAAGGCGCCAACACGCCGAGGAGGCAGTGCGGGTGATGGAACGCGAACGTTACACTCGCAGAGTGCGGTTGGCGCACGCGGGGGAGGGCTTTCACATGGTTGTTTCAAATGCGGTCGAGTTGGGGGCGATCGTGCGCGCCAAGCGCGTGGAGTACGGGCTCTCACAGAGTGATCTGGCGGAGCTGGTGGGGACAACCCGACAGTGGCTCTCACGGTTCGAGCAGGGTAACAACGACGTGTCCCTAGCCATCGTTTTTGAGATCCTCTCAGCACTAGACATCGAACTCACTGCGCGCACCGACGCTCCAGCGCCTGGCGCCTTGGTGAGCGAGGGAAACGAAATCACTGTCGCCGCGGAACACTCGACACCCGATGATGCGCATTCAGTCGAGGTGCAGAACATGTCAGTTTTGCTCGATCCGGCCCCTGTCGAATCGCAAGCCGTAAAACCCGAGCCGGTCCCCATTGGGACAACTCCTCTATCGGTTGAGCCCGCACCCAGCCTGCCTACTGGGGAGCCCAAGGCTGCGGCAAAGAAGAAGGCCGGCTCCGGCAGGGACCGCCGTAACATGCTGCGCTCCCGCGACGCCCTGGCCGGGCTCAGGCTCCCGCGCTCAGCGGCTGAGCACGATGAGGCCAGCGTCCAAGGGCGGGGATCTGGCCACAAGCCCGCATCGGGCGCCACCACAGACTTAGCAGCCACCGCAAACGTCGAGTCCGACACTCCAGCAACCCCCACAACCACAGACCCAGCGGCCACCCCACGTCCACGCAAACTACCCAAGTCCAGCCCCGCGAGCGCCGGGTACTCGATCGAGCGGGATATTGCACGCATCTCCTCGTCCACGCTGTTCAAGCGAGGCAAGAAACGCAACTGAGCCACAATCGTCGTAAATAAGTACCCGCCGAGATGGGCGCGAGGACTGCGAGATTGCCAGTCCGCACGGGGATCTCGCAGTCCTGGCGCCCAACTCGCGGAGTGGACGGTCCAATCTCGGCCCAGAATCGCGAACAGGTCGGGTTCGGTTGAGGGGCAGGACTAAAGAAGCGGCACAAAAAAGCCGGTGCGCACGAAGTGTGCGCACCGGCGGCGGGAGCTAATCCTGCGAGGTTAGCGGCGTGCCAACTGAGGGTCGGCTAGAGGCCTATCTGAAGAAGAACATGGGGTGGACTTCCTGGTAGGCGGTTTTTCTGACGTGTGTACGTCCGAAGCGCCATGACCGAGTCTTGTCTTCCTTTAGGATCCAGGGGAACATCTCTTTAACCTCGCTTTACCTGAGCAATCGTGTCACTTAGGCAAACGGTTCATCGTTCTCACGATCTCCGTTGACCATGCGTACCTCCGGGGGTGTGGAGGTACCTCAATTGTCTCAGAAATTGAGATCAGCGAGCGGGCCCAAGGTCCTAGTCGCCACGTGCAGAGCGGGTGGATTTGGTGAACTCGTCGAGGACCTCCCGCAGCACGACAGCCACCGATTCAGCGGGCATCTTCACGTGATCGCGGTCGTAAGACACGAGCCCGTTGAGCTCGCCCTCCACGTCGCTGACCTGCGAGTACACAAGCGCACTGAGGCCCTTAGAAACCGCCGGGACCATCTGGTCACGGTGTAGCGAGGTGAAGTCCGCTAGCAGCGCCTCGGCGGACTTGAGCGTCCGGTAGCCGAACTTCTTTTCCTCAGGTCTGGTGCCCGGGACCTCGTAGAGGTAACCGCCGTACTCGGAGACCACCAGGGCGCGGCCCGTGCCGTCGTTGCGCGGCATCCGGAACGCCTTGAAGTAGATGTGCAGGGAGCGCATGTCACTAACCTGCTGGTCGTGCCAGCCGCTCGCGTGGTCGATGAGCCGGGTGGGGTCGAGTTTTCTGACAAGCTCCGTGATGCGCACGGAGTCGAACTGCCCCCAGCCCTCGTTGAACGGCACCCACACGCCGATCGAAGGAACTTGCTTCAAGTGCGAGATCATCTCGATGAGCTCCCGCTCGAACTGCGCCCGTCCCTCGGCGTCCTCGCGCGCGAACGCCCTATACGCTCGTTCGGTGTCGTCCCGGCGCGAGTAGCGGGCGAACACGGGCAGCGTGATGACGTCGAACCTGTAGGAGTCGCCTCCGCCGTTGATCATGTCTTGCCACACGATGAGCCCGAGCCGGTCGCAGTGGTGGTAGAACCGCATGGGTTCGACCTTGATATGCTTGCGCACCATGTTGAACCCGGCGGCCTTCATCTGCTCTAGGTCCCACACAAATGCTTCGTCGGAGGGTGCCGTGTAGAGGCCGTCGGGCCAGTAACCCTGGTCGAGCACGCCCATGTGGAAGTACGGCTTGCCGTTGAGCAGCAGGCGCGGGACGCCGCGCGCGTCGGGTGCCATGCCAAAAGAGCGCAGCGCCGTGTACGAACCGATCGTGTCGGCGCCCGGCAGTTCCAGCTCCACGTCGTACAGCGTCGGAGATTCAGGGCTCCACAGCTGCGGATCTGGGATGGTGAGGGTCAGTGGCTTGCCCGCTGGCACGGTTCCGTCCGCTACCAGCGCGCCGCCGAGGCTGACCCGCACGCTCACGAGCGCCCCGTCTGCTGCGCTATCCGTTCCAGCGTCCGCCACGTGCGGCGTCACCGTGAGCGTCCCCGCATCGACGTCGCACGCGTACTCCACCGAACTCACGTGCGCGGCGGGCAGCGCCTCGAGCCACACGGTCTGCCAGATTCCCGACTGTGGCGTGTACCAAATTCCGCCGCGCTTACTCTTCTGCTTGCCGCGCGAGTGGTGGGACGTGTCCGTGTAATCGCGCACCCTCACCTCGATGTCGAACTCGCGCCCGGCCGCGCCCTCGCGCAGATCGTCCGCATGTACCTGCACGGAGAACGGCAGATAGCCGCCCACGTGATGGGCACGCTCGGCGCCATTAATCGCCACGTGCGCGATCTGGTCCACGGCCCCAAAATTAACGACGATAGAGCGGCCCGCGTCGACCAGTTGCGCCACGTCGTAGTCAAGTGTCACGGTCCGGCGATACCAGGCGGTCTGGTGAGGTTCCAGCGTGGCGTTCACACCCGAGAGTGGCGCCTCGGGGGAGAACGGGACCACGATCGTCGAAAATGTGGTGGGGGGTTCGCCATCTGTGATGGCGAAGTCCCAGGTCCCGTTCAGGATCTGGAAGTTGTCCCGGACAAACTGCGGGCGTGGGTATTCGGGCAGGACGTTTTCGGGGTCGAGGGCGCGGCCCCACCGTGTCATTCTGCTCATGCTGGTTCGGTCTCCTCGAGTGCAGGGCGGGCAAGGAAGGCGGGGTAGAGGCGACGCACCAGGAGGACCGGGGCGAGCGAGATTGCCGCGACCGCTAGGGCGGCGGCGAAGATCGTGGGGGTCGGCACGGACTGCGTGGCGCCGAACTCGTCCACGTAGGAGCCGGTTCCGCGGATCGCAGCTGCCCCGATGAACGGGCCGATGACCGACGGGATCAGGATCGAGCCGATCATGCGCAGACCCTGGACGCGGCCTGCGCCGCGGTCCGGCGAGGCGTCGCGCACGAGCGCGGAGAAGGCCGCGTTGACGAACATGAAGCCGGACATCATGATCGTGCCCGCCACGATCGCGGCGGTGAACCCGCGGGCAAAGAACATTGCCGCCAAGCCGGCGCAGTACAGCGCGCCGGCAGGCATGAGGAACGCGACCTTGCCAATGCGGTCCATGATGCGTCCGCCCAGGATCGAGGCCATGGACGCGAGGATGAGGACCACGCCGAGCACGATCGCGTAGGCGTCAATCTTGAGGTACTGCTCGATATAGATGATTAGGTACGGCAGGTACACCTGGACGGAGATTGCCCACACGAGCCAGCCCAGCAGGGTCGCGTATAGGAACGGGTTGGCGCGCACAGCCGATGGGGTCAGACCGGAGACGACGTCGCGGAAGTAGCTGGTAGAGGTGACCACGGGCTCCGCCGGGTCGTCCACGAGCCAGTGGGCCGCGATTCCGGTCAGCATGACGAATCCGCCGATGATCGCGAAGAACTCCATCCACCGGCCGTCCTTGGTCAGCGGGTCGAGCAGGCCAAACACGATGAGCATGGATACGAGCGGCATGATGACCACCACTCCGTCCACGCGCCCGCGGTTGGCGGGAACTGTGGAGTCGGTGACCCAGGCCTGGAACGCGGCGTCGTTTGCGCCTGAACCTAGGAAGCTCATGACGCAGTCGAGCGTGATGATGGCCAGGACCGCGAGCGCCACAGCATCCTTGAACGCGCCGGCGGTGCCGTCCACCTGGATGAAGCCGAAGGCCGCCGTGGAGGCTCCCCACAGGACGTAGCCGTAGGTCATGAAGGCCTTGCGTTTGCCGAGCCTGTCCGACAGGGCACCAATCAGCATCGTTGCGAGGGTCGCCGCAATGGCGGAGGAGGCCACGAGCGCGGCCGTCACTGTGGGGTTGGTCGTGATGGTCTTGTACACGAACACGTTGAGGTACATGTTCTCGACCGTCCAGGCGAGTTGGCCCACGAGGCCGAGGACGATCAGAGCGGTCCACATGCGCGGACCTAGCGGGGCGGGCAGCGTCTTTGCGTGCACGGTGTGCTCAGTCATGGGTTAACGGTACGCGACGTTTGCCCCGGGTGAAAACAGGCCCGCCGCCACTGACCTGCGAGGTCGGTGGCAGCGGGCCTGTGGTGGCTGGGCAGAGGCGGGTCCGTTGAGGCGTCATCCAGTGCGTGTGGGCGCCGTGTTCGGCCGGAGCGGTAGTGCTTAGCGCTACTAGAACTCGATGCCGCCCTGGCGCAGCAGGGTCTCGAAGTCCGGGGTCTCGAGTTCGTCGATGGCCTTAGTTGTGGTCAGGTTGTTGCCCAGGATCAGGGTTGCGAACTCCTTGGCGCCGCGCGCTACCCGGGACTCGAGGTCGCCGGAGACTCCTGCCGTGTCGCCCCAGTCCTCGGAGGCCGCGAACACGGCTGTGGGAACTGTGGCGGCCCTGAAGTAGGCGAACACGGGGCGGATCGCATACTCGAGTGCCAGTGAGTGGCGGGCGGTGCCGGCTGTGGCGCCTAGGTAGAGCGGCTTGTTGATCAGAGACTTCTGGTCCAGCACGTCGAGGAAGCTCTTGAACAGTCCGGAGAAGGACTGGGAGAACACGGGGGTGGTCGCGATCAGTCCGTCTGCGGCGATCACCTTGGTCTTGAGCTCTTCGAGTCGGCTCGACGCGAAGCCCGTGAGCATGTTGTCCACGATGTCGTGGGCGTAGTCGCGCAACTCGATGACCTCGATGTGCACGTCGAGATCGCCGAGCCCTTCGAGCTCGTTCTGCGATGCTGTGGCCATTGCGTCGGTGAGGATGCGGGTGGAGGAGGGCTGGCTCAGTCCTGCGGTCAGCGCGATGATGTGGGACATGTCAGTGTCTACCTTTGTGGTTCTGTGCCGTGCGTGGCGGTGAAGTCGGGAAGGGTTGCCTGGGCGAGCCGGAGCTTTTCCGTGATCCGTTCGAGTTCGGCAAGTTCCTGGGGTTCGAGAACGGAGCCGACGTAGTGTGCGATCTGCTGGACGTGCGCGCGCCCGTGGGTGCGTTGGATCTCCCGACCGCGCTCAGTGAGCGTGATGAGTGTTCCGCGTCCGTCGGCGGGGTCGGGGGAGCGTTCTACGAGCCCCCGGAGCTCGAGCCTCTCCACGAGCCGGCTGAGGGCCGACTGGTGGAGTAGCACGAACTCGTTGAGTTCCTTGAGGCGCAGGCCGGGGTGTCCGGCCGTGCGCAGCGTGAACAGCACGTCGTAGTCCCGGAAGCTCAGCTCCTGGAACACGTTATCCCGTTCGAACCTGCGCATGAGCTCGACCTGCGCCCGGAACAGGGCCTCCCAGGCGTGCGAGGCGGCCACTGCGCTGGCCGTGGAGTTGACGGCGTTCATTACTGGGCGGTTGGGCTTGCGCCAGTGACGTCGTCGGCGTCCGCGTACACGGTCGAGTCCTTGTGTCCGCCGGCGGCCGCCACACGCGAGGCGTGAGTGGGTGCGTCCGGCACGTGGGCGGGGCGGCCCGCGGCCATCTCCTTGCGTAGCACGGGCACGACGTCCTCGCCCAGCATGTCGAGCTGCTCGAGCACAGTCTTGAGCGGCAGGCCGGCGTGGTCGATCAGGAACAGCTGGCGCTGGTAGTCTCCCACGTGCTCGCGCATCGCAGCGTAGCGGTCGATAACCTCCTGCGGGCTGCCCACGGTCAGTGGGGTCTGCTCGGCGAAGTCCTCCATGGAGGGGCCGTGTCCATAGACGGGAGCGTTGTTGAAGTACGGGCGGAACTGGTTCTTGGCGTCCTGGGAGTTCTTGGCCATGAAGACCTGGCCGCCGAGGCCCACGATCGCCTGGTCCGCGGTGCCGTGGCCGTAGTGTTCGAACCGGCGGCGGTACAGCGCGACCATCTGCTTGGTGTGGCTGATGGGCCAGAAGATGTTGTTGTGGAAGAACCCGTCACCGTAGTAGGCGGCCTGCTCCGCGATCTCGGGGGTGCGGATCGAGCCGTGCCACACGAACGGCGCCACGCCGTCGAGCGGACGCGGGGTCGAGGTGAAGCCCTGCAGCGGCGTCCGGAACTTGCCCTGCCAGCTGACCACGTCCTCGTCCCACAGCTTGCGCAGTAGGGCGTAGTTCTCCACGGCGAGCTCGACACCCTGGCGGATGTCGCGGCCGAACCATGGGTAGACGGGTCCGGTGTTGCCGCGCCCGAGCATGAGGTCCATGCGTCCGTCCGCGAGGTGCTGCAGGTAGGCGTAGTCCTCGGCCAGGCGCACGGGGTCGTTCGTGGTGATCAGCGTGGTCGAGGTGGACAACGTGATGCGCTCGGTGGCCGCCGCGATGTGGGAGAGCAGGACCGTGGGGTTCGCCGGTGCGGCGAACGGCGGGTTGTGGTGCTCGCCGGTGGCGAAGACGTCGAGGCCGACCTCCTCGGCCTTCTTAGCGATGGCCACGGTTGCCTTGATGCGCTCGTGCTCGGTGGGGGTTTTGCCGGTGGTGGGGTCGGTGGTGACGTCGCCTACCGTGAAGATTCCGAACTGCATGATGTCCTCCAGAGTTTTAATGCATTTGCATGTACTGACTGGTTCAACCGGAGGCAGTTCCATTTCATTCCAGCGCGTTCTGTGCGCTCGCTCACATGCGCCAGAGCGCGAAGCTGAGTGGGCCCGCGCCCCCCTCATCGATACAGTGAAGCCATGCCTTCTTACCGCCTCATCCTGACCGTCGGGGCGCTCGCGCCCGGTGTGCAACCGGAGTCCGTCCTACCAAGCGCTGCCGAGCACCTGGGCGTGTACGCGAACGTGGAATCCTTCGACCTGCGCATCTCGCGCGGCGTGCCGCAGCTCGTGCTGCGCTACACAGGCGAGGACCGGGCGGTGGCGCTCGATGCGGCGCTGCGAGGGCTCGAGGGCATCCGCAGACTCGTTGAGGTCACGCGCTACGAGGTCCTTCAGCGCGTCCATGGACGCTGGGAAGCAATCACCCGAGGTTAGGCAGGGCGGCCTATGCTGGCACGTCCACCACGGCGCTGCCCACAAAGTCCAAGATGCCCGCGCCGGAGGTGAACGCCGCCAGTTGCGCGCCAAGTTCCGCCTCATGCTCTGGCGGGATCGACACCGAGAACGTCACGCGGTGGGTATACACCGGCTCACCCCACGCGCCGTCGTGATGGGCGAGCCAGTCTCGCAGGAAGTATTCGATGCGCCCCGACTCGCTATGGAACGTGTGGATCTCATACGTGTTCAGCAGCCGGCGATGTACCAGGGTCGCCGTATCAAGGGTCTCCGAGACCGCGCTCGAGTACGCGCGCACGAGCCCTCCTGCGCCGAGTAGGATCCCGCCAAAGTAGCGGGTCACCACCACGCACAGGTCCGTCACGTTGCGGTGGCGCAAGACCTCAAGCATGGGAATCCCCGCGGTCCCCGACGGCTCCCCATCATCGTTGGAGCGCTGCGCGTCCGCGGTCTGACCCACGATCAACGCCGTGCAGTTGTGCCGCGCGTCCCAGAACCGTGTGCGAATCTCGGCGATGAACGCGTCCGCCTCATCCACGGACTCCACGTGCCGCGCATGCGTGATGAATCGGGACTTCTTAATGACCAGTTCGCCGGTCACCTCACCTGCGATCGTGTCGGGAAAACTACTCACCGCGTGAGCTCCTCATGTGTACGACTGCGCGCACCTCGGCGCAGAGAAAACGCCAGCACGCCCAAGATGAGCACGACCGCCGACACAGACAGTGCGAGTGCAACGCCCGCGCTCGGCCCGCCGCTACCCAGAAATGCCTTGGCGCACGCCGTCAGTACGAACACAGCCGCGCCGAGCACGCCGCACCGGCCAAGTTCCGTCAGCGCGATCGACGTTTCGATCCGCGTCGACGGGAGCAGCAGCTTGACGTACGGTGCACTACGCAACGCCACCACCAGCGCGAACGCCCCGGAAGCAATCAGCCACGGATGCGCTGACGCATTGCCGGACGCGAAAGACGCCAACGCGAGCAGGGCGAGCAGCCCATACATGGCCGTCACTGAACGCTGCTTGAGGTTGATCGCAACCCAGATCGTCGAAAATACGGCAGACCACAGCGCAACTTCAGGCGCAAACACCGCCCCAGCGGCCGCGCCACCCAACGCAATGGCCAAGCCGTAGGCGAGGGCGAACGACCACCACGGGACGGACCGAACGCCAAGGACCCGCACGGGCGGCGTCAGGTTGGCGTCGGCGCGGCGCTCGCGGCGCGAGGCGCGGGGCGCGAGGGGACTGGTCATGAGGTTCTCCGGACGTGGGAGGCGCGCTCGAGGGTGGCGAGTTTGGTGGAGCGGTCCTCGTCGCGCCAGGCAATGACCGACACGCCCATCTTTTCGCACTGGCGCATGCGGGCCTGGCGAGCGATCTGGAAGAGGCGGAAGGCGATGACCTGGCGGTCGATGAGGGACCACGTGGACACACGTGGCAGGGTGTCCACGGCGACCACCTGGTGCCCGCGGGCCACGAGCGAGGAGATCGTGGACGTGGATGCGTCGTCGAGGAAGGTCGAGAGCACGAAAACGAGCGCGTCGCGCTGCACGAGTGGTGCGCGCACGCGGTGTGTCGGCCCACCCTTGGGTGCGGCGAGGCTCACGGCGTGGCGCAGGCGTTCAAAGTGGCGGCTTCCGGTGCCGGGTGGGACCGGCTTCTTGGGGTGGCCGAGGTCCTCGAACCCGACCCTGTCGCCCTTGGAGATGGCCACCTGCGCGAGCGCGGTCGCAGCCTCGCGGGCCAGGTCCATCGAGGTCTTCTGGTCGGCGCGGGACGCATGGGCGGAACCCCATGAGCTGATCTCGGGGCCCACGTCATCGCGCGAGTCGAGCATGATGACGGTCGTGGCCTCGGACTGCGCGAACGTGCGGCGCACGTAGAGTTCGTCGAGTTCGGGGGAGCGCCGCGAGGTTGCCCGCCAGTCGACCTGGCGCAGCGTGTTGTTCTGGGTGTACAGCCCCACGTCACGGAACTCGCGGCCCTCGCCGGCGCGCACGGAGGTGCGCGGCCCTGTCAGCCCCTTGGCCACCGCAGCGGAGGGGATCGGCGGCAGGGGCTTGAGCGGCGCGAGAACCAGGGTGGGAGACATCCCCAGGGAGACCCAGTCGCCGAACCAGCCCATCGAGGCGGAGGTGGGGAGCGCAGTGAGGGTGAAGAGCTCGCGCACGCCGGTGCGCAGGGACGGCACTGACAGTTCGAGAGTGCGCACACCGTCCACGCTCACGAGCAGACGTGCCGGAAGCGCGCCCGGGTAGGTGGCCTCGATGACGCTCGTGAATTGCGCGCCCGCGAGCGTGTCGCCCTGGTCGTCCCGGGCCGCAATGGTGATGTCCGCGCGCGCCTGCCCGGCAACCAGTTCCTGCGGGTCCGCGGGCAGTGCGAGGCGGTACGAGACGTCGTGGGTGACCTTGTCTGCTCGGGCAAGCGCCGCCGATGCGAGGACCGCAAACGCGAGGATCGCGGCGGGGATGGAGGCGAGTGCGAAGGCGGCAACCAGCAGCGCGAGCCCCAGTGACAGCAGGATCTTGGTGTCTACGACGGGGGCAAAGGTGTGTTGGCGTCCCGCTCGGGTAGGCGGTGGGGCCGTGTCCGGGAGGCGTTTCATGGCAGCGCTGGGGCTGGTGCGTCCGTTCCGGCCGAACCGAGCACGGAGGGCGTGGGTACCACGTCGAGGAGGTCTGCGATGAGTTGGGAGGTGCCCACCCCGCTGGCCCAGGCGTTGGG
>NZ_HE978642.1:589767-683341 GCF_000312125.1 Timonella senegalensis JC301
CTGGCCCAGGCGTTGGGGGTCAGGGTGATGCGGTGGGCGAGGGCTGCCACGGCAACGGCCTTGACGTCCTCGGGCAGCACGTACGAGCGCCCGGAGATGATCGCGTACGAACGCGCCATGAGCAGGAGGGACTGCGCGCCGCGCGGGGACACGCCCACCTCCACAGCCGAGTGGACGCGGGTCGCGTGCGCGATGGCAACGCAGTAGGAGATGATGTCGCGGTCCACGTGGATGGCCTCGGTGCGAGCCTGGATGGCGGCAAGTTCCTCGGCGTTGATGACGGGGTCCACATGAGTCGCCTCAGTGCGGCGGCCCAGTCGGCGCGCCAGGATGTCAGCCTCCTGCTCCTCGGGGAGGTAGCCGACGCTCAGGCGCACCATGAAGCGGTCAAGCTGCGCCTCGGGCAGGGCGTAGGTGCCTTCGAACTCCACGGGGTTTGACGTGGCGATCACGTGGAAGGGGCTGGGTAGCTTGTAGGTGGTGCCGTCGATGGACACCTGACCCTCGGCCATCGCCTCGAGCAGCGCGGACTGGGTCTTGGGTGCGGTGCGGTTGATCTCATCGGCGAGGAACAAGCCCGTGAACACTGGGCCCTTGCGCACCTCGAAGTCGCGGGTCGCGGGGTTGAAGATGTTCGATCCGGTGATGTCGGAGGGCAGCAGGTCAGGGGTGCACTGGAGGCGCGAGAACTCGAGGCCGAGCGCCTGAGCCAGGGAACGCGCGGCCAGGGTCTTGCCGAGGCCCGGAACGTCTTCGAACAGGACGTGCCCGCCGCCCAGGATCGCGGACAGGGCGAGCTTGAGGGGCTCACGCATTCCCACCACAACAGTGGAGACACCCTCGAGCACGCGCTCGGCGACACTCGAGATCGACTCCACGGAGATCTCGCGGTCCAGGGTTGGTTCGGTCGGGTTGGAAGACATCGGCTTCTCCAGTGTTGGGAGTGTTGGAAGGGTTGAGAGGGGCGGGGCTACTCGCTTGTGGGGCGCGGGTCAGTCAGGTGTTCGAGCTTTCCGAGCAGGTCTTCGAGCTCTCGCTGGTTCAGGGTGGCAGACCCCGCGAGCGCGGTGGTGTGCGTTGCCCCGAGAAGTTCCTCGATGCGGTCACGGTCGCGCGGGTTCTCGAGCGACAGACCGTGCACGGCAAGCGCGTCGCCGGCCACGTTGCGCACGAACTTCATTGCGCCGAACGTGACCTGCTGGTCGCGCCCGAACAGGCTCCACGCGAGTTGAGACACCTCATCGCGGGCGCCGTCGCGCTTCTTCTTGTCCCGAGAGGCGCGGGCCAGGTCGGAGCCCGTCTCAAGGTTCAGGGCAATCAGGGTCGCGCACAGTGCCGCCACGAGTAGCGCGCTCGCCTGGGCCGGGTCCACGACGTCCAAGGCGCTGAGCCCGTAGACCGCTCCCGCCCCGATGACTGCGAACGCGATCAGTCCAGCGATGGATTTTCGGCTCAGCTTCACGAGCAAGCCCCCTCAGCCTGGTGGTGCAGTTCCGGTTCGTCGAACCCCGCGCGCGCGGGGGAGTCCTGCACAAGGCTCGTCTGCGCGGGCACCTCGGCGCGTCCCAACAGCTCCGCCTGGAGAAGCTCGAGCAACCCGATCGCCCGGGTACGCTCGGAATCGGCGATCGGCATGTCGGTGAACCGGGCGTGATGATACAAGGTCAAGAAATCTCGCAGCGGCGCCGTTTCGACATTCGTCTCCTCGAGCAGCCCCACCACGAATTCAGTGGGGGTGTCCGCCGCCGACGGTTCGAGCCCGACCCGCTCCACGCTGTCCACGAGCACGCCCCACGCCTCGATGATCGCGTTGCGTGGGGTTCCGGTTGTCCGCAGCGTCCCCACGCCGAGGTCGAGCGCGTTCGAGACAGCCGGGATAATCACCTGCTTCAGGTCGACGTCCTCAGCCTCGTCCGCGGCGTCGCGCCGGGACTTGTCAATGCGGCGTCGCGCGCCACCGAACGAGGAGATACCCCTGCGGGTGAGCTGGTAAATGACCATGAGCACCACGAGCGCGATGAGGATAAACAGCACCTGGACGACCTGGCGCCCGCCATCGTCAGTGCCCGCATCGGACGGATTCTGCTCCACAACGGGCGGCGCCGCGGTCGGTGAACCCGAAGGACTCGGGCCCGCCGTCGGTGCGTGGGGTGGCGAGATGTCGAACTTCATGCCGTCACGCGGCGCCAGCCCCACGATCAGCGCCAGAAACAGGCACGCCAAAACTGCGGTCATGGCGAGCCCCGCCCTCGTGTTCGCCTTCACGGCGCCTCCTCAGTTCCAGCGGCCAGTCCTGCGCAGGCGCAGGACTGGCCCATTATTTACGACGATTGTGCCCCGGCACCCACTTGCCGCCGCGTCCCAGCGCGGTCGCGATTGCGTGCCAGGGGCTCTCTCGCGCGAGCTTTACCGTGCAACTAGTGACGCCGCATACTGGCCGGCGACGCCGGCCGCAAGGAACGCGAGCGGGTCCTGACCGTATCCGCGGCCCATAGTGGACAAGCGTACGGGGGATTCGGACAGTGCCTCATGGAGGGGAGCGCCCACCGCCACGTCCACAAACGTGTGATGCGGTGCCACCGCCGCCAGCTCCCCACCCTGCCGCGCAACCAGCGCGGCCATGTCCTGCCAGCTCGGCGAATCGCTAGTAAGCGGAAAATCACCAAAGAACGAGTCGGACGGGTCAAACGTGGGAACCACGATGTGGCCGGGAGCGAGAGCGACACGGCCCAAGGCCGTGAGCGAGTGGTGCGAGATACCCAAGTGACGCTCACGCAGGTCACCGCTGGAAATACGCAGCGACCCCACCGGCACGCCACCCAGCACAGCAGCGGCATTCATCGCCTCACCCACAGCAACGCCCGAGTAGCCCCAGCGCGTACCCGTGCCCAGGTTGCCCGGCCCCTGAATGACTATCGCAATGTCGGCGCCCACCACGTGACGCGCAGCGAGCAGACCCGTATGAACCGTCACGGCCTCCAGATCGCCACCATAGGACTGACCCACCGAAATAATCGACTCAAGCCACCCCAACTCACGCAACTGCGCGGCAGTACGACTAAACCACGCAGGCAACGCGCCGCCATCCGTCATCACGTACGCGACCTTCAACGCGTCCCCGCCCAGACGCACACCGGAAAGTATCGCAGGCAACGCCGAATGCAGGTCAGCGGTGATCACGGGCATACCATCAATAGAATCGGCGTCCTCCAACACCGCGTGAAACTGCGAGTCCTGCTCATCCACGCCCAGCACCATCGCCTGAGTCGGCGTATACCGGGCCTTAACCAGATGGCCAGGACCATCCGTGCGCCTCGTAGGGGCAGAACCCGGTTCCGGAAGAACCGCAGCAACAAGCGCATAACCGCCCGTACCCAGGCCACGATCCAAAGCCGACGAGTTCAACGCAACCGCCGAACCCACCGCCACCTCGCCCACAAGCATGGGGTACGCAAGCGCACGAACACGGTTCCCAGCCTGATCCACAACATCAAGCTCCTGAGCACCAGCCCACGACTTGCCAAGCGACACAACATTTCCAACGCGCCAAGTAATCACACTTCTAACGGTACTGGACTAGCGTTAGAGATGATGACAACCGCCACACCCCCAGCAGAGCGCCTCCTGAACCTCGTGATCGCGCTCATGAACACGAGCGGACGCCTAACCCGCCGTGACATACAACAGCGCGTCTCCGGCTACGCACCCGACGCAGACCCCAAAACGTTCGAGCGCATGTTCGAACGCGACAAGGACACCCTGCGCGAACTCGGCGTGCCCATCCAAACCGTGAACCCGGCAACCGACCACGCCGAAGACATCGGATACAGGATCGACAAAGACTCCTACTCGCTGACCCAACTCGACCTCAACGCGGCCGAACTCTCCATCCTGTCCCTCGCCACAACGCTGTGGCGAGACACCGCACTCGAAGCCGACTCCACCCGCGCACTGACCAAACTCAAATCCAACGCGCCCACCAACGCGCCCACAACGGCGCTCGCAGGCTTCGGCCCACGCATCCGCGGAGACGAACCCTCACTCACCGTCATCCTCGACGCCATCACCGCACGCCGCGCCATCCGCTTCACCTACCGCGCCGCCTCAACAGGCGAGCTAACAACCCGCACCATCCACCCCTGGCGACTCTCCTCACGCCGAGGAGGCTGGTACGCCGTCGGCTACGACACCACACGCAACGACGCCCGCGTGTTCCGCCTCAACCGCATCGTCGGCCGCGTCAAAGCCCTCGGACCACAAGGCGCCTACGAACTCCCAGACACCGACACCATCGCACACGCATTCGGCCAAGACCTCGCACACACCCCACAACAAGCAACCCTCGCCCTCGCACGCGGACGAGCCCAAGCACTCCGCGCACGCTCCCACCCCGCAGCAACCACCGCGCCACACGGATACGACGCCGTCCATCTCACCTACGTCGATGAAAATGACATGAGCATCGAAATCGCCGGACTAGGCGCTCACGCGCTCGTCCTCGACCCGCCCGCACTAGCCCACCGCGTCATCGCACACCACAAGGCGCTCGCAGAACTCGCCCGCACGTTGGGAGAGGACCCCCTGCCAGACCGCGCCCACACAGGCCAGACACAGGGAGAAGACACGCAAGGGGAACGCCAGTGACCAACACCAGCAAGGCGCCACGCAAGAACGCCGAAACCACCCCGCAACGCATCGTCCGACTCCTCTCACTCGTGGCCCACCTCACCGCACGCGGCGAAATCAGCGTCGCCGAACTCGCCGAACACTATGGCGTGGGACCCGAACAAATCCGCAAAGACATCGACCTCCTCTGGGTCACCGGCACACCCGGATACATGCCAGACGACCTCGTAGACTTCGACGCCTACGCACTCGAAGCCGGAATCGTAAAACTCACCGCAGACCGCGGACTCTCCCGGTCCCTCCAACTCGGGACCCGCGAAGCCATCGCCCTCGTCGCAGCTCTCAACTCACTACGAGAAATCGTCGCCGACGGAGCACCCGCACACCACAGCGCAGACACCTACGACGACAATCTCACCGCACACATCGACGACCTGACTGCCAAGCTCTCCCTACGACTCGGCCACAACGCACGCGCACTCGACGTCCAACTCTCATCCCACACCGTGGGACCAACCCTCACCACCCTGCGCACCGCTATCACCAACTCCACCCTCGTAGACATCGACTATGTCTCCAACGCAGACCAACGCACCACCCGCACCATCGAACCTGCCGCAATCTTCAACGAACGCGAAAACTTCTACCTCCAGGCCTTCTGCCACAAGGCACAAGACGACCGCGTGTTCCGCATCGACCGCATCATCGAGGCACGGGCGCTCGCAGGAACCCACTTTGAGCCACGTCCGCTCAGCGGACCCGCACAGGCACAAGTGCCCAAAGCAGGGGAGTTGGCTCACCTCGTCCTGCGACCCCAGGGTCAGTGGATCGCAGAGTCACTTCCGTATGAGTCGCTGGAATACCAAGCAGACGGGTCGATCGCTCTCGACATTGACGTAGCCGACTGGAACTGGTTCCACTCTGTGCTGTTGTCTCACCCGGAGCAGATCGTGAACGTAACTCCGCGTAGTACGCTGAAGGCCGCCGTTCACGAGGCCGAGCGCACGCTTGAACTCTATGAACAATTGGCAAACAGTGCGTCTACCAGCGGTGCGAGTGAGTCCGAACCGCTGGGCGAGGAGGAGTGATGATGACATTCGTATTGTGGACCGTGCTCGTGGTGTGCATGGCGGGTCTCTTTGTTGCCCTCGGTTTCCAACTGTGGGGCCAACTCAAGGTCCTCCTGTCCAAGGCCAGCCGCGCAGGTTCGGTCCTTGGTGAGGCCTTTGGCGACGTAGAGCGGGAAGCCACGCTACGGGAGTCCGGCAAGATCACGGAACCACGCGATGTCGACGCATTCGCGGGCCCGGGGCGAAAGCTCGACCTCAAAGCGGAACGCAGGGACCGAAAGGACGCCCGCGCCCAGGTTCGAGAGGCCAACCGGCGCCAGACGTACGACCGTTGGAGGGATCTCACGCGCTAGGTGAACCGCGGATGGTGGCGTTGGACTGAGCGCAAACATTCCGTGGCACTTTCCCTCCGCGCATGAACGTTGAGGCCGACACTCGCTGGTGACTTTGGCCCATTGTTTTCCCGTGAACGGATTGATTCGCTATCCTCGTCTTGCGTCTAGGATGTAAGGACGCACCACAACCACGTTTGGAGTTTCTACCATGGGCGCTATGAAGCCAATGCACTGGCTCGTACTTCTCCTTGTTATTCTGCTGCTCTTCGGCGCAAAGAAGCTGCCTGACTTGGCTCGTTCCGTTGGCCAGTCTATGAAGATCTTTAAGAAGGAGATCAAGGAACTGCAGGACGATGACGCCCCAGCAGCACAGGCGCCAACCACGTCCGCTGCACCAGAGGCACCCAAGACTGTCACTCCCAGCGACTCCTCCCAGAGTGAAGATCATGAGGGTAAAGCCTGACCGTGGCATCAACCACTAGCGGGCAGGGACCATCACCTAAGGACATCAGGCGAGCAACGCGAGCGCGACGCAAGACTGAACGCAAACAAGCGCGCAGCGAGATGTCCCTGCTCGAACACTTTAAGGAACTCAAGAACCGACTGTTCCTCGCTGCCGTAGGCATTGTCTTGGCCGCAATTGTTGGCTGGTTCTTGTTTACCCCCGTATTCAACTCACTGCAGCAGCCCCTCCTTGACGCTGCGGAACGCACCAACACCACGATTTCGGTGAACTTTGGAGGCGTGGCCACCGCGCTCGACATGCGCATCAAGATGGCCTTCTTCATTGGATTGTTCATCTCGAGCCCGTGGTGGATCTACCAGCTGTGGTCTTTTGTGACCCCTGGCCTGTCCAAGAAGGAACGTGGGTACACCTACGGCTTCATCGGTGCTGCCGTGCCACTATTCCTTGCGGGGGCGCTCCTTGCCTGGCTCGTGTTGCCTCACGCTGTAGACATCCTCACGGCATTCGTTCCTGAAGGTGCAGCAAACCTTCTTGCCGCGGACGTGTACCTGAGCTTCGTTATGAAGCTTCTCATCGCATTCGGCTTGGCCTTTGTCATGCCCGTCCTGCTTGTGATGCTTAACTTCCTCGGGATGTTGTCAGCCAAGTCTCTACTTGCCGCATGGCGCTGGGCGATCGTAGTGGCGTTCACCTTCGCGGCAATCATGACGCCAACCCCCGATGCGCTCACGATGATCCTGGTTGCAATCCCGATTGTCGTTCTCTACTTTGCCGCCGTCGGCATTGCTTACCTCCACGACAAGCGTGAAGCCAAGCGCATGGTGGAACTGGACCAAGAACTTGAGGGCTACTAACGCCTATGAAGAGCGAGCATAACGCACCCACCAGCGATCCCAATGAGGTCCGCAAAACCGTGGGAATCGTCGTTAATCCCACCGCCGGTCTGGGTAAGGGCGAGGGCGTGGGAAGACGGGTCATGGCGGAGTTTCGCCGACGCGGATTTCAAGTGCTCGATCTTTCTGCTGAAAACGCGCGTGACGCGCTCGCCAGAGCGCGCGCAGCGTGCCTGACCCCGGTCGACGCCCTCGTTGTTGTGGGTGGCGACGGCATGGTCCATCTCGGCGTCAACGCAGTCATTGGCACGCCCACCCCGCTGGGCATCGTGCCCGCCGGATCGGGCAACGACTTTGCGCGGGCCCTTGACCTGAGTCCTCGCAAGCAGATGGAAGCGATCGATCGGATTGTCCAAGCACTCGGGTCGAACTCGATTGCGGAAATGGACGCGGTTCAGGTCGAGCCATACGTCCTGCGCGCACACGTGGGCAGGCTCAAGATTGCCCGCCAATCCACCAAACCATTCTCGGAGTCCGTGCGCCGCTGGTACGTGGGGACGCTCTCCATGGGTCTCGATGCGGCGGTCAACGCACAGGCAAACGAGTACAAGTGGCCCAAGGGGCACCTGAAGTACCTGCGTGCGGTGTTTGCGAGTGTCCCCAGGTTCAAGCCTTACGGATACTCCATCACTATTGACGGCAAGAAGTTCGAGAGCAGGGGAACGCTGGCGGCTATCTCCAACGCGCCCATGTTCGGTGGAGGTATTCCTATCTCTCCTGGTGCCGACATGGCCGATGGCAAACTCGAGGTCACCTTTGCGAAGGCGCTCAATGTCAGCGGAATCCTGAAGGTCTTTCCTAAGCTGTACAAGGGCACCCACGTGGATGACCCCGCTGTGATGGTCTACTCGGGCAAAGAGATCATTATCGAACCGAGCGAGTCCGGCACGTTCCCACCTGTGGCAATGGCCGATGGCGAGGTCATCGGGCCGGTCCCACTCAAGGTCGTTGTGCACCCCGGGGTGCTCCGCATCCTACGCTGAGGGCTTACCCGCCGAAATCGGGTACGGTCCCATTGGGCCCTCGCGATAACCTTGTGGCATGTCGCCAAAACGCTCCCGTGTCCGGGAACAGAAGAGGTCGCTGAACCGTGCCCTCGCTTCCGCCCCCTCGGATGCGGGAAAGAACTCCGAACTAAGCCCCGCCGAAAAGTACGCACAGTACAAGGCTCGCACCGCCCACTTGACGCCCGCGTTGACCGACTTCCGCAAGCAGTTCGAGTTCGAACTCGACGACTTCCAACTGGAGGCGTGCGCCGCGCTTGAGGACGGACATTCGGTTCTTGTTGCCGCACCAACCGGCGCCGGCAAGACAATCGTGGGGGAGTTTGCCACCCATCTCGCGCTGCGCTCGGGCATGAAGGCGTTCTACACGACCCCCATCAAGGCTCTCAGCAACCAAAAATACAGCGACCTCGTACGGCGCTATGGGGCGTCTAACGTGGGTCTGCTGACCGGCGATACCTCCATCAACAGCGAGGCTCCCGTGGTGGTCATGACCACTGAGGTACTCCGCAACATGCTCTACGCCGACTCTCGGACACTCGACACCCTCGGCTACGTGGTCATGGACGAGGTCCACTACCTCGCGGACCGACACAGGGGAGCGGTCTGGGAAGAGGTCATCATTCACTTGGACGAGTCCGTGCGGCTGGTCTCTCTGAGCGCCACGGTGTCCAATGCCGAGGAGTTTGGTGACTGGCTGACCGCCGTTCGCGGTGACACCAAGGTAGTCGTGTCCGAGACCCGACCCGTGCCGCTGTGGCAACACGTCATCGTGCAGGGCAGGGGAGACAACCCCGGCGGCATCCTCGATCTGTATGCGCACACCGTGGACCCCACAGAACCGGGGCTGACTCCTCCCATCAACCCTGACCTGCTGAACGTCATGCGGCGCGGCTCGGATTCCTTCCGTGGGCGCCACCACAAGCGCGGAATGCAGCCAGCCTCCCAGCATACGGGCAGGAGGGGCCCGCCACGATTCGCCGTCATTGATGAGCTGCGTCGAGCCTCGCTCCTTCCCGTCATCTACTTCATCTTTTCCCGCGCTGGCTGCGACTCGGCAGTGGCCCAGTGCCTGGCCACGGGCATCTCGCTCACCACAGAGCAGGAAGCCGAGCAGATCAGGCAGGTGGCGGAGACCCGCTGCGCTGACATCCCTGCTGAGGACCTCTCGGTCCTCGGCTTCTGGTCGTGGCTTGAGGGCCTGACTCGAGGGATTGCTGCCCACCACGCGGGGATGCTTCCACTGTTCAAGGAGACAGTGGAGGACCTGTTCTCGCGCGGTCTCATCAAGGCAGTGTTTGCCACCGAAACCCTCGCGCTCGGCATCAACATGCCGGCGCGAACAGTGGTTCTTGAAAAGCTGGTCAAGTGGGATGGCACTTCACACGTGGACATCACGCCGGGCGAGTACACACAGCTCACCGGACGCGCCGGCCGCCGTGGCATCGACGTTGAGGGGCACGCGGTTGTGGTGGACCACCCGGGCCTTGACCCCATGGCACTGGCGGGGCTCGCCTCCAAGCGCCTGTACCCACTCAAGTCCAGTTTCTCGCCCACTTACAACATGTCCGTGAACCTCATTGAGCAGCGCGGCCGTGAGCGCGCCAAGGAGATCCTCGAGTCGTCGTTCGCTCAGTTCCAGGCCGACCGTTCCGTGGTCTCGCTCGCTCGGAGGGCGGTGTCCAACAGGGAGGCTCTTGCCGGGTACGAGGAAGCAATGACCTGTGAGCGTGGTAGCTTCCCCGAGTACATGAAGCTGCGTCGCGCCATCACTGCACGCGAGAAGGAACTCGCTTCGGCGGGCAAGTCGCAGCGCAGAGGTGAACTTGTCTCTGCACTGTCTAGGCTGCGCCGGAGTCAGGTGCTTGAACTCCCCTCCGGGCGCTCTGCAGGTTACGTGGTTGTGATCGATCGCGGAACCGACACGGGAACCGAGGGGCCACGCCCAGTCGTGCTCACTGAGGGTGGGAAGGTCCGTGTGCTGACCCTCGCAGACCTATCGAGCGGCTTTGACGTCATCGGCACCATCCGGATTGAGTCGTCGTTCAACCCGCGCCGTCCCTCCGAGCGCTCGGCGCTGACGTCGGATCTGCGACATGCGGTTGCCACCGGCGACGGCCTGACCCCTCTGGCAACTAAGCCTTATGGAGGGCCAAAGAAGAAGAGCAACCCGCACGACGACTCGGTGCTTCGCCAACTCCGCAAGGACCTCAAGAACCACCCCTGCCACACCTGTCCGGACCGGGATGAACACGCGCGCTGGGGAGACCGCTGGAACGCCCTCGAGAGGGACCAAGCCTCGCTCTTGTCCAAGATCAATTCCCGCACGGGGTCGATTTCCAAGACATTCGAGCGCGTGAGTAAGGTTCTGCTCGAGCTGGGTTACCTTACTGTCTCTCCGAACGGCGAGTACACGATCACGGGTGCGGGACGTCAGCTCGGCCGCATTTATGCGGAGAATGACCTTTTGGTTGCGCAGTGCCTCAAGGCCGGACTGTGGGACGACTTGGATCCGTCGCAGCTCGCTGCGGCGGTGTCCGTTGTGGTCTACCAGTCCCGCCGCGACGACGAGCCAGAACCTCGCATGCCTGGCGGGCCTACGGGCACGCTTGCGCGGGCAATCGACAACACGGTGCGCGAATGGTCGGCTCTGACAGACCTCGAAGACTCGTACGGCATCAAGGAAACCGGGGACTTGGACCTCGGGCTCGTTGAAGCGATGCACAAGTGGACCAGGGGCCGTTCGCTCAACTCGGTCCTTAAGGACACGGAGCTGACCGCCGGAGACTTCGTGCGCTGGTGCAAGCAGATCCTCGACGCCCTCGACCAGATCGCGAATGTCACCGACTCCGCTAAGGTGCGTGCTAGCGCGCTCTCGGCCATCGACTCAATCAAGCGTGGGGTTGTCGCCTACTCGAGCGTGTAGCTCGAGCACACACTCCCTGCCCCGTCTTCCCGTCATTTTCCACCGCGCACTGAAAGCACTGCATCATGACTTCCATCCTGTTCCACAACGGTTACGTCCACTCGTCGAGCGACCCGTTCGCGGAGGCGCTCTTTGTTGAGGACGGTGTGATCACGTGGACCGGTGAGAACGACACTGCCGCGTCCTTTGCCAAGCGCGCCGATAGGGTAGTGGACCTTGAGGGGGCGCTCATTGCGCCGGGCTTCGTGGACACGCACGTGCACCTGCTGGAGACGGCGCTTCTGGACGAAGCGGTCGATGTAGCTCCGACTGCCGGCGGCGTCACGGCACGGGCCGTTCTGGACCGCCTTGCGGCCCACATTGGGTCGGACTAGGCCAAGGCGGCGGATGCCGCGCCGCAGATCGTCAGCGTAACGGGCTACGACGATTCCTCGTGGACCTCCGAGCCACTTACCAGGGAGATGCTGGACGCGCGATTCCCGGGTGTGCCCGTGTACGTTCCTCGTGCCGATCTGCACTCGGCCATAGTCTCTTCAGCGCTCCTTGCGTCCGCTGGACTCACAGACCAGATTCTCGACGATCGTGGTCGCGTCAGCGGCGCCATCCACACTCCCATCAGGGAATTTATCCGTGAGCTTGCGCCGGCACGGCGTACCGAGCTCTACCGGGCTGTCCTAGCCAAGTGTGCGGCTCTGGGAATCGTGGCGGTGCACGAGAACGCAGCCCCCGGAATTGACACACCTGAGGGCCTAGCAGAGCTGATCGACATGACAAGCAGCCCTGAGTCCGGCCTGCCGCAGGTTGTCGGATACCTCGGAATGCTCGTGCGCAGCGTTGAGCAGGTCGAGGAACTGAGAGCTCAGGTTCCCGGGCTAGCGGGGCTCGCCGGAGACCTCTCTGTGGATGGTAGTTTTGGATCCCATTCGGCGGCTCTGCGTGAACCCTACACGGACGCGCCGGACACGATCGGTACCTTGCACCTGAGCGCACAGGAGATTGAGCAGCACCTCGCAGCCTGCAGCGATGCCGGTATGACCGCGGGCTTCCACGTGATTGGGGATCGCGCCCTCGACACCGTGCTTGAGGCAGTCACCTCGCTGGTGGAGAGGGATCCCTCTTATGTGTCAAAGCTGCGGCGCTGCGGGCACCGACTCGAGCACGTCGAGTTGGCGGATGAGGTCTCCCGCACAGAGCTGGCCAAGTATGGCTTCATGGTGTCAGTTCAGCCAGCCTTCGACGCCCACTGGGGCGCTCCGGGCGGCATGTACGAGCAGCGGCTGGGTTCAGAGCGCCTTCGCGCAACCTCGCCGATCCGGGACTTCACTCGGGATGGCATTCCCATGGGCTTTGGTTCAGACTCCCCTGTGACCGCAATCGACCCGTGGGGCGGCGTGGCCGCGGCGGTGTTCCACAGCAACCCCGAGCAGCGCATTTCAGCGCGGGCCGCATTCAAGGCGCACACTCGAGGTGGGTGGCGTCTTGGGGGCGAGTCAAACTTCATGGCGGGGGAGATCCGTGTAGGAGCACCTGCGCACCTTGCTGTTTGGCGGGCGGAGGAGCTCGGCGTGCAGGCGGAGAAC
Source organism: Timonella senegalensis JC301 (assembly GCF_000312125.1). Lineage (GTDB taxonomy): Bacteria > Actinomycetota > Actinomycetes > Actinomycetales > Cellulomonadaceae > Timonella > Timonella senegalensis. Next base: position 602,668 of record NZ_HE978642.1, read on the forward strand.
GACGGCCGGTCCTCCTGGACCACCGATGGCCGCTCCGGGTCGCCTCTGTTGCCGATCCTGTCCCAGGACGGCAACCGGCCACAGTGTCTCGCCACCCTGCGCGCCGGCATTTTTATCTACGACGATCTAGGTAACTGAACCGTCATTCATGGGACGTTCAGGAACTTCACGTGAAGTTACCACTTTTCACCCGCTCCGTTTTCTGCGCGTTCATGCGAGTTTCGCACTGCACGGTGTGACACACGCCATTGGTCCCATGGGAAAATGGGGAGAGGTGCACTAAGTTGGAGGTGTTCTTGCGCGAGCCTTTTGGGCGCCATCACTGCAAGCCTCCAACTGTGTGGGTGAGTGGCTGTGGTAGCGCAACCGCCCACGTGTTCAGTAGAAAACGAGTCAACCATGTCGACTCGGTACGAAGGACACGTGGGCATCTTTGTGCCCGCGTGTTAAAGCGCTCGACAGGGTCGTGTGGCACCTCGCGCACGATCGCAGCAAACTCCGAGAATCCTCAAGTACTGTTGTCTACGTGCTGTTTCGTGACGCCCTGCGCCCCCTCACATTGCTCCTTGCCGTACTGGCCGGATACCTTGCTGACTGGGCGTTTCCCGACCGTAATTATTGGCCGCTTGCGTTCCTGTCGATTGCTGTTTTGACGATTGCGCTTTCCAGAAACTCCGCCCGATGGAACTTCCTTGTGGGATACCTGTGGGGTGTCGCTTTCTTCCTTCCGCACATCTCGTGGGCCCAGTACGCAGTGGGCGGCAATCTTCCGTGGATCGTACTTTCGTCGGCAGAGGCGCTGTTCCCGGCCCTGGCGGCCTGGGGATGGACCTGCATTCGCCGGATTCCTCGCGTTCAGGGCTCGCTTACGCTGTCTGCTCTGACATTTGCCACAACCTGGGTAGCAGTAGAGAAGTTGCGCATGGTCGTCCCGTGGGGAGGATTCCCGTGGGGTCGACTGGGGTTCTCCCAGTCCGAGTCGATCCTGTCCCGCTACGCCTGGCTCGGTGGCGTTCCCCTTATTTCCTTTGTGATCGTCCTCGTCGGCGCGCTGCTTGCAGGTGCATTCTTTTCATTGACTACAGGGGACATCCTGCGGGTCGGTGCAGCTCTGGCTGGCACCGCAGTACTCGTGGCGGGGGCGTTCCTTGTGCCAATTGAGGGAAATGCTGAGGCGGGTCAGCTCAATGTTGGGGGAGTGCAGGGTAACGTGTCTAGGCCTGGCGCGGACGCATTCTCCAACCGGCAGGAAGTGCTTAACAACCACGTTGCGGGAACCCACGAGCTGGTGCGATCGGAGGCCGGAGCGGACCTTGACCTGATTGTGTGGCCGGAAAACGGCACGGATATTGATCCGCAAGTTGATCAGAACGCGTATGACCTGATTGACGGAGCAGCGCAGGCAGCAGGTGTCCCTCTACTCATCGGAGCCCAGGAGTACCCGGAAACTGGTGGACGATACAACGTCTCGCTCTTGTGGGAGCACGGCGAGGGCGTCACCGGACGATACGTGAAGCAGCGTCCGGTCCCGTTCGGCGAGTTCATCCCGGCGCGTGATTTTTTCCGTGCGATTTACCCGGACGTAGACCGCATCTCTATCGACATGTTTGCGGGGGACAAGCCCGCGGTTCTCGATGTTCCTATCGCGAGGCTGGACCGGAACGTACCTGTCGGCCCGATCATCTGCTTCGAGGTGGCGTACGACGACATCATCCACGACTCCGTGAAGAACGGTGCCGAGATCCTGTTTGTCCAGACCAATAACGCATCCTTTGGGCCAACGAACGAGTCAACTCAGCAGCTCGCCATGTCGAGGTTGCGTGCGATCGAGACCGGACGACCAGTCATGCAGATCTCCACGGTGGGCGTCAGCGCCATCTACACACCCACCGGCCGCGAGGTTGTGCGGTCGGGTCACTTCACCGCCGAACAGATCAGTGCAACGGTTAACCTGAGGGTGAGCATTACCCCCGCGGTGCGCCTAGGCGAATGGCCCGTTTTGATTGTTTCTGCTGGTACTGTTTTGTTGGTAGCCGCTGGGTTAATCGCGTCCCGGCGTGCGAAAACAGCAAAATAGCTTGCCCTTGGTGGAGGAAAAGTGACGTACGAGCCCGAGGGCCTTGGCCGGGTACTGGTCGTAATGCCGACCTATAACGAAGCGCAGACGCTTCCCATGACCCTCACCAAGTTACTCGATCGTGTTTCCAAGGTTGACGTACTCGTGGTGGACGATGGAAGCCCTGATGGCACAGGGGCCCTGGCCGACGAGATGGCCGCGGCAAATCCGCGAGTCTCCGTCATGCACCGAACCTCAAAGGACGGCCTCGGCGCAGCTTACCTTGCTGGGTTCTCGTGGGGCCTCGAACGGGGCTATGACGTTATCTGCGAGATGGACGCGGACGGCTCGCACCGCGCAGCCGACCTGCCGCTGATCCTTGATGAACTCAAGGCCAACCCAAACGCATCCCTCGTTCTTGGCTCCCGATGGGTGCCTGGTGGAGCCGTGGAGAACTGGCCAAAGCACCGCGAGTTCCTGTCCCGTGGAGGCAACACATACGTGCGGGTCATGCTTGATCTTGGCCTGAAGGATGCCACTGGTGGCTTCCGCGCGTACCGTGCAAGCGTTCTCAAGGCACTCGATTTCGAGCAGATCCAGTCCCACGGCTACTGCTTCCAGGTGGATATGGCACGAAGCGTCCTTGAGCACGGGGGAGAGGTCCGCGAGGTACCCATTACGTTTGTGGAGCGTACCGCGGGCGAGTCCAAGATGAGTGGAAACATTGTGGCCGAGGCGCTGCTTAAGGTGACTGGCTGGGGCGTTGAAAAGCGTTCCGCTCAGTTCCTTGGTCTCTTTAAGAAAAACTGAGTTCCGCAGGACCTGAACCGCGAGGTTACATAACACAGTGGGACCCGATCTGGTAGATCGGGTCCCACTGTGTTGTGCTTATGATCGGTTCGAACGAGCCGAATTATGCGGTGCGGCGCATCTTGCCCGAGCGAAGAAGTTCGAGGCGTTCCTCGAGCAGTTCTTCGAGTTCTTTGACGGTGCGGCGTTCAAGCAGCATGTCCCAGTGAGTACGGACAGCCTTGCCAGGAGCTTCCTCAGGCTTTGTTGCATCTGCGAGGAGTGCTTCCTCGCCGCAACGGCATTCCCACACTACGGGGATTTCAGCCTCGGTTGAGAAGGGAAGAATGATGGTGTGGCCGTTTGGGCACTCGTAGCGCGTCTCGAGCCGTGGCGCAAAGTCGACGTTCTCGTCGGTCTCCATGCTCTTGGAACCGATACTCATACCGCGAAGTGAACGATCTGCCATTCTTGCCTCCTTCTGACCCACGCGCTGCGTGGACCACATCCGCTTGTCGCTCTAAAGGTCCGAACTTTCCCCGTACGGGCTAAGCCCGGGCCGTCTGACCCGCTAGATTCAACGGACAGGGCGAGGGTTTTGTTCCCGCCGTTCATGCATCGGTGGGAATTCAACCTTTCCAGTGTACCGGGATTCGCGCATGGTTGCCCGATGCTGGATTGGCGCCTCGCGCCAAGTTGGTCACATCGGCGTGGTTGCGTTCTGCCGGCAACTTCAGGGGAGACATTATGACAAAATACGATTCACGTGGCCCCAGCGCCGTGCGGCTTGGCCGGCGGCAGGTTTCTGACAGGCACATCTGTCAGAACGACGTTTTCGCCCAGTGTTGCGTTTGTACCAGGCGCAACAGCTTTGTACCAGAACGCCAGTCTGACGCTCGGGCCGCCCCGGATGAGCGAGTTCGCTGAAAACGATCCTAAGCAGGGCGCCCCAGAATCAGATGTCCCACATCAGCGAATCTGGAGCAGGAACGAGGGCTATAGAGTCCAAGGCGACCAAGATCGTCGTGAATCAGCACGTCAGCGGACCCTACCGCATATTGCCGATAATGTACGTTATGACAAAACAAAGAAAGAAGGCGCACCTATGTGGCCCCGAGAAAGCTCGTGGCCCACTTCCCCAGCCGGCACGGCTGCCCACACAACCAATCCCACCGCCGCCGCGCTCCGGAGTTGGCGCGCCGCAACAAGCGTAGGTGTCCGCCCAGCGGCTCTCGCATGCTGGAGTCATCCGCAGTTGGTGAAAGTTGGCGCCGACCCGCAAGCCTGGTCTGCATGGTGACTGGTCACCGGATACTGTAGGCGACGTGGTAGAAACTAGTCTCTCTGGTGCGTTCGGCACTGCCAAGAAGTATTTCGGTCGTTACCTAGCTGTGTCGGCGGGCGCCACACTCAGCGCAGCCGCGACCGTTGTCGCCGTGGATCATTTCCAAAAGCGACACCAGTCGCGCAAGGTCAAGTTCCCGCACCTGCCTCCCATGGACGTGCAAATCGGCGACACGAGTACCCGCGTGTACACGTTTGGTAAGGACCTCTTTGAGCAAATGCTCGAGGCGATCCACGGCGCCAAGTCCTCGATCTACCTAGAAAGCTACATCTGGAAGTCTGACGAGACGGGCCGCCAGTTCAAGGACGCTGTCATCGACGCCGCCCAGCGCGGTGTGGAGGTCTACCTGGTCTACGACATGTTCGCCAACTTTGTAGTGCCGCGCGAGTTCTTCAGGTTCCCCGCAGGCATTCACGTGCTGGCCTATCCCCTGTTCCGACCCAAGGTTCTGACCCTTGACCTCAGTTACACGGGCCGAGACCACCGCAAGATCCTCGTGGTTGATGAGGAAATTGGTTTTGTGGGCGGCTACAACATTGGCCAGACGTACGCGGAACAGTGGCGCGACACTCACATGCGCATCACCGGACCTGGAGTGCGTGAGTTGACCAGCTCGTTTGTGACCTTCTGGAACCACAACCGCAAGGGAAGCCTGCCCCACATTGAGGTGCAGCACACCCCTGACTGGCTCCCCCGCATCCAGGCTGCTGCCAATGCCCCAATTCGTCAGGTTTACCCTGTTCGCAACATCTACCTTGAGGCGTTCAAGCGAGCGACTCACCACATCTACCTGACGCAGGCGTACTTCATCCCAGACGCAGTGTTCCTCCAAGAGCTCCTGGATGCTGCCGCACGTGGCGTTGATGTTCGAATCATCGTCCCCGAGTCATCCAACCACGTGTTGACCGACTGGCTGTCTCGCGGCCAGTACTCCAAGATGTTGCGCGGAGGAATCACGATCTGGCTCTACAAGAACGCCATGGTGCACGCCAAGACAGGCACTGTGGACGGCGAGTGGACCACGATCGGCACAGCAAACATTGACAGGCTGTCCCTGCAGGGTAACTACGAGATCAACATGTCCATCTACGATCGCGACCTCGCCGCAACCATGGAAGAAGTCTTCGAGGTGGACCTGAGCAACTGCCGCAAGCTCGAACTCGAGGAATGGGAAAACCGTCCGCTGACCAACAAGTTTGGTGAGTACCTGCTGGCACCACTGTCGCCGCTGCTGTAGCCGACATTGGGGCGCATCCAAGCCGTCACGCCTGAGTTGACGTACTTGAGTTGCTGCTCCTGAGCACACGCTCCAAAGTGGCGCGCACACTAACGTATGCCAGACACACCTGGGCCGCCCAGTGGCAGGACGCATATACGACGAGAGGGTCGGAATATCAACGATATTCCGACCCTCTCCCCCACTGCTGTTGTTCTAAGTCAGTCGACGACCATGATCAAGTCGCCACCATCAAGCTGCTGGACAGCACCAATGGCAAGGCGGGTGACGGTTCCATCGATTGGTGAGGTGATGGACGCTTCCATCTTCATCGCCTCGATAGTCGCAATCGTCTGACCTGCGGTAACGCTCTGGCCCTCTTGGACGGCGAGCGTGACAGAGCCGGCATACGGTGCACCTACGTGACCGGGAACCTTCGGGTCCGCCTTTTCATTCAGCGTGGCCGAGACCTCAACCGAACGATCACGGACCTGGATCGGACGCAACTGTCCGTTGAGTGTGAACATGACTGTGCGCATGCCCTGGTTGTCAGGAACACCCACGGCCTCGAGGCCAACAAGGATTCGAACACCCTTATCCAGTCGAATCTCGACCTCGCTTCGGGTATCCAAGCCGTACAGGTACTGCGGCGTTGGGATCACGGAGATGTCGCCAAACTGCTGCTCTACCTGCTCGAACTCCTTGGTGGGAGCAGGGAAGAGCAGGTGGTTGAGGCGGTTGCGGCGCTCCTGTGAGGTTCCGTTGAGCTCGCGGCGGTCGTCCTGGCTGATTGGCGTGATCCCACGCTTGATTGAACGTCCGGCGAGGGCCTTGGAGCGGAACGGCTCTGGCCATCCACCTGGAGGGTCGCCCAGCTCACCGTCGAGGAACCCTATGACGGAGTCAGGAAGGTCGAAGTCCTGTGGGTTCGCGGCGAATGCTTCGGGATCAACGCCCTGCGCCACGAGTTGAAGCGCCAGGTCGCCCACAACCTTGGAAGACGGGGTCACCTTGACGAGGCGTCCAAGCATCCTGTCCGCGGCAGCGTACGTCGACTCGATTTCCTCAAAGTGGTCCCCCAGCCCAAGTGCCGAAGCCTGCGCACGGAGGTTTGTGAGCTGGCCACCTGGGATCTCGTGGGTGTACACGCGTCCAGTTGGGCCGCGAAGGCCGGACTCGAACGGACGGTACAGGGTGCGCACTGCCTCCCAGTATGGCTCGAGGTCACATACGTTCTTGAGCGAGAGTCCGGTGTCCCGGTCCGTGTGCTCAAGTGCTGCAACCAGCGCAGACATGGACGGCTGTGAGGTGGTACCGGCCATGGAGGCGCTCGCCACGTCCACAGCGTCAACCCCGGCCTCGGAGGCAGCGAGCAGCGTAGCCATCTGGCCACCCGTGGTGTCGTGTGTGTGCAGGTGAACCGGAAGGTCAAAGCGCTCGCGCAGAGCGGTCACGAGCTGACGTGCCGCCTCCGGACGGAGCAGGCCAGCCATGTCCTTGATGCCGATGATGTGCGCGCCGGCCTCGACGATGCGGTCCGCAAGTTCGAGGTAGTAGTCGAGCGTGTAGATGTTCTCGTTCGGGTCGAGAAGGTTTCCTGTGTAGCACAGGGCCACCTCGGCAACCGCGGTTCCGGTCGCCCGGACTGCCTCGATCGCTGGGCGCATCTGCTCAACATCGTTCAGCGCGTCGAAGATGCGGAAGATGTCCACGCCGCTCGCTGCCGCTTCCTTGATGAAGGCGTCCGAGACCTCGGTGGGGTACGGCGTGTATCCCACCGTGTTGCGCCCGCGGAGCAGCATCTGAATGGCGATGTTGGGCATTGCCTTACGCAACTTGTCGAGGCGCTGCCAGGGGTCCTCACCCAGGAAGCGCAGTGCGACATCGTACGTTGCGCCACCCCATGCTTCCACAGAGAAGAGCTGTGGTGTCAGGTGTGCAACCTGAGGCGCAGCAAGCAAGAGGTCACGTGTGCGAACGCGCGTAGCCAAGAGAGACTGGTGTGCATCGCGGAAGGTCGTATCGGTCACCGCAAGAGCCTTCTGCTCGCGCAGCGCGCGGGCGAAGCCTTCCGGGCCCAGCTCTAGGAGCCTTTGGCGCGAACCCGCCGCTGGCTGCTCGTCCCAGTTCGCCCGTCCTGGGAGCTTGACGCGAGGGTCGATAGCACCGAATGGCTTGCCGTTCGGGTGGTTGACGGTGACGTCACCTAGCAGATTGAGAAGTTTGGTACCGCGGTCCGCAGACTCGCGCGTGGTGAGTAGCTCCGGACGCTCCTCAATGAACGAGGTTGCGATTTCTCCCTTGGAGAACTCCTCATCTGCAAGAACTGCCTGCAGGAATGGAATGTTCGTGCGGATTCCTCGGATACGGAATTCAGCAAGTGCTCGGCGCGCTCGGCGCACCGCTGTTGGGAAGTCGCGTCCACGGCAGGTGAGTTTCACCAGCATCGAGTCAAAGTGACCGGTGATCTGGGAACCTGCGGTTGCGGTGGCACCGTCAAGGCGTACGCCGGCGCCGCCCGGTGAACGGTAAGCAACGATGCGTCCGGTGTCAGGTCGGAAACCGTTGGCTGGGTCTTCCGTGGTGATCCGGGACTGGAGTGCAAACCCGTTGACATGAATCGTGTCCTGCGAGATGCCGAGTTCGTCGAGGGTCGCGCCCTCAGCGATGCGCATCTGCGATTGGACGAGGTCGATGTCGGTGACTTCCTCAGTCACGGTGTGCTCGACCTGGATGCGAGGGTTCATCTCGATGAAGACGTGCTTTCCAGCGCGCTCCCCCACGGTGTCAACGAGGAACTCAACGGTTCCGGCGTTCTGGTAGCCGATTGCACGAGCGAATTTGACCGCATCCGCGCACAGGGCCGCCTTGATTGCGGGATCAAGGTTCGGTGCGGGCGCGATCTCGATGACCTTTTGGTGGCGTCGCTGCACAGAGCAGTCGCGTTCGTGCAGGTGGACCACGTTGCCGTGGCCGTCCGCAAGAATCTGGACTTCAATGTGGCGGGGTCGCAGCACTGCCTGCTCGAGGAACATTGTGGGGTCACCGAATGCGGAATCGGCCTCACGCATTGCGGATTCAAGGGCCTCACGCAATTCCTCGCGGCGCTCCACGCGGCGCATGCCTCGGCCACCACCACCTGCAACAGCCTTGGCAAAGATAGGGAACCCGATCCGGTCGGCTTGCTCCACGAGGTACTCGACATCACTCGACGGCTCGGATGACTCCAATACGGGAATGCCAGCGGAACGTGCGGCTTTGAGCGCAGCAACCTTGTTTCCTGCGAGTTCGAGGACCTCGGCCGGAGGACCGATGAATGTCAGTCCATTGTCGCGGCAGGTGCGCGCGAGGTCTGGGTTCTCGGACAGAAAGCCATAGCCTGGATACACGGCATCTGCGCCGGAAACCTTGGCAACTCGAATGATTTCGTCAATATTGAGGTAGGCGCGCACGGGCTGGCCTGGATCGCCTATTTGGTAGGCTTCATCAGCCTTGAGTCGGTGCTCGGAATTACGGTCTTCCTGCGGGAAAACCGCAACAGTCCGGCTTCCCAGTTCGTATGCGGCACGAAAAGCTCGTACCGCGATTTCTGCTCGGTTCGCGACAAGTACTTTCGAGAACACCAAACACCCCTAATTTGGTTGGCCCCCAGGCATATGGCTCTTCCATACACACTTAGTGGCCGACATAGTTCGGTACACCATGCGACTCCCAGGAGTACGCATGGGATGGGCTGCGAATCAACCAACCCGAGAGCCATTTTCCCACGATTCTGAAATATGGAGTGCAAACATCCGCTTTTCGATATGATCTGGCTCCCACTCCGCCGTCTCAACCCGCTGAAATGCGGAATCACACACGCCTATACGCAAGATCTCACGTGGTTCTTGCGTTCCAACCGCTAAAGTATTACTTGTGTCAGTCCTAGGAATTTGCAGCCTTAAAGGCGGGGTCGGCAAGACCTCCATCACGTTGGGGCTCGCGTCAGCGGCCATCCACGCGGGTCTTCGTACCCTTGTTGTGGACTTGGATCCTCAGGCGGACACGACCCTCGCGCTTGGTGTTTCGGGCGGCGCAGACAATGACGTGTCGGCCGTTCTGGATAACCCCTCCCCCTTTGTCATCGAGTCAGCAATCGCACAGTCTCCATGGAACGGCGAACTCCTGCACGTACTCGTTGGATCGAACGAGTCAGCACGGCACGATGGCCCTTCCTACGCACACCGGCTCACTAGGCTCACGCACGCCCTCGAGTTCCTCGAGGAGCGATACGACCTAGTCATCATCGACTGCCCGCCATCGCTTGGCGGTCTCACTCGTCAGGGACTAACCGCGTGCGACCGCGCCCTCGTGGTCACTGAACTAGGCCTCTTCTCTGTGACAGCCGCAGGCCGCGCATTCCAGGCAATTGACGAGATCCGCCGACAGTCTGCCCCCAACCTTCGCCCTCTCGGCGTCCTGGTCAACCGTGTGCGCGCTCGCTCTTCCGAGCAGGCTTACCGTCAGGAAGAGCTCGAGAACATGTTTGGCGACTTGGTTCTCCCCACCTACATCCCGGAGCGTTCCGCTCTCCAGCAGGCACAGGGCGCGGGCAGTCCCGTGCACGAGTGGCCGAGCCGCGCTGCGCGCGATCTCGCCGACCGCTTTGATGCCGTTCTTGGTGCAGCGCTCAAGTCGATGGAGCACTCCGTGCCCGCCCTGGAGTCCGCGACCTCTCCTGCCAGCGCTGAGATCGCGTTGGAATCAATTGACGACGATTGACCGGACACGGTCCACGCGTGCAGTCCTCGTAGTGGCACTGTAAGACATAAGAGAAGGGACGAAACCGATGAGGTTTCGTCCCTTCTCTTTTTAGGTCTGTGTTGTGCAGTCAGCCAGCGTTGCGTGCACGGCGTCGACGTGCCAACTCGTCTTCTGGGGCATCGACAACGGGTGCGACCTCATCGATGCGCTCTGCAGGCAGCGTTGCGAGGCTACCCTCGACTTCGCGCCACACACGGCCGACTGCGATTCCAAAGACACCTTGACCGCCCTGAACAAGGTCTATGACCTCATCGGTGGACGTGCACTCATACACGGAGGCGCCATCGCTCATCAGCGTAATCTGCGCGAGGTCAGAAATTCCGCGCTCACGCAAAGCATCGACTGCAGTGCGAATCTGCTGGAGGGAAACGCCGGTGTCCAGGAGCCGCTTGACGACCTTGAGAACCAAGATGTCGCGGAAGCTATAAAGACGGTGCGTTCCTGAACCGGTAGCCGGGCGAATGGTTGGAGAGACAAGCTCAGTGCGAGCCCAGTAGTCAAGCTGACGATAGGTAATGCCAGCGACACGGCACGCCGTGGGGCCACGGTAGCCGGTCAGGGAATCCTGGTCCTCGATGCCGTCACCAAAGAGGGTGCCCTGGGCGCGCTGCACGAGTGGGTAAGTTCCCTCGAGAGACGTGCGATCGTTCACTTGTTCCTCCGTATGGAGTCATGTGGCTGGTGCGGGCCCTCAGTACTGATGTGCCGAAGACCTGCCAGGCGTCAGAAGAATGACCTGACTATGCTCATTACGCTATGGCCACTTATGCCGTCGGTCAACGACCAACGCCTGTTGGAATCGTCGTGTCGCACACAGTTGTCTCAACTTGTGGTTGAGGGTTTGTATCTGTGCGGTTCTCTGCCGTCAGGGACCGGATACTTCTGCCCATAATCAATGACTCTACGTGGGAAATTACAGGACCTCCTGCGGAGAAATTGCGGCTCTGACCGCGAACCCACGAGGACTAGGGGTCGCTATGCGAGCTCTTCGAGCCCGTCACGTAGCCAGTGCCCGTGCAATGCGATGAGGAGCTCCGCCATCTCGGCGCGTGCACTGTTTGCCTCGCCCAGCGCGAGGCTCGTCCCCTTGGACGTGAGGTGCTGAACTGACTGATCCACCACGTTGACCTGGCGGTCCGCAGCTGCTCGCATCGAACGCAAATGACGCCAATCGATACCGAAGGCGTGGAGCGCCTGCGCGATCTTGATAATTTCTACGTCTCTGCGCGCGTGTCCCGCGAGATCTTGCACGCCCTGCGCCCGAGGATGTCCCCGAAGGATTCCCGCCTCAACCAGTTCGTCAACGAAAGCCTGAGTAACCCCTGCCGCTGCGGCGAGATTCGCAAACTCGGACGCTTCAGCCTGGGCAGGCGTCAGGCCGCCGGATGCCACAACTCGTGGGCCAAGCGGGTGCTCGACATCGAGTACGCCGGAATCGAGTTGAGTCAGTTTTGCCTTGATGACCTTGAGAGGCAGGTAACGATCACGCTGTTCTATCAGGACATACCGGAGACGCTCAACGTCCGCAGGGCTGAAGGTTCGATACCCGGCCGCAGAGCGTTCGGGCGTGACGAGCCCCTGATCCTCAAGAAACCTGATCTTTGAGTGTGAAACCGCAGGAAACTCGGCCCGTAGGAGCCCAAGAACATCGGAGATCCGCATGGTCGCGGTGTGAGAAACGTTGTGCGGCCATGGAAGTCGGCTGCCAGACGGGAGTGGTTCCTCCTGGCCAGCCTCGTACTTAAGTGCTGGTGACACTACCCATCACTCGTCTGCCGAAGAGGCGGATTGAGGCGAGACCTGAGCGAGTGGGCTCTGGTAGTACACCATGCGGTACTTGCCAATCTGGATCTCGTCACCGGTCTTGAGAATGTACGAGTCGATGCGGTCACGGTTGATGTAGGTTCCGTTCAAGGAGCCCTGATCACGAACTTCATACTCGGAACCATGGCGAATGAACTCAACGTGCTTGCGGGAAACCGTCACATCGTTAAGGAAGATGTCTGCGCGCTCGCTACGTCCGGCGAACAGTCGGTCACGGTCAAGGAGGAATCGCTCGCCATCGACACCGGCAGCCCGGACTACTAGGAGAGCGGAGCCAAGTGGGAGTGCACTCACGGCGTCGCGAACCTCAGGAGAAGTGCCAGCTACGGTGAAGGCGCCCTCTAGAGCCGAAATCGACGCGAAGGTCATGGTGGTTTCTGATGCGGGCTGCTCAGGGTTTACTTGTGGGTTCTGGGGCAACTGCTCGCTCATGATGACCTCCATGTTGTGGTGCTGATGAACAGCCTCGACTGGTGCGGTGACTGCTCAGAGACTTAGCTACTCTGCATGCGCTGTTGGACTAGCATACTTACTTTCGTTCACCCATGTCACCCGACAGCCTCGATTAGTGGATATCTGAGCGCAAATCAGTCCATTGGACGGGCAAATTCGGGTTCGCGGACCTCAACCACAGACTTGATCTCTACCGTGTCCAGGACGGAGATGTTGCCCTCTCCCCCATTGCCTCGGATCGAAGCCATCGCACCACCTGGAATCTCGAGCGCAGGCTGCATGGTGTTGGCGTCACCAATTGCTTTCCACTGGTACGGGGCAGCAACTACGACTCCGTCAATGACGACACCCTGATCGGTGTCCGTGAAGTAACTTGAGGTGATCATGCGAAGCCCGTTGACTTCCACGGCCTCTGCCCCCGCGTTGCGCAACTCTTCGAGGATGTTGAAGAGGGCTGAGGCGCTAATGGCCTTCTCTCCCTCCGTGACGCCGATAGTGATTCCAGGCCCCTCAGCGGGCAGGCGTCCGGACAAGATTCCCTGGGTTGCAGCGTTCTCTTCGGCGGCTTGCTGTGCTGCCAATTGCGAGTTTGTGCCGGACTCGAGTTCTCCCACAAGTCCATTGAGCCGCAGGGTTTCGTCTTCAAGTTCGGACGAGCGCCTGGTCACGTCATCGAGGAGGTTCACCAGTTCGGACTGGCGGAGGCCGGAGAGCTCGTCCTTCTGTGAGAGTTGGAGCTGCGCCACCAAGGCAAAGCCGAGGAGGCCAAGGAGCAGTGCACTAAGAATCTGGGCACGGGTTGCGCGTGGCCGCAAAGCAGATATCAACCGCTTCTTTGCCGGCGACATGGGTGCCTTAGCGCTTGCCTTGGGGGAAGACTCATCAGCCCCGTCTGACTGCTCGTCCGATTTTGCCGGTTCCCCCGACGTCTCTACGCCCGCGGCGACGCCCTCCGCTGGTACCTCTTCAGGCACAACTATTGGGGTGTTAGCGGGTTCCGCCACCTCATCACCTGCGAGGCCGCCTTCAGTGGCGACGCCCCGAGGCGCTTGTTCTGACTCGAGGACTGTGTCGCTCTTACCTACGACACCTTGGCCTGCATTGTCATCCTGGTCAGTGGTTTCGAGTTCAGCATCGGATGCTGCTGCGACTTGAGCCTCGCCGACAGGGTCGTCCACCAGGCCTAAAGCCGTCTCATCCTGCTGTAGGTGGGCAGCATCAGTAGGCAACTCGCTCTCGCGGGATGCGGACAGCGAGTCGAGAAGTTCTTCTTCGCGATCCTGAGGATCGCTTGGGGAGTTACGGGTCATGTAGAGCTAGGCCTTGAAGATGTGACGGCGAATTGCGGCGGCATTGGAGAAGATTCGAATACCCAACACGACAACGACGCCGGTGGACAACTGGTTCCCGACGCCCAACTGGTCGCCCAGGAACACGATCAAACCAGCCACAATCACATTGGACAGGAACGAGACCAAGAAGACTCGATCGTCGAAAATTCCATCTAAGAGCGCACGCAGACCACCAAACAGCGCGTCTAGCGCTGCAACAACCGCGATGGGCAGGTATGGCTGAAGGTAGACGGGGACGGTCGGTTCGAGGAGCAGACCAGCAGCTACGCCAATCACGAGCCCAATAATCGGAATCACTTTGCCACCCTAAGAGTTGAATAGTTCCGCCACAACAATCTGGCCGAGTCGAGGTGCCCATTGACGGGGCCGCGGAACAGTATTAGTCCAAGATTAGTCAAGAGACCCACTCCCCTGCGTATCGCTGGTGTTGAGCGGAGTTCGAGTTGAGTCATCCCCAGTATCTGTGCGATCGGCGGCCGCAATTACATGGGCATTGATGAGAGATCTGGTAGTTCCAGCCGGCAAGTTCAGTTCCTGCGACGGAGCAATATCTGAGTTGATGCCGTATCGCTCTTTCAAGATCGAGAGTTGGGTCGCAACGATCTGCTGCGCAAACCGGACCTCGAGGGTCTTGGGGTCTCCGATTGCCTCCACTACGTAGGGCTCTGAAAGGCCCGTCAGGTCAACCAGGATTGCGTCGCCCGCGCTGCGGATCGCACTCGTAGCTGTCAGCCGCTTGCCATTGACGGCTACGGCCTCAGCGCCAGCACCCCAGAGCCCGGAGACGACTGCACGGACGTCCGTGTCTTGAACGCGATTCTCGGGCGACTCAATAGAGTTCGGTCCGTCCTCAAGCGTAACTACGAGCCCAGGCCCCGTGACCGCGAGTGTGCCATTCCTGATCTGATCGCTCTCAAGGAGCTGATCCGCTCCCTTGCCCTGCCCCGCAAGTAAGGCAGTCTGGAGCTCTTCGGCCTTTTTGTTGAGATCAAGGATTTGGGCCTCAAGGGAGTCGTTCTTCTCGTTGCGCGAGGAGATCTCTTCCGAGAGCGCCGCTCTCGTCGAGGCAGCGATGGAATCCCTCGAACGCAGGGAAACAACAGCGGTGATCGAGACAAACCCAATCACAACTGCAAGGACGGCTGCACCAACCTTGGTGGACTTGCTCTGCTCGGTCGAGATACCCAGCTCGCGCTGGCGTGCCTTCTTGCGGGCCGCAGTGGCGTAGCCCGGGTCGAGTGGGCGGTGCATAACCTCGTTGAGGAGCGTCATGGACGCGTCAACGGGCGCCTTCGGGCGCCCGCCGGCGGAAGAGTGAGTCGCTGCAGGCGCGGGGCCGGAGTTGGTGGCCTGTGGGGAGTCAGAGTTCGACATGTGAGGAGTCACCTTGGAGCGGAGCTGGTGTGGACTTCAGTAGCCTACTGCCCTTTGACAGGTACTGGAATGCGGAAGCCCAGTAGAGCACTACCCCGATGACCGCACAGACCCAAGCCGCTTGGTAGACACCTTCTGAAAACGCCTGTGGGATCGACGTAATCATGGAAAAAATGAAGAGTGGGAAAGCAAGCAGTAGGAACAAGGTCGCGCCCTTACCCACGTAGGTCACAGCCATCGGCTTGTGGCCCTTCTTAGCAATGAGTGAGACCAAAATCAGCATGATGAGGTCCCGCACAAAAACGAGACCAAGTAGCCACAACGGCACAACATCTCGCGCAACGAGCGCGATCAAAGTGACAAGGATGAAGCAGCGGTCGGCAATCGGGTCAAGCGTCTTACCGAGCTCCGACACCTGGTTGAACTTGCGTGCAATAAAGCCGTCTGCCCAGTCTGAGAGCGACGAAATAGCAACAACGATGAGCGCCCACACGTCATGGCCCGTTCCCACGAGCACTGCGAAGACGGGGATGAGCAGCAATCGGAACGAACTAATCACGTTGGGAATGGTCAGTATCGCATTGCTTGCGCCTTCTATCGTGCTCACCCCGCCTGTATGCCCTGGAACTAGTGCCACTATCAGTTAAGACACTATCCTACGTGCCCGCTGCTGTGTCTGAACTCACCGCCCTACCCGGCGCCAAATCGGCAGATATCCAATAAACTTGATTCGACCGCAGTACGTCGCGATTCCCGCTGGTACGTGTGTTGACGGACGGCCAAACCGATCTCTTCTCCTTTTCACAACGAAAGGCGAGATTGCGCCCAGAGAAGGCGCCAGAGGCTGGTCCTAGTGTGTGTTTTGGGAAGCGACGTTAGAGCGACACAAGAAGTGTCGAATAAATCTGTTCGTCGCATGACCAAGGTCAGGCGTTAAGGGTGACGACTGTGTTGAACACAGTCGACTGTTGTGTGCCCAATACCCTGCCTTCCCGCACAACGAAATGGCGAGAAACCACATGACTGCTGCTGAAGTAAACGAGACTTCAGGCACCACCGAGGCCCCAGAAGAACCGTCGATCACGTTCGACGACCTTGGCCTCCCAGAGAACCTCCTTGCTGCTGTTAAGCAACTCGGCTTCACCAAGCCAAGCACCATCCAGGAACGTGCAATCCCCGAGCTCCTCAAAGGCTCAGACATCACCGGTATCGCACAGACCGGTACCGGTAAGACCGCGGCATTCGGTCTCCCAATGCTTGCTGCCCTCGACCCCGAGCTCCGCGCGGTCCAGGCCCTCGTGCTTGCGCCAACCCGTGAGCTTGCAATGCAGGTCGCAGAGGCAATCGAAACCTTTGCTTCCCACGTCGATGGCCTCGAGGTCCTCGCTGTATACGGCGGCTCCCCTTACCCACCACAGATCCGCGCGCTGAAGACCGGTGTGCAGGTTGTTGTTGGTACCCCAGGCCGCGTTATCGACCACCTTGACCGTGGCACCCTTGACCTCTCCAACATCCGTTTCCTCGTCCTTGACGAGGCTGACGAGATGCTGCGCATGGGCTTTGCAGAGGACGTAGAGCGCGTATTCGGCGAGGCACCAGCCGAGCGCCAGGTTGCACTTTTCTCCGCAACCATGCCACCGCAGATCCGCCGCGTTGCACAGCACCACCTGAAGAACCCTGTCGAGATCGCGGTTGCACGCCAGTCCACCACCGTTACCTCGGTGACGCAGGAATACGCGATCGTTCCGTTCCGTCACAAGTCCGGTTCGCTCTTCCGCGTCCTAGCTACCTCGGACGCCGACGCTGCCATCGTCTTCTGCCGCACCCGTGGTGCTGCTGAAGAGGTCGGTTCGGCTCTGGTTGAGCGCGGTATCTCCGCAGCAACCATTTCCGGTGACGTGGCGCAGAAGGACCGCGAGAAGATCGTTGAGCGCCTGCGCTCCGGTCAGCTTGACGTCCTCGTTGCAACCGACGTTGCGGCCCGTGGCCTCGACGTTGAGCGCATCGGACTGGTTGTTAACTTTGACATTCCTGGTGAGCCTGAGGCTTACGTCCACCGCATCGGTCGTACCGGCCGTGCAGGACGTAGCGGCCGCGCGCTGTCGTTCGTGACCCCAAGCGAGCGCTCCAAGCTCAAGTTCATCGAGCGCACAATCCGCACGAGCCTCACCGAGATCGAGATCCCCTCCCCTGCTGACGTGTCCGAGCACAAGGTCAAGAAGATGCTTGGCTCGCTCGAGACCCGCATCGAGGCCGGACGCCTGGCGATGTACGAGAAGCTCATCACCACGTACCTTGAGGAGCACGAGGCGGAGAACATCACCGTTGCCGCAGCTCTTGCAGCAATCGCCGTTGGTGACTCCGGACCACGCGCCCGCGCGGAGCAGGAAGAGTACGAGAACCAGCTCGCTGAGGACCGTCGTGGACGCAAGAACCGTGAGGAGCGCGAGTCGCGTTTCTCCAAGGACCGTCCAGGCCGCTTTGACCGCGACCGTCACGACCGTGGTGACCGTGGTGACCGTTCGTCCCGTGACCGTGGCGGACGCCGCGACCGCGATGGCGATTCGGGTACCCGTTACCGCATTGCAGTTGGGCACAAGGATGGCGCGGAAGCCCGCGGCATCGTTGGCGCACTGACCAACGAGGGTGGCCTGTCCGGCCGCGACCTCGGCCGCATTGAGATCTTCGGCTCGTTCTCGCTGGTTGACATCAGCGCCAACGTTGACGAGGACATGATGGGTCGCATCTCGCGCGCACGCGTGGGTGGCAAGGCTCTTCGCATCCGCCTCGACGACGGACCAGCTCCTCGCAGCGGCGGCTACGACCGTGACCGCGGTGGAGACCGTGGTGACCGTCCACGCTTTGACCGCGACCGTCACGACCGTGGTGGAGACCGCGGTTACGACCGTGGCGAGCGTCGTGGACGCAACGACTGGAACGACCGGTCTGACCGCTCATCGTTCAAGCCACGCCGCGGCAACCGCTGATCGGTTGACTGACTGAAAAGGGGGCCTCACCGCAAGGTGAGGCCCCCTTTGTCATACCTGATTTTCGACGATTTTGCTTGCGTCAGTCCTTGTCGTGCCGCTGCTCGTAGGCCCGCAGAGATTCCTCGCAACGCAGGAGGAACCGTGCGCTCGATTCTCCCTCAGAGCGCGCGAGGGCAAGGAGGGTGATCCGCTTGGGTCCGATCAGCTCCGCGTACGCCCATGCGTCATCGGGCGAGTAACTCAGCTTGAATACCTGGGCCCACGAGACGTCGTAGTCACGGAAGAAGTTGTGGATCGAGATCCCGTCGCTGTAAAGGTCAACTCGCGCGCGCGCGAACCGCCACAGGATGGTCAAGAAGATGGCAAGGATGAGCAGGAGACCCACGGTATTTCCGCGATCGAAGCCATCGGGCTGCCCCGGCGACTGCCACAGAATAATGGCCATACCTGTACTGAGGATGAGTCCGGCTATAAAGCAGACGAGCCGCAGAACTCTGGGCGAGTACGATCCTTCGTACTCTCCAAGCGCTCTGCGGCTCGTTTTGCTCACGTCTAGTCCCACTTCACCTAGAGGCGACAGGCCATGATGCCGGTCACGAGGATGGCGCGTGCACCGATCTCGTACAGCTCGTCCATGACCTTGTTGGTTTGGTTCTTTGGAACCATGGAGCGTACTGCGACCCACTCGGAATCGTGCAATGGCGAAACCGTTGGCGATTCGAGGCCCGGGGTCACGGCGACTGCCTGTGCCACGTTTGCCGCAGGCACGTCGTAGTCCATGAGGACGTACTTGTGTGCGGTCAGCACGCCCTGGAGCCTGCGTGCCAGAGTGGACAAGCCGACGGGGTCTTCTACACCCTTGCGCTTAATGAGAACGGCCTCGGAAACGAGGATTGGCTCACCGAACACCTCGAGGCCCGCAGCCTTGAGAGTGGTGCCAGTCTCCACGACATCAGCGATGAGATCCGCAACACCGAGCTTGACGGAGCTCTCAACGGCGCCATCGAGGTGGACCACGGATTCAGGCGTGATGCCCTGAGCGGCAAGGTGATCGGCGACCAGGACGTTGTACGAGGTGGCAACTCGCTTGCCTGCGATCTCGGCAATGGAGCTCATCGTCCCGGCAGGCGCAGCAAAGCGGAACGTCGAGCGAGCGAACTCGAGTGGCAGGTGCTCCTCGGCGTTGGCACCCGAGTCGAGCAGGAGGTCACGGCCGGTAATACCGGCGTCAACGGTTCCAGTTCCCACGTACACGGCGACATCACGTGGACGCAGGAAGAAGAACTCGATGTCGTTTTCTGGGTCTGCGAGCACGAGCTCGCGGCTGTCGCGGCGCTGCTTGTACCCCGCCTCGCGGAGCATTGCGACAGCTGGTTCGGAGAGTGAGCCCTTGTTGGGTACGGCTACACGAAACATAGTGAATGGCTTTCGGATGAAGTGAACGGCTGGTCAGAGGTACTTATATACGTCATCAAGGGAGATTCCCTTGGCGATCATCATGACCTGCGTATGGTAAAGAAGCTGTGAGATCTCTTCCGCTGCCTCTTCATGGCTCTGGAACTCAGAGGCCATCCAGACTTCTGCGGCCTCCTCGACAATCTTCTTGCCGATGAAGTGGACGCCGGCGTCGAGCTCCTTGACGGTCCCGGAACCTTCGGGACGCTGCTCGGCCTTGGCTTGGAGTTCTGCGTACAACTCTTCAAATGACTTCACCGTTCTAGTCTACGACGGTGTCATGCTTCGAGAATGGAAACGTCCATCCACTGAACCATTCGGACAGCCAATCAGCCACTCCCATTACACAACTGGCCTAGTTCAAACGAACTGGGCCAGTTGAGATCGTAAAGATCAGTGGGTGTGCTTCTGTGCCATCTCCCGCAGCGCTGCGATCTCGGCTGGGATGTCGGACGCGCCGTACACCGCAGACCCGGCAACGAAGACGTTTGCCCCTGCCTCAGCCGCCATGTCAATGGTGGACCGGGAAACGCCGCCATCAACTTGGAGCCAGACGTCCAGGTTTGCCTCGCTGATGGCCTTTCGGGTGCGCTCGATCTTGGGCAGCGTGCCCTCGATGAAGGACTGGCCGCCGAAACCGGGTTCGACCGTCATGATGAGGAGCATGTCGAGCTCTGGAAGGAGATCAATGAATGGTTCGATCGGGGTTGCTGGCTTGATGGCCATTCCGGCGCGTGCACCGAGCCTGCGGAGCTCGCGGGCGAGCCGAACAGGTGCGGCTGCCGCCTCAGCGTGGAAGGTGACGGACTGGGCGCCAACCTCGGCGAAGCCAGGAGCCCACCGGTCTGGGTCCTCGATCATCAGGTGCACGTCGATTGGGATTGGGGAAACCTGACGGATGCGCTCGACCACGGGCAGGCCGATGGTCAGGTTGGGCACAAAGTGGTTGTCCATGACGTCCACGTGCGCCCAGTCGGCGGTCGCGATCTTGCCTAAGTCACGCTCTAGGTTGGTGAAGTCAGCAGACAGGATGCTCGGAGAAATCAACGCAGACAATGTTTCCTCTTTCATGCCGAGCACCTCGGTGCCCTAACGACTCTGTTGTGTCTTGATGGTATTGCACGTGCTGCGGATAACGGAATTGCCGGTATCCGCAGCACGCATAACTAACTACTTGAGGCGGCGGAGCAAGGTCAGGTGCATTGCATCCGTGCCGTGCACATGTGGCCACAATTGGAGGTCGGTCCGGTCGGCGAATTCCGCGTATGGGCCACTGATCTCCTGGGCGATCTCACGGGCGTCGAGGCGCTCCACGGTGCCCTCATCTAGTCCGCCGAGTACTGCGTCCACGATGAACCTGGTCTCCGCGAGGTGGGGCGAGCAGGTCACGTAGGCAACAACGCCACCTACGCGCACGGCTTTGAGCGCGGACTGCAGGAGTTCCTTTTGGAGTCCGGTCAGAACCGAGACGTCGGATACCGAGCGGCGCCAGCGCGACTCCGGACGGCGGCGCAGCGCGCCGAGTCCCGAGCATGGTGCGTCGAGCATGACGCGGTCGTAGGCGTCCGGTTCGAGATCTCCGATCTCGCGGCCATCCCATACCTGAATCCGCTCAATCGCGGATTGTGGGATCGCCTTGAGGGATTTTTCTACAAGTCCGGCACGGTGTGGCTGAATCTCATTAGCGACGAGTCGCGCACCCTTCTGTGCGGCTACAGCTCCGATGAGGGCGGCTTTACCGCCGGGTCCAGCGCACATGTCGAGCCAGCGCTCGTCCGTTCCTTCGACTGGTGCATTGAGGAAAGCAAGAGTAACGAGTTGAGAGCCCTCGTCCTGAACGCCCGCGCGACCCGTGCGCACGTCATCGATGGTTGCGGGGTCCGTGCTCTCGAGCACGACCGCAGTTGGGGTGAGGTCGCCCGGGTATCCGTCGGTGTCCACCACAAGCTCGGCTTGGTCGCTCAGTCCCGGACGCGCCACCAGGGTGACGGAGGGTGCAGCGTTGTCGGCAGCAAGGAGAGCGGTGATTTCCTCTACCGGACGGCCGTTCGCCACGAGGGACTCGCGCAGTGCGCGGGTGATCCATGTTGGGTGCGAGTGCATCGCCGAGAGTGCCTCAACCTCGTTCTTGCCCTCCGCCTCGAGCAGAGCGAGCCATTCGTCGAGTGGACGCTCGGAGACGCGGCGCAGGATTGCGTTGAGGAACTGAGCGGGGCCCGCCCCCACGTGCTCGCGTGCAAGCGCAACGGTCTCGGACACCGCCGCGTGGGATGGAACGCGCATGCCGAGAAGCTGGTGGGCTCCGAGGCGTGCGAGGTTCAGTACTGGCACGTCAATCTGCTTGACAGGGCGGTCGGTGCAGTGTGCCAAGATGGCGTCGTAGCGGCCCTGCATGCGCAAGGTTCCGTAGGTGAGCTCAGTGGCAAAACCCGCGTCGCGTCCGGTGAGACGCGCACGGCTTAGTGCCGGTGGCAGCACGAGGTTGGCGTATGAGTCGGATTCTGCAACCTGCTGCAGGATCTCGAACGCGATGGTTCTTGGCAGGTCGGCGGAACGGCGCCGGGCGCTTGGGGCACTGGCGGTGCGGTGTCCCTCTCCCCTGCTCCGGGAGGCCGAACGCTCGTGTCCGCGCTGGTTGCGGCGCTCGTTGTTGAACTCGCGGTCCTCGTTAGAGCCGCGGTAGCCACGGTCGTCCCGACCTCCGGAGCGGGAGTTGCCTCCGCCAAAGCGTGAGTATCCGCCCTGCGAACGTCCGCTTGAAGAACCGCGGCTCAACCTCGAGTTGTTGTCGTTGTTCACAGTTCTCCCGCCGTTGTTGCGCCGAGGACTGCCTCAGCTTCGAGTCGCGCTCCACGCGCCCAGTCGGCCGCGTTCATGGTCTTCTTACCTACTGGAGTGACTTCCCCCAGGACTACTGGTGCGCCGCCGGTGCCCACGAACACGAGCTTCTTGGTTACATGCAGTGCCCCCGGTGCCAGCGCCTCGGGCGCTTCCGCTCCACGTGGGAGCGTGGCAAAGGGGCCGATGCCCAAGCGGGAACCGTCGGGTAGGGTCGTCCACGCGCCCGGGTCGGGTGTGCAACCCCGCACGGTGCGATCCACGATGTGTGGCGGACGAGTCCAATCGATGCGAGCATCCTCGGTCAGGAGCTTGGGCGCGAGGCTGATGCCATCAATCCCCTGCGGAATTGGGCTGATCGTGCCCTGAGCGATCGCGTCCATTGTTCCCACAAGGAGGGCGGACCCGGACTCGCTCAGGCGGCCAAGCAGGTCACCTGAGGTGTCGCGCGGGCGGATGGTTTCCGTCATCATTCCGTACACGGGACCCGTGTCGAGGCCCTCCTCGATGCGGAATGTCGACGCACCAGTGACTGCGTCTCCTGCGATGATCGCGCGCTGCACTGGAGCGGCTCCACGCCAGGCAGGAAGTACCGAGAAATGCAGGTTAATCCAGCCGTGAGTGGGAATGTCTAGGACCTCGCGGGGCAGGATCTCTCCGTACGCCACTACTGCGGCGCATTCAACGTCGAGGTCGGAAAGCATCTGCACGAAGCCCTCGGACCGTGGGCGCTCGGTGATGACGGGAATACCCAGTTCGAGTGCGGCCTCCTTCACGGGGCTGGGGAAGAGCTGGCGCCCCCTCCCCTTCCTCGCGTCGGCACGCGTCAGGACTGCAACGACCTCATGGTCGGAGTCAACGAGTGCTCTAAGGGCAGGAACGGCGACGTCGGGCGTGCCGGCAAAAAGAAGACGCATGGGTCCATTCTAGGAGGTAAGCGCTAGGCAAACGCGCTGGGTCAGCGTGCAATCCGCCATAGTACAGCCGCACAGGAAGACCCGAACTACGCAAGTTCCTTTGGATCAAGGACTACATCCACGCGCGTGGACGTGCGTTTGGCGCTCGCAATGTGTGTCATCGCCTTGATCGCGCGGGCCAACTCACGTCCTTGGCGCAGCGGCACACGAATGATCGCCCGCACGACGCGGTCCAGCGACGGGTGGCTCCCCGGTGGGAAGTCCTCCGGTGCCAACTCAACTGGGCCGAGAACTTCGGCGCTGCTGGGAAGAGCAATATCGTCGAGAAACTGGGTGACGGTCAGACGGTCACCCGTCACTGAGGCAACCCGCCATACAGGCGGCATCTTGAGCGCAGCGCGCTCATCCAGCTCGCGGGTGGCCATCCCCTGCGGATCCCAGCGGACAAACGCGGCGGTAGGGAGCGCAGCCCCCTGACCCACCAGCGTGACCTTGCCGCCGCGCTCGCGCGACGTGACCAGACTCGCGGCGCGCATCCAGCGGGCCAGAGCCTCCTGGTTCGCGTACAGGCCACTGCCGCCTGAGGACAGGTGGGCGTCGAGCAGGATGCCCATGGCGTACCCGCCCTGCACGTACGGCTCCGCGCCGGGAGTCGCAATCACAAGTGCGGACTTGGCGGGAACGGACTCGAGGACGCCGCCCTTGGACTGAGCGCCCGAGGTGCGAACCGTGGTGCCCGGGAAGGCGCGGCCCAGTTCCTCGGCGGTGCGGTCCGAGCCGATGCGGATCGCACGGACGGACCTGAACCCACATGACGCGCAGGCCCAATCGCCAGCGAGCGAGCCGCACCACGTGCAGTGCGGCGGAGCGCCCGCGGAGCCGAGACCAAGCGGACCGTTGCAGGTGGCACAGCGCGCGGCCTCGCGGCAGCGCGCGCACGCAACGTATGGAACGTACCCGGCCCGAGGGACCTGGATGAGCACGGGGCCACGCTTGAGAGCCGCTGTGATGTCACGCCACACGGCGCCCGGAAGCCGTGCTTGGGCGCCGCCGGAGTCGCGCTGGATCTCCATCTCGCCAAACGCTGTGACGAGGGGCGCGGCCTGCCGGACCACTGAGCGCTCGGCGCTGACGTCCTGCGCCCAGCCCGACGCAAGCAGCGACTGTGCGTGGACAGTGCGGTCAAGGGCACCGATGAGCAGCGCGCTCCCCGTCTGCTCCGCACGCAGCGCAGCAATCTCCCTGGTGTGCGGGTACGGCGCGTGCTTTTCTTGGTGGGAGGAATCGCCATCGTCCCAGCACACCACAAGCCCGAGTTCCGGGACGGGCGTCAGCGCGGCGGCGCGAGTACCCACCACAACCTTGGCTTTGCCCTGCGTGGCAAGGAGGTAGTTTTCAAATCTGGCAGCCGCGCCCAACTCGTGGGTGAGCGTGACAAACGACCACGCCTCCGCGTTGTCCCAGCTGAACTGATCAACGCCCACGGCGCGTAGCGCGGCGGCAACCCGGGTCACGTCCTTGGCCGCGGGAACCACGATCACAACTGATTTGTTAGTGGTTTCCATCCCCCGGGCGAGTTGCGCCAAGGCGAGCGTCCAGTGAGGCAAGAGGTCGGCGTCCTGGGAAGCATCTGCCTCCACTCCCGGTCCACTGCTCGGGACGTGCACCGTGGTGCGCAGCGCAGAGGAAGTGGGCACGGAGCCAGTTCCGGGGAGGGCGGTCCACACCGCGCGCGGCCCGGACCCCGCAAGCACGTGAGACACAAGCGCGGGACCGGCTGAGTACATGTCCCACGCGGGTGTCTCGGGCGCCGCCGCCTCAAATGTGCCGGTTTCCCCAGCACCGGGTGAGGTGGGTTTGTGTGGCGAAAGCTCTGCTGCTTCAGGGTCAGCGGAGGTGTCGGTCGGGCCTGAGCCGTTAGAGTCAAAGTCTCCAGCGACTGCGGTGTCGTGTGCGCTAGCAGCTTCCTCTGAAGCCGAGGCCCCTTGGTCAGCGGGCGCTACGGCCTCCCCCGCGATCGCTGAGCTTGCAACCTGCGCAAGGAAGCTCTTTTCCGCGCCTGCGTGGCGCGGCGGAACCGCGAGGCGCAGTACATCCCCCAGCGAACCCGCATAGTAGTCGGCGATGCGCCGGTAGAGGTCCAGCGCATCCGGCGAAACCAGTGGGACGCCCGAGATCACGGACTTCAGCGCGGAGATCCTGCCCTGATGCTCGGTGTCTTCGGCGCGCTCGACCACGTAACCATCGAGCATTTGTCCACCGAACGGAACCTTCACCTTGGCGCCTACAACAGCAAGTTCGTCGAACTTCTTGGGCACCCGATAGTCGAACAGCCGATCCAGGTGCGCGGGTAGCCGTTCAACCACTACCCGGGCGAACGGGAGTTCCTCTGCGTACTCGACGGCCCCGACCGGGCGCTTGGCGCGCGGCTTCTTGGGCTCTGGGATACCAGAAAAGGTGAGCTGCTCACCAAAGTCAGCGCTCACCTTTTCCTCCTTATGCCCGCAGAGGGCCTACTCCGGCCGGGGTTTTGCCCCGGGGATACGTTTTACAGTGCGGCGAGGAGTTCCTCTACCTTGTTCGTGGCTTCCCACGTAAATTCTGGCAGGTCACGGCCAAAGTGTCCGTACGCCGCGGTCTTTGAGTAGATCGGGCGGAGCAGGTCGAGCTGCTCTACGATCGCCGCTGGGCGCAGGTCGAACACCTTGTTGATGGCAACCTGGATCTTGTCCAGTGGCACCTTCTCGGTTCCGAATGTTTCCACGTACAGGCCGACTGGCTTTGCTACGCCGATGGCGTAGGCAACCTGCACCTCGCAGCGCTTGGCCAGTCCAGCTGCAACCACGTTCTTGGCAACCCAGCGAGTTGCGTACGCTGCCGAGCGGTCAACCTTTGATGGGTCCTTGCCGGAGAACGCACCGCCACCGTGGCGGGCCATACCTCCGTAGGTGTCCACGATGATCTTGCGGCCGGTCAGGCCCGCGTCGCCCTTGGGTCCCCCGGTGATGAACTTTCCGGTTGGGTTCACAAAGAGCTTGTAGTCGGATGCATCAATGTGCAGCTGTTCCACAACGGGGCGCACTACGAGCTGCTCGACTGCCTCGCGCAGGTCTGCTTGGGAGACGTCGGGGTCGTGCTGGGATGAGACAACCACGGTGTCCAGGCCCACGGGGCGGTCGTCCTCGTACGCCACGGTGACCTGAGTCTTGCCGTCTGGGCGCAGCCCCGGGATGATCTGTTCCTTGCGCACGTACGCGAGGCGCTCGGCCAGGCGGTGGGCGGCATGGATGGGCAGTGGCATGAGCGACTCGGTCTCGTCGGTTGCGTAACCGAACATGAGGCCCTGGTCGCCTGCGCCCTGAAGGTTGTACGGGTCGCCATCGCCCTGGTCGTCACGCGACTCGAGGGACTTGTCAACGCCCTGCGCGATGTCGCTCGACTGTTGCCCGATCGAGATCGAGATGCCGCAAGAGTCGCCATCGAAGCCGATTGCGGAGGAGGTGTAGCCGATGCGCTTGATGACCGAACGCACGAGGCGAGGGATCTCGACGTATCCCTGGGTGTCGACCTCACCGGCGATGTGCACCAGTCCGGTGGTCACCAGAGTCTCAACCGCTACACGTGAGTTGAGGTCCTTCTCAAGAAGGGCGTCAAGGATAGCGTCGGAAATCTGGTCGCTGACCTTGTCTGGGTGACCCTCGGTCACGGACTCGGATGTGAACAGTCGATGGGATTGCGTCATAACCTCAAGAATACTAGTTTCCACCATGCGAAACCGCATGTGTTCGGCCACGAAAACAACGTTTCGGTATGGCGTTGTTCACCTTGCGTCGCTATCGCGCCGCGATTCGTGCGACCTGGTCCAGGATCGCGTGCGCAACTTCCAGCTTGGTTCCGCTCGTCTCGCCTAGCGGCTCGCCCTCGTTGTCCAGAATCACGACCGAATTGTCCGCGGTGCCAAATCCTTTGGCTTCACCAACCTCATTAACGACGAGTAAGTCGGCTCCCTTGCGCAGGGCCTTGTTGCGTCCGTGGTACAGCACGTCGCCTTGGCTATCCCCTGTTTCCGCCGCAAACCCAACGATGATCTGGCCCGACTCCCTGCGTGCGCTCGTGAGCTCTTTGAGGATGTCCGGGTTCTTAACGAGGGAGATCGTCAGCTCGTCGGAGCCGTCCGCCTTCTTGATCTTGGCGTCCGCATAGTGTGCGGGACGGAAGTCTGCCACGGCGGCCGTCATGATGATGACGTCCGCGTCCTGCTTGAGCTCAAGCATGCGCTCGCGAAGCTCAAGTGCCGAGCCTGCGGGCACGACAGTGACATTGCCGGGGACTGGCGCAGTCATAGACGCTGCCACGAGGGTCACCCGCGCGCCACGCTCGAGCGCGGCACGCGCGAGCGAGGTGCCTTGCAGGCCCGAGCTGTGGTTACCCAGATAGCGCACAGGGTCGAGCGGCTCTCGCGTGCCTCCTGCAGAGATGACCACGTGCATCCCGGCGAGGTCTTTGGTTCGGCCAACGATGTCTAGCGCGAATGCGCCTATGTCCTGCGGCTCCGGCAGGCGGCCGGCACCTGAGTCCTTTCCGGTGAGGCGGCCCACGGCCGGATCCATCACGTGGAAGCCCCGCGCTCGCAGCGTGGCTACATTGGCAGCGGTGGCCGGGTTGTTCCACATCTCCGTGTGCATCGCTGGCGCGACGACGATCGGACAGGTGGCGGTCAGAACGGTCGCCGTGAGCAGGTCGTCTGTACGTCCGGCGGCTATGCGCGCCACAATGTCGGCGGTGGCGGGCGCGATCACGATGAGGTCGGCTTCTTGGCCGATCCGCACGTGCTGGACCTCATCCACGGCGTCAAACACGCTCGTGCTGACCGGCTGGCCCGACAGCGCTTCCCACGTAGCGGCGCCCACAAAGTTGAGGGACGTCTGGGTAGGGATCACCTTGACGCTGTGTCCGAGTTCCTTGAAGAACCGCACCAGGTGGGCAACCTTATAGGCCGCGATGCCGCCACTCACTCCTACGACTACCCGCATGCGTCCAACCCTTCGAATTTTGCGGCGGTATGCCGCTTGCCAACTGTCCAACAGATTACTACCTGCGGATATGCAAAGTCTCCGCTCACCTGAGGTGAACGGAGACTTTGGGAGGTCAAAAAGCCATCACTCAGATGGTGTCTTCATCCTTGAGGTCAAGAGTGAGAAGACCCTCGTTGATCTCGCGCATTGCGATTGAGAGTGGCTTCTCCTGGTTTTCGGTCTCTACGAGAGGACCGACGAACTCCAACAGCCCCTCGCTCAGCTGCGAGTAGTACGCGTTGATCTGGCGCGCACGCTTGGAGGAGTAGACCACCAGAGCGTACTTCGAGTCGACCTTCTCAAGGAGGTTGTCGATCGGTGGATCGGTGATGCCTACTGGCTGTGGGATAGTTCCAGACAAGATGAACTCCGAAGTGTTGGGTTCGAATACTGTTGAGCTGCGGCTTGATTACGCGACCGTGCACAATAACACAAGCCGTATGATCATACTCCGCGGGGTCGGTGATCTCAAGGAACACCGCCCAAAACGGGAAGTGTAGGGCATCACATGGATGCCCTACACCCGGAAGACTAGATCGGACTAGTTGGCGTGCGGAGTCAGGCCCATCAGGGAGATGATCTCGTCGGTGGCGCGCTCGATGTCGTCGTTAATGACTACGTGGTCAAACTCGGACTGTGCCGCGAGTTCTACGCGCGCTGTTTCAAGCCGGCGTTCCTGCTCTTCCTTGGTTTCGGTACCGCGGCCTACGAGCCGGCGGACCAACTCCTCCCAGCTGGGAGGAGCCAAAAAGATAAATTGCGCGTCAGGCATTGATTCCTTGACCTGACGAGCCCCCTGTAGATCAATCTCTAAGAGAGCAGGAATGCCGGCGTTGAGTTGAGCTTCAACTGCAGCGCGCGGGGTGCCATAGCTGTTCTGGCCATGGACGACTGCCCATTCCAAAAGTTCACCGTCTTCAACCATCTCGTGGAACTTTGTCGGTCCAACAAAGAAATAGTTGACGCCCTCAACCTCACCGGGGCGAGGATCTCTGGTCGTAGCGGAGACTGAGAGCCAGATCTCTGGATACCTTGCGCGGATATTCGCGGAGATCGTGCCCTTACCCACCGCGGTGGGACCAGCCATCACCGTGAGGCGACGAGGGGTAGAACTAGAAGAACTCGGGGATGGTGCAGCGGTAATGATTATCCAAACCTTTCAACCAGAGCAGACGCCTGGTGTGGTCCTAGACCACGTACGCGTCGAGACTCGGCAATGCCGATCTCTTCCATGATCGCACGTGCTTTGACCTTTCCAACGCCAGGAAGGGACTCGAGAAGCGAAACAACCTTCAGTTTACCGATGGCTTCGTCACTCTCCCCCTGCTTGATGACGTCGGAGAGTCGGCTGTTCGAGCTCTTGAGCTGACTCTTAACTTCCGCACGGATTCGGCGAGCTTCTGCAGCCTTTTCGAGAGCTGCAGCGCGTTGCTCTGGAGTGAGTTGTGGTAGTGGCAACTTAAGTCACCTTCCTCATCAGATAGTGGGGCTCTTACCTGCGAACCTACTTGCCAAGTGGGAAGTCAGCAACCGGAACGGCGCTGTTTCCTCGCTCGCAATTTACCGTAACCCGAAAATCTGCGTAGCGACTGTAAAACGGCCCTCCACGTGCGAGTTCTACCCAAAATTCAGCCACTGGAGGACGCAATCTTCTGTTCGCGCGCGCATTCGGGCGCCAGCAGCTAAAATTGCGGCTTTCACAGTGCGCGACATGCCACAGGGCTCGCCCCCACGCTCATACAGCCTGCAGGAACGAGCCCCTGTGAACAAATACCTAGTAGCTAGGCGGTGAGGGCCTCACGGGCCTGATCTGCCGCAGCGAGTGCGGCGATCTGCAGTTGCTCCACACTAGGACCGGCCTTCAGGACCCCGCGCGAGCTCGACGCCAACACGCTTGAGCGTGCGTCCCCGAACACTTGCGCAAGCTCAGTCGCACCCGCACCCTGCGCACCGACACCGGGCGCCAGCAGTGGGCCGTTCACGGCAGCAAGATCCACACCGCGTTCGCGTGCTGCCTCGCCGATCGTGGCCCCCACAACGAGGCCGACCGAGCCAAGCTGGCCCGCCTCCCCCGCCGCTGCATTCAGTGCTGCGGCTTCACGTGCTATCACAGCGGCAACCGAGGATCCGTCCGCGACCGTTGCGTGCTGGACCTGCTTACCCTCAGGGTTCGAGGTTAGGCACAGCACAAACAAGCCGCGGCCCGTCTCGTGTGCAAGTTCGACCGCGGGGGTCAGCGACCCAAATCCGAGGTAGGGCGATACCGTGAGGGCGTCACCGGCAAGAGGCGCGCCGTCTGCGAGGAACGCATCCGCGTACCCAGCCATCGTGGAACCGATGTCCCCACGCTTTGCGTCCACAATGCACAGCGTTCCCGCCTCGCGGGAGGCCGCAATGACCTCCTCTAGGACGCCCATGCCGCGCGAGCCATGACGCTCGAACAGCGCGGACTGCGGCTTGAATGAGGAAATCCGTCCACCCAACGCCCCGACCACGGTCAGAGCGAACGAGCGCAACCCAGCAATATCGTCGTTAAGCCCCCAAGCGGCCAGCAGGCCGGGGTGAGGGTCAATGCCAACGCAGAGCGGACCAAATGTGTCCATGGCCGCCGCGAGGCGCGCCCCAAAGGGGGCGCGCTGCGCAGGAGCGGTCATGCGGTGACACCAGCCTCGATGTACGAGCGCTTGGAGTGCTCCTGAATCGAAGTGACGCTGAACGGACCGGCTAGGACTGACTCGATCGCCTGGACGGCAGCGGAGAGCTGGTCGACCGTGGTGATGATCGGCTTGTCGGCGGCAGTTACGGACGCGCGGATCTCGTAGCCGTCGGCGCGTGCGCCCTGGCCAGACGGCGTGTTCACAACCATGTCGACCTCACCGTTGGTGATCAGGTCAACGATGGTGGGCTCGCCAGTCTCCGAACGGCCGTCCGAGTACTTACGTACCGGAGTAGCCGAGATGCCCGCACGGCGCAGGACCTTGGCGGTTCCGGCGGTCGCGAGCAGCTCGAAGCCGAGCTCCTGGAGGCGCTTGATCGGGAAGATCGCCGCACGCTTGTCGCGGTCAGCAACCGAAACGAACACGCGGCCGGAGGTAGGCAGTCCACCAAACGCTGCAGCCTGCGACTTGGCAAAGGCCGTTGGGAAGTCCACGTCGAAGCCCATAACCTCACCCGTCGAACGCATCTCTGGGCCGAGGACGGTGTCCACGGCGATGCCCTCAGTAGTGCGGAAGCGCTTGAACGGAAGCACGGCTTCCTTCACAGCAATTGGGGCATCGATTGACAGGGTTGAACCGTCGCCCGCGGCCGGCAGAACGCCCTCAGCACGCAGTTCCTTGATGGACTTGCCCGCCATGAGCAGCGCGGCAGCCTTTGCCAGCGGGACGCCCGTTGCCTTGGCAACGAACGGCACGGTGCGCGAGGCGCGAGGGTTGGCCTCGAGGACGTACAGGACGTCGGAGACGAGTGCGTACTGGACGTTCATCAGGCCGCGCACGCCAATGCCCTTGGCCAGAGCCAGGGTCGAGCGGCGGATGCGGTCGATCTCACCGTCCGAGAGGGACATCGGAGGAAGGACGCACGCCGAGTCACCGGAGTGAATACCGGCCTCCTCGATGTGCTCCATGATTCCGCCAACGTACATGTCCTCGCCGTCGAACAGGACGTCGACGTCGATCTCCATGGCGTCGTCAAGGAAGCGGTCGATCAGGATTGGTGCGAGCGGGCCACCGGACAGTGCGGCCTCACCGAGCGCACGCTGGACGTAACCGGTCAGATGCTCCTCGGAGTACACGATCTCCATACCGCGGCCGCCGAGCACGTAGCTTGGGCGCACGAGAACCGGGTAACCAATACCGGCCGCGATGTTCTTGGCCTCAGTCAGGGTCGTCGCGGTGCCGAACGCAGGAGCTGGAAGGCCCGCCTCGGTCAGGACGCGGCCAAACTCGGCGCGGTCCTCGGCGTTGTCGATAGCCTCGGGAGAGGTTCCCAGGATCGGCAGGCCGGCCTCGCGGAGGCGACCAGCAAGGCTGAGCGGAGTCTGTCCACCGAGCTGAACGATGACGCCCTTGATCGGACCGGCCTCAAGCTCGGCCTCGTAGATCTCGATAACGTCCTCGAACGTGAGCGGCTCGAAGTACAGGCGGTCTGCGGTGTCGTAGTCGGTCGAAACCGTCTCCGGGTTGCAGTTGATCATGATGGTCTCGTACTCGCCCTTAAGGCCAAGAGCCGCGTGGACGCAGGAGTAGTCGAACTCGATTCCTTGGCCGATACGGTTTGGACCCGACCCGAGGATCAAGATGGCCTCGCGCTCGCGGGGCTGAACCTCGGTTTCCTGGTCGTACGAGGAGTAGTGGTACGGGGTCTTCGCGTCGAACTCGGCGGCGCAAGTGTCCACGGTCTTGAACACTGGGCGGACGCCGAGGGCCTTGCGGACCTCGCGCACTGCACCCTCTGCCGCGGCGCGCGACCCCTTGATGCCTCGCAGGCTGGCGATCTGAGAGTCGGACAGGCCGTTGCGCTTGGCGCGCAGCAGGAGCTCACGGTTGAGAGCGTCGGCGTGTGCAACCTCGTCGGCGATCTCGTTCATAAGCTGGATCTGGTCGAGGAACCAGCGGTCGATCTTAGTGGCCTCGTAGACCTGCTCGATCGTGGCACCGGCGCGCAGTGCCTGCTGGGTCGCCACGAGGCGGCGTTCGGTTGGGCGCTGGATCTCCACGAGGAGTTCCTCAAGGGCGCGTCCGGAGACTGGCTCGCCGTCCCAGTGGAAGTTGGTGCCCGGTTTGTCGATTGACCGCAGCGCCTTACCGAGTGCCTCGGTGAAGTTGCGGCCCAGCGACATTGCCTCGCCCACGGACTTCATGGTCGTGGTCAGGGTGTCGTCAGCGGCTGGGAACTTTTCGAACGCGAAGCGAGGAACCTTGACCACGACGTAGTCGATGGTTGGCTCGAACGCTGCCGAGGTGGTTCCGGTGATGTCGTTCTGGATCTCGTCCAGGGTGTAGCCGATGGCGACCTTAGCCGCGATCTTGGCGATTGGGTAACCAGTCGCCTTGGAAGCTAGCGCCGAGGAGCGCGATACGCGAGGGTTCATCTCGATGACGATGACACGGCCGGTCTTAGGGTCGACCGCGTACTGGATGTTACAGCCACCGGTGTCCACGCCAACCTCACGGATGACGGCGATGCCGATGTCGCGAAGGGTCTGGTACTCGCGGTCGGTGAGCGTCAGGGCTGGGGCAACGGTGACGGAGTCACCGGTGTGCACGCCAACTGGGTCAACGTTCTCAATCGAGCAAATGACGGCGACGTTGTCGTTCTTGTCTCGCATGAGCTCGAGCTCGTATTCCTTCCAGCCCAGGATCGACTCTTCGAGCAGAACCTCGGTGGTTGGCGAGTAGTGGAGGCCCTGGCCAACGATGCGGCGCAGCTCTTCCTCGTTGTAAGCGAACCCGGAGCCGAGTCCACCCATGGTGAAGGATGGGCGCACAACAACCGGGTACTTCAGTTCCTCAACCGCAGCGATGGCCTCTTCGATGGTGTGGATGATCGCGGAGCGTGCAGACTCTCCCCCACAGATGTCAACGACCTTCTTGAACTGCTCGCGGTCCTCGCCCTTCAGGATGGCGGGAATGTTCGCACCGATGAGCTCGACGTTGTACTTTTCCAGCACACCCGCCTCGTCCAGTGCGATCGCGGCGTTCAGCGCGGTCTGGCCACCAAGGGTCGGCAGGATCGCATCCGGGCGTTCCTTGGCGATGATCGTGGTGAGCACATCCGTGGTGATTGGCTCGATGTAGGTCGCGTCAGCAAACTCTGGGTCGGTCATGATCGTGGCCGGGTTGGAGTTCACGAGAATAACGCGAATCCCCTCTTCCTTGAGCACGCGGCATGCCTGGGTTCCCGAGTAGTCAAACTCGCAGGCTTGGCCGATGACGATCGGGCCGGAGCCGATGACGAGTACAGATGAGATGTCAGTTCTTTTTGGCATGGAGGATCAGTTCTCCTGGTTCTTTGCGCGGGCTGCCTTGGAGAGTCCAGCAGCGGTTGGCGCGCCGGAGGTCATGAGGTTGAGGAAACGGTCGAACAGGTACGCAGCGTCGTGCGGGCCTGCCGCGGCCTCAGGGTGGTACTGGACCGAGAATGCGGGGATGTCGTGGCACTCGAGGCCCTCAACGACGTTGTCGTTCAGGCCGATGTGCGAGACGATGACGCGGCCGTAGGCGCCGTCGTTGTGCGGTGCGGTTGCGGTCACGCCAATGGGTGCGTCCACGGCGAATCCGTGGTTCTGCGAGGTGATCTCGACCTTGCGGGTGGAGAGCTCCATGACCGGCTGGTTGATGCCGCGGTGGCCGTACGGAAGCTTGTAGGTGCCAAATCCGAGCGCGCGGCCCAAGAGCTGGTTGCCAAAGCAGATGCCGAAGTAAGGGATCTTGCGGTCCAGGACCTCGCGCAGCAACTCAACCTCGCGGGTCGCCGCCGCCGGGTCACCAGGGCCGTTTGAGAAGAACACGCCGTCCGGGTTCAGGGCAAGCATGTCCTCGATCGTGGAGTCTCCCGGCAGGACGTGGACGCGCATGCCACGCTCGGCGAGGCGCTGCGGGGTCATCGACTTGATACCGAGGTCGAGTGCGACGACAGTCTTGAGAGGCTCCTGGCCTTCGAACTTGCCCATTGGCTCAACCACGTATGCGGTGTCCGTGGAGACCTCGCGCGCAAGGTCTGCGCCCTTCATAAGTGGCTGTTCGTTGACGGCCTTGACCAGTTCCTCGATGCGCTTTGGGTGGCGTCCGTCGAGGAGCGCCTCACCGGAGAACACACCGGCGCGCATGGTGCCGCGATCGCGGAGGTGTCGGGTAAGCGCGCGAGTGTCGATGTCGGAGATTCCCACGACGCCCTGGGTCTCCAATTCAACGTCAAGGCCGCGGGCCGAGCGCCAGTTCGAAGGCTTGCGGGCAGGGTCGCGGACCACAAGGCCCGATACCCAGATGCGGATCGATTCGGGGTCTTCGTCATTCACACCGGTGTTACCGATGTGTGGTGCCGTCATGACCACGATCTGCTTGTAGTAGGAAGGGTCGGTGAGGGTCTCCTGGTAGCCGGTCATGCCGGTGTTGAAGACAATCTCGCCGTACGTGGCACCGACTGCGCCATAGGCTCGACCCGAGAAGATTCGACCGTCCTCGAGGACGAGGAGTGCTGCACCTGGGTAGGTGGGAGCGTCGATGAGTGCGGGCTGGGAGATCACTGGTTCTCCTTAGTTGGGTCTTGGCCTGCTTGCACAAGCGCGTTGATTGCTGCGATCAGAGCGGACTGCTGGCTCCGGTGGTCCGGCTTGAAGCCCGAGTCGAGTTGGGTTTCACCATCCTCTCGGGATGCGATTCGCCACTCGATCAGGACGAGGCCCGACGGCCCCATAACTTTGCCGGCGATTCCCGGAGCTTCAGACGCACCGATCAGGTGGTCTGTGGGGATGAAGATGTCCTTGGCGCCGCTGCGCTCGATGAGGACGCCTCCGGAGTAGACGCCAAGGTTGGCCGCGGAGCGGAACCCTAGGTCCTGTGCTGCGATGCGCTCGAGCCAGTCACCGTGGACTGTCGAGCTGACGTAGATTCCGCCAAGAGTATCGAACAGCTGCTCGCCGAGCCCGTCCGCGGGGACTGCCGGCAAGGGAGACACGAGTTCCTGGGTGCGCCTAGCGCGCTTGCGCCAGCCAAACCACATGAGCCCGAGGAGTCCTAGCCCTACAAAGAACAGGAGGACTGCTGACTGGACCGGCGTCATGCGGGGAGCTCCGAACCTGCGGCCTTACCCTCTTCGCCGTCCTGTGGGACGGTACCCAGGACGGTGGCTCGGCCGCGCAGGAAGGTTGCGACGACGCGGCCAGGGAGTTCCATTCCCGCGAACGGGGTGTTGTCTGACATGGTCAGCTGGCTGCGTGGATCAACCACTACTGGTGAGTTCGGGTTGTACAGGACCACGTTTGCTGGCTCGCCAACTTCAAGTGGGCGTCCTTGAGCAAACTCACCGGTGTCGATTCGACCAATTCGCGCTGGGTTGGTGGACAGCACCTCGGCGACCCGCTCCCACGAGAGCTTTCCGGTCTCAACCATGGTCTTGTGGACCACTGGGAGTGCGGTCTCCAGGCCGGTCATCCCGAAGGCTGCGGCGTTCCACTCGCAGTCCTTGTCCTCCACGGTGTGTGGCGCGTGATCGGTGGCCACGATGTCGATCGTGCCGTCTTCCAGCCCCGCGCGCACTGCGTCCACGTCGTTCTGGGTACGCAGCGGAGGGTTGACCTTGAACACAGGGTTGTAGCCGCGGGCCAGTTCGTCGGTCAGGATGAGGTGGTGTGGGGTCGCCTCGGCGGTGACGTTGATGCCGCGCTGTTTGGCCCAGCGCACGATCTCTACGGATCCGGCGGTGGACAGGTGGCAGATGTGTACGCGTGAGCCCACGTGCTCCGCGAGCAGAACGTCGCGGGCAATGATCGACTCCTCCGCGACTGCTGGCCATCCTGTGAGGCCGATCTCTGCGGAGACAACGCCCTCGTTCATCTGGGCGTTCTCGGTCAGGCGTGGCTCCTGCGCGTGCTGGGAGACAACGCCGTCGAATGCCTTGACGTACTCGAGCGCGCGGCGCATGAGTACTGGGTCGTCAACGCACTTTCCGTCGTCCGAGAAGACCCGGACCTGCGCGCGGGAGTCGGCCATTGCGCCGAGCTCTGCAAGCTGCTTTCCGGCGAGTCCCACGGAGACTGCACCAACGGGGTGCACGTCAACCCAGCCAGCCTCCTTGCCAAGGCGCCAGACCTGCTCGACCACGCCTGCGGTGTCCTGCACAGGCGAGGTGTTGGCCATTGCGTGCACGGCGGTGAAGCCGCCCATTGCAGCGGCGCGAGTTCCAGTCAGGACGGTCTCTGCGTCCTCGCGGCCCGGCTCACGCAGGTGTGTGTGGAGGTCTACGAGTCCGGGAAGGGCGATCAGATCGGAGGCGTCGATGGTGGTTGCGCCCTCTGGCGCAGTGCCGGTGCCGGCAGGAACGATCTGGGCAATCTTTCCGCCGGACAGGGTCATGTCCACGCGCTCATTGCCGTATGGGGCGACGTTGGAGATGAAGTACGTGGTGGTCATCAGAAGCCTGCCTTCGCGGGTGTGTCGTTGGAGTGGGTTTCACCCGCGAGAAGCAGGTAGAGCGCTGCCATTCGCACCGCAACGCCGTTGGAGACCTGCTCCACGATGACGGATCGGTGTGAGTCTGCGGCGCGCGCCGAGATTTCGAGCCCACGGTTCATTGGGCCTGGGTGCAGAACGATTGCGTGGTCTTGGAGAAGCCCGAGGCGCTTCTCATCGAGTCCGTACTTGCGGGTGTACTCGAGTGGGCTTGGGAAGAACCCGCCGCCCGCGGAGCCCATGCGCTCGCGCTGAATGCGCAGCATCATGACCGCATCAGGCTGCCAGTCACGCAGAACCTCGTCGAGGTTGTATGAGATCTCGCATGGCCAGGTCTCCGCACCAACCGGCACGAGGGTGGGTGGGGCTACCAGTGTCACCACGGCACCGAGGGTATGCAGCAGGTACACGTTGGAGCGCGCGACGCGGGAGTGTAGGACATCTCCAACGATGGCCACCTTGCGGCCACGCAGATCCCCGCCGAGGCCATTGTTTAGCGAGGGCAACTCCCCTGCCGATACGAGTTCTCCGCCGAGGTGGCGGCGTAGCGTGAACGCATCCAAGAGAGCCTGGGTCGGGTGCTGGTGCGTGCCATCGCCGGCGTTGATGACTGGCACGTCGAGCCAGCCCGAGTGCGCCAGGATGTGCGGCGCGCCGGAGGCCTGGTGGCGGATGATGACTGCGTCCGCGCCCATTGCATCGAGCGTCAGCGCGGTGTCCTTGAGGCTCTCGCCTTTGGACACTGAGGAGCCCTTGGCCGAAAAATTAATGACGTCCGCGGACAGGCGTTTCGCCGCTGTCTCGAATGAGATGCGGGTACGTGTGGAGTCCTCGAAGAAGAGGTTGACTACAGTTCGCCCGCGCAGCGTGGGTAGCTTCTTGATCTCGCGCGACTGGGTGGCAGCCATCTGGGCCGTGGTGTCGAGGAGGAGGATCGCTTCGTCGAGCGAGAGGTCCGCGGTGTTGAGTAGGTGCTTCACTTGTCTCCCCCTGCAATGAACACGCCGTCGCGTCCGTCGATCTCCTCGAGGCGCACGAACACACGCTCGCTCAGCGAGGTGGGTAGGTTCTTGCCTACGAAGTCTGATCGGATGGGAAGTTCCCGGTGGCCCCTGTCGATGAGGGTTGCGAGCTGCACGCTGCGTGGACGGCCCAGGTCTTTCAGGGCGTCGAGAGCTGCGCGGATGGTGCGTCCGGAGAATAGGACGTCATCGACGAGGACGACAACCTTGTTGTCGATGCCCTGCGCAGGGAGGTCGGTCTGTCCGATTGCGCGTGGTGGCTGCTTGTGAAGATCGTCTCGGTACATGGTGACGTCGAGAGTGCCTAGGATGGCGTGCGCTTCGATTTCTGGTTCGATGTCAGCGAGGCGCTGGGCGATACGGCCAGCGAGTGGAACGCCGCGGGTGGGAATGCCTAGGACTACAACGTCCTGGCCGCCCTTGTTTCGCTCAATAATCTCGTGAGCAATACGAGTCAATGCCCGAGAAATATCGGCGCTTCCGAGTACTTCGGTTGCCTTTGCCTCTCCGGGTCCATCGATTTCAGATGTCATCTGTCTAACCCCCTTGCCGCCTCACAGGACGGTACTTAAAGGACTGGTATGTGGACTTCTCCAGAGTACAACGATGGCCACCACGAGGACTTGTTGTCCCACGTGGTGGCCATCACGTCAAACGCTCAACGTGTTCTAGGAGACTGTGATCTCCCGAGACACAACGCCTTCCTTGACTACGCGGCGGAGCACCTTGCCCACCTGCGATCGAGGCAGCTCGTCAACAAAACCGAGTTTGCGCGGCAGCGCATAGCGCGCCAGCGTAGCATCGCAGTGGTCCTGGATCTCCTTGAGCGTGACCTTCTCAACGCCCTGGGCTGGGACGACTACAGCAATCACGAGCTCCCCGAGGTCTCCCCCAGGCATTCCGATGATTGCTACGTCCTCGACGCCCGGCATCTCGCGCATGCGCTCTTCCACCTGGCTTGGGAACACCTTGAAACCACCGGTGATAATCATTTCCTTGATGCGGTCCACGACCTTGAAGAAGCCCTGCTCGTCCATGGTCACGACGTCACCGGTGCGCAGCCACGTCTTGCCGTTGATCCGGGTGAGCACCTGGGCGTTCTCTTCCGGCTTCTCCCAGTAACCCTGGAACACCTGAGGCCCGGAGAGCAGCAGCTCACCTCGCTCGGTGAACGGAAGGACCTTGGTGGGGTCGTCCTGATCAACAATCAGCACGTCAGTCGATGGGAATGGCAGGCCGAGGAAGCCTGGCTTGCGCTCAGAGGACACGGGGTTACCCAGCGCCACGGGGGATGACTCGGTCATTCCGTAGCCCTCGATGACGAGGCCGCCGGTCGCCTTCTCCCAGTCTGCCGCAGTCTTAGCAGGAAGAGGCATCGCTCCGGCAATTGCGTAGCGGAAGGAAGTCAGGTCCACGTTGCGCTCGCTCGCCTTTGCCACCAGTCGGGACAGCATCGGCGGCACCGCTGGGAGGAACGTACCCGGGTGCTTCTTCTGAGTTGACAGGAACGAGTCCACATCGAACTTGGGGAACAGCATGAGGGTTGCGCCAATGCGCAGGGAGTAGGTCAGGCACAGCGTCAGACCGAAGGCATGGAAGAACGGCAATACGCCGTAGACAACTTCGGTGCCAAGTCGCTCGTGAGCACCCGTCCATGCCACGCCCTGTGTAGCGTTCGCCACGAGGTTCTCGTGGGTCAGCACCGCACCCTTTGGAGTGCCAGTGGTTCCACCCGTGTACTGGATGACTGCAACGTCCGAGCCGGTGGCCACTGGCGAGGTTGGCTCAACAGTTCCGGCGGCCGCAACAAAGTCGTGCCAGCTGGTCGCGTATGCGGGAGGCGTCGCGCAGAGTGCAGCCTTGGTCTCGCGGGCCTTCTTCACCGGCAGCGTCAGCAGGAACTTCTTGGACAGCGGGAGATCGCGTGATGCGTCGACTGCGAAGACGGTCTTGAGGGCGGTCTGCTTGATGCTCTCGCCAAGTTCAGCGGCGGTCTTGTCCCAGAAGATCGCGTAGGTAGAGCCGGAGTCGTTGAGCTGGTGAATCAACTCCGCCTGCGTGTAGAGAGGGTTGTGTTCGACCACGATTGCGCCGATGCGCAGCACAGCATAGAAGGCGACAACGTGCGAGGTGGCGTTCGGGAGCGCGATGGCGACCCTGTCCCCCTTCTTCACGCCGTGACGCTCAAGCGCGCGTGCAGCCTTGTCGATCGTGGTGATCAGGTCCGTGTAGCTCATGGGCTTGCCCATGAAGTTCAGCGCGGTGCGGTCTGGGAACTTAGCGGCGCTCTCCCACAACGCGGCAGTAAGGTCACCTTCCGGAACATCGATGTTCGCTGGGACGCCGGGCGCGTAGTGGTTAAGCCATGGTTTTTGAGAGTTGCTCACAAGAAAACTCTAACCTACGCAACCGTAACCTACGGTTGCGTAGGCCAATCTCACAGAAAACCCATACGTGCTCTCCACGTTCCAGGGAAACCACAGCACAAAAAGGAGCGGGCCCACACCCTCAAGGGTGCGGACCCGCTCCGTCACAGCAAACTCAGTCAGTCGAGGATCGTCGGCTTCACCTCAAGCAGGCGAGCCAGAAGCCCGTTCACAAAGGATGGCGACTCGTCCGTGGACAGTTCGCGCGACAGGTCAACCGACTCGTTGATCGCAACAACGTCTGGAACGTCGTCGTTGTACACGAGCTCCCAAGCGCCGATGCGCAGCAGTGCACGGTCAACCGCAGGCATGCGGTCAAGCGTCCATCCGTTGGAGTACGTCTCAAGCAACTCATCAATGGTCTGAGCGTGCTCTACGTATCCCTCAACGATGTCCACCGCGTACTGCGGAAGCGCCGACTCAACGCCCGGGTTGGAGAGACGCTCACGGAGCATCTCAAGAGCGTCGATGTCTCGCTGCTCGGCCTCGAACAATACGTTCATGGCCCTTTTGCGCGCCTTGGTGCGTGCGTTAGTACCGGTTGCCACTTAGTCGTTCACGCGTCCAAGGTAGGAACCGTCGCGGGTGTCGACCTTAACCTTGGTGCCAACCTCAAGGAACAGTGGAACCTGGATCTCGTAGCCGGTCTCGATGGTTGCGCTCTTGGTGCCAGCGGACGAACGGTCGCCCTGGAGGCCAGGCTCGGTGTAGGTAATGACCGTGGTGATTGAAGCAGGAAGCTCGATGTAAAGAACAGTGCCCTCGTTGGTGGCAACAGTTGCGGTGCCGTTCTCAAGGAGGAAGTTCGCTGCGTCGCCAACAACAGCAGCTGGAACGGTGATCTGGTCGTACGTGGAGTTGTCCATGAAGATGTAGTCGTCGCCGTCCTTGTACAGGTACTGCATGTCCGACTTGTCAACGGAAGCGGTTTCGATCTTGAGGCCTGCGTTGAACGTCTTGTCAACGAGCTTTCCGGAGGTCACGTTCTTGATCTTGGTGCGGACAAAAGCGCCGCCCTTACCAGGCTTCACGTGCTGGAACTCGAGGACGGTCCAGAGCTGGCCGTCCAGTCGCAGGACGGTGCCGTTCTTAATGTCGTTAGTGGTAGCCACGTGTTGAACTTCCTTTTTGAGATGTCAAAGTACGTCCCCACGTGACCGAGCACGTCAACCGGCGCGCATGTGCCGAAGCCAACGCCACCTAGGACGAAGCATCAAGGCTCACGAGGGTGCGTACCATTATAACGTGCTATCGAACTCGTCCCCCACCCCGTGCTGCGTCACATCCGCCACAGGCTTTGGCCTGCTCCTGGACGTGGACGGCCCCATTTCCAGCCCCGTGACCCGCACTCTCTCCCAACCGGGAATCGTTGATTCCCTTGTCACGCTTGCCAATGCCGGCATCCCGATCGCGTTCAACACGGGCCGTTCGGACGAGTTCCTACGCCACGAAGTCCTCGCGCCAATGGTCGCCGGCGGACTCACGCCCGAGGCGCTCGTGTGGGGCATTGCGGAAAAGGGCGCCACATGGTTCCGCTTCCCCACGAGCCCCGCTGAAACGTTGAATTTGCAGGTAGATGAGTCGATCGTCGTGAAGAAAAACGTGTACGATGCGGCGCGCGACCTGACCCACCAACACTTTGCAGACCTGGTGTTCTTTGACGAGACCAAACGCACAATGGTGTCGCTGGAACAGCTGACGTCAGTCAGCAACCACCAGTTCAAAGCGCGTC
The DNA here is from genome assembly GCF_000312125.1 of Timonella senegalensis JC301. Lineage (GTDB taxonomy): Bacteria > Actinomycetota > Actinomycetes > Actinomycetales > Cellulomonadaceae > Timonella > Timonella senegalensis. The sequence continues at coordinate 645,505 of NZ_HE978642.1, forward strand.
AGAACGCGCTCAATGAAGCCGTGGCCACCATGGTGGCCGAGCACGGGTACACGATCGAATGGCACGGCGTCCCGGTGGGCGCCACCGGCGCCGACGTGCTGCACGCAATTTCGCCTGACGAGCCGAGTGGCGAGGCGCTGCGGGTGGACTCGTCGATTATTGCGGTGGACATCGAGCACCCCGGAACCGGGAAGGACGTGGGCGCCCAGCGATTTGTGGACGAGCTGCTGGAGATCGGCGCGCCCATCCCCCACCACTGGTACACCATGGGCGACTCCCGCTCCGACTACACCATGGCCACGTGGCTGCACGAGAACGGCTTCGAGGTCGCGCACGTGGACGTGCGGCCCGCCGATGGCGTGCCGCCTGTGCCCTACCCGGTCCTGACGCATCCGTCACTGATTAACGACGATTCTGGCGCGCACTTCCTTGCCCAGTGGGCTGAGATGGTGGGCTAGTTTCGTAGAGGTTTTCTGGGGCAGGGACAGCGGGTCAGAGGCAGCGGATGGGGGCAGCGCGTCAGAGGCTGTGGATCAGCCAGAGGCCCAGGGAACCACAGGCGAAGGCCCAAAGCAGGGAGGCGAGCGTTCCAATGATGAAGCGCTCGGATGTTGCGGCGTTGAGTTCTGGGTAGCGGCCGAGACCCTTGACTGCGACCACCACGGCGATGCCCGTGGTGAAGCCCGCCATGAAGAACGCGGTGATGAGGACGCGCTCGAGGATTCCAATCCACATTCCGCCACGCAGGCCGGCCTTGGCCTGGACGCCGTCAGGGCCCTCCTGGGCCTCGGCGCTCGCGATGAGGCTTGCGGCTGAGGTGGTGGACTCTGGCGAGGCGCTTTCGGCAGCACTTTCGGCAGCGCCCTCGGCGTCTTCGGCCACAGCGCTCTCAGCGGCCAACGCGGGACCACCATCACCGATCCGCTGTGCGTGATCGGTCTCCTCCTTGCTCGCGCGCCGCTGCGCGAGTGACAGCACGCCACGGGTCACGTAATAACCACCCACCGCCGACAGCACGAGGATGACGATCCAGATGGTGATGCTCGTTGGGTCAAATGCCATGCGCCGATCCTTACACAGTCCCGTTGAGCTCATCCAGTAGGCGCGCGACGAGGGATAGGACTTCCCTTTCCTCGTCCAGCGCAGCGAGCTTGACGCGCTTTGATACGGCCGCTTCTGAGATGCCGAGCCGGTCCGCGACGTCCTTCTGCTTAAGACCCGTGGGCGTGCCATCCGGATCCATCAGCAGATCGGCGGCTTCCCAGGCGGCGGCCGAACGATTCTGGATGATCGATCCAAGGAGGCGAAGGAGCGACTGCAGCTCCTCCGCCTTGGCCGAGTCGTTCGACCGGACGGACACGGGAGCCCGTCCGCGCAACACCTTTGCGTCTTCGACTGCCTCGCGAGCGTAGACGAATGCTGCGCCAGCACCCTCGCTCGAACGGGTGGGGAGCGGAGTAACAACGCCTCCGATTCCAATACCCAGGTACCACTGGCCGGAACGCATCAGATGCCGAAACACCGCATAGACGGCCTGGGGGCTGTCGAGTACGCCCTGCACTTCATCGCCGATTGTCCTGCCGAACGCGACGCGTGGTGCGAGGTCCCGTCGCAGCAGCCACTTGAGGTCAGTGAGCAGGTTTGGAACTTTGTCACCGGTCGAGCGGCTGGCCTTCTGGTCCACTGTCAATACGAACATGACTTAACCCTATAGGGTTACGAATCAACAATCAACCCTATAGGGTTAAGAAATGCTTCTTAACCTCATGCGGTTAAGTGGCTTCGCATTCATGCGGCACAGAGTCCGCGCCCGGGGCGATGCGGGCACAAAAGGTGCCGCTAAGTACCTGCGTTGGGATATCTGGAGTTTCCGGCCGGCTTCGTCAGGACGGATCCTAAAGGCCGCACCCAAAGTTCGTCAGGACGGATCCTAAGAGCCACTCCCCCCCTGAAAGCGGGCGCGAAAAAGCCGGCCATCACCTAAGTGACAGCCGGCCTAGTGCCAGAAACTGAAGGAGCTTACTTGCCCGCGCGCAGCGTCTTGATCGCCTCAACCGCGAGGCGGTATGAGTCGAACCCGAACCCGGCGATCGTTCCGGAGGCGATGGGCCCAACCACGGAGTGGTGGCGGAACTCTTCGCGTGCGTACGGGTTGGAGATGTGGACCTCCACCAGGAAGCGCCCGCCCTTGGTGATCATGGCTGCGGCGTCCCGGATGGCGTAGGAGAAGTGAGTGAACGCGGCGGGATTCATGACCACGTCACTCCCGGAGTCAACGGACTCATGGATCCAACGGATCATCTCGGCCTCGTTGTCGGTCTGGCGCACCTCAATGTCGAGTCCCGCCTCGCTCCCCCATCGCGCCCCGGCTTCCACGAGGTCCGCGTAGGAGAGCGTCCCGTACACGTCGGGCTCGCGCACGCCAAGGCGCCCCAGGTTTGGGCCGTTGAGGATCAGGATGTCCGCCATGATGGAACCTTCCAATACGAGAGTGAAACGCGGGACCTACAAAGAAGAAGACTTACAGGAAGACCTTGTTCGACTTCACCGGAGCCTCACCGGAAACCTCGGCGTAGGCGGAAACCAGAAGCATCGGGTCCGGACCTTCCAGGCGAACCGGCTTGCCGATCTCCTCGAGGATGACGAACCTGAGCATGTCCCCGCGGGACTTCTTATCCCGGCGCATGGCCTGGAGTAGCTGCTCCCAGCGGTCGCCGCGGTAGGTGACCGGAAGGCCAACTGACTGGAGGATGGAACGCGTACGTTCCACCGTGGCGTCGTCGAGCTTACCCGCAAGGCGCGCCAGCTCAGCCACAAACACCATGCCCACGGACACCGCAGCACCGTGGCGCCACGAGTAGCGCTCTACCAACTCGATCGCGTGGCCAAAAGTGTGGCCGTAGTTGAGGATCTCGCGGAGGTCGGCCTCCTTGAGGTCGGCGGAAACAACCCGAGCCTTCACGGCAACCGACCGCTCTACCAGCTCGCGGACCACGTCACCCAACTCGGGCGCGCTGTCTGGCCAGTTACGCAGTTGCTCCGCGTGCTCCTCAACGATGTCTAGGATGACCGGGTCCGCAATGAAGCCGGTCTTGATGATCTCGCCCAGTCCCGCCACAAAGTCCCACTTGGGAAGCGATTCAAGGGAGGCCAGGTCGCAGAGCACGCCGCTAGGGCTGTGGAACGAGCCCACCAGGTTCTTGCCCTCGGCGGTGTTGATTCCAGTCTTTCCACCAACCGCTGCATCGACCATAGCCAGAAGCGTGGTGGGGATGTGTACTACCTTGATTCCGCGCAGCCACGTTGCGGCAATGAACCCGGCAACGTCGGTGGTGGACCCTCCACCCAGGGAAACAATCGCATCGGAACGAGTGAAGTCCGACTGGCCCAGGATCTGCCACGCAAAAGCAACAACCTGGATGTTCTTGGCTTCCTCGGCGTCAGGGATCACTGCCAGCAGCGCCTCAAAGCCCTGGGCAAGCAGGTCCTCGCGGACTGCCTGCGCGGAGGCCTCGAGTGCCTCGGGGTGGACGATCAGGACCTTCTTGACGGATTCACCGAGCATTGCGGGCAGCTCACCCAGAAGGTTAGTGCCAATCACGGTGTCGTACGTGCGCTCGGCGTTCACCGTGATACGCGAGATCTTGTTGGTCATTTCGAGCCACCCTTCAGGGAGTCAACGATTTCCTGAGCTACCTGCTCCGGGGTCTTATCATCGGTGAGGACGTGCAGGTTCGACACAGCTTCATAGGTTGGACGGCGCTGGTCCATCAGCACCTTCCACTTGGAGCGTGGGTTGCCCAAAAGTAGTGGGCGAGCTTGGTTGAACCCGACCCGCGGGGCCGCGTGGGCAAGAGAGACGTCGAGGAACACCACGGTGCCGCCGGCATTGCGATAGGACGCCAGGTTCTCCTGGGTCAGCGGGTGCAGTACCGCTCCCCCGCCCAGCGACACGATTCCAGAGTGCTCAACTAGCGCCTCAGCCACCGCCGCAACCTCAAGTTCACGGAACGCCGGCTCGCCGTCATCAATAAAGATGTCGGAGATGGGCTTGCCCGCCTTCACCTCGACGTCGTCATCCGTGTCACGCACGGGCAACTCGAGCAGGCGAGACAGGACCTTAGCAACCGTGGACTTACCTGACCCGGGTGGGCCAGCCAATACTACGACGGGTAGTGCAGACATCGAGCGCAGTTCCTAACGGAGATTCTCAGGAATGGAGTTTAGGTACGACTCAAGGTTACGGCTAGTCTCGGCAACCGAGTCACCCCCGAACTTTTCCAGCGCAACCTGCGCGAGCGTCAGCGCGACCTGAGCCTCGGCAACTACTGCTGCAGGAGGCACCGCGCACACGTCCGAACGCTGGTGGTGCGCTGTTGAGGCCTCACCGGTTGCGGTATCGATAGTGCGCAGAGCGCGCGGCACGGTGGAAATTGGCTTCATCGCGGCGCGAACGCGGATGGTCTCACCGTTAGACATGCCACCCTCGATGCCACCGGCGCGGTTGGAGAGTCGGCTGATGCCACCCTCCCCTGGCTCGATTTCATCGTGAGCTTCGGAGCCCCGGCGGGTTGCGGTCAGGAAGCCGTCGCCGACCTCCACGCCCTTGATCGCCTGGATTCCCATGAGGGAAGCGGCCAAGCGTGCATCCAAACGAAGGTCACCCTGGATGTACGTGCCAATTCCGGAGGGAACCCCGTACGCCAGGACCTCTACGACACCGCCGAGGGTGTCGCCATCCTTGTGGCACTGGTCGATCTCAGCGACCATCTTGTCCGAGGTTTCCTTGTCAAAGCAGCGCACTGGATCATTGTCCAGGTAGTCAACGTCAGCGGCTGTGGGCAGCGCGGCATCGCGGGGCGCCTCAACCGGACCGATCCCAACCACGTGGGACACGAGCGTGATGCCAAAGGCCTGCTCGAGAAACTTTGCTGCTACGGTTCCCAGCGCAACTCGCGTTGCAGTCTCACGTGCTGACGCGCGTTCGAGGACCGGGCGGGCATCGTCAAAGCCGTACTTGCGCATACCCACGAGGTCGGCGTGGCCCGGACGCGGCCGGGTAATTGGGCGGTTTCGCGCCGATTCGCGGTAGTCACCCTTCCCTGCATCGACGTCAAGCTTGTCTACCTCAACAGGGTCCGCAGCCATCACGTCAACCCACTTGGGCCACTCGGTGTTGGCGATCTCGATGGCCATCGGGCCACCTTGGCTCACGCCGTGGCGCAGACCTGCGAGGACTCGCACCTCGTCCTTCTCAAACTTCATGCGCGCTCCGCGGCCATAGCCGAGGCGGCGGCGCGCAAGCGCGTCCTGGATGTCCGAGGTTACTACCTCAACACCAGCGGGAAGGCCCTCAATAATTCCAACGAGCGCGGGGCCGTGCGACTCACCTGACGTGATCCAACGAAGCATGCATCTATCTTTCCATGTTTCAGGTAGTGGTCAGGGTATTGCCCGTGATCTGGAACGTTTGGGTTGCGTTGCTCATTCCCGACGATCGTGCCCCACCAACGCTTGAGGGTCCGACTCCCAGCGGGAGTCAGACCCTCAAACGCTACTTGCTACGGTGTTTGCTTGGCGAGGTAGCCCCTACCTCTCAGGCGCGAAAACGTTCTTTCGTCCGATCTCAGGCAGCATCGTCTCTGTGATGTCTGAGCCGTCGGGCACAGCGCCAGCCTTCTCCGACTGGAGCACGTACGCAATTGTGTGCAGTATGTAGGTGACGTCGCCAACTTCAGACTTAGGCGCGTTCGCGGATTCCGGGGCCTCTCGAAGTGAAGTCACCTCAACAGAGGTCACCAGGAGTGCGCGTTCCGAATTTACCTGGAGTTGCTCTGAAAACTCGAGGACTTCTTCATAGTCACCCTGCACTGTGATCAGGAGAGGAACTTGGTAGAAGCCGGGAACAACTGTGGACAATGCGCCCGTTGCAGTAGGAGTTGCACCCGATACCGTGACGGGCTCCGTTGGGGCCGGCGCTGCAGAAGCTTCGCCTTCCTCTGATTCAGTACCGGTTGGCTCAGCAACCATCAGTTCTGTAAAAGGCTTGACTGGTGCGATGTTCTCTTCCGAGCTTACTGAAATGAATGAGACCTTGGACTTCTCAACTGATCGTTCAATCTCATCGACAATTGACTCGTAGTCAACAGCTGTTGGGATCTGAACTTGGTAGGCCGAGAGCTGATCCTTGTACTCATCGATCTTTTCAAACTGCTTGCGCAAGGTGGCCACGCGCGTTTGGAGCACGTCGTTGGAGTATTCGATCTGTTCAGCATCATCATTTGCAATGGCAGATTCATCTCGCACAGGAGCGATCAGGAGCAGCCAGACAGCGACAAGGATGAGAATCGCTACAACCGCGGCACCTGCGATCCAGGTCTTACGAGTCGCTTTCATCGATGGATTCCTCCAAGTCGTCGGGTTCAAATCTGTGCGAATAGATGTCCTCTGTCAGGCGCACACTTCCTGTGAACTCGTATGCTTCCCTGCCATCACTGTCCCCAGCGAGAGTCGCTGCCTCGAGGCGGGCTTCGGAGAAGCCTTTGATCTTGTTCAACTCATTGATCCACGCGGCGGTGTCAGGCATCGTCTTCAAGTTCACAGAAAAGGTAAGTTCACCAATACCGGTGTTTTGGAGGTTGTCTCCTGCTTGGGGGCCCGCGTTGTTTGGCGTAGCGGCTTCCACGCTCAGCGACTTCACGATGCCGCCGTCAGGCACAGTTCCTGCGACAGCACCGATGTAGTCCTTCCAGAGGATCTCTCGGTACATGCCGTCGCGGAGTGCAGTGGTGGCGTCCTTGATTTGACCAAGTACCTTTGGAACCTCTGCGTACTTGACCTCCTCGGCTTTGAGCTTCGCGGTCTGTTCAACCGCGCGCTCATAGCGTGCCTCAGCCATAGATTTCTCTACCTGAACTGCCACGTATCCCAGAATCACAAACGCAATCAAGCCAAGAAAGAAGAAGCCGATCCTGACTTTGAGTTTCTTTAGGCTGCGTCGATCACGAATTTCAGTGGGGAGAAGGTTAACCTGCGGGAGCAGTGAGTAGTCAAACTCGGAATTTTCGTCCGAAGCAGCTTTCTGCTTGCTGCTCTTTTTGGTAAGCGTCAGACTCATTCGGCCACCCCGTATGCAAGACCAAGGGCAACAGTCGCTACGTTTTCATTGCCGCGAATGGATTCCAAGTTCACTCCCTTAGCTACCTTGACCCGCTCGAATGGGTTGCCCAACTGCACGGGCAGTCGGGTCGCCGAAGAAAGGAACTGACCAAACCCGTCTAACTTTGTGCCACCACCCGTAAGGACGATGAGATCGATCGGAGCACCGAGCCCTTTAGTTCCGTAGTACTGGATAGTGGAACGAATCGCGTTGACAAGAGTTGAGGTAACGGCCATGAGCGCTTCTGACACCTGCGCGCTCTCACTCTGTCCCTGATGTCCAATGCCAACACGACGCTTCATCCGTTCCGCATCGTTGGGCGCTATATTCATCGCGCTTGCAAGTGCCTCTGTAGCATCCTGGCCACCCTGAGGAAGCACGCGCACAAATCGAGGTACGCCTCGTTCAGAAATGACCAAGTTCGAGATGCGGGCACCAACGTCCACAAATGCAACCGTGTACCTCCCAAGTTCCCCACGCGAGAGGGCACGCTGGATCGCTAGAGGAGTGAAGTCCACCATCAGCGGAGTGAGTCCTCCGCGTTCCACGGCTAGAGCATTCGAAGTAACCATCTCGCGGATCGCTGCAACAAAGAGTCCAGATACGAGCCGCGAATCCTCAGTGGTTCTCTCACCGGTGGGGACAAAGTCGACAACGACATCTCCCAAACCCGTCGGGAGCAACTGCTCCGCGTGGAATGGAAGAGTTTTCTTCAACTGATTGAGCGGCTGCCAAGGCAAGTCGGCTTCGCGGACGATAACACGCTGGTTACCAACACCGATGACAACTTCTTTGGCAGAGAATTTCCCCTTGTCCCACAACTTCTTGATTGCATCTGCCACTACGGCTGTCTCTACAACCTCGCCGTCCTGCAACGCACCAATTGGTAGAGGAACCTCTGCGAATGCGGTAAGCGTTGGGTCGGACTTCCCCGGTCCTCCAGAGCCAAAGCTCATCTCGGCGGCCCGGACGGCACTCGTGCCTATATCCACGCCAATTGTCGATGTTCGTGCCACCGATCATCCTCTCGCTCAATAAAAAACAGACCAAGAGTCTTATCGGCAGAAGGCGCGGCCAACTTGACTCTCAGCCTTGCTCAATCTTTGCACCCTCAACCAACCGGCGTTACAGCAGGAATGAGAGGTACCAATCAGCGATGGGCTCGGAAACGAAGAGAGCTACAAACCAGCCCAAAATCATCCAAGGTCCAAACGGGATTCCGGATTTTCGGCCTGCGCGTCGGGTGAGTAACAGCCAGGCTGAGAAGGCGCCACCTATAAGGAAGGGTAAGAACCCTCCAACTATCAAGTAGTCCCACCCGAGCCATCCGAGAGACATTCCTAGAACGCCCGCGAGCTTTACGTCCCCGAATCCCATTCCCCCCACTATGCAGAGAACAAAGTAGAAGGCGTACAGCGCACCAGCAGCCAGAACTGCGCGCCCAACTGTGGCCCACCCAGCACCAGACACAACAGTCGCTAGCGCAATGAGTCCAAACATTATGGGATACGCGGGAAGGACAAGCCTGTTGGGCAACTTGTGCGTGTCAAGGTCGATGAAACCAAGCGCGACTCCGAGTGCCCCGAGGTACAAGAATGGCAGAGCGCCTACGACCATCTCGAGACTGTTGGCTCCGCTCACAAACTTCCACACGATGGCGAGGAGCACGGCACCGGTGAGGAGCTCCACGAGTGGGTAGCGTCCAGAAATGTGTGCCCTGCACGACCGACACTTTGCGCCGAGGAGCGCCCAAGAGATCACGGGAACGTTGTCATACCACTTGATCGGGGTGTCGCAAGTTGGGCAACTACTTGGAGGCGCTACAAGGGATACGCCATTGGGAACGCGCCAAATCACCACGTTGAGGAATGATCCGATACAGAGGCCCAAAAGCCCAGCCAGTGCCATCAGCGGAATAATCCACGCTTCGCCAGCGGTCAAAGAAACCATGAGGTTAGTTCCCTGCAACTTCCTTGTAGTCTCCGAGGGATGCTTCCAGTGGATCGTCAGGAACGTTCCACTTCTGGTAGTCCTTGCCGTTGCATGTCTCGACAACTATGGAGTTCCAGTTTCCACTGATAATAGATCCGCTAGCCGACAAACACCGACCATTCACATCGACAATTGTCCATGAGGTCGTCGGATTTCCGGTATCGCCGTTTCGGGTCCACTGGGCACTGGCTGACGAGCAGTCGATCCGGTTATCCGAGGTCCTGAATCGAGGGAATTTCTCAGGCTTGTAGGAGCCATCGGCAACTCCGCTTGGTCGACCACCAGCCACGATGCCCTCCCTCGTAGTGGTGATGAGGCAGTTCTTGGTTCCACCGGGCCTTACAGAGATTGTGGTCTTCACCGAAGACTCTCCTTGGTCCGCGTCCGGCTCTGTGTAGTACCACTTGTGGTTCCAGGAGAAGCTACCATTGCCGGTGGGGTCCTGCTTGCAGGGATAGGTGATCATGAAAGCTTTATCGATTTGCTCGTCCGTCACGTCGAGGCAACGACCAAACAAGCTCTGGTTTACAACCTGGTCGGTCTCACTCGACGCGTTACCTTTACCCACTGCGGGCAAGGGTACAGGCTTTGGATTGTTAGTCGAAGTTGATACGGAGATCGAATCTCCATCGCTGACATTCCCATCGGAGTTAACTATGTAACTGTTCCCGTATCCGGTATTGGACGAGTTCTGTCCAAGCCATGTGTGCTGGCCGGTCCAGGAGAACCGCTGACCGAGCGGGTCGGTCTTCTCCAGCGTGCAGGGACGAAGTGTCATTGCAACTGGGGTGCTGTTGCTCGCACGCCCCGAGAGACAGAGTGGAAGTTGTCCGTCGAGGTCCGTCGAACTGAGGTGGATCATGTAGTCACTACGCCAGCTCCAAAGGTTCTGGGGTGACTTTTCCTTGCAACTCTCAGACTCCGCTTTTCGATATCGGACTCTGCTCCCCGTAGTCAAGGTCTCGGCAACCAAGCAGAACTGAGAATTCGAGTCCATGATCTGCCCGCCACTGATGGTACGAGTGGTGAGCGGGAAGGTGTACTTGACCTCGATAGTCCGATCAGCCACGTCTGACATCACAGTTGCAGTCTCGTCCATACCTATGGAGGTGATGATCGCAAAGTGTGGAACTGCCTTCAGGCCAAACGCTGATGGCCCTTGAAAGCACTCCAGGGCTTCGTCTTCAAGCCACTGCTTCTCTCGACCTTCGGGGTCCTCTTTGTAATACCTAATTGTTGCGGAGAAGGAGGTGCTTACATCGCTACCGTCAACGGCACCACTTGCCTGGCACGGCAGGTAGTGAATCTCCCCAACCGTTTCGCCCGCGGCATCCACTGTAGTGGCGTTGCGAATCTGAGAGATCGTCGCATCAACTCCGGCCTGCGCGGCCGAAATTGTACGCGTGTTCTTGTTGCTGAAAAGCGTAGGGCGCACTTGGGAGAGCACGATTCCGAGCACGAGTGTGGACATGATCAGAATCATGAACATCACCAGGATGACGCTCATGATTGCAACGCCGCTCTCGTCGCGCTTCATGCGTCGATCACCCTGGCTGCGAATGATGCGGATGATATTCATGGACGATTCATGCCTCCAATCAGGCAGACAGTGTACGGAGAGTTCGTTGATGAGTTCTGTGCCACAAACGTGACATCTAGTTGGCCACCACGAGGATCAGCGTCGGCGCCCAGGCCGGTGTCAAGGAAAATGTCGAGCTGCTGCTTGCTTGTCACCTTTCCGTTATTGTTACCAGCGCGTTGCACACGGAACGGCTGCTGCTCAGGTTGGGAGAGGTCATTACGCAACCGAGTGACCATCGTCTGCCATGCCGATGCTTTCGTAGTCCCGCTTGGCCAGGTTCTGCGTTGCAGTTCTCCCTTGTCAGTGACGTAGCGCCACTGCACGCACTCGGGAGTTCCGGTCGCAATGTTCGAATCGATCAAGTACTCAAAATAGATGGAGTTGCCAACCACACCGGGCTGGTTCACAGACGAGGCGTAGCGCACCTCTTTGTCTAGCCTCTGGTATGTAGTCCTCAATTGATCGCTCGCGTCTGCCACTGCCTGGGATCGGACCGTGCTCTTCGACATGCCCGCAACCGCCGTCAGAGTCACGCCGAGTAGAAGAACAAGGATCGCCATGGAGATAATGAGCTCCACAAGGCTCACTCCATCTTCGTTAGCATCTGTCGCACGGTTGAGAAAACTCATCGTCTCGTCACCTGAATCGTAACTGTGGCCTTATTGGACACGATCTCGGGAAAATCACGTACCTGAAGTGCGTAGGTCATCGTGCAGGTATTCGTGCCATTCGGTGCCGTTATCGTCACCTTTCCAGAAGCTGCATCGGCAACAGTTCTCGTGGCGCAACTTGGATTGGAAACATTCACTAGCTGCACTGAGGCATCCGATGGCAAATCATTCCCGAAAAGCACAAAGTCCGCTGTCGTGTTGCGCTTCAAACTAATAGACTCGCCAACTGCTTTAGGCACCACATGGATCGTGATCTTTCGCTCCTCGGAGACCTGCCCACCGGGGCTGACCACCTCATAGGTGAACCACACAGCGTAGGCGGAATTGCCCTGCTGTGTGTACGTCACGTCCAGCCCTTCGTTGTGGTCCGCAGCGTTGTAGTTGGATCCGTCGATGGAGAGGCGTCCCTGTCCCCCAGCGCCAATGTTTGTGTCCGTGATTCGGATTGCATAGTCTTCCGGGTTTCCGGTGAGGTCCTGGAGATCCAGCTTGGTGCTCAAGTCGGAAGGTCCGTGCTTTACCGGAATCTCGATTAACTCATCCACCGCAACTGGCTTGTCTTCAGCAAGTTCGATGGTCACGCGAGCCGGGCGTGCACTTGGGAAACGCTGACCCACTAGGTTTGCGTCGTCATCCACCAAGTAGTAATAGAACACCACGGGTCCCGCGCCGGCATCCACTGGTGCGTCAAACTGCACGTCCCCGTTAGCGTCAACAGAAAGGCCCTTACTCTCAAGTGCTAGCTTTGAGCGTTCTCGGGCCGCGAGTACTGTGTCCGGGACCTTATCCATAGAGAACATGTCGAGGTCCGGGTCATTCGTCAGAACCACGTTGATTCGACGCGTTGAATCAATGTTTTCAGTACCAAAGTCATTACCAAGCAGCTCTGCGGTGATCTTGCTAGAGGTACCCGGCCCCTTCTTGAACGAGTCCTCGAACGGGCGAGGGAGCACGTGGATCGTGATGTTCGCCGGAGTCGACTTCTCCATTGAGGTACTACGGACCGCATATTTTGAGGTCACTGGGCCCGCAAGTTTTGTGTCGGTTGGCGGCGTGTAAATGACGCCGTTGATTCGGCTTCCAGTGCCAACCGCGAGAGTCCCGTGAGTGGGAGTGGCCAGGTCCACGATTGGGCTCACCGTACCAGCGGTGTTGTATTCAACTTCATCGTTTGCCACAATCGCGAAGAACTGCGCCGGGTCGCCTGCAGAAATCGAGAGGTCATCGTCATAGGCGTATGGCTTGAGCACCGTGTTCCACAGCACGTCCGTGCTTGGATCGATGAGGGTGGCCAGGCGGTAGCTGCGTGGCGTCGCAGTCTGGTTTTCCGCCCACTTCACTACGATCCTGACGCGATATAACTAGACGTAGTCGTCAGAGTTGATCGAGGGCTGATCCTTCACGCAGTCGTCTGCGGTCTTGGAGGCGAGTTTGGATCGGTAGCACGAGCCAATAAGTGTAGTGATGGTGTACGACTGTGAGTCGACGGTTCGGGTCTGTTCCAAGGGGACCCACTGGGAGGCGTCAGTCAGTCCCGAGCTGGGGTCCCAGGCAATGTTCATGTCCGCTGTGTCTTGGCTGTCGAACGCGGTAGCCGCAGTCCATGAAGTCTGAACGCTCGCCTTCGAGCGCCCTCTCACCAGGCCACTAGTGCCAGCTGCATCGACCGCACCGGGCGCGACTGTCCGAGCCTGCTCAACGGCGCTGTTCGCAAGCATCACCGCCGCCTGCTTCCGCTGTGACTCGGATACCGTGCTCACGCCCGAAACAAAGAAGGTCAGAGCGGCGGCTGCGAGCATTCCCGTGAGCACTATCGCTACGACCACCTCGATGAGGGAGAAACCATCCTCAGCAGTGCACTCGTTGGAGTGTTGGGGAAACGGAGATGACACGAAAGCTCCTAGAAGCGGCAGTGATCAGCGGATGACGGACGGGGCTTGGAAAGTTTGAGGCGACCAGCGCCCCTCAAATACAGAATGGGTGGTGCCCGCCTTTTGGCGAAGGCACCACCCATGCGTTTAGCTGGCTAGAAGAACTCTCAGTTAGTAAGACTGCCCGTATTCAAGCCAAGAGAAGCGTTGTGAACCCCGCGGTCACTTCCCTTCTGGGTCGAGTCCACCATCCTTGCTGTCGTATGTGAACGTCTTACCCGAACCCTTCTCGTCGTTCGTTCCAGTCAGAACGTAGCTCTCACCTTTGTCTTCGTAGGTGAACTCAGTGTTCGGGTCAGAGATCTTGATCAAGGCCGCATCGTCGGCGCTTCCCACCTTGACCTTGCCATTCTCATCCTTTGCGACAGTCCCGTCAGCTGGGTAGGCCTGGTTGTCGACGTAGTAGCTCTCAACCTCGTTTGCGATGGAGCGAAGGTCCGACTTGATGCCTGCGTCGACTGCCTTCTGGCGCTGGTTCATGAAGACAGGGATCGCGATCGCGGAGAGGATTCCGATGATGATGACGACCACGAGAAGCTCGATCAGGGTGAAGCCCTTTTCCTTCTCGTTCAGGGACTTGCTGATGCGTGCGATCATTGAGCGCACCTTTCTGATAGTTCGTGCGAAGAATTGATGCCGGGCCTCGTGCACAACTGCGGAACTTGGCCACCGGGATGTGTATCGGCGCAGTTGAGGGGAACCTTTAGTAAGTTCTTTCAAGATATTTTCGTGAAGACCGGTTTCCCTGGAAAAAGGGACTTCAACCAGCTTCCCCGCTACTGAACGAGGTCGAAGACGCTGAATACCGGCATGTACAGAGCAATCACCATTCCGCCAACGATTCCACCGATGAGGAGGATCATGAGTGGCTCGATGAGGCTGGTGAGCTGCTCTGTGGTTGCTTCAACTTCTGCGTCATAGAACTCGGCAATCTTTTCGAGCATGACGTCCATGGCGCCGGTGTCTTCACCGATCGCGATCATCTGGACCACCATGGGAGGGAAGATAGGGTGTTCGGCGAGGGGAGCTGTTAGCCCCTTGCCTCGGCGCACATTGTTGATGATGTCCTGGGTGGCCTTTTCCACCACATAGTTACCGCTCGCCTCCCCCACGATCTCTAGGGCTTGAAGCACGGGAACGCCGGCGCGGAGCATTGCCCCTAGGTTTCGGGTGAACCGTGCTACAGCAATTTTCTGTGTGAGTGCGCCGAAGACCGGCATCTTCAGCTTGAGGGGATCAACCTTTTCCCGAACAGACTTGTTGTTCTTGATTCGGCCCCACCACACAAATGCGATGACAACCAAAACCAAGAGCGGCCACACCGCGACCTTGAGGAAGTTCGACATGTCCACCAAGATCTGGGTTGCCCATGGCAAGTCGCCTCCGAGGGAGTCAAAGATTCCCGCGAACACGGGAACAATGAAGAGAAGCATTCCCACAGAAGCCAGAATCGCTACGACGAGCACAACAACCGGATAGGTCATCGCGGACTTCACCTTGGCGTTGAGCTTGACCTCATCCTCAAAGTTCTTGGCGAGGTTAAGGAGCGTCTGATCAAGGAACCCGCCCGTTTCACCGGCCTTGACCATGTTGATCATGAGCGGAGGGAAGACTAGCGGGTGCTTGGCCAATCCCGCAGACAATGAAAGTCCTGTCTCCACGTCGGTTCGGACCGTGTTGAGGATTCCCCGCAACGTTGGGTTTTCCGTCTGTTCCGTCAGGGTCGCCAGTGCGCGGATGAGGGATAGACCCGCGCCAATCATGGTCGCCATCTGGCGCAGCATGATGGCGATGTCCTTGAGTTTGACCTTGTCGGTGATTCCGGGGATACGAACGTCAGCATTCAGCCCCGTGGTCTTGACCTCGGTAATGTTGATCGGCTGGGTACCACTCGACATGAGCCTCTGCGCAACCGCTGACTCCGAACGACCGGTCAGCTTTCCCTTGACTACATTTCCGGCCTTGTCCAAGGCCTCGTAGCTAAAAGTTCTTGCATCAATATCAGTCATTAGTACGCGCCCTCGGTCTCGATATTTCCGCCCATGCCGGCGTTGGCAATTCCCATTCCCGCGCCACCCATCCTGCGCCCGGAGAGCCTGTTAAAGTCGGACGCACTGTGGCACTTATCCAGACCCACCTCGTAGCTAACTGCACCGGTCTTGACCAGATCTGCTAGGTGCTGGTCCATGGTGTGCATTCCATCCGCAGCGCCAGCCTGCATGAGTGAGTACACCTGGTGTGTCTTGCCTTCACGGATAAGGTTCCGGATAGCAGGCGTGGCCACCATGACCTCCGTGGCAACTACTCGGCCGGGGCTATTCTGGCGTTTACACAGTGTCTGGGAGACTACGCCCTGAATAGCGGAGGCGAGCTGAACACGGATCTGTTCCTGCTGTTCGGCAGGGAACACATCAATCACGCGATCGATTGTCTGAGCCGCATCCTGCGTGTGAAGCGTTGCAAAAACGAGGTGACCGGTCTCGGCTGCGGTGAGCGCTACCGAAATAGTCTCCAGATCGCGAAGCTCGCCAACCAGGATGATGTCCGGGTCCTGACGGAGCACGTGCTTGAGTGCGCTAGCAAACGACCACGTATCGGTACCCACTTCGCGCTGGTTCACAATCGAGCGCTTGTGGTCGTGGAGGAACTCGATAGGATCCTCCACCGTCATGATGTGGTCGCTGCGGGTGCGGTTGGCCTGGTCAATGATCGACGCAAGGGTTGTAGATTTGCCCGAACCCGTGGGGCCGGTAACCAGGACGAGCCCACGCGGAAGTTTGGAGAACGTGTTGACGATTGGTGGAACGCCAAGCGCCTCCAGTGGCTTGATTTCGCTCGGAATAACGCGGAAGGCGGCGCCAACGGTGTCACGCTGCATGTAGAAGTTCACTCGGAACCGTTCACCGTCTGGCACGTGATACGCAAAGTCGAGCTCGAGTTGCTCCTCGAACTTCTCGCGCTGCTTCTGCGTCAGAAGGGTGAAAAGGGACCTCCGCAGAGATTCCCCAGTCATCGGCGCATAACCTTCCAACGGCATAAGCGCTCCGGACTTTCGGATCATCGGTGTAGACCGATCGGTCAAGTGGAGGTCAGAGGCCCCGTGGAAAACAACGTCACGTAGTACATCGTCGATAAGAAGGTCGCCCGCGCGAAGCGCGTTCGACATACCAACGCGACCACCATCGTTCTGATCAACGGCAACAATTCCACGCGGACGAAGCGGTTGAGAAGGATCGACAACAGGCTTCGTGGGGGGTGCTGGCATTGTAAGCCCAGCCAACTTGGTTACCGGAGGACTGCTTGGGGCACCGTTTCCCGCAAAAGGAGACACGGCTTCCGACTTCAGCGGGTAAGAGGTCGCCGCACGGTTACCCACTCGAGAGCCCGCTCCGGGAAGGGTTTCCACTGGCTCAACGATCCCTGGACGCTGAGATTGAGGCACAAACGTGGAGATCGATTGGTGCTGCTGATCCAGCGAACCATAGGAACTCTGACGGGCACTTTCGCTCACCCCAGAATTGGTCTGGTTGGTGTGATTGCCCAAGGCATCAGAGGTGGTGGGAACTGCCCACGGATAGTCCGACTCGCGGGGAGCAGTCGACTGCCGGACACCATATTCGGTATTAGGAATCCCCGGAGCGCTCGTGCTGCGAGCTGACGGGTCCAACTGAGTATTGGGGTCCGACACTCCCCTACGCCCAGGTTGTCCTTCCGGATAAAACTGCTGAGTCACGATGTAGCCTTCCCGATCCAAGCGCGCCAAACCGGCCACGCGTCACCGAGATATCGGCATTGAGCGAGTGGAACTTTAGGCAGTAACAGCCCAGACTTTAGGCCGCCGGTCAGGTTACAACGCGCAGAATTTCCTCGATCGAGGTTTGGCCTTCCACGACCTTCATCCAGCCGTCGTCGCGCAGCGTGCGCATTCCCTGCTTCATCGCAACCTTGGCGATCTCGGCGGAGGACGCGTGGGACACGGCGAGGCGCTCGATCTCCTCGGTCACGTTCATGACCTCGTGCAGAGCAATACGGCCGCGGTACCCGGTGTTGGAGCACGAGGTGCAGCCTGCGGGGCGATGCAGGACCGGGATTTCCTCGCCCTCGATCCAAGGGAAGCGCGCTGCAGTCATCTCGTCTGGCGTGGGTGTGTACTGCTCCTTGCACTTGCCGCAGAGCTTTCGGGCAAGACGCTGGGCCACGATGCAGTCGAGCGCGGAGCCCACGAGGAACGGCTCGATGCCCATCTCGGTGAGACGAGTGACTGCGGACGGGGCGTCGTTGGTGTGCAGGGTGGAGAGCACGAGGTGACCGGTGAGCGCGGCCTCGATCGCGATCTGGGCGGTCTCGTGGTCACGGATCTCACCGAGCAGAACCACGTCGGGGTCGGAACGCAGGATCGAACGCAGGGCGCCCGCGAACGTCAGACCTGCCTTGGGGTTGACCTGCACCTGGTTGATGCCCGGAAGCCTGTACTCAACCGGGTCCTCCACGGTGATCACGTTGATCTCCGGCTTGGACACCGCGTTGAGCGTGGCGTACAGGGTCGTGGACTTACCCGAACCCGTTGGCCCGGTCACCAGGATCATGCCGTACGGCTTGGTGTACGACTCCTTGAAGATCTCGTAGTTGTCCTGCCCAAAGCTCAGGTCGCGCAGGTCGAGGCTCGCGGTGGAGTTGTCGAGGATACGCATAACGATCTTCTCGCCCCACACCGTGGGCAGCGTGGCAACACGGAGGTCAATCTTGCGGCCCTGGTGCGTCACGGACATGCGGCCGTCCTGAGGGCGGCGCTTCTCTGCAATATCGATGTCGGAGAGGATCTTCACGCGCGAGGTCACCGCAGCCTGGGTGCTCTTGGGTGAGCGTTGCATCTCGTGCAGCACGCCGTCAATGCGGTACCGCACGCGCAGGTCATGCTCGGTGGGCTCGATGTGGATGTCGGAGGCTCGGTCCGTGATCGCCTGCGTGACAATGAGGTTCACGTAGCGGACGATCGGGGCATCGTCGTCCACGGAGTCGCCGATGCTGGACAGGTCGATCTCCTCGACCTGCTGCTCGGAGAGCTGGTGGGCCAGGTTGTCCATCTCGCCGTCCGCACGGATGAAGCGGTCGAGCGCGCGGGAGAGGTCCTCGTGCGTGGCCACCACGGGCGTGACCTGCATACGCGTGAGCTGACGGACGTCGTCGAGCGCAAGCACGTTACCCGGGTCCGCCATCGCAAGGATGATGGACCCGTTTTGGTAGCCAATGGGGAGAACCGTGTAGCGGCGACACAGCGCACCCGGCACTGCGGAGACTGCAGTGCGGTCCACCGGGTAGACATCAAGGTCCACAAACTCTAGGCCGACCTGTTGCGCGAGCGCCGAGACGAGCTGCCCCTCGCTGAGGACCCCGGACTCAACGAGGACTCGGCCGAGGCTGTGCCCGCGGAGCACCTGCTCGTCTAGGGCTGCCAGGAGTTGATCCTGGGTTACTAGTCCCTCATCAAGGAGGATTTCTCCAAGCTGCTTCATACCGACTCCACTAGAACTGTGACTTTTCTAGTGGATGTATCGGCTAGTCATGGCCCATGTCTTAGCCCCAATGACCCAGATCACGGGGTGAGAACATGAAAACGGCACTATTCGGGGGCGATGGCTGCCTCGAGCGCACGCGTCATGGCTTCAATCGGGGCCGCCTTACCCGTCATGAGCCTCACCTGCTCGGCTGCCTGGTGCAGAAGCATCCGCTCCCCAGTCACCGCTGCACCGCCAAGTTCACGCCACGCAGAGATGAGGGCTGTGGTTGGGCTGGGCGCGTAGGCAACGTCGAGGAGGACGCCCCGCGGAGTGGCTGCGGCGTCAAGGAGTTCCTGCGCTAGGCCGTCCGCCGCGTTGGCCGGAAGCGTTGAAACCACAAGGTCCGCGGTTACAACCGCTGCAGCAGCACCCGCGAGAGTCATGAACTGCGGGTCCACCCCCATTCGCCCGGCTGCGGCCCGTAGCTCGGCGGTTCGCCCTAGATTGCGTACAAACACGGTCGGTCGGGCGCATCCGAGTTCTGCCAGCGCGGCTAGGGTGGACGCCGCGGTGGCACCAGCCCCGATGACTACACCCGTGGTCTTCGCGCCCGGGACGTACCGCTCACCCAGACCCTCCTTCAGCGCCTGTACCAGTCCGTAGACGTCCGTGTTGGTTCCCACCGACATGCGCCCGGCACCCTTGCCCGAGAACAGGACCGTGTTGACGGATCCAGTCACCTCGGCCAAAGGCTCAACGTGCGCGAGCAGGGGGAAGATCGCCTTCTTGAGCGGCATGGTCAGGCTCAGGCCCGCCCAGTCGGCGCCGAGCCCGGCTACAAACGCGGACAACTCGCCCTCGTCCACGTCGTGCTTGCCGTACGACCAGTCCTCCAGCCCGAGTGCGGTGTAAGCCGCGCCGTGCAGGACCGGGGAGAGGGAGTGCTCGATGGGGTGACCCAGAACGGCTGCGTGCATAGTCAAAGTGCTCTCATCCAAATGTCTCGGGATTCAAATCAAGTCTGTTGGTCAATCTATCTGATTCGTCGGCTCGGAGGGAAAACTCGGTCAGCGTGTGAACCCGGTCCGGTTCCAACTTTGGCTACGGCCCCAACTCCAACTTCGGCTCCGAATCCGGTCCGGCCCCGGCTCCGCAAACACCAGCACACAAAGAAGGGGAGCAGCCGCAGCCGCTCCCCTTCCCCAAACTATCTCCAACTCAACACGAGCCAGCAGGAATTAGTCGTCCTTGCTGCTGAGTCGATCAGCGTTGTCAGTGATCCACTGCTTGTACTCGTTGACGTTCTTCTGGTGGTCAGACCAGGTCACCGCGAACTTGGTTTCGTGCGTCTCCGGGTTGACCGCAACAAAGTAGATGTAGTCGGTGTTTGCCGGCTCCAGCGCAGCCTCAATTGCCTTGAGGCTTGGGGTCGCAATAGGGGTCTTGGGTAGTCCCTTGTGGAGGTACGTGTTCCACGGGTTGTCGTCTGAACGCTCGTTGGAGGTGGTGGAAGCATCCGCTGATCCGCCGAACTTGTAGTGGACGGTGGAGTCCATTTGCAAGGCCATGTCAATCTCGAGACGGTTGTAGATGACACTCGCAACCTTGGCAAAGTCCTCGTCGCGTCCGGCTTCACGCTCTACGATCGCGGCCACGTTGAGGATTTCTTCCCAACGGTCCTTAGGCACCTCGAGTTTGTTGAGGCGCTTGACCGAGCGGGCCACCATTTCGTCAATGACTTCTTCGGCGGTGACATCCTTGCCAAAGCGATAGTCACCATCGGCTAGCCAGCCTTCAAAGTTTCCGCCTGCAACCTTAGGTAGTTTGCGCGCGGCCGGGTCTTCCATTGCCGCGTTAATCTCTTCCTCGGTCAGGCCGGTGACCTTTTTGATGCGTTGGATGATCTGGCTGTTCTTCTCACCCGGGATCACTTGGATGCGGTTTCCGGAGAGGTTCTTCAGGTCGAGCAGCATCGTGATTGCGGAAGCGGCGGGCATCTCCTTGTACAGCGAGTAGGTGCCTGGCTGGATCTTGGAGGAGTCCGGGTTGGCGATTGCCGCGTTGGTGTATGCCTGCACGGATGCGATCACGCCGTTGGTGTAGAGGGTTTGCGCAATGGCTCCCCCGGAGTCGCCCTCCTTGACCTCAATCTCGATGGGTTCAGTTCCCTGACCTTCAAAGTCCTGTGGAGGTGTGGAAGTTGACGCCGAGAATGGGGAGAGGTCACCAAAGAACTTGGCACCGGCCTTCCATCCAACGACGACGATGCCGCCGATAACGAGGACGGAAATGAGTGTTGCGATCATAGAAGCGCGGCGTCTCTTAGCCGCGCGCTTCTTGCGGGCTGCAAGTTCACGTCGGTCCATGCGGGACAGCTGCGTCTCGTCATAGCCCTGATCTTGGAGATCGAACAGATCGTTCACGTCTGAAGTTCCTTTAGGTTCGTGGCGCACAGGTTCGTGGCACACCCATTCTTAAACGGGGCTCGGCATGTATGCGCCATGCGATCTAGCAGTCAGTGAAGGCCAAGAGGCAAACTTCACCCTTCCTAAGCGTAAGATTCTACACTTCCAGATCACGGTTTAGTAAAGAGCGTGATTATCTGCACTGTTCCTGCCCTTGTGGAAACAGCGCTCTGGTCGCCTACTCAAGGTAGTCCGCTAGGGCCGTTCCGGCCCTCTCCCCCGATTTTTTCTCGGTTTCAAGCGCGGTTTCGAGAATGATGACTGCCGCAACCTGGTCCACCACACTGCGGTGCTTCTTGGAGGATTTTCCGGAGGCGTGCAGAGCCTGGTGAGCTGTCACACTCGTCATGCGCTCGTCCACGTATCGGATCTCAACGCCGGGAATGACCTTGGACAACAAATCCCCGTAGTCGAGTGCCATGTCCGCCGAGGCGCCCTGGCTTCCCGAAAGGTGCTTGGGCATCCCCAAGTAAATGACGCGGATGAACCGCTCCTCTGCGATGTCCCGCAGGGCTGCGATGTCCTTGGGCAGGACACCCGGTATCTTCCCGCCGCGGGTGTACGTGATGGATCGGTCCCGGGCGAGCGTCTCCACGGGAGACGCCAAGATCCCGTCCGGGTCGCTGGCCGCGACCCCTACCCGGACCATTCCTACGTCAATTGCGAGGCGAGCCCCGCGCGCTACGCGCCGGGGCTCACCTTCGTTCAGTTCTGCGTATGTCACGCGCCAACTACCTCGCGGATATTTTCGACGATTCCCTCGAGTGCCGCTGGAAGTGCGGTCGCGTTCTGGCCGCCACCCTGGGCCATGTCGTCTTTGCCGCCTCCGCCACCGCCGAGGATGCCGGATGCGGTCTTGGCGAGTGCGCCGGCCTTGATGCCGAGGTCGCGGGCCGACTTGTTGGTGACTACTACAACCTGTGGGCGGTCCTTGAACACGCCGGAGATTGCGACAACGGATGCGTCGCCCTCTCCCAATCGATTGCGCAGGTCGGTTGCGAGGGCGCGCAGTGCGTTGCCGTCACCGATCTCGCCCAGGTTGTGGGCGATAACCTTGACGGAGCCGACGCGGGTTGCGTCCTGGGCCAGTTTGCCTGCAGACGCCATGATCTGGGCCTGACGCATGGAGGTCAGTTCCTTCTCGGATTCCTTGAGCTTGGCCACGAGCGACTCGATGCGGGTAGGCAGCTCGTCTGGGCGGACGTTGAGCAGTCCGGTGAGCTGCGAAACCAGTGCGCGCTCCTTGGCGTTGTGGCCGTATGCGCCAGCACCAACGAGTGCGTCAACGCGGCGTACACCGGAGCCGATCGAGGACTCACCAAGGATGGTGATCATACCGATGTCGCCGGTCTGCTTGACGTGCGTACCTGCACACAGCTCGCGCGACCAGTCGTCACCGATGGAAACAACGCGCACGCGCTCGCCGTACTTCTCGCCGAACAGTGCCATCGCACCCATCGCACGTGCCTCGTCGAGGGACGTGGTGATGTCGGTGACCTCGAAGTTCTCACGGAGCTGGTCGTTCACGCGGCCTTCGATCTCGTCCAGTGCGGAGCCCGGTACGGCCTGGCCCTGGCGGAAGTCGAAGCGGATGCGGTTTGGAGAGTTTTCCGAACCTGCCTGCGTGGAGTCGCGCCGAGGGTCTCCTGCAGCGCCTTGTGGATCATGTGCGTTGCGGAGTGTGCCTGGGAGATCTGGCGGCGACGAACCGTGTCGATCTCAGCCACAACCGACTCACCGATGGACAGGGTTCCCTCGGTCAGGCGTCCGCGGTGCACGGACAGGCCCTTGACCGGCGACTGGACGTCGTCAACCTCGAAGGTTCCGCCGCCGTCGGAGAGAACGGTTCCGTGGTCAGCGAGCTGGCCACCCTTCTCTGCGTAGAACGGGGTGCGGTCGAGGATGAGCTCGACGTCAGCTGGTGCGGACACCGAGGTCACCGAGACGCCGTCAACGAGCATTGCCTCAACCTTGGCTGGGGCCTTTGCGTCGGTGTATCCGAGGAACTCAACCGGGGCGGACAGCGCGGAGGCAACGCCCTGGTAGATCGAGATGTCGGCGTGGCCCTGCTTCTTGGACAGTGCGTCGGCGCGTGCGCGGTCGCGTTGCTCCTGCATGAGGGAGCGGAATGCCTTCTCGTCCACTGCAACGCCCTGCTCCGCAGCAACCTCGAGCGTGAGGTCAATGGGGAAACCGTAGGTGTCGTGCAGGGCGAATGCCTGCTCGCCGGTCAGCGCGGACGAACCGGAGGTCTTTGCCTCGGTAACGGCCGAGTCGAGGATGGCGAGGCCAGCGTTGAGTGTGCGGCGGAAGACCTCTTCCTCGGTCTTAGCGGTTGCCAGGATCGAGTTCCAGTTCTCGGCCAGGTATGGGTAGGACTCGGCCATGACGTTCTTGGAGGTCTCGAGCAGTGCTGGGATGACCGGCTCAGTGACGCCGAGGAGGCGCATGGAGCGGATCACGCGGCGCATGAGGCGGCGCAGCACGTATCCGCGGCCCTCGTTCGATGGGCGCACGCCATCGCCAATGAGCATGAGCGAGGAACGCACGTGGTCAGCCACTACACGGAAGCGGACGTCGTTACCCTCGTCTTCACCGTAGGTCTTGCCCGTGAGCTTCATGGCGGTCTCGATAACAGGGAACACCTGGTCGATCTCGTACATGTTGTTGACGCCCTGCTTGAGCAGAGCAACGCGCTCGAGGCCCATTCCGGTGTCGATGTTGTGCTGCTTGAGCGGTCCAACGATGTCGAACTTGTCCTTGGCGGTCACGTTCGTGAGCTGGTACTGCATGAACACGAGGTTCCAGATTTCGAGATAGCGGTCCTCGTCAGCTACAGGTCCGCCCTCTGCGCCGAATTCCGGGCCACGGTCGATGTAGATCTCGGAGCATGGTCCACCTGGGCCGGGCTGGCCGGTGTGCCAGTAGTTGTCCTTCTTGTCGCGGCGCTGGATGCGCTCCTCTGGGAGGTTAGCAATGCGTCGCCACATCTCGTGTGCTTCGTCGTCGTCTTCGTAGACGGTGACCCACACGACCTCTGGGTCGAATCCGAGCTTGCCGTCGTCTTCCGATCCGGTGATGAAGTCCCAGGCATACTCAATTGCCTGCTCCTTGAAGTAATCACCAAAAGAGAAGTTGCCGTTCATCTGGAAGAACGTGCCGTGGCGGGTGGTCTTGCCAACCTCTTCGATGTCGCCGGTGCGGATGCACTTTTGCACGGAGGTGGCGCGTGGCCATGGTGGGGTCTGCTCGCCGAGCATGTACGGGATGAAAGGAACCATGCCCGCGACGGTGAACAGGAGGGATGGGTCCGGGGAGATCAGTGAGGCCGACGGCACCACGGCGTGGCCGCGTGCCTCAAAGTAGTCGAGCCAGCGTTGACGGATTTCAGCGGTACGCATGTTCCTCTGCACCTGTTCAGTAGTCATTGGGGTGCCCACACCTATATTGGGCACTAGGTAATTCTACGGTGCCCCCGCAAATCGGGGGGCATATTTTGCTGGTCTTGATAGTCACAGTCGCGTTCTTTCTTATCGACGATTGTGCCTGTACCAGCAAAAGTGCGGGCCGCCTGTCCCCTGCTGGGGATGGGCGGCCCGAATCGTTCGTTGCGCTTGGAGCGATCGGTTCCTCTAGAACGAGTATCCGAGTTCGTCCTCAACCGGGTCAACGTCCGGGAAGTCCGCCGCGGTGGGGCGAGGCTTGCTCGCCTCGCGGCGAGCTCGAAGATCAGCCAGGCTGCCCTGCGTCTCAGCGAGCAGCGATGACTTGAGTTCTGCCTCGCGTTCGGAGAACGCTTCCTTGAACTCGCTCCACAACCCCCCGGCTGCCTCGGTGGCGCGGCTGGTGAAGTCTGCGGCCTGCGCGGTTGCGCGTTCGGCGACTGCCTCGGGGGGTGTACTGCAGGACGATCTTGCGCCCCTTGACGATCACGAAGACGGTGAGCGCTACGCCTGTTCCTACCCAGAAGAGTCTGCTCATCGCGGGCCTCCCTTGACCTTGCTGAACGCGGATCCTACTGCCTTGCGCACGCCGTAGCTGAACGCGGCGACCTTGACGAGTGGTCCGCCGAAGGTTGCGGAGTAGATTCCGGTGAGTGCGGAGATGTTTTGTGAAACCTCTGCCGCGGACGTGGTGACGGTATCAACCTTGGCGAGCTGCACGTTTGCAGACGTGACCGCGGTGGCGGACTCGTCAAGGATGGGTAGCGTGTGCTCGGTGATTTCTTCGAGCGACTCCGTTGCCGCGTCGAACACCTTGCCCAGCTTGATGAGTGGGACCGCGAGGAACCCTACGAGTGCAACGAATGCGATGGCTGCAATTAGTCCGGCAATTTCACCGATCACGAAGATCTCCTTAGCCCAAGTTCTTGTTCCCGCCTAACATTACCTGCGATTGGTGTGGGAACGGTACAGGAACGGGCATCGCCTAAGAACCTCCACACCCCATCGAGAGTATTCTCTAGCCCACTCTCCCTTTCGAGAGTGGGCTAGAGAATACTCTCGATGAGAAGGGTGGGGTGGCGGGGATGTCTCGTTCCGGGAAGCGGCGAATGGGGCCGGGGAAACCCCGCGGACATGGCACGAGGGCCGTCCCGCAGATGCGGGACGGCCCTCGTGTTACAGCGATCCGATCAGATGATCGAAGACCTACTGATCAGCGAGCGTAGTACTCAACGACCAGGTTAACTTCGCACTGTACTGGGATCTCGGCGCGAGCTGGCTTACGAACCAGAACTGCGGAGAGCTTCTCGAGCTGAACGTCGAGGTAGCCAGGAACAGCAGGAAGAACATCGCGGTGAGCGCCTGCAGCAGCAACCTGGTAAGGGGTTGCAGTCTGCATCTTTGGCTTGACCTGGATGGTCTGGCCTGGCTTCACGCGGAACGATGGGCGGTCAACGAGCTTGCCGTCAACGAGGATGTGGCGGTGAACCACAGCCTGGCGAGCCTGAAGGATGGTACGAGCAAAGCCTGCACGCAGGACGAGTGCGTCGAGACGGGTCTCGAGGAGCTCGACCATGGTCTCACCAGTCAGACCCTCCATTGGGCGGGCCTTGTCGTACGCTGCACGCATCTGCTTCTCGCGGAGTGCGTACTGTGCGCGAAGACGCTGCTTCTCGCGCAGACGAACTGCGTAGTCAGACTCGGTGCGGCGACGGCTACGGCCGTGCTCACCTGGTGGGTATGGACGCTTCTCAAAGTGCTTTACAGCCTTTGGGGTAAGAGCAATGCCCAGTGCGCGGCTCAGGCGAACCTGGCGGCGCGAACGGGTTACAGAAGACATAAGTTTTCCGTTCCTGTCGTTAGTTGACGTCACATCCCCGCACTTTTGTGGAGGATGTGGGACCAGCCGAAGAGTGCTAACCAGCCCATACATGGGTGTTAGTTCGCGGGCCGAGGTCCCAGGTGGCTACCAAAGCTTTCGCATAAGGCAACCTAAAGAGTCTACCAGCGCGACTTAGCGCCCGTCCCTCAAGATCGGGTTGATGCCCTCAAGTCTTTGTGTGACGTTGCGCTCAAACCCGCGGTCGCTCGGCTGGTAATACTCGGCGCCGTCAAGGACATCGGGGAGGTACTGCTGGGGCGCGATGGCGTGCGGGTAGTCGTGCGCGTACTTGTATCCCACCGCATGGCCCAGTTTCTTGGCGCCGGCGTAGTGTCCGTCTCGCAGGTGTTCGGGCACGGTCCCGATCTTGCCGGACTGCACGTCAGCTATCGCCGCGTTGATGGCGTCGTGCGAGCGGTTAGATTTGGGTGCGGTGGCAATATGCACCACAGCCTGCGAGAGCGCGTACTTTGCCTCGGGCATCCCGAGGAGCTGCACGGCCTGCGCCGCCGCGGCCGCGGTCTGCAGCGCGGACGGGTCCGCCATCCCTACGTCCTCGGACGCGGAGATCATGATGCGCCGCGCGATGAACCGCGGGTCCTCCCCTGCCACGATCATCCGCGCCAGGTAGTGCAGTGATGCGTTGACGTCGCTGCCGCGCATCGACTTAATGAACGCCGAGATCACGTCGTAGTGCTGATCCCCGTCCTTGTCGTAGCGCACAGCTGCGATATCGATGGCCTGTTCCATCGTGGCCAGATCAACCAGTGCGCGCGTTTGTGCGGCGCCGGTTTCACCGGCACCCGCCTGACCGTCATCCTGATTCTCGACGATAGAGCCACTCCCAGCCCCATCCTCGCTGTCCGCGTGCCCGACCACGCCGGGGTCATCTGAAGGCGAGGTGTCCTCAGACTCAGCGCTATCGTCGGTAATAGGTTGAGGGGTTAACGAGTCGTAGTGACGCTCCAAGGCCGCGCCAGCGGCCGCCTCAAGGATGGTGAGCGCCTTGCGCGCGTCACCACCGGCGAGACGCAGCAGGTGCTCACGGGCCTCGGGAGCCAGCTCGACGTCCCCATTCAGGCCGCGCGGATCAGACACAGCACGGTCCACGAGCCGGGCAATGTCCTCATCCTCGAGCGACTTGAGCGTGAGCAGAAGCGAACGCGAAAGAAGCGGGGAGTTCACGGAAAAACTAGGGTTCTCGGTGGTTGCGGCCACGAGCGTAACCCAGCGGTTCTCCACCGACGGCAGCAGGGCATCCTGCTGGGACTTGGAAAAACGGTGGACCTCGTCAATAAAGAGGACCGTTTCCTCGCCGCCCGCCGTCAGGCGCCGGCGGGCATCCTCAATCACGGCACGCACGTCTCGCACGCCAGCCGTCACAGCCGACAGTTCAACAAACCGGCGCCCAGAGTTAGAGGCGATCAGATATGCAAGCGTCGTCTTACCGGTACCCGGAGGACCCCACAGAATGACCGATCCGGGCGCCGCACGATTCTCAGCTGCCGTAGGTTCCAGCAGTCGGCGCAACGGCGAACCAGGACGAAGCAGATGCTGCTGACCGGTGACCTCTTCCACGTGCGCAGGGCGCATCCGCACAGCAAGCGGAGCGTGCTCGGACACCTCCGGAACGCCAACGACCGTCTGCCCAGTCGATTCAAAGAGATCCATGGGCACTACCCTATCGCCAGCCACTGACGCCTCATGACCGGCGCACGGCGATACCGGCTGGGTAATATGACACAGACGCACAGGCCGCACAGCGCACCAGGAGCACCGATGACCCAGCCCTATGACGACCACGACAA
The DNA here is from genome assembly GCF_000312125.1 of Timonella senegalensis JC301. GTDB lineage: Bacteria > Actinomycetota > Actinomycetes > Actinomycetales > Cellulomonadaceae > Timonella > Timonella senegalensis. Next base: position 673,936 of record NZ_HE978642.1, read on the forward strand.
CTACCTTGGTAGCAACTCAAGCGAAAACCCGATCAAGTACCCCGGGCCCAATGACAGCATTATCCCCGACCCGTACCTGAACCAGCCCACCTCGCACTACGAACTCAACGGCCAGCTTGTTGGACCCCGGTCCGAGCGTGCCAAGCAGCTCCGCAAGCAGTTCGTGCTCATGGCAATCGGCGCCGTAATCGTCGCAGTCATCATCGCGTTCGTGACAGGCTCGATGTGGCTCATCCCCGTCATGATCATCATCGAAGGCATCTGGCTGTCCGTCATGCTCAAGCAAACCTCACCCAAGAAATAACAGCGTGAACACTCCACAACTCCCCGACTACTCCGGCGAACGCGCATACGACGAATACATGGAATCGCGCGCCCACGACGCCGAATACACCGAATGGCAGATTCGCCAGCAGCAAGCCGAGTTTGTTGCCCGCATCGAATGGACCAAGGCCAGACGCACCGCAACCTGGCAGATCTACGCGCTGCGCGCGCTCGCGGGAGTGCTGGCCTGCGTTGCCGTGTTTGTGCTGTTCACTGACGACTTTGCTTCCGCGGCGGCATGCCTGGCGCTCGCAGCCGGGGCACTCGTGGGCGCCTACCTGCTGCGCTCGCGCCGAAACATGCCGGTGGATAGCTTTCTGGCCGCTCACAATGTTGTAGGTGAACGCCACTCCGCATTCACGGGCAAACAGGTCCCGCCGCGGCGGTTCTAGAACTCCCGGGCCGCAACTCCTCCAGGGCGCATCCACCTAGGACACAGATCCCTAGGACACAACGAGGGCCGGCTACCTGCACATGTGCAGGTAGCCGGCCCAAATCGTCGAAAATCAGGGAGTGTGGCCCCTGAGGGGCCCACCCCACTACACCAGAGCGGGCTCCGGCTTGGTGCTCGCGGACATGACCCGGGCGCTGACCGCGGCGAGGGCCTCGTCCTCCTTACGGGTGCCCTTCAGGGCACGGAGTGCGGCAAGGATAGCTACCAGGTCCACGACCTCCTGGGTGAGCGCGCCGGCCGTGGCTGGGATGAAGCCGAACGCTGCAATCAGCATAAGGATCACCGAAAGCGCGATTCCGATCCAAATGCTCTGGAGCGCAACACGCATGGTCCGCTTGGAGATCTCGACCACCGCGGCAACGCGCGAAATATCGTCCGTGAGGATCACCGCGTCGGCTGCCTGCGAGGCAACAGTGGCGCCACGAGCGCCCATTGCGATACCCACGTCTGCGCGGGCAAGCGCCGGGGCGTCGTTCACGCCGTCGCCGACCATGATGATCGGGCGAGGGTTCGCCTGCGCCACGATCTCCACCTTGTCGGCGGGTAGGCACTGCGCATGGACGGTATCGATCCCGGTCTGCTCCGCAATCGAGTCCGCGGTTTCCTGCGCGTCACCCGTCACAAGCGCCACGCGCTCCACCCCGGAGCGCCGCAGCGTTTCCACAGTGGCCCGCGCATTCACGCGCAGCTCATCGCGTGCGATGAGAGCGCCAGCAAACATTCCGTCCACGGCCACATAGATTGCCGTCTCGCCTGGATCCACGTGCGTCACGTTTGCGCTAGGCGCAAACTGCTTGACATACGCCAATTTTCCGACGATTACCTTGCGCCCGTTCAGTCGTGCGGTGACGCCGTTGGTCGCCTCCTCGTGCGCCTCGTCGCTCGAGCTGAGCTCGATACCGCGAGTCTTCGCCTCGGTGATCAGTGCCGCGGCGAGGACGTGCGAGGAATACTGCTCGGCGGAAGCGGCGAGCTGAAGGAGCTCGGTCTCATCGAATGCGGCCTCCGCAGCAGGCTCAATGCGGGCGATCTGTGGGTGGCCCTGCGTGAGGGTTCCGGTCTTGTCAAAGTAGACCGAGCCCGCACGTGAGAGGTTCTCCAGGACAGCGCCGTTCTTGACCACGACCTTGTTCTTGGCCGAGCGGCTCATACCGGAAATGAACGCCACGGGCGCCGCGATCAGCAGCGGGCACGGGGTGGCCAGCACGAGGACCTCGGCGAACCGGGTTGGGTTGCCACTGACTGCCCACGCAATCCCGGCGATGGTGAGCGAAAGAACCGTGAACGGCACAGCGTACCTGTCGGCTAGGCGAACCGTTGGGGCCTGGTCCTCCTCGGCGCCCGCTACCAGGTCAACGATCTGCTGGTACTGGCTCGTGGCCGTGGTGGCGGTCGCCCGGATCTTGACGGCGCGCTGGCCATTGAGAGTTCCCGAGAAGACCTCATCCCCAGCGACCTTTTCTACGGGGATCGACTCACCGGTTAGCGACGACTGGTCGAACGCTCCGGCATCCGAGAGCAGTTCGCCGTCAACTGGCACAAGCTCCGAGGGACGGACCAGCAGGACATCGCCAATTGCGACCTCGCTAGCAGCGATCTCCCGAATGTCCTCACCCACAAGCAGGTGTGCGCGCGTTGGTGCATTGTCCAAGAGCGCAGAGAGGTCCCTCTTGGCGCGGCGAGCAGCAAAGTCTTCCAGCGCCTCCCCACCCGTGATCATGAGGATGATGATCCACGAGGCCACGTACTCGCCAACGAGAAGCGTCGCGATGATCGCGACCACGGCGAGGATGTCGAGTCCAAACTTTCCGGCCAGCATCTCCTTGACCATGTCCACGGCTTGCCACACCACGATGATGATCGCGTAGGCGGTGAACAAGTACCTTGTTGCGTCAGGAAAACTGAGTGCCCACAGCAACAGGCCCACGAGTCCCACAACGATCGTTGTGGAGAGCACTGGGTAGTGCTTAAGGAACCGGAATGTCTTTGTCATATAGCCATCGTCCGCCTATTCTGCCGTTCCTTCAACGAAGGAAAGGATTACCTAAATGGCTTAGAACAGGGCTTTTTGGGGAAGCCCTACCTTACTTTGGGCACCCTAAGATCGCTGAACACACGGGGAATACTGGACTTACGCAACGGCCATGTCATAAAACCTCAAGAGGTAACATGAGTGGGGTTTCACCCACCGCTAAGGAGCACAAAAATGGCAGCCCGCACTAAGAACAACGCCCGAGTGTTTGTTTCAGGTCCAAGTTCTTGGAACACCATGGTCTACCTGGATGCGCTGCCGGAACCGCGCCCGCACACGATCTTTGCCGAGGAAACCGTGGAGACGCCCGGCGGAACCTCGCTCGGGAAGGCACTCAACCTTGCGGCTCTCGGGGCCACAACGCTCCTGCTCTCCCCCATCGGCCCGGATATGCGCGGTGAGCAACTCCGCTCTCTCGTGCGTTCGGTCGGCGTTGAGGACCTCGGCGCAACCTCTCAGGTGACCGAGCGGCACATCAACCTTATGACCAGGTCCGGTGAACGCTTGTCGATCTACGCGGCCACACCTCAGGGCGTTCAGGTTCCGGGCAAGGATGATCTGCAACGCGAAATGCGGGCTTCCGATGCGGTGATCCTAGATCTTTCTGACACGAGCAGCACCTTGGCGCCACTAGCAAAGGCCTCCGGGACCCCCATCTGGACCGACCTCCACGACTACGATGGGGCGTCCAGTTTCCACGAACCCTTTGTAGAGTCCGCCGACTACGTGTTCATGAACGCCGACGCTCTGGGCGACCCCAAGCCGTTGATGTCCCGGCTTATTGCTGCAGGCAAGCGGCTTGCAGTGTGCACGCTAGGTGCCGAGGGCGCCGTGGGACTCACGCAGGAGGGTGGATTCGTGCACGTCAACGCCGCTCCCACCAATGTGGTGGACACCAACGGAGCCGGTGATGCGTTTATGGCGGCGACCCTGATGGCGATCCTTGGCGGCGCACCTACACGCGATGCACTCGAGGCTGGTGCTCAGAACGCGGCGCTCGCACTGCAGAGCAAGCACCTTCACGCGAGTTTGGACGCGCTTCTCTAGTTCCGCCTGGCTACTTCTACTTGGAGTTCCAGTCGGAGTGGTGCACCGCGCGCGGACCTTCCTCGTCTTTCCGCATGAATAGGCGGGCAGGCTTGCCCAGCAGTCCTTGCGTGACGTTTCCGGTGTCAAACAGCTTGGGCTGCATGAGCCTGCGGAACGAGTCCTTGAGGATTCGGTGGCCAGCCACTGCCTCGTGCGCGGTACGGAGTTCGAGCATTGTCACCTCTCGCTTTGCCACAAACCGGTAGGGGTCCGGCCGCAGTTCGTACTCTCGCCGAAGGTGTTTAACAGCCTGCGTCACGATTTCACTATGGTCCCATTTCAAGCCTGCTGCTACGCCTCCCTCTACAGGGACTGCCAGCACCGGGTAGGCCTCCGCGCTGACTGACGCGATGCCATCGATTGCCACCTGTACCTGTGCATGAGGCACCGCAGCAAAGTGCGCTGCCGAGAGCACCCATCCCAGAGCGTCCCGAGTCGGCGAATCGAAGACCCTCAGCTGGTGCGCCTCGCCAACCTCGATGCCTGCAACGGTGAGCGCGGCTCGACGTGCGGCATCGACTAGCCGCTCCCCCGGCTCTAGTTGTGCACCGGGCAACTGATACTCGCCGTCAATTTTGACTACCACAACTGCGAGCGACCCCTCCGGCGCTAATGTCAGGATGCACAAATCGGACGAAACCGCCGGGCGCTGGTCCGGATCGAGGCTCGAAGGTTTGTTTGGGCTGGAACTATGGGCTCTCATGGCGGATTTTCCTCCCTGCGAGTTAGCGCGCTATTGAGCAAATAATACAGGTGTTCGAATCTTGATTGATTCTCTCACAGCAACGAGCGCCGGATGCCCTTGACCGGATTACCCTTGAGTGGTGACTGCTCAGGCGTTTCTCTTGACGTACAACCCCGCCTATTGGTTCTGGCCCCTCAACGAACGCACCACTCCCCGCTTGGGAAACTGGAACGTGGGCCGCAGGACTGGTGGGGTCTCCCCCGACGATGACGTGTACGTGCTCCAACAGGGTGCCTCCGGGAGAGGACTGCTCGCCCGCGGCGTTGCCACCTCCCCCGTGTTTGAGGAGCCACACTGGGACGGGATCGCGGGCCACCGCACCCACTCGATCGAGGTGCAGTGGCTCGAAATCGCTACGTCGCCCGTGATTGAGACTGCCGAGCTACGTTATGCCGTCCCCGGCGTGCATTGGGCTCCTCGACAGAGCGGCGCTCTCGTGCCAGCGGCAGTGACACTTCGCCTCAAGGAGGTCTGGCTCGACGCCTGGACCTCCCATTTACCTACATCGAACGGATGATTATCGATACGTTCGCCATCGAACGGATCGATAATCATCCGTTCGATGGGAAGGTTGGGCACGACTAAGAGTGTGGGTGCGCGATTGGACTCAGGGTGGCTCGCGCGGTGGTGCCAGGGGTGTGGTGAGGCTAGAACAGCGACAGGACCTCACCCACGGGCTCACCGTGGCCGAGGATCTTGGGCCAGTGCTTCTCGTTGAGCTCGCTGCTGGTGTGGCCGAGGATCTCGAGCGCACGAATCGTGGCAGCAATGCGGCCGCGAGCCCCACCATCGGAGATCTTGATGCCAAATGCGGAGCCATCTGCGAACGCTCCGATGTGAACGGACTCAGCGCCGTCCTTGCACATGAGACCCGGGAAAGCGACCATCATGTCGGTCACGTCACGGTCGGTGCCACCCAGGTACTCGGGGTTGGCGGTGATCGCGCGGTAGATCGTGGCCTCGTGCGACTCTGGGTCAGCGGCGGCAACGCGCGCGATGTGCACGAATCCCCTGGTCACAGCCTCGAGCGACAGGTAGAACAGCGGGGCACCGCAGCCGTCTGTGGTCACGGCACTGGCCTGCTCGCCGCAGACCTCCTCGATCGTCTCGCGAATCGCACGCTGCAGAGGGTGCTGTGCGTCGAGGTAGGTCTCGAGGTCCCAGCCCTGAGCAACGCAGGTTGCGACCATGGCCGCGTGCTTACCCGAGCAGTTCTGGGTCAGCGAGCTCGGCTCCATGCCGTCAATGACAGCCTGCTTGTGCGAGTGAACGCCAATAGGCAGGTCCGGGGTGTTACGCAGCGCAGACTCGTCAAGGCCAGCATCCACCAGCGTGGAGCGCACCGTGTCCAGGTGGAACTGCTCCGCAGAGTGGCTCGCGCAGGCGAGCGTCACTTGCTGAGGGTTACCCACCCAGCCAGCGCGCAGCATGGCGAGGGCTTGGAGAGGCTTGAGGGAGGAGCGCGCGTACATGGGGGCTCCGGGATCGCCGAGCCGCGCAAGCGCTTCCCCAGTCGCCGACAGCACGATGACAGAGCCGTAGTGGGCTGACTCGTTGACTCCGCCACGGGTGGTTGCGATCAGGGGAACGTGATTGATGAGTTCTGGTTGCACGGACCCATTGTCCCACCTCGTAGCGGACGAAACCCACAGCTAGTGACACCGCGAGTCGGCGCCGAATACCGGCGCTGCCCAGTGGATCGGATCCCCAACAAATGGCGGCCCAACTCACTTATGTTCGGCAGCCCGCCCAAGCGCCGCCCACACGCCCTCACATGGAGTGCGGCAACGTTTCTGCGCCGGAGCCCGTGGCCGTTGGATCCCCCGGCAGAGGACGCAGGTTTGCCAAGCGGGTGGGGCTCAGCACCTCGGCAAGCTGCTCGGGAGTCATGAGTCCCCGCTCATTCACGATCTCGGCAACGCCCCGCCCGGACACGAGCGCCTCTGCCGCAATCCCGGTGGCCACCGAGTACCCAAGGATGGGGTTCAACGCGGTAGCCAGTCCGATGGAGTGCTCGACCATGTCCTTGAGCCTCGCCTCGTTGGCGGTGATGCCACTGACGCAGCGGTCGGCAAGCGTGTAGCACGCGGCGGTCAGGTGGTTGATGCCTGCGTCGAGCTTGTGGAAGATGACCGGCTCGAACGCGTTGAGTTGGAGCTGGCCCGCCTCCGCCGCCATTGAGATGGCCACGTCATTGCCGATAACCTCGTACGCCACCTGGGACACCACCTCAGGAATAACTGGGTTCACCTTGCCCGGCATGATCGAGCTGCCGGCCTGCATGGCTGGCAGGTTGATCTCCCCAAAGCCCGCGCGGGGCCCGGAGGACAGCAGGCGCAGGTCGTTGCAGATCTTGGATAGTTTCACAGCCACGCGCTTGAGCGTGCCGGAGGTCTGCACCAGGGAGCCCACGTCCTGTGTGGCCTCAACCAGGTCGGCTGCCGTGCTCACGCTGAACCCAGTGATCTCGCTCAGGTGCTCGGCTGCGAGCGCCGCGTATCCTTCTGGTGCGTTGATTCCGGTGCCGATGGCGGTGGCGCCGAGGTTGATTTCGGTCAGAAGCGCGGAGACCTCGGTGATGCGGTCTCGGTCCTCGCCGATCATGATGGCAAATGCGCCGAATTCTTGTCCTAGGGTCATGGGCACGGCATCTTGCAGCTGTGTGCGGCCCATTTTGAGGACGTGGTAGAACTCGCGGGATTTGGCTGCGAATGCTGCTTGGAGGTGGGCCATGGCCGCGCGCAGGTCGACGATCGAGTATAGGAGCGCGATCTTGAGCGCTGTGGGGTAGATGTCGTTGGTGGATTGGGAGAGGTTGACGTGGTCGTTGGGGTTGATAACCGCGTAGTTGCCTCGCGTTTCCCCGATGATTTCGAGCGCGAGGTTTGCTATGACCTCGTTGGCGTTCATGTTGGTGGAGGTTCCGGCCCCGCCTTGGATGACGTCCACGATGAACTGGTCGTGGAGTTCGCCGGCCATGATGCGCTGGCATGCCGCGATGATCGGTTCCGCTACTCCGCTTGGCAGGATTCCCAGTTCTTGGTTGGTGCGCGCGCATGCGAGTTTGACGGCTGCGAGCCCCTTTATCAGGTTGGGGTGGGTTTGGATGGTGAGTCCCGTGATGGGGAAGTTCTCCACTGCCCTCAGAGTCTGTACGCCCCAGTATGCGTTGTCGGGGATGTCGCGGTAGCCGAGAAGATCTTTTTCCTGGCGAGCCATTGCCTGTTCTCCTTTGAATCGAGTCCTTGCTCATTGTCGCAGGTTGCATCGTGTTCGCGCGCCACAGCGCGCGCACCACCGCAACCAACTCCGCCACACCATCCCAACCAACTCCGCCACACCACCCCTGCCCTGCCGCGCTCTCCCCTACTCACTCAATAAACAGCAATGGTGCCCGACCTATGCAGGTCGGGCACCATCGTCGAGAATCAGTGTGTGTGGTTACCGCACGCCACGCATGAGGCGCAGGATTGGCTTGCTGCCGAGCCATAGGGCCACGCCGAGCACGATCGAGATCGCGCCGATGGTGCCGAAGTACTGGACTTCTGGCCAGCTGGTGTACAGGCCTGCGAGCTCGCCTGCGAGCGCCGAGCCGAGCGACACGGACAGGTAGAACAGCGCGATCATCTGGGTGCTGAACTTTTCTGGCGCGAGCTTGGTGGACAGCGACATTCCCACTGGGGACAGGCACAGTTCTGAGAGCGTGAAGATGAACAGGATGAGGACCATCCACAGCATTGGTGTGGAGTTCTCTCCTCCGCCTGCGGTGACGAGGAATAGGAGGAAAGCGATTCCCATGCCGAGGCAGGCGAGTGCGAACTTGACGGGTGCTGGTGGCTGGCGGTCGCCGAGTTTGGTCCACATGGCTGCGAAGACGCCGGACAGGATGATGATGAAGATCGGGTTGATCGAGTTGATCCAGGACACTGGCATTTCCCAGCCGAGGAGGTTTCGGTTGAGCTGCTTGTCGGAGTACACGGCGAGCACGGTGAACTGCTGCTGGTAGAGGGACCAGAACGCGACGGAGCCGAGGAACATCGGGATGAAGGAGATGACGCGTGAGCGTTCGTCCTTGGTGATCTCACGGTCCTTGAGGATGAGCGTGAACAGTGCGACGACGCCGATGATTGCTACCGCGATGACGATCGCGGATAGGTTGTCGGCGGTGATCCAGCCCAGTGACACTGCGAGCGCAATGGCTGCGATGGCGGCCACGACGATGATGATCCACTTGGGTCGTTCGCTGGCTGGCAGTGGGTTGGCGATGTGGTGGGACGCCTTGGGGAGTTTCTTGCGGCCGATCTGGTACTGGGCTAGGCCTGCGGCCATTCCGACTGCGGCCAGACCGAAGCCCCAGTGGAATCCGAGTTCCTTTTGCAGGAGGCCGGTGAGCAGTGGTCCCACGAGGGCGCCAAGGTTGATGCCTAGGTAGAACAGGGAGAAGCCTGCGTCTCGCCGGCTGTCGCCTGGCTCGTACAGATTACCGACGATTGCCGTTGCGTTGGCCTTGAGTCCGCCACTTCCCAGCGCCACAAGCACGAGGCCGATTCCCACTCCGAGGAGTCCTGGCACCAGGGCGAGGGCGATGTGCCCGAGCATGATGAGGATTGCGGAGTAGTACAGGGTGCGTTCTGCGCCGAGGAGCCTGTCAGCTACCCAGGCTCCGACGATTGCGGAGAGGTAGACGGCTCCACCGTAGGCGCCGACGATTCCGAGGGCGGTTCCTTCGCTGATTCCTAGGCCGCCCTGGGACGCCGAGTAG
>NZ_HE978642.1:683547-727929 GCF_000312125.1 Timonella senegalensis JC301
CCTTCGCTGATTCCTAGGCCGCCCTGGGACGCCGAGTAGTACAGGTAGATCGCGAGGATTCCCTGCATTCCGTAGAAGGAGAATCGCTCCCACATCTCCACACCAAAAATGGTGGCGAGGGATTTGGGGTGACCAAAGAATCCGCGGTCTTGTCTCTCGGGGGTTGGCGCGCTTGCGTCGATGGTAGACATGCTTTTTAGCGTATTACCCCTATCTGAGTGCTGCGTAGGTCAAATGGGGGTCAAGGGTGGATTAAGTTTGGTTTACTGGTTGGTTTATGGGGTCTTGCGGCTTTTGCCGCGTTGATTTCGCCTGAGTTTTGGGGCAATTATCACGGCGCCGATTACGGAAACAATGACGATTCCGGCCGCGAGCGCCGCCTTGGTGAGGGAGTTTCGGGTGTGGGTGGCGCTCAGTGCGTCGCGGACCTGCTGGTCGCGCTCGGCGATTTGTTCGGGGGTTCGTTCCAGGAGTGGGCCTGGCATTCCGTCAACAGTCTCGCCATTGTGCAGGATGGCAAGTTCGGCTTGGTCGCGTGAGGCTTCTTTGACTGCGTCTGTGAGGTAGCCGGAACTGGCGCCAAGGATCGTGGCACCCTGGTGGTCGAGTGCCACGAGTTCGGGGCTGCCGCCGTTTGGTCCGTGGTTGAGCGCGTAGGAGCCGTTGGCGATGAACACGATGGCTTCCCAGTAGGTAACGGTGCTGGGAGCCTTTGCGGGGTCGAGATCGTGCCCGGCAACAATGAACTGGTCCTCCATGAAGTTGAGCCCCGCCTCTATTGCCCCTTGCGCGGACGCGCCCTCGGGCACACTCGCACACGCCTTGATCGTGGTGGGGGTTGAGCCGTCGATGATGTAGGCGCAGTACCAATCGTCTAACTGCACCGTAAGGTCCGTGGGCGGCGCGTAGTGTCCGGTATCTAGGTCGTATCGGCCGGTCTGGAGCGAATACGTTGCCATGGGGGCGGAGAACGCTGGATCATCAATGCGTCCGACCGGATCGTCGGACTGGAGTGCGGATGCGCCGCGGATGGTCTGTGGTGTCAGTTGCGCGAACCAGTCGCGCACGTGCTGGGGGACGTCGTCGCCCTGCACGGGGCTCTCTGTCGCCAGAGCGGGGTTGGCCACCGCCTGTGCGGCGGGAACCCCAACCCACCCGGCCACGGCCAGAACGAGAGGCGTCATGAGAATCGCGGTGAATCGTCGTGAAACCATTGGCACTACTCCCCTGCGAGTTAGATGGACCGGACTACCCACGTATGTTGCGCGTAAGCGCAACATTACCCGTAAATGCAGGTGAAACTGGCCGTTTCCCGGTCGTCAGATGGATGGGCGGTGCGTATCATCGGGGCATGACTAACCAGAGCGCGATCTTTGTAGATGCCGGCTTCCTACACTCCGTGGGGGCGCAACGCGTGGCTGCGACCTCGTACCGGGATGCGGTGAAGGTGCAGTACTCGACTCTGGTGCAGGGCATCACGAACGCCGCCCGCGCGCACAGCGGCGTACCTAACCTGCGGACCTACTGGTACGACGCCTCACGGGACGGGCTGCTCACTGACGAGCACAAGCGCATTGCGATGATCCCGGGCGTGAAGGTGAGGCTGGGCCGGCTCAACTACTTTGGCGAGCAGAAGGGCGTAGACCTGCGTCTGGCACTGGACCTCGTGGGTCTCGCGCGCACAGGGGCGGCGTCTGTGGCGTACCTTATCTCTGGGGATGACGACCTGACCGAGGCCGTGGAAGAGGCGCAATCGCTGGGGATCCGCGTGGTGCTGCTGGGTATAGCGGAGGTGGAGTCGCGGATCGGGGTCTCCGCTGTGGCGGAGAACCTGGCGTACACGGTCGACGGCATCGAGCTGCTGTCCGAGGACCTACTCAAGGCGGCGTTCACGCGCTCGCTCTCCAAGGACCCCGTGTCTGCGTCTGCGGCGGCCGCCGTGGCGGCTGCGGCCGGATCAGCAAAGTCTGCGGGGTCAGCTGGGTCCGCTGGGTCCGCTGGTGTGGGTGGCTCCGGGACGGCCGTTGGTGGCGGGGCTGGTTCTGGGTCGGGTGGAGTTACCGCAGCTGCTGGTACTGGGCGCGTGCCCTCCCCCGCAGCCCTTGCCCGGCAGACCACGGAACCCAAGGTTGCTGTGCGCCCCGAGGCAGCTGTGGTGTACTCGAGTTCGACCGGCGGCGTGAGTTCACCGGACCGCGCGGGCGGATACAACCAGAAGTCGCTGACCGGTCACGAACTCTCCCTCATCGCCACCGCCGAGGAAATCGGAGCCAAGGTCGCCGCCAACTGGTACGCGAGCACCACCCAAACCGAGCTTGCCGACGTGTTTGGTGATCGCCCACAAATCCCCGCCATGATCGACCGCATCCTCATCAAGGACTGCGCCCGCGAAATCGGCGAGCACGACACCTACCTCCAGTCCATCCGCCAGGCGCTGCGCCGCGCGTTCTGGGACAAGATCGACGAGCTGCACTAGGGGTTTTGGGTACCTCTCTGGCGGTCCACAAACAGCCTTCCAGTGTCAGAGGGTCCTCCTAAAATTGAGTCAACGCTGCAGGTAAAAGCGTTTTTCTCTCCCGGATCGGCGCGCATTTTATGGGCCGTCCGCCCATCCCCTTGGAGGACCCATGGCTGACCTTCTCGCCCTCGAACCAAACGAACACTGGGGATACTCCGAAGTCCTCGTCAAGTTTGAGGATGACACTCAAGCACGCGTTCGCGTGATGGAAGACGTGAGCCTTCCTGAGTTCCTTGAGGACACCGCGGTGAAGTCTTTGGCGCGAACCGGCTCTCTTGAGACTCCGCAATATAGCGACGTCATCTTGTACGAGCGGGATCGCAAGCCAGAGGAACCTAAGGAAGAGTTGTCCTACCAGTTCGAGGCTGGGAAAGATGCCTACCGGATTACGCTCTTTGGCGCGCCAGACCCCAAGGACAATGCAACCTTCCACCTGCTCTACGAGCTCCCTTTCGTGCTGCAGGGCAAGGTGTTCGAGGTGATAGCGCTCAACAGTTCGGGCAGCTACGAGGACAGCCTCACCGTGTATGCGGATGACCACGCGGACGCCATCATTGAAGGCCTGCAGGAGGGCCTCTTCGTGGGACCGGTAGTCGAAGTTATCGAGGAAGACTTAGCCGGAAGCGTCTGGGATCTGTTCGAAGAGTCTGAGGACGACTGACTCGGTGTAGAACAAGCGGGGAGCCCATGCACTGGTGTAGCCGGGGCATGGGCTCCCTCGCGTTTGGACTGCATTGGGCCGGCTCATGGTCGGCTAGGTGTTCTCGCACCCTGGTTAGCACTCTCGGGTGCTGCTTACCGATGTGACCCACGCTTTTGTGGACGATCTGGTACCCATGTGGATGATCGTTCAACGCACCACCAAGCTCATAGCCTCCTTCTTGGCACCCAAACCAAGGAGGAAACTTTGAGCAGCGAACGTTTTGCACCCCGACCACCGGCTCACCATTCCAAACCAGCCCCAGTCCCAGAAACCAGTTCGAACTCCCAAGCAACTGAAAACGCACCAGCAAACCCATACCTACCTCCACCAAACGCGCTCGCCTACCCTGTGCGTCCCGAACCAGCCTCCAAGAACTCCCTGTGGCGATCCTGGCTGGACCTTAACCTCGCGATACTGCGCTTTGAGCCACAGCGGCTTCTTGAACTTGTCCAGTTCAGACGCAACAGCAGTAGAGGGGCTTGGGTTGCGGGTATCACTATCGCACTAGAGAGTGTGTTCGCTTCGGGCCTGTGCGGTTTGGCGGTCTTAGTGGACCTCGGAGTGGATGTCCCCGAGGCCTACGTAATGCTGCTTGCGTATCTGTTCGCGTTAGTTTTCATTTACCACGTTCTCTTTTGGTGCGTTGTAACGGGTGTATTGATGGCTTCTTCCTGGCTCGCCAGGCAATGGAAAGCAACGTCGCAAGTCGCGGGAGCAGCCCTCTTAATCCAGCGCCTCGTGGTCCTCCTGTTGTTCATGACCGTCGCAGCTGGTCTAGCTAACAGCCTGCTCTCCAAGGCACAACTCGGAGTACCAGTGGGCCAGCTGCTCACTCCCCTCTTGGTGCTGATATCTGCTTTCCCGCTGTCTCTCATTGGCGCGTTGATAGTAAAACTTCAGCGCTCTGTTCTAGGAATAACGCTTTCTCTAGTTTTCCTGTCACCGCTCGCATTCCTAGCCCTAGCTCCATTCCAGTTCATGCAGGATTCGGAGTGGTTTTTCCAGGCGCTAATGAGCCTTCTATAGGAGCTTTCGCGGATGGCTCAGAGACCCGGCTTCCAGTGAAGGCTCGGTGGAGAGCGGGCGGCATCGCCTCACTTCATCGCGGCGCTTGATTTCGTGGAGTTCGAACCTCCCCGCGTGGTCTGTAGCTTCCCATTTGTGATCTCAATAAGCTGCAGGAGTACTCGCGAGTGGTAAGGAATCACGTGAAGAAGCAGATCGTTGTTGTTGGCGCCGTCATTGAACGTGAAGGGCGTATCTACGCGACCCAGCGGGGCTCGGGAATGAGCCTTTGTGGGCTGTGGGAGTTTCCGGGAGGGAAGATCGAGCCTGGCGAGACTCCACAGGCGGCGCTCTCCCGGGAAATCGAAGAGGAACTAGGCTGTTCAGTCGAAATTGGTGAATTTGTCACCACTACCGAGCACGAGTACGACTTTGGCATCGTCTCGCTTACTACATTCATGTGCTCGCTTACTCGTGGCGAGCCTCGCCTTTCCGAGCATTCTGCGAGCGCATGGCTTCTTCCTGCGGATCTAGCATCGGTGGAATGGGCGCCGGCGGATGTACCAGCGGTAGAAATCTTGACGGAGCGTCTGAGTTGAAAGATTTCGAAACCGGATTCGTTGAGGACCTACGGTTCGGCTTTGTGCAAAGCGACATTCCATCTGCTCGAGCTGCCAATCCAAGTCTCATCACGAATGAAGACAACGACACGATGCTCCGCGCGATCCGTGAGGAACTGAAGAAGTCCAAGCGGTTTACTTTCTCGGTGGCGTTCATCTCTCCTGACGCGATCGCGATGCTCAAGCAAGTGTTTCTTGAGTCAAAGATCCCGGGAACGATTATTACCTCCGATTACCTCGGATTTAACTCCCCTGGCGCGTTCCGAGAGCTAGCGAACCTGTCGCGTCACACCGAGATTGAAGTTCGCGTGTTCCGGAAGGCCCGCTCTGGTTTTCATGCGAAGGGGTACTTGTTTCAGGGCGCAGAGTCAGAGACAGCAATAATTGGCAGTTCGAACCTGACGCCATCTGCCCTCCTCCACAACAAAGAGTGGAACCTACGGTTCTCCGCGATGCCCCAAGGGGACATCGTTCAACAGATTAAATCCGCCGTCGAGCATCAGATCGAGCACTCGGTTCCACTCACTGACCAGTGGATTACTTCATACGAAGCAACGTACGTCCCTCGCATTCCTGCGCCTACGCCGGGGTCATCTGTCCTGCCCCCAGAAGCAGTATCTGTATCTCGCATAAACGAAGCTTTTGAAGCTGCCCTGGCAAGCAACGATTTGGTTCCCTCCTTTGCTTCCGGCAGTACACCTCAGGACACGCCGTTGGAGCCTCTGACTCGTACTATCGTTCCAAATCAAATGCAGGAGGAAGCGCTCTACGAGATTCAAAAACTCCGGGAGGCCGGAGAGCGGAAGGCGATCGTCGTCTCAGCCACAGGAACTGGAAAAACCATTCTGTCGGCTCTGGACGTCAGGCAAGCCTCGCCCAAGCGAATGCTCTTTGTCGTGCACCGGGAACAGATTCTCGACCGCGCAATCTACGAGTTCCAACGAGTTCTCGAGGAACCAAAATCTCGGTTCGGAAAGCTTTCGGGCGGCAGCCGAGACACGGACGCAAGGTACGTCTTCGCTACAGTTCAGTCGCTCTCACGCCCCGACATACTAGCGAGCCTCGCACCAGATTCCTTCGACTACGTGCTGATTGACGAGGTACATCGCGCCGCTGCGTCCACGTACCAACGGATACTTGATCACTTCCAGCCACGGTTTCTCCTCGGGCTCACAGCTACTCCCGAGCGGACTGATTCCGTGAACATCTTTGAACTGTTCGACTACAACGTTCCATATGAGATCCGACTGAAACAGGCCCTTGAGGAGGAGATGCTCGCCCCGTTCCACTACTACGGTGTCACCGACTATGTAGACGAGTCGGGTTTGGTCATCGAGGATGAGGCTACCCTCAATAGGTTGGTTTCCAGTGAGAGAGTCGATCATCTCCTCAGTGCAATCGAAAAGTACGGCCAAGCGGGGACAGAAGTCCGCGGCCTCATATTCTGCAGCAGAAGAGAGGAAGCGCATGAACTATCTCGCCTCTTAAACTCCCGCTTTCTCCGAGGGAAACGCTTGCGCACTCGAGCCTTGACCGGGGATGACTCCGTTTACGATCGTGAACAGGTCGTGAATCAGCTCGAGGAAGGTGCCCTCGACTACATCCTCACCGTGGATGTGTTTAACGAAGGCGTGGACATTCCAAGCATCAATCAAGTCGTGATGCTCCGCTATACCAAATCAAGCGTCATTTTCACCCAGCAACTTGGACGAGGGCTCAGGAAAACTGCTGGTAAGGACTACCTAGTCGTCATCGACTTCATTGGCAACTATAAGAACAACTATCTAGTCCCAATTGCACTTTTTGGCGACCGCTCTTTGAACAAGGATTCAATCCGCCGAAACATGATCGACGCAGAAGAAGCCGGTCATATCGCTGGCGTCTCCTCCATAAGCTTCGACCGCATCTCAAAAGAGAGAATCTTTGCTGCTCTGTCACGCTCGACGCTAGACAATGTGCGCTCTCTAAAACTGGAGATTTCCAATCTGCAGTTCAGGCTCAATCGAGTCCCCACTCTGTTTGACTTTGCCCGATTCGACTCGGTTGACCCGGTCGTAATGGCAACGGCGAAGGGTAATTATTGGAATCTTCTTGTTGATGCGAAGTTTTTCGACCATCCCCTCACCCCACGTGAAGGGAGTATTCTCACGCTACTCAGTCAGGAACTGCTCAACGGAAAACGGCCACACGAACTTGTCCTGCTTCGGCACCTCCTAGCTGAACAATCACTGCAACGTCATGAACTGCCCCGATTCTTCGCCGGTCAGCAACTGAAGGGCACATCCACAATGACGATTGAATCTGCCATCCGTATGCTGAACCTAGATTTCTACACGCAGGCTGAGAAGCAAAAATACGGCAACTCTCCGTTGATCGTGGAAGACGAGGCTCGGATCTCGCTTGAGCAAGAGTTCACCGAGCTTTATGCCTCACACGCCGAGTTCCGCGCACATGTCGACGATGTCATCGAGACAGGCCTTTACCTTGCCCGCCACCGCTACACGTGGTCTGAAGGGTTCGTGGTCGGACAACGCTATTCGCGAAAGGACGTATGCCGCCTTCTTAACTGGGTAAGCAACCAGCAGAACATCGTTAACGGCTACAAGCTTGATATGGCAACGATGACCTGTCCGATTTTCATTACCTACCACAAGGGCGACGAGATATCGTCAAGCGTGCTATATGACGAGGGATTTATCGATGCTCGATCGATTAGATGGAGTAGCAAACCCAGCCGCACGCTGAAGTCACCCGAGATCCAGAAACTAGTTGGCAACAGCTACGAGTTGCATGTGTTCGTCAAGAAGGACGACATCGAGGGAACGGATTTCTATTATCTTGGTCGCGGGACCGTTCACAATCCCGAGGAGACGACACAACGCAACAAAGAAGGAAAGCCAGTTCCCATCGTTGAAATGGAGGTGCAGCTCGTTAGCCCGGTGGAGACAGCACTGTACGACTACTTCCATTCTGCGCAGTCGGTTCGCTAGATTCTCTCGATTACTAAGACTCAGGCAGAGTTGGTGAGGCGCATGCGCTCTACCCTGGACCAGGCGTCCTCCGCGCAAAGGTGAGTGGCGCTGGAAGCTAGCCAAGATCGTCGTGAAGCAGTAAAAAGAAGTGCCACCCGGCTCAAGCCGGGCGGCACTTCTTTGCTTGAGAGCTGACTAAGTTACTCGCCGTGCTCGTCGAGCCATTCGGCCACGAAGTCGGTGTCCTTGTCGCCGCGGCCGGAGAGGTTCGCGATGATGATCTGGTCCTCGCCCAGGGTTGGGGCGAGTTTGATGACCTGGGCGATCGCGTGCGAGGACTCGAGCGCCGGGATGATGCCCTCGGTGCGGGAGAGCTTGAGGAAGGCGTCAATGGTCTCGCGGTCGGTTACCGAGACGTACTCCACGCGGCCCTGCTGCTCGAGGTCCGCGTGCTGCGGGCCAACACCCGGGTAGTCCAGGCCGGAAGCGATCGAGTGGACTGGGGATGGCTCGCCCTCGGCGGTCTGGAGCAGCTTGGTGTGCATGCCGTGCAGCATGCCCGGGGTGCCAAGGGTCATGGTGGCGGCGTGGCGGGTGCCCTCGAGGCCCTCACCAGCGGGCTCGACGCCCTGGATCTTCACGGACTCGTCATCCAGGAACGCGGTGAATAGGCCGAGCGCGTTGGAACCGCCACCCACACACGCCACGAGGTAGTCGGGCAGGCGGCCTTCCTTCTCCAGGATCTGCGCCTTGGCCTCGCGGCCCACCACGGACTGGAAGTCGCGCACGATCGTTGGGTACGGGTTGGGGCCAACCACGGAACCGATGGCATAGAAGTGCTCGTCGGGAGCGGCGGCGTACACACCGAATGCCGAGTCCACGGCCTCCTTGAGCGAACGCCCACCAAACTCAACAGCAACCACCTTGGCACCGAGCATCTCCATGCGGCGTACGTTCGCGTGCTGCTTGTCCACGTCGATCGCACCCATGTGTATCTCGCACTTCAGGCCCACCAGAGCAGCGGCCGTAGCAAGCGCAACGCCGTGCTGGCCTGCGCCCGTTTCCGCGATGAGCGTCTTCTTGCCCATGCGCTTGGCTAGAAGCGCCTCGCCAAGGCAGTGGTTGATCTTGTGCGCGCCAGTGTGGTTGAGATCCTCACGCTTGAGGTACACCTTGGCGCCGCCGAGCTCACGGGTCAGGTTCTTGGCAAAGTACAGGAGCGATGGGCGGCCCACGTAGTCGGACAGGAGTTGCTGGAGCTCGTTATTGAACTCGGGGACGTTGATGGCTTCCTGGTAGGCGGCTGCGACCTCTGCAATCGGGCCAACCAGATGCGGAGGAAGCGGAGCGCCACCGTATGCGCCAAAGTATCCCTCGCTATTAGCCTGGTACTTCTCGGACAGGTTCGCGGTTGCGGGATAACCCACGAGGGTTTCAGTCATAGTTGTTCCTTTGAGAAAGCTGCTGAAGTGCGCTGCTGCGCTTCCATCCGCCCATTCTCACCTGCCACGAGTCTCAGTGTGTAACGTGTTTCACACTTTGGGCGCTGAGCCTAGGAAAGGCACTGGCACTCAAGTACGGCGCAGGTGCTGAGGTATGTCCCGGGGGCTTAAGTAAGTCGTAGGGCCTCTGGCGAAACGCAGTCGCTTGGTCGAGCCACGGCCCCGGAGCACCGCCCGACTCCGTGGACAAAGAAAAGTCCGGGCCGCGCCCTGCGAGCGCGACCCGGACTTCAGTGGTGTTACGCCCTGCGGCGCCTTACTACGTACAGTGCACTGCCTGCCGCAATGAGTGCGACTGCGATGAGTGCGGTCCACAGGGTTTGGATGCCGTTGGCTCCGGTTTGTGCGAGCGCGTCGTCGGAGTCGCCCGCACCCGCGTCGCTGTCACCGTTGGTGCCACCATCGCTGGAACCGTTGCCGGCTCCGTTGGTGCCGTCGCCGTCCGATGACCCATCGGTCGATCCATCGGATCCACCCGAACCGTCGGTGGAACCGTCGGTGTCTCCCCCGCCGTCCCCATCAGTCGATCCGTCGGAGCCCCCGTCAGAACCGCCGTCGCCGCCAGTTCCTCCGCCCGGCTCTTCTGGTTCGCCAGGTGCCGCTGCAACGCTTACCTCGTGCGCAGTGGTGACACCGTTTACGGTGACCTGGATCGTGGCCGTTCCCTCACCGGTGGCGGTGAGGGCTCCCGTGGCAGGGTTGAAGCGCAGAACCGACGCGGTTTTGTCCTCGCTTGCGCTGAGGCTTACGGAGCGTCCCTTGCGGTCGGTCTCCACGGTTCCGTCATCGATCACGGTGGCGTTTCCGCCCCACTGTGCACTCATGGGCCAGCCCACTGGAACTACGCGTCCACCGTCCTGGGTGATCGTGGCGTCCACGGTCACGGTGTCTCCCACGGTCATTACCGCTGGGATCGGGGCGCTGGCGCCAAGCACGAGTTCGTCCACGCGTGGCTTGACCTCGGCCTGCATCCAGTTGGTGCGGCTGGTTACTGGACTTGGTTCACGCCCAATGATGCCTGCGCTTGGGTTGATGCCTAGCATCGCCCAGCCGGTGAATCCGCCCTGCGATGGAGCTCCGGATGGTGACTTTCCGCTGTTACCGGTGAGCAGCGTGGAGACGCCGTCGAAGCTGGTGGCGTGGAATACTCCGGTGTGCGCGCTGAGGTTGGCAATGGACTTGCCTGTGTCTGCGCGGAACTCGGCCAGGCGCTCCTGGAACTTGCGCGCCTCCAAGCGGTCGGACAGTTGGCTGTCCTTGCTGCTCTTGGGGTCGTCTACCGGGTGGTGAGCAAACACGAGAACACCGGTGATGGTGGAGTTGGATTCGGCCTCGTCGAGTGCGTCCTCAAGGAAGCGCATCTGGGTCTTGTCCGACTTGTTGAACGATCCCTGGGAGGTGTCGAGTGTGACAACCAGAGTGCTTCCTACCTGCTGCTTGGTCTTGGTGGGGCCGAACTCCGCAATGAAGTTCTCGATGGGGCCTCCCATGACCTCGTGGTTGCCCGGCAGGTAGATCCACGGAAGTTTGTCCCCGATTTCCTCGTCGAGGATGCGGCGGGCCAGAGCGAAGTCCTCTGGTGCTGCCTCGTCCACGAAGTCGCCGGTGATAACAAACATCTCTGGCTTGGCCGCGAGGATCTCGCGAAGGGTCTGGCGTGCTCCTTGAACGTTTGGTCCCTCAGGGTTGCGTGCCACAAACTGGGCGTCGCTCATGACGGCGATGCGCTGCGCTCGTCCATCCACGGTCCCGTTGGTCACGATGACCGGGTCGTGAACCACTGGCGCGGTTGGCTGGTCCACATCCGGGGCCACCACGGCCTTGATTCCGGCAAACATGGTCTCGCCCTGGTATTGGCGGGCAGCGGAGGTCTCCATCATGCGCACGCGCTCGAGCTTGAGCGGGTAGGCGGTCCCTACTGGGACGGTGAAGGTGACCTGCTGCCATCCGGTCCATTCGGTGTATGGGCCGTCAATGTTGATGGTGGTTCCTGCGCCCGTCTTCATCTGAAGGCGTGGCCAGGTGTTGTTGCCGTCGCCGTGCAGCCACATAGTTACTGCCTTGGGCTGTCCGGGGATTTCGATCGGCTCCGGTGCCACGGCGTATGCACCGCGGGTTCCGGTGGAGGAGGCAAAGTCGTAGGTGAGCTTGATTGCGGCTTCGCCGTTTGGCCCCGTAGCGCTCGTCAGTTCGCCCGTTGCGCGGTCAGACTTGAAGGTCCAGTCTGAGGCGTTGTCGAGGTCAGAGACTGGCTTTTCTTCAAGTCCGATGGTCACAGCGACATCCACGCGGCGTTCGCCCGCGCTGAATGAGACCGTTGCGGCCCCCGATTCCTTCTGTGGCGTGATGACGAACGAGTCGGTGCCCTTGGCCTTCACGTCAACGTCTTCGCCGGCCACAACCTCAAGGTCAGTGACCTCGATAGGTGCGGAGAATCCGTCTCGGTCAACGCCCGTGATGGACACGGTTGCAGAGTCCTCGCCGTCGAGCAGAGCGATCACGCTCGCGCTCGACTTGAGCTGTTCCAACTCGCCCAGCACGGTGAGCTCGGTGGAAGCGGACTTACCCTGGGCGCTGAAGGTTACCGGAGCGCGTCCAGCAGACTCTCCCACCACGTGAGCAGAGGAGCCATCTTGCGTGGACAACGAGGCGTGCTTGCCGCCCACTGCGAACTCTCCTGTTACCTCCATCGCTGTACGGTCTGCGTCGAGGCCAATGCCGGAAACTGTGCGGGTAAAGCCTGGGAAGACCCTGTCCGCATCATCAGACGATGAGGCAGGGTTCACCATGACGTCTGCCAGACCCACGTCGGGTGCAGAAGACGAGAACACGAGGCTGTTTGGAACCGCACGCAGGTGTCCGTCCGAAGGAGCGTTCTCCACACTCAACTCGTCGGTCCCAGGCTCACGCACCAGCAGGGTGCTCGAGCCACCACCATCAAGGTTCACGGCGTTGTGTGCTCCGAGCTCCACCAGGAACTCGCCCAACTCATCAAGTGCCATGCCACGCGAGTGGCTCTGGCGTCCATCGATCGAGACCACGAACACCTTCAGGCCGTCCTTACTGACGCCCACGGCGGTGCGAGGTTCGCCCGTGCCGGGAGCGGCGACAACCGCACCGTTCGTCACCAGACGCTGGTTACCGCTGATCGCGAGGTCAACATCCGGGCTCGCACCCACAGTCACCGCGAGCGCATCCCCCACTGCCACATCCGCAAACAGGTCAACTGCCGCGCCGCGCGCGAGCAGCACGCCCGTGCCCTCAGTAATCGCGGTCGGGCCGGTGATCTCCTCAAGATCGGACGAAATCTTAGCGACCCTGCCATCCGCAATCTCTACCCGCACGAACTTGGGGTCAATGGCTGATGGGCCACCAATTGAGCGGGCGAGCGGGTACTCGCCCCACATGGGCGTGAAGTAGCCGATCCCATCCTTGGGGATGCCAATGTTGTTCACAACCCCGACCGGCTGCGCAGTTCCCGCAATATCCACGGTCGCTGCAGACGTCATGGTCTGGATGGCAGCGAGGCCCTGGGAGACGGTGAAGCTCTCAACGTTGGAGGCGCTCGCAGTCTTCACGCCTTCGGTAGAAGACACGTTGGTGCCCTGCGCTACACCGGAGTTATTGATATCAAAGAAGGAGCCGTTTACTGCGGCCACAGCGTCCTCACCGAGCGTGTGCTCAGTGACCGGAGCCGGCTTGGTCAAGCTTCCCGAGTCCCTCACGTCCATCGTGAGGGTGGGCACCTTGAGGTCTGCAACGAGCACGTCGCCCGTCACCCACCCCTGACCCTGCAACCGGTCAAAACTAGTGGCTTGGAGTCCCGGTGCGAGCTGGCGGGATTCGGCCCGAAGCAGGCTGGAATCCTGTCCATCCAGATCGAGTCCCCCGGTGTCTGGGGCGGAGTAGCTTGGCGTGTACGTGGCCTGCTGCGCGATCGTTAGGCCGCTTGCTGCTAAGCCCAGACACACACCTGCCGCGATGCTTGTCTTAAGTGTTGTTCGAATGAACCACATAACGAGTTTTTCAACCCTTTCCTGAGTTTCCGCACACGCGAAAGCAGGTGCAACATCTGCATTCCCCCCTGGATCGCGCGCGACAACTGACGCTAACGATGCTAGGTGACGTGACGGTAAACACACGGCAACACAGGGCCGACTTATGAGTTCTGATCTGGGATTTTACCCGGCATGGTGCCGGAATTGGCGTGAATCGTCGCGAATAAAGGGGTGTGGCACCCGGCAATTTTGCCGGGTGCCACACCGCTCTTAATCACTCAATCGGGCCACGCTCAGTGAGCGGTCGAACACTGCCGTTACAACCCCAACGCCGCCTCGTATCCCCCATTCACGGCCTCCGCGACCTTGCCCGGCGCTACGCAGTCGCCCACCGCAATAGCGCCGGGAACCGTGCGCTGCAGCAGCGCCACCTCATCAACGCGAGACCGCACACCAAACGCGAGCACAGCGGCGTCGGCGGGCAGGATCTCCGCACAGTCGCGGCCCTCAACCTCCACGCCTCCTGGCGTGAACGCGGAGACCCGGTGGTCAGTCAGGATCCGCACGCCAGCCTCCGCGAGCTTACCCAGCAGCGCGATGCGGTTATGCAGGAGCATGTCGGTGGCAATGGCGGACTTCATCTCCACGATGGTCACGTGTTTGCCATCCTGCGCGAGCTCGAGCGCAAGGTCCGCGCCGGACAAGCCGCCGCCACAGATCACGACTTCACGCCCAGTAACGCCCTGCAGGTGTGCGTCCACCACGTCGATGACGTGCGGCAGATCCGATCCAGGCAATGCCGGCGCCCACGCCTCAGCACCGATCGCCACGATGACCTCGTCAGCGTCCGCGAGCGCCGGGTCGTCACCCACGATCTCGTGGCCGAGGTGCACGGTCACGCCTGCGCGCTCCAACTCTCCTTCCCACCAGCCGATCATGCCGTTCAGTTCGCGCTTGAAGTCGGGGGTGGCTGCGGGCGCGAGCACGCCGCCGATGCGGGTATCGCGCTCGTACACGTCCACCGTGTGGCCGCGCAGCGCGGCCACGCGGGCGGCCTCCAGGCCGCCTGGCCCTGCGCCCACGATTGCCACCTTCTTAGCCTGTTCGGCGGGCATGATCTGCAGCAAAGCCTCCCGGCCCGCTGCAGGGTTCACGGCACACGTCACGGACTTACCGGCCACAACGTTTCCGATGCACAGCTGGTTGCAGCGGATGCACGGGCGTACGCGTTCCGCCTCGCCGCGCATCACCTTGGCAGGCAGTTCGGGGTCCGCGATGATGGGGCGGCCAAAGCCGGCAAAGTCGATCACGCCGTCCGCGAGCGCCTTCTCAGCTAGGTCTGGCGTGAGGTTTCCGGAGGCTGCCACGGGGATGGTTAGCGCCGGCTTTACGGCGGCGGCGTCGGGCAGGTACACGCCGTCACCCATGTAGTAGGGAGGGAACGCCCAGTTCAGTGCCTCGTACGAGCCTGCGTCTACGAGCAGCACGTCGAGGCCTGCCGCCTGGAGCACGAGCGCCAGCTCTCGCGACTCGGCCTCGGTGCGTCCGCCCGGGAACTGGTGGCGCACGGTGATGCGCATGGAAATGGGTACGTCTGGCCCAACGACCTCACGGGTCACGCGGATGAGCTCGGTGGCAAAGGTTGCGCGTCCGGCCACGTCCCCACCGAACCTGTCGGTGCGGCGGTTCCAGGCGGCGGTCAGGAACTGGTCGGTGAGGTATCCGGTGTGTCCGTGGATGTCGATCGCATCGAACCCTGCCTCCATGGCCCGCTCCACCGCGCGGCCGAACTGCGCGATGATGTCTTCGACCTGCTCGGTGGACAGTTCGCGGCAGCGCTTGCTGGGATCCGCGAGGGTGGGGTTGTCGGACGCCGACCACGACGGCCCCCCGTCGGGTGCCACGGGAATGACGCGCCCAAACCCGGGGGTCAGGTTCGCCGCGATGAGCGAGCCCTCAGCGTGCACCGCCTCGACCAGCCGTGCGAGCGGCTCAATGTGCTTGTCTTGGCTGAGTGACACCACGGATCCAGTGTCGATGTCGTAAACGGTTTGGACTGGCATCGACTCGGTGATGAGCAGCCCGCATCCGCCGCGCGCTCGCTCGAGTAGGTAGTCAAACCCGGACTGCGTCAGCGTCCCGTCCTTGGCCGCGGTGTGCGTTCCCATCGGTGGCATGAACATGCGGTTGGGCAATTGTAGTTTTCCCCACATGGCGGGTGACGATAGCAGCGGGTGGCTGGACATGGGCATGACTCCTCGTGGTTTTTTTGGGTTACGCCACCACTATCCCGCCCGTTTTAGGCCCCCCACCGGCACAAAGTCCTTGATTAGGGTCGCCACGTGCCCTAAATCGTGCCCTCGCGGGCACCCGGTATGGCCAGTTCGGGACTTGGGTCACAGATATTTCTGACCGTGTGACAGGAACCGGCCCCCACCAGCGAGTTCTCTCAGAGTGCCTGCCCCGCCTCGTACCCGGCGCGGATCGCCTGCGCGATCGCCTCGATCGCGAGCCTGTTCGCTTCCTCGGCGCCGGCTGTTCCGGCCGCCCCAGCACCCACTCCAGCCGCGCCGACCACCACATCATTCACGACGATCACCTCATCCACCCCTAGCTCCCTTGTTAGGTTGGTGGTCAGTTCCTCGGCCTGCCTGCGCACCTCGTTGCCGGTCACACACGCGTTAGCAACTGCGGAGCCCTCGACCACGCGCACGCCAAGCCTCGCGAGTTCCTTGTCCCACCACATCACGAGCCGCTTGACCTCCACACGCAGATCGTCGCTGAGCCCCTCGATGGGCGCCCCAACGAGCCCGGCCTGGGTTGGGTACAGGGCCACGTCATGTCCGCGGCGCGCCAGGGTGCGGGCCGTCTCGAGTCCGCGAACCCCCGCGCCGAGGACAGCTACGCGCTTGGGTTCATGCATGTCATCGATGCCACCGGCAGCGCTGCCGTCAGGAGATGCGCCGCCACTAGCAACAGCCCTCGCACCAACACCGCCACCCGCACCAGCACGATGAACCAGCGGGTTCACCGCACACTCCACAGACCGCCCGCCGAACACCCTGTCAATGCACAGGTTGCAGCGCAGGCACGGACGCACCCGATCTGACAGCCCCTGGGCTACCTTCGCAGGGAGCTGCGGGTCAGCGATGAGCGGCCGCCCGAATCCCGCAAAGTCGATGATCCGTTCGCGTAGCGCCCGCTCGGCGATGTCCGGGGTCAGGTTGCCCGTGACTGCTACGGGGATAGTAACCGGCGGTTTGACCACCACGGCGTCCGGCAGGAACACACCCGTCCCCATGGACGAGGGCGGGAACGCCCAGTCCAGCGACTCCGACGCCCCCGCATCCACGATCAGCACGTTCAGCCCCGCGTCCTGCAGGATCATTGCCAGTTCCCGGGCTTCGCTTTCGCTCCGCCCTCCCGGGAACTGGTGCCTCACGGCCAGTCTCATGGAGATCGGCACCTCATTACCGACGATTGACCTCGTTCGCTTGATTAGTTCCGTGGCGAATCGAGCACGTCCCACCACGGATCCGCCGTATTGGTCGTTTCGCCTGTTCCAAGCCGCAGCGAGGAACTGGTCTGTGAGGTGTCCTGCGTGTGCGTGGATGTCGATGGCATCGAAGCCAGCCCGCATGGCGCGTTCCACGGCCTGGGCGAACTTCTCAATGATGTCCTCGACCTGCTCGGTGGTGAGCACCCGGCACTGTATGTCTGGGTTGTCGGCGACCGTGTTGTCCGAGGGAGAGTATGGCGCTCCGCCGTCCGGCGCGGCGGCCCCCACGCGGCCGAACCCTGGTGTGAGGCTCGCTGCAATGGGCGTGCCCGTCTCATGGACCGCATCCACCAGCCGGGAGAGCGGCTCGATGTGCTTGTCCTGACTGATCAGTGCCGCGTAGCCCGTATAGGAGTCGTACGTGGTTTGAGTCAGCAGCGATTCGGTGAAGATGAGTCCGGCACCTCCGCGCGCACGCTCCACAATGAAGTCATGGCCTCGCTCGGAGACAGTCCCATCGGGGTGCGCGGTGTGCGTGGACATGGGAGGCATGAACATGCGGTTGCGTAACGGCAGCGTCCCCCATCGGGCTGGGGATGTCAGTAGCGGGTGGATGGTCATTCGGGTCTCCTCGACGGCGGGGCTCTACCGTCAACTATCCCCCGCGTTTTGATGACAGGACCCGGCTAAAGGTCCCTGCAGGCCCCTCGAGCGGTTACAAACACCGCATTTTACCCTCCAGCCAGGATCACCATTGAGGCTTCCCCGGCCTGCCCAATGCGGGTGAAGCGGATTAGGTGATTTACTGGGCTGGATAAAATCAGCACGTTTTGAACGGACACCATGAAAAAGATCGCCGCACCACTCACGCTCGCGCTCGGCGCAACCATTTTGCTCGCCGGCTGCGCAAGCTACGAAGGCGTGGAGCCTTCCGTATTCGCTAAGTCCTCGTGTGGGGTCATGGGCGACCTCTACGCACTCGAAGAGGACTCGGTGGCTCTGCTCGAAAACCTCAGCGAGATCTCCGATGAGAGCATCACGGCCCTGACCGACCAGGGCACCCGCACGATCGAGGCCCTCACTGCAGCAAAGACAACGGTTGGCCAGAACCAGCCGGCGGTCAAGGAAGGCGCCGACATCACCGGCTACTTCACCACCTACTTTGACGAGCGTATCGCCGCCGCCGAAGCTGCGGCCACCGTATTTGAGAAGGCATCCGCAACTGAGGACATCAACGAGTTCTCCGATGCGGCTTTCAACTTCCTGACCGGCATTTCTGACTCGGAGGAGTTCACCTTCCCGTTCGAGCTGATCAAGAACCAGAAGGTTGTCGACGCAATCGATGACGAGGCAACGTGCAAGGACATCGTCGCCGTCTCCTAACCGGCTGCCAATCTAGCCACGCGGTATGGCCTCACTGCACAGCCCGCACACATCACCCCGATGTGGGCGGGCTGTTCTGTGCCTGTAACTGGTCCTGAGGCTCAACCCGAGGTCCCCACTTGTCCCGCGCGATAAAGAAGCCGGCCGAGATGGCGAAAGTCAGTGTGGCCCACAGGAACAACAGCTCAAACTCGAAAAGGGCACTGGACGCGTCTACGCCGCCGCCCGCCACTTGTGCCCCTACTAGGCGCAGAGCGAGCGGCACAGCGATGTAAGCAGCCCAGGCGACTCCAACCAGGAGCACAGCCTTGCGTGCAGGTTCCCAGCGCATCCGTGCACGCACGTGCCACATCACGAGGGCCGGCACAACCGGTGCCACAAGGAACGTAACGGACACAGCAAGGTCAACAAGCCCCCACGAGACGCTGAGGGGTTTTCCGCTCACAAGCAGTAAGAGATTCGTGAACAGAATGACCACCACGAGCGGAACGAGTTGCGCGCAATAGAGCACGATGTAGCACTTCACTGTGCCGACCAGACCACTTTGCCTCATGGCCTCAACCTACCAGCCACGCCCCGCACCGCCCCTGCGGACAGCAAGAATCCCACCCACCGAATACGCGGTGAGTGGGATTCATCGGTTACGGCTCCCGGAGCAGTTGCACCGGAGAACCAGAACCACTGGAAATCAGACGTTGAAGCCGATCGCGCGGAGCTGGTCGCGTCCGTCCAGCGTGATGTGCTCTGGGCCCCATGGTGGCATCCAGACCCAGTTGATCCGGAAGCCGTCAACCAGCCCCTCGAGGGCCTGGCCTGCTTGGTCCTCAATGACGTCGGTTAGCGGGCATGCCGCCGAGGTCAGGGTCATGTCGATGACCGCGGTCCCGTCCGACTCGATTGCAACTCCGTACACGAGTCCAAGGTCAACAACGTTGATCCCGAGTTCGGGGTCGATCACGTCGCGGAGCGCTTCTTCAACGTCCGCAACGGTGAATGGCGCTTCTGCAGTCTCGCTGCTCATAGCGTCTCCTTCATTGGTTCTTGCTAGGGACGGGCCACTGCGGTCCGCTTTCACACTCTTACAATTGTCCCCCACTCACCCGGGATCCCGGGCAGTCGGGCCACACTTACTCGCCGTGAGGCTCGTGCACACCGCCGGTTCCAGTGACCGTGGCGGCCTGCGCGTCAGCCAGTGCACCGGTCTTGGCAAAGGTGTCCCGCAGGGCCGACCAGCCCAACAGCGCGCACTTGATGCGGGCCGGAAACTTGGACACGCCAGTGAACGCGGTCGCGTCCCCCAGCTGGTCTTCCTTGTCCTCAGCCTCGGCATCGTCGTCGGCAAATCCCTTGCCGCGCGTGTTCATGAGGTCGCGGAACAGTTCGGCAACGGCCTCCGCCTCGCTGACCTTCTTGCCCTCGACCAGATCGGTCAGGATGGAGATGGAGGCCTGCGAGATCGAGCAGCCTTGTCCGTCCCACGACACCTTAGAGATCGTGCGGTCCCCGCCCGTGCCCTCGAACATGACGCGCATGGTGACCTCGTCACCACAGGTTGGGTTCACCTGGTGCGATTCTCCGCCAAGGAGATCGTCCGTCAGGTCTACCAAGCCCTTACCATTGGGGTGCTTGGAGTGGTCCAAGATCACCTGCTGGTAGAGCTGTTCCATTGAGTTGCTCAACGTATTGCCTTCCGCAAAAAACTAGTCCACAGAGAAGAACGCTCGCACGCCCTTCAAAGATTCCCGGAACCGGGCAATCTCGTCGATCGTGTTGTACACCGATCCGCTCACCCGCGAACTCGAGGCGGCGCCGAATCGCTTGTGTAGCGGCTGGGCGCAGTGGTGGCCCACGCGCACGGCAATGCCGTCGTTGTCCAGGAGCTGGCCCACGTCGTGAGCGTGGACGCCGTCCACCACGAACGAGACCACGGCGAGGCGGTGCTCGAGGTCCATTGGGCCAATGATCCGGATGCCAGGAATCTCAGCGATCTTGAGCATTTCAGCGGCGAGCTCACGCTCGTGAGCGAGCACGCCCTCCATGCCGAGGTCGCTGAGGTACTGGGCGGCGGCCCCCATCGCCACGGCCTGTGCGACCATCTGGGTTCCGGCCTCGAACTTCTGCGGAGCCGGCATGTAGGTGGCCGATTCCATGGTCACAACCTCAACCATTGAGCCGCCAAAATTGACAGCGGGCATTGCCTCGAGCATCTCACGACGCCCGTACAGCGCGCCCACGCCCGTGGGTCCGAGCATCTTGTGCCCGGAGAACGCCGCAAAGTCGACGCCCAGCTCGTGGAAGTTCACGGGTAGGTTGGGAACCGATTGGCACGCGTCCAGCACTGTGATTGCGCCGACCTCGCGGGCCCGGTTCACAAACGCGGCCACGTCCGTGACCGCTCCGGTCACGTTCGAGGCGTGCGTGAACGCGAGCACCTTGGTGCGCTCGGTAACCACTGTGGCAAGGGCCCCGG
This sequence comes from Timonella senegalensis JC301, assembly GCF_000312125.1. Classification (GTDB taxonomy): domain Bacteria; phylum Actinomycetota; class Actinomycetes; order Actinomycetales; family Cellulomonadaceae; genus Timonella; species Timonella senegalensis. Next base: position 704,218 of record NZ_HE978642.1, read on the forward strand.
TGTCCAAGCGCCCATTGTCCAGCACGGGGACCCACTTGAGGGTCGCGCCCGTGCGGGCGGCGAGTTCCTGCCACGGGATGAGGTTCGAGTGGTGCTCAACCTCCGTGACCACGATCTCGTCACCTGCGCCGAGGCGGAAGCGCTCTGCTTGGGCTCCCCCGCGTCCTAGGCTTGCGTGCTGGAAGCCGTTCGCCACCAGGTTCAACGCGGCGGTAGCGCCGCTCGTCCAGACGATCTCGTCCTCGTCCACGCCAACAAAGCGCGCAACCTGCTCACGCGCGCCCTCGAAGGCGTCGGTCGCTTCCTCGGCCAGCTGGTGTGCACCGCGGTGCACAGCCGCGTTGCGCTGCTGATAAAAGTCTTGTTCCGCATCCAACACGGGGTGCGGCTTCTGCGAGGTCGCGCCCGAGTCCAGATACACCAGAGGCTGACCGTCACGCACCGTGCGCTCGAGCAGCGGGAAGTCCGCGCGAACCGCTTGAAGTTCGCTCAAAGACAACGTGTGTTCCATGGTTACGCTCCTTGCAGCGGCGCCCTGCGCCGACGAATTATGGTGCCATCGCAACCTGTGAGCGGTGGCGACCACGATCGTCGAAAATCAAATGATTCACGACGATCCTGGCCGGCTCACTGGACCACACTGGTTCCAGCGAGGACGGTGATGGCGGCCGCACGAGCGGCCGCCATCACCTCACTGACAATCAGGCAGTTACGTCCGTGAGGTAACGGTCGTAACCCTCGGCCTCAAGGCGCTCAGCGAGCTCCGGGCCACCCTCTTCAGCAACGCGGCCTGCAACAAACACGTGAACGAAGTCAGGCTTGATGTAACGCAGGATGCGGGTGTAGTGGGTGATGAGCAGGACACCGGAGTTGGTGGCTGCCTTGGCGCGGTTAACCCCCTCGGAAACGATGCGCAGAGCGTCAACGTCCAGGCCGGAGTCGGTCTCGTCGAGGATCGCGAACTTAGGCTTGAGAAGCTCGAGCTGAAGGATCTCGTGACGCTTCTTCTCACCACCGGAGAAGCCCTCGTTCACGGAACGCTCAGCAAACGAGTCGTCCATGCGCAGGTCCTTCATAGCGCCCTTAACTTCCTTGACCCAGGTGCGAAGAGCTGGGGCCTGGCCGTCAACGGCGGTCTTGGCGGTGCGCAGGAAGTTCGACACGGAAACGCCTGGAACCTCGACTGGGTACTGCATAGCGAGGAACATGCCGGCACGAGCGCGCTCGTCCACGGACATGGCAAGAACGTCTTCACCGTCAAGGGTCACGGTGCCGGAGGTGATTTCGTACTTAGGGTGACCGGCGATCGAGTAAGCCAGGGTCGACTTACCGGAACCGTTAGGGCCCATGATCGCGTGGATCTCACCCGAGTTGATGGTCAGGTTCACGCCGCGCAGGATCTGCTTGGCGCCTTCCTTGGTCTCTACACTGACGTGCAGGTCCTTGATTTCAAGAGTTGACATGGAATTCTCCTGGAGAACTAGTTAAAAGACTTCTGTGCATCAACGTCAACGAACACGTCGTCGCCTTCGATGCTCACGGTGTACACGGGAACGGGACGAGTGGCTGGAAGCTGCAGCGGCTGACCTGTCTTCAGGTCAAACTGCGAGCCGTGGAGCCAGCACTCGATGAGGCAGCCTTCGACCTCTCCATCCGAGAGAGAAACAGCCCCATGCGAGCAGATATCGGAGATGGCGTGGTATTCGCCCTCCTCATCACGGACAACGGCAACCTCAATTTCCTTGCCGTCCTTGTTGTCCAACTCGACCTTGAGGGTCTCTCCGGCTTCGAGATCCGAAACCTTGCAGACTAGCTGGGAACTCATGCGTCCTGACCAGTAATGACTGACATGGACTTCTCAAGCTCGGCGTCGATCGAGTGGAGCAGACGCTCCTCAACCTCTGGGACACCGATCTCGTGAATGAGCTCAGCAAAGAATCCACGAACCACGAGGCGACGTGCGTCAGCCTCACGGATGCCACGGGCCTGCAGGTAGAAGAGCTGCTCATCGTCAAAGCGGCCGGTTGCAGATGCGTGCCCGGCCCCTTCGATCAGACCCGTCTCGATCTCGAGGTTTGGCACTGAGTCAGCGCGGCCACCATCGGTGAGGATCAGGTTACGGTTCAGCTCGTACGTGTCGGTGCCTTCCGCGTTGGCGCGGATCAGAACGTCACCAACCCACACAGCGTGTGAGCCCTCGCCCTGCAGCGCACCCTTGTAGGTGACGCGGGACTTGCAGCGAGGCACGGCGTGGTCAACGAACAGGCGGTGTTCTTGGTGCTGGTTCTCGTCAGCGAAGTACAAGCCGACCATCTCGACCTCTGCACCCTCACCAACGAACTCGGCGTCAGGGGTAATACGAACGACGTCGCCGCCGAAAGTGACAACAACGTGCTTGACGGTTGCGTCGCGATCGAGCGTGATGCGCTGGGTTGAGGCGTGCACTGCACCCTCGTTCCAGTCCTGAACCGACACAACGGTCAGGTGCGAGCCTTCTTCAGCCACGATTTCAACGGACTCGTTGAGCAGGGCATCGCCGCGGTGGTCGAGAACAATAACGGACTCGGAGAGTGGCTCGGCCTTGATCAGGATGTGCGAGGCTTCTGCCTGGTCGGCAACGCCGGACACGTTGATGCGTGTCACGGTCGAGGCCTGGACACCCTTAGGAACCGTAACGACGGTTGCCTTGGTGAAGGCATTCCACGCGGTGACAGCGGTGCGGTCACCGGGCACGCCTGCCTTACCGAGGCGAGCGTCCTCGCGACCCACGAGCTCGACGAGGACCTCTGGAGCCGGCTCGACGGTCACGCCGTCAGCGTTGGCAAGGTTCTCAGCGAACAGTGGAGCCAGTCGGGAAACTGGCGAGAAACGCCATTCCTCTTCACGTCCCGAAGGAACGCCGATGACGCCAAGGTCGAACGAAGCTACGCGGTCTGCGCGGGAGCCCTGCACAGCGCCGCCCACGGGAGCGTGGCTGTGTGCCCCGTCCGCGGTTGCGCGCGAGTGATCGGTGCTCAGGCTCACTGGAGCCGAGCTTGTTTCAGTGCTGGTCATCAGCCGACAGATCCTTCCATCTGAAGTTCAATGAGGCGGTTGAGCTCGAGCGCATACTCCATAGGGAGCTCACGAGCGATTGGCTCAACAAAGCCACGAACGATCATCGCCATTGCCTCGGTCTCCGGCATACCGCGGGACATGAGGTAGAAGAGCTGGTCTTCGCTCACGCGGGAGACGGTCGCCTCGTGGCCCATGGTGACGTCGTCTTCACGGACGTCCACGTACGGGTACGTGTCGGAACGCGAGATCTGGTCAACCAGGAGCGCGTCACACAGGACGTTGGATGCAGAGTGCTCAGCACCCTCGAGCACCTGGACGAGTCCACGGTACGAGGTGCGGCCACCGCCACGAGCCACCGACTTGGACACGATCGAGGACGAGGTGTGAGGAGCAGCGTGCACCATCTTGGCGCCGGCGTCCTGGTGCTGGCCCTCGCCTGCAAATGCGATCGAGAGGGTCTCGCCGCGAGCGTGCTCACCAAGCAGGTAGATGGCTGGGTACTTCATGGTGACCTTGGAACCGATGTTGCCATCGACCCACTCCATGGTCGCGCCTTCAGCGGCGGTCGCACGCTTAGTCACCAGGTTGTACACGTTGTTCGACCAGTTCTGGATCGTGGTGTAGCGAACGCGGGCGTTCTTCTTCACGATGATCTCAACCACTGCGGAGTGCAGTGAGTCGGACTGGTAGATAGGAGCAGTACAGCCCTCAACGTAGTGAACGTACGAGCCCTCGTCAGCGATGATGAGCGTGCGCTCGAACTGGCCCATGTTCTCCGTGTTAATGCGGAAGTAGGCCTGGAGAGGGATCTCAACGTGAACCCCTGGTGGCACGTACACGAACGATCCACCGGACCACAGGGCCGAGTTCAGGGCAGCAAACTTGTTGTCGCCTGCAGGAATGACCGAGCCGAAGTACTGCTCGAAGATCTCTGGGTACTCGCGAAGACCAGTGTCGGTGTCAACAAAGATGACGCCCTGCTCCTCGAGGTCCTCACGGATCTGGTGGTAGACAACCTCGGACTCGTACTGAGCCGCAACACCAGCAACGAGACGCTGCTTCTCGGCCTCTGGGATACCCAGGCGGTCGTAGGTGTTCTTGATGTCGTCTGGGAGGTCTTCCCAGGAAGTTGCCTGCTTCTCGGTGGAGCGGACAAAGTACTTGATGTTGTCAAAGTCGATACCCGAGAGGTCGGAACCCCAGTTAGGCATTGGCTTCTTGCCAAAGAGGCGCAGAGCCTTGAGGCGCTGGTTCAGCATCCACTCTGGCTCGTTCTTGAGTGCGGAGATGTTGCGAACAACAGCCTCGCTCAGTCCACGCTGCGCGGCCGCTCCTGCGGCGTCCTCATCGTGCCAACCGTACTCATAGGAGCCGATCGACGCGATGATCTCATCGTCGCTACGTGGCGCTTCCGCATTGACGTTCTGCGTTGGGGCGCTCATTTCATTCCTTCCACGTTCCGCTGTGACGGACGGTCTTGGTGGCCCTGCGGGCGCTGCACGGGGATGTTAGTAGTACACACGTGTCCGCCCCCGGCAAGGGTCACGAGTCGCTGTGTGTGAGTGCCCAGCATCTTGGAAAAGAGCTTTGCTTCCGCCTCACACAGCTGAGGAAACTGCGCCGCAATGTCCTGGACGGGACAGTGCCCTTGGCACAGCTGAAGCATTGGCACTCCGCTGACAGGCCTTACGCTCGCCGCGTATCCCTCGGCATTGAGCGCTTGTGCAAGCTGCTCCACCCTCTGTTGAGGATCCGTGGCCGTAATCTTGTCAGCGTACTTTTGTTCAAAAATCTCTAGCCGGTGCTCTGCGAACTTGTCGAGCGCATCTTCACCGGCAACGCGGGCGAGGAACTCAAGTGCCTCAGCCGCAATACCTGAATAGGCAGTTGGGAGGTCACCGTGCGCACGGTTTGTTGCAACGTACTGGCGCGATGGCCTTCCGCGGACACCCTTTTCGGGCTTGTCCGTGTACACCTGAATCTGGGCGCTTTCCTCCAGGAACGAGATGTGCCGGCGAATGCCAGCCGGGGTTAGTCCGAGCAACTCTGCCAGGCGCGCCGCGTTAATCGGCCCGTCTGTGATGATCAGTTGCATGACGCGTTCCCGCGTTGATTCCTCGTCATGGAGTGTTGCCACGGGGGTGGCGTCGAACTTGCCATCCACTGCGGCAACTGGTGAGCTGCCCAACGTGGAGTCCGGCCCGACTTCCTTCTCCGGCGTAGGAAAGATCGTACGGTGCGTGAGGCGTACTGATTGAGCCAACGATGTGCTCTTCTCATGCTGTCCTGCCATTGCTTGGTTGTCACCACCTTCCATCGAAGTGCTTCTACCCAAAAAACCCATTAAGAAACATCTTTGTTCCCTAATTGGCGTTTGGCAAGAAAGGCTTACCTCACTTAGGACCTTATTCTCGGTGATACATGCCACTCCACTAGCAAGATCACACTGGTGGTTCTCTTAGAGTTCTCCCAGCAAAGCCGAATAGACTTCACAGCGTGTCTTCACTTTCACATGATTCGTCATCCCCACAGCCGTCGGGCGCACCTAGCGGGCAGGAAATGCCGGCAACCTCCAACCACCCAACCGAGCGTGGGCAGCGCTCTCCACAGGCCGCACCGGCCCCAGCGACGCTCCGGATCAGCGGCCTGCGAAAGTCCTATGGCGACAACGAAGTTGTCCGCGGGCTGTCGCTCGTAGCACGCGCTGGGCAGATCACAGCGGTGCTCGGCCCGAACGGAGCAGGCAAGACCACCACTATTGAATGTTGCGAGGGACTGCGAGCGCCCGATGGCGGCCAGATCACACTGTTCGAATCGGTCGCGCCAGGTTCCCCCGAGGCTCGCTCGCGCGTGGGCGTCATGCTCCAGGATGGGGGCTTGCCTTCCTCCGTGCGCTCAATCGACATGCTGCGGCACGTGGCCAAGCTGTACCTTGCCCCATGGGACATTGAGGATTTGGTCGAGCGCCTTGGTATTGAGTCCTTTGCCAAGACCCAGGTACGCCGACTGTCCGGTGGTCAACGTCAGCGGTTATCTCTCGCGGCAGCGCTGGTGGGCCGTCCCGAGCTGGTGTTCCTTGACGAGCCGAGCGCGGGCATGGATCCCCAGTCCCGCCATGCGGTGTGGGAACTCATTCGCTCTCTCCGTGACGGTGGGACCGCGGTTGTCCTGACCACCCACATGATGGACGAGGCCGAGTCTCTATCCGATCAGGTGTACATCGTGGACCACGGCCAGGTCATCGCGCAGGGCTCCCCCGCGGAACTCACTTCATCCGGTGACGTCGCACTCACGTTCGAGTGCGATACCCCCGTTGAGGTACCGGCTCTGGAATCGGCGCTCTCCAGCACGCTAGGCACCCCATATACGGTGACTTCTCCCCGTCCGCTGCGCTTCAAGGTGAGCGGCGACATCACGCCCGCCGCCGTCGCTTCACTCGCCGCGTGGTTGAACGAGCACGGCGTTATGCTCACTCACCTCACCAGCGGCAGCGCGACTCTTGAGGATGTCTTCCTCGACCTCACCGGAAGGACCCTGCGATGACCATCTCGATGCCTACCACGCCCGCCTCAGCCTCGGACCCAGCAACTGCTACTGCATCTGTCCCTGCCCCGACCGCGCGGCGCATCCTCGCGCAATCACTGTTCGAGGTCAAGGCGATCCTACGCAACGGCGAACAGCTCATGGTTGCCCTATTCATCCCGCTGGGCCTGCTCGTCATGCTCGCCACCACCAACCTGATCGAGATCAACACGGGTGACTGGGAACGTTTGGACTTCCTCGTTCCCGGGGTCATGGCGATGGCCATCATGAGCGGCGCGTTCACGTCCCAGGCAATTGCCACCGCGTTCGACCGCCGCAATGGCGTGCTGCGCTTCTTAGCCACAACCCCGCTCGGCCGATCCGGCATGCTGTGGGCAAAGGTTGCCGCCGTGTTCTCGGTGGCACTCATTCAGCTCGCCGCCGTTGCGGCACTCGCAGCCGCCTTAGGCTGGCGCGTGTCTCTTGCCCACCTCGTGGTTGCGCTCCCGGCCGTGGTGCTTGGCGTTGCCGCATTCACGGGCTTCGCTCTGTTCCTCGCGGGCACGCTGCGCGCTGAGGGTGTGCTTGCGATAGCCAACATCCTGCTCATCGTGCTGGTGGTTGCGGGAGGCATCGTCGCGCCAGCCGATCAACTTCCCGCCGCCCTCGGTGCCGTGGCTCAGTTCCTCCCCTCGGGGGCGCTCGGCGACGCCATGCGTGCCGCACTCATCGATGGCAAGTTTGCTGTCCTTCCGCTCGCCATCCTGGCCGCGTGGTCGGTGTTCTTTGCGGCGCTGACCGCCAAGACCTTCAAATGGCAGTCCTAGCCCGTCCCCATCCCCCCCACTCCATCATCGAGAGTATCCCTGAGCCCACTCTCGACACCGAGAGTGGGCTCAGGGATACTCTCGTTCCGGAAGTAGGCGCCGGTGAGCCCATGAGCCCCATGAGCCCCCGTGGTCCCAGCCGCAAGCAGGGAGCCGGGGGAACCGCCCGCCGGGACCCTGAACCCATCCCAGCTCGATCGTCGATAATTCGGTGAGCAACTCAACAGCACCGCCCCTGTCCACGCAGGGGCCAAAGGAATACGGTAGTTCTGTGACCACGACCAAGAATGACGCGCCCTCCAGCGCGGATCCACGCCCACAGGGCGTGCGCGCGTTCATCCAGAAGCTTGAGCCGCACGCTAACAAGATCGCTATCGCGAACGTGATCGCGCAGATCGGCATCATCGTGACCGGTGGCCTCGTGCGCCTGACCGGTTCGGGGCTGGGCTGCTCCACCTGGCCCATGTGCGAGCCGGGCCAGTTCACCCCCGTGTTCCACGAGGAGGTCACGTACCACCCGTTCATCGAGTTCGGTAACCGCACACTCACCGGCGTCCTGACCGTCATCGCCATCCTGCTGGTGCTCGCGGTCGCGTTCGACCGCACCCGCACGCCAGCCATGCGCCGCATGGCATGGCTGCCGCTCGCGCTCGTCGCGCTGCAGGCTGTGATCGGCGGAATCACCGTGCTCGTAGATCTGCACCCTGCGATCGTGGCCGGCCACATGGCGATCTCGATCCTGCTGGTCGCGGTGTCCGCGCTCATCCAATACCGCCTGTCATCCACGCCGCGCACGTCGGTGGCAACCCACCCAGCGTGGCTCGGTCAGGCAACGTGGATTCTGTTCTCGTTGCTCATCCCCGTCTCCATCATGGGCGTCATCGTCACGGGTTCCGGCCCGCACTCCGGTGACACCGAGGTCGGCTACCGACTCGAGTTCGACCCAATGTCCATCTCCAAGATCCACGCCCTGTTCGTTTGGTTCTTTGTGATCATGCTGATCATCGTCGGCGTGGGGATGGTGCTTGCGCGCCGTGCCGGCGCGCTGATCACCCGCGCACAGTTCAATGGCTTCGGCTGGGTCCTCGCGGTCACGCTGGCCCAGGGCGCCGTGGGCTACTACCAGACCTACAACGGCCTGCCCATCTTTGTTGTGCTCGCGCACATGCTCGGCGCCGGCCTGCTGACCCTGGTCACGGTCCGGTTCCTGGCACTCATGACTGAGCCCGTCAGCGCGCGCGTGTCATAGACCTGATTATCGACGATCTGGGCTGGTACCGAGGATCTTCCTCGGTGCCAGCCCCTTTCGTTGCGTCGGCTTGAGTGTGTTCGTTCCACAGTGCGCGTTGGGGCGCCTTCCTCCCCAACGCAAAGTGCGGGGCGAGGCGTCGGAGTCCGGAATGGCGAGGGAAGGAATAGAGTCGGTCCATGACTGAAAATGACGCACTTGTGGCAGACCCTGTTCGTACAGCGTGGGCCCTGTCCGATCCCCTGCTCACCGAGTACTACGACACGGAGTGGGGGCTCGTGGTCCGCGACGAACGGGGAATGTTTGAGCGCCTCACCCTCGAGGCGTTCCAGGCCGGGCTGTCGTGGCTCACCATTCTCAAGCGCAGGGAGGCGCTGCGCGCGGCGTTCGTGGGGTTCGACGTGGACAAGGTCGCGCTGTTCACCACTGAGGACGTGGAGCGGCTTCTGGCGGACGCCAGTATCCTGCGCAACAGGGCCAAGATCGAGGCGACCATCAAGAACGCCCAAGCCACGATTGCGCTTCGCCAGGACGGCGGACTTGCCGAGTTCATCTGGTCGTTCAAGCCTGAGGCCACGCCCGAACCGCACACTATGGCCGAGATTCCCTCCACCTCTCCCGAGTCGGTGGCGCTCAGCAAGGCTCTCAAGAAGCGCGGGTTCTCGTTCGTGGGACCCACCACCATGTTTGCGTTGATGGAGGCCGTGGGCATCGTGGACACCCACATCATGACGAGCCACAGGCGTGGCATCTCGGGTGTCTGGCCGCGCTAAACCTGACTGGTGAGCGGGGCCGTGCGGCGGTATGGCCAGGGCGCGTCCACGCTGCGCAGCGTGTCCCAGCCCTTCGCCTTGGCGGCATGTGCCGCGAGAATGCCCACCACCGCGGACGGGTTATGGATGTGCCCTCCAAGCACCAGGTCCACACACTCCCCGAGCGGAACCCAACGAGTCTCCATGTCGAGTTCCTCGTGCTCACGTTCGTGGCGCTCCCCCACGGGAACTTCCTCGACGTCCCGCGCAAGAAAGATCCGGATCGCCTCGTTGTTGCCGCCAGGCGTAGTGAAATAGTCAGTCAGCACGCTCCACGTGCGAGCACGTAGGTCGGCCTCCTCGTACAGCTCACGGGCTGCACCGATTTGGGCAGGCTCACCGGCGATGTCGAGGAGACCAGCTGGTGGCTCCCACAGGAACGCACGGACAGGGTGCCTGTACTGGCGGACCAAAAGAACCTCATCGTCGTTATTCAGGACGATGACGGCGACCGCACCCGGGTGGTCAATGTACTCGCGATGCACCACGCCCGCCTTGCCCAAGTCCACGCGATCATCCACCAGGTCAAACACGTAGCCCTTGTGGACCACCTTGCGGCCGAGGATTGGCCTTGGGTCGAGCTCGTCGGAAATGCTCATGGTCTACTCCGCTCCTACAACATGTCCTACAACATGGAAAAATGCCGCAGGGCGCGTCGTTTACGACGCGCCCTGCGGCATGCTCAGATCAGTTCGCCTGGAACTCGAGCGCGGCCTTTACCAGGCCGTCGAACAGTGGGTGCGCCTTGGTCGGGCGCGACTTGAACTCAGGGTGAGCCTGAGTCGAGATGTAGTACGGGTGGACCTCACGAGGAAGCTCCACAAACTCAACGAGATTCCCATCAGGCGAGGTACCCGAGATCACGAGGCCCGCCTCCGTGAGCTGGTCGCGGTACGAGTTGTTGACCTCGTAGCGGTGACGGTGGCGCTCGGAAACCTCAGTGGTGCCGTAGACCTGTGCTGCCACGGAGCCCTCTGCGAGTACCGCGTCATACGCACCGAGACGCATGGTTCCGCCGAGGTCGCCAGCACCCTCAACGAACTCCTGCTGCTCTTCCATGGTCGCGATGACCGGGTACTTGGTCTGTGGGTCGAACTCAGAGGACGACGCGCCCTCGAGTCCAATGATGTTGCGCGCGTACTCCATGACCATGGACTGCATTCCAAGGCAGATGCCGAGGGTTGGGACCTTGCCCTCTCGCGCCCAGCGCAGTGCGCCGATCTTTCCGTCAATGCCGCGGACACCGAAGCCACCTGGAACCAGGATTGCGTCAGCGCCAGAAAGCGCGTCCTGCGCACCCTCAGGGGTCTCGCAAAGGTCAGCTGCAACCCAACGGATGATCACCTTGGTGTTGTTGGCAAACCCGCCGGCGCGCAGCGCCTCTGTGACTGAAAGGTAGGCGTCAGGGAGATCGATGTACTTGCCAACGAGTGCAACCTCAACCTGGTGCTTAGGGTTGTGCACCTCTTCAAGGAGCTTGTCCCACTCGGTCCAGTCAACGTCGGTGACGGACAGACCGAGGCGGCGAACCACGTACGAGTCGAGGCCCTCGGAGAAGATCACGCGAGGGATGTCATAGATGCTTGGCGCGTCCTTGCAGGTGACCACGGCTTCCTGGTCAACGTCGCACATAAGCGCGATCTTGTCCTTGACTGGCTGTGGGATGTCGCGGTCGGTGCGGAGCACGATTGCGTCAGGCTGGATACCAATGGAACGCAGCGCAGCAACCGAGTGCTGGGTTGGCTTGGTCTTCAGCTCACCCGAAGGGCCGATGTATGGGACGAGCGAAACGTGGACAAAGAACACGTTGTCGCGGCCGAGCTCGTGGCGCACTTGACGCGCGGACTCGAGGAATGGCTGCGACTCAATGTCGCCAACGGTTCCACCGATCTCCGTGATAATCACGTCGACGTTGTCACCGGCCTGAGCGCGCATGCGCTCCTTGATCTCGTTCGTAATGTGAGGGATTACCTGGACGGTGTCACCCAAGTATTCGCCGCGGCGCTCCTTGGAGATCACTCGGGAGTAAACCTGACCCGTGGTCACATTGGCGACCTGGTCAAGGTTGACGTCTAGGAAGCGTTCATAGTGACCGATGTCGAGGTCAGTCTCGGCGCCGTCTTCAGTAACAAAGACTTCACCATGCTGGAAGGGGTTCATCGTGCCTGGATCCACGTTCAGATATGGATCGAGTTTCTGCATGGTCACACGCAGGCCACGGGAGCGCAGAACGCGTCCGAGCGAAGAAGCGGTGAGTCCCTTACCAAGGGAGGAGGCTACACCTCCCGTCACAAAGATGTGCCGTGTCACCTTTGACGGCTCGTTCTCAACTGATTTACCGGGTGCGTTCGCGTCATCTACCACGGAATTTAATGTTAGCAGTGAGGTGTGCTTCTGCCACCAGTAAGCGCACGTTCAGCAAGGTGATGTTCAACTCTTGCAAAAATCGGACAAGTCTGGAGGCGCCAGTTTCCGCAGGTGAATCAGCCCTCGTACACATCCTTGAGGAACGCTAGCACCTGCGCGGCGCCCGGGAGTTCCTCCGACTGAGCACGTGACTTCGCCTCGAGCGTCGCCATGCGCTCCTGATTAGTCAAAACGGCAGCGACAGCATCCGCCATGATCGACTCGTCACCCACGGGAACGAGGACTGCAGCGTCCCCCGTCACCTCGCTCGTTCCTCCGGCGTCCGTGGCCACGATCGCGCGGCCAGCACGCAGCGCCTCCTGCACGGCAATAGGCTGCCCCTCCCACACCGCCGCGTTGACCACCAGGTCAGCCGCTTCAAGGAGGTCGGGGACATCGGAACGTCTGCCCAGAAGCGTCACGGGCGCGCCCAGAGTATCAATCTGCTTCTGGAGCCCCTCGCGCAGTGGGCCATCTCCCGCCACGATCCAGTGCATCGTAGGTGCCTGCTTGCTCGCGAGAGCGGCGGCGCGCACGAGAGTGTCGAGGCCCTTTTGCGGGGCCAGACGTGCCACGGTCAGGACCAGAGGTGAGTCGGCGGACCAGCCAGCAATATCGTCGCAAATGTGGGAGCGCAGTTGCGCGCGCGGCGCGCTCACATTCCCACGCGGCGGGGCTGGAACTAACGCACGACCAAATGTCTTGGCACCGAGGCCGTCCATGCGCTCGACGATGTCGAGCGAGACGCCAAGGACCGCGTCAGCGGACTTGGCTACCACGCGCTCGAGGATGGCAGTGACGGACTGGACCTTCCAGGAACCCACGGGGAGATTATGCAGGGTGACCACGAAGCGGGGGCGCTTAGCGCCCGGAATGGACTTCACTGCCATCCCCACCAACGCCGCAGCGCGAAGGCCGTGCGCGTGCACGACATCTGCATTTTTGGCGAGTTCGCGCAGCTGGCCCACGACCCCGGCATCGCTCGCACGGGGGCGGTCCAGGATCTCGACGGCAGCATGCCGAGCGATCGGCGTGAACTTGTCACGTAGCTGGGACGGAGAAGCAATCATGACGTCCTGGCCATCCTCGACGAGGAGTTCGGAGATCTGCGCGACGTGTTGTGCGACCCCGCCTGCGCTCGAACCGAGTACCTGAATAATCCGCATGTTGTTCACTTTCCAGCGCGCACCGAACGGAGCTGCTTGATGGTCTTGCGGTCGAGAATCACGATGACAACGAGGGCGACAACCAGTGCGACGGCCGCCGCTACGAGGCCCTGTCCGATGCTGGCCCACAGCTCTCCCGCTGCGCTAGGCATCAAGCGAACAACGCTGAGCCCCGCGAGCGACGCAAGCGCTGCTGCAACGAGCGAGACGGCTGCCGTGCGGGCGACGCCGCGAACAGCCTGGCCGCCACACGACCTCCGAACGGCGACGAGAAGGAGAACACCCGCAACCGTCATGCCCACAGATTGAGAGGCACTGACCAGAGTCAACACTTGGTCGGGTGCGATCGTGACACCGGGCAGGAACGGCAGAGCCGATCCCGCTGCCGCCACGAGCCAGCCCGTGGCTGTGGCAACCACTGCCTGCCGCCCTAGGTCGCGAGAGTACAGGACCCTCGAACATAACAAGATCAGGGAGAAGCCCACCAGTCCTGGCGCCGCCCATGTAATCGCCGCGGCCATTCCGTCCACCGAGCCTGCGGTAAATGATGAGAAGAAATCCTGCAGTGGCTGGCTCGCCGCGATGAGGAGCGCCGCACCGAGGAATGAAACCACAAGTACGATGCGCGTCACCTTGGACGACATCGCGGCGAAGGCCTCATGCTCGTTGTTGGAGGCGTGCGCTGCAATCCGAGGGAACATGCTCGTGGCGAGTGGTACAACAAGAACCGCGTACGGAAGGACGTAGACGGCCTGCGAGTACTGGAAGAGGTTGAAGGTCTCCCCCGTGCCGAAACGGCCCGAAACCTTCATGACCACAAGCATCGCTGCCTGCTGCGCGAGCAGCGCACCAATGCCGGCAAAGGCTAGGTTGCGTGCGCGCCGGCCCATGCCCTCGGGGAAGGTCAACGAGGGCCGCAGCCCGAGTTTGAGTGCCCTAACGGGGAGTGCCATGGTTGCGGCCATTGCTAGGACGCCAGCGGTGGTTCCCCATGCAAGCACCTCAACCGATTGGGCGGTCAACTGCTCGACGTTGGCTTGGTTCCCCTGAGCTAGGGTGCCAAAAATGAAGTAGGTGGCAATCACAACAAGCGAGGAGAACAGCGGGGCGAGCGCCGGCCAAGTGAACCGTTTGTGCGCCTGCAGGATACCGCCAAACACGACGCCCACACCGTAGAGCGGGATCTGCACGGCAAAGACCCTCAAGAAGAAGATAGCCTTTTCCTCGAGTTCTGGCGTGCGCATGTCCGAGAGCAGCGCGATGGTCTGCGGGGCGAACACCACGAGAAGCAGCGCAAGCGGAACGAGCGCAGCAAGGGTCCAGCAGAGGAGCGCCGAGGAGGCACGTCGGAGGGCCGCATCGTCGCCCTTGCTCAGCGCGCCAGCGAGCAGTGGCACCACCGCACCAGCGAGTGCGCCGCCCGCGACGACTTCAAAGAGGACATTTGGGAGTTGGTTCGCCACCGCGTAGGGCTCAGCGATACCAGCCGTACCCACCCACGAGGCCTGCGCCATCCACCGCCCGAACCCAAGGACTCGGCTCAGCAGAGTGACTATGGAGATGAGGGCCGCGGCGCCAGCGAGCGTCTGAAGCCGGGCAGCAAGCCGTGGACTCACGTGAGAGCGTCTCCATCAGCGCCATCGGTTGATGGTTCGTCCACTGGGGGCATCGCTGGGCGGCGACCGAACATGTCGATTCGGTTGAGCCACTCGTTGTCAGCGATCACCTGCGAAAACGAGACCTTTTCGCTTGCCAGAGTCAGGTAGATGATGCCAGCTGCACCGCCAAGGCGCAGAACGCGGCACGAGCGCTGAGTGAAGGCTGTGCCGATGAGGGCGCCCAGCGCATTCGCGCCGGAGTCTCCCAGCATGTCACGCTCTCCGAGGTCCCCTGGGAAGGCCGCGGCGGAGGCGCCAACCACGCTTCCGGCTGCCGACGATCCCGTGAGCAGGAGTGGAGCGGACGCGATGACCGAGGCCTTCAATGCCCGTCCAGGACGCAAGTCGAGGAGGTTCCACAGGTTAGCGGAACCAGCGATGATCACGGTGTCCAGCACAACGTCGAAGGCACCGCGCTTCTTCTTGCGCGAGTTTCCTATGAGTGCCGCCACGCCTGCGGACGCACCGATACCGATGATCTTGAGACCACCCGTGGTCAGGTTCCCCTTTGCGAGTTCCCCGAGGTGGCCCTTGAGTCCCTTGGCGCGGATCGACGTGTCCTCCTCGAGGTCGTCATACAGGCCAAACGCGGCGGCCCCTGCGCAGGCAGCGGCCTGTGCAAGACGCTCGGTGAATTTGGAGGAACCCGCAACTAGGGAGCTGGCGGCGAGGCCCGCCGCTACGGCGGGGCCTTCCATCAGCGAGATCGGCTCACCACGGTGATTCGTTCGAGTCCAGCGCTCGGCTCCACCGGGCGCAGAGGAGTCCAGCGACCTCCGCACACCGAATGTCACGGCGGCTGCGAGGCCCGAGGCAACTACCGTACGACTCAGGAATCCCATGATCGAGTACCGCCTAGTCCTTCTTCTTGGTGGTGTTCGCGTTGTCCGTTGTGCCCTCTGGAGGGGCAACCACGGTGCGGTCGGGTTCTGGGAGGGTCACGGCTGCAGGCACGAGCGCTGTCGCGCTTGGCTCGAAGCCAAAGTGGCCGACCTTCTTGCCGATCGCTGCGGACAAAGCGAGCGGAGTGTTCAGAGCGCCAACAGGCTCGTTGACCTCGGAGACCGTTGCGACGATCTTGAGTGCGGTGCTGTTGCCACGGATCGTAGAGATGAGGTCAGTTGCAACAACGCGAGGAGAAGCAACCACAGCACCTTCGGTGCCACGACCTGCAGCCTCTGCAATGTTGAGTCGGAGTGCGGATGCTGCTCCATAGTCAGGAGCTTCTGCGCCCTCGGCTGCTGCCGTTTCGGCGCCAGCGTTCGAGTTGTCAATGATAACGGCAGCGTCCACTGGGATTGGGTCGAACTTGACCAGGTTGACCAGCTGGGCGCCCTGGAGGACGTCCATTGCCAGTCCGGCATCAGCTGACAACTCGTCCGCGCTCGTGTCCGACTTCTCGGACAGTGCGGAGATCAGAGCCGAGGCAAGGAGCTTGTCGGATGCGAGGTCGCGCTGGTCCTCAGGCAGGTACTCCGCCAGAGAGGTTGCGTACGACTGGCGCGCGTCTGCCTGCTCCGGGTCGGTCCACGCGTCACCGATCGTGATGCGCGCTGGCACGGTGGCACCCGCATACTGAAGCTGCTTCTCAACCGACTCATACAGTTCGTCGGAGACCTCGCCCATCTGGAGGACAGCGATGCGGCGGTCCTTCAAGGTGTCAAACGCTACGCGCTTCGAGGCAGCCGAAACATACTCTTCAAGCTCTGTGCGCTTGGCGGTTTCGTCGGTTAGCTGCGCGCGAATCTCTTCCTTTTCGGTGCGCAGCTGCTCGACCTGACCGGTGAGCTGGTCACCAATGGTCTCCTTCAGCGGGCCGGCGCCGAGAATGATGCCAACGGCAAGCGCGAGGAACACCGAAATCAGGGAGACGATGTGGTACCGGAAGTCAATCACTTTGATAAGTGCTTTCTGTTTGAGTGACCGTTACAAAAGGTCGAAAACTAGTTGTTCCACCAGGCCAAGGATCCGATCCAAGACCACAGGTCGTCGAAGCGTGCGCCAACAATCCCAAATAGGGTCTGGCCCACGGTCGTCGAGGCAAGGGCAGCCGCGACCGCGATCAGTCCGGCCACCGCAAGAAGAATCAGTTGGCCGTTCGAAATCCGCTGGCGGTATAGGCGGGACACGCCCTTTGCGTCAACAAGCTTTCCGCCAACTCGCAGACGGGTAAGGAAGGTTGAAGCCATTCCCGCGCGGCCCTTGTCGAGGAACTCGACCAAGGTTGCGTGCGTACCAACGGCCACGATGAGCTCGGCGCCAAGATCATCGGCGAGCAACATGGCAATGTCCTCACTCGTTCCCGTTGCAGGGAAGACGAGGTGCTCAACGCCCAGCGCGGCCACGCGCTCGGAACCGGGAGCCTTGCCATTACGGTAGGCGTGGACCACGATCTCGGCGCCAGAACGCAGAGCCTTGTCGGAAACCGAGTCCATATCGCCGACGATAAGGTCAGGCTTCCAACCCGCCTCAATAATCGCGTCGGCTCCTCCATCGACCCCAATCAAGATCGGACGGTACTCCTTGATGTATGGCCGAAGAGTCTGCAGGTCTTCCTTGTAGTGGTAGCCACGGACCACAATCAGGACCTGACGGCCCTCGATCTTCGTCTTGATCGGTGGGACGCCAACTCCATCAAGGAGAAGTTCTCGCTCTTTGCGCAGGTAATCCATCGTGTTGGCAGCGAATGACTCAAGTTGAACCGAGAGTCCCTCACGAGCCTCATCAAGAGCAACGTCGATCGTTTCCTGGGTCTGCAGCACACCCTCGGCAACCAACACATCATCAACGAACACCGCGTTATCGCGGATCTCGATGCGCTTGCCTTCCTTGATACCCATGACATCCGGACCAAGGTCATCAATGAGGGTAATACCAGCCTCAACAAGGATGCCTGGGCCCAGGTTCGGGTACCTGCCGGAGATTGACTTGGCGGAGTTCAGCACCGCGCTCGGTTGTTGACCCACAAGCGCATCGGCAGCTACGCGGTCAATGTCCGTGTGGTTGATGACCGCGATATCACCTGCGTCAAGGCGCTTGGTGAGGTCCTTGGTTCGGCGATCGACCTTGGCGATCCCCCGAAGGTACTCGGACGATTCGTTTTCGTCTCTAACAGTTCTCTTAAGCTTCATCAGATTCATGATCTCACAGACGCCATGTGTAGAAGTTCCTTGGCATGTTCAAGCGCGGAGGCCGACTCGGTCTGGCCCGAAAGCATGCGCGCAAGTTCTGAAACGCGCTCACTGCCGGTCACCACCCGAAGCCCCGATTGGGTAACAAGCTCGCCGTCGGCGTCTTGAGAACGGCTTGTACCCTTCGCAACTACCAAGTGTTGGTCTGCAAAGGCGGCGACCTGAGGAAGGTGGGTCACCACAATCACCTGGAATGTACGCGCCAACCGCGCCAAACGCTTACCGATCTCAATCGCCGCTTGGCCTCCAACACCCGCGTCGACTTCATCAAAGATCATGGTGGGAACTCCCCTCGCCCCCGACGTGGAAGCGGTCGCGAGAGTCACCTCAAGCGCGAGCATCACACGAGAGAGCTCACCGCCAGATGCACCCTTACCGAGCGGGCGGGCAGGTGCGCCAGGATGCGGAGTGAGAAGCATTGTCACAGAGTCTCGTCCCCACGGACCTAGCTCCTCTGACTGCTCCATATCCACGCTGATGTGGGCGCCCTTCATAGCCAATCCCGCAAGTTCCGCGGTGACTGCCTCGGACAGGTGGGTCGCAGCGGTGGCCCTGCCAGCAGTGATCTTGCCAGCGAGCTCTTCGAGCTGCACGGTGAGCGCCGCAACCTCGTCTGCCAGACGCTCAATGTTGGACGAATCGTCTTCCAAATCAAGTAAGCGCAAACCGGCATTGCTCGCCCACGCAAGTACATCGTCGATAGTTTCGCCGTATGTGCGAGTCAGTGACGCAAGATCAGAACGCCGCTGTTCGACGAACTCGAGGCGGGCTGGATCAGAATCCAGCAGATCTAGGTACTGGGCGAGCTCGGTGGCAGCATCGGACAGCGCGAAGGAAGACTCTTGGATCTTCTCTGCGATCGCTTGCAGTTCAGGATCATGGGAAGCCGAGGCGCCAAGCGCACGGTGAGCCTGGTCGAGAAGGCCAATGACGTTGGCGGCGAACTCACCTTCGGAGAACTCCTCGCCGTTCAAAACGGTGTGTGCCTCCTGCGCCGCGGCACGTAACTGCTCAACATTGCTGAGCCGCTGTGACTCCGCAGCCAACTGCTCGTCCTCGTGCTCCTGCGGATCAATTCGCTCGACCTCTGCGAGCCCGATGCGGAGCAGTTCGGATTCACGGGCTCGGTCCGCAGCTGCGCGGCTCAACTCCTCCAACTTGGCCTCAGCAGCGGAACGGGCGTTCCACAACTCGCGGTAGCTCACCAAAAGGTGCTCATGGTCCACGCCTGCGAACTCATCTAGAGCCTCACGCTGTTTCGAAGGTGTCCGAAGGCGCATTTGCTCGGACTGACCGTGAATCGTGACGAGCTCACGAGCAACATCCGAGAGAACCTGTTGCGGCACTGAACGTCCGCCAAGAAACGTGCGGGAACGACCCGCTGAAGCAACGGAACGAGACACAATCAGCGCTTGGTCATCGTCGAGGATACCGCCGGCATCGTCGACCATCTCCGAGACAGTGGAATTGATCTGGGAAATCCTGCCCTCAACCACGGCCCGGTCCGCACCAGAACGGACGGTCGCAGGGTCAGCCTTGGCGCCCATGAGAAGCGACAGCCCAGTCAAGACCATCGTTTTTCCCGCTCCGGTCTCACCAGTAATTGCGGTCAGACCACCGCGAAGCTCAACCTGAGCCGTAGAGATGACACCGAGGTTCTCAATATGGATTTCCTCAAGCACCAGGCAACTCCTTGGTGTTTGCGTCTGGGTTTGCGGAGGACCTGACAATACCTCCGTGAAGGTCTGCGGAGCTCATGGGATCGCGGTGATTCGCGTCCCGCCAGCCCACCACAGGAAGTTTGAACTTGGAGACCAAGCGGTCTGTGAAGGTTGAGGTGTTGAGACGCGCAAACACGATCGGGTTAGGGCTGGTCTTGAGCTCGACCCTAGATCCCGGAGGAAGTGCGGTTTGGCGCCGACCATCTGTGATGAGAACACCGGGGACCGATGACTCGGCGAGGATGTCCACGTGGATGTCGCTTCCGGGACCCACCACAAGCGGCCTTGCAAAAAGTGCGTGGGCGGCGACGGGCACAACGACCTTCGCAGCCACATCCGGCCACACAACGGGGCCACCGGCGGAGAACGCGTGAGCGGTGGAACCTGTAGCGGTCGCAGTGATCACGGCGTCGCAACCAAAAGAGGAAACGGGGCGTCCATCAACCGCAAGTGAGACCTCAATCATCTTGGCGGGTTCAGACTTCTCCACTGCGGCCTCATTGAGGGCCCAGTCACGCACCGGCTCGGCAAAGCCCGGACGGAACACAGTGACCTGGAGAATTCGACGTTCTTCTACCTCGTAGTCCCGGCCAGCAATGCGGCGAACTGCGGCAGCAAGATCGTCACGTTCGCTCTCCGCAAGGAAGCCAACGTGTCCAAGGTTGATGCCAACGAGAGGCACATCGGAACCAAACACGAGCTCTGCTGCGCGCAAGATAGTGCCGTCGCCGCCTAGAACGATGACAATCTCGAAGTCCTCAATACGAATACCACCCGTATGCCCAGCACTACTGAACACCTCAACACCAAGGTCCTGGACCAGGTGGGAGGGCAGGTCAGCGGCGTAGACGATGAACCCCAGATCACGAAGTGAAGGAATCGTCGAGCGGAGTGCGGTGATTGCCTCCTGGCGTCCGCTGTGCGTGACGAGAAGTACGTTCCGAGACACGTTAGCTCCGTTCCACCCAGAACACCGACGTTTCAGCGACGGCATCAGACGAAGGCATACCCTTTGCTTTCTGTGAAGGCACACCATTGGGAAGTGTCATTGCACCACGTGCTCCGACGCTGTGTGCGCTATCCACAGCTAGGTTAATAGCGCGCGCATAGGCTCGGTCGCGTTCCTGATCTTCATCAGCCGCAGGTTCCGAGCCACTAGGTACAACGGTAGCCGAGGCGGATGACTTCGCCATGCGAGGATCGCGCAACCACACAAAATACTCACGGTTTCCGTGCGGTCCAGGCAGCGCGGACGGGGAAACCGCCACGAGTTCAAGGCCCTCGCCTCGGGCACACTCGACGACGCGCGAAATTGCCAGAACATGAAGCGCAGGATCGCGGATCACTCCCCCAGCCCCCACGCTCGCTTTGCCCACTTCGAACTGTGGCTTAACCATCAGCAACAGATCTCCCCCGTGTGCAACAGTGCGAGTGAGGGCGGGCATCAGCAAGGTAAGGGATATGAAGGACACGTCCGAGACGATGAGAGAAGGCTCGAATGGTAGGTCGGACGCAACCAGGTTCCGCGCGTTATAGCCTTCCACAACGTGAACTCGCGGATCATTCCGGATGGAGTCAACCAATTGATCGTGCCCGACGTCGAGGGCAACAACCTCGGAAGCACCGTAGCGCAGCAGAACGTCTGTGAATCCACCAGTCGACGCACCGACGTCGAGTGCTTGCGCACCGCTAACCAAGGCCTCACCCTGCGGGATTGCTTCCAGCGTTCGCAACAACTTAAACGCGGCACGCGAAGCATAGTCGTGAGCGTTTGCGCCCTTGAGAGAAAGATCACTTGCTTCGGCCACCTGGTGCGACGCCTTCGTGATCAGCAACCCGTCAACGAAGACTTTGCCTTGGCTGATGAGCTGTGCCGCTCGTGATCTCGAGCGGGCAAGTCCTCGCTCAACTAGCGCAGAATCGAGACGCACATTTTCCTTTGATGTGAAAACTAGTTCCTATTGAGATCGAGCGAAATCTTCAGCTCTTCAATGAGGGATTCAAAAATTGGGGCGTGTTCCTCGATGCCAGCACCCTCAATCGCAGCGTCTAAGTCTAGAAACTGCGTAGGTACGGACAGAGCATCGCCCTGAGTTGGGTTGAGTTCCATGTTTTCTTCTCCCCTGTGTGGTCGGCCCGTTCACACGGGCCGACCAAAGATTTAAGTCAGGAAAGACTCTATGTTCACAGGGTTGTGAAATGTGGAATCGAATCGGTGTTAATTTTCCCACCCGCATCCACGTGCGACCACACTGCGTTGCATGCTGCGCGCACAATATCCAACTCATCTGCATGGTCATTCGGAGCAACCACAAGGTTGCCGTCAACCACACGAACGGCCGCGTTTGCGCAGGTGAACCAGTCGCCATCTTGCTTTGGAGCAGGATGGGATTCGAGTAGTCCTCGAAGGTCGCGGGCAATGAAGTGAGGGCGATCTTCCGGGCGAGCCAGAATGTCATGGCGCGCAGAATTCACCCCCCGTCAACACGTGCAAACCGTGATACCCGCCGGCGCGTGCACCCGCGAGGTCGGTGTCCAACCGGTCACCAACAACCAAAGCTGAGCTCGCTCCGGCCTTCTCGATTGCCATCTCATACATCGCCGGAGAAGGCTTGCCTGCGCTAAACGGAACAACGCCAGTTGCGGCGGAAACAGCACCCACAAGGGCGCCGTTCCCTGGCGCATAACCTCGAGCCGTCGGTAACGACAGGTCCAAATTGCTGGCAACGTGGATCGCACCGGCAGAGACTGCGTATGCACCCTCGGCTAGTTGCTCCCAACCGAGCGAGGGATGGAACCCCTGTGCAACGGCCGCGGGCTTGTCGTCCGCAGAGAACACAACCTCGAACCCTTCCGCCTTTACGGCGGTGATCAGGCCCGCGCCGCCCACCACAAGCACCTTTGCTCCAGGAGCAACGTGTGCGTGCAGGAGGCGAGCGCAAGCCTGCGCAGCCGTCATGACCTCTTCAGGTGTTGTCGGGATGTCGAGCGACGATAGCTGACCAGCTACATCCTCGGGCTCACGGGAAGCATTGTTCGTTACGAACACGAGCTTCATTCCGCGAGATCGAGCACCAGCAAGCCCTTCTGCTGCATACTCGATGGGCTCGTGGCCCTTGTATGCGACACCGTCAAGGTCCACCAAAGCCAGAGGATACGCTTCCGCAAGCGGCAGCGAAGATCCAATGATGAGGTCAGACATTTCAGTCTTCGTCCTTGGCTTCTTCGTCTACCGAGTCGTCGGACTCGTCGTCGTTGTCAGCCTCGTCTTCGTCTTCGTCTTCGTCAGAGTCAGAATCTTCGGACTCTTCCTCGTCAAAGTCAGCCTCTTCTGACTCTTCAGCGAGGTCGTAGACCAAGACATCTTCCGAGTCTTCACCAATTGGCTCCTCGATCGAAGCCAGTTCAGCTGGGCTCAGGTGTGAGAGAAGTTCGTCAGCTTCCTCTTCGCGGCCAAGAACCTCACCGAGAATCGCAGCTCGTGCACCAATGACGCGAACCTGAAGGTCGCGGCGTCCGGCTGGGACCTCAATGCTGTCGAGGTGCGCGAGTGCGGCTTCGTTCTCCTCGAGGTCAACACGAGCGCCCGCAACTACAATCCCGAGCTCAACCTGAGCTTCAGGGCTCAGCGTTGCTGCTTCTTCGGACTGCGCGAGTGCAATTGCCTTCTCTGGGCGTCCCAAGCCGCGTTCGCAGTCTGCCATCAGTGGTAGGTGTTCGGAGCTTCCGTTGAGGCGGCGAACGGTGCGGAACTCGCGAAGAGCCTCTGCATAACGTTCGGTGTAGTACGCCGCAAGACCGGCTGCTTCGCGAACGATGTCAACACGTCCGCCGCGGCGGAGCGCTTCCTGCGCGTGCTTGTATGCAAGCTCAGGGTCGGTGTCGAGGAGTTGACCGGTCATGATGAGGTGCAGTCCAACGACCTCTGCGTTTTCCTTCGAGAGCGTACGTAGACGGCCTCGTGCATCGCGGTCCAGCATTGAGAACGTGATGGTCTCAGGGATTGCTGGTGCATCGTGGCGAACACTCGAGTGGCCCTCTTCGCGGCGGTCACCGCGAGGCGCCCGCTCAGTGCGGTCGAAGTTGCGTGGTCCGCGGTCGTC
>NZ_HE978643.1:0-15716 GCF_000312125.1 Timonella senegalensis JC301
CCCGTGGGGGTGCCCTTTCGTGTTTCTTGTGCGTCTACTATCGTGTTTCTCGTGTTCTGGCGTCCACTATCGATTGGTGTTGTGTGTTGAGGGTACCCGTGTGGGTGCCCTCTTTTTTTATGCCCACACACGCGAGAGTATTCGTGAGCCCGCTCTCGATAGGGAGAGTGGGCTCGGGAATACTCTCGATCCACAAAAGAGGGGGCGGAGTGGGTTGGGGTGGTCGTCCGAGTACCTTGCCGGAGTGGTCTGAGTAGCGTGCCGGAGTGGTCCGAGGGCCGAGTAGTTGAATGTAGGCGGATCATCATCCTATGGGCTGACGTATGAGTCCCATGGTCTTACGCATAATCTCCGAGAGGCTCGAACTGGTCGTCTCTTTAGTTGATTCCCTCCGAAAACCGCGAACTCATGCCGAAAACTCGTCACGTGTCCCGTACGTTTGGGTTGTGAATGAACTCGGAGCAGGCGAAGGCGCAGAAGTGACGGTGCGGCCGAAAAGCATCGTGGCTACCTCAATCATCGCGGTTGAGGCGCTGTACTTCATTGGTGCGACCGCAATCGTGACGTCCTTTGGGATCTCGATTGCGCAGGGCGATGCAGGTGACTCTGGTAGCGAGCTGGCATCGAACCTGCTCCGAATGAGCAGCCTTCCGCTTGTTGCAGTCGGAGCTTTCGCTCTCTGGGCCCTCGCCCTTACTCATGTTCTCCCAATTGGGGGAGAGAGCGCCGCGTACGCAGCGGGTGCCTCACAGAGGATGCGCCGCAGTGGTTCTGCAGATCGCGCCAAAACTGCTGGCGCCTCACAAGTTGCATCTATGCTGGGGTTCCTCATCGTCGTGGCGCTCCACGTTGTTGTTGGTGTGTCCTTCCTTGGAACTGGGCAGTATGTCCCTGGATGCATCATGCTAGTGCTCGCGCTCGCCCTCTTCTTCTGTTCCTACCGACAGTACAAGGCTGGTCGTAAGGCTCTGAGCGGCCGATACGCAACCGCCTAGAAGTTCACGTGTGTGCCCCGGATACTGACGAATCCCCGGCCTAGCATTTCCTTTTCAGCACAACAATCGAGTTCCTCCTCGTGCAATACGAGAATGCTTAGTGAAAGTCGGCAGTTTCTTGCGGGTGTCTCCAGGCTCTGACCGCACGCGCAAGGCAGGATAGTTCCATGGGTACGACCAGTTATCAGCCGCCTCGCCGAGGTACACAGTCGAGAACTTCACGCGTCATTGAGGACAGAGAATCGCTGCGCAAGCAGCTCTCGGGTGATGACTCGATCGAAGGTACCCACCCGGCAATCATCGGGGCACTCGTCGCGCTGCAGTCTCTCCTAGCTGGCATAGTCCTTATTGTGCTGCCGGTCCTCGTGACATCGGTAGTCTCGACAACGCTCGTAGACCAGAACTTCAACTTTGCTGGCACCGCACACTTTGGCGCTGCCTTCTGGGCGACGGCATACGGTGCGCACCTGACAATCTCTGGAACCACCATGACAATGGTGCCGCTAGGGCTCACACTCATCGTGCTGTTGGGCTCTTGGTTCACTGTCAAGCGTGGTCTCGTGCCGGAGTGGATCCCCATTGCCTCGTACGTAGGGACTCACGTGCTCGCTGTGGTGGTCCTGACCGCCATTGTGGCTCCCGGGCTCGCAAGCCTGTCGCGCGCTTTCCTGGGGGCGGCCATAGTGTCGGTCGCGGCGGTCTACCTTGGCCTGCGAAGCGCCGGGGGAAACAACCCGGTGCGAGAGGCCCTCGGGCGCTTGCCGCAATGGATTAGGAGCTCCGTGAAAGCGGGGCTCGGCGGACTGCTCCTCACCGTGGTGCTCGGCGCCCTGGCGGTGATCCTATGGATCATTCTTGGTAGGGACTCGATGGCCAATCTACTCAGCGGTTGGTCGCTTGATGCGATGAGTGGTGCTGCTCTCGGAATCGCGCAACTGAGCTTGATCCCAAACCTCATCGTCTGGGCCATCAGCTGGTTGTCGGGTATCGGCTTTGCAGTGGGCGCCGGCACGATCGTTGCCCCGGCCGAGGTGGTTCTTGGCCCGCTGCCCAACATTCCAGTGCTCGCAGCCCTACCCGAGGCCGCCATTCCTGTCAGCTTTGCGGTCATCTTCCTGTGCGCGCTTGTGTGCGCTGCTGGCCTACCCGCGCTTGCCGTCGTCCGCGGTCCGTACGCCATGAAATGGTGGCAGATCTTGGTAGCGCCCCTTCTTGTAGCCGCAGTATTCACGGGGGTGTGGGCCCTACTTGCATGGTGGGCGAGTGGAAGCTTTGGACCAGGTCGCTTCGCCGAGATGGGTGTGAGCGTCCCAGACACGGCTCTGCGCATGCTGCTTGTGTGCGGAGCACCTGCGGCCGTGCTTATCTGGCTCCTGCGTCGAGAGACCAAGGCCTGGGTGGGCTCGCGGTTCGTAGGGAAGGGCGGACCTTTGTACTCCGTGGAGGACGAGGAAGTTGCCACCACCTCATACTCTGATGAGACGGAGGCCTCGGTCCCAGTTGGTCCGCTGGCAGCTGGAAGCTCAGCGGCGAGTGCTCGATCGTCGAGAAGCGGTTTCTCCGGCGCAAGCCCGGTGAACGCGCGCAGCGCGGAAAGCGGAACGAGCGCTGGAAGCCAACCATCAAGTGGCAGTGCGCGATCCGCGCACACCCCGCCACCCGTCGACTAACGCGAGTCGGTTGCGCAAGTCAACAAACGCGAGTCAACAAACTCGAGCCAGTCAACTCTATGACCCGAGCTCCCACGCACAACCGACGCCAGCTGCAACCAAACGGCACAATCAGAGCGCCACGGTCGAGCCGACCCGGACTACTCCGGGGAGAACGGTCAGCGCGTGGTCTTGAGGTAGTTCTTGATGGACTCCTGGAACGCGGTGTCACATGCGCTCTTTGCCTGCACGGTGATCGCTTGGGAGCGGCAGGTTTGGTAGTCCATCTCGATGTTCCACCGCGGAATAATCGTCAGGACGGTGAGGCCAAGCAGTGCTGTCAGCGTGATCCCGAGGCCGAGAAATCCGATGAATGCACCGCGAATCTGCTTGCCCCAGGCGTACTTGAACGCCTGGACTCCCACGACGAACGCCCACACGGCGAACACGAGGGCAACGAGCCTAACAGGTAGCGTGAGCGCGCTCGTGACGATCGTGGCGAACATGAGCAGTGTGAAGTGCATGACAAGCCGTTGCATGGTGCGGTTCTCGTCATCGGATAGCTTGGGTGCGACAGGTCCAACGCCGGAGCCGGGCTGCACGGAGCCGGGAGGGGTCGGGCGAGGGCGCTCGCCAGCGTCCTCGTGACGTGCTTCGATGCGGTCCGGCGCGCTCCCTTGGTCCGAAGTGGAGTCGTCACGCGGCGCGGAATCGCGGGGGTCGTACGCAAACGGATTGCTCATGACAACCATCTTCCCCCATGCACGGTGAGAATGCGGAAAGTTCCATGCGCAAGCGCTGACGATGGACCACTTGCGTGGGCGGCGCCCAACAGTTGCTAGTGTTATTCCGTGCCGCGTGGCATGACGTTGCTCGCTAAGTGGCACGCTCGGCAGCACTACCAACAGGACCAGCGCTACCAGCGCGACCCAATAAGCACCATGCAACCCGCACGCACTGCGCTCTTGCTTGGCCACACGCCGTGAGGGCCGCCAAGCAATCGTACGTTCCATACTGATTCGGAGATTATTGTGACGGTGACGCCCTCAGGACACCCAGTTGAGACTGTCGGACGGGGAAAGTCCGGAGCCAAGCGCATTGTCGTGCTTGCTTCGGGAGGCGGAACCAACCTCGCTGCGCTCCTTGCCGCGCAGAAGAAGTCTTGGTTTGGCGCGCGCATCGTTGCCGTGGTGACCGACAACCCGAGCGCCGGCGCAATCAACATTGCGCACGACGAGGGGATCGCCTGCGCAGTTGTGAACCCGAAGGACTTCACGGAGCGCGCTCAGTGGGACACCGCTCTGGCGGAGACTGTGGCCGTGTTCTCCCCGGACCTCGTAGTATCCGCTGGATTCATGCGCATCCTCGGTGCGAGCTTCCTGTCCCACTTTGGTGGGCGGACCATCAACACGCACCCCGCGCTTCTGCCGTCGTTCCCCGGGGCGCACGGTGTGCGGGACGCGCTTGCCTACGGCGTGAAGGTCACGGGTTGCACCGTGCACGTGGTCGACGAGGGCACCGACACCGGCCCGATCATCGCCCAAGCGGCCGTGGCCGTTTCGGACGAGGACACCGAGGATACCCTGCACGAGCGCATCAAGGTTGAGGAGCGCCGCCTGCTCGTGGAGTGGACGAGCCGCCTCGCGCGCCGCGGATTTACCGTTGAGGGTCGCACCGTCGTGTTGGGTCCTGTGGATCAGATTAACGACGATTCACTCAGCGAGTAGGGCCACTCACCTTCCAGCGGCTTGCGACCCGTAGGCGCGGCCGCCGGCGGAGGATCCGGTAGTCGCTGTGCGACTCCCTCAGGATGTCCGCCGGTGGCGGACCGGAACTGCACGCCAGCGGCTTTCAACCCGTAGGCGTGTCCGCCAGCTGCTTACCCGCCTACTGCGCACCCGCCGCTGGCATACCTGCCAGTACCTAGGGCTTGCGCGGAAGCTCCCCGCCCGTACACGATGACCTACGTAATAGCAGGTCACGGTACGTGAACCGCTTGACGGTTTTCATGAACTTGCTAACGTTGTGCCGGCCGCGGTGTGAAACTAGTTCCCACACTGAGTACTATGGGAGTGTCGCGACTGGCGAAGGTGGATAACCACCGGGGAGCGATGAAACACATACCCTGATGTAGCGCCGTCCGCCTGGGCGTAGGGATCACATTCGAGGTTTTGGCCTTGAACTTCAAATCATGTGAAAGCTACGACAGGAGAGTATCGTGTCTGCGTCCGCAACTCCCATCCCACCTCTGGCTGACGATTCTCGGCGCCAGATTCGCCGCGCACTCATTTCCGTGTACGACAAGACGGGCCTCGTTGAGCTCGCCCAGGCTCTGCACGCCGCCAGCGTGGAGATCGTGTCCACCGGTTCCACCGCCGCCAAGATCGCCGAGGCTGGCATTCCAGTCACCGCGGTTGATGCCCTGACCGGTTTCCCAGAGTGCCTTGAGGGTCGCGTGAAGACCCTGCACCCTCGCGTCCACGCAGGCATCCTCGCTGACACCCGCAAGGACGACCACCTGGCGCAGTTGGCGGACCTCGACATCGCTCCGTTTGAGCTCGTTGTGGTCAACCTCTACCCATTCACTGCGACCGTGCAGTCGGGTGCGACTCCTGACGAGTGCGTTGAGCAGATCGACATCGGCGGCCCAACCATGGTCCGCGCCGCCGCCAAGAACCACCCATCGGTTGCGATTGTCGTGGACCCTGAGCGCTACGCGGACGTGGCCAACGCAGTCCAGCAAGGCGGGTTCACCTATGCCGAGCGTAAGGCGCTCGCCGCGCAGGCCTTTATCCACACCGCCACCTATGACGTAGCCGTTGCGTCCTGGATGGGCAACGTGGTGTCCGCAACCGACGAGGTCGAGGGCGAGTCCACCGGCTTCCCTGCTTGGGTTGGCGCGACCTGGGGCCGCAAGAACGTGCTGCGCTACGGCGAAAACCCGCACCAGCGTGCCGCGCTCTATGTTGACGGCTACCAGCCACAGGGCCTTCCTACTGGCGAGCAGCTCCACGGCAAGGAGATGTCCTACAACAATTACGTGGACTCCGATGCCGCTTGGCGCGCAGCCTATGACCATGACCGCCCGGCCGTTGCGATCATTAAGCACGCCAACCCGTGCGGAATCGCCGTGGGCGAGTCCATCGCCGAGGCGCACGCCAAGGCGCACGCCTGCGACCCAATCTCCGCGTTTGGTGGCGTGATTGCCGCAAACCGTACGCTGACCGCTGACGCCGCGCGTCAGATCAAGGACGTGTTCACCGAGGTCGTTGTTGCACCGGACTTCGAGCCCGAGGCCGTGGAAATTCTCTCGGCCAAGAAGAACATCCGCCTGATCAAGGTTGCGGCTCCTGCGGGATCCGGCGTGGAGACCCGCTCGATCACGGGTGGCATGCTCATGCAGGCTACCGACCGCATTGACGCCGAGGGCGACAACTCCGCGAACTGGACCCTCGCTACTGGTGAGGCTGCAGACGAGCAGACCCTGGCCGACCTCGAGTTTGCTTGGGCCTCTGTGCGTGCGGTCAAGTCGAACGCAATCCTGCTGGCCTCGGGCGGCGCCTCGGTAGGCGTTGGCATGGGCCAGGTTAACCGCGTTGACTCGTGCAAGCTGGCGGTAGAGCGTGCGAACGCTCTGGGCGACGGTGTGGAGCGCGCCCGTGGCGCGGTCGCCGCGTCCGACGCCTTCTTCCCGTTCGCCGACGGCCTGCAGGTCCTGCTTGACGCAGGCGTGAAGGCAGTGGTCCAGCCTGGTGGATCGGTCCGTGACGCCGAGGTCATCGAGGCGGCGCGCGCCGCGGGCGTTACGCTATACCTGACGGGAACCCGTCACTTTGCTCACTAGGGTCGCGCGGCTAGCAAACTAGCCGCCGCCCCTCGGGGCCCACAAACTGAACGGGTGCCGGTTCTGTCCTTGCGCGAGGCAGAAACGGTGCCCGTTCTTTGTGTCTCCGGGCTTTCGCCCGTTTGATTTTCGACAATTGTGCCCGGCCTTCTCCCGCACCTCGCGCACGTCCGTGCGGCCGTGGGGAGGGCGCGCGCCAGAACGCGCACGAAATCCCGCTCGCCATGACGAGTTCCCGCTTGCGAAGCGGGAACTCGTCATGGCAAATGGGAACTCACGTGGTGAGGGTGTACGAGGGCCGGGCCGGGACTAATTCTGCGATGTCGCAATGCCACGGATGCGGCGTGGGTGGGGAGTTTCGGGCGAGCTGATGCGGCGGGATTGCCTGCGGCCCGGGGAGTAGCAGGTTAACCGCGCACGAGTGCGAGTTTGAGTTGCTTGGTCGAATCGATTGCGAGGTCGGGGTTTATGACCACGGGGCCTCCGGCAAGGAGTTTGCGGGCCTGTGCGGCGTCGCGTGGCGTGTTCACGGTGAACACACCGGTCAGGAAAGTCGTGGCACCGTCGTGGCGAAGGTAGAGCGCTGACCAGCCCGAGCCCTCGACATCCCGGAATGCCACCTCGTCGTGCTCAAGGTCCGGGGTGCCATAGAGATTCACGTCCCGGTCGAACTGGGTGGAGAACACGTACGGAGTGGGCGTTGCCGGCGCGTGCTCGGGGGCCCGTATGCCATCGAGCTGGGCGAGGACGGCCTGCGCAACCCGGTCCGGGTCGGTCAGCGCCGTGTTCCAGTGTCCTCCGGCGACGAGGGTGTGCACGGCGTCGCGTCGAAGCGCGCAGTCGCCCACCGCGAACAGTCCAGGGAGAGTCGTGTTGGGGGAGGCGGGGGAGTCGAGCGAACCGAAAGCGTCGCCCGAGGAAGGGGCAGCAATCACCCGGCCCCACTCGTCCGTTGGCACGGCGCCGGACTCGCTCAGCTGGAGGCTACCCTCGAGCCAGCCGGTGTTTGGGCGAGCGCCCACCGCAGCGAGGACCATGTCCGCGTCGAGAGACTGTGTGGTTCCCTGCGCGGTGGAGAATACCACGCGGAAGGGGGCGCTGTCCTGAGGTCCTACCGCGCCAACTACCGCGCCATCTCCCGCAGGAGAATCTTGCCCCGCAGCCAACACGTCCGACACCCGAGCGCCAGTGTGCAGGTCCACGCCCGCGTCCTCGAACCAGGATGCGACCCGCCTGCCCACGACCTCGCCGAGCTGGCGGAACAGGGGAGTGGGGAAGGCCTCGAGAACCGAGACCTCGTGGCCAGCGGACGCGGCAACCGAGGCAACCTCGCTGCCGATCCAGCCCGCGCCGATGATCACGACCTTACCGGGCCGGGTGAGCTGAGCGCGCAGGGTCACAGCGTCGTCCCAGGTGTAGAGCCGGGAGGTGTTCTCCCATCCGGTGGGGCGCACGGGCGACGACCCGACGGCAAGCACCACGGCGTCAGCGGTGAGGACACGCTGGGAGTCTGGTGAATCGTCGTGAATCAGTGCGGGGATGGGGGCAACTGTGACCCGCCAGCCGGACCCGGCCGCGTCACCAGCTGGGGCGGGCGCGAGAGCGACCGCCCGCGTGGCGTACAAAACGTGAGACGCAAGTGCATCAAGATCAGCATTAATGTCGTCCGCAAAGAACACGGGCTCATCGTTGGCCAGGAGTGACTTGGACAGTGGGGGACGATCGTAGGGCGGGAGTGACTCATCCGAAACTACTGTGATCTCGCCGTCAAAACCGTTGGAACGAAGCGCATCAACTGTGCGCAAACCAGCCAGATTGCCACCGATCACAATGATGGAGCGGGTGAGACGTGAAGGTAGAGTTGGCTGGGTAGGCATTGAATGCATGTCTCCAAATTACGCGCTGGTGAATGGGAAATGTGAAGGCTGTGACTGAACGAACGAGTGGTGAGGGGCTCCAGGGCGAGCCTTCGATCACCCCTGCGCGTCCAGAGTCGGAGCCGGCCGCGCCAGCAACCGAACGAACGGGCACAACAGGAATGGCCGCACCCGAATCAGAACGTGACACCAAGCCCGCTGCAGAACCGGTCACCGCGGCTGAGGTCCTCGAAAAGGGCCGCTCGCTGCGGACTGGCCTGATGTGGACGCTGGTGGGTGCGCTCGTGCTGGGTCTCCTCCTTACAGTAGGTCTCAACCCCAAGACGGGTGCGTATTATTTCGGGGCGCTCATGTTCGTGCTGGGAACGGCCCGCGCCATCCTCCCCGGTGCTCCCTTTGGGATCTCGGCCAGGTCCAAACTTTTTGACGTGCCGTTCTTCTACGCGCTGTCAGCTGCGGTCATCTTCCTTGCATCCACCTCGAGCGCGCTGCGCTGCACAGAGGGCCTCTTCTGCTGAACTGCGCTCGACCGGTCAGGTGATCCCTGCCCCTCACTTCATCGAGAGTATTCCTGAGCCCACTCTCGACGTCGAGAGTGGGCTCAGGAATACTCTCGTGCGTGAAAGGCGAGGCGGCCACTGACTCGCACATTCACTGTGTCCCACCCCACTTAACGTGACCGACCACGCACTGCGCCAATATATCTTGACGTCAAGAAATAAGTTAAGGTTGGTTGCGACAAGAACCACACCAATACTTAAGCGGGGAGTGCTCCTAACATGGGCAAGATCAAGGTTGTTAACCCCGTCGTCGAGCTCGACGGCGATGAGATGACTCGTATCATCTGGCAGTTCATCAAGGACCGCCTCATCCACCCTTACCTGGACATCGACCTGAAGTACTACGATCTGTCGATCCAGAACCGCGACGCGACCGACGACCAGGTCACCGTTGACGCTGCAAACGCCATCAAGCAGTACAACGTCGGGGTGAAGTGCGCGACCATCACCCCTGATGAGGCACGCGTTGAGGAGTTCGGCCTCAAGAAGATGTGGGTTTCGCCTAACGGCACCATCCGCAACATCCTCGGCGGCGTTGTCTTCCGCGAGCCAATCATTATCTCGAACATCCCACGCCTCGTTCCAGGCTGGAACAAGCCGATCATCATCGGCCGTCACGCGCACGGTGACCAGTACAAGTCCACCAACTTCAAGGTTCCAGGTCCAGGCAAGATCACCATGACCTTTGAGCCAGCTGACGGCGGCGAGCCACAGCAGTTTGAGGTCGTCACCATGCCCGAAGAGGGCGGCGTGGCCATGGGTATGTACAACTTCAACGAGTCCATCAAGGACTTCGCACGCGCATCGTTCGCCTACGGCCTGCAGCGCAACTACCCTGTCTACCTCTCCACCAAGAACACGATCCTCAAGGCCTACGATGGCCAGTTCAAGGACCTGTTCCAGGAAGTATTCGACTCCGAATACAAGGAGCAGTTCGAGGCAGCCGGTCTCACCTACGAGCACCGCCTGATCGACGACATGGTCGCTTCCGCCATGAAGTGGGAGGGCGGCTACGTGTGGGCATGCAAGAACTACGACGGTGACGTTCAGTCCGACACCGTGGCTCAGGGCTTCGGTTCGCTCGGCCTCATGACCTCGGTTCTCATGACCCCAGATGGCAAGACCGTTGAGGCTGAGGCCGCTCACGGTACCGTGACACGCCACTACCGCCAGCACCAGCAGGGCAAGCCAACCTCCACCAACCCGATCGCCTCGATCTTTGCGTGGACCCGTGGCCTCATGCACCGCGGCAAGCTGGACAACACCCCTGAGGTCACCGCGTTCGCGCAGACCCTCGAGGACGTTGTCATTGCGACCGTCGAGTCCGGCAAGATGACCAAGGACCTCGCGCTCCTCATCTCCAAGGACCAGCCATACCTCACCACTGAGGAGTTCTTGGCAGCAATCGACGAGAACCTCGCAGCCAAGATCGCCGCGTGATCTAGTCTCGCGCTCGTTCGCTACACAGGGCGGGCAGTCACCCACTGGGTGACTGCCCGCCCTGTGTTGTGTATGCGTCCTGTTGTGTGTGCGCTTGCTGTCGCGCCGCGGCAGGACCAGATTTACGACGATTGTGCCCCGGCTGGGCGAGTCATGGCCCGAATGAGATCGGGTAGTAGACGGCCGATCAGGGACGAACTTGAGCCGCGCTGGGGGCTGCGTGAATCGTCGATAATTTCATTGCGGGTGGAGCGAGACGACAGCGCGACGATCAACTCGATCAGGTCCTCGAGGGTGCCCACGGGCTCGAGGCCGAAGGCGTCAAGGATGGTGGACAGGATCTCGCCCAACGCCCGGTAGAAGTTATCGGAGCCCTCGGAGATGTCGTCGGAGGCCTGGGGGAAGCGGATCTCGTAGGTTGAGAACTCGTTCCACAGCAGGTAGCGCTCGCGGTCGCGGGGCAGGACCGTGAGCAGGATCTCGACGGCGCCGTCGATGGGGTTGTCCCTCTCATAGTTCCAGCCCGCGAGGACGTCCTCGACGTCCCCGAGCATGGACTGCCACTCGATGCGGGCCACCGCGGAGACGAAGTGGTCCATGTTGGTGAAGTTGGAGTAGAAGGCTCCGCGCGTGAAGCCCGCCTCCTTGGCAATGTCGCCCACGGAAGCACCCGCTACGCCGTTATTCGCAATGAGGGTGCGGCCTGCCGCGAGGAGTGCGTTCTGGGTGAGGACCCTGCGGTCCGTGGGCTCGGTGTTTTGTAGTTCGCGGATCGCATTGCGGCGCGCGGAGAGGTGGGCGGTGACATCGCGGACCAGCTTGTGGCTCGAGTCTTTGATCTCTGTCTTGTCCATCACAACAGGATACAACCTTGTATCGAAATCTTGAAGCAGTCCGATACAGGTGTGTATCGTGTTATGTGGAGCGTGGATACAGACCTGTATCCGCGCAAAGAACTGAGACACCTACGATGCGGCCCGCGCACCGGTTACGAAAGTTGCCCATGAAATCCAAGGAACGTTCCTTTGGTCTGCCCCACATGACGGGGAACAAGATCATGAACATCATCGTGTTGGCGATCATCGCCTCGATCCCGTTTCTCTACTCGGGGCTGCTGAGCTCCGCCTACCAAGACCCGGTAGAGAACGTCTCACGAATGAAAGCCGCGGTGGTCAACCTTGATGCGCCATACACGGCCACGCTGTCCACTGGCAAAGAGGAGACCTTTGCACTGGGCAACGAGCTCGCAGACAACCTGACCAACCCAGCCGAGGGCGAGGATGTGGGCTTCACCTGGGTCACTATGACCGAGGACGAGGCACGCACAGCACTGAAGGACGAGACCATCCGCGCCTACATGGTGGTGCCGCATGGGTTCTCGCAAACCGCAGGAAAGCTCGGAACTGACAAGGCAGGCGAGGCCAAGAAGGTCCAGCTGTCCATCGTGACCGACGACGGCGTGAACTACATCGCCGGAACCATGGCGCGCACCGTGGCCGCGACGCTGCAGGGAGAGCTGGGAGCGCAGGCGGCCCAGCAGTACATCGACAACGTACTGGTCTCGATGACCACGATCCATGACGGCTTCACCGACGCGGCTGATGGCTCAAACAAGCTGGCTGACGGCTCAAGCGAGTTGCACGACGGGCTTATGACGCTGGGTGAGGCACTCGAGAGCGCACAGGCGGGGTCGGGCGACCTGGCCGACGGCGCCGCACAGCTTGCCACCGGCGCGGCTGCGCTCGCCGACGGCACTGGCACGCTAGCTACGGGGTCCAAGGCGCTCGCTGACGGAACAGCATCGCTCTCGAGTGGCGCGACCGCACTGGCTGATGGCACAAGCAAGCTCAACTCCGCGGTCCCCGGCGTGAGCGCCGGTGCAGACCAACTGAAGTCCGGAGCCTCCAAGCTCTCGGGCGGGGCATCCGACGTGGCAACC
Organism: Timonella senegalensis JC301; assembly: GCF_000312125.1. Taxonomy (GTDB): domain Bacteria; phylum Actinomycetota; class Actinomycetes; order Actinomycetales; family Cellulomonadaceae; genus Timonella; species Timonella senegalensis. The sequence continues at coordinate 12,305 of NZ_HE978643.1, forward strand.
GGTTCCGGTGCGCTCTCGGACGGGGTGAACATGTACACGGCGGGAGCCGACCAACTTGCTTCTGGCCTCAGTGAGCTTGCCGGGCAGGCACCCGCTCTCAAGAAGAGCGCGACCAGCCTTGCGGACGGCGCAAAGACGCTCGCTTCCGGAACGGCCTCACTCCCAGACTCCACCGCGTCCCTCGTGAACGGAGTTGCCGCGGCCTCGTCCGGGGCTGCCAGCGTGAGCGGCGGAGCCTCGCAGGTCTCCAGCGGACTCGACGGCCTCGTGGCCCAGTGCTCCGCAGTGGTGGACCCCAGCGCCGCGGAGTTCTGCGCAAACCTCACCGCACTGGCCAAGGTTCAAGCCCAGGTCGCCTCCGGCGCACAAGCCGTCGCAGCGGGCCTAGGAACCTCGGACGACACTGCGGCGAGCAAGACCCTGTACGGCGGTCTGAACTCGTTGAACGCAAGCGCTCCAGCGCTCGCGCAGGGTGCCCAGTCCCTCGCGGATGGAGCGGCGACACTCAACTCTTCGCTAGGATCCACCAAGGACACCGCCGCGGACAAGACCGTCCTCGGTGCCCTTAACTCCCTGAACTCAGGGGCCGCACAGTTGGCCGAGCAGTCCGGCGCCCTTCGCAGCGGCGCCACAGACCTGACTGCCGGTGCCGGTGCCCTCGCGGACGGTGCGTCGAGCCTGTCCGCGGGGACCTCGGAGCTTTCCTCGAAGATTCCCGCGCTCACCAGCGCAGTAGGACAGGTCAACGGGGGAGCCAAGGACCTAGCCAGCGGCGCCGACAAGGTCAACAATGGCGCGCAGTCGCTCGCGAGCGGCTCCACGGAGCTCAACTCCGGTGCAACGACCCTGTCCGACGGTGCGGGTGTTCTGGCAGGTGGCTCCAAGGATCTGAGTGACGGCGTGTCCCAGATCCAGGATGGCGCGGACAGCGCCGTTGATGGAGCGGCCGCTCTGCAGGACGGTGCGGGCGAGCTCGCCGACGCGCTCAAGGCCGGGGCCGACCAGGTTCCTACCTACTCCGACGAAGATCAGAGCTCGATCGGGCAGGTCGCCTCCGCGATTGCCCAGGTCACCCCGGTTCGTGAAAACGCGGTGTCCAACGCTGCTGGCGGGTTCTCGCCCATGTTCCTCGCGCTGAGTTTGTGGATCGGCGGAATCGCGATGTTCCTCGTGATGCCAGCGCTCGACCGCAGGCACTCCTCCAAGGAAACCTGGTGGAAGTCCGCAACGAGGCCCATGTCCATCGGCGCCATCGTTGCCGTGGTTCAGGCGGTCCTCGCGGTGGTCCTTGTGAACTTCCTCGTGGAGATCCACGCGGAGAACCTGCTTGGCTTTGTGGCTATCGCGGTCCTGTCGTCGCTCACCTTCGTGGCCGTCAACCAGGCGTGCGTAGCGGTGCTGAGCTACCGCGGGCGGTTCGTCTCGCTCATCTTGCTGATCCTCCAGATCACCTCGATGGGTGGCACCTTCCCGGTGGAGACTGCGCCAAAGTTCTTCCAGGCGCTGCACTCGTGGCTTCCCATGACGTGGACTCACTACGCGTTCAGGGCAATGATCGCTGGCGAGGGCATCCCGAACGCCCTTGGTCAGGCAGCCCAGCACCTGCTGGCCTGGCTTGTCGCCGCGATCGTGATCGTGTTTATTGCCGCAAAGGTGCGCGGCTCGCGCCGGCCACTTGCGCACGACAACGCTAACCTTGCGGACACGCTCGATGTGGACAGCGCACCCTTTGGCACAAGCGGTGTGGAGAAGCCGGACGTTAACGCAGTGGATGAGGTGGTGGATGACCTCGTCGATGCGGCTCGATCCTGATAGTGAGGCGGTCAAAGACAGGTAGCCGGATGGCTCCTGCAGAGCACGGCCTCGCCCGGCCTGCATGGCTGGGTTAGGACCAAAGGCCCGGTAGTTGCGCTCAGCGCACTGCCGGGCCTTTATTGCCCCTCCGATCAGGTCGGACTCCCCGGCGCTTCCGTTTGCCGGACTGTGCGCGGCTCGTATGATGGAGAAGTCCAACCGAGGGAAACAAAGGAGTTTCATTGTGGCAACCCCGATTCGAGTTACGATCACCGGCGCGGCAGGACAGATCGGATACGCGCTCGCATTCCGCATTGCGAGTGGCGCAGTTTTTGGCCCGGAGGTCCCAGTCTCACTCAGCCTCCTCGAAGTCCCGCAGGCGGTGCGCGTTGCCGAGGGTGTGGCCATGGAAATCCACGACTGCGCGTTCGATCTTCTCACCGATATCAACATCTACGATGACCCCAGCAAGGCCTTCCATGGCGCGAACGCTGCGCTCCTCGTTGGCGCTCGCCCGCGGTCTAAGGGGATGGACCGCGCCGATCTGCTCGAGGCCAATGGCGGGATATTCGCGCCGCAGGGTAAGGCACTCAACGACCACGCGTCCGATGACGTCCGCGTGCTTGTTGTGGGAAACCCAGCTAACGCCAACGCGGCTATCGTCGCTGCAAACGCTCCGGACATCCCAGCGGGCAGGGTCAACGCAATGATGCGCCTTGACCAGAACCGCTCGATTGCGCAGGCTGCCGAGTATGCGAAGGTGTCCACGGCCGCCATTTCCCGTGTGACGGTGTGGGGAAACCACTCCGATACGCAGTTCCCTGACCTCTTCCACGCCCAGATTAACGGGGAGGACACGGATGTGTTTACCTCGGACATGGACTGGTACGAGCACAGCTTCATTCCCACCGTGGCTAACCGTGGTGCTGCGATCATCGAGGCGCGTGGCGCCTCGTCCGCTGCCTCCGCTGCGGCAGCCGCAATCGGTCACACCCGCGAGTGGTTCAACGGCTCAAAGCCGGGCAACTGGGCATCGGTTGCCATGCTCTCGGACGGATCGTATGGCGTGCCTGAGGGCCTCATGTGCTCGTTCCCTGCCGTGTCTAAGGATGGGGACTGGGAAATTGTCCAAGGGCTAGAAATCAACGACATTGCGCGCAAATACATCGACGCATCGCTAGCCGAGATCGTGCATGAGCGGGAGGCCGTACGGAAACTCGGATTCATTCGCTGAGATCACACCGATTTACTTTGCGTTACACACGTCACTGGGAGCATTCTTGATGTATGCCCAAATCCTCTCCTGAGCGGAGTCTTGCCTACCACTTTGATTTTCGGCAGCTCTGGATAGGGGATGGGTTGAGCCAGGTAGGGGCTCAGCTCACCGCACTGGCGCTTCCGATCTATGCCGTGACCACCCTTGGCGCGTCCGAGATGGAGATGGGTTTCCTCAACGCCGCGCAGACCGCGGCCTTCCTGCTCATTGGTCTTCCCGCCGGTGCTTGGATCGACCGCATGCGCAAGCGCGGCGTACTGATCACTGCGGACTTGGTCCGTGAGCTGGTGCTTGGCGCGGTCGTGGTTCTGGCTCTCACGGGGCACGGCACGATGACTGTGC
>NZ_HE978643.1:16154-45856 GCF_000312125.1 Timonella senegalensis JC301
CTGATCGTGGCGAGCCTGATCCTGTCCGTGGCAACGGTGTTTTTTGACGTCGCCCACCTCAGCTATGTCCCGGGTCTGGTGGGGTTGAGACACGTCTCCGAGGGCAACACCAAGCTGCAGGCGACCTACTCGATCGCGGCGGTGGCCGTGCCGGCTGTGGGCGGCATGATGCTCAAGATCGTGAGCGCGCCTTTCCTCATTGCTGTCAACGTGGTGACCTACTTCCTCTCGGTCATCTTCCTGGGTCGCATCAAGAAGCGCGAGGAACTCCCGCCGAGCGACTCGCATCTGCCCATGGGCAAGGCGATTGCCGAGGGCCTGAACTTCATCATTAAGACTCCGCTGCTCAACCGTCTGGTCCTTGCCACAGGTGCGAGCGCGATCTTCTCCACGATGGGCTGGACAATGCTCATCAAGTACGCGGTGACCGACCTCAAGATCGCCGAGGGCGAGATTGGCGTCATCATGTCCGCCTCCGCGATCGGCGGCATTATTGGTGCGCTCATCGTCCGCAAGATGACGCTGCTCGTGGGAGAGGGGCGCATCATCGCGCTCTCCGCGCTGGCCACCCCGATCCTGTTCATCGGCATCCCACTCGCGGCAACCCTCATGGCGGCGGGTGTGAACCCTATGATTCCGCTGATCGTCTCGGGCTTCATGATGCAGATTTCGAACACGTTCTTCAACGTGTCCCAGGTCAGCTTCCGCCAGCGCCTATGCCCGCCACACCTGCTGGGCCGCATGAACGCCTCGTTCCGATTCATCGTCTGGGGCGGCATGCCCATCGCGAGCCTGCTCGCCGGCGTGATCGCCACGCACTTCGGCATGGTCACGATGATGTGGGTGGTGGTTGTCGGCGAGATCCTCGCGGCGCTGCCGCTTGTCCTGTCCAAGTTCGTCACCATGCGCGATCTGCCTGGTGGCGGCACCATCCAGGACGTCGACGTCTCTTAGTCGCGGGTCATGAACTGATTCACGACGATCTTGGTCCTGTAACGACAACCGCTCCCGACCCAGCCAGGCTGGGTCGGGAGCGGTTGTGCGTACGCGAGCCGAATCGTCGAAAATCTGGGTTTTCTAACGGAAGACGACCGTGCGGTCACCGTTCATGAGCACGCGGTGCTCCGCGTGCCAGCGGACGGCGCGGGACAGGACTCGGCGCTCCACGTCCTGACCGAGCGCAACGAACTGCTCGGCAGACATTTCGTGGTTGACGCGCTCGGTGTCCTGCTCGATGATCGGGCCCTCGTCCAGGTCGGCGGTCACGTAGTGGGAGGTCGCACCGATCAGCTTCACGCCGCGGTGGTGCGCCTGGTGATACGGCTTGGCGCCCTTGAACGAGGGCAGGAACGAGAGGTGGATGTTGATGACGCGGCCGTTGAGCGCGCGGCACAGGTCGTCCGAGAGGACCTGCATGTAGCGGGCCAACACCACGAGCTCGGCATCGAGCTCTGAGACGAGTGCAAGGAGATCTGCCTCCGCCTGCGCCTTGTTGTCCTTGGTCACGGGGATGTGGTGGAACGGGACGCCGTAGAACTCGGCGAGTTCCGCCAAGTCGGTGTGGTTGCCCACGACAGCGACGACGTCGATGGGGAGACCGGACGCACGCTGGTGAAAGAGCAGGTCGTTGAGCGCGTGGGCGGCCTTGGACACCATGAGGACCGTGCGCATCTTGCGGCCCACAACATCTAGGTTCCACGACATGGCGAACTCTTTTGCAATTGGGGCGATCGCGGACTCAAGGTCCTCACGACTTTGCGTGGACAGTACCTGAACACGCATGAAGAAGAGGTTGGTCTCCGGGTCGCCGTACTGCTTGGACTCGGTGATGTTTCCCCCGTGCTCAGCGAGGAGCCCGGCAACGGCATGCACGATGCCGGGACGGTCGGGACAGGACAGAGTGAGAACCCAGTGTGTGGGGGAAATTTCGGTGGTCACGCTCTATAGATTACTGCGGCGCGCGTGGACAATGCGGCCCGAGTCCATAAAGTCTGCAACGATATACCCATGAGTGAGCCAGACATCACAATCGCCCTGCTGACCAACGACCACGCCGGAGAGCTCCTGACTCTTCGCCGCGCGGCCTTTGTCACCGAGGCGCAGACGTACGGGGATCCCAACATCCCACCGCTGACGCAGACCCTCGACGAGCTGATCGAGGACATCGCGCGCGAGGACGTCGTCACGCTGGGAGCCTGGCTGGGGCACCGCTTGGTCGGCTCTGTGCGTGTCGAACTCGAGGACGGCAAGGCGACCCTCGGACGCCTCGCAGTTGCTCCCGACCTTCAGGGGGAGGGTATCGGTACCCAGATGATGTGGGCAGTCCTCCCACACCTGCCGGAGGAGACCACTGAGATCTGGGTATTCACGGGCAAGGACTCCAAGCAAAACATCGCGATGTACCAAAAGAACGGGTACGAGCACCAGCACGACCAGATCGCCGGCGACCTGACCTACGCCTACCTGCGCAAGATCCTCGGCGACGGGGAATCGTTCGGAGACCAAGACACTGCCGCCGAAGGCGACGACCAGCAGTAGATTCTTCCAGTATTGCTAAGGCCCGGTGCCGCAAGAAGCCTTGCGACACCGGGCCTTAGCCGTGCTGTCGGTTGTGGACTAGTCGTCAGTTGCACCCGTGATGAGGGCGACGAGGCGCTCGTAGGAGATATCCGTGGAGTGGAATGTGCCGTTGTTACGGCCAAGTCTAAGAACCACGATCCTGTCAGCCACCGCCTGAACCTCCGCGAGGTTGTGGGAAATGACCACGACGCCCAACCCACGCTCGCGCAGCGACTCGATGAGATTGAGCACCTCCGCGCTCTGCGTGACGGACAGCGCCGACGTGGGCTCATCAAGCAGAATCACCTTGGGGTTGCCGAGCATCGTGCGCGCGATCGCGACTGACTGCTTCTGGCCACCGGACAAGGAGGAAACCCGAGTGCGGATCGAAGGCATCCTCGCCTTGAGTTTGCGGAACAGCGATACCGCTTCCTCTTCCATGTGGTGATCCGAGAGAAAGCCGCGCTTGGTGTACTCCCGTCCGAGGAACAGGTTGGCCACGATGGACAGGTTGTCGGCCAACGCGAGGTCCTGGAACACGGTGGCGATTCCAAGGTCCTGTGCGCTCGCGGGCGAGTGGATCGATACGGGCGAGCCCTCAAACTCGATGACTCCGGCGTCCGGCGTGAAAACTCCCGCCAGCATCTTGACCAGCGTGGACTTGCCAGAGCCGTTGTCGCCAACGATGGCTACAACCTCGCCCGGATACACCTCGAAGTCGACGTTGTTGATGGCGTGCACGGCGTTGAAGTGCTTGGACACTCCACGCATTGCGATGAGTGGTTGGCGCCTCACGGACGCCATGTTCTCGGGACCGGTCACAGCGGTGTTCACTGGTCCTCCAGGTGAGTAGGAACGGGGGAAGGGATGGGGGACAGGGCGCTTGCGGAGCCTGAACCCATCAGGATGGAACCGTCTTCAACAAATCGCTCGAGCGCGAACGCGGCCACGCCGAGAAGTTCAGCGTCTGCACCGAGGCTGCCCTTTTCCACCCTGATCGACTCCGCCACCGAAGGCAGCGAGAAGCGTTCGATCGCTTCACGAACCGGGCCCAGAAGGATCTCGCCGGCGTCCGCTAGGTCGCCGCCGAGAATAACTCGCTCCGGGTTGAACACGTTGCACAGGTTGGCTGCCGCCATGCCGATCTTGCGACCCGCATCTGAGATGACGCGAATACAGCCCAGGTCGCCCTCAGCCGCGAGCCGGAGCATGTCCTTGAGCGTGAGAACGCCGTGGCTTCCCCTCAACGAATCGAGGAGTACTGCTGCACCGGCCTCAGTTTCGAGACAGCCTCTGTTGCCGCAGCGGCAAATCGCGCCGTCAGGGTTGACCGTCATGTGGCCGAACTCTCCGGCGGAGCCGTTGGCTCCCCAGAAGATCTGCGAGTTCAAAATGAGGCCCGCGCCAATCCTCAATCCGGACTGGATGTAGAGAACATGGCGGGCGCCCATCGCGGCACCGTGCTTGAGTTCCCCGAGGGCACCCATGTTGGAGGCGTTTGCCACTGCGACTGGCTTGTTGATCCGCTGGCTCATGACATCCATGACGGGAACGTTGTCCCAGCCGCGCATGATTCCGGGGGAAGAAATGAGTCCCGTGGACATGTCCACGGGTGCTGGCAGCGCCAGCCCAACTCCGAGGAGCTCGGAGGAGCTGGCGTCCACCGTCTCGAGCATGTCCGCAATGAGGAGCGCGGCGCGGTCCAGGCCGGCGTCGGCCCGGTGGTCGGTGCCCAGGGGAAGCCTGTGGTCCGAGAGGAGGCTGCCCGAGGTATCGGCGAGTGCGACGCGCATATGCCGAAGCCCAAACTGGACGGCGCCAACGAGCCCGGGTGTGCGCGCCAAAGTGACGTGCTGGGCTCGGCGTCCGCTGCGAATGGACTGGGTCGTGTTCAACACGCCAAGGGCGGTGAGCTCCTTGACGATGTTCGACACGGTAGCAGCGGAAAGCCCAGTAGCGCCGGCAAGCTCAACCTGGGTGAGCCCGCCAAACTGCTTGATCGCGTCAATGATTCGTGCTCTGTTCGATTCACGAAGCGAAGACTGCGACCCCGGTGTCGGAGGCTTTGCGTTCACACAATGAACTTTAGCCTTTGTGGCGGTCAAGACGGTAAAACGCGACACACTCCGGACTTAACCGAATCGTGTGGCCCACGGCACTACCAGCCCCGCTCGGCTCTCCTATAGAATGAACGGGTTGTCGCAACTGGCGCAGCCCGCCTCCTCGGTACCCGAGGACAAGCATGGGCGTGGTGGGTTACCACCGGGGAGTGACACATTCTCTCGACTTAGGGTCGTTCGCCTGGGCCCGGTCACCACACGAGTGTGTGCGTTGCCGGCGAGTTTCCTCTTTCCGGTACTGCACACAGCAGTTACACACGTCCGCGGTCACGCCGCATAGACAAGGAGAGACATGACTGCCCAGAACGATTCGGTGATGAACCAGGGCCTCGCCCAGGTGGATCCTGAAATTGCCGCTGTACTCGATGGTGAACTCGCACGTCAGCGCGGGACCCTCGAGATGATCGCATCTGAGAACTTTGTTCCGCGCTCCGTACTCCAGGCACAGGGCTCCGTCCTGACCAACAAGTACGCAGAGGGCTACCCGGGTCGCCGCTACTACGGTGGCTGCGAAGAGGTAGACATTGCTGAGAACCTCGCGATCTCCCGTGCGAAGGAACTGTTCGGCGCCGAGTTTGCGAACGTTCAGCCACACGCAGGTGCACAGGCAAACGCCGCAGTCCTGCACGCTCTCATCAACAAGGGCGACAAGATCATGGGTCTCAACCTGGCGCACGGTGGCCACCTGACCCACGGAATGAAGATCAACTTCTCCGGAAAGCTCTACGAGGTCGCGGCATACGGCGTTGAGGAGGACACCTCCCGTCTGAACATGGACCGCGTCCGTGAGCAGGCGCTTGCAGAGCGTCCAAACGTCATCATCGCCGGTTGGTCCGCATACCCGCGCCACCTCGACTTCGAGGCATTCCGCTCGATCGCCGATGAGGTTGGTGCCTACCTGTGGACCGACATGGCCCACTTTGCTGGTCTCGTTGCAGCAGGCCTGCACCCAAGCCCAGTCCCACACTCCGACGTGGTCTCCTCGACCGTACACAAGACGATCGGTGGCCCACGCTCAGGCTTCATTTTGGCTAAGGAGCAGTACGCCAAGAAGATCAACTCCGCTGTGTTCCCAGGCCAGCAGGGTGGTCCGCTCATGCACGTGGTTGCCGCCAAGGCAGTCGCTTTCAAGATCGCCGGATCAGCCGAGTTCAAGGAGCGCCAGGAGCGTGTCCTACGCGGCGCTCAGATCCTTGCCGAGCGTCTGGTTCAGCCGGACGTCGCAGAGGCTGGCGTTACCGTGCTGACCGGTGGCACCGACGTCCACCTCGTGTTGGTCGACCTGCGCAAGTCGCCTCTCGACGGCCAGCAGGCTGAGGACCTCCTGCACTCGGTGGGCATCACCGTCAACCGCAACGCGGTTCCTTTCGACCCACGTCCGCCAGCAGTCACTTCGGGCCTGCGCATCGGTACGCCAGCGCTCGCCTCACGCGGATTCGGCGACGTCGAGTTCACCGAGGTTGCAGACATCATCGCCGAGGCTCTTAAGGCCGGAGCCGGTGCCGATGTTGAGTCCCTGCGTGCACGCGTAGCCAAGCTCACCGAGGACTTCCCACTGTACGAAGGCCTTGAGCAGTACTGATAGGCAACTGATTGGGCCCGGCAAGAGCCGGGCCCAATCGCTTTCTAGGCGCGGCGCCCCGTGAGGCGCGCGCATTCGAAGGGATTAGCATGACTGCCCAGATTTTGGATGGAAAGGCCGCTGCCGCGGCAATCAAGGCGGACCTCACGCAGCGCGTTGCGGCGCTCGCGGAACGGGGCATTGTTCCTGGCCTCGGCACACTGCTGGTGGGAGAGGACCCCGGCTCCCAGTGGTACGTGGCGGGCAAGCACCGCGATTGCGCAGAGGTTGGCATCTCCTCGATTCGGGAGGACCTGCCGTCCTCCGCGAGCGAGGACGAGATCATCGCTGCCGTTGAGCGCCTGAACTCTAACCCAGAGTGCACCGGATACATTGTTCAGCTCCCGTTGCCCAAGGGCGTGGACACTAACAAGATCCTCGAGCTCATCGACCCGGCAAAGGACGCGGACGGCCTGCACCCGATGAACCTCGGCCGGCTCGTGCTGCGCGTGGGCGAGGAAATCGACTCCCCGCTGCCCTGCACACCAGCGGGAATTATCGAGCTCATCGAGCGTAACGGAGTGAGCCTCGCTGGAAAGCACGTAGTGGTTGTTGGCCGCGGCACGACCGTGGGCCGCTCTATCGGACTGCTCCTGACCCGCAAGGCCGTCAACGCGACCGTGACTCTCACGCACACTGGCACCAAGGACCTCGAGTCCCACATCCGCCAAGCAGACGTGGTGATTGGTGCGGCCGGCGTGCCGGGAATCATCCGTGCGGACTGGGTCAAGCCAGGTTCAGTGCTCATTGACGTGGGCGTTTCCCGTGCCATCGACCCGGAGACCGGCAAGTCTAAGGTTGTTGGGGACGTCGAGCCAACTGCGGCTGAGGTCGCCGGATGGATCTCGCCAAACCCGGGTGGCGTCGGCCCGATGACCCGCGCTTTCCTCCTCGAGAACGTGGTGGCGACCGCGGAGCGCAACGCACGCTGACCCAGTTTCACCAGGCGAATTGAGCGCCGGCTGCCCGTGGGGCGGCCGGCGCTCGTGCGTTGTTAGGGACCCGTCTGAGGGAAGATGCCCGGTGTCCTCTGCAGCAGCCCGGCATTCTGGGTGGCCAGTGCGGAGACTCGGTGAGGCGTTGCCAGCGGCCCGCAGGGGCCGCCCCAAACGCGACCACAGCGCGACGAAAGCGGTCTGCGAGGGGTGCGTCGATCGTCGTGAATCTTGTTGAAATGGGCAGTAGTGCCCACACGGGCATGAGATGAAATATCTCAAAACACCTCACTACCCATCGTCAAACGCTTTACGTTGTGGTTCGATGGCCGGTACTGACCCGTGAGGTGTCCCGCGTCACACGATGTTGTGTTGTTACGTGGGGTTTATCTTATGGACGCCGCGCGTTTTCATGAAGCGGGTACACCTTGGGTGTCAGGTTCCACCTTGACCAGCACCAACGGTTACTAATTGGCTCGTGTGAAGACAAGGACAACTAATGAAGCGGAATAACCTACCGCGTAGAGCGATAGCCAGCACGCTGGCATCAGCTCTTCTCGTAGCTCCACTGGGCGCGGCAATAGCCGCCCCCGCATATGCCGAAGACACCCCACTCACCATCGCTGAAGTGCAAGGCTCGAGCGATGTTACTCCCTATTTGGGCAAGTCGGTCACCGTACGAGGCGTAGTCACAGCCGTCTACGCAACCGGCGGATTCAACTCCTACGTCATCCAGACCCCCGGCTCTCCACAGGCTCCAACGACCGGTAAGTCTGATGCGATCACGGTCTATCAAAAGTCGGTTCCCACGGTAAAGATCGGCGACTACCTCGAGGTCACTGGAACGGCTGGGGAGTTCAACGGACTGACCCAGATCTCCGCACCGACCCACACCGTCCTAACGGACACGGTTGAAGCGCCACAGCCACTGAGCATCGACTGGCCCAAGACCAACGCAGAGCGGGAAAAGTACGAGGGCATGCTGTTTGCGCCCACCGGAACTTACACGGTCTCCAACACGTACTCGACCAGCCAGTACGGCGAAGTGGGACTAGCGTTCGGCAACTCGCCGCTCGTCCAGCCCACCGAGGTAGGAACCCCCGGCTCGGACGCGGCAAAGGCGCAGGCCGACCGCAACGCCGAGATCGGCGTGATCCTTGACGACGGCTCGAACACGGACTTCACCAAGTCAAAGGACGAAGCTCCACCGTTCATCTCGCTGACCAACCCCGTCCGGGTCGGTGCAGCAGTGACCTTCACGGAGCCGATGATCATCGACTACCGCAACAACAAGTGGAAGCTCAACCCAACCACGCCGATGCTGGCGGGCGCGGAGACCGTTTCCTTCAAGAACACCCGTACCTCCAAGCCGGACGTGGCAAGCCTTGCAGGATCCGACATCAAGGTCGCCTCCTTCAACGTGCTGAACTACTTCACCACAACCGGTGACACGTGGCCCGGATGCACCGCCTACACCGATCGCAACGGGGTTGGCATCACCGTCAAGAGCTGCCCCGGCAACGGTCCACGCGGAGCGTGGGACGCAGCGAGCCTGAAGCGTCAGCAGTCCAAGATCGTTGCTGCAATCAACGCAACGGACGCCGACGTCATCGGCCTCATGGAGATCGAGAACTCCGCGGTCCTGGGTGAGGCAGCGGACGAGGCAGTCTCCACCCTGGTCAAGGCGCTCAACGTGGCCGCCGGTTCCTCCAAGTGGGACTACGTCCGCTCATCCAAGGACCTACCAGCAGTAGCTGAGCAGGACGTCATCACGAACGCGATCATCTTCCAGAAGGCAGCGGTTAAGCCAGTCGGAGAGTCCCACGCGCTCGGTGACCAGAGCGGCGCAGGCGAGCCATTCATTAACGCCCGTGAGCCACTTGGCCAAGCATTTGAGCCAGTTGCCGGCGGAGAGCCATTCTTTGTAGTGGTCAACCACTTCAAGTCCAAGGGCTCCGCGGGACCACTCCCAGGAGACGCCGATTCGGGTGACGGACAGGGCGCTTCGAACGCGTCACGCGTGGCCCAGGCCAACGCTCTGGTGACGTGGATTCCACAGGTCCTGGAGACCGTGACCACCGAGGCGGGCAAGGCGGTCAAGGACGTTGCGCTCGTGGGTGACTTCAACTCGTACTCCGAAGAAGACCCAATGCACGTCCTGTACAAGGCCGGGTACACCAACGCCAACACTGCGTACGCTGAAGGCCAGTACTCCTACTCGTACCAGGGCATGTCCGGTTCGCTCGACCACGTTCTGTTCAACGAGTCGCTCGGTGAGCGCACCGTCGGGGCAGACATCTGGGAGATCAACGGACCAGAGTCGATCGCACTCGAGTACAGCCGCTACAACAACTTCACGCAGCTGTACCACGCATCCAACGCCTTCCGTTCCTCCGACCACGACCCAGTGATTCTCGGGTTCACCGCGGGAACCAAGGCAAAGACCACCACGCTTAACCTGCTGGACATCAACGACTTCCACGGTCGCATCGATGCCAACACGGTGAAGTTTGCTGGAACCATCGAGAAGGCCCGTGCCGCAGCTGGTGAGGACAAGACGCTCTTCATCTCCGCAGGTGACAACATCGGTGCCTCGCTGTTCGCCTCCGCAGTTGCAGACGACAAGCCAACCCTTGACGTCCTCAACGCCCTCGACCTGGCAACCTCGGCCGTGGGTAACCACGAGTTCGACAAGGGCTGGGACGACCTCAGCGGTCGCGTCAACGACCAGACCAACTTCAACTACCTCGGCGCGAACGTCTACGCCAAGGGCACCAAGACCCCCGTGCTGAAGACCCACGAGATCATCACTGTGGACGGCATCAAGGTCGGCATCATCGGTGCAATCACACAGGAGACCCCAACCCTGGTTTCGCCGGGTGGTATTTCCAACCTCGACTTTGGCGACCCAGTAGAGGCGGTCAACAAGGTTGCTGCACAGCTCTCGGATGGCAAGGCAAAGAACGGCGAGGCTGACGTCCTCGTCGCGCTCTACCACGAGGGAGCGAGCGCCGGTACTCCGGACGGTTCCAACCTCGAGACCGAGGTCGACCACGGTGGCATCTTCGCGGACATTGTGACCAAGACTGACGCCGAGGTTGACGCAATCTTCACCGGCCACACGCACAAGCAGTACGCGTGGCTTGCAAACAACGGTTCGGGCGCGCTTCGTCCGGTCATCCAGACCGGTTCGTACGGCGAGTACGTTGGCCAGGCACTCCTGACCGTTGACCTGGCAACCAAGGATGTTGTTGACGCTGAGGCAAACAACCTTGCACGCCTCAAGGACGACGACGCAGCTCTCATCGCGGCCTACCCACGCGTTGCCAAGGTCTCCACAATCGTTACCGAGGCACTCAAGGCAGCGGACGAAGTGGGTAAGGAAGTTGTTGGCTCTGTTGCGGCTGACATCACGTCCGGTCACTCCGGTGGAAGCTACGTGGACGGCGCGTACGTGGGTGGCAAGCGTGACAACCGCGCAGAAGCCTCACCTCTGGGCACGCTCGTAGCAGACGCACTTCGTTCGACCCTGTCGGCTCCTGAGCGCGGCGGCGCACAGATTGGCGTTGTGAACCCAGGTGGTTTGCGTGCTGACCTGGACTTCGACGAAATAGCCAAGGACGGCAGCATCACGTACGCCGAGGCCAACGCAGTCCTACCATTCGTCAACAACCTGTGGACCACCAACCTCACCGGTGCACAGGTCAAGACGATGCTCGAGCAGCAGTGGCAGCGCGACAGCAAGGGCAATGTCCCTTCGCGTCCATACCTGCAGCTCGGCCTGTCGGAGAACGTCACCTACACCTTTGACGAGACCCGTGCAGAGGGCGACCGCATCACCTCGATCACTGTGGATGGCAAGCCAATCGATCCAGCCGCCACTTACGTGATCGGAACGTTCTCCTTCCTCGCTCAGGCCGGAGACAACTTCTGGGTGTTCAACGAGTCCACCGGTACCAAGGACTCGGGTCTGATCGACCGCGACGCCTGGATCGCCTACCTCAAGGCGAACCAAAACCTTAAGCCTAACTTTGCGCGCTCCGGCGTCGAGGTAATTGGGCTCAAGAACACGGCTGAGGTTGGGGAAACCCTCACCTTCACAGCTCAGGGAATGAACATTGAGGCCCTCGGCGCCCCGGAGAACACCGAACTCACGGCTCAGTTCGTGGGCGGAGAGCTCTCCGCTCCTGTCGCGGCGGGAACCTTCCCAATCACCGCGGACGCTGCAAGCGTCTCGTTCGCAGTGCCAGCGGGAGCAGCGGGAGCAACTACGCTCCAGCTGATCGCCAAGGAGTCCGGAACCACCGCTAACGTTCCAGTTGCAGTGGGTGCGGGCACTGTCACGCCTGACCCGGCTGTGGCAACCACAACGGTGCTCAAGGCCGGAAAGTCGGTCTCAGGTAAGACCACGACGCTCACCGCAACGGTGACCGCCAAGGACACTGCCGCTTCAGCGCTCGCGGGTAAGGTCACCTTCTACGAGGGCAAGAAGTCGCTCGGCTCCGCAACCCTGAAGTCCGGCAAGGCGACGCTTTCGGTGAAGCTGTCTGCGGGCAAGCACTCGATCACCGCGAAGTTCGTGCCAACGGACGCAGCGGCATTCTCCGGGTCCACCTCGAAGTCCCTGACGGTTTCGACCGCCAAGGCATCGTCGAGCGTGAAGGCTAAGCTCTCCGCTTCCTCGGTGACCTATCCGAGCACCGCAAAGGTTGCCGTGACGGTCACTGGATCCAACATCAAGCCAACCGGCAAGGTGGAGATCTACAACGGCTCCAAGAAGCTCGCCTCGGCGACTCTCAAGGCGGGCAAGGGCTACACCGCTTCGGCAACTGTGAAGCTGCCTAAGCTCAAGCCAGGTTCGTACAAGCTCACGGCCAAGTACGTCGGTTCCTCGGAACTGGCAAGCTCGACCACCAAGCTGTCGACCCTCAAGGTGTCCAAGTACTCGACCAAGACCTCTTGGTCGGTGACGTACACCGGCAAGACCGTCAAGGTTGCCGTAACCGGTAAGGGAACACCTTCCGGCAAGGTCACCTTGACCGTCGACGGCAAGAAGGCCGGCACCGCAACCCTCAAGGGCGGCAAGGCGACATTCTCCATCAAGTCGCCAGGTAAGGGCCTGCACACCTACAAGGTCAGCTACTCCGGTAGCGACTACGCCAAGGCATCATCCTCGACCAAGCGATTCCTCGTTCGGTAACGGCTGATTCCAAGGCGGGGCCCACGATCACAATCGTGGGCCCCGCCTTTTTGTGCTCCGCCATGATTCACGACGATTCACTCACGTTGGCCGGTCATCGGCGAGTTATTGCCGGGCTCGGTGTGAATCGGGGAAGATAGGGGCATGTTCACGATTGCAACGGTCAACGTTAATGGAATTCGCGCCGCCTACAGAAAGGGCATGGGGGAGTGGCTTGAGGCCACGAATCCTTCGGTCCTGCTCATGCAGGAGGTGCGCGCAACGGATGAGATCGTTGCGGACCTGCTGGGGTCCGAATGGACCTTTGTACACCAGGCCTGCGACATCAAGGGCCGCGCGGGCGTGGCAATTGCGACCAAGTCGTCGTTTGAAGCAGTTCGCATCGGACTGGGGAACGGCGAACCAGAGGTGCCCGTGGACACGGGGCGCTGGGTCGAGGCCGACCTGACGCTCCCCGGAGGCGACCAGATCACGGTGGTTTCCACTTACATCCACTCCGGAACCGCTGGCACGGAAAAGATGGCCCAGAAGTACGCCCACCTGGACAAGGTGACGGCGCGCTTGGGCGAACTCATGGAGTCCGACCGCCACGTCGTGGTCGCGGGAGATATCAACATCGCTCACACCAACAACGACATCAAGAACTGGAAGGGCAACCTCAAGACAGCAGGCTTCCTGCCTGAGGAACGCGCCTACCTGGATCGCTGGTTCGGCGCAGGATGGACTGACCTTGGTCGAAAGATGGCGGGCGAGGTCGCGGGGCCATATACGTGGTGGTCGAACCGCGGTCAGGCCTTTGACAATGACTCGGGCTGGCGTATTGACTATCAGTTGGCCACTCCGGCGCTCGCAGAGATCGCGTCAAACGCGCGCGTTGACCGTGCTCCTTCCTACGACACCCGCTGGTCGGACCACGCGCCGCTGCTCGTGGACTACGAGCTCAACTAGGCGCCGCGCCGTGGTTGCTTCAACCGCACCTTGCTAGGTGGCCGTGTCGGAGTCACCTCGTACAAGACAATGGGGCACCCTCCGTGGCGGAGAGTGCCCCAAACGCGTTCCTGGGTGGGGTGTTACGAGGCCGGGGGCTCGCGTAACTGACCGGTCCTTAGAGCGGCGTGATATTCAGCCGCAGGCCCGAGAGTCCGCGTTCCGAGTGTGCGAGTGACAAGGCGATCTCTGTCAGTGCCTTTGCCGCAGGCGACTCCGGGTGCGCCAAAACTACGGGGACTCCCGCGTCGCCGTCCGCGCGTAGGTCGATGTCGAGGGGAATCTGTCCGATGAGCGGCACGTCCGTACCCGTCATCTTGGACAGCGATGCGGAGACCGCTTCGCCTCCACCCGATCCGAAGATCTCCAGTTTGCTGCCGTCGGGCTGTTCGAGCCACGCCATGTTCTCCACCACGCCTGCCAGCTTCTGGCCGGTCTGCAGTGCGATCGAGCCGGAGCGCTCAGCTACCTCGGCGGCGGCAACCTGAGGGGTCGTGACCGTAAGGATGGACGAGTTGGGCAGGAGCTGGGCCACGGAAATCGCGATGTCCCCGGTGCCCGGTGGAAGATCAAGGAGTAGGACGTCGAGGTCTCCCCAGTAAACATCAGTGAGGAACTGCTCGAGCGCGCGGTGCAGCATGGGGCCGCGCCACACCACGGGCTGCCCCGGAGGTACGAACATTCCGATGGAGACAACCTTGACCTCATGAGAGATCGGGGGCAGAAGCATCGAGTCCACTCGGGTGGGCTGACCCTCTACGCCAAGCATGCGTGGGATGGAGAACCCGTAGATGTCCGCGTCCAGAACCCCGACCTTGACACCGTTCTTGGCCATCGCGGCGGCGAGGTTAGCAGTGACAGTGGACTTGCCCACGCCACCCTTTCCGGAGCCGATCGCGTAAATCTTGGTGAGGTTTCCGGGCTGCGTAAACGGGATGACCGGAGTAGCGGATCCGCGCAGCATGACGCGCAGTTCTTCTCGCTGCTGTGCGTTCATAGAACCGAGTTCGATGCGCACATTGTCAACGCCGGGGACGCTCTCGGCGGCCTGAGTGACGAGGTTGACGATGTCGCCTTTCATGGGGCAACTCGGCGTGGTCAGGTCGATCCCGATGAGGGCAGTGGTCCCTGCCTCACTCTCCTGGATCTCGATGGACCGCACCATTTTGAGCTCTGTGATCGGCCGGCGAATCTCGGGGTCGATGACGGTTGCAAGGGCCGAATCGAGTCCTTGGCGGAGCACATCGACATTGGCTGGGGTTGTAGGCATGTACTCAGTCTAGCGAGCGGTAAGCACGTCAGATCTGTGACCTATTACCTGCCCACGGCGGGCTGGGTTCAGCGTGCCCCGCGTGGGCGAGGGCCGACTAGTCCAGTTCTTCCTCGCGCTCGTTCGAACGCTCCTTCTCCAACTCCTCAAGGAGATTTCTCAGTTCCGAACGGAGGAAGTCACGGGTGGCGACCTCGCCGAGCGCGATGCGCAGGGAGGCCATCTCGCGCGCTAGATACTCGGTGTCTGCGAGATTGCGCTCGCCGCGCTGCCGGTCCTGCTCTGCAGTGACGCGGTCACGGTCGGCCTGTCGGTTCTGCGCGAGCAGGATGAGGGGAGCTGAATAGGACGCTTGAAGGGAAAGCATAAGCGTCAGCGCGGTGAAGCCGTTGGCCGCCTTGTCAAACCTCAGGTCAGCCGGGCCAAAAGTGTTCCACGCAAGCCAGATAATGCAGAAGAGGGTCATCCAGACGAGGAACTTGGGAGTACCCATGAAACGGGCGATGCCTTCGGCGCTCTGGCCGAAGCTGTCTTCGTTTCGAGAGGAGCGTCGGGGGAACCAAGACCGCTTGGCCTCTTTCGGCGTATCGAGACGATCTGCCATGTCCTACCCCTTCCTCTTAAGTGGACGAGCTGGGCTCGTCTGCACGGCTTCATCGGGTGTGGTCGTGGTCTGGTACTCGTCCTCTAGGGACTTCTCACGCCAGTCCTCTGGGAGGAGGTGGTCGAGAGCGTCGTCCACGGAGACAGCCCCAAGGAGCCTGCGCTCCGAGTCGAGGACGGGGAGCACGAGGAGGTTATAGGTTGCAAAGAGTTTCGCGACCTCGCCGATTGTTGCGTCCGTTCCGACGTGTTCTGACTGTGAGTCCACAACGGTACCAATCGCCTGGTGTGGAGGTTCACGCAGGAGTCGCTGGAAGTGAACTGCGCCAAGGAAGCGCCCAGTGGGCGTCTCGAGTGGCGGCCTGACCACGAACACGACCGAGGCAAGTGCAGGGGAGAGGTCCGCGCGCCTAATGTGTGCAAGTGCCTGCGCGATGGGGGTTTCGGGTGCGATGATGACCGGTTCTGTGGTCATCATTCCACCGGCGGTGTCCTCGTCGTACGCGAGCAGACGACGAACGTCCTCTGCCTCGTCCGGCTCCATCGCCTCGAGAAGTTCGGCGGCTTGGTGCTCGGGCAGCTCGTGCAGGAGGTCCGCAGCGTCATCGGGCTGCATGGCCTCGAGGACGTGGGCCGCGCGGTCGGTTTCGAGCGAGGAGAGGATAGACACCTGGTCGTCCTCGGGAAGTTCTTCAAGGACGTCAGCAAGACGTTCGTTGTCCAGAGCGCTCGCAACTTCCACGCGGCGGCTATCTGCGAGGTCGTGAAGTACCTCTGCGAGGTCAGCTGGCTTGAGGTCCTCATATGCCGCGAGCAGGGAAGCAGCACCTTGCGCCTCGGTCGTGTAGGCGAGGGTGTTGACTGCGGATACATCCACTGTCATCGTGTGACCGCGCCGGCGTAGGCGCAGGCCCGTGGTCTTTTCTTCGATCCGCCGGACGAACAGCTTGGTGACGTTCCAATCGCTAGAACGCTGCTTCTCGATAGCTAGGTCCTCAATGATCGCGTCGCCGCTACCATCCTTGAGCGTGACCCTGCGGTCCAGCAATTCACCGAGCGCTAGGGTTTCGGTCTGGCGCTGCTCGAACCTGCGCATGTTGAGAAGACCGGTGGAAATGACCTGCCCAGAGTCGATTGCAGTGATGCGGGTGAGCGGTAGGAAGACCCTGCGTTTCCCCGGAACCTCGACGACCAGCCCCACGGCGCGTGGGGCTCGGGTAAGACGCAACAAAACCACGACGTCACGAACGCGCCCAACCTGATCACCCAGAGGGTCGAAGACGGGGGTTCCAGCGAGTCGTGCCACAAAAACGGGGGTTCCAACGCTGCTCACGTTCTAACAGTACGCAATATTGGGTCGCCACGAGCGCTCCCAAGCCCAAAAGCGGATGAAAAGCGCCTCTGGTAGCGAAAAAGTGTGTACGCATGGTGCTTGTCGCAGGTCAGACACGCTCAATGGTGCGAAGATCGATGAATGAGCATGATGAACCCCAACGTACCGCCCAAGGTACCTACGATGCCTCGCGGCAATGAGATTGCCGCGTATTCCACTTACCTTGAAGCGCAGAAGGCAGTGGACACACTCTCGGATGAGGGCTTTGCGGTTCAGTCGGTCACGATTGTTGGCCACGACCTGCACACCGTTGAACGCGTGACGGGGCGCCTCACCTACCCTCGAGTTGCGTTTGCTGGATTCGCGTCCGGTGCTTGGTTTGGTCTGTTTGTTGGCCTGTTGCTCGGGATGTTCGGGAACGGTGGACAGGGTCCGATCCTCCTGTCTGCGGTACTGATCGGTGGAGCATTTGGTCTGCTGTTCTCGGTCCTGAGCTATGCACTGACCCGGGGTAAGCGGGACTTCACCTCGCAGAGCCAAATCGTGGCTGCCCGGTACGTTCTCCTGTGCGCACCGGAAACCGCAGGCAAGGCACGCGCCCTACTCATGGAAAAGGGCGTTGCTGGAAATTCGGGCGTGGGTGCTCCGGCTCCGGCGCCGCAGTCATCCCAGCCGAACCCCATGGCGGGAAGGTACGGTGCTTCCGCGCCGTCCACGCAGGCCCCAGCAGACGCGCGCACTCCGGGAGCGCAGCAGTCAGGCACTCCTTCGACCTCGCAGTCGGATAAGGCCGCTGACCTCACTGCCGCTCCTCTTCGTCCCCGCACCTACGGCGAGGCACTCGACGCGCAGCGCCGCTCGGAGCGCTCGCCCGCAGCACCGGCGGCAGCACAAGCTCCGCCAGTAGTCCCCGCTGCACCAGCCGCTCCAGTCGAGGATCCGCAGGCCCCTACAACTGCCATCGCTCCTGCGGATGCTGGGCACGAGGGCGGACACCGCGCACCAAGCGTCCCAACGCCCGCTGAATTGGACGCGTCCAAGGATGGGGAAGCAGACGCCGTCGAGGCACTAGCCGCCGCCGTTGTCACTGACCCTGCCCCCGCTGTACCCCCAGTACCCGAAGCAGTGGAGGGCAAGGATTCCGGCGCACAGGAGCAGGACTCACAGCCGGCGTCGCAGGCTAACGACAACCCGTACCAGGCAAAGAACGACTAGCACGCCCGCGCCCCGCGCAGGTACGTAGCACCACCTAAGTGAAGCGGGGAGGTGGCCATTGGCCACCTCCCCGCTTCACTTATGCCCAGTGCGGTTTATTTCGCAGTCACCGTCTGGTCCGGCCGATCGATCTCCGCCTGGCCTTCCAATCCACCCCACAGTGCGGGCAGCACGGGGATCACGGAGAACAGTCCCGCAATGGCGCACACCCACAGCGTTGGCCATGGACCGAGCACGGATCCGAGCCAGCCGCCTAGCAGCGAGCCAATCGGAATAACGCCCCACACGATGAACCGGACGGAGGCGTTCATGCGCCCCAAGAGTTCCGGTGGGCACACGCGCTGGCGGTACGAGACCTGCGCGATGTTGTATACGAGCGTGCAGAAGTTGGTCGCGAACATTCCCACAGCAAGCAGTACCGCTGCCACGGGAACTGAGAAGAACCCGGACGCAGGTGTCAGAAACTCGAAGAGCGACCACGTAATGCCCGCGATGGGGATGACGCGCAGGGTCCCAATACGCAGAGTGATGCGATCCGCAACGACAGCGCCGATCAGGCCGCCCGCGGAGCCCACGGCGATGATGATGCCGTACAACCCTGTGGGGATGTCGACGAGTCGCAGGATGAAGATCAGCGCGATGGCCGAAGCAGCCGAGTTGAAGAGATTGGAGATCGCGGTCATCGCCACGATTCTGCGCAGCACCCGGTGCTGCAAGACCCAAGAGAGCCCTTCCTTGATGTCCCGCACGAGGCTCTGGCGTTCGGCAGCCGGAGGGAGTTCCTCGGCGTGGCTGATACGCCCGAGGGTCGTCGCCGAAACGAGGTAGGTAACCACCGTTGCACCCAGGATGGAAATGGGTGCAAACGCCTTGATGAGCAAGCCGCCCAGTGCGGGGCCGAGGATATACGCCACGGAGTGGGTCGCCTCGAGTTTGGAGTTTGCTTCCACCAGATGCACCTTGCCCGCGATGGCCGGCACAAAGCTCTGGTAGGACACGTCAAAGAATGTATTGCACACGCTCATAGCCAGCGCGACCACGATGAGTAGAGGGAACGAGGCGTTGCCGGTTACGGTCATGACCACGAGCGCGGCCAGCACGCTGGCGCGGATAATGTCCGCTACGATCATGACCCTGCGCTTGCGCATGCGGTCGACCCACGCCCCCACGGGCAGCCCGATGACCAGGAACGCGGCCGACTCCGCCGCGTTGAGATACCCCATCTGCATCTCGGAGGCGTGCAGCACCTGAACCGCAAAAATCGGGATGATGAAACCCGCAAGTTGGGCCCCAAACTGTCCGGCAGCGTCGCCGGACCACAGGAGCCGAAAATCTCGATTATTCAGGAGTTCGCTTCGAGCCATTGGCAGAGCATAGCGCGCCGGGGCGCTCGCGGGTGCGTGTTTTCCTACCGCGAGACGCCGCCGAGATCTCGGCGCCCTTTCATCGAACGGATGATTATCCATCCGTTCGACACCCAACGGATGGATATCCCTCCGTTCGATGGAGCGGGACCCAGCCCAATCGTCGAAAATCTTTCAATGAGAGCATTCCTGAGCCCACTCTCCCTCTCGAGAGTGGGCTCAGGAATACTCTCGTTCAAATGTGCGACGATCTTGGCCGGTTTCCAGCCCCAACCCGCCGTGATCACCATCTGGCGTGAAAAAAAAGGGGCCCCGCGCGCATTGCGCGCGGGGCCCCAAAACGCAAGGTTACTTGAGCAGCGAGGCCATCCAAGCCTCAACCTCTTCAGGCTTGCGGGGGAGAGCTGCAGTGAGGTTCTCGTTGCCGTTCTCGGTCACGAGCACGTCGTCCTCGATGCGGACGCCGATGCCGCGGTACTCCTCGGGGACCGCGAGGTCGTCCGACTTGAAGTACAGGCCCGGCTCGATGGTGAAGACCATGCCCGGCTCGATGACGCCGTCCACGTACATCTCGCGGCGCGCAGCGGCGCAGTCGTGCACGTCTAGGCCAAGGTGGTGGCTCGTGCCGTGCACCATCCAGCGGCGGTGCTGCTGGCCCTCAGGGGACAGCGACTCCTCTGCGGAGACGGGGAGCAGGCCCCATTCCTCGAGGCGCGCGGCGATGACCTTCATGGCTGCCGCGTGCACGTCGGAGAACTTGTTGCCGGGGACGGCTACCTCGAACGCGGCGTCTGCGGCGTCGAGAACTGCCTGGTAGATCTTGCGCTGGATGTCGGAGTACGTGCCGTTGATGGGCAGCGTGCGCGTGACGTCCGCGGTGTAGAGGGACTCGACCTCAACGCCCGCATCCACGAGGACGAGCTCGCCCTCGTTGACCTTGCCGTCGTTGGTGATCCAGTGCAGTGTGGTGGCGTGGTCGCCTGCTGCAGCGATGGTCTCGTAGCCCACGGAGTTGCCCTCGAGGCGTGCGTTTGCGTCGAACACTGTCTCGATGACGCGCTCTCCGCGGCGGTGCTCGACCGCGCGTGGGAGGTTCTTGACTACCTCGGCGAAGCCGGCGATCGACTGCGCGACTGCCTCGCGCATCTGCTCGATCTCCCAGTCGTCCTTGGTCAGGCGGATCTCTGCGAGAACCTCGGCGAGCTTAGCGTCGAGTTCGGCGAGTTCAGCAGTGGCTTCCTCAGAGGCCACGTCAAATCCAGCTTCGGCGCGCAACGCCTCAACGAGTGCCTCGATCTCGGCGTCTGCCTCGGGCACAACACGCAGCGAGACGTGGCCTGGGCCGAGGTCCTTGGACAGGACGTCGGTCAGCGAGTCGATGTGGGCGGCGCGGATGCCGGTCAGGCGCTCGACGTCCTCAAGGGTTGGACGGGCACCCACCCAGAACTCGCCGTAGCGGGAGTCCGCATAGAACTCCTCGGAGTTGCGGTCCGCGAGCGGACGCACAAAGAGAATGGCCTCGTGGCCGGTTGGGTTGCCGTCCTGGTCAAACGTTGGGTTCAGTACGAGGACTGCGTCCGGCTCCTGGTCCGTGCCAAAACCTGTGAGGTGGGCAAACGCCGAGTGTGGGCGGAACCGGTAGTCGGTGTCGTTGGAGCGTACTTTGAGGCCACCAGCCGGAACCACGAGGCGTTCGCCTGGGAATGCTGCGGACACGGCGTCGCGGCGGGCCGGGGTGAACGAGGCAAAGTCTCCGGCAACGATGCCGAGGTCCTTGCGGTCCTCCCAGTTCGAGGTCATGAACTCCTTGAACTTTTCGGAGTTGGGGCGGTGGCTGCGGTTGTTGACGCGGTTCTTGAGCTCCGCACGGAGCTCTTCGGCGGTTTCGCCTTCTGCGTGAGTGGGCTGGGTGTTCTCATTCATGCCTCCCATTGTCCCACTGAATGGAACGGATCGGGCCTGTGATCGCAGACAGAGAACGGCTGGTGGAGCGGCCGGGGCGAACTGGGGACGTCCATCCGCGCAGTCACACCAAACCAAAATGATTGAAAGTGCTTGAAACAATTGACCTGCAATCATTAAATTGCATAATCTTGGGTGAGCGGCAACTGCCCCTCCACATCGTTTACAGGAGCACCATGGTCAACCACGGACGTCTGACCCTACCCACCGAGGTCGGCGCTGAAGCGCAATCCATCGAACTGATTGCACGCCTCGGCGCTGATGCAATCCGCAATAGCGACGGCACCGAGTTGCCGGAAAACGCTGGCGACATGGTGGATAAGGTCTATGCCACCTACTTTGTGGCGCGCGGCGACCAAGACTGGGCCG
Source organism: Timonella senegalensis JC301 (assembly GCF_000312125.1). Taxonomy (GTDB): domain Bacteria; phylum Actinomycetota; class Actinomycetes; order Actinomycetales; family Cellulomonadaceae; genus Timonella; species Timonella senegalensis. The sequence continues at coordinate 37,693 of NZ_HE978643.1, forward strand.
AGTCCCACATGGATGAGCTCCAGCAGCTCTACCTACTCTCGGACCGCCACACAGCGACCAGTGCCTCCCTCGTTATTGATCCGAGGAAGGGGTTCCTGAAGGACCAGATCAAGCCCGACACCGATCACGACCCAAAGGTCTGGTGGGAGGTGCGCAACCGGACCACGGGAGAGGTCGTCCCCGTGGAGAACTGGACGCTCGGTGCAGATGGAGCCGTGACGATCAACGGCACCACGCCGTATCACGAGTACACCGTGGCGTTCCTGGCGTGGAAGACCTGGGACCCCACGCAGATGTACAACTACATCACCAACAACTGGGAGGGGACCGACCGCGTCAAGGAACTCCCATACGATGCACGCCACGAAGCCACCTGGGAGCACATGAAGTCGGCGCTTGACGCCTGGCTACCCGCTCACCCGGAGGTTGACGTGGTCCGCTTCACCACGTTCTTCTATCACTTCACCCTGGTGTTCAATGACCAGGCCAAGGAAAAGTTCGTGGACTGGTTCGGCTACTCCGCGTCGGTCTCCGCCGCCGCAATCGAGGAGTTCGAGCGCGAGCATGGCTATCGCCTCACTCCCGAGGACTTCGTAGACGCGGGCTTTTACAACTCGCCGTTCCGTGTCCCGTCCAAGGCGTTTAGGGACTGGCAGGCCTTCCAGCACCGCTTTGTCACGGATCGGGCACGCCAGCTCGTGGAGAAGGTCCACGCGAGCGGCAAGGAAGCCATGATGTTCCTTGGCGACAACTGGATCGGAATCGAGCCGTATGGTCCTCACTTTGATGAGATCGGCTTGGACGCAGTGGTGGGTTCCGTGGGCTCGGCCGCAACCACCCGCATGATCGCCGATATCCCTCACGTCAAATACACCGAGGGTCGCCTGCTGCCTTACTTCTTCCCGGATGTGTTCAGGGAAGGCGGTGACCCAGTGGGTGAGGCTCAGAAATGCTGGGTCGACACCCGCCGGGCGATCCTACGTTCCCCGCTCGACCGCATTGGATACGGCGGCTACATCTCGCTTGCACTCAAGTTCCCCGAATTCATCGACTTCACCGAGTACGTGGTGGGCGACTTCCGCGCGATCCACGACGCCGCCGAGGGCGGCGAGCAGTGGTCCACGGGCATCACCGTGGGTGTTCTCAACAGTTGGGGCTCGCTGCGCACCTGGCAGACCCACATGGTCGCGCACGCGCTCCCGTACAAGCAGATCGTCACCTATTTGGGCGCGCTGGAGGCGTTGGCCGGAATGCCAGTGGACGTTAAGTTCCTGAGTTTCGACGATATTGCCACTTCCGGCGTCCCCTCCGATATCGATGTGCTGATGAACGTCGGAACCGCCGGCACCGCTTTCACTGGTGGCGAGGTGTGGCGTGATGCCGCATTGCAGGCAGGGCTGCGCGAGTGGGTCGCCCAGGGCGGCAGCCTCATTGGCGTGGGCGAGCCGACATCCGAGTTTGCGAACGGTCGCTTCTTCCAGCTCGCCGACGTGTTCGGTGTGGACCGTGAACTTGGCTTCTCCCTGTCGAGCGACAAGTACGTGGACGTTGCCGCCGAGCACTTCATCACAGCTGACATGACTGAGCAGTTTGCTCCCGGAGATGGCGTGCGAGACGTCTACCCTGTTACGCCTACCGCCGAGGTGCTGAACTTTGATGGCGGCCAGGTGCAGATTGCCGCGAACGAGTATGGTCGGGGCCGCGCCGTGTACTTCAACGGTCTTGAGCACAGTGCTCAGAATACGCGCCTGCTGTATCGCGCAGTTCTGTGGGCGGCGCGGCGCGATGCGGACGCTCCAGCGTGGTGGACGAGCGACCCCCGCACGGACGTGGCTGCATGGGGTGAGCGCGCTGTTGTGGTGAACTCGACTCTCGAAATGGTGACCACGACCGTGACTGCTCCGGACGGAACCACAACAGAGGTGACGCTCGAGCCAGCGCAGTCACACTGGTTGTAGGCGGGACCTGACCTGAAGCATAAGTAACGAGGAGGTGCCCACCGGGTGGGCCCCTCCTCGTTACTTTTTGTCTGCATAGTGGGGCGCTGCCCGCAACCCGCGCATCTTACGCGGCCGCAGTGCAAACCTAGACGGTGATGACTGTGACGCCCGCGTCCTCAAACTGGGTTTTCATCTCGCTGGGGAGGGCGTCATCCGTGATGAGTGTGGAGATCTCCGAGACGTCGCAGATTCGAGCGAAGGCGGTCTGCCCGATCTTGGACGAGTCAGCAACGATGACTACCTTCTTGGCGACTCGCACGAAGGCGGAGTTGATGGCTGCTTCACCCTCGTTGTGCGCCGCTGCTCCGTGGACGGGATCGATCGCGTTGACGCCGAGGAACAGCGTGTCGATCGTGATTTCGGACAGGATGAGCGTGGCCAGGGGGCCGGTGAGCTCGTAACTGTGGGGGCGGGCCACGCCTCCCGTGACGACCACCTTGACGCGTGGCCGCACTGTGAGTTCGTTGGCGATGTTCACGGCGTTGGTGACCACGACGATGCGCTGTTCCCCGACAACGTCGTCGGCGGTCTCGAGGAGCGCGATCTCTCGGCCGACCTCGGTCGTGGTGGTGCCTCCGTTGAGGCCCACGACCTCGCCGGGTTTGATCAGCTTGGCTGCCGCACGGGCGATCCGGGACTTTTCGTCGGCGTTGCGGCCCGTCTTGTACCGCAGCGGCAGGTCAGAGGACGAGGGGTGCAGCCTGGCCCCACCGCGGGTGCGGGTGATGAGCTGCTGTTGGGCGAGCGAGTCAAGGTCGCGCCGCGCGGTTGCGGGCGAGATATCGAGGACCTCGACGATGTCCTCCACGCGTACTTCTTCGCGCTCGAGGACGAGGTCAAGTAGCGCAGTCAGTCGCGCGTGACGATTCATCAGCACTCCAATCATTTTTACTCAGTTTGATCCTATCAGCCTAGCCATTTCTGATTGCTTCTGGTTAGAATGATCAGGAAATGATCGACTTTGATCATTTCCTGATCGAAACTGCTTAGAACTGGAGTCATCGTGGCAAGTGAAAACACGATCGCTGAGATCGCGTCTCAGCCTGAGGTCTGGCAAACTGCCGTTGACCTGCTGCCTTCCGTCGAAGGCCTGCCGCTCAATGGTGAGCGTGTCGCCGTCATCGGCTGCGGAACCTCGTGGTTCATGGCGCAGAGCTACGCATTCCTGCGTGAAGAACTCGGCCTCGGTGAAACCGACGCGTTCACTGCTACCGAGTTTCGTTCGGACCGCACATATGACCGCATCCTGACTATCTCCCGTTCGGGCACCACCACGGAGATCGTCGAGCTGCTCTCGCACACGAGCGTGCCTTCGACACTGATCACTGCAGTGGGTCAAGGCCCAGCCGCCGCCCATGCGGACCACGAGATCGTCCTGTCCTTCGCGGATGAGAAGTCGGTTGTCCAGACCCGCTTCGCCTCCACGGCTCTGCTGCTCCTGCGCACCTCCCTTGGCGTCGATGCCGCCGGCGCAATCGCAGACGCCGCGACCGCCCTTGAAACCGAGATCCCAGTAAGCTGGGTCCAAGCCGACCAGATTTCCTTCCTTGGCACCGGCTGGACTGTTGGCCTCGCACACGAGGCCGCGCTCAAGCTGCGCGAGTCCTCCCAGTCCTGGACCGAGTCGTACCCGGCTATGGAGTACCGCCACGGTCCCATCGCAATTGCCCAGCCTGGACGCCTGACGTGGTGCTTCGGCGAGGTTCCAGAGGGTATGGCTGAGCAGGTTGCGGCAACCGGTGCGGAGCTTGTTACCTCCGACCTCGACCCGCTGGCTCACCTCGTCATCCTGCACAGGCTCGCGGTAGAACGTGCGACTGCCCGCGGCCTCGACGCAGACACCCCACGCTCGCTGACGCGCGCAGTCATCCTCACCGAGAACGACTGATGTCCGCGGCCATCGCGATCGACGTGGGCGGGACTTCCATGAAGTCCGGCCTTGTTGACGCGGCCGGCCGGGTGCTCTCGCACACCAGCACTCCGACTCCGGGCTCTGTCCCCGCGCTCCTGGAGGAAGTGGCTGCGCTTGTGGCTCGCCACGAGCGCGAGGCGCTCGGGCTTGGCCTTGGTGGGTCGCTTCCGGTGGGCCTTGTGGTTCCCGGGATTGTCGACGATATGGCTGGGATTGCGGTCCACTCCGCCAACCTGCACTGGGACGACGTGCACATGCGCGACCTCGCCTCGGCACGCCTCGGACGCCCAGTTACCTTTGGGCACGACGTGCGCGCGGGGGCCCTTGGCGAGATGAGGCTTGGCGGGCACGCGCGCTCCATGGTCTATGTGGCTGTGGGCACGGGTATCGCCGCGGTTATCGTGCTCGACGGCGTCCCGCTGGTTTCGGGTGGTTGGGCCGGGGAGATCGGTCAGCAACTGGTTATTGATCCGAACTCCACGCGACGAGTTGCCCTCGAGCAGGTTGCCTCTGCGGGGGCGATCGCATCGCGGTACGCGCAGGCGAGTGGCCGCGAGGTCGCTGGTTCGCGAGAGGTATTCGAGGCCGCCACCGCGGGTGACTCCGCAGCTGCGCGCGTCATAGACACCGCACTCGAGTACCTAGCGGAATCGCTCGCGGATCTGTCCTGCGCACTAGGACCACTCCCGATCGTGATCGGTGGCGGGCTGGCAAAAGCAGGGGAGCCCATGGTCTCGGTTCTGCGAGACAAGGTCGCCGAGTTACTCGATGTAACCCCCATGCCAACAATTACGACGGCAACACTTGGGGCATCGTCGCAAATCATTGGAGCCGCGCTAGCGGCCCTGGACGCGGCTGGAACGCAAGTGCCGGACGCGCAGGAGGCGTCATGATCATCGCGATTACTCCAAACCCGGCGCTCGACATCACGTACACGACCCCCGAGCTCGCCATAGGCGAGGTCAACCGGGTAGAGGTGCGCAGGCGGGCCGGCGGCAAGGGCATCAACGTCGCACGGGTGTTGCACCAACTTGGCCATCCAGCCACCGCAATGGGCGTGCTCGCGGGCCTGCACGGCCAGGCGATCGCGCAGGATGTGCGGGAGTCGGGTCTGGCCGCTCGCTGGAGCTGGCAGGCGGGCGAATCACGCGCCACGGTCAACGTGGTGACGAGCGATGGCAACTCGACGATGCTCAACGAGCCCGGTGAGCAAATCGACCCCCAAACGTTCGGCGAGCTCGTGGGTGAGGTGCGCGCGAACCGGGGGACCGGGGTGGCGACCATTTCGGGATCGCTGCCACCGGGCATGACCGAACCGCAGCTCGATGTGCTGCTTCACGCAGCGCGCGAGGTCGGAGCGGTCATCGCGGACCTACAGGGCCCAGCGCTTCTGCGGGCGGCCGAGGCGGGGGTTGACCTGCTCAAGCCCAACCGCCAGGAACTACTGGCGGCCACGGGGGAAGCGGACGTGGAAGCAGCAATCGGCCAGGTCCTCGCCCGAGGTGCGGGAGCCGTAGCGCTTTCCCTAGGGGAGGACGGGCTACGCCTAGCGGGCGAGGGCTTTGACGCTCGCGCCTGGCTTGACACCCCCATCGTGGGGAATCCAACGGGCGCCGGGGACTCCGTGGTTGCCGCGTTCGCTCGGGCGCTTGATCAGGCGCGGCTCGGGACCACCGGGGCGCTGAGGGATCCGCAGTGGCGCGTGCAAGCACTTCGCGAGGCTGTTGCTCTATCCGCGGCCGCCGTGGCCGCTCCACTCGCGGGGGAATACGACGCCGCTCTCTATGAACAACTGCTACAGCACGTTCGATGGGAAGAAAACTAATGCCACTCGTTCCACTCGCCCACGTAGCCCAGGAGCGCGCAAGCGTCCGTGCAGGGCTCGGGGCCTTCAATGTCATTCACCTAGAAAACGCCGAGGCGTTCGTGCGGGCTGCCGAGAGAGTCGGGCAACCTGTGGTCTTGCAAATCAGCCAGAACGCGGCCACCTACCACGGGGCGCTCGGACCCATCTCGCTGGGCACACTCGAGGTGGCGCGCAGGGCTGAGGTTCCAGTTGTGGTCCACCTCGATCACGCCGAGGACCTAGACCTCGTCTATGAGGCAATCGACCTGGGGTTCACCTCGATCATGTACGACGGTTCGGCGCTCAACTACGACGACAACGTGCGCAATACCGCGGATGTTGTGCGCCGTGCGCACAGCGCAGGAATCTCTGTGGAAGCAGAGCTCGGCAAGGTCGGGGGCAAGGACGGAGTGCATGCCCCGGGAGTACGCACCGATCCCACCGAAGCAGCAGCGTTTGTTGCTTCGACCGGGGTGGACGCGCTCGCGGTCGCAGTGGGCACCTCGCACGCAATGACAACGCGTAATGCGGCCTTGGACCTCGAACTCATCGGGGCAATGCGCCGGGCGCTGGATGTTCCGCTTGTGCTCCATGGCTCGTCTGGTGTCTCGGACGAGGGGATGGTGGCAGCGATCCGTGCCGGCATGACCAAGATCAACGTGTCCACCCACCTCAACAAGATCTTCACGGCCCAGGTTCGCGAGTACTTGGACGAGAACCCGGCCGTGGTGGACTCGCGTAAGTACTTTGGGCGAGGAATGAATGCGGTTCAGGACGAGGTGGCCCGGCTTTTGAGCTTGTATGCGGCGCCATAAACCGCTTTGCGGCGATTTAGTGACGTATTGCCGCAAAAGATCTTCAAGTGGACTGATAAATGATCTTTTCTGATCATTCCAACTAGGTTATGATCAAAACAAACAACTAAGTTCGCTAAGTTGTCACAAACGAATCACCAGCACGACCTTGCATGAACACGCTAAGTGATCCAACTGTTTGGACCTCAAAGAAGAGAGTAGAAATGTTCAAGTCATCACGTAAGTGGGCTGCAGTAGCCGGAGTAGCAACTGTTTCAGCACTGGCACTGACCGCTTGTGCCGCGCAGACGCCAAGCACCGGCGAGGGAACCCCGGGTGCATCCACGGACGCGGGCAGCGGAACCCCAGTGACCATCGAGTACTGGCACCGCCTGCCATCGGTTGAGGGCGCGAAGACCGTGGACGACATGGTTGCCGAATGGAACAAGGAAAACCCAAACATCCAGGTGAAGGCCACGGCGCTGACAGGTTCTGCGGGCGAGTCCTACCCAAAGATCTCCGCAGCGGTTGAGGCTGGGAACGCCCCGTGCCTTGCGCAGATCGGTGTGGACCGTGTCCCTGACCTTCTGTCGACCGGACAGCTCCTCGACGTGACTGAGCAAGCCGCCCAGTACAAGGACAACTACCTCGAGTACGCATGGGGTCGCACCACCTTTGCTGGGGCAACCTACGGTCTCCCACAGGACACCGGACCACTCGTCATGTACTACCGCACAGACCTGTTCAAGGAGTACGGCATCGACGTGCCGACCACCTGGGACGAGTACAAGGAAGCTGCCAAGACTGTCCGAGAGAAGAACCCAGACGCCTACATCCAGGCATTCCTTCCGGACGAGGCAATGTGGATGATGGCTCTGTCGCAGGCAGCGGGCAGCACGTTCTGGAACATCGAATCGGATGCCTGGAAGGTTGCAATCGACTCGCCAGAGAGCCAGAAGGTGGCCTCCTACTGGCAGGACCTCATTGACACTGACCTGGTAACGAACATTCCTCGCTGGGACCCAAACTTTGACAAGGGCCTGAACGAGGGCACCCTGGTCGCCACCATCGGTGCCTCATGGGAAGCACCGCTCATCGCCGGTTCCGCCCCTGAAACCAAGGGCAACTGGGGTGTTGCACAGCTGCCAGCTTGGGACGCTGCAAACCCAATGGTCGGTGAAGACGGCGGTTCCGTTGTTGGAGTCCTCAAGGGCTGTGAGTTCCCGGCCGAGGCGCTTGCGTTCACCGATTGGCTGAACACCAACACCGCTGACCTCATGCCACTCGGACTGTTCCCGGCTACCCCGGCACCGGCTGACGGGTTCGCTACGCCAGAAGGACTCAAGGAGTTCTTTGGTGGGCAGGACATCTACGCTGAGTTCTCCACCGCCAACAACAACGTCAACGTGAACTGGTCGTTCTCCCCAACGACCGGTGTCACACTCACCGGACTGCAGGACGGCATGGGCAAGCTTGCCCAGAACGGCGCACCTCTGCCGGAGCTCTTCAAGGCGGCACAGCAGGCTTCCGTCGATTCGCTGAAGGCCGCTGGCATCAACGTCACCGAGTGACGCGTTTGAGGGCCTGACCGGCCCGCCTCCTTTAACTCCTG
>NZ_HE978643.1:46119-80949 GCF_000312125.1 Timonella senegalensis JC301
CCGGCACCACACGAAAGGACCTCTCATGGTTGACGTTGCAACCGCCCCCGTAAGACTGGCTACAAAGCCGAGCCGCAGGCACCGTGCGCAGGCGCGCACCGCGTGGCTCTTCCTTGCTCCATTCGCAGTTCTGTTCATAACCGTTTTCATCATTCCGATCTTCAGCTCGATCTATAACAGCTTCTACGGGATGAAGCAGTCGGGCCTTGGCCTTGGCGCCCCTGAGCGCGTTTTCATCGGATTGCAGAACTACACGGAGACACTGACCTCCGAGGCGTTCTGGAGTGGGATGGGTCGTGTTCTTGGGTACGCGGCATTCCAGATCCCGATCATGATCCTCGGTGCTCTTGGACTGGCTCTTCTACTGGACTCGCTTGCCGCCAAGTACATCTCGTTCTTCCGTCTGAGCTACTTCCTGCCCTACGCCATCCCGGGCGTCATCGCGGCTGTGGTGTGGACGTACCTGTACCAGCCAAACCTCAGCCCAATCGTTAAGGGACTGAGCGCGATCGGCATCAATGTGGACTTCCTGTCCACCAACACGATTTTGCTGTCGATGGCGAACATCACCACGTGGACGTTTATGGGTTACAACATGCTCATCTTCTTGTCCGCTCTCCAGGCGATTCCCGGTGACCTATACGAGGCTGCTCGCCTCGATGGCGCGTCAGAGTGGCGCATCGTACGAGCCATTAAGGTTCCTATGCTGCAGGGCGCTGCGATGCTCGCTGTTCTACTCTCCATCATTGGCACCATTCAGCTCTTCAACGAACCCACCGTGATGAAGCGGTCGGCCACATTTATCGATTCGGCGTACACGCCGATGATGATGGCCTACGACCAGGCCTTTGGCCCGTCCGCCAACCCGGGCAAGGCGGCCGCGATCTCCGTTGTCATGGCAGTGATCGCTGGACTGCTCGCTTGGTTCTACACCCGCGTGAACAAGAAGGTGGCGCAGTGAGTACGCTAACTCCAACTCGAAAGTCCGATCCGCGCGCGGCCCGCGCAATCCGCAAGGACCGGATCGATTCTGATCGCGTTCCCACCTCGACCAAGGTCATCACTCGCGCGGTCATGATTGGTGCCGCACTGTACTTCCTGTTCCCCGTGTGGTGGCTGCTGGTGTCATCGTCCAAGCCCAAGCCGGACCTCTACTCGACCTCGGGCTTGTGGTTCTCCGATAACTTCCAGCTGTTCGACAACTTGTCGCGGGCGATGACGTACGGCGAGGGTCACTACCTGCGCTGGATAGGCAACTCGATCCTGTACTCGGGTGTTGCGGCGATCCTGGGCACACTCGTCTCGGTTGCTGCTGGGTACGCGTTGTCTAAGTTTGTGTTCCGCGGCAAGAACGTGGTGACGATCTTCATTTTGGGTGGTCTGCTCATCCCGGCCGCCCTGCTGACTATCCCGCTGTATTTTGTGTTCAACTCGCTGGGTATCGTGAACACGGTGTGGGCGGTCATCATTCCGTCCATCGTGTCGCCGTTCGGTGTGTTCCTTGGGCGGATCTACGCTGATTCATCGGTTCCGGACGAGCTGATCGAGGCCGCCCGTGTGGACGGCGCAAGCGAGGTCCGCACGTTCTTCACGATCGTGCTGCGGATCCTGTCACCGGCTCTCGTGACGATCGCACTGTTCATCTTTGTGGCCACGTGGAACAACTTCTTGCTGCCGTTGGTCATGCTGAACAACTCGGAACTGTTCCCTGTGACCCTGGGGCTGTACACGTGGCAGTCCTACCGTGCCGTGGACCTGACGGACATCGTGCTGGTGGGCTCGCTGTTCGCGGTTCTGCCGCTCGTGGTCACCTTCCTCGGCCTGCAGCGCTTCTGGCGCTCCGGCCTGGCCATGGGCGCGGTCAAGGGCTAGTTGAGCTCAGTTGGGAGGGGTTCGCCTGCGGACGGACCCCTCCTTTTTTATTTCCGACGATCGTGGTTACAGCCCAGCCCCACGCGCAGTTGCGTAGAGGGAAGGTGGGCGGGAACACGTCCGTGGCCCGTCCATTTTAGGTCGGCGCAACTTATCCTTGAAGAATGCGCATCGACCTGCACGCTCACACCACAATGTCGGACGGAACCGACTCGCCACGCCAGTTGGTTCACGCGGCTAAGGCCGCGAACCTGGACGTGGTGGCGATCGTGGACCACGATTCCACACGTGGATGGGACGAGGCTGCGGATGCGGCACTCGAAACAGGTGTGTCACTCGTGCGCGGCACCGAGGTCTCGGCTAAGTATCAGGGCATCTCAGTGCACCTGCTGAGCTACCTCCATGATCCGCTCGCTCCAGTGCTCGTGCAGCAGAACGGAAGGGTGCGCGATGCTCGAGTCAACCGCGCTCGAACCATCGTGTCCCTCATCGAGCAGGACTATCCGATCACGTGGGATGACGTGCTGGCGCAGACCGAGGAGGGCACAACGATTGGTCGCCCCCACATCGCTGATGCGCTCGTTGCCGCCGGCTCAATTGGCACGCGCTCCCAGGCGTTTGCCGAGATCCTTTTCCCCGGCTCCCCGTACTACGTCCCGCACTATGCCCCGGACGCTATCGATGCGATCGCCGCGATCCGCGAGGCCGGCGGAGTCGCCGTTTTTGCGCACCCCGGCGCGAACGCGCGCGGGCGTGTGGTGCCGGATCACGTTATCGGTGAGATGGTGGAAGCAGGTCTCCAGGGTCTCGAGGTCTTCCACCGCGACAACCCCCTAGAACAGCGCGAGCGCCTCCTGACGCTCGCGAACTCGCACGATCTACTCATCACCGGGTCGAGCGACTATCACGGAGACGGCAAACCTAACCGTCTCGGAGAAAACACCACCGACCCGGCGGTGTTCGCAGCAATTGAGGAACTAGGCGTGACTTCAGTGGTTCGATCGTGAACGACATCATCAACATGCGGCTCGTCGTCGAGGTCTACGTGACTCTCTTCGTCATCATGGACCCGCCCGGCACAGTGCCGATCTTTCTTGGCTTGACCAGCTCGTTTACAGCCAAGCAGCGCAAGCAGGCTGCGCGCACCGCGATTCTCGTGGCTGCGGGCGTTATCTTGGCGTTTGCCGCGTTTGGGCAGCACATCCTGAACTATATGCACATCTCACTGCCGGCGCTCCAAGCGTCTGGTGGTCTGCTGCTCCTGCTCGTGGCGATGCAGTTGCTGACAGGGAAGATGGAGGAGGCAGGGGAGAACCCGACCTCCAAGAACGTCAACGTTGCGCTCGTGCCTCTCGGCACCCCGCTGCTCGCTGGCCCCGGTGCGATCGTTGCATCGATGCTGTTTGTGCAGCGCGTTGACGGCGGAACTGCCGACTGGGTCGCACTCGCGGTTGGCTTTGCGTTGGTGTGCCTAACCCTGTGGGCAGCCATGCGCTTCGCATCCGTCATCCACCGCGTTCTCGGTGAGTCCGGCACCATCCTAGTGACTCGAATCGCCGGTCTGCTGCTCGCCGCAATTGCCGTCCAGCTCATGGCCGATGCGATCACCGCGTTCGTGAAGGCGGCGTAGCCGCCTCAGGTCCTTCGCTACGCGCAGATGATTGTATTTCGATCGTGCCGGGCACTCAGCCTCATGCTGGGAGCCCGGCACGATCGTCGTTAAGAGGGTTTTCACGCGTGGACGGCGCGTAACGTACGCCGCATTCCGCAGGAAATGGCCGCCTGGGTAGTAGAATGGCGGTGTTATCGGTTGCCCGTTCGTCTCGATCATTTTTTGCTCGCAGGAAAGCATTTACCTGCAGCGCGCATTTTCACGTTCGGCTACCATCGCAGGCAGGCCGCCCGCACCACCGGAAACGTCGCTCATCACTGATGGTGAGCGCCCGCCGGCGCGCGAGAACACGACTCAGGTCGAACGAGAACGCACGCGTCACTCCGGCGCGCGAGTGCCGCCACAAATTAACGAGGCACAGTGACCACCACGTCATCGAGCGTCCAAGACATCGACGCCACCTTTGCGGACTTCCCAATCCGCCCTGAAATCGTTGAAGCCCTTGCTGAAGAGGGCATCACCACACCGTTCCCCATCCAGGCAATGACCCTCCCAGTGGCACTCTCTGGCCACGACATCATCGGCCAGGCTAAGACGGGAACGGGTAAGACTCTGGGATTCGGTATCCCACTGCTCAACAAGATCGTGGCACCGGACGAGGACGGCTTTGACCAGCTTCCCGCCCCGGGCAAGCCACAGGCTCTGGTCATCGTGCCTACCCGCGAACTTGCGGTGCAGGTTGCCAAGGACCTCGAGGCGGCGTCCACCAAGCGCTCCGTACGCGTAGTCCAGCTGTACGGTGGCCGTGCCTATGAACCACAGGTTGACGCGCTCAAGCGCGGCGCCGAGGTGGTCGTGGGAACGCCAGGCCGCATGATCGACCTCCTGAACCAGAAGGTCCTGACCCTGTCGCGAGCAGCTACCGTGGTGCTCGACGAAGCAGACGAGATGCTCGACCTCGGCTTCCTGCCGGACGTTGAGAAGATCCTCGCGCACACTCCGGCGGTCCGCCACACCATGCTGTTCTCGGCAACCATGCCGGGCGCAGTTGTGAACATGGCCCGGCGCTACATGAGCCACCCAACGCACATCCGCGCCAACGACCCGGACGATGCAGGCTCGACTCACAAGAACATCAAGCAGGTCATCTACCGTGCGCACGCTAAGGACAAGACCGAGATGCTCGCCCGCATCCTCCAGGCCCGTGGGCGTGGCCTGACTATCGTGTTCACTCGCACCAAGCGCACCGCCGCAAAGGTTGCCGAGGAACTTGTGGACCGCGGCTTCGCGGCTGGATCCCTGCACGGTGATCTCGGACAGGGTGCACGCGAGCAGGCATTGCGCGCGTTCCGCAACGGCAAGGTCGACATCCTCGTGGCAACCGACGTGGCTGCCCGCGGAATCGACGTGGACAACGTCACCCACGTGGTGAACTTCCAAGTTCCAGAGGACGAGAAGACCTACCTCCACCGCACCGGTCGTACCGGCCGTGCAGGTAACAAGGGGACCGCTGTCACGTTCGTGGACTGGGATGACGTCCCACACTGGGCGCTCATCAACAAGGCTCTCGAGTTGGGCATCCCGGAGCCCATCGAGACCTACTCGAGCTCCCCACACCTGTTCACCGATCTCGACATCCCCAGAGGGCACCAAGGGCCGCCTGCCCAAGGAAGCACGCACGCGTGCAGGCCTTGACGCTGAAGTCCTCGAAGACCTCGGCGAGACCGGAAAGCGGACCTCAAAGGGCCGCCCGGAGCGCTCTTCGCGTGACGGTGGACGCTCCCGCTCCGGCGAAGGCCGCCGTTCCGAGGGCGCACGCTCCGAAGGATCTCGCTCTGAAGGATCTCGCTCGGAAAAGGCAGCCGGCGAAAAGCGCGGCGAGCGCCGCCAGCGCAACCGCACCCGCCGCGTAAACGGCGAGGTTGCCGAGCCAAAGTCTGGTGCTGCCGCGGAAAGCGCTCCCTCCACACAGAGTGCGGACGGCGAGAAATCAGGCGATAGCCGCCCACGCCGTCGTCGTCGCCGCAGCGGTGGTGCAGGTTCGAACGAGGGTGCAGCACAGAGCGCAGCCGAGTGACCCTCACTCAATAACGTAGTGATGCCCGTATCCTCCAAGAGGATGCGGGCATCACTGTGTTGAGGCCGTGCGGCCAGTGCTTGGTAGCGCGAGTCGAGGTGGCGAGGTGCGCGCTGTGGTGCACGGCGCGTGGCTGGGCCGTGGCTGGGCCGTGGCGTGAGTCGCTCGGCGCACTCACCCTCCTACCCATCGTGAGATCCCACCGCGGGGGTCCTGCCTGCGAGGTAGCTGTGAGAGCGGGCGACTGTTAGGGACTATGCTGGTCTGGTGAGTCAAGCATCAAACACGAGCGACAGTAACCACCCCGCCCCGGCCCCAACCCAGGAGGCGGCTACCCAAGCACCCGAGCGCGTTGAGGTGTCCACACAGGATGCTATTGAGCTGCTCGGCCTCCTCGCCTTCGCGGAACTGTCCGCGCAGATGCGACTCGCCGTCGACGCGGCACTGAGCCCGACGCCCGAGCACCGGCTGACGCACGCTGGTCTTTCGGCGAACGCGCACGGCCGTATGGTCGCGCTCACTAACCTCATCGCCGAGTACGGCGTGGACGGTCAGTCCGTGGTCGTGCGTTACAACGACGCATTCGCAGACTACGAATCGCGGACCCGCTCCGAAACCTGGTACGAGCGCGTGCTCAAGGGATACGTGGGCCACTCCGTAGCGCTCGACTTTTGCAAGCTCGTAGCGGAGGCACTCCCGGACAACCTGCAGGAGCGCATTACCGCGATCATCGGGAAGACCAACGAGTCCGAGAACGCCGCCGCGATTCTCTCCGCAAAGTCGGAATCCGACCCAACCTTTGCATCGCGCCTTGCACTGTGGGGACGCCGGCTCGTTGGGGAGGCGCTCGGCCAGATTCAGGGGCTGGTGATCAGCAACCCCGCGCTGGAGCGTCTCGTTATTGCGGCCGCACACAACCTAGGAACAGAGGTCAGCAGCCCAATTGTCCAGGAGCAGCAGAAGCTCGAGACTGCGTGGGTGTTCTCCAAACTCACAGCCGATCACGCGCGCAGGATGGACAGGATCGGGCTCGCTGCCTGATTTTGCCGGGACGCCACCGACGGAACGTGCGCCCGGCGCCGCGTGAGGTGCGGGGCGGGCGAAAGTCGATCGTCGTGAGTACGTAAAAGGACGGGGGTCCGCACCATAGTGCGGACCCCCGTCCTGCTCTGTCAGTGAGCGTGAGCGATCAGAGCTGCCCGAACCCGACCGCGCGCTTTTCCTCAGTGCCCAACTCAACGTAAGCGATCGAGGCGCCCGGAACGAAGGTGGTGTTGCCCTTCGAGTCGGTCAGCACGAGCGCGGTTCCGTCAGCGAGCGCGGCAGTGACTGCTGCGGTGAGCTCGGCTTGGGTCGTCTCGGTCTCGACCTTTACCTCGCGAGCGTAGTTCTGAATACCAATGGTGACCTGCATGGTGTGCTCCTTAGTGCGTGGTACACGCTGTGGGCGTGCTCGGTTTCTACACTGATATTAGGACGCGGCGCGCTGGTTAGGAGAGCCGCACGCTTGTTTTGTTCTCACGGCGTAAAACCTGATACGGGAGGCCGGGCGGCTAAGGGAGTTCGCCTGCTCCGTGCTGCTTGAGTACGCCTCCCACGCCTCGCCAAGTGAACTGCGCGATGAGTTCTACGCGTTGAGCGGGGGTCAGGATGTCGAGCGGATCGGGGTCCAAGGTATCCGCAGCTGCATGCTTGGCCATCGCAACCGACGCGCGCGCGACCTCGAGGGCCGCGGAGTCTGGGAGAGATGTCAAGGACATGAGGGTCTGGGCCACGAGGTGGGCTACGTGGGCGTTGGGTGCTTCAACCCGAGCGCGCATCTGTTCGTCACGAGTGACGTCCGAGTCGAAGAGAAGCATTGCGGCAACACCGCAGGAGTGGACGAAGTCCACGTAGGCGTTGATGACAGTGTGGACGATGCGCTGACCCAGGTCCGTGGGGGCGCCGGCCGTGGACGTGGCGATGTCGAGCGCACGCGTGACGGTGTCGATCAGAGCGCCGCCGCGATCATCAAGAAGTGCTAGGTAGAGGTCCATCTTGGATGGAAAGTGCTTGTACAGGACCGGCTTGGTGACCTGCGCGGCCGCGGCAACATCCTCCATGGAGATGTGATGATAGCCGCGCTCAGCAAACAGCGGCTGCGCAATTTTGATGAGCTGGACGCGCCGTTCCGCGGCGCTCAAACGTGTGCGGGCGAGGCTGGAAGTGACGGGCTGTGAGTTCGCGGGCGCACGGTCGCGCGGAGCACCGGTGGGTGCCTCGCGTGAGTCGGGGGTCAGGACACTCATTTGGTAAGCGTAGACCAGTGTTCACCCCTTGGGAACAGCCGTATCGAATGACGGCTATCTGATTGGGTTTGTGTGCTTTCTTGCGGGCTCCGGCGGGGACGGATTTGCGTGTCGGAGGGCTGTGCTTTGATGGGGTTGTGAAACTGCTTGCCCCTTCCTTAGCCGCGTCCCCTGCTCATGACCTGCCCGAGCTGGATGAGTCTCAGCGCCGTGTGGTTGAGGCGGTCGCGTCGGAGCACAGGGACGTTGTGGTCTCGGGTGCTCCAGGGTCTGGAAAGACACGCCTGGCGGTAGAACTTGTCCGAGATGCCATCGAACGCGGCGTGGACCCCCGCAGAATTGTCGTGCTCGCCGCCACCCGCAAAGGGGCGGGCACGCTACGTGACGTGGTGACCCGGTCCGTTGCGGTTCCGGTGCAGGGCAGTGCGGTGCGCACGCCCGCGGCCCTCGCATTCTCCATTCTCACGGCGCGGGCGACGAGCCTCGGGCAGGGCGTGCCACGGCTTATCACGGGCGGTGAGCAGGACCAGATCCTCGCGAGCATCCTCCAGGGCTACTCTGACGGCTATCTCAAAGGGCCGGCGTGGCCAACTTCAATCCCCGAGGAGACCTTGGGACTGCGCGGGTTCCGCGCGGAGTTGCGCGACCTCCTCATGCGCGCGGCCGAGAACGGGCTCGACGCGGATGGCCTCGCGGAGTGCGGCACCCGGTTTGGGCGCCCCGAGTGGGTCGCCGCGGCCTCGATCCTGCGCGACTACAGCGACGTCACGAGCCTATCCACGATCGTTTCCGACACCGGGCGGCGGTACGACCCCGCCCAGATTGTTGAGGAGGCGGCTCGTGAACTCGCCGTGTGGACGGGCGCCGGTAGGCCCTCGTTCGACCTCGTGATTATCGACGATTACCAGGAGGCTACGGCCGCAACGGCACGCCTGCTGTCGGTCCTGAAATCTGACGGAGCGCAGTTGGTCCTTATCGGAGACCCGGATGTTGCCGTCCAGAGGTTCCGTGGCGCGCGTCCCACGCTACTCGCTGCGGCCGGAGCCGAGCCACCGGCTGGCGGAGTCCCCAGCCCGGCGTCGCTGGGGCAGTTTGGTGCGCGGGAGATGACGCTGGATTATGTGTGGCGCGGTGTTAGGGCCGGGGGAGAGTCTGGCTTTGAGGGACTGCGGGACAGCGGGGGACAGTGCGCCGCCGAAGATTTGCGCTCTGCGGTGCGCGCGGTCACCGTATCGATTGCGTCGGCGGGCCTAGTCAGGCACCGTGCGGCGGGGGCGGGTTCACACCTGGTTGATCCTGCTGAGGCTGATACTGACGGGGAAGGTTCCGGTGAAGCCAGGGCTGCCAAAGCTGGGGCCGAGACGAACCGGGCAGGTGATGCCGTCCGCGTGCGCGTTTTCCCCACTGAGGCGCTGGAGGCAGCTCACGTCGCCCGCGAACTGAGGGCTGAGCACCTTCGCAATGGTGTTCCGTGGTCGGACATGGCCGTGATCTGCCGTTCTGGTGCCGACCTGCTTCGGATGCGCCGGGAACTCGCAAGTTCAGGAGTGCCCGTTGCCGTGGTTGGAACGGATGTTCCGCTGCGTGACGAGCCCGCAGTGCGCCCGCTGCTCCTCGCCCTCCGGAGTGCATCTGGCGAGCTAGACATAGACGTGGCGGTCGATCTCCTCAGCTCAGTCATTGGCGGTGCAGACCCCATCGCACTGCGAAGGATCCGCCACGCACTGCGCGCCGAGGAACTGCGCGGTGGTGGTGGCCGAAACTCGGACGCGCTGATCGTGGACGCGCTTGAGGACCCTGCCCGGTCGACCACTCTGGGCGCGGTAGGCGCTCCTCTGGCCCGCGTTGCCCGCGCACTTGCAGCAGGGCGCGCAGCCCTAGCCGAACCCGGCGCAACGCCGCAGACCGTGCTGTGGGCCGTATGGGACGCAACCAAACTCGCGGAGCTCTGGCAGAGATCAGCGCTGATGGGCGGAGCGGGTTCGGAGCGCGCCGACCGTGACCTCGACGCGGTGATGTCGCTGTTCCGGGCGGCGGAGACATTTGTTGACAGGCTCCCGGAGGCGGACACCTCGAGTTTCCTCGAGTTCATCGAATCGCAGGACATCCCCGCGGACTCCCTGGTCCAGCAAGTCGCCTTGGGCGGGAAGGTCTCCCTCCTGACTCCCGCAGGCGCCGCAGGAAGCGAGTGGCCGCTTGTGGTTGTTGCTGGTGTGCAGGATGGCGTGTGGCCGGACCTGAGGCTCCGCGACTCGTTGCTCGGCGCAGCCACACTCGCTGAGGTTCTCTCAGGCAGGTCACGAGACGCCCGCGGACTGGGTAAGGAGGCACGGCGAGAGGTCTACTACGACGAGCTGCGATCCTTTGCGCTCGCGGTCTCGCGGGCGTCTCGTCGCCTCATCGTGACCGCCGTCGAGGACACGGAGACTGTCCCCTCGTCGTTCCTCACTCTGCTTGATCCCAAAGCAGGACTCGACTCGGAGGGAGAAGCGGAAGTCTCTGCAACCGATCCAGCCGCACAGTCACTCGATCTCCGCGGTCTCGTCACGGTGCTGCGCGCCGAGATGATCGTGGGACTCGAGCAGAACGACCGCGAACTGACACTGTCTAGGGCCCAACTCCTGAGCTACCTCGCGTCCGTGGGAGTCTCGGACGCCCACGTCAGAAACTGGTACGGTGCCGCGCCGGTGTCCAGCACGGAGCCGCTTTACGCGGATTCCGAGAAGGTCTCCATATCTCCTTCCAAGGTTGAGTCCGTAGGACGATGCGCGCTGCGTTGGTCGCTCGAGTCCGCCGGTGGCAGCCCGCGCTCCGGGCTCTCCCAATCCGTGGGGACGCTCGTGCATGCGATCGCAGCGGACTTCCCCCAAGGGACGTTCCACGAGCTCGCGCAGGAACTCGACAGGCGCTGGCACGAGCTGGGACTACCTGACGGTTGGCCCTCGCGCCGCCAACGTGAACTGGCGCGCGGGATGGTGGAGAAACTCGCGCAGTACTACTCCACCAAGGTCCCGGCGGACCTGAGCCGTGTCCTCGTGGAACAGGAGTTCCGTGTGGACGTCGCGGGCGCAACCCTGGCCGGAATCGTGGACCGCTTAGAGGTCACGCACGATGGGTACGCCAAGGTTGTGGACCTGAAGACCGGTAAGAACGTCCCTTCCGGTGACAAAGCCAAGGAGAACCCTCAGTTGGGCATCTACCAGCTGGCACTCCTAAGCGGAGCCTTTGAGGGAGTGTCACACTCACTCGGGGCGGAACTCGTCTACGTAGGTAAGCAAAGCCAGTCCGTCACAACTCGGAGTCAGCCGCCACTTGAAGACGCCACAGATAACTGGGCGACCAAACTAGTGGAGGACTCGGTCCAGCTCATGCGATCCTCCACCTTCGCTGGGGTCGTGAACGAGCTGTGTCAGGTGTGCCCGGTACGCAGATCGTGCCCGCTCAACTCCGAGGGCCAGCACGTGGTCAGCCTAGGCATGCCAGTACCGCGTCCGTGTTCGGATGACGACCCCGCAACCGGCGCCACGAGCCCAGAGGCACATGGCACTGCTTCAACTTCACCAGCTGATAAGGAATCAGAGAATGCTTAGCGCGCGCGAGATTGCTGACCTCCTCGGGCAACCTCACCCCACCCAGGAGCAAACCCGGATCATCGAGTCTCCACTGCACTCGATGCTCGTGGTTGCGGGTGCTGGAAGCGGCAAGACGGAGACGATGTCCGCGCGGGTTGTCTGGCTCATCGCAAACAAGATGGTTGAACCCCAGGAAGTACTGGGATTGACCTTTACCCGCAAGGCGGCCGGGGAACTGCTCGAACGTGTCAAACTGCGCCTAGCCCAGCTCGATGCCGCACTGTCGCAGCGGGGGAACGCGGAGGACCGCAACCCCGAAGGAGCGTTGGCGCAGTCAAACGACGATGGTCAGGAGACCGACTCTGATCGGGCATACGACGCACTCAATCGGCCAACAATCTCGACCTACAATTCGTACGCTGCATCGCTCGTGCAGGAACACGGGTTGCGCATCGGACGAGAGCCAGGTGCGCGGATGCTCTCTGAGGCGAGCCAATGGGCAATTGCCTCTGAGATCGTCGAAAAGTGGCAGGGCGACCTCACCACCGACAGCGCAGTTTCCACTATTACTCGGGCAGTTCTGACCCTTGCGGGTTCACTCAACGAACACTTGCTCAGCGTCGATGAAGCCAAGCAGAAGATCCAGGATCTCATCGCACCTCTCGAGGACATTCCGCTCGCGCCCGGACGCAGAAAGAACATCGCAAAGGATGTCCTCGCACTAGGGACGTCGCTGTCCACCCGCCACCAACTGCTCGACCTCGTGCACGAGTACGAGGAGTACAAGCGGATCAACGAGTCCATGGACTTTGGAGACCAAGTGGCGCTCGCGGCGCGTTTGGCCGAGACCGTGCCACTGGTTGGAGAACTGGAACGCGAGAGGTTCAAGGTCGTCCTACTTGACGAGTATCAGGACACCTCGTACGCGCAAATTCGGTTCCTGTCCGCACTGTATGGGAATGGACATCCCGTCACGGCGGTGGGTGACCCCAACCAGTCGATCTACGCGTGGCGGGGAGCGAGCGCCGCGGGACCCGCGCGGTTCCCAGAGCAGTTCCGAAACTCCGATGGGACCCGGGCCTCAGTGTTCAAGCTGAGCACGTCGTGGCGGAACGACGAACGCATCCTTGAGGTGGCAAACGCAACGTCCAAGCCGCTGTTTGAGGCCGACAAGGACAACGCCCTTCCGGCCCTGCAACCACGACCCAACGCGGGAGTTGGCTCGGTGTCCATTGGCTACTATGAGACCATCGAGGACGAGGCGGAAGCGATCGCCCAGCACCTCAAGCAACACTGGAAGCCTGGCGTGTACAGCGCGGCTGTGCTGTGTCGAAAGCGCAGTCAGTTCCCGCTCCTGGAGTCCACGCTCCGGGCCCATGGAATCCCCGTGGAGGTCATCGGCCTGGGTGGCTTGTTGGCCACCCCCGAGGTCGTGGACCTCGTGGCATTCCTCGAGGCAGCTCATGACCCCTCGCGCGGTGACTCTGTGATGCGCCTTCTCACCGGACCGCGCTTCAACCTCGGGGCTGCTGATCTCGTGGCGCTGGGTACGTACGCCCGCAATCTCTCACGCGCGGCCTCACAGCGGGCACAGGCATTCGCGTCTGCGAGCGGGAACAAGCCGGACGGCGAGGATGCCGAGACCATCGCAATCGACCCGTTCGAGGAGCGCTCGATCCTTGACGCGCTCGCGGAGCTCCCCCGGCTCGGGGGTGAGGTCCCGCGTGAACTGGAGGGCATCACCTTCACCGAAGCGGGGATGGAGCGCATGAGGGATCTCAACCAGGCCCTCGAACACCTGCGATCGCTCACCTACCTCCCGTTGCCCGAACTCGTGGAGGCCGCAATCAGGACGTTGTCGCTCGACGTGGAAATGACTCTTGCGACGGCCCGATCCCGCAGGGCGGGTGCCCCGTTTGATCCGACCAATCCGTTTGGCCGCGCCCACCTCGACGCATTGAGGCGCGTGGCCGCCCAGTTCAGCGACTCAGCAGTGGTCCCCACTCTTGGCGCATTCCTGGCGTGGCTGAAGGACGCTGTGAGCCAAGAGCGAGGACTCGAACGGCCGGTGGGTCGCCCTGACCCTAACGCTGTAGCACTCATCACCGTCCACGCCTCCAAGGGCCTGGAATGGGATGTTGTCGCCGTTCCGGGACTCAGCGATGGGCAGTTCCCGGGTACTGCCACACTTTCCGCTGGCGGACCCAAGGACTCGGCTTGGCTCACTGACCTAGGTGCGCTGCCGTATCCCCTCCGCGGGGACGCGCGGGACCTGCCACAGCTGGACTACAGCGACGCGGAACATGACAAGGACGTGGACGACGCGATCAGCAGGTTCAAGCTGGATGCGGGGGACCAGTACGTCATGGACGAGAGGCGGCTCGCCTACGTTGCATTTACGCGCGCTAAGTCCAACCTCTTCCTGACCGGCGCATGGTGGCGAACTGCAGTCAAGCCGTCATTCCCCTCGCCGTTCATGAGCGAACTCGTTGATAACCCACACGTGACCCAGACCTACGTTGCCGCCGAGCCGGACCCAGACACTGAGAATCCTCGCAATGGGGAGGTGCTGGAGGCGCACTGGCCCTTCGAGCTCCACGACGAGCCGACGCACTCGATCCTCCAGAAGGCTGAGACTGCGGACCCACGCACGGTACTCGACGCACTGGCTGCGCTACCCACACAGCAGGGCCACGCGGGTTCAGGTGTGGCTGACGAGCAGCGCACGGTTATCGCCCGGACACTTGCGGTCACGCGCCTGGCGGCCAGGATTGTTGCTAACACCCCGGCCACACCTGAGGTGCTGGATCAGGAGATGCGTAGTTCCTCGGGCGTCGACCTCGTGGAACTTGCTGACGTGCTCCTGCGCGAGCGGGATGTCCACGTTGCGAGCGACGATCAAGTGGAATTTCCCGACCACATCTCGGTGTCTGGAATCGTGGACATTGACCGGGATCGTGCCGCCTACGCCCTAGCACGCCGCCGCCCAATCCCGCGGGAACCGTCGATTGCGTCACGTCGTGGAACGACCTTCCACGTGTGGGTGGAGAATTTCTACGGGTCGCATTCGCTGTTTGACCTCGACGACCTGCCTGGGGCAGATGACGACTACCTTGAGGCTGACCAAACACTCGACCAACTGAAGTCCACGTTCGAATCCTCGCACTGGGCGTCACTGACCCCGGTCGCGCTCGAGCGGGACATCGACATCGTTGTTGCGGGAGTGGCGGTACGCGCACGCATCGACGCGGTGTTCGAAGATCCAGAGCGTCCGGGCGGCATTGTGGTTGTGGATTGGAAGACGGGTCGGGCGCCCACGGACGCAGCAGAGCGCGCGAGCAGAGAGCTCCAGCTTGCCCTCTACCGGATTGCATGGTCAGAGGCTACGGGCACGAGCCTCGACCTGATCGATGCGGCGTTCTACTACGTGGCAAGCAATGAGACTGTTCGACCCAGCCGCCTCGCCACTAAAGAGGAGATCGAATCGATCATCAGGGGTGAGCAGGAGGCCTAAGCATTGATTTTGTTGGGGCCATTCCGGTCCTCAGCCGCTCAGTAGTGCACCGACGCGAGAGCCGCGCCTAATTTCCCCTGTCAAACGGGTCATCGGAGATGGCGTCGTCTGAGGGGTCGAGATCATCCGCGTCGAGCGCAACCATCATCTCGGTGGGGTTGTCCGCGTATGGCATTGGCGGGTGTGCGCGCTCGTAGTCAGGGACAATGAACGATGCGTCTGCGGGGGAGTCCTGCGTCACAGGGTGGCCACCCGTGCGAGCGGATGCCGCGGACTCGGCGCTTCGAGGGGAACTCTCAGAGCCGGAAGACGTTGCCGAAGCAGTCGAACCTGTCCACGGAGAGCGACCGGCAGCCCGCTCCTGGACGGGCGCGGAATCGACCCCGAGTGACCAGCTCGTTGGTTCCGCATCCTCCGGTACCTCAACGAAGGAAGGTGACTCGCTTACGGTCGCGTGCGCCTCAGTGGGAGATGAACTCGATGCCCTGGCATCCGACCCGGTGTCCGACTTCGTGCCCGATTCAGTACTCGATTCAGAGTCCGACCCACCTTGAGCGCCAGACTCAGTTGCAGCCACCGCGATCTTTCCTGTGTCACCGATCATGCGGACCCGCTGCACCTTTTCGGCACCCACCTCGGTGCCTGCGAGCTCGTGCGTGAGCGTGAAGTTGTCGTTGCCTGAGGTTGCCTCCACGAGGTCGGCGAGCATGGACTCGGCGTCCGCGATGACCTCCTGGTTTCCTGTGCGGGTCCCGTGTAGGAGCCATCCCAGCAGCGCGAGTTCGCTTCCGAGCAGTGCACGATCAATGAGGTGTGGGTCGAGCGAGTCCTTGCGTTGCAGTTGGTAGGCCTCGAAGATCGAGTCCACGCAGTCCACGGGAGCGCCGGCCACGAGCCACGCTAGGTCGTCTGCCGGGTCGCCAACTCGGGCCGAGGACCAGTCGGTGATTCCCGAGACCTGACCGTGCGCCATGATGACGGAGTCTTCAGACAGGCTCGTGTGCGTGACAACGGGCTGGAAGCGCCACAGCGTGACGTTTTCCAGGGCGCTCTCCCAGCGGCGCAGGAGCGGCACGGGGACGCGGCCCGTGGATGCTCCCTCGTCGAGTTCGGCGAGGCGGCGGTTACGGTACTGTTCCGCGCTGTACACGGGGAATCCGGCGTCCTCGATGACTCTGATTGGAAGCGAGTGGATTGCGCCGATCGCCCGTCCGAGGTGAGCCGAAACCCCCGGTCCGGGAACGAGCCTCGCAAGGTTGAGGGGGTTGCCCATGACATGCGGGTACACCACAGCCTTGCCACCCTCATCGAGGGGTGTGAATCCGTGTGGCTGGGGGATGACGAATGGCAGAGTTCCCGAGTCCACAAACGGCGCGAGTGCGCGCAGCAGTGCGGCCTCGCCCTCGAGCGCCGCTCCCGACGCAGCGCTCAGCGGCGCGCGGACAATCCACTGGCGCGCTTCCGAGTCGAGGATGAGAGCAGCCTCGAATCCTTCCGGTGCGGGCGCGGACTTGGCCTGGTAGATATCGAGGCCGGGGACCGCCACGGTAGCGAGGGCTGCGAGTGCGAGTACGGATCGGGTCACTCCTCAAGAGTAGTTGGAAAATCAAGGAGCGCCCCGCTTGGCTGCGGCGTTGTCGCATTTTCGGGTGGGTGGATCTGATCCGTTATAGAGTCTGTTTTGATGGATTGGTCAACTCTTCCCCTCGCTTATTCTTCGCTCGAACGCGATGCGTTCTCCCGCCGCGACCCGCAACTGATCGCGCGGCTGCGCGAGAACCCCGCCACGCGCCTGCTGATCGTGCACGATCGGCAGCTCGCTGTGAATGCTGGGTCGCCACGTGATGCTGGTGCGGAGGCACAATCGTCGGAAATTATCGACGATTCACAGGGCCACCAGGACCGGTCACCATGGGTGGACTGGGATGTGGTCGACGTTGCCGCACTGGAGGCGATCCGCGCGGTCTGGGTGTACGTGGGCAAGGTGCGGGCCCAGTCGCTCGGCGCTGAGGGCGATGGGGACGTGGACGTGCTCGCGGCGGTGCTGCCAAGGGAAATCCCGACCACCTCTGGACATGGGCGGGGCGTGCAGAAGTGGGTTGACGAGACTACCTTCATGACCCTGCGCGACCTGGCGGACCTAGCAAACACGGACCTCGCAGGGGTCGTCACCCCGGCGATCGCTTTGGCCAACTGGCACGACAGTGCCAGGTTTTGTGGGCGCTGCGGCGGAGTCAACACGGTGACGCAGTCGGGGTGGAGCCGCACGTGCGGAACCTGCCGTACTGAGATCTTCCCGCGCATGGACCCGGCCGTCATCATGGCGATCGTGGACGATTCGGACCGCATCTTGCTGGGAAATTCGAGCCGTTGGGCCCAAGGCCGCTACTCCACTCTGGCCGGATTCGTGGAGCCGGGCGAGTCGCTCGAGAATGCCGTAAGGCGTGAAGTGCACGAGGAATCCAACATTGAGGTCGGCGAGGTGCGGTACATGGCGTCTCAGCCGTGGCCGTTCCCGGCCTCGCTGATGCTGGGGTTCTTTGGTAAAGCTGCCTCCACGGACATCACCGTGGACGAGGAAGAAATCCGGACCGCGGACTGGTTCACGCGCCAACAGGTGATCGAACTGTGCGGAGCCGGGCAGATGACGTTGCCAGGGAAGACCTCAATTGCCCGCGCGCTGATCGACACCTGGATGCGCGGGGAATCGCCCTTCTAACTCGACCGCCGTTTCTTGGCGGTTTGGCCGTACTGTAGGCGCCCAGCTGCGATCGAAGGGGCACGGCTGTGTATGGTGGGCACGTGTGTCAGTGGAGACTGAGACAATGGACGCGATGAACTCCCAACTGCTTTCCCCGGATGAGATCCTGTCCGCCCTCGACCCAGAACAGCGCGAGGTCGCGCAGGCCCTGACGGGACCCGTGTGCGTGCTCGCGGGGGCCGGAACGGGCAAGACACGGGCGATCACGCACAGAATCGCGTACGGCGTGCGGACCGGCACCTACGTGCCCAACTCAGTCCTCGCCGTGACCTTCACCGCGCGCGCAGCGGGGGAGATGCGGACCCGGCTTCGGGACCTCGGGGTTGTGGGCGTACAGGCGCGAACCTTCCATGCCGCTGCACTGAAGCAGTTGTCCTACTTCTGGCCCAAGGTCATTGGTGGGGCGCCGCCACGCATCATGGAGCACAAGGCTCAAGCTGTCGCAGAGGCGGCGCGCAGGCTCGGCCTCGAGGTGGACCGGGTTGCCATCCGAGACCTCTCCACCGAGGTCGAGTGGGGCAAGGTCTCGATGGTGAGCGCGGAGAACTATGAAAAGGCCTGCCAGTCGATTGGTCGCCCTGCGCCGGTCGGATTTGACCACCGCACGGTCACGCGCCTCATGACCGCTTACGAGGAGGTCAAGGAACTACGCGGGGTCATCGACTTCGAGGATGTCCTGCTCCTGCTCGGTGGGATGCTCGCCGACAACCGCGCCATGGCGAATGAGGTGCGCTCGCAGTACCGCAGGTTCGTGGTGGACGAGTACCAGGACGTCTCGCCGCTTCAGCAGTTTGTGCTGGACCAGTGGCTCGGGGACCGCAAGGAACTGTGCGTTGTGGGCGACCCCTCCCAGACCATCTACTCGTTCACCGGGGCGACCCCGCACCACCTGCTGACCTTTGGCAAGAAGTACGAGGATGCTTCGACGATTCGACTCGTGCGGGACTATCGTTCAACTCCCCAGATTGTCGAGCTTGCTAACGGCCTGCTCAAGAACGCGCCCAAGAAGACCTCGTACCCCGTCCTAGAGCTGGTTGCGCAGCGCGAGTCGGGTAAGAAGATTGGCTTCTCCACCTACTCCGACGACGAAGCCGAGGCTTCATCCATTGCGGCCCGCATCAAGCGGAACCTTGCGGCGGGCATCAAAGCCCAGGACATTGCGATCCTGTACCGCACGAACGCGCAGTCGGAGGCCTTCGAGACCGCACTCTCGGACGCGTCGATCAGCTACGTGGTGCGCGGCGGCGAGAGGTTCTTTGCCCGTAAGGACGTGCGCGACGCTCTCGTTCTTCTGCGCGGCGCAGTCCGCTCCGCTGATCCAGCAGACCCACTCACCACGCACGTGTCCAACGCCGTAGCAAACCTCGGCTGGTCGGCCACACCACCCTCTGGAAGGGGAGCCGCGCGCGAGCGCTGGGACGCTCTCAACGCTCTTGTATCCCTTGCGCAGGACATGGAGTCCAAGCATGGTACGTCCCTCCCAGAGTTCATCGCAGACCTTGACGAGCGCGCCCGTAACCAGCACGCACCCACCGTTGACGGGGTTACCCTGGCATCCCTGCACGCGGCCAAGGGCCTCGAGTGGGATGTTGTCTATCTTGCTGGGCTCAGCGAGGGCCTCATGCCGATCTCGCTCGCGGAGACAGATGAGGCGGTGGCCGAGGAACGCAGGCTCCTGTACGTGGGCATCACACGTGCACGCATCGAACTCGAACTCTCGTACTCCCAGTCACGCTCCGGTGGTTCTCGGGCCCCGCGCTCCATGAGTCGGTTCCTGCGAGGACTGTGGCCAAACACCGCGGCTCCACAGACCAGCACGCAGGTCGGGTCGAGATACTTCGGACGGGACATCCCGATGCCAGGGGATATCGATGAGGATTTGTACGCGCGGCTCAAGGGGTGGAGAGATTCAGTCGCACAGGAGACCGGAATGACCAAATCCTCCGTGCTGCCTACGGCGGTTCTGGAACGTTTGGCAACGTCGCGCCCCACCTCGATGGAGGGGCTCATGAGGATTCGAAGCATTGGCCAGGACCGCGCAGAACGGTGGGGAGACACCGTTTTGGGGCTCATCAAGGACCACCTCGAAAAAAACTTCTGAAAAACTCGTTAAATAAGTTGCCGACCTTCGAGCTGACCCCTACTGTTGAAAGAGTCCGAAACAAGCACGGTGAAATTCGCCGCTGTCACGGGCCACAATCCAGAACTTTCTTGGTGTTGAGGCGCGAGGCTACGGTGCGTTGATCCCAAAGTCGAATGGAGGTGGAGCCAAGATGAAGAACATGAATTACACCACTGCTGGGTGCGAACGTATCGAGCGGAATGCGCGTGATTTCAAGGATCGCATGTTCCACCTACGTTCCACTGGCCTCCGTCCTGGAGGACTCCCAGACATCTTGGGCTCCGTGCTTTGTTCGAACTCAACTCATCGGTAGTAGGCAGACAAGTCTGCTCGGTCTACCGGCCTAGATCGCACTAGGTTGAGTTGATCGGAATCACCGCGGAGTCCCACCAGGGATCCGCGGTTTTTGTTTGTTCGGACGCAAGTCTGTTTCATTCGGCGCACACGTGCGCCACCTCCGCGCATCCCACACGTACAACCTTTTTGAGAAAACACATCAGTGGGGATTAACAAGTGCGCATCGCAGCGACATTAGAGAGCGTTGAGATCATCAACGCGCCAGTGCCACATTCGAGTCCGCAGACTCGTTCTGTCACCAGCACGACCAACACGACCGGTACTACCAGCACGACCGGCACCGCAAGTGCCCGGGTTACGCCAGCTCCCGCTAGGCCTCTCTCCCAGGATGAGGGAGCCAAGTTCACGTCCCTTGTAGACAGCCTGATTCCGTGCCGCAACGAAGACCCAGAGCTCTGGTTCGCAGAGCAGGCACCAATCATGGCGGTTGCCAAGGCTCTGTGTGCGCAGTGCCCGATCGCGGCATCATGCCTGGCCGGAGCGCTCGAGCGTGCCGAGCCCTGGGGCGTCTGGGGCGGCGAGATCATCGTTGACGGGGCGATCGTGGCCCAGAAGAGGGGGCGCGGGCGTCCGCGTAAGGTCGAGGTCCAGGGATGATGAGAGATCAACGGACCTGGGATACTGAGCCGCTCGCCGGCTCTCACCAAGAAGAACAACTGAAAAGCACACACTCGAAGGCACAGACACTGTGCGATCGACGCAAGGTCACGGCGCCGG
Organism: Timonella senegalensis JC301; assembly: GCF_000312125.1. Classification (GTDB taxonomy): domain Bacteria; phylum Actinomycetota; class Actinomycetes; order Actinomycetales; family Cellulomonadaceae; genus Timonella; species Timonella senegalensis. Next base: position 67,012 of record NZ_HE978643.1, read on the forward strand.
CCGTTAAGCCGGCGCCGTGCCGCTTTTTCTGGACTATGTGAGCGGTTCGAGAGCGCGAGCTCGGGCGGTGGTTGCGCACATACATTCCGCATCCGGCTCAAACGATCCGACGCTGTGAGTGCGGCCCATTCCATCAACGGCGATGACCTCCCTGTGCAGGCTTGGCTCGACCCCACTAGCCACCTGCAATGCGGCAGCCGCAGCGAAACCACCCGCGATTGTGGCTCCCAATGAGCCTCCGCCGACAGATACCGTCCCTCGACCACCGAGTTCCAGCGAATGAAACTGTGCCACAAATGACTGTGCGCCATCGCAGGTCAGACAGCCTGCCTCGTAGGGGAGTACGAGCGGACCTACGAGCGTGAATGCGCTCAAGTCACCCTCGCCGGGCCCCAGAAACACGTGGGGAATGCCCTCGGCCTGTAGGACGATCGAGTCCATGCGATGGGCCGGCGAATACCCGCCGACAAGCGCAAAATGAACGGGCTCCGATTCGTTGACAATCCGAACTCCGGGGAAACTCTCGAGTTCGCGCACCATCGCCGTTCGTAGCGGGAGTTCGCGGGCCCCGACCGTGACGAGGTCCGGCAGGGTATCTCCGGGGGTCTCTAGCAGGGCATCGTCCAACAGAAATCGCTTGATTCCACCCGCTGCCAACGTGCGCAGTGCATACAATCCAGCCGAGTTCAGCCCGCGGAGGACGACGCCCGTGGACCCGCGCGCGGCAAAGACCCGTGCTGCGTCAAGACCGAGCGAGCGCAAAGACAATGCGTCGTGAGCACCGCTGCCCGTGGTGACCTCAGCGTCGAGCCAGGGTCTGCGTCGCAGTGCACCGTGATCCTCTAGGAGCGCCGAAAGCCACTCGATGTGTTCCGTGGTGCGGCGGGCACTCCGAGGCTCACGTGTGTCCACCGCCCGTGCCGACTCCGGGCGCACGAGTTCTTTGAGCCACTCGCGTTCGAGGGGTAGGAGATCGGTGAGCCGTAGGTTTGTGCCGTTCGGTAAGAGGACGTCAGCGCTGACGGAATCGAGGAACGTGATGCGCAGAGCGGGGTGTGCGTGCATGTCTCGACGATGCCACGTGGGGCATAGGTGGACGCTCAATCCACAGGAAGAAAATCCTCCACTTGTTCGCGACATGGATGTTTGGAATGTCACATATTGAAAAGTTCTGGTTATGGTTGAGTATGCCTACCTCTGTTCTTCACGCCAATGAGAACGTCGAGGTGCGCCGAAGCAAGCGACGAAAGTCCACCGTAAGTGCGTACCGTGACGGCGATGTCACGATCGTTTCCATTCCGGCAAGGTTCACTCGCGCCCAAGAACGCGAGTGGGTAGCAAAGATGCTTTCCAAGCTTGAAGCCAAGGAATCAAAGCGTCGACCCACTGACGATGAACTGCTCGAGAGGGCCGTCGCGCTCAACGTGCGCTACCTCGACGGACGCGCAGTACCCATGTCCATCAAGTGGTCGGATAACCAGGAGCGGCGCTGGGGCTCGTGCACGATGCCCGACCGCTCGATTAGGATCTCAACCCGGTTGCGGGGTCTCCCGGAATGGGTCATCGACTACGTCATCCTCCACGAACTCACACACATCCTTGTGCAGGGGCATGGCCCGGACTTCTGGGCCCACCTCGAGGCCTACCCCAAAACGGAACGCGCGCGCGGATTCCTTGAGGGGATCACGTTTGCCAAGGAGGATCCCGGCGCGGCGTGATTCGGCGGGAAGCCAACCATAATCTTCGATAATGTGAAGCACACACATAAGGAGCGGACGCCCATGTGGCGCCCGCTCCTAATGTCTGTGGAGGTTAGTGCTACCTGGCGGAAGGACCGTCGGAGTCGCCCTGACCGCTTGAGGTCTCGGGGCCGTCGGTGCCATCTCCATCCTCGTCCTCGTCAGGGTAGTGCTCGAGGTCATCCAAGGTGCCCTGATCTGCGGCCTGGAAGATCTCGGCGAGGGCGGCATCGAGGTCACTCATCTCGGCGCCGGTCTCCTCTCGTCGAGTGAAGTAGCCGGTCGGATCGTCAAGGTCCTGATCCGTAGGTAGGAGGTCAGGGTGCTGCCACATGGAATCGCGGGCTTCGGCACCGCGCTCCTGCGCGATGAACTGCCACAGCGTGGCAGCGTCGCGTGAGCGTCGCGGGCGCAGTTCGAGACCCACGAGGGATGCAAACGTCTGCTCGGCGGGCCCCCCGGCGGCACGGCGCCGGCGCATCATTTCCCGCAGCGGAATAGACGAGGGGAGATGCGCGATCGCGGCCTGCGCAACCACAACCTCAACCCAGCCCTCGATCAGGGCCAGAGCTGTCTCGAGCCGCGCGAGAGTGGCTTCTTGATCCTCGGTGGACTCGATTGCGAAGACTCCGGTGGATAGCGCGGCCTGCATGGCCCCGGTGTCTGTAGGGTCGATGTCTCGCATCTGGCCCTCGAGGGCCTCCATGTCGATGGTGATGCCGCGCGCGTACGACGCGATGAGTGCTTCGAGGTGGGAGGACAGCCACGGGACGTGGGCGAACAGGCGGGCGTGGGCCGCCTCGCGGAGTGCGAGGAATATCCGCACCTCAGAGATGGGGGTGTCGAGGCCCTCGGCGAACGCATCAATGTTGGTGGGCAGCAGAACCGTCTCGTGGTCCTGGGATAGCGGGACGCCAACATCGGTCAGGCCAAAGACCTCCTTGGACAGGGTGCCCGCGGCGGTGCCAATCTGCATACCGAACACGGCGGCGCCAATCTGGTTCATGATCCGGGAGGGGTCAAAGTCTGCTCCGCCCGAGAAGATTCCCTCGAGCGCGGATGGCATCCCTGGGAAGCCCGAAATCTCGAACCCGATGTGCTCATCGCTTGAGGTTCCAAAGCCTTCGGGGAGGTTCTTCTTGAGAATTTCACCCAGCGCGGCGGACACCGATTTTGCAACGGGTTCCACCAGTTTCTCCCACGCGGGGAGGGTCGCCTCAACCCATTGGGCGCGGCTCATCGCACGGGACTTTGCACCCGATGGGGGGAACTCGGTGGCGGCGTCGAGCCAGAGTTCGGCGACTGAAAGCGCCTGCACGACCTCGCGCTCCTGGTTGGCCATGATGGTGGGGTCTCCGCCGGAAACAGAGACTTGACGTGCAACATCGTGGGCAACATCCGCGTTTACGGCGCCGCCGCCCTCGTTCGCAAGGAGCTTTCGAACGTGATCCAGCATGGGAGCGAGAGCCGCAGGATCGGACGGGAGGCCCGTGGCAGCGAGGTTGGATGGATCGATTCCCCGTGCCCGCAACTCCTCAAGGGCGCGATCAGCGTCGGCTCCAAAGAGCGAGCGCATGATTTCTTCCCACTGTGAAGGATTTGGATCGCCCGGCGTGCCCGAGCTGTCCGGAGTGTTGTTGCTCATAGAGTCTCCTGAATAAGAAGTGCGGGAGAGGACTTATCCTCAACCGTAACCACATTTCCGAGTACATGGGGGCCTAAAACCGTGGCGAGCGCCGCAGTTCACTCAGAGCGCACGAGCGACCCGCAGCAACCACATGACGTGGTCGTGCTGGGAGATTCGCCTGTGGCACGTGGAGTGCGCGAGGAACTGGACGCTCGGAAACTCTCGGACAAGTCTCATTCGCCGCATAGGTTTTCGGGCGTGCGTGCGGTCATCGTCGCGGCACACCTTGGGAACTTTGAACAGATCATCACGGTCAAGCAGGATTTCCGGAGGGCCGAGATCGAGGAACGCGCTGAGCAGATCGTCCTCGACGCGGCAATCGCTGCGGTCCCACATATCGTCGTGATCTCCAGCGCCATGGTGTCCGGGCAGTGGGCGGAGCGCCCCATCATCCGTGATGAGGACCCAGCGGATCCCGTTCGCGATGGGTTCGTCAGCGATGTGACCTGCTTTGAGAACGCGCTGTTTGCTGCGCTGGAGGCACTTCCCGCGCCCACGAGGCCAAAGGTGAGCGTCCTGCGTGCGGCTGCAATCGCGGGCCCGGGCATTGACACACTAGTGACCAGGCACTTTGAGGCACCCCGAGTCCTCGTTATCAAGGGCGTGGATAAGCGCTGGCAGTTCGTCCACATCAAGGATGTGGCTTCCGCGGCACGTACTTGCATTGAGCAGGGGCTCGAAGGGATCCTCGTGGTCGGCGCTGTCACCGAGGCCGACGGCGGGTTCGAGGTTGACGAACTCACCACGCAGGAAGTCCTGTCTATCGGAGCAATGCGATCCATAGAACTCAGCGTGGACACGGCGTTTGCCACAGCCACCAAGCTGCACAAGGTGGGCGTTTTGCCGGCGCCACCGACGGACATGGAGCTTGCGGTGTACCCATGGTCGGTGTTTCCCGAGCGCCTACTGGACGCGGGGTGGCGGCCCGAGGTCTCGTCCCAGGATTGCCTACGACTCGTGATCGAGGAGACGCGCGGAAAGTTTGGCGTGGGTGGGCGCAGGGTGGGTCACAAGGATGCGGCTGCACTGGGCGCCGCGGGTGCGGCGGTGGCACTCTTGTCCACGGCTGCGCTATGGCGGCAGGGCCGCAAATAGCAGGCACAAGTGCCCCGAGAACGTCCCAGTGTGCACGCATTACAGGAACTTTTAAGGAATATCTAGCACTATGTACCTTGTGAAGTTCCGTAATGAAAAGCGCGAGCCGTCGCGTCAACGTTCCCGCACCCTCGCGATCTCGGCGATTGTTACCTTCCTCGTGGTGGGTGGCCTCATGGTCATCCCCGCCCCGTACGTGGTGAAGTCGCCCGGTCCCACCAAGGACGTGCTGGGGCTAGTGAACTCCAAGGACCTGATCCAGATTGAGAACGCGGATGTCTTTCCGACCACGGGTCAGCTCCGGCTCACCACGGTGGGTGTCTCCGGCGGACCGGGCTTCGACGTCAACTTTGCGCAGGTGATCCGCGGCTGGCTGGATCCAGAGCGGGCGGTTTTTCCTGTGGAAACCGTTTTCCCACCGGACGCAACCTCTGAGCAGGTGCAGACCCAGAACCAGGCGGAGATGGTGTCATCGCAAGAGAACGCGACCTACGCCGCGCTCACCGAACTGGGGTACGACGTCCCAACCACCCTGAACGTTGGTTTCCTGCTTGACGACTCACCGGCCAAGGGAAAGATCAATGAGGGCGACGTCCTTGTCTCGCTCGACGGTTCGGCACTCAACTCGTACAACGGCCTTATCGACACCTTGAATGCGATCAAGCCGGGAACTTCCATCACGCTCGGCTACACGCGTGACGGCAAGGAGGGCGAGGCCACGATCACGACGGCGCCGAACGAGGACAAGTCCGGTTCGCGCCTCGGAATTGCGCTCGACCCGGAGTTCGACTTCCCAGTCGATGTCAACATTACGATCCCAAATATCGGCGGTCCGAGTGCGGGCACGATGCTCGCGTTGGGCATCATGGACAAATTGACCGAGCCCGATGAAGCGAACGGCGCGATCATCGCGGGCACTGGAACGATGGACACTCGGGGGCAGGTGGGTGCGATCGGCGGAATCCAGCAGAAGCTCTGGGGCGCCAAGCGCGACGGCGCAACGTACTTCCTCGCGCCCGAGTCCAACTGCAACGAGGTTGTGGGCCATGTTCCCGATGGCCTTCAGGTCGTCGCAGTGGAAACCCTCGAGGACGCGTGGACGGCCGTCAAGGCAATCGGCGGCGGACAGACCGACTCGCTGCCAACGTGCAGCTGAGGCCACGACACAAGTCAATGGGTGAGGGGCCGGGCATGTGCCCGGCCCCTCACCCATTGTGTGCGCCATGCGCACCTGATTTTCGACGATTTTGGTTACGACTGCGCGCAACGAAGCGCCCAGCGTGGGTGCGGGAGGCGACCTTACGGTTCTAGCGTCCCGCGCACAGCGAGAATCAGTTGTGGCACGAGTTCGGCGCCGTGCGCAACTTCGAGGTCGTTGTCGTTGGAGCGGGTGCGCACTGCGCACCACGAGTCACCCGCACGGGTCGTGCCAACCGCCATGCGGACGTCCTCACGGTCCGGATGGGTGGTGACGTACTGCAATGCTGCGGCAGGATCGTCGGGAATTCCGGCCTCGGCAGAGGGCGGCAGGATGAGCTGTTCGGTGACCACCGCGCAACCAACCACAGAAGCCGGCCACGTGATGTAGGCGAGCAGTTCCTCGAGCGATGGTGCGTCTGGGAGGTCTTCCTGCTCGACCGATGTGAGGTGCTCAGGGTCTTCCTGAGCGGCGGCTACGGTTTGCGCAGGCAACTGGGCCGCGAGTTCAGGGTCGGTGGCGATCGCGTCCTGGGTCTTGATCAGCGCGAAGACCCGGATGGGGCCATCCCATCCACCCCGTGAGACGTGGCGCTCAATTTCCGAGACCGCATCAGCCAGAGCGCGCTGGCTGGAACCTAAACCTTCTGCAAATGGTCGTGACATAGCACCAGAATGACACGCCGGAGAGCCGATAGCCCATTAATCCCGAGGCGTGCGGTGTGAAAGAAGTGTGGGAACCTTGAACTACTCAAGTACGTTCAAACGGTTAGACCGAGTATTGAAACGGGGATCGCCCACCGGGTGAGCCCACCAATGCGTGATCCGCTGTGTGGCTCGTGCCACGCGCACAACGTTAGCGAGGATTTACCGCCGTGTCTTTTGCCGCGTCACCGCGCAGGCCAGCGCCGCCAAGTAGTTCAGCGAGAAGAGGGCCAAGCCCGCTTGCGATCACTGTTGTCTTTGTGGCAGCTGTGATCGGAGTGGTGTTCCTTGCTGCACAGTTCTGGACCGAGATTCTCTGGTTCACCCAAGTCGGGTTCCGCGAAGTCCTGCTGACGCAGTGGGGTGCCCGCGCGATTCTGTTCGTGCTTGCCTTTGTGCTCATGGCAGCGATTGTGTGGGTCAACCTTCAGGTTGCCTACAAGAAGCGCCCGATCTATGCGCCGACCACGCCAGAGCAGGCCACACTGGACCAGTACCGCGAGGCCATCGAGCCGCTGCGCCAGGCACTCGTCTGGGGCATTCCCGCAGTTGTGGGCTTCTTTGCCGGACTCGCCGCGCAGTCGCAGTGGTCAACGTTCCTGCTGTGGATGAACAAGGTCAGCTTTGGCGACAGCGATCCACAGTTCGGACTCGACTACTCGTTCTACATCTTTACGCTGCCAATTCTGCGTTTTGTAGTGAACTTCTTCCTTGCAGCCATAATCATTGCCGCCATCGGCGCGATCGTCACTCACTACCTTTACGGCGGCATCGCGATCGGCCAGGCCGGACGCAAGACCAGCGTTGTGAAGTCCGCACGCATCCAGATCTCGCTTCTTGCCGGCATCGGACTGCTGCTGCTCGGGGCAAACTACCTGCTCGACCGCTACTCACTCCTACTTCGCGGCGGTGAAAAGTTCGACGGCGCCAACTACGCGGACGTCAACGCAGTCATCCCTGCCAAGTTGATCCTTGCGGGCGTTGCTGTGCTTGTTGCGCTCCTGTTCCTTGTCAACATGTGGCGCGAAAACTGGAAGCTCCCGGCCATCGGCGTGGGACTCATGATCGTGTCCTCGATCATCGTTGGCACCCTGTACCCATGGGTTGTGCAGCGTTTCCAGGTCAACCCGAACGCGCAGCAAATGGAGTCAGAGTACATCCAGCGCAACATCGACTCGACGCGGTCCGCTTTTGGCCTCGATGACATCGATGTCACGCCGTATGACGCAAAGACGACCGCAGAGAAGAACGCTCTGCGCGAGGATGCTGAGACCACCGCGTCGATTCGACTCCTCGACCCGAACATTGTGTCGCCGTCATTCCGCCAACTCCAGCAGAACCGTGGTTACTACAACTTTGCTGAGCAGCTGTCCGTGGACAGGTACACCATTGACGGAGAGTCCCGCGACACGGTGATCGCAGTGCGCGAGCTCGACCTGACCGGCCTGAGCAACGACCAGCGCACCTGGGTCAACGACCACACCGTCTACACCCACGGATATGGAGTTGTTGCGGCCTATGGTAACCAGATCGGCGAGGACGGCCGTCCGGCCTTCTACGAGGGTGGCATCCCCTCCGTTGGCGGCCTGACCGACCTCGACACCGATGGATACGAGCCACGCATCTACTTCAGCCCCAAGGCCCCTTCGTACTCGATCGTGGGCGCGCCAGACGGCTCTGAGGCGCGCGAGCTGGACTTCCCAACCGATGAGGGTTCGGGGCAGGTCAACACGACCTTCCCAACCAACAAGGTTGAGGTTGGCCCATCCGTTGGCAACATGTGGAACAAGCTGCTGTACGCAATCAAGTTCGGCGACGAACAGATTGTGTTCTCCTCGCTCGTGAACGAGGAATCGCAGATCATCTACGACCGCGACCCTGCGGAGCGCGTGCAGAAGGTTGCGCCGTTCCTGACCCTCGATAACCGCGTTTACCCCGCGGTTGTAGACGGGCGCGTCAAGTGGATCATCGACGGATACACCACGTCTAACAACATGCCGTACTCCACGTCCGCAGCGCTCGACGAGGCCACGGCCACGATCACGGGTCCTAACGGCCAGACTATCCAGGCTCTACTCCCACAGGAAGTGAACTACATCCGTAACTCGGTCAAGGCCACCGTGGACGCCTACGACGGCAGCGTGACCCTGTACGCCTGGGACAACGAGGACCCCATCCTTCAGGCGTGGCAGAAGGTCTTCCCTGACGCTGTCCAGCCGATGAGTGAGATCTCCTCTGACCTTATGAGCCACATCCGGTACCCGGAGGACCTTTTCAAGGTCCAGCGCACGCTGCTCACCCGCTACCACGTGAACACTGCGGCCGAGTTCTACTCGGGCCAGGACTTCTGGCGTAACCCAGAGGATCCAACAAACAACGCAACAACCAACGTGGACCAGCCTCCGTACTACCAGACCCTGCAGATGCCAGGCCAGGATGACCCTACCTTCTCGCTGTCGACCTCGTTCATTGCGGGCGGTAGTGGTGGCCGAAACGTACTGACTGGTTACTTGGCGGTGAACTCCGAAGCGGGCAACGTTGCAGGTTCGCCTAACGAGGACTACGGAAAATTAAGGCTCCTTGAGCTTCCGCGAGGTTCTACGATCCCGGGCCCAGGTCAGGTGCAGAACAACTTCACCTCAGATTCGGAGATCGCGACCCAACTCGGCTGGTTGAAGAACAACCAGGCAACCGTGCTGAACGGCAACCTGCTGACCCTTCCTGTCGGTGGCGGTCTGCTCTACGTCCAGCCTGTCTACGTCCAGGCATCCTCCGGTACTCAGTTCCCACTGCTCCGTAAGGTGCTCGTGTCGTTCGGTAACGAGGTTGAGTTGGCAGACACCCTCGATGAGGCGCTTGACGCAGTGTTTGGAGGTTCGTCCGGTGCCGATGCGGGTGACGCAGAGGTGACCGACGAGGGCATCCCGGTTGACCCGACCCCTGATGCAGGGGGAGAGACCGGAACGCCTTCTCCATCGCCTGAGCCAACTGAGACCACTGAGCCGACTGAGCCTACAGCTCCATCGACCGGAGGCTCCGACCCACAGACCACGTTGAACAACGCTCTGCAGGACGCCAAGAAGGCAATGGAGGACTCGAGTAAGGCTCTGACCGCCGGTGACTTTGCCAAGTATGGCGAGGCACAGGAGCGCCTCCAGAAGGCAGTTGAGGCAGCGATCGCTGCCGAGGATGCCTTGGGTAAGTAGCGCTCAACGCGAGATTTCCGCACCGATCGGCGGTGTACCACCCTTCCTGTGAGGGAGCGCACACCGCCGATCGTTTTGGCGTGTTGGTGCGGTTCCCGGAGGCATTGCGGACCATTGGTAACTGCGGTCATAGTGCGCTGCCCCTCGAGGTGTCGTATGCTTATGAAGCCGACGCGGGGTGGAGCAGCTCGGTAGCTCGCCGGGCTCATAACCCGGAGGTCGCAGGTTCAAATCCTGTCCCCGCTACGAAACAAAGGTCGAGAGTCTTAGGACTCTCGGCCTTTTTGCTGTCCAAAATCACTCAGGGTGGCAGGTGAATGACCGAATGATGCGCGCCGGATGGATTGTTTACCCCGTGGCCGGGCAAAATGGAGTGGAACATTCACGCGCCACGGCGCACTAGGTTTTGGACTCATCACATGTCACGCACTGAAGGCGCATTGAACACCTTGACCGAGGGGAGCCTCGGCTCGCTTCCCACCAAGATCCTCCAGTTGGGGGCTACTGGCGCGACGATTGAGGTCGCAGTCAAGGGCGCTACCCTGCTGTCCTGGCGCGCCCCGTTCAAGGGCGTTCACGGTGACCTCGTGGCCGGGTTTGTCTCGGAGGAGGACTTCGACTCCCAGGCGGGTATGCGCAACGGCCTGCTGTTTCCGTTTGCTAACCGCCTGCGTAACAACGAGTACACGTGGGACGGCGTGACCTACGCGGTCCCAAAGCAGACCGAAGCTGACCCTGAGGTCATCCACGGGTTTGTGCGCCTGAACGACTGGGTCTTTGAGGGTGCTGAGCTCGACAACCCTGAGCAGGCCGCGCTGACGTTCTCCTACGAGATTCGCGAGGGCCAGTACGACTGGTACCCGTTCTCGCTGGACGTGGCTGTGCGCTTCGAGCTGACCACCTCTGGACTGAACGTGAGCTTCTCCTACCGCAACGTAGGAGACGTCGATCTGCCCGCCGGGTTTGGATGGCACCCTTACTTCCGTCTGCCGGGTCACGAGACCTTCAACGATCTGGAACTGAAGGTCCCAGGCCGTGCTCGCATTGCCATGGATGAACACCTAGTGCCACTCGCGGGGGACGCAGCGTACCTCGAGCGTGAGGACGACCTTGTGCACGCCACCATGGAGGGCGTCGACTACGATGACGCCTGGGACCGCCTAGTTGCGGACGAGGACGGCATCATCCGCACGACACTGCTCGAGCCTGAAACCCGAAAGGGCCTCGAAATCTGGCAGGACCGGGGCACCGTGCTGATCTACACGGGCGGATCATTCCCAGTACCCCGCGGCTCCATCGCGATCGAACCTGTTGAGTCCACCACGGACGCCTTCAACCGCCCAGACCGCGAGCACGAGGTTCGGCTGCTGCCAAGTCAGGAGCGGGTCTTCCGCTTTGGTGCGACGATCGTTGACTGAGCCACGTTCGGACGCCGACCCGGCTCGATTGACCGCTCCAGAAGCGCCTCTGGGAACTATGCGTTCACTGCTCTAGACTCGTTTGCTGAGAGGCTGGTAGCGGTTGGTGTGCCCTGTGGGCACGGATCGTAACGTGGTGGGGCGGGCGCCAAGCGCCCGCCCCACCACTGTTTTAAGGCCCTGAGAGTGGTACGTAACAGGGGTCACACGTATTCGGATTGCTTCCCGCGTGCAGGTTCGCATATGCTTATGAAGCCGACGCGGGGTGGAGCAGCTCGGTAGCTCGCCGGGCTCATAACCCGGAGGTCGCAGGTTCAAATCCTGTCCCCGCTACGAAACAAAGATCGAGAGTCTTAAGACTCTCGATCTTTTTGTTTTCCCCTCAGGTTTCAGTCCCGCCCACGAGCGAGCTCTCATTCAAGCCCAGGACGCAATCCTTTTTGTTCTCACCAAAGGTTTCGGTCCCAGCACAGGGACTCTCTGATTCTCGACGATCGACCTGGGGCCCAGCGCACCTCCCGTCCCAGCGCGCGCGCTGGGTCTGGGCGTGGGGCCGGAACCTGAGCATGATCGTCGTAAATAGAAACCGAGATCCTAGCCGCAACGGTGAGTTCCTAGCGACAGCTAGGAACTCACCGCCGTAACTAGGATCTCGGCACAAAGAGAAGCGGGGCTAGAGCGCCGCCAGACTAGGGACCTACTCGCCGGCCTTGATCACGAGGACCGGAACCGAGGCGTCCAGCAGGATGCGCTGGGTGGTCGAGCCGAGCAGGAACTTGCCCACGGGCGTGCGCTTGCGGGCGCCGAGGACGATAATCTCGGCGTCGATGCGCTCGGCGTGGTCGAGGATGGCGTCGGCTACGTCGATCTTGTCGCTGCGGAAGGACACCTCCACGTCCTTGCCGTGCGCGGAAATGAGAGCGCCCAACTGCGAAGGGATGGGTGCGTCGTTTGGCTGAGGAGTAAGCACGAGAGCTACAAGGTTGGTCTCGCGGCGCTCTGACTCTTCAACGGCCGCGGCGAAGGCAGCCTTGCCTTGAGGGGTTTCGTTGTATGCAACCAACACGGTCATTGTGTTCGTCCTTTGGGGTCAAGAAGCGGATTTATCAAACTCTGCGATGCGATTACGGAGCAGGTTGTAGTCGGACTCGCTCCACCCGGTCACCTCGGTAATTGCACCTAGAGCGTCAGCATACTCCAACCGGTACATATGGCCGTGGCCGTAGGGCACTCCGCCGGAGACCAGCATGTCGAACGTGACCTGAAGGAACGTAACAATCGGGGTCCACACCATGTTGACTCGACGGTCTGGGCCGGCGGGCTCGTTGAGCCAATCGGGGCTGTTCCACAGCAGGTCCATGGACCACCACGTGACGGCATCCGAGGCGTGCTGGAGGTAGACCACGCGAGGCGAGCGCCAGTCCTTCTTGAGATTCCACAGGTCGTCCGCGGCATTGGCCTTGGTGGAGAACCTCACCTGGTGGCCGCCATTGATGACCGGGGTGATCTCGGGAGATCCTGGGTCTCGGGAGTCGGTGGTCTGGCGCCACATAGGTGTGAAGTTTGGAGTTCCCACAAACAATGCGCCGTTGGAGCGCTCGTTGATGTCCTGGAGGCCGGAGAACGCCCCCTGCATGCCGTACGAGCCGAGGGAGAGGCCATACACGTAGATCTTTGGGCGGGACGCCTCAGGCTTCTCCAGCCACGCCGCATAGACGGCTTCAAACAGAGCCTTTCCGGCTGCTGGTGGGGTGTCCCGGTCGCTGAGGAAGGAAACCCAACTGGGCAGGAACGAGTACTGCATGGATGCGATAGCAGTGTCGCCGGCATGTTGGAACTCGAGCGTGTTGCTCATTGCCGGGTCGATCCACCCGGTTCCCGTTGCTGTGGCCACCATGAGCACGTCTCGGTCCCACGCGTTGGTGCGGTCGAGCTCTGCCACGACCTGGGCGGCGGTGTCTGTGAGCTAATCGTCCTCGGCGAGGCCCGCGTAGACCCGGATGGGGTCCTTGGCAGTGACCCCCTTGAGCGCTGGGGTAGTGTCCGCAAACTCTTGAAGTTCTTCTTGTGAGGGCCCTTGGCCAACAAAGGCGCGGCCCTGGTATCCGAGCGACTCCCAGCTGGACTCGGAGTCTGGTGAGCCGGAGCGCGCAGGCGAGGTTGGCTGTACGGCGTGTGGCGGGGTGTCACGGTCAGTCGCCGAGTAAATGTTGTTGAGGAGCGCCATGGAACCGCGCACGAGCGTGCCATCGATGAGCGTTAGGAAGGCGATGGCCACAATGATCGAGCCCGCGAGCACGGCGGCGCGCCGGGGAATCCATCGAGACAACTTGCGCGTGACCCAGCGGATCGCGCGCAGCAGATTGCGGCCCACAAACACGACCGCGAAGGCGGTGAGCAGCGCAAGACCCAGCTGGCCGAGAACGTGGGTGGGGCCATCCGCCTCCATGCCCATTAGCAGGCGAAGCTCGGTCTGCCAACGCGAGCCGAGAATGACAAATAGCGGAATTAGGATCAAGGCGAGGGCCGCCAGGATCAACCACAGGATCTTGGACGTCTTCTTGGACCACGTGTGCTTGAAGCCGAGCCAACGTGTGAACGCCCCGATCGCGGAACCCAAACCGTATCCACCCGCCGCGCACAGCCCGCTCAGTACGCCCTGGAAACCCCAGGTGCGGGGTATGAGCGAGGGCGCAAGCGAAACGCACAGAAACGCGAGCGCGAAGCACAGCCCGGTGGGGGACACCTTGTCCATTGCACGGACTCGCGCGCCGATACGCTCGGCGGTCTCTTGCAGGCGGCGTCGTGCGTTAGTTTGTCCGGCAGGTGCCTTGGCATGCGGCTTGGGCAAGGGCTTGGCTGGTGCCCCGGCGGACGGCTCGGCCGCAGAC
>NZ_HE978643.1:81199-167103 GCF_000312125.1 Timonella senegalensis JC301
CGGGTGCCACTCGGGGAGTCGCATCGGGGGAGTTCGCGCTGGCCAAGAGGTGTCCTTTTGGGTCGTTGGTGGAATCCTGAGGTGGGGCTGGGGACTCCTGACTAACTCTGCGCCTCGAAACCCGCCCGCACCAGTGGAAACGGCTGAAAACTCAGTCGACTCCTAGTGACACCAGCCTACGTTTTTGGGCCGTCAGATGCATGTAGTGCGGGTGTTTTGCGCGATTCGAAGCCTTGTGTGGCACATCGGAAGGATTGCCTATAACACTTTCACACGAAAAATGGATACGATGACGGCGTGGATTTCAATGAACGAGCCCACAGGCAGTGGCAAGCTATCCTGCCGGGCAAAGACGTAGATTCTTTGTTGACGACGGGGCGCATCTTGCGCATCGCGTCCTTCCTCCTTGCCACGTCAGAGGAGATCGTTGGGGCGCACAACCTTACGCGTGGCGAGTTTGATTTGCTCTCCGCTGTGCGCCGCTCAGGCAAGAATTGCAGGGCTACCGAGCTCTCTGTCCTCACCAAATCGTCCGGAGCCGCCATTACTAAGCGCCTAGATCGGCTGTCGGCCGCGGGTTTGGTGTCCCGCCAGGTACTGCCGCGCGACCGCCGGGTCGTCATGGTGGACCTCACGGACGCGGGTCGCGAGCTCGTGGACAAGCTCCTACCGCTCGTGACAGTGGCTGAGGGCAAGTTACTCGCGGACTTTGACGAGCAGGAGATCAAGCAGTTTGGTGAGTTCCTGGCTCGCCTGCAGGCTGCGGTTGATCCCGTCCAGTACTGATTTTCGACGATTCCCTCGCGTTAGTCGCTTCCCGCACCGTACGGTGTGGGCTGGGCGTAGAGGGGTTCAAGTCGAGCGCCTGACCACGCAGAGCTCTTGATGCGTGAGGTGTGGGGTCATGAAGAGGGAGGCGCCCCGGAGAATTTCTCCGGGGCGCCTCCCTCTTCTTATTGTCGGGCGGTGGGACTACTCGGCTGGACGCGTCATCGACAGCACGTCGAGCGCAGTGTCGAGCTGCTCGAGGGTGACCTCGCCGCGCTCCACAAAGCCGAGGTCGATGACTGCCTCGCGTACGGTCATGCCCTGCTTGACGGAGTGCTTGGCCACCTTGGCCGCAGCCTCATAACCGATGGTGCGGTTGAGCGGGGTCACGATCGATGGGGAAGACTCGGCCAGCGCGCGAGCGTGTTCTACGTTCGCAGTGATGCCGTCAACGGTCTTGTCGGCGAGCACTGTTGCCGCAGAGGAGAGCAGGCGGATTGATTCGAGCACGCCCTGAGCAATGACTGGGATCTGGACGTTGAGCTCGAAGGAGCCGGATGCACCAGCCCACGCGACCGTTGCGTCGTTACCGATGACGCGCGCGGCGACCATGAGCACGGCCTCAGGGATGACCGGGTTGACCTTGCCGGGCATGATTGATGAGCCGGGCTGGAGGTCCGGGATTGCGATCTCGCCAAGGCCGGTGTTTGGACCGGAGCCCATCCAGCGCAGGTCGTTGCAGATCTTGGTCAAGGACACGGCGATGGTGCGAAGCGCTCCGGAGAGCTCGACGAGGCCGTCACGGGACGACTGCGCCTCAAAGTGGTCGCGTGCCTCGGTCAGCGGAAGCCCAGTGTCCTCAACCAGCAGGGCGATGACGCGCTGCGGGAATCCCTTGGGGGTGTTGATTCCAGTGCCCACGGCTGTTCCGCCGAGTGGGACCTCTGCTGCGCGGGGGAGGGCTGACTCTAGGCGTTCGATGCCGTAACGGATAGCGGCTGCGTAGCCGCCGAACTCCTGGCCCAGCGTGACAGGGGTTGCGTCCATGAGGTGCGTGCGGCCGGACTTGACCACGGCCTTGAACTCAGAGGACTTCTTTTCAAGTGAGACTGCGAGGTGCTCGAGCGATGGGATGAGCGTGTGGATGACGCCTGCGGTCGCGGCTACGTGAACCGAGGTGGGAAAGACGTCGTTCGAGGACTGCGAAGCGTTGACGTGGTCGTTCGGGTGAACCTCGCTGCCCAGCTCGCGGGTGGCCAGCGTGGCGAGCACCTCGTTCATGTTCATGTTCGAGGAGGTGCCCGAACCGGTCTGATAGACGTCTACCGGGAAGTGCTCGTCCAACCCTCCGCCGGCTACCTGGTCTGCAGCGGAGACGATCGCGGAGGCAACTGCCGAGTCAAGGACGCCGAGCTCCGCGTTGGCTAGAGCAGCGGCCTTCTTGACGCGGGCAAGTGCCTCGATGTGCGAGCGCTCGAGAGGAGTCCCAGAAATGGGGAAGTTCTCAACGGCGCGCTGGGTCTGTGCGCGGTAGAGGGCCGATGCGGGTACGCGGACCTCTCCCATGGTGTCGTGTTCAATGCGGAAGTCTGCGGTGACTTCTTCTTCGTGTGAAAGGCTCATGGGTCAATCCTGCCTCATTGTGACCTGTGACCCAAAGTCGCTGGTCTGCATCTGGTATGGAGCGGTCCAGCCAGGCGATCTGTCATCGAGTTCCTTGTGGAGACCCGGACGGGCGGGAATGAGCCCACAAACCCAGTTCCCCTCTACGACTACCTGGGCAGACGGCGTAAAAAAGCGGAGGAACACCGCTGTGGCATTCCTCCGCTGACGTCCCGCAGTCCGGGACCCGATGAGGACTACTCTTCCCCGATGTCGCCGATCACCTTAATGAGGTGGGCGGCGCCATCCTCGAGGTCATATTCCAGACCAATGATCGCGCAGCGCCCCTCAGCCACGGCGGCGGCAATTGCTGCAGAGTACCCGTGGAGCATCTCAGCGGTGTGCTTGACGTGCACGGTGCGCAGGAGCGCCTCGTCGATCTCATCGAGTGCTTCCGGTGTCGCCGTCATAGCTACGATCGATGGGATGACACGGTCGGTGACTGCGCGAATGAACCCTGGGGGCTGCTCGCCGGTGGCCAGTGTTTGAGCAGCCGCATGGACGGCTCCGCACTTGTCGTGTCCAAGGACAACGATGAGTGGTGTGTGCAGGACCTCTACTGCGTACTCGATTGAGCCCACCACTGTGGTGTCCACGGTGTGGCCGGCAGTGCGCACCACAAAGAGGTCGCCGAGGCCGCGGTCAAAGATGATCTCGGCCGCGACACGGGAATCGGAGCAGCCAAAGAACGTGGCAAAGGGGTTTTGCGCGACCTTGAGCTGCTCACGGATTTCAAACCCCTGTGAGGGGTGTTCCATGGTTCCGTTAACGAACCTGGAGTTGCCGTCCTTGAGTTGTTGCCAAGCCTGAGCGGGAGTGAGTTGTGTTGGCACGAAATTCCTAACCCAATGTTGGAAATAGATTTACTCGTCGAGTTCAGCAAGCCAAGGAGGGTTAGCGCCTGCGCGGGAGACAGTGACGGCTGCGACCTTGGTGCACTGCAACAAGACAGTTTCTAGAGTAGCGCTGTTGATCGCGTGGAGGTTTTGGCGTTCCACGGATCCGACAAGTCCCTGCTCCCACAGGCCGTGGAGGAGTGCGCCCATGAACGAGTCACCTGCGCCGACCGTGTCAGCAACCGTCGTCTGAGGGGCCGCCACCGTGAGTTCATCCTGGGAGGTGACAGCAAACGCTCCCTCACCGCCGAAGGTCACAACCACGAGGGCTGGGCCGCCAGCTTGCCAACGCCGCGCAACGTCGCGTGGGTCAACTCCCGGGTAGAGCCACTCAAGGTCCTCGTCGCTGACCTTCACCACGTCCGACAGTCCAACGTAGGTCTCAACGTGGGGGCGCACTTCATTCGGACTGCCCATGAGTGTGGGCCGCATGTTTGGGTCGTACGTAATGGTTGCGGTGTCGCGGGCAGCCTCGAGGAGCGCACGAACCTTGGCTCCGCCAGGCTGCAGGATTGCGGCGATGGATCCGGTGTGTGCGATGACAGCGCCAGCGGGTACCTGCACCGGGGGAAGGTCCCACTCGACGTCGAACTGATACGTGGCTGACCCACTTGCGGAAAGTGACGCGCGTGCAAGCGAGGTGGCCTGCGCCCCGGCGCTCGCAGGCTCAATGTAGACGCGAGACTCCTGGAGCCATTGCTCGATCGTCCGCCCTCGTTCATCCTGTCCAATCCACGTCAGCAGATGGGCGCTTCGTCCAAGTCTGCCAAGCGTGAGCGCCACATTTGCAGGGCTTCCACCTGGGTGTTCCTTGGTTACCCCGTCCGTTGTAGTGACGGCATCGATGAGTGCTTCACCGATGATGAATGCAAAGTGCGTTGGACTGGACATGCAGTTTCCTAGTCTTCAGATGGAAAGCCTGATGTGGACTGACGGGCCTGTTCTAGGCGCTGCTTCGCACCATCGAGCCATTCCTGGCACCTCGCGGCGAGTAATTCGCCGCGTTCCCATAGGGCAAGTGACGCCTCTAGCGAAGCCGAGCCCGCCTCGAGTCGCTGAACGATCCCGATCAGTTCATCGCGGGCCTCTTCGTAACCGAGCTGGGCGATCTGCTCCCGCGCAGCGGCGTCGATTGCGCTGGGTGTTGGGAAGTTTTCCGTCATGATTCTTCTATTCTCCGATACCGATGTAGGGAAATGCTAGGGCTTACATAATCCAATTAAGAAAGTTTTATGAGTTGCGAGTCGCAGTGAACGAGCCCTCGTAGAGCCGGACCGAGACCTCCTGGCCGGGAGCTACGGATTCAGCCGTAGTCACCACGTGACCGCTTAGGTCCTGGACCACGGCGTATCCGCGCTCGAGGGTTGCCCGAGGAGACAGCGCCCCGACCTGCGCGCTGAGGCGGTGCAATTCCAGCTCAAGGCGCATGACCTGTCGATCCAGGGAGTTGCGCAATCGCTCTGTCTGCTGCCCAAGCGCTACCTCGTGTGGCGCGATGAGTGCCATGGGGTTGGCTAGAACAGGCCGTGAAACCAGTTGTGCGAGCCCGTTGCTCTCGCGGATGACCCGGGACTCGATAGCCCCACGGATCCTGCCCAGAGCGTTGGCGACCCCGGCGCGCTCCTCCACAACGTTTGGGACGATCCGCTTGGCCGCGTCCGTGGGCGTTGACGCACGGAAGTCCGCCGCAAAGTCGATAAGGGGAGTGTCGCGTTCGTGCCCAATCGCGGACACGATCGGTGTGCGGGCCGCAGCCACAGCACGCACAAGTGACTCGTTGGAGAACGGCAGCAGATCCTCAACGGCCCCGCCACCACGGGCAATGACGATCACGTCGATGTCATCCCGAGCGTCAAGTTCCGCAAGGGCAGCGGAGACCTGCGCAACCGCGTGCACACCTTGGACCGCGACCTCTCTGATCTCAAACTGAACCTCGGGCCAGCGGTTGGAGGCATTCACCACGACGTCATGGAGAGCCTCGGATTCGCGGCCGCAAATCAGCCCGACCCGAGCGGGTAGGAAGGGGAGGGGTTTCTTACGTGAATCGTCGAAAAGCCCTTCCGCAGCGAGCTGGGACTTGAGCTGCTCAATCCGAGCTAGCAGCTCGCCCAACCCTACCTGCGCGATTTCCCGCGCCTGAAGTTGGAATGAGCCGCGCTTGGTCCAGAAGGTGGGCTTGACGTGGGCGACTACGTGCGCCCCCTCGGACAACGGGCCAGCGGCGCTCAGCGCATTGGCGTAGATGGAGACCGGCAGGGACATGTCCTGGTCGGTGTCGCGCAGCGTCAGAAATGCCATCCCGGCGCCGGGGCGGCGGTTGAGCTGAACAACCTGACCCTCGATCCACAGCGGAACCATGCGGTCGATGTACTGCGCGATCTTCTGCGAGAGCAGGCGCACAGGCCAAGGGTTGTCCTTGGTGGTGTCGCCGGCGCGCTCCGCGGGCCGAGCGGGTGCGGGCGCTGGCACAGACGAATCCGGCGCGAACTCGTCCGCAGTGGCAGGGGAGTCGTGGGCTGGGACCTCAGGGTTTTGATCAGTCACACATCAAGGATGCCTCAGCCCTCTGACACTGCTCGCATGCGACCCGCCACGCCGCCAACCCACACCACCACCCTCCACGAGAGTGTCCCTGAGCCCACTCTCCCTTACGAGAGTGTCCCTGAGCTCACTCTCCCTTACGAGAGTATTCCTGAGCCCACTCTCGATGAAACAGAACCAAGCCACCCCCAGATCGTGCACAAGGTCACCGCATTCCCCTGACCCTTTCTGTGCCGCTCTCACCTAGAATCAAGGGGTGAGTCAAACTTTGTCTTCCGCAGCCAGCCCAGCCGAATCCGTATTGCACATGCCACTCGCCACTGGTGAGCGGCTCGCAGGTTCGCGCTCCCAATCTGACAACGGAAAGCGCGTCCTCCTTGCAGCCCCACGCGGGTACTGCGCCGGAGTGGACCGCGCTGTGATCGCAGTTGAAAAGGCCCTCGAACTGCACGGCGCGCCCGTGTACGTGCGCAAGGAGATCGTCCACAACAAGTACGTTGTGGAAACTCTGTCTGAGCGCGGTGCCATCTTTGTTAACGAGACCGATGAGGTTCCAGAAGGCGCCCGCGTCGTCTTCTCGGCCCACGGAGTCTCGCCCGCAGTGGTTGCCGCCGCTAAGGAGCGCAACCTGGACACGATCGACGCAACGTGCCCGCTCGTGACCAAGGTTCACAAGGAAGCCGTCCGCTTTGCGGCTGACGACTACGACATCCTGCTGATCGGCCACACCGGACACGAGGAAGTTGAGGGAACTGCAGGTGAGGCCCCCGACCACATCCAGATCGTCAACTCCCCGGACGACGTGGACAACGTGACCGTGCGCGACCCCGAAAAGGTCGTCTGGATCTCGCAGACCACCCTGTCCGTGGACGAGACCATGGAAACGGTCAACCGCCTGCGCACCAAGTTCCCAACCCTGCAGAACCCGCCAAGCGATGACATCTGCTACGCCACCCAGAACCGACAGGTCGCGGTGAAGAAGCTCGCGCCGCAGTGTGACGTGGTGATCGTGGTCGGTTCGCGTAACTCGTCCAACTCCGTGCGCCTCAAGGAGGTTGCTAAGGACGCCGGCGCCACCGAGTCGTACCTGATCGACTACGCCAAGGAAATCGACGAGGCCTGGCTCGAGGGAGCCAAGACCGTCGGCGTCACCTCCGGTGCCTCGGTCCCAGACATCCTGGTCCAGGACGTCCTCAAGTACCTTGACGAGCGCGGCTACAGCGATGTCGAAGAGGTTCGCACCGCCACCGAGGACCTCATGTTCTCGCTCCCTCGCGAGCTGCGCGCCGACCTCAAGAAGGCCGGCATGGGCGAGCCTCGCCCTCGCCGTGGCGCACGCAAGTCGCTTGACGTCACGCCAGTTTCGGCCGATTCGGTCGTTCCTGCGGGGGATGACTGCAACTCCCTGTAGTACCAGCACGACGCGTCGTACCAACCCAGCCCGTTCGTCGATTGTCAGTTGGGGCCTTTGGCCCCACAGATTTTCGACGATCGGGCTGAGTTATGCGGTCAACCTCTCGTTTGTGGAAGTCCAGTTTTTGGGCGTGAGCCGGTAAGATTGGGCAACGTGGCTCTTACTATTGGAATTGCTGGTCTCCCGAACGTCGGTAAGTCGACGTTGTTCAACGCCCTGACACGTGCGCAGGTACTCGCAGCGAACTACCCGTTCGCAACGATCGAACCCAACGTTGGCGTTGTTCCCCTTCCCGACCCGCGGCTGAACAAGCTCGCGGAGATCTTTGGTTCCACCAAGATCCTGCCGGCGACCGTGTCCTTCGTGGACATCGCAGGTATCGTGCGCGGCGCATCTGAGGGTGAAGGACTGGGCAACAAGTTCCTGGCTAACATCCGCGAGGCTGACGCAATCTGCCAGGTCACGCGCGCATTCGCCGACCCAGACGTGGTCCACGTGGACGGCAAGGTCTCGCCTAAAGACGACATCGAGACCATCAACACTGAACTGATCCTCGCCGATCTGCAGACGCTTGAGAAGGCGCTCGTGCGGATCGAAAAGGAAGTCAAGATCAAGAAGGGCGATCCGGTTCTCTTTGAGGCCGCGAAGACCGCCCAGAAGATTCTTGAGGACGGACAGACCTTGTTCGCGGGCGCTGCCGCAGCCAAGCTGAACCTCGATGACATCTCGTCGCTGCAGCTCATGACCGCCAAGCCATTCATCTACGTGTTCAACACTGACGACGCTGGTCTGCAGGACAAGGCGTTCCAGGACGAGATCCGCGCAATTGTTGCTCCAGCCGAGGCGATCTTCCTTGACGCCAAGTTTGAGTCCGAGCTGGTAGAGCTCGAGCCTGAAGAGGCCGCCGAGATGCTCGCCGAGAACGGCCAGGAAGAGGCAGGCCTCGACCAGCTGGCCCGCGTTGGCTTCGACACACTCGGCCTGCAGACCTACCTCACCGCAGGCCCCAAGGAGTCCCGTGCGTGGACGATCCACAAGGGCTGGACCGCACCACAGGCCGCCGGCGTCATCCACACCGACTTCGAGCGTGGCTTCATCAAGGCAGAGGTCATCTCGTTCGAGGACCTGGTTGAGACCGGCTCCGTAGCCAACGCCCGCGCAGCAGGTAAGGCGCGCATGGAAGGCAAGGACTACGTCATGCAGGATGGCGACGTGGTGGAGTTCAGATTTAACGTGTAAAAGTGCTGGTCATGCACGGTTTTCGGCTCGGAGCGCCAGTGCTGTACAGTTCCAGTTCAACGTCTTAGGTACGGGCAGGATGAGCGCCAGCCTTGACGCTACGGTCGATGCTGATGCCGTTGGGTCAAGCTGAACTACGGAGAGGTGCAGATGGAAGCGCGGCTTGTCGATCCGAGTCAGTCCATGGCTGTACAGCGCATCATGGAATCCAACGCCGAGTATTCACGTCGCGTCGAGGGTGCTGTGCCGACCCCCGCTGCTGCAAACGAAGTCCTGTCGGCCCTGCCGCCAGGGGTGCCGATCTCGCAGAAGGTCGATCTCGGGCTGTGGGATGGTCAGGAACTCGTCGCCTTTGCAGACGTGATCCTCGGATGGCCCACCGTGTCTGTCGCTCACATCGGCCTGCTGATGACGGATGGTGCTCGTCAGGGCGAAGGCCTCGGCCGTAAGATGCACGACGCCGTGGTCGACCTGGCTGGCAGGAGGCCTGGCATTCAGTCGCTTCGGCTGTCGATAGTTGATACCAATGCCGATCTGGCTGCACCGTTCTGGACGAAGCTTGGCTACGAGCCCACCGGTGAAGCGGTGCCGTACGTTTCCGGGACTGTGGAGTCGACCGCTCGAATCTGGGTGCGGCCGGTGGCTGTCGCCTAGATGTTCTCTAAGCGACGAAACGTGGTCGAGTTTCGATTTAACGTATAGCGTTATTGACGCTTCGCGTTATACGCTGGTCTCGTGATCAGGTCGTTCGGCAGCAAGGACACCGAGCGTCTGTGGCGTCGTGAGCGCGTGCGGTCCATCGATCCCAGGATCCATCGGGTTGCTCTGCGCAAGCTGCGTCAGGTGGGGTCGGCGGAGGTGCTCGACGACCTTCGCGTCCCGCCGGGCAACCGGCTCGAAGCACTGAAGGGTGATCGGGTCGGGCAATACAGCATCAGGATCAACGACCAGTGGCGAATCTGCTTCGTGTGGACGGATGCTGGGCCAGAGGAGGTGGAGATCGTTGACTAGCACTGGCAGGATCGAGCCGATCCACCCCGGGGAGGTCCTCATGGAGGACTTCATCGAGGGGTTCGGGATCACTCAGAACAAGCTCGCCGTGTCGATCGGGGTGCCGCCGCGCCGAATCAACGAGATCGTGCACGGCAAGCGAGGGATCACGGCGGACACCGCATTGCGGCTGGCGAAGTACTTCGGCACGTCGGCTGAGTTCTGGATCAACCTGCAGAGCCACTACGAGCTTGACCGGGCAGAGGATGCTGCGGGGGAGCAGATCGAGTCGATCACGCCGCTGCAGGTCGCGTGAGCGACTTCGCCGCCTACGCGCCCAGCGTGAATCCGTCGGTGGCCAACGGGACGGTCAGCACCAGGTTGGCCGACCCGGCGGACGCTGGCGCGCTCGCCACAGTCATGGCAGTGCGTGGCGGAACCGTCGACGAACACGTCGATCGCGCGCGGAGGATGATCGAACGGCTGGATGTCCTGCTCATCGCTGAGCGGGATGGAGATGCAGTCGGCTGGTGCGGTGTGCAGAAGTTCGCACTTCACCCCGGCTCTGATCCGGAGTGGCTGATCGCAGGGCTGATGGTCGTGCCTGAGGCGCGCCGAGAGGGTGTCGCTGCCCGGCTGCTGGGCGAGGTGCTCCGAGCCGCGACGGAGAGAGCGCCTGGCGAGTCGGTCTTCAGCGTGATCAACGCCCGGAACCTCGCCTCGATCGATCTGCACCTGAAGCTGGGATTCGTCGAGGTGGGGCGGTCGGCGAACTACGCGGGCATCGAGTTCACCGGCGGTGAGGGAGTGCTGCTGAGGCATGGGTGACCTCTTGACCCAGAGGTTGGTCTGTACCGGAACTCGGTGGAGTTCCGCTTTAACGTCTGATCTGCGGCGCTAATTTTCCGGCGGGGGCCCGCATTCCGTTTGGAATGCGGGCCCTAACTTTTGTCATATCGACGAAAAGGCCGGGACGGCAAGTTGGCTCGTGGTTTCAGCGGCTGCAGTAGGCGTCCCCGACGGCTTTTCGCAGATTCAGGAACGGGACGGATCTCAGTTACTTCTCGTAGATGATGTCGGTTAGTCAGTCCTGAACCGAACCGAAAGGGCCTCGATTGATATGACGTTGCCGCAGGAGATGCCACGGCTCAACGACGAAGGCGTGGCCCTTCGACCGTTCGAGGACCGCGCTGCCGGGATGGTGATGACCGTGGCGTCTGATCCACTCATCCCGCTCATTACAACGGTTCCCACAAGTGGTACCGGCAATGACGGTCTTGCGTATGTCGCGAGGCAGCGCTCTCGGTTGGCAGCCAACACTGGGTACTCGTTCGCAATCGCCGATGCCGCCACTGATCGTGCGGTCGGGCAGATTGGACTGTGGATCGGTGACATTTCCCAATGGCGTGCCTCTACCGGCTATTGGATTGCGCCAAAGGATCGTGGAGTTGGCCGTGCACGTGCTGCTCTCTCCGTACTCACGGATTGGGTCCTATGCCTTGACCCTGTGGCACGGATCCAGCTGTACGTTGAGCCCTGGAACGTGGCCTCCTGGCGGACCGCCGAAGCGTGTGGATACGAGCGCGAAGGCCTTCTGAGATCGTGGCAGCAGGTTGGCGACGAGCGAAAAGACATGTACAGCTACAGTATTCTTCCGAAGCGGCGCTGAGGCCAGATTGATAGGACGCGCACCGAGTCAGATGGTGAGTTTGGTACCGAGCGGTGCAGGTCAGGAGCATCCGCGTTGTGACCGGTCGCGGGAACACAGGCTAGTGTGAAAACCATGACTCACATTTCTCCCGCCTTGCGGCGACTTCGCAGCGAGGACGCTAGGGCAGTTCTTGACGCGTTCGACTCGAATCCTGACATGGCGCGCCAAGGCGAGGTATCCAACTTGGCAGAAGCCGAAAGGTATGTGGGTAACTTGATCAAGCCAGGATCACCGCATGAAGCGTGGGCCATCACAGTTGACTCCACTGTGGTGGGCCTCATATGCGTGAGTGTCGACGAAGAGAACCGGAACGGCTGGTTCTGGTATTGGATGACGGATGCTGCCCGAGGGCGCGGGTGGACCGCCGCAGCAGCGGCCACCATCGCGGAATGGGCGCTAGGACCACGTGGACTCGAACGCTTGGAACTTGGGCACCGCGTGAACAACCCCGCATCGGGTGCGGTAGCTCGGCGTGCTGGGTTCGTGCAGGAAGGCACAGAGCGCGAGAAGTTCCTTGTGGATGGGCAGAGGGTCGACGTGGCCACATACGGGCGGCTGAGATCGGACCCTTCACCATCATTTGAGGGTCTTCCAATGTTCTAAGGCTAGGGCACAATTTCGTCACATGACGATGTTGAACTCCCCAGGTGCGTGAGCAGCGCTTTAGGCCCCGCGAGACGGCACGGATAGGATGAGCAAGGCCGCTCTGGCCGTATTCGAGAAACTCACGTTGGAAGGCATTACCCCGTATGGCACCGCGCACGCTGTTTAGGATTTTCTCGATCGCAGAGCTCTTCACCTGGGCCGGCCTTATTACCGCACTCATTCTCCGTGCGACAGGTACCGCTGACATTGTGTCAATTGCCGGAGGAATCCACGGTTTTATCTTCCTGTGCTACGTAGCCACCACGATCTTCGTGTGGGTAAACCAGCAGTGGAAGCCACGCATCGGTGTGACCGGTGTTGCTTTGGCCATCATTCCGTTTGCAACGCTGCCATTCGAACTGTGGGCTGACCGCAACAACCTGCTGGACGGCACCTGGAGGCTCGCCCCTGGCGGAGAGACGCCACAGAACTTTGTTGAGAAGATCCAGGCCCTCGTCCTTGCACGTCCGGTCGTAGCGGCTGTCCTTCTCCTTCTCATCGTGTCCGTGGTCTTCTCCGTGCTCCTGTACCTCGGACCTCCTATCCCACAGTCGTAAGGCAAGGTGGACGCCGACACGCAATCGTGCGCGCGCTGACGCACGCAGGGCCGCAATCCAGATGGATTGTGGCCCCTGTTTTGTTTGATCTTCGACGATATGGCTGAGGTCTTCATATTAACCAGCCGCTGCGTCGACCCTATGTAGTTCGGATGCCAGGTGGTGGGTCATGGGAACGCTCACTGCTGCCATGGCAAAACGAGTGGTGAGGACGTCTCCAACGAGTTCCAGTTGGCGCCCTGTTGCGTCAACCTGCTTGGCGCTTGCTGAGTTCGTGATCTGCGCTTCAAGCGTGCACTTGAATCCATTCTCGGAAACCGTGAGTGGGCCTTCCGCCAGCTCGGTCTGGCCAGTTGGTTGTGCTAGTACGAACTCCACTGTTGTTCCCTCAATTACGCGGAAGTAGCCGGTCTCTGTGTGCATGGGAGCTCCGGTCGGAGACCACGTGCGCTGGGCGTAGTGGAGAAACGGCTTTCCAATGTCTGTGAACGTCACCTCCTCGGTGTAAGTGAAAGAGTGGATCGTTGGGTACTCGCCCGAGCCTTCTCCCCTCCAGGTGCCGATGAGCCCGGCTACCGCTGCAAGTCCGGGGTGCAGTGTCATGAGGATTCCCTTCGGAGTTGGTGTCTCCAAGCACCATACATCCCTGCCATCAGTCCATCTGGACGTACGGACGAACGGTGAGTCGATCGTCGATAGTATTGGGGTCCTGGTGCGCAGTCCCGAATGGGACTGCGCAGCCAATTGACGGGGGAGACCATGCCAACTGGATCGGAGAGTGCCCACTCGGTCGCGCGTGGAGTTGCGCGAGCACGCAGCGAGGTCTCACTTCGGGGATTGCTGCTCTGTGAGGATGAAGGCCAGGCAGCTATCGTGCGCGAACATCTGACGCAGCACCTCGCGCTGACGCGGGCGGAGCAAGGATGTATCTCCTTCGAGGTCAACGCGACCATTGATCCACTGGTGTGGGAAGTCTCGGGCTGTTTGCCAGCCGGGAAGCCTTCGAATCCCACCATAAGCGGGTGCGGTCGAGCGAATGGGGCGCAACAACACGGGAGATCAGGCGAGAGTACACCATTTGGTAGGACAGAACTTCTTGCGCAGACGTGTTGAAAGGACCGCCGCTTGGCGGGCGCACGGTCCTGCAGCAACGTTCCACGGCTATATCGTCTCGGGGATGGGTTCTCCTGGGAATAAGTGTTCGTACTCGTGTTTGTATTGGCGCCTCCCGCTCACCTTCCAGAGGAATTTCACCGCTGCGGGCATGGTGGCGTAGAACGCTGCTCTGTCCTCTGGGCTGGAGTTAGCAAACAGCATGCCGAGTTGAGGTAGCAAGCGACTTTTCGGAATCGCTGCCCTGCTGTGCTCGCCGATGGCCTCCCACTCCTCAGCTGTAAGAACTTTCTCGGCGATAGGTACTACTTCAACCACTTCCCGCCGCAGGTGCACCTTGAGCACTTCCAGCAAACGCTCGTAAGCCTCTGCGAGTTGTTCTCCAATCCTTTTGTCCGCAGTGGTTGTCCACTGTTCAAGAAGTGGCGACGCATCGTCCAACAGCGATGCAACCTGTGCGTGATGTGCTCGCATTTGGCCAACATGTAGGGCGCAACTGGGAGAACGCTTCTCGAGTTTTTCCCAGAGCAGGAGATCCTCGCTTTCGTGGTGACTGTGCAGTGTCTTGTCTAGGTTGGAAAGCCATTCACCTACGAACTTGCTGCGGTTGGTGTCACCGGAGAGCACCGCTCGGACTAACTCTGGTGCTTGTTCGTACCCCCAGAGGAATGCGTTGTGAAGGATTCTCATGTCGTCACCGCTGCATAGGCGCGGTCCGTCGGGGACGGGTGGTGGAACCTCACCAGGAAGCGAGGCGTATTCAATCTTCATAGGTACTCCAAAGTACGCACTGTCGAGGTGCGAAATAAGTACGGGGAGGGAGAACTGTAGGTGGGTCCACTGCAACGTGGAGGCACCTGGCGTTGCATGAGATGAGGCGCGGTGGCGCTTTCACAGATTCAGCCCAAAAGGGAGTTCTGTTGGTCAATTCGCATCGGTGAGTGTCGCGTTCACCTAGTAACTCCATTAATTGTCGCTCTAAGGGTGGTGACGCGCACGGTGTTTCCGGAATCTGCACTCAACTCGATTGAGATCGAAAGCGTGAGTCTTGCTCGGAGGTGACTATCTATAGATGGCGAGGAGGATCGGCCCGAGCAGTCTCATTAACTTAACTAGGTTGAAATTATACCTAGCATGTATTAAGCCATGTGTAGTAAGTTTATGGAATGGAAAGTACACCAGATGCACATGATGCGTTACGAATGGGTGGCGTTAATGGCGTAACCCAGAACGACCCTCAGGGTAAGTTGATTGATTTTTCTTCTGTGGCGCCGCAAGATCTGGAGGAGATCTCCTCGCTCATGCAAGCTTTGGGGCATCTGCGTGAGATGGAGAAAGCAGTAGCCGAGGCCTCTGCAAAGTACATGGGGCTCAATGAGACAGACATGCGTGCCTTGCGCTACATCATGGTGTGTGAAAACCAAAACACTGTGGTGACTGCACGGGACATCTCAAAGTTCCTTTCTGTCTCCGCCGCGTCTACAACCAAACTCCTCGACCGTTTAGAGCATGGCGGGCACATCGCGCGGCAACCGCACCCCAGCGATCGACGCGCTCTACAAATCAACGTAACGCCGGAAACCAGGCGCGCTGCGTACGAAACCGTAGGAAAGCATCAGGCGCGGCGGTTCCATGCCGCTGCTCGCCTGACTTCACGTGAGAGGGAAGTGGTAACGCGCTTCCTCAAAGATATGACGCAGGAAATAGATCTTGCTCACGCCGACTGGGGGAACAATGACTGACACAAGAACTGAAATCCATGCGCCACTCCTGGTGGATCCATCCACCAAACAGAACGTGACAGATCTGCTGTTAGATCGGGTCACTCGGTCGCCTGGCCATGTCGCCTTCAAGGTTGCATTACGCGATTCGACAGCAGGAGCGCTTGCCGATGTGACAACTGCTGAGTTCCACCGTACGGTCACGTCCGTTGCAAAAGGTTTGATCCGTAAAGGGGTGAGGCCGGGAGACGCGATTGCGATTCAGGGTCCTACCAGTTACGAATGGGCAGTGGCCGATATGGCTTCGTTCTGGGTTGGTGCTGTGGTCGTTCCGATTTTTGACACCGCATCGCCCGACCAAGTGGACTTTGCACTCAAAGATGCGGGTGTCAAGTGGGGTTTCGCCACCACTGCCAAGCAGCGAGCGGGGATACAAGACTCCTTGGTGAAGCCAAGTAGCTCGAGTGCTGAGGTGGTGTGGAGTTTGAGCCTCGACGACTCCGGGATGCTCGGGCTGGCAGAATCCGGTTTGGGGATCAGCGATGAGACTCTGGAAGAACGCCGCGTCTCCGCCGCTCTCGATGATGTCGCAACTATCGTTTACACCTCCGGCACCGAGGGGCGCCCCAAGGGCGTGGTTATTACCCACCGGAACTTGGTGGGCCAGGTGCTGAACATCGCTGCAGGATATAGGGAGGTATTCAGTGTTGACGGAAGCACTCTGATCTTCCTGCCTCTGGCGCACGTCCTTGCACGAGGGCTGCAACTGATCTGTCTTTCGGAGGGGATGGCGATCAGTTACGAATCAGATCCTTCCAAGGCTGTGGCGGCGCTTACCCAGATTCGACCGTCGTTCTTGGTGGTGGTGCCGCGCGTGCTTCAGAAGGTTCGTGAACGAGTCGCAGCAACTGCTGCACAGAAGCGGATCGGATGGCTCTGGAAGAACGCTGAAACTACCGCAGTTTCCTTTGGGCTTCATCTAGAAAGTGTTCAGGATGCACCGCACACCAAACCTCCTTTGCAGCTCAGGGCTGCGCACACGTTCTTTGACTTACTCTTCTACCGGAAGGTTCGCAAACTCTTTGGTAACAAACTTGAGTATGTGCTGAGTGGTGCCGCGCCACTGGAAAAGGAGCTCGGCTTGCTCTTTCGAGGAATGGGCATTGATGTTTACGAAGGCTACGGTCTCACCGAGACCACTGCTCCTGTGACAGGAAACCGCGTAGGAAACAACTTCTCGGGTACCGTAGGTCCACCGCAGCCCGGGCACAGTATCCGTATTTCTAACGAGGGCGAGGTGCTAGCGCGCGGGATAGGTGTTACGCCGGGGTACTGGAATGCTCCCAGCACCGATAACTCGTTTGTTGATGGATACTTCAAAACCGGGGATCTCGGGAGGCTGGACTCGCAAGGCAGACTGACGATTACCGGCCGGATCAAAGAGGCCATCGTTACGGCTGGCGGGAAAACGATCTCTCCACAGGCATGGGAACAGCAGGTGGAGTCAGATCCATTAATTGCCCACGCGATCATGGTGGGAGAAGCAAAACCGTTCCCAGGTGCCTTTGTTTTCCTGGAATCGAGTGAGTTGTCTCGAGTTGGTCTGGAACTTGAGGCCTCAGAACAAGGATTTACTCCGGTTGAGGACCCTAAAATCTTGGCCCGAGTCATTCGCGCACTCCAAACTGCCAACCAGCAGGTTTCCAAGCCCGAGCAAGTGAAGCGCTTCGCCGTTTTCGTGACACGTTTCCAGCCAGGCAGCGAGTTCATGACTCCCACTATGAAGCTCCGACGGTCAAATGTCCTCGGCAAGATGACAAGGCAGTTTGAAGAACTCTACGTGAGTGGGCGGGCGCTACAGTGAGCGGCGTTCGTCGTTGGATCTTGAACTGGCTGCTGGTTCTCATTGTGTTTGCGCTCGTAGATGCTGGCTGGATCATGGGCGTTGTCATGCCGATCTACCGCAGAGAACTTGGTGATGTGATGGCAGCGTCCGTGGATTCAGGTTCAGCTTTGGCCTTCTACCTCTTGTTCTGTGCGGGGCTTACCTACTTCGGGTTGGCGCCACAGAAACAGGGAGTTCCCGTGAAACAGCGCATTATCAACTCTGCGCTCTACGGGTTATTTACGTACGCGACCTGGGCCCTCACGCTGAAGGTCGTACTCGGCAAGGTGTCGTGGGCTCTAGTTTTGGGCGACATTCTGTGGGGTATCGCTCTTTGTGGAGTTGTAAGTGGAATAACAATGCTCATCAGTTACCAACTGGGAAAACTCTCCCAAAGGAAGGCACTCAACCATGAAAAAGACTGAAGCACGACGACTAGCTATCACCCTGGGTGTGCTGATTCCTGCTGCGTTGTTTGCTTGGGCGGGAAGCAGCGACACCGTGGAATGGAGTGGGGTACCTCTCTATGCCGTGGTTGTGGCAGCCGCGTTCATTGTGCAGTGGCTCGTATACATTCCTTCGCAGATCTTCCACACGGAGCGGTTCTTTGACCTGACTGGAAGCCTGACCTACTCGCTGATCACGCTTGGTGTGTTGGCCGCGAACGAGGACCGGGGTGTACGAGCAACTGTGCTCGGTGTCCTTGTCATAGTCTGGGCTGTCCGGTTGGGCTCCTTCCTGTTCATCCGCATCAGCAAAGACAAGTCCGACAGCAGGTTCGATGAGATCAAGAAATCGCCTATGCGTTTCTTCAACGTGTGGACGATTCAGGGCTTGTGGATTACCGTCACTGCTTCAGCAGCGTGGATTGCCATAAGTTCGAACAACCAGTCCAAGCCCGATGTGCTCTTCTATGTCGGAATCTGCATCTGGGTCGTAGGGTTCGCATTTGAGGTCATTGCTGATGCGCAGAAGCGTCGCTTCAGAGCCCGCACGGACAAGACGGAACCGTTCATAACCTCAGGATTGTGG
Source organism: Timonella senegalensis JC301 (assembly GCF_000312125.1). GTDB lineage: Bacteria > Actinomycetota > Actinomycetes > Actinomycetales > Cellulomonadaceae > Timonella > Timonella senegalensis. The sequence continues at coordinate 99,374 of NZ_HE978643.1, forward strand.
GCATGGTCGCAGCACCCGAATTACTTTGGAGAAGTTGCGATGTGGACGGGCATCGCCCTGGTTGCTCTGGGAAACCTCAGTGGCTGGCAGCTCATCGGCCTTATGTCTCCAGTTTTTGTGTACGTGCTGCTCACCAAAGTTAGTGGTATCCCCACGCTTGAGGCGAAGGCGGAAACTAAGTGGGGGGATGACCCCGCCTATCAAGCGTACAAAGCGCGCACATCGATCTTGTTCCCGATGCCACCACGCCGGAAGTAATGCGCGCAGAGGAAGGACTCCTAAAAAGCCATTGATGTGCCTGTGGGTCGAAAACTCCGGCGAGCTCCTAGTTACAGATCATTGAGGAGCTCGTCGGAGACCACTTGGCCATCTTGGGCAGGGGTTATCCACGCCGACAGATCAAAACCCTGCGCGCGCGCCTCAGTAAGATACTCGGCCTTGATGGCCTCAGGAAGGTCCCAGTCTCGAGCCAGAAGCCACAGGTTCTTGCGGTCAGGCGTGCCCACAGGCGAAACCGTGTACTCCGGATCAATCTTTAGCACCCAGTAGTCACCCTCAGTAAATGGAAGCCACCGTAGGAGCTTGGGCAGGAACGACACTGTGAGTTGTCCCGGTTCTCCGTCCACGGGTAGTGCGCGGCCAAGTGACTGAGTGGGTTCGCCGTTTTCATCAAAGCACCGGTTGTCTACCGTTACGCTGCCGTCCTCGGCCAGCGCATAGTTGGCCGTAATACATGACGCGTTATGGTCCTCCCATTTGAGGGGTAAGCGGCCAATCTCAAACCACTGACCAACGTACTTTGTAAGGTCGAGCTCAGAAACAGACTGTACGCCGGCGGTTTCACTCATCCGTACTCCTAACGATAGGGCGGGGAATGGTCCAACCACTCCACGTTGGGTGGACGGCAGCACCTGCGAATCATGAAAACGATGTGCCGGATTCTGTGCCGTCAGCAAAACCTTAGGGCAATCTTGCTGGTCCCGCAGAAGTTACGGAAGCATCGAGCCTCCTCCGAAGTAGCTCGGCGCGGGCGCGCTCCAGTCCTCCGTGCTTCAGCGCCGCAAGCGCGGTAGTTCCTGCCCATACTTCGCGGCCGAAACGCCACACCCGAACTGTCAGGTCCCCAACTAAGTGTTCCAGATCGCCGGCAACATTGCGGTGCTCGCTGGGCAGTGGAACGGGGAGCACGAACGCCTGGTCCAGAGGGGCCGAGGCTTCAACCTCGACTCGCCACCCATATCCGCGCCCTGACAACCGCCACCACTCATCGCCCGAGGTAGTCCGCACGGGGCTGACCACGGGATTGCCCAAACGGAAGACCCGCCCATCGGGCAACCGCACAACAAGCCCGGTCACCTCGACCTTCATTGGGCCCGCAGTCACGAGTCCGCCGGCAAACGCGACACATGCACCAGTGTCAGCGAACCCTTGGGCTTGCCCCCACCACCAAGCCTCTGGAAAGCCCTCACGCCCCCAGTTCTTCTCCCCGTACACCTCCGCGCCAGCGAACTGCATCACCGTGTCTCCTACAACTGCAGTCCCGCTCGCTTTGCCTCCAAGGAGCCACGGATGCCAGTACTGGTTGAGGCCTGGAATCATGTGGAAAACGCTCGAACCTCCAAGCGAGCGCCGGGGCCATGGAACCAGCTCATCGAAGGTGAGATCGAGACGTACGTCCGGACCGAGGTCCACGCGCAAGCTCCGCTCATCGCCTTCGAATACCCGGTCTTCAGTCCCCGCCACATACACCTAGCCGCTTGGGGTCTGTCCACGCCCCATCGAAGGCCTCGGTGCGTAGAAAACCGTTGGGCCATGAAGCCAGACCGACCGTTGCCCACTGACCCTGTGGCCCTCGATTAGCACCGCACAAGGCAATGAGCACGCGCCCAGTGTCGGGGTCGGTGATCCGCCAAAAGTAGCCCTCCATGGCAACTCCACTGTGCGCCCGCACAGGGAATCCAAACAGTGGGTCGGCGCCAGTGCCGCGGTAACGCTTGAGCAGTCCCATGCCTCAGTACAACACGCCATCTGAGATGCCGCTCCACAGGATTCACGACGATCTTGGCTGGCACCGCAGCCCATGTGCGGTCCCAGCCAAGATCGTCGAAAATCAGGCGCCAAAGGCGCGAGGACTTAGTGATAAGCGCGGAAGGAATGGGCCACGAGACTGCGTCGCGGACTCGCGCAAACGAGATTTCGTTCTGGACAGGGTTTCGAATGGGGTGTGTGCCAGGAAACTGTGATGACTGGGCTCATGCTTAAAGCCACACTTCACCAGTACACTGTGGGAACGCAATCTTGCTGCAACGGAGCACAGGAGGGGGCGCAATGCGGGTTACCAATGATGGAACCACACTGAGGGACGAGTACGGCCGGCAACGTGTTTTTCACGGGATAAACCTAGTGGCAAAGGGGAACCATGAACCCCACGGCACATTCGTGGATAGAGGGTTCAAAGGCGAGTGGACTGAGCAGGACATCAAGGAACTTGCCGCCCGCGGTTTTACGCTGATCCGGCTTGGAGTCATGTGGGCGGCAGTAGAGCCTGCGCCAGGGCAGTACGACAGCGCGTATCTCCACTGGGTTGCAGAGCAGTTGGACCTGATCCACTCGGCGGGGATGAGCGTGCTCCTTGATGCCCACCAGGATTTGTACTCGCAGAGCTTTGGTGACGGAGCACCGGAATGGGCCACCCAGTCCACCCATTCGTTCGAGGAAACCGAACTGTGGAGTGACGCCTATCTGACGAGCCCTGCACTCCATGAGGCGCTAGACGCGTTCTGGGCCAACGCCCCCGGACCCGGCGGAGTGGGATTGCAGGACAGGTTCGCTGGGATGTGGGCGCACGTGGCCACAACGTTGGGCAGCCACCCGGCTGTGATTGGATATGACATTCTCAATGAGCCCTCGCCGGGCTCGCAGGCGCCGGAGATCTTTGGCACGCTCATCGCTACATTTGCCGCGGTGACGGACCAAGCCCCAGAGCAGGTCTTTGCAGACTTTGAGGATCCGGAAGCCAAGTTTGCCCAGCTAGCGAGGCTAGAGGATGCGGCGCTCTACCGCCAACTTGGGGACGCCGTTGCACCACTCGTCCAAGCGTTCGAGGTCGACTCAGTGGCGCCGCTCATGGAGAGAGTGGCGGAGGCGATCCGTGCCGTGGACACAAACGGACTTCTGGCCCGCGAGCACTCCTACTTTGCCAACATGGGCGTGCCATCTGGGCAGCCTGCGCTCGCGGACAACGCGTGGGTCTACTCTCCGCACGGCTATGACCTGACGGTGGATACACCGGCCATCGCGCTGTCCTCGAACACTCGTGCTGGCGTGATCTTCTCTCGGCACAAGGAAACTCAAGAGCGCCTGAACGTGCCCGTGATCGTGGGGGAGTGGGGCGCGCTCAGTACGGGTGAGGGCGTGCGTGCGCACGGACAATTCCTCATGGACCTGTTTGATTCGTATGGCTGGTCGTGGACCTACTGGGCGTGGGAACCAGAGTTTTCCGGCTCGGAAGCCTGCGAAACTCTCACTAGGCCTCGACCCATCGCCTTTGCTGGAACCGCCCGCGTGTGGCGAGTCGAGGATGGGCACCTCCACGCTGAATGGGACGGCCAGGTAGGAGACCAGCCGTCAGTCTTCTTCGTCCCAGAATCAGCCTCCGAATACCACGTGGAAGTACTGTGCGATGGGGCCGAGATCGCGGCCCAGATGGACGGCCCGTGGATCAGGGTCCCCGCCGCACAGGGCCACTTTGTGTTGAACGCAAGGCAATAGGCCGCCGCGATGGCGATGTCGTTCAAGCAGAGGTTTCTGCTCGCTACTCCGCTCCCTGCCACGTGGATGTCGAACGTCATCATCCACAACGTCTACGTCAAGTTCTATACGGACGTGATCGGGCTTGATCCCAAGTATGTGGGTTGGGTGTACCTGGCCTTCAATATCTGGAACATCCTCAACGACCCGGTGTTCGGGGTCATACTGGACAAGATGAAGTACCGGCCGGGGCGTGGCAAGTTCCTGCTGGTCATGCGGGTAACAATCCCGTTCATGCTGGTCGGAATCGTTGCCATGGCGTGGAGCAGTCCGTCATGGCCGCAAGCCATTATCCTCACGGTGTTCCTGCTGGAGCTCTTTCTCTTTGACGTGGCCTCCACGTTCTACATGATCTCGGCGGTCAGCTACGGATACTTGGCGGCGCCCACTCGGGAGGACCGCATCGACGTTGAGGTTGTGAAGTCCTGGGTAGGAAACATCACCTCGGCGGTGGCCACAATCGTTGCGACACAACTGCTGGTAGGCGACGCGATCACCGAGCGCACCACCATGGCAACAATGCTCATGGGGGTAGTCCTGGTCAATGCCGCCCTGTATCTGATCCCGGCGTTGCTCCTCAAGGATCCGCCGGAACTCTACGAGAATGGCGATGCCGGCAACGAGGCCGTCACCTGGGCTCAGCTCAAGGTGGATGCTAAGTCGATCGTGTCCATGCGCGCGTTCTGGGCGTGGTTTGGCTATGGCATTACGGCATTGGCGCCTATGGGCATGTACTTCACGGCGTTCCTGTTCCTCATGGACCACGTGATCCGGAGCAGCGGCACTGAGGCAACCATCACCGATGTAGGTTCGATGGTTGTCGTCCTACTCCTTTTGCCGTTCGCGGCTCGAATGATCAAGCGGGTGGGGAGCCGCACCGCGATCTATATCGGATTCGTCCCGTACTTGGGAGGGCTCGGGGCACTGTTCTTTGTCACGCAGTGGTGGCAGGTCCTGATCAGCTACATCTTCATCATGGGCGGCCGCTACATCATGACAACTGCGGGCGTCGCGCTCGAAGGTGCGCTTATTGACGACAACGAGCGCCTCACCGGCACCCGCAAGACCGGTTCGTTCGCTGCGCTTCGCGCGCTCATGTCCGCGCCGATCACCGGAACACAGACCACGATCTTCATGTGGATTATCGCCGCGTACGGCTACAACCAGGACGCCGACGTGCAGTCCGAGACCGCCCAGTGGGGAATCCGCATCGCGGCTGCGGGCGTCCCCATTCTGTTTGGCCTGCTCGGTATCGTCGCGCTCTTCTTCTTGCCCTACTCCAAAAAGGTCGAGGCGGACCTTTCCGAGTTCTCCCGCGTCAGGCGCGGGGACAGTACCGCTTTTATCCCTCAGAAGCCGTTGGCTTCTGAGGAAATTGCCTGATTTTCGACGATCTTGGCTGGGAGTCGCTGCGTCCTCGCCTCCCAGCCAAGATCGTCGGGAATTTCCTGCGTGAATAGGCGCCGCGCTACAACACGAGGGTTGCCCATCGGGGACATCAGCTCTCGAGGAACTGACCGAGCGATCGGGCGGATTCCACTCCTTGCCTGAACCCTGCTTGGGCTGTTGCAGCCCGTGCCGCAGGGTTCATGTTGTTTCCGCCCATGGCCTCAAGGACTGCGGGACTTGGGGTGAGCAGGAGGACGGAACTGCCGCCGGCCTCGAGGTCCTCAATGCAGGAGAACAGCTCGGTGCCCCAGGCGGGCTCGCGGCGGAGTCCCTCGAACATCGTTGCGTGGCCCTCGCTACCGGGGTGGCGCGCGAGCGGCGCCAGCACGACAACGTGGCGGTACCCGGATGCAAGGTGGACGTTTTCGGCAGAATGCGCGCCTCCGTCGATGAACCGCTCGCCGTTGATCTCACGGGAGGCCACACCACCAGGGAGTGAGCAGTTTGCCGTCACGGCGTCCACAAGGTCCACGTCGGAACTGCGATCGAACGCCACTAACTCGCCGGTGTGGGCGTTGACGGCAGTGATGAGATGCCGCTGCTCGGGCCATGACCTAGCGGGAAACCTCGACTCGACAGTTGCGCGCCACGCGTCTGCGCTGTCAGCAAGCACGGGATCGCACTCGAGCGCGAAGGTGCCCATTCCGGCCCTGATGTCCTGCGCCGAGTGGGCGTTGGCGGAGATTTGGCGCATCCGATCAAACACAGTGCTGACGGGTATGGCAGGGGCGCTGCGTTGCTGCGAGCGACCTGTGCTTGTCGGGGCGGGGGCTACCGCCTGTTCGTACAGATCCGAAAGCGAAACATTTCCGCTGACCTGCGTCGCAGTGGTCGCGCCCGCCGAGGTCCCGATGATCACGCCAGCATCATTGGCCACGCGGATCCCTGCATGGTCGAATCCCGCGAGAACTCCGATCTCCCACCCGTTTCCTGTGGCGCCGCCACCACCCAGTACCAAGGCAAGGTTGTTATCCAACCTTGAAGCGTGCGCTTCCATCGCGGGCAGCGCAACCCATTTACCTAGGGTGCTGCGGAGGTGATCCGCAGGAAGTACCCATCAGGATCTAGGAGGCGGAAATCTGTGAGCCCCCACGCGCGCGCTTGAAGGCCTTCCACGAGCGGCCAACCCGTTGCCTGGACGTGCTCGAACTCCGCCGAGACATCCTCGACTTCAATCACTATCTCCACTCCGCTTGGCACATACCTCGTGGACGGATCGACTGGTTCCCATGCGGGGACAGCGCCGAGCCGAACACTTCTGCGGACCACAGAGGCGCAGGGTGCCGCGGACTCGCGCCTGTCATCCGCAATCTCGAACCCGAGCACCCGCGAGTAGAGGTCCACAAACGCATTGAGGTCACGCACAAAGAACTCGAGCCTCAGCCTTGCTGGCGTCTGCCGCTAGTGCCCGTCCTCAAAGCCGATGAGCCACCGTACGCCGAACTTGTCTACCACCTGACCGTCGGTGGCGCCCCACGCACGATGGGCGAGTGGATCGAGGACGGCGCCATCCTGGCTCAGCGCCTCAAACCATGATGTGAGCGTGGTCCCGTCCGCAACGCCCAGAAGCGAAATGGCCACACCTTTTGGGTTCACAGTGTCTTCGCCTTCTACCGCGTCAGTGCCGTAAAGCTCTACGGGGCCTGAAAGCACGCCGTGCGCAATGGCGTCTGGTGGCCCGTCTGTCCGCTCGAATTGCTCAAAGGTGAACGTTTCCAGCTTCCCACCAAAGACGCTGTGGTAATGGTTCAAGGCCTCGGCTGCGTTGCCGGGGAACCAAAGGTACAAACTCTGAGCCATGCTGGTACTTCCTTCCGAGTTCAGGTGCTGTAGGTGAGTCACAAACTAGAGAGATGCTCCTCACAGGATTGCACTGTATTACCCTGCGAGCATTGCGAACGTCCCGATTCAGCGGGATCGGACACGCGCAATACCGTGCGTCGGGCCCCTCGGCCACCAAGTTACCGGGATCGCCGATTCTTGAGCCGGATCTTGGTCCACACCCACATCGACGCAACGCCATCGATCAGCATCGAACCGCCCACCACAAAGCCAACTACCTTGATCCAGGTCCGATCAAACGGACCGATTCCCAGCACTCCAAGCACAACCAGTGCCGCGCCCGCGGCAAGTAGCGCTAGGTTCAGCACGAGCCCCAGTGCCGGACGGTCAAAGTCGATTCGCCGAGCACGCGAAACCCATGAATCGTCTGATGGTCGCTCGGACAACGACGGCAGATCGATCAACTGGTTGAACACCTTGCCCTTTTCCACGTGCACAGCGTTGGGCAGAGATGCGGGGTCCCCTCCTGCTCCGAAGGCCGCGATGGCTTCTGCGGGTACGCCGAGAACCTTGAGAACCTCCGCTGCATCCACTGCGCGGTCCTTTGCGGTGAGTAGGCTGGTCAACGCCTCGGTGTTGGCCTCATCAAGTCCGAGTTCGTCAGCAAGTGCAATCGCCTGCACGCGTTCGTCGTTGTCACGCGTTACATCCGCGGCTTCATACCGCATCTCCGCCAGTCGGGCGTCCTGCGCGATTAACGCCGCGGCAACGACATCGTCCCCCTCGCCTCCGGAGTTCGGAGCAATTGGAGTAAAGTCCACGTCGTAATGGCGGAAGTCAGATAGGAGCCACACGTGCGCTGGTTCGCTCAACGCGGCGAGCTTACGTAGTCCCTTTGCCGTGGACTTGTGCACAGAGTGCCAGCTGAGCTCAGTGAAGTCACCTTGAGTGAAATCGAGGATTGGCCTGTGATCAACCCAGACGGGTTCCTCATCGATGCCCTGCATTGCGTAGCCGATTGCCACCTCGCGTCCGCCTGTGAGAGTCACTGCCGCCACCGTCACGGGGCTCTTCACGTCTCGTGCTAGTTCGTGTGCGAGCGAAGTGAGAGATGGGTTGGCAATCCCTCCCAGCGACATGGCCTCCCCGTAGATCACGAACAGGTGCGGATTGGATGCCTCGTGATCGACCCCATCCTCGTAGTCATGGTCACCCAGCCCAACCTCGCCCTCCTGATGGCCCTCAGGCTCGACGTATGCGTGAAGGTCAACCTCCCAGTTGTCAGCGGCAATTGTAATCGAATGCGCATTGGCGATCTCCTGCAGAAACCCCTCGATGTCCTCGACTAACTGCGCGCCGTCCGTGGTTCGCACGACCAGAGAAGTCTCCTCGGTGACACCATCTAGTTCCGCCAGAACCTGTGCATTAACAAGCTCTAGGGAACTCGAGGTCCAATCAATTACTCCATACAGTCCAGAGTCTTGGAGGACCTGCGAGATGCGCTGAACAGTAGCGTCCTTTGTCTCAATAGTGAATTCAAGCCAGACGCGCATTAGTTTCCCCTCAAAGTTTTTGGCACGAAGTCCCAGCGTACACAACTCATTGCCTGAACGCCCTGCTATTTCACCAAGGCGGTCCCACGAGCGCGTAGCCGGGCCCACGTATGCTGTAGCCACGTCCCCATCCCACAAAGGAGCTGGCCCATGTCCGCATCACTTCCACCCTGCCCACAGTGCCAGAGCGAGTTCACCTACGAAATGGGCGGGCTCCTCGTCTGCCCAATGTGCGCGCACGAATGGTCAGCTGATGCGGTTACTGGCGCAGAGGCAACCCACGCCGATGCCAACTCCGAGCCCGTCATAAAAGACTCCGTGGGCAACGTACTCGAAGACGGCGACACCGTGACCGTGGTCAAGGACCTCAAGGTCAAAGGCGGGGGAGGTGGCACAGTCAAGGTGGGCACCAAGGTGCGCGGCATCCGCCTCGCTCCCGGCGGCCCCGACGGCCACGACATCGACGCCAAGGTCCCCGGCTTCGGCCAGATGCAATTGAAATCCTCCGTGGTCAAGAAGGTCTTGTGAGCTGACCTCCGGTCACCTCCAAGATTCTCGACGATCCACCTCCTCCCAGCACCACCCCACCACATCCGGTGGTGCGCTGGGAGCCCGCGGGAATCGTCGATAATCGGGTTAATTTCCAGCGTTTACGCTGGTGGAAAAGGCCCCGATGTTACGCTGACAAAATGAGTATGGGTGGCGGCCGCGGTGGCGGCGGAGGCGGTTTCAGGGGCGTCGATGAGGCGGCACAGCGCAAGCTGAATGCGCAGGCCCCCAAGATTGCTGGACTCGGAAAGCGCGTTGTGGGGCTCTTCAGCGCCTACCGCGGAAGACTCCTGGCCACAGCGGCACTTGTTATTGTCGGCGCGGCAATCGCCGTCATTCCACCGCTGATCGTCCAGCGCATCTTCGACGACGCGCTGTTCCCCACCACTGGGGGAGTAGATACATCGCTCCTGATCAAACTCGTACTCGCAATGGTCGGGCTGTTCCTTCTGTCGGCGCTGCTGGGAGTCGCGCAGACGTGGCTCACTGCGACTGTGGGAAACCGTGTTACCGGCGACCTGCGCGTCAAGCTCTTCGAGCATCTACAGTCCATGGAGCTGGGCTTCTTTACTCGCACCAAGACTGGTGTTATTCAGTCCAGGCTGCAAAACGACGTTGGCGGGGTGTCTGGCGTCCTGACCAACACGGTGACCAGCATTCTTGGCAACGTGGTCACGGTGATTGCATCGCTCGTGGCGATGATCCTGATCGACTGGCGGCTCACGCTCATCGCCATCGTGCTCATGCCATTCCTTATTGTTGTGCAGCGCAAGGTGGGTCAGGTCAGAGCGAGGATTGCGGGGGAAACCCAGGAATCCCTGTCCGAGTTGACCTCAATCACGCAGGAGACGCTCAGCGTTTCGGGCATGCTCCTGTCCAAGTCGTTCAATCGCCAGCAGACGGAGTCCGAACGCTACAAGGCCGAGAACCTCAACCAGGTGCACCTCCAGGTCAAACGGGCAATGAGCGGCCAGGGTTTCTTTGCCGTGGTCCAGGTGCTCATGGCGAGTGTCCCCGCGGTCATCTACCTGGTGTCCGGATATCTCATCACCGGGGGAGCGGACACAATCACTGCTGGAACCGTGGTTGCGTTCACCACTGTTCAGGCCAGGCTGCTTCAGCCACTCATGGGCCTTATGCGCGTCTCGCTCGACTTACAGACCTCGTCCGCGTTGTTCGCCCGGATCTTTGAGTACCTAGATTTGGTCCCAGCGATCTCCGATGCCCCGGGAGCGATCTCCGTGAACCAGGCGCCCGGTCCCCGCGGCCAGGTCGAGTTCCAAGACGTGGTCTTCAGATACCCGGACGCGGCGCCGGACGCACCCGCGACCCTCAAGGGGATCTCTTTTGTGGCCGAGCCCGGACAACACGTTGCGTTCGTTGGCCCCTCTGGCGCGGGTAAGACCACGGTCCTCTACCTAGCACCTCGCCTGTATGGCGCGAACGGAGGCGTAGTGAAGTTCTCGGGCGCCGATGTCACTACGCTGACGCAAGACTCGATCATCGACAACGTTGGAATCGTCTCCCAAGAGACCTACCTCTTCCACGCCACGATCCGCGAGAACCTCTTGTATGCCAAGCCCGGCGCCACGGAAGAGGAGATGATCGCAGCCTGCACCTCAGCCAACATCCACCACATTATCTCCGGTTTCGAGGACGGCTATGACACCGTAGTGGGTGAGCGCGGCTACCGACTTTCCGGCGGTGAAAAGCAGCGCATTGCCATCGCTAGGGTTCTACTCAAGGACCCAGCAGTGCTGTTGCTCGATGAGGCGACCTCCGCACTTGACACAGTGTCAGAGCGAGTCGTCCAAGAAGCGTTGGACGAGGCATCCAAGGGCCGCACCACGATCTCGATCGCGCACCGGCTTTCCACAGTCATGGGCGCCGACATCATCCATGTCATCGAGGCCGGCAAGATCGTGGAGTCCGGAACCCACAACGAACTCCTCGCTCTAGATGGGTTGTACGCGGAGCTTGCCGCACAGCAGGTGGCCGCATCCAAGGTCCTCGAGACCTCCGTAGCAATCGACTCGGTCGTCTCGGGCGGGCTGCCCAAGTCCCACCCTGAGCGCCGTGCAGACCGCGCGCCAGCCGGGTCCGCTGCCGCGGACGCCGTGGCAGCGATTGTCACGTCGCTTCCGCTGTTCGGCCTGCCAGATTCTGAGGGCAGGATCTACCCTGGAGACCACTGACCCGCGGGTCAGAATTTGATTCCCGACGATTGACGCTGGTACCGCACGCACGTTGCGGAACCAGCGTCAATCGTCGTTTATTAGGTGTGCATCCGTCAGGATGCGGTTTCTCCCGACGTGACTGCGCTGGAACGAGCATGCGTGACGAACGCGTAAGCGAGGATCGCCTGCGCGGCAATGTATGTGAGCATTACCAAGAATCCGTGCTGAGGAAGCAGAAAGTCACTGAACGAGCGGGACGCGATCAGGCCGTCAGACAGGAAGAAGAGCGCGCCGCCGAGTGCTGCGACCGGGCCCAGGCCAGTGGACAGGACCGCCATGGTCAGGAGCGTGAGCCCGTAGAAGATCACGGGCACTAGGAGTGAACCAGCGTTCGGTGCGCACATCGCGATGAGCAGGCCAAAAAACGCGATGTAGGGGAGAAGCAGCACAGGCTTGCGCAGGACTGAATGCGAGCGGTGCGGCCACAGAGCCACAATGAACACCACCTGAGCGATGAGGAAGAACCCAACCATTGCAAGGAAACCTGGGTCACCGTGCAGGAAGCGGGGGACGGTGTCACCCAACCACGAGAAGAACAAGGACACCAGGAGCAATCGGACAAGCAGTGAGCGCGGGGAGGTGGTGGCGAGCACAACCGTGAGCGCAAGTGCGGGCATCAGAAAGACCTGCGTGACATTGTTAAGGACGTCGAGGCCGAACAGCTGGGACGCAAGGTGAATGGTGGCGATCGCGATGAAGGCGGCGCCAGCCCACGGCCACGGGCGACGATCACTGAGAGTGGGAGCGAGGGCGGAGCTGGGTAGGGAGTCGGGCACGGAACCTCATATCAACGCTGAAATGGGTGGACCGCCAGAGTATATCGGCGCGCGAGTAGGCGGGGTCAAGGGGCCGGGGTAGGCGTATGGGGCGGGAGTGGGGCCGGGGCTGGGGCAGGCCTCAGGATTGGGTCGGGCATCAAGGCGGAGCCAGACTCAGGATTCGGGCACGGCGTCCATGTCGATCCCGAACGCGCGCAACTCCTGCGGGCATCTGCACGCAACCGCAACCTTAGCCGCCCAGTACTCGGCGTCCTTGCGGGTGGGGACATCGATGATTGTCATGCCGCCGTTGAGGCCTGCTGTCTCCGGGTTGGAATGCGCTGAGACCGTGCCGTCTTGGCTCACCACCGTGGCGGGCTGTTGGTCGTCGAGCCCCTCCGCGAACACGTAGATGCCCGCAGCCTTGATCTCGTCGACGATGGCGTTTGCTGCGGCCGCTACGACAGGAAACTCATCCGCAGTCAGGACCATTGCAGAGGAAGGAAAGGAAATGAGGAACATAGGCATGGTGGGACTCCTAGGTGAACGGGTGCGTCTCGTTATGACCCGTAATGCAGCCCAGCCCTTTGCTATGGAACCGGAAGTGTCAGCCCAATCGACTCTGAAACGCACAAACGCGAGAACGGTTCGGACAATTATCATCCGAACCGTTCTCGCGTGCATATTATGTGACGGCCATGCGCGGACCGCTTTGCGGGGCTTAGAGCTCCGTTGCAACCTTCCACGACGAGTGGATTGCGCCGTGAATGTAGTTGACCTCGTTGGCGTCACCAACAACATCCACCGAAACACCCTCAGCGCGGAGCGCATCAGCGAGTGGCGATGCCGAGGTGGTGCCGTCAGCGTAGACCACGGTCGATGCGGGTGCGGAGAAGGTCTCTCCGCCCTCGGTCCACTCAACGGTGTTCTTGGTGATGCGGGTAACCTTCACGTTGCGGTGAATCTTCACACCGTGCTCAACGGTGTCGTGTACTGCAGTCCAGCGACGTGGCATAGCGAGTGGCAGACCAAGCTGCTGAGACTCGTGCAGGAGGGTAACGCGGCGACCACGCTCGGCAAGGAACTCTGAGAGTTCGAGGCCAACCAGCGAACCACCAATCACAACGATGTCCTTACCCATAGGGAGGAACATCTTGGTGATCTGACGAACCATTCCTGGGCTCTTGGTCATGCCGGAGAGACGGCCAACCTTGCCGAGGGTAGACATAACAATGCCGGCCTCTTCAGCGGTCGCAGTTCCCAGCATCATTGCGCGCAGGGTGTCACCGGTCTGAACGTTTGGCAGGTCACCACCAGGAATGTCTGGCTTTGGACGAACCGCACCGGTTGCAACGATGACGTGGTCAGCCTTGAGCGACTTGATCACCTCAGGAGTTGCCAAGGTGTTGAGCTTGACGTCAATACGAAGGCGCTTGACCTCGGACTTGAGCCAGTTCAGCAGGCGCTCGTTATCAGGAGTGGTCATGGTGGAGAACCACATGGTTCCGCCCATGCGGTCAGCCTTGTCCACAACGGTGACGCGGTGGCCACGCTCGGTGAGGACGCGTGCGCTCTCGAGGCCGGAAGGGCCAGCACCAACAACAACAACGTGCTTGGAGTTTGAGGTTGAGCGCAGTGGCAGAACCTTTTCGTTGCCCAGTGCAGGGTTAACTGCACAGAATGGGGTGTCGTCAAAGAAGTTCTCGGTGACACACAGGTAGCAGTTGATGCATGGACGAACCTGGTCAAACTTGCCCTCACGGAGCTTGTTTGGCAGTTCTGGGTCAGCGAGGAGCTGGCGGCCCATTGCGGCGAAGTCAACCTTGCCTGCAGCAATTGCCTTCTCAGAGATCTCAGGAAGCATACGGCCAACTGCGATCACTGGGATGGAAACGTGCTTCTTGATCTCAGCAGCGTTCTCCAAGTAGGCGCCAACCTTGTTAGGGAGGGGGCCATCGGTGAAGTTGTCGAACGGGTTGCGTCCCCAGCCGGTGACGTGGATTGCGTCAGCGCCGGCCTTCTCAAACAGAACCGATGCTTCGGTCGACTCAGCCAGGGTTAGTGCACCTTCCTGACCGTACTCTTCACCGGAGACGCGCACGAGGATTGCGATGCGGTCGCCAACGCGCTGCTTCACTGCGCTGATGACCTCACATGCAAGGCGTGCACGGTTCTCGAGGGAGCCGCCGTACTCGTCGGTGCGCTTGTTGTCGCGCTGGTTCAGGAACACACCGAGGATGTAGCCGTGAGCTACGTGGATCTCGAGTGCGTCAGCACCGGACTTGGCTACGCGCTCAGCGGCGTCGGCCCAGTCGGAGATGAGCTTGGCAATGTCGTTCTTATCCATTGCCTTGTAAGTGATCTGCTTGCCTGCAGTTGCAGCGCCCATCTTGCGGAGCTCTTCAGGAGTGGAGTCCGCGAGAGCCGCCATTGAGTAGCTGTAGTCCGGCTGGTTTGGTGCAAGAACCGGACGGTCGTTGGCAACGTCCACGCGGGCGACCTTGCCGTGGTGAGTGGACTGGATGCACAGCTTGCTGCCAGCAGCGTGAATCGCGTCCGCAAGGGCCTTGAGTCCCGGAATGAACTTGTCGTCCGAAAGTCCAGGCTCCTTCATCGAAGCCGCACCGTACGGGAAGTCGATGGCGCATGCGCCAGTGATGATAAGACCCGCGCCACCCTTGGCACGTGCGACATAATGGTCAATTTCGGTCTGTTCAACCTCACCGTGCTCGGAAACGTTCATGTCCATTGCTGGAAGAACAATACGATTCGATGTCTCCATTGGGCCGATCTTGCCGGCAGACATCAGATGAGGGAATCTCTTTGTGCTCATTTCATCAGACTAACGTCCCAGAGACATCAAAGATGGCCCAAATGTCGAGACGTGACGGACGGATCATTTTTGCTATGGCTCTGCGCCAGCTGATCATTTTTGCTCCTCGAGGGTGTTATAGCAGGTCAGACTGCGTTTCTTGCGGTCTTTCAATTGATGCCCCAGTCGTCGACGTGTGCGAGTGCACAGGGTGACGATCGCGATACGCGGATGCGCGCGCGACGTTGGCTCCTGCAGCTGTCGACGCTTGCTGGAAGCGTTTGACGGGAAATATCACGATGTGAGATCCATGACGCGTGATCGTCTAGGGGGCATAAGTCCCTAAAATCTAAACGGATATTTCGCGCTAATACGGCATTGGCACACTCTATTTTGCCTCGATGCGCAGCACTTTGTCGCGCTCAAACGGCGAAATTAAGCCAAAGTCGCGACTGCTGTCCACATATTGAGAACTCTGTTTCTCAGGTTACCGCTCGGTATCACTTCGATAACGATGTATGTGATAGCCCGAATTTGGTATCTCAAGAGGGTTAAACGTCTGTACCTTTCTAGGTAAGCACTGGGAGTTGCAGCATCGGAGTGTCTACATCTGACACAAACGGTTCCGATGCCTCCCTTCCTTCAAGGAGGAAAATTGAAGATCAAGAAGTGGGCCCCGCTGGCCGCACTCGTTGGCGCCACCCTGGCACTGGGCGCATGCTCGACCCCTGCCCCAGGGGACGACAATCCAACCACCGAGGGAACCTCGGCATCTGCTGGTCCAACTGAGGTACGCGTCGGCTGGAACCAGCCAATGTACTCGGCTAACCAGAACACTGACCACGGTAACGCCACCGCCAACGCAGTCATCAACTACATGACTCAGGCCGGCTTCAACTACTACGACAAGGACCTGAAGCTCGTTCCAGACACGTCCTTCGGTTCGTACGAGAAGCTCTCCGACGACCCACTGCAGGTCAAGTACACCCTCTCCGAGAACGCAAAGTGGTCTGACGGCACCCCAATCGACGCCGCTGACCTCGTCCTCGCATGGGCAGGCCTTTCTTCGAACCTGAACGACAAGGTTGAGACTGACGAGGAGACCGGTGAGGTCATCGTTGGTGAGAACGAAGTGTTCTTTGCTTCAGGTTCCCCAGGAACCGCGCTCATCAAGGACGTTCCTGAGATCGGCGAAGACGGCAAGTCCGTCACCGTTACCTACACCAAGCCTTTCGCTGACTGGGAGACCGCTTTCGGTGTAACCATGCCAGCACACGCAACCGCTAAGCTTGCAGGCCTAGGCGATGACGCCACTGCAAACAAGGCTGCTGTCATCAAGGCAATCCAGGACAACGACCGTGCGACCCTTGCCAAGATTGCAAACGCATGGCGCACCGGCTTCGACTTCACCTCGACGCCAACTGCAGACCAGAACTTCGCTTCCGGTCCATACATCATCACTGAGTACACTGAGAATCAGTCGATCATCCTCGAGAAGAACGCTCAGTACACAGGTGACCACGCGGGCAAGATCGACAAGATCATCGTTCGCTACTCTGAGGACCCACAGGCTCAGGTTCAGGCATTCCAGAACGGTGAGCTGGACATGCTCGCCCCACAGGCTACTGCTGACACCCTGACCCAGCTCCAGGCTCTCGGCGACAAGGTTGAGATCCAGACCGGTGTTGACGGCACCTACGAGCACGTCGACATGGTCCAGGACAACGGCGGTCCATTCGACCCAGAGTCCTACGGTGGAGACGCAGAGAAGGCCAAGAAGGTTCGCCAGGCATTCCTGCTGACCATCCCACGCCAGGCAATTGTTGACCAGCTGATCAAGCCGCTCAACCCTAACGCTGAGACCCGTGACTCCTTCATCCTCCTCTCGGACGACCCTAACTACGAGAAGATGGTCGCCGAGAACGGCTCGGACTTCTACAAGGAAACTGACATTGAGAAGGCAAAGTCCCTCCTCAAGGAAGCTGGCGTAGAGAAGGTTGACGTTCGCTTCCTCTACGGCAAGTCCAACGTTCGTCGTGCGAACGAGTTCGTTCTGATCCAGGAGTCCGCTGCTAAGGCCGGCTTCAACGTCATTGACGGTGGAAACGACGACTGGGGAACCATGCTCTCCACCGCACAGGACAAGTACGACGCAGCACTCTTCGGATGGCAGTCCACCTCGACCGCTGTGACGGAGTCTGACGCTAACTTCCGTACCGGTGGCCTGAACAACTTCTACGGCTACTCGAACAAGACCGTTGACGGCCTGTTCGACCAGCTGCAGACTGAGACCGACCCAGCCAAGCAGGCTCAGATTCAGATCGACGTTGAAAAGCACCTGTGGGCCGACGCCTTCGGTACCACGATCTTCCAGTTCCCAGCAGTTAACGCTTGGAACTCCAAGATCACCGGTGTTTCCCCAATTTCGATCAGCCCAACCATCTTCTCCGAGTTCTGGAACTGGGAGATCGCTGGTTGAGAATCGCAGGCCTAAGGTCTGAACAACCGCGGTAATCGCGTAGTTTAACTGTGGCGCCAGAGCTGGCTTCAGCTCTGGCGCCTCAGTGCGATGTTTGAGTTTCCCAATCACCGGGTAAACTTGAGCGGTAATTCGCTTGCGGACAGGCCGGAATGGTCGCCGCTGGAGAGGTCAATTCATGTACAACTTCATCTTTAGACGAGCGCTTTCGTCTCTGGGTGTGCTGCTTGTCGCAACATTCTTGATCTATGTGCTGGTTGATATCGCTATCGACCCACTTCAAGACTTGCTGCAGAGCACCGCACCCAACAAGGAAGCGCTCATTGCCGCCCGAGTCCAGCAGTTGCAGCTGGACGTTCCATCGCCGGTCCGTTACCTCGGATGGCTTGGGGGCGTAGCTGGATGCTTTATCGGAAAGTGTGACCTCGGCGTTGCATGGACCACCAACCAACAGGTTACGGACATCCTCGTTTCCTCCATCGGCGTGACGATCAAGCTGGTAACCCTGGCTACCGTTGTTGCAATGATCCTCGGCATCACTGTCGGTGTGGTTTCCGCACTGCGTCAGTACACCGGGTTTGACTACACGATGATCTTCATCTCCTTCCTGCTTTACTCGCTCCCAAGCTTCTGGGTCGCTGTACTCATGAAGCAGTGGGGAGCAATCGGATTTAACGACTTCCTCGCCAACCCTGAGCTGAGCATCGGAGTCATCCTCCTTATTGGAGTGGTTGCGGGCATAATCTGGCAGGCCATTTTCTCTGGTGACCTCAAACGCCGACTCATTGTCTTTGGATCGGCATTTGCGGTGACCTCGGGTGTCCTGTGGTACATGATCGCAACGGACTGGTTCCGTAAGCCGTCGCTTGGCCCAATCGTGATTCTGCTGACGGGTGTCGGCATTGCGTTCGCGCTGACCGCCATCATGGCTGGCCTGCGAAACAGGAAGGCGCTCTACGCAGCCGTTTCCACGGCAGTGCTCATCGCTGCCCTGTGGTACCCAATGCAGTTCGCATTCCACGGTGCCAATGCCGGAATCGTGTTCGGCCTCCTCGTTGCTGTGGTTGCCGGGGGTGTACTTATTGGTTGGCTCTGGGGCGGTTACGACCGCGCCGTTTCGATGCGAATCTCCGCGCTGGTTGCTCTACTTGGGTTTGGACTTCTGTTTGCTGACCGAGTCATGCAGGCTTGGGTTCCTTACTTCAACTCGAGTGCAATCAATGGTCGGCCCATCGCAACGATCGGTTCTGAGACTCCTGGTCTGAAGGGTTCCTTCTGGACCACTCAGCTCGACTCGTACACCCACCTGATTCTTCCAACCCTCGTACTTGTTCTAGTCTCTTTCGCCGCGTACACGCGTTACTCGCGTGCCTCGATGCTTGAGGTCATGAACCAGGATTACGTGCGAACAGCGCGTGCCAAGGGCCTTTCAGAGCGAGTCGTAGTGGTTCGCCACGCATTCCGTAACTCCCTGATCCCACTCGCTACGATCATTCCGCTCGACTTTGCTGGAATTCTCGGTGGTGCTGTTATCACGGAGAAGATCTTTGGCTGGCGAGGCATGGGAACCATGTTCCTTTCGGGTCTGCAGAAGAGCGAGATCGACCCAGTGATGGCCTACGTTCTTGTGATTGGCTTTGTCGCAATCGTCGCGAACTTCTTGGCGGACCTGCTGTACGCCGTACTGGACCCAAGGATTCGAGTGAACGCATGAGCGAGAACATGAGTAACACAGAAGAAACTCGCGCTGAGAATGAACTCGAGCTCCGCGAGGTTGCTGGACTGTCCCAGGGGCAGATCGTCCGCAAGCGGTTCTTCCGCCACAAGGCGGCAATGATCTCCCTGATCGTGCTGGCCGCAGTCATCCTCCTTGCAGTGACCTCCATTGGTTGGGGACCACTGCCAGGATGGTGGAAGTTCGGCTACAAGGAAACCGGTGCGTTGACTCTGCCTGGTGGACGCCCAACCCTGCAGCTGTGGGGCGAGGGCGGCTTCCAGATCGGAGACCACCCATTTGGTCAGGACGAGCTTGGACGTGACAACTTTGCTCGCGTCATGCGTGGAATCCAGACCTCGCTCACGGTCATGTTCATCGTGGCTACGGTTTCGACTGCTATTGGTATCCTCATTGGTGCGATTGCAGGCTTCTTCCGCGGCTGGCTGGACACTCTGCTGATGCGTTTCACTGAGCTCTTCATCGTGGTTCCTGTGCTTATCACGGGTGCTGTTCTTGGAAAGCTCTACGGTTCACCAACTCCAGTAATTCTGGCAATTGCTCTGGGTCTGTTGAACTGGACGGGCTTGGCGCGTCTTGTGCGTGCAGAGTTTCTTTCGCTGCGTGAGCGGGAGTTTGTCGAGGCGGCACGTGTTGCCGGAGCCTCGAACACTCGCATCATCTTCAAGCACATGCTGCCAAACACGATCGCTGTCATCATCGTGAACTCCACGCTGATGCTCAGCTCGGCTGTTCTGCTTGAGACGTCGCTGTCTTACCTGGGCTTTGGTATCCAGGCTCCAGAGGTCTCTCTGGGTAACCTCATCTCCGAATACCAGTCGGCGTTCGCTACGCGTCCATGGCTGTTCTGGTGGGCTGGTCTGTTCATCGTCACCATCGCATTGTGCGTCAACTTCATTGGTGACGGTCTGCGAGACGCGTTTGACCCACGCCAGCGTCGCGTTCCTACGGTTCGCGCACTGCGCAAGGCGGAGCTCAAGGCTCAGCTTGGCGCTCCTGAGGCTACCCCGACGGGAATCGCTGTGGACACCCTCGAGGCAGATCGACCTGTGGTCGACCGCCTCGAGAGTGAAGGCGACTCGGACGGCAAGGACTCGAAGAACTGATGGTCTCCGAGGGCGCGCTACGTGAAGAGCGTGATCAGGAAGGCAAGGGCGGTCGCCGAGATGGCAACCAGTCCGGCAATGTTCCTGGTTACTGTGACCGGCGCGCCCTCGGGGCGAATGTCATTGAGGTATCCGGCAGCGGAGAGCGCTTCCAAGCGGTTGTCGCTGAACTTCTTCACCTCCCCGGCAAGGCCAAGGTCGTTTCGTTTGTTCGCAATGGTTGCGGCGTAGGAGCTGTGCTTCATGCCATCAACTGTTTGGACATTGAACGAACCGTGAATCTCGGTGGACTCAATTGCCGGCCAGGGAAGCATCGTGGTTTTGAGCGGATTGGCAAGCAATATGCCACCATCCGAGACCTCCACGTAAGGGCGGAAGTAGAAGAGGACAACAACAGTCGCTGCAAATATGCAGCCTGTGATGACGCGCAAACGGACGGAACCGGAGGTTCCCACTGTGGCACTAATCGCGATGAACGCGAGAAGTACCCACAGTGCGTAGGCGAGTACTCGGCTAAACGTTGGACGGAAAATCTCTGTAGGGCCCATAATTCAATTTTGACAGTGCGCTCGGGTATTGCAGCACACGACGCTCGCAACCGGGCGACTGTACTTGGAAGGAAGTGATTGTCCGTGACTTCAGACAACGCGCAATCGCACGAACTAACTAAGAATGAACCGATCCTTGAGGTCAATGACCTCACCGTCGAGTTCTGGGTTGATGGTGATTGGTTCACCGCAGCAAAGGACATTAGCTACGAGGTGTACCCAGGTGAGGTCCTCGCAATCGTAGGAGAGTCTGGTTCTGGCAAGACCCAGTCCTCCATGTCGTTGCTTGGACTCCTTCCACCAAACGGTCGCTCTAAGGGAAGCGCAAAGCTTCACGGACGTGAGCTTGTTGGCCTGAGCCACAGCCAGCTTCGTCACCTGCGCGGTAACGAAATGGCCGTCATCTTCCAGGAACCGATGACTGCGATGAACCCGGTGTACACCATCGGTTTCCAGATCATCGAGACTCTGCGCACTCACACGGAAATGAGCCCCAAGCAGGCTCGTGCCCGCGCGCTCGAGCTCCTCACCATGGTGGAGATTCCTAACCCAGAGATCGCGCTGGACAAGTACCCTCACCAGCTCTCTGGTGGTCAGCGTCAGCGTGCGATGATCGCACAGGCGCTGGCACTTAACCCCAAGATGCTTATCGCCGATGAGCCAACCACGGCACTTGACGTGACGGTTCAGGCTGAGATCCTCAAGCTCATGCGCGACCTTCGCCACAAGTTTGAGTCCGGCATCGTGCTGATCACGCACGACATGGGTGTTGTTGCCGACATGGCTGACCGCATCCTCGTCATGCGCAATGGTGAGATCGTCGAGCGGGGTACCTCGCACGAGATCTTCAACAACCCACAGCACCCGTACACTCGCCAGTTGCTGGACGCTGTCCCGCACCTGGGACAGTTCACGGTGAACGATGTCGACCCAGTGGTTCCTGTGACCTACAAGGACGAGGACCTCGTTCTTGACGCACGAGACCTGGTGGTCGAGTACCCGAAGCGCGGACGCGTACCTGCAGTTCGCGCCGTGGACGGTATCTCCTTCAACATCGCTCGCGGTGAGGTTGTGGGTCTCGTAGGTGAGTCTGGTTCAGGTAAGACAACCGTTGGCCGCGCGGCGATCGGTCTGCTTCCTGTTGCTGGCGGCTCGCTCAAGATTGACGGCGTCGAGATGAAGGGGATCTCTTCAAAGAACCTCCTCGCTGTCCGCAACGACGTCTCGATCGTGTTCCAGGACCCGGGTTCGTCCTTGAACCCACGTCTCCCAGTCGGTGAGTCGATCGGTGAGCCTCTGCTCCTGCACAAGCTTGCAAAGGGTGCTGGTCTCCAGAAGCGCATTGAGGAACTGCTCGACCAGGTTGAACTGCCACGTGCCATGCGTAACCGTTACCCCCACGAACTTTCGGGTGGTCAGCGTCAACGCGTAGGTATCGCACGTGCTCTGTCCCTGAGCCCTAAGCTGCTCATCGCGGACGAGCCTACGTCGGCACTTGACGTTTCCGTGCAGGCCAAGGTTCTCGACCTCTTCCTTGACCTGCAGCGCGAGCACGGCTTTGCCTGCCTGTTCATCTCTCACGACCTTGCGGTTGTGGAAATGCTGGCGTCACGCATCGCAGTCATGCGTCACGGAAAGATGGCTGAGTTCGGAACCCGCAAGTCGGTTCTGGAGAATCCAGTGGATGACTACACCAAGCGGCTTCTGGCAGCGGTTCCGGTTCCGGACCCGGATGCTCAGCAGCAGCGTCGTCTGACCCGCGATAAGCTCTTCGAACAGAACGCGTGAGTCTTGCACTCAACAGTGCAGGCACACACAGCATAGATTGACCCAAAGGTGGGCCGCCCATTAGGGCGGTCCATCTTTGCGTTCTCCCACGTGATCGCCCTCGTGACAGGTGTGTGAGGGAGAACATGTAGCGCCCAACTGGGGGCCGGGCGGTAATATTGCATAGGCCATCGTATGAAACGCCCGTAATTGACTGAGTGCGAACCTAGAGTTTGCGCCGTCCACGATGCGCCACACGCTGACAACTCAGCGTGTCCCACTCTCACACTGTGAAACGAGTTCCTTTATGTCAGTGCGCTCTGACCTGCGCAATGTGGCAATCGTCGCCCACGTGGACCACGGTAAGACCACCCTTGTTAATGCAATGCTCCGCCAGACCGGTGCATTTGACCCACGCGCGAACGCTGACGAGCGCTCCATGGACTCCGGTGACCTTGAGCGGGAAAAGGGCATCACCATCCTGGCCAAGAACACCGCTGTCCGTTACTCGGGTCCTGCGGCTGTTGAAGCTGGCCACGCTGATGGCATCACGATTAACGTGATCGACACCCCAGGCCACGCCGACTTCGGTGGAGAGGTCGAGCGTGGACTGTCCATGGTCGACGGTGTCGTCCTTCTGGTGGACTCCTCTGAGGGTCCACTTCCACAGACCCGTTTTGTCCTGCGTAAGGCTCTGGCCGCCAAGCTTCCAGTCATCCTGGTTGTCAACAAGGTGGATCGCCCGGACGCACGTATCACCGAGGTCGTTGGCGAAGCCACCGACCTACTCCTCGGCCTTGCCGCCGACCTCCAGGACGAGGTCGACGACCTTGACCTCGAGGCAATCCTCGACGTTCCAGTTGTCTACGCCGCTGCAAAGACCGGCCGTGCAACCCTCGAGCAGCCTGCTGACGGCTCGCTTCCTGAGAATGAGGACCTTGAGCCTCTGTTCAAGACGATCCTTGAGAAGATCCCAGCACCAACCTTTGACGAGGACGCTCCACTCCAGGCCCACGTCACCAACCTTGACGCTTCGCCATTCCTTGGACGTCTCGCACTGCTCCGCATCCACAATGGAACCCTCCACAAGGGCCAGCAGGTTGCATGGGCGCGTGCCGATGGCTCCATGCAGACCGTGAAGATCACTGAGCTTCTCGAGACGAAGGCTCTTGACCGTGTTCCAACCGAGTCCGCAGGCCCCGGTGACATCGTTGCAGTTGCCGGTATCGCCGACATCATGATCGGTGAGACCCTCACCGACCTGAACGACCCACGCCCGCTGCCAACCATCACGGTTGACGACCCGGCGATCTCGATGACCATTGGTATCAACACCTCGCCACTCGCAGGTAAGGGTGGAAAGGGCCACAAGGTCACCGCACGCCAGGTTAAGGATCGCCTTGACTCCGAGCTCATCGGTAACGTGTCCCTCAAAGTTCTGCCAACCGAGCGTCCAGATGCTTGGGAGGTTCAGGGCCGTGGAGAGCTCGCGCTCGCCATCCTTGTTGAGCAGATGCGCCGCGAAGGCTTTGAGCTCACCGTGGGTAAGCCACAGGTTGTGACCAAGAAGATTGACGGCAAGGTCCACGAGCCTATGGAGCGTATGACCATTGACGTACCTGAGGAATACCTCGGTGCTGTCACGCAGCTCATGGCGCAGCGCAAGGGCCGCATGGAGACCATGTCGAACCACGGCTCCGGCTGGGTTCGCATGGAGTTCATGGTTCCTGCACGTGGCCTTATCGGCTTCCGTACCCGCTTCATGACTGAGACCCGCGGTACCGGTATCGCGTCGTCCCTCGCAGAAGGCTACGAGCCATGGGCTGGTCCAATCGAGACCCGCATCAACGGTTCTCTCGTGGCTGACCGCGCAGGTGTTGTCACTCCGTTCGCAATGATCAACCTCCAGGAGCGCGGCTCCTTCTTCGTGGACCCAACCCAGGAAGTGTACGAGGGCATGATCGTTGGCGAGAACGCTCGCAACGAGGACATGGACGTGAACATCACCAAGGAAAAGAAGCTCACCAACATGCGTGCAGCTTCGTCCGACACGTTCGAGAACCTGGTGCCACCAAAGCACCTCACCCTCGAGGAGTCCCTCGAGTTTGCTCGCGAGGACGAGTGCGTTGAGGTCACCCCTGAGGTTGTCCGTATCCGCAAGGTCATCCTTGACCAGACGGAGCGCGCTCGTGCGTTCTCCCGCGCCAAGAAGGCCTGACCGAACGGTTAGCTTGTGACGGCGCCCCGCAACTTCGGCTGCGGGGCGCCGTTTGCTTTATCAGACCGTTCGCTACTTCCACCTGATGCCCAAAAAACGGTGGTCACAACTGAGCCGAGTTCCAACCGAGTGAGAGAATTGGTCAGTGACTTATGTACCACTTGCTATTGAGGGTGGCCTTCTGGCCGTCCATGCCCATCCAGACGACGAAACCCTGAGCACAGGCGGCTTGCTGGCCACATGGGCTGCGGCGGGACTGCCCGTCACGCTTGTGACCTGCACACGTGGCGAACAGGGCGAGGTCATCGGTCCGGACCCAGATCGTCTTGAAGGAAGTGGAGACCGTTTCGGCGCCCACCGCGAGCGAGAGCTCGCGGGCGCGCTGCGGGAGCTCGAAGTGAGTGACCATTACTTCCTCGACCAAATCGATGGCGCACTCGGCGCCAACGAGCCGTCACCTAGGTATCGTGATTCGGGAATGTCGTGGGTGGGTGAAGGGGCCGCGGGGACGAGCGCTGCCGCGGCGTTGCCCTCCGAGGTTCCTGAGGGTGCGTTCTACTTTGCGGATCTCGACCGCGCTGCCCAGTCGCTTGCGCGCCTGATCTCAGCCCGCCGCCCGCGCTACGTGGTCACGTACGAGCCAGGCGGAGGGTATGGACACCCGGACCATATCCGGGCGTATCAGCTTGCGTCACGCGCAGTGGAACTGATTTCCGACGATCTTGGTTACGTCCCACAGCTCCTCAGCTCCGTCATCCCCAGTGAGGTCATGCGTTTCGGCCGCGAGGTTCTGGGGCAGCGCGAGCAGTTCCTGCGAGACCTGGCTCGCGACGATGTGGCAGGTCAGGGCGGCAACGGCGGCGTGGAGGTTGTCATACCAAGGCCGAGTGACCCTCTTGCTGCAGTCAGCTCGCATGACCCGGAGATTACCTATGTGGTGGAGGTATGCGACGTTGCCGGCAAGGTGCTTCGAGCGCTCGAAGCGCACGCAACTCAGGTCCAGTGGGTAGCTGACTGGCGTGATCTGCCGGGGAGTCGTGAGAAGGCGGCGGGCGTTGAGGTGCTCGGCGCCGCTGCCCTCAGCAACGGGGTCTTCTTTCCAGTTTTTTCCCGAGAGTATGTGGCAGCGCTCAACTAGATCATTCGTAACTACTTTCTTGGGCGGTCAGTAGGTTCAGTGATCGCCAAGGTTTGAAAGGTAACCTCAACGTATGAAACTCGAAAAGGCTGAACGCGCGATCGCGGTTTTTGAGTACGCGCTGGCCGGAGTATTGGGTGTGCTCATTGGTGCGATCGGAACCACGTTGCACAGGCAATGGCTGCCTTGGGTGCTTCTGTTTTCCATCATTGCAGTGTTTGCAGCCGCCACGATGGTCAGGGCATGGATCGGGCTTGGGGGAGTCACGGCGTTTGGCGTTGGCTTGCTCGTGGTTATTCAGGTTCTCGCGCTCAATGGACCGGGCGGAGATATCCTCATGCCCGCTGGTGATACGGCATATTTGTCCTACCTGTGGATGGCAGGCAGCCTCATTGCGGTAGGAATTGCCTGTTTCACCCCACGGCGATGGTTTGCATAGGGAATTGTGAACCCTGCTGTCGGAGGTTCTGACTAAGATAGTGAGGGTCCCGGCGCCAGGTAGGTAAACGTCGTTGGGAAAATCACCGGAACCATTTGATGCATAGGCGGTTTGAGAAATGACGATCCCTAAGGACAACGAGCCACAGCGCCCCGAGTCTGAAGAGTCGTTCGACGAGGCAGGGGAGACCCACGCCGAGGTTTCGCAGACGCCAGATATCGAAGAACAGACTGAGGCAGTAGAGGATTCCCAGGTCGAGGACGCCGATTCCTCGAGCGAAGACGCCGAGCTTTCCGAAGTGGAAGTTGCCAGCGAGCAGGTTGACGTCTCGAACGAGCCAGAGGAAGTCGTTGAGGTTCTTGAGCGCCGTGTTTCCCCGTCGCCTATCCCCATTCTGAGCACGCCGCCTGCTGACCCGTTGGCGCCCATCGAGGACAACAGCCCAAACCTTGACTGGTACGAAGACGAGGCTCCACAGGACGTGCCAGACTCCTCCGAGCGTGAAGCTGCTGCTGATGCTCCTGTCGCGGAGAATGCCGAAACCGAAGCCGATGACGTGCCTGAGACAGGTTCCCCAGAAGCCAGTGCGCAGGTAACCGTCGAGCCCGACTCCGATGAAACCCATGTATTTGAGGCCATTGCCTCTGACGACACTCGTGAGTTCGAGCCAGTTGCAGGCGATGATGACACTCACGTAATCGAACCAGTCAGCGGCGATGATGACACTCATGTGTTTGGCCGAGTGACGGATTCTGACGACACCGCTGTACTTACCCCCACACTTCCGGACTCGGCAGGCCAGAACGGCGCCGGTCCAACGCCAGATACAGAGAACCAATCAGTGCCAAGTTCCTCAGCCGCGGTGAAGAAGCCTTCGGTTTCCAAGCCGTCCCCATCTTCAAAGAAGCAATCGAACTCTTCGCTCTCCGACTTTGAATCGGAACCTGAACGAAAGCGCAGTGCAGGCAAGGTAGCGGCCGGAGTCCTGGGCGCTGTCCTCGTACTCGCGGGCGCGTACGCAGGCGCTCAGTGGGCGTTTTCGGACAGTATCGCGAAGGGCACTACGGTTGCGGGTGTCGACGTAGGTGGAAAATCAGAATCGGAGGCTGCTGCGCTCCTGGATGACAAACTCACGTCAAGCCTTTCCAAGAAGATGGCGCTGACTGCGGGCGATCTGGAAACGTCCATCGTGCCAGCAGATGCCGGAGTTGCTCTGGATTCTGCAGGGACAGTTGCGGGCCTTACCGGATTCACGCTCGACCCCGTTTACCTGTGGGAACACCTCACGGGTGGCAGTGAGGTCCAGCCCCTGCTTGACGTTGATGACGCCAAGTTCACTGCAACTTTGGAATCGATCGCAAGTTCGCTGCTCGTCGAGCCCGTGGACGGAACCGTTGCTTTTGTTGATGGCGAGGCCGTGGCCACGGATGCCAAGGATGGCTCGGGCGTTGACGTCAAAGAGGCACAGGCACGTATCGTTGACAACCTCTTCACCACGGTGCGACCCGTCGCACTAAGTTCCGTAGCGACCGTTCCAACGATCACGCAGGAAATCACCGATTCGTACCTTGAACAGGCTCAGCAGATTGCGAGCGGTCCAGTCACGGTTAAGGTCGACGGTCAGACTGCTGAGATCCCCGTGGATATCTTCACCAAAGACATCTCAGTCGAGGTCGAAGGCACCACTATGAACTTCGCGTACAACGGCAAGGACCTGTCCAAGGAGATCGTCAAGCGGACCACGAATCTTCTGACGGACGCCAAGGACGCGCGATTCGTGTTTGAGGGCGGCAAGCCGGTCATTAAGGCTGGTAAGGCTGGCACGACCATCGACGAAGAGGAACTGGTAGCCGAGTTCGCCAAGGCCGCCAGCTCTGAAACGCGCACCGCTGAGATCAAGCTTGTGGAGTTTGAGGCTAAGGATTCCGTTGAATCGCTCAAGAAGCTGGGCATCAAGGAGAAGGTCGCCTCGTTCTCGACTCCCGTGCCGTACGCTCCGCCACGCACTGAGAACCTGAGAGTCGCAGCTGAACGCGTGACCGGCACTCTCGTCAAGCCGGGTGAGGAGTTCAACCTCATCGAGGTGATCGGTCCCATTTCGGCAGCCAACGGCTACCACAACTCCGGCGTGATAGTGAATGGTGTGCACACCGAGGGCATGGGCGGCGGACTCTCGCAGATGTCCACCACAGCGTACAACGCTGGGTTCTTTGCCGGCATGACGGACATCGCGCACCGCCCGCATACCGTGTGGTTCAACCGATACCCAATGGGGCGCGAGTCGACCCTTTACTCGGGCTCAATTGACATGATCTGGCGCAACGACTCGTCAACCGGCATCCTGATGCGCAGCTACATCTCAAACAACCAGCTGGTTGTAGAGGCGTGGGGGACCAAGACCTACGAGGTCACCACTACCACTTCGCCTAAGCGCAACATCGTGGCCGCTACTACTACCACCTCGACCGCTGCCAACTGCGAGGCCTATCCAAAGGGGAACGACGGTTTCAACGTGACCGTGACCCGCAAGGTGAAGGAAATCGCAACCGGCAAGATCGTCAAGGACGAGGCAAAGTCGTGGACCTACCGTCCAGACAACGGCGTGGTCTGCAAAAAGCCAGAGGCAGCGGCAGATAAAGCTAGCAAGTCCGACGAATAGTCGGCCGCGTATGAGCCGCAATGCGCTCATAGAGTCACAACCAAGTCCGGAATATAGCGCCGAGGCACCTTATGGTGTCTCGGCGCTATAGCATGTTGAGCAGGCCACACCACAGAATGGAGCACACAATGCTTGGCAAGAGCGAACGCGAGTCCGCAGTCCACGCTCAACTCGCAGCGCAGCTGGGAGGTTGGACGGGCGGTGACTCAGTACTCCTCGACCTGGGGGCCCGGAGCGTCACGCTTGCTACGATCGCGGCAATCGACGGCATCTCTGCTGTGGTGCACATTGGACATCCTGCCCAGCCGCTCCCGGACCTCGAGCGGTTACTTTTGTCCACGTCGAACTCGCTCCTCTTCACCGCCGCGGTGCCCGTGCACTCGCAGTGGACGCTCGTTGGACGGTCAAACGAGACCTCTGGTGTTGCAATCATCGATGAGGCTGGCATGCGCGACTGCCGTGGCGTCCTGCGTACCCTTGGCCTGGCCCCCCACGTGGTTCCAACGTCGATGAGCGTGGAAGAACGTGCGGAACTCGCGGGCGAACACGGAGTTCTCGTCATTGAGAAGTCGCTGATCCCAGCCGGCTTCCACGAGTTGTCGGATGCTGGCCGGTTCTCCGAGATACCTCCGCTGTGGTACGGGTTGCTCGAGACGGTCGAGACCCTCGCGGACTTTGATTCGCCGTCTCAGGTATGGCTTGCGTTTGGCCCAGACCAAGACCACAAGGGCTCGCTACTCACCACTCTGAACGTGTTTGCCGAGCACGGCGTGGATCTGCAGCACTTGCGTTCACAGCGCTCGCAAGCTGGCCCTCACATCTTCCTCAGTAGCTTTGGTGTGCCAAACTCCGAAAACCTCCTGGGCCTCCTCGCTCAGCTGTCGGAGAGGGGCGTCGCCTACCGCGTACTCGCGGTCATTGACGGCACCGAGTTTGTGCCGGGACCAGACGCCTTGGATCCGATCTGGTCAAACATGTCAGATCGCGCGCTGGAACAACACCGCGGCGATGCTTCATGAGCCCTGTCAGGGTCGCGTACCTTGGCCCGGAGGGCACGTTTACACACCAAGCGGCGCTAGCGATGGCGCCTCAGGGTGCGCAACTCGTGCCGCTTCCTGTGGTTACGGACGTGTACGCGCAGGTCGAGTCGGGCTCTGCCCAGTTCGGCATTGTGGCGATTGAGAGCACTGTGGAAGGCTATGTTGTGCCCTCCCTCGATGCGTTGGTTGCGGCCCGCAACGTGGTTGCGGTGGACGAGACTTTTGTGGCGGTATCCTTTGACGCCTTCGTGCGCGCAGGCTCAGAAAATACTGCAAAGACCGAGGTTATGGCGCATCCGGTGGGTCTCGCCCAGTGCCAGGAGTTCATCTCGGCCAATGGCCTTGAACCGACCCCCGCGTCCTCTAACGCGGCGGCCTGCAGGGACGTCCAAGACCACCAGATCGCACTCGGTCCTGCGCTGTGTGGAGAGCTCTACGGGCTCGCCCTCCACGCAAAGGACGTCTCCGACTTTGCAGGTGCGCGCACCCGCTTTCTGCTGATTACTGACCGAGGTCAAGCCCGTGCGAGTTTTGACGAGTTGCGTTCGGGGTCGGCGCCGCTGATGCGTTCGATGCTTGCGGTCACGCCACGCGCGACTGGACCTGGTGTACTCGCGCGCATTAGCGGCGCGTTGGGGGAGCGCGGAGTCAACATGTCCTCGCTGATCACCCGGCCGCTCAAGGCGCTCGAGGGAAAGTACACGTTCATCGTGACGCTGGATGGCGCGCCGTGGGAGGAAGACCTGCACGACGTCATCGAGGGTCTGCTCGCTGCAGGAGATGCGGTCAAGACCCTGGGTGTGTTCCCGGCGCGCGGCGAGATTGATGATTCGATCGACGAGCCGCGAATCGCCCCGTTGAGTGCCGACTCGCAGTCCAGCACGGAACAGGCTCGTGAGGCACTGCTGTGGTAACCCCTCACGCGGTGCAGCCCGCAAGTGACGACCTCGCCAGAATTGCCGCAGGCCCGCGCACCCTGGGCATCGTGGGCCTCGGACTCATCGGCGGCTCCGTCGCCCTTGCGGCTGTTGAGGCAGGTTTGGAGGTCCGCGCATGGGACCCCGACTCGCAGACCCGTCACAGTGCGTCGGACCGGGGAATCGAGCCCCGCACCTCCCTTGCCGACCTCGTGTCCAGCGCACCGGACGTGTTGCTCGTGGCTGTGCCACTGCGGCACATGGCGCAGACCATGACCCACATTGCTGAGCGCATCAACCCCCACACCACGGTCACAGACGTGGGGAGCGTGAAATCTCGTGTCCGAGAGGCTGTTCGCGCTGCTGGCCTTGACGAGCAATACGTCGGCGCTCATCCGATGGCTGGTACTGAGCGTTCGGGATTTGCTGCTGCATCGTCGAGAATATTGGTCGGGGCCACATGGGCCGTCACGCTGAGCGGGTCCACGGACCCGCTGCGTGCGGCGAACGTGACCGCACTGATCACCGGCGCGTTGGGTGGCGAGGTGATCATGCTGAATGACTCGGACCACGACCGCGCTGCCGCCATGATCAGCCACCTACCGCACGTGTATGCACACTCGCTCACAGCGCACGTCGCCCAGAGCCCAATCGGTCAGATTGCGAGGACGCTTGCGGCTGGCAGTTTCCGGGATGGCACGCGCGTCGCGCGCGGCGATGCCGCGCGCAACGCCGCTATGATTCTGGACAACCGCTCGGCGCTGCTCCAGATTCTCGACGATTCACTCGCTCAACTGGGCACGTTGCGTCAGTCTTTGGCGGAGCAGGATGAGGCCGCCGTGCACGCATACTTTGCGGCGGGAACGGCGCACGGGGTACGCCCCACTGGTGGAGCTGCCCATATGGTTTCGCACGCTGACCCGGCGTGGAGGGATCAGCTTCTGGACCTCGGGCGCTCGGGAGAACTGGTGCGAGGAGTGCGGGTTAATCCTCTTCGGGGTTGTATTGAGTACGAGGCCTGCGGCGTGGAGGCGGCGGAGGGATGAGCTTCCCGATCGCTATTCGGGAGGTCTCAATCGTGTTGATTCCCGCCCGGGTGTCGAGTGTGATTGTTCCCTCACCCATCTCCACAATCGTGCCTAAGACATCCGAATAAAGGTGAGTATCCCCGGGATCTAGCGTCACCCGCACCATAACTCGCTGTCCCGGTGACCACTGCTGCCACGGCTCACTGATGCTCGCCCCGGCGGATTTGGGTTTAGTGTTGGACATAGATCCATTTAACACTGAACCGCACTCTGGAATCTCTTTTCGCGCTTGCGGCGGCGGTGGGCAATAATGGATTGGCCAGTAGTGATGGCTGACAGTTGGAAAGGAACTGCAAGTGACCTATGTGATCGCCAAGCCGTGCGTCGATGTTAAGGACAAGGCGTGCATCGAGGAATGCCCCGTTGACTGCATCTACGAGGGCAAACGATCGCTGTATATCCACCCTGATGAGTGTGTGGACTGTGGCGCTTGCGAGCCCGTATGCCCTGTTGAGGCCATCTACTATGAGGACGACGTCCCCGAAGAGTGGTCGGAGTACTACCGCGCAAACGTTGAGTTCTTCGACGACCTCGGTTCCCCAGGCGGAGCAGCCAAGATGGGAATGATCGAGAAGGACCACGAAATCATCGAGGCACTTCCTCCCCAGGCGTGACCCATGGGGTTCGCTGACATCACGGACATAGCGTTTCCGTGGGATCTCTTGGTGCCATTTGGCGACTTGGCGCGCTCTCACGCCGGCGGGATCGTGGATCTCTCTGTGGGCACTCCGGTGGATCCAACTCCCCAAGTTCTACAGAACGCGTTGGCGCAGTCCGCTGACTCACACGGCTACCCGCAGACCTATGGCACGCCTCAGTTGCGTGACGCTGTGTCGGGTTGGTTCGCCCGTCGGCGCAACGTGGCCAACCTCGATCCACGGGACGTGCTGCCGACCGTAGGTTCCAAGGAACTGGTTGCACTGCTTCCCGCCATGCTCTCGCTCGGCGCGGGAGATATCGTGGTGCACCCCGAGATCGCATACCCCACCTACGACGTGGGTGCGCGACTGGCGGGCGCGACGCCTCTTCCAGCCGATGACGTGGAGGCGTGGCGCGGCAATGAGCGTGTGAAGCTTGTCTGGGTAAACTCCCCGGGCAACCCACACGGCCGCGTGCTGGGCGTATCCGAACTCAAGGCAATCGTGGAAGCGGCACGAGAAATCGGCGCGCTCGTTGTTTCCGACGAGTGCTACGCCGAGTTGCCATGGACTGAGCCGTTCGCGAGCGAGGGCGTGCCCTCGGTGCTCGACCCGCGAGTGTGTGGGGACAACTACACTGGCGTTCTGGTGACCTACTCCCTGTCTAAGCAGTCGAACCTTGCCGGATATCGAGCCGCGTTCGTGGCCGGAGACTCAGCCACAATCCAAGGAATCCTTGCCCTGCGCAAGCACCTCGGGATGATTGTTCCAGGACCGGTCCAAGACGTCATGGCAGTGGGGCTCTCGGATGATTCACACGTTAGCGTGCAGCGGGAAATCTACCGCGCGCGTAGGAGCGTGATGCTGAGGGCCATCGAATCCGCGGGCCTTACAGTCACGTCTTCCGAAGCAGGCCTCTACCTGTGGGTGCGGGGCAATGAGGCGTTCGTTAGCGCAGTGTCAGCTCCAACCCGCGCCCTAGTAGAGCGCGCGCAGCGAGAGATGCCGGGTGCATGCTGGCTGACCGTTGGCTACCTCGCGGAGCGAGGCATCCTCGTGGCACCCGGTGCGTTTTACGGCGCTGGTGGCGCCGAGTACGTCCGTGTGGCATTGACCGCGAGCGACGAACGGATCGCTGTCGCCTCCGAGCGCCTCTCTTCCTGACCGGAAACTCATAGCCGAACGCCCCGCTTGTGTGACATCTCTCACACCCAAAAAGCGGTCAATTACCGGTCACTATTTCCCCTAACGGGCGCACTCGGTTACCGTTACTTGACGCACTATGTACGAGGGGGCCGATCACCCGACGACGACCGGTCTAGTTTTTCGTCACACCAGTGAAAGATCCGCGTTTGCGCACAACGACGGCGTGAGAGCGCAAGGAAGGAAGACATGTCTGAGAACCCGCACAACAAGGTGACTCTTACGGTCAATGAGGCCTCGCAAGAGCTTCCGGTAACTACCGCATCCATTGGCAACGATGGCTTTGGAGTCTCATCGTTGCTTGCAACGACCGGTATGGTCACCCTTGACCCGGGCTTTACCAACACTGCTTCGTGCGAATCGCAGATCACCTACATCGATGGCGATGCAGGCATCCTGCGATACCGCGGCTACCCAATTGACCAGTTGGCTGAGCAGTCTACGTTCCTCGAGGTTGCCTACCTCCTGATTCACGGTGAGCTCCCGAACGCTACCGAGCTTGACGCATTCGAGTCGCGGGTAAACCGGCACACACTCGTACCTGAGGGCTTCCGCACCTTCATGGGTACCTTCCCTGCGAAGGCGCACCCAATGGCGGTCATGGCGTCCGCAATCAACGCGCTGCCAACCTTCTATCCAGAGTCCGTGAACCCGTTCGAGGACGACACTGTCGAGCTGGCCACTGTTCTCCTGCTCGCCAAGTCCCGCACGATCACGTCCTACCTGCACCGACGCCGCGCAGGCGAGCCGCTGCTCTACCCGGACTACTCGCGCGGATACGTCGAAGACTTCCTGCGCATGACGTTCTCGGAGCCGTACCACTCGTACGAGGTAGACCCCAAGGTGGTCAAGGCCCTCGACACTCT
Organism: Timonella senegalensis JC301; assembly: GCF_000312125.1. Classification (GTDB taxonomy): domain Bacteria; phylum Actinomycetota; class Actinomycetes; order Actinomycetales; family Cellulomonadaceae; genus Timonella; species Timonella senegalensis. Next base: position 134,165 of record NZ_HE978643.1, read on the forward strand.
GCTCATCCTGCACGCAGACCACGAGCAGAACTGCTCCACCTCCACCGTGCGTGTAGTGGGCTCGAGCCACGCCAACCTGTATGCGTCGGTTTCCGCGGGAGTCAACGCACTGTCGGGCCCACTCCACGGTGGCGCAAACGAGTCCGTCCTCAAGATGCTCTCGACCATCCAGGCTGACGGGGGAGACCCCAAGAAGTTCATGGAAAAGGTCAAGAACAAGGAGGACGGCGTCCGCCTGATGGGCTTCGGACACCGCGTGTACAAGAACTACGACCCGCGTGCCGCCATTGTGAAGCGCTCCGCAGACGATGTACTTTCCTCGCTCGGTAAGCGCGACCAGCTCCTCGACATCGCATTGGAACTCGAGGAGATCGCACTGAACGACGAGTACTTTATTTCCCGTAAGCTCTACCCCAACGTGGACTTCTACACGGGTCTGATCTACAAGGCGATGGGCTTCGACCCAGAGATGTTCACCCCGCTGTTCGCACTCGGGCGCATGCCGGGCTGGATCGCTCAGTGGCGCGAAATGATGAAGGACCCGAAGACCAAGATCGGCCGTCCACGTCAGGTCTACACGGGCGTAGCAGAGCGCGACTTTGTGGCAGTAGAAAACCGCTGATGGTGCAGGCGTAGGATCCGGTCGGCCGCGCTGAGCAGACGTTTCCCGCCACGTTGTCAAAGGAAGGGCCACGGAGCAGGTTCACACGAACCTGCTCCGCGGCCCTTCGGCGTTTCGCTACCGCGGAGGCGCCCACTCGGCGCGTTCGTCCTGACGCAACGCGTTCTCAACGACAGCCTCACCGGGCTAGGAGGAAGCTGAGGGCTCCAGGATGTTGAGGTAGAGGCGAACACTCTTTGCGCTGGAAGGTGCGGTGCCCACCTGGTCAGGTGAATCGTCGGTAATTGCGGACCAAGCAGAAACGGCATTAGAGCCGGCCGCCAGGCCGGCTGCCCGAGACCACTGCGAGTTGTGAGTCAGAACGGCCTCCACCTGGGTTTCGTGGGCAGTCATGACTGCCCATTGCGCGAACCCGTCCGCGCCGCGGGCGGCATTGAGAATCCCTGCGGTGCTGACCTCCACGTACCCGCCCTTGGGGTGGGTCGTAATCTTCAGACCCGGAAAGTCCGTGTGGACGCGCGCGGCCACCGCGTCGAGCGCGATCTCGGATGCCGAACCAGCAGCAAAGGGAAGAGCAGGTTCAAGTTCGCAGCTCACGGTTCGCGAGGAATAGCCGCTCAGCGCGGAAGCCCACAGTCGAGAGGCGCTCTCGTGCTGGGCATAAGCGCGGGGGAAGGCAGAGCGCTGGACGGTTTGGGCGGCCACGGTGACCTCCATGTCCTGGTATCCATCGACCCGCACGAGCGCGTCATAGAACTTGCCCGACGAGTAATACGGGTCCATGATCTGCTCGACCGTACCCCACCCCTGCGACGGGCGCTGCTGAAACAGCCCAACCGAATCGCGATCACCGTAGTCGATATTGACGGTGCGGGACTCCTGCGCGGCAGTGGCTAGCGCGATCGTAACCGCACGGGCAGGGAGCCCACGCGAAATAGCCATGGCAGAGATGAGCGCCGCGTTGTTCGCCTGAGTCGGCGAGTACTTGTGCGTCAAGTCCGAACCCTGCACCCAGCAGGCGGGGTTGATCGTGCGCTCACTCAAGACCCGGGAGTCGAGGAACCGCACGACCCCGAACACACCGGCGGCGAAAAGCGCCACAATTGCGAGCGTCGCAAGCAGAGTCGCCCACACGCCCGAGGATCGCGACTGCGAGCGTGAACGAGAACGATTGCGGGGAGTGGAGCGAGTCGGAGGGGCCACACGTTCATGGAAGCACGGCGCCCGCCGCGATTCAACGAGGCGGGCGCCGTGCAGACGTGGAGGTTTCGGGGAAAAGTAGGGCTGACGTTAATTGGCGTGCAGAGCAGAGTTCAGCGTCACTCCGGTGCCCGCGCGCGTGACTGCCTCTACAGCACCCGTTTGGGAGTTGCGGCGGAACAGAATGTTGTCCTTGCCGGACAGGTCGCGCGCCTTGAGGACCACGGGGGAGCCGTCTTCGGTGAGCTGCCCGACCAGAACGACCTTGGTGCCACCCGTTACGTACAGCCCAGCCTCGACGATGCAATCGCTTCCCAGTGAGATGCCCACTCCCGAGTTCGCGCCCAGCAGTGTGCGCTCGCCGATCGACACAACCTCCCTGCCGCCGCCCGAGAGAGTTCCCATGATGGAGGCGCCACCGCCCACGTCAGACCCGTCGCCAACCGTGACTCCCGAGGAGATTCGGCCCTCGACCATGGACGTGCCTAGCGTCCCCGCGTTGAAGTTGCAGAAGCCCTCATGCATGATCGTGGTCCCAGGCGCGAGGTAGGCGCCGAGGCGGACCCTGTCTGCGTCTGCGATGCGCACGCCATCAGGAACCACGTAGTCCACCATTCGAGGGAACTTGTCCACCCCATACACGGTGACGGGGCCACGGGAGCGAAGGCTAGCGCGCACCAGTTCAAACCCCTCGGGGGAACACGGTCCAAAGTTGGTCCAGACCACGTTGGTAAGCACGCCAAACACGCCGTCGAGGTTCAGTCCGTGGGGACGCACGAGCCGGTGCGAGAGAAGGTGAAGTCGGAGGTAGGCATCAGCTGCATCGGCGGGCGGAGCGTCCAGGTCAATGCGGGTGCGGACCACGGACGCAGTTACTCCGCGGTCATTATCCCTGCCCTCAAGGGCGAGCAAGGTAGCCGGTGCCTCTGCCTCCGCAGGGACGTCGTCGAGCAGAGGCGTTGGGTACCATACGTCGAGTACGAGGCCCGAATTGGTAGACGTTGCGAGGCCGAAGCCCCATGCCAGACGGTTGGATGATGCGGTCATGGATCAACACTATTCGCACCGGTGCCACCAGAAAAACAGTTCGGGAAAAGTCATTGTGTGATCTGCGCGCGATTACTGGGTGGTAACCCAATCGGCCGCTTGGTGCCTGTTTGGCGTGTGGTTGAAGCCCTCTCGGCGGACACTGGATGCGAACACTGGACACCCGCCGGACGCGCACCCGAACACTGGCAGGCAGCAGAGTATATTTGCACCATGCCCTCCCCACGAACGCCGCAGGACGCACCGCACGACGCCCCACTGGAACTAACGCAGGAGACCACGCAACCCGTGGGAGCCGACGCGGCTGAGGCCGCGTCGAGTGCCGACCCGGTGAGCGCCGACTCTGCCACGCTGGGACGCGAGCCGAATGCGGGCGGCGAGTCGATCGTCGAAAATCTGGTTCTACTACCCGTGGAACAGGGGCCCGTGGCGCTGACTGAGGCGCTGTGCAACATCGAATCCGTGTCCGGTAACGAGGCCGCGATTGCGGATGCTATCGAGCAGGTGCTGCGCGGATGCGCGCACCTGGAGGTGACCCGGCTGGGAAATAACGTGATCGCGCGGACCATGCTGGGGCGTACTCGCCGCGTGGTCGTGGCGGGGCACATCGACACCGTGCCGCTCGCCGGGAACCTGCCGGTGCGTAGGACGGTCATCGAGGGGAATGACGTGCTGTGGGGGCGCGGCACCGTGGACATGAAGGCCGGCGTGGCAGTCCAGCTCGCGCTCGCCGTGGAGCTGACCAGCCCGCGCCAGGACGTGACCTGGTGCTTCTACGACAACGAGGAAGTCGCGGCGGACCTCAACGGACTTGGTGTGGTCGCGCGGACACGACCGGACCTGCTGGAAGGCGACTTCGCGATCCTTGGCGAGCCATCCAACGCCGGAATTGAGGGCGGCTGCAACGGCACGCTTCGCGCCGTCATCACCACCCACGGAACCGCAGCGCACTCGGCGCGGGCGTGGATGGGCAAGAACGCAATCCACGGCGCACACGAGATCCTTGCGCGCCTCGACTCTTACGAACCCCAGACCATCACCGTGGACGGACTCGACTACCGCGAGGGCCTCAACGCAGTGGCGATTGTGGGCGGCATCGCGGGCAACGTTATCCCGGACCGGTGCGAGGTCACCGTGAACTTCCGGTTTGCGCCGTCACGAAGCCTCGAACAGGCTGAAGCACACGTGCGCGAGGTGTTCTCGGGGTTCGAACTCGAGGTCGCCGACGGGGCTGCAGGGGCGAGGCCCGGACTGGATGACCCCCTGGCGCTCGAGTTCTCCACGACCGTCCTCGGCCTAACGGGCGGCAGCCCCGCGCCCAAGTACGGATGGACCGACGTGGCACGATTCTCCGCACTCGGTGTGGCAGCCGTGAACTTCGGCCCGGGGGACCCGATGTATGCGCACAAGGACGACGAACACTGCGAGATCTCACAGATCACCGTGTGTTACGAGGCCTTGAAGTCCTGGTTGAAATAGCGAAAATTTCCGGTGTCCCAGGCCTGCGACGTGGCCAAGACTACTAGTGTGGAGTCATGACAACTTCGAACCAACAGGCACGGGAAAGCTACCGCAAGGGACCAGTCCTCCTGCGCGGCTCCCAGATTCCGCACGAGACTTCCGACAAGCGACTCCTCGATACCTCGCAGAACTCCTCCTGGGTGCACGACGACCCTTGGCGAGTCATGCGTATTCAGAGCGAGTTCGTTGAAGGATTCGGGGCGCTCGCGGAGTTGGGTCCTGCAATCTCGATCTTTGGTTCCGCGCGCACCAAGCCCGACCACCCTGACTATCAGCTCGCCATCGACGCTGCCACGATGTTCGTGGAACGCGGCTATGCCGTCATCACTGGCGGAGGTCCGGGCGTCATGGAAGCCGGCAACAAGGGCGCCCATGAGGCTGGAGGAATTTCGGTCGGCCTTGGCATTGAGTTGCCCTTCGAACAGGGCATGAACCAGTACGTGGACCTCGGCGTGAACTTCCGCTATTTCTTTGCGCGTAAGACCATGTTTGTGAAATATGCGTCCGGATTCGTGGTCCTGCCGGGAGGGTTTGGCACATTCGATGAGTTGTTCGAGGCGTTGACTCTGGTGCAGACACACAAGATCACGGAGTTCCCCATTGTTCTGGTGGGAACCGAATACTGGTCTGGTCTGATCAACTGGCTGCGCGACACGGTCGCGGCCCGTGGCATGATCAACCCCACTGACCTGGACCTCTTCCACATCGTCGATACCGCTGAAGAGGCCGTGCAGATTGTTGCAGACCGCGCCGATCACATCCGTGAAGCAGCGCTGGCGGAGCCAGTCGAAGGTTGAGTTCCCTCGTAAACGGTCAGAGCCTGTGGCTCCGGGGTGCCCCTGTCGGGGGTGCGCGGGCTGGAGCGGTTGGTGATGCTGCAAGCGCCGACAGTGCCGCCTCGACGGGCAGCACTTCGGCCGCAATCATGGCGATTATCAACCGGACCACTGACTCCTTCTTTGCTGGCGCTCGGCAGATGGATGACACCGTCGCGCTGCGCGCCGCCGAAAACGCTCTAGAAAACGGCGCCCAGATTGTCGACATCGGGGGAGTGCGCGCTGGCGGAGGCCCCGTGGTGAGTGAGTCCGAGGAGATTCGCCGCGTCGTGCCGTTTGTGAACGTGGTGCGCGAGGAGTTCCCAGAGCTGCTGATTTCCGTGGACACGTGGCGTTCCGGGGTGGCTCGGGAGGTCGCTGCGGCTGGAGCCGACCTCATCAATGACACGTGGGCAGGCCACGATCCCGACGTTGTCCACGTCGCCGCGGAGTTCGGCATCGGTGTGGTCTGCTCCCACACCGGCAACATGATCCCGCGGACTGACCCGTTCCGGGTCACGTTCCCGGCTGTGGTGCAGGCGGGTGCGGAGTCGGGCCCCGCTGGCGCGGACCCCAAAAACGGAATTATCGACGATGTTGTTGCGACCCTTCGCACGGCTGCTTCCCGGGCGGTTGCGGCGGGTGTGGACCCGCGCTCCGTCATTGTCGACCCAACACACGACTTTGGGAAGAACACCTGGCATTCGCTGCACCTGATGCGGAACACGTATCGCCTTGCGGAACTGGGTTTTCCAGTGCTTATGGCGCTCTCACGCAAGGATTTTGTGGGTGAGACTCTTGACGTGCCCGCGGATGAGAGGCTCGAGGGCACACTCGCGGCTACCGCGGTGGCCGCATGGCAGGGAGCCACGATCTTTAGGGCACACGACGTTCGGGCGACTCGACGAGTCCTGGACATGGTTGCCGCGATGCGCGGCGATCTAGCGCCCATGAGGGTAACTCGGGCTGTCGACTGAGAGTGTCGGCAGTTCGATGCCGGCGTTTCGCGGACAGGGCAAACGAGCAGATGAGGCGCCAAAAGCCTAGAGATTCATCAACTATTAGGTAAAATGGACAATAAGTTTACCGCCCCTTTAAGTTCTGAGCGTTCGACGTGGAGCTCAATGATTGGAGTACCCCAATGGCTGCAATGAAGCCTCGAACAGGTGATGGCCCAATGGAAGTAGCAAGGGAAGGGCGCGGCATCATCATGCGAGTACCACTGGAAGGTGGAGGCCGACTCGTTGTGGAGCTCAACCAAAGTGAGGCCAATGAGCTCGGACGAGCTCTCGAAGCAGTAACGGAATAGATCTTGACACCTCGTGCAAAATTCCCAGCAACACAACCCGAACCCATCACGGTTGGGCGTGAACTTCCAGCAATCTCGGTAAGTCCAGGGACGATTGAGTCCTGTGACTTCCTTGATGCGGAGTCGGTTGACGCGATTGCCGTTGGCGTTGGAGCGCCTATCGCGGGCGATGACGAACTGCAGCCCCGTGCGGGGACAGTGCATGCCTCGGCACGTTATCGTATCGATTTGGCGGAACTAGCCCATCGCTCGCATTTCAAGGCCGCGCCGGGCACAACCCACGTGATCGACCTTCCTGTTACCCACCGGGGTTCCGGGGCTGTTCTCCCATGGCAGGGTCTTCCACTTCGCATCATTCTCATGGGTGTGGGGCAGGGAACCGACGACGACTTGCGCAAGGCAGGCGCTGCACTCGCCGAGGTGAGCAAGGGGCTGGGCAAGGTCGTTACCACCGTCGCCGCACGGTCCGATGATCGGGGAACCCGCCACTTTGTGGAGGGATACCTGCTGGGTGCGTACTCGAGTTGGTCACGCAAGGCCAAGGCAGCACCGGTTCCGGCACAGGAGCTCGTGCTCCTCGGTCCAAACAGCCAGGAGGCCGTGGATACCGCTCGTCGCCACGCTTGGCTAACCTGGATCGCCAGGGACCTCGCCACCATTCCGTCCAACATCAAGACCCCCGCCTGGCTCGCCTCCCAGTTTGTGGCTATCGCCAAGACGTACGGCGTGGAAGCTAAGACATGGTCGGGCAAGCAGCTCAAGGACCAGGGCTTTGGCGGAGTCGAGGCGGTGGGTCAGGGATCCGTGAATCCTCCCGTTATGGTGCAGCTGAGTTACGTGCCGGAGAAGAAAGCCAAAGACCACAAGCACGTTGTGCTCGTAGGTAAGGGCATCTCGTTCGACACCGGTGGTATCTCGATCAAGCGACCGCGCGAAACAATGATCACCATGAAGACGGACATGACCGGGGCCGCTGACGCGTTCGCGGCAGTCATTGGTGCCGCGACGAGCAAGATTGGACACAGCGTTACGGCGATGCTCCCGCTCGCTGAAAACCACTTTGGTGCCAACTCCACACGTCCGTCAGATGTCATCACCATTTTCGGCGGCAAGACCGTAGAGATTGCAAACACAGACGCCGAGGGCCGTGTGGTCATGGCAGACGCGCTTGCATATGGATCGCTGGAGCTCGGCGCCGACCTTCTGATTGACGTTGCCACACTGACTGGTGCTGCGGCCATGTCGCTCGGGCACAGCCACGCCGCGCTCTTCACAAACAATGAGGATCTCAGCAAGCGGTTCCTTGAGGCGGCTGAAGAGACCGGGGAAGCGCTCTGGCGGATGCCGTTGGTGCATGAGTACTCTGAGGCACTTGAATCGCAGGTCGCCGACCTGCGAAACATTCCGGAGCATGCGGCGGGAGCCGGTGCAGTTGTGGCGGCTCTGTTCCTTGAGCAGTTTGCGAACGGCTTGCCGTGGGTTCACCTCGACATTGCCGGTCCGTCACACCGAAACAGCAAGCACCATGAGGCCAACAAGGGTCCCACGGGCTTCGGTGCACGGGTGGTCCTCGAGGTTCTCGAAAAGTTGTAGGTGAACTGGGCCTAGTGACAGCCAGGGGCCGTGTGGCCGTGCGTTTCATTGTTCCGTTGGGTGTTGGTGCTCGGCGTGACACTGGAACTCGGTATGACTCTTGCGCTGGCAAAGCATCAGGCAACGTGGACCTAACAGAACATGAAAAAGGTTGGGCCCCGCACGCAGTGCGGGGCCCAACCTTTTTCACATACGATCGCGGCGCGTTCGCATGTGAACCTGAGGTCCTAGCGCTTGGTAGCTAGCAGGAGGCCGTTGCCGGTTGGCTGAAGGGAGACTATCCACGCGCTGTCCTCCAGGAGACTGCGGCCGATCTCACGCAAGAGTGAGGGCACTTCCTCACGGTTAGCGGGGTCGGCAACCTTGCCGTACCAGAGGGCGTTGTCCAAGATCAGGAGACCGCCAGTGCGCAGGAGCCGGAGCGCCTGAGTGATGAATGAGGGATAGTCGATGGCCTCCGTGCCCACAAAAATGAGATCGTAGGCGCCGTCTGCAAGCCTAGGCAGAACCTCAAGTGCATGACCGGTAATGGTGCGGGTGCGGGTTGACTTGATTCCTGCGTTGGCAAACTCCGCCTTGGCTGCCTTGTGGAACTCGCGCTCAGAATCGATGGTGGTTAGGACACCCTCGGCATCCATGCCTTCGAGCAGCCACATTGATGAAACGCCGGTTCCCGTGCCTATCTCCACTACGGAGCGGGCACCGCTGATTGCCGCCAGCTGGCGCAGCGCAGCGCCCGTTCCCGGTGAAACAGAGGGACACCCTAATTGACCCGCTCGCTCGCGGGCGGAGGCTATCGCGTCGGACTCCGCAACAAAGAGTTCGCTGTACGTCCAGTTCTGCGCTTTTTCCGACACGTTTCCTCCCAGGGTATTTGTGTCCCTCAGTTTAGCGGCGCTGGCCGCCGCACAGGTCAGCCGCGCCCAAGTGTGTGGGTGTGATTCAGTCGATCCGCCTAGTTCAGCCGATAGTGGAATATGTGATTGCGCCGTGAAGGGCTCCCGAATGATGGTCAAATCTTGGCAAAGTCCTGAAATACTTGAACCCAGAGCGCGTGCACCGTCATAGCGGAACGCGCATGCGTGTCCGCGCGCCAACTCTGGCCGTCCGGGATGGGCTTTTGCATCCAAAGCCCACGCACCGAGTTGTACCTGCGATGCATAACCCCCGCAAAGGAAAACTGATGACATCTGGTTCGGCAGACCCTCAAGCGGACGCGCATGCCGCAAGTCCGGTGACGAGTTCCACGCCTTGGGAGACAATCGTTGCCGAGCACTCGCAGCGTGTCTACCGTCTGTCGTACAGGCTCACTGGAAACCAACAGGACGCGGAGGACCTCACGCAAGAGGTGTTCATTCGCGTCTTCAAGTCGCTAGGCAACTTCCAACCGGGGTCCTTTGAAGGATGGCTGCACCGCATCACCACGAATGTATTCCTGGACCAGGTCCGTCGCAAGAAACGCATCCGCATGGACCACATGGGGGAGGAAGCGGCGACGTACGCCGACACCTCCGAATTTGGCAGCCCCGAGCGCGGGTTTGAGCACCTCAACCTCGACTACGACATCCAGGAGGCGCTCGACAAGCTCGCACCTGAGTATCGGGTGGCCGTTGTTCTGTGCGACATTGAAGGCCTGCCCTACGAGGAAATCGCTGCAACGCTGGGGATCAAACTGGGCACTGTGCGGTCTCGAATCCACCGCGCACGCTCACAACTACGAAAGCACCTCGCGCACAGGGCGCCCCGCGGGGCAACGGGGAACCCCAGCATCTCGGGTGACGCGCCACTCGAGCTGGTGCCCGCCCAACCGCTGACGCCGTTGTTCAAGGCCGGTGAACTGGACTCCACCGCAAGGATCGCGTCATGAGCGCGCACCTAGGGTCACTCATCAGCGCGCTCGTTGACGATCAACTTCCTCCGATTGAGCGCGAACGCGCGTTGTCGCATGCCGCAGGCTGCGCGCAGTGTGCGCAGGAGATTTCTGCCACCCGAGCAGCGCGTGGGATTCTGGCCTCTGGGTCCCAACCTACCGTGCGTACCGACTTCCTTTCTGGACTCATGAGCATGGCTGCGATGGAAAAAGACTCGCAGGCTGCGGCAGATGAGGTGCGACCTTCCGACAACCCCTTTATCGTTCGCGAGGCCATTCCTACGTGCAAGTTCTCGGGCGAGATTCTGCGCCGGAACCGGGCCCGGAAGGCCGCCAAGGTCATGGTGCCGGTGTTACTGAGCGGGGGCCTCGCTTTTGCGTTTACGCTCGGTGCACGGCCGCTCGTAACGCCGGAAGTTGGCCAAGATTTTCTGAGTTCGCGCTTGTCACTGATGAACTCAAACCCGTGGTTTGTCCCCGTTCATGAGGTGAGCTCTGACGCTGACCCGGGCGCAGTGGACGACACCAAGTTTGTTTCGTGGATGCGTGGTCACGGGTGGCGGGTTCCTGAGAACATGGCGGACACTGTCACGGTGAAGCAGGTTGGCTACTCGAGCGATTCTCCGCACGAACTCGAAATCACTCTCGATACTTCCGCGGGTCCAGTGCTCCTTACAGAGCGCAAGGGGGACCTTGACGATGAGGCGATCTCAGAGGCCACGGTGATCGAGCACGAGGGTGGTCCCATCTATGTGCTCAGTAATTCACCTACGCGACTCATTTGGCAGAGCGGAGACACCGTCATGGAACTTGTCTCGATGGCGACGGTTGATGAACTGGCGTCTATCACGCGGACATTCAATGTTGACCGGTACGATGATGGTCTTAGCGCGCGTATGGTGCGCGGATTCTACGATTTAGCAGGGGTCGTAAGTGAGTAATCCATATCTTGGCAATGGATCCGAAGAGCGCTTTGCGCCCCATGGGCTCCCGCCCGTGCCTTCGCCTCCAGATCTGATGTCGCAGGCCCCCGTAGAAAATGCGACAGGTTACCCCCAGCCGTACTCACAGGGGCAGTCACGCACCCACACGAACGCTCAGGCTGGAGCCACGTACTACGCGCGCCAGCCTTACATGAGTACGCCGCAAGGCGATCCGCTCAATGGCTTTGGATATGCCGACACGACCACTCAGGGGGCCGCTACCAAGCGAGTCCGGGGGAAGATCGGATTTGGCACAGTGGTTGGGCTGATGCTCGCCTCGGTGCTTGCGGGGGCAGCCGGTGGCGCGTGGGTCGCGGCAAACGATTCGGATCCCGGCAGGGAAGCCGCAACGATCAACCAGGTCCAGCCGGGCACACCAAGCGCAGAGCGGCCCGATGGTTCAATCGCTGACGTTGCCGCAAAGGTGCTTCCATCCGTGGTCTACATAGAGGTTGCCACCAAGGACGGCGCTGCTACAGGGTCGGGATTCGTGATTTCCGAAAATGGGTACATCCTAACCAACAACCACGTTGTTGCTGAGGGTGCCGATGGCGCCGAGCTTCGAGTAACTTTCTCGGATGGTAGTGAGGAGGTCGCCCAACTCATCGGCCGAGCCGTTGAGTACGACATCGCGGTGATCAAGGTTGCGAAGTCCGGTCTGAGCACACTCACCCTCGGAGACTCGGACAACGTAGTGGTGGGCGATCCAGTCATTGCAGTCGGCGCACCGCTTGGCCTTGAGGGCACAGTGACCACGGGCATTGTCTCAGCGCTCAACCGCCCGGTAACGGCAGGGGAAACGGGGACTGCCGCTTACATAAATGCGATCCAGACAGACGCGGCGATCAACCCGGGTAACTCGGGTGGTCCGCTGGTCAATAGCGCGGGCGAGGTCATCGGCATCAACTCGGCGATCGCGCAGACTCCGAGCCAAGTCCTCGGTACCACGGCGGGAAACATTGGACTCGGATTTGCGATCTCGTCCAATCAAGCCGCGCGCACTTCAAAGCAAATTATCGACAAGGGCTTCGCTACATTCCCGATTATCGGTGTGCTCCTAGATTCGAGTTACACCGGTGAGGGAGTTCAGGTTACGACCTCGGCTCAGGGTGGCGTGCAACCCGTGACCCCAGATGGCCCCGCCGACCGAGCCGGGATCGTCGCAGGTGACATCATCCTTGCCATTGACGGTCGCCCTGTTTCTCAGTCGGATGAGCTCATCGTGTCCATCCGTTCGCGAGCCCCGGGGGAGACCGTAACGCTCACCTTGCGCAACGGAGATTCACAACGTGATGTTAAGGTGACCCTCGGCGAAGCTAAGAGCGAGTAGCGCACGGATGCACGTGCGCACCGACCATTCGGCACACATGAAGGCAGGAAAGTAGTGGCAGGCATCAACGGCGGAGAGTTCCTCGTCATTCTCGTCATTGCCGTCATCGTCATTGGGCCAGAGCGGTTGCCTAAGTACGCTGAGCAGTTCGCTCAGTTCATCAAGGGGGCCAAGAAGTTCGTTACCGAGGCCAAGGCCAAGGTTGACGACGAGCTCGGCCCTGAGGTTAAGGATATTGACTGGCAGAAGCTCGACCCGCGCCAGTACGACCCCCGCCGTATCGTCAGAGAAGCGCTCCTTGACGACACCATTCTGGATCCTGAGTACGAGAAGAAGAAGGCTGCAAAGGCAGCCGCTGCTGGACTAACCGCTGCTGGGGTATCGGCTGCAACTACCAGTGCTGCGGCGGATACGCCGGGCTCTGGCAGCGCCATCCCCGGACACTCCACACAGGCTGGCGCCCCTGCGCAGTGGGGTCCGGGATTTGATACGTACACACCACTTCCTGCCGGTCAAAGCGCACCATTCGACACAGAGAGCACCTAGAACCTGGGCACGATTCGAAATCGGGGCGCGTGCGGTGCAACAATGTAGAACATGACTACGCAAACCGCTGCCCCACGAATTCTTTCGGGGATGCAACCATCCAATGACTCACTATCAATCGGTAACTACATTGGAGCTTTGACCCAGTGGGTGGCTTTGCAGGATACATGCGACACCTTCTACATGATGGCGGATCTGCACGCTCTGACGGTTAACCCTGACCCAAGCGCACTGCGCGAACGCACCCGTCGCACGCTTGCTCAGTACCTGGCCGGTGGTGTTGACCCATCCCGCTCGACCCTGTTCGTACAGTCACACGTTCCCCAGCACGCGGAACTCGCGTGGATCCTGTCCTGCCAGACTGGATTTGGTGAGGCCGGGCGCATGACCCAGTTCAAGGACAAGTCGGCTAAGCAGGGTAATGAAGGAACGAGCGTCGGCCTGTTCACCTACCCAGTTCTCATGGCTGCGGACATCTTGCTTTATGACGCTGCACTGGTTCCCGTTGGAGAGGACCAGCGTCAGCACCTCGAGTTGACCCGAAACCTTGCGGAGCGCATGAACTCGCGCTTTGGCGAGGACACGTTCGTTGTGCCAGATGGACACATCGTCAAGGCCATTGCCAAGATCTACGACCTTCAGAACCCGACCGCCAAGATGAGCAAGTCAGAAAATGGCAAGGGCACGATCTGGCTGCTGGACGAGCCAAAGAAGGCTGCCAAAAAGATCAAGTCTGCCGTGACCGACGCCGGAACCGAGATCGTCTTTGACCCCGCCAACAAGCCGGGCATCTCCAATCTTCTGAACATCTACTCGGTGCTGGCTGACAAGTCCATCACAGCTCTTGAAGCCGAGTACGCCGGAAAGCAGTATGGAAACCTCAAGGTCGACCTGTCTGAGGTCGTCGCGGACTTCCTGACCGAGTTCCAAGCAAAGGTAAACGTCTACCTGGACGACCCTGCGCAGCTCGACGTGATCCTCGCCGATGGTGCAAACAAAGCCAAGGCGGTGGCCCAGGAAACGCTCAAGCGCATCTACGACAAGGTTGGCCTGCTACCTCCTGCGAGCCAGGCGTAGTCATGCGACTACCGGAACGCGTGGGCAATCAGCTCCGCATTGGGATCTCGATCTCCGTCCCCGATCCGATGGGGGCGGAGTTGCAGGCTGCGCGCCGCAGTTTTGGCGACCCGCTTGCTGACGCTATTCCACCGCACATTACGGTGGTTGGGCCGACTGTGATCGAGCCTGACGACGTGGATGACGTGTATGCACATGTCGCGGCGGCGTGCCTTGAGGTTCCGGTGTTTCGGGTGCACCTGAGGGGAAGTGCGACGTTCCGTCCGCTGTCCCCGGTGGTGTTTATCCAGGTAGTGGATGGTATTTCCCAGTGCGAAAAGTTGGAGAGGCTGATCCGCACGGGTCCGCTCGCCCAGGACACCCGCTTCCACTATCACCCTCACGTGACTGTTGCGCATGAAGTGAGCGACGAGAACCTCGACCTCGCATTTGAGAAGATGGCGTTCTACGAGACCAGCTTTGACGTGACGCATCTGCACCTCTCGGAGCATGGGGACGACAACGTGTGGCGTGCGGTCAAGGCGTTCCCACTCGGGCAAGGCTAACAACCGAGTTCGTTCCGCCCTCCTGTGCACACAAGGGCAAGTCACCGCACCAACATGGTCATCGCGCCGTAGGCTGGGGGAATGACTCCTACCCGCCAACTTGTCACGTACGCCAAGGACCTCGTGGGTCACGCCAAGGAGACGCGCGTTGCCAGGGCCCTCACACGCTACGGGCTGGCCAACGGGGCGCTTCTGTCCGGGGGCATCACCTACCGGGCGATATTCTCTCTGTTCGCGGCGCTGACCATCGGCTTTACGGTGTTCATGCGATTCCTTGGGAGTAATGACGACCTGAAAAGCCAGGTCATCGCGTCCGTCAACAAGGCTGTTCCCGGTCTCATCGCACCGCCCGGCACGAGTGATGGACTGCTGCAGCTGGATGACCTCGTCATGTCATCCACGCTGACGTGGCCCACTGTCATTGCGGGCCTCGTCCTGCTGTGGTCCGTCATCACTGCGATGGACGCGCTCAGATCGTCCGTGCGCGTGATGTTCTCGCTCCCACCGCGCGGAGACAGTGCGGTCAAGGCGAAGCTGGCGTCGTTCCTCGGCTTCATCATCGTTGTTTTAGCGGTCTTGCTCTCTGCCATCACCACAACGGTTCTCAACGGGGCCACCCACTTTCTTGATGGCTTCCTCGATCTCGGTGGGTTCGGGAGCACGCTGACCACGATCGTCACCTATGTTGTGTCCTTCGGCCTCGACATGCTCACGTTCTACCTCGTGGTTCGGGTCCTGAGCGGCGTGCAGATCGGACGAAGAGACATGCTGCTCGGTGCGGCCGTGTCTGCCGCCGGCTTCCTGGTCATCAGGACCCTCGGTACCAGCATCGTGGTGGGATCCGCCTCCCGTAACGCGGTGTTCGCCACGGCCGCGGTGCTCGTGACAATCCTGGTTTGGCTCTATCTCTGCGCCAGGATTCTGCTCACTGCCTGCGCGATCGCAGCAGATCCTCCTGGGCCGCTCTTGGAGCGGCTTGCTAGTGAGGAGGCCGCGCGGGCGCGGCTGGAGGCCGCTCGTGCGATTCCCGACGATCTTGGCTCGCAACCAGCGCAACTTGCGGAAGTGGCAGTCCGAGAGAAGGGACTCGCCAGGCGGTTCGCTCTTCCTGCGGCCGCACTTGTCTCTGGATGGGTTCTTGGGCGGCGTTCTGGACGACGCAGCCAAACCGACAACGGCTCCGTGCGCTAGCCGCACCAACGGATTAAAGAGAGGCCTTGTGCTAGGAAAGGCTCTCCGAGCGGGCACTACGCAGCTTATGTGCATTTGACGTGCCCCTGGGGCGACCGAGTGGGGGAAATAGAGGGCACCCGGCCGGGGAGCGCGAGGAGTACCGAAAACAGAGAGTGGCGGGCACCGTATGGTGCCCGCCACTCTTGGCTGTGAGCCGGTGAAGGCTCTGCGTGGAACTGGCTAGATCGCCCGGCGAATCATCGCCTGCTTGACTTCCTGGATCGCCTTGGTGACCTCGATGCCACGAGGGCAGGCCTCGGTGCAGTTGAAGGTCGTGCGGCAGCGCCACACGCCTTCCTTGTCGTTGAGGACCTCGAGACGCTGGGTGGCGCCTTCGTCGCGGGAGTCGAAGATGAAGCGGTGGGCGTTCACGATCGCAGCTGGACCAAAGTATTGACCGTCGGTCCAGAACACGGGGCACGATGACGTGCACGCTGCGCAGAGGATGCACTTTGTGGTGTCGTCAAAGCGCTCGCGCTGCTCAGCGGACTGAATTCGCTCGCGCGAAGGCTGGTTACCGCTCGTGATGAGGAACGGCATGATCTCGCGGTAGGAAGCGAAGAACGGCTCCATGTCCACCACAAGATCCTTGATAACCGGCAGGCCCTTGATCGGCTCGATCGTAATGGGCTTGTTGGGGTTCAGGTCCTTGAGGAGGGTCTTGCACGCAAGGCGGTTGCGACCGTTGATGCGCATCGCATCTGAGCCACAGATGCCGTGAGCGCACGAGCGCCGGAAAGTCAGGGAACCGTCGTTCTCCCACTTGATCTTGTGCAGTGCGTCGAGCACGCGGTCGGTGCCGTACATGGTGAGCTTGTACTCATCCCAGTACGCTTCGTCGCCGTGGCTTGACTCCGGAAGGTAGCGACGCACCTTGATGGTGACGTCGAATGAAGGAATCTCGCCCGCAGCGCTGGGAGCTCCCGCGGTGGAGTTCTCAAGTGTGGCAGTCATCAGTACTTCCGTTCCATTGGCTCGTAACGGGTTTGGACCACGGGTTTGGATCCGATAACGACCTTGTACGTGTCGAACTCGGAAACATGGGCAAACGCGGTGTCTGGGGTGATGTCTGCCTCTACCGATTCGTGGTTGCCTTCGGCGCCTTCCAGTGGGCGGCGGTAGACCATCGTGTGACGCATGTAGTTGGCGTCGTCGCGGTCTGGGTAGTCTTCGCGGAAGTGCCCGCCTCTTGACTCCTTGCGGTTCAGAGCAGCGATGACGGTAACCTCAGCGATGTCCAGTAGGAAGCCGAGCTCAAGCGCCTCGAGCAGATCGGTGTTGAACATCTTGCCTTTGTCCTGGACGGAGACGTTCTTGTAGCGCTCCTGGAGGACACGGATGTCGGCGAGGCATTGCTCGAGTGATTCCTGAGTGCGGAACACCTGAGCGTTCGCGTCCATGGTTTCTTGGAGGGCTTTGCGCACGTCTGAGACGCGCTCACCGTCTGGTCGGGTACGAAGTTCCTCGAGCTGAGCAATGGTGCGCTCGGCTGCGTTCTCGGGCAGATCCTTGAATTCGGCGGTCTTGGCGTAGGCAGCTGCGGCGCGGCCAGCACGCTTACCAAACACGTTGATGTCGAGGAGCGAGTTGGTGCCCAGGCGGTTGGAGCCGTGCACCGATACGCAGGCGACCTCACCAGCGGCGTATAGGCCCTTGACCACGTCGTCCGAGTTGCGAAGAACCTCAGCGGTGACGTTGGTTGGGATGCCACCCATTGCATAGTGCGCGGTGGGGTAGACCGGGACAGGCTCGGTGTATGGCTCGATACCGAGGTAGGTGCGCGCAAACTCAGTAATGTCAGGCAGCTTGGCGTCGATGTGAGCGGGCTCAAGGTGAGTCAGGTCGAGGAGGACGTAGTCCTTGTTCGGTCCCGCGCCGCGGCCCTCACGCACCTCGTTGGCCATGGAACGGGCGACGATGTCGCGAGGAGCCAAGTCCTTGATCGTAGGCGCGTACCTCTCCATGAAGCGCTCACCATTAGAGTTGCGGAGGATTCCGCCCTCTCCACGCGCGGCCTCGGAGAGGAGGATTCCAAGTCCCGCAAGCCCTGTTGGGTGGAACTGGAAGAACTCCATGTCCTCAAGTGGCAGGCCTCGGCGGAGCGCGAGCGCCATGCCATCGCCTGTCAGGGTGTGTGCGTTCGAGGTGGTCTTGAAGATCTTGCCGGCACCACCCGTTGCGAAGACGATCGACTTTGCTTGGAAGACATGGATCTCGCCGGTAGCAAGGTCGTAGGCGACGACACCGGTTGCGTTGACTTCCTCGCCATCGGGAACGTGACCTGCAGAGAGGTCGTGGTCCACGATGAGGTCGAGGACGTAGAACTCGTTGAAGAACTCCACATCCTGCTTCACGCAGTTTTGGTAGAGGGTCTGAAGGATCATGTGACCGGTGCGATCTGCTGCGTAGCAGGCGCGGCGGACTGCGGCTTCACCGTGGTTGCGGGTGTGACCACCGAATCGCCGTTGGTCGATCTTCCCCTCAGGGGTGCGGTTGAACGGAAGACCCATGCGCTCGAGGTCGAGAACGGCGTCGATGGCTTCCTTGGCCATGATCTCCGCAGCGTCCTGGTCCACGAGGTAGTCGCCACCCTTGACCGTGTCAAAGGTGTGCCACTCCCAGTTGTCCTCTTCTACGTTGGCGAGGGCGGCGCACATGCCACCCTGCGCTGCGCCAGTGTGGGAACGGGTTGGGTAGAGCTTCGAGATGACCGCAGTGCGGGCTTCGCTGGAAGCCTCGAGCGCTGCGCGCATTCCGGCGCCACCTGCGCCGACAATGACCACGTCGTACTGGTGGAACTGCATCTGTGTGATGCCTCCTAATTCGAATGGAGCGGATTACGCCGCAGTGCAGAAGGACGGAAGGAGTTCTGCCGGGCTTCCCGGTGGGCAGGAATCAAACGTGAAGATCACGAGAGTTCCGAGCACCACAGTGATGACGAAGCCAAGGGTGAGGAGCGACTTGAGGACGACGCGGGTGGCGTGCTTTTCGGCATAGTCATTGATGACTGTGCGTACGCCGTTGGTGCCGTGGATCATTGCGAGCCAGAGCATCAGGAGGTCCCAAACCTGCCAGAACGGCGAGGACCACTTGCCCCCAACGAATGCAAAGTCAATCGCCTTCACGCCGTCGCCGACCATCAGGTTGACAAACAGGTGGCCGAAGATCAGGACAACGAGGATGACGCCGGAAACGCGCATGAAAAGCCAGGCCCACAGCTCGGTGTTTGTCCGGCTCAGGCGCTTGCGTGCGTAGGGGTCACGTGGGTTTGCGATAGTTGACGTGCTCACGGTCAGCCTCCAAATACGTTGGACAGGTGACGAGGCAGGAAGCCTGCCATGGTCACGACAACGAGGCCGAGAACGACCCACAACATTGTGCGCTGGTACTTGGGGCCCTTGGACCAGAAGTCAACGAGGATGATGCGCAGACCGTTGAATGCGTGATAGACGATCGCCAGGACGAGGCCGGCTTCACCAATCCCCATGATCGGAGCGTGATAGGTGCCGATTACGGCGTTGTAAGCCTCGGGCGACACGCGTACGAGCGCGGTGTCGAGGACGTGGACGAGCAGAAAGAGGAAGATCAGTACGCCGGTTACGCGGTGCGCAACCCAAGACCACATTCCTTCGTGACCGCGATAGAGAGTTCCTGCAGGTGCGCTGGGCACTGTGGCGCCTCCTGTGTGCGAGTGAGCTACGGGGATCGGGTCAGCGCTTCATTGCCAGATGTAGTAGGCGCTCACACGTGTGCGGCTACCAACAAATAGGGCAGGACGGCGCCGTCCTTTTCCACCTTTTCCCCACAACTCTAATGAATATTTGGAGTACCGGACGCCATTGGGCGGACAATCAATGGGATTGAACTGCAATTGTGACGTTTCCCACAGTGTAGTTTTCTGTGCAGGGTTTATGCGAGTCGGGGGACGAACGTCCCCAAGTTGACGGAAAATCGGGGTTTTAATGTCCCGCGGAAACCAATCCCAGCAGTATTCACGTGCCTCGCTGTGATGAACGCGATCGTCTCAAAAGAGATATCGAAACCCCGCGTGGCGATCTAGGAGCTAGGCGGATTGCACAACCATGACTATGCCGCTACGCGACGCGCGCATCGCGAGTATTGAAGGTAGTTCCCAATTGGCGTCTGGATCCACGCCGCGCCACCGGGCCCTACGAACTACTTAAACTACGCGTAAGTTCAGTATTGTTGGGGTCATGACTCAACAGGGTGCCCACACACACTTGCCCGCCGAAGTAGTGCCCGGTGCGGCCTCGCTTCCGTTCCACGCGATCATCCCGGCCGGGGGTGCGGGGACGAGGCTATGGCCACTGTCCCGTTCGCACTCGCCGAAGTTCCTTCACGATCTCACGGGGAGCGGGCGCACACTGATCCAGGCCACCGTTGATCGCATTGAACCACTCGTGGCACCGGGCGGAGTCACCGTTGTGACGGGCGTGCGCCACCTAGCCTCCGTGGCAAAGCAGCTTGACTCGGTCGACGAAAACGATATTTTGACTGAGCCATCTCCGCGAGACTCGATGGCCGCAATCGGCCTTGCTGCGGCGGTCTTGCGCGAGCGCCACGGGGACGTCATCGTGGGTTCGTTTGCTGCGGACCACGTCATTACTGACCAACAGTCATTTGAACTTGCTGTCCGTGCGGGAATCAGCGCTGCGGAGCAGGACTTTGTGGCCACCATTGGCATTGCCGCCACGAGGCCTTCTGTCGCCTTTGGCTACATCCACTCCGGGGCTAAGTTGGAGAGTGTCGGCGGCTACGACGTGCGACGGGTCTTGAGCTTCACCGAGAAGCCCGATGCTGCGACCGCGCGCCAATACCTTGCCACGGGTGAGTACCGGTGGAATGCAGGGATGTTTATCTCAAAGGCTTCGGTGCTGCTTGACCACCTCCGTGCGCAACGCCCAGAACTCCATGACGGAATTGTTGAGATCGCTGCTGCTTGGGACACCGATGAGCGCGAGGAAGTCCTTGCCCGGGTGTGGCACACGCTCGAGAAGATCGCCATCGACCACGCTGTTGCCGAGCCTGTGGCCGCGCAGGGCGGTGTGGCAGTAGTACCCGCAAGCTTTGGATGGGACGACGTAGGAGACTTCAACTCACTTGCGGCACTTCTTCCTGCTGACGACCAGGCAGGCTCCAAGGTCCTCGGCGATCCTGGCAGGGTTGTGCGGGTTCAGTCCGCGGGCTCCGTGGTGGTTCCTGGTACTGACCGTGTGGTGACGATCCTGGGACTCGACGACGTGGTGGTGGTTGAAACCGCGGATGCACTACTCGTGACGACGCGCGCCCGTGCTCAACAGGTCAAGGACATGGTTACTGAGCTGCGAGACCGTGGCCTTGAGGAACTCATCTAACCTGCTACCGGCCACATCGCGAGTATCGCCGCCCGCTTGAATTGAGTTGGGGTTACTCTCGAACTGTGACGTTTACACAGGCAACCCGCATCCAGGAACTCCTCGAGTCTCTTGAGCCAGAGCTCATCGAGATCCGCCGCGACATTCATGCTCACCCGGAAGTCGCTCGCACTGAGCGCAGGACGACTGCGCTCGTGGCTGAACGGCTGCGCCAAGAGGGCCTCGAGCCCCGATTACTCAAGGGCTCTGGGCTGACATGCGACATCGGTCCGTCCATTGAGGAATCAGGGGTTGAACTCCTAGCACTTCGTGCCGATATTGACGCACTGCCGCTCCAGGAGACCACGGGGTTGCCCTTTGCTTCCGAGAGCGAGGGGAAGTGCCACGCCTGTGGGCACGACGTTCACACCACGGTTGTGCTGGGAACTGGGATCGTCCTCGCCCGGCTTGCTCGAGAGGGAAAGTTGAAGCGGGGCGTTCGCCTTATCTTCCAGCCGGCAGAGGAAGTGCAACCAGGTGGCGCGCTCGACCTCCTTGCTCAGGATGTCTTGGACGATGTCTCGCAGATCTATGCAGTTCACTGCGAACCAAAGATTGACGCCGGCACTATTGGCACTCGAATTGGCCCGATCACGTCCGCCTGCGACACCGTGACCGTGACTGTCACTTCGGCGGGTGGTCATACCTCGAGGCCGCATCTCACCGGTGACGTTGTCTACGCGATTGGCCGCATGATCGCGGAAGTTCCTTCCGTGCTCGGGCGACGGCTCGATCCGCGAGCTGGAGTCAACTTCACGTGGGGTCATGTGCAGGCAGGTTCTGCTCCCAACGCGATGCCATCGTCGGGAATTATTGCAGGCACCTTAAGGTGCCTGGACGTCAATGCATGGGAACGCGCGGGGCAGGTCCTGCACGACACAATCGAACACATTGCCGCTGCGTATGGTGTGGACGTCACCATGCACCACCAGCGCGGTGTTCCTCCCGTGGTCAATGACGAGGACTGCACCCTCAACTTCGAGGCCGCTGCGCGCGACGCGCTGGGCCCAAGCGCTGCCGTGCTTACGGAGCAGTCGCTCGGCGGCGAGGACTTTGCTTGGTACCTGACAAAGGTGCCCGGCGCGCTCGCACGGCTGGGCACTCGCACACCAGGTGGCGAGACCTATGACCTGCACCGAGGGGACCTTGTTGTGGACGAGCGGGCAATCTCGGCTGGAGTTGCAATGCTCGCACGGGTCGCTTCGGGGGAGTAGTGCGACGCCACTTTGAGGTGGGTGATCTGGGGGTTTACCCTTCACGCTGGCGTGCGTGCCGGCGGGTGAACGGAACGTTCTTGGCATCCATCTAAGGTGAGCGTGGCGTGTTCCACCCCACATATCTCAGCAGGTGGACTTGAGGTAGCCGTATCTGAGACGAACCTTGCAGATTGGTAACGGATTTAGTTTCGACAGTTGAGATCGGTGCACGTTAACGGCTTAACGTCTAGAGTAATCAGTAAGCCCTAGCCGCAGGCGAAAGGCGAACCCAGGCTCTTGCGCTGAGTGACTGCGAACCATAGGTTCAAGTGTCCGATCCAATTGCGCAGTTCCCTTCCCCAACGAAACAGGAGAACTTACGTGAAGAAGTTCGTTTCTACCGCCGCACTTACCGCCGCGGTTGCACTGACTCTCGCCGCTTGCGGCGAAGCTCCTGACGACTCGAAGGAGTCGCCAAGCTCAACCGAAACTTCCACTGGCGAGACCACGGACACCGCCGCAGACTTTAAGGGCTGCATGGTCTCCGACTTCGGTGGATTCGACGACAACTCGTTTAACGAGACCTCGTTTGCTGGTCTCGAGCGCGCAGCTTCTGAGCTCGGCATCGAGATGGCGAAGGCTGAGTCGACCGACGCTGGAGAGTACACCTCCAACGTTGACTCGATGGTTCAGGCCGGATGCTCGCTCATCTTCAACGTCGGCTTCAACCTCAACGACGCAACCTTCGCATCGGCATCCGACAACCCAGAGCAACACTACGCACTCATCGACGCTGCGCTTTCGGACCCAAACACGTTCGAGACCGTCAACTTCGACAACGTTAAGCCAATCCTGTTCAACACCCAGGAAGCAGCATTCCTTGCTGGATACGTCGCTGCTGGCGTAACCACCACGGGAACCGTCGCAACCTTCGGTGGCCAGCCATACCCATCCGTCACCATCTTCATGGATGGTTTCGTTGACGGTGTTGCCAAGTTCAACGAGGACAACGGCAAGTCCATCAAGGTGCTTGGCTGGGACAAGGAAAAGCAGACCGGTTCCTTCACCGAGACCTTCGATGAAATCGGTAAGGGTAAGGAACTCACAGAGCAGTTCATCTCCCAAGGCGCGGACATCATCATGCCAGTTGCTGGCCCAGTTGGTGAGGGTGCGATGGCAGCTGCCAAGGAGCACAAGGACACCTACGTCATCGGTGTTGACACTGACGCGTTCGCTAAGTACGAGCAGTACCAGGACATCCTGCTGACCTCTGTTGTTAAGACCCTCGACACCGCAGTGTTCGACACCATCAAGGCAACCAAGGACGGCGACTGGAACGCAACCCCATACGTTGGCACCCTCGAAAACGGTGGTGTTGGCATCGCTGAGTTCCACAACCTTGACGCCAAGGTTCCAGCCGAGGTAAAGACCAAGGTTGAAGAGCTCAAGGCTCAGATCATCGCTGGTGACCTGAAGGTTGAGTCGCCAAGCGCGACCGCCGTTAAGTAGTCCACACCTTTGGTGTAACCGGATGTGGCCCTAGAACCGCGGTTCTAGGGCCACATCTATCACAGAGTTAAGAACGTATTAAAGTCGCAGTAATTCCCCCCCTGGCGCACAGCGCCAACTCTTCGATGCACATCAGCACATGGACGCGGAAGGCGTATAGGCATGAAGCTGGAACTTCGAGGCGTCACCAAACGGTTTGGTAAGTTCACTGCTAACGACAGCATTGACCTTGTCATCGAACCCGGACAGGTGCACGCCCTTCTAGGCGAAAACGGAGCGGGCAAGTCCACGCTCATGAACGTCATTTACGGACTCTATGACCCAGATGGCGGTGAAATTCTTCTTGACGACGCCCCGGTGAACTTTGCGGGGCCCGGCGATGCAATGGCCGCCGGAATCGGAATGGTCCACCAGCACTTCATGCTTGTACCAGTGTTCACTGTCGCCGAGAACGTGATCCTTGGGTTTGAACCGACCGGCAAGTCCGGCATCATCAACCTGAAGGAAGCGCGTAAGCGCGTACGGGAGATCTCGGATCGCTTTGGCTTCAACATTGACCCAGACGCTCTGGTTGAGGACCTCCCGGTAGGCGCCCAGCAGCGTGTCGAGATCATCAAGGCCCTATCGCGTGACGCGAAGATCCTGATCCTGGATGAGCCCACTGCAGTACTCACTCCCCAGGAGACCGACGAACTCATTGGCATCATGCGCCAGCTTCGTGACTCCGGAACTTCCATCGTGTTCATCACGCACAAGCTGCGCGAGGTCAAGGCTGTCGCCGA
Organism: Timonella senegalensis JC301; assembly: GCF_000312125.1. Lineage (GTDB taxonomy): Bacteria > Actinomycetota > Actinomycetes > Actinomycetales > Cellulomonadaceae > Timonella > Timonella senegalensis. The sequence continues at coordinate 158,757 of NZ_HE978643.1, forward strand.
CAAGATCACCGTCATCCGGCGCGGCAAGGTGGTAGGCAGCGCAGACCCAACCGCAACCGAGACCGAGCTCGCATCGGCCATGGTCGGGCGTTCCGTCAGCCTTGGCGTTGAAAAGTCTCCAGCAGTGCCCGCAGAGACGCGCCTCGCTGTAGAAAACTTGACGCTGCTATCAGACAACGGTGTCCCGCTCCTCGAGGGTGTGTCCTTCGACGTTGCATCCGGTGAGATCCTCGCGATTGCAGGTGTTCAGGGCAACGGTCAAACGGAGCTCACCGAGACCATTCTCGGTTCTCACCCGTCCGCCGTTGGATCTATTAAGCTCAGCGGAAAAGAGCTGCTTGGTCAGAGTATCCGCGGCGTTCTTGACTCGGGCGTCGGGTTTGTCCCCGAGGACCGCTCAAAGGACGGCCTGATTGCGGACTTCTCCATTGAGGAGAACTTCATTCTGGACCAGCACGACCGGGAGCCATACGCAAAGGGCCTCTCGCTCGACCTCGCAGCAATCGAAGACGCAGCCAACAAGTACATCGAACAGTTCGACGTGCGTACGCAAAGCTCGAAGGCGCTCGGCTCCCAGCTTTCTGGTGGTAACCAGCAGAAGGTCGTGCTTGCTCGCGAGCTCTCGCGTCCACTCCAGCTCTTCATTGCGTCGCAGCCAACCCGTGGTCTTGACGTTGGCTCGATTGAGTTCATCCACAAGCGCATCGTCGCCGAGCGTGACCACGGCACCGCCGTCATCATCGTTTCGACTGAACTTGACGAGGTTCTAGCTCTCGCTGACCGCATCGCAGTCATGTACGAGGGAAAGATCATCGGAATTGTTCCAGGCAACACTAGCCGCGACATCCTTGGTCTGATGATGGCTGGTCTCCCGTACGACGAGGCTCAGGCAGAAGCCGACAAGCACACTACGATCCTCGCCGCCGCCGACGAGGACAGCGACAACCCGATCGGAGGCGCACTGTGAGTGTCTCGAGCGAGCACGCTCCCGCTCCAGAAGCGAAGGCCCCAGAAAAGGGCGCCGCACCGTCACGATGGACCACCGCACTTCGCGACATGGCATCGTCCAGCGCAACGGTGATCATCTTTGCAATCCTTGGAGCACTGATTCTGGCTGCGGTTCTGATCGCGGCCGCGGACCCAACGGTGCAGAAGACAGCCGGGTACATCTTCGCCCGTCCTGCGGACTTCTTTAAGGCAGTGTGGGATTCGGTTTCGGGTGCATACTCCGCACTGTTCCGCGGGGCCATCTACAACCCTGATGCTGCGACCTTTGCACGCAAGATCAAGCCGATCACCGAGACCCTGACGGCTGCCACGCCGCTCATCTTCGCGGGGCTTGGACTTGGCATTGGCTTCCGTTCCGGCATCTTTAACATTGGTGCTCAGGGACAGGTTGTACTCGGTGCAGTTGTTTCTGCCTATTTCGGCTTTGCTTTCAACCTTCCAGTCGTCCTCCACCTCATCGTTGCCATCATCGGTGGTTTCCTTGCGGGTGGCCTCTGGGCCGGAATCGCAGGCTTCTTGAAGGCGCGCTTCGGCGCTAACGAGGTCATTGTGACGATCATGCTGAACTCGATTGCCGGGTTCCTCATGTCGTACCTGTTGACCACGACCGCATTCATGCGCCCTGGCTCGAACAACCCGGTTTCGCAGCGTGTGGCTGACACTGCGATGTTCCCCAAGCTCCTTGGGCAGGACTTCCGCCTTCACTGGGGCTTCGTGCTCGCGCTGCTCGCCGCTGTTGCGGTGTGGTGGCTTATGGAGCGCTCTGTCCTTGGCTACCGTTTCCGCGCCGTCGGATTCAACCCTGACGCCGCCCGAACCGCTGGCATCAAGGTCGAGCGTATGTACCTCTACGTCATGCTCGTAGCTGGTGGACTCGCTGGTATGGGTGGTGTCTCCCAGACTCTTGGTACCGAGGGTGTCCTCCAGGAGGGTGTGGCGGGAAGCATCGGCTTCGACGCGATCACAGTCGCGCTCCTTGGACGTTCGCGCCCAGCCGGAATTGTGGGAGCAGCAATTCTGTTTGGTGCCCTGCGCGCCGGCTCACCGCTTATGCAGACTGACTCGAACACCCCAATCGATATCGTCCAGGTTGTCCAGGCCCTCGTGGTCCTGCTGATCGCAGCGCCTCCGTTGGTCCGCGCGATCTTCCGCCTGCCAGTTCCACTCAAGGAGGTTGCAGCATGAGCACCGCGACTGCTCTTTCCCCGAACTCGAAGAGTCTCGAGGGAACCATCCTTCCTCCGATCTCGTGGAAGGGCCCAATCACCTACACGGTGATCGGCCTCATCGCGATTTTCGGTTTTGGCCTCACCGTGGGTGGGGGAGACGAGACTAACTTTGTCCTCTCAGCCTCGAGCGACGCAATCAAGTTCGGCACCCTTGTAGTTCCCTCCCGGGCGCTTTCAGTCGCGATTGGCGTGCTGATCCTCGCGATCGCAGCGTTCGCAGCCTACGGCGCAGCAAAGCGCATTCGCTACGGTGCGTGGCTGCCTTCACTCGTTGGTGTCCTTGGAATTATCTCGTTCCTTGTGTGGTCTGGCGCTGGCAAGGCTGAGTCCCTGCCCATCCCACTGCTCCTCTCGCAGGGAATCATTTTTGCTGTGCCTCTCGCATTCGGTGCGATGGCAGGTTTGATCAACGAACGCGTTGGAATCATCAACATCGCCATTGAAGGTCAGCTCCTCGCGGGTGCCTTCACCGGTGCTGTCGTTGCAACCTTGACGGGCAACCCATACCTTGCGCTCCTGTTTGCACCCATCGCTGGTGCACTGGTGGGTGTGCTGCTCGCGTTCTTCTCGATCAAGTACAAGGTTGACCAGATCGTTGTGGGTGTTGTCCTCAACGTGCTCGTCATCGGTATCACCGGTTACCTGTTCTCGACTGTGCTGAAGAACAACAAGGGCACGCTTAACACGCCTCCAGGACTGTCCAAGATTGAGATCCCGATCCTCTCGGACATCCCAATCATTGGTTCGGTTCTGTTCAACCAGAACATCTTGGTCTACCTGATGTTCGCCGCAGTGATTCTGCTGCAGTTCCTGCTGTTCCGTAGCCGTTGGGGCCTTCGCCTCCGCTCGGTCGGTGAACACCCTAAGGCCGCAGACACCGTGGGTATCAAGGTCAACCGCACCCGTTGGATCAACGTCATGATCGGTGGCGCAGTTGCCGGACTCGGTGGTGTTGCCTTCACTGTCATGCAGGGCATCGGCTTTGGTAAGGAAATGACAAGCGGTAAGGGCTATATCGCCCTCGCTGCGATGATCCTTGGTCGATGGAACCCGAATGGTGCACTCGCGGCAGCTCTGCTGTTCGGTTTCGCCGAGGCGCTCCGCGGCACCCTTTCGATCGTGGGCACCCCGGTGCCTACTCAGTTCTTGGCGATGTTGCCTTACCTGGCAACGATCTTCGCTGTGGCTGGTCTCGTGGGCAAGGTCCGCGCACCAGCTGCCGAAGGAAAGCCTTACGAGAAGTAAGTCGAGGTGGTGCGCATGGGGAACCGTGCGCACCACTCCGCAACCCTTTTTTTAGGGTGGACCGTCAAACGTTTTACTTAAGTGCTACGGGGAAGAGATCTGTACGCAGACTGGCTCACCCTGAGCACGCCGATCGGCAGCGATGAGCTCGCTGTCACCGAAGGTGGAACCATGAACGCCGAAGTAGCAGCACGTGATTTTGACTGGGAAGACCTCCGGGCCCACGCCCGCGAGATGACAACCAAGAGCTATGTTCCGTACTCGAAGTACCCGGTGGGCGCCGCAGGTGTTACAACCGATGGACGCCTGGTGCGTGGCTGCAACGTTGAGAACGCCGGATACGGCGTCACGTTGTGCGCCGAGTGTGGCCTGATCTCCGAACTCGTTGCTACGGGTGGCGGACGGCTGGCAGCCTTTACCTGCGTCAACGGCGTGGGTGAGGTAATCATGCCATGCGGCCGCTGCCGCCAACTCCTGTGGGAACACGGGGGAGCGCAACTCGTGATTGAGACGCCGGCGGGCTTCCGCATGATGGATGACATTCTTCCGCAGGCCTTTGGCCCGCAGGATCTTGACGACTACGAAGAGAGAGTTTCACAGTGACTAACGCACCGGCACCAGCATTCGACGCGGTCGACATTATCCGCGCCAAGCGCGACAAGAAGCAGCTCAGCGCCGACGAGATCAAGTGGGTCATCAATGCCTACACCGATGGCACCGTAGCTGACTACCAGATGGCCGCGCTGAACATGGCCATCCTGCTCAACGGTATGTCCCGCGAGGAGATCGCGCTGTGGACCAACGCGATGATCAACACGGGCGAGCGTATGGACTTCTCGTCCCTGCACTTCCCAACGAGCGACAAGCACTCGACCGGTGGCGTGGGTGACAAGATCACTCTGCCGCTCGCACCACTGGTTTCAGTCTTTGACGTTGCGGTTCCTCAGTTGTCCGGACGCGGCCTCGGTCACACCGGCGGAACTCTCGACAAGTTGGAGTCCATCAAGGGTTGGCGTGCAGCACTTACAAACGACGAAATGATGCGTCAACTGGACACGATCGGCGCCGTCATTTGCCAGGCGGGTTCGGGACTGGCTCCAGCAGACCGCAAGCTCTACGCGCTGCGCGACGTCACCGGAACCGTTGAGGCCATCCCGCTCATCGCATCCTCGATCATGAGCAAAAAGATCGCCGAGGGTACGGGTGCACTTGTGCTCGACGTCAAGGTCGGCTCCGGAGCGTTCATGAAGACTGAAGAGGACGCGCGCACGCTGGCTCAGACCATGGTTGACCTTGGTAAGGACGCCGGTGTTCGCACGGTAGCGCTCCTGACCAACATGTCCACCCCACTCGGCTTGACCGTGGGTAACGCCCTCGAGGTACGCGAGTCGGTCGACGTGTTGGCCGGTGGCGGCCCAAGCGACGTTGTTGACCTGACGGTCGCACTCGCCGTTGAAATGCTCGCAGGTGCAGGCAAGGACATCTCCGAGGACGAGGTTCGCGCTGCGCTCAAGGACGGGCGTGCAATGGACAAGTGGCGTGCGATGATTGCTGCTCAGGACGGCGACAACGACGCCCCACTGCCAGTAGGCAAGGAGCAGCAGCAGATTCTCGCTCCAACCTCAGGTGTCCTCACTAAGTTGGATGCGTACGACGTGGGCGTCGCCTCATGGCGCCTTGGTGCCGGCCGCGCGCGCAAGGACGATCCAGTACAGGCGGGCGCGGGCATTGAACTGCATGCTAAGCCAGGTGACGTGGTGACAGCTGGTCAGCCACTCATGACGCTGCACACTGACACTCCTGAACGGTTTGAGCGTGCGCTTGCTACCGCGAACTCCTCGTTCGAGATCGAAGCGGACGCGACACCAACCCCAGCACGCCTGATCTACGATCGCATCAGCTGAATACCCCAGCAGAACTGAGCAACCCTACCCGCTGCACGCGAACGTGCAGCGGGTAGGGTTGATCTTGGCATAAGTCCACGTACTTGGGAGAGATTTTGGCATCGTCGGGATACCAACTGACCACGTTCCTGTATGGCCTAGGTGGAGGACGCACACGCATGCCTGTGTTGCCCCGCGAGTTGCCGACCGCCGACCAGGGAGACTGGGCGCTCGGAGTCGAGGAGGGCGCTGTCCTCGTAGGCGGTGTCTGCCCCGCGGTCCAGGTGGACGGAACCACGTGTGGGTCCGCAGCAATCGGGCTCGCAATGGCGAGTGACGGTACTGCTGGAGCGGAGTCGCGATTCCCCGCTGCACGCACGCAGCGCACCCCGAGCCCCGCGCCACGGGAGAAGCCTGCTGACCCGCTTGATCCCGTAGCAACCCAACCCGCCCCAAAGGTCGCCCAAGCTACACCCGAACCACACCAAGCCGAAGCGGTGGGTGAGGCACAAGCGCAAGGCGACTCGATCGTCGAAAATCAGGACTCCGATGATCTATTCAGCGTGAGCGAGGAGGAGCGGGCGGCAACCGCCCGCCGATTCGGCGAACTGCAGTACCAGATCAAGGCGCGCACCAACAAGCGGCGCTGGCTCTTTGGCTGGCCCACCCAGTGGGGGACGGCGCCCTGGGGCGCTGCCCGCGTGATGACCTTTGCTGGGCACAAGTACACGCACCGCATGGTTGTGGATACCTCGTTGCCGCAGGCAACCAGAGTTCTCACACATGCCGCCGACGCGGCGGAGCGCGGCTTCCCGGTACTGCTGTATACCGGCGGTGACACGAGCCGCGGCTGGGGGACCGCCGTGCCGCGCCACGTCGTCGTGCTGCACTGCCCACCCCTACCACCCACGGTGCCCGAACCGATTCTGGACGAATCCGAACGAACTGGCATCGAGCACATCGACGCGAGGCTCGAGGAGCTCTCAGCGAAACTCAAGGCCACGGTCGACCGTGCCAAGGGGATCGAGGAGCGCAAGCCGCTCTTCATCTACGACCCGGCAACCGGCCGAAACACGCTGGTCACCCTCGACGAACTCATCAACAAGGGCGTCGACCCGAGCGCGCTGGGTGGCTGGAACCACCTCACGTGGGCAGTGGTGCCCACCCCGGCTCGCGTCAAGGACGCCTCAACAATCCAGGAGAACTCATGACGACCCCCGAGCTCATTGCACAACTTCCCAAGGTAGTTCTGCACGACCACCTAGACGGCGGGCTCCGCCCGGAGACCATCATCGAGCTTGCCGCGCAGATCGGGCACGAGCTTCCCGCAACCACCGCGGAGGCCCTTGGCGCGTGGTTCGAGGCGGCTGCGGACTCGGGTTCGCTCGTACGCTACCTCGAGACGTTCGATCACACGATCGCGGTCATGCAGACCCGCGAGGGCCTCGTTCGGGTCGCCCGCGAGGCCGTTGAAGACCTCGCCGCGGACGGCGTTGTGTACGCCGAGTCCCGCTGGGCCCCCGAGCAGCACCTGAGCGGCGGCCTGAGCCTGCAAGACACCGTGGACGCGGTGGCTGAGGGCATCGCGCAGGGCGTCGAAGCCGCCAAGCTCAAGGGCCAGCGCATCCAGGTTAACCAGCTGCTGACGGCCATGCGCCATGCGGACCGCTGGGAGGAGATCGCGGACCTGGCACTCGCCAACCGTGACGCCGGGGTGTGCGGGTTCGACATCGCAGGGGCCGAGGCAGGCTTCCTTCCGGACCGTTTCCCGCACGTGTTTGCCAAGCTGAACGAGGCCGGTTTCCCAGCCACAATCCACGCCGGCGAGGCCGCCGGAATTGATTCGATTGCGCAGGCGGTGCACATTGGCCGCGCGCTGCGCTTGGGCCACGGCGTCCGGATTATCGACGATATTGCTGGGTTTGGTGGGGATGAGCCAGTGCTCGGACGGGTAGCCAACTGGGTGCGCGACGCACAGCTCGCGCTCGAGATGTGCCCCTGCTCCAACCTGCAGACCGGTGCCGCCGAGTCCGTGGCCACCCACCCGATCACGGGACTGCGTGAGTTGGACTTTGCCGTCACGGTCAACACCGACAACCGACTCATGTCCGCGACCTCCATGACTAACGAGATGACTCGCCTGGTCGACGAGGCAGGCTGGACTATCGACGACCTGCTTGACGTGACGCTCACCGCCGCGTGGAGCGCCTTCATTCACCACGACGAGCGCCACGAGCTCGGCGAGTATGTGGTGGAGAGGTACGAAGAGATCACCGGCGAGGTGCGCTAGACCACTCGGGCAGACCGCCACCCATTCACTTAATGAACTGCACACCACAAGTATTGGAGTTAGACATGACGTCGGAAGCACTCACCACTGCACAGGTCGCCAAGATGGTTGACCACACGCTGCTCAAGCCTGAGACAACCACCGAGATGATCCAGGCACACGTAGCCGAGGCAATCGAGCTAGGCACGTTCTCGATCTGCGTTTCCCCTTCCCACCTTCCCGTTGCTCTTCCTGAGGGGTCGGACCTCAAGGTAGCGACCGTTGTGGGCTTCCCATCGGGTGCTCACAAGTCCGCAGTCAAGGCCGCCGAGACCGCAGCTGCTGTGGCCGACGGCGCGGACGAGATCGACATGGTCATCAACCTGGGCGCCGTGAAGGATGGCAACTGGGAGCTCGTCGAGTCGGACATCAAGGCTGTTCGTGACGCGGCCCCAGCGCCGGTTCTGGTCAAGGTCATCATCGAGTCGGCAGCCCTGACCGACGACGAGATTGTGCGCGCATGCGAGGCCTCCGAACGCGCCGGAGCGGACTTTGTGAAGACCTCCACCGGCTTCCACCCAGCGGGAGGCGCGTCGGCGCACGCTGTGGCGCTCATGTCGTCCACAGTAGCCCCACGCCTGGGTGTCAAGGCTTCCGGCGCCGTGCGCACCGGTGCGACCGCACTCGAAATGATCGCAGCTGGCGCGACCCGT
>NZ_HE978643.1:167618-173167 GCF_000312125.1 Timonella senegalensis JC301
TGGCGCGACTCGTCTGGGCCTATCCGGAACCGCCGCAGTACTCGAGGGAATCGAGTCCGGCGCGGACGCTGAGGCTGCAGGGGACACCTCGGGCTACTGATCCGAGCTGACCTCAGTAGGACCTAGCTTGTGGAGCGGCCGTGACGCCTTGGTGCGTCGCGGCCGCTCATCTTGTGTCGGGGCGCCTCATATCTGGGCACCTTGTGTCTGGGCGCCGCCGAGACCCATGCCCAGGTTGATTTTTGGTGACGGTCCGTGAAAACATCGGCATTACGAAACAAGCCTGTTTCGTAATTCGCTCGGGGTTGTGCCCCGCAGCCGCATCGCACCCGTGAAAGCGAGTCCTATGTCCCTCGACTACTCAACCGACACCATAAGGCATCGAGCACAACTGACTGCAGTTGTTGAGGCCTCGACGAGGCTGTCCACTACGATGCTCCGCATTGCCTTTGTCGGGTCAGACCTTGTTGGGATCGACCAGATCGTCTGCGCGGATACCTACGTCAAGCTTGTGTTCGCTGACCCCGATGGTGGTGAGCACCCCATTATGCGTTCCTACACCGTGCGCTCCTACGACCGCGAGGCAGGTCGGATCGAGATCGACTTCGCCCTGCACGGCCGCGGTGGCGTGGCGGCGCCGTGGGCACTGGCGGCCAAGCCCGGAGACACCATTGAGTTCCGCGGCATCGGGGGCGGGTACCTGCCGGCGCCTGCGGCGCCTCGTCACCTCCTGATTGGCGACGATTCAGCCCTGCCCGCAATCGCCGTTGCGTTGGAAAAGTTGGACGCTGGGTCCGATGTGGACGTCGTGCTCATCGGTCACTCTGAACACGATCTTCTGGGCGAGGATGGGGCCGCTCTGGCTGATTCCGTACCAGGGAGTGTCAACGTCCGGGTGGTCGACTCGAGCAATAAGGTCATCGAGCTGGTTGACCGTTCGTGCGCGCGAGAGGGCGTGCCCCACGTGTTCCTGCACGGAGAGGCGGGAATGGTCCGAGAGATCAGGCGCCACCTGCGCGCGGTTCACGGGCTTCCGCTCGGCGCACTGAGCGCGTCCGGTTACTGGCGCGAGGGCAACACAGACGAACAGTGGCGCGATTCCAAGATGGAGTGGAAGGCGCAGGTCGCCCACGACGAGGGCGAGATTCAGGCAATCTCCGCCTAGTGACGTCCCGCGCCAACTGGGAGCCAGGCGCGAGATCCCACAAACAGAGAACGGGGATGGAATCCGATGTCCCGATTCCATCCCCGTTCTGTGCGTGAACTGGAGTTCGACTGGTGGTCGTTCGTAAGAACTAGATGCCGAGTGCGCCAGCCATGTCTGCGCGCACCTGCTGCATGCGCTCGCGGGCGCTCACGCGAACCTCGGTCAGAGCGTCGAACGAGGCGTCTGGCTCAACGTCTGCGAGGACCTCCATGTAGCACTTGACCTTGGGTTCGGTGCCCGATGGACGCACGATGACTCGCGTGCCGTCCTCGGTGAGCAGGCGTAGTCCGTCCGTTGGAGGCAGGCCGTCCACGCCGTCCGAGAGGTCCACTACCTGGGTCACCGCGGAGCCCGCGAGGGTGGCAGGAGGGGCGCCCCGTAGGCGGGCCATGGTCGCTGGGATCTGCGACAGGTCCGAGAACCGAGCAGAGAGCTGGTCGGTCAGGTGCAGCCCGTGCTGGCGCGCCAGGTCATCCAGATAGTCGATAATGCTGCGGCCATCCGCCTTGAGCTGTGCGGCAAGCTGGGCCACGATCAGGGCGGCGGAGATGCCGTCCTTGTCACGGACGAGTTCAGGTGCCACGCAGTACCCCAGTGCCTCCTCGTAGCCGAACACGAGGTTTGGTGCACGGCTGATCCACTTGAACCCGGTCAGGGTCGAGGCGTAGCCCAAGCCGTGGGCTTCAGCGATGCGGGAGAGCAGACGCGAGGACACGATCGAGTTAGCCAAGGCACCCTCGTCCGCACGTTCAGCCACGTACTCGCCAAGGAGTGCGCCGACTTCGTCGCCATGGAGCATGCGCCAGCCGGCGCGCGCAGGTGACTTGGCTGGAGCCTCGGTGTTCGCGGCCGCAATGCGTGGGTCCTTGACGGCCACTGCGCAGCGGTCGGCGTCTGGGTCGTTCGCGATGACGAGGTCCGCATTGCCGCGAACCGCGTACTCCAGCGCGAGGTCGATGGCCCCAGGCTCCTCCGGGTTGGGGAAGGAGACGGTTGGGAAGTCAGGGTCTGGCTCGTACTGTTCCTCAACGGACATGAGCTCGGAGAATCCGGCGTGTGCGAGGACCTTATCCACCACTGCGCCACCAACTCCGTGGAGTGGAGTGAGCACGATGGAGAGGTCACGTGGGCCGGGCTCGGAGAGCGCGATAACGTCGTTGACGTAGGTCTCGAGCACGTCATGCCCAAGAATCGTCCAGCCGTCGTGAGCACGTGGCGTCTCACGGACGGAGTGGACTGCAGCGATGTGGCGGGCGATCTGGCCGTCGTATGGCGGGACGATCTGGGCGCCTTTGCCGTCACCCTCAACGACGCGTCCACCGAGGTAGACCTTGTAGCCGTTGTCCTTGGGAGGGTTGTGCGATGCGGTGACCATGATGCCTGCATCGGCGTCGAGGTGCTTAAGCGCGAACGCGAGGACCGGGGTGGGTAGCGCTCCAGGCAGAACGAACACGTCAGCTCCAGCGGCGGTCAGGACCGCTGCGGAGTCGAGTGCGAACGCGCGAGAGAAGTGGCGTGCGTCGTATCCGATGACCACCTTTGGGGTCTGGCCGGGGAGAGCCTCGTTCAGGAATGCTCCGATTCCTGCCGCGGCCTTGATGACCACGGAACGGTTCATGCGGTTCGGTCCGGCCTCGATTGCGCCACGCAGTCCAGCGGTGCCGAACTGCAGGGTGCCGCTGAAGCGGTCCTTGAGATCGCCGAGTGCTGCGGAGCTACGTCCCTTGGACTCCGAGGTGTTCTCAGGGTTCTCGATCACCTTGATCAGGCGAGTGAGTTCCTCGCGAGTCACCTTCTCTGGGTCGTCTGCAATCCAGCGGCGAGCATCCTCGAGCAGTATCTGCTCTTCTTCGTTCAGTTCGATTGCCATGGGGTCACATCCTCTTTGCGATCTCGGCCAGGAGCGCGCTGATGCGTGGTCCGGCTGCCTGGCCTGCCTCGATAACTTCTTGGTGGGAGAGAGGCACTGGGCTGATGCCCGCGGCAAGGTTGGTCACGAGCGAGATGCCAAGGATCTCCATGCCAGCCTGGCGGGCGGCTATTGCCTCAAGCGTGGTGGACATACCCACGAGGTCGGCGCCGATCACTCCGGCCATCTTGACTTCTGCAGGGGTCTCGTAGTGTGGGCCGCGGAACTGGGCGTAGACGCCCTCTGAGAGGCTCGCATCGACCGAGTGCGCCAGGTCGCGCAGGCGCTGCGTGTACAGGTCGGTGAGGTCCACAAAGTTGGCGCCCTCGATGGGGGAGTTCGCGGTCAGGTTGATGTGGTCGCGGATCAGGACCGGGGTGCCTGGCGCCCAGTCGAGGTTGAGGCCGCCACAGCCGTTGGTCAGGATGACCTGGGTGCAACCGGCCGCCGCAGCGGTGCGCATGCCGTGCACAACAGTGCGCACGCCCTTGCCCTCGTAGAGGTGCGTGCGTGAGCCGAGCACGAGCGCGGTCTTGCCGGTCTCCGGGATGCGGATGGAACGCAGGGTGCCCACGTGTCCGTGGACGGCTGGCTTGGAGAATCCCGGGATCTCGTGGCTTGGGATTTCCGCAACGGTCTCACCGAGGATGTCGGCAGCGCCGCCCCATCCGGAGCCGAGGACTAGTGCGATGTCGTGGTGGGCGATGCCCGTCTTCTCTGCGATGACAGCGGCTGCCTCGCGTGCGAGCTCGAACGGCTCAACGTTGGAAAGGGTGTCATCTGGAGTTATTGGTGTCGACGTCATACACAGAGATTAACGCGATCAAACGCTTAACGCGAGGTGCGAAGGTCTCAGGTCCACGAGGTATCGCCCACCAGAGCCACAATCGCCCTCATTGTGGGACTCAATCATCCGGAATCTGAATGTCCGTCCTAGCGGACTGAATCCTGACATACTGATCCGGTGACTAATGACAACACACAGCCTGCGGCGGCTCCCGCACCCCGCATCGCGATCCTTGGTGGAGGTCCAGGTGGCTACGAAGCCGCTCTGGTTGCCAAGCGGCTTGGCGCCGACGTCACAATCGTCGAACGCCACGGATTCGGAGGCAGCACGGTTCTCACCGATGTCGTGCCCTCAAAAACTCTGATCGCCACGGCAGAGTGGATGGCACTCGGCGGCGCGGCCGCTGAGCTTGGTATCCGGATCAACGATGAGTCCGGAACCGAAACCCAAACCATCAGCGCCGACCTCAAGGCGATCAACGCCCGTATCCGCTCCCTTGCACTGACCCAGTCTGAAGACATCGCGCACCGGCTCGTCTCGAGTAACATCCGCACGATCCACGGCCAGGGACGACTCGTCTCGGCCAAAGAGATTGCGGTCACCGGCATCACTGACACGGTAGGAAAGCCGCAGCCAGACGAGGTCATCAGCGCCGACTACATTATCGTTGCCGTTGGTGCAGCTCCTCGTGTGCTCCCCACCGCGCAGCCCGACGGTGAGCGGATCCTGACCTGGACCCAGCTCTACAACCTGTCCGAACTGCCCAAGCACCTCATCGTTGTCGGCTCCGGCGTTACAGGAGCCGAGTTCGCCGGCGCGTATCACGCGCTGGGCACGGAGGTCACCCTCGTGTCCTCGCGTGACCGAGTGCTCCCCAGGGAGGACGCAGACGCCGCGGAACTCATCGAAGACGTCTACCGCACCCGAGGCATGCACGTCATGTCGAAGTCCCGCGCCAAGGCAGCGGCGGTTGTGGGCGAGGGCGAGGACAAGCACGTTGAGGTCACGCTTGAGGACGGCCGCGTGGTGACCGGAAGCCACGTCCTCATGGCTGTCGGTTCCGTTCCAAACACACAAGACATCGGTCTCGAAGAGGTCGGCATCAAGACCTCACCGTCCGGGCATGTTGTCACCGACAAGGTCTCGCGTACGTCCGTGAACGGCGTATACGCGGCAGGGGACTGCACGGGAGTTTTCCCGCTCGCCTCCGTGGCCGCAATGCAGGGGCGTATCGCTGTGGCGCACGCGCTCGGCGACACGGTCCGCCCGATCAAGCTGCGTTCCGTTGCTGCCAACATCTTCACTGCCCCGGAAATTGCGACAGTCGGCTATACCCAGGAGCAATTGGAAAAGCTCGACATGCGATACACCATCACCAAGCTCCCGCTTCGGGTCAATCCGCGCGCCAAGATGATGGGTGCACGGGCCGGGTTTGTGAAGCTGTTCTCGCGCACTGAGTCGGGCACGGTGGTGGGTGGTGTGATCGTGGCGCCGCGTGCGTCCGAACTTATTTACCCGATCACGCTCGCGGTCTCGCACCGCCTGACGGTGGACGACGTCGCAGACGCCTTCACCGTCTATCCATCGCTCACCGGCTCCATCGCGGAGGTTGCCCGCATGGGCCACCAGATCACCCAGGACTAGGA
>NZ_HE978643.1:173418-283300 GCF_000312125.1 Timonella senegalensis JC301
GTTGCCCGCATGGGCCACCAGATCACCCAGGACTAGGAATCGCCTCGCTTCCAACCACGACCTAAACATCAGCGAGCACACGACTAAGGGCGGGGTGCCACCTCAAAGAGGTGGCACCCCGCCCTTAGTGCGTTCCCGCAAGGGAACGAGCAGTGAGTACCCCAGCGGTCGGTGCGGCGCACCGGGTGGTGCGGGGATCGTCGTGAATCAAAAATTAACGACGATTGTGCCCACGCAGGCCCGAAGCGGTGAGTCAGTTGGTGGAGACGACCGCGACGATGGGCAGGTGGTCGGGAGCTGTGGAGTCTAGGACCTTGACGTCCGAGAACTCGACGGAGCGGCCGAACACCCAGTCGATGCGAACGTCTGGCTGGTTCGCGGGGAACGTCAACGCTGCGGGGTCGCCCGCCGAATCGATTGCCGAGGTGAACTCGAGCTTTTCGAGTTCCTTGATCTCGCGCCAGCCAGGCTGGGAGTTGAAGTCTCCGGCAATGATCGTGGTGCCGCCGATGTGCAGGTTCTCGAACAGGTCTTCCAACTGGGCCAAGCGGGTTGGCGTGTTGTCGTCCCTGTGCTGCAGGTGAACGGACACGAGGTTCACGTCCTGACCGCGCACGTTGAAGGTGCCTGCGATCGCGGAGCGCCACTGCGGTCCGTCACCGTAGGTGAGGGCCGTGCGCTCCATCGCAGTCTGGCGCAGCGACTTCTTCCACAGGATTGCATTGCCGAACTGGTTGTCGGCAGCCCCAACAAACGCGAACTCCATGTTGAGTTTGTTTGCGAGGTAGGTGAGCATGTCCGAGCCGCCGGCCATGATCCAGCCGCGCGAGACCTCCTGAAGCGCGAGGACGTCCGGGTTCACCTCATCGATCTCGCGGGCCATCTGCTCGAGCGACACGGAGCCATCCAGCGCGAGACCGTAGTGCAGGTTCCAGTTCATGAGCGTGACGTTGGAGGACGAACCCTCATACCCGGGCATCGAGTACATGGACGACACCGCAAAGCTGCCGATACCGAGGGCTGCGATCGAAGCGATGGCCACACCCGCTGACGCGAAGATCATGGGGCGGGACGCAAGTTCCGCAGGAGGCGCTGAGGGCAGCCTGCCAGCGCGCTTCTCGGCGCGGGCGATCACGAGTGCTCCTGCCGCAAGAACAACGGACAGGCCGACCATGATGAACTCGTTGGGGAAGCCCAGCGGAATGTCGTAGTCGAGCTGGAACAGGAGGATCGGCAGGATCACGAGGAGGCCGATGCCGGCAGATACGCCCGCGAGCGAGACACTTGATGCCGACTGGCTGGAGCGTTCCGTGGCAGTGATGAGCAAGCCGAAGCTCGAAATCGCGAGAATCGCTATTCCCACCGCAATGGCGAACGAACCCAGAACGCTGTTGGGCTCTGGCCAGCTTGCTAGGAAGTAGACCAGGGCGGTGCTCGCAACGAGCGTGAAGGCGAGAAGCCGGACGGGCTGCTGATTGCGGGCAAGAACGAAGGTGCACAACATGGCACTGACGGCCATGATCAGACCCGAAACCCACAGCGCCAGGCCAGTCTGCGAGGAGATGAACGCGGGGTTCGCAAACACCACGGTGCCGAGAGTGAGAACCGGTCCGATTGCCCACAAGCCCTTAGAGCGCGGTGCGGGAGTAACGTCCCGGGCCAGCCAGGCCGACACGAGAGCGGTGGCGAGCACGAGTGCAGTTGGCACAAAGGCCAGAAGGTGCTCGTGCCACATGGCGTCGAGCGTCCCCAACAGCAGGTTGATCGCAGCGGAGACGAGGAGGCCGCCGAATACACCGCGTGCAACGAGCATTCCTCCATGCCGGGACAGGGCAGCTGCAACGATCGTGGTAGTGGAGATCGCGAGCGCAACCGTAGCAAGCCCAACGCCGAGCCGGACGGTTCCGTCCAGGAACTGGAGGCCCGAACGCGCAATACCGAGTGCTGCGATGGCCACGAGGACCATGGGGCCACTTGGTGCCCGGCGCGCGCTGAGCGCAAAGGTGAGGAGCGCGGGCGCTAGATACGTGCCCAGCGCTGCGAGCGCTGCTGAGATGACTCCGGCGTTGTTCAGCACGTAATCGAACTGAGGGCCAGAGAACCGCACGAGTTCGGCGGTGAGGGCTACCGAGGCGGTGAGCGCGACGAGCAGCGCGGCACTGGTGCGGTTCGTTCTATGAGGCATGAAGCAAACTTACCGTGAACAGTGGGCGTAGCCGGTGGTTAGACGGTAAAAACGGACACTGTGTTTTTACTCTTGCTCGTCCAAGAGTTGTAACAACCGGGGGAGAGAGCTGTGAAACGCGGGAAGGAACTCGACCACCTCACCGTTTCGGGTGATCTGCTGGTTATCGGAGGCTGCGGCCAGCCGCAAAAGGGGCAGCTTTATCCATTCGATCTCGAGAGACTCGGAATCCGTAGCACCGATGGTGTGAAATGGGCCGGCGGACTCTGCGACGATCGTGGTGTACGACCAATCGGGATGGGTGAACTCGTGGCTTGCGAGAGGGATGACACTCGTCGAGGAAACGCCCGCCTCCTCGTGTGCCTCGCGCAGCGCGGCCTCGACCGGAGTTTCCCCCTCCATGAGCGCCCCGCCCGGAACGCCCCATGTTCCGCCCTGATGACTCCACAGGGCGCGGTGCTGCAACACGACGTGGCTCCACCTGCCATCCGCTCCGCGCTTGGCAAGGAACAGGCCCGCGGCTCCGAAGAGGCCCCAGTGCCGGTTTCCACAACCGCAATTGACCCAGCCATCGCCTGACTTCCGGACAAAACCGCGTGGAAGGCTGTTCTGGAGCTGGCGGTGGTGCTCGCGGTCGTGCTCGGGAGGCAGCAAGGAGGACATGGGTTAAACCTATCTAAGCAACCCAGCACTGTCCTGCACGCGGGCGGCGTGGCAACTGGCAGAACAAGTGGTCATCGCGAGTTTGGGGCGCGTTCACGTTGGCTAGTGGTTGTAGGGGTATCTTCATCGAGCGTTGGATTGGGCGCCAAGCCGCGTCCATTCCGGGCGCCTATCGTTCGAGTTATGTCAGCCCAGGTTGGAGAAGAACCAGTCGATCAACGCGCCGAGACGACCTTGCCAAAGGTGTGCGTGGTCGCAACCGTGCGCAACGAGGAGCGCTACCTCGAAGGCGCGCTTGAGTCGGTACTGTGCCAGGTGTACGGCGGCGAACTGAGCGTGGTCCTGTCAGTTGGTCCCTCGAGGGACAACACGTACGGGATCGCTCAGGAGTATGCGCTACGTGATCGGCGCCTCACCGTGGTGGAGAGCCCCTCCGGTCTCATCCCCAATGGTCTCAACATTGCACTCTCCCACGTTCCCTCTGATGCGCTCGCAGTTGTTCGGTTTGACGGTCACACCCGGCTTCCCCAGGGGTATGTGAGCGCGATGGTTGAGACCCTCGTGCGCACGGGTGCAGACAACGTGGGAGGAGTCATGCATCCCGTGGGAACCTCGCCGCTCGAGCAGGCCATCGCCTTTGCCATGTCGCATCGGATCGGTATCGGGCCTGCCTCCTTCCACACGGGCGGGATCGAAGGCCCTGAGGAGACCGCCTACCTTGGTACCTTCCGCAAGGAAGCTCTGGACCGGGTGGGCAACTATGACGAGTACTACGAGCGAGCCGAGGACTGGGAACTCAACTTCCGAATCAGGAAGTCCGGGGGAATCGTATGGTTTCGCCCCGACGTTGCCGTGGACTACCGACCGCGCTCTAGTTTCAAGGCTCTGGCCAAGCAGTTCTTCCACACGGGGCAGTGGCGCCGTGAAGTCATGAAGAACAATCGATCCACGGCCTCACTCCGCTACCTCGCCCCGCCGCTTGCGGTGCTTACGATCACTGTGGGCACACTGCTCGGTCTGGTTGGCGCGAGCGTTGGACCATCGGCGCTCATGACCGCCTTCGCCGCACCTCTCGGATATGCACTATTTGCGCTGGTAGGAGGACTCTGGGCAGCCCGCGAGCTGCCTCCACGAGCACGCCTCCGCGTTCCGCCGGTCCTCGCCACCATGCACCTGTGCTGGGGAGCGGGATTCCTCTTTGGCAAGGCAACCAGTTAGAAAGCGGACAAAGATGTGGGGCCGGACGCATGGTCCGGCCCCATTCTTGTGCGTGCGGCAAGTATCTAGCGGTGCTCGCGCAAGTTGGCTAGAGGGCCCGCCGGAGTGCGCGAGAGACGCGCTGAGAGGCTCGTGCGAGTGCGGGCGGGACGGTGGATCGCAGCCAGTTGCGGGCGAGCCGGCGTCTCCTTCGACCCACATTGAGTGGAGGGTGGGTGGGAAGTGTTCCGGATCGGGCACGCCCCGCAAGCTCCACCAGGTGAGCGGGAAGCTCGGGCGGGCTCGTGTGAAAATAGTTCGCGGTCAGCCAGTCGCGGTCCGGCTGCCCGAACCGCAGCTCAACCACGTCTTCGAGCGTGCCAACGCACCCGCTTCCCGAGTAAACGGCGTTGAGGAGGCGCTCGTTCACGCCAAAGTCGGACAGGATCATCGTGGGTAAGCCTGCAGCAAGCGACTCGAGCGCCGCCGTGGATGAGACCGTGACGTGGGCGGAGCCTGGACTCAGGTAGTTGCTCAAGGGGCCAGCCGCGAAGGTCAGCGCTTCCCTGCGCAGCCCCTTGTCGCGCTCGCACAGGTCATCCCACAGGGAGTCGTACGGGAACTGCTCGTTGTGGGTTTGCTGCTCGCCCGCAAGCGCCCTCACCTTGACCACAACGGTGAGGTCGGTGTGGGTAAGTGCGGCGCTGTGGAGCGCGCGCAGAATTCGCTCGCGCTGGTGCGCAGACCGTGGCACGAGGGCCTGCGGAGTGAACACGAGGGTTGTGGTGGCCTCTGCGGAGTGCTGAGCCCGCGGTGGGAGGAAGGGAAGCGGGTTGAGGACGAGGTCCTGTCTGACTCCCAGCGCGTCCATGAGAGCTGCGTATTCTGTGCGTTCGCGCTCGGAGTGCACAACCATGGAGTGGACACGCGATCGGAACTCGATGCCCTTTGCCCTCGCTGGCAGCGCCATGCCGGGAATCCCGGAGATGAGCGCGGGAGGCGAAGGAAGCCTTACCGCGATCTCGGCGACCACCTCCATAACTGGCCCAGTCCCCGCAAGAAGGATTACGTCGGGAGTGTGTTCCCGCAGCATCCGGCGAAGTCGAGGCATCGACACCACGCGCGGCAGCGCCGTGGCAAACCGTGTGCCCGATGTGGCGGCCTCGCACTGTGCAGGGGACGGAAATATGGGTGAACGGACGAGGACAACGCGGGGTGCACAGTCCGGGCCCAGCGTATCGAGGGTCGTGGCAGCCCACTTCAGGTACGAGTCGGAGTCCGCGATGGCAAGTATCGTGATGGGGCTTCTAGGTTGGGTGTGCATCAGGGTTGGCTCTCGAACAGTGAAAGAGGCCGGGTCAGGAAGTCCCGGACACCGGGGGAGGTCTGGTCGGTCCACCAGTGGGAGGGGACCTGATGTCCCACAACCGGGACGCCCCGAGTGCTCAGCATCGGTGTGAGCGTTATGAGCGCGGTGGTGGGCAGCATGTGCACGGACGCGGGCGGGTTGAGGCCCCGCAGGGACACCTCGACTGATGCGGAAGCATACGCAACGCTCACGCCGTCGAGCGCAGCAATGTGCCGACGCAGTGGAGTGGTGGTTCTCCGGTGCGGGTAGTAGAGCACCGGCCCGTTCCGCGCCAGTTCTCGCACCCACTCGACGTAGGGGTCCTGGTGGATGTGGCCATCTGCAACGAATCCTGAACCCACCACGACCGTGTCATTGCCAGCAGGCATGGCGGTGGGCGTGGAGCTGAGCCACGGATACTGGTGAAACACCACGTGCGCATCGAGCACCGCGAGCTCCTGATGGAAAGCCTCCGTTGGCGGCATTGCTGTGAAAACGGTGAGCCTTCCTGAGAACGCGGCCCTGCGGAGCTGGTGGGTCATGGCCAGTCCGAGGGTTCTGCGTGCAGGGGAGACCACCTGCCCGGGCCGCACCATCGCACGGTTGGCCGCGAGCGCCTCAACTGCGGCAAAGGTGTTGAGGCCGTCGTCTACGATCACGACATCGGTGACCCGATTTCGTCGCAGTAAGCCCGACTGCTGCTGTCCCGAAAAGGGATCTCCCAGTACGTGCACGTAGTCGCCCTTGGGCGTGGTGTGCTTGGCCGTTTGGGGCGTGTCCTTGGACCCGAACACCTTGATGCCGATGGGCAGGCCAATTTCCTTGAGCGCCGAGAGGGTGGGCGCGATCGAGCCGTTCGGGTCGCGGACGACTAGCTCGCAGTTGGGTCCCAGGATTCCGTAGGCGTGGGCTTCGACCACGTTGAGGAGCTGGAGTGGGGACTCCGCATATGCAACGGAACGCCAGTGGCTCACTTCTGCTTCCTCCGGTTATTGGTTGAGGGGCCGCGCAGGAGATCGGGCGAGCGCCGCGCCGGGGAAAGCCGCTTGAGCTGGCGAAAGGCGCCGATAGCCCACCGCGAGCCGCGAAGGTCCCTAGCCGTTGAGGGAGACGGCGCCTGCGCCACGATGCCCGCGGCACGTGCCCGCTTGAGCTTGATATAGCGCCGCCAGGCGGGTTGAGGCTCTTTGTGAGCGGTGTGCGGGAGCCCTTCCATATGCCAGGACGCGAAGGAACGGGCGCCCTCCGCCAGATCGGGGTTGAGGTCAGGCTGGCACGCATACGCGACTGCGTTGATGAGCGCGGAGAGCTCGGATGTCCCAGGCCCCAGGCCGTGGCGCTCGCGGTACGATTGCGCGGCTCCGTCGACTCCCATGAGCGCGTCAGCGATGGTCACGGGCACCCGGTTGGAGTTCTCGTATGGTGTGAGGCGCTCCAGCAGTAAATCGGTCCCTAGAGCCGCCACAGGGATCCCGTACCCAAACTGGGCTGTGGGCAGCGCCGTGGAGAACGATGACACCACGAGGTCTGGGGGATAGGCATGGAACAGAAACTCCGCAATGGCGCCGCCTCGGGCTACATGCAGGCGAATGCCACGCGACTCGGCAAACTCTCGAAGTCGCCATAGCACGGGTTCCGGGGCGCTGGGATGCGGCTTGAACACCACGAGGAGCTCTGTGCGCTCGTGGGCGTAGGCGATCATCCGGGCCGATAGCTCGAACTCTTCCGCAGGCTCCAGCACGCCCAGCGCCGAGAGGTACTGGCCTAGCACGAGCGCATACGGCTCACCGGGAACCGGTGCCTCCGTGACCTCGGTCACGAAGCCCGCAACAGTTGCTTTCAGGTCTTCCAGCGGCAACGGAATGTGGCGAGGAGACGCCTCGCGGAGCAGGAGAGGTTCCAACCCCGGGACAAACTGCGGGTACAGGATGCCGGAAACTCGCTGGGTGATCGAGGCGGGGAAGCGAGTGCGCGACGGACCGTAAACCATCAGTCCGTCCGCGTGCACCACGATCTTGCTGTCCCAGAAAACGCGCGCGAGCGCCAAACCGGGGTCCGACTGCAACGACTCCAGGTACAGCACAACGTCGGCACCGCGACCGACACCCAAATACGAGCTGAGCAGAGGCCGCACCCACGACATGTCGCGCGCACGCGGAGAGAAGTCTCGCGGGGCCAAGGGGTAGAGGAGCGTGTTGAGAGACACCACGGAGGTGAAGCGAGAGGAAGCCTCGGCCACAATCTGTGACTCCTCGAGCGGAGCAGCCAACTCGGGCGCAGGCGCGTTGGTGCACAACACGAGGGTGCGCAACCGGCCGGGAGCGGACACAACGCCGGAATCGATCGCCGCGCACAGGGCCACCACCTGGAAGAGCGAAGACGCCTCGTAGATCTCATGCGTGGGCACGGCGAACACCACCCGCAACGCGCGCGAACATCGTATTCAGGCTGTCCGCCCGCTCCTCATCGAGAACAGCAAACGCGCGCGCAACATACGGTCGGTTGGCCACCATGTCCCACGTCCGCAGCGCCAGTTCGTCCATGAGCGCCGGCTCGCCGCCGCGACTTTCAGCTTCCGCAAACCTCACCAGTTGGAAGTGCGCAATGGCCAAGAACTGCCGGGACGCCTTGGTAAGCAGCCCGTCCTCAGTCACCCCAAGCGCAACCGCAGCCGGTGAAATGGGCGTAGCCAAGATCGTCGAAAATATGAGGGAGAACGCGTCAAGGAACCCAAGCTGGCGGCGGGTCACCGCCGCGGTCAGCGAACCGGGAACGCCGCGGCGGTAGAAGAATCCGGGCTCGCTGATGACTCCGTAGCGCTCGCAGGTGAGGTGCAAGCGCCACATGAGCTCGCGGTCCTCGGCGGTCGCGCACTCGGCGGAAAAATGGAGTTCACCACGCTCGCGCAGGCGGGCGGAGAACAGGCCGGTGCAGGGGAACGGGTAGTCGAGCATAGTAGAGCGGTCAGGCTCTGCCACGGAGTCGAGGGGGTGCAGCACGCGAGCGCGACGAAACTCCGGAGCCGGACGAATCTCGCGCGAGCGCCCGGTCTGCCGCGTGTGATCAGTGCGGACAAAGTCCAGGTCCAGCCCGTTCAACGCATCCAGACACGTGCGTAAATACCGGGGACCGTACCAGTCGTCGGGATCCAAAAAACACAGTGCGCCTCCCGTGGCGGCCTCGATGCCGCGGTTGCGGGCCCGTGAGACGCCTTGAGAGGTAGCGTTCTCCAGAACGGTGAGCAGCGGGAGGCGATCAGCGAACGAACTCGCCACCCGCGCGGTGTGGTCCGTTGAACCGTCGTTGACCACGATGACCTCTAGTCGGCCCGGATCAATGCCCTGAATGAGCAGGCACGACAGGGCATCGCCGAGGTAGTCCTCCATGTCTTTGGCGGGAATGACAACGGAAACGAGTGGCTGCGGCACGATCCGGCTTTCTGTGTCTGTGGCGATGGGCCGGGGCGCTAGTGGCCCCGGCCCAAGGTTGGCGCTGAGGAAGTGGCAGCGATCAGGCGTCGACGCGGCGCAGGCGCGAGAGTGGAGCAAGCTCGCCAGGGAAGACCTTCTTCACGCCGTCGCCCATGGCCTCTTCGATGATGCGGATGTCGCGCACGAGGTTCTTGAAGCCCGTGGGTTCAAGGGATGCAGCCTGGTCCGAGCCCCACATCGAGCGGTCCATCGTGATGTGGCGTTCCACGGTCACGGCGCCGAGCGCGACAGCGGCGAGCGAGATCTGCAGACCGCGCTCGTGACCCGAGTAGCCAACAGGCACCTGGTAGCGCTCACGCAGGGTCTCGATCGTGCGCAGGTTGGCCTCCTGGGGAGGAAGCGGGTAGGTCGACGTTGCGTGCATCATGATGAGCTTGTCGGTGCCGAGGGTTTCCACGGCCTTGTCGATCTGTTCGATCGTGGACATGCCCGTGGACAGGATGATGGGCTTCCCGGTCTGCGCAAGGGCAGTCAGGAGCTCGATGTCCGTTACGGACGCTGACGCGACCTTGTGGGTGGGCACGCCCTGGTGCTCCAGAAACTCAACCGACGGGACGTCCCACGGCGAGGCAAACCAGTGCAGGCCGCGCTCGGCAGCATAGTCGCCGATTTCCTTGTACTGGACCTCATCGAACTCAACGCGGTACCGGTACTCCAGGTAGGTCATCTCGCCCCACGGGGTCGAGCGAATCTGATCGCGCTGCTTGAGCGGGGTAGAGATCGCAGGGGTGCGCTTCTGAAACTTCACCGCGTTCGCGCCGGCCTCGACAGCAACGTCGATGAGCTGCTTGGCCACCTCGACCGAGCCATTGTGGTTGATGCCGATCTCGCCGATCACGTAGACGGGCTGCCCCTCGCCCACCTGCTGCTCCGCGATCGGAACCGGGGTGATTACTGGGGCGGCGAGTGAATGTGTGGACATGACGTTTCTCCTTGAGTGCGGGTTTCTTAGGCGTGCGGAATAGGTTGTTGTGTGGATGGGGTGGGAAGTGGTGAGGTGCGAGCGGTGATGATGTCGCAGATCTCCCGGACCGCGCCCTGCCCGCCCTTGCGGGACAGCACGTGCCGGGCGGCGGACTTCACTTCGGGGCGCGCGTCGGCAACGGCCACCGGCCAGCCCACGAGGGCCATTGCGGGAAGGTCGTTGACGTCGTTCCCCACGTAGGCCACACGCTGTGGGTCGAGCCTGTTGGCAGAGAGCCAAGCGGTCAGTGCGGACGCCTTGTCGTCAATGCCCTGAAGGACATCCACGCCGAGTTTCTTGGCGCGGGCCGAGACGATCGGGTTGCGTTCGGTGGACAGGATCAGGAAGGGGACGGAACGGTTGCGTAGGCGGGCCACTCCCATCCCGTCTGAGCGGGAAACCTGGACTTGCTCAGAGCCGTCAGCGGACAGGATTGCTGTGTCGTTCGTGTGGACACCGTCGAAGTCCGTGATGAGAGCGTCGACGTCGAAGTCCACTTGACCAGTGCCCTCCGCGCCGCCCGTCCCCGACTCCTCGAGCGGCACTGCCTGCGCGTGCTCAATCGCCCGGCAAATGGCTAGGTCTTCGGGTGAGTCGATCTCGATCGAGTCGATGCGCGGGACCGCCTCGATGCCTATCCGGCCAAAGAACCTGTTGCGCGCGGCCCGCAAACCGGCAGTGTTCATCGCGTAGAACGCACCCGTTTCCCGGTACGAGGGTGGTAGGTCTTGGCGTCGGAGGCGGTGACTTGGGTCGTGCCCTACTGCGTGGGCGCCCGCGGTGTCCACCGTCCACGAGAACGAGTGATCCTCGGTCGCGCTGAACACCACGTCTTCGCTGCCAGCCAGTACCCGCGTGATCGCGGCGTTGAGCGCGCCGGGGTTGATGAAGGGCGACGTGCACTGCACGAGTACGGTGACGTCTGGGAGCAGGTGGCCACCGGCCTCGTAGGCATCGAGTGTGTGGAGCACCGCCGACTCGGAGCTCGCAGAGTCGCCCGCGATCTCCCCGGGCCTGCGCACGACAACCGCGCCGTATCGTGCAGCCTCCCGGGCGATGAGTTCGGAGTCGGTCGAGACAAGTACTGCGGAAACGTGCGGTGCGGCGAGACTTGCCTTCACAGCACGTGCGAGGAGTGAGTCCTCACCAACCGCTTGGAGGTTTTTGAGGGGGATCCCCTTGGACCCTCCGCGGGCGGGAATTACCACAAGGGCCGATCCGAATGAGTGTGTTTCCGTAGTCACACCATGGACGGTATGTGTCCTAGGTGGACGCAAACTTGATGACTCGTAGCACTCTTGTGAGCGCTAGATTTTGATTTGGTGGCCAGTAGGTGAACTGGCTCACTTCCGCTGTGCTCGCAACTGATTCACGACGATCGTGGTCACCTCGGGCATAAAGAAGCGGCCCCAGCCTGCTTGGCTGGGACCGCTTCGACCTACCCGGTTGTGGGTGGTTCTAGTCTTGGATCTCGCAGATCACGGTTCCGGAGGAGACACTCGCGCCGACCTGGGCGGTGAGGGAGGTGACCTTTCCGGACTTGTGGGCCACGAGCGGTTGCTCCATTTTCATGGCCTCGAGCACAACGATGAGTTCGCCGGCCTGGACCTGGGTGCCCTCTTCCACGGCGATCTTGACGATCGTTCCCTGCATGGGGGAGGACAACGACGCTCCCGAGGCTGTGGGTGCCTTGGCCGCTGAGCGACGAGCAGGACGGCGAGCCGCGTTCGGGCGCGCGCCACGTGCGCCGCCGATGTTGAGGCCCGCAGGGATGACAACCTCGAGGCGCTTGCCGCCGACCTCTACGACCACGCGCTCCGTGGCGGGCTCTTCCGTGGCCGCTTCCGCTGCCGGCGCTGCCGGTGCGAGTGCCCGGCACACGTCCATGAACTCGGATTCAATCCAGCTTGTGTACACGCTGAACGGTTGTGCCGGGTCTTCGGGTGCGTATGCGGGGGAGTTCAGTACCGCGCGGTGGAATGGGAGGACCGAGGGGATGCCCTCGAGGGTCATTTCCGCTAGGGCGCGGCGGGCGCGGGAAATCGCCTGCTCGCGGGTCGCGCCGGTAACGATGACCTTGGCAATCATGGAGTCGAACGCGCCGGAGATGGCGTCGCCCTCGACCACACCCGTGTCCACGCGGACGCCTGGGCCCGACGGGAAGTTGAGTGAGGTGATGGTGCCGGGCTGGGGAAGGAAGTTCAGCGCGGGATCCTCACCGTTGATGCGGAACTCTAGCGAGTGGCCGCGTGGCGCTGGATCCGTGAACTCGAGTTCCTTGCCCTCAGCGATCTTGAACTGCTCGAGAACTAGGTCGATCCCGGTGATTTCCTCGGTGACAGGGTGCTCCACCTGGAGTCGGGTGTTGACCTCGAGGAAGGAAATGGTGCCGTCCTGCCCCACCAAGAACTCGCAGGTTCCCGCGCCCCGGTAGCCGGCCTCCTTAAGGATGGCCTTGGAGGACTCCACGAGGCGGGCGTTCTGCTCGCGGCTCAGGAACGGCGCTGGCGCCTCCTCCACGAGCTTCTGGTGGCGGCGCTGGAGTGAACAGTCACGGGTGGACACCACAACGACGTTTCCGTGGGCGTCCGCGAGGCACTGGGTCTCCACGTGGCGGGGCTTGTCGAGGTAGCGCTCCACAAAGCACTCGCCGCGGCCAAAGGCTGCCACCGCCTCGCGCACGGCGGACTCGTACAGTTCCGTGATTTCGTCCTCGGTACGGGCGACCTTGAGGCCACGCCCGCCACCGCCGAACGCGGCCTTGATGGCAATGGGGAGCCCGTGCTCGCGGGCGAAAGCGTGGACTTCTTCCGGCGACTCAACGGGGTCCGGGGTTCCAGGGACCAGTGGCGCACCGGCGCGCTGCGCGATGTGGCGTGCGCTGACCTTGTCGCCGAGGCCCTCGATAGAGGCTGGGGACGGGCCGATCCAGATGAGCCCGGCGTCGATGACGGCCTGGGCGAACAGTGCGTTCTCGGAAAGGAACCCGTAGCCGGGGTGCACGGCGTTCGCGCCCGAACGGCGAGCCACGTCGAGCAGCTTGTCGATGTCGAGGTACGTGTCCTGCGCTCGGGTTCCCACGAGTGCGAAGGCCTCGTCGGCGAGCTTAACGTGCAGGGAGTCCCGATCGGGATCTGCGTACACTGCGACGCTTGCGACACCGTAGTCGGAGCAAGCGCGGATGATGCGGACAGCGATCTCGCCACGGTTGGCGATGAGGACCTTCTTTATTGCGGGCACTGCCCAACAGTAAACCTAAATCGAGGCAGTTTTCATGCCCGCTCGCGTGGCGCGCAAAAGATTGGCCGTCACCTCAAGGGGCGCCTGGGCCGTTTGTAGGATTCCTCTATAGCGTGCGCGCCCCTAGCTCGGCTGATACCGTTAAGTTCGTGGCTATCAGCAAAACTAGCGGTTCCACAGTGAGGTCCACGAGACCCCCAAGCGCCCGAGAATGAGGCGCAACAGCGGCAGGCTGAGGCCGAGCACGCCGTGGTGGTCACCCTCGATCCCGGAGATGAAGGGGCCGCCAAAACCGTCAATGGTGAAGGCGCCCGCCACATGCAGCGGCTCACCCGTGGCAACGTAGTCGACGATCTCCTGATCGGTCACGTTGGCAAAGTGCACAATTGTGGAACTGACGTCCCCCGACTCCGGCACACCCTCGCCGGGCAGCACCTCCCCAAGCATCCTGACCCAGTGCCCGGAGTGCAGCACCCCGGAACGGCCTCGCATCGTCTTCCACCGCTCGATCGCAACCTCAGGTTCGTAGGGCTTTCCCAGAATCTCTCCGTCGAGCTCGAGCATGGAGTCGCAACCCACCACGACACGTTGGGTGGGCTGGGACGCAGGTGAATCGTCGTGAATCTGGTCTGCAACGGCCGCGCATTTTGCGCGGGCCAACTCCAAGACCGCCCGCTTGGGATCCAAAGGACCCTCGGCACGCAGGCGCTCCAAAATCGCGTCCTCATCGACGTCAGAGACCTGGACGCTCGGCTCAACACCCGCGCGGCGCAGAGTCTCGAGGCGGGCGGGGGATGCGGAGGCAAGGATCAGTTGGGTCACAAGGTCACCTTAGTGCACCGGCGCAGAGCGCCGGACAAAACCCTGATTAACGACGATATGGTGACGCCCCAGCGGGACGTCACCATATCGAGGTGGATCAGGAAGTGGTAGAACTAGCCGGCGAGAGCCTCGCCAAGCACGTCCAAGCCCACCGAGCCGAGAGCGAGCGCGCGCTCGTGGAAGTCCTTGAGCGAGAACTCTTCGCCGCGGGCCTCAGCAGCGGCGCGAGCGTCCTCACGGATCTGCTCCCACAGGCGCTGTCCGACCTTGTACGACGGAGCTTGGCCAGGCCAGCCAAGGTAGCGGTTGAGCTCGAAGCGGACGAATGCCTCAGGCATGTTGACGTTGGCCTTGAGGAACTCCCATGCCTTCTCGGAATCCCAAATGCCGCCGCCCCACTCTTCGGGGCACGGCTTCTCAAGGTGCACGCCAATGTCGAGTACGACGCGAGCGGCGCGCAGACGCTGGCCGTCGAGCATGCCGAGGCGGTCCGCTGGGTCCTCAAGGTAGCCGAGATCCTCCATGAGGCGCTCCGAGTAAAGCGCCCAACCCTCGCCGTGGCCGGAAACCCAGCACGCCAGGCGACGCCAGGAGTTGAGGGTGTCGCGCAGGTACACGGCTTGGGCGCACTGCAGGTGGTGGCCGGGAACGCCCTCGTGGAACACAGTGGTCTTCTCACGCCAGGTGTTGAACGTGGTCACCGATGGTGGGACGGACCACCACATGCGGCCGGCACGCGAGAAGTCGTCGGTTGGAGGGGTGTAGTAGATGCCACCGGTCTGGGTGGGAGCGATCATGCACTCGATGGTCTGGACTGGTTCCGGGATGTCAAAGTGTACGCCGTTGAGTTCACGGATGGCCTTGTCAGCGGTCTCCTGCATCCACGCCTTGAGCTCGTCCTTGGAGCGCAGGATGTACCTGTCATCCTTGTCCAGGTTCTCTACTGCCTGCTCGACCGTGGTGCCAGGGCCGTACAGTTCCTCTGCGATGGCCTGCTGCTCAGCAACAATGCGCGCAAGCTCCGCGAGGCCCCACTCGTACGTCTCGTCCAGGTCGATCGTGGCGCCCAAGAACTGGCGCGAAGCCAGTTCGTAGCGCTCGCGGCCGGCGGCGTCCTTTTCAGGCGCCTGCGGCAGAAGCTCAGTCTCGAGGAAGTCTGCCAACTCGCCGTATGCGCGTGCGGTGGCAAGGGCAGCATCCTTGAGGCGAGCGCCCAAATCTGCTGCGTTCTCAGAGGTCTCAATGATCTTGGTGGCATCATCCGAGGTAACGAACTTGAGGAAGAAGGTCTCGTCCTCGTTTGCGTTCTCGCGGGCCTCAGCGGCACCCAAGGTTACCTGGAGCTTGGCGGGAACCTTACCGGAAGCCGCACCGAAGCGCAGGGACTCGATGTAGCCGGCAATCGACGTAGGCAGAAGAGAAAGGCGCGAAGCGATGTTCTCCCAGTCTTGAACCGTCGCAACTGGCTGGAGGTCAAACAGATCGCGCATGCCCTGAAGCGGGGACGCGATGTTGTTGAGGTCCGCGTGTGCCCAACCGGATTCAAAGGTCTCTACCGCAAGGCCGAGGCGCTCGCGCATTGCCGCGATGGAGACGGCGTCGATCTCGTCAGTGGGATCGACCGAGTCGAGTGCTGAGAGTGTTGCACGGTCGAGCTCCGCGCGGGCCGAAAGGCCGGCAGGGGAGAGGTCGGTGACGAGGTGGTCGTAACCGGGGATTCCGATTGCGGTTGCGCCGAACGGGTCAAGTGCGGCGAGTTTGGTCATGTAGTCCTCGGCGATAGCGTCTACGGCGCTCGCCTCGCGGGAAAGTGAAGTCATGGGTAGACGCTACCGCAAAGTAACCCCTAGCTGGAGGATTGTCTCGTGCTCGAAGTTGTCCGTGGGGACCATCGTCCCTCAAACCGACCAGAGGGATGACGCATGCTAAAGGTGGCAGAAGGGTTTAACGTACATGACTGACATCAACACGAGCGGCGACGTCTTCGACGACCTCACCGATGAGGAACTCTACGAATACGAGTTCGCTCTCACGGCACCGCGTCACCAGAACAAGCGAATCTTCGGACTCATGCTTGCTGCCGCTGTCATCTCTCTGGTTGCGGCTTTCGTGCTCGCCGTCGACGCAATCAAGCTAGCGGAAGACCCAACGGCGGCGCTGGGCTGCAACTTCAACGCGATCCTCAATTGTGGAACCGTGGCGCTGTCATGGCAGGCGACTGTTTTTGGGTTCCCCAACGTGTTCCTTGGCCTCATGTTTGAGCCAATGGTGATCACCATGGCGATGCTCGGCCTGTCCGGTACCAAACTGCCACGATGGTTCGCCCTGACAGAGCAAGTCATCTACATCTTTGCGACCCTGTTCGCGATCTGGCTGTTCACGCAGTCCCTCTTTGTTATCGGCGCGATGTGCCCATGGTGCCTCGTCATTACGTACGTGACGCCATTGATCTTCCTGACACTCCTTCACTACAACATCCGCGAGGACAACATCTGGCGCAGCGGGAAGGCTCGGGAGCGCGCCCGCACGTTTGTTAAGCGACACTACGACCTCTACGCGTTCATTGGCTGGGTGGTCCTCGTGACCGCTGCGCTGATCATGAAGTACGGATCGCAGCTGATTTCCTGACAGCGGCGCCTAGTATGTGCCGCTAATCTGCAGGTTTGTGAAGGGTGTCCTCCAATGGAGGGCGCCCTTCTCCCATGGAAAGAAGGACTACCTCTTGCCTACTCGGTCGGGTGGAGGCAGGAAGGCTTTCGCTGTGTGCGAAGAAAAAAGTTTCCAAATGTCAGACGGACTAGACAGAATTAGTGTTGGGTCATACGCCGGTCACGGCATCATACAAATGAAGGATCACTTCCCATGCTCATGAAGCTCATCATGAAGCATTCCAAGCCCTACATCGGGTGGATATGCGCTGTCTTGGTGCTGCAATTGCTCACAACAATTGCGACCCTCTATTTGCCGAGCCTCAACGCTCGCATAATTGATAAGGGTGTGACGCTCGGGGACGTCGACTTCATCTGGAGCACAGGGCGAGTCATGCTTGCTGTCGCATTCGTGCAGGTCCTCACCGCGGTGGCCGCAGTGTACTTTGGCGCGAAAACAGCAATGGCGATCGGCCGTGACCTCCGCCGCGAGGTGTTCTCCTCGGTCACCAAGTTCTCCGCGCAAGACGTCAACAAGTTCGGCGCCGCAACGCTGATCACGCGAGGCACCAACGACGTCCAGCAGGTCCAAATGCTCGTGCTCATGGGCCTCAACTTCATGGTGAGTGCGCCCATCATGTGTATCGGTGGCGTGATCATGGCGCTGCGCGAGGACCCTGGGTTGTCTTGGCTCGTCTGGGTTTCGGTCCCCGTGCTATTCGTCGTCGTGGGTATCCTCGTGTTCTTCCTTATGCCGCTCTTCCGTGAGATGCAGGAGCGCATCGATGCAATCAACGGCGTCCTGCGCGAGCAGATCACGGGCCTGCGCGTCGTTCGTGCATTCGTGCGGGAGAAGCATGAGACCGAACGCTTCGAAGACGCGAACCAAAAGTTGACCCGCGTCGGCGTACGTGTAGGTAACCTGTTCGTCCTGATGTTCCCGCTCATCGGAATGATCCTTCACATCGCCACTGCGGCAGTGCTGTGGTTTGGTGGTCACCGCGTGGACGCCGGTCTCGTTCAGGTTGGTGCTCTCACCGCGTTCCTCCAGTACCTGCTGCAGATCCTCATGGCGGTCATGATGGGAACGTTTATGGCCATGATGATTCCGCGTGCAATGGTCTGTGCCGACCGTATCGGCGAGGTCCTAGGCACTACGCCGTCGATGGTTGATCCTGACACTGACTCGGGCACCACGCCGGTGGACGGGACCGTCGCATTCAACAATGTCTCCTTCGGATACGAGGGCGCCGAGAGCCACGTGCTCAGTAACATCTCCTTCACCGCCCGCCCGGGGCAGACCACCGCGATTATCGGGTCGACCGGTGCAGGCAAGACCACGCTCCTCAACCTCATTCCGCGTCTGTATGAGGCAAGTGAGGGCGCAATCACGATCGGCGGTGTCCCGGTCAGCGAGCTCTCCAGAGCCCAACTTTCCTCACTCGTTGCAGCAGTTCCGCAGCGCCCGTATCTGTTCTCGGGAACTGTAGCCTCCAACCTCCGGTTTGGCGCCACTGACGCGACCGAGGACGAGCTATGGGATGCGCTGACGATCGCGCAGGCCAAAGACTTTGTGAGCGAACGCGAGGGTGGGCTGGAGTCCACAATCTCCCAGGGCGGAACAAACGTATCCGGTGGTCAGCGACAGCGACTGTGCATCGCTCGCGCAATCGCTGCGCGGCCAAGCATCTACCTCTTCGACGACTCGTTCTCGGCTCTCGACGTTGCAACGGACGCGCGTTTGCGTGCGGCGCTCCAGGAGCCAACCAAGGACGCAACGGTCATCATTGTGGCCCAGCGCGTCTCGACTATCACGGAGGCCGACCAGATCATCGTCCTCGACGACGGGCAGGTTAGTGCGGTGGGAACCCACAGCGAGCTTCTCGAGTCCTCGGCGACCTACCAAGAAATCGTCCAATCGCAGCTTTCTGCGCAGGAGGCAGCGTAATGGCACGGAACAAGAAGGAAAAGAACACACCTGTAGTCGAGAACCTGGAAGAGGATTTCTCGAACGCCGGAGATATCGACATCTGGTCCGAGGGAGCGCCGGCGCGCAAGGCGCAGCACTTCTGGGCATCCGCCAAGCGTCTGGTCGGACTTCTGTCACCCCACAAGGTGGGCATGGCGCTCGTTCTCGCAATGGTCATTATCGGCGTGGTTCTGTCCGTCATCGCACCAAGAATCCTTGGTAAGGCGATGGACGTCATCTTTGCCGGTGTCATGTCCAAAAACATCCCCGAAGGCACCGATGTCAATGCGATGATTGCCGGTCTGCGCGCACAGGGCGAGACCGATAAAGCGGACATGCTCGCGAACATGAACCTGAACCCCGGGCACGGAATCGACTTCTCGATGCTGGGCAAGTTCATCCTTACTGTGCTCGCCCTGTACTTGGTTGCCTCATTCTTCAACTGGTTGTCGGGATGGTTGCTCAACCGACTCGTCATGAAGGTCGTGTACCAGCTCCGACGTGACGTCGAGGCAAAGCTCAACCGCCTCCCCATCGGCTACTTCGACACCCGTCAGCGTGGAGACCTCCTGTCCCGTGTCACTAACGACGTGGACAACATCCAAAACGCACTCCAGCAGGCCATCTCGCAGCTTCTCCAGTCGGTGCTCACCGTGATCGGCATCGTCATCATGATGTTCATCGTGTCGTGGCAACTCGCCCTCATTGCCCTCATCGCACTGCCGCTTTCTGCCGTCGCTGCAGGCGTGATTGGTTCCAAGGCGCAGGGGTTGTTTACCCGCCAGTGGAAGACCACCGGAGCGCTCAACGGCCAGATCGAGGAGTCTTTCTCGGGGCACGAGTTGGTTAAGGTGTTCGGCCGTGAACAGGACATGGTCACCCGGTTCACCGAACGTAACGACGAGCTCTTTGACGCATCGTTCGGTGCGCAGTTCGTTTCCGGAACTATCTTCCCGGTCATGAACTTCGTCTCCTACCTGGCCTACGTGGGAATCGCTGTGGTGGGTGGCCTGCGCGTGGCTTCGGGTCAACTGAGCCTCGGTGATGCCACAGCCTTTATCCAGTACTCACGTGAGTTCACCCAGCCGCTTGGCCAGATCGCAGGCATGGCAAACATGCTGCAGTCCGGTGTGGCGTCGGCGGAGCGTACGTTTGAGTTGCTCGACGCCGACGAGCAGAAGCCGGAGCAAGCCACGGTTGTTCTGCCCGAGCGGACCGACGGACGAGTTGAGTTCAAGAACGTCTACTTCTCCTACACGCAGGACAAGCCGCTCATCGAGGATCTCTCGTTTGAGGCCCACCCAGGACACACCGTCGCGATCGTCGGCCCAACGGGCGCAGGCAAGACAACGCTCGTGAACCTCGTTATGCGGTTCTACGAACTAAACTCGGGCTCGATCGAGCTTGACGGGGTCGACATCACCGAGCTGAGCCGGGCGGATCTGCGCTCCAAGGTGGGGATGGTGCTCCAGGATGCCTGGCTGTTTGGCGGAAGCATCATGGAGAACATTCGGTACGGCCGGCTCGACGCCTCCGATGAGGAAGTCATAGCAGCGGCCAAAGCGACCTTTGTGGACCGCTTTGTGCGCGCCCTTCCGGATGGATACAACACGCTCATCGATGAGGAAGGCACCAATGTGTCGGCCGGTGAGAAGCAGCTGATCACGATCGCCCGTGCCTTCTTGGCAAACCCGTCGCTACTGATCCTCGATGAAGCAACCTCGTCTGTGGACACGCGCACGGAACTGCTCGTGCAGAACGCAATGGCTGCGCTTCGACAGGACCGAACTTCCTTCGTCATTGCGCATCGTCTGTCCACTATCCGTGACGCGGACACAATCCTCGTAATGGAAGAGGGACAGATCGTAGAGCAGGGCAACCACGCCACGCTGCTTGAGGCGGACGGCGCCTACGCACGCCTCTACAATTCGCAGTTTGCAGGAGCCATTGTGGAGGAAGAAGCCCTCGCGGACAGCATAGCCAAAGTGGCCGGTCCGCAGGGGGATTCACCTCGAGTTTAGGTGACACCTTGCTACTAGAGGCCGTACGTTCACGTGCGGCCTCTATAGTGGGGCTGTGCAAAATTCACCCACAAGTGTTTCGGGGAGTGAGACCCTGGCCAGAAAGCGAGTTGTGCTACGGCGTCCCACATCGCTCCCCGCTGAGCTTGCGAGTCCGCAAAGGGCGCCAAGGACGCGTGATCCCTGGCTCGACAACGTCCGATTAGTGGCGTCGGTTCTTATCGCGGTTGGGCACTTTACCACTCCATTTCTAAAGTCAAACAACGAATGGGTGTGGCTGTGGGTGACACTCTGGGGCTTCAGACTCCCGGTCTTCGTGATCGTTGCAGGCTACTTCACGTACACGGCCAGGTACTCGCTCGACAAGGTTATTACCGTGTTCCGCGATGTAGCGCTGGTGTACGTTATTTTCCAAGCCATCGCCTCGCTCTTGGCGTTCGCGAACACCGGCAACTGGAAGTTCGATCTGGGCTCCCCGCACATGGCGCTCTGGTTCCTGCCGGCACTGGTGATCTGGCGGCTCCTCGCACCACTTCTCGTGCGGATTCCGCACTACGTCATCGTGACCACCGTGGCGTGCCTCGCGCTGTCAACGCTTCCCTACGAAGAACAGTGGATTGCCCGCACGGTGGCCTACCTGCCGCTGTTCGTGCTGGGAGTCGCCCTGCGCGGGGCCGGGTTGCACGCGCGGCTCAACAAGCCGAGTGTTCGCCTCTGGGCGTGGGCCCTCATCCTCGCGTGGTTTGCTGCATCGCTCATTGCTCGCGCCGCGGACGTGAAGTACAAGCGCGGCCCCTTCCTCATGCGCTCCGGCCTGGACGGTGAGGGCTGGGAACTGGTTGTTGAGCTTGCGCAACGTGCAGCTATTTTGGGCTTGGGCGCTGTTCTCGGCCTGTCGCTGATCGCGATTGTGCCGCGTAAGCGCATCCCTGTTTTCTCGGCGCTGGGCGCCGGGTCCTTCACGATCTACCTGGTGCACCCACTGATCTACAAGCAGCTCAACTACTGGGAGATCTATGAGGATTACATCGACAGCCGATTCGACCGGTTGTTCCTCGTCTTCGCAGTGGTTGCGTTGGCTCTCGCACTCGGCTCCGGACCGGTACGAAAGGCCACGCGTTGGTTGACCACACCCAAGACGTTGATTGACGCGGTCACACTGCGATTCCGAGCAATGCGGGAGGTCGAGTCCGGTGGGCAAACCGTGCCCGCACGGCCAGTGGTTCGCAAAACCGCGAATGCAACGCTTCTTAGCCCCGTAGAGACCAGCGCCACGAGTCGGCGCCCGGAACCAAAGCGCGAGGGTGCAGACGCCTAGTCCGGTTCTCCCATTGGGAGGGCGGCGGCAGCGGCGCCTCATCGAGGTCTGCTGAACCTGCCATAGCGGCGAGGCCCGCCACGAGTGCCGCAACCTCGAGATCGTCCGGTCTTCCACCCACGACCTGCACGCGCGTTGTGGCGGCGAGCGCCGCCGCAAGGATGTCTTCTTGTGTGGCCTCACTCATGGCGTCCCCCGTTCGCTGGTTCAGTTGGGCAGCGTGTCATCACAGTGGAATGTTTCCGTGCTTCTTGGCAGGAAGCGAGGCGCGCTTGGTCTTGAGAGCACGGAGGGCGCGCACGATCTGGGTGCGGGTTTCACGAGGTGCAATGACCGCGTCGACGTATCCGCGCTCCGCCGCGTCCCAAGGGTTCACTATCGCGTCCTCGTATTCCTTGGTGAGCCGCGCACGTTCGGCCTCAACGTCTCCGCCCGCGTCCGCCACGCTCTTGAGGGCACCGCGCTGAAGGATGTTCACTGCACCGCCTGCGCCCATGACGGCGATCTGCGCGGTCGGCCACGCGAGGTTCACGTCCGCGCCGAGCTGCTTGGACCCCATAACGATGTAGGCGCCGCCATACGCCTTCCGCGTGATGAGCGTGACGAGCGGAACCGTGGCCTCCGCGTACGCAAAGATCAGCTTGGCGCCGCGTCGGATAATGCCGTTCCACTCTTGGTCTGTGCCCGGCAGGAAGCCGGGGACGTCCACGAGGGTGAGCACAGGGATGTTGAAGGCGTCGCAGGTGCGCACGAACCGCGCGGCCTTTTCGGCCGCGTTAATATCGAGCGTCCCAGCCATGGAAAGCGGCTGATTAGCGACGATTCCCACGGACTGTCCCTCGACTCGCGCGAATCCGATGAGGATATTTGGAGCGTACAGCGGCTGGATTTCGAGGAACTCTTCGTCATCGACGATGTGCTCGATGACCCTGCGCATGTCATACGGGCGGGAGTCAGAATCAGGGATGAGGATGTCGAGCGCACGGTCGGCGTCGTCGACCTCAAGGTCAGCGGGGAAGTCGAAGACCGGTGGCTCGGAGAGGTTGTTTTGGGGGAGAAACGAGACGAGCGAACGGACGTAGTCGATGGCGTCGTCCTCGTCCGCACCCATGAAGTGTGCAACGCCGGAGCGTTCGTTGTGTGTTTGTGCACCGCCGAGTTCTTCGAACCCGACTTCCTCTCCGGTTACCGAACGGATGACGTCGGGGCCAGTGATGAACATGTTGGACGTTCCGTCCGCCATCACGATGAAGTCGGTCAGGGCAGGGGAGTACACAGCGCCGCCTGCTGACGGTCCAAGGATGAGTGAGATCTGGGGGATAACGCCGGATGCGGCAACGTTGCGCCTGAAGATCTCGGCGAACTGGGTGAGGCCCGCGACACCCTCCTGGATGCGTGCACCACCACCGTCCGAGATGCCGATCAGGGGCACACCTGTGCGGAGCGCCAGGTCCATGACCTTGGTGATCTTCTGGCCGTGGACCTCGCCGAGCGAGCCGCCGAACGTAGTGAAGTCTTGCGAGTACACAGCGACTTGGCGGCCATCAATGGTTCCGTGTCCAGTGACTACCCCGTCGCCTGCAATGCGCTTCTTCTCCAAGCCAAAGTTGGTCGAGCGGTGCTTGGCAAACGCGTCGAGTTCCACAAAGGAGCCCTCGTCGAGGAGCGCCTCGATGCGCTCTCGCGCGGTCTTCTTCCCGCGGGGGTGCTGCTTCGACTGTGCGAGTTCCTCGTGCTGGGTTACGGCCTGCGCGCGGCGCTGCTCGAGGTCGGCGAGCTTGCCTGCGGTGGTAGAGAGATCGGTCACCTAATAGAGCGTAGTTGTAGAAAGGCCTCAGCGTCTGTAGTGCCACACTCGTGAAATGGGCATGCATGTTGTGTGGTTCCTACAAAGGTGCGCGGGTGGGTGCCCGGAGCGGGCACTATAGAACAATGACTCATGCTCAGACCTTGGACCTGCGCACACAGGCGCTTTCGAACGCGCTTGCGGCGGCAGGCGTCCCGGTCCCCACTGTCCTTGTGGTCGAAGAAGCCGCATCCACAAACACGGAGCTGGCAGCCCTCGTGGATGGCTCGGACCCTCAGTGGCGGGAAACGTCTGTGCTTGTTGCGCGCCATCAGAGCGCTGGGCGAGGACGAATCGACCGGTCCTGGGATGTGCTGCCCAACTCCTCATTCACCTTCTCGCTCCACATAGAACTCGACTTCGAGCCGCAGGCCTTTACGTGGGTCCCGCTGGCGGTGGGAGCGATCCTCGCCGAAGAGCTTGGTGAAGCCCTTGGTGTCGATGTAGGTGTGAAGTGGCCGAACGACCTCGTGGTGCGGAACGCGGGTCCTGAGCTGGAGGGTTGGCTGTCGATGAGAAAGGTGGGTGGCATCCTTGTGCAACGGGTGGGAACTCGTAGCGTCATCGTGGGCGTGGGCATCAACGCGACTCAAGATGCCGAGCAACTGCCTGTCCCCACGGCGACGTCGTTGGCTCTGGCGTTGGGGGAGAGGCAAAGCAGCGGGCTCGGCGATGGCAATGAACTACTAGCCGGGCTCATCGTGCGGATCATCAACTCGCTGCGGCTACTCGAACGCGCAGGCGGGGATCCAGGAGTGAGCGGGCTTCATGACCGGTGCGTGGCCCAGAGTGTGACGCTCGGAACGTCTGTGCGCGCAGAATTGACAGACGGCACCATCCTTTTTGGCATGGCCACGGGGCTCGCCGCGGATGGAGGGCTGATCGTGGCGGGGGGAGATGGTGAGGAACTCGTGGTGACATCCGGTGACGTGTATCACCTTCGACTACACTAACTAGGTGACCATCGCCAATCCGCCATTCGAACCACAGCCTCAACCCGTAACAAACCCCAAGGAAATCGCTCGGAAACTGGACGATGTCCTTCTTAAAGGCCAACCCATCTACACCGAAGAAGAGTTGTGCGAGGCCACGGGTGCTACGTCGGCACAGGTTAACGCGTACTGGCAGGCGTTGGGGCTACCCGTTGCGGACGCGTCCGCGCAGTCCAAGATGTTCACGGCAGATGACGCACGCTCCCTACAGATGCTTTTCGACCTCGCAGAGCGGGAACAGTTCGACTACCGCACTCTCACCTCGCTGATCCGGTCGGTCGGTCACACCACCGAACGTCTTGCCCTGTGGCAGGCGGAGGCGCTTGTGGAGCACTTCTCGCATTCGTTCGACCTTGATGATCTCTCCGCTCGACACGAGGTGCTCTCCCGCATGGAGGACATGGCGCCGGTGTTTGTGGAGCAGATGACACACGCCTGGCGCAGGCAGATGGCGGCGCTCGCAGGACGCTGGTTTGTTGAGTTCTCAGGTGACCGTGAAGAAGACGCTCCGGGGCAGGGACAACTCCCGCTGCCCAGAGCAGTTGGGTTTGCGGATATCGTCTCGTTTACTTCCCAGACTGCGAAGATGCGGTCGTCCGAGCTCTCCAACTTCATTTCTGGCTTCGAGGCGGCGGCTCGTGACGTTATTACGAAAGCGGGCGGACGAGTGGTCAAGACGATCGGGGATGCTGTCCTATACATCGCCGACGACGTCCAGACCGGCGCTAACGTGGCGCTCGGGCTTGCTGACGCCGGGAACTCCGATGGCGTGGGAAGCATGCCAAAGGTGAGGGTCTCCCTCGTGTGGGGTCGTGTGCTTTCGCGCTTCGGAGACGTGTTTGGCTCCTCGGTTAATCTTGCGGCCAGGCTCTCTAATGAGGCGGAACCAGGAAGGGTCATGCTCGATCCGGCCACCGCCGCACTGCTGTCCACGGACCATCGGTATGCGCTCATCGGCCAAGAGGCCCGCCCACTTCAGGGGCTAGGGGACGTGGCGCCGGTCCAGTTGCAGTGGGCCTACAACCCAAGCGCGCAGAACGATTCGTTTGCCCAGGACGAGCCTCAAGCGCCAGATTCTGGGACACCAGAACCGCACTCTCTCTAGCTGACCTCACGGATCAGCTCGGGCGAGTTGTTCGCGACCCTGTTGACGTCGGTGGACACGATCACGTGCTGTGTGTCTATTACGTCGATCCCCAAGATCCCGAGCGCCTCCTGCGCCCCCACTTCAGGGTCCAGCCACGCGTCGTAGTGCTCGGGTGTGAGGAACACAGGGCGTCGATCGTGGATCTCGCCAAGTTCCCCGTCTGCGGCGGTCGTGATGATGGATACCGTGACGAGCCACTGAGCATCGTCGCCGCCGTCCTTTGGCTTCCAAAATTCGTAGATCCCAGCGAACGCAAACGGCGATCCATCCGCTGGCGTGATGTAAAAAGGGGTCTTGGGAGACTTCGCAGTCTCGCCTTTCTGCCACTCGTAGTATCCGTCCGCCGGGACGATGCACCGCCGCGATGCGAGCGCTCGCTTGAAGGCCGGCTTCTCGGCGATGGTCTCGGACCGCGCATTGATCATGCGGGATCCGATTGAGGGATCCTTAGCCCAACTCGGCACGAGACCCCACCGGGCAAGACGGACCTGCCGCACTGGATCGTCGTTAATAGTGGACAGGTCCACCACCTGACCGGACGCATCAACGAACGTCTCCGTACGGGCGGCCGCGGTCAGCGGTCGCTCGACCACGATCCGCACGTCCTGGGTGGGCGCGATGTTAAACGACTCTCGCCACTCGTCCGAACCATCCGCGAACAGGACATCCTGGATGAAGCCAGACCGCGCGAACGCGTCGGCTAAGTCCTGAGCCTGGCGAAAACTCGCGTAACGACCGCACATGCGCTTCTCCCATACCTGCTGGCCGGAGGTCAAAAATAAAGAAGGTGGACTCATCCGGTGCAGTACACCGGATGAGTCCACTCTATGTTTGGGCGGGGCGGTCAGCCAACGCGAGGCAGCCGCTATGAGGCGGCGACCAGTTATTCAGCGGGACCGCACCGAGTCGGGTGCTAACCCTCCTGCTCGTCGTCTTCCCAGTCCTCGTCGTCCTCGTCGTATTCAAACGGGTCGGGGTCAACGCCTGGCATCCAGGTCAGCCCGGGTACGCCCCAGCCTGCTTCCTTGGCCTCCTTGCGCGCGCTCGTAGCCTCGCGACCCCGCAGGCGGTCCACGTAGAGATAGCCGTCGAGGTGGTCGTACTCGTGCTGGAGGAGGCGGGCGAACCAGCCCTCGCCGGCGAGCTCGATGGGGTTTCCAAACTCGTCAAAGCCGGTCAAGAGAACCGCGTAGTGGCGCTTGAGCTCGTGGTTAGGCCCGGGGAAGGAAAGGCAGCCCTCGTAGTCGGTGAGCGACTTCGGTGGGCGCGCCTTGGATCCCTCGCGCTGTGCGAATAGCGGTGGACGCTGGACGATCTGCATCGTGGGGTTGACGATGACGCCCTTGCGCTGGACGTCCTCGTCTGGGCCGTCGTAGACAAAGATGCGCAGGCCCTTGCCGATCTGTGGGGCCGCGAGGCCCACGCCGTTCGATGCTTCGAGGGTCTCGAACATGTCTGCGATGAGCGTGCGTAGTTCGTCGTCAAACTTGGTTACCTCGAGCGCGCGCTGCCGCAGGACTGGCTCGCCGTCGATGACGATGGGGTAGATCATGGGGGCTCCATAACTGTGGCACGTGAGTGCAGTATAAGAAGTGGGGCGGGCGAACAGGGCAGTCACGGGTGGCGCAGCGCCCGGGTGGGAGTTCGGCCCAAAACTCCTCCCATTGTACGTGGGTGGAGGAAAATGCATCGGCTGCCACCGAGTCGAATCGATATGATGTCGTAGTGACCTCGACGCCAACCCCCGCTGCACTGCCGAACTACCGCCCCCACGCCAAGTATGTCCTCATGCTCGGCGCCATCGCGGCAGTCCCGGCAATCTCGACGGACATCTATCTGCCTTCTCTGCCCACAGTTGCGGCAGAGCTCAGTGCAAGCGACTCCGCGGTCCAGCTCACCATGTCGGGCATGCTCATCGGTGGTGCCGTTGGACAGTTGGTCTACGGTCCGCTGACGGACAGGTTCGGCCGCAAGGCACCTCTCCTCGTTGGCCTCGCGCTGCACGTGATCATCTCCATCCTGTGCGCGTTCGCGCCGAATGTCTCCGTCCTCATTGGACTGCGCGTCCTCCAAGGATTCTGCAATGCGGCCGCCTCCATCGTGGCCATCTCAGTGATCCGAGATCGCTTCACGGGTGCTCCCGCGGCTCGGCTTCTCTCTCAGCTCATGCTCGTGATCGGTGTTGCTCCGCTGTTTGCGCCGACCATCGGTGGCTTCATTGCGAGCATCTGGGACTGGCGTGCGGTGTTTATCGCGCTCGCGGCCTTCGGGCTGTTCATGTGGATCGGCGT
The DNA here is from genome assembly GCF_000312125.1 of Timonella senegalensis JC301. Taxonomy (GTDB): domain Bacteria; phylum Actinomycetota; class Actinomycetes; order Actinomycetales; family Cellulomonadaceae; genus Timonella; species Timonella senegalensis. Next base: position 201,561 of record NZ_HE978643.1, read on the forward strand.
GGGCAAGTTCCTTCCCGAGACCCTGCCCGTTGAGCGCCGGATCACGGGCGGTGCAAGGGGCGTTGCGCGCGGCTACAAGACGCTGTTTACCGATCCCAAGTTCCTTGCCCTCGCGCTTCTGCCGGCCGTCGCCATGACCACGATCATGTGTTACGTGGTCGGCTCGCCGTTTGTGTTCCAGGAGGGCTTTGGCCTCTCCAAGGGGGAGTTCTCGGCGCTGTTCGCGGTCAATGGAGTCGCACTCGTGCTGTCGTCCCAACTCAACGCCGCACTGGTCACGCGCTTTGCCCCGTCAGCGCTTCTCCGCACCGCGCTCCTGGCGCAGGTAGCTATCGCCGCGCTTCTCGTGGTGCTGGCTCGCACGGAGGCCGGCGGGTTCTGGGCCTTCGCTGGCTGCCTGTGGCTGTTGCTTATGTTCCAGGGCCTCATTGCCCCTAACGCCCAGGTTCTCGCACTGAACAACTACGGCCACATGGTCGGAACTGCGGCCGCGGTCCTCGGCTCTCTGATGGCAGGCGTTTCCGGCTTGGTCAGCCCGCTCGTGGGAGTCTTTGGCGCGGACGCGCAAGCAATGAGTCTCGTTATTTTTGGCTCGCTGTGCGTGGGCGTCTTGATTCTGATTTTCGGGACCGACGCTTTTGCCAAGAAACCGCGCCAAAACCGCGGATAGTCAGGTAACACACACCCCATAAGGAGCAATGATGCCCACTTCTCAGAACGCCACACCCTGGTTCAAGTCCGCCGTGGTCTACCAGATCTACCCCAAGAGTTTTTGCGACTTTGATGGGGACGGCCTGGGAGACCTGAAGGGCATTGAGTCCAAGATTGAGCACCTAGTCGCGCTCGGCGTGGGGGCAGTGTGGTTCTCGCCCTTCTATCCGTCGCCGCAAAAGGACAACGGGTACGACATCTCGAACTACGTGGACATCGATCCGAGGTTTGGCACGCTCGAGGACTTTGATCGCCTTGTCTCGAGGCTCCACGCGGCGGGGATTCGCGTGATCGTTGACGTGGTGTTCAACCACTCGTCCGACCAGCACCCGTGGTTCCAGGCCGCTCTTGCAGACAGGGACTCCGAGTACCGCGACTACTACATCTGGCGCGACGGAAGGGTGCTTGAGGGCCAGACCGAGGAGAGCGAGCCCAACAACTGGACCGCGTTCTTTGGCGGGCCAAGCTGGAGCAAGGCGGGGGATGGAGGGCAGTATTACCTTCACACGTTCACGCCCGAGCAGCCGGACCTGAACTGGGAAAACCCGGCGGTGCGCGCCGAGATCGCCCAGGCGATGGAGTTCTGGATCGCCCGCGGTGTGGATGGCTTCCGCATGGACGTCATCAACCTCGTGTCCAAGGCGCCGGGACTGCCCGACGGTGCGGTGCCGGGGCTCAACCCCGACACGATCGGGATCGAGCACTACGGCTTTGGGCCCAGGCTCCTTGAGTTCCTGACCGAACTGCGCACCGCCGTGATCGAGCCGCACAATGCGGCCGGGCGCGAGATCGCGCTCATCGGCGAGACACCAGGACTGTGGCCCGAGCTCGCCCGACACCTCGTGGCGGACGACGGCGGCCCCCTCGACATGATCTTCCACTTTGAGCACGTGGGGATTGATCAGGGCCAGGGCGGAAAGTTCGACACCAAGCCGTTCGACCTGCGCGCGCTCAAGTCGGTGCTTGCCACTTGGAACGAGGCATACGGCGACGACGCGTGGGCCTCACACTACTTTGACAACCACGACCAGCCGCGCGCCGTGAGCCGTTGGGGCGACGGATCTCCGGAAGCCGCAAAGGCACTTGCGGCCATGCTGATCCTGCAGCGCGGCACACCGTTTGTATACCAGGGCGACGAGATCGGCATGGTCAACGCGGGTTTCACCTCGATCGATCAGTACGACGACGTCGAGTCCATCAACCGGTATGCCGAGCGTATTGCCGCTGGTCAGCCTCGTGAAGAGGTGCTGGCCGCGCTAGGCCTCATGGGCCGCGACAACGCGCGAGTGCCAGTGCGCTGGGCGCCCGGAGCCGGGTACGGCTTCACCTCTGGCACCCCGTGGATCGACTTTGGCCAGATGCCCCCGGGCATCAACGCGTCCGATCAGGCAGGTGACCCCGACTCCGTTCTGTCCTTCTACCGCGAGCTGATCGCGCTACGCCGTGAACACAGCGTGTTCGTGGACGGCAGCGCCACGTTCCTTGCGCTCGATGACGCGGCAATTTTTGCGCTGGAGCGCTCAATTAACGACGATTCCCTCGCCGCCCTCGTACTCGTCAACTTCTCAGATGGGCCGGCTGTTGTGCCCGCAGAGGTTTCCGCTCGGTGGCCGCTCTTCGGTGCCGGAGCGGGGGAGGCCTCCGGTCAGGTGAACCGCCACGTGCTCAGAGCGGGTGGGGTTGCTACTGCCGGAACTGCTGGAGTCGCTGGAAGCCGGCGGGGTGCTGGGAACGGGCCAGGATCGTCGGTAATGGACCCGTACGAGGTGATCGTGGTGCTGCGCGAGCGGAGCTAGCCTGAAGCGTGCCCGTGACAAGCCGCCGTGAGTCCGCGATGAGCGGGCCTGGCGGCGCGCTTGCCCATAGGCAAGGGGGCTTGCCTATGGGCAGGCGTTGCCTCAGTTTTGCCCGGGTGTTGCCAAGGCAGGGCGGCGCGAGACCGGGTGCCACGGTGGGGACTTATCCACAGGGCTAGAACTAACCATTTTGCCAAGTACGTCGGATCTATAGCCTTCAGGGTGGAGTTCGGTGCCTACTGCACCGAGCCAACTCACCCGTGGGGGCACAGTGAATTCCGGAATCAACCTGCTCGAGCAGCGCGTGCGCGATCGCGTGCGCGCGAGCGGCGTTGACCCGGTGAACAATCGGGCGCAGTTCCTTGAGCTTGTGACGTCCACGGTGCAGGAAGCTGACGCGGCGTCGCTCCTGGGAAATGGGCCGGCGATTCCGGACACCGAGCGCGCGATCAAGCACCTCGTGGACATCGTGGCAGGCCTCGGTGAACTCCAGGTGTATATGGATGATCCCTCAGTTGAGGAGATCTGGATCAACGCGCCGGACAAGGTCTTCGTTGCCCGCAACGGCATCCCGGAGCTGACACCGCTCATTCTGGCGCCGGGCGAGATCGCGCGGCTCGTTGAGCACATGCTGTCCTCAAGCGGCAGGCGACTAGACCTCTCCAATCCATTCGTGGACGCAATGCTCCCCGGAGGGGAGCGCCTGCACGTGGTCATCCCCGACATCACTCGCTCCCACTACAGCGTGAACATTCGCAAGTTCGTTTCCCGCGCGAACTCCCTCCTAGATCTGGTTGCTCGAGGGATGCTGACCCACCAGGCCGCCCGGTTCCTAGATCTGTCGGTTCGGGCCGGGCTTAACGTACTTGTTGCGGGAGCCACTGGTGCCGGAAAGACGACCTTCCTCCGGGCGCTCGCTGCTGCGATCCCCGCGAGTGAACGCGTGGTGACGGTCGAGGAAGTGTTTGAACTCAACCTCCCAAGCCGCGACGTGGTGGCGATGCAGTGCCGAAGCGCCAACCTCGAGGGAAATGGTGAGATCAGCCTGCGCAGGCTGGTCAAGGAATCCCTGCGTATGCGTCCGGATCGCATCATCGTGGGGGAGGTGCGAGAGGCGGAGGCTCTTGATCTGCTGATCGCATTGAACTCGGGAATTCCGGGACTCGCCACCATCCACGCAAACTCCGCGCGTGAGGCCGTGATCAAGGCGAGCACGCTTCCCCTGCTCGCGGGAGAAAACGTCACCGCATCGTTTGTGAACCCCACGGTCGCAAGCGCACTGGACCTCGTGGTGCACCTGCGCAGGGAGCGCAACGGCGCACGCGTGGTCGGAGAGATCGCTGGCGTCAGTGGTCGCGTAGAAAACGGACACATCGAGTAGGCGAGCATCTTCCAGCGCACAGGCGATGGGCTGGTGCGTGGCTCGGGGCTTCCTCCCAAGGAGGAACTGTTCGAACGCCTCGGGATAGATCTGTCGTTCCTGCTGGGTCAGGAGGCGCAGTGGGCCTAGTAACGGGACTCATCGCGGGACTTGGCCTGTTGCTCGTCTGGTCGAGCGCTTGGACTCAACCCGAGGTAAGGCGAGGGCAGTTCACCGAGCACCTTTCTGAGCTGATCCACGCCTCGGGTATGCGCGGAGTGAGTCCTCAGCTGTTCTTTTGGTTCATGGTGATAGTGGGGATGGTCGCCGCGCTCGTAGGTTTTGCTCTGACCCGGATTCCGGTGGTCTCGGCGCTCGCTGCTCTGCTCGCAATGAGCCTCCCCCTTGTCCTCCTACAGACCCGAGCGCGGGCTCTTGCTGACAAGCGCATGGAGGTCTGGCCCGAGGTGGTAGAGCACCTGATATCGGGCGTTCGAGCGGGCCTGTCCCTGCCCGAGGCGCTTTCTGAAGTTGCCATCAAGGGGCCAGAGATCATTCGCCAGGACTTCGAGCACTTCACGCGGGACTATAGGGCAACGGGAAGATTCGATCAGAGCCTTGTCACCCTCAAAATGCGTATGGCCGACCCTGTGGCAGACCGTGTGATTGAGGCCCTGCGCCTCACTCGAACTGTCGGGGGAAGCGAGCTTGGCGTGCTGCTCGAAACCCTAGTCAGGTTCCTTCGCCAAGACATCAGGATTCGCGGTGAGCTCCGCGCTCGTCAGAGCTGGACCGTGGGCGGAGCCCGTGTTGCAGCTGCGGGACCGTGGGTGATCGTGGCGCTCCTGTCTACCAGGCAGGAAGCGGCTGCAGCCTACTCCACTGCGAGTGGCACGGCGGTCCTCATCGCGGGAGCGATCCTCACCGCTGTCGCGTACTGGCTCATGACATACCTTGGCCGACTCCCAGCAGACGTGCGAGTTCTCGCATGAACACTCTAGGAGCCCTCTGTGGGCTCGCGCTTGCGACCGGGATCCTGCTGATCTGGAGACACCTGCTCTCACGCCGAGTGCGACTTGACGAGCGACTCGCCCCCTACCTCGTTGAAGCGGATGCGAGCAGCCGAGTGCTCGGCCCTACCAAGGTGCTGACACCCGTTGGCGTTCTCATTCGATTGCTCGCTCCGTGGACCAAAGAGGTTGAGCGTGTCCTCGCCGTGTTCAGCTCTCCCACCGCCGAACTCGAATCTCGGCTGATGCGGTCGGGCCGCTCTGTAACGGTGGCACAGTTCCGGGTGCAGCAGCTCCAGTGGGCAGTCACAGGGCTCATCGGCGGCCTCGCACTGACGTTGGTTCTTGCCGCAACCCGTGACTCCTCAGTCCCCGTCTTGATCACAATCGTTGTGTTCGCTCCAATCGGCGGACTCGTCCTGTGCGATTACTCCCTGTCACGGGACATCGCATCACGCACTGCACGCATCCTCAGCGAGTTCCCCACGATCGCCGAGCTCCTGGCGCTCGCGGTCTCGGCGGGCCAGGGGCCAATGGCCGGGCTAGAGCGAGTCGCCCGCTCCACCACAGGGGAGTTGTCAAAGGAACTACTGGCCGTGGTCTCTCACGTCCGTTCCGGAGCGCAACTTCCTACGGCACTCGAACAGTTAGGGGCACGCACCGGGATTCCCGCCATCATTCGGTTCGCTGACGGAGTCTCAGTCGCGGTGGAACGAGGCACGCCGCTAGCCCACGTCTTGCGCGCACAGGCGCAGGACGCCCGGGATATTGGCCACCGCGACCTCATGGAGATCGGCGGCAAGAAGGAGGTCCACATGCTTCTTCCCGTGGTGTTCATCCTCCTTCCCATCACAGTGCTGTTTGCCGTATTTCCATCACTACTCGCCTTCAACGTAAGTTTCTAGGCCCGCACGCTGGGCCACCATCAAGCGTCATACCACCCACAACACAAGAGTTCGGAGATTGAAATGTTTGGATATGAGAACTCCTCGGAGGAATCGCCTAAGTCCCCAATTGAGCCGCACAAGCGGCTCAAGCGTGCATCGGAGCGCTCGGTACGACCGGGCGGTCGCGTGCACTGGCAGGCGAGTGCGGTCGTGGCAAAGGCTCACAACCGATTGATGCGAACGAGCGACCGTGGTGACGTCCCTGGTTGGGTCCTTATTACCCTGATGTCGGCGGGACTGGTTGTTGCGCTGTGGGCCATTGCGGGACCAGCGCTTGAGGGCTTGTTCAACGACGCGATCACCAAGATCACGAACCAGGCGGGCTGAGGAAACGCGGAGATATGAGGTTCGTCCGCGTACCTTCGTTTGGGGACCACCGTGAGCAAGGATCCGCGGTGGTTGGATTCGCCTACACGTCGGCGCTGCTGACCCTCCTGTTCCTCTCACTCCTGCAGGTTGCCTTCATCATGCACACCAGAGTTGTCCTCATCGACATTGCGGGGGAGGGCGCGCGAGCTGCGGGCCGACACGGATCGAGCCTTGCCCAGGGTGAGTCGCACGCCCGGGAGCTGCTTACCCAGGTACCCGGAGAACACACCGTCTCATCACGCGTAAGTTCGCACCAAGGATTCAGAATCGTTGAAATGACGGTTCAGGGAACCCTACCGGTGATCGGTGCCTTTGGCGTATCCAACGGCCTCTCCGTTACGGGCAGGGGCGTCGTAGAGTCCTATCAGGAGGTGCCGTGATTCGGCTTCGTCCGGACCGCCTAGCCCGTCAGGAGTGCCTGACCCGGCTGAAACACGAGGAGCGCCAAACCCATCTGGACCGCCTAGCCCGTCAGAACTGCCTTGCCCGTCAGAACCCCCTTGCCCGTCTCGACCGCAATCACGAAGCCGGAAACGCACCAGTTGAGTTCATCGGGGTAGTCATTGCGGTGATCATCCCCGTGCTCATGATTCTGGCTGGCGTGGCCCAAGTCCAGGCGGCGCGCCTCGCGGCCGAGAGCGCAGCCAGCGAGTCTGCGAGGATGTACGCCCTGTCCCGAGACTTTGGTTCAGCCGGTGAGACTGCTCAGCGGACAGCAACGCTCGCTTTTGTGGATCAGGGGCTCTCCACCTCCTCTTCCAACCCGAGGATCGAGGTGTCATGTCCGCGCACCTGCGCAGGAGAGATGGTCACATCTCGAGTGCGCTACACGGTCAAGCTGCCACTGCTGGGATGGCTTCCCGTCGCTCGGGTCAGCGTGAACGCCGTCGGAACCTCCTACTCAGGGCAGTACGTTGAACGGAACTAGCACCATGAAGCGGACCTGGCACGCTCACCCGCATACACTCCGCACATCAGATGGGCAAGACACCGCTCCTATGTGCCGGCGTGGACTCCCAACACGGTCGAACGAAGACGGGAACATCCTCATCCTCGGGTTGGGATACGTCGCCATCATTCTCGTGCTGCTCCTGGTCGTACTCCAGCTTGGATCGCTCTACCTCTATAAGAAGCAGCTGTCCTCTGTTGCAGATGCCACCGCCCTATATCTCACGGATCAGCGCGTAGCACGTGAGTACTACGCGGGTACATCCGCACCTTCCAACGAATCACCCAAGCCGGCCGAGTCCGAAGGGGAGGGCGATGCGCTGAGCCACAGTGACGCAAACTATCGCGACCTCGCACGCGAGTCTGAGCGGTTCGCCTCACGTGCTGCCCAGTCCAAGGGCTTACCCGAGGTCAGTTTGGAGTCGCTGTCCACCCAGAATGGTGAGTCACGCCTACGGGTCGCAGCACGATTCAAGGTGTCGGCTCCCTCCGGGCTTACGCCGTCTAGGGGCCCGGAGAAGTTCCTGGTGACTCTGCGTGGAACGTCAACTGCTATCACTATCGAATAGAAAGCCGTGCCGCCACACACTCTTGGTCACCACCCGACCAGCAATTTCCCGTGACCACCCAGCGCTCCGGAGTGCGGCCGTCAAACTGTGACGTGAGCGACGGATTGGTGCCTAGGGGGTCGCAGGCATGGCACCTGCCGTAGAATCAAGGATTGTGGCCACTGAATTCTCTGTAGAAATCCCTCATCTCCGCGCGACTATCGCAACGATCTCCGCCGTAAGCGACCCTGAAGCTCTACGCGCTAAGATTGCCGAACTTTCGGAGGCGGCCGCTGCGCCGGACCTCTGGGACGATGTCGCGGAAGCGCAAAAGGTCACCAGCGCGCTGTCTGCAGCGCAGAACGAGCTCAAGCGCATCGATTCGATCGAGCAGCGGATCGACGATCTGGAGGTCCTCGTCGAGATGGCCATCGAGGGCGACGACGCCGACACCCTCGAAGAGGCTGAGTCTGAGTACGAGTCCATCAAGAAGGACCTCGACCAGCTCGAGGTCCGCACCCTGCTCTCTGGTGAGTATGACGCCCGTGAGGCAGTTGTGACGATCCGTGCGGGAGCGGGTGGCGTGGATGCCGCTGACTTTGCCGAGATGCTCATGCGCATGTATCTGCGTTGGGCGGAGCGCAACGGATACCCCACTGCTGTTCTGGATACCTCCTACGCGGAAGAGGCGGGCCTCAAGTCCGCAACCTTCGAGGTCAAGGCTCCCTACGCGTTCGGTCACCTCTCGGTTGAGGCTGGCACCCACCGCCTCGTGCGCATCTCTCCGTTCGACAACCAAGGCCGTCGCCAGACCTCGTTCGCCGCAGTCGAGGTTGTGCCGCTCATTGAGCAGACCGACCACGTTGAGATTCCTGAGAACGAGATCCGCGTTGACGTGTTCCGTTCGTCGGGGCCTGGTGGTCAGTCCGTGAACACGACTGACTCTGCAGTGCGCATGACCCACATTCCTACCGGAATCGTGGTCTCGATGCAGAACGAGAAGTCCCAGATCCAGAACCGTGCGGCCGCGATGCGCGTCCTCCAGTCCAGGTTGCTTCTTGAGCGCCAAGCCGAGGAGAAGGCCAAGAAGAAGGAGCTCGCCGGAGACATCAAGGCGTCGTGGGGCGACCAGATGCGCTCCTACGTGCTGCAGCCTTACCAGATGGTCAAGGACCTGCGCACTGAGCACGAGGTCGGAAACACCGGCGCTGTCTTTGATGGCGCGATCGATGACTTCATCGAGGCTGGTATCCGCTGGCGCCGTTCCCACTCATCTGACGACTGATAGTACGAAAAGTGAGGCCCGCGGCTCTGCCGCGGGCCTCATTCTTTATTTTCGACGATTGTGGTGACGCCACAGGGTCGCCTCACCTTTCGGCTACGCAAAACTCGTTTCCCTCGGGATCTTGGAAGGTATACCAGTGGTGCGGGCCCTGGCTACCGCGGTGCATGAAAGTAGCGCCGCGCTCAAGCAGTTCGTCCTTAGCCTGATCGAGCGTGCCTTCCTCAACGTAGACGTCGAGGTGTAGACGATTCTTTACCTTTTTGGACTCCGGAACCTCTTGGAAGAGAAGCCGTGGGCTCGTCGCCGTGGCGGTGAGTGCCGCACCCGACTTCCATACGAGCGCGCCGTTGAACTGCATGGTCTCATCCTCGTGTGCAAAGCCCTTGCTGATCATGGACGCGATGAACTCGGCGTCTTGCGGTTCCACGTCACGCCCCAGGGTCTTTGCCCACCACTGGGCAAGTTCGTGGGGGAGTGTGCAATCCCAGACAATCTGAAAGCTGTGTTCCATTCTTTGAGCGTAGTTGCAACGGCGGATGGCGCATCTTGAGTTGGTGGCTGCTGCGGAATCCACCCGCGATGTGCAATCGTGTGGGTCTCTGGTTTTGCGGCGTGTCATGGCAAGCCGATGGGTATCTCTGCCTAGGCTCGTCCTGACCAGTGTGTCTATTGCGGCCTTACAAATCGCAGCATTTAGGAACAAATTTCGTGATTCGATTAGATAACGTGACCAAGGTGTACGCGCGCGGTGCGCGGCCCGCACTCGACGACGTCTCCCTGGAGATTGAGCGCGGGGAGTTCGTCTTCCTCGTGGGTGCGTCGGGTTCAGGTAAGTCCACCTTCCTCCGGCTTGTGCTCCGCGAGGAGAAGGCCACGAGTGGCCGAGTCCTTGTAGCTGGAAACGACCTTACTTCGCTGTCGAACTGGAAGGTTCCTGCGCTCCGCCGTCAGATGGGTGCGGTGTTCCAGGACTTTCGTTTGCTTCCTAATAAGACCGTATTCGAGAACGTAGCGTTCGCTCTTCAGGTCATTGGCAAGCCGAAGCACCACATCATGACAACCGTCCCGGATGTCCTAGAGATGGTGGGCCTTGCTGGTAAAGAGAAGCGTCGCCCGCACGAGCTCTCCGGTGGTGAGCAACAGCGCGTCGCCATTGCGCGAGCGGTCGCAAACAGGCCCTCGATCCTCCTGTGTGACGAGCCTACGGGTAACCTCGACCCCACAACTTCCCTTGGAATCATGCGCCTTCTGGACCGGATCAACCGAACAGGAACCACAGTCGTCATGGCAACGCACGACGACGAGATCGTGGACCAGATGCGAAAGCGCGTTATCGAGCTATCCGTCGGCGAGATGGTCCGTGACCAGTCTCGTGGCGTCTACGGCTCAACGCGATAAGGGGGAGTCATGCGTTTTCAATTCATTCTTTCTGAGATCGGCATCGGACTGAGGCGTAACCTCTCGATGACCATCTCTGTCATCCTGGTTACCTTTGTCTCTCTCACCTTCGTGGGCGCTGGAATCCTGACCCAAACACAAATCCAGAAGCTTAAGGGTGAGTGGTACGACAAGGTCGAGATTTCCGTTTACCTTTGCCCTCGGGACTCCTCGGTCCCAACCTGCGCGGATGGTGAGGCAACGGACGCGCAGATCGCTGAGGTCAAGCAGATCCTCGATTCGCCTGAGGTCTCACCTGAGATCCGCAGCGTCGAGTTCGAGTCCAAGGAACAGGCGTGGACTAGCTTTGAGGAGAACTTCAGCGACCGCTGGTGGTTCTCCGAGATGACGGTCGACGACATGAACGCCTCGTACCGCATTAAGCTGACCAACCCTCAGCAGTATGAGGTCATCAACGAGGTACTTACGGGCCGCGCGGGTGTTGAGCAAGTTCGTGATCAGCGTGAAGTGTATGAGCCGTTGTTTAACGTCATGAACAAGGCGACCCTCGTCGCCTCCGGACTTGCAGGTGTCATGCTGCTTGCCGCAATCCTGCTGATCACCACCACGATTCGTCTCTCGGCGATGTCTCGCCAGCGTGAGACAGGGATCATGCGCCTCGTGGGTGCGTCAAACTTCTTCATCCAGCTGCCTTTCATGCTCGAGGGTGCAATTGCCGCAACCATAGGTGCTGGATTTGCCGTGGTTGCGCTGTGGTTCGGAGTAAAGTACCTAGTTCAGGGCTGGCTTGAAACCTCGATGGATACCATCGCAGTGCCGTACATCACTACCGGTGACGTCTTGCTCATAGCACCGCTACTCATCGGAGTCGCAGTCATTCTCGCGACCATCTCCTCGATCGTGACCCTTAGCCGCTACACCAAGGTATAGACCGTGAACCTCTCCGCCAGCACTTCCGCCCGTTTCCGCCGCCGGGCCGCCGCGTGGTCGGCCAGTTTCCTCGCCGGCTTGCTCACCCTGTCGATCGCTATCGCGCTCCCTGCGCAAGGCGACGAGCTCGACGACAGGTTGGCTAAGGCAAAAGCGCAGCAGTCTAGGGCACGCTCATCGATTGAGTCCCTCAAGGATGATCTTGCTGAGACTGACAAGGAACTCACCGACGCCTATCTCAAGCTGAAGCAAGTAGAGGCGCAACTTCCCGTTGCCGAGGCAAACCTGTCGATTGCAAACAAGGTGTACCAGGAGGCGCAGCGCGAAGCGGATGCGCTCGCACAGAAGCTCGTGGACGCTCAGGCAGAGAAGGCGAGCCTCGAGGACCAGATTGCCAAGAACCAAGAGTCGATGGACGCTGCTCGCAGCGGTGTCGTGGAGATGGCCAGGCAGGCTGCCCGAGGCGACCTCGACATGACGAGCTTGGGGCTAATTGTAGGTGCCGAAAGCACGGACGATTACATCGATCGCTACAACATGAACTCCGCTGCGATGCGGTCTCAAACCAAGTCGCTGGACAAGCTCCGCGCGACACGCGCTATCTCCACTAACGCACAGGTACGCCTTGAAGCAGTGAACGATGTCATCGCTGACTTGAAGGACGAAGCCGATGCCAAGGTCATTGAAGCTCAGTCAAAGCAGCAGGCAGCCGAGGACGCAAAGCGAGAGGTGGAGTCGCTGATCGTCCAGCAAGAGCAGGCCGCCTCCCACATCGAGGGCAGAAAGGCCACCGCGCAGCAAGACCTGAAGGCTGAGCAGGCGAACAGCGCCAGCCTGAGTGCTGAGATCCGCAAGATCGCTGGTCTGCAGAAGGAGCAAGCAGAGAAGGAAGCCGCTGAAGAGAAAAGGCGGCAAGAGGAAGAAAAGAAGAAGCAAGAGGAAGCCGACAAGAACAAGCCGAGCGGTGGCGGTGGCTCCAAGCCCGGAAGTGGCTCCGGCGGTTCCAGCGGCGGCGGTGGAAGCAGTTCCGGTGGTGGAGGAAGCAGCTCTGGCGGTGGAGGAGGAAGCTCCAGCGGTGGTGGGAGCAGTTCCGGAGGCTCGGGCTGGTTCACGTGGCCAACCGAGTACCGCGTTGTGACGAGCAACTACGGATGGCGTCTGCACCCAATCCTCGGGTACTACCGACTCCACGCCGGAACTGACATGCGCACCTACTGCGGAACCAAGATCTTTGCTGCTCGCTCTGGCACCGTGGCATGGGCGCAGTGGAAGGGCGGGTTTGGTAACCAGGTTCTCGTTAACCACGGCTCGATCGGCGGGAAGAACGTCATGACTTCCTACAACCACCTCACCTCATTTGCTGTGAGTCCCGGGCAGAGGGTCCAGGCGGGCCAGCTCGTGGGCTACTCCGGTAACACGGGCTTGTCTGGAGCGTGCCACCTGCACTTTGAGGCGTACGTGAATGGATCTACGATTGACCCCATGACCAAGATGAAGTGATAGTCACAGGTGAGACCCCTAAAATACATTGGGTAAAACCCGCTGCGTTGGCATACGCTAACTAGGCACTCGCCGAGACCTCTCAGGTCTTGGCGGCGACTCTTCATTGGACTTTCGGCGTTGGGAGGAAACGTGGTCAAGGGAAAGATGTACAACGTGCCCGGCTCGACGCCTAACAAGCCGAAGGCTCAGGACAAGGCGCCAACCCGGCAACTCATAACCGCTAACAAGCGTGCGCGCCACGACTACCTCATTGAGGACGTGTACGAGGCAGGTTTGGTACTTGGCGGAACTGAGGTCAAGGCGTTGCGTGCTGGGCGCGCCTCGCTTGCCGAGGGCTGGGTCTACTTGGAAAACGGAGAGGCGTGGCTTGAGGGCGCGCATATCTCCGAGTACACCCACGGCACGTGGACCAACCACGCGCCACGTCGCAAACGCAAACTACTGCTCCACAAGTCGGAGATCATCCGACTCGAGCACAAGACAGCCGAAAAGGGTCTGACCATCGTCCCGCTCCAGATGTACTGGCTGGACGGTCGCGCAAAGATCGAGATTGCTCTTGCCCGAGGTAAGAAGGAATACGACAAGCGCCAGACGCTCAAGGAAAAGCAGGACAATCGTGAGGCGCTGAGAGCTATGCGTCTTCGCGAAAAAATGTGAATCGTCGAAAATCGGTTTCGCAGCCAGTGAATAAATAACTGGCCAATCGGGACCAATGATCGACTAGAATAGAGAAGTCCTGAGAGATCAGGCGATGTTTGATAATCACATAGGGGACGATCGGTTTCGACGGTGGTCGTGTTTCGATGAGAAGCGGGCCGAGGATGTGGGCTTATCTCGTTAACGATGCCTACAAAACAATAGGTGCAGATTCTAAGCGCACCGACTTCGCCCTTGCTGCCTGATAGCGCAAGCGCCTAATGAAGTCCGTCAGCCCGGGGATGCTATCGCCCCGGATCCTGGCGTCATCTAGATAGCTCAGCTTGCAACCTTTGTCGTTGGGGTTGTAGGGACTTTTAGACGACTGAGCCTGTCAGTGAACGTGTCTGCGCGAGCACTGGGGCCGAGAAAATCCATAGCAGACTGCGCCCGGAGAAGTCCTGGATGTGCGTCACCGGACCGGGGTTCGATTCCCCGCGTCTCCACTGTTTCGCGTCATGCACTGCGTGCGCGAACCGATTGTCAAACATCAGTAAAAGGCGTCGCCCACGGTAGTGGGCGGCGCCTTTTTGTATGCCCGAATGCGGGAGCCAGGCTTTGGAGGTCGGCGCTGGGCTGCGAGGGTGTCTTGGCTTCCTCGGCCTGTGCCGCTTCGCTTGTCGCACAGGCCTCGTCTTGACGCCTTCGCCGTCCCTCGCCGTCCCTCGCGATCCTTCGCAGTCCCAGCGCCTCCCACTTTGCCGTGAGTGCCGCTTTCCTGCAGCGAGTGCCGTCGCGCGGAGACGGCACTCAGTGCATGCGAGCGGCACTCGCGGAAGCCCTAGCGCGGCTAGGGCAGGACGGCGGGTTTCGGAGAGGCATGCGCTGGCGTCCTGAGCCTGCAATCCAAGAGTGATCGGCTGTTTTTGCAGATGGGTGACCTGATGCGCGTTTCGAGCGGGTGAATTTTTCGCATTCTCGACTCGCCCGAGATGGTGACACGCTGACGTAACAGGAGGTGGTCGAGTGGGGCTGGAATTTGGCAAGTCTGATGTGCTGAAAATCGTGACCTGCACTCCTGTCTACCAACTCAATACAAGTGCACGCTTCAACCTGTATCTCCGTTCAACCTGCTTTGTGCATAATTTCCGTCTCCCTCGCTAGAGGAAGTCGTCCTTCAGAAACTAATTGATCTGACTCAAAGTCAGCAAGGACTATCGTCTCGCATTCCTCGCTCCGGGCGATGGCTAAATTGTCACAACTGAAATTGCGTGGTTGGAGGCCAAAGTTGAGAACAGAGACCGCAACATCAGACCCCAGAGCTGAGGATGAGGCACAGGGAATATCCCGGCGTTCGTTTCTTGCTTGGTCGGGCGCTGTCGGTGGAGCCGTCGCCCTTGTATCGGTTGCAGACCTAGGGATGCCGCTGACCCGGACTGAAGCTGCGGCTGCGAGCGGCACTCCCGGTGGCATGCTGGGTGCTGACAAGACTGTATGGAACGCGTGCTTGGCAAACTGCCAGTCCCGGTGCCCACTGCAACTGCAGGTGAAGGACGGCACCGTTGTGAGGGTCCTCGCGGACTCCACAGGATCTGATGAGTTTGGTGATTTCAACATTCGTGCATGTGTGCGCGGTCGCACGCAGCGCCAGCGAATCTATAGCCCAGACCGGATCAAGAAACCCATGCGCCGCACGGGAGAGCGCGGAGGCGGGCAGTGGGAAGAGATCTCCTGGGAAGAAGCCTTCGACACCATCGCCAGCGAAATGAAGCGAGTGCGTGACACATACGGCAACGAAGCCCTGTGGTACCACTACGGTTCGGGCTCAACCGGCGGCAACATCACCAAGCGTGGTACTTGGCCGCGCCTCCTTAACACCTACGGTGGGTACCTGGGCCAGTACGGAGACTACTCAACAGCGCAGATCACAGCGGCCTATCCCTACCACTACGGCGGGTGGGTCAGCAGTAACTCGCTCGAAGACGCAAAGAACTCGCGGCTCCAGGTCATGTTCGGCAACAACCCTCTTGAGACCCGCATGTCCGGTGGCGGTGAGCTCGCCGTTGTGCAGAAGACCCGCCGTGAGTACGGCGTTCGCACGATCGTGATTGATCCGCGCTACTCGGAGACCGCTGTGGATGTCAGCGACGAATGGGTCGCGCTGCGTCCGGGCACTGACGCCGCCCTAGTGGCAGGCCTAATCCATGAGATCCTCGCCCAGAACATGCAGGACCAAGCGTTCCTTGACACCTACTGTGTGGGCTTTGACGAGGCGACACTACCCAAGGAAGCGGAACCGAACTCGTCCTACCGCTCGTACATCGAGGGCAAGGGCCCTGATGGAGTTGAAAAGTCTCCGGAATGGGCTGCGGACATAACTGGCGTCCCGGCGGATCAGATCCGCAGGCTCGCCCGTGAGATCGCGGGGGCAAAGCCTGCGGCCATTACACAAGGCTGGGGCCCACAGCGCAGTGCAAACGGCGAGAACGCCTCGCGCGCCATCTTCACACTCGCGGCAGTCACCGGCAACATCGGCATAGCCGGTGGCGGTACTGGTGCACGTGAGGGCAACTACTCCATCCCCGTGAAGGCATTCCCGCTGTTCGACGGCGAGACCCCTCCGGTGACCACGCAGATCTCATGCTTCAACTGGATCGATGCGATCAACCGTGGCCCCGAGATGACCGCCCTCAAGGATGGTGTTCGAGGCAAGGACAAGTTGGACGTGGGCATCAAACTCATGGTCGTCAACGCCTCCAACACGCTGATCAATCAGCACAACGATATTCATGTCACGCAAGAAACTTTGCGAGACGATTCCAAGTGCGAGTTCATCGTGGTGATCGATCACCAGTGGACGCCAAGTTGCGACTGGGGTGACATCGTTCTGCCGTCCACCACGAACTTCGAAGAGATTGACCTGATTCCTGGCGCAAGCTGCTCAGACATGGGCTGGGCGATCTACGGCGACAAGGCCATCGAGCCGCTGTACGACACCAAAACGGGGTACGAGATGTGCACCGAGATCGCGAGGCGCCTGGGCATCGAGCAGGAGTTCACGCAGGGTCGCACGCAGGAGCAATGGCGTGACTGGCTGTACGAGGAAACCCGCTCAATTGAGCCAGACTTCCCTACCAAGGAGGAACATGCCGCAATGGGTGTCTTCCGCAAGAAGAACCCAGCGGGTCACGTGGTTGCGCTGAAGGACTTCCGTGAGGATCCGGAGGCGTTCCCGCTACTCACACCGTCGGGCAAGATCGAGATCTACTCTCAGCAGTTGGCCGAGATGTCCAAGACCTGGGTGTTCGAGGGTGATCGCGCCGGTGACAAGCTCACCGCGCTGCCCGAGCACATTGACACCTGGGAGGGCGCGCTTGACGCACGCGACTCCAAGTACCCGCTTCAGTGCATCGGCCACCACTACAAGGGCCGCACCCACTCCAGCTACGCCAACCTTGCGTGGCTCAAGGAAGCGCACCCGCAGATGCTGTGGATGAACCCCATAGATGCTGCCGCGCGCGGCATCAAGAACGACGACATTGTGTACGTATTCAACAATCGCGGCAAGGTCCGTACGCAGGCGCGTGTCACTCCGCGGATCGCACCAGGGGTGGTGTCCCTGCCACAGGGCGCTTGGTATCAGCCGAACCACAACAAGGTGGACATTGGTGGAAACGTCAACACGCTCACCAAATACCACCCGTCGCCGTTAGCCAAGGGAAACCCCGCACACACGACCCTCGTAGATGTTGAGAAGGTGTAATCAGATGACTCAGGACAAGGTTGAACTGGGCGAGAAGCTCGGTTTCTACTTCGACCAGACGGCGTGCACAGGCTGTAAAGCCTGCCAGATCGCCTGCAAGGACAAACATGATTTACCGCTCGGCGTGAACTGGCGCCGGGTCGTGGAGTACTCGGGTGGTACGTGGCGCCAAGAGGGGAACACCTTCACTCCGAACGTATTCACCTACTACACCTCGATCTCGTGCAACCACTGCGAGAACCCAGTGTGCATGCAGGTGTGCCCCACAACGGCAATGTCGGTCCGTGAGGATGGCACGGTGTGGGTGGACGAGGACAAGTGTGTCGGATGCCGCTACTGCGAGTGGGCCTGCCCTTACTCGGCTCCGCAGTTCAATGCGGAGAGCGGCCACATGTCTAAGTGTGACCTGTGCTTTGACTACCGTCAGGAGGGCAACGACCCTGCCTGCGTGAGCGCCTGTCCTTCCCGTGCCCTCGATTGGGGACCCATCGATGAGCTACGTGCTAAATATGGAGATAACGCCGCGGTTGCACCTCTCCCGGACCCCTCCATCACGAATCCGCACCTGGTCATCACTCCGCACCGTGATGCGCAGGCGTGGGACTCCGGAACGGGCGACATTGCTAACCCAAAGGAGATCTGATGAACACGCATGAGCTTCCGATGATCCTCTTTACGGTGATTGCGCAAATGTCGGTGGGTACGTTCTTGGTGCTGGGCGTCATTGATGTGGCGGTGATGCGCGGTCGGTTCAAGGACTCCGCCACGCGTGTTGTTGAGCCAGTCCTATACGCAATCGGTCCGGCCCTCGTGCTGGGCCTGCTGGTCTCGATGCTGCACATGAATGACATCACTAACGTGTTCAACGTGTTTAGGCACTGGAACTCGTCATGGCTGTCGCGCGAGATCATCTTCGGCGTCGCGTTTGCGGCTCTCGGCTTCGCCACCGCAATCGTGACGTGGCTGCGCGCCGGCTCGGTTGCGCTTCGCCGCGTGCTTTCTGCGGTGACCGCACTGGCGGGCATCGCGTTGGTGTGGGCAATGAGTCAGATCTATTACTCGGTTGTCACAATTCCGGCCTGGCACACCGCGATCGTGCCACTGCACTTCTTTGGCACCACGATCATTTTGGGTGCGCTCGCGGTCGGTTCGGCCCTCATGGTCACCGCTGCGATCCGTGCCCGCAATGAGCCAAAGCCCGCCACAAAGACCACTACAAAACCCGCCCCGACCTCGGGGTTTGCCGCTATGGTCAAGGGCCGGATCGCGGAGATCAACGCTCCGACCAGCGCTGACGAGTGGGCCTTGACCACCTCCATCGTGCGGTGGATCGCGGTTGTGACCGCAATTGCGGGACTCGTGATCCTGCTGTCGTACCCCGTGCACATTGCGGACCTTGCCCAGGGCAATGCAACCGCGCAGGCGGCCGCAGCTGTGTTCAGCGGCGGGTTCTTCATCGCGCGCATGGTTCTGCTGGCAATTTCTGCCATCCTGCTCGCGTTCTTCGCTTTTTCCACCGCGCGCAACACGCTGCGTGAGCGGCCGGGCTGGCTGGTCACGCTGATGGTTAGTGCGTTCGTGCTGGCTGCGATCGCCGAGATCATGGGGCGTTCGCTGCATTACGATTCGATGCTGCGGATTGGGATCTAGGTGCAGTTCGACCTAGCGTTTCGAGTTGCTACCGCTGGTCAGGTGCTGGGGCGGCTGCTTGTGCTGCCGCCCTCGCCTGCCGTGGCGGACATGTTTTCGGAGGAGCTCACCCGCTCGACTTGGCCGCTTGACGATGAATCGACCAGGCGTGGTCTCTCGCTTCTGGCCGACGGCCCGGGTCCATTTGTGCAGATTCACCAGGAGTTTCATCGCGGTGTGGCTCAGGAGAGTCTCTCCGGCCCGACACTGCGGGTCGGTTCGTACGTTGGAACTGGGGAATCGTCGAATATCAGCGTGAATGCCGCGACCGCTTTGCGGTCGCTCTATTTCAAGCAGGGATTCTCCGTGCCTGGTTTTGATGGGATTTACGACGATTCCCTGGGCTTCCTGCTCATCTATCTGGCCCAGCGGGCTGGGGAACTGGGCCGCGCGCACGCGGCCGGCGACGTGGCGGCGGCGCGACTCGCACACGAACGAGGAAGCGAGGTGCGGCAGGGATTCGTGGACCCGGTGATTGAACCGCTGCTCGAGTCGCTGTCGGGGAGATTCGACGCTCCGCTGTGGCGGGCGTACCCCGACCTCGTGCGAGGATTTGTTGACCAGCACGCACGCCTGCGCGTGGCGTCAACGTTGGGCCCAGCGGAGGATAACAAGTGAGCGTAGAACAAGGGGAAGTAATGTTTGACCAGCGATCCCTAGAGGACGCCATGATGATGTACTCGGTCCTGGGCAGCTTTCACCGCCAGCCACCGAGCGATGAGGTTCTGGCGCAGTTCCGTGGGTTCCTTAACCAATGGCCTGAGGCCGGCGAGCTAGGCCAGCGCGGTCTAGCGCATCTTGCCCAGTCGGAGCAGGCTGGGGAGGACGCTGCGGCGATCCGAGCGGATCATACGTCCCTGTATGGCGTGACCGCGGTGGCCCTTGTGGCTCCCTACGAATCGGTCCACCGCGATCACGATCGCCTCCTGTTCGACGAGTCCACTTTGCAGGTGCGCGAGGCCTACCGGGAACTTGGGTTTTCCGCACCGCGCTTGAATAAGGAACCAGACGACCACATCGGGCTTGAGTTCAACTTCATGGCACGCGCACTCGAACTGGCTCTCACCGCGCATGATGCAGGTGACGCGGAAAACGCGAAGTGGTTCCTAGACCGCGCCCGCACTTTCCACAGAGAGCACCTTGCACAGTGGGCTGCAGAGATGCTTGAGCAGGTCGAGGCGCTTGCAGGCACTCACATGATGAAGGGTCTCGCGCTGCTCTCGCGCGGAGTGCTGGATCGCCCACTGTAACGGTTGTTCTGCGTGACCCGTCACAATTCGGCTGCCCTATTCCGTGGAACTGCGGTGCACGGGCGTGGCCCGGCGCCGCTGAGCGGTAGGCTGGTCAAGTACATGGGCAAGCACCACGCGTTTGGAGTTAGCAGTGATTGAAGTAATGGGCCCCACCGAGATCAAGCGGGCACGGAAGACGGGCGCTCTGGTTGGCCAGATTCTTCAGTCAATGAAGCAGCGCGCTGTAGCTGGCACAAACCTCCTGGACATCGACGCTTGGACCAAGGCCATGATCGAGGAAGCGGGGGCCGTTTCCTGCTACGTGGACTACGAGCCGTCGTTTGGTGAGGGTCCGTTTGCCCACTACATCTGTACGTCGGTTAACGACGCCGTACTGCACGGAAAGCCGTACAACTACACCCTGCGGAACGGTGACCTCCTTACGCTCGACCTTGCGGTGTCGCTCGACGGTGTCGTCGCCGACGCGGCGATCTCCTTTGTGATCGGCGGAGAGGGTACCGAGGAGGACCGGGCGCTCATCGACGCAACGGTTCGCGCGCTCGAGGCTGGCATTGCCGCGGTCAAACCCGGCAACAAGATCGGCGACATTTCCTACGCGATCGGTCAGGTCTTGCGCGGAGCCGGATATACCGTAAACACGGACTTTGGCGGCCATGGGGTTGGCTCCACGATGCACCAAGACCCACATATCCCCAACAACGGTGAGGCTGGACGCGGGTTCAAGCTGCGCCCGGGGTTGCTGCTCGCGATCGAGCCGTGGGTTATGACCGGAACCGACGAGTTGGTCACCGCATCGGATGGTTGGACGCTCAAGAGCGCCACCGGTTCACGCACTGCCCACACCGAACACACCGTCCTCGTCACGGCAGACGGCGCGGAGATCCTGACACTTCCATAGCCTGCAGTTCCCAGTTCCCAGTTCCCAGCGCGCGCTGTGCCGGGCGGCCCCCCACGCGGCGTATCCGCACGTAATACTTCACGACGATTGACTCGCCTTCTCATGAGAAGGGGAGTCAATCGTCGTAACTGAGGTGGGGATGGGCAGTCCACTGCCCTCCCGATTTGTTTTCAGAAGTTGACGATAAAGTGACCGCGCGCACATAATTACCGCATGGCACAGCGCCCCAAGACTGAACCATCGCTCGGTACCCCAAGGTCGGGGTCTCAGCAGGGGTTGCGCGTGCGCAATAGGCAACTCGTGCTGACAACAATTCTGAATGAGGGCGCCGCGACTCAGAGTGAACTCGCGCGCTCCACTGGGCTGTCGCAGGGAACCATTTCGAGCCTGGTCAAGGAACTCGTGGCGGACCGGGTCGTTGAAACCGAGGCAGTGGTATCTTCGGGCCGGCGGGCAACCCTTGTCTCACTCAAGTCCGACGCCCAAATCGTGGTGGGCGTGGACGTGGGGCGAACCCACCTGCGGGTGGCGACCTTCAACCTGCGCCACGAGCTGCTCGGGCGCAAGGACTTTGCGCTGGAGCTCGGGCACTCGTACACGCAGACGCTTGCATTGGCAGGGGAGTGCCTCACTGAACTCCTCGAAGTGAGCGGTCATGACCGTGCCGCCATCTTGTCGTGCGTGGTGGGTATACCGGTGTCCATCGACACTTACTCGATGTCGGTTATCCAAGGCTCGGTCTTGCCCACGTGGGCGGGGGTGGATCTTCGTGAAGTGAGCGAGCAGCACCTTGGCACGCCTGTGACCTTGGAAAACGACGCCAACCTTGGTGCGCTCGCGCATAGCGTGTACGACGACACTGAGGCCAAGAATTTGGTGTATATCAAGATCGCATCCGGCATCGGGGCAGGCCTCGTGCAGGACGGGCGGATCTACCGGTCGACCAGTGGACTCAGCGGGGAGATCGGGCACTTTCAAGTGTTCGACGCGGGAACCGTATGCTACTGCGGGAACCGTGGTTGCCTGGAAACAATCGCCTCCACGAGGAGCCTGGTCGCCGACTTTGGGCGGATGCGCATGAACCCGGAGCCCACGCTTTCCGGTCTCGTCGCCGAGGTGGAGGCGCGCGACCCTGCGGTGCTGAGGCTAATCGACGATGCTGGCGCAGCGTTGGGCAAGACCCTAGCCGTACTGGCAAACTTACTCGCACCGGACGTCATTGTGATTGGCGGACCCCTCGGCTCAGCTGCGGCCGATCTATTAGAGGCTGCGCGGGTGGCCGCTCACCGGCAGGCACTGCCTGCAGTGGAAGCGAGCACCAATTTCAAGGTGTCACGGTTTAAGAATGACGCGGAGCTCTGGGGTGCCTGCGCGCTTGCTATCCAGATCGCTGGAGTGAGGGCTCTCGGGGGAGGTCCGTTGTCTTCGAGTATCACAATCAAATAAAGATTTCCTGCGAGGTTGTGTTCATCTCTTGACCGCAAGACCATGCAACGTTACTTTGGTCACAGAATCGCTATACCGTAGTTGCGGAACTGTTTTCACATAGCAAAGGCGCTAGGAGACAAGTGATGTCAGACAACCATGTGGTCCTTGAGATGAAACACATAACCAAGGTCTTCCCTGGCGTGCGCGCGCTGGACGATGTCAACCTCCAGGTGCGCGCGGGCGAGATCCACGCCATCTGCGGTGAGAACGGCGCGGGGAAGTCCACTCTCATGAAGGTGCTATCCGGCGTTTATCCGCATGGAACCTTTGAGGGGGAGTTGGTCTTCCAAGGGGAGAGCGTTGAATTCAAGGACATTAAAGCGTCTGAGGCTGCGGGAATCGCGATCATTCACCAGGAACTTGCGCTTATCCCTGAGCTCTCCATCATGGAGAACATCTTCCTTGGCAACGAACCAAAATCGGGAATCGGAATCGATTGGCTCGAGGCTCGGCGCCGGTCCATGGACCTGATGGCACGCGTGGGCCTCCAAGAGTCTCCTGATACCGCGATCAAGAACATTGGCGTGGGTAAGCAGCAGCTCGTCGAAATCGCCAAGGCACTGTCCAAGGACGTCAAACTTCTCATCCTCGATGAGCCGACCTCCGCGCTCAACGAAGACGACTCTGAGGACCTACTCAACCTACTGCGCGGGCTCAAGTCCAAGGGCATGACCTGCATCATGATCTCTCACAAACTCAACGAGATCGAGGAGATCGCTGACACCATCACGATCATTCGTGACGGTAAAACAGTGGAAACACTGTCCGTGAAGGCCGGCGAGATCGACCAGGACCGTATCATCCGGGGCATGGTGGGACGCTCTATGGACGCGCGTTATCCCGACCACACGCCCCAGATCGGCGAGGTGTTCTTCGAGGTGAAGAACTGGACGGTGGAGCACCCTCAAGTGCCTGGCCGCATGGTGTGCAAGGGGTCGGAGTTCAACGTCAGACGCGGCGAGATTGTTGGATTTGCCGGGCTCATGGGCGCTGGCCGGACGGAGCTCGCGCGCTCTATCTTTGGCCGCAGTTACGGGAAATTCGTGGCAGGTCAGATTTACAAGGACGGCAAGCTCATTGAGCTGACGAGCGTGCGTAAAGCGATCGAGTCGGGCGTTGCCTACCTGTCAGAAGACCGCAAGTCGCTGGGCCTCAACCTGCTGGACTCCGTCATGCAGACCATCGTCTCCGCTGGGTTGCGCAAGATCTCGACCCGCACTGTCATCGATGAGATCGAGGAGTACAAGGCGGCGGAGGGGTACAGAAAGTCGCTGCGGATCAAGGTCAACGATGTGTATCGCAACATCAACACCCTTTCCGGTGGTAACCAGCAGAAGGCCGTCCTTGCCAAGTGGCTGTTCACTGAACCTGACGTGCTCATCCTCGACGAACCCACGCGCGGTATCGATGTCGGCGCGAAGTACGAGATCTACGGCCTCATTCAGAAACTTGCAGACCAGGGCAAAGGCGTAGTCGTCATCTCGTCAGAGCTGCCTGAGCTTCTTGGAATCTGCGACAGAATCTACACGATCTTTGAAGGACGCATAACGGGCGATGTGAGTCGCGGAGTTGCGACTCAGGAAAACCTCATGCGCCTCATGACTACCCCTACTTCGGCCGCCGTCTGACGGCTCACTAGCTAAGGAAAACCAATGGCCCGGTTCATGGACAGTTTCAAAGGAAACGTTCGCGGCTTCGGCATGATCTTTGCCTTGCTCGCCCTGATCGTGTTCTTCCAGTGGCAGACAGGCGGCAACGTCCTGACCCCGTCCAACGCGATGAACATCATCATCAACAACTCGCACGTGCTCATCATGACCATGGGCATGCTCATGGTGATCGTGATTGGGCACATTGACCTTTCAGTGGGAAGCGTTGCTGCGACAGTCGGAATCGTCGTGGCGCTTGCCACCGCTGAGTGGGAGCTCCATTGGGCCTTGGCTGTGCTTCTCGGAATCGCACTCGGCTTCCTCATTGGTTCTTGGCAGGGCTTCTGGCTCGCCCAGGTAGGTATCCCAGGCTTCATCACTACCTTGGCCGGCATGATGTTCTTCCGCGGACTGAACCAGTACATCGGTCACTCCAAAACCATCCCCGTGCCTGAGGAAATCCAGAAGATGGGCTCCGGCTACCTTCCCGAATGGGGCCCCAACACGGGCATGAATAACTCGACGCTCCTGCTGGGAATCGTGGCGATCCTCGCTCTCGTTTTCCTCGAGTTCCGCAAGCGCGCACGCCTGACCCGCATCAACGCCGATGTGCCACCCCTGTATGCGTCTCTCCTCAAGCTCGTCCTGTTCGGTGTGGTAATTGGGTACCTCGTCCAACTGTTCGGCACGGGACGCCCGGGCACCTCGTTCCCGATCCCCGGCGTAATCCTCGTGGTCTTGGCTATCATTTACACGTTCGTGACAACGCGAACCACGATCGGTCGTCACGTGTATGCGGTTGGTGGTAACAAGGCCGCGGCTGCTCTCTCGGGTGTGAACACCAAGGGCACCTACTTCTTTGTCATGCTGAACATGTCCGTCCTCGCCTCGCTTGCCGGCATCCCGTTCATTGGGCGCATGCGAGCATCCGGTCCGGCCGACGGCCTGAACTGGGAACTCGACGTCATTGCCGCTGTATTCATCGGCGGCGCGGCTGTCTCTGGAGGTGTGGGCACCGTGATGGGCTCCATCATCGGTGGCATGGTTATGGCGGTTTTGAACAACGGCCTCCAGCTCATGAGTATCGGCGCCGCAAGCCAGCAGATGATCAAAGGCCTCGTGCTCCTCGCGGCCGTCGCCTTTGACGTCTACAACAAGACCCAGGGCCGGCCATCCATCACCGGATGGTTGACCCGGAAAAAGGGAGCGCCGAGTGATGGCGCCTCAGGTGGGGCAATCACGCAGGTTGGCCCAGTAGATCCATCCAAACCAACTGAAATCGCATAACCGCCGCGCCTGCTTGCAGAGTCGCCCTGTTCGCAGTGCGTTCTGCTCACCTCAGGCGGTGCGGAGCAGGCTTCACAGCTGAACTGCTTCGTCACCGCACAGCGCACAACTCGGCTCGTCCGAATCGCCCAAGTGGAGGCTTTCCACTGACCTACTCACCACACGGTGAACTCTTGATAAAGGTATGCACATGAGAAAGACACTTCGCACTTCTCTTGCCCTAGGTGCCGTTGCAGCAATGATGCTCGCCGGTTGCAGTACCAGCGAGCGTGGCGATGGGGAAACCCCAACAGACACGGGCACCGGAACCGCGGGTTCGGAGGCTCCAGCGGGCTTTGACGCGGGCGCCAAGATCGGCGTCTCCCTCCCACAGCAGACCTCAGAGAACTGGGTTCTGGCAGAGGACCTGTTCAACCAGGGACTCAAGGATGCCGGATTTGAACCTATGGTTCAGTTTGCCAACAACGGTGCCTCCGAGCAGCAGCAGCAGATCGGCGCAATGATTACCTCGGGCGTGAAGGTCCTGATCATTGGAGCAGTCGACGGTGGACAGCTGGGCGCACAGGCCGAGGAGGCTAAGAAGGAAGGCATTACGGTTATCGCGTACGACCGTCTGCTGACCAACACCAAGGACGTGGACATGTATATCGCGTTCGACCCATTTAGGGTTGGTGAACTCCAAGGTGACTCGCTCCTACAGGGCCTCGCGGCTCTCAAGGGATCGGGCCCATACAACATTGAGCTCCTTGCAGGCTCCCCGGACGACGCCAACTCGGCAAAGTTCTTTGACGGGGCAATGTCCAAGCTGCAGCCAAAGATCGACGACGGCACCCTGAAGATCCTTTCGGGCCAGACCAAGTTCGACCAGGTTGCTACCCAGGGTTGGAAGGCAGAGAACGCCCAGTCGCGCTTCTCCACCATCATGACCGCAAACTACGAGAAGGAAGAACTCCACGGAATCCTCTCGCCAAACGACACGCTTGCGCGTGCCGCACTGACCGCTGTTGACCAGGCCGGTAAGGACTATATCCCAGTTGCAACCGGTCAGGACTCCGAGGTTGAGTCGGTCAAGTGGGTCCTTGACGGACGCCAGTACTCGACCATCTACAAGGACACGCGTGAGCTTGTGAAGGAATCCATCAACGCAGTCATCGCGCTTCAGAAGGGTGAACAGCCTCAGATCAACGACACCGAGTCGTACGACAACGGTGTCAAGGTCGTTCCATCGTTCCTCCTCGAGCCAGTTGTGGTGACCAAGGAGAACGCAAAGGAAGTCTACGCAGGCGACCCATTCGTGGGTGACCTAGTTAAGTAGGACCCTTCGCACCAGGTGCACACAGCGGGGAGGGCCGGCATTCGCCGGTCCTCCCCGCTGTTCTCCTCTTGGCGCGGCGTAGCCGCATCTGCATAACTTAACGACGATTGACTCGCCTTCTCATGAGAAAGCGAGTCAATCGTCGTTAATGGTTTGAAAAAATGTCTAGAAGACGAAGACGTTGACGTCCTTTTCAATTCCGCGGGCACCTTCAGCAACAGCTTCGATGTTGCGGTCCATTTCAGAAACGGCAGAAGTTGTTTCTTCCACGGTGGACGCAACAGCATTGATATTGGCCGCAATCTCAATTGAGCCGGTTGCCGCTTCCGTCGCAGAACGGCTCATCTCGTTCGTGGTCGCGGTCTGCTCTTCCACCGCAGAAGCGATTGTGAGCTGGTAGTTGTTGATGGTTCCGATGATCTCGGAGATCTGAACAATTGCGCTCACTGCAGAGCTCGTATCGTTCTGGATGGCCTCTACCCGGCGAGCCACGTCCTCGGCAGCGCGAGCGGACTCGGCTGCAAGATCCTTGACCTCACTCGCAACAACGGCAAAGCCCTTGCCAGCCTCTCCCGCGCGAGCCGCCTCGATCGTAGCGTTGAGTGCGAGCAAGTTCGTCTGCTCAGCGATCGAGGTAATCGTCTTAATGACGTCGCCAATTTCCTTGGAGCTGTCACCAAGACGCGAAATGGTCACGTTGGTGGCATCCGCAGTTGCGGCAGCAGTTTGTGCCACTGCGGTTGCCTCCTGCGCATTCTGGGCGATCTCGCGGATCGAAGCGCTCATCTGCTCGGCGCCAGCAGCCACGGTCTGGACGTTGCCAGAGACTTGGTCTGCGGCCGAGGCAACAACGGAAATCTGGGTGGCAGTCTCAGCGGAGGCGGCTGCGAGTTGGGAAGAAGCCGCCGAAGGTGTTTGCGTGAGTTCGACGGACTGTTCCGAGTTCCCAACCACGTCACGTAGCGTGCTACGAAGAGCATCCTGCGCAACAATAAGCGACTGCGCCATCTGGCCGGTCTCGTCCCTAGACTGTACCGAAGGCACCTTGGTCAAGTCTCCGAGAGCGAGGGCCTTGAGGGAGTCGTTTACGGAGTTCACATCGCGGCTGATGCGGCGAGCCGTGAGCTGTGCGAGACTCAGCGATGCGCCAGCGCCAATAACTCCAAGCGCAAGCATGATGAAAATGGAGTTGCGGACACCAGCGCTGGTGCGTTGCGCGATGGACGTTGCCTCAGCATTTACAGCGTCACGGATTTGGTTAACGGACACAAGCATCTTGTCGGCTGCTGGCGAGACCCGGGTATCGCGAACAGCCTCAGAGGTGGCGCCCTGTCCAGTCTTGAGTGCAGGGAAGAACTCATCAACCACCACGGACTTGTAATCCGCAATGGCAGAAGCCAACTCATCATTCTGCGGAATATCGAAGGCCGTGTCGTACGCAGCAAGCAAAGTGTCAATAGAGTCAAACTTGGACTTGACGTCGGCGAGTTGGCGGTCCACGAGGCCAACGGATGCGCCTGACTTGGCGAGTGCAACAGAGAGTCGGGCTTCCCAGATTTCGGACTGGAGATCCTCAAAGGAGTCAATAACTACCGTGACCCCGCGTTCCAGCTCTTCGGTTTGGGACTTCACAAAGCTTAGTGCGAGGAGTCCAGATGTCGTAACCAGAATCGTGGTGACCGCTCCCACGATCGCTGTAAAGAGCATTCGGGTGCGAAGCGAACTCGTGCGAAAGGTCCGGCCTCGACCGGTCGAAGCGGGCTCGACGATCGGTTCTCGTGCGGAAGTATGTGCCGTGGGCAAGTTTGTCATGGCTACCTTCATGGTGATTGACACAGCGTGCCCTCCTGGCGCGCTGACGGAGAGGAAGCGGAAACCTTCCTGTGCCCAACAGATCGGCGGTTACGCACGACCTATAAGGCCGCCGAGCCAAAGAATTGTGCCACGGAAGCCGTCACGTCATGCGCCAGGATCCGCAAACCTGCTCATTTCTGCACTCAACGTGACGATTGAACCGACTGAGCACGTGAACTCCACCTGCAGCAGAGGATGCAAGAGGGACCATGGACGGCCCTTCTAGGGGAGTTTGAATCGCAGAGAGCTGGAGAGCAATGAGCGAAAACCCCAACGTGAACCCGATTGAGAGCGGGCAGCGAATCATTTCTATCCCGCGCTGGATCGAAGTCAAGGACCTGCGCCAGCAAGCTGAAGACAGCGCGCCCTCGCGAGCAACGCACTATGTGGTGAGTCCTCACTGCGAGCCGCGCGTTGCTGAGAATCTCGCCGCTGTCTATGCACAGCGTGAACGGTATGAACGAACATTTGCCGTGATGGAGTTAGTGCAGGTGCCTATCCTGCTTCTTGGAGCGGCACTGTTTCTTGTCGTCGTGATCAAAGACCTGCCGATTGGATGGGCGCTCGTTCCGTTGGCGCTGTATGCGGCGGCGCTGTACGTGCATCACGATGTGGAACTTGAGGTTGCCACCCCACTCGATGTAGCGGAGCTCGAACGCTCCAGCGCGGGAAGGGTCTTGCACAGAATAAGTGGCGCTGACTATCGCCAGGTCAACGCTTTTGCACAGGAGAACCCAGATCGTGCGGTCGAGGCACACCTGCTGATGTGGAGGGTTCAAGAACTGGGGGAGTTACTTCGTTCGGTGCGCCGAGAACTTGCCTCGATGGCTGGTGCGGATCTTGTGACGAACGAGGAACTCGACGTTGCACAGCACAAGATGCTTGCGCTCGAGGCGCTAATCAAAGATGGTGAACAGTCGCTACGCTCGCTTCTCAACCCCCAGTACCGTCAGCTACCCGTAGGGAGGGACGGGCTCCTCGACCTTCTGTATCGAGTGGACAAAGCACTGAGCGAAGGCCGTGCGCAGCTGGCACCTCGCGTGGCCAAAGAGAGGGAACGCATGAATGACTACCAGCAGTCGCTCAACCTGTTGGAAGGTCAGATTGACCCGCCGAGTGCGGATGCTACGTAGGCGTAGGTGTGCTGCTGGGGTGAGTAGTCGGGACATGTAAGGGCGTGGTGCAACTGCACCACGCCCTTACATGTAGGTGTGCTCGCTACATCCGGCTTCGGCGTCAGTGTGGCCTCAGTGGCCCGCGGCGAGTAACTGGGTAATTGCGATGCGGGTGTGGGGGAGAGACTCAAAGTATGCGGACGCAACGGCCTCTGGGTCGAGACCGGCGTATCGAATGCGTGCAATGTCGCCCAGTTCGTAGGCCTTGACCGCACGTAGCACCGCGCCGAGCCCGCTGCCAGCAGTGGAGAAAGCGCTCTGAATGTACTGGGACGCGCCCGCCTGCTCCGCAATGGAGAGCGGGTCCGTGCCAGTCTCGTCTGCGAGGGAGGAGACCAGTCCCGCCATGTAGGCCGCGTCGCCACCTCCTGAGAGCCTGCGACAGGTCTCCGCCCTGTTGAGAAGGAACCAGAGCAGGTCAGGGTCTGGCTGGCGTGAGCTAATGAGCGAGGTCAGCAGCAGCGTGTTGATCCGTCCGGTCCCCAGGAATGTGAGGGCGGACTGTAGCGAGTCAAGCCGATTCGACAGGCCAAACGCAGCAGAGTTTGCCATATGCAGCGCCCGTACCGCGATGACCGGGTCAAGGTTCAGTACTGCGGCAACGTCCCTGAAGTCTGTGTTGGAGTCGGACAGCAACTGCATCGCTCGGAGGCACTGGGCATCACCAGGTGCCAGTTCCGCGCCACTCTGAGCTGCGACAGTGTGTACGGGCCCAATGTGCATGCGCCCAGCAAGCGCCTGGGCGCTGAGGTTGTGACCAAGAGTCCAGATAATCTGCCCGTCCGGCTGGTTGGTGGCCGCACCAGGATTTACGACGATTCCCGCGGCGCTCGCTGCGAGCTCCGTTGGCAGAGTGGCTGGGTCGTGGGAATGGACTAGGACGGTAATGTCTCGTGCCGTGAGTTCAAGCAGGTCTTGGGCCCAGTTGTTGTTGGTCACGACGGACTGTTCCACGATCACGCCCGAGAAAGTGGAGGGCACTTCGATGGGAGGAATCCCAAAGGAATCGTCAATCCATAAGAAGGTGGGGGCATCTGCTGCGAGTGCGGCTTGGTCGACGTCAGCGTCGTACTGCGCCCCCAGCACCTCGGGAGAGTTTGGTTGACCTTCGAACGCGCGAATCACGTGAACTGGGACGAGAACGTAGGCCTTGCGGGTGCCGTCTGCGCTATTGAGCGCGAGCCGGAAGAATGGGCAGGTGGGGCGCAGAGTGCTATGCATGAGGCCTCCAAGGTAGTCGGTGCTGAACAACTTCTACCGAGCCAATCGGCCTTGGAACAGATCACATGAGGGATTCGTGTGGGTGGGCCCGCGCACACGACAAGCCCACCTACAGATCCACTAACGGAGGTAGTCGAGCAGAGTGGGCTGGAGCACCTTCGAGGTCACGTTGAGAGATGCCGTGTAGGCGACTTCTTGGATCTTCAAGTCAATGACCGTCTGGGCAAGGTCGATGTGCTCGATGCCAGAGATGTCCGAGCGCAACGAAGACGCGCGGAACGATGCCCTCTCAGCGGCGCTCTCGATCTGGTTGGTTCGTGCGCCGACCGTTGCCCCCGCGTTTAACACCTTTGCCAGGCGGGTGTCGATCTGGTTCAACGCAGGTGCGGGGTCGCCGCCGGTACGCAGGGTAGCGGTGATGTCATCAATGAGTTTGAACACCGAGTAGTCGGGGCTGCTCGGGTCGGTGGAGTCGCCACCGAACACTTCGGTGCCCGCTACATCTACTCGCACAGTGGTGGAATCGGAGATCCGGCGCTCGACTACAGCCTGCTCAACACCAGAAAAAGCGTATGTCTCCTTGTCGAACGCGTGAGATTCCCCCGATGTCCCAGCGAAGACACTGCGTCCGAGGTATTTAGTGTTCGCTTGGTCGAGCAGCGCCGACTTGATTCCATCGAGTTCGACGGCGAGGGCTTCGCGTGTCTCACCATTTTGCGTGCCGGTGTTTGCCCCCTGGGTGACCAAGTCCCGCGCACGACGCAAGAGAGTTGAGGTGGACATGATCGCGGAGTCTGCAAGGTTGAGCCACGCCTGGCCGTCTTGTGCATTGCGAGCGTACTGTGCGCTTGCGGACTGCTCCCTGCGCAGTGACAGGGCGTCAGCAGCCATGGAAGGGTCGTCCGAGATCTTGTTGATGCGTTTACCGGACGACGCCTGCTCCTGGAGCTTTGCCATGGCAGCTAGGTTCTTCTGCATGTTCGCCAGAGAACTGCGCTGGGCAACGGTGTGGGTGGTGCGGAAGTTCATCGTCCAACAACTCCTGTGCGGTTAATGAGCTGGTCGAGCATCTCGTCGATAGTGGTCAGTACCCGAGACGCGGCCTGATAGCCGCGCTGGTAAGTGAGGAGGTTGACCGTTTCCTCGTCGATGTCCACGCTCGCGTTGGATAGTTGTAGGGTCGCGGCGGTCTCAAACGCGGAGTAAGCAACCTCCGCCGAGGCCGCCGAAGATTTTGCCTCGACGCCGACCTTGACTACGAATGTTTTCCACTGTGCGGAGGGTCCGTCAATGGAGGAACCCAATTGCGCAATCTCGTCCGCGATCGAACCATCAAACTCACCCATGTTTGGCGCACCGACCTTGAGGTCCTCTGGGTCGGTCAGTGTGATTGAGAGCGTCTTGGCTGCGGGGTCCCCGCCGAGCGCAAACAGCGGCTTGCCGCCGTCGGCTTTTGCCAAGAGGCCATTGACTGAAGTGGCGAGCGAGGTTGCGACGTCGTTGTATCCCTGTGCGGCCTTGGCGATGAGTCCACCTTGTCCTGCGGGTGCAGTAGCTAGGAGCTTGCCAGAGATCTCCCCACCATCAAAGTTCACAATCGCGCTACCCGGGCGTTCCCACACTACCTGGAGCGTCTGAGCAGTAGCGCCCATCACGCCCTGGAGAGTGCTAGGCCCGGTCACGGCGAGTTTTTGTGCGCTGTTTCCCGAGACCAAGATATTGCCGCCTACCGAAACGTCAACCGTGCCGTCCTCCCGGAACCGCGCAGTCGCACCGGCTGATTCCGCGAGTTGCTGGATTACCAGCTGGCGTTGGTCAATGAGTTCGCTCGCATTGCCGCCGCTCACATTCATCAGCTGAATCTGGGTGTTGAACTCCGCGACACTGGCAGCAGCGGCGTTGATCTCTGCTACTTGTCCGGTGATCTCTTGGTGCTGTTGGATCCACTGAGTTTCGAGTGCACTGTAACCATTACGCAGCTCTGAAGCGAGCGCACGTGATTGCTCGAGCACTACCTGCTTGGTGGCTAGAGTCTGTGGGCTTTTGGCCACTTCTTGGAATCCGGACCAGAGTTCGTTGAATGAATGAGAGATTCCGTCGTCTGAGGGCTCATTCAAGATCGACTCGATCCGAGCGTAGGCGTCAGCACGTGCTGAGAGCATCGCTGCTGAGGAACCTGTGGAACGGACGCGTGCGTCCAAGAACAGGTCGCCGAGTCGTTCAATTCCCTTGATCGAAACGCCCTGCCCGACGGGCTGTGAATAAGTGCCGCGCGAGATCTGCGCCCCAGACACCGACTCAAGATGGGCCCGCTGGCGCGTGTACCCAACGGTATTGGCATTGGCGATGTTCTGCCCAGACACCTCAAGCGCGACGCGCTGTGCGTTCAAGGATGAGAAGGCCGTGTTGAGGCCGGAGAAAGTACTCATTGTTCACTAGAGATTCTGATCGAAGAGCCGGGGGTTAGTTTCAACTGAAGTTGCTGTTCCTTGCTCCGTATATGTCGCTGTTGTTGCGTCAAGGTGCGACAGCGTCTCGGCGATGGCTCGCTGCGACGACGAGAGCAATTCACGATTACTCGAGGAAACCTGCTCGATCTCTGAGGTCAGCTGAATGAGCGCGACACGGTGTCCAGCCAGAATGTCTTGCCACTGCGCGGGAACGTTTGCGGCAACCTCTGAGAGGGGCGCGCCGGGATCGATACCAAGTTCAGTGCATACGGACGAGGATTCAATCGCACGAGCAAGTTCGGCTTCTCGGAGCTGCTCAACTACGGCCTCTACCTCCGTGGTGGCACGTGGTAACCAGCGAGAGCGTCCGGACGTAAGCAGCAACTGCTCTTCCTCAAGCTTGAACAGCAGGGTTTCCAATAGTTGCCGCTGGTTCCAAAGCAGGCTGTTGAGGGTCTGCAGACTCATTCGTTTCTCCTGCGCTGTAACTAGTGGCATCTACTAGACCAGTCGGTAGGCTGCCACACTCTATTAGGTGAATAGTGTGACCCGTCGTCTGTGGCGCAGAACGTGGGGGATACGGCGCGTTTGACGAGTGGATCCCCTTGAATTTAGACCACGCGGAAAGTTTTAGCCACGCCGAAAACCCTGTGACGCAGATCGCAGTACCTGCTGAGTTCACAGCGGTTTCCCAGTGTTTACAACGGTTATGGGTACCGCTCCCCATTGACCAGACCCTTTTTTGGTGAAGAGATTTCATCCTCCCTATGGGGAGGGTGAATTTCTTGTGATTATCTTGTGCAATGAACACACTCTCCGCCGATCAGCGCGCACTGGTTGAGACGCATATGCACGTCGTTGGCTATCACGTCACGGAGATGCTTCAGCGAGTTCCACCCCAGGTAACTCGCGATGAATTGGCCTCCGCGGGCTACCTCGCGCTCGTGCAGACGGCGCTGTCCTATGACGAGTCCTCCGGAGTACCTTTTCCCCGGTACGCTGCGATTCGCATCAAGGGAGCGCTGGTTGACGAACTGCGTTCGATGGACTGGGTCTCACGCGGTGCTCGTCGCAAGATCCGTGAGTACGCCAAAACCGTGGAGGTCATGACTGCGAATCTGGGGAGGGCTCCATCCCGGGATGAGATTGCTGCCTCACTTGGCATTGTGACCAGTGAGGTTGATGCAATCCGCGACACGGCCGAAACCAAGGTCCTCAGCTACGACGCGTACGACGGCTCACTCGCGATTTCGGTACCGGCAAATGCGCCCACTCCGGAAGCAGAGGTGCTCATGAGTGAGCGCATGCTGTATTTGCGTTCCGCCATCGAGGTGCTGCCCGAGCGGCTCCGATATGTAGTTGAGGAAACATACTTCCGTGATCGAATGGTCACGGATCTCGCCGAAGAACTTGGCCTGACGCAGTCGCGGGTCTCTCAGCTTCGAGCAGAGGCCATTGCGCTCCTTCGCGACGGTCTGAATAACCACTTGGCCCCTGAGGTAAAGCGTGAGGAGGGCGTCAAGCAGGGGGCGGCCGCGCGCCGGCGGCAGGACTACTACGCGGAAATCGGGCGTAAGGTCGAGTCCAATGTGAATGCTGCCCGGAACTCACGGGCCACCGGATCAGTCGCGCTCCAACAGCTCGCGGCCAGCGCCGCCGGTTCACCACCGGCACGCGCCAAGGTGGCGGTTTCCAACCTCATGGCATAGCTCCCTTGAGCGGCGATCGAGTCTCCCGAAAACTTCCTTGTAGTTTTTGCTAACACCGAGTTCAAAGCATCCGATGGGGTGGGGGAACAGGTGCCACGGATGGCGCCCGTTGGAAAACCCATTCATCACGGAGGATAACCACAATGGGACTCTCGATTAACCAGAACATCGCGGCCGTTAACTCGTACCGCAACCTTTCCAACACCCAGAACGACATGTCCAAGTCGCTGGAAAAGCTCTCCTCGGGCTTCCGCATCAACCGTGCGGCTGACGACGCTGCAGGCCTTGCAATCTCTGAGGGCCTTCGCTCCCAGGTTGGTGGCCTCAAGGTTGCTGCACGTAACGCTCAGGATGGCATTTCGGTGGTGCAGACCGCTGAAGGCGCCCTCACCGAAGTTCACGCAATTCTCCAGCGTGTCCGTGACCTCGCTGTTCAGGGTGCTAACGACTCGAACAACGACAAGGCGCGCGCAAACATCAAGACTGAATCCGACTCGCTGGTATCTGAGCTTGACCGTATTGCAAAGTCCACCAACTTCAACGGCACCAACCTCCTTGACGGATCAGCTCCATCACTTAAGTTCCAGGTCGGTGCCGATGGCGACGCGAACAGCCAGATTGCTGTAAGCCTCTCGGGTGCGAACGTCTCCGCAATCTCGCAAAACCTCTCGGGTGGAAACCTTCAGACCACTGGCACCAGCTTTGCGATCGCTGATATCGCAACTGTGGCCGGCGTAATGAACTTCACCACTGAGAAGGATGGCGTAAAGTCGACCATCACCACTGGTGACCTTGGCACTGCGGGTTCGTACGACAGCGTTGAAAAGCTGGCTGAAGCACTGCGTAAGGACCAGGCCTTTGCCTCCAACTTCACGGTGTCCGTGAACAAGGACGCTAACGGCGCAGGTACCGGTATCACGGTGTCGGCAATCAACGGTGGAACCCTGACGAACGTCGACAATGCAACCGCAGGTACCGGTCTTGGTGCCGGCCTTGCAGGTACCGCTCTCACCGGTGGTATCAAGTTCGACACGGCTGAGAACGCACAGGCTTCGATCAAGCTCATTGACTCTGAGATCGAGAAGGTTTCGACCGCTCGCGCGGAGCTCGGTGCAAACCAGAACCGACTCGAACACACCATCAAGAACATCAACGTTGCAGTGGAGAACCTCTCGGCTTCTGAATCACGCATCCGCGACACCGACATGGCAGATGAAATGGTTAACTTCACCAAGAACCAGATTCTCTCCCAGGCCGGCACCGCGATGCTCGCTCAGGCAAACCAGATCCCTCAGGGTGTTCTTTCCCTCCTCCGCTAACTAGTTCCCCCACGGGCTGCACGGGCTTGACTCGTACCCGTTGGGTGACCTGTAGTTGAGAAACTCACGGCGTGGACGTGCGGCTCCTTGAAGCTGCACGTCCACGCTTTTTGTTTGTGCGTAGCCGTGGAAGGGGTGTCCCGCGAGCGCGCAAAAACCCTTATGAACAACCAACTTGCGCCGATCAGATAGGAAGAATATCCCTCACCCCATTCGCCTTCTTCCGCTCGAAATGCTTGCGCGGGCTGAGGTGCTCACGGTGCGGCCTCATCGCGTGAGATTAGGAGCCTTACATGAGTATGTCCATCGGCGGAATCGTTTCTGGATTGAACACCGACGAGATCATCGAGTCGCTCATGAAGATCGAGAGCATCCCCAAGAACCACATCGCTACCAAAAAGGCGAGCACGGAGACGTTTATTTCCGCGCTGAAGGCACTCAACGTCAAGCTTGGTTCCATGACAGAGCAGGCGGGGAAGGTCGCGAAGGGAGCCAGCTTCGACGTGTGGAGGGGGAACTCAACTGATCCGAGCGTCACCGTCACCACTGCGGAAGGCGCAACTGCGTCAACGCTCGAGTTCTCGGTAGACAAGCTGGCTACAGGAAAATCTACACTTTCCGGTGCGCTCAGCGATGCGGGCACGCTGCTCACAGACGGTGAGTTTACCTTCACCACAGGCACCGGTGGAGAAATGAAGAGCTTCGCGGTGACGCCGGAGTCGGAGTCGCTTGAAGATCTAGCCTCCTCGATCAACGGGCTTAGGGACGCGGGAATCAAGGCCACAGTCATCAGGACTGAGGTTGGACAACGCCTTCAACTGACCAGCACCACGACCGGAACCAATGAAGGTACGTTCGCAATATCGTCGGGAAGTGGTGAATCAGGTTTTCAAACGATGCGCCAGGCGGCGGACGCACAGATCACGCTGTGGCCCTCCCTTGGACTGGACGGTACGCAAGTGACCAGCGCTAGCAACACCTTCTCGAACGTGGTCAAGGGCGTCAATATCACCGTCAGCAAGGTGACCGACGAAGCCGTAGCCGTGGACGTGAACCGGGACACTGCAGCGGTCACCAAGCTCGGCACTGACCTCGTTAGCCAGGTGAACCAGGTACTCAGCGAGATCGCATCGCGATCAAGCGTGACCACATCCACGGACAAGGATGGCAACCCCATCACGACCGGTGGAATCTTCACGAGTGACTCCACCACCAGGTCCATTGTGACCGGACTGACCGAGGCCGTCATGCACCCCGTCGGCGGAAAGTCGCCGGCGACTATCGGAATCTCGCTGGGCAACGACGGGCAGCTCACCTTTGACGCCGAGAAGTTCGCGAAGGCCTGGGAATCAGATCCCGCCGGAACCCAAGCATTTCTGAGCGAACTGGGATCGCGAATCGAAAACGTGGGCAACTCGTACTCCGACACGTACGAAGGCTCGCTCACCCTACGGGTCCAGTCACAGCAGGCGCTCGTCACCGAGTACGGAAAACAAATCGAGCAGTGGGATATCCGGCTTGAACAGAGAAGGGCGAACCTCGTAGCCACCTACACTGCGATGGAAGTTGCACTCTCATCCCTGCAAAATCAAGGGTCATCACTGTCGGGCGCGTTGTTGTCGCTGTCGGGCAACTCTGCCAAGTAAGGAACACCATGAGCTATCAGAACAACCGCGATGAGTACCTGAAGAACTCTGTCATGAGCGCCAGCCCGGCTGCGCTCCTGATCATGCTGTACGACCGTGCGATTCTTGATATCCGCAGGGCAGAAAGTGCTGTGGAAACCGGAAATCTGCACCTCGTTTCAGGGCACCTCATCCATGCCCAAGACATCGTCACGGAGCTGACAAACTCACTGGACGTGACCGTGTGGGAAGGGGGCGCCCAACTGCGCGCTCTGTACCTTCACCTGTACTCGGCATTGCTCACCGCGAATCTGACTAAGAGCAGCGAAGAGATGGCAGAGTGCCGGGAGATCCTCGAGGAACTCCGAGTCGGTTGGCGCGAAGCCGCAGCGATGGGCGCAGGAGCACCAACACACAATGGGGGAGGCCTCGGTGTCGGCTGAGCTTCGCGCGTACGTAGACGGGCAGAGGGCGGTACTCGATCAACTCGAGGCCGCGTGCGCTGTGATGGAGCGTTCCGGGCTCGACGATGACGCTTGGGCAGGCATTGCCGAGCGAATGGATTCCGCGGCATTCAACGCTGTGCGCCTAGACGTGACGGCCGCGAGCCTAGCTGGACCGGAGGATGCTGCCGAACTTGAGGTCCTGCTGGCTCGGGTCACCTCCATGCAACCACGGCTTGAAAAGGCCCTGACCAGCGTACGCGGTCGGATTGAGGCGCTGA
Organism: Timonella senegalensis JC301; assembly: GCF_000312125.1. GTDB lineage: Bacteria > Actinomycetota > Actinomycetes > Actinomycetales > Cellulomonadaceae > Timonella > Timonella senegalensis. Next base: position 240,421 of record NZ_HE978643.1, read on the forward strand.
GCGCCCGGAGGCTCGTCCGCGACACTGCATCGCACATTCTTGACCTTGAGGGCTAGTTGGCTGCGCCCCTGAGGTGAGTCACGAGCCCAGTCGGTAGCCACCAAACAAACATGGGGAGAAGTCCACATGTTTTGCTTATGGGTTGAAGACTTAGGCCGATAGGTAAAACAGGGGGCAAGGAGTGCCCGATTTGCTGGCCATGGATCGGCCTTGTCTTCAATTTCCCGAGGAATCCTGTGTTCAATTCGGTGACCTATGTGGCACTTAATAGCGCGCTTGACGGGCTGGCTCTGCGCCAGCGTGCCATTGCAAACAACGTGGCCAACGTCAACACACCCAACTTCCATGCGACCCGCGTCAGCTTTGAAGAACAACTGAGCAAGCAGGTCGCGCGCGGTAACGGGGCAGTGAAAGCCACGAGCGCTTCGTCGCTCGAGCCAACGCGGCTCGACGGAAACAACGTCAATCTTGAGTCCGAGACCCTCCTCAACATTGACACGGGCCTGCGCTACCAGGTTGCTCTGCGGGCAGTCGACTCCACGTACTCGTCCCTTCGCATTGCCATGAGGTCGAACTGATGACCTTTGACGCAATAGGGATCGCCTCAACGGGAATGACCGTCCACCGCAAATGGCTAGACGCGATCTCGGACAACATCGCCAACGTCAACACCGTGACGAGCGCCGATGAGGACGCTTTTGCAGCTAAGTACGTGATGGCCCAAGCCATGGGAACTGGAACCGAAAACAAGGGCGTGCAGGTAAGCGGAATCGTCGAAGGCAACGCGGAGGGCCGGATCGTGTACGAGCCGGACCATCCACTTGCAAACGCAGACGGGTACGTGAAGTACCCGGATATCGACATGTCCTCCCAAATGACTCAACTCATCATGGCCCAGCGCGGGTATCAAGCGAACGCCGCAGTCATTGAACGAGCACGCGCCTCGTATGAGCAAGCCATCACGATTGGACAAAACTAATGCCTCCTTTTGATGTCCAAGCAGTGGGTGGGCTTGCCCACGCTGGAGCGGTTTCCGGCACGCCGTGGATGACCGCCGCACAAAACGGGACGTCGGTTGCCCCGTCGGGATATGCCTCGGAGGTCTCTGTGGCGGGCGGAGGCAAACTCGGCTCAGCCTCTGCCTTCTCCGACAAGCTGGTCTCAGCAGTGAGCAACCTGCAGGAACTCCAGGACAAGTCCGCGGACCTAGCGCTGCGCGCAGTGACCGGCGATCTAGACGATATTCACGACTACACGGTTGCCGCAACGGAAGCAAAGGTCACCCTTGAACTGACCGCAGCAGTTCGCAACAAGGCAGTTGACGCATTCACCGAGATCATGAGGATGCAGTCGTAATGCCGCAGCAGATCACATCGGCTTTTGCCAAGCTTCTTGCGATGGTGCGTGCATTTACAGTCGCCCAAAGGACCATCGCGCTCATCGGGCTCGCGCTCCTTGTCGTAGCGATAGTGGCCGTTGCAAGTTGGATTTCCACGCCGCAAATGCGTGCACTGTACTCCGATCTCGCCCCAGCGGACGCCTCTGCGATCGTTGAGCAGCTCGGCGCGAATGGGGTTCCGTATGAACTCACTAACGGTGGAGCCACAGTCCTTGTTCCTGCGGATCAGGTATACGAGCAGCGTCTAAAGATTGCTGCGTCAGGGCTGACTCCCACCGAGGAATCTGGGTACTCCCTGCTTGACGGCATGGGTCTTACCGCTTCGTCCTTCCAACAGACTGTCACCTACAAGCGTGCGCTTGAGGGTGAACTGGCCTCAACGCTGAGTGCGATGGCTGGCGTGGAGACCGCGACTGTCCAGTTGGCTCTACCCGAGGAGTCAGTGTTTGTGTCACAGACCCCTGATCCCAGCGCGTCAGTGTTCGTGAAGGCGAAGGGTGGATCGACCTTCTCCGACGACCAGGTCCAGGCAATGGTCCAGTTTGTTTCTTCCTCGGTGCCGGGGATGGATCCGCAGGGTGTTTCCGTGGTTGACGCATCTGGCGCAGTGCTCAGCGCGGAGGGCGGGATAAAGAATGCCTCCTCGAACAAGCAGACCGCCGAATACGAAGGCCGGGTGCAGAGCAACATTCAGGCAATGCTTGACCGTATTGTGGGCCCGGGTAATGCGGTCGTGTCCGTGACAGCCGATCTCGACTTTGATGCAACCGAACGCACCAGCGAGAAGTTCGAGTCCGATAAGGATGCTCTTCCGCTGACCGAACGCACCACCTCTGAGGAGTACACCGGAACAGGTTCGAACGCGACCGGTGTGCTCGGGCCTGACAACATTGCAGTCCCTAACGGCGACAGCAACGGTCGCTATACCAACACTGCGGTGGAGAAGGCCAACTCGGTGGACAAGATCACCGAACACACAAAGACCGCGCCGGGTACGGTTCGGCGGCAGTCGGTCTCCGTTGCCGTCAGTGCTGCGGCCGCTCAGTCTCTCAACATGCAGGACGTTGAAGACATGGTGGCTAGTGCCGCCGGAATTGACGCGAAGCGAGGTGACACGGTTCTGGTCACGAGACTCGCATTTGATGACACGGCGGCCCTTGCCGCCCAGGAGGCGCTTGCCCAGGCTGATGCTCAAGCACAGGTCGCAGCCAAAAACGAGATGTACCGAAACATTGCGATTGCGGTTCTCATTCTTGTGGCGTTCATCGTATTCGCTGTGCGCAGGAAGCGGCGCCGAGCGGCCGAGCAGACGGTGGACGGCGAACTCATCAACGAGATCGGAGCGCCCGGAACGTTTGACACGGAACCCTTTGATGCAGTGACGCTGCTCAATGAGATTGAAATGCCGGAGATTCCAGAACTACCCACGAGCGCGGACCTTGTAGAGCAAGCCGCCGAACGCAAGCGCCAGGATGTTGTGGTCCTTGCGGACCAAGATCCCGCGCAAGTCGCCAACCACCTGCGCGAACTCATGGAGGTCGGGCGCTGATGACCGTGGACACAATACAACTCACGGGCACCCAAAAAGCAGCACTCGTTTTGATGCAGCTCGGTCGCGAGCGCGCAGCCCGAGTGCTCAGCGAGTTGAACGACAGCGAGATTGAGGAAATCACCGCTGAGATCGTCCGGATGGAGCGCGTCGACCGAAACGTCGCGCACCTCGCCATGGATGAGTTTCATGCACTCGCAACCGGTATATCGAGCCACATTCCTGCGGGTGGGCGGGGCTTTGCCCAGCAGCTCCTTGAGAGTTCCTTCGGCTCCGACCGCGCCGATGAGGTGCTGGACAAGCTTGCGACTTCCCTTGCGGGACAGCCGTTCGAGTTTCTTCAGCAGGCGGATGCCCGGCAGGTTCTGGCTCTGCTGTCGGGGGAACATCCTCAAACCATGGCGCTCGTACTCGCACACCTGCGACCCGAGCACGCCTCTGCGATTCTGGCAGGACTTTCGCCGGAGCAGCAGGGCGAGGTCGCACACCGCATTGCTCTCATGGAGCGGGCCGCTCCAGACGTGGTCACGGTTGTGGCGGAGGCCCTCAACCGCAAGGCAACCGCTGTTCTGACTCCGCGGGAAACCTCGGCCGTTGGTGGCGTGGCACCCCTCGTCGAGATCATCAACCGGGCAGATCCAAGCACGGAGAAGCTCATCCTGGCGGGTCTGGGAGAGTTGGATCCCGAACTCGCGGACGAGGTTCGCTCGCGCATGTTCGTGTTTGCGGACATCGTGCTGCTTGAAGATCGTGCCCTTCAATTGGTGCTTCGTGGGGTGGAAACGAACGCTCTGGCACTTGCATTGAAGGGGTCGGGCGAGGCGGAGAAGAACGCTGTCATGCGCAACCTCTCCGAGCGCGCTCGGGAGAACCTAGCGGAAGAGATCGACCTGCTCGGCGCAGTGCGCATGTCCCAGGTGGAAGAGGCGCGGTCGGGGATCGTCCAGGTCATCCGCCGGCTTGAAGAGTCTGGCCAGATCACTGTGCGGCGTGAGGGCGAAGACGAGTATGTCTCGTAGTTCTGTGGTGGCGCAGCCTTTCGCCGCGTCGAAGTTCGAGACCATCGCGCCCGAGGGGCGAGAGCGAGAGTTTGAGCGGGCGCGGGTGCTTGGGTACAGCGAAGGCTTCGCCGCTGGGGCCGCGAAGGCTGCTGAGCAGGCACGCCTCGACCGAGAACGGTTTGCTCAGCAGTCAGCTGAACTCAACGCGTCCGCGCGCCAGAACGCCGCCCAAGCGTTGGCGGCCCTCGCACAAGCGACGACCGCAGTGCGGGGGCTTAGCCAGGAGTCATTGAGCACGCTGAACACCATGCTTCTTGAGCATGCGGTGGAGTTAGCGGCGCAACTCGTTTCGTGTTCACTGCCGGAGCCAAGTCTTGAGCTGCCTGATGTGAGCTGGGGTGCGTTGGGCGCACTTCGTCGAGCACTTGCCCAGGCGCCCAGTTCACCAGTAGTGCGGGTGTTGATGAACCCGTCAGACGCGCACGAAATCGAAGGTCACCTGGAGCACTGTGCGCATGTGGTGGGCAAGCCACCACTGGTGCCAGGTGCGCAGTCACTTAGCGGTGACGGCGCCCAGGCGGCTCACTGCGGTTTTATTGTTGTTCCAGACCCAACAGTGGCTCGCGGCTCCGCCAGCGCGCACTACCCCGATGGTTACGTTGAAGCCTCGATCGACTCCGCTTTCGCTCGTGCGCGCGCGGCCCTAGCGGGTGGTGCTTGATGAGCGCTCGGTGGGATGCGGTGCTCGAGGCGAGCGCGCCTATTCGCGTGGGTTCGGTGCTACGCGCTGTGGGTTTGAGTGTCGATGTTGTGGGCCTCGAATGCGCTGTGGGTGATGTACTTCGGATCGCTCACGCCACGTCCGCACGTACCGCTTCAGTTCCAGCAGACAGTGCGGTCGCAACTGATCCAACGGATCACACTCTCGTGGAGGTCGTGGCCGTTGATCAGGGAGTAGCGCGCTGCATGCCGCTGACCGGTACCGCTGGGCTTTCCCAGGGGGACGCCGTGATTCACACGGGAGGTCCGCTGCTTGTTCCGAGCGGTCCGGGTTTGCTGGGTCGGGTGCTGGATGGCCTTGGCCGCCCGATTGATGGCAAGGGTCCGCTCACCCGGGTCACCTACGTGCCCCTCACGAATGAGGTCCCTCACCCGCTGACGCGGGCTCGGATTTCCCGGCCCTTGGCCACATCCGTGCGCGTGCTCGACACACTGATAACTCTCGGCCGAGGTCAACGCATGGGACTGTTCGCGGGTTCCGGCGTGGGCAAGTCCACGCTCCTGTCCATGATTGCGCGTGGCACCGATGCGGCCGTGTCAGTGGTTGCGCTGGTGGGCGAACGTGGTCGTGAGGTGCGGGAGTTCATTGACGACGATCTTGGTCCCGAAGGGCTGGCTCGTTCAGTTGTCGTGGTGGCCACGTCTGACCAGCCGGCACTCGTGCGAGTTCGGTCGGCGTTTGTGGCCACCGCCATTGCGAGTCAGTTCCGAAGCTCCGGGACTGACTCTGTGCTGATGATGGACTCGCTCACGCGAGTGGCCATGGCTCAGCGTGAGATCGGGCTGTCAGTCGGGGAGCCACCGGCAACCCGTGGCTACCCGCCATCGACGTTCGCGATCCTCGCTCAGCTTCTAGAGCAGGCGGGGAACGGCGAACACGGATCTGTGACCGGTATCTACACGGTGTTGGTGGACGGCGACGACCATAATGAGCCCGTTGCGGATGCAGCGCGTTCCATCCTGGACGGGCACGTAGTGCTCGACCGGTCGCTCGCGGTGAAAGGGCATTTCCCCGCCGTAGACGCCCTGGCGTCGATCTCGCGCGTGGCGTCCAAGGTCTTGGGTGATGACTATCGGCACGCCGCTCTGCAACTGCGCCGGTTCATGGCGGCGCGTGCCGAAGTTCAAGACCTTCTTGATGTGGGGGCCTACGTGCAGGGTGTCAATCCTGAGGCTGATGCCGCGATCGCCCTGCACAGCGAGATCAGTGCATTCCTGCGGCAATCCGTCACGCAGGTCACTGGCTTTGATGAAGCATGGGGTACCGCGCGGCAGATCGTGGCGTCGTTGGAAAACCATACACACAAGGACAACGTCGATTCAGGGGGAATCAGTGTCTAAGTCATATCCGTTGGCCAGGCTTCTAAGGCTCAAAAGGATCCGGGAGGATCAAGCCGCAGCTGACCTAGCGCTTGCCACTCGTCGCGCTCAGCAGGCTGAAGCAAAGGCTACAAAGGCGGAGGCCGAGTTCCTTGGTACGTCACTCTCAGGGGCCCATACGCAGGGGGTGTGGGCGTCTCTCGTAGCCTCACGCATGGCCGGAGGATCTGTTTTGAGCGACGCTCTCTCCGTGGCTCAGGTAGCGCAGAACGATCGCGAAGTCAGCGTGGCGCACCTTGAAAACGCTCACCGGGAAGTCGCTGTCTTGGAAAAGCTTGAGGAAGACTTCACTGCTCGCGCCGCGGCGCTCAAGGAGAAGGAAGAGGCTGCCGATCTCGACGAGGTTGCGGCACGCACGCACGCAACAAAGGAGTTGAATAATGAGCTTTGATGGTGCGATCGCACGGATCTCCGCAATTGAGTCGAGCCTGCACACCGTGCTTACGGGGGCGTCCTTGCACACGACCCAGGGTGGATTGTCTCCGCAGTCAGCGACGCCCCAAGGCACTGCCGCACTAGCGAACCAACTTCTGGGCACACTCGGTGCTGCAAGTACAGGACCCGGCTCCCAGAACAGGACGACGGGTACGTCCTTTGACGCCTTAGTCAGCTCCCTGAATCAGATGGGGAACCTCCGCGCGGACGGGACACAGGAACTGGGGATGCTGAACGGAGGTTCTCGCGACAACCTGGGGCAGAAAATCGTGGACGAAGCACGAACCTGGATTGGTACGCCCTACTCATGGGGCGGCAACACTCGCTCAGGGGTGGACTGTTCAGGGCTGGTCAAGAACGTGCTGGCAAAGTTCGGGATTGAGATGCCCCGAGTGGCTCGGGACCAGATGCGTCAGGGCACTCCTGTGGCGAGCCTCAAGGATGCAGTACCCGGAGACCTCGTGGTGTTCAAGAACGGCAAGCACATCGGAATCTACGCCGGTGACGGAAAGATGATCGATGCTCCTAAGCCGGGAGATTCCGTTCGACTCCGTGACGTGTACGAGACCCCGACAGCAATCCGCAGAGTGATTCCCGCAGAGCAGTCGGCGCAGCGTGAACTATCGGCTGGGCCAGCCAGCTCTGGGACAACTGACCTCCAGCGCGCAGCGTTTAGCCTACTTACTTCTGGCTCGCTGAGCGGACTCGTGGCATGACCGCGGTCCAGGGCCTGATTGGCCACTACGCGCCTCGTCCCAGCACGCCGCAGCAGGCCGCCTCAAGCAGCGGCTTTGATGAAGTGCTTGGGGGAGAGCTCACACACCACACGGACATCGCTTCGGGTGATGCCTCTGATTCCTTGGACGTATCCGGAACCGAGAGTTCACCGAAGGATGCTCCACGGGAACATGAGCACACGGGCGAGTCATTAGAGCCCGGAGAGCGAGTGGAGGGGGACATGGGTGATTCTTCCCTGTTACCCGTAAGTCCACTCCACCGTGTCCGTGAAGAGACAAGTCTGGCGGACAGTGTCCTTGTTACCGGACTGGCCGATACGACACCTACCGAGAAAACTTCGACAGCGCAGGTACCTGACAGGGGAACCGCGCAGGGCCCCACCTTGCTATCCGCACAGTCCACAACTCTCAACGAGTCCGAGTCCACCGCAGTACCGGTGGCTGGATGCGCCGGCGAAGCCGTCGGCTACCCGAACGAGATCCAACGGGCAGTGGACGCGAACCCCGCCCATACAGGGTCCCAAGGATTAGGATTCAACTCCTATCTGTTGGGCACTCTGTGGCAAGCAGTCGCCCAGCCAGAAGGGGAGTTACCTCGAGCGGCTGCACTCAGCCCTGCATCGGATCTCGGAGCCGGTCAGCCTGTGGCCAACCTCGATGCACTCCCTGCCGCGAGCACAACACTCGCGCAGGGCGCCGCTACACTCACCGCAGTTGGTCCGGCTTCCGGCGATCAGACGACCACGGTCCCAGCAGCAGCTACAGTGCTCGCCACGGAAGGGACCGTCACTACGTCACAGGGGCCCACCCAAAGTGAGACGGCTCTGGTGGCGGCACAATCGTCGAAAATCATTGGACCGAGTGGGGCGGCCACTGAAGTGGCCAGCCCGTGCGTGGCGCAGGTACTGGCCACACATGGTGAATCGTTTACTGCGCAGTTACGCGGCCCACTCCTGACGCTACGCTCCGCCAGTGCGGGCGAGCACACGCTGACAGTCAGTGTCACACCCGAGAACTTAGGTCCAGTCAATATCAAGGCGCACGTATCGGCGAGTGGATTGCGCATCGAACTAGTGGGCGCCACCGATCTTGTGCGGGACGCCCTTCGAGCGATCCTGCCCGAACTCAAGCGGGATGTCGCGGGGGCTGGCTTACCCACTCAACTCACTGTCTCGCACTCGAGTTCCAGTGGTCAGGGCACCAGCAACGGTTCGACTGAGTTTGCGCAGAACAGCCAAGACCAGCCGCAGGGGAAAGAAGCCCCGAATGGCCAGAGAAGCCGGTACTCCCACACCGAGGGACCGCACCACGTGCCCGAGCACACAGCTACAAAGAACCACACGCCGAGCCCCGACCGGCACGTCGACTACCTTGCCTAGGAGAACCTCATGAGCATCGACCCCGCCGCTCTCGGCGTGTATACCGCAAACGACGCAACTGCCCACGCCGGGCGCGCGCCCAAGAACCAGATGGACTCGGAGATGTTCCTGAATCTCCTCGTCGCGCAACTGAAGTACCAAGACCCCACCGCGCCAATGGACACGAGCGAAATGATGGCTCAAACCACTGGACTCGCCACCATGGAGCAACTCACCTCGCTGTCCACGGTGGTGCAGGAGAGTTTTGCTCTGACCATGCGTGACACCGCGGCAGCTCTGCTCGGACGCACCGTGACTTACGTCAATGCCGACGGGCAGACGATCACCGGAAAGGTTAGCTCGGTCAAGTACGAAGGCGCCGTTCCCACTGTCGAAGTCGACGGTGAGTCGATTCCCCTCGACGCTGTGGCCTCGGTAACTGACCAAACCCTTGGATCCGATTCGGGCATGGAGTCCGGTGGAACTCCTGATCAACTTCCTGCAGGTGGGGCTAACGGGGCCGACGCGGATCCCGCTGCCTAATCGCCCACACACATCTAGCAGCCACCACATCGTATCCAGACATCGTGTAGGCCACACGCTCGCTGGCCCAGAACCAAGCAACTAGGGAGAACACAATGCTTCGAACACTCTTTTCCGGAATCTCCGGCATGCGCGCGCACCAGACAATGCTGGACGTGACGGGCAACAACATCGCAAACGTCAACACCTCGGGGTTCAAAGCTTCACAAACCCAGTTCACTGACACCCTTAGCCAGATGCTCACGCAGACTGGTGCGCCGGCCACAGGACGCGGTGGAACCAACCCAGCCCAGGTTGGACTGGGTGTCCAAGTCTCCGCAATCACCACGAACTTCTCTACCGGAGCGCGTCAAACGACCGGACGGGCCACAGACATGATGATCAACGGCGATGGGTTCTTCGTGGTGGAAAACGGTGGTCAGCAGTACTACACCCGCGCCGGTGCGTTCGACTTCGACGCGAACGGAAACCTCGTCTCGGCTGACGGTAGCTACGTCATGGGCTGGGGCGCCCAGAACGGAGTGGTCAACACCAACGGAGTGCTGGCGCCGCTCCAGCTCCCCACGACCACGCTCTCCGGCGCCCGCGCCACCACGTCCATGTCCTTCGACGGGAACCTACCTGCCGATGCGGAAGCTGGGACCGTCCTCGACCGTGATGTCGAGGTTTACGACACGCTGGGGAATGCCCGCGTAGTCACTCTCACGTTCACTAAGTCGACCGACGCAGGCAGCACGGGCCAGAACTGGACTGTCAGCGCGCAGGACCCAAACTTGGCCAACCCGGCAACTACCACACTGACGTTCGACACGAACGGTGCCCTGACGACTCCAGGGGCGCTCAACGTCAACGGAATCGACATCAATCTTGGGCAGATCAGCGGCTTCGCTGAAATCAACTCACTTGCAATCGCACAGAAGAACGGACAGCAGGCGGGCACCCTCCAGTCCTTCGCCATCTCGAACGACGGCACGATCATGGGCGCTTTTTCCAACGGCGTCAAGGAACAGATTGGCCGAATCGCAACCGCGAACTTTGACAACCCTTCAGGCCTAGAGAAGGTGGGCGGCTCGCTGTTCAACGCTTCGGTGAACTCCGGCGAAGCGCAGATTGGCGTTGCTGGTGATGGCGGCCGAGGAACTCTCGTGGGTGGAGCGCTCGAGATGTCCAACGTGGACCTGTCTCAAGAGTTCACCAACCTGATTGTGGCGCAGCGTGGGTTTCAAGCGAACTCCCGCATCATCACTACCTCGGACGAGGTGCTCCAGGAACTGGTGAACCTCAAGCGCTAGTACCTGCACCTAGGGGCGTGGTGGGAATCAAATGGTCCCGCCTCGCCCCGTGTTGCGCCACTACCAGCAGGAACCTTATCCCTGCGGCAAAGTGGCCGATAGGACAGATAAGTGGCCCACGGATGGGCCGCCAATAGTAGCCAAGGATGGAACATGATCGTAGTGAGCAAGCTCAGTCGCGAGAGGTTTGCGGTAAACCCCGACCTCATTCAACGCATTGATAGCGCACCCGACACCATACTCACGCTCGTGGACGGCACGAAGTACATCGTCTCCGAGACAATGCATGAGGTCATCGAACTTATTGATGACCACCGGGCTTCCATCATTGCCCGAGCCCAGCAGGCAGTCACCGAAGCCAAGAATACAGGCTCGACTCATCTGGCTCTGATTCAGGACGACTCGGGAGAAGACTGAGGTGGATCTCGCTACCATCATTGGGTTCGTGGTGGCTGTTGGCGCAATCGTCATGGCCATCTTCCTTGAGGGCTCGACTCCCATGTCGGTGCTCCTTCCGGCCCCCATGGTCCTTGTGTTCGTGGCAACTTTCGGTGTCACGCTTGCAGGAGGTACCGTTCGGGACTGTCTCAACGCGTTCCGCGCCGTCCCAAGGGCATTCGCCAACAAGCCTAAGAGCGCTGATGATTCCGTGGACGTCTTGGTTTCCCTTGCTGAACAAGCACGACGGGACGGTCTGCTCGCGCTCGAGGAAGCCAGCCGCACGATCGACAACGAGTTCCTTCGCGACGGCTTGCGTGCAGCGATCGATGGCACCGATCCCGACGACCTGCGTGAGATGCTCGAAGACAAGATCGCCACCAAGCGGATTGACGACAGGGTCGCCTACAAGTTCTTCGAGGACATGGGTGGCTACGCGCCCACGATCGGTATCGTCGGAACGGTGGTCTCGCTGGTCCACGTGCTCGAAAACCTGGCGGACCCCTCCGAGCTTGGACACATGATTGCCGCCGCATTCGTGGCGACCCTGTGGGGCATCGCCTCCGCCAACGTTATGTGGTTCCCGATCGCCAACCGACTCAAGCGCCTGTCCAACCTCGAGTGCGAGGAAATGGAGATCGTGCTGGAGGGCCTCATGGCAGTCCAGTCCGGAGCGAACCCTCGCTCGGTTGGGGAACGTCTCCGGAGCCTCATCCCACGTACCTCCCGTTCGAGTGTTGGGCGCGCGATGAAGGATGCGGCATGAGTGCGTCGTCCAAACGAAGGAGGAGGGCCCCCGCTCCGGAGGAGCACTCAGACAGTGAGCGCTGGCTGGTCAGTTACGCGGACATGCTCACCGTGCTCGTGGGACTGTTCATCGTCCTGTACGCAATGTCCCAGGTGGACCAAGACAAGTTTGAGAAACTTGCGGCCTCACTCGCGGAAGGGTTTGGTGGACCGTCGCAAGCCGTCTTGCACACCGGATCATCCATCATGGATTCGAACAGCCCGATCGCACCATTGGTCCGCCCGGAAGATACCTCCTCACTGGTTACAGCACTACGCAACAATGAAGCGGGTGCAGGTGAAACGTCGACAATCTCCACCGAACCCACCCGGCAGGACTTGGAAGCGGCACGCGGAGAGTACGAGAATCTCCAAGAGGTAGCAGACACGATCGAAACGCGGCTCACCAAGAAGGGCCTTGCAGGGTCCGTGACGTACCGGATCAACGAGCGGGGGCTCGTTCTCGGCTTGGTCTCGGATGAACTCTTCTTTGTCGCTGACACCGCCGAGCTCACCGCGATGTCACGCAAGGTCATCGACGCGACGGCACCGGTGCTCACCAAACTACCCAACAGGGTGGCGGTTGAAGGTCACGCCAACACCCTCCCATCGAGCGCGTATGCAAGCAACTGGGAACTGTCCGCTGACCGTGCCGTTCAAGTTCTACGGCGGTACGTGGGTCCTGGCGACTTCCCTGCGGAGCGCATCTCGGCCACCGGTTTTGGCGACACCCAACCATTGGCATCTAACGAGACCGTAGAAGGGCTCGCCGCGAACAGGCGGGTCGACGTTGTGGTGCTATCCGACCAGCCAGAACGTATCCGCGAACTCATCGCCCAGATCGCGGTCGACGCAGACTAGAGCCATTGGCCGCGAGCCACGGCTCCGCAGATAGAAGCCAGAGCCGAACCTGCCCATCGGGGTCTCCCACGGGACTCATCCGCGGGACCACTCCACGGGCCACCCAGACGTACATTAAGGAGTTAGGCACATGCCGATCGAACAGCGAGTAGTTTCCCAGGGTCGGCCCACCGGCATTACAAACAAGGGCCGCGAGCAAGCGGCAAAGCAGCCAGAAGTGCCGGAAGCCACGGACAAACAGTCGAACAAACTTCTCAAGGCGCTGATCGTGCTGCTCGTGTTGATGCTGTTGGGTGGAGCGGGCACAACCCTATACCTGATCAAGTCAAGGGATCCCGGCCCACAGCCGAAACCGGAAAAGGTGGCGGGAGAGATCCACGCAGTCGAGTCCATCAACGTGAACCTGAGCGACAGCCATTACCTGCGTCTCGGGTTTGCCGTCCAGCTCAGCACGGACGCTGAGCCCATCGACAACGCGCGCGTACTCGACGTCGCGATCGGACTGTACTCGGGACAACCGTTCGACAAAGTACTCGACCCTGACCACCGCGAAACGCTACGAGCTGAGCTGACCCAAGAGCTCAACGAACTCTTCGACGGTGAGGTTATGGACGTGTACTTCACCGACTATGTGGCGCAGTAACGACAGTGCCTTCACACTGCCGACGGAGCGTTTCTGATCGGTACACGAGGCGGCCTGAGCAGGGAGTCCAGCCCCGACTCAGGCCGCCCGACAATGACCTACACTTTTCCCTTATTCCCAGGGTTGACTGGACGATCAGGGGGATGTGAGCAGCAAGACACGGGTGCATGTGGGCGCCGACGCACCAGCCCTTAAGGCAGAGTCCTACGACTTCAGGCGGCCAATGACTCTCGCGCGCGAGCATTCGCGCGCCTTGGAGATGGCGTTCGAAACGTACGCGCGTCAATGGTCGATGCAGCTCACGTCGCGGCTTCGAGTGCTGTGTGCGATTACTCTCGAAAGACTCGAGCTGATCACCTACGACAACTATGTGGACAGCCTTGACCCGCACACAGTCATGGTGCTGATGAGCCTTGAGGAAGCGCGCCCCAACTCGATCGTGCAGATCTCCTCCCAGACCACGATGCTGTGGATTGACTACCTGCTGGGTGGACCCGGGCTCGCCGTTCAGGAAAGCCAACGGGAACTCACGGAGATCGAACACAACCTCATTGTGAACCTCCTCGGCAACACTATGACCGACCTGCGGTACGCGTTTGCTGCGGTCCACCCGTTCAGCCCTTCAATCAGGACAATCCAGTACAGTCCCCAGTTTGTTCAAGCCGTCCCCGCCAAAGAAGCAGTCCTCGTGGCGCGCTTCGAGATGGTGATCGGTGGCACGCCTTCACAAGCCACCATCATGATTCCCGCGGACACGCTTATCGCCCCGCTGCGAGCTGGCGAAGGTGCGGAAGCGCGGACGCAAGCGGAAGAACTCGAGGCACAGAACGCAGGGGAGCGCATCAAGCGTGCGATGGCCGCTGTGCCGACCGATGTTGCGGTGCGCTTCAAACCCCTCACGATCCACCCCCGTGACGCTGCCGCGTTCGAGGTGGGGCAGGTGATCCGACTCAACCACCAGGTAACGCGTCCGCTCGAAGTCGTGGTGGCCGACCGGATCATTGCCCACGGAGTCCCAGGGAAGTCCGGCAGCCAACTCGCGTGCAAGGTTGTCTCCACCGAGTCGCAGGGAGTCCAGTGAGCGCACATAGCGTCGACTCCATCGCCCAGCAGTTCGCCGCGTCCCTGCCGTACACCACACCGGTCCGCGCCACTCGGGAGCAGAACCCACGACACACGGCAGAGTCGGGCAACGGTCGGCGGACTGTGGTGGCTGCTCGCCGAATCGGATCGAACAGTGCCCGAGCACAAGCCTGGGTGAGGCCGCAAGCGCTTGAAGCACTGCGTGCGATGGATCAGGAACTTAGCGACGCAGACGCGCTGTACTTGCTCATGGAACATGCACTCGAAGTGTTGGGGGCCGGGATTACCAACCCGGTGCAGTATCTCGCTGAGGGGCTTGGCGCCCGAGCAGCCACGTTTTTACTTACCGCAGCCGGGGAAGAAATCGGCCAGTTCGCCTTAGAGATCGAAGAGGGAAAACCAGTGTTTGACGAGATTCTTGCAGCGCAGGGAACGCAGGACGCAGCGGACGCTGCCGTTCATGAAACGGAAGTTGTTGCTGCATTTACTAGCTCGAACGCAGCCGGTTCCGGTCCAGCGGTCGTGAGCCATGGTGCAGGCAAGCCATCGAACGGTGGGCTCGATACGATGCGCATGCTCTATGACGTGGAAATGACCCTGACAGCCGAGATCGGCCGGGCCAAGATGCCCGTCAAGCAGATCCTGGAACTCGTGCCCGGCACCATTGTAGAGCTTGACCGCGTTGCGGGGAGTCTCGCCGACTTGATGGTGAACGGTCAGCTGGTTGCCCGTGGTGAAGTCGTGGTGGTCGACGAAGAGTACGGTCTGCGAATTGCGGAAATCATTGACCCAGAAGGCCTGATCTAGGGCGATGGTTGATCTTGTCGTGCGGGCGCTTTGTGCGCTCATCCTCATAAGTGGCCTGATTTTTTGGCTGGCAAAACAAGCGGCGAAGAACGAAAGAGTCCCCGCTGTGCTGGCAAGGCTGGACAAGACCGCTGCGGCAGGAACACGTGGGGCCCCGAGCCGCCGCGCGACAACCCGTCGGTCGGGCTCGCGTCAGTCGGGCTCCCGCGCGTCCGGTGGCTTTGCCCGCAATCTGATCGCGCTTGCGCGTCCAGGATCGCGTGACCAGGGCACGCCGCCGGTCTTGTCCCTAGTAGCACAGCAACAACTCGGCGGTCGGGCTTCTGTCTTTGTTGTTGATGTGGATTCTCAGAGGTTGGTCCTTGGGCTAAGCGATTCCGGAATGGACCTTCTGACCTCGTACGAGGCCCCACACGTACAAGAAGGTGCAGGAAAGCGTGGGTTGGTTTCACCTTCAGGTTCGTTTGATTTTGCTCCGGAGGAAGCGGCGATTCTCAGGGCGGGCCCGGCCCATCTCGCGCCGTCACACCCACTCGATCCGGCACGAAAAGCATCCGTCGGAACCGCACCTGCATTCGCACCCTCGCGGGACGAGTTCGACACCCAAACGCTGAGCTTCGACGAGGTACTTGCGCACTTGGCGCGAGAAGACTCTCTCTGACTCAACCTGCATTACCCAGTCAGATGGATCTGACTGTACCGAATACGGCGTGAGCCAGGGCTGCCATGAGGGCTGCCTGTATTGCGGACTTATCCGAATGAAAAGCACTCTCTTCTGGCGGTATGTTCATGCTTGCTCAACGTGCGTCGCGTTCCGCGAGGCTCGCTGTGGGTCTTGCCGCGGTCCTCGCGCTCACCTGCGTGGTTGCGCTGTTTGGAGCCCTGGGCCCACTTGCCGCGCCGGCCGGCGCTGACCCGCTCGACCCTGCCAACCCTGGATTGCCTGGCGGTCCGGTTGCACCTGTTGATCCGGTTGTTCCGGTGGATCCAAACGGCCTCGTGACGTTCTCTGTGACCGGGGACGGGGCTCCATCCACATCGATCGTTGTTCTGATCGCAATTACCCTGCTCTCAGTCGCACCCTCGCTTCTCCTGATGATGACGAGTTTCACCAAGATCCTTGTGGTGCTTTCCATGTCAAGGAATGCACTTGGTGTCCAGGGCATCCCCCCGAACCAAGTTCTGGCAGGCATTGCACTGATCTTGACGTTGTTCATCATGGGACCGATCCTCGGTCAGATTAATTCCGAGGCGGTCCAGCCGTACTTGGCAGGGGACCTCGACCTAGCTGCCGCGGCGGAGGCCGCTCGGGCGCCACTCCACACGTTCATCCTTGGCCAGACTCGGGAATCCGATATCGCGCTGCTTCTGCGCACCGCGGATGCGCCAAATCCGGAGTCACCCGCAGAACTTGGCATGTCAACGTTGATTCCCGCGTTCCTGCTCTCCGAGCTACGTGCAGCCTTCATCATCGGTCTCGTTATCTACTTGCCGTTCCTTGTTATTGACCTGGTGGTTTCTGCGGCGCTCATGTCGATGGGAATGATGATGCTACCTCCCGTCATGATCTCTCTTCCGTTCAAGATTCTGCTGTTCGTTCTGGTGGACGGCTGGTCGCTCATCATCACCGCTCTCGTGGGAAGTTACAGCTGAACCGATGGACACTTCTCTCGTACTTGAACTGGGTCTCCAGGCGCTCATACTCGCCGCCAAACTGGCGGCACCGGTGCTCCTGACCGCACTCGTTGTTGGTTTCACCATTTCCTTGCTGCAGTCGATCACCCAGGTGCAGGAGGTCACTCTCTCCTTTGTGCCCAAGATGATTGCGGTTGCCCTTGTGCTTCTGTTTGCGGGCAACTGGATGATGAGTGAGTCTGTGCAGTTCTTCCACATGCTCTTCGAGCGACTGCCCGAACTCATTGAGTCCCCGGCATGACAGTTGGTCTCAACATCGCAGCGATCCAAGCGCTCATGCTAGTATCCGTGCGCCTCGTTGCGTTCCTGACACTCGCGCCGCCGTTTTCTTACAAGGCGTTCCCGGCGACAGTGCGGATGATGTTGGCGCTCGGGATAGCCCTTGCGGTCCAGTCTGGAACCCCGGTTTCCAGCGGAGATCTTGAAGTCGGGCCGTTTGTGTTGGCAATCATTCTTGAGGTAGTCGTAGGCGCCTTTCTGGGTTTTCTGGTGTACCTGGTGCTCATTGCGGTTTCCGCTGCGGGTTCACTGCTGGACCAGATGGGCGGCTTCGCAATGGCCTCGGCGTTCGATCCGCTCAACCAAACCCAGAACACTCCCTTGGGGCAGTTCTTCCAGATGACCACTCTGGCGCTCCTGTTCGCGTCGGGCGGCCACACGGTTATTCTGGCGGGGTTGGTGCGTACTTTTGATTTGCTCCCGCTGGGTACTGGCTTCTCCCTTGCGGGGATGGGAAATGCGGCAACTACTCAGCTCACGCAACTCTTTGTGGTGGCGGTACAGATAGCGGGTCCGCTTCTCATCGTGTTGCTGCTCGCTGACGTGGGGCTGGGACTGCTAACCCGCGTGGCTCCCGCTCTCAATGCGTTTGCGATGGGGTTCCCCTTGAAGATCTACCTGACGCTGGCGCTCGGCGCGCTCCTGTATTTGACCCTTCCCGGTGTTGTTGACTCCCTACTGTCTGTTGCCTCGAAGGTCCTGACGGGTGCGGTCTCTTGAGCAACGAATCGAGCGAGGAACGCACCGAACAGGCCACTCCTCAGCGGATGAAGGAGGTCCGCAAGGAAGGGTCACTGCAGAAGTCGCAGGATCTCAGTGCCTGGGCCGGGATTGGCGCGTCCGTTATCTTGCTCCCGGTGACGTTCACAAGGGCCTCCGAACAGGTCATGAACCACATGGCAGGAATCAGCTTGACCATTGAGAACCCCACACCTCAGGGTGCCGCGGAACTCTTCACGCAGGCGCTCAAAGCCCCGCTAACGGTGCTGCTGCCCACCCTGTTGGTTGTGTTCGTGGTGGCGATCGTGGCGAGTGTTGCGGTGGGTGGGTTCCACCCTTCGTTGCATCGCATCAAGCCCAAGTTCAAGCAGTTCAACCTGCTCAAGGGCCTCAAAAACATGTTCTCCACCATGGCGTTGTGGAACGGGGCCAAAGCGCTACTGAAGACCATCGTGATCGGAGTGGCGCTTTACACCGTGGTGCAACAGATGGTCCCTGCGCTCATGGGAGCGAACGGCTTGAGCCTGGGAGCTGTGATCGAGTCCGCCAAGTACGGCATCAATCGGCTCCTGTGGACCTCGGTTGCTGCGGGAATCGTACTCGCCGCACTTGACGTGTTCATGGTGATGAAGAGGAACCGCAAAAAGACCCGCATGACCAAGAAGGAAGTGCGTGACGAGAACAAGAACACCGAGGGCGACCCACACATCAGGGGTCAGCGCCGCTCGCGCCAGCTTGCGATGAGCCGCAACCGAATGATCGCACACGTCGCAGAGGCCGATGTGGTCTTGGTGAACCCCACCCACGTGGCCGTTGCCCTCAAGTACACGGCGGGCACAGGCGCTCCGAGGTTGGTGGCTAAGGGTAGCGGTCTGATCGCATTCAAGATCCGAGAGAAGGCCGTGGAACACTCGGTTCCGCTCGTTGCCGATGTCCCACTGTCTCGTGCCCTGTACGGTGCCTGCGAACTGGACCAAGAGATCCCGGAGGTTCTGTTCACCGCCGTGGCGCAGGTCCTCGCCTTTGTCATGCTCCTGCGCAAGCGAGGTTCGTCGTTCTCGCAGGTACACGTCATGTCCGCACCCACCGACGTGCCCGCCCACATGTATGAAATTCCCGACGATCTTGGCCCGGTTCCGTCCACCGGATCAGATCTCAGCGGGAGCGGTGCGCAGGCGCCACCACAATCGTCGACAATAAATTCCGCGTCAGCGGACAACTACGCAGCACAGGGGAACAACTCATGAAACTCACTGATCTCAGCAAACTCGGCGTGCCCGTGGGCGTGGTCGGGATTGTCATGCTGCTGATTGTGCCCCTCCCGGCGGCACTGTTGGACCTCCTGATCGTGGTCAACATCAGCCTTGGGCTGGTGATTCTGCTGACTTCGATGTACGTGAGGAAGCCGCTCGAGTTTTCGATCTTCCCGTCATTGTTGCTCGTGCTCACGCTCTTCCGACTGGGGTTGAACATCGCCTCGACCAGGCTGGTCCTGAGCGATGGGTACGCCGGCGAGGTTATCAATGCGTTCGGCCACTTTGTGGTGGGTGGCTCGCTCATCATCGGCTTGGTCATTTTCTTCATTCTTGTTGTCATCCAGTTTGTGGTGATCACGAACGGTGCTGGGCGTGTGGCCGAGGTTGGTGCACGGTTCACCCTGGATGCAATGCCAGGTAAGCAAATGGCGATTGATGCTGACCTCAACGCGGGGATCATCTCCGAGGACGAGGCTCGTAGACGACGCTCCGAAGTCGCTGCTGAGGCCGATTTCTACGGTGCGATGGACGGTGCCTCGAAGTTCGTCAAGGGTGATGCCATTGCCGGCATCATAATCACGCTCATCAACCTCGTGGGTGGCATCTCGATCGGCCTTCTACAAAACGGTATGGGATTCGCTGACGCAATCGAGACCTACTCGCTGCTCTCTGTTGGTGACGGGCTGGTCACCCAGATCCCGGCGCTGCTCATGTCGGTGTCGACCGGTATCATCGTGACTCGCTCCGCAACCGAAGAGGACATGGGAACGAGCACGAGCAACCAGCTCTCCCAGTCTCGAATCGCACTCCTCATCGCCGGTGTGGCGATCATGGCGCTGGGCCTCCTCCCATCGATGCCTAAGATCCCGTTCTTTGCCATCGGTATTCTGCTCCTCATCGCAGCGATACAGATCGGAGCTCAGGAAAAGAAGGACAAACTTGCGGAGCAACTCAAGGAAGCCTCCGAACGTCAACGACCGCCGGCTGAAGACACCCCGGAGAGCCTGATCGAGGACATGCGGGTGTCCGCTCTTGAGGTGCAACTTTCCACGGACCTAGTTGATCTGGTGAACACCTCGAGCGAGGATGACCTACTCGCGCGCATTAAGGGTCTGAGGCGCAAACTCGCACTCGAACTTGGCATGGTCATGCCGCCAGTTCGCACGCGAGACTCCATGGAACTGCCACCAGCCACGTATGCCCTGCGCGTCTCTGGAGTGGAAATGGCGCGGGGCCAACTACCTCTCGGGCGGGTGCTTGCGCTTGGGGACGACCTTGACACGCTGCCAGGTGACGCGACCGTGGAACCGGTGTTCGGGCTCGCGGGAAAGTGGGTGCCCCAAGAAATGCGGTTCGCCGCCGAACTCGCGGGGGCAACGGTCATCGACCGCGCCTCCGTGCTCATCACGCACCTATCCTGGCTCATCTCGACCTATGCCGACAAGTTGCTTAGCCGCGAGGATGTGCGCCTGCTGACTGAGGGAGTGAAGGCGGTTAACCCTAGCGTGGTTGAGGAACTCATCCCGTCCATCCTGTCCATGGGAGAAGTTCAGCGCGTGCTTGCGGGGCTTCTGTCAGAGGGCGTCTCCATCCGTGATTTGTCACGAATCTACGAGGCGCTCGCTCTGCGCGCCCAGTCAAGCACTCAACCTGAGCACCTCATTGAGGCGGCGCGTCTTGCCATCTCCCCGGCACTCGTCTCCGCGTATGCAAAGGGTGGCTCCGTCAAAGTAGTAACCCTAGACCCTGGCCTCGAGCAGTCCCTTCTTGAGGCTCTGCGGCCGGGGGAAGAAGGAACCCAACTCCTCCTGCCAAATGCACTGCTGGAACTCCTATTGCGCAACTACGTGGGCGTGCGAACGCAGTGTGAGGAGAAGGGCTACACGCCCGCGCTCGTGTGTGCACCGGCGATTCGTTTTGCGCTACGCAGAACGCTGACCCTCCAAGTCCCGGATGCCGTGGTTCTGTCATACTCCGAGGTCACGCGTGCGGCGCAGAACGTGGAGAGCGTAGGAGTGATCCGGCAGTTTGAGCTGGTGGGAGAGTGAGCAGAAACATGTTGCCCGATTTGCTAAGTTGTCGACTTCCAAACTTCACCCGGACCGGTAGGCTGAAGCCATGCTTGTGTTGAGCCGCCGCGTCGGAGAGAAACTGCTTATTGGTGACGACATCGAGGTCGTGATCCTAGACAGCCGTGGGGACGGTGTCAGGATTGGGATCAACGCGCCGCGGGATATGAAGATCCACCGGGCCGAGGTTGCCGACGCAGTTAAGGAAGCAGACGTGGCATCCGCGCACAAGATGGATGTCAACGTTGCTGTCGCGCTCCTTGAAGCGAACGATGCCCCAGATGATACCGAGGACAACTAGCATGTGTAGTTGCCGCGCGGACGCGCGGCCACACGTGCGCGCACGCAGCAAAACTGCGTTAGGCCCGCGTTCCCTTCTAGGACGCGGTAGCGGAACAATGGCTGTGCAACCTCCTGGCAGCGAACTCTCATAACCACCCACGTTGTGCCGATCCAACAGACGTCAGCGGAATTCTGACGTACTGGAAGGAAAAGGCCATGGACGGCGTAGATGAGATAATCAGGGAGTTCCTGATCGAGAGCAATGAGAATCTGGATCAACTCGATTCTGACCTCATAGCGCTCGAGAGCGAACCCGGTTCGCGTGAGCTGCTCGGCAGCATTTTCCGTACCATTCACACCGTCAAGGGGACGAGTGGATTCCTCTCGCTAGACAACCTTGAACGCGTGGCACACGTGGGCGAAAACCTCTTGGTTGAACTGCGGGATGGTAAGCGGCAGATGGACCCGGCAACGACCGACGTCCTGCTTCTCATGGTTGACACAATTCGTGCACTGCTGGGACAGATCGATGAGACTGGTGAAGAGCAGGGCGTCGATATTTCTTCCACCGTTGCGGCACTTCAGAGTGTTCTAGACAACGAACCTCTCGTACAGGGCAGTGATGGCTCCAGCCCCACTACGCCCCTCACGCCCTCCACCGAGCACGAACCACTGGGAAGTGGGCACGCCGAGGTAATTCCTGAACAAGACGCTGCCGGCCAGCCGATATCCGAATCCGGCGCATGCGCCGAAGAATCGCAATCAGGCATTGTTGTACGTGAGAATCTGGCCACTCCCGCAACGGCAGCAGCCCGTGCCGAGGGGCCGTCGACGTCGGCACACCGGCATTCGTCCGATACCTCAATCCGCGTGGATGTCAGTCTTCTCGACGAACTTATGCGGCAGGTAGGAGAGTTGGTTCTCGTGCGCAACCAGATTGCGCAACTCGCTGGCTTTGAGTCGGGGGATCTCCTGCGTTCTTCGCAGCGCCTGTCATTGATCGCATCCGAACTCCAAGACGGCGTCATGAAGACTCGTATGCAACCCATCGAACAACTGTGGTCGAAGATGCCACGAGTTGTACGCGATCTTTCCGCCACCTGCGGGCGTGAAGTTCGCCTTGAGATGCTGGGCGGCGATACCGAGTTGGACCGTTCACTATTGGAAGCGGTCAAGGACCCCCTCACTCACCTCATTCGCAATGCGGTTGACCACGGTATCGAAGCCCCAGATGATCGCCTGCGCGCAGGCAAGACGAGTGCTGGGCTCCTGCGCCTGAGCGCGTATCACGCGGGTGGCCAAGTGGTGGTCGAAGTGAGCGATGACGGAATTGGACTTGATCCCGTCAAGATTGCAGCGAAGTCAATCGAACGAGGTCTCAAGACCCGTGAACAGCTCGCCACCATGACGGACACCGAAATCCAGAGCCTCGTATTCCTTGCGGGATTCTCCACAGCTTCAACGGTCAGCAACATTTCGGGCCGCGGCGTGGGTATGGACGTTGTGCGTTCCAACATCGAGGAAATCGGCGGAACGGTCGAGGTTGACTCCCGCAGCGGTCAGGGCACCACGTGGCGCCTACGCATTCCGCTGACACTTGCAATTATGCCCGCTCTCACTGTCACCTCGGGGCATGAAATCTATGCGATTCCGCAGGTCAACCTTCTGGAACTTGTGGCAATCGATTCATCACGGACCGACGACTCCATTGAACTCATTGGCGGTCGTGAAGTGTACCGTCTGCGCGGTTCTTTGCTCCCTCTGGTGCGTCTTGCGGATGTCCTGGGGACCGAGAGCCATGTCGGCGACACCGTTGTTATTGCGGTCCTTCAAACAGAGAACCAAAGATTCGGCCTGATCGTGGACAAGGTGTTGAACAACGAGGAGATCGTGGTGAAGCCGCTGTCCACGATCCTGAAGGGTATCGGAATCTTCGCAGGCGCCACCCTCATGGGTGACGGCCAAGTCGCGCTCATTCTCGATGCACCCACGCTGGCGCGTCGTGAGTTGAGTGCGGACAGCATGGAGGCACTGGCGGCAAAGCGGGTTGAAGCTCCCGAAGACACCACCTCCTCTGCGGAGTTCTTGGTTGTCGGTGTCGGTGCCCACCAGCGTCGTCGAATCGCTATTCCACTTTCGGCGGTTACTCGCCTCGAGCACATTCAGTTGGCTCGGATCGAGATGGTCGGCGGCCGCGAGGTGGTTCAGTACAGGGGCGATGTCGTGCCTGTCCAGCGCCTTGGCCGGATCCTTGGCGCCGACTCGGTGGAGAGCGTCACAGAGAAGCCCACCGTTGTTTTCACCCGAGGGGACCGCAGTGTGGCGATGATCGTTGATGAGATCTTGGAAATTCTCGACGATCGGGGTGCGATCCGCTCCGACGTTACTGATTCAGGACTGCTGGGCTCGATAGTGCTTAACGGCGAGGTTACGGAGCTCCTCGATACCGTATACGCGCTCGAACTGGTTGACCCGCTCTATTTCAGCAGTCACGATCCGGACGCTGAGCTTTCCTCGTTCGACAACGCACTCATGGCAGGTATCTGATGGCCACCCAATACATTACGTTCACTATTGCCGGTGGTCTCTATGGCCTTGAGGTAATGCAGGTCGAAGAGACTCTCGGTCACCTGCCACGCACTCCAGTTCCGCTGGCACCGCAGGGAGTTGCAGGGCTTGTAAACCTCCGCGGCCAGGTTGTTACCGCTATCGATGTACGTCCTCGACTAGGTGTTGCACCACTCGCACCGCATCAGGAGTCAATGATGGTCGTGGTGAACCATGCGGGTGAGTCAATGAGTTTGCTTGTTGACGAGGTTGGCGAAGTCCTCACCGTTGATGAGGCGGACTTTGAGCCGGCCCCTCCGACCCTTTCGGACGATGTGCGAGCACTCGTTGGCGGAGCCTACAAACTCGACGGGCGCCTGCTACTGGCCTTCGATGTGGCAGTGGCGGTCGGTGCATAGCTCTGCCTGCGCACTGAGTAAAGGAAAATCGTGACAATAAAAGCCCTCGTGGTGGATGATTCCGTAGTCATCCGCCGTCTCGTCGTGCAGGTCCTCGAGGCCGAGCCCGACTTCGAAGTTGTAGGAATGGCAGCGAACGGAAAGATTGCGCTGACCAAGACGGAGCAATTGAACCCTGACATTGTGATCATGGACGTCGAAATGCCGGAGATGAATGGCATTGAAGCGGTCCGTGAGCTGCGAAAGCGTGGAACCCGAACCCCCATCATCATGTTCTCGACGCTCACAGAGCGTGGCGCTCTCGCCACGATCGACGCGTTGAGCGCGGGGGCCTCGGACTACGTGGCCAAGCCCTCCAACATGGGCTCAGTGACCGAATCGCTTCACGCCGTCGCCGAGCAACTCGTGCCCAAGATCCGAGCGCTTGTGAGCGCGAGGCGCCAACCACGATCCGCGCTCACGATGATGCGCGCGAGTACCCAGCCCGCCACCACGGCAACCGGCACTGGCCTCCTGGCCAGCCAGAATCGTCGGGAATCAGTGGCGGCGCCTGCCGCCCCTACGGGGCCTGCACCTCAGCTGAGGCCAACGCCCAAGCCGCACCCGATTCGGGCGGTGGTGCTCGGGTGTTCGACGGGTGGCCCAGAGGCGCTCTCTAGGGTGGTCGCGGGCCTGATCGAACCACTTCCTGTCCCCGTTGTGGTGGTGCAGCACATGCCACCAGTCTTCACCAAGCAGCTTGCTGCACGGCTCAACAATCTGGGACCACACCGTGTGACTGAGGCGCAGCAGGGTGAGGAACTCCGAGCGGGGACGATCCATATTGCACCGGGGGACTGGCACCTAAAACTTGCCCAGCAAGGTGTCAGCGTTACCTGCGAACTGGTCCAATCCGAGCCGGTGAACTACTGCCGTCCGTCGGTTGACGTCCTCTTCCAGTCCGCACATGAACTGTATGGCGGCGAGCTGCTTTCGGTGGTCCTCACCGGCATGGGGTCGGACGGACGCGTGGGTGCGGGACTCATCGCACAAGCAGGAGGAACCGTGATCGTACAAGATCAGGCAACCTCGGTGGTGTGGGGGATGCCCGGAGCGGTGGCAACCGCAGGGTTCGCCCACAGGATCGTGCCCATTGATGAGATAGCACCAACAATCGCCAGAGTAGTGGCAGCAACACAGAGAGCCACAGGGCAAAAATGACGATCACCCACGATAACTTCACCTATATCGCCGATCTTGTGCGTCGCAAGAGCGCGATCGTCCTAGGACCGGGCAAGGAGTACCTCGTCGAGGCGAGGCTCACGCCCATTGCACGTGATCGGATGCTCAGTCTCGATCGGTATGTCGAGTCTGTTCGGGCACGGCTCAACCCTGCCGAACACGAGCTGATCGTAGAGGCACTTACCACGAATGAGACCTCGTGGTACCGCGATGCCCAACCCTTCAGTGCGCTCACGGGCCACATCGTGCCCGAGTTGCGCAAGGAACGCAGGATTCTACCTGGACTGCGAGTGTGGTCGGCCGCCTGCTCAACGGGCCAGGAGCCGTACTCAATCGCAATGACGCTCAAGGAACACTTTGGAGGACCTTCATGGACGGGTCCAGTTCCACTCGTGGATATCCTTGCCACTGATCTGTCCCAGCAGGTTCTTGACCGTTCTAAGCAGGGAAGATACACCCAGTTAGAAATAAACCGCGGGCTTCCCGCCCACCAACTCGTCCGCTACTTCAGCCGTCATGGAACGGAATGGGAACTCAGCCCCGAAATCCGTTCGATGGTGCGGTTCCAGAGGCACAACCTCCTCGATACCGTGCCGCCCGGTGGACCATTCGATGTGGTGTTCCTGCGGAACGTCCTCATCTATTTTGACGTTCACACCAAACTCGAGGTGCTTCGGAAGGTCCGAAGTGCACTTCGGCCCGGTGGATTCTTGATTCTCGGTGCCGCAGAAACAACAGTGGGCCTCGACGATTCCTGGTTGCGGGTACCTTTTGGCCGCAGTTCCATCTATCAGAAAGTGGCAAACGCATGAAAGCCATAGTCATAGACGATTCCCGCACGATGCGGCGCATTATCGGCAGCGCTCTGTCTCAGCTGGGCTACGACATCTTCGAGGCCGAGCACGGCGTAGCGGCGTTGCAACTCCTCGAGGAACACCCAGATACCGCACTGTGCACGATTGATTGGAACATGCCTGTCATGGATGGGTTGACGTTTGTGCAGGAGGTCAGGGCAGCGCGTAAGTGGCGTGCCACCACACTCATGATGGTCACGACCGAGTCTGAACACGGCCAAATAGTCCGAGCGTTGGCCGCTGGTGCGCACGAGTATCTCATTAAGCCGTTTACCCCGGAGGCGATCATGCAGAAGCTCGACCTTCTGGGAATCCTGCCCCAAACAACCGTGGAGAAGCTTGCATGAACACGCTCAACATTGAGGTCAGCAAAGACCAGATTCTAGGGATCGTCCAAGAAGTGTTTGCTGCCATGCTGGACATGGGGGAGACCCTCATATTTGAGGCTACTAAGCCGACCGATCTGGTGGACAGCCTTCACGCATGGGTTGACATGAAACTGAACCTGGCTGAAGGCCCACTGACTGCGCGCGCCATTCTGTGCACCAGCGAGGAAACAGCACAGACCATCACTCGAACTCTCCTCATGACTGATGAGGATGAGGACGTGTCATTTGCGGACCTTGCTGACGCTTTTGGAGAGATCGCCAACATGGTTGGCGGAAACGTCAAGTCCCTCGTCCGAGCGCCTTCGGAACTCTCGATGCCGGTGGTGTCGAAGGAGAAGGACATGAGTCACGAGTGGCTGTTTCTCCAGGACCTGCATCTTGTTTGGCGCTCGCAGCCGTTGAGCGTTTCCCTGTGGGTCCAACCGACAACTAACTAGAGGAGCTGAACTGTGTTTGTAATTGTTGCCGACGACTCACGCGTGATGCGCCAGATCGTGATTCGTACGCTGCGTCAGGCGGGTTATGACTGGCAGATTCTCGAAGCTGCCGACGGGCAGGAAGTCTACGATCTGACGCTCGACAATAACCCCGATCTTGTCCTGTCCGACTGGAACATGCCCAACGCAACAGGCTTGGAGGCACTCATTGCCTTGCGCCAAGCTGGCAGCGATGTGCCCTTCGGTTTTGTGACGTCTGAAGGTTCGGCAGAGATGCGCGAACAGGCCACCAATGCGGGTGCCTTGTTCCTTATCGCCAAGCCATTCACCGCCGAGAGTTTCAAGGCGGCCATCGACCCGGTGCTTGGCTGATGGCATTTGGAAAGGTCGCCTCGCCTCTCCCCAAGGCGCAAGCGCTACGTGACCTTCTTGAGGGCTTGTTGGGTAGGCAGGTTGAGCTGCTGACGGGTGGGCCTATGGTGGATCCCGCTGGCCCGGGCGGCGCCGTAGTTGCTGAGTACGTGTCTGACGTACTTGGGCTTCATGCGCTGATCGTGCTCGATGTTCCTGCAGCCGCACACTTTGGTGCCTCGCTTGCGCTGATGCCAGCCGGCGTTTCGCAGGACGACGCGCGGCAGGGAGAACTGTCGGACACGCTCTTTGAAGCCACAGGCGAAGTGCTGAATGTGTGTGCGGCCCTGTTCAACCTAGAAGGAGCCCCCCACCTTCGGTTGGGTTCAGTGCATGCGCCGAACGCAGGCCTTCCGGCTGACGTCGAGCCGTGGGTCATGGCGTATGTGGCGCGCCTAGACGTGACTGTGGACGTGCAGGGGTACGGAGCAGGGGCCATGTCGGTCCTGATCGTTCCGTAACTGCTTGGTGCGTGTGCGCGGCGTAGCCGCGTCTGCACAACTTAACGACGATTGACTCGCCTTCTCATGAGAAAGCGAGTCAATCGTCGTTAATTCTTAGTACAAGAAACGCGCTCGAATCGATTCGACTGTGCGCGCGAACACCCATACACTAAACCTCATGTCATCGTTGCCTACCGCCTCCATCGCGCACTTCTCCGGGACCAAGAAGGCTGCCTACACGGGGTTCGTTGTTCAAGCTATCGTGAACAACCTCGCCCCTCTGCTGTTCATCATCTTCCACACGCAGTTCCAGATCCCAGTGGCCCAACTGGGGCTGATCGCGTCGCTGAACTTTGGCGTTCAGCTGCTCACTGACCTCGTGGCGATGTTCTTTGTGGACAGGGTGGGGTACCGCAAGCCGGTGGTCTTGGCGCACGTTTTCGCGGCAACGGGGCTGGTCCTGATGGCTATCCTGCCAGGCCTGCTCGGCGACCCGTTCCTGGGCCTGTGCCTCGCGGTGGTCGTATATGCGATCGGCGGCGGTCTGCTCGAGGTGCTGATCAGCCCGATCGTGGAGCACCTTCCAACGCCCGTGGACCAGAAGGCCTCGGGCATGGCGCTTCTGCACTCGTTCTACTGCTGGGGCCAGCTCGCAGTGGTGGTGGGTACGACCCTGCTGCTCGGCGCTATCGGACAGGCTAACTGGACGTATCTGCCGATCCTGTGGGCGATCGTGCCCGCGATCAACACGTTCGTGTTCATGAAGGTTCCTATGCCGGACACGGTTGCTGAGGAGGACAAGACCTCTATCCGCAGCCTACTGGGCACGCCGCTTTTCCTAGCGGCACTGGTTTTGATGATGACCGGTGGCGCCGCGGAACTCACCATGGTTCAGTGGTCCTCGTTCTTTGCCGAGCAGGGCATTGGCGTGTCCAAGGAGATGGGCGACCTCCTGGGCCCTGGTTTGTTCGCGCTGCTCATGGGCATTGGCAGGTTCTCGTACGGAATGTGGGGAGCCAACCTCGACCTGCGCAAGCTACTCATCGTGTCGAGTCTTGGCGCTGGCATCTGCTACATCGTGGCTTCGACCTCGTCCAATGCGATTATTTCCCTACTGGCCTGTGCGATGTGCGGCATCATGATCTGCTTGCTGTGGCCCGGCACGTTCTCACTCACCGCTGCACGGTTCCCCATGGGCGGCGCCGCGATGTTCGCGATTCTCGCGCTCGCCGGCGACGCTGGCGGCACCGCTGGTCCTGCGATTGCCGGTGGGCTTGCGGGCGCCGCGGACGGTTCGCTCGCAGGGCTCGCTGCCGCGCTTCCTAGCGACGGCGGTTCGGGTCTGCGGCCCGCGCTGCTGCTGTCGGCGCTCGTCCCGTTCGTCTTTTCGTTCACGGTGTGGCGCTTCCGCACAACCCACACCGAGCGGCCAGTTCCGGTTGCGGCCCCCTAACTGATTGACGCGTTGGCTCGCCTTCTCATGAGAAGGCGAGCCAACGCGTCAAAATATGTAGGACGGGTGCGCGCAGCGCAGCTGGTGCTAGAAAGAGCGCTACTTTCCCACGTACGCGGCGAGGTGCTGACCGGTGATTGTTGACTTCGAGGCGACGAGGTCCGCGGGGGTCCCCTCGAAGACCACGCGGCCGCCGTCATGTCCGGCGCCGGGGCCGAGGTCGATGATCCAGTCGGAGTGGGCCATGACAGCTTGGTGGTGCTCGATGACGATCACGGACTTGCCCGACTCTACGAGCTTGTCCAGCAGGCCAAGAAGCTGCTCCACGTCCGCCAGGTGCAAGCCAGTGGTGGGCTCGTCGAGCACATAGATGCCGCCCTTGTCGGACATGTGGGTTGCTAATTTGAGGCGCTGGCGCTCGCCGCCGGACAGAGTGGTCAGGGGCTGGCCAAGCTTAATGTAGCCGAGGCCAACGTCCGAGAGGTGACCGAGCAGTTTCGCGGCCGCAGGGAGCTTGGACTCGCCAGCGGAGAAGTGCGCGAGCGCGTCCACAACGGGCATGGTGAGCACCTCGTGGATGTTCTTGCCGCCGAACGTGTACTCGAGGACCTCGTCTTGGAAACGGCGGCCCTCGCAGGTCTCGCACACGGTGGACACCGTGTTCATGAAGCCGAGCTCCATGTAAGTGACACCGGCGCCGTTGCAGGTGGGGCAGGCGCCCTGCGAGTTGGCGGAAAACAGCGCGGGTTTGACCCCGTTGGCCTTGGCAAATGCCTTTCGGATCGGCTCGAGCCGGCCGGTGTAGGTGGCGGGGTTGGACCGTCGCGAACCCTTGATGGGGGTCTGGTCCACGTAGATGATCCCGGCGTCCTTGGGCATCGAAGAGCGGATAAGCGAGCTCTTGCCCGAGCCGGCCACGCCCGTCACCGCAACGAGCACGCCGAGCGGGACGTCTACGTCCACATCCTTGAGGTTGTTGGCGTGTGCGCCCCTGATCTCGATCGAGCCGTTCGCCGTGCGCACTGTGTCCTTGAGTTGTGCGCGGTCGGCCAAGTGCCGGCCTGTCAGGGTGTCGGAGGAGCGCAGCGCAGAGACCGGTCCCTCGAACTGGATCTCGCCGCCGCCCGTGCCTGCGAGTGGGCCTAGGTCAACCACGTGGTCCGCGATTTCGATGACCTCGGGCTTGTGCTCCACCACGAGCACGGTGTTTCCCTTGTCCCGCAGTTGGATCAGAAGTTCGTTCATGCGGGCGATGTCGTGCGGGTGGAGGCCTGCGGTGGGCTCGTCGAACACGTAGGTGACGTCAGTGAGCGCTGAGCCGAGGTGGCGGACCATCTTGGTTCGCTGTGCCTCGCCACCCGAGAGCGTGCCGGCGGGTCGGTCGAGCGACAGGTAGCCCAGGCCGATCTGGACGAACGAGCCCAGAAGATCACGCAGGTTTGCCAGTAGGGGAGCCACAGAAGGCTCGTCGATCGCGCCAACCCACTCGATCAGGTCCGAGATCTGCATGGAGCACACCTCGGAGATGGACAGCCCAGCCACTTTGGCTTCGCGCGCGTGCTCGGCCAGGCGCGTGCCGGAGCAGTCCGGGCACTTCTGGTACAGCACCGCGCGGTCCACAAAGGCCCGCACGTGCGGCTGCATCGCGTCGCGGTCCTTGGACAGTAGCGATTTCTGGATCTTGGGGATCAGGCCCTCGTAGGTCATGTTGATGCCTGCGGCCTTGACCTTGACGGGCTCCTTGTACAGGAAGTCCTCGCGCTCGCGGTCAGTGAAGTCTTTGATGGGCTTATCGGCGGGCACGAACCCGGACTCGATGAACAGCTTGACGTACCAGCCGTCGGCCACGTAGCCGGGGATCTTGATGGCTCCCTCGGGAAGGGACAGGTTCTCGTCGAACAGCTCGTTCAGGTCGATGTCCGTGACCTCGCCCAAGCCCTCGCAGCGCGGGCACATGCCGCCGAGCTGGTTGAAGCTGGTCTTGACTGGCTTCTTGCCGCGGCCTTCAACGGTGATGGCGCCGGTCGCCTTGACCGATGGCACGTTGAAGGAGAACGCGTTGGGTGGGCCCACATGAGGCTGCGACAGTCGGGAGAACAGGAGGCGCAGCAGTGCGTTTGCGTCTGTGGCGGTGCCCAGCGTGGAGCGGTTATTGGCACCCATGCGTTCCTGATCCACGATGATCGCCGTGGTCAGGCCCTCCATGTTGTCCACCTCTGGCCGTGCCATTGATGGCATGAAGCCCTGCACAAACGCCGAATAGGTCTCGTTAATCATGCGCTGCGATTCGGCCGCGATGGTGCCAAACACGAGCGAACTCTTGCCAGACCCGGACACTCCGGTGAACACGGTCAGACGCCGCTTGGGGATGTCCACGGACACGCCCTTGAGGTTGTTTTCGCGAGCGCCCTCGACGCGAATGATGTCGTGCGAATCGGCAATGGTGGCGTCAGTGGTCATGGGGTCTCCATAGCGCGGGTGGGGTTGTGGCCTCAACGTGGCCAGACGCTTCAGTTTAGTGCTCGCGGCGACACCGCGCAGGGTGGCGCGGCACCGTGCGTGTCACTGATTTTCGCCGATTCTGCCGCCAGTTGTGCCGTCACCTTACGACAGTGGGGAGAAGATTCTGTTACACGTTTTCTAGCTCGCGGGCTGAGTCCTTGGGCGTGTTCCTGTGCAGGGTGAGGGTCACCATGATGAGGATAACGGCTACAACGGCCGCCACGGCGTTGAGGCCTTGGTAGCCCACCAGAGCGAGCGCGATGCCGGCGACGAGACCACCGAGAGCGCCGGCGAGGCTCATGAGTGTGTCACTCGCGCCCTGGACCGCTAGGCGGTCCTCGGCACTGACGTTGGCCGCGATGTGCCCCGCACCAGCGATCGTGGCGATGGACCAGCCGAGGCCTAGGAGGAACAGGCCAATGGTCACGAGCGTTTGGTTCTCTGCGCCAAACCCGGCAAATCCGAGCGAGGTGAGGAGGACTGCTCCACCTGTGACCATCGCGCCGGGAGCCCCGATCTTGTCCGAGAGCATTCCCGCAAAGGGGGAGAACGCATACATGCCCACAACGTGCAGCGAGATGGTGAACCCGATGAGCTGGAGTGATACGCCGTGGTTATCCATGTGTACGGATGTCACGGACATGACTGAGACCATGATTGCGTGGCCGCAGATGATCGCCACGAGGCCGGCGCGTGCCGCCTGGTTGGCACGGATGACCTTCCACGACTCGCGCAGCGAAGGTCGGCGTGGG
Organism: Timonella senegalensis JC301; assembly: GCF_000312125.1. Lineage (GTDB taxonomy): Bacteria > Actinomycetota > Actinomycetes > Actinomycetales > Cellulomonadaceae > Timonella > Timonella senegalensis. Next base: position 273,242 of record NZ_HE978643.1, read on the forward strand.
GGAGCCGCCGGTCCGCCCGGTGCGCTTCCGCTCGCGGCTGAGGCCTTAGCCAGTTCGAGGGACGGATCCGGGTTGAGCCCAATGAACAGGACGAGTGCGGACGCCGCCATACCCACTGCGGAAATGACAAAGATTCCCGCATACTGTGGCAGGTTCATGGCTTGGCCGAGTGAATCACCCACACCTAAGAGGTTCGGTCCGGCGACTGAGCCCACGGTCGTGGTCCACACCACGAGGGAGAGGTCACGCGAGCGGTGCTCGGGTGCGGCAAGGTCGGTTGCGGCGAAACGTGCCTGGAGGTTCACCGCCGAGCCCACACCGATGAGGGCGCCGCCCGCAAGCAGTAGTGGGAACGCGCCCAGGACGGCGGAAAGGATCGCGAGCATTGTGCCCATCCACGCGATCGCGATACCGGTCACTAGGGCAATCCGACGGCCCTTGCTTGCGGCGTAGCGCGCTAGAGGCATCGCGGCGAGAGCAGAGCCGAGCGTCATGACGGTGGTCATGGAACCGCCCCACGACTCGTTGCCCGACAACTTGACGGCAAGGAGGGCGCCCACGGAGATGACTGCGCCGCTGCCCAGTCCGGAGAAAATCTGAGCGAGCGCTAGAACCTTGAGGGTGCGCTTCTGGAGGGGCGCAAAGGCCGCGTAATCAACTTGCTGCAAAGACACAGAAATTAACCCTAGTTCACAACGAGGCCGAATATCACTAGGTGTAAGTGACCTGACGCGAAACTAATTCCCCAAGGACTTAACTTTTCTTGGGGCGGCGCCTCAGACCCGTGCCGAGGGACGCAGTGTCGCGGATGAGGCTCGTGCCCACGATCATGCCGAGCGCAATGGAGAACATTGCCATTCCGGTAGTCACCATCATGTTGACGGTTTGGCCGGAGCCGGCGGCTGCCTGCGCGAATGAGATGAAGCCGAGCGCACCAGGAACGAGGATCCAGAAGGACACGAGCTGAGTGACCATGGCGGATGGTGCGGTTCGGAATCGTGCGAGAAACCGAGACAGTGGGACCACGACGAGCGCGCCAAAAAAGCCCGAGTACTCGGCGGGGACAAGAAGGAGTCCTAGGCGCTGAGCGCTGTACGTGATCACGAGCGCAAGCACCAGCCAGAGGTAGGAACCTGCTGGCGCAGACCGTGAGAACACGTAGCCGAGTGCGAGGAGCGCGATGGCGAGGATAGGCGTTAGCGGACCCATGGAGTTGATGACAACCTCGTCCGTGGTCGTTGTGTCTCCGACAATCGCTAGGCCGATGACCACTCCGAACGCCAGCAGCAAGAGCTGAGACATTCCGTAAATGAGACGAGACGCACCCGAAATGACCTCGTGACGGGTCAGTTCGAGAGCAGCAATGGTCAAGGTCAGACCCGGAAGGAATGTCACGAGCGCAGGTGCAATGAGTCGAATTGGAACCTCACCGGTGAGCCCGGTGAGCGGGCCCGCAGCAACCACTGTCACGACAACCGCGCAGATGACCGGAAGTGCGAGGGCAAGGGTGGAGATGCGCTGTCCGATGAGGAGCAGAACTCCCACGATGAGCCCCAGACCGAGGTAGGAGGGTATGGCCGTAATGACGGGGTTGATGAGCAAGCCAATCGCAAGCGTCATGAGCATCTGGCCGAACACTTGAACCACGGGATTGAACCGAGGCTTCAGGTCAAAGGTGTTCTGCACTTGAAGGATCGCGTCGTCCGGCTCGATCACGCCTCTGCGAGCTCGGTCCACCACCGTATCGATCGCGTCGGCTTGGTCGAGACGCAGGTCTCGGCCCTCAATCGCACCCAACTCGATGCGGCGGTCCGTTCCCTCGATCTGGATGGCGAACACGGTGGGAAGCGTGACCACGCGCAGCGGAGGCATGTTGTAGGCGCGGGCGATGTCATACATCGCGTCCGCAACGTCGACTGTGGCCTGCTGCGACTCGAGCATCGCAAGACCGAGGACGCGCATCATTGCGAGAATTCGGTCTACCTTGTCCTCCGGCCTCGGAATGCGAACGGACGAGGTGGGGTCCTTGAACAGCGCCTCACGGAGAGACGCCAAGGGGTGCCGAAGGGCCGAACCACCACTCCCGGGGACCACTACGATGGGGCGCTTTGGCATAGCCGGCTTCCGTCGAGGGCCCTTGCGTGGCTGGTTGCTGGGAAGGTTCTGCGGAGCCTTATTCGGAGTGACAATGCGAGGCGGTGCGGGGCGCTCTGCATCGAGTGTGGCCTGCGCGAGCGACTCCGAGCTGAACTCTTGGGACGCGGTGATGCGGGCAGCTTGGGCTTCGGGGTCGCTCTCACGGATGACAGCCTCGGCTGTGGCATAGCCGCCGTCGTCCTCAGTGTCTAAACCAGATCCGGCCTTGCGATCGGGATCAGCACCATCCGGTGTTTCGGCTGAGGTGGTGTCCGGTGTTGAGGACTCGACCGTGTGGTCGGTGCCCTCGGTAGATTCAGGAGTCTCGGGGGAATCGGGTGAGCGCGCGGCAATGTGGTCACCGTGCTGAGCGCCAGTAGGCCCAACTGCTTCCGGTGTCTCGTTGTTGCCTGACGTGTTGCTCGGCTCAACTCGGGTCATTGAGAAAGGGTTCCTTAGTCCTTGCGCGAATCAGAAGTTCTGGTGACCGAGCCAACGATCCGTCTCTCGGCGTTCCTTTTTGGTAGGTCTACCGGATCCGCGCTCGCGCGGAGCCACGAGGACACGCTCGGTCTTTGGGGGAGGAGGCGGAGTGTGGTCGACGTAGCAGGTGACCGCCACGGGCGCACCGACTCGCTTGGTGATCAGAACTTTGACCTCGACGATACGCTCGCCGGCTTCAGTCAGCACACGGACCATGTCACCCGGCTTGACGGGTGAAGAGGGCTTGACTCGATCGTCGTTAATTCGGACGTGCCCGGCACGGCACGCGGCGGCGGCCGCGGCTCGGGTCTTCACGAGTCGTGTTGCCCACACCCACACATCCACTCGGGCGCGCGGCAGGCCAGCAACAACACCAGTTTCCATATCCACCAGCGTAGTCGCTTGGTGTGAAGATTCGCCGAATAGCGTGGGCACGGACCGCGAGTGTCAGCGGTGGCAAGTAGACTCGTGTCCATTGACCTCCAAGGGAGTACACATGTTCCTTAACGCGCATGCAGGCACTGCAGGCACACAGCGCGGCTCGATGCCGCCGGACCCATTCTTGGACGATCCCAGCATCGGTTCCACCTCCACCTCCACGAGCGTTCTTGAACGCGAAGAGACCACCGAACAGGTAGAACCCGGTGATCACGAGCGCTTCGCACACTACGTGCGCAAGGAAAAGATCATGGAGTCCGCCATCAGCGGACGCCCAGTGATCGCGCTCTGTGGCAAGGTCTGGATTCCGGGCCGTGACCCCCAGAAGTTCCCAGTGTGCCCAGTGTGCAAGGAAATCTACGACGGCCTCCGCGACCCCCAGGACAATGACCCGGATTCGGGTGGCGACAGCAAGTGAACCCAGAGCTGGATCTATTTTCAGCACACGAACTTGACGAGACCGAGGAACAGCAGCACAGGGGACTAGCGGCCGGAGACCAACTCTCCACCGCTTCGAAGCCGCCTCTCGCGGCTTCCGTGGCTGCTGCCGAACAGCTCTCGCCAACGTTCCCAACCCGCGCACCCTGGGGAACTGCCACAAAACTGAGGGCCTGGCAGGCCGAAGCACTTGAAATCTACCGTGAGCGCCAACCGCGAGACTTCCTCGCGGTGGCGACTCCGGGAGCAGGAAAAACCACCTTTGCTTTGCGTTTGGCAACCGAGCTTCTGGGAAGCCGTGAGGTCCGCAAGGTCACTATTGTGGCGCCCACGGAACACCTCAAGTACCAGTGGGCAGATGCCGCCGCGCGCGTGGGTATCCGAATCGACCCCAATTACAAGAACTCGCAGGGTAGGCTCGCGGACTACTACGACGGCGTCGCGCTGACGTATGCGCAGGTGGCCGCGAACCCGATCCTGCATGCCAACCGTACCGAGAACGCTCGCACCCTCGTGATCCTCGACGAGGTGCACCACGGGGGAGACGCGCTGTCCTGGGGCGACGCCATCCACGAGGCCTTCGACATGGCCACGCGCAGGCTCGCGCTGACGGGAACCCCCTTCCGTTCGGACACTGCGCCCATCCCGTTCGTCACGTACGAACGTGGACGAGATGGCATCCGTCGCTCGGTGGCCGACTACACGTACGGCTACGGGCAGGCGCTCAAGGACCACGTGGTGCGTCCCGTGATCTTTATGTCCTACGCGGGCTCGATGCGCTGGCGAACCAAGGCTGGCGACGAGATCGCCGCAAACCTCGGTGAGGCCATGACCAAGGACATGACCTCGCAGGCGTGGCGCACGGCGCTGGACCCGCAGGGTGAATGGATTCCCTCGGTGCTGGCTGCTGCGGACAAGCGGCTGACCGAGGTTCGTCGAGCGATCCCGGACGCGGGCGGCCTCGTGATCGCCTCCGACCAGGAAGACGCGCGAGCCTACGCGGGGCACCTATCCCGCATCACCGGGGTGTCTCCGACCGTCGTTCTCTCGGACGATGCGGGGGCAGGAAAACGCATCGAGGAGTTCTCCAACTCGGACGACCGTTGGATGGTCGCCGTGCGCATGGTGTCCGAGGGCGTTGACGTGCCCCGGCTCGCTGTGGGCGTGTACGCCACGAGCACCCAGACTCCGCTGTTTTTTGCCCAGGCGGTGGGCAGGTACGTTCGTGCGCGTAAGCGCGGCGAGACCGCCTCGATCTTCCTGCCATCCGTTGGACCGCTCCTAGCGCTCGCCAACTCCATGGAGGAGGAGCGCGACCACGCACTGGACCGGCCCAAGACCGATGAGGAGTCACCGCTCTTCAACCCCGAGGACAACCTCCTTGCCGCGGCTAACCGCGAGGAGAAGGCATCGAGCGACCTCCAGGGGTCGTTCGAAATGCTCGAGTCTTCAGCAGCCTTTGACAAGGTTTTGTTTGATGGCGGTGAGTTTGGGGCCGGCGCGGACGTGGGTTCCCAGGAAGAACTCGACTTCCTAGGCCTACCGGGATTGCTTGATGCCGATCAGGTGAGTCTCCTGCTGCGCAAGCACCAGAACGATCACCTGACCTCGCGCTCAAGCTCAAAGAAGGTTGCAGAAGCTGAACGCTCCGAGATGGACCACCGCAAGGCGGCCGCGCTGCGCAAGGAACTGCAGCAACTCGTCAACGCGTGGGCTCGCCGTAGCGGCCAGCCCCACGGCTCGATCCATAACGAACTGCGCAGGCGAAGCGGGGGACCGGAGGTTCCTCAGGCCACCTTAAAACAGCTCGAGTCCCGGGTGGACACGGTCCGCGGCTGGTTCGTGGGGCGCAAGTAACCGCGCACTAATGTGCACAAACATGTGGGGTCCCGTTCACGGAACGGGACCCCACACGTGGTTTATCAGGTGCTGCCAGATCAGTCGAGCTCGCGCGTGATGGTCGGGATTGCCACGTCGCCGGTGGACAGGCGCAGGGCGTTACGGGGGAGTTCAGCTCGCGAAGCCTCGTGGCGTTCGATCGCGCGACCGAGGCCCGAGGCCCCTGTCCAGGAATCGTCAACGACGCCGCCCGTGACCATGTCTACGTGGAGCGGCCGCAGCTCTGGGCGCTCCTGGACGTACGTGGCGGACTCCTGCTCAGGACCCACCACGATGACCTCGGCAACGGCGCGGCCGTTGCTGCCCAACTCGCGGGCGGCAGACTTGCGCCCACCCACCGACGCTTTGGATGCCGAGGCCTTGGCCACCGACTCCATGACTCCCTCGGAGTTCTCGCGCTGGACTAGTTTGTAGACCATGGAGGAGGTCGGTGCACCAGAGCCGGTGACCAACTTGGTGCCCACGCCGTAGGAGTCCACGGGTGCGGACGCGAGTGAGGCGATAGCGTACTCGTCGAGGTCTGAGGTCACGGTGATCTTGGTGTCTGTGGCTCCGAGCGCATCGAGCTGCTTGCGGACCTCAACCGCCTGAACACCCAGGTCACCGGAGTCGAGGCGAACGCCACCGAGCTTGGTGCCAGCAACCTTGACCGCGAGGTCGACGCCTGCGGTCACGTCGTACGTGTCAACCAGAAGCGTAGTGTTCACGCCGAGTGACTCGATCTGCGCGGCGAACGCCTCCTCTTCCGAATCGTGAAGCAGTGTGAACGAGTGGGCGGCAGTGCCGATCGCAGGAATGTCGTACAGGCGGGCAGCCTCGTAGTTGGAGGTCCCCTTGAACCCGGCGATCACAGATGCACGGGCCGCCGCAACGGCGCCCATCTCGTGCGCGCGGCGTGCACCCATGTCGAGGCACGGGCGGCCATCGGCGGCCGCGGTCATGCGCGAGGCTGCCGAGGCGACGGCGGAATCGTGGTTCAAGATGGAGAGCGCGAGGGTCTCCAAGATCACGCCGTTCGCAAAGTCGGACTCGACAATGAGCAGCGGGCTGTTGGGGAAGTACACCTCACCCTCGGCGTAGCCATAAATATCACCCGTGAACGAGTAGTCCCGCAGGTAGTCCAGCGTCTCGTCGTTGAGCACGCCCTCCTTGGACAGGAAGTCAATGTCGCTTGGGGTGAACGTGAAGTCGTGGAGCTCCTCAAGAAAACGGCCCGTCCCTGCAACAACGCCGTAGCGGCGCCAAGACGGCAGGCGTCTGGTGAACAGTTCGAAGACACATTTGCGCTGGGCGGTTCCATTCTTCAGGGCAGCCTGAATCATGGTGAGTTCGTATTTGTCGGTCAAAAGTGCAGTTCCCATAGCCATACGCTATGACACTCGCGCGCCGAATGTGCTGCGCTGAGCGGGTCAAACTAGGATTGACGTGTGAGCCTGCAACCAATCCATGAAGCCAAAGCCGACGAGTCAACGGCGCCCGCCCGCGACGTCCCGTGGCAGACAGTGGTCTGGAACGACCCCGTCAACCTGATGAACTACGTCTCGTACGTGTTCGAGAGCTACTTCGGGTACACGGCCGAACACTCCAACGCGCTCATGCTCCAGGTTCACAAGGACGGCAAGGCAATCGTCTCCACGGGCGCTCGCGAGAAGATCGAGTACGACGTCCAGGCAATGCACGGCTATGGGCTGTGGGCCACGATGAAGAAGGCGGACGACTGATGGCGCAGCCCTTTGCGTTGTCTCCGCTGTCCGATGGGACGTACATCGCCTACCTCACCACGGGGGAGCGCCTCTTCTTGGTGCGCGCTGCCGCCGATGTGGTCGAGCTCCTCGGCGAGGAAGACACTCTGAGTTACGGCGAGTCCGAGTTACTCGAGGACACGATCGAGGATCCGTTTGCAGAATTTGACGGGCGGGGAACGTCCCAGCAGGCTCCGCCTCCGGATCCCTTTGGGCAAGCCGACCAGACTTCTCCCGGCGCGGAAACGATCGCGGAGAACCTTGAGCGCGTGCTCGAGGCACTTAATACGCAGGACGTCCCACTTGCGCCCACCGATCCTGCCGTGCGCAGGCTCCTGCCTGACGCGTCGCTCGACCCCGAGGTCGCGGCCGAGTTCCGGAAATTCACGGACTTTGACCTGCGCGAGCAGAAGGTTCAGCGGCTCCTGATGCTCTCCGGGCTTTTGACTGAGGTTGATCCGTCGAGTGACGACAACGAGCACCTCCCGCTCGTTGTCCGCTCCGATGAGGCGGAGGCGATCTCTGCTGCGCTCGGCGACATCCGTTTGGTCCTCGGGGAGCGGCTCGATCTGCGCTTCGACGAGGACTCCGAGCTGCTGCACAACTTTGTCATGTCCATCCAGCAGGAGATGCTGGAGGATCGAGACGTGGACGATCTCGACGAGGAAACGGAGCGCCGATACATTATGGGCATCCTCTTTGAGCTTGCCGGGTACCTGCAGGAGTCGCTCGTGGAATGCATGCTCGATGACCTGCGTGCCAAGCGTGGCGCTCAGGGCCTCTGACCTGAAAAAACATCACATAGACCTTGTGTTGTCTGTCACTGTGGTTGTTCACACTGCCGCTGGTCAGCCCACCGCGCCGCCCGTGCGACTACTCTCTTATATGTGAACAACTCACCAATTGGAATCTTCGACTCGGGCGTCGGGGGCCTAACTGTGGCCCGCTCGATCCTCGACCAGTTGCCCAATGAGTCAATCTCTTACATCGGGGATACCGCCCACACCCCGTACGGCACCAAGCCACTGGCCACCGTGCGTTCGTACGCACTTGAGATCATGGACGAACTCGTGGACGAGGGCGTCAAGATGCTCGTCATTGCGTGCAACACCGCGTCCGCCGCTGTCCTGAGGGACGCACGTGAGCGCTACACCGTGAACCGTGGCATTCCCGTGGTCGAGGTGATTCTCCCCGCCGCGCGCCGTGCCGTGTCCGCTACGCGCACTGGAAAGATCGGCGTGATTGGCACCAAGGCCACCGTTGACTCGCGCGCCTACGATGACGTTCTGTCCGTCGCCACGGACGTCGACGTCATCTCCGTTGCGTGCCCGGATTTTGTCCCCCTCGTCGAGGCTGGAATCACCACCGGACCGAGGGTTCTTGAGGCGGCGCACCGCTACCTCGAACCGGTCAAGGCGGCAGGGGTCGACACCCTCATTCTCGGGTGCACGCACTACCCGCTGCTCGCCGGAGCTATCTCCTACGTCATGGGGGAGGACGTCACTCTCGTGTCAAGCTCGGATGAAAGCGCCAAGAGCACGTTCCGAACCCTGCTGGAGCACGGCTTGGAACGCGCTGAGGACGCTCCTGGGCCTGTCCACCGGTTCCGCTCAACGGGTGACAGTGCAACGTTCGCGGGCCTTGCTCGCCGCTTCCTTGGTCCTGAAGTCTCGCAGGTGGAGTCGATGTCATGAAGCTGACGATTGTTGGTATGTCCGGGTCGTACGCGGGCCCCAAGTCGCCCGCGTCGTGCTACCTCGTTCAGGCGACCGATGAGAACGCCCGTGTGTGGTCGCTCGTGCTCGACCTGGGCTCTGGTGCATTTGGCGCCCTGCAGAACTGCGTTGATCCGTTCGATGTGGACGGGGTCGCCATCTCCCACCTGCACCCGGATCACTGCTCTGATCTGAGCGGATACTACGTCTATTACAAGTACCACCCGGTCAAGGGCACCGAGTTCTCCGATCGCGGACCCATCCCTATCTACGCCCCTGGTGGAGCCCGCGAACGCTTCTCCATCGCGTACGGGCTTGACGAGGGCGAGACCATGGAGAACCAGTTCGCGCACGTGAAGTGGTCCTGTGGCACTCGGGTCGAGATTGGTCCGTTCCAACTCGAGGCGTTTGAGGTCAATCACCCTGTAGAGGCCTACGGCTTCCGCATCACGGGACCGTCCGAGTCTGACCCGACCAAGCGCGTGACGCTTGGGTACTCCGGTGACACCGACGACTGCCCCGGCGTGCGCTCCATCGCGGACCACGCTGACTTGTTCCTGTGCGAGGCCGCGTTTGTTGAGGGTCGCGACGACGGCATCCCGGACATGCACCTGACTGGCCGTCGAGCCGCGATTGTTGCGCGTGAGTCCGGCGCCAAACGCCTCGTTCTGACGCACATCCCCGCATGGAACGACTCCACGATCACCCTGGATGAAACCAAGAATGAATACTCGGGCCCAATTTCACTGGCCGAACCCGGCGCCGTCTACGAGCTCTGACGAGCTCGTTACATTCACTTATTTTCGACGATTGTGCTTGGCACCCAGCCATCCGCGCGTTGGGTGCTCCCCAAGAAAGAGGACGTCATGGCAGACCCACGGCTCGTACTTGCTACCCACAACGCTCACAAGGTCTCGGAGTTGCGGGCTATCCTGCTGGCACCCGAGGTGGGGCTTCCGCTGGACGCGGACCAGATCGTTGGGGCGTCCCAATTTGGTGTGTCAGAGCCCAAGGAAGACGGAGTGACGTTTGAGGCGAACGCGCTGATCAAGGCGCGGGCGCTGTGCGAGGCCACGGGGCTTCCCGCGATTGCGGACGACTCGGGGCTTGCTGTGGATGTGCTTGGTGGCGCGCCCGGGATCTTCTCGGCGCGCTGGGCCGGGGCGCACGGAGACGACGCGGCCAACCTGGACTTGCTGCTCGCTCAG
>NZ_HE978643.1:283509-290316 GCF_000312125.1 Timonella senegalensis JC301
CGGCCAACCTGGACTTGCTGCTCGCTCAGCTCTCCGACATCGCAGTGGAACACCGTGCGGCGCGGTTCGTGTGCGCTGCCGCTCTGGTCACCCCTGACGGGGTCGAGCACGTGGAGCGCGGAACCCTTGATGGCACGCTCTTGTTTGAGCGCGCGGGTAGCGGCGGCTTCGGCTACGACCCAATCCTGCGCCCAGACGGTGAGGACCGCTCGTGCGCGCAGTTGAGCGCAGATGAGAAGAATGCGATCAGCCACCGGGGCAAGGCGTTCCGCCTGCTTGCGCCCCACATTGCGGCGCTGTTCTCCTGACCTGGTGTAATCGGCTCCCGCTAGAGGGAGGAGCGTCCTGCGCGCTTGGATTCGATCAGCGCCCAGATGGCGCGCCAGCCCACGAGGCTGAGTGTTAGGAACCCGAGAGCAACAAGCGGGAAGCCGCCGTTGATCGTGTCGCCCAGCAGGACGCGCAGTCCGAGGCCACCCGCCCACGTGATGAGCGCCAGCAGGATGGCGGCCGGCCACACCTGGAGTGCCCGGGGCGTGCCCTGTGCTGTACGCGTCCACTGCCTGGTTGTTACCCACGCGATGACGAGGGCGAGAAGGAACGGCAACGCGGTCCCGAGGACTCCCACGAGGGTGTTCTGCTCATCATGAGTGGAGCGCCCGGAAGCGGCGAAGATCAGGACAATGGCGATGTCGAGGAGTGCCCAGATGGCGGTTCTTTTCACGGTGCAACTTTATCCCACGCTCGCGGTCGGCCAAGGCCTACTGGCCACGCTCGGCGGACCCGCCGGGAACTCCGCCTGCCATACGAAATTGACCCGCCCACTACGATGGAACAAATGCACCTCATCGCCAGAGACCTCGAGTTTCGTTACCCCGGACGCACCATCTTCGATGGACTGAGCCTGCGGGTGTCCCAAGGGGCCCGTCTCGCGCTCGTCGGAGAGAATGGCTCCGGCAAGACCACCCTGCTACGCGTGCTCGCAGGCGAACTCGTGCCACAGGGTGGTACGACCACACTTGACGGCTCGTTCTCCTATGTTCCTCAGGAACTCGAAGTCGTGGGCACTGGGACCATCGGCGACGAAGTGGCTCAGTCACTCGCGTCGCTTCGAGCAGCGGTGGCTGAACTCGAACGTGCCGCAGAGCAGTTTAACCACGAGACCGGTTCACTCGCACAGTACTCCGAGGTTCTGGCGCGTATCGAGGCCCTCGAGGCTTGGGATGCGGAGCGCCGGGTTGACGAGGCCCTGACTCGACTCGGTGCGATTCGCGAATACTCCCGTCCGATGGCGCAACTGTCCGTGGGGGAGCGCTACAGAGTGCGCCTGGCATGCACGCTCGCTGAGCGTAGAGACATCCTTCTGCTGGACGAGCCCACCAACCACCTCGACGAGCAGGCGATCGGCTACCTCACACAGGTCATGAAGACCTGGCATGGTGCCGTAGTCGTGGTGACGCACGACCGCATGCTTCTTGACGATGTGGCAACCGCGATTCTTGACCTCGACCCCTCAATGGACGGTAAGCCCGTGCTCTATGGGCAGCCGGGTTACATGTCCTACCGGTTCGCCAAATCCGAGGCCTGGCGCAGGTGGAATCAGCGATACCGTGCCGAACGCAAGCGCGCGATCGCACTGGAACACAGGCTCGACCAGTCGTACGAGGGGCTCTCGGACGAGTGGCGCCCGCCCAAGGGCTCCCAGAAACACCGACGAGGGACGCGTGCGCGCATCCACGTAAAGGCCGCCGACAGGCTCGTGGAGAAGCTCAAGGCTGAGGCTGTGGACATTCCCCCGCCGCCGCCCGTGCTCAACTTCCCGGACCTCCCCACGATGAACCCGGGCTGGGACCCCGGTTCACCGATCATTGACGTTCGAAACATTGCGGTTGAGGGCAACGGCCGAACCCGGCTCGATCTTCCGGCCCAGCGCCTCACCGTGGCGCCGGCATCGAGACTGCTCATCACGGGCGCCAACGGCACCGGCAAGTCCACACTCATGCGGGTGCTCGCCGGAACGCTCGAGCCCACCCGCGGCTACCGCACTGCCCTCGGGGACGCGCGCATTGGCGTGGTGACGCAGGAGAGCAACATCGGCCGGCTCGTACGGCCGGACGAGAACCCGAGCTGCTTTGACCTGTATGCGCGGCTCGCGCTCGAACTCCTGCAGTCGGGAAAGCTCGACCCCAACAACGTGGTTCCCGTGGCGTACCTGGGCCTGCTGTCCGAGGAGACCCTCGACCGGCCCATCCGTGAACTCTCCGTAGGGCAGCGCAAGCGGTTCGAACTCGCGTGCGCTCTCCTCGCAATGCCGAACGTTTTGCTGCTCGACGAGCCCACCAACCACCTGTCGATTGACCTCGTGGACGACCTCACACAGGCACTCATGAAGACTTCTGCCGCGGTCATCGTGGCCACCCATGATCGCCGGATGCGTGCTGACTTCGAGGACTGGCCTGAACTGGTCTTGAAGTAACGGTCTGAAGCGGCGGGCTCAAGCAACCGTCGCTCGGGTGGCGTGTCTTGTTGCTAGATCAGTCGTCCCACGTGGGCGAGCGCCTGACGCAGGAGCACGTCCTGGCCGCCCTGCATCTCAGCCAGAACCTCGGTCGAGATGGCTTCCTCCGGGGTGACCCACGAGAGGTCGAGCGCATTGTGTTGCGGGTGGCAGTCGCCGCGCACAGGAACCACGTAGGCGAGGGACACGGCGTGCTGGCGGGGGTCGTGGTACGAGGTGATTCCCGGGATCGGGAAATACTCGGCAACGGTGAATGGCTGGGGCGACGCGGGGATGAGAGGCAGAGCCACAGGGCCAAGATCCTTCTCAATGTGACGAAGAAGGGCATCGCGAATACGTTCGTGATACATCACGCGCCCTGATACCAGTGCGCGGGTCATGTGCCCGGACTCGGTCGCGCGCAGGAGCAGACCCACGGCGATCACGTCCCCGGCCTCATCGACTCGCACGGGTACGGCGTCAACGTACAAGATGGGAAGCTGCGCCCGCGCGACCGCGATTTCCGTGGCAGAGAGCCAGCCGGCAGGCTTGGAAAAGTCGTCAGGAAAGTCGCGTGGTGCAAAATCAGCTGTATCAGTCACACCCCGGTTCTATCGTTTTTTTGGCTTCGGTGCGCGCTGGCACGCGTTGTTTTGAGGCATTCGTGGCTGGTATTCGCCAACAGCCGAAAACATTTGGAATAACTTTCGGCCCTGTAGTGTCTTACTTAGCAGAAACCCGCGCGTCCCCGTGGCGCCGACCCACGCCGTCATTGCGCCGCCACAGACGTGGGATTCATCAGGCGCATATTCCGGCCGGAGACGGCCACTTAGGAGGAACCCATGGCAACTCACGAACTGACCGAAGCTGGCTTCGCAGACGTCATCAACAACAACGACATCGTGCTCGTGGACTTCTGGGCGGAGTGGTGCGGCCCATGCCGTATGTTCTCTCCGGTCTACGAGAAGTCCTCGGAAACCAACGCTGACGTTTACCACGGCAAGGTGGACACCGAGGCTGAGCAGAACCTCGCCGCGCAGGCTGGAATCACCTCGATCCCAACCCTCATGGCTTTCCGCGAGGGCATCCTCGTGTTCTCCCAGGCGGGTGCTCTCCCAGCGCCTCAGCTCCAGCAGGTCGTTGATGCTGTGAAGGCACTGGACATGGACGACGTCCGCAAGCAGATCGCTGAGCAGGACGCAGCAGCGAACTGATCGCACACATAACGAGGGCGGGGCCCGAGAACTGATGTTCTCGGGCCCCGCCTTTTTGTGCAACCTTGGCTGGCCCCGTTGCAGACCCGCTGCGCGGACGTGAGACGCGGTGGCGGCTGCCCTCGCAGAGGCACGTAGCGCTTAGTCCTGTGCTGGGGTGCCCAGCGATTCGGGACGGATGTAGTCGTCTTCGTGGGCGATGACGTCCAGGTCCTGCTCGGACACAGGAACTGAGTTTCGACGATAGGTCAGGTCCGTGATGACACGTCCCTTTTCCAGCCCCTTGCGTTCAAAGCTGGTGAGCACACGACCCTCGAAGCGCCCCTGGCCCTCTACGCGGTCAAAGTAGGGGCTTGCGTCAATGACTTCGACCATCTGCTCCGCGTACTCGAGCCAGTCCGTAGCAAGGCGCCACGTTCCACCCTCCTTGAGGACGCGTGCGGCCTTCGGCGTGAACGCGGGCTGGATGAGGCGGCGCTTGTTATGGCGGGACTTGTGCCATGGGTCCGGGAAAAACACCCACAGCTCGTCAGCCTGACCTTGCGGGAAGTAGCGGCCCACAACCTCGGCGGCATCAGCCTGGATGATGCGAACGTTGTTGATGTCGCCCTTGCGCAGGCGGTACAGCGTGGACGCGATGCCGGGGCTGTACACCTCAACGGGCAGGAAGTTCGTGTCTGGGTGGGAGGCTGCAGCGTTGGCCACGCACTCGCCCTGGCCCGAGCCAATCTCGATAACCGTAGGGGCGCCCTCGCGGCCGAAAGCCGCGGCGATGTCGAGCTCAGCGTCGTGCGCCACAGAGGTGCGCGCGATCGAGCGGGGTGGCTCGATGATGTACTTCGGGCCGAGTTCCGCCCACGCGTCCTTTTGTCGTCCCTTGAGGCGCGCAGAACGGCCAGAGAACGACAGGATGCGGGCACGGTACTGCGGGGGAGTGCCCTCGGTGACGGGCGCAGAGGAGCCAGCCATATCGTCGGTAATCAACGAGTCCTGCGACGCAGAGTCTGGAGTTTCAGCGGGAGCGATGCTCTCGGACATTCGGGTTTCCTCAATCAACAGGGTGGTGGGCCGCTAGGCCCATACAAACAAAAACGGGTCTCACCTGCGTGAGACCCGTCATCGTGCGCGAGGGGGGACTTGAACCCCCACGTCATAAGACACTGGAACCTAAATCCAGCGCGTCTGCCAATTCCGCCACTCGCGCGCTTGAAATAGTGTACGCGAATTTATCAGGAGTCCAAACCAAGGTCTCGCCGCAGGCGGGCAACGTGGCCTGTGGCCTTGACGTTGTACAGCGCGTGCGTGATCACGAGGTCCTCGTTCAGAACGAAGGTCGAGCGGATGATCCCCATATAGGTGCGGCCGTAGTTCTTCTTCTCGCCGTAGGCGCCATAGGCAGTGGCCACGGCGTTGTCAGGGTCGGACAGGAGCGTGAAGTTGAGCGAGTCTGCTTCCTTAAAGCGCTCGAGCTTTTCCACCGAGTCAGGGGAGATACCCACCACCGTGTAGCCGGCACCTTTGAGGGAGGAGAGGGAGTCGCGGAAGTCACACGCCTGCTTGCTGCAGCCAGGCGTCATGGCCGCGGGATAGAAGTACAGCACGACCTTCTGGCCTTTGAGGTCGGACAACAGGACCTTTGAGCCGTCCGTGGACTCCAAAGCGAACTCAGGTGCGGTGGTGCCAACGTCAAGGCGGTTGCTCACGTTCTTCAGCTCCTATCAGAGCGCCCGCAGGGGGGCGTCAAGGTGGTGGATTGGTTCTCGTTTGAGTCTATCTGACGGGGCTGTAGCGGCCGGAAGATGTGGTCAGGACCTCCCTCGGTGTGATCAAGTCCGGATGGGAACTTGTATCCCTTCTCAGCCGTTGAACTGTTGGCTACGGTGACCGCGTAGGGAAATCACCCACGCTTCACCCGGCGAAATTCAGACAATTCTCATGTTTCGCAGTCAAGGTTATTAGGCGGGCCGATTCATTCACGGAACGGTCTGCGCAACACGGTTTCATCTGGAGTGCTCCCGCGACGCCCAGCGTGAGTGAAACTGCATGTAATTACCTATCGCGTGAGGAGGGTGAATGTCTCGACAGGCCAAAGGCCACGTGAGTTCCGCGCGCGAGCGCAGCTCGAACGAGGCCGTCGCACAGCCACAGCACGTAGGAGAAGACGACATGCTAGCCACAGCAGTTCGCAAGGAATCTGCCTTCCAAGTGGAGGAGTCGGAACAGGATTTCGACTTCGAAGTGACCGAGGAGCTCCTCGCGCTCGCAGGTGATTTGGATGGCTTGGGCGACCAGATTCGCTCGGGGAACATCCCAAACTCGCTCCTCGCCGACCTCTTCCACGCCGAGTCGCCCGAGGAAGACTAAGTGCCTCGCGCGGTGCATCAAGAAGGGCGCTAGTGGCCACGGACCGCTAGATCGCCTCGATTAGGCGAAACGCAAGATCTGCAGTAGAGTTTTTTCCTGTCGCGCCATTAGCTCAATAGGCAGAGCAACTGACTCTTAATCAGTGGGTTCGGGGTTCAAGTCCCTGATGGCGCACCACTTGGATGGGCCCGAGGAATTCCTCGGGCCCATTATTTTTTGCCTTCATTAGTGCCGGTGCGCGGCCCTGGAGACCAATCGGGACACGGCAAACGTGATGTGTTTTACAGTCTCTGACGCCCTTTCGAATTGGAGAATGCGGAAAGCGGTTGATAGAGTTTTTCCTGTCGCGCCATTAGCTCAATAGGCAGAGCAACTGACTCTTAATCAGTGGGTTCGGGGTTCAAGTCCCTGATGGCGCACTGTTGAGTTACAGCCCATAACCTGGACTGGAACTCATCGCCGCCGACACCGTGTAACCCACATTGTCGCGGCTGTCGAGGTCCTAGACTTCGGCTAGCGCCATTAGCTCAATAGGCAGAGCAACTGACTCTTAATCAGTGGGTTCGGGGTTCAAGTCCCTGATGGCGCACTTCACTTCCGTGCAGTGCTAAGGCGTTGCGTGAAAGTGAACATGAACGTTACAGCGTTCATGCGCCATTAGCTCAATAGGCAGAGCAACTGACTCTTAATCAGTGGGTTCGGGGTCCAAGTCCCTGATGGCGCACCACACAT
>NZ_HE978643.1:290580-297011 GCF_000312125.1 Timonella senegalensis JC301
TCTTAATCAGTGGGTTCGGGGTTCAAGTCCCTGATGGCGCACCACACATGAAAGGCACCCGGAACCCGGGTGCCTTTCGCTTTTCCCACTTCGTGCGGTGGCGCAGAGCCCCTCTTGATGAAAACCTGTAGGTGAGTCGCCTGCACAGGGAGGAATCATGTCATCAGAAACGTTCAGTCCATACACCGATCCTGAGTTCGAGCCTTTTGACGGCCGCGCCTCGCAACCGGTCGAACAGGGCGACCAGGACTATCCAGAGACGCTGGAGTCGCAGGATCCGCTCCACAAGAAGGATGACGAGTACCGTTCGCGCGATATGCACGAGGAAAGTGAGGACTTCCTAGGCGAGGGTGAGGAACAAGAAGGCCTCGACGCGGAGTAGCACATTCTCGATGGACAATGCACTGGGCCGACATGGCCTGTGACGATAATGTCCATGCAACAGAAGTGGCCGGACACCCGCGGGTGTCCGGCCACTTCTGTGAGATCGTGCGAACTACTTAGGGATGTCTCCTGCGGTGTTCTCGAGGTGCGAGCGCATGAACCACTGGAACAGTTCGAGTCCTGCGGTCTGCCCGATCAAGATGTCCTCGGTTATTGGGTCAATGTCCGAGACTTCGGCGATGGCCTCACGGTGGCTCGAGATCACACCGTTGTATACCTCGTTGAGGGCAGTCAGGTGTTGAGTCGTGGTGGCGCGGCCTAGCGAGTAATCCTCCCACGTTCGATCCTTCACGATGGCCCCAGGAAGACCATTTGGCGGAACACCCATGGTCGCCATGCGCTCGGCGAGCGCGTCAATGTATCCACGGACCTCGTTTATCTGCGGGTCGAGCATCTCGTGCACGCCGATGAAATCACGGCCAACCACGTTCCAGTGCGCGTGTTTGAGGGTGAGTTGGAGGTCGTTGAGGGCGTGAATCCGCATCTGAAGCGTCTTGGCGACCTTGTGCCCGTCTTTGAGCGTGAGTCCAGGAACGGTGTAGTTCGACTTACTGCTAGCCACAGCAAACTCCCTTGATTTTCGACGATTGTGCAGCGACTTATCGCTGGGTCCAGTTGGACCTCGTCCTATTTACGTTAGGCGCGTTTGGGTGTTCTCGCACCTGCAGGCACCCAAAAAGGGTGCCTGCAGGTGGTGGCGGGTGGATGCTATTCGAACCGTGTGGTGTCACCGGATCCGTGTCGGGTGACTTCAGGGCTGCCATCGGTGTAGTCGATCACCGAGGTGGGTTCGGGTTCCGTATCGCCGCCTTCTATCACTATGTCGAGTAGGTGGTCGAGCTCATCCTTGATGCGCCAGCCCTCGTTGAGCGGCTCCTCGTGTCCCGGGATGATGAGAGACGTGGACAGCAGGGGCTCGCCGAGTTCCTTAAGGATTGCCTGGACCACTGGGTGGTCGGGAATTCGGACGCCAACCGTCTTCTTCTTGGGGTGGGCGAGCCTGCGCGGAACCTCTTTGGTGGCCGGCAGGATGAAGGTGTACTTACCCGGCGTCGAGGCCTTGATTGCGCGAAACGCCGAGTTGTCGAGGACAACGAGCTGTCCGAGTTGAGCAAAATCCGAGCAGACGAGGGTGAAATGGTGCTTGTCGTCGAGCTGACGAATCGAGCGGATGCGTTCGGCGCCGTCGTGGTTACCAATCTGGGTTCCCAGCGCGTAGCCGGAGTCAGTGGGATACGCGATGACCGCGCCCTCTCTCAGTGCATCTACGATCTGGGAGATGAGGCGAGGCTGCGGGTCTGTTGGGTGTAAGTCGAAGAACTTTGCCATAAGTGGACTCTAGTTGCGAAAAGTGAAATGCGAAACAGATAGCGGTTCCGGTCGGCCCCTCACGGAATACGGACTATCCTTGATAGCGTGTCGAATCCTCGTGTAGCCCTAGTAATCAGTGAAGATCACCCCTCCTTCAACCAAGACAACGGTGCCTTGGTGGAGGCTCTCGCAAAGCTGAACGTCGAAGCTTCTGTTCATGTCTGGACTGATAAGTCCGTTGACTGGGCTGGCTTCGACCTCGTTGTCCTGCGCTCGACGTGGGATTACGGGTCACGCCGCGAAGAGTTCCTTGAGTGGGCCAAATCTGTACCTAAGCTTGAGAACCCTGCCTCGGTTCTTGTCTGGAACACAGACAAGGAATACCTGAAGACGATGGCAGAGAAGGGTATCCCCACCATTCGTACAGTGTGGCTGGACCCTGCTCGGCACTTCTCGTCGCAGGCAATCCACACGCGCCTCCCCGCGTTTGGTGACTTTGTTATTAAGCCGACCATCTCTGCGGGTTCGCAGGGTGTGGCTCGCTACCAAGAAG
Source organism: Timonella senegalensis JC301 (assembly GCF_000312125.1). Taxonomy (GTDB): domain Bacteria; phylum Actinomycetota; class Actinomycetes; order Actinomycetales; family Cellulomonadaceae; genus Timonella; species Timonella senegalensis. The sequence continues at coordinate 292,889 of NZ_HE978643.1, forward strand.
CTACCGCCACCGCTCGTACCCGTGCGATCAACCAGGTACGCGACATGCTGGCTGCCGGTAACCACGTCATGATCCAGCCTTACCTGACCAGCGTTGACCACGAGGGTGAAACCTCCGTGGTGTTCTTCAACGGCGAGTACTCGCACTCCTTCCTCAAGAGCGCGATGCTTTCCCGTGGCACCGCACCGTCTGAGATTTACGTGGAGGAATCGCTCAAGGACGGCGTCGCCGACGAGACGTTCCTTGACCTGGCACGCAAGTCCCTGAGCGCCGCACGCGAGATCCTTGGCATCGAGGACGAACTCCTGTACGCCCGTGTTGACATGCTTCCAGGTGAGGAAGGCCTACCAGTCCTCCTTGAGATCGAACTCGTTGAACCCCGTCTCTTTGTGCGCCGCCACCCTGGCGCAGTGGAGAACTACGCACGCGCGATCGCGGCACGCCTGAGTGCCTAGTTGTCCGTGAGCGCCTAGTCGCTTCCTGAGAACTACAACAGCGGCTCGGCTCTTCCCTAGGGGAGGAGCCGAGCCGCTATTTTCGTGTGCGCGTTCTAAGTGCGCTTTCGCCCCGAGAGCCACTACGCTGCGTCAGCGCGGATACGTTGTGAATGCGCGGCGCGCGGTCGAGTGGCCACTTGAGCGCGCGAGGGAGTCCGTGCTGACTCTTTATTCGCTTCGAGTGGTCAGCAACTCGATCATGGCCGTGATGTTGAACTGCTGTGCGATGGCTAGTGCACTGTGGGTTCCCGCCTGCGGGTCAGCGCCAGCGTCGAGGAGCGCGTTCAGGAGAAGCGCGTCGTTTCGGAAGACCGCGCACGAGACCGCTGTCTGGCCCATCGAGTTCACCGCATTGAGCGGTGAGCGAGCTTCGAGGAGATACTGGACCGTCTCATGCTGCTGGGCGTACGTCGCGATGATCAGCAGGGTGTCACCGCGGCCATTGACGATTCCTTCGGGCACTCCCGCCTTGATCATCTCGCGCAGTTGGGCGGTTTGGCCGGTGCGCGCGAGGTCAAATACGCCTTCTACAAATGCGTGCCGCTCGTCCTCGGGCAGGGAAGAAAGAAACTGTTCTGACATGCCTCTAAGCCTACTCTTGGGCACCCACCGCCGCGGATTCGGAGACTGGCACTCTCCTCCATTACAATCGATATGCCTCCGTAGCTCAGTTGGATAGAGCGAGGGCCTTCTAATCCCTAGGTCGCAGGTTCGAATCCTGTCGGGGGCGCGTATGCGCAGATCAGAGCGGGTTTCCAAGTGTGGAAGCCCGCTCTTTTGCTGCTGACCCACCGTTTACCCACCCTTTTCACCAGGGGGCTGCGGAGTTGAATCGCCAAGAATTTCCGGTTCAGTCGCGGCCACCGACTCCGGTTCTGCGCCCAGCTCAACTGGTTCCAGGTCCGCATACCGGCGCGAGAGCATTCGGTATTGGGGCGAAGCGAATGCAGCAAGCACGAAGAGCGTGCAGAGAGTCCCTGCGACCAGCAGGATGAGCGCGATACCGCGGTGCTCGCCAGTCCCGAGAATTGCTTTCCACGGACGTAGACCCTCTTCAGTACGAAGTAGCGGGATGATCCAGAGTTCAGCGATGGGTGCCACGATGAGCGCGGTCAGGGGAGCAGCCGCCGCCTCGAAAGTGTTCGCGAACCCAAACACTCGCCCTTGCTTTTCATAGGGGACCACCTTCTGGATGACGGTCTGCTCTGCAGCCTCAACGACAGGGATGAGCGCCATGAACAACCAGATGGCAACGATAAACAGCCAACCTAGTTCGCGGATCGTGCTCAGCGCTCCGACGACTCCGAGCACACCGGCCGTAAGTAGCATCGTCCGGACAGGATTAGTTCCCAGGCCGCGGGCGGCGACGACAACGCCTCCGAGGATGAATCCTGTGGACATGACGGCGAAAGCAATTCCCCAGCCCTCTACGCCGAACATTTCGATGCCGTAGGGATCCATGACCGTCATGGCAGCACCATGGAAAATATTATTGATGGTGGTGAACAGGACGAGCGCTAGGAGGCCTGGCACCGCTGTTACAGCAAACCAGCCACCTCGGACATCTACCCAACGCGCTATGTGCTCTGCGGCAACTATGCCGCGCTCGGGGATGCTCAGTGCGAGGAGGTGGATTAGAGTCAGCGCGAGCGCGCTAGTACCAATGATGAGGGTCCAACCCATCCCAAGAAATCCTATGGAGAGGCCACTGAACACGCTTGTGATGAGCATGCTGACTCCCTGCACCGTGCCCACCATGCCGTTTGCGTTCGCCCGCCGCTCGGCTGGGACAAGCAGAGTAACGGTGGTCGACAGCGCAATTGCGCGCAACTGCTCCACCACCGCGCCAGCTAGGAGAACCACTGTGAAAATCCAGAACCAGGGACCGCCCAGGTCGATGATGCGCTTCTCCCCGACAAGGAAGAACAGTCCCGCGTCCAGCACGAACACACACAGCGCGATCAGGGTAGCCCAAGCCATGACGGCCTTCTTGGGGAATCGATCAACCAATGTCCCAAAAAACATGGAGAAGAGCGAAACAAACAGCATGTAGGCCGCAGCGATTGTGCCCGTGGCAATGACGTTTCTGGTCTCGGCGTACGCCCAAAAGGTGAGTGCGAACCACATGAAACTGGTGGTGATATTTGCGACCGCTGTGTTCACGAGAACGTGCAGAAACGTGCGAAAGCCCCGCTCGGGAACGCCTTGTTGCTCGAGTTCATCGCCCATGTCGTCTGCCCCCTCAGTTGTGCGGCACGGGTGGGGAGAGGCAAAACGCATCAGCAACATAGCCGCGTGCTTCAACGTGACGCCATCTTTCAATGGAACGTCTTCACCCGCTCATGCGCATCTTGAGGAGGCAGACTGAGACACTGCACCGTGCGGCTCGGAGAACTGGGTAGGGTGGGATATGACGCTGAGATGTGCGAGCACAGACGTGCACTCCGGCGTGTGAACTGGTTCGATAGGCGGGAGTGAGTGACTGTGGGAATCTTTGGCGGCAAAAAGGGCTTTGACGTGAGCCCGTCCGGAAGCGCATCGAACCTTCCACCGCTCACACTCGACAGAGTGAAGAAAGTACTCGAAGGCGAGTCGTTCTCCTACCAGGTGGACTCAGATGGGGACGTCTTCGCACGCTGGGAGTCCGGTTGGTTTGTGTTCGAGGCCGTTGGAGAAAAGAAGGAAATCCTTACGATACGTGGCCAGTGGTATGCGCGTCCTCCTGCGATCGACATCGTTCGAGCTGTGGACGCGTGTAACGACTGGAACCGAGACAAGCTGTGGCCCAAGACGTATGCCCGTGTGGTTGACGATCAGATTCGCCTCTGCACGGAACACAATGTGGACTACGAGTTCGGTGTCTCCGACGAGCAACTCAAGCAGCACGTCATCTGCACAGTTCAAACCTCGATCTCGTTTTTCGAGTCGCTAGAATCCGATTTCCCGCATGCCTGGGATACGTACCGGGCATCGCAGGAGGACTAGGCAGGTGGCGACACCCACAGCCTGCTAGGTGGACCTTCTGCGAGCGGACTGGCTTGCTGGGAAGAGTCTGCTCAACTCTGTGACCTCAAACTTCGCGGCAATCTCAAGAACAATCCGCGCGCACGCTAGAGCATCGTCTTCTGCATTGTGGTGGTTGAACGACGCAACGCCGAGCGAGGCGGCAGCCACGGGCAACTTGTACGAGGGCAGCGTGAGAGTCCTGCGGGCCAGGCCGAGGGCGTCGTGGAAGGTTGCGGGTCGACGCGCGCCCTCTTCCATTTCCCAGGCCGCGTTCCACACGGACTTGTCAAAGGCGGAGTAGGCCACGAAGGGCATTCCCACGGCCAGCTCGCTCACCCGCTCCATAACGGGCGTCCAACCCGGCGCATCTTCACAGTGCTCAGCCGTGATCCCGTGGAGCCACGAGTTTGTGAACTCGAGGCCCGTGGGCGGGCGAATGTAGAAGTGGGAGGAGAAGTCGACTGCGCCATCATTCACCACGGCGATCCCAACAGAGCAAGCGCTCGCGCGTGCGGCGCTCGCAGTTTCGAAGTCGATCGCGGTGAAGGAGAGAGACATGGGGTCCGTTTCGGTGGGGCGCCCAGGATTCAACGCCACGGAAGTGCGGGAGTACACATGAA
>NZ_HE978643.1:297451-335274 GCF_000312125.1 Timonella senegalensis JC301
TGAAGTGGGCAGAAGATTGGGGAGGTGACCTTTCGGTCACCTCCCCAATCTTAGGGCGCGCTCGATCCTGCCGGGATCACTCCTCGGTGGATTCCTCCGTGGCGCCGTCGGTTGCGCCGTCAGTTGCGCCCTCAGTCGGCGTGGTCAACTGAGACACTGCCTTGCCCGTGGATTCGTCATACAACGCTGGGTCGAGTCCGCACTGCTTGAGCTCCATGGTGACCTTCTTGGTTAGGCGGGACTTGCCGGCGTCGTGCGCCTGGGAGACGGTGCCCACTACGATCTCGTTGGTCTTGGACTCCTGCTGGAGGTCGGACACCTCCGCGCACAGGTGGAAGACGCTTCCGCCCGCGGTCCAGAAGACCTCGTCCTTGCCCAGCAAAGCGACGACGAGAGCCTGCTCATCCGAGTACTTCTCTACCGATGGCGCATCAGTGGTGACTCCCGTGAACAAAGAACCACCAAACAGCGCGATCGCGATCGCACCCGCGATGCCCTTCTGCTTGGCGTCGAGGTTCTTGTTCATGAAGAGCAGCACGATCATCGGGATGAACGCGATCGAGGAGACGATCGCGCCGAGCTGGTTCTGCACAAAGAACTTGACCTTGTCCTTTTCGGAGGCGGGGTCAAGGATGTTCGCCTTCTTCCACAGGATGTTTCCTGGGATCACGAGCGCACCGGACAGCACGAACATGCCGATGAGAAGCCAGAAGTTCACTGGTTCCTGACGCAGTACCCAGAACGCAACAAAGAGAGTCACGCACAGCGCGAGGATCCACAGCGTCCAGGTGATCAGGCGGAAGTTCTTAGCCTTGGCCTTCGCTTCAGGCGAGGCCTGCCAGACTGGCGCGTTCGATGGTGCATCGGAGGTGTTACGTGCGGTGCTCGTCGTCTTTGACGAAGGTGTGGAAGGCGCGGCTACGACCTTCTTCTTGGTCTTGCGGGGTTCAGACACTTTGGTCCTTTCATCGGGGCGTTCGAAAAGCAGTATAGCCGCGAGGACGCACCAATTACATGGCTAGAACTGGCGTGTTTCCGCAGTTCAGCCACACCACCTAGAGCCAGTTCTTGCGCTTGAACACGGCGTAGAGGCCCAGGCAGAGCCCTGCCATGAGTGCGAGGGAGAGCGGGTAGCCGAATCGCCAGCCCAGCTCGGGCATGTTGTGGAAGTTCATGCCGTAGATTCCTGCCACCAGAGTGGGCACCACGAGGATTGCGGCCCAGGCCGAAATCTTCTTCATGTCCTCGTTCTGCTTTTGGCCAATAAGAGCGGCATTGACCTGCAGGATCGATGCGAGTTGGTCCTGCAGCTCACGTGCGCGATCTGCGCTGCGCTGGATCTTGCGCTGGAGGTGTCGGAACGCGAGCTGGAGCGCCTCGTCGAGCGTGTCCTCCATTTCCACCTCACCAGCGAGGTCCTCGAGCGAGTCCGCCAGAGGGATCACGGCCCGCTGCAGTTCGAGCACCTCACGGCTCAACCGATAGATGTGCTCCGGCGCGCCCATGTCTCCGCCAAACACTTGGAGCTCGATTTCGTCGACGTCCGTGGTCAGTTCCTCGGCAACGTTCAGGTAGTCCACGGCGATCCGATCCAGCACATGAAGGTACGCGGATCGGGTCCCGTAGTGCAATATGTCCGGCGTGGCCGCCGCGAACAGTCCGTCTGCCGTGGATGCGCCCTCGTGGAGGACCACAAGGAAGTTGGTGGTGAGGACCAGATGCATCGTGGACAGTGAGATCCGCTCCTCCTCGTCGGAGTAGCTGGCTGGGCGAACCACCGTGACGCTCGTGTCGCCCAGTTTGTCCACGCGTGGGCGTGGACTGGGCGCCGTCACGTCCCGCTTGAGTGCCTCGGGCAGGGAGAGTTCAGCTAAAAGTTCGCCTGCGTGTCCTATTTCATGTGCGTCAGCAACGACCACGTAGGAGTCGCTGGAAGCTGCTATATCGTCGAAAATCTGTGCCAGGGGAGCGCTGGCGCGTTCCTGCGCGCGCACCTTCTGTCCGTCCCGATAGGACGCCACTGAGATGATCGGCCCACCATTTTGGCTCACGTTGTGTCCCTTGATTATCGACGATTGACCTCGCGCCAGCGGCACGCACGTGCCGCTGTGGTCAGCGTAACGCACGGTCCGCGGCCCGGCCTTGCGCAATGTGAGCGGGGGACAGGTGCGAAGATGGTGGCATGGCACCAACCGAAGCGCACGAAACCGAACCCATCGCCCTCTCGACCGTTGACATGTGGACGGACGGCGCCTGCAAGGGCAACCCCGGCGTGGGCGGGTGGGGTGCATGGCTGAAGGCCGGAGGCCACGAAAAGGAGCTGTTCGGGGGCGAGCTGCAGACCACCAATAACCGGATGGAACTCACCGCTGTTATCGAAGGCCTCAGGGCGCTCAAGCGACCCTGCACGGTCAACCTGCACGTGGACTCCACCTACGTGATGAACGGAATCACCAAGTGGATCCACGGCTGGAAGCGCAACAACTGGCGCACGGCAGACAAGAAACCGGTCAAGAACGCCGAGCTGTGGCAGGAACTCGAAAGCCAGGTAGCTCGCCACATCGTCAAGTGGACCTGGGTCAAGGGGCACGCGGGAGATCCGGGGAACGAGAAGGCGGACGAACTCGCCAACCGCGGAGTGAATCAGGTGCGAGCAACCGCACAGGGCTAAGAACAGCGCAAAGATCAGCCAAAGCGATAGCCTTGATACGTGATTGAGACTAAGACGCCCGCAGACATTGAAAAGATGCGTGAGGTCGGCCGCGTGGTCGCCACCGCGCTGGTCAAGATGGAAGAGGCCGCAGAGGTTGGAATGACCCTGCGCGACCTCGATGCGATTGGGGCGGGTGTCCTCAAGGACGCCGGCGCAACCTCGCCATTCCTGAACTACCACCCGGACTGGGCTCCAACCCCATTCCCGGGCAGCATCTGCGCATCTGTCAACGACGTGATCGTCCATGGCATCCCCAACGACACCGTGATCGCTGACGGCGACGTGGTCTCGATCGACTTTGGTGGCGTGCTGAACGGCTGGTGCGGCGACTCCGCTCGCACCTTCATCGTGGGCAACGCGCGTCCAGAGGACGAGCTGCTGGTTGAGGTTACCCGCCAGTCCCTGTTTGCGGGCATCGAAGCCGCGCAGGTTGGCAACACCATCGGCGACATTGGCTACGCGGTGAACTCGTTTGCTAAGAAGCACAAGTTCGGCAACCTCAAGGATCACGGCGGCCACGGCATCGGAACCGAGATGCACATGGACCCGTTCATCCCGAACGTGGGCAAGAAGGGCAAGGGCCTCAAGTTGTTCCCTGGCCTCGTCCTTGCGATCGAGCCAATGTTTATTGCCGGTGGACGCAGCGACTACCGCCACGACGACGACGGCTGGACCATCCGCTCCGCCAAGGGTGGACGCGCAGCCCACTGGGAGCACACCATCGCCATCACTGAGGCCGGCCCACAGATTCTTACGCTTCCTTGAGCCGTTCGATGAACTCCAATACAAACGACAGAATCATCTGGATCGACTGTGAGATGACCGGTCTCGACTATGAGCGCGACGCGCTTGTCGAGATCGCGGCGGTGGTCACCGACGGCGAACTTAACGTGCTCGGCGAGGGTGTGGACATCGTCATCAAGCCTCCTGCCGAGGCGCTGGCCAACATGGGCTCTTACGTCACCTCCATGCACACCAATTCCGGCCTGATCAACGAGTTCGACGGGGGAGTGAGCCTCGAGGAGGCGCAGGACCTCGTCCTCGCCTACCTGCGCAAGCACATTCCCGTAGCGGGGAAAGCCCCGCTCGCGGGAAACTCTGTGGCCACCGATAAAGCATTCCTCGAGCGCGACATGAAGAAACTCGTGGACTTCATGCACTATCGCATCATCGACGTCTCTTCCATCAAGGAACTGGCGCGCCGGTGGTATCCGCGGATCTACTTTGCGTCCCCCGAAAAGCACGGCGGTCACAGGGCGCTCGCGGACATCCTCGAGTCCATCGACGAGCTGCGCTATTACCGTGCGGCGATGTTCGTGGACCAGCCCGGCCCCGACACCGCGAGCGCGCGCGAAAAGGCAGCCCAGGTGGCAGATTCCTCGGTTTCCGGGACCATCTCTGTGCCGGAATCCTGGAGAGTTCCAGCCGAATAATCGAGGCGTGTTGTGGATCACGCCCTGTCGGTTTTTTATTCGCAGGTCGCACCGGGTATGCTTTTACATGTCGCCGCGAGAGTGGGGACAAAGTTTAGAGTGAAAGCCGCGGTTTCCGTCGGTTTTGACACTAAGCATGGTGGGTATAGCTCAGTTGGTTAGAGCGCTGGTTTGTGGTACCGGAGGTCGCGGGTTCGAATCCCGTTACTCACCCCAATAAAAGAGCATGTCAGAGGCTCACAATACGGTAGAGGTAATCGGTGGTAACCAGAGATGGTAACCAAGAACCGGTTACCTCTAGTCGTATTACGTGAAAACAGGTGACCTCATGGCCTCCGCAAGCATCCAAGAACGGTTCAACAAAACCGAGCAAGTCATGCGCTACCGCGTCGCATACCGGCGCGAAGGATCACGCAAAGTCGAAACCACACCCTGGCTCGCCCACCTCGAAGACGCACTCCTTGTACAGGAGACAATCAAGAAACGCGGCGTAGATGTCGCGCTGCGCCTCCTCGACCTCCAAACCAATACGCGCGGAGTGCCGACGCTGACCGAGTGGCTCCCAAGCCACCTCGAGCGCAGAGCCACAAAAACCACGCCTGGCACACTCGCTGAGTACAAGCGCATGGCCGCGCGAACCTTCCTCATCCGCCTTGGCGAAATACCCATGGATCAAATCACAGGCGATGACGTAATCGGATGGATCGCATGGCAGATGAAGCAGACCACCGAACGCTGGCAGAAGAAAGCCATCACAGCCGCAAAGAACGGCACTGAGAGGCCAAAGGAAGAGTTCTACTTACCCAAGTCCATCAAGAACGCCCACGGCCTCCTATCGTCCATGCTGTCTACCGCACAAGCCGCAGGCCACATCAACCGCAACGTAGCGAAAGGCGTTGACCTCCCCAAGGTTGAAGTCCAAGAAGAGAAAGACATCTTCACACGCGACGAATGGCTCAGCTTCTTCGCCGCCATGCAAGACCACTACAAGCCCTTCATCGCTTTCATTCTTCTCACCGGTGCGCGAATGGGGGAAGCCACCGCAGTGCGCGTGCGTGACTTCAACCTGAAAACAGAATCAGTGAGCATCCGGCAAGCTTGGAAGAAAGCAGAAGTTGGCGTGGAGTTGGGTTCGCCCAAATCTTCGCGCTCGCGCCGCACGATCCTCCTAGGTTCTGCAATCCACGACTTTGCGCCACTCCTAGAAGGGAAAGCCGCGGATGATCTCGTGTTCACTGCGATTCGTGGCGGGCAGATCCACGCTCAGCGGTTCCGCGAGAGGCAGTGGCAGGCTGCCGTCGTGAAGTCGAAGATCTCGAAGGGCCTCACCCCGCACTCGTTGCGGCACACGTTCGCTTCGTGGGCGCTCATGGAAGGAGTGCCCGCGCAGGTGGTGCAAATGCGTCTAGGGCACGAAAGCCTAGCCACCACATCAAAGGTGTACGCCCACCTACTGCTGTCCGAGCAGGCTCAAGCTGTGGAGTCGATTGGGTGGAGGATGCCTGTTAGTGCCACTCCTCAGATTGGTTCTTAACCTTCTGGGGTTAAGCGTGTTTGGGTGCCGCTAGATTGTGCGGTTTTGGGTGTGGTCTGGCCTTAACGCTCTAGGGTTAAGAACTGCTTCTTAACCTTTTGGGGTTGATTTCTGCACTGAAATCATGGTTTGACCTGTGCTTTCACAGTACCACTGGGCGATCTCTTGCGCATGCTTCTCAATCGCCCTCTGCATGGCCGCGCGCTCGGGCCAATACTGCTTTATCTCGATCGGATAGGTCGAGTAGCTGACGTATACGCCGGTGGTGATGTCTTGGATATCCACAAATGCACTGTAAGCCGCCCGTCTGACATGCCTGGCCGGTACCGTCGAGCATGTGGACATGTACGAGTACATCGCCTGGGCTGGAACACTCGAAGGTGAACTACGAGACGCTGCGACAGCCGTGTTCTGGGCTACCGACTGGCCTTGGTACGAACGCATCCAAACCGAGGGCTGGGATGGCATACACGCTTCACCAGAATGACTCCCGCGGCGTCTCCTCGGGCGGCAAGATCTCTAGGTCTTCCTCCGGTAGCCACATCCACGCGCGCTGACACCAGCCGCGCGACGGATACACGAGAACGTACCCTTGATGCCGCTGGAACGCGCGTCCTGTAGTGATGTCCTCACCATGATCACGCCAGACGATACGAGCTCGTACCCACAACATCTCCGGGAAGATCTCAGTCTCCGCGTCGATATCCACCTCGATAGTGTTCAACGCTACATCCGTATGAAACTCAAACACTCGTTCCTGCACGAGTCGAGTGTAGGCCGATTTTGCAATGTCAGTGGTGACACATAGTGTGTGGTTGCTGATATTTCTTACCAGGTAGGGTTTTGCTTGGTACTGTTGTACTACAGAAGTAATCCACAGGGTGTGGATAAAGTTATGCACAGGATGGAGGTGGAACCATGGAGATGAAGGTAAGCAAGAACCTAGAGATTGATGCTATTAAGAGTTACATCTTGGCCCTTGATGCGAAGCGGGAGGACAGTGACGTCACCCCAATGAAACTGCAGAAACTCCTCTACTTCGCCCAGGCAAACTACTTAGCATCCACAGGTTTTAGGTTATTCGACGAGACGACCTACGCGTTCGCTCACGGGCCTGTCTACCGGCCCGTGATTGCAGAGCACGCGGGCGCACAGATAATCGTTGTCGAAAACCCAGAAGCCGCTGTTGCGCCGCCGACGCTTCCAGCCGATGTTACTCAGTTCATCGACGAAGTCTGGACGAAGTACGGTAAGTACTCTGCAGCGCAACTCCGAAGCATCAGCCACAGCGGTCACTCGTCTACTGAAACCCCGTGGGAGAAGAACTTCCAAGGCGGTTTTTACGACATCATCCCAGACTCAGATATCGCACCGTATTTCCGCAATGAGGCACCCGTGGAGTTCAGAGTGTTTCATCCAGAAATCTCCGTCCTGGAAGGATCCTTTATGGATTCTCTTGAAGAGTTCGATCAGGCTGAAGTCCAGCGTGCCAGAGCGTTCCTACTCGGGCAGGGCGCTTGAACATCACCCCTTTGGCAGAACACCACGATCGTGAAACGTTTGACTGTGGCGAGCCAGAAATCACGGACTGGTTCCGCAATCATGCATGGGATCAGCGTAGTAATGTGAGCTCCCAGGTTTGGGAGGGCTTGGACTATATTTCTGGCTACTACTCTCTGAAATCCATCGTCGTGAACGCGGATGGGTACTCTTCGTCTGTTTCGAGGAAGTTCAATGAGGACGGTGCGGGAGTGGCGATTCTGCTATGTAAGCTCGGGGTTCATCTGAAGGAGCAAGGTAATGGCAGGGGGAGGGCGCTGCTCTTGAAGTCGATACGCTCAGCGCTTGATGCGCATGAGCTTTCTCCCGTAAACCTGCTATCCGTTGATGCCCTTGACGAAAAGCGAGCGCAGTTCTACGAAAAGGCCGGCTTTGTGCGGACCAAGGACAGGCCTCTGCGTCTGTACATGTCCGTGAAGCTCGCTCAACAGATCGTCGCAGCATAGAAACAACAGAAACGCCCCCACCCTCATTTGAGGGTGGGGGCGTTGTCGTTATCCGACGGTGTCGCACCGATCGAGCTGGGTCTTTAGTCCCAGTGCGGCTCGTTGCCGGTATTCTCCACGGGTTAAATGGACGCGCAGGCGGGTGAATGCCCATTTTCCTTCTTGAGTTCGATCGTTAACCAGTGAAAACTCGTTTGGAGTGTCCCGGTTCACTTCCTCCTGAACTGGTTCCACTACTTCTCTAACATGATCCAGCCCGCAGGAAATGTCGAGACGACTGTATGGGTTATTGCCGTGATGCAAACGGCCACGATGAGAAGCGAAGAAGCGTTCCATCCCATGACCGCCTTCTTCACCTTGAAGTTGAAATGCCGAAATGGCCCCCACCCAGATGCAGGGAGGGGGCCATTTGGTTTAGTCGTCTTCTTGGGTCCAGCGCTCCGCCTTGTGTGACGGGAAGGAATCCCAGTACTTGCGGCAGTTCTCCTCACACTGGGCTGCATGTCCGGGATAGGTGTACTCGGAACCGCATTCCCGGCATTCGTAGCTAGGCATCGGCGTGCCGTGGCGCTTCAGCAGGTGACTGGGCGCCGTCGCGGAATGCGATCGAGGTGAGTAGCGAGACGAGGCCGGCGAGGCCGGCCACTCCTGCTGCTTGTGCGAAATCCACGTCAATGAGGGAGGTCGTCCCCGCGGTGAGGACGGCGACAGCGGACTGTGCCGTGGTTGCGATGACGCGGTCGGCAGTATCAACCCAAAAGGCTTTGTTTGCGTACTTGCTCATGGCTATGCTCCTAGTGCTTTCGCCCACGACTTCGGGCCGAAGTAGCCGTCCACTACAAGCTTGTGCTTCTTCTGGAAAGCCTTCACCGCCTTCTGCGTGGTGGGGCCGTTGGACTTGTCGATACCGGCCTTGCCGATGTACTGGCCGTCAGCAAGGAGGAGTCCCTGCATGCGGCCCACGTAGGCGCCGGTGTCGCCGGGCTTGATGACTGGAAGCTTGTCTGCCATTTTCTGGATCTCCGTCTTCGAGGTGGATGGTTTCGACGTCGAGGACGTCTTGGCGTAGGCGGGTCGTCCGTAGCCGACAATCCACGACTTGCGACGCTTGCGTGCGACCACGCGACCATTGCGCTGATCACCGAATACCGTGCCCGAGGTGTTGAACTCGAGGGTGTTCGCCGAACCGTCGGAGTTCACGGACTCGACGATGCCGACGTGTGAAATGCGGTTGGGCTGGCCGGGGAAGTCGAAGTACACGATGTCTCCGCGCTTCACTCCCGCGACACCGACGTGCCAGCGTCCGCGGTCCTTAAACCAATTGGCTCCGGACGGCGTGTACGCGTGGAGGGGGATGATGTCGAGGGCTCCGGCCTGAGCCGCGCGCCAGGACACTCCCATCGCACAGAACTGTGCGTGCGCATACCCCTTGAGACCGGTCTTGTTCTCGTACCACAGGCCGTACTTTGAAGCGCCGGGATAGAAGTTGCCGAGCTCTGCGGCAGCGGCCTTGATGACTGCGTTAGCGGTTGCGGTCACTGGATGTCGTCCTCTCCGTTAGGGTCCGGGAACTCGTCTGGCGGAAACTCGGTGGGTGGGAGGTCGGCGTGGGTTGGGTCGTCTGTGGCCCACGCTTCGGGTGTCGTAGACATGCGGTGCCCCTTTCTGGGCATAGAAAATGCACCCCGGAAGGTGCTTGTGTTGCGTGTGGTCAAGGCAGTTGTGCGATGACTTTGACTACGGTGATAGTGACGCCCGCGAGCGATCCAAGGCCGACCAATGTCGAGACGCCGAAGCCAGCGACGACCCACGGTGATGTCTTCACCGGTGCCTGCTCTGTGCGCAAGGCCGTGATGTCGTCCGTGTGGGTTTGCTTGATCGCTTTGATGTCCCGCTCGATCGCGCTGGTGCGGATCTCGTAGGCGTCTTTTTGCACGTAGGTTGCGGACAGGGCGTCGATCTTGTGCTCGAGCTTCGTTTGCCCTTCCTCAATCCGGGTGAGGGTGCGCACCATTTCGGCTTGGGTGTAGTCCTCACTCATGGAGCCTCCACGGGTGGCTTGAGTGCTTGGACTGCTTCGATGATTGCCGTGTCGGTGACGCGGGTGGTGGAGACCGTGTTGTTGCGGTCCACGCGCACTAGAGCGTTGATGTTCGGGTCCAGTGCGACCTTGCGGCGCACCTCGCTCGTGTAGTCGACCCCTTCCTGCCAGCACGCCATTTCGACGCGAAAAGCGAACGCCTCGCAGCCTTCCGCTGCACGCATCGCGCGAAGAAGGCTTGATTCCACGAATGGTGGGACCAAGCCTTCTTCGTCGGGAGCCAGCGGGTCAGGGATTGGCACCTCGGGTGCCGGTGCTTCTTCTTCTGCCATGATGGCTCCTTATTTTTTGTACGTGATGCGGAGCTTCGACTTCGACCATGTGAGGTAGCCGTAGTAGGTGCTGCTGGTGGATGATCCGGGTGGCAGGATGCTGATGCCCCTGTATGTGCCGGATTTGAAGCCTGCGTGCATGCTGGATGGGAGGGTGATCCACCGGCCTTCTGGCTTCTTGAGTGCCTGGCGTTTCGCGTCGTTCAGGTTTGACGACCAGGTCGTGGGTTTCGAGGTGTGGGAGTGTCCGCCAATGCAGAGGGTTCCTCCGGAGGAGGACGCCCAGTGTGCGGCGTACACGTACACTTCGACCTTCACGATGTCCGCTCCCGACAGGGTGCCGGTCACGGATGGGAAGCCGATGAGGCCTCGTTGCACGCCTCCTGATGGCCAGTACGAGGTGTACCCTTGTGTGGCTTTCGCGCCGGCGTCACTGTTTTGGGTGTTGTCGCCCTTGTAGCCTTGCCCCCACGACGCGTTCACCGTGGTGGTGTACTCCTTTTTCGCGGGTGCCGGGGGAGTCGGAGGCGTTGGGTCCACGGTCCCTTGGCGCGACAGATTCACGGATACACCCTGATTTGCGGGTGCCCGCATGCCCATGTCTGTCACGGCGAGCTCGTACCGGTTTTGGTCCGAGGTTGTCTGTGATTGCATGGTGCGGCCTGAGTACGCGTACACGGTGATGCCCAGGTTGATTTGTCCGGCGGGGATGTCTTCTGGGCATCGGACGGTGGTTACGACGGACGCCATGGTGTCTGATCCGCCGCGTGGGAAGTACGCGCGGGTTCCTCGGATGATCGAGCCGGTCACGTTGAGGGGCGTGGTCCCGGTCGAGTAGTAGAGGATGCAGGCACCTACGTTTCCGCCGGTCCCGAGTGTTCCGGTTTCCCGGAAGGAGGGCGTGCGGTAGGCGATCTGGTAGATGCGCCCGGCTTTTGCTTCGAAGGAGCCTTGAAGTTTCTGCCGGAAATGCGATTCGCCGTTGATGCCGTCGTAGGTTTCCGCGGTCGTGCCGTTTTCGTGCCACGCGTTCAGGATTTGCCCGTGTGGCATGGCGGTAAGCCAAGCGTTGCCGTCTTGCACGCCGGGGTGTTCGTTCACGTAGTCGGTGAAGGTTTTCCCGAGGAGGTCGCGCCCGTTGATGACGGGTCCGTAGTCTCCTGATCCGTGCTCGGCGATGGGGTCACCACCGATGATGAGCACGCCGTCTACGCGGGCTTCTCCTGCGACTGCGAGGGTTTCGAATGCTGAGCCGCCGGTGTCGTCGATGGATGCGACGGGTTCACCGGTGCTGTCCTTCAGGGTGAGGAATTGGCTTCCCGTGGCTGTCAGACTTACGGACTCGTTACCCTCTGTGTCGTAGAGGCGGACACCCTGGCCACCGATCCGCACTGCGGGGACTCCCGGTGTGTGGTCGGATTCCAGGACGCCGAAGGCGATCTTGTCCGCGGTGATAGCACCATTCACGATCAACTCACCCGGCGTCATACGGTAGACGCGGATGTTTTTCACTTTCGCGTATTGCGCATTCGCTCCGTTTAGTCCGACCAGCCAGGCCGAGGTGTTCGGAAAGGAACTGATGTCTGGGACTGTCAGCACCGCACTGAACTCGGTGGGGACCTCCGTTAAGGTGAGCCCTACTTGATTACTCGAGATGTTTCCCGCAGACGACGTTGAGGAGGGGTAGCACCACATATTGACTTGGACATACCCGCTGCCTGGCGTTGTCGTCATGCCGGTGAACTGGACTCGGATTTGCTCGCCCGGCTTGAAGGGAATCGGGCCGCGCCGATTCCTGAACATCAAGTAGCCCCGTTGTGAAGCCGGCTCGTTGGTGATCCATTCGCCGTCTGTCGCGGTTGTGAACTCTGTAGGGTAGACGACTCCGATTCCCTGCGCCGGAACGTGTTCCGCGAAATTCTCGAAGTCTCCGACGTTGAGTTTCGCAACCGTGATCGCGCCGGCCGCTACCTTGTCCGCGGTGATGGCGTTCGCCTTGATGTGGCCTGCCTCGACCGCCAAAGCAGCGATCTTGGCCGACGTCACGGCTTCCGCCACGAGCTTCGCCGTGGTCACCGAGTTCGCAGCAAGTTTCTCCGCCGTGATCGACTCAGCCGCGATACGCGCCGCATTCAATGTGCCCGCGTTAATCTTGACCGCGTCCAAGTCCGCGATCTTGGCATTCGTGATCGTAGCGTTTGCGATCTTCGCACCAGACACGGCAAGATCTGCGATCTTCGCCGTAGTAATCGACGCATCAGCGAGGATTCCCGACGCCGCAGTGATCGTGCCCGCGACCATATTCGCCGCGGTCACCGTGCCACCCGCAATATGCGTGCCCGTGATCGTGGCCGCCTGAATACGCGCCGCAGCCAAGAAACCCGCAGTGATCGCGCCGGCATTCAGATTCGTAATCACCGCGTCAGTCAGGGTTTGAGAGACCCATCCACTACCGGAATGGATCCACAACCCGACGATCTGGCTACCGGAGTATTTCCACCACTGATCTCCCGTGGAGCCGCCGCCGATGGGGTCGGTGGTGGCGCGGGTGACCTTGCTCTTCCCGTCGGCCGTGGTTTGCGCAGCGTTGGCCGCCGTTTGTGCGGCCGTCGCGGCAGACTGTGCCGCGGAGGCTGCCGACTGAGCAAGGCCCGCCTTCGCGTCCGCGTCCGCTGCTGCCTGTGCCGCCGCAGTAAGGCGCGAGTCCGTGATGACCGTCCACGCGCTACCCGTCCACTGGGACAACTGCCCGTTGCCGGTGTTCAGCCACGAGTTGTTAACGTTGCGGTCATCACCGGTCGGGGCAGTCGTTGAACGAATCAACCGACCCGTCTTACCCGACAGTGCGAGCAAATCTGCGGCCGCCGCGTTAGCGGACGCCTGCGCCGAGTTCGCCGCCGACTGCGCGTTATCTGCCGCGGTCTGGGCGCCAGTGATTGCGTTCTTCACTGGCGTGGCCAGCGCTGCGTCCGTAACTGCGCCAGGAGCGAGTTTCGTCGCGTCCACCGCAGCGTTAGCGAGCTTCGCACCCGTGATCGCGTTCGCGGCGATCTTGGATGAAAGCACGGCCCCATCAAGGAGTTTGTCAGCCGTGATCGCATCGACCGCAATCTTTGCCGCGGTGATCGCAGACGACGCGATAGTCACGGAAGTAACAGCGCCATCCTTGATATTCGCCGAAGCGATAACCTTACCGATCATGTCGGTATCGACCAGGGGCGTGACCACGATCGAGCGCTCAGCACCCCACGGCCCCGCAACACCCGCATACGAGACGGCACGCAACCGAATGTAACGGGTTGAGTTGTACGGCTGATCGGAGATCAGTATTTGCCCGCCGGCGCCGGGGATGGTGTTCACAACCGCGTTCGCGTTCGGGGCGCCAGACAGTGCGACTTGCACATACTCGACGCGCGAGGGGATCTCGGAGCCGGTGTTTGTGAGGCCGTCGAATCCGACCGTGATCACACCGAGGCGCGCAGAGAGAACAGGCGCGGAAGGTGCAGGAGGGGCCGTCTGATCGATCCGGTCCGCATTCGCATCACGGAAAGCCTGACGCTCCGTCAACGTCGTCGAATCCGACGTACCGACCGGCTCGGTGATCTTCACAACCACCGTCGCAGGTGGCGGGGTAGTGCCCGGCACCATCGTCAACGTCAGATGCTGATCGTAGGTTGCCGCGCTACCCGAGTCTTCCTTGCGCGTGATGATGCACCGCGAGGATGCACCCGTGACAGGGTCCGTGAACGTGACCAGAGAGCCGAGGCGTCGTGCCGCGTCCGGAACCACCCGCAAGCCATCAAGTTGTGCGCGCGGAGTGGCGGACTGCAACGCCAGCCACCCCAGGAGTTCCTTGGCTTTCGCCTCAGTGCCGGCATACAAGCCCAGATCGAGCGAGACCGTGTTGCGGGCCGTCTCCTCAGTGTTGCCAGACTCGAGCGTGACAGGTGCGCCGGGGCGGACCGTCTTGTTGGCACGCACGATCAACGACTGATAGCCGAAGTCCGCGACATACAGTTTCTGGGCGGCGTTCGACTTCAGGGTGATCTTGACACGCGACGCCGACAGAAGAGTGGACGTGACCGTGAGCACCGATGCTGGGGGAGCATCCCCACCATCAGGTGAGAACGCGGCATTCCAGCGCGAGTACTGCTCGGCAGGCACGGTTGTGTCTTGCGCTTGTCGCCATGGTGCAAGGCTGTCTGCGGCGCCCTCGAAGTCTTGCTCGAGGACCACCGTCGCACCAGGCTCAATCTCGATGACCTTCTGCGATTCCCAGATCGTCAACGAGTTGTCAGTGACCGTGGTGGTGACGAATGGCGTGTACGTGACCGTCTGGCGGTCCGCGACGTTCTCATCCGAGTACGACCACGCCACGTCGTCGACAGAGTCCAGCGACAGGATCGACTCGACCGGCGTCCCGACCCCGCGCATCGTGGCGGCATTGCGGTACACAATGGTCCCGGTCTCACTCATCCACGCCGCACCGAGCGTCTTCTCCGCAACATCCTGGATGGCTTCCCACCCAGTGGTGGCGTCGAAAAGAAGTGCGGGGACCATAATCCCGGACGCCTGCACGTCATGAGGGACGCCAGCCTTCTCGCAGATCCTTACGATCGCCTGCGACGCATCCACCGGCGCCGCAGGCAACAGGGTGGGCATACGCATAGGCTCCATGAGCGCGCGCATGTCGTCTTGCACGCTAAAAGACTTCTCAATGGTGAGAGCAGAGCCGCCCACATCCGCCGAGATCATCGTCGCGATACGAGAAAACGCCCGGTCCGAATCGGACCGAGCGTTTATCTGGACTGCTTCACCAACACGTATGAGAGGCGACTTCCACGGCGTACCGTCATCAAGCAGAGTGACCGTGCCACCACCCACGCCTACACCCGCGGTGCTCCACGGGCCGGCACCGCTAATCTCACGCGACACCGACCACGACACCACATCACCTGGCGCCCCAACGACCTGGGACTCGGGCAGATAGACCTTCTCGTGAGCCAACTAGCCCACCTCCATTACAGTGCACGTGAAGTCGCTGCGGTGATCACCTGCCATCACGCGCTGCAACACTTCTTGAAGAGCCATTACTTGAATTGGGGCGACCCCATCACCGGGCATAAACCCCGTGTGAGCGCCCTCGGTCAGGCGGACCTGCCCGATACCTGCCGTGAGGGTCAAGGTCATGTATGCGGCGGTCGCCGGGGTCGTAAACAATGCCGAGACGCGAACGCCCGAAGCACCCGCGGCCAGAACTACCGATGCGAGCTCGACGCCCGCCTCCGTGTAAATCTTGCGCGTCACAGACCCGCTGCCCGACGTCAACGCCGAGACCATGTACGCGGTGGACGGCTTGATGGGAATCTTGCGAGAGACCCCCACCTCACGGTCACCAGCCGCCAGCACGCGGCGGCGGCCAGTAACCCCGGACCCGCAGTTCTGCAGGGCAGGTGGAGCGAGATTCTCGACCGCGGCTTTTGCCGTGTACAGGTAGATCGGTCCGGGCACGCTACCTGACGCGAGCTCAGCGAGCCAGGCCAGTTCCTCGGGACGATCCCAGGTGAAGGACAACGTCCAGTCACGGTGGATCCGCTTCCCGCCTTGCGTGAAGCGATTCTCACCGAGCGTCATCCACTGGTTCGTGGTTTGGGTGGCGTTGACACTTACGCCTGGTTCAGGGGCGGGGGCCGGGCGGAGTTCACCGACCGGCCCCATCAGAGCGAACGTCATAGACGGACCCCCCTTTGCTTGGCGACTTGCTGCGCCATCCCCACCCACGTCGCCATGACCTGGCGGTCCATGACGAGGTTTGAAATGATCTGCTGCGGGTTTGCCGCGATAGCGGATGCCACGGCTGCGCCGAGGCGGTTGTAGTCGATTCCCGCATAGGCGGTAGGTGGGTTGATGTTCTTGCCTGCGTTCATTGCGCGGAGCAGAGCAGAGTTTGACGGCTTCTGTGCTTCACGGGCACGGACCACGAACTCGCCGTTGGAGAGCATCGTGGGGATGGAATCTGATGTTTGGGTTCCTGGACCAAATACGAAACCGCCGAAGGCTTTCTTGGCAGGAGTGATCGAGACCATCTTGCCGGTCTTGGCGTCGTACTTGATGTCGAAGGGCTTCCCCCAAGCGTCAAGGAGTTTGTCCGTCTGCGTCGCCAGGGCCTTCTCGTTCGCGGCAATCTGCTTCTCAAGAGTCGCAACCGTCTTCTCACCTGCGGCGAGACCTCCAGCTATGAAGGTTCCGTCGTCTGTGGTGAAGTTCCGAGTCGCATGCTGTCCGGACTGCTGCGAATACTTGTCGATCGACGAGTAAGCCTGGTTGAGTTCAGCGACTTGGTCCCTCGACAGAGAGTTCGCGATCATCAGGCCGTCATCGACGCCATACCCTGCGATCTCCTGCAAGACCGTGGACGACAGTCCCCAGTCAGCGAGCTTCTTCAAAGCACTCGCGAAGGTGCGAAGCTTCTCAGAATATGCCCGAGCGTTGGTGACCATGTCCGCGCCGGTCACGCCGCGCTTCTGCGTGCGTAACCCGCCTACGAACTCCTCTTCAGTGATCGAATCACCAAGAGAGAACCCGCCAGCAAGACCCGACTTCACCGAATTGGAAACCGACGCCATCTCGGAGACGTGCTGTTGGGCCTTACCCAGCTTGCCTTCGAGCAGGGCGGCTTCCTTGTAGAGCTTCTCGAATTCCTTGCGTGCAGAAGCCGAAGCCTTAGCCATCGCTTCCTGTTGCTTCTTCGTGAGCCCAGGAAGCTTGGAAGCAGCCTTTACTTGATCTACTAGGTTGTACGCGCCCGAGAGTCCACCAGTGCCCTGATTCATCAGGGAGTTGGAGGTCTCGACCTGGCCTGTCTTCTCGTTGTACGTGAAGGATTTCTCCGCCACGCCAGATGTCAGGTCGGTGCGTGTGGCCTTGAGGTCCGCGATCTCTTTCTTTAGTTGATCGCGTTCCTTCTCATAGGCTTTTAGCTTTGCTTGAGCGCGCTTCAGATCAGCCTTCGCTGAATCCAGACGTGCTTTTGCGGCCTTCTTTGCGCTCTTGCCACTAGCGTTCTGGTACGCCTTCTCGGCGTCCTTGACCGTCTTTTCCCACGCCTTGACGGTTCGGCCCCAGGAACTGACCTTGCCTTTCGCGGTGTTGTACGACTTAGTTTTGTCATCGATACGACCACCCGAAGCAAGACCGGCCAGATGCCGTACTCGCGGGTCGTCGCGGTTGATCATGTCGAGGAATCCGTCGTACTTATCCGACGACTTGTCATTGATGACCCACTCGCGGTCGTTCACCCACGCCGTAGGCCTGCCCGACTTATCCATGCCAAGAATCTGGTCAGTGCCAAGACCTGTGCGCGGCAGGCGCCCACCACCAGCGAGGGCCGGCATGGAGACGCGGCCGCCGTCGGCCTTATACGCTGGGCCGTTCTTGGTCGTCCGGTACGTCACCTCGTTCGTGTACTGGTTCGTTGTAATGGTGACGGTTTTACCGTTAGGCAGGTTGACGATCTGGTTGTGAATGCCAGAGATTGCGGCGGACGCATCGCTGACCTCTGCCTTGATCTTTGCGGTCGTTTCCTTGGGGATCAGCCCCAACTGGTCAGCGAGTTTCTTCGCGGCCGAGGTAGACATGCCAGCGTTCTCAGCGGCTGCAATGTAGGCCTTACGGACCTTGGACATCTTCTTCTCAAGCTCTTCTTGAGAAGCACCCTGCTCCCGTGCGGAGTCGACCATCGCCAGACCAGACGACGCAATACTGTCGAGAGCGGCTTGATTCTCTCGACCTTTCGCAGTGGAAATGTCGAGGTTCTTACCGTTCTTTGCGATCGCGTCGCTAGCAGAGTCAATCGCTGCTTCGAAACCGCGGTTTGCGTCACGCAGACTGAGTACCCCGTTTGCGAGATCCAGAAGTTCCTGGTGTGCCCGGTCCGCGGCGTCAGCTTGCGCTTGAAGGTCGACCACCATCTGCTGGGTGGAAGACACCGCGCCGTCGGTAGCGACCATGACTTCGCCAGTTGCTCCGGCGAGTTGGCTCATCATGAGCTTGTAAAGCGATGCGTTGTCTGTTGCACCACCGGTTTCGTTCGCTATCCCGATCAGGGAATCGCGGAGACCCGGCATTTGCTCGAGGAGTTTTATACCTGACGCTTCAGTGCCATCGAGTTCCATGTTGAGGGACTCGAACGCCTTGGCGACTTCCGGCAGGCTGGTGGCGGTGGCCGAAGCCATCGCTTCGTCGAATGCGCGGAAGTTATCTACCGCAACCTGTAGACCGTCACGCGAGCCGTCACCCAGAGTTGCGTGCCGCATGTTTCGCCAGAAGTCGGCAAAATGATCGCCAGCATTCTTGGCACGGCTGAGTCCATCTATGAACCCGTCAAAGTCCATCTCGAAGCCGTCTTCGAAGACGCTGTCTTTGAAGATCGTGTCCGTCGCGTAGGCGCCCTCTCCGAGTTGTCGGATGCTCGTGTTGAGTTCGTTGACGCTCTGCGTCGGCGCTCCACCGTCATACGAGAGTGCAGCGATGACAGCCATGATTGCCGGTGCCGCCAGAACGGAGGCGGTACCGATGCCCTTGATTGCGGAGGCAAGTTTCGGTGATTGGAGCGTGAGTTGCTTGAATGCGGTGTAACTGTCGGCAACAGAGCCAGCCAACTTCAGAGCTCCACCTGCAGCAAGCGCTGTGACAGATGCGATGCCGCCGAGCGCGGTGACCGTCGCTTTGACAGGCTCAGGAAGGTTTGCGAACCAACCGGCCAAGTCGGCCACGCCATCTGCAACCTCTGCGACTATTGGCAGAACGTACTGACCAACTTCGATTGCGCCGTCTTTGACGGCATTCCAGGCCATCGCGACTTTTGCTTCGGTGGTCTCGTATCGCTTGGCGGCTTCTTCTGCGAGCGCTGAGTTTTGCTCCCAGGCGGTTGCGCCGAGGTTGAGGGAGTCGGTGAGGAGGTTTCCGGAGTTTGCGAGTGCGAGCATGACTTGGGTTTCCT
Source organism: Timonella senegalensis JC301 (assembly GCF_000312125.1). Taxonomy (GTDB): domain Bacteria; phylum Actinomycetota; class Actinomycetes; order Actinomycetales; family Cellulomonadaceae; genus Timonella; species Timonella senegalensis. The sequence goes on from NZ_HE978643.1 coordinate 316,512, forward strand.
CGGTGCCCTTGATGCCCATTTTTTTCATGGTGTCGGTGACGTTTCCGCCTGCCGTGTTGACGTTGTGGATGCCCTTGGCGATGAGGTCTAGGGCTTCCATTGGGGCGGTGCGGAACTTGGTGGCGAACTCGTCGGCGGAGAGTCCTGCGGTGCGTGCGAATGCTTCGAGTGACTTGCCGCCGGTGTCGACCGCGGAGCGCATTTTGAGGAGGACGCGGGAGGTGACGCCGCCACCGAGTTCGGCATTGATGCCCATAGATGCGAGTGTGTTGGCGACGGCGAGGACGTCTGCTTCGGTGGCGTTGAGGGTCTTTCCTGCGCCAGCGATGCGTTGTGCCAGTGCGAGAATGTCGGCCTCGGTGGATGCTCCGTCGTTTCCGAGGGCGACGAGGGTGGATCCGAATCGTTCGACGCCGGCAGTGCCGTCTCGGGCCATGGTTCCCATGACGTTGGAGATCTGTGCGATCTGGGTTGCGGCTTCATCGGAGGTGAGGTTGGTGGTTTCTCCGAGGTCGACCATGGTGCGGGTGAAGCCGAGGATGTCTTTGGTTGCGACGCCCAGTGCACCTGCGGACTCTGCGACACCTGCGATTTCTTCGTGGGTTGAGGGGAGTACCTTAGTGAGTCCGCGCAGGCCTGTTTCGAGGGAGGCCATTTCTTTCTCGGTGCCGTTGACGGTTTTGGTTACGCCAGCCCACGCTGATTCCCAAGACATGGCGCCCTTGGTCATCAGGCCGAGGGTTGCGACACCTACGGTTCCGACTCTTGTAAGGGAAGACCCAACGGCGTCGATTTCTGTGCGGTTCTCCTTGAAGAAGGCTGCGCCCTTTTTCCACGCGGACTGTTGCTTGAGTGCCGATTCTGCTTGTGCCAGGTTTGCGCGGGTTAGCCCTTCTTGGGCTGCCTTGAGTTCTTGCGAAGCTTTCCAGTGACCGCGCTTTGCTTCCATTACTTCTTGTTCGGCCTTGGCGAGCTGCGTGGCAGAGGCCTTGCCGGAGTTTTGTGCCTTCTGGAGGGCTTGCTCTGCTGCGGCAACCTGGGATGCGGCGGTCTTCTGCTTGGCGGCCGCGACCGCCACGTTCTTTGCGGCGAGTTCTGAGTTTGCGGCGAGCTTCTCAGTGACCTTCGCGGCGGCGTCGAGTTCCTTTTTGTATTGGGATACTTCAGCCTCTAGCTTGAGTTTGATAGACCGGTCAGCCATTGAACACCTCCGAATGGCATGGAAGAATCAGGGCATGACTGAAACAGCCCCTGAAATGGAAGAAGCCCCAGTTGAGGGGCATGAAAAGGCCAAACCTGGTACGACGTTGTTCTCGTTTGCCGGGTTCGCTTTTTGGGGAATCATCATCGGTGTCGTGGTTGGGACGATCATTTATGGGAGCGATCGGCCGGAAGGGACTCCGATCGCTGCGCTATCAGTAGTGGCGCCGATGATCGTTGCGATCATTCAGCGCACCACCAGCGACAAGGAAGTCACTTGGTATAAGCGGGAGGCCCGCATTGCTGGTCTGATCGCCGGTTTCGTTGCGACGTTTATTTACGTCTAGTCGGCGAGGTCCGCGTATTCGGGGTTTTCTCGGATGTCGAAGACCTGCCATTGAGCGCCGGGCTCTGGGTCTTTGATCTTGGCTTGGGCGCGGGCGATTGCCGCGTCTGCTTGGTTGACGACTTGTTTTGCGACAAGCCATCCTTCCGATTGCGGGTCCCAGACCTTTTCGATGGGGATTCCCATGTAGTAGCCGGCTTCATAGGCGCCAAGGCCCATCGCTAGAGCACGGTCACGCGTGGACCAGCTTTCGAGGAAAGCTGTGGGCCGCACACCCCAATCGCGGGCGGCCTTCAGAGCGTCGACTAGCCACGGGCGCTCTGCGAGGTGAGGGACAAAAAAGCCCCTGCGACCTCCGGCTCTTTCTCCTTTGCTTCGTCGATTGCGGTGACGAGGCGGCCAAACTGCAGTTCGCCAATCTTGGCGCGGAGCGCTTTTACTTGCTCAACCGATGGGCTCTTCGTGGCGATAACTTCGCTGTCCTTCTCGATCCGCACGAACCCTCAGTGTACCTTTTCCGCTTCACGATCAGCGACGATCTGGCGGGCGGCCTTGCTGTACGCCTTGTACGGCTCGGCGCGGTACTGCTCCGTTAAGTGTGCGGTTTGCTTCTCCGTCCACGCTTCCATCGCGATGACGTAGGCGGTTGCCTGCTTCTCCGTGGGGTGGCTGGGCAGTTGTGGTTGAGGGTCAGTGAAAGGCTGAAAGGGATTCTCGGGTGCAGGGTGTGCGGCTTCTATCGCGATCTCTGCGTCAGGTTCGAGTGCTCGAACGAACCACACGGTTCGGGACTCTTCGAGCTCCGTGAGAAGCACCGCGCCTTCCTCGATGAGGACTGCGAGCGGGTCTTCCTCGTTGGCGGACCGCTCACCATCTGCTTTTTCAAGCTGCGCTGCGCGCTCGTACCGTCGGCGCCAGTCTTCGTACTTACCGAGCACTTCACCGTTTTGGAAGATCTCGACGGACTCCTCGGTGACGGATGCGCCATCAATAAACGCGTCAAAGTCGAAGTCGAGGGTGAGGGGATCAGACATGGGGTTCTCCTAGAGGACAGGGATGCGGTGTGTGGACTTGCGGTATCCGGCGGCTTTGACGCCGGGGAGGTTCTGGGAGCGTGCGCCGGTGTTGTCTCGTTCAAAGACGACGACCTCGAGGGCATCCAAGGCTCCGGGGATTTCTTCACCGGTTTCTGGATCGATCTTTGGCGCAGGGATTCCGTTGGGAATGAAAGCGAAGGACTTCACGTCGGATGGTTGAAGGCCTAGCGCGTGCAGTGCACTGATAAGGCTGGGTCGGGATATCCGGGAAGGCAGGGCGGGCACAGTCATCGGTCCTCCAAGCGTGCAGAGGGGTTCAAAGATTGGGGGAGTGGTACCTTGCCTGCGCGGAACCCCTTCACGCGCAGGCAAGGCGGCTTGCTGCGGCTACCAGCCCTCGATCACGGGGTAGCGGAGACGATGGTCTTGAAGCCCTCGGTGAAGCGACGAATAGCACCAGGGACGCGGTGCTTCAGCTTGCCTTCGAGCGCGGCAGACGATGGGACGTCGAGCTCGTACTCGCAGTACCAGTACTCATCGCCGACGGTGAGATCCTCGGTGGACTTCTTGCCCGAGTGGCGGATGAGGATCGGGAGCACGGTGCCCTTCGCATCACCCACGATCGCCCAGAACTTTTCCTCAGTAGAAGCCGTGTCAGGCAGGCCGGTTGCAGCGAGGAAGCTGCGGTAGGCAGTAAAGCCGCCATCCGCGTTGCCGTTGCCCAGCTCCTTGGCGTTTCCGGAGACATCGAGGGACTTCTCGTCTAGGACGTCGGATGCTGCTGGTCCGAGGTCAAAGTCGGACGACAGTACGGCGCCCGAGAAGTCTTCGCCCGCGAGTGCCTCTGTGATTGTGATCTTGTCCATGTCCGCGGGGATTTCCGGGAGGACAACGAACTTTTTCTTGCCGTCAGCGAGTACGCGCATTGCGCACCTCCTTCTTCCCCTCGTTTGGGGAGTTGGTTTCAGTTGGTGGGGCCGTGCCCTCGGCCGGGTCGGTCACGTCTTCCGTGGTGTCTGGTTCGGGGGTGACGTCCTTGGTCCAGACGTTGGGGAAGGCGTTTGCGAAGCCTGCGGACTGGTGCCGCACTTCGCCGGTGCGCAGGTTGCGCAGTGGGATTTGTGCCATGGGGTGCCTCCAAGGGGCATAAGAAAACCCGCCACTGTGGGCGGGCTATGGATGTTCGGGGCTGGCGTTGAGGTGGAAGCCGGACACTGCGTAGGCCGGATGTCGGTTTGGGGCGGGGAGGGTTACTTGCCGGTCGACTTCGACGTCTTGGGACCATTCGAGGTTTAGCTCGAAGGTGCGGTCTTGGGCTGTGAGTACTTTCTTGTCGAGGTGTGTGAGGACTCGTGACGTGAAGGTGAGCGCAAGGTCCGGGTTTTCGGCCACGGTCGTGACTTTGAGGATCGTGTCGATTGCCGTGGTGGGAGCGAGGGAGTCCTCGCGCTTGCCCCATGCTGGTCCCCAGAGGAGGACGTAGGGGAAGGTCGGCTTGTCTGGCACGTCCACCCAGTAGGCGGTGATACCTGCGGCGAGTAGGTGCGCTTTCAGTGCGGTGATGATGGTTCTCATTCGAAGGACTTCACCACCAGTTCGAGTAGGTACTTTTCGACATAGGGCGCCTCGCGGTTGAGTGCTTCGAGGGGGTCTTCGACGGTGCCGCCACCGCGGCTGGTGCCGAAGTAGGCCACGTTGGCGATTGCGCCACCGGATCCGGACGCCTTCTCTGGGCCGATCTCCACGGACAGTCCGGCTTGGTCGAAAGTTATGGAGTTTGTGGCGCCTTTGAAGTGTCGGGATGCCCGCATTTGCTTCTGTAGGTCGCGCTTGACGTTCATCGCCCCTTTGAACATCACTTTTTCGGCGTCTGGGGTGATGTCTTTGGCCGCGGCCCGCACGGTGGTCGCGAATGCGCGGATCTCGTGGGCGCTCATGTCACGACCTCGTCCACTAGGAATCGCTGGGCGGTTTGGATGGACTTCTCGTGGAGTCCTGCGATCCGGTAGACCGCTCCAACTGCGTGTGCGGCGTGGGTGCTTGAGGTGATGGTGACGATGTCTCCGGCTTGGAATGGTCCGGCGTCCCAGGGAGCGTGTACGTTGTAGCGTTGCGTCACATAGGTGTGTCCGCCGGCTTCTGGGGCTTGCTCGTAGGGCTGCCAGCTTTGCACTTTCACGGGACCTTCGTAGATCGTCGTGCGTGGGAACGTTGCCCCACCCAAGCCGTCTTCGACTGCCTCGCGCGAGACCCTTTCGATCTTCGCGGTGTCGCGGAAGAGGGACTCTGCCATCTTCCGCATTTCGTCGAGCTCGTGAACTGCGAATCCTCCGAAGTTCATGGCACTCACCATCCAGGTGTGAATGCCAGTGGAGAGGAGAATCCATCGCCCACTGGTACGGGCAAGAGGCGTTCCCACTCTTCATCTGTGAGTTCGAGTTTGCCGCTCGAGCGGGACGAATCGATGGTCTGCTGAATGGTCGCGTCGTCCACGGACCGTGAGAAGGTGCGCAGGCCTTGAGGGTTCAGTGCCTTGCGGGTCACTGCGTCCACTTCAATGTCTGCGACAGTCTCACGGTCCAGGAGTCCGGAGTTTACGCGTTGATCAAGGTCCGGGAGTCGAGTCTTGATTAGGCGTTCCACCTTGTCCAGCCACTGCTGGATTTGGGCTTTTTCCGGTTCGACGATGGTGCGGCCCAATTCGGTCCCGACTTGGTCGACGGTTGCGTATGTCATGACCGCACCACCTTTCACTCAGCTTCGAGCATCTCGATGATCTTCGCCTTGGTCGCGTCTGCAGGGACGGTCAGCCCCTTGGAGGTTGCGTAGGCGACCCACTTGGCCTTGGACTCGTTCTCGGCCGGACGGATCGCACCGGAGGTCTCGGAAGTGTCGTCCTCGTCCTGAGTGCTATTGGCGTCGGCTGTGGTTGTGCCTTCGCCTTCGTCCGCTGCCTTGTCGTTTGCGGTCGTAGTGTTTGCGGCCGTGGTCGTGTCCGTCTCTTCGACGTCAGCCCACACGTTCGGGTTTGTGATCAGTGGTTCTGCCCAATCCGGGACGGCAGCATCGGGGCCAAAGACCTCGATGCTGCCGTTCTCTGGATTGCGCAAAGCCACCATTGCGGTGAGTTTGCGAGTCATGATCACAGCACCTTTGCGACCAGGGAGAGGTCCGCGTTCGCGAGCACTGGAAGTGCGATCGCGTCGGAGATGATCTCGGCGATCATTGGTGGCTTTTCAGCCTTGTATGCGCCCACCACGATGCCCGGCTCTGCGCCATCTTCGATGGCGTAGTCGGAGTCCTGAGAGGTCAGAGTCTGTCCCCAGAAGGTCGCTCCGAGCTCGGTGCCTTCCCAGTCGGTCGTCTCGACTGCCTCGGGGAGGAAGATCAGACGGTCGTCTGGGATGACGCGGCCCTTCGAGGTGCGGCGGTTGTACGCGGTCAGGGTTGGCAGGTTCAACCCGGACAGGATGGTGTTCACGTCGTCGATGGATGCGCGTCGGGCGCCACCGTTGACGAGTTGGGTCTGGAAGGCAGGGTTTCCTGCGATCGCAGAGATCACGCGGCTGGAGGTCAGGATCGTGCCTGGATCTACGCCGTTGGTGTCGGAGTAGAGTTGCTTCCACGCCTCGAAGTCTTCGAGGATGTCAGCGGATCCAGACCACAAAGTAGCGGCCGTGACGTTGTGGGCAGCCTTGCGTCCGAAGTCATCACCCTGTGGGGAGAGCTCGGGGATGGTGGCGATACCGGTTACCAGGACCTCGCCGCGCAGTCGCTCGACGCGGTCGGATACTGCCTGGACAACCCGGCGGGTAGTCGCGAGGATCTCCTTGAGCATGCTGGTGTCTGCGGCGTTGCGCAGGCGAAGCTGCTCATACTCAGAGACCGGCAGGTTCTGGCCGACGGCAGGCAGTTCGAGGATGTGCCGCTTGCCGGTTGGGCGGGAGCCAATCTCTGGCTCTGCGTCGTAGGCGCGGTAGTTCGCCTCAGGCACGAGGCCTGCCTGCCCGGCAACGAAGCGCACGAGGATGTCGGAGACATCGCGGTTCGGGAGCCAGCGCGCCAGCGAGCCCTTCCGGGCCTCCTGCTCTGCGAGTGACTCGCGTGCGTACCCAGTCAGAGTTGCTGGGTCGATTACATCAGTCCAAAGAGCCATTTGGGCCCTCCTTTCAGGCTACGAAGACGAAGGTGGTTTCCCCACGCTTCGCGCCCGTAGGTGCGGTGAATGACACGGGGAGTTTGCTGGTTTTCACTCGGCCGTGGTCGATCAGCGGCACAGCGAAGTCCGCGGTACCTACGACGCTCTGGTTGGTGAGGATGAAGCCTGCGAGGACACCCGCAGCCGTGGTGGTCTCGGCGGCTGGGTCATACGGGACAAGTCCCGTACCAATCCGCGCGACGGGGGTGCCCGAAGGGATGTAGCCCTTTGGGTAGTGGGTTGCCTTGGTGAAGGCGGACACGTCGAGGGTTTCGGTGCGGGCGTTGCTGATTCCGTGCGCGCTTCCGAGCCACGAGAAATCGCCGCCGCCAACCTGTTCAGTAGTCAGTCGAGGCATAGTGCTCTCTCCTTTGTCAGTTGGTCTTCTTGGATGGGTGCTGCTCAGCCCAGAGGTCTCGTCCTGCTGAGACGCTCTTTGCGGTGGACTTGGAGCCGCCGCCCTGGTGTGGGTCTGGCTTTGGTGTGGACTTCGTGCCTACGAGGTCCTTGAATGCCTTCGCGTCGGCTTCGATCTCTTCGCGAGTCGAGCCCTTCAGGCGGGATGCGAGCTTGATGTCGAGGCCGATCTCCGCAGCCACCTCGTAGCACAGAAGCTGCGATTGCGAAGCGGCGAGTTCCGACTGTGCGGTGCCGAGGTCGTCCTTGATGCGCTGCTCGTCGGTTTTCTTGGAGTCCTCGAGTTGCTTCTCAAGGTCCTTGACCTTCTGCTCAGCCGCCTTGCGGGCGTCACGCTCAGTGGTCAGGGCCTTCTTTCCTCCCTCACCCAACTTTTCGTCGCCGTCAGGATCTGGGGCAGGATTCTTAGAGGTCTTGTCGTCGCCAGTGGCAGGATCCGCAGGGTCGGCAGCGACAAACCGGATTCTGCTCCATCGCGGATGCGTGAACCCGGGGGTGGGGGTGTAGCGGGTCTTGAGAAGGGTCGTGCTCATGTGCTTATCTCCATCGCGGAAAGCATCCGGACGCCTCGCGCGGCCGGAAAAGGGGTATGCAAAACGCCCCACAGCATCGGGCTGTGAGGCGCTTGGTTCGGGGCTAGTCATTAAAGACTTCGCCGCCGGTGCTAAGCCATCGCTTGTAGTCGGCTTCGGCTTGTGCTGCTAGCTGTGGGGTCAGCCCTTTCCCATCGCGGGAGTAGGGGTTTCGGCCTTCGAGGACTGCTTTGTAGCGGGCCTCAGAGTCGAAGAGTCTGCGCTCAGCGGCGGTCATGGTGTAGCGGCTCGAAGGATCGCGCATCCCGGTGCGACGCGACTGCTCGACTGCGGTGCGTGCACCGACGCGGCGGCCACCTGCTCCGAGCGCTCCGAAGCCTTCTCGATGACCTCGGATTGACCCCTCAGGGACTTGGCCGCCGGGCAAGAGGTAGTTGTGCTCGATCAGGAGTTCTCGGGCTCGCTCGCGGTTTCCTGCGGCTTGCCGATAGATTCCTTCTGGTGTGAGGCGACGACCTTCGAGGCCTCGAGAGTATCCGCGACGAGTGAAGCCCTCGGAGGTGGTGAGGCCTCGTGCAGAGCGGCTGGCGTTGACAACTTGGAAGATGTCCGAGCCGTCACGGATTGCGTCAGCGCTTGCTTTCCCGAATGCTCGGTCTTGCTCGAGCGCGGTCATTCCCTTGAAGACCTCGTAGGGGTCGTCGATGTAGCCTTCGGCTTTCGCCCCGGCATACTTCTTGGAGGTCGTGGCCACGTGCGTGCAGTTGCATCGCGGGTGCCGTTTGAATCCGGTGTTCCAGCGGAAGATCTTGCCGGCAAGGACAATGCACCGAGAACAGGCGCCCGGTCCAACCATGCGTATGTAGGACACCGAATCTCTGGCCGCGATGTCCGTGGACGCGGCAAGCCGGGCAGAGTCCCGAACTTGGGTGCGTGTGATGCCTTGGAGCAGGAGTCCACCGCGGCGCAGTGCTTCGACGGGGGGTACACCTTCCCCGATCAGGGACTTGGAGTAGCTCACTGGCCGGTCTAGGACGGTGGTGAGCGTCGCCCCTGACGATGCGATGCCCGCGGAAGCGGACGCCCTGGCAATCGAGGTGGGCGGAGTCCATAAGCCTTGGTCTGCGAGGACGAATGACGAGTAGATCATGCCCTCGACAGCTGCTTGAAACTGTGCGTCGGCGAAGACCTGCGTGACGCGGGGGAGACGCTCATTCCACGATCCACTTATCGACGAGGGTGTGATTCCGCGCCACAACTGGTCGGCTTCGCGTGTAGCCTTCGCTACGATCTCGGCCACCGTCTTCTCGTGTTCAATTGCGGCTTCGAACGCCATGGCTATTCTTCACCGTCGATGTCCGGCTCCAGGGCGTTCCACTCGAGTCGGAGTTCTTCCTGGCGGTATGCCCGCTCGCGCTTCTTCTTGGCTTCGCTCCATCCGAGCTCGTCTTGTGCGCCTTGCACGGAGAGTATTGCTTTCCCGCCAGCGAGTTTGGTGACTGCGTCGGCCTTCTGCGCAACGGTTGGTGTGCCGGCGTCGTGCCATTCGGTACGTATTTTGTTGCCGTCAGGCCACTCTCCGGTGGCGAATCGCTCGGAGAGTCCCATGACCCAGCCCCACCCGTCACCCCAGTCGGTCTGCTTGCGCTCGACGTTCTTGACTAGTCGCGACTCGTCCGCGCGAATAGCGCCCTCGGCGGCAGGGTTCACCGTGGAATCGGTGAAGTACCGGACAGGTAGACCGGAAATCGAGGCGACGAGGCTGCCGTACTTGTCGACGACCTTGGTGAAATTCTCAAGGTTGGCGGCGTCAAACTGCCCAGCGGTGAGTTTAGGGTCGCTGTGCACCATGAGCGACGTGTAGTAGGCCTCCCAGACAGGCACTGGTTGGCCGGTCTTTGGGTCGACCATCTTGTCCTTGTCCGCGCCAAAAAGGTAGCGCGTTGGGACTGCCAAGCCTTCTTGCGCGAGCTGGAGATTGGTCAGTGCACGGGCGCAGGCGTCGGTGAGTGGAATGGACGCGGCCATTTCGGAGCGACCCATCCACGTGCCGGCGCGCCTGCGGTTGAGGAACATCACGAGGGGCACGCGGCCTAGACCGTGGTCGTCGCGGTTTGTGACCTCCCAGCCGTTGCGCGACGCACGCAGGTGGATTGTCGAGCCGGGCAGGAAGAGCGTCCTGTTTCGAGCTCCGTCCCAGTCCTTGAAGGACCGCAGAGCACCCACCATGCTTCGCTGTGCGGTATCTACGGCGGCGACCATCTGCTGAGAAGGCTCGATGCGGATGAACGGCTTTTTCGCATCCTCTGGGTTGGTGCCCACGGAGACGAATCCGCGTCCGAAGATCATCGTCTCTTTGTGGAGGATGGGGGATTCGGACTCGAGGTTGTTGTCTTCCCATCGCTCGGTGAGTTTTTCGGACGCTTTGTCTTCGCCAGGGAGCATGAGGGCCTTGACGTCGAGTCGGCGTTCCACCTCGTCTACGACGGTTTGTGGCCATGCGACCTGTGTGACGAACCGTCGCAGTTCGGGTGGGACTGCGATGCCGATCTGCTCGAGGCGGTTTGTGGCCTCGTAGTATGCGTCGTTGAGAGTGTCGGGTTTTTCGACTTCGCGGGCCTTCTTGTTGAGGTGCGAGAGAATCCGGCTCTCATCGTCGTTGAGTTTGGATGCCTGCATGAGTGTTGTCACGGGCACCTCCTACCTGAACATGAACATGACGTCGTCCTTGTCGCTGGTCCATCCCTCGGAGCGCGCGTCACAGGCGGCTTCGTGGGCTAGGACGTCGGCCATAAGGACGTCGATTTTCTGGTGGTCGGATGGTTTGGCGAGAATGAACTTGTCGCCTTGCTTTGCGGCCATGCGGGCGTTAGTTGCGCAGGTGAGGAAGTCGTCTTCACCGTCATGGGTGGAAATGCCTTCGATCATGTCGGAGCGGTAGCGCACGAGGGCCTGCCACATCTTGTCGATCTTGTTTGTGGGCCATTGGATGACCACTTCATCGCCGAATTCGAGTGCCCATTCTTCGATTTCTGTGAACCAGTCGAAGGGGTCGCAGTAGAACCTTTTGACGTTGTATTTCTTGAAGAGTTGGCGGACAGCCGCGTGGACTTCACCGCGGGGGATTTGCCCTCCCCATTCCTCGGGCTTCCACACGGTTGTGCGTTCTTCGCCGCCGACCGTGTACGTAGGCGTAAAGCGGTGGCCGTCCTTGGTTTCAGCACGAATGGCCGACCAGTCTCCCGATCGAGAGCCATCGAACGCGAGGACGATGTCCTTTCCGATCTCCACTTCGTCTTGAGATCGGTCGATCCACTTCGAGAGGAGGTAGGTGCCTTTACCTTGGACGAGTCGGTTTCCGTAGAATCGCTCAGCCTGGGCTGGGTCGGTCTCGACAAGCTCAGCGGCTTCCGCGTCGATACCGTTTGGGTCCACCCATGGCGAGTCCGCGTACACGTGGACGTGGATCTTGTGACGATCGCGCTTGAGTTTGTAGTTCAGGTCGCGAGGCGGTTCGCGGTAGTACCGGAAGATGTCCTTGGACTTGGACGCGAATCCTTGCTGCGCGGCAGAGTTCTCGATGGGGTCCCACGGGTTCGTGAGCTCGATAGTGCGGCCCTGCATACCTGCTGCAGATCGCCTGATGTTCTGCCACGTGTCGAGAACCTTGTTCGCTGACGTGTACAGACCTGACTCGTCCGCTAGCCCACTCGTGAACTGCTTTCCCAGTTTCGACTTCGCCGCGCTGGACAATGGGAGGATCATGCCGCGGTTCGGGAGGCGCACGAAGCCCTCACGAACTTTGAGCACGTCATCGAGTGGCCCGGTCGTGATCATCGTCTGCAACGGCTCATACACGTTCGCTGTCTGCGACTCTGCGAACGCCAGCAAACCGATCAGTGACTTCTTGCGGGGAGCACCCATCGCTTCGCCTGGCTGGTACTCGTACACCCACCCGCACCCGCAACCGTGGTCAGAACACTGGTAGAGCTCTCCACCCTTCGCCCACCCAACAAACGTCGACGGGCCGGCCGCCTCAGCGAGCAGCATTCCAGCACCCCACGGCGACTTTCCACACTTCTGCGGACCCACAATGATGGATCGCCGGTAGTAGAAAGGCTCAAGGATGCGTGCAGGATCAAACTTCGCGGTGGCTTTGATTCTGTAGTGATTTGTCGTGCAGAAGAGCTGCCAGCCATTGAAGATCAGAGGATCGCCATCGAAAACACCGCCAGGGACAATGCAGTGCCGTTCCACCCAGTCGGTGACGATGAACCCGAGGGTGTGAAGAGGATTGAATTCGAGGGCGAGGCCGTCAGCCGACACCAGGAACTACTTGCATCCGGGAGCGTGAGCCTCCGGAACTGGCAATGGGCTTCTTCGTCGCTGACTTCTCAGCGAGCTCGTCGCGCGCGATAGCCCAACCGTTCGCAATAAGTCCGGCGGGGGAAAGCCCGATCTGATCTTGCAAGCGGAGTAGCGCGCCCTTGTCAGCGGCTTTGGCCTCGTGACCTTCGCAGATCACGAAGGTACGTACCCACATGGCGACTGTCTGCCACCGCCACGGTTCTAGCGACCAAGCGCAGGCTTGCGGGGTGGACCATGCCCATTCCCACAGTTCTTGCTCCCGGTCCGCGACGTCCTCGGTCAGTTCTTCGTCAGTCACCATCTTCTTGCCGCCCTGGTCGTCGAACGACATCACCAAGACGGGACGTTCCATCAACGGAAACGCTGGGACCTTACCGGTGTAGCCCTCCGAGGGGAGAGACGTAAGCGTGAAATTGCGACGCTCCGAGCGCCCCGAGTTCGGGTTTGGTTTCGGTCCAGATTGCGTGCGATAACCACCACTGGTCATAGTCGGGCACCTCCTTCGGCATCGCGCCAAAAAGCAGAAAACCGGGCATCGCGCGCCGGTCGGAAAACTTTTGAACCCTCCGCACTTTTTTCAGACCTCACCGTCGGTCTATAGGTCAGGCGCCTTTGCCCCACCCCCCTGGGGTAGCGGCAGGCCCTCAACCTTGGCGCTCGCGGTCAGCGGTTGCGCAGTGCCGCAGCGTGCTTTCCTGCGGCTGAGCGGTTGCAGGTGGCGTGCTCGGGGCCGGTGTAGAAGGTCCTCGAGTCGGAGTGTCCGAGGTCCCAAGGTGTGCCGGGGAGTATCTGCCTCCAGCAGCGCGTGCAAGCGACCTCCTCGCCGGCATCGATCTTGGCTTGCCAGCGTGCGCGTTCGGCTTGGTGTGCGCTTCCGTAACCGCGTTGGGTTGATGTCCCGCGCGCTCTGTCTTTCTCTCGCTTGCACCAAACACAGATCGTTGAGCCATCAGTAAGAATGCGAGGGCACTTGCTGCACACACGTCCGGACATGAGGCCTCCAAGGCAGGCTGGAGTAGCCGCAGCTACTTGAGTGAAGGAGAAAAGGAGAACGCCAGAACAGGCAGTGCATGTGGCATACGCGCAGGGGCGGTCCACCTCGTGGGTGGCAGATGGATGGGTGCTACCAGGCGGTGTAGATGGGCGGTGGTTCACTACCGAGGCGCAGGTACTTTTTCGCGTGCATGCGCTCACGCTTGGGGTTCTGTGGCTTGCATGCGCAGTGATGATTGCGGCAGTGAAACTCAGTGCGGTGGGGGCGGGTGTCGCGGGTCGCGGTACCGTGCCGGGTGATGAATCGTCGTTGAGCCATCTGTCGCACCCCCCAATGAATGCGCGACCGCGTAGTGGGCGATGCGTGGAGTCTGCTCGGGTTACGCGCCGAGTCGCGGACTGTCCCCGTCAGGTGTCTAGGTCGCTTGCCTAGGGTCGTGGAACTGGCAGGATTCGAACCTGCGCCTTCCGCTGCTTGTCCTTGCGCTGACGCCTTGCGCATGTAGGGGGCGATGCGGTGTTCTGCCACTGAACTACAGTCCCGTGCGACTGCTTACGGCAGCCAGTCGCCCCGTTTTTTCATACGATGCCATCGGAGGCGGGCTTAGGAGGCCCCTCGGCCTCGCTTCCCCGCGAGGATTCGAACCTCGATTAGCAGAACCAAAATCTGCCGTCCTGCCGGTTAGACGACGGAGAATGAGAGCCCGTGACGTGGGCTAGACGGCTCGTTGTGGTCCACGGTGAGCTACCGGAGGGAGTGCGCGCTCCCTGAACCAGCGAGCAGATGCGGGCTCGCTGGAAGTTGCGGCAGGTGCGACTAGGGCCTTGGAAGGAACCCGCCCGTCATGATCGTCCTTCAGCCGGGAGTCGTTGGCTGTTGACCGCTGTGATTCCACGAAAAAAGACCCTCACCAACGGTGAGAGTCTTCAAGTGGATACAGTTCTTCCACCACCAATATTAGTGGACAGTTTGCTTTTGTCCAGCATCACACGCTAACCGGGACCTTCTTATACCGAGCGAGCGCGTCAGACAATGAGTATCGACCCTCATCATCCGGGATGAGATGGCCACGTTGAGCCCACTTGCACAGGGTGTTGTACTTCGCGGGGAAGCCCATCAACACCAAGGCTTGGGTCATCTGGTAGAGGTTCAACCGGAACAGCTCAGGGCACGCCTCTAGGAACGCGCGGCGCCGCGCTGTTGTGCGCACTTCCCCATTCGTGATCGTGCGGATCTCCTCCAAGAACTCAACTCCCTCACGATTCCACAGGCCACACACCAACTCGGATTGCCCAACCGGATACCCGGACGCCAACAACTCCGCTAGATCGGTTGCGGTGCCTTCGCGCTCGCAGTGCTGGTCGATGGCCTTGCGTAGTTCGAGTTCGAGGCCGAGTGCGTCGAGGTTGAGTGGCGTGAACTTGGAGGGGTCGATGGTTGCTCGCCGGTTTGATTCGACGAAGAGGGGACGTTCGGTTTTCATGTCCGCGAGTTTGGGGAGGCGGGCGAGGATTTCTTGCCAGGCGGTGGGCATTGGTGGTCCTTTCAGTTGGCCATGTCGCTGAAGCGTGTGTAGTGGAGCTGGTGGGAGAGGACGAACTCTCCGGTGGGTCCGTTGCGTTGCTTGCCGATGATGTAGTCGAGTTCGCCGGCGCGTGGGCTTTCGCGTTCGAAGTAGTCTTCGCGGTGCAGGAGGGTGATCACGTCGGCGTCTTGCTCGAGCGCTCCGGATTCGCGGAGGTCTGAGATGCGTGGGCGCTTCTGGTCTTGAGCACCGCGGTTGAGTTGCGCTGCGGCGACGATGGGGATTCCGAATTGGTTGGCGGCGATCTTGAGTCCTCGTGAGAACTCTTCGAGCCCTTCACGGCGTTGGACTTTCGGGTTGAAGGTGCCGAGTTGGAGGTAGTCCATGCACACGATGTCGGCCTTGAGTTCACGGATCCGGCCTCGCACGTCTGCGATGGTGCATTCGGGCTTGTCGATGATGTGCAGGGGCGCGTCGGCTAGGCGTCGGGCTGCGGTGTCTAGTGCGTCCCATTGCCGTTCGTTGAGGCGCTTCTCGTTGATGTAGGTGAGTCGGATACCGGTCTCGGCGGCGAGGATGCGCTTGAGGTATTCCTCGGCCCGCATTTCGAGAGAGAACACCACGGCGCTTTTATGCTGCTTGAGGACAGCGTGCCGAGCGATATCTGAGAGGGCGACGGACTTACCCATGCCAGGCCGTCCAGCGACGATCACAAACTGTCCGGCGCTCATGGGCTTGAGGAGTCGATCGGCATCCATGTACGGCCATGCAATGCCCTGTGGTGGGGTGGGGTCGCGCAGTTCAGCCAAGAGGTCCGGGAGGATGTCCGAGACGTGCGTGCGAGCCTGCTCGGCGGGCTTGTACGCGGCTTCCAACTCGGTTTGGGCGACGGATACCAGTTCGGCGGGGGAGCCTTCTGCATCCCCCGCCAGTTGGACGACACGGGTACCCATGGCGGCGAGGCGACGACGTACCGCGAGGTCGTAGACACCGCTCGTGTACGCGGCCGCCTGGACTGCAACGGTACCGAGGTCCGCGAGCTCGATGATGTGCTTCTGCAGGTCTTGGTAGCCGTGCTTAGCGAGCCCGGACATGATCGTAATGAAGTCGATCAGTTCTCCGCCCGAGTGCATGGCCTGCAACGTCCACCAGATCGACTCGTGGGCTGGCAGGTAGAAGTCCTCGGGCCGTAGACCACTGAGCAGTTGATCTTGCTCTGCTCCTCGCGCACTCAAGGTGCCGCAGATGATCTCCCGTTCGGCAGCAACGTTAGCGAGCTCGCTCATGGGAAGTTCCTTTCTAGACGACGAAAGCCCAGCCGCGAGCGCGGTTGGGCTTGTGTTGGTGGGTGTTGGTGGGGTTAGGGGTGGAGGTAGGTGGTGAGTGGGTGGGTGGGGATGCCGAGGCTTTGTGCGAGGTTGGCTTCGATGGTGGCGCCGGTGGAGTTTTGCCAGCCGGGGAGTAGGGCTACGGCGTCGGCATGGATGAGTTTGGGGATGCAGTCTTGCATGTATTGGAGCCAGGTGGAGTTGTTGGGGAGGGTGGTGTTGGCGGGGTTGATGGGGGTGTGGCCCTGGGCTGTGAGTTGGTTGGCTGCCTGGTGGAAGGCGGGGTAGTTGAGGTCGGGGAGGCCGGTCATGGGGCCTGCGATGTAGATGTTCATGGGGTCCTTGGGTTAGTTGGTGTTTTGGCCGCAGTCTCTGCAGGTGCGTGGCTGGTCTTGGTTCGCTGTGGTGGTGATGCATGTGTGCATGGGAGTGGCTGTGTATTCGGCGGTGTAGATGGTGGTTGTTGGGAGTTTCTCGTTGGGCGCATCCAGGTTGGTGTAGCTGTCGCTGCAGTCGGTTTCACTGGTTTCTTTGTGGAGGCGGATGGAGAAACAGGCGTTGCCGTAGTAGGCGGTGGCTGCTTGTGTTGCTTGGTTGATGAGTTCTTGGCGGCTGGCGCCGGTGATGTTGCCGGTGAGGGTCATGTTGTGTTCCTTTCGGAGTGGTGTGTCTGGAAGAATCCGCGTATGCGAATAATGGTTTCTGAGGTGACTGAGGTTGTTGTTGAGAGCAAGTGGTGGGATTCCAACTTCTTTTCGGCACTCGTTGGTGGTGTTGTTGCGGCCCTGATTGCCCTGGCGATCTTTAGCCTCGAACGGCGCTCTGCACGCAAAGCAGCGGCGGAGGCGGCGAGGTTGAGTGCTGTGCAGGGATTGTTGAGGCCGTTGGCGACGCTTTCGACCTTTCAGATGGACGCGGAGCCAGCGAAGGACGTGCTGCGTGAGCTGAGAGTGGCGATAGTGACTCTCCAACTGACGATTCCCTACAAGCAGCGGATCGTTCGTAACTGGCTCGATTTAGAGCGCCAATATGGGATGAACGAAGCCGACGCGCAGTTTGAGAATGTGGAGTTGGTCGGGCGTCTTGCGTTGTCCCAGCAGACGAAGGACTCGGCTAAGGAACTTGTTACCATCCCGTTTCTTGACTGGGCAATCCAGTTCTCGAGGATCCTAGGTGAGTGGCAGTTGGGCAGAGTCCCCGACAAGTACATTGCGGCGAGAGTTCGGATGCTCAAGGAAGATCTGCTTCCTCCTGAGTTCGTTGAAAGGGTTCAACTGTTTGGGGAAGGTGATTACGCCTCCATCTTTCCCGACCTCTCCAAGAGCGAACTGAAACGACTGAAACTAGAAAAGAAGTAGCACGAAGGTGCCCATTACCGGCCGCGCGCGATCACGGCAGCGTCGCCTGCTGCCTCGTCCCATCCTGCGCTGTACTCGTACTCGTCTCGCCTGTGCGTCATCATCTCCGCCGTCGGCTCAAGAGCCTCGATCTCTTGCGCGATCAGCTCACGAACGCGGGGTAGTGCAGCAGCGAGGACTGCGTTCGACATTGCAATGAACTCTTGCTGAATGGTCCAGCCGGCAGACTCCCAGTCACCCTTCGCCTGCCGTAGTTCCGGAACGATCGTGCCGTGAGCCAGAAGCCCCTTCGCTCCGGCCTCTACCGCTTCCAATGGAATAGTCATTCTCCTGCCTCCACACCCATGACATACCGCTGTGGATAGACGCCAAACTCCGCATGCGACACTGCGAGCGCCAGTTCGTTGATGGCGTCACGGAAGCGTTGTATCTCGGTGTCGGTCTTGTGTGCGCTGGAGTTGAACTTGTTCAGGGTGGAGCGTAAGCGTTCCTCGGGAGTCAGCATGGGGCGGGCCCATGCGCTCGCGGGCAAGGGGTTGCGGATGGTGCGGGTTTTTGTGATGGCTTCCAGTGTGCGCGGGTTGCGTTGGATGGTGATGACTGTGGCGCCTTGGTATTTGAGTTCGATGAACTGGATCTCCTTGTACTCGACGTGGTTGCGGTAGATCGTGATGCTGTCGGACGCTATCGTGCCAGGGTCGATGTTCGCGAGCTCGAAGAGCCTGAGAGCCAGTGCGCGATCGCTGATGCTGTTGTGGTTGATGATGCGTTTCATAGTGGGTCCTTCCGGGAACAAGAAAACCGCCCAAGATGGGCGGCTATGGTGAGGGCATGGACATTGTGGTGATGGTCGAATCGGCTACCGGTCCCATCGAGAAGACCTTCACAGATACGGACTACGCGAGCGCGAAAGCCGCGGCGGAGGCGTCACTTGCTGAAGGTGAACGCCTCCTATGGATCAAAACCGACCGGGCATGAAAGAGCCCGCCACTGGGGTGGGCTTAGGTGGGGAGTTGTCCCCTTGCGGTTGCTCACCAGTGTTTTACCCGTGAGGCTTGTAAGTGAGCGGCAGGCCGGTAGGGGGAAATGCTGGGGTGTTGCTCGATAGTTTGGAGCGTGTCTAGCGGAGTCCAGGCCGCTGGTTGACGTTTGAGTTAGCGCCTCTCGGGTCATGTCATCCGAGGGGCGCTTTCTTGTTGCGCGAGTTTGGCTTCCATTGCTTCGTAGCTCATGCGTGAGAAGGGTTCTTCTTCTTCCTAGGGCTGTGCGGGTGGTGTCCATCCGGCGGCGATGATCGCGTCGGCTAGGTGTCCGTGCCAGGTTGGCGCTAGTGCCCCGCACATGCACTTGATCATGAGGGACCTGCTGGCACCCCTATCGGTAATGGGGAAGTGCTTGCCAATCTCGGTAGCAAGACGCTCACGCGGCGCACTCATGTCGTGCCCCTCACGCCCCACAC
>NZ_HE978643.1:335496-347669 GCF_000312125.1 Timonella senegalensis JC301
GCTCACGCGGCGCACTCATGTCGTGCCCCTCACGCCCCACACCCAAGAGATCAAGGACGGTCAGAGCAGACTGGTGGACGGGCGCTCCAGTCAGTTCATCGAGGAGTTCCCGGTACAGAGACTTTCCCGCGGACCCATCCAGTAGCGCGCGCTGAACCTCCTCCGGGCTGTCCAGTTGGAGGGCACTAACCGCCTCCTGAACGCGCCGCAGACGCTCCTTGCTTCGGGCATTCATCTCGTAGCCCGCCGCCCACATGCGGATCGTGTAGCGCGAGACGCCGAACAGCTTCGCAAGGCGTGTGGTCCCCAAGAGGGTGGCGGACTGGAGGTCTCGAATGGACCCTGCTCCATCGGTCATGGTTGTTCCTTTCCTCGTGCGAGCTTCGCGGAGTGCCGGACTCCAAGTATTAGTGCGTCCGCGAGGGTTTGGTCTTGGTCGTGGTGGTGCTTGGTCTGCTCTAGTCGGGTGGCTTCTGCTGCGAGTTCTTGCGTCACGTGTTCCCTGATTTGTTGTTCGAGGGCGGGCAGGGCGGCGGTGAGGACGGCTCGTGACATGTCCAAGAACTCTTCCTGGATGATGAAACCTGCTGCGCCCCAATCACCCTTCGCCTGCCGAAGTTCCGGAACGATCGTGCCGCGCGCCAGTAGGTTCTTCGCTCCGGCTTCGATTGCTTGGGTGGTGATGGTCATGGCTCTCCTAGAATTTGGGTTTGGGTGCTGGTGTTTGGCGGTGTGTGCGTTCGGTTTCTCGGATCATGTGGCCGATGTGTTGGCGCATTTCTGGTGGCGCGATTTTGTGGCCGAGGTTGAAGATGAGGATTGCGATTTCTCCGCGCCATCCCCATAGCCGGCGAACGTAGCTCATGCTTCCTCCTTGTAGGGGTTGTTGTAGCCGTCTAGGCCGATGTATCCGCACTCCACATCACTGACCGCTTGCGCTCCTGGTTCCCATGCTTGGGCTTTCACTTCCCGGTCGTGCTCGGCAAGCCAACGGTCGAAGGCTTCGGCTTTTTCCTCGGAGTCGAGCGCGTATTGGTCGCGGATCTCCTCGGTGGTTGGCGTGTAGCTCATTTGGGGTCTCCTTCGAGGGCTTGGATGGTCGGGCAGGGATGTGGGGTGCTGCTGTCGAGAGAGCACGCGGCGCATTCTCCGAGGGTTTCCCAATGGAGGTCGCGCACTCGTTGGATGGACGCGTGGAGACCCTCTACACGCTCATAGGCAATGTCATACCGGGCATTACGCATACGCTCACGGCCCTCAGGAGTGGACTCCATCTCCTCAATCAAGGTCTTACGCCCATCTCTGCGACCCTTGAGTTTGCGATCCTCCCAACGCTTCTCAAGCCACTCAATGCGTGCGATGAGAGCGAGGACTTGCCCGGCGGAGATCGACACGCACGCAGGTTCCATTCCTCCTCCGTGGAGCATGAACGGCTGTGCTTCTTCTGCTGCCTGTTTGAGTTCTTCGAGATTGAGGTCAGTCATTTCGGGTTCCTACGATCTTGTTGTGAGGGACTCTGGGTTCGTCATAGCCGGGCTCCGTGTGGCAGGTGACCGTGGTCTTGTTGACGCGTTTCACGCGATACCAGACAGCCTGGTAGCGCTCGCGGACGAGGATGTGTGTCGCGTCCGTGAGGGCTGCTGGGTCTACCGGCTCGGTGGGGAGTTCTGAGAGCCTTTGCGCTCGTTTCGCGTCTTCGAGCGCCTTCACGAGTCGTGTACGTTCTTGGGCTTCGCGGCGGAGCTGATTCAAGTACCCGGAAACGCGCTTCTGGCCGTGCGCTTGGGTTTCGTGGAAGCGCATGGACTGCAACCCCGGATCGGTAGGGACGATCTGGTGGGCTTCGTCCCAAGCATCCAAAGCAGCTGAGCGCGGTCGACCGCTTGCTGGTAACTCATCAGTTTCCTTTCGGGCATAGAAAAGGCCCCTGTTATGGGGCCGCAATTTCGGGTTACTTCTTCTGGACTACTGGTGGGGCTTCGGTCCGCCACCTGGCTACTACCGTGATGCCCTGCTTGTCAGAACTGATCTGCAACTCTGCAGAGGGCGGCATCCCCGCATCCGCGAGCGCGATGAGGATTGTTTGGGCTGCGATTGCTGTGTTGTTGGGGGTGATCATGCGGAGGTTGTGGTCGATGTGGAGTGGTGGGGTGTGGGGTGGGGTGGGTGTGGTCATGGTGTGGTGGTTTCCTCTTGGCGGTCTTTGGTGCAGTGTGTGCAGGGGCATTGGTCGTCGGTGTCGGTGTGGGTCCAGTCGATGTCGCCGATTGCAATGGAGGGGGCGCCGTGGACGTCCATGACGACTTGGACGATGTGTTGGCCGTTGGTCCAGACTGCTGAGAATCGGTGGCCGCGGCCTGGGCGGGTTTCTTCGTACCAGTGGGTGGTCCATTCGTAGTGGTCAAGGTCGGCGGGTGGACGGGTGCCTGTGTGTCGTTCGATTTCGGTGAGGGTGAGTGGCCATTCTTGGGTTTGGCGTTCGGTGAAGTAGTCGTTCACTGTGTCGCTTTCGGTTGTGGCGGGGTGGCGGGTTATTGGTGTTGTGCGAGCTGGAGGATGAGGTCGGGGCGGAAGCCTGACCAGTGGCCGGTTGGTCCTTCGACGACGGGTGCTTGGAGGTAGCCGAGGCCTTTGATGTGGGTGAGGCTTTTTGGGTTTTCGGTGACGTCGATGACTTTGTGGGGGATGTTTTTCTTGTTGAGCGCGTTCTTGGTGGCTTCGCATTGGTGGCAGTTCGGCATTGAGTAGACGGTGACGGTGGTGGGGTCTGGGGTGGTCATGGGTTTCGCTTTCCGGTGGTGAGGCCGAGTCGTCGGGCGGTTGTGGTTAGGGTGCTTAGGTGCATTCCGAAGAGGTTCGCGATCTGGGCGTTTGTGAGGCCTCGGTCGCGGAGGTAGTAGTACTCTTTCGCGTCGAATGCGCCCCGTTCTTTGTTTTTGAGTGCGGGGCCGCCTGCCCGCTCGCCGGGTGTCATGCCACCCCAAACCCCGAATGCGTCGGCGGCGTTTCGGCATTCGGTGATGACTGGGCAGGTTGCGCATATGTCTTTCGCGCGCTGCATTTCTGTTGGGCGGTCCGCGTAGAAGGTGTCGCCGGGCATTCCTGCGCAGGCCGCGAGCTCGTACCAGGAGTCCGGCTTGTTGCGGTTCATAAGCCGAGCATCCAAGCGAGATCGGCGTTCCCGGTCTTCTCGAGGTAGTCGAGCGCTTTGGCTTTCTCGTCGTCGCTGCTGGGTTTGCTGGGCATGGTCATGGTGGGGAACGCGCTCGGCATGGGCTTCGTCGGTTCGTAGATACGCGTGTCAGTCTTTCGGGCGGTCATCGGTAGTCCTCTCTGGCTAGCTGTTGCGCGAGAGTGATTGCTGCGGCGTGGGTGTCTGCGATGTGGAGCAGCCCGCCGTATCGGTTAACGACCTTCCAGAAGTATTGGGTGGTCGTTGGGTCGAGGGGGGCTTCTAATCGGTAGACGCGTAGTGGCAGACGGCTGTGGGGGGCACCAGCCAGGCGCAGTGCCATGCGGTACATTTCGTGCGCGTCCACGTCGTTGACTCGCGGTGGTTTCGGTCTGCCGTGACGCTCCTGGAATGTGGAAGTGATCGCGTCTCTTGTTGGCTGTTGCGCGTAGTCGATCGCCTCAGCGTGCGTGTTGAAGGCAGCCTTTGAGTGGTCACCTGGTGGCGCGTACACCCACTGCCCAGCCGCAACATGCTTGAACACCGAGCCGATCTGGTGCTCCTCTTCGTACTTGATGCGAGTCATGCCAGCACGAATGCCAGGCGGCTTGGGCCTGCCATGGCGTTCCTCGAACGTGGTCATTGGTGGTCCTTTCTAGGCGGCTATGCCGAGAGAGTCGGCGACGGTTTGGATCAGGTCGCGGGCTGCTGGCGGGCAGACGGCGTTGCCGGACATCTTGACTTGTTCGCGGCGGGTGCCGACCATCTCGTACTCCTTGGGGAATGCCATGGCCTGCTTGATTTCGGTGGGGTTGAGCATCCGGAAGTGGACGTCTGCGATGTCCACGGTGGGACGTTGGGCGTTCAAGAGTGCTTGGTGTCCTGCCGTGGTGATGGTTCGTACTGGTTCGTGCTGTGGTGTTGTCAGGTAGGACGGGTCACCTGGAACGCTATTCATGCGGGTGATGAGCGCGTGGCGTTCGACGGTGGTGATCGTTGAAACGGTGTCGTTGATGCGGTTAGTGTTCACACCGGACCCGTAGTAGGCCATGCTGAAAGCTTCCGGGTGGGTTACGAGTGAAGCGTGTAGCCCGCCGGTGACGATGGTTGGCGCAACTCCACTGATGGGAGTGGAACGTGAAGCGTCGGAGCCGCTGACGTTGTTGACCATGAGCGGAGGGAAGGCGAGGCCTTCACTTTCCCGCGTGGTGCGGGTGCGGAACGGCTTATCGACTGGTTCAGCAGTGTCGTTCCACGTGCCGCCGGCGGGCGTCATGAGCGGGTGGAGTGCGATGCCCTTCGATTCGCGGGTGTGCTGGGTCTTGAACGGCTCAGCGACTGGCCACGCCCGGTAGTAGGACTCGGGGTCCATGTATCGCGGGTGCTTTGGATCGGCGGCGTCGTAGCCGTTGCCGTTGTGTTCCACGTGCACGGGCGTCCAGTACCGTTCTATACCCATCTGGATGCGGCGCATCGTCTTGTCAGCGAGGGGCTTGTCACGGTCACCGATGCGGGTTCCAAGGTCGGACCAGTCGATGATTGACGAGGCTGGCACCCAGGCAGGCTCCACGATCGCGTTGTGGCAGGCGGTGTTCGGGCACCTGTACAGGTACTGTGCGCGGTATCGTCCGGGGCGATCTTGACCGTTGCCCTTCTTCCACCATTGGCGAGCTCGCACAACCTCGTCGCAGGTTCCGCAGTACGCCTGCGGGCGCAGCATCTCTTCGAAGTCTGGGGCTGGGTTACCGCGGCGCCAGAACGCGATGTACACGCGGTCGCGCGATTGGGGCGCGGCCTGCCCGAAGATTCCGGCGTGCATGGCGTTCAGCGAGATGATGCGGTGCTTGTAGCCGAGGTTGTGCATGGCCATCAGCCACACCTGGAACAGGCCTCCACGGGCGGTGTCGTCGTCACCCCAGTCAGCGACCTCAACGACGTTCTCCACGAGGACGGCTTGGTAGCGGTGCTGCTCGGTAAAGCGAATGACGTCCCACATGGTCGCTCGGGAACGTTTCACTGCGTCTTCGGTCAGGGTTTCGCCGAAGAGGTCGGGCTGGAGGGGTTGCTTGCGGCCCTTCGCGCGGGAGTGGTTCGTGCATTCAGGGGAGGCCCACAGGATGTCGGTGGACGCGATCCGTTCGGGGGAGAACTGGGAAATGTTCTCGTGGAGGTGGACAGTGTCCGGGTGGTTGCGGTTGTGGGTTTCGATGGCGAGGTCCCAGTGGTTCGCGGCGTAGCGAACCTCAATGCCGGGCACTTGGATAGCGCCCGTGGATGATCCGCCGGCACCGCAGAAGAGGTCGGTGAGAGTAAGCAATGTGGTTCCTTGGTTGGTTAGGCGTCGAGTAGTTCGGGGTGCTTGTTCAGGTAGACGCACACGGTGTTACGCGTGGTGTCGAGGGCAGCAGCGATCTGGTTGTAGGAGTGTCCGGAGGCGCGCAGTTCGACAATCGCCATCCCGAGGAACGGGTTTGGTCCGGGACTTTGGGGCTTCTTGCCGGTGAGTTCCTGGTACAGCTCGGGTTCTACGTCCCGGCAGTCCTGACACCAGACATGCCCGTTGCTGCGATCGAGACGGGTTAGTGGCTCACCTGCTCGAGCGCAGATCGTGCGGGGCTTCTTTGTTGCCATGAGGTTCCTTCGTCGGTTGTTGATGGTTGGGCGGTAAGGTCACGGCCAGCCCCCGCGCGGGCGGGGGAGGACCGTGGCCCGGCAGCCGTCAGGTGTCGGGTTGCAGTTGCTTGAAGACCGCTCCGGAGAGGAGGTCGCTGGGCCTCCAGATCGCGGCATCCTGCCCGAGCGCTGTGAGCGTCTCGATCCATTCCTTCTGCTCGGGCCTCACACGGCCACGCTCCGTCTTCAGCTCACGGAAAAGCAGGATCCCCGTCTTCTTGTTCGCGAGGACGAGATCCGGCCAGCCAGGCTGCGAGCGCCGTGAGTCGTGTGTGTGGTAGGTGAGGTAGCCGCAGGTTTTGGCGAGGCGGAGGATGCGGGTTTGGAGGTTTGCTTCGGTCATGGCTCGGGCTTGTTCTTGTTGGTATTGGCCGGTTGAGATGGTGCGGATGGTGGGCATTGGTCTCCGGTGGGGATGGTGAAGGCCGCGGCACGGTGTGTGTCGCGGCCTTCGGTGTGGCTGGTTAGCTGGTGAGGGTGTCTTGGTCCCAGCTTTGGTTGGCGGGGTCTCCCCAGGTGGGGTTGGTGTTGTCGCCGGGTGGTGGGGGTGGTGGGGTGTTGCGTCCTGTGCGTGTGATTTTTGCGGTGGCGTAGCGCAGGGATGGCCCGATTTCGTCGATGTGGAGTTCGAGGCTGGTGCGTTTCTCTCCGTCGCGGGTTTCGTAGTTGCGTTGGATGAGTCGGCCTTGTGCGATGACGCGGGTGCCTTTGGTGAGGGTGTTTGCTACGTTTTCGGCGGCGTCTTTCCAGAGGGAGCAGCGGAGGAAGAGTCCTTCGCCGTCTTTCCATTGATTGGTTTGCCGGTCGTAGGTGCGGGGTGTGGATGCGATGGTGAAGTTCGCGACGGGTACGCCTGATGGTGTGAAGCGGAGTTCGGGGTCGCTGGTTAGGTTCCCGATGACCGTGATGACGGTTTCACCAGCCATTGTTGATGTCCTCCAGGAGGTCGTCGATTTCTTTGTTGATGGTGCGCCAGCGTGCGGCGCTGCGTGCGATGTGCATCCACATGACTGCGAGGGCGAGGCATATGGCGCCGTTGAGCGGATCGCCGGTGATGAAGAATCCGGTCGACGCCACTACCAGGAGGACTGCAACGATGATGGGAAGGATGATCATTGCTGGCCTTCCTCGTCGATGACCTCGGCGCGAACCCACTCGTTGAACAGAGCGACACTGCCGTTGGGAGAGGAAACGTAGAGGTCTCCGTGTTCGACGAAGAAGAGGTTCGCGGTCGGGTAGAGGAACTCCTCCGGGGAGCCCGTGCTGGTGGTTGTGTAAACCTTCACTGCCATGGCTACTTGCCTGCTTTCTTGGGGATGGTTGTTGAGTAGTTGGAGGGGTTTGCCATGAGGCACGTGTTGCATGCCCCGAACATGAACTCCGTGAAGCGCGCCAGTTTGGCGCCGCACGTTGGGCAGGTGGACATTACTTGGCCTCCTTTGTGTCTCGGCCGGGCGTGTAGACGATGTGCGTGTGGTAGCTGTTGTCGTCGGCGGTTGTTTCGGTGGGGCTGGTGTCGGCCAGGACGGCTGCGCTCATTTGGTGGCCTTCTTTTTCTTGGGGTTTCCCTTGACGTCTTGGCCCTTCTCATTCGCGCCCTCGGTGTCCTTGGTTTCGGACTGCCGTGCGACTGCGTCCGCGAGCGCTTCGGTGAGTTTCTTCATGTCCGCGACGACGTCGACCGTGATGGTGCGGACGGGATGCTTCGTTGTCTCGCTTGCAGGCTGGGGGTTGTCGCACAGCGCGCAGGGGGCCCCGCATCCGTTTGGGTTGGGGTGGCTCTGGTCCTTCTTGGGGGTAACGCCGCACTCGCCCTCGAGGCGAGCCATATACTCACCCCACGAGGGGCGGCGGGACGGAGCGAGGAGGTCACCGGTGTTGAACGTGCGCACGAGGCCATCGAGGGTTCCCTCGCTCGCCGCAGGGTCGAAGCCTAGGACAAATCCGCCTCGCTGTACCGGCTTGAGCCGCTCGGAGCGTTCCTTGCCGCGCTTGTACGCCTCGAAAGTCTCGAGGTCCCGAACTTCGTTGGCGATCTTCTTCGCATTCAAACGCGTGTACATGACTATTGAGTACATGAAACCGCCAACTCTGGCCCCCTGGCCCCGGAGGACGTAATCGTTGAGCGCGGGGACTAGACGAACGGCTTGCTCGAGGGCATCGCTGATCTCGCTTTCGCGGCGTCGCGCCTCTTGGTGGAGCTCATCGATCCTGCTTTCAAGACGGGCGCGTTCTGCTTCGAGTTGTTCGACGCGCTCGCGGGAGATGAATGGCATGGTGTGTTCCTTTCGGGGTTACTGGCAGACGTAGATGGGTGCTGCTGGGTCGCAGCCGAGGTTGATGCCGGTCAGGTTTGAGAGCATGACGACAATGGCGTTGAAAAGAAGAAAGGCCCCCACGAATGTGGCGGACCAGAAGATTGTTCGGACGGCTGTTCGGAGTTTCATGCGTACTCCCATCGGGTGGTCGCAGTGACTGGTTTTGGGGTGCGGTTGGACAGGTGGAATCGCACCAGCCCGGTCACCGCACTCACGGTGACTCGCTTAGAGGGGTGCAGGACGTGCACTACGGGGCCAAGGCCGCGATAGAACACGCGGATGGTACTTCCGGACGTCGGAAGAGATTCCGCGAAGCACACGGGCCGTTGCGTGGATTCGAGTACCTGCGGGTTCGTGTACACGCTCCCGCCAAGTACCGTGTTTGGTCCGCGCTCAGACCAGGACATCAGCCCGTACTCGAGGCGCCGCACCAAAAGATCACGGCCAACCTCAGCGTCACCGCGCGTCATCCGCTAACAACCTTCCAGCTCTGAAGATCAGACCACTTCCAGGTGCCAGCCGCGGGTACATCCATGCCCATCCACGCTCCAACTAGCGGGAACCCGTCCTCCGGGTCATGCGTGACTACCGCTCGCAGCATGTTCCCGGCATTGGTGGTCGCTTCGATGAAACTTCCAGCGGGCGGCTTAGTTCGCACGACCTTGGTGATCTTCCACTCGATTCCACCGGCGTACAGGACTAGGTCGCCGGCGTAGATTGTGCCGCCATCGGAGACATCGCCGACTGTCACTGTCGCGGTATCACCGTTGACGCGAGTCATGGTGATACGGTCGCCGATTTCAATACTCTTGCGGTCAATGGGGCTTGCCGGGGCTAGTGCTTTTGCCATGGTTCTCTCCTTGCTGTTGCGGCGAGCAGGAAGACGCTCGCGAGGTTCATGAGGCTTTGGGTGGGGTGTAGGGCCGTGGTGGGCGGCTGTTTGGGTTGGAGTGGAACGTCATCATCGGGATGAGGTTGGTGGGGTCTGCTGGGTTGAAGTCCGCGAGGCGGATCAGCAGGGAGATGTTGCGGGTAGATGGTGGTGCCTTGGGTGTGGGCCGTTGAAGGTGTTTCAAGTCGGCGGGTGTTGGTGGGCTAGCCATTGCTTGCCTCCGTGATGAATGCCGCGGGTGTGCGAGCGGTGATCTGCTCGGTGGCGACGGTTTCCGCATCAGCGGCTGGGTAGCCGTCAGCGATGAGCTCTCGGCGCCGCTGCACCCATTCCCGTTCGAGCTCTGGATGGTCGGCGAGGGCAGCCGGCGGTATTTCGAGCGGTGCGCGCTGCAGTCGGTCTCGCTTCCACCCCGTGACGATCGCGTTGATGTGTGCGGGCATGAGCCAATCGGTGGATGTTGCCCTGTGCCGTTCAATGGCGGCCGTGGCGTCAGCGAGGGTCATAGGGTCCAGTGACTTCGCGAACTCCACGGCCTTGAGTTTGTCGATCTTGCGCTCATCGAGGAGCGCGGCCTTCGCGAGGAGGGCAGCCACCTCGCTGGGAGGAAGTTTGTGGCTCATGCGGTGATCTCCAATCTTTTGGCTTCTTCCATTGCTCGTAGTTCTTGCGCGACGTCGATTGCTGCGTCGAACCTGGCGGAGGTGGCTGGGGTGTGGCGGGCGCTCTCACTGAGGGCCTTGGCCTTGAGTTGCTCGAACTTCTCGCGCAGTTTCATTGCTGAGCGAATGTTGGGTGCCCAGAACGAATCGCGGTTAACCCAGTTGATGATCCAGAGAACCTGATCGAGCGTGAGCTCGTCCTTTTCAAGGAGGAGTCTGGCCGCGGTGATGTTCGCTTTCGTGCGGTTGGGTTTCTTGAAGTCGTGACTCACGCAGTGCTCATCGATGGCTTCGAGAATCGACAAAACCTTGGGGTCGAGTTCTGCGTTAGCAGAAGTTGACGAAGAGGTTTTATTCCCCTGTTCCTCTGTTCCTCTGTTCCTCTGTTCCCCTGTTCCAGGCGCGAGGGTTTCAGAAGGACTCGCGAGGGGTTCAAGAATTCTTGACTCGCGATATTCAAAAGTGCCGTCTGGTCTGGGCTTTCGCCCCTTGCCGGGTTTGTCGATGCGTTGGGTGTCTTCCCAAAACGAGATGAACAGCAATTTGTCGCCGCCAGCCTCATATCGGTGGATCAAACCGGCCCGAAAAATGCTGGAAATGGCTTCTGAAACCCTCGCGACAGTCTCGCGAGGGTTCGCGAACATGTCGCGAGGAAACACGTCGGTGACGATGAGCTCGATGTCATCGATGCCCACTCCGTTGTCGTCGACGTAGGACTCCAAGCCCTTCAAGACGAGGCGTTCATCCCACGTCAACTTCGCGATACGGCGTGACTTCCAGAACTCCGGTTTGGTGGAGCGGATACGCATCGAGGACTCCCTTCATGTGGTGTGGCGGTCATTGCTTCGACCTTTGCTCGGCGATCTTGTGGAGCGGCGGCGGGGGCGGCGGTTCGGCGGTGCGCTTGGCCTTCTTCGAGACCCCCATCAGGCTGAGGATGGAGTAGTTCTCGTCAGGTTCCGGCGTAGCGCGTTCGAGTTTCCGCCCCTCCAAGGCTGCGAGCGCGATCTGTAGGTCGAGGTTGTGTTTGTTGGGGCGTGCTTTGGTCATTGGGTGTTCTCTCGGGCGGCCCAGACGGGTGCGTATTTGTTGCGGTTGCCGGAGGTGCGGTCTCCGTTTGGTCGGTGGCCGATCACGACGAGGTTGGCGCGTCGGGCGAATGCGTTGACGTTCGCACCGATGCGGTGTGGGGCGACGTCTCGTGTGAGCCGCGAGCGCACGTGGCTGATGTGGAGTTCACCGTGGTCTGCGATGGCGTCGATGCAGGCTTGGAAGACTGCGGCGCGGTCGTCTTGGGACCAGATTTGCGGGTCGTTGGAGATTGCTTGGAGGGTTTGTTGGTAGCTCATGCCCTGCGCACCCCGCGGCCGGGTAGGGGGAGGTGGAAGATGTCCGCCTGTTTGGCTTCGGCGTAGTCGTTGCGCCAGGTCGATCCGTAGATGCGGCGGTCAGTTGTAGCGTGCTTGCCGTTACGGCTGGGCACCAGCCCGGCCAGGGCATCGGCGGGGTCGATGGGCTCCATGCTGTAACGGTTGGCGTGCTTGGGCGTGTACTCAGTGTCAGTGGGTAGCGTTAGTGTTGCAGTTGTCATTGGTTGCTTCCTTGTTTGGGGTAGAGATGACGAAAGCCCACCAGGTCGTTCTGGTGGGCTCTGTGTTTGGTATGGGGTTGTGTGGGTGATGGTCATGCGCTGGCGTTCTTCTGCTTCATACGGCGTGAGTGGGCGCGTGTTGCAAGTTCGATACGGTAGCCGGTCTTGCGCCCATCCTCGTAGGCTTCGATGTCGTCGGGGTCGAATCGCCAGACCCCGCCAATCTTGATGCCTCTCACCTTTCCAAGGCTGGCTTGCTCGGCGACCCAGCGGTCTGGACGTTGCCAACGATCGGCAACCTCTCGGACCGTTAAGAACTGCTTCTTCTTGATGCTCATGCCTCGGTCTCCTTGAGGTATCGGTTCACGAAGTAGGTTTGGCCTTTACCAGTAACCTTGGGTGTCTTATTGACGGTGATGTGCCCGTCCGAATGGGTGACTGCGGTTTCCTTGATTTCGAAGAGTCCTAGTTCCATCGACTTTTGGGTTGGCATGTTCCGGTCGCTGCCTTCGCGTTTGATCAAGTAGCCGTCTTCTCGAAGCCAACCGAACAGACGAGTTCCCCCGACGTCGACTCCATTGCCCTTGAGGATCTTTGCGAGGTCTCCGACAAGGATGGTTGAATGCGACGCTGCAACCGAGTCCGCGAACAGCACCTTTGGTGCGTTGGCTTTTGCTTCGAGCTCAAGGCGCCCAGCGCGCCCTGCGGTGTCCGCGAGTTCTCGCAGTGCTTCCACGTAAGTACGGGGGAGTTGTGGGCGCGCCTGCTTCTCAACTTCGATGAAGTAGCGGCGTGCCTGCTTCCCGCGGTCGGTGCGCTGGATCATGGAGATTTCTTTGCCCATGTCCAGGGTGACTGCCCAATC
>NZ_HE978643.1:348022-379252 GCF_000312125.1 Timonella senegalensis JC301
GCCCATGTCCAGGGTGACTGCCCAATCACGGCGAGGACGGCCGCCCATGGGGTTTTCCCCTTTTTCGGGGAAAACCTCCGCGTAGTCCTCGTTCTCGGTGAACCCGTACTCGAACATCTGCGCGGCCCACGTCGTGAAGTCCCGGTTCACTTGCAGGAACTCGTGGAGGTCCCGGAGGCTCGCGACTTGCTTTCCGCCGTGCTCGCGAATAGGTATGATCGCAGTGCTCAATTGATTTCCTTTCTGGGAATGTGAAACCCCGCCAGCGGCTACTGGCGGGGTTTTCTGCTTGGTTCGAACGTATGTAACTGGGTTGCAATCGTCCTAGCACTGCCATAATCGGACGGGCGTCCGGTAAGGCAAAGAAGCTAGGAACGACGAAAGCCACCTGCGGCAACAGGTGGCTTTTGGTTTTCAGTGGTAGGTAGGATTGCGCTGATGTGTACTTTGGTCTTGTGAACTAGGGGTTTAAATGGGCGAATTCTTGACCTCATATTGGAAGGCGCAACTCACCCAAGGATTAGACGAGGTGAAACCAAGGCCAGGTTTCGAAGTGGTGACCATGATCGTGACGGTGAAGGCATACCCTGCGATTGGCCGCAAGAACGGGGAAGGCGTTTGTGTTGCCGGAATTAGAATAGACACCCCCAGTCCGCAGTGGATTCGGTTGTTTCCTGTGAATTTTCGCGGGCTGGACGAGATCCATCAGTTCAAGAAATGGCAGGTCATCAGATTGAGGGTGCAACGTGGCACCTCAGATCGGAGGGCGGAGAGTTACACGCCTGACTTGTCGACATTGCAACTCGGGCAGCTCGTAGATACACAATCAGGAACTTGGGAACGACGGTGGCAAATTGTAGATGGACTGATTGATACGTACACCGCCTGCGAGTTTCACAGCGCAGGGAGGGCGAAAGGTCAAGCCGCGCCGTCCCTGGGTCTCATAACTCCGGCAGAAATCAAGGGGCTAGAGGTCGGGCTAAATCCTGACTATCTCAATCAAGGATCCCAGAAACATGAGCAACTAAGCCTATTTGGCGAACCAGTGAAGTTTCTTGAACCGCCTCCATTCATTGCTAAGTACTCCTACACGTGTCGGGAACCGTCTTGTCGAGGACACGACCAGACGTTGATTGACTGGGAATCCGGCGTGTTTGCGCGGAAAAGAATCCAAGCAGTGGGGCGTGAAGCTGCAATGGTGGAGCATCACGACAAGTTCCTCACGCAGTTATGTAGTCCAAGCAATGACACCAAGTTCTTTCTTGGAAATCAGCACAACTATCCCCATGGGTTCTTGGTGTTAGGAGTCTTCTACCCGAAAAAGGGTAGCCAACCGGCCGCTACTCTAGATTTCTAGCTTGCTCAACTTCCTCGACGTGATGGCTTCGATAACTGGCGCCCTGTGGCAACGGCTCTCTGACATCTCGTAGCAGAGTAGAACCACGGGGCCTTTTGTGAGTAACTCAAGAACCCTGTCGATCGCTGCCTCTGCCGCGGGTGCGGACAGTACAGCATTCTGGAAGTGCTCAATCGCCCTTGAGTGGGCACTGCTTCCAGGGTCTTGGAAGCCAGCGCGGTTCTCTTTTGGGTTTCCAAGTTCGGGGAGATGTACATATGAGGCACCCAACGCTTCAACCGTCGCAGCGAGAGCCTTCTTTGAGAAGCCCTTTTTCCTCGAAATCGGATTCAGTCGAATATCTACGAGGGCAACTACTTGGGAGGTGGTGAGATAGCGCTCGAGGTCGTCGACTGACTGACCTTCGTAACCCCACCCTGAAAGCTTGAACGTGCCAGAAACCATGCTCTCCACCTTAATGGATGCCCGATGCCTAGAATGGCAATCTGCATGTTGCCTGACTCTCATGCTGCTTGCTCCTTCATAACGTTGTTGATTGCTGTGCGTGCGGTGGGGTCCGAGTGGAAGATCAGATCGTGCAGCCGCTCAGGGTTGAGGGACTGGATATGTGCGAGGTTCCGGCAAAACCAACGCTCGGACTGGTTTGGGTAGGTAGCGGCTAGGTACTTCACTGCGTCCCTCTTCGACATCGCTTTAATGTCGCTCTGCAACTGCGCATGGGGGAGCGCTGGGATTTCGACAGCACTAAGCACTGTGAAAACCTCCGATCGTAGACCAGTAGGGGTGAAACAGGGGGGAGGGGTGAGCGAAACGCTCTAAGCGGCTAGGTGAGCCTGGTCAAGTGAGGCGATGGCCGTTTCTGCGCGAATCACAACTTCTGAGAGTGCTAGGCCGAGAGCTGCTGCCACTTCGGCTGTGTCTCCCCAGCTCATCTTGCGTTGACCGTTCAAGCGGTAACCTAGAGCCCTCTGGGAGATGAACAACTTGTCTGCCAAGTCTGTTTGTGTGATCTTCTGTCGAGCCATCTCTGCACGCAGTTCTGCGGCGATCTGTTCGGTAATGTTCTTAGTTGCCATGGGAACAATCTAAAAG
Organism: Timonella senegalensis JC301; assembly: GCF_000312125.1. Classification (GTDB taxonomy): domain Bacteria; phylum Actinomycetota; class Actinomycetes; order Actinomycetales; family Cellulomonadaceae; genus Timonella; species Timonella senegalensis. Next base: position 350,472 of record NZ_HE978643.1, read on the forward strand.
TTTTCTTTTAACAACGCAAGCGAACTTTGCGTGTCGTTCGAAAATGTTCTAGATTGGACGCATGGCAACTAAGGGTGTATCAGATATCGAGTTGGCGATCGCGGCTGTCGTTCGTGCAGAGATGGGCAAGCGCCGCCTCAGCGCAAACAAGTTCGCAAAGACGCTCGGCATGTCCCAGCCCGCCCTCAGTGCGAAACTACGCGGAGAAACCAAGTTCGGAATCCAGGACCTGGTGGACGCAGCGGAAGCATTCGGGCTGGAACTGTCGTACCTCATCGTCGCAGCTGAGAAACAGCTAGCGTCAGACCCTTCGGCTATCTTCGGACTAGCGGCTGAACAGAAGTCTGAGGCGAACGAATCCCAGCAGGAACGGGACCAGGACACACCATAGAGGTAGCAATGGAACAACTATTCGCTTGCGCGGAGGTGCTCGGTGTCGAAGTTAGGCACTCGCCAATGGAGGACCGCGCTGGCGTCTACTATGACGACTTGAAACTCATTGTCATTGACCCGAGGCTTTCCCAGGAGGTTGAGGAATTCACTCTTGCTCATGAGATAGGACACGCATACTACGGACATAGGGGAGAGTCGCCCCTCGAAGAAGCCTTGGCTGACGAGGTGGCGGCAGCGTTACTCATTCGGAGCCATGACATGTGGGAGTGCTCTGGACTCTCTGACGGACCGCACTATGCGGTGCAAGAGCTTGGCGTAAGTTCACGTGCAGTTGAGGCGTATACGCGGATCGCGAGCAAGAGATCGCTCTTGGGGAGGATCCACAACGAGGTGTTGCGCCCAGCGCTTCGCCAGATAGGGGAGCCTCAGAGAGGCTGCTTCCTATAACAAAAAAGAAGGCCCCCACTCAAACTAGTGGGGGCCGTTTTTGTGCGTGAAATCTGGTGGTAATCAAGGGTGTTGGGGGTGTTTTGCCTGGTCAGCGGGAAAGTGGTTACCAGTGGTAACCACAGTAACCACTTTTGCGGGGAAAACAGGGGTTCTCAGGGGGGTTACGGGTTCTTCCGTAAGTGCGTTTTTCCTTGTAAACTCAAGGGAAACACCGGTTACCCTGTAACGGGTTCGAATCCCGTTACTCACCCCAAATGGGAGAGGTTCAAACCCTCGACAAGAGTCTCCACTCTTTGTCCGGGTTGAACCTCTCTTTTTTTGTTGCCTCATCCCGGCCTCGAGACCGTTGCATTATGGATGCTCACGAAGTCGATCGAAGATCCGAGGGCAGCCTGGGGCTGTCGACCTGCCCAAACGTCCCGCTAGCAAAGTGCGCGAACAGGAATACGCTGGAAGTGAGGTGATACCTCGGGGTAGGTGAACTGGAAAGACGGAGTTCCGCCTCGTGCTAGCCCTGAGATCTAGCAGCCTCGCAACCTACATAGGTACAGCGTTGTTCCAGGAGGATCAGTGAACCCGATTCAAACGCGTGGCTTGTCTAAGAACTACGGTGCGTTTCCCGCGCTCGTGGACCTTGACCTTGAGGTCCAACAGGGCGAAGTCTTCGGCTTTCTGGGGCCAAACGGTGCCGGTAAGTCCACACGATCCGATTGCTCATGGGGGAACTGAACCCCACTGCCGGCTCGGCCACGGTACTTGGTGCGTCACCTCGCGATGTTGCTCACCGCGCCAGGCTCGGGTACCTGCCACCCGACCTCGCACTGTGGCCGGCGATGACGGGCCGCGACACCCTGAACTTTTTTGCGCGACTGCGCGGCGGCGTGGACTGGAAGTACGTGGACTCGCTTGCAGAGCGGCTCGATGCCACGCTGGACAAGCGTGTGGGAGAGCTTTCCACGGGCAACAGGCAAAAAATCGGCCTGATTTCCGTGTTCATGAATATGCCCGAACTCCTCATTCTGGATGAGCCCAACGCCGGGCTCGACCCGCTCGTGCAGCACGAGTTTTGGGCCATGATGCGGGAGGTCGCTGATGAGGGCCGCACGGTGTTCCTCTCCAGTCACACGCTGTCCGAGGTGGAGCGTGTGGCGGACAGGGTCGGAATCATTCGAAAGGGAAGCCTGATCGCAGTTGAAGAGGTCGCGGCACTTCGGCGTAAAAAGACCCGTCGGATTGAGATCGACTTTGACGGAACGCTCAAGTCCTCGGACCTAGCGGAAGTGGATGGAATCAGGGATCTGAGCCTCCTGCACGGCCGGCTTGAACTCAACTTTGACGGCGACATGTCACAGCTTCTCTCCACGGTGAGTTCCCTGGTGCACCTGCGTGACATCCACACCCAGGAGGCAGACCTCGAGGACATTTTCCTCACGTACTACCAGGACGAGTCATGAACGTTCCGGTCTACCGTCGCGCGCTCGGGGTGGGATGGAAGGGACTGCTGATCACCGCGGGTTCGGTCGCGCTCATGCTCGTGCTTGGCCTCTCGGTGTACGGAAGTTTCGACCTGTCCATCTATGATTCTCTGCCGGAAGCCTTGCGCGCGCTGGTGGGAATCCCAACACACGCTGACCCGGCGCTTATGGCGTACAACGAGATGCTAGCCGCCATCGGCGCGCTCGCTTTCGTAGGCGTTGCCATCGCGATAGGGGCGCAGGCCGTGGCCGGGGAAGAGAGCGACCGGACTCTCGCCCTCACGCTTGCCAACCCACTGACCCGTGTGTCCTACGTGCTCAGCCGGGCTGCTGCCCTGGTCACGCTCCTCATCGGTGGTGGGCTGCTGCTGTGGGCGATCGCCGAGGCTGCCCCGCGAGTCATGGGGATCGAGGTGGGGCAGGCCCACCTGTTCGCGCTCGTACTCCACCTGACCTGCGCTGCCATCTTCCACGGCATACTCGCGCTCTCGATCGGCGCGGCGATTGGCGGCAAGGGAGTTGCCGAGGGCGTTGCCTCCGGCGTCATGGTGCTGGGGTGGCTCGGGTCGAGCCTGCTCCCGATGTGGCGCGAAGGATCCGCGGAGTGGTTGCCCTGGAACTGGTTCAATGGATCGCAGCCGTTGGTCAACGGGGTGAGCGTCAAGGACATCGCGTTGCTGCTTGGCGGGGCGCTCGTGCTCCTCATTCTCGGGACCACGGTGTTCCGCTCCCGGGAGCTGCGCCTGCTTGACCCGGGCTCAAACCTCGTTTCTCGACTGCGCGAGATGCCGGCCCTGGCCAAGATCCTCGCCCCCACGGGCAAGGGCTCGTCCTTGCTTGGGCTTCGTCTTGCCGCACAGCAGGTTCTGGTGGGCTACGTCGTGTTTATCTTGGCCGTTGTGATGGGGTTCGGCATGCCGTTCATGTACCGCGCGATGGGCTCAACCATCGGCGACTTCTCGGCATCGTTCCCGCAGACAATGCTCGACATGTTTGGTGGCGGATCGCTCGCCACCATAGCCGGCTTCATGCACCTTGAGGTCTTCGGGATAGTCGCACCCGCCGCCGTCATCGTTGTCGCCGCGGTTGCCGCGTCGTCCGGAATCGCGGGCGAGGAACGCTTCCGGCGGATGTCGCTCCTCCTCGCACAGCCGATCTCCCGAGCACGCACGTACTGGACCGTGGTGGCGGCCATGGCACTGTACGTTATGTTTGTGTCGGTCGCGCTATTTCTCGGCACGTGGGCGGGGACTGTAGTTTCCGGGCAGAGTATCCAGCTCAACGACTTGTTCCACGCAGTCCTCCTGCTCACGCTTCTGGGGTGGTTTTTTGGCGCGCTCACGCTATTGGTCGCGGCGGCCACGGGCCGCAGTTCCAGCGCTGTGTGGTCCACGACTGCAATCGCCGTCGCTACATATTTTGGCTACACGCTCCTGCTCGCAGCCGGTCACGAAGGCGCCGGGTGGTGGTCACCGTTCCGCCCTTACCTCTACGGCCCGCCGCTCATGGAGGGCATGGAATGGTGGCAGCCCGTCTGGCTCGCGCTCGGAACGGTCGTCCTGGTGGTCGCGGGGTGGCCGCTTTTCGCTCGCCGCGACATCCGCATTTCCGCAGGCTAGACATGGCGCTGGGTCCCGAGCCGTAGGCTCGGGACCCAGCGCCATGGTGCCAAGGTGCGGCGCGCTGGAGGCGGCCCAGAATCGTCGTTCATTTTATTTACGACGATTCACGCATGTACCAGCACCATCGCCGCAGAGCAGGGGGCTACTTTGCGGTGCGACCTATGCGCCAGGGGCACGATTCGTCCCTCTTGAGCAGTGGCCAGAACGCCCACTACATGATGAGTCCGACACCGACGCCACCGATAACGCCAGTGATGGAGTCAGACAGCCAGTGTGCGTTGATGAGCGTGCGCTGCCAGATCATTCCTGCGCAAAGGAGAAAGCCGATGACCAGCCAGATGCGCCGCATGCCCACCTTAGCTGCCGGGATCAAAGCCATGATGACCACGACTAAGACACCCATGGACACTGCGTGTCCTGACCGGAATGAGCCGTGGTCCACTGTGAACAGAGGCCCGTAGAGGCCCGCTGCCTCGTCGGCGGCTGGGCGTGGGCGGTCAACCAGGTTCTTGGCCAGCTGCGATACCAGGCCGGTACCCGCAAACGAGGCAGCTATGACAAACAGGCCCGACCTCCAATGACCAAAGATCATGAGGGCCACGGGAATGATGATCAAGGTGAAGAGGGAACCCAGAGGTTGGCCGAACTGCTGGAAGAACATGGCAAGCGGGCTGTTCGGCAGCGAATCCTGCGGCGAGCTGCCCATGACGCCGCGCCACGCATCATCGAGCGGCTGGGTCCAGGCATTGGGCAGGGTCAAGAGAAACGAGATTCCCATTGCGGTGAGGAAGGCGAGCGCCGCAACGCCCCAGATGAGAAGGTTACGGGGACGGGGGGGGGAGGTGATCTCATCGGTGAGGGTCGCTTGCCCGGACTGGGCGTCCGTAGGGGAAGTCTCCACATGGAGGTCCTTTCTTTGGTGTCGCAGGGGCGGGGAAGGCAGATGCCGGTGGTGTTTGCAGTTGTCGTGCTTGGCAGTGCAGGTGAAACCGAGCGACGCGCCACAGCGTTTGTGCGCGGCGGTGTGAAGCAGATGGGGCTGCGGTCCGTGTAGCGCTCGGACTCCAACGTCCGACCTACAGGTACGACCTATCGAAGGGATGCAACCGAAGCGTATGCATTTGGCAAGGTGTATGACGGCACGTTGTACACGCGGCCCGTCTTCTCGCTCTGGGTGTAGCGAGGCCAGGTGGGCTCGTTCCCTTGGATAAACCGGACGGCGTCGGCGTGTAGCTCATCCGCGAGCTGCTGTGGTGGGTTTTCCCCTGCAAGTGGAACCATGGATGGGCCGTCAAGGCAGTCAAAGAAGAATGGAACGTCGAGGCAGTGCTCGGCAAAGCCAAAGGTTCCCGACGGCCAAGAGAAGCGGTAGATCCAGGTTGGTGCGGATCCGCGAGCGTCCGCAATATTGAGCACTGCCCTGCGGAACATGAGATCTGTAAGAATGCGCCCGGCAAGGTTCGCCTTACCCTTTGCGGCAACATCCGCATTGTCCGCGAGGTACTGCTTGCGAGCGTGCTTAGGAACCCCAAACTTGCCCATGAGGATCGAGCGAGGAACCCACCGTAGGATCTTAGCGGCGTCCCCCATGGCCATCGTGAACTCGTCGTCCGTAGAGCCGATGACGAGTTGCTTATCGGAGCCGACTCCCATGCGCAGCGACTCGATGGTCGGACGCATGATGAGGTCGCCATCCACGCAGGGGCCCAGTCCGAGCCCTTCCTCTATGATCTCCGTTAGCTTGCTCGGGTCCATCTTGGTGGCGTCCTTCTGCACCACGAGGTGTTCGGCCTCGGTCTTGGTGGACAGGCCAGCGCGTGTGGGCTCCACGCCGAGTAGCCCGGCGTACTTGCGGCTGAACTCCTCAGCCTTTGCCAGCGGCGTGTCCGCAAGTGCGCCCGAAATGGCAATGACGCCGCGGAAGAGGTGCTGAGCCTTCTCCATGCCGAGGAGAGTAAGTACGGCACCGCCGCCAGCGGACTGGCCAGCAATGGTCACCTGTCCGGGGTCACCTCCGAACAGCGAAATGTTGTCCTGGACCCACTGGAGTGCAGCGAGCCAGTCCCGAACACCGCGATTTGATGGGGCATCTTCGATCCAGCCAAAGCCGTCGAAGCCAAGACGGTAGGACAGGGTAACAGTCACCACGGAGTCGCGGTTGAAGTTCCGGCCGTCGTACCAAGGGCTCGCGGGTGAACCTGCGAAGTAGCCACCACCGTGGATCCACACCAGGACGGGAAGTCCATTGCCAGGCGCCGCCTGGGTTGGAGTAGGGGTGAACACGTTGACGTTGAGAGTGCTCTCGCCCTCGATCGAGGGCTCGGGGATTAGCGTGACACCGGGGGCGCCGCGCTGTGCGGTTGCGCCAAAGGCGAGTGCGTCGCGCACACCCTCCCATGGCGCAACCGGAACAGGTGCGTCGAACCGGTTATCGCCAACTGGCGGCTGTGCAAAGGGAATCCCTAGGAACGCGGCTGACTTTTCTAGTCCACGTCCTCCTGTGGTGTTACGCCAGCGACCGCGAACTGTCCCGGAGTGAGTGTCAACGGTGACGAACTCCGAGGTGGACTCTGCTCCGGAGACGATGCCGTCTGGGGTGGGGAAGTCAGTGTGTTCCATGTTGATTCCTTGAAATTTCAGTTGATGCCGTGTTGGTGCCGAGTTGGTTCGACCGAGCGATCGGTTTGGTTAAGACGAGAGCTAGCGAACGCTACGGATTGGAGCGATAACGATGGCGCCGATGATGACAAAGATAATCGCGAACACGAACAGTGGCGCGTAGCCAAACGCAGTGATGATCATGCCTGCAATCGCCGGACTCATTGCCTGGTGAATGTTCGTGGCTACGTTCAAAATACCAAGGTCCTTGCCGGCGTCGGTGCCCTCGCTGGGGAGAACCTCGGTCATGAGCGCGGCGTCAACGGACATGTAGAGGCCGAAGCCGAGACCGTTGATGACGGCCATGGTGATCATGCCAGTCATGGTCGGCATGATGATGGGCATCGTCAGGCCAACAACCATTATCGCGGACGCTACGTAAATGAAGATCTTGCGCTTCCCAACTTTGTCACTCCACAGACCAGAGACCACGATCGCGATGATGGAGGGGAGGAAACCCGCAAGTGCAAGGGTCACGACTGCCTTCTGCCCCGCCTCGAGCGACATGCCGATGTAGTCGGTCAGCAGGTAGAGCTGGTAGGTCATGACGACGAAGTACCCGAGGATGAGCGCAAAGCGAGCCGCGAACGCCCACGCGAAGTCAGGGTGCTTCTTTGGGTTGACCCAGAAGCCCTTAAAGAAGTGCCCCCACTTGAATGGCGACACGGATGGTTCTCTGGAGGACCAGTCGTGTTTGAGCATTGCAAAGAGGATGGCGGTGGCGATGACTGCGATACCAAAGGTGCTATAGCCCAGGCCCACCTTGGTTCCCTTAGCGCCCGCAAGCATAACGCCAGCGGTCATATCGAGCTGCATACCGAGGCCCATCATCGCGCTCGCAGTGCCACGCTTGGAGCGCGGGAAGCGGTCTGCCGTGATGGTTGTCAGAGGCGCTTGCAGGAAGTTCAGGGCAACCTGGATGACCATCCAGAACACGGTGACCAACAGGGTGTCCTTGAGGGACCTGATGCCAAGGAGGAAGAGGCCTCCCACGAACGCGCCCATGAGCATCCAGGGATTCGGCGGCCAAACTTGGAGCGAGTCCTGTCGCTCAGCGCGCCGGCGATGGGCTGGGCGAAAAGAGTGAAGATGAAGGACGTGGTGGTGACGATCGCAAGGTTTGCAACCTTGTTCGCCTCGTCAATCAGTGCAACCTAGGTGGGCAGCAGAATAGAAACGAGGCCCCCGTAAGTTGCAAACAGTGTGAGGGAGGACAAAAGCAGGCTTGGGAGCAGCCTCTTGTTTGCCGGTGGGCTGACTGCCGGGCCGCCTGGAACGTTTGCTAGCCACTCCGTTGAGGCAGCGGTGCCTGAAGCGGATGGCTGTTCGCCATCCGCCGCTGAGGGATGAGTTGAAAGTGATATGGCTGTTCCTCATTGAACATAGGTGCGGTTCACTCGACGTCGAGTGAACCGAACTCAAAACCAAACGCTGTACGGTTTTGGATGTGGAACGAGAATGGCAGAAAAGTTTCCCGGTGGCAAGGGCTGGCCTCCCCGTAGTTGTGGCCTCAACTACGATGGGGGGAATGACAAGAGGTGGTGGGTATGCAAAAGGCGTGGCCAAGCGCCAGGAAATCCTTGAAACTGCGCTGGAAGTTGTGGCTGCTCAGGGCTGCCGTAATGCATCAATTCGGGACATCGCCGAGGCCGCGAACTTGAGCCCTACAGGGTTGCTGCACTACTTCGGATCCAAGGAAGACCTCTTTGTAGCGATCATCCAGGAGAGGGATGCCAAAGACGGGCTGCGCGCTCCCGAAGTCGACTATATGACCCAGTTCCTTACCGTGATGCGGGAGAACTCGAAGGTGCCGGGGTTGGTCTATCTGTACTCGCTACTTTCAGTTGAGGCCGCGGACCCCAATCACCCCGCGCACACTTACTTCGTAGCACGGAGGGACATGGTCACCCAGCTGGCAACAGAGGTGATCGAGGGGCCCAAGAGCGGGGAGAGATGCGCTCGGATCTCACCCCAGAGTGGATAACTAGGGCGATGCACGCGCTAGCGGATGGGCTCCAGAACGCGTGGCTGATCGACCCCACCGTGGACATGGCCGCGGACATCGAACAGTTTGTTGCGCTTCTGCGTCCGTGAGGCCAGCGTATTCATCCGTGGCGCCCCGGTGTCACGTCCCTGAATGCCTTAATTCTGGGGCTAATATTGCGGTAAAGGAAAGTTTGATGAGGAGGTCAAAATGAGCGCCGAAAAACACACCCACGAAGGCACCAAACTTGGAGTCGACGCTTGGCTGGAAACCAAGGAAAAGGACGTTGACGCCGATTCCTTCGGTTCCGCAGCGCGCATCCTTGCCGGCGAAGAACCCCTCGACCCTGAGGGTGAACCTGAAGACTGGCACACGCAGCACAAGCACACTGAACACAAGTAGACGTACAAAGACTGGAGAACGCGTGGGACCGGCAGCCCTGCACAGCGGACGCCCTTCATTGGGGACGTCTGTCTACGACATCGTCAAGGATTTGCAGGCTGATGTAGAGTCCCTCGCGTTCCCCATTTCAGTTGACGGAGCCGCTCAAGCGGCCGAGCAGCGCACGCTTCTACTTGCGCAACTCGAAGACCACCTCATCCCAAGGCTTGCGGAGCTCTCCACACCCGGCATCATCGTTGTCGCGGGCTCTACCGGCGCCGGAAAATCCACGATCACCAACTCACTCGTGGGCGAAGATGTGAGTGCAGCAGGGTTGCTGCGTCCCACAACGGTTGAGCCCGTCCTAGTGGTCCACCCTCTTGACGAGGAGTTGATGCGCGCGTCTTCGCTCGTCGAAGCCGTCAAAATTGTCACGCATGAGGCAGTTCCTCGTGGAATCGCGATCCTCGACGCCCCCGACCTCGACTCCGTCCGCGACGATAACCGGGCAACCGCCCGGCGGTTGCTTGAGAGTGCGGACCTGTGGCTCTTTGTCACCACGTCACGCAGGTACGGCGATGCGCTCCCATGGAAGACGCTGACAAGCGCCACGGAGCGTGGTACGTCTGTCGCGATGATACTCAACCGTGCCCCCAAAGCATCTCTGGCCGACGTTCGAATGGACCTCCTGACCAGATTGCGCGAGCACGGCATGGAACGGACTCCGCTCTTCGTCATTGAAGACATCGGCCCACATGAAGGTCTCCTGCCTGAAGAAGCGGTTCGGCCAGTTCGCAACTGGCTCACAACTCTGTCAGGAGCAGACCAAGCTCGCGCCGTCATCGTGCGTACCTTGAGGGGCTCGCTCGAAGCCCTTCCACCTCGCCTCAACGAGCTGGCGCAGGCCATTGATCAACAGGTTAGCGCCAAAGACCTGATCAACTCGCGTGCCAAGGAAGTTCTTGTTGAGTGTGTGACTGATATTCGCAGCTCGTTTGCGGACAAGGCGCTTCTAGGGGGAGCCGGTGCAGCCCAGTGGTCGCTACTGGCAACTTCGTCAAGGTACGACAAAATCGTGGGTCGTTCCGGATATGCAAAGGGGTCTCCTTTCCTTCGTACTCGCCGGGCGGATTCCGCTGCACGTGCAGAAGAATCATTTAAGGACATCGCGGAGCAGGCCGCACTGGACGTGCTCGCATCTGCGCGCACGCGAGTGAGTGACGCTCTTGCCGGTGTTCGCGGCGGCGAGTTCGTCGAGCTCTCGGAGTTTCCAGACCGCAGCGAGGACGTGCGTTCGGCAGTGGATGACTGGGCTCACCAGCACCATCTACTAGTGAGCAAGTTCCTCGAGACCTCATCATCCAAGCAGGTGGACGCCGCAACGCGGGCACTCGACTCAAAGAGTCTTGACGCCATCACCATTGCCGCGGCACTCGGTGTAGCCCCCGCAGCGGACCTGGCGCGCAGACTCCTTGGAAACGAGATTGAGGACGTGCTCGCCGAGTCAACCGCTGTCCTTGCAGACGAGTATGACCAGTTGATTTTGGCGGAGTACCAGCACATTCATGAGTCGCTCGCACGATTGGATCTTGAAGAGGGTGCGTCTGCACGCATCCGAGTGCGCGTGGCAGAACTCAAGGCGCTGCGCTAAACCAGCAGTGGAGGGATAACCAATGGGTACACAGGACGAACAGGCATATCGCGCGCAGGTGGCACAACTGCGCGCGGCACTTGAGATTGGCAAGCCGTACCTGCCCATCGAACTGCTCAAGCAGGGATACGAGTCGCTTGGCTCAATCGAGAGACGCCTCGACCTCGGAGTTGACCACACAATCGTCGCTCTTGCTGGTGGCACCGGTTCTGGCAAGTCTTCGACGTTCAATGCGATCTCGGGTCTCGAGTTCGCTGACGTAGGTGTCCGTCGACCAACCACGGCACGGCTTGCGTCCTGCACGTGGAGTTCGGACGCAACGGAACTGCTTGACTGGCTCGAGGTGGATCCCGACCGGCGTATTTCACGCGACACCGCCCTTGATGGTGCGGACCAAGCTGCACTTCACGGAATGATCCTTCTGGACCTGCCGGACCACGATTCTGTAGCTGAACACCACCGGGCCATCGTAGATAAGGTCCTCCCACTCGTTGATGTCTTGATCTGGATTGTTGATCCGCAAAAGTATGCCGACGAGGCGCTTCACGCGGGCTACCTGCGCTCGCTCGTTGGATCTGAGGCATCCATGATTGTTGCGCTTAATCAGATCGACACGCTTCCCGCCGGCGGCCTCGGCACAATCACGAGCGATATTTCCCGCCTGCTCACGCAGGACGGACTGGAGGCGGTCGAAATTCGGGCCATTTCGGCGCGCACGGGTGAGGGCGTCGCTGAAATCCGTGAGGACCTGCGCAAGGCGGTGTCCCGCCGTACTATGGCATCACGACGGTTGCGGGATGAACTGGCCAAACTCGCACGAGCAATTGCCCACCACACTCCGCAGTCCGTCACAACTGAGCTTGAGGGTACCGTGCAGTGGGAAGCCGAACGGTACCTCGTTGCAGCTGGTATCCCAGCGCTCGCTGACGAGATTTCCGAGCACACAGCGCTCCGCACGGGCAGGCCCGTCCCATCCGTGGCGGCGCCTTCACTTGCCTCTCTCAACGGACTGAGGGGTCGCTGGATCGAGCGAGTCACGCTCAATATGCGTAAGCCCTTCGCACACGAAGTCAGCCAACGTGCGGGCAGTTCAGAGGAACTGGCCACCCGATTGGCTCAGGTCTCTTCTGAGGTCGATGTTCCGTGGGGAGCCCCCGAGGGCGTCTCTCGCACGTGGACGTGGATTCTCGTTGCGCTCGCCGGCGTCGTTGGTGTGCTCGCGCTACTGGGGTTGGCGGGGATCGTGCTCACCCAAGCAGTGGGAGCGGGGCTGTTGCTCGTGGCTCTCGTGCTCGCCGCAGGTGCGTGGTTCGCGGATCGGCAGTTCGCCTCCAAACTCAGGAGTGAAGGCAGGGAACGTGCGCACGAGTTCCGGCAGAGTGTCGCGGACGCGTATGCCGGCGTGGTGTCTGAGGTCCTTATCGAACCCATTCGACCAATTCTGGATGACCACCGAAAGATCTCTGCCCTGACATTCGGGGTGCTAAACGCCAGTGGTGGCTCGGATGAACCTGAGGGAGAACGAGACCCTGTTGGAACTGGCCGTCACGCAACCGCCAGCCCGGCTGAGGTGGATCACCCACAAGTAAGCCTGTCAGCTGCTGAAGGCAAGAAATAGCATGGGCCGGTTTTCCACCGGCACCTAAGTGCTGCCACGGTCCACTGTTTTTAGGCAATGCGCACGCCCCATCCAGCGGGGCGTGCGCATTGTCGTTTCTCTAGGAAGTGCTTGCTTCATCATTCCGCACTACCCAAGGAGAAATATGTCGTACGACGCCAACGTGACAGTCATGGGCCGCATCGGCTCGGAACCTCGGTTTTTCATGGCCGAGGGCGAGGCTCCGGACTTTGTTAGCTTCCGGCTCGCAACCACCCGCAGCTACTTCAACCGCAACACAGGCGCATGGGTTGACGGTGAGACCACGTGGTTCACCGTGAAGGCCTGGCGCACACTTGCGACCAACATTCGCACCTCCCTGAAAAAGGGCGACGCAGTCATCGTGCACGGGAATCTGGACACCCAACGCTGGACCAGTTCCGAGGGCATCGAACGGGAGTCTCTTGTCATCGAGGCGCAGGCAGTCGGGCCAAACCTCCTGCGTGGGGTATCCAAGTTCCGGTCACTCAACCCGAACGCCGCCGCCAGTTCTCCAAACAGTGCGGCAAACGCCGCCGCAAGTTGGCCTGCACCACCTGCAAACTCGGTCAGCCAGCGGAACGAACTCAGCGCAGCAGTTGACTCAATGGTGGCTAAGGACAGCGGGGAGTTTGTGCCAAGTGGGTCCGACAGCAACGGTGTGGAGGATCAGGTCAACGACGCATTCGCTCACTTCTCGGGAGTAACGGATGAAGGAGATGTAGACGAGTCGCTCACAATGTCCGAAACGAACGAGCACAAAGAGGTCTTGACCGCGTAATCTGGTGTGTTGAGTATAGAGAGTTGGGCTCTCGCCGTGGCATCCGAGAAGTAGGGATGTCCACGGCGAGAAGACCAACGCATGTCATCCGAGCGAATGCTCGATTGCTTTCATACCTGAGGCGGACGAAGAACTAGTGGCTGAGTTCATTTACAGCATGTACAAGGCGCGGAAGGCGCACGGCGACAAGGTCATCCTTGACGATGTCTCCCTGAACTTCCTTCCTGGCGCAAAGATCGGTGTTGTCGGTCCTAACGGAGCCGGTAAGTCAACGATCCTGAAGATCATGGCGGGCCTCGAGCAGCCATCGAACGGTGAGGCGCGACTCGCCCCCGGATACACCGTCGGAATCCTTCTGCAGGAACCTCCGCTGAACGAGGAAAAGACGGTTCTCGGGAACATCGAAGAGTCCGTCTCTGAGATCAAGGGGAAGCTTGACCGCTTCAACGAGATCTCCACCCTTATGGGCGAGCCAGACGCGGACTTCGACAAGCTCCTCGCGGAGATGGGCGAACTCCAGGAAGCCCTTGACCACGCCAACGCCTGGGACCTCGACAGCCAGCTTGAGCAGGCAATGGACGCACTCCGCTGTCCTCCAGCCGACGCTGATGTCTCCGTCCTTTCCGGTGGTGAACGCCGCCGCGTTGCACTGTGCAAGCTCCTGCTTGAGAAGCCAGACCTCCTGCTCCTCGACGAGCCCACTAACCACCTCGACGCCGAGTCTGTTCTCTGGCTCGAGCAGCACCTTGCCACCTACCCGGGTGCAATTCTTGCTGTTACCCACGACCGTTACTTCCTCGACCACGTTGCCGAGTGGATCTGTGAGGTCGACCGCGGTCGCCTCTACCCATACGAGGGCAACTACTCCACCTACCTCGAAAAGAAGCGCGAGCGTCTTGAGGTTCAAGGCAAGAAGGACGCCAAGCTAGCAAAGCGCCTCGCCGAGGAACTCGACTGGGTCCGCCAGAACGCTAAGGGGCGCCAGACCAAGTCCAAGGCACGTCTCGCACGATACGAAGAGATGGCAGCCGAGGCGGAGCGTACCCGCAAGCTGGACTTCGAAGAGATCCAGATTCCACCAGGGCCACGTCTTGGAAACGTCGTTATCGAGGCCAAGGACCTGAAGAAGGGCTTCGGCGAGCGCGTGCTCATCGACGGCCTGTCCTTCACCCTCCCACGCAACGGCATTGTCGGCGTCATTGGACCGAACGGTGTGGGTAAGACGACCCTCTTCAAAACGATCGTTGGACTTGAACCACTGGACGGCGGTGACCTCAAGGTCGGCGAAACCGTCAAGATCTCATACGTTGACCAGTCGCGTGGCGGAATCGACCCGAACAAGACGCTGTTCGAGGTAGTTTCCGACGGGCTCGACTACATCAAGGTCGGACAGGTTGAAATGCCTTCCCGTGCCTACGTTGCAGCCTTCGGATTCAAGGGCCCGGACCAGCAGAAGCCTGCCGGCGTCCTTTCTGGTGGAGAGCGCAACCGCCTCAACCTGGCGCTTACGCTCAAGCAGGGTGGAAACCTTCTCCTCCTCGACGAGCCAACTAACGACCTCGACGTGGAAACCTTGGGCTCGCTAGAAAACGCACTCCTTGAGTTCCCAGGTTGTGCAGTGGTCGTCTCCCACGACCGTTGGTTCCTCGACCGAGTGGCAACCCACATCCTTGCCTACGAAGGCACCGAAGAGAACCCATCGAACTGGTACTGGTTCGAAGGTAACTTCGACTCCTACGAGGCAAACAAGATCGATCGCCTCGGCGCAGATGCTGCTCGTCCGCACCGCGTGACGCACCGCAAGCTCACCCGCGACTAAGCTCGTCGCACACCCGAGAGGGCTGGTTCAGGCTGTCACAGCCTGAACCAGCCCTCTCGTCGTTAATAAACACATGGGTAATATTGGGGCTCTACAGGCGATTCATCGCGCCAAAAGGACGTTGAACACAGACAATGCACATATGACCTCCCCAGCACCTGACGCAGGTAGTAACCCAGAGAGCGCGCAACCAGTGCGTGTGTCCGCACACTCGCACACACTCTCGGACGACCGGCTCACGCGAGCGGTCAAGGACACCGCGGAACTCCTGTCACGGGCCTCGTTCCCGCTGAGGACGCTCGATGCGCAGGCAGCGGAGGCCGAACGCTCGGGGGCGTTGAACCAGATTGCTGATTACATCCTGCCCCGGGTTGAGAACGCCACCGCGCCACTCGTTGCGGTTGTGGGAGGGTCCACGGGTGCAGGGAAGTCGACGCTCATCAACTCGGTCCTGGGGCAGAGGGTCACGCTTCCGGGCGCACTTCGCCCCACAACCCGCAGCCCCGTTCTGGTGCACAACCCTAACGATGCCCAGTGGTTCGTGAGCGCACGCATCCTGCCAGGGCTTAGCCGCGAACTCGAGGATCGGGCACCTGGTGAGAAGGTCCACGGTGAGCCTGCCACAGTCGGCCCGGTCACGAGCGGCCTATTTACTGACCAGGGTTCCCCAGGCGGTGCGCTCGAGGTGCCGGGCAGGGCCGACCCGCACGAGCCACTACCTGCGGCTCCCAGAGCGGCGAGCCGCCAGAGCACCGGACACCAGCCGTACGAACTGCGACTCGTGTCCAGCGACGTCCTGCCGCAAGGGCTCGCGCTCATCGACTCCCCGGATGTTGATTCGATCGTTGACGAGAACCGCGCACTCGCGGTCCAACTCCTCGCCGCTGCAGACCTGTGGATCTTTGTGACGACAGCCGCTCGATACGCCGACGCGGTTCCATGGGGTGCGCTGGCGGACGCAGCAGCGCGCCAGACTCAACTCGCAATCGTGGTGGATCGAGTCGACCCCGATGCATTCGCGGTCGTGTCACACCTGCGTTCGATGCTTGACTCGCATGGGTTGAGCAGCGCGCCGCTGTTCGTTGTTGAGGAGCAAGAACTGGTCGACGGCTTGATCCCCGCTGCTTCGGTTGAGCACGTGCGCGCTTGGTTGCGTGACCTCATGCAGGAGGGCGGCCAGAGGGATCACGTCATCGCGGCCACCCGAAATGGCGCAATCGCATCACTTTCCCGCACTCTCGAAGACCTCGCCGTCAAGGCGGAGTCTCAAGAACGAATGGACGCGACCCTGCGTCGTCCTGTGGAGGACGCGTACGCCCGTGCCCGCAATGCGGTTTCGGCCGCGACCGAGGACGGCTCGATGCTGCGCGGCGAGGTTCTCGCGAGGTGGCAGGACTACATCGGCACGGGCGAGTTCATGCGGTCCATAGAGCGGGGCATCTCCAAGTTCAGGGACAAGGTCACCGGATACCTGCGCGGCAAACAGGCGGCGCCAGCCGCCCAGCGCGCTGTAGGGGAGTCGCTGCATGCTGTCGTCCTTGAGCAATGCGACCTCGCAGCTGAGCAGTCGTTCATGGCGTGGCGTTCCAACGAAGCTGGGGCTGACCTGCTCGACGACGCGTCGCTCATGCGAGCCTCATCTGGGCTGTCCCAGGACCTAGCCGCTGAGATCCGCGACTGGCAGTCCACGATCCTATCCATGGTCTCGGACCAGGGGGCTGAGAAGCGCACAAAGGCCCGCGCCCTTGCGTTGGGCACTAATGGACTGGGGCTCACTCTCATGGTGGTCGTGTTTGCATCAACGAGCGGCATCACAGGCGCCGAGGCCGGAATCGCCGGCGGCACAGCGCTTGCCGCACAGCGCGTGCTTGAGGGCGTCTTTGGAGAAGACGCGGTCCGTGGGCTCGCCAACGAGGCCCGCAAGGACCTTGATGAGCGAGTGGCCCGAGTTATGGAAAAGGAGCGAGCACGCTTTCTCGACCGGTTGGACGCTGCGTCTGTATCGAAGGACCTAGGTGCGTCCCTGCGGGCCTCTTCCCGTGAACTTGGCGCAGCCAGCGAGAGTTCGAAGCGCGCTGGGGGAGGAGCGCATGCTGATTCGGGTTCCAGTGCTCACGGCCCAGTGCACTCAGGTGCACACACACAAGTCGGCTTTGGCGGCGCCACCCAGGCAGTGAACTACGAGGGCGGCATCCACCTGCCACCTGCGAACACGGAGTGGAGCGAGCAGCTCTCAGCCAGTAGCGATGACTCGTTGGGCGCGGCGCAAGCCAAGCCTGCAAAGAGGAGTTGGTGGCGCTTTGGTTCCTCCCGAAAGGACTCGACTCGATGAGTGTCCGCACGTATGAGAGCCGCGAGTTTAGGCGCCGCAACCAAGACGTCAAGTTGCGGCTCGAGGCCTTGCACGAGGCACTCGACCTAGGACGTTCTTGGCTCACGCCGGAGACCGTCTCCGCTAGCGAGAAATGGCTAGCTATCGCGCGAGGCCGGCTCGAACAGTCCCTTGACCACACGATTGTTGCCCTGGCTGGACCCACGGGAGCCGGCAAGAGTTCCTTGATCAATGCGATCGCTGGAGCCCAGGTTGCAACCGCCTCGGTCAAGCGCCCCACGACCTCGCAGGCACTCGCCGTGGTGTGGGACTCCACCGCGGAGGGACGCGAGTCCGCTGCACGGCTGCTTGACTGGCTCGAGATTCCAGGGCGCCACTACCGGTCAGAACACGACGAACCGGCAGAGGCGTCGGCCAAGCGGTTGCTCTTCCGCAAGGGACAGTCTGAGACCCACGTTCATGGCGCCCAAATACCCACCAAGCAGCAGCGCAAGCCCATGGAATCGGGTCTCATCGTGGTGGATCTTCCCGACTTTGACTCGATCGTTGCAGAGCACAGGGTGCGTGCCGACCACCTGACGGAACGAGCTGACCTGCTGGTGTGGGTCACCGACCCGCAGAAGTATGCCGACGCGGTCATGCACAACGAGTACCTGAAGAAGTTCTCCAACCACACCAACATGGTTGTCGTGCTCAACCAGGTGGACAGGCTCACCCCGGCGGAACGCGAGCAGTGTCTCAGCGACATCCGGCGCCTCCTCGCCAAGGACGGCATCACTGGAGCCACCACCCTCGCAGTCTCAACCAAGACAGGTGAGGGCATCTCAGAGCTGAGTTCACTTCTATCCATCGCTGCGGCGCGCAGAGCCGCGCAAAGCGCATCGCTCGTGGCAGACCTCAAGGCTGCTGCGACCCGCATCGCCGACGAGTGCGGCGGCAAAGCGTCGGGCAGACTGGCGGACTCGGCCGTGGAAGAGCTGACGCATTCACTCGCGCACGCGGCCGGCGTGGACGCCATCACGGAAGCTGTCTACCAGTCGTCTCTGCGTCGCTCACACATTGCAACAGGCTGGCCGCCCACCGCCTGGATTGCCAAGTTCCGCAAGGATCCGTTGCGCACTCTCGGCCTGGCCGAGGGCTGGCTCAGCCCGAGGCGCACCAAGAATGCGGCGGGTGCGCCGCTGGGAGCAGGTACAAACTCGGCGGACCTCATCCGCCCCGCAACGGCTAGAAGTTCTATGACGAGGCAGGACAGCGGATTGGAGGCCAAAGCAAAGACAGCGGTCCGCAACTTCGTTGCCAGCCAGACGTCCACCGGTCCGATTGACTGGCAGATGGGGGTGCGCCAAGAGATTGGGGAGGTCAACCTCGCCGATCAGTTGGACTCCGCGATCGCCAACTCGCCGAGCATTCGGCTGACAAGGCCAACTTGGTGGAATGTTGTGGGCTTCGTCCACAAGTTCCTTCTCGTGGTCCTTGCGGTAGGTCTGCTGTGGCTGGGCTTCCTCGCGGGAGCCGCATACCTTCAACTTGATGTACCCGCGTCGCCCTCTCTGATGGGCTTCCCCGTGCCCACTGTCCTGACGTTTGTGGGACTCGTCGGAGGTATTGTGCTTGGCTTGCTTGCTCGGATATTGTCCCTCCTACACGCGCGGCGAGCAGCCCGGCGTACCTACGACTCACTCACGGGGCACGTGGGTGAGGTCGCTGACCGCTTCGTCATTTCACCTGTGAAGGCAGCACGAGCACAGCTGGAGGGATGCCTGAGCGCAGCCTTGATTGCGGCCCGCTAGCCGGATCAGCATGTTGAACTAGGGTGTTGCTCAAGGCAGATCGAGCTGAGCAATCGAGGCAGATCAATCTAGTTTCCGGCGCCCCATGGGGATGACAACCCGGCGTGACCCATGGGGAGTGCTTGCGCCCCGGCGTGGCGTGGCGTCAGCGTGTTCCCGGTGGCGGCGCGATCCGGCCTTGCTAGCGTATGACCCATGCGAATTGAGATTCCTGTGACCTTGCGCTGGTCCGACATGGACGCCTACGGGCACGTCAACAACGTCAACATGCTGCGACTCCTCGAGATTGCGCGTATCGACGCCTTCTGGACTACGGATGAGCCGGGGTACAGCAACGGGGTCCTCGAGGCCAGCCCAGGGTCCGATTCTGCGATGTTTGTGGCGCACCAGGAGATTGAGTACCTGCAGCCGCTGAACTATCGCAAGGCACCGGTCATCGTCGAGATCTGGCTCTCCAAGATCGGAGGCGCGTCGGTAGAGGTCAACTACGTGGTGCGCGATGCCGTGCCGGCCCAACAACCACAAGAGCCCCAACAGCTCGATCCCGTTGTGTACGCAAACGCCTCAACAACCCTCGTCATCGTGGATGGCAGCACGGGGCGGCCACGGAAGATTACCGATGACGAACGCGCAACGTGGCAGCAGTTCGTGGAGGAACCGATTCGGTTCAAGCGCCGGCGCTAGTGGCTACGGCGCACGCGGCGCGGCCTACTTGGGAAGGCGGATCATGCCTTCTTGTGCAGTGGTAGCCACGAGCGTTCCGTCACCCTGGTACACCCGCGCGGTGCCCAAGCCGCGTCCGCCCTGGGCAGAGGGGGAGTCCTGGACGAACAGGAACCACTCATCGACGTAGACGTCACGGTGCCACCACATTGCGTGGTCGAGGCTTGTCACGGACAGCTTGGGGGAGATCCAGGACGCACCGATGCCGCGGAGGACGGGCTCGAGCATGATCTGGTCGCACGCGTAGGTAAGTAGTGCCCGGTGGGTGAGTTGGTCCGCGTTTACCTTGCCGCGTGCACGCATCCACACGGCCTGGTGGGTCGTGTGTTGGGGCCCTGGCGTGAGATAGAGCGCAGGGTCGACGTGCCTGATCTCGAACGCGCTTTGCCGGGTCCAGAACGCGGCGACGGGGTGATCGATCGAGCCCAAGGTGTCGTCCGTGGAAGGCAGGTTCTCGGGGGCCTCTACGTCCGGCATCGGTGCCTGAAGTTCGTGGCCCTCTTGCTCCTCCTGGAACGAGATGATTCCGGACAGGATCGCCTTACCGCTCTGGTAGGCGTGCGCTCGCCGTGCACTGAAGGAACGGCCATCTCGCAAACGCTCGACAGCAAAGTCGATCGGCTGGTGGATATCGCCGGCGCGCAGGAAGTATGCGTGGAGCGAGTGGGGATTACGCTCCGGGTCAACGGTACGCCCCATACCCATGATCGCCTGTGCGAGCACTTGGCCCCCGTACACGCGACCGCTCGGCTGGTGCATGGACTCGCCCGAGTAGATGTCCTCGCCTGTTACGTCACCGTGGTACTCGAGGTCGAGTACCCGAAGAAGGTGAGCGAGCGGGTCCTGCTCGATCAGCTCAATGTCCGGGCTATACGACTTGATGAAGTCATGTGATTCGGTCATTGCGGCGGGGCTCCTTCGTGCGATGGCGGTACGGGTAACAGTGCAGGCGCTTCTGCGGTCTAGTCGTCCAGCGTGTTGACCATAGAGTACGCCGCACGCTCAAGATAGTCCCACAGGAGTGATTCGTACATGGGTGCAAGGCCCATGGCGTCGACGCCGGTGCGCATGTGCTTGAGCCAAGCGTCCCGCGCCTCGGGGTTGACCTTGTATGGCGCGTGGCGCATGCGCAGGCGTGGGTGGCCGCGCTCTTCCGAGTAAGTCTTGGGGCCGCCCCAGTACTGCTCGAGGAACATGGACAGCCGGCGTTCCGCCGGACCCAGGTCTTCCTCGGGGTACATCTCCTTGAGGAGAGGATCAGTGGCCACGCCCTCGTAGAAGACGTGCACGAGCTTTTCCAAACCGGCCTTGCCGCCCATTGCCTCGTAGAGGTTCTCGAGCTCGCCGTTCGAAGGGGTTGAAGAGTCAGTCACAACTCAACTATGTCACGGGAACATGCCGGAGCGGGACGTCACCTCGGTAAGGTCAATCACAACCCAAGTGCGGTCAACTCCGGGAGGGCGTCGCGCACCGCGTGTCGGGCATCTGCCGCGGTGGGGCAGGCAACGGCAATCCGTGCGAGATCGCGGCACTTTTCGAGGTCAACTGCGGCGAGCGCCGTGGCTACCTCGGGGATTGCGCGGGGGCTCATGGACAGGGACGTGACGCCCAGCCCGACGAGTACCAGTGCTAGCGCGGGGTTGGCCGCGGCCTCTCCACAGACGCCCACGGGCCGCGAGTGCAGAAGCGCTCCCTGGCAGGTGGCGGAGATGAGTTGAAGCACCGCGGGCTGCCACGGGTCGGAGAAGTTAGCCAGCACGCCCATGAGCCGGTCGGCGGCCATGGCGTACTGCGTGAGATCGTTCGTTCCGATAGATGCGAACTTCGCTGTGGCGAGGATGTGCCCTGACAGAAGCGCAGCGCTCGGCACCTCGATCATGACTCCCGAGGTGTTCAGGCTGTGCTTCTCACAGGACGCAACAAACGCGTTTGTCTCGTCCACGGTGGAAATCATTGGTGCCATGACCCACACGTCTGTTGATGCGTTGGCGCGCGCTGCGGTAGCGATCGCCTGCAGCTGCTGATCGAGCAGCTCGGGCGAGCGCTCAGCCGTGCGGTAGCCCCGCACGCCAAGTGCCGGGTTCTCCTCATCATCAAAGGTGAGGAACGGCAGGGGCTTATCCGCACCCGAGTCGAGCGTGCGGATCACCACCTTCTTGTCTGGGAAGTGCTCAAACACGGCCGAGTACTCCGCAACCTGTTCCTCCACGCTGGGCGCGGTTTCGCGGTCGAGGAAGCAGAACTCCGTGCGGAAAAGGCCAACACCCTCGGCTCCTGCAGCAGCTGCCTCCGCGGCGCTCGCAGGGTCTCCGACGTTCGCGAGGATCTGGACGCGGTGTCCGTCCTTGGTCGCGCCTTCGCCCGAGAACGTGCGCACCACATCGGACTGCTTGAGTGCCGCCTCGAGTTCCTCGGGCGTTGGATTATTTACGACGATTCCCGACGACCCGTTGACCAGTGCAATTGATCCCGGGGCAAGTAACTCGGTTGCGCCGCGAGCGGCGACAACCGCGGGGATTCCCTTCGCGTTCGCGATGATTGCTGTGTGGGAGGTGGGTCCGGCGCCGTCCGTAACGATCGCGAGAACGAGATTCTCGTCGAGGGTTGCGGCGAGTGAGGGGGCGAGGTCTGGGGCGACGAGGACGTAGGGTTCGTCGCTTGCGGGGAGTCCGGGCGCAAGCAGGCCCGTGAGGCTCGCAATGATTCGGTCGCGGATATCGCGGATGTCAGTGGTGCGCTCCGCAAAGTACCCGCCGAGCGCGGTGAACTGTTCTGTCACCTCGTGTGCGGCTTCCCAGACTGCACGTTCGGGGACGAGGTGGTCTTCCCGGACGCGGCGTTGTGCGTCTGCAACCAGGGTGGGGTCTGCGGCCATGGTTGCGGTGGCTTCGAGCATCTCTCGAGTGGATTCGAGGGTTGCGCGCTGCGCTGCCTGCTCTAGGTTGGCCTGCACCTTATCGCTTGCCTGCGCAATGCGGGCGGCGGCCTTGTCATAGTCTTCGCGTGGGGACAGGCGAAGCCCGGGCGCAGGCTCCTCGATGGGAGCTGTCACGTGATAGACGCGTCCGGCCTTGATCCCCGAACACACACCAATTCCGGTTACGGTAGCGCGCACGTTCGTGGTGTCTTCCATTGCTTCCTTGCCTCCGGAAATACATCGGATTACTCGCTGTGGCCTAAGGATTACACATTTGAGTGAACTATTCCTGCGACGCCTCGAACAATTCGCCCCTTGAGCCCACTCACCACCCTTGGTGCGGTAGCCTAAAGGAGGAAAGAAACTGTCAATGCCGCACTCCACGAGCCTTGTTCAAACGCTCGGGTGGGCGCAGGGGTTGATTCGGATGTGCATTGGGCCGCAGAGCCTTCATGCGCACAGAAAGGGAGATGTCAATGAGCAAAGCACAAGAGATCCTTGACGCACTGGGCGGCGGCTCAAACGTTGTTGAGCTTGAGCCATGCATCACGCGACTGCGGGTAGAGGTCAAGGACACTGAGTCCGTCAACGAGACCGACCTCAAGGCCGCAGGAGCCTTTGGCGTCGTGCGTTCCGGACGCATCATCCAGGTCATCGTTGGACCTGAGGCAGACTCGCTTGCAGCAGAACTTCAGGACAAGCTCTGACTGTGACGCTCGAACCTGTGATCATCGCGGCCCCATTCACTGCAATGGCGGCCGCGATGTCGTATGTGCCGGACGAGGTATTCGCCTCCAACATCGTGGGGCCCGGTATAGCGCTCATTCCCACTTCGACTAGCGGCCGCGTCGAGGTTTTCGCTCCGGTGTCCGGGGTCGTTGCGGCGGTGTTCCCGCACGCGTTCTCGATTGACGTGGGGGACTCTCGCAACGTTCTCGTTCACCTCGGGATCGACACCGTCGAACTGCGCGGTGATGGATTTGAACTCCACGTGTCGCAGGGCGATACGGTGGAGCGCGGCGACCTCATGATTTCTTGGGAGCCCTCGGTGGCGGAGCAGGCAGGTTATGCGCTGCATTGCCCAGTAGTTGCAGTTCAGGCAGAAGACTCGGACTTTGACATCGTGGCGGAGCTTGGCCAACCCGTTACCGTGGGTACTCCGCTCGCGGTATGGCGACTACGCGAGGCTTAACCTCAGGCAGAGCCGCGGAGCCAACAGACCCGCTGGCAACCACGAACAGGCCACTGACTACTCCGCGAGTTCCACCGAGATTGCGCTCAGTTCCTTACGGATCTCAGCCCGAAGAGCACGCGCAACCTCCCACTGCAGCGCAGGTTCGGTCTTCGCTTGAACCTTGAGCGAGATGTGTGCAGCGGACATGGCCTCGATTCCAATGACGGAAGGTGCCCCGCGCATGGAGTCGCCGAACTGATCGTCGGCCTTGACTCGTGCCGCTGCCCGACCGAGCGCCTCGCGAACCTGCTCGACGTCGCTGTCGTACGGAACTCGTACCTCGATGGCAGCGACCGCCCAGCCGTGAGTCTTGTTCCCAACCTTGAGGACCTCGCCGTTGCGCAGGTACCAGAGTGTTCCGTCCGCGTCGCGAACCTTGGTTACGCGCAAGGCCACGGACTCCACGGTCCCGTTCACATCGCCAATGGCTACCTTGTCACCCACCCCATACTGGTCCTCCAGGATGAGGAAGATACCGGACAGGAAGTCCTTGACGAGCGATTGCGCACCGAAACCGACGGCCACACCCAAGACCGAGACTGAGGCGAGGAGCGGCGCAATGTTGACGCCGATCTCCGTCAGAATCATGAGCAGCGCGATCGCACCCACGATGATCGAGATCGTCGAGCGCAGGACCGAACCGATGGTGCGGGCACGCTGCGCGCGGCGGGCGGTTGACAGCGGGTTCGCCGCGAGAATCGCTTTGCCTGCCTCGCTCTGACTGAGCCAACTGTTCTCCGCCTCGCCTGAGGCAATCCGCTCCGCAACCGACTTGATGAGTTTGCGGGCGATAGCCAGCAGGATTGCCGAGAACAGAGCGATGAGGATGACGCGAAGCGGCGTGCCCAGCAGCCAGTCACCCCACTCGGACAGGGACTTACCAAGGTACTTAACTGGATCGTCGGTAAGAACGTCGGTGAAAGCGGTGCGCGAGACAACATGCATGTCTCATATCCTACGTGGCCATGTGGGTGAACTCCCTGATGGGTGTGTGTCTCTGAGCCCAAATACGAGTAAAGGTCTGGCAATATCAAAAGGGTGAAGGACCAAGCTCAGAGGAGCGGCCGGTCATACAGCGTGGCGGCGCTGGCAAGCGCCTACGGCATCCGCTCCACCACAAACGAACACGGCACACCACGAGACGTACCCGAAGACGTCCTCATCGCAGCGCTCGAAGCGATCGGCGTCCATGCAAACACGCCCGAAGCCGTGCGAGTTGAGACGCGCGCGCTCGCTGACGCGCAGTGGCGTCGCATGCTACCGCAGGTCCTCGTGGTCGGTTCCGATGGGCTCGAGACGTGGGTCATCGTTGCCGAGAATGAGCAGCCCGAGGTCTGGCTCGAGGACCTTACTGGACGGTGGCTCACAAGCCTCACCATCGATCCTGCGCGCCGCGATGCACGATTTGTGGACACCCGAACCCTCACACGCTACGAACTTGATGTCCCCGGTGGACTCGAACCCGGGTTTTACGTGCTGCGCGCGCGTAGCAACGGCGACCAATCTCGCTCGACCGTAATCGTTACTCCATCCAGCACGCCAACGGTTCGACCGGGACTCGGTGTGGCCTACCACCCGCACTCGGTCACCTCTGCTCAGTCGTGGGGGATAGGCGAGTACACCGATATCGGTGACATCGGATACGTGCTGGCCCGGGCGTGCGGCGTGGACTACCTCGAGATCTCGGCACTTTCCCCAGCAGGACCGCTGTCGTCACTTGACCCGATGCCTGGGCACGCCGCGGTGAATTTTGACCCCAACTTTCCGGCAACAGTCCGGTACCTTGACCCGGTTAATATCCGGGTGGAGGACATCCCGGAGATCGGGTACGTTACTTCGGCGGATCGGTCCCTCATCGAATGGGCAAAGGAACCGCTAGAAGGCAGGAACGCCCAGGGAAGTGTGATTGAGCGCAGGGCCGTCTGGCGTGCCAAAGAATCTGCGCTGCGCGTCATCTTCGGGGCGGAGCGCAGCTACGCGCGCGAAACGCAGTTCAGGGCGTTCAAGGCTAGCCGCGGCGCGGACTTGGTGAAGTTCTCGAGTTGGTGGCTCGGCCTCACCGGTAGTGAGCAGGATTCCTCGGGCGAGATCGAGTTCGCGTCGTGGTTGCAGTGGATTGCACATGAACAGCTCTCGGCTGCGCACGCACGGATGCGTGATGGCGCAGCAGGCGACACTCGCGGCGGCTCGAGCAGCAGTGGGCGCCCGATCGGACTGGTTCGACGCATTCCGTTGGGGTGCCGTCACGGCGGATACGACGCCGCGAGCCTCGGCAACGCGGTGGTGAACAAGGCCAAGGTCGAGAACTGGATCGAACTTGCCGCAGATGTGGGAACCACCCACGTGGCTTTCATGCCGCTGCTCGAGCAGCGGCGGCAGGTCGCGCACCTCAAGGCCCTTGTGGACTCGGTGCGTGGAACCTGCGCCCGCGTGGTTCTTACCCAGGGAGACCTCCTGTTCACCCAGAAATGGTTGTGTGGCCCGATCGGACGCAAGCGTGCGGTCGACGTGACAATGGACCACACGCCGCTGCTGGCAGCACTCGCTACCGCCGGACACCTCTATGGGATTGAGATTGCGTTCGACGCACTGGGGCTCGAGCCTTGGATGCGCGAGGAAATCGACGCGTATGGCATGCCGATCATCGATGCGGTTGACCCGTTCGACACCGGGCCACGAGAACTGTGGCACACGACCGTTACGGGCTCAACCCTGCGCACGCTTGGGGACGTTCCGATCCCTGGAATGCTCTCGGGAGAAGACGTGGAGCTCTCCCACCAGTTTGTTAAGAACGTGATGGGCAAGCGGAGGGAGTCGCTTCCAGATGTTCGAACCAGGCGTGCGAGCCTTGTATCAAGGCTGGTCAGTGAGGGGCTCGCGGACCCGACCTCAAGCGACAGGGAACTTGCCGACTCGCTGTATGCCTCCCTCAGTGGGGAACTTACCCCCTGGCTCACGATCCAGCTTGCGGACGGAGTGGGGGAGACACGGCCAGCGAGCATCGCGGGTGCACCCGGCTATCCGCACTACCGCATCAAGCTGCGGGACTCCGCAGGCGGTGAGGTGCGCGTCGAAAACGTGGTAGAGAACGCGCGGCTGCGCAACGTGCTCGCGCATGTTGCGGCACTGCGAGAAGCGCGGTTCGCGAACTAGAAAAGCTTGCTCAGCCGAGCCTTCAGCTTCAGCTTGTGGGTCTGGGAGGAACGGAGCGATCCGTCCTCGTTGAAGTACTGCCACGCCCCCGTCTTTTGCCCGGCCGAGAACTCGCCGCGGTCGAGGTAATGGCCGTTGGCACGGTACCGGATCCAGAGGCCTTCTTGGAGGTTGTCCACGAACGACCCCTCCTGCAGGAGCCCGCCCTGCTCCCGGAACCAGACCCACGGGCCCGTGAGTTGGTCGTTGACGTAGTGGCCAGCGGATTTGAGCCGTCCGCCCTTGTGCCAGAACAGCCACGGGCCGATCCTGTTGGTTCCGGAGACTGCCCCAAACCCTGAGCGATCGCCAGCCGCAAACGTCTCGGTAGCGATCGAGGCCCCTGCAGCGTTGACTTGCTCCTCGATGTCACGTTCGATGAGGTTCAAAATGGCGTCAACCGAGAACTGGCTCGACGCGATCAGATCGTCTGGCGCGTGCTGGTTGGTGCGCAGAGTCAGCGCAAGGTTGGCGTCTCTGAGGGCGAGAATACGGTCGTCCATTTCAAGCCTCAGCTTTGCGCGGTGCTGCAGGACGAACCCGAGCCGCGTGATGTTGTCCTCGTCGGCGGCCTTGTCTGCGTAGATCGCGGAGTTCAGCGAGAACTCACAGGCGTCCAGCAGGTCGGCAGCCTGGGAGATCTTGGTGGCATCTGACTCCGCGTTCCACAGGAGCGCAGTGGCGAGTCGTGTGGCGACAAGAGTCATGTCCGCGCGGACCACGACCGGTGCGTTGGGGTCTGCCAACTGCTCAAGTATCTCTGCACCGCCGGCCTTGGTGAGTCCGGTGCGAGCGACCTCCTCGGCGCGCGAGTACTGCCCTGAAATGCGTAGCCACTGGATGAGTTCCGGCCCCATCTTCCGCTGCAACTCGGGGGACAGCGCCCGCGCCCGGTAGCTTGCAAGGAGATCATCTGCATATGCGCGAGCAAGATCCTGGTCTTCCGCGACTTCACGGAGGGTTTCCGGGTCAAAGCTGTACTTGGGTGCGAGCATGATTTAAGGGTAACGCGAAGGGCCGGCTCCGAAGTGAATCGGCGCCGGCCCTTCCAGGCGTTGCGTGGCAGATCAGGCGGTGAAACTCACCGGAGAACCAACAGCGAAAACCTCATTCTCAGATATCCGCAGCGGCAACCTTGATTGCGCGCTCCACACCTGCGAGGCACTCAACGATGACGCGGCGAAGCGCTGGGGCTGCATCCGGGTTGGTGTCGAGCCACTGCTGGCTTGCCGCACGCAGTTCCTCGTTGGCCAGTGGTGATGGGTACAGACCGGTGATGATCTGCGAGGCCATGTGGTAGGAGCGTTCCTTCCACAGGCGGTTGAGGGACTCAAAGTATGGCTCAACCAGTGGGGAGAGCAGTGAGGCGTCGTTGACGTGGTTTACGCCGACTCCCACTGCGCGCACGATCGCGTTTGGTGCATCGTCGCGGGCCACGAGCGAGTCAAATGCCGCGCGCTTGGCCTCGGCCGTTGGCACGGTTGCGCGTGCGTTCGCGGCGGCCTGCTGACCGGAGGCGGTATTGTCAGCCTCGAGCGCAGCAGCGATCTCGGTCTCTCCGGCCTTGCCGAGGAGCACGAGGCCCTGCAGGAGTTCCCAGCGCAGGTCGGTGTCGATGACGAGGCCCTCTAGGGCTACCGAGCCGTCGAGCAAGCCGGCCAGAACCTCAGCGTGCTCGTCCGTAGATGGGGTCGTGGCAAAGAACTTCACAAACTGGAACTGTGCGTCACTTGCTGGCTC
>NZ_HE978643.1:379545-433921 GCF_000312125.1 Timonella senegalensis JC301
CACAAACTGGAACTGTGCGTCACTTGCTGGCTCTGCATTCTGAGCCAACTGCCACAGGCCCTCACCCACGAGCTGGGTTGCGGACTCGCGGCGCTCAGGCGCTACATAGTAGTGCGCGGACTGGACCAGCTGGCCCAAAGTGGTGCGCAGGGTGGTGGACTCTGTCTCCGGTGCGATGTGGTTGAGCACAAGCGCTACGTAGTCGGACGCTGGGAGTTCTGCGTCCCGAGTAGCGTCCCAGATTGCAGCCCACACGAGGGAGCGTGCCAGTGGGTCCTTGATGTCGGAGAGTGAGCTCTGCGCGACGTCAAGGGATTCCTCGTCGAGGCGGATCTTGGCGTATGCAAGGTCATCATCATTCAGGAGCACGAGAGCAGGGCGGGCGATGCCCACAAGCTCAGGAACGTCGGTGTGTACGCCGTCCACGTCGAGTTCGACGCGCTTGGTGCGTACGAGAGCGCCCTCGTCGTCGAAGTTGTAGAAGCCGATTGCCATACGGTGAGGGCGGATCGTTGGGTATTCCTCGGTTGCCGACTGTTCGACGCCGAACGCGGTAATTACGCCGTCTGCGTCAACCTCGATAGTTGGGCGCAGCGTGTTCACGCCGGCGGTCTCGAGCCACAGCTTGGTCCACGACGACAGCTCTCGGCCAGAGGTGATCTCGAGCTCGGCCATCAGGTCCTTGAGCTCGGTGTTGCCGTGCGCGTGCTTCTTGAAGTACGCGGACACACCCTTCATGAACTGCTCAAGGCCAACCCAGGCCACGAGCTGCTTGAGGACCGATCCGCCCTTTGCGTAGGTGATGCCGTCGAAGTTGACGTACACGTCCTCAAGATCGTTGATGGTTGCAACAATTGGGTGGGTCGAGGGGAGCTGGTCCTGACGGTATGCCCAGGTCTTTTCCATGGCGTTGAATGTGGTCCAAGCTTCCTTCCACTCCGTTGCCTCGGCGGTGGCGAGGGTTGATGCCCACTCAGCAAACGACTCGTTTAGCCACAGGTCGTTCCACCACTTCATGGTGACGAGGTCACCGAACCACATGTGCGCGAGCTCATGCAGGATGGTGACGACGCGGCGCTCCTTGATGGCGTCGGTGACCTTGGAGCGGAACACGTAGGTCTCGGTGAAGGTGACTGCGCCGGCATTCTCCATTGCGCCCGCGTTGTACTCAGGCACGAACAACTGGTCGTACTTGTCGAACGGGTACGGGTAGTCGAACTGCGCCTCGAAGAACTCGAAGCCCTGGCGGGTCTTCTCAAAGATGTAGTCCTCGTCCATGTACTCGGCGAGTGACTTACGGCAGAACACGCCCAGTGGGATGACTCGTCCGTCGGACGAGGTCAGTTCGGAGCGCTTGACGTCGTACGGTCCAGCAACAAGGGCGGTGATATACGACGAGATGCGTGGGGTGGGTTCGAAAGTCCACGTTGCGCTGTCCTCGCCTGCCGCTACAGGCTCCGGCGTGGGCTGGTTGGACACAACCTCCCAGTACTTGGGGGCGGTCACGGTGAACTGGAAGGTCGCCTTGAGGTCTGGCTGCTCAAATACGGTGAACATGCGGCGAGAGTCTGGAACCTCGAACTGCGAGTACAGGTAGGCCTCGCCGTCGACTGGGTCCACGAAGCGGTGCAGGCCCTCACCGGTGTTCATGTAGTTGCAGGTTGCGGTGACCTCGAGGACGTTGTTCTCAGCCAGGTTGTCGAGCGCAATGCGCGACTCGGCGTACACGGCAGCTGGGTCAAGTTCCTCACCGTTGAGGACAACCTTTCCAACCTCGGACGCGATCAAGTCAATAAATGTGGAAGCGCCGGCGGTGGCGCCAAAGGTGACGACGGTGTGAGAACTGAAGGTGGTAGGACCTGTTGTTAGGTCGAGATCAACGTTGTAGGACTCGACCGAAACAATACCGGCACGCTCAGCTGCTTCTGCGCGCGTGAGATTTTCTGCGGGCATGGATGCCTCCTAAGAAGGAATAGAGATGTGCCTATTCTCCCACGTCCACACACCGCGGGTCGCACGGCAGCCACGATTATGCGCAGCGCGGACGCTACGTCCACGGCGAAAACGGCTGCGATCCTCGCGGCGTTCCAATATCGTCGATAATCAAGGTGCGGCCACGGGCCGCCCCACCTAAACGAAACGAGGAATGACGTGAGCAGCGCCGTTGCGGATTTTTGGTTCGACCCGATGTGCCCATGGGCGTGGATGACGTCCCGGTGGATGGGGGAGGTCACGCAGGTTCGTGACGTGACGGTGCGCTGGCACGTCATGTCACTGTCGGTGCTCAACGAGGGGCGGGATCTGGAGCCGAAGTATCGCGACCTTATGGACGAGGGTTGGGGCGCTGTGCGCGTCCTGATCGCCGCGGCTGATGCCCACGGTGAGGAAGTGATCAAGCCTCTGTACGACGCCATCGGTACGCGCTTCCACCCGCAGGGCCGCACGGACCGGCGCGAGGTCGTGGCCGAAGCGCTCACGGAGGTAGGCCTGCCGGTCGAACTCATGGAAGCCTACAACTCGCAGGACTGGGACGAGAAGCTCCGTGCCTCGCACGCCGAGGGCATCGCGTTAGTGGGTGAGGATGTGGGCACCCCAGTGGTTGCGTTCAACGGCGTCGCGTTCTTTGGCCCTGTAGTCACCCCGGCGCCCAAGGGCGAGGATGCGGGTCGTCTCTGGGACGGCTGCGTGCTCGTTGCTGGCACCCCAGGGTTCTTTGAACTCAAGCGCACGCGGACCCAGGGGCCTCAGTTTGATTAGTCCCGATTGAACGGTTTCCCTGTGAATTATTCGCCGTCATGGTGACCAGTGCCCCACCTCTCCGTGGAAGATATCTCAGGTAACGCGGGTACCTTAGGTGAGCACACAAAGTTAGGAAAAGCGGTACCTCATGACTTCCCCGAACAACTCGTACCAGCAACCGCCACGGCCCCAACGCGCCGAACAGGCTGGCCTCGCCGGGTGGTTCAGCAACCGAGACAACGTCATCATCACGGCGCTCGCGGCGGTTGACGCGGCGCTCATTGCTCTCGTGTTCGCCATCGGTGCCAGCTCATTTGGCTGGTTCTCCTCGCCCGACGCCAAGGCCGAAACTCCCATTACACAGGGACAGACCTCCGACGACACAGGCACGGATGCGGGAACCGAGGAGGGCGCGGGTCAGGCCACTGATAACGAGTCCACCGACTCCAACGAGGACGTACAGCCCGCCAAGTTCGCCACCCCAACGGGGAACATCGCCTGCGAGATCGGTCCCGACGGCGCCAGCTGCACTATTGCGCAACTGGCCAAGAAGCCAAAGCCCAACAAGAACGACTGTAAGGGCTACGTGGGATACGAGGTTCGCCTCGACTCTGCAGGCGTCACTCTCCCATGCCTCGCCAAGGAAGACATCCCCGGCAGTGCGGGAAGTGGGCTGGACGTCCTGGACTACGGAAGCTCGCAGAATTTCAACAACTTCAGCTGCGAGTCCACCCGCACCGGTGTCAAGTGTACTGACACCGGCTCCGGCAGGGGCTTCAACGTAGCCCGTGCGGGAATCACCACGTTCTAGCGCACAAACCAGCCATCAGGCAAAGCGCCAACGGCAATGGCCCGATGCCACCTCCTTCGAGGTAGCAT
Organism: Timonella senegalensis JC301; assembly: GCF_000312125.1. Classification (GTDB taxonomy): domain Bacteria; phylum Actinomycetota; class Actinomycetes; order Actinomycetales; family Cellulomonadaceae; genus Timonella; species Timonella senegalensis. Next base: position 383,164 of record NZ_HE978643.1, read on the forward strand.
CGGGCCATTGCTGTTGTATGGAAAGCTTGTCTACATCACCAGATGCGAACGCGCTGCTCCGGCGGCAGATATGCCGCGTCGCCCTCAACCACGTTGTACGTGTCGTAGAACTCGTCCACGTTAGACACGATCTGGTTGCACCGGAACTCCGCAGGTGAGTGCGGATCGGTTGCGAGGCGCTGGATCATGAGCTCGTCGTGCATCTTGGTCTGCCACACCTGTGCCCAGGACAGGAACACGCGCTCTGCGCCAGAGAGCCCGTCAATGACCGGTGCGTTGGCCAGCGAACCACCCAAAGAGATCGCGTAGGCCTTGAGTGCGATGGTCAGTCCACCAAGGTCACCGATGTTCTCGCCGATGGTTAGCGCGCCGTTGACCTTGTATTCCTCGTCCAGCTGGAGCGGGTTCAGTGCGTTGTACTGCTCGATGAGGGCACCCGCGCGCTTCTCAAACTCGGCGCGGTCCTCGGCGGTCCACCAGTCCTCGAGTTTGCCGTTGCCGTCGTACTTGGATCCCTGGTCGTCGAACCCATGGCCGATCTCGTGGCCAATCACGGCGCCAATGCCACCAAAGTTGGCAGCGTCCTCGGCCTCGGGGTCAAAGAACGGAGGCTGCAGAATTGCGGCAGGGAACACGATCTCGTTCATGCCGGGATTGTAGTAGGCATTGACAGTCTGAGGGGTCATGTACCACTCGTCGCGATCGATTGGCTTGCCAATCTTGTTCAGCTCGCGGTCCGTCTCCAGGGCTGAGGAGCGGCGGGAGTTACCCACCAGGTCCTTAGCGTCGATCTCGAGACCGGAGTAGTCCTTCCACTTGACCGGGTAACCGATCTTTGGCGTGAACGAGTCGAGCTTTGCCAGGGCCTTGACCTTGGTGTCCTCACCCATCCAGTCAAGCTGTGTGATGGACTGGCGGTACGCCTCGATGAGGTTACCTACCAAACGGTCCATGTGCTCCTTGTGTGCAGGCGGGAAGTGGCGGGCCACGTAGACCTCGCCGACGGCCTCGCCGAGTGCGGACTCAACCATGGACACGCCGCGCTTCCAACGCTCGCGCACGACCTTGGCCCCGGAGAGGGTACGGCCGTAGAAGTCGAAGTTTTCCTCCACAAACGCGTCGGTCAGCAGGGACGCGCGGCCCGAGATGATGTGGAAGGTGAACCAGATGTTCCAGTCCTCCACAGGCTCCGACGTCCACAGTTGCGCGAAGCCCGTGAAGAAGTCAGGCTCGCGGGCCACAACAGTGTCGAACGAACCAGCAGGGGCGCCAAGCCCCTCGCGCCATGCACCAAAGTCGAACCCTGGTGCCGAGGCAGCAAGATCGTCGAAAGTCATTGGGTTATACGTGAGCTCGGAATCGCGGTCGCGGACGACGTCCCAGTGGTGGGCCGCAATCTTGGTTTCCAGAGCGAGGAGACGCTGGGCCTGCTCGGTGGCGGCATCGAGGTTCTCCGCGCGGCCGGCAAGCACGAGGGTGCGGGCGACGTGGGCAACGTAGGCGTCGCGGACCTCGGCGTACTTGTCCTCCTTGTAGTAGGACTCGTCAGGCAGTCCCAGGCCGGACTGGTAGGCGTACGCAACGTACTTGTCTGGGTCCTTGGCATCGTTGTCCACAAAGAACGCAAAAGCGCCCAGAGCCCCGGTGCGCTGCAACTGGCCAAGGGCCTTGGCACGCGCGGAAGGCTCGGTCACGCCGTCGATGAGGGCGAAGTCCTCATCGAGTGGCGACGCGCCCAACTCATTAATGGTGTCGGTGTCCATGAAGGAGGCGTACAGGCCGCCGACCTTCTGTTCCACTCCAGTCAGCTCGGACTCCGGCTTGGCAGCGAGGTCCGTAATGATGGCCTTCACGTCCTCCTCGGCCTGGTCAAAGAGGCCGCGGAACGCGCCGTCGGATGCGCGGTCATCCGGGATCGTGTACGAGTCGAGCCACGCGCCATTGACGTGACGGTACAGGTCGTCCTGCGGGCGAACCTGCGAGGACAGGGCATCCAGATTGATGCCCGAACGCAGAGAATCTGAGGAAAGTGTCATGGCACAACACTAGATCACGCCGCGCAGAGCGCCCGCACGATTTAGGCCAGTTCGGCCAGCGGTGAACACAGGCCGTTGCGGCAAATCCACCACGCGGACGCCCGTCCCGGTTGGCACGTCCGCCCGCCCCGGGCTGGCCCCACCAACGCCGCGAGGCTCTCCCCGCCGTGCTCTCCCCGCCGTGCGCTCCCCGCCGTGCCCACCCCGCCACGCTGGGGCGTGCGGTCTCGCTGGGTGGCGAGTGAATCGTCGAAAATCTGGCGGTTTACCCAAGGCGCCCCAAAACTTTGGCAGAATAGGGGCATGCGAGTACACATTGCTTCTGACCATGCAGGATATTCCCTCAAGGCGTACCTCATCGCCTATATGACCGAGAACGGCCACGACGTCGTGGACCACGGTGCACACGAGTATGACGCTCTCGACGACTACCCATCGTTCTGCTTCGACGCAGCCGAGGCCGTTGTGTCCGAGCCGGGCTCGCTTGGCATCGTCATCGGCGGCTCCGGTAACGGTGAGCAGATCGCCGCCAACAAGGTCGCAGGTGCTCGCGCAGCGCTCGCGTGGAACCTCGACACAGCAAAGCTTGCCCGCCAGCACAACGACGCAAACGTCCTCGCGATCGGCGGACGCCAGCACACCGTTGAAGAGGCAGCGTCGTTCGTGGACGCGTACCTCGCCGAGCCGTTCTCGGGCGATGAGCGCCACCAGCGCCGCATCGACCAGCTCGCTGCATACGAGGCGAACCGCTCCTAAATGCCTGAAGGACACACCGTTCACCGCCTTGCCCGCACGTTTGATTCGATCTTTGCGGGCGAGGCGGTTGCTATTTCCAGTCCGCAAGGCCGGTTCGCCGCCGGCGCCGCACTTATCAATGGCCTGACTCTCGCACGCTCCGAGGCGTTTGGTAAGCAGATGTTCCTCGGATTCGGTTCCGGTGACACGCAGCCGGATGAGGAGCTGCGGTGGTTGCGCGTCCACCTCGGCCTGTACGGCTCGTGGACATTTGCCGGCGACGATTCCGTGCGCGTTGCGCACGCCATCGGCGCGCCACGTAAGCGCATTGGTGAGCGGGAAACCGTGCTGGCTGCGGACCAGACTATAGACGATTCTGCTCACGCCCCGGCCAGCCCCTTACGGAGCGTGGATGGCGGCGAGTGGGAGGCGCCGGAGCCGCGCGGGCAGGTGCGGGTACGCATCCTCAGCGAACACGCGGTCGCGGATCTAACGGGCCCGACGGCCTGCGAGGTCATCGACTTTCCTGCCGCCCGGGCCGCTGCGCTCAAGCTTGGACCGGACCCCATCCGTGAGGACGCCGACCCGATGCGGTTCATTGAGCGCGTGCGCAAGACCCGTTCTGCGGTGGGCGGGCTGCTCATGAACCAGGAAGTCATTGCAGGCGTGGGCAATATCTACCGCGCCGAGGTGCTGTTCCGGCACAACGTTGACCCGTACGCGCCCGGGAACTCCGTGCCTGCGGAAACTCTGCGCGCCATGTGGGACGACCTTGTGGAACTCATGCGGGACGGCGTGCGCATCGGCGCGATCGTGACCACGCAGCCCGAGGACCGGGACAAGGGAATGGACCCCGTGGCGTTGGCCGCGAACAGGGCAGTGACGAGGCAAAACACGGATGGAACGCCCGGAGCGGTTCCCCGTGACGAGTCGTTCTACGTGTACCACCGGGCTGGGCAGCCCTGCAGGCTCTGTGGGACGCCTATCGCGCTCGCGGAGATGCAAGCCCGCAAGCTGTACTGGTGCCCGAGCTGCCAGCGCTGACGCGCCGCCCCGACTGTCGGGTGCACCACGTTTCATCACCCCTTTTCTGCTGAGATGCTAGCTACAGCGGGGAGTTCCTAGACGCGTTCTAGGAACTCACCACTGTAGCTAGGGTCTCGGGGTGGGTAAGGGCTCGGCGTAGTTGGAGGGCTTGGGTCGAGCTGATGCGGGCTAGAACACCCAGCTCGACATGGGGGCCACGGGCCACCCGAACGCCGCGGAGGTGAGTGCGAGGGCGCGGGGGTCGCGCACCTCTACTAGGCCCGCCGCCGCGAGTGAGGCCAGCGTGACTCCGCCCAAGTAGATGGCGCCGAGCTCGCGGATGTCGAGCTTCAACTGCGCGGGTTCGTTCGACGGCTCGACCATGGCGTCCTCGTCGCCGGAGGGGCCGCCGAATGCCGGAGCCGAGACTCGCCACGTGCCCTGATTACCGGGGAGCATCTCGTCCGTGACCTCGATGATCACGTCAATGTCTGCGGCGTATTGCCGCTTTTTGAGTGCTTCCGACAACCTGATGATGCGCGTCCAGACGTTATCCACGTGGACCATCTTGATGGCCCGGTTGTCCACGAGCATTCCAACGATCGGGTCATCGACGGGAACCAGGAACGCCGTAGTTTCCGTGGTGAGGTCAAAGTCCAGCAGGACTGACCAGAGTTTCTTGGCCGCGGCTGGGTCGAGCGCGATAACCTCACCGGCATTCACTGACCCAGACGATCCCGTGTCGGTCCACTGGGTCTTGCGGCGGAACGTGGAGTAGCCCACAGGCTGTCCAGCACGTTCCACAATGACGATGCGCAGATCCTCGCGGCCACCTGACAGGTCGACCTTTTCATGGGTCATGTCCCGCAGGGCCTGGGTCTCGCGCTTGGCCCAGCCCGGGCGGTTGAGTCCTGTGCCCAGCGCGTTTCTCCCTGCGGCCACGTGCAGCGTCTCCACGAGTTCCTCGTGCTTCTCCCGATCAAACCGCTCGATGCGGACGGTCAGTTCGCCGGAATCCGCACTTTCGCCAAAAGTAGTGCGCATTGCAGCGCCGCGACTAAAGGTCGCGCGCAGATCGAATGATGACTCCCCATAACCGAAGCGGCCATAGATCGAGGGCTCCGCGGCGAAAAGGGTAGAGATCGCCTCGCCGCGCTCCACGCACTGCGCAAAGTGGCGCTGAATCATCGCACGCAGAATGCCGCGGCGCCGGTGCTGTGGGTGGACGCCAACCCACGTGAGGCCTGCGGTGGGAAGAGTGGCGCCGGGAACCTCAAACTCGCCGAATGCGTAGGACGAGTGCATGGCAGCCAGCTCGCCGGAGTCGTCCCGGACCAAGACCGTGCGGTCAGGATCCAGCGGAGAGGTCGCCTCCATGAACTTGTCCACAGAGAAAGCGGACGGGAACGCCCACAGGTCGAGGTCGTAGATTTCGCGCTTGTCCTGCTCAGTTGCCGTGGCGTACGTATACCCATCTGGAAGTGTCATGGGTTCATTCTGACATCGCGGTATCCGGAGCGCCCGGTATTTATTCGCCGTTTGGGGAGTTCAGCGCGTTGGCTGCCATGAGCGCCTGTAGCCCGCGTGCGTCGCCTTGGACGAGGATCGAAGTCACCGCAGTGTCTTCCCAAGCGCGCAACCGCTCCGCGATTCGAGGGATCGGTCCCACGAGGGCGACGTCGTCGATGAGCTCGAGCGGAATGATCGAGGCGGCCTTCTCCTTTTCGCCCCGCGCGTAGAGATCGGCCACGTCCTCACAGACTTCCACGTATCCCAGGCGCTCAACTGCGCTGCGGTGGAAGTTGGCTTCCCTGGCGCCCATGCCGCCGATATACAGGGCGAGGAACGGGCGGATGGCGTCGGCCGCCCGGTCGAGATCGTCGCTCGCGATCACTGGGACCGTGGCACTGACCTCGAACTCGCTTGCGGGGGAAAGGTCGGAGGAGCGTCGCGAGAATCCGTCCTCAAGAAGTTCGCGGAACTCCCCATCCAACTTGGGGGAGTAGAAGAGCGGCAACCAGCCGTCGCAGATCTCGGCTGCGAGTGCGATGTTCTTGGGCCCCTCGGCGGCAAGGTGAATGGGGATGTCTTGGCGCAACGGGTGGACCGTGGACTTGAGTGGTTTACCAAACCCGGTGATACCCGCTTTGCGGGCGGCAAGGGGGTCCTCGGGTGCTCGGAGTGGGAGCTGGTAGAACGCGCCGTCCGCGGTGACGGGCTGCTCGCGGCGGAAGACCTGTCGCACGATGTCCACATACTCCCGGGTACGGGCGAGCGGGCGTGCGTACGGCTGGCCGTACCATCCCTCGACGACCTGCGGGCCGGAAACCCCGAGCCCCATGATGAATCGACCGCCGCTCAGGTGGTCCAGCGTAATTGCGGCCATCGCTGCAGCGGTGGGTGTGCGGGCGCTCATTTGCATGACGGCGGTGCCAAGCCTGATCCGGGACGTGGACGCGCCCCACCAGGCAAGTGGAGTTAAAGCGTCGGAACCATACGCCTCGGAGGTCCACACGGAGTCGACGCCAAGAGCGTCTGCCTGGGTGAGCGCTTCCTGGACCCCTGGCGGAGGCCCTGCCTGCCAGTATCCGGCGTTAATTCCAATGCGCATGACGGTACCCCTCATCGTTGAGTGTGCTTCTGCGAGCAAGTGCAGGTGCGTGCCAGACAAGAGTACTCGGTACGGCCGGTATCGGATACCTGTGAAGCGAGCGTCGAGACAATACAGCCGGGCAGGTCATGGGGAGACCTGCCCGGCTGTAAGGGCATGGAATGGGAGCCGGGCGACTATGTGCGGTGGTTCCGCTACCTCGACCGTTCAACCAGCGTATTGAGGAGGCCTGCCGCACCTGCTGCATCGTCAACGGTCACTACGAACTTGCGGTTGTCAGACATGGAGACCTCGAGGGCCTCGCCCTTGCGCAACACCACGCCGAGCGTGCCATTGAGGTCAGTCCGCCATCCCCAGCCACCAAAGTCGGTCAGAGGGCTGACGGAGATGACCTGCGCGGACTCGATCTCCGCGAGAGGGACGTACTTCTTGGGTAGGCCGATGGAGCTGCGGACTGTCAGCCCACTCGAGTCCACACGGATGTCCCAGAGGAACATGGCGAGCAAGCCAAGGGACAGCAGTGCAGCGATGGCCAGAGCAAAGTAAGCCTTGCTCACCACCGCCAGAACGATGAGTCCGACTACAGCGGTGACTCCGGCGATGAGGTTGCTTTTGGAGAACTGACGTGCAAGCCAGACACCGGTTTCGTGCTCACCCAGCTGGGTGCGTGGAGCCAGTACATCCGGGTGGGCTGTGGCCAAGCTGTATTTTGGGGTGGGAAGTAGAGCCGCCAGAACCACTCCGAGCAGAAGGCCGATCACAACGCCAGTCGCGATTGCGGCGTCCGGGAGATCAATCTTTGTGGGATCCACTGCGCCGCGTGCGTTGAAGCCGGTCGTTAGCGTGATTGCAGTCCCGAGCGAGGCCAGGGTGGTTGTTGTGACGATGCCGATGCGTTGGGCCGATGAATCTTTGCCCGCGAACCTCATGACGATCGTGAGGATGATGATCACAGCCAACATGATGGCAAGCGGAATGATGAATGCAGAGGCGAATGATCCGAACGCGTCCGGCCCGTTGGTGCCCCAGTGTGTGGGGAGGGTCTCGGGCATCTCCGGCTGCCAGATCAGAGGCATGATCACACCCACGGCGAGGATGGCGATGCTCGGCAAGAGCGCCAGCAAGTAGAAGGCGCGAGCGGGGCGGGCGGTGCGGGCGGGGGAGTCGTGGGTCATCATTTGAGTGCCTCCTTGACCAGGGTCAGGATTGTGTCGGGTCCTAGGTTTGCCGCGTCGGCTTCTGCCACGAGGGCTGTGATTGCGCGCCTCACACGCTCAGGGACTTCAGCTGAGTGTGCTGTGACGATTGCTCCTCGCCCGCGCCGAAGTTCTAGGCTGCCCTCGTCCCGCAGCAGTTGGTAAGCGTGCAAGACGGTGTGCAGGTTGACGTCTAGCGCAGCCGCGAGTTCGCGTGCGGACGGCAACTTGTCCCCGGGCTGTAGGGTGCCGCTAAGGATGGCCACTCGAACCTGATGCGCGAGCTGCTCAAAGAGCGGTTCCGGGGAACTCGTATCAACGCGGTAAAGCATGCCCCAATTGTAGTTGTTATATTGCAACTAAAACAAGTGACGTGACGGGGAAGCAAGTCTCGCTTGATATCTCACGCACGCCCGACCCCTCAGGCGCACCACGCAGAAAAGCCCCAACATCCTCCGCCGATTTCGGGGGTGATGTCAGGGCCTTCTAAGTAGGAGCAGGCCTACCTCAGATGAAGATTGCAGGGTCCTCGCATTGGTCGACCTCGGGGGCCGCTTTTGGGCGGTCCTTTACCTTGGCGGGGACACCCACGGCAACGGCACCGGGCGGAACTTCCTTGACCACCACGGCATTAGCGCCAATCTGAGCGCCGTCACCAACCCAGATTGCACCCAGTACCTTGGCGCCAGCACCTATCACCACGTTGTCGCCGATGGTTGGGTGGCGCTTGCCGTGGCTCATGGAGCGCCCGCCTAGGGTGACACCGTGGAACATGGTTACGCCGTTGCCCACCACGGCGGTTTCGCCGATAACTACGCCCATCCCGTGGTCGATGAAGATGCGCCGACCGAGGGTTGCCCCTGGGTGGATCTCAACTCCGGTGAGGGAACGAGTGAACTGGGAGATGAGGCGCGCTGGAAGTTTGAGTGCCCGCGTTTGCCACATCTTGTGGGTAAGTCGGTGCGACCACAGGGCGTGCAGGCCTGGGTATGCCAGGACGATCTCGGCGGTCGTGCGCGCAGCAGGATCACGGTCTCGCGCGGCCTGAAGGTCTTCGCGCAGGAGCCGTACGGCACGAACGATTCGGTTCGCCATGTGGTCCTCTCGTATGAACTAGTGACGCGGGCGGGGTAACCAACCATCAAACCAGCGATCGATCTTTTCCACGGCTACAACCCGCGCGGCCCCGAGTTTATGCCCGTGGCCCGCGATTTCATGGCTGTGAGTCGCGTAACAGCGTCACAACTCGACCATGCAACCGCGGGCCACGCTAAGACTCGCTAGTTCCCCCAGGGAGTCCGGAGAAAGGGATTCCGTGGAATCAGTCCATGAGGTCCGAGTAGAGGACCGAGGTCAGGTAGCGCTCACCGAATGATGGCACGATCACAACGATCGTCTTGCCTGCGTTCTCTTCACGTGCAGCTACCTGGAGTGCAGCGTTGATCGCTGCACCGGACGAGATGCCAACGAGCAGTCCTTCTTCGCGTGCCGCACGCCGCGCGTACTCAACAGCGGTGTCGCCGGTGATGTCGATGACCTCGTCGTAGATCTCGGTGTTGAGGACCTCTGGCACGAAGTTTGCGCCGATGCCCTGGATTTTGTGTGGTCCGGGTGCGCCGCCGTTGAGGATTGCGGACTCTGCTGGCTCAACTGCGATGACCTGGACGCTTGGCTTGCGTTCCTTGAGGACCTCACCGATTCCGGTGATGGTTCCGCCGGTTCCGATTCCGGCAACCACGATGTCCACGGCGCCGTCGGTGTCGTTCCAGATTTCCTCGGCGGTGGTTGCTCGGTGGATCGCGGGGTTGGCCTCGTTGGCGAACTGCTTTGCCAGGATCGCGCCGGGGTTCTCCTCGACGATGCGGTTAGCCTCGTCCACAGCGCCCTTCATACCGGCAGCACCTGGGGTGAGGACCAGTTCTGCGCCGAACGCACGCAGAAGCGCGCGGCGTTCCTTGGACATGCTCTCTGGCATGGTCAGGATGACCTTGTATCCGCGTGCTGCGCCGACCATTGCGAGTGCGATTCCGGTGTTTCCAGAGGTTGCCTCAACGATCGTGCCGCCTGGCTTGAGGGCGCCGGATGCCTCTGCGGCGTCAACGATTGCCACGCCGATGCGGTCCTTGACGGAGTTTGCTGGGTTGTAGAACTCGAGTTTTGCCAGGACGGTTGCGTGGGCGCCCTCGGTGAGCTTGTTCAGGCGAACGAGTGGGGTGTTGCCAACGAGCTTGGTGACGTCTTCGTAAATGCGAGCCATGATGTTTCCTTATGTGATTGTGCGCGGGTCCTCGCGTGCTACGGGGAGTGCGAGGAAGGGGGTGTGTACTTTGAATGTACTGCTGGTGCCCATCACAGGTGCTGCGACATTACACAGGAAACGTGAAATGCGCGCGTCCATTCGCTGAAGTTTCATCTACTGCCGTTCCAGCGTGGAACTGTGGGCGTAGGGGTATGGAGCATTGCATCCGGGGCAGGCCGGAGTCAGCAATGCTCTAGAGACAGCAACAGACGCGGTGCGAAAAAGAGAGTGCGCGGAAAGGGGCGGTGGAGGCGTTGCGTGCGTTCACCGTTCTCGTCCTTTCGTTGCGCGTACTCATGAAGATGTGTCGACCGGTTGGCACCAAGCGGCGCCGCGGTGTTGGAGCCCGAGCGGAATCTGCGTTTGCCTAGGTAAACGCACGCCACCAGCAGGTCACTACCCATGAGCGTAGGTCGGGTCTCAAGATTATGTCTAACCGAAGTCCGTATGGTGGACGCTAAAGCGTCCATGTTTCGCCTGATTTACGACGATCGTGGTCCCGTCCCAGCCCCGCCTCACTCTTGATGCCCATGCGGAAAAACAAAAAGAGGAGAACCAGATTGGTTCTCCTCTTTTACGTGGAGCGGGTGACGAGAATCGAACTCGCGTCATTAGTTTGGAAGACTAAGGCTTTACCATTAAGCTACACCCGCTTGACTCGTTAAACTCTAGCGAAGTTCCTGATCATTTCCAAATCAGTGGATCTTGCCGTTGTTTGCCGATTCGCTTCAACCTTACGGTCTTGGCGACGAGTAAAACTTTAACAGCATGAGTGGGAGTCAATGCAAATCGGCCCAGATCCTATTGCAGCGTTCCGGCGAACAACCGCGCTATCGAGCCAAAAATGCGGGGGCCGGATAAGCGATTTCACAAACTTGAAGTCATGCACTAATGTTCTTATCTGTGCTCACGAGGTGTTCGAGAGTGCAGGTATCGGGGTGTGGCGCAGGTTGGTAGCGCGTCCGCTTTGGGAGCGGAAGGTCGCAGGTTCAAATCCTGTCACCCCGACCAGATACAAATAGGCGGGCCGGAGAGAAATCTCGGGCCCGCCTTTTTTGCGTTTGCCCGCCTGGGGCTGGCGAGGACGGGCCCGCGTTGTGCTGGGTCGGGACCACAATCGTCGATAATCAGTGGCGCCGTAGGCGCCACAACCCAAAAATTCACGACGATTCAGCCGGCTTCCAGCCCCACGTCCCGTGCCGCGGTGGTGAGACTTGTCTCACCGCGGGCGCGGAATCGCGCCGAAACGCCGGCAGATGCGGGCCATATGCGCGGACGCAAACGGGCGTTGACGAAAGCGACAATGACTAGGCGCCGCGTAATGTCGTAAGATTCTACGGTTAGTCTTGTCAGCACTCTAGGCAAGAAGTAGTACCCAAGGTCGCCAAGACACTCGCCGCGACCCGCAGAATGCGCCCAACGGATACCCTCCGGAAGGCACAGCCCTGCGTGCGGCGCAGAAGGTCAGCGAACCGAACACATGAACATTCCCGCCACAACCAAGGGGTGGGAGACAACCCAAGTTGGAGACCATCGAAGTGAAGAGCACCGTCGAGACCCTGGACCCAACCAAGTCCAAGTTGACCGTCCAGGTAGAGGCAGCGGAGCTCCAGCCTGCGATCGCCCACGCCTACGAGCACATCGCCCAGGACATCAACGTCCCAGGCTTCCGTAAGGGCAAGGTGCCACCACGCATCATTGACCAGCGTGTTGGCCGTGCAGCTGTTTTGGAGCACGCAATCAACGAGGCACTGCCAGGCCTTTACCGTGACGCAATCGCACAGTCGGAGCTGCGTCCACTTGGTCAGCCAACAGTTGAGATCACTGTCCTGCCTATCGCGGACAACGAAGAGGACTACCTCGAGTTCACCGCTGAGGTTGAGGTTCGCCCAGACTTCGAACTCCCATCCTTCGAGGGCCTGTCCCTCGAGGTTCCTACCGCTGAGGTCACCGACGAGGACGTAGAGGGTCGCCTTGACGCACTCCGCGCCCGCTTCGGCACCCTCGTTGGTGTTGACCGCCCAGCCGCACACGGCGACTTCGTGGTTCTCGACCTCACCGCAAAGATCGGTGACGAGGAAGTCGACAACGTTTCGGGCATCTCGTATGAGATCGGCACCGGCAACATGCTTGAGGGCCTCGACGAGGCACTGACCGGCCTTTCCGCTGGAGAGACCACCACGTTCGTGGCACCTCTCGCAGGCGGCGAGCGCGCTGGTGAGGAAGCAAACATCACCGTCACCGCAACCTCGGTCAAGGAGCGCGAGCTTCCTGAGGTTGACGACGACTTCGCACAGATGGCGTCCGAGTTTGACACGGTTGAGGAGCTCAAGGCTGACCTGCGCGAGCAGGCCGCATCGATCTCCGTTTCGAACCAGGCTGTTGCTGCCCGCGACCTCCTGCTCGAGGAGCTCAACAAGGTTGACTTCCCACTGCCACAGGGCGTCATCGACGCTGAGGTTCACCGCCACCTCGAGTCCGAGGGACGCCTCGAGGACGACGAGCACCGCGCAGAGGTCACCGGTGACACCACCGTTGCACTCAAGAACCAGATCCTTCTTGACACCCTTGCTGAGAAGCTCGAGATCAAGGTCAGCCAGCAGGAGCTGCTCGACTACATGATCTCCGCTTCGCGCCAGTACGGCATGGACCCACAGCAGTTCATCTCGGCTCTTGACCAGCAGGGTCAGATCCCGATGATGGTCGGCGAGGTCGCTCGCTCCAAGTCGCTCGCAGTTGCACTGCGCCAGATCGAGGTCAAGGACGCAGCCGGCACGGTTGTGGACCTGTCCGAGTTCATCGGCACGGACGAGGACGACGCTGCCGCTGAGCAGATCGTTGAGGCTGCAGCAGCTGCAGCCGAGACCGAAGAGAACTGATCCTCTTCTAGAGCACCACTTGGGCGGTGGGTCGCGCTGTGCGCGGCCCACCGCTTTTTTGGCGCTGTGCGCCACAGATTCTCGACGATTGTGCCAGCGTGACGTGTCGACGTCCCGTTGGCACAATCGTCGGTAATTCGGGCTGTTCGGGGCCCCGTGTTCGCTATCAGCGCTGACAGTGTGCGCCTTGAGCGAAACAAGGGTATTCGAGGAGTTTTTAGTTTGGCGTTGGCGTTAAGGTCAAAGCAACAAGAAGCACATATCTGATGGGAGTTAGCGTGAACGAGCAGATGCCAATCGCGGCCACGCAGGAGGCCGGAGGCTTTGGACTCAACGACAGCATCTACAACCGTTTGCTCAAGGAGCGAATCATTTGGTTGGGATCAGAGGTAAGGGACGACAACGCTAACGCGATCTGTGCGCAGATGCTCCTCCTCGCTGCGGAAGACCCAGAGAAGGACATTTACCTGTACATCAACTCGCCTGGTGGCTCGATCACCGCGGGTATGGCCATCTACGACACCATGCAGTTTGTGAAGCCGGACGTCGCCACTGTGGCAATGGGCCTCGCAGCCTCGATGGGGCAGTTCCTCCTGTCGTCGGGCGCCAAGGGCAAGCGTTTCGCAACCCCGCACGCGCGCGTCATGATGCACCAGCCTTCGGGTGGCATCGGCGGTACGGCAACGGACATCGCGATCAACGCGCAGCTCATCCTGCACATGAAGAAGCAGCTTGCCGGCCTTATCGCTGAGCAGACGGGCAAGACTCCTGAGGAGATCACCCGTGACTCGGACCGCGACCGCTGGTTTACCGCGGACGAGGCCCTCGTGTACGGCTTTGTTGACCACGTCGTGACCAACGCCGGTTCGCTGGCCGAGGCCGCAGACAACGCCTGACACCCACCAGTCATTTCAGGAGACATTCATGAGTAGCATGGAATCCCAGTTCATCTCGGCCGCCCAGCGCACCCGCGGACCTCAAATGATGGGTGGCGCAGCATTCGCACAAGGCGCACCATCCTCGCGGTACGTTCTTCCTCAGTTCGAGGAACGCACCGCGTACGGCTTCAAGCGCCAGGACCCCTACACCAAGCTCTTCGAGGACCGCATTATCTTCCTCGGCGTGCAGGTTGACGACGCCTCGGCGGATGACGTCATGGCGCAGCTTCTGGTTCTGGAGAGCCAGGAGCCTAACCGTGACATCATTCTCTACATCAACTCCCCGGGTGGCTCATTCACCGCAATGACCGCCATCTACGACACGATGCAGTACATCACCTCGGACGTGCAGACCGTGTGCCTCGGCCAGGCGGCCTCGGCAGCCTCGGTTCTGCTCGCTGCGGGTGCACCAGGTAAGCGTCTGGCGCTGCCTAACTCGCGTATCCTGATCCACCAGCCTCGCTTTGAGGGTGGCGCGTACGCCCAGGCGTCGGACATCGAGATCCAGGCGAACGAGATCCTGCGCATGCGTTCCTGGCTCGAGGACACCCTCGCGGTGCACTCCGGCAAGACCTCCGATCAGATTCGCGAAGACATCGAACGCGACAAGATCCTGTCAGCTCACGAGGCAGTCGAGTACGGCCTGGTTGACCAGGTCCTCGAAAGCCGCAAGGCTAAGGCTCTTCCACGGTCCTAGTGTCGCCTGGCCTCGCACGGGTGTGCGGGGTGTAGGTGCCCTGCGGTGAGTTCCGCTTGGCCGTGACTTTCACACCTCCGGTGCGTCGAGATCCCCTCGCGCGCCGGAGGTGTGAAATATTGGAGTCACGCACTGTACAGTGCCCACAGTTCGCTATGCCCATTCGGCAGTACCAAGGAGGCAGACATGACTCGTCTAGGCGATGGCTCTGACCTGTTGAAGTGCTCTTTCTGCGGAAAGTCGCAGAAGCAAGTCAAAAAGCTGATTGCGGGACCGGGCGTCTACATCTGTGTGGAATGCATCGAACTGTGCAACGAGATCATTGAGGAAGAGTTCCAGGAAGCTGTCGAGCTCGGACTCGGCGAGTTGCCCAAGCCGCGCGATATCTTTGATTTCCTCGAGCAGTACATTGTGGGCCAGCAGGACGCCAAGCGTTCACTCGCAGTTGCCGTGTACAACCACTACAAGCGAGTGACCGCGTCCAACGAGCCCAAGACCGTGGGCACAGGCTCGGATGACATTGAAATCTCCAAGTCCAACATCCTGATGATCGGTCCTACGGGATGCGGCAAGACCTACCTAGCGCAGACGCTGGCCAAGATGCTCAACGTCCCATTTGCCATTGCGGATGCGACCGCGTTGACCGAGGCCGGGTACGTGGGTGAGGACGTAGAGAACATTCTCCTGAAACTCATCCAAGCCGCTGACTTTGACGTCAAGAAGGCCGAAACCGGCATTATCTACATCGACGAGATCGACAAGATCGCCCGAAAGTCCGAGAACCCCTCAATCACCCGTGACGTATCCGGAGAGGGTGTGCAGCAGGCGCTGCTCAAGATTATTGAGGGTACAACTGCCTCTGTGCCGCCACAGGGTGGACGCAAGCACCCGCACCAAGAGTTCATCACTATCGATACCTCGAACGTGCTGTTCATCGTTGCCGGGGCATTCGCGGGCCTTGAGGACATCATCTCCTCGCGCGCAGGAAAGTCCGGAATCGGTTTTGGTGCACCGCTCGCGCTCAAGGAGGAGGGCACGGACGTCATGGCCGACGTGCTCCCAGAAGACCTGCAGAAGTTCGGGCTAATCCCCGAGTTCATCGGCCGGGTGCCCGTCATCACCACGGTTTCACCGCTGGACGTGGACGCGCTGGTCCAGATCCTCGTCACACCAAAGAACGCGCTGATCAAGCAATACCAGAAGATGTTCGAGTTGGACGGTGTTGAACTCGAGTTCACTGATGGCGCGGTCAAGGCAGTTGCCGAGCAGGCGCTCCTCCGCGGAACCGGTGCTCGCGGGCTGCGTTCGATCCTTGAAGAAGTCCTCCAGCAGATCATGTTCGAGATCCCTTCACGCGATGACGTCGAACGGGTCGTGGTTGATGAGGGCGTTGTCCTGAACAACGTGTTTCCAACGCTCGTACCTCGTTCCACATCCAAAAAGGGCACACCCCGAGAAAAGAGCGCTTAGCACTCATGCCGATCGACAACGATCACCAGCCGTCCGATCCAACGGCCAACCCACAGATCCGTCAGGAAATCCTTGACCTGCGCGCATCCATCGACAACATTGACGCTTCCTTGATGTATCTGCTCGCCGAGCGCTTCAAGTTCACTCACCGCGTTGGCGAGCTCAAGGCAATGGGCGGCGTGGCACCGGCGGACCCGGAGCGCGAGGCCCAGCAGATCGCACGGCTGACCGGAATCGCGGACGCGGCGGGTCTCGACCCCGCGTTTGCTGAGCAGTTCCGTGAGTTCATCGTGTCCGAAGTGATTCGCCACCACAAGCGGATTGCCTCCGAGCTGGGGGATACTCGCCCGCTCGACACGTTCAATTGAAGGGCTGGATCTGACTTCTAGGATCCTTATCCCACTGATCTTCCGAAGGACCTGGCACCCGTTGCCGGGTCCTTCGGTTTTCATGTTTGAGACACATTTCACACAGTTTGTTGGAAGCGCGAGTCACACGCGGGTAATCTCAGCGAACACTGGAACACTGGGTGGAATACGGGGACAAAGGAGTGATCGGTATGAAAAGGCGCTTACTAGCTGGAGCTGTGGCCACTGTGCTGGCGGGATCATTGGCTGCGTGTTCACCAGAGCCGCGCCCGAACGACGGTCCGAACCGTCCGGGGGAGTCCAACTCGAGCTCTGCTCCGACGGAGACCGAATCTCCGGAGGAGCCCGCAGGCCCCACAGACGAGGAACTGATCGCCCGAGCCTCGGTGCTCGCCCAAGGGTACGACTACAAGGCGGCCCTGGCAGAGATCAAGGATGTTAGCTCCCCCGAAGCGGACGCAGCCCGAACCGAGATCGAGTCAGCAAAGGCTGCTGCCAAGGTATGGCCAACGCCCAACCAGATCCCGCACCTGTTCTTCCACTCGCTCGTGGTCGACACCGACCGCGCGTTCGACGGCGACGATCGCCAGCAGGGCTACCTCGACTACATGGTCACGCTTACGGAGTTCAACGCCATCCTTGACGAGTTGTACGCCCGTGACTACGTGCTGGTCAATCCCAAGTACTTTGCGGGCCTGAACAAAGAAAAGAAAATGGCATACCGGGACATCAAACTCCCGGTGGGCAAGAAGCCACTCGTCATCTCCGTTGACGACATGAGCTACTACGAGTATATGGATGGGGATGGCTTTGCCACCAAGTCTGTGCTCACCGAGGACGGGAGAGTGCTGAACGAGTACACCACGGCGGATGGCGAGGTGAAGATCGGCGCGTACGACGTCCAGGCGGTTGTGGACGAGTTTGTCGATGAACACCCGGACTTCTCGTACCGTGGATCCAAGGGCATTCTGGCCCTGACTGGATATAACGGAGTGTTCGGCTACCGCACTTCTGACCGTGAGTATGGGGACTCTCCAACGCTTGAGAGTGATAAGGCGGAGGCCACAAAGATTGCTGATGCGCTGAAGGAAGATGGCTGGGTCATGGCCTCTCACTCGTGGGGCCACCGCAGCATGGGAACAGTCCCGATGGACAAGATGAAGTTTGACCTGAACCTCTGGGACAAGGAAGTCCGACCGATCCTGGGGAAGACCGACCAGTTCATTTACGCCTTCGGTGGGGACATCTCCGGCGTCCCACCGTACTCAGGACCGCGGTATGAGCTCCTGCGTGAGCACGGCTTCCGGTTCTTCTACGGTGTGGACGGAACCACCACGGCCTGGATGCAGCAGGGCGCCGGCTATCAGCGGCAGATGCGCATCAACATTGACGGGCTGCAGTTTGCCAAGGAACTCAAGGGGGACAGGCCCGTGTTGTCCACGTTCTTTGACGTGAAGACCGTGATGGATCCTGCTCGGCCCTGATAGGCCTTGGGCGGTCCTGGTAGGTATTGAGCGGTCTGATGGGCCTTGGGTGGTCCTGGTAGCCAATGGTGGGCGCCGGCCGGCACAGTCCGGCACTGGCGGGTCAAGCCTATAGACGGTGAGAGGGCGAGTTCCATATGGAACTCGCCCTCTCACCGTTTTTGGTTAACACCCGTGCGATTACTCGCCCGTGTGAGTCGGGTCAAGCACGCGCTTGAGGAACTGCTGGGTGCGTTCCTGGGTCGGTGCATTGATCACTTCTGCGGCAGGGCCCTCTTCAACGATGACGCCGTCATCCATGAAGATAACCCTGTCGGCTACATCTCGTGCAAAGGCCATTTCGTGCGTGACCACCATCATCGTCATGCCATCTTCAGCAAGCTCACGCATAACCTTGAGGACGTCGCCCACAAGTTCAGGGTCGAGCGCCGAGGTTGGCTCGTCGAACAGCATGATGTCTGGGTTCATGGACAGCGCGCGGGCGATTGCCACACGCTGCTGCTGGCCGCCGGAGAGCTGGTTGGGGTGCGCGTTAGCGCGGTCTGCGAGACCCACGTGCTCGAGGTTCTTCAGGGCGACTTCCTTGGCCTCGGCCTCGGAGCGTCCCAAAACCTTGCGCTGTGCCACAGTGCAGTTCTTGAGCACCGTCATGTTGGAGAACAGGTTGAACTGCTGGAACACCATGCCCACGCGTGTGCGCAGGGCGTCGATGTCCACGTCGTCATCCGTGGTTTCCTCGCCGAGAACGTTGATGGAACCGGAGGTCGTGGTCTCGAGCTGGTTAACGCAACGCAGGAGGGTTGACTTCCCTGAACCCGACGGACCAATGATGCACACAACCTCGCCGGCGTGGACGTCAAGGTCGATGCCCTTGAGGACTTCGCGCTCGCCGTAAGACTTGTGCAGACCGCGGATTGCAACTATTGGTTGTTCAGTCACTTCCGGCTCCCTTCGCCAAAGCGCTTCTCAAGGTGTCGTGCCAAGATACCCAATGGAACGGTGATGCACAGGTAGGCAAAACCGACTACGAATAGGCCGGTGAGGCCGCCGGTACCGCTGTTGAGCGCGTCTCGGCCGATCTTGGTGAGCTCGAACTGGGATGCAGCCATGCCCATGAGGAACACCAGGGAGGAGTCCTTGGTGAGCAGGATGATCTCGTTTGTCATTGGAGGAAGCACGATGCGGAAGGCCTGTGGCAGAACCACAGTGACCATAGCGCGCGTCTGGCTCATGCCGAGTGAGCGTGCGGCCTCGATCTGGCCCTTGGGTACCGCTTGGATTCCTGCACGCAGCACCTCAGCGATGTACGCGGAGGAGACGATTCCCAGCGCGAGGGCCGCCTTGAGCGTGAGCGAGGGGATCTTCACGTTGAATGCGATCGGCAGTGCGAACGCCACGGAGAACACAACGAGCATCGCGGGGATTCCGCGGAAGAACTCGACGTACGCGGTTGCGAGCCAGCGGTAGAGTCCCACCGAGGAGAGACGCATGAGCGCCAGGACGATGCCGAGGACGAGCGCGAGCGCAAATGCGGCAGCCGTGTAGGTCAGCGTGTTGACAAAGGCGTTAGGGATGAGCGGAAGCAGATCCTTGGCAACGTCAACGTTGAAGAGGTTCTTGGCTATGCGGTCCCAGTCGGCGGCAAAGCCGAGGGCTACCGCTATGACAACCAGAACACCGTATTGGATAGCGCGCGAGAGCGCGGCCCGGCGCTTGGGGCTCATCCGAGCCTTGCGCACCGTTCGCGCTCCTGCGTTTGAAGTGACGGCAGTCATCAGTTACCTGCGGCGCCTACGTGCTTGGTGATGATTTCGTCGTACGTGCCATCAGCCTTGGCATCCTTGATTGCGGCGTTGAGAGCCTCAACCAGCTTGGGGTTGTCCTTCTTGACTCCGAAGCCGTACTGCTCATCAGTCTTTTCGGTGAAAGCAATGCTCAGCTCGTCGGTGGTGTAGGACTCGAGGACACCGATGTCAGCGATTGCTGCGTCGATCTGTCCGGTCGCTACAGCCTGAACGAGGGAGCCAACCTCTGGGAACACCTGAACATCAAAGCCAGCGTCCTTGGCGATGGTCAGACCGGTGGTCTCGACCTGCGCACCTACGTTCTTGCCTTCAAGGTCCTTCAGCGAGGTGGCGGTGGAGCCGGTCTTCACGAGCGCACCCTGGTTTGCGTCGTAGTAAGGGTCCGAGAAGTCGAACTTAGCCTGGCGCTCTGGGGTAATCGTCATCCCGGTTGCGAGGACGTCGCAGCTGTTGGACTCGAATGCAGCGCCCGAGGACATTGCGTCGAAGTCGTACTGCATGGCTACGTACTCGAGGCCCAGCTTCTCTGCCGCGAGCTTGGTGAGGTCGATGTCGATGCCGGTCAAGTTGCCGTCAGCATCGTTGTACTCGAATGGCTCGAAAGGAGCGTTGGAGCAGACGGTGAGCGTTCCAGCGGTGACGAGCAGCGGTCCGTCAGCGTTTTCAACTGGAGCGGTGTCGTCCGAGCAAGCGGTCAGGGCGAGTGCTGCTGCTGCGACGATTCCGGCTGCTGCGAGCTTCTTGGAGGAGAACATGTGTTGCCTCAATCTCTTAGTGTTCACGTGTGTTAACCATGAATAATCATAACCCTGCATAGTTATGCATTGCCAGTCTCGGTTGTTGAGTATTGGCTCACGTTAACGCTTGACGGGTACTTCCGCCCGGTGGAGCAAAAACGCCGAGATCCTAGCTACGGCGGTGAGTTTCTAGAACGTATCTAGGATTTCACCGCTGCAACTAGGATCTCGGCTAGTGGTAATGCGGGGGAAAGCTGCGCGGCAGCGCCGCGAGAGAGGCTCGCTAGCTCGCTACGTCAGTCCTTTTCCTTCTGGAGAGGACCGCCATAGAGATCGTCAATGACTGGCGCAAAGTCCCTGAGCACCAGCGCGCGCTTCACCTTGAGGGAAGGGGTGAGGTACCCATTCGCCTCGGTGAAGTCGGTGGTGAGCACGGTGATCTTGCGGATCGACTCGGCGCGCGACACTGCCTGGTTTGCGCGGTTGACTGCGCGGTCCAGAGCGGCTAGCACGCTTGGGTTGGTCGCAGCCTCGGAGACCTCCATTGCTGGAAGGCCGTGGGACTTGAGCCAGCCCGGGAGCATCTCGCGGTCGAGGGTGACGAGCGCGCCGATGAACGGACGCTGGTCGCCCACTGCAACCACCTGGGACACGATGGGGTGGCCACGCAGTCGGTCCTCGAGAACTGCTGGGGCCACGTTCTTGCCGCCAGCGGTGACGATGAGTTCCTTCTTGCGGCCGGTGATGCGCAGGTAGCCGTCGTCATCGAGTGTTCCGATGTCACCCGTGTGGAACCAGCCGTCCTTGAGGGCCTCGGCGGTTGCCTCAGGGTTGCCGCGGTACCCACGGAACACGTGATCTCCCTTGAGGAGGATCTCACCGTCGGTGTCGATCTTGATCGAGGTGCCAGCAAATGGAGGGCCAACGGTTCCGATCTTAATGAGGTGTGGACGGTTCACTGCGCTCGGGGCACAGGTCTCGGTCAGGCCGTAGCCCTCGAGCACGGTCACACCGATGCCGCGGAAGAAGTGTCCGAGGCGCTCACCGAGTGGCGCACCACCCGAAATCGCGTACTCGGCGTTGCCGCCGAGGGTGTCGCGGAGCTTCTTGTAGAGGATTGCGGAAGCAGCCTTGTGCTGTGCCTTGAGTACGAAGGACGCACCTTTGTCGCTCTGCCAAGCTCGGGAGTTCTGGATCGCAACTTTAGCTGCCCACCGGAACATCTTGAGCTTGAAGCCAGATCCGGCCTTCTGCTCTGCCGCGTTGTACACCTTCTCAAACACGCGAGGAACAGCGAGCAGGAAGGTTGGCTTGAACGACTGGAGGTCCGGGATGAGGTTCTTGGCGTCTGGGGTGTGACCCAGAACCGCTCCGCCGGTCAGTGCAACAACCTGGATGAAGCGGGCGAACACGTGGGCCAGCGGCATAAACAGGAGGGTGCGCTTGCCTGGGCCGCACACCGCGTCGAGGTCCTTGATACCGTTACGGGTCAAGTACACAAAGTTCCAGTGCGTGAGTTCCACGCCCTTTGGACGGCCGGTGGTGCCGGAGGTGTAGATGATCGTGGCGAGGTCGTCGGACTTGACGCCCTTAGAACGTGCTTCGACCTCTGCGCTGTCCACGTTCGCGCCGCGCTCATGGATCGTTGTGATCGCGTCGTCGTCAATAACGAGGACTTCCTTGAGCTCAGGCAACTCGGCCCGAGCCTCTGCGACCACGGAAGCGTGGCCGGCGTTCTCCACAAAGATCATCTTTGCGTTGGAGTCGGAGCAGATCCAACGGACTTGGGAGGCGGAGCTGGTCTCGTATACGGGCACTGGAAGTGCACCAACGGCCCAGATGGCGAAGTCGAGGAGAGTCCACTCGTAGCGGGTGCGGCTCATGATGGCGATCGTGTCACCGGCGTTGATGCCGGAAGCGATCAGGCCCTTTGCCAGGTCGGTAACTTGGTTCTGGAACTCGCGGGCGGTGACGGGTACCCAGTTCCCTCCAAGTCCACTCTGGATCTCAAAGAGGGTCTTGTCGCCGGACTCTTCGACGCGCTTAGTCAGAAGGTCGTTGATGTTGAACGTGCGGGGCACGTCAACCAGGTTTGGTGAGGTGAATTCTTGCATGACACGCTCCTCGGGTGTGGGGGCTACGTACGGTAAGCGTAATGGCGGGCAGCCAAGGCCGCCCGCCATTAGGTCTAAATCAGTTGCGTGGTGCCTTGACCGGTGGTTCTCCGAGTTCGAAGTTCACCACCGTGATGCCACCCTGCGTGCTGAGGTCTGCATCCGCCGGTGCGTCGACGATCTCGACTGAGCCGGTTGCGCGTCCGGCGGCCTTGACGTCCACCATGGAGTGGTTCACGGCTGCCTGGGCTGCGCTTGGCACTGCAAGAGTCGCGGCGAGGATTGGGGTCTTCATGGAGACCTTTGCCTCGGATTTGATCTTGCGCAGTACGGCCAGTGCGTTTCCGGCTGCGGCGAGGTCGCTTGGCTCAGCGGAGCCGGCGGCATCGCGCAGAACCTCGGAGGTTGGCCATGGTGCGGTGTGGATCGAGCCTTCGCGCCACCAGCTCCAGACCTCTTCCGTGGCGAACGGTAGGACTGGTGCGAATAGGCGCAGGAGCACGTCGAGGGCGAGTGCCAGCGAAGTGCGTGCGGAGACGGCCGCGGCACCTGGAACCGATGCACCGTCTGCGTATGCGCGGTCCTTGACTAGCTCAAGGTAGTCGTCGCAGAAGGTCCAGAAGAACGATTCAGTGAGCTCGAGTGCGCGAGTGTGGTCGTAGGCGTCAAGGGCAGCGGTGGCCTTCTCGACAACATCCGCGAGACCCGCGAGCATGGCACGGTCGAGTTCCTCTGTCACCAGTGCTGGGTCGAGGACTATCTCGCCATCGGTAGCAAAGGAGAGCGCGAACTTGGAGGCGTTGAGGATCTTGATCGCCAGGCGGCGACCGATCTTCATCTGGCCAACCTCGAACGCTGCGTCGGTACCTAGGCGAGCGGAGGCCGCCCAGTAACGCACAGCGTCGGAGCCGTGTTCCTCAAGGAGGCCCATCGGAGTCACAACGTTGCCCTTGGACTTGGACATCTTCTTGCGGTCTGGGTCGAGGATCCAGCCGGAGATGGCCGCGTGCTCCCAAGGCAGCGAGCCGTGCTCGAGGTGCGAGCGCACAACCGTGGAGAACAGCCACGTGCGGATGATGTCCTGGCCCTGTGGGCGCAGGTCCATGGGGAACACGTTGTTGAACAGTGAGGAGTCGGACAGCCATCCACCGGCGATCTGCGGGGTGAGCGACGAGGTTGCCCAGGTGTCCATGATGTCCGGGTCGCCAACGAATCCGCCGGCAACTCCGCGTTGCTCAGCGGTGTAACCCTCTGGCACGTCGGACGATGGGTCGATAGGAAGCGATGCCTCGGATGGAACGATTGGTGCGTCCCACTGTGGCTCGCCCTCGGCGTCCACTGGGTACCAAACAGGGAATGGCACGCCGAAGAAGCGCTGGCGGGAGATCAGCCAGTCACCGTTCAGGCCGCCAACCCAGTTGGCGTAGCGAACCTTCATAAAGTCAGGGTTGAAGTCCAGTTCCTCGCCGCGAGCAAGGAGCTCGTCCCGAAGTGGGCGCTGGTCCCAGTCACGTCCACCGTTGCGCAGGTACCACTGGCGTGAGGTGACGATCTCGAGTGGCTTGTCGCCCTTTTCAAAGAAGTTGGTCTTGCGCTGAGTCGCCTCTGGCTCGCCGTCCAAGTCTCCCGACTCACGCAGGCCATCGACTACTACCTTGCGTGCGGAGAAGGTGGTCTTGTTGGCCAGTTCCTCAAACGCCGTGCGTCCGGCCTCGGACGTGATCCACTCTGGCACATCTGCAATGATGCGGCCGTCACGGCGGATGATCGAGCGGGTTGGCAGCTGCAGTTCGCGCCACCACTGAACGTCGGTGAGGTCACCGAACGTACAGCACATGGCGATTCCGGCGCCCTTTTCGATTTCGGCTGCTGGGTGCGCGAGCACGGGTACCTCGACGTCAAACAGCGGCGAGATGACCGTGGTGCCAAACAGATCCTGGTAGCGCTCGTCGTCTGGGTGCGCGATGAGTGCAACGCATGCCGCGAGGAGTTCCGGACGGGTGGTCTCAATCTGGACGGTGCCCGAGCCATCAGCCTTGTGGAAGTTGACCTTGTGGTAGTGGCCCGGGTAGTCGCGAGCCTCAAGTTCGGCCTGTGCCACTGCGGTCTGGAAGGTGACGTCCCAGAGTCCCGGCGCCTCGGCCTGGTAGGCCTCGCCGCGCTCAAGGTTGCGCAGGAACGCGGTCTGCGCAACGCGCTGCGCGTCCTTACCGATGGTTTGGTAAGTGCGGTTCCAGTCCACGGAGAGTCCGAGGTGGCGCCACAGGGCTTCGAACTGCTTCTCGTCCTCAGCGGTCAGGCGCTCGCACAGCTCCACAAAGTTCTTGCGGGAGATGGGCTGCTGGTCAGCGGCCTTGACCGACTTGCCTTCAGCGCCCTGGAACGGTGGCTCGTAGTTTTCAACGTAAGGCAGCGAGGTGTCGCAGCGGACGCCGTAGTAGTTCTGCACGCGGCGTTCGGTGGGCAGGCCGTTGTCGTCCCAACCCATTGGGTAGAACACGTTCTTGCCCTGCATGCGCTTGTAGCGTGCGACCACGTCAGTGTGGGTGTACGAGAACACGTGTCCTACGTGCAGTGAACCCGAGACGGTGGGTGGCGGGGTGTCGATCGAGTAGACCTGCTCACGGGTCGTGTTCTCATCGAATGCGTAGGTCTTGTTCTCGTCCCACGTGTTGTTCCATGTAGCTTCAATGCCATCAACGCTCACGCGGTCCGGTACCTGGCGCACGGTTGCGCGTACTGGGGCTGCGGAGGTTTCAGGGGAAGCGGCTTCGTCAAAGGCACTCATAATCCCTTATTCTTTCACATTCACGTGCCCGTTCTTGCACCTGTCCGTGTGGCATTCGCCCTTTGCATGGCGGCGTTTTGATTCTCGACGATCGAGTCACTATCCCTTATCCACGCACCTTCCAGCCCGGTTGCGCTGCCTCGCGCCTTCGGCGCAGCCACCCCGGCGCATGTAACAGTTGGGGCATGGAGTTTCGTGTGTGGGCGCCCGATGGCGTGGGCGAGGTTCGTGCCGGCGATGACCTCGTTGACCTTGCGGTCCGGTTCTTGCCGGATCTGGCGGACGGTGACATCGTGTGCGTGACGTCCAAGATTGTGTCTAAGGCCGAAGGCCAAGTTGTGTCAGCCGTGGATCGCGAGGAAGCGATCACGAGCGAGACCGTCCGACTGGTGGCGCAGCGAACGCGAGAAGACGGACCGCCGCTGCGGATCGTCGAAAATCATTTGGGGTTGGTCATGGCCGCCGCAGGCGTGGACGCCTCCAACGTGGCGAGCGGCAAGATTCTCCTGCTGCCGCGCGACCCGGACGCGTCGGCCCGCGCGCTGCGCGCGGGCCTGCTCGAGCGGTGTGGGGTGAATGTTGCGGTCCTGATTTCGGACACGACCGGCCGCCCGTGGCGGGCCGGGCTGGTGGACATTGCGATTGGCAGCGCCGGGATTCTGCCGCTCGAGGATTTCCGTGGGCACCGCGACAGCGCGGGCCGGGAACTGGCTGTGTCGGTCACTGCGATCGCGGATGAACTGGTGTGCGCGGCCGAACTTGCCAAGGGGAAGACCGGCGGCAGGCCGCTCGCGGTGGTGCGGGGCCGCTCGGAACTGGTTCTGCCAATTAACGACGATGGGCCTGGGTCACGCTCGCAGGTGCGGGTGGGGGAGTCTGACCTGTTCTCGATGGGTACCGCGGAGGCGGTTGCGCTTGGGCGGCGTTTGGAAATGGAAGGCCGCTAGCGGTCCGCGCGAAAGCCGAAAGTAGGCGCGAGATCTCACACAGTCGATCGGGTCAGCGTTGAGGGGCAGTGGCCTAGAATTGACTGCAATGATGAACAGACGAGAAGCCGCCATTGCCCTAGATATTCCTGTGGAGATGGCCCAAAAACACGGTATCCCAGCGCACGTGAGTGAGGCTGAGTTGGCGGCCATCCAAGCCGATCCGCCGGCCTGGTTAGTTCAGTCGATGGCAAACCGTACGGGAAAGCGCCCGGTCTGGGTTCACCTCACGTGCGTTGTCTGCGGTTATTCCGAGGCGGCCCGGCCCAAGAAGTGGTGGCCGAAGTTCACCTTTGTGCACTGCTACGACCACGCTCCAGGTGAACTGCCGGCGCGGGAATCCGGTGCTGTGCGCGTTGAATACGAGGGTATTGGAACCCAAATGATCGGCGTCGTCGAGGAGCTGGTCGAAAGCCAGTCTTGATCGGACGCTCTTCAAGAGCTTAGTGAAGGCCGCCTTAGCTGACCAAGTCGACTCCGAAAATGAAAACTCCCCACCTCTAACCGGGCTCGTGAGCTCGGCCGGGGAGATGAGGAGTTATCGGGCCCACTAGATATTCGTGATAGCAGTCACCAAGACTGTAAAAATGGTGGTCCAGCCAACAATGGCGATCGTCTGCCAGAACATTACGCGTCGTGCTTTCACTCCGACTGCCACCAGCATGCTTGCGGTGAAAGCGGTTGGAAGGAGCAGCGGTCCGAGGAGGCTCACCCCTGGTACCCCGTACTTTTCCAGCGCGACCGTGAACTTTTGACGGCGTGCGGCGGCACGTGGAGATTCGTCTTGAGAAGCGGTGGCCGTAGCATCCAAGTGCTCCGTGAGCTCGTTCGCTCCCACCAGCGCCGGAGCCTCGACGCGGCGTGCTGAACGTGTCTTTCGGCGCGTAATTCCGGCCACTACTGCCTGACGCGCTCCTGAACTGGCAAAGACTACTGTCAACACACACAGGAAGTTACCCAGTGCCGCAAAGACTCCAGCAAGCACAGGGTTAACGCCCGCGATGACAGCAATGGTTGCGGCCCCTTCGCCCTCAACAAACGGGATGGCCCCAGCAAGACCTGTAACAAGCGCGGCAAGTGGTTCCGGTGCACCCGCGATGATGGACTGAAGCTTGATGAGTAGATCCTGCATGATGTTCTCCTACTTGAATGGGGTGGGACGCCGAGTGCTTCTCGCCTGAACTACTTCAAGTTTGTTGGAGATTTGGGCAGGTCAGAAGTGAGTAATCGTCACTCAAAGTCCGGCAAGTAGTCACGTGGACCCATGACAAATGTCATGCGGATACTCTGGTTCTCATGCAACGCATCACCGCCCCCACGTCCCAACTTTCACGAAACATCAGCTCGACGTGGCAGTTGACCCTCGCAGGCATAACCTTTTTCAACCTGACGTTGGTTTACCTGTGGCACGGTGCTGCCACAGTGCAGGTTGGAACAGTGGGCGCACTCATGGTGCTCGTAGTGGGGCTCATCTGGGCGGGCCTCGCAGTTGTCATGATGTACCGCTACCGGTGGATCATTGATGCGGATCACGCCGAAGGCTCTTGGACGTGCAGGCCATGGGTTGTGGTTGCGGCTGTGACTGCGGCGGTGGCACTTGGTGTGCTCACATGGATCTCAATTGGGCTCGTTGTAGCCAGTATCGTTCCAGTTGCTCAAGTGTTGGTGATGCTGCGATGGTCCACAGGTGTGCGGTCGCGGTTCGCGCTCGGGCTGACGGCAGTTCTGGTTGCGCTTGCGATTCTGGATTACCGCCACAATCTGGGAGCACTCAACGCAGACGCGCCTACGACGTTCATCTTGCTACTTGCGTACGCTGCGATCATCCCTGGATTCACCGTCTTCTCTCTGTGGTGGTGGGACATAGTTGTCGAACTTGATCAGGCTCGCCTGGCGGAAGGTGAACTGGCAGCGACGAGGGAGCGCCTGAGGCTCGCCAACGACATCCATGACCTCCAAGGTCACCACTTGCAGGTGGTAGCTCTGCAACTTGAGCTCGCTGAGCGAGTACTTGCCTTGGACCAAGCTGCTGGACTCGAACACGTACACGAGGCGCGACGAACCGTTGCTACGGCCCAAGCAGAGACCCGAAATCTGGCGGAACGAATGCGACCCGTCAACCTGCGCAACGAACTGGAAAATGCAGCCGAACTGCTGCGTGTAGCAGGGGCTGAGGTGACGATGAGAATTGCACCGAACGTTGCTACCGCTCCAAGTGAGGTTCTTGCACCCGTCATTCGGGAGACCACCACTAATGCGCTGCGGCATGGTGGGGGTAAGAAGGTTGACGTTGCCTTGGATTTTGAACACGACCAATGGCAATACGCCATGAAAAACGATGTGGACTGTAGCAACACTTCCGAAAACCTGGAACGACAGTGGTCCAACGGATCTGGCTTAGCGAGCATCAAGCAGCGAGTCCGTGAACACAATGGGCAAGTCGCGGTGGAGGGTACGGACACTACCCACACAGTCACCGTAGTTTTGCCGCACAGAAAGGAAATCCACTGATGATTCGCGTACTCATTGCAGACGATGAAGCAATGATTCGTTCCGCGCTCGTTGCGTTGTTGAACCTTGAACCTGACTTGGAAGTCATCGCTGAATGCGCAGATGGAGCCCAGGCACTTGAAACTATCCAACAGGTGAAGCCCGATGTCTGCTTGCTTGACCTAGAAATGCCTGGCCTCGATGGTGTTGAGGTGGTGGAGCAACTGCATAAGAAACTTGTGAACACCCGCTGCGTAGTGGTGACCCGTCACGCGAGACCAGGTGTGTTGCGCCGTGCCTTGGCCTCCGGGGTGGCCGGCTTCCTACCAAAGTCTCGAGGAGCAGGCGAAGTGGCTCAGGTGATCCGACAAGTTGCCAACGGCGCCAGGTACGTCGACCCAGAAATAGCGGCCAGTGCGCTCAGCCAGGAGCCCTCGCCACTGACTGCGCGTGAACTCGACGTGTTGCGGGCCGGCAAGAAAGGCGAGACCACGACTCAGATCAGCAAGGCGCTGCTGCTAGCTCCGGGCACCGTACGGAATCACATCTCGACGATTCTGGCTAAGACTGGTGCGCGCACCAGACAGCAAGCAACGGATATCGCGCTAGAGAACGGCTGGCTTTGAGCTAGGTCATCGGGCAGCAACTTCTCAGTCACCTGTGCCGAGAGGCTGATTCCCGCTTCCGCTAGGGAGCGCTGGAGAAGAACGCTTCGGGCGATTCTGTGAGGCACGCATCGGGGATGGGCAGGGACTTTGGCGGGGTGCCGAAGCCACCCCCGATCTCAACGTAATCTCCCACCGAAAGACTGCTCTTGCCATTGACCACGCTCCGGCCGTTGGAACTTAGAGTGGAGCCATGGCGCCAGACCACAAGGCTTCGAACGCCGTTGCTCTCGACGAAGAGGCAACCGCCCGGGCCCTTAATCAAGGTTCCGGTCAGTAGCGCTTCCATGTAGGCGTCAGAGGCGGGTGCGACGGGTAGCACGGTGCCCGCGGTTCGCAGCACGAGCCCTTCCGGGTTTCTCTCGCTCGCCACACATGCGTTGAGTCCGCTCGCGCACAGGATGATCGTGGTCGCGGCAGTCATGAACCGGAGCGCTTTGGGGATCGGCACGGCACGTTCCTAAGGCTCGAAGGAAACCTCTCCGGGGTATTACCAAATAATGTCGTGGCTAGCGTAAAACTAACGAGTTAGCGCGGAACGTGCAGTGAAGTCACGCTGGTGAGGCTTCCGGCAACGCCTAGAACACAATCAGCGGGCGGCCCGTGCGCGGGTGTTCCATCACCGTGGCGTCCACGCCGTAGACCTCCTTGATGAGAGGCTCGGTGAGCACGCGGGTGGGGGAGCCCGAGGCGACGAACCGGCCCGACTGCATCACCACAAGCTCGTCAGAGTATGCCGCCGCGAGGTTCAGGTCATGCAGCGCGGTGATGATGCTCTTGCCATGGTCCGCGAGATCCCGCAGCAGAGCCAGGATGGAGAGTTGCGCGGAGATGTCTAGGTGGTTGGTGGGCTCGTCCACCACCAAGACCTCGGTGTCCTGGGCCAGTGCCTTGGCCAGGAGTACGCGCTGACGCTCCCCGCCGGACAGCGTCCCGAACTCGCGGTCCGCGAACTCGAGCATGTCCACTTGGGCAAGGGCCTCGCGCGCCGCCACGGCATCCGCGCCAGTGGGCGAGGAGAAGATCGAACGATGTGGCATTCGCCCAAGCAGGACAACGTCGAGCACGGACAGCGCCCGATCAGCGGTCACTGACTGCTCCACGAATGCGAGCGTGCGGGCACGCGACTTGACCCCGGTGCGAAGCCAGTTCGAACCGAACACCTCAACGGAGCCGGAATCGGGTTCCTGCACGCCTGCCAAGATCCGCAGCAGCGAGGACTTTCCGCTGCCGTTCGGGCCCAACAGCGTGGTGAACTGGCCGGGCGCAACCCTGTGGGACAGCTCGCGCAGGATCTGAGCCTTGCCCACACTCCACGACACGCCCTCGAAGGCGAACACTGGGTCGAGTTCCGGCGCTGCGGAATGCGATTGTTCCATGGGCGCGGCCTGGGCGGGCGCTGCGGCGCTCGCGGGATCGGTCGCACCACCAGCGGTGGTGGGGGTGTGCTGGGGCTGAGGTGAATCGTCGTGAATCAGTGACTGGGTCATCAGATGCCCGCCCCTCTGGACTTCCACAGAACAAACGCGAACACGGGCGCACCAATGAGGGCGGTGACGATGCCAACGGGGAGTTCTCGCGGCTCAAAGATGGTGCGGGCAAGCGTGTCAGCCCAGATCAGGAACGTGGCGCCCACGAGTGCGGAGATGGGGAGGACGAGGGCGTGGCCGGTGCCCGAGACCATCCGCACGAGGTGCGGAATGATCAGCCCAACAAACCCAATCGAGCCGGAAACCGAGACCATCGCGCCGGTCAGCAGCGCAACCACGAGCAGCAGACCCCAGCGCCACCGGGTGGCGTTGAAGCCAAGTGCCCGTGCGGAATCGTCGCCAAACGTGAAAGCGTCCAGCACGTTAGCCGCCAACGCCAACGGCACGCCGAGCAGCAGAACTCCGCCACCCGCAATCGCCACGGATTGCCAGGTTGCGGCTCCCACGGAACCCATCAGCCAGGAGAGGACCTCACGGTATGAGTCGCCATCCGCGGACCAGAAGATGATGAAACTCGTCAGGGCCGCGGCGAGTTGGCTCACCGCGAGCCCCGCCAGAATTGTGCGGGTCGGGGTGAGCTTACCCAGTGCTCCAGCGAGCCCCAGCGCAGCGGCCAACGCCGCAACCGCACCCACAAACGCGGCCACGGGAAGCAGCACGCCCATGCCCAGCACGAGAACCGAAACTGCACCCAGCGAGGCGCCAGATGAGAGCCCGAGAAGGTACGGATCAGCCAGCGGGTTACGGGTCAGCGACTGCATGACCGCACCCGAAATCGCGAGCCCGGCGCCTACCGCTCC
The DNA here is from genome assembly GCF_000312125.1 of Timonella senegalensis JC301. Taxonomy (GTDB): domain Bacteria; phylum Actinomycetota; class Actinomycetes; order Actinomycetales; family Cellulomonadaceae; genus Timonella; species Timonella senegalensis. The sequence goes on from NZ_HE978643.1 coordinate 414,778, forward strand.
CGCCGTCAACACGCGGGGGAGGCGCAGCTCCCACACCATCGCGTCCCGCAGCGGGGTAAGCGGCTCAAACCCGAGCGCACCGCCAAGCCCCAGGTGATGCGCGATCGACCGCGCGACCTCGCCTGGCGCGAGGTCCGCTGGACCGATCGCCACCGCCACGGCAACGCTCGCCGCGAGCGCGAGGGCGAGTCCCACGATCGTTGCGGTGCGGGTTGCTGCGAGCGTGGCAGTGCGCGTGGCGTGGTTGCCCACGCGATCACCTGCGCGATCGCCCGCAGGCGCGCGGTCCGTTCGGGTCAGGACGCGAGACTCCACTTCTACCGCCCGGCGTTCTCGAGCTCGGCGAGCTGCGCGGACAGGTCAGTTGCTGCGGAAACCGAGCGCACGCCCGCCTCCGTGGCGGGGAACGGCACCACGAGGTAGTTCTTGTTCTTCACTGCGGTCAGTTGGGCTGTCGCAGGGTTCGACTCCAGCACGCCGATCTTCTTCTCCGTGGAACCCCATGCCGAATCCACCAGCACGATCACGTCAGGATCCGCCTCGATGACCTTCTCCCACGACATCTGCCCCCACGTGTCATCGATATCGGCGCCAATGTTGCTCAGCCCGATCGTGTCCATGGTCAGTTGGGCAGACCCCTTGGCCCCGCCCACAAACGGGATCTTCGATCCCGACGAGTACCACAGCGCGCTCAAGCCGCGCGTGTCCTTGGTGATTTTCGCCAGTTCTTGGCGCTCATTTTCGACGATCGAGTTGGCTTGGTCCTGCGCGTCAAACACGCGGCCCATCAGTTGGATTTCGGAGAATACGTCCTCGTAGGTCAGCGGATTGGGCTGGTAGTCCGAGCCCTTGCACGCGCTCGGGGAAACGAGGGTGTTCACGCCAAGTTTCTCGTAGGAGGCGCGTTCGCCCATGCCGTCAGCCGAGAGGTTGGACTCCCAGCCCACGTAGACAAGGTCCGGCTCCAGCTCGAGGAGCGACTCTTGACCCGCGAGCTTCTCCGACAGTGGGGTGGTCACCGCTTGACTGGTGGCGCCAGGCTCGGCGGCGAGCCACGGTGCGAGGGGGCCGTCCAGGTAGGAGGTGCCAACGATCTTGTCCCCAACGCCAAGCGCGAGCATCATCTCCATGGTGGAGGACTTGGCTGTGACAACGCGCTCCGGAGCCTTGGTGAACGTGGTGGTTGTGCCGCACGTGTCGACGTCGATCGGGTAGGCGGTCTGGGTTGTGGCGTCGCTTGGAGAGTTCGATGCGGTTGGCTTGGGGGACTGAGTGGCGGTTTGCCCCGAGTCCTCGGAGCCAGCGGAACCAGCGGAGCATCCCGCCAGGAGCATGAGCGCAGAAGCGGACAGTGCAACGAGCGCATGGCCCGTGCGACGTGGAGTTTTGGGGGTGGGGGTCGATGAAACTGGTTGGTTGTGCAAAGTAGACACAGAGAACCTCTTTTGCGGACAATGCCGCGCATGCAGCAGCGCTGCGTTGGACAGATGAGCACTGACCCAAGAGTGCTGATCAGCAGGCCAAATCCAGCCTGCATCCACGCCGCTAAATCCAGCGGCGCGATCCGAGGTTAAGTCTACAACCGGGTCCGGGTGCACTCGTACGAACCTCGTGCTGCCAGGCTTCATTCCCGTACTGAGACGGATGGGTGCGGGGACTGCGAGATAGCCCGGCGGAGTGGGCATCTCGCAGACCTCAGGCCCATCTCGGTGCTAGGCCTGGGCGAAGGGCGCGAAGGAGTCAGGGGAAGACGCCCGGTAGGGCGGGGACTAACCTGCAAGCTCTTGGTCGCGCTTGATCACCGCGGCCACTGCGTCCGCTACGCTCGCGAGGAAGCCGTCGCCTTCGAGGGAGAGCAGCCCTGCCACGGTGGTGCCGGCGGGGGAACACACCTGGTCGATCAGGTCCCACGGGGAAGCGTCTGAGGACTTCACCAGCGCCGCCGAGCCGAGCACGGCCTGAGCTGCGATCTTGGTGGCCTGGGCCTTGGGCATACCGGCGGCGACCGCGCCGCGAGACAGCGCATCAATAAACAGGAAGGCGAACGCCGGCGAGCTGCCCGCGATGGCGGTGTAGGCCGAGAACTGGGCCTCGGGAATCGTGACGACCTCGCCAATGGACTCGAACGCCGTCACCACCGTGGCCACGTCAGACTCGCTCGCGTTCTCGTTCGCGCACACCGCGCTCATGCCCTGACCAATACGGGAGTTCACGTTCGGCATGACCCGCGTAATCCGCAGATCAGAACCGAACAACTCGCCTAACTGGGCGAGCGAAAGTCCAGCCGCAATCGACACGACAAGGGGCTGGTTGCTGCCAAGATCGTCGCGAATCTCATCAGCGATCTCAGCGAACTTTTGCGGCTTTACGGCAAGCACCAACACGTCAGCCTCGGCCGCGACCTGGGAGTTGGAGTCCAGCGCGCGCACGCCAGTGCGCTCCGCAAAAGCCTGCCGCTTGGCGGCAGTAAAAGAGGACACCACAATGTCCGAGGCGGAAACCAAGCCGCCGTCGATCAGACCGCCGATGATGGCGCTCGCCATGTTGCCGATTCCAATGAAGCCAATGGTCGCCATGATGCCCTCTCACGTTTTGTGGGTGTAGACACAACGTTACCCCTCATTTTTGGGGGCAGCCCGCAGGAAAAGGCCGGTGAACAGGATGGTTAGGAAAACAATCACCCGACGTCGGCGCAAGACTCCGTGCCAGAGATGTGACATCGGGGGATCGGAAGACTAGGATGGGGAGAGATTTTGGCGTTGACCCGGCTATCACCGGCGAGCCTCCGGAAGAACCGGCTAAGTCACGCGACACGGAACCCGTAAGGATCGTGTGTGCGCCCACTCGGGTGCATGATGCTCGCGAAGCACAGCCCAAGTAGAACCGGACGGGTAGGCCCGTCACAGCCGTTTGAGAGGTTGATGCAGCAGTGGTGAGCGAAAACCCCGATTACCGGGGCACACGCAGCATCAACAAGCGGGGTGGTACCGCGGCCCAACGCCCGTGCGTTAGGGATCGTCCTCGCAGATGAGAACATCAAGGTCCACCCGGGAGCGTACTCTCAATGAGTCTCGAACCACAGAACTCGTATCCTCTGCACCGCGAAACCCGCGGCGTCCAGGCATCCCCACACCTGCCCGCACTCGAGCAGGAAGTACTGAAGTACTGGGAAGCCGACAACACCTTCAAAGCCTCCGTTGAACAGCGCGAGCCGGGTGTCGACGGCTCGAACGAGTTCGTCTTCTACGACGGCCCTCCCTTTGCAAACGGCCTGCCACACTACGGCCACCTGCTGACTGGATACGCCAAGGACGTCGTCCCACGCTTCCAGACAATGCGCGGCAAGCGAGTGGAGCGTCGCTTTGGTTGGGACACTCACGGACTGCCTGCAGAGCTCGAGGCGGAGCGCATCCTCGGCATCACCGACAAGTCCCAGATCGAAGAGATGGGAATCGACGTCTTCAACGAGGCGTGCCGCACCTCCGTGCTCCGGTACACCAAGGAATGGGAAACCTACGTCACGCGTCAGGCACGCTGGGTCGACTTTGAGAACGACTACAAGACCCTCGACGTGACCTACATGGAGTCCGTCATCTGGGCGTTCAAGGAACTCCACACCAAGGGCCTGGCCTACGAGGGCTACCGCGTGCTGCCATACTGCTGGCACGACGAAACCCCGCTGTCCAACCACGAGCTGCGCATGGACGACGACGTCTACCAGTCGCGCCAGGACCCCGCGCTCACCGTGGGTCTGCGCCTAGAGTCAGGCGAGCTCGCACTCATCTGGACCACCACCCCATGGACCCTGCCTTCCAACCTCGCAGTGGCCGTTGGCCCCGACGTGGACTACGTAGTAGTGGCACCGGGCGCTGAGTCGGAGTTTGCCGGCGAGCGCGTGATCCTCGGCGCATCGCGCCTGGGCGCCTACGCCAAGGAACTCGGCGAGGACGCAACCGTGCTGGAAACGGTCAAGGGCTCGGACCTTGCCGGACGCTCCTACACGCCAGCGTTCCCATACTTTGCGAGCGACCCAGAGAACCCAGCAGCACACCACATCATCGTGGCCGACTTTGTCACCACCGAGGACGGAACCGGGCTCGTGCACATGGCCCCTGCCTTCGGTGAAGACGACATGATCGCGTGCGACGCCGCCGGCATTAAGCCAGTTGTGACCGTAGACGACAAGGGCGAGTTCACCGCACTCGTGCCCGACTACGTGGGCCAGCAGGTCTTCGATGCCAACCCGAACGTCATCCGTGACCTCAAGGATGGCACCGGCCCGCTCGCACAGGTGAGCGCGGACAAGCGCGCCAAGGTCATCCGCCACGAGACCTACCAGCACAGCTACCCGCACTGCTGGCGCTGCCGCAACCCATTGATCTACAAGGCCGTGTCCTCGTGGTTCGTGGGTGTGACCCAGTTCCGCGACCGCATGGTTGAGCTTAACGAGGACATCACCTGGACCCCCGAGCACATCAAGCACGGCCAGTTCGGCAAGTGGCTTGCTGGAGCCCGCGACTGGTCGATCTCGCGCAACCGCTACTTTGGTACGCCGATCCCCGTGTGGGTTTCGGACAACCCCGAGTACCCTCGCACGGACGTGTACGGTTCGCTCGCTGAGATCGAGGCAGACTTTGGCCGCCTTCCGCTCAACGAAAAGGGCGAGCCTGACCTGCACCGTCCATACATCGACGACCTGACCCGCCCGAACCCGGACGACCCCACCGGGCAGTCCACCATGCGCCGCATCAGCGACGTCCTGGACGTGTGGTTCGACTCCGGTTCGATGCCGTTTGCTCAGGTGCACTACCCATTTGAGAACCGCGACTGGTTTGAGCACCACTTCCCAGGCGACTTCATCGTGGAGTACATCGGACAGACCCGCGGCTGGTTCTACCTACTGCACGTGCTGTCCACCGCACTTTTCGACCGCCCTGCGTTCCGCACGGCCGTCAGCCACGGAATCGTGCTGGGTTCGGACGGCCGCAAGATGTCCAAGTCGCTGCGCAACTATCCGGACGTGTCCGAGGTTCTGGACCGTGACGGCTCCGACGCCATGCGCTGGTTCCTCATGTCCAGCCCGATCCTGCGCGGCGGAAACCTGATCGTCACCGAGGAGGGTATCCGCGATTCGGTTCGTCAGGTGCTCCTGCCGGTGTGGTCCACGTACTACTTCTTCACGCTGTACGCGGGTGCGGCCCGTGGCGGAGAGGGGTACCTGGCCCGCATGGTCACGGCCGACGAGGTCGCTGGCCTGCCCGACATGGACCGCTACCTGCTGGCCCGCACGCGCAACCTTGTTGCCGACGTGACGGACCAGATGGACCGCTATGACATCGCTGGCGCCACCGAGTCGGTGCGCGAGTACCTCGACGCCCTGACCAACTGGTACGTCCGCACCCAGCGCGACCGCTTCTGGGAAGAGGACGAGAATGCCTTCAACACGCTGTACACGGCTCTGGAGACTCTCACCCGAGTGATGGCGCCTCTCGCGCCGCTGCTCAGCGAGGAGATCTGGCGCGGCCTGACCGGTGGGCGTTCCGTCCACCTCGAGGACTGGACCGAGCTCAGCGGCGTGTACGGCGACATCCTCGTTGCCGACGACGCCCTCGTGGCCACCATGGAGCAGGTCCGCGACGCAGTGTCGTTGGGTCTGTCCCTGCGCAAGGCCAACAAGCAGCGCGTCCGTCAGCCGCTGGCGCGCCTGACCATCGTGGTCGAGGACGAGGCCACCCTGGCCCCTTACGTGGACATCCTCAAGCACGAGCTCAACGTCAAGGACATCGTCCTGACCGAGCTCACCGAGGACACCACCGCCCAGTACGGCATCACGCAGAACCTCGCCGTGAATGCACGGGCCGCTGGCCCGCGTCTTGGTCGTGGGGTTCAGGCCGCCATTAAGGCCGCCAAGTCGGGTGCTTGGGAACTGATTAACGACGATGTGGTTGTGCACACGCCTGATGGTGACGTCGCGCTTGAGCCGGCTGAGTACGAGCTCACCACTGTTGTTGGCGGATCGGACGCCGGCGAGATCGCAGCCGCGGTTCTGCCAGGCGGCGGATTCGTGGTCCTCGACCTCGCCCTGACAAGCGAGCTGGTTGCCGAGGGCTACGCCCGCGACGCTATCCGTGACATCCAGGACGCACGCAAGGCCGCAGGCCTCAACGTGGGTGACCGCATCGAGCTAACCCTCACTGTGCCAGCCGACAAGGTCGCAGCTGTGGAAGCAAACTCTGAGCTCATCTGCTCCGAGACGCTCGCAGTGACCCTGTCCGTGGTTGCGGGTTCGGGCGACGAGCGTGAGGTCTCCGTGGCCAAGGTGTCCGCATGAGCAAGCGCAAGGACGCATCCGCGCAGGTAGGGCCGACTCCCGAGGAGACGGCCCGCCTGCGGGAAATCTACGGCGAGATCATGGGGCGCAACCCCGAACACGATTTTGAGCCAACTCTGGGCCGCGTGGTCAAGGTCTTGGACCTGCTGGGAAACCCGCAGAACGCCTACCGCTCCGTGCACATCACGGGTACGAACGGAAAGACATCGACGGCTCGCATGGTCGAGTCATTGGTGTCCGAGTACGGTCTGCGTACCGGCCGATTCACCAGCCCTCACCTGACATCTGTCACGGAACGCATCGCGATCGACGGCGAGCCCATCTCGGTGGGACGGTTCAACGAGACCTACGAGGACGTACTCCCATACATCCTCATGGTGGACCAGGAGTCCGAGGCTGCCGGCGGACCACGCCTGTCCTTCTTTGAAGTCCTGACCGTCATGGCGTACGCGGCTTTCGCCGACGCGCCGATTGACGTGGCCATCGTTGAGGTGGGCATGGGTGGACTGTGGGACTCCACCAACGTGATCGACTCCGACGTCCAGATCATCGCTCCAATCTCACTCGACCACACCAAGTGGCTCGGAGATACTCTGCGAGAGATCGCGGAAAACAAGGCAGGGATCATCAAGGACGGCAAAACCGTGGTGGTATCGGAGCAATCCGACTCTGCGCTCGAGCCGATCGTGGATGCGGCGGCCGAGCACGGATCCCACCTAATCCTCGAGGGCAGGGACATGCACGTAGCGTCCCGCATCCCGGCGGTTGGCGGACAGATGCTCACGCTCACCACACCAGCCGGAACCTACCAGGACATCTTTCTCCCGCTGTTCGGCGAACACCAGGCACACAACGCGCTCCTCGCGCTCGTCGCCGTGGAGACGCTCATCGCAGGGGGAGGGGTCCTCGAAGGCCCCATCGTGGAGGCAGGATTTGGCAGTGCCACATCCCCAGGCCGACTCGAGGTCGTACGACGAAGCCCAACAATCGTGGTGGACGCAGCGCACAACCCTGCGGGCGCCGAGGTGCTCGTCAAGGCACTCGATGAGTCGTTCGACTTCGAGCGACTCATCGGCGTGGTTGGCATCCTCGCTGACAAGGACGCGGAGGGCGTACTCTCCGTTCTCGAACCAGTCCTCGCGGAGGTCGTCATCACGCAATCTTCCTCGGCGCGCTCCTACGACGCAGAAGACCTCGCAGAGATTGCACGGGACGTATTCGGTGAAGAGCGGGTTCACGTAGAGGAACGCCTCGACGAAGCCATCGACGTAGCGGCCGCTCGTGCTGAGTACTACGACACCACCGGAGTGGGAAGCGGAACGGGCGTACTCATCGCCGGATCCGTCATTCTGGCGGCTGAGGCACGAATCCTCCTCGGGCACGGCTAAACGCTTTGACCGGAATTTGCTAGCGATTCCAACCCGTGAGTCCCTCGCCGTGTACGAACTTGATACGAGTTTGTCCACGGCGAGGGATTTTTCGTTGCCAAGGTGTTTGAATGTAACTACGTCGGGCCGCTTGGCCCCCATCGCAGTCAAGGATGTCAGCGGTTAGGAGCATCAAAATGAAGAAGCTAATCAACGATCCGAACGATGTTCTTGCACAGACAGTGCAAGGCTTCACTCGCGCCCACGAGGACATCGTGGCCGCTCATGACAACCCTGTCTTCATCTCCCGCGCAACCCCCACTCCCGCGGGCAAGGTAGCACTCGTATCGGGCGGTGGCTCGGGCCACGAACCACTGCACGGCGGGTTCGTAGGCGACGGCATGCTTGACGCCGCAGTTCCAGGCGCAATGTTCACGAGCCCTACCCCCGACCAGATTGAAGCCGCAATCAAGCACGCAGACTCCGGCGCCGGAGTCCTGACCATCGTCAAGAACTACACCGGTGACGTCATGAACTTCGAGATGGCCGTAGAGCTTGCCGAGGCCGACGACATCGCCGTGAAGTCCGTTCTGGTTAACGACGACGTTGCAGTGGAAAACTCCACCTGGACGGCCGGACGCCGAGGAGTTGCGGGAACCGTGCTGGTAGAAAAGATCGCCGGCGCCGCCGCAGCACGCGGAGACTCACTCGACGAGGTCGCACGCATCGCCCAGAAGGTCGCAGACAACGTCCGCTCCATGGGTGTGGCGCTTAGCGCATGCACCGTCCCACACGCAGGAGTCCCATCCTTCGACCTCGCCGACGACGAGATCGAGATCGGCATCGGCATCCATGGCGAGCCAGGGCGTGAGCGCGTCAAGCTTAAGAGCGCCAACGAGATCACTGACCTTCTCCTCAAAGCAGTCACCGAGGACCTCGGTATTACAGGCGGCGAAGACGCTCTACTTTTTGTGAACGGCATGGGCGGAACGCCGGCCTCCGAGCTCTACATCGTCTACGGGCACGCGCGGGACCTGCTGGAAGGTGACGGAGTGAAGGTCACCCGCTCTCTCGTCGGTAATTATGTGACCTCCCTGGAAATGCAGGGAGCATCCATCACGGTGCTGCGCCTCGACCAAGAACTCACCGAGCTCTGGGACGCACCAGTCCACACCGCGGCGCTGCACTGGTAACAGGCGCCCACCACCCCCTCAACCACCACAACACACGGAGTAAAGCCATGACCGCTGACGTTCGATGGGCCATCGCTTGGATGCGCGACACCGCAGCAAAAATTGCGGAGCACAAGGCGGAACTGACCACCCTAGACAGGGAAATCGGCGACGGTGACCATGGTGAGAACCTCAACCGAGGATTTACGGCGCTGCTGGCAAAACTGGATGAACTGCCCAGTGAGCCAGCGACCGTAGGCGAGGTGTTCAAACTCGCCGCAACCACGCTTATGTCCACCGTAGGAGGGGCCTCCGGGCCCCTCTACGGGACAGCGTTCCTACGGGCAGCAAAGGCGGCAGACACGCCCGAACTGACACCAGCGGACGTTGTCGCGGTCATAGAATCCGCCCTGGGCGGACTCGTCCTCCGCGGGAAAGCTGCCGTGGGGGAAAAGACAATGATCGACGCGTGGACCCCAGCACTTGAAGCGGCAAAAGCAGCTGAAGCTGCAGGTAGTGACGCCGGCGAGGTCCTGCGGGCGGCAGCGGATGCTGCAGCCCAAGGAGCGCTGGACACTATCCCGCTGAAGGCAACAAAGGGCCGCGCTAGCTACCTTGGCGATCGATCTATGGGACATAAGGACCCCGGCGCGGCTTCAACCGCGCTTATTCTGGAATCGGCAGCATACACAGTCAATTAGGAGGACACAATGGGTGCACACGTCTCCCTTGTTCTGGTTTCTCACTCAGAGAAGTTGGCTGAAGGCAGTCGAGAACTGGCGGCACAGATGGCGCCAGGCGTTGACATCGAGGTCGCAGGAGGCCTCGAGGATGGGTCGATCGGAACGTCATTCGATCGAATTAGTGGAGCAATTGAGGACGCCGCCGGATTCGCCGAATCCGACAGCGAGCGAGAACTCAAGGACGTGGTTGTCATATGCGACCTTGGCTCCGCAATCCTGAGCACTGAAGCTGTGCTCGAATTCCTGCCCTCCGAACTGGAAGGCCACGTGTATATGGCGGACGCACCGTTCGTTGAAGGGGCGATTGCTGCGGCAGTCGAAGCCGCTTCGGGATCGGACGCTGAAACTGTATTGAATGCGGCGAACGCAACCGCAAACACCTTCACGGCGTCACACCCGCCAGCACATGGCACGGAAACGACGCAAACCATCGACGCAGATGGGGCAATTACCAAGACGCTCAAGATTAAGAACGCTCTTGGACTGCACGCACGACCAGCAGCCGTCCTTGCACGGCTCGTCGCAGGCTTCGACGCCCAGGTCACGCTCAACGGCGTGAATGGCGCAAGCGTCATTGAGATCATGAAGCTTGGCCTCACCGGAGGCCAGGAGGTAGTGGTCACTGCGAGCGGCGAACAAGCAAGCGCGGCCGTGACAGCGGTGTCCGACGCCATTAACGGTGGATTCGGGGAGTTGTAACAAGGCAGGTATTCTGGGGATTGTGACTGCACAATCCCCAGAAACCACCTCCACGCCACGCATCGTGGCCAAGCGAGGCGCACGCGAACAGTTCCTCTCCATGAACCTCGTCCTCGAGGCAATCGTGGTCATGTTCGGAACCGTCGTGGCCGTCAAGTTCGCGCAGGTCGGACAGTTGAAACTCGAGGCAGGCACGTCCTCACTCTGGATCATGGGCGGCGCGCTTGCAGTCATGATGATCGTGGCTTCACGCCTGCAGAAAACCGAGATGGGCCGCTACTTCGGCGGTGTCCTCCAGGTTCCGTTCCTTGCCATGGGCCTCGTGGTAGACCTCATGATCATCCCCGCCATCGTGTTCGTTGCCATTTGGGTGGCGTCCTGGTGGCTCGGCGCAAAGATCGACCGGGAACGGGCAGAGTACGACGCAGCGCACCCAGATGAGGCTCCTAACGCCTGAAAGTCGCGGCTGGCGAGACATTTGACTCCGGCGCACGCGCGTTGACGGCGAGGTTATGGATGGGCCGGCAACGATTTCTTGGGGGCTGGGAGTTGCACTTCCTCGGCCTGCCCGTGCGTCTGGGAGACATGTTTCACATTGCGTCCCACGGCACTTTTGCGCAGTGATGGCGCGATACAGTAACCCCATGACAAGTACTGAGCGCACACTAATTCTGGTCAAGCCAGATGGCGTTGCACGCGGTCTGAGCGGCGAAATCTTGCGCCGCGTCGAGGCGAAGGGTTACCGTCTCGCTGCCGTGGAGCTGCGTGTTCCCACCCAAGAGCTGCTTGCCGAGCACTACAGCGAGCACGTGGGCAAGCCCTTCTACCAGCCCCTCGTCGACTTCATGTCGTCGGGGCCAGTCCTCGCCGTAGTGGCTGAGGGCAACCGCGTCATCGAGGGCTTCCGTTCCCTCGCCGGCACCACGGACCCGACGTCCGCAGCGCCCGGCACCATCCGCGGAGACTTCGGCCGCGACTGGGGCGAAAAGGTCCAGAAGAACCTCGTGCACGGTTCGGACGCACCTGAGTCCGCGGCTCGCGAGATCGCACTCTGGTTCCCACACCTCTAGAACCGTAGGCGGGGTGTGGCTGCCCGCACGGATCGCACCTCAAATGCTCGAAGTGGAAGCGGTTCCTGTTCCCGCACGGATCGCACCCCAGCTACTCGCACAGGCAAAGCAACACAACTCAGCCGCCCTCGGCTATACCGGGGGCGGCTTTGTCGTGCGCGAGTGGTGGTGTGGTTGGTGTGTGGGATGGCGGTGTCGCATGCGCGGGCTGGTGCGTACCTTCCACAACCCCGCCAACCTTCCACCCCTCACCATCGAGAGTATTCCTGGGCCCACTCTCGACGTCGAGAGTGGGCTCAGGAATACTCTCGATCCCGGTGGTGGGCGTCGAACGGATGATTATTGATCCGTTCGATACCCAACGGATCAATAATCATCCGTTCGATGAGGGGTGTAGGGGTGCATGGACGGGGATTTGGCAGGCGATATTGCGCGGTTTCGCAGCCAAACTTAGGTACTCTTGCGTTGTGTATCTCAAGACCCTAACGCTCCGAGGCTTCAAGTCTTTTGCCTCGGCAACCCGGTTCGACTTCGAGCCGGGCATCACGTGCGTTGTGGGGCCCAACGGCTCGGGAAAGTCCAACGTTGTGGACGCGCTTGCTTGGGTGATGGGGGAGCAGGGCGCCAAGACGCTGCGCGGCGGCAAGATGGAAGATGTCATCTTTGCAGGAACCTCCGGACGCGCACCGCTGGGGCGCGCTGAGGTCTCGCTGACGATCGATAACACAGACGGCGCCCTCCCTATCGAATACTCCGAGGTCACCCTCACTCGCACACTCTTCCGCAACGGGGGGTCCGAGTACGCGATCAACGGGTCTGCCTGCCGGCTTCTCGACATCCAAGACCTGCTCTCGGACTCCGGTCTGGGGCGGGAAATGCACGTCATCGTGGGTCAGGGCCAACTCGATGGCATCCTGAGGGCCACACCATACGAGCGCAGAGGCTTTATTGAAGAAGCTGCCGGGGTGCTCAAACACCGCAAGCGCAAGGAGAAGGCACAGCGCAAGCTCGAGTCTATGCAAGGAAACCTGCTGCGCCTGAGTGACCTGATCGCCGAGCTCCAGCGTCAACTCGGTCCGCTTGGGCGGCAGGCAAACGCCGCGCGCAGATCAGCGGCAATCGCGGCCATCGTTCGCGACTCCGGACTGCGCCTCCTAGCGGACGACCTCACACTTGCCGGGGCGCGTCTTGAGGATGCAGAGCGGCGACACCGCGAACTGAAGGCAACTACCGCCCAGAATGCCCGAGAGTTTGAAGACACAGCCGCGAACCTTGAACAGGTCGAGCAGTCCCTCGCACTCACACGTGCGGCGCAGAGTCGTGCGGAACAGCTTGTTCACACCTTTGAGCGCCAGCGCGAACAATTACGCTCGATCGCTTCGCTTGCGCAGGAGCGGGCACGCAACCTCGGCGTATCCCAGCCGTTGATGCGAGCTGAGGGTCAGCAGGACATTCAAGCAAACATTGCGCGAGCCACCACCCAGCGTGACGATGCTCAGGTTACCCTCACGCGACTCAAAGCCCAGGTGCTCGAGCTCGAGTCGGAGCGCACGCGTAACGCTGAACATGTGGCACTGCTTGCCAACAGATCCAAGCGCGCAGCGGATGCCGAAAACGCTCGGCGCGCCGAACTATCCGCAGCCCAATCGGCGGTTGCGGCCGCCGAATCTAGGTTGGAATCGCTCGAACAGGCGTCCGCCGGCTTACGCGCGGAGATCGGGTCGGCCGCCATGAGGCTCGAGCAATTGCGCTCAGGTGCGCTCGAATCAGGCCAAGGCGCCATGAGCGAACCGGGCGAGGACCTTGCGGGCCGTGCTTCAGAACTGGAGCAGAGCGCCGCGCTCGCCGCCCAAGCGGTCAAGGACCAGCGGCTCCTCGTCTCCGCGCTTCGCGCAGAACACCTTGAGCTTGAACGCCAGGTCGCCAGCCGGTCCGCACAGAGTGACCTCGTTGGCGCAGAGTTGGCGAGGATGCGTTCCGCCGCTGGCCGTGTTGTGGAGGGCGATTCTCGCTTCTCATATGTTGCCGAGTCCCTCACCGTGAGGGACGAGTTTTCCGTGGCCATCGCCGCGGTCCTTGGGGAACTCAACCACGGAGTGCTGTCCCCGTCGCGCGAGGATGCCCGCTCGGCGTTGGCAGCTGGTGAAGCGGCCCAAGACGCCGACGCTATCTCATTCCTCTTCCCCGCAGAGCACTCCGCAGCACGGCCCTCCAACGCTGAACTGCCGGAGGGCGTCTGGCGGGCGCTCGACCTAGTGGAACTACACGATTCCACCGGGGCGCTAGAGCAGCTGCTGGGTCGTGTAATGGTGTGTACGCCCGAGGCGCTCGAACAGGCGCTCAACTCCGCCTCGACGGTGCTCGCGGCAGGCGGCGCTGTGGTGACGACCACGGGAGTGGTCCACCGCGAAAATTCGCTCGAGGTCGTGTCTGCCGATACTTCCCTTGCCGAGACCGCAAAGCGTGCTGAAGAGTTGAAGCACGAGCTCGAGGTGCTGTCGGCTAAGCGTGACGAGACCGGCGCCCAACTTGCCCGTGAGCTCGAGCAGAGCCAGGCTCAAGACGCGGAACTCGACGGCCTCACCAAGCAGCTCACAGCCGCACGCATCGCAGTGAGCGAGGCACGGAGCGCGGAGGCAAATCACCGGGCCCTCATCGGCGCGCAGGAGGCCGAACTGCAACGCCTCAACGCCCGCGCGCAGGCATCCAAGGAGTCCATCGACAAGGCGCGTGCGTCCCTCGCCACGGCGCGCGACCGACTGGATCGGATCACTGGCAGCAGCACCCAATCGGGGAGCACTCCCGCCCCCAGCGCCGAGGAATTGTCCCTCGCACAGGACCATCTAGAACGTGCGCGCGAGGCGGAGACCCTAGGCAGGTTGGACCTGCGGACCGCACAGGAGAGGCTGACCACAACGGAGAACCGCCTCGCCGGACTCCAACGCGCGGCTCGCGCCGAGGAAGCCGCCGCCAAGTCTGCGGCGGCCGCGGCGGAGAAGCGCACCCGTCAGCGCGCGGTGGCCCTCGAGGTTGCAGCGCGCGCCACTGATGGGCTCGCGCTCATAGAGCGGTCTTTAGCCGAGGCCACGCAGATGAGGGACCAGGCTCAGCACAACGCGCAGGAGCAGAGCGAACAACGCAATCTCCTGCGTGCCTCGAGGGACACTCTCGACACCGCCACAAGGTCTAACACAATCGCACTCCACGAGGTCGAACTTGCACTCGCAGAGCTGCGCGCCGACGCCGCCACTCTGGAGCGTCGCGCTGTCGACGACTACGCTCTCTCTCCGGCGCAGGTCACGGACCAGTACGGCCCAATGGAACTGGTTCCCGCGTATGTGTTTCCAAAAGTTCGTGGTGGAGTGGGCGAGGAGGAGAGCCCACTCGCCGCTGACCTCGACCCCAGCGTGGTGTTCTCTCGCGATGCGGTGGAGAAGGCGCACGACAAGGCGGTGCGTGTCCTTGCCAGCATGGGCAAGGTCAACCCACTCGCGCTCGAAGAGTACGCGGCGCTCGAGGAACGCCACAGGTTCCTGAGCGAACAGTTGGGGGACCTCAAGCGCTCACGGGCCGACCTTCTAGGGCTGATCGACGACATTGACGCCAAAGTTCTTGAAGTGTTTGAGTCGGCGTTTACGGACACCGCCAAGCAGTTTGAGTCCGTGTTCTCGCGCCTATTCCCAGGCGGTGAGGGAAGGATGTACCTGACCGATCCCGACGACATGCTTAACACGGGTATCGAGATCGAGGCGCGCCCCGCCGGAAAAAAGGTTAAGCGCCTGTCCCTGCTCTCGGGCGGTGAGCGCTCGCTGACGGCCATTGCAATGCTTGTGTCGATCTTCAAGGCGCGGCCTTCGCCGTTCTATGTCATGGACGAGGTCGAGGCGGCACTGGATGACATCAACCTTGGCCGTCTCCTCGGAGTGTTCCGGGAACTGCAGGAGGATTCGCAGCTCATCGTGATCTCCCACCAAAAACGGACCATGGAAATCGCGGACGCGCTGTATGGTGTCACGATGGCCGGAAACGGTGTGAGTTCAGTCATGGGAACCCGGCTCCAACCGCAGGAGGCCTAGAGTTCATGCGGGTCGCCGCCGCGCTGCGCACACAACGTTCACTGACCGAGCCTAAATTCATCCCCTGATTTTTCCGGGGCCCTAATATTGCTGTGCTAAAACCATATTTATGGGTTTCGCTTTGGTGTGGATTGTTCTTGCGTTGGTGTGCGCAGGATTTGTATTGGCAATTGCTGGCAGGGTGACGCGAGGTAGCGCGTCGTCCGAAGCGTCTATGTGGGCTGCGTGGGGCAGCGACATTGCCTACGCGATCGAGCCGTTGGGTCTGCAGATCAAGATCGCTCTCACCGCTCTGGGGTCGGCTGACGATAAGGATGCCAAGCGCGCTGAACTCCTCGAGCAGCAGGCTGCGATGCGCCAGGAACGCCGCCAGGACCGGGACATCGCCAAGATGGCACAGCTTGGTCGCAGCGACGAATCCAATTCCTCGCTAGGGGAGTTCCTCCGCGCCACGAGCACTGAGGAACCGGCATACTTTGATCCAGAAGCCCTCACGGACAAATTGGAGAGTTTCTACGAATCGGTCCAAGATCGTCGTGAATCCCACCGAACTGCAGTGAGCAAGTAGTCACACGCGCACATAAACTAACTGGGACGCCCGCAACAGCGGGCGTTTCTTTATTTTTCTGATACTTGAGAGACTAGAGCCGTGAACGAACTGATTGATGTACTCCCGTATCTCATCCCAACGCTCGTAGTCCTCGGAGGCGCGGGCTGGTGGGGGACCGTTGCCGCCAAGAAGAAGCGCAACCAGGGCACCCCAACGCAGACCCCAGAGACGCAGGCCCCACAGCCGCAAACTCCGGAAGTCACCGAGGCGCCAACCGTCGACGCCGACGGCACGGTCGTTGAGACGCCCGAGGAACTGGAACCGGCACCGCAGGTGGAGGTTCCAGAGGCGCTGAGTGGACGATTCGCGCGGCTGCGTTCACGTTTGGCCGCGTCCGGTTCGCCGCTGGGCACCAAACTGCTCTCGGTGCTATCCCGCGACCACCTGACCGAGAACGACTGGGACGAACTCGAGGAAACGCTGCTCATGGCGGACCTCGGAACCGGTCCGGCGCTTGAACTTATCGACTCGCTCAAGACCCAGGTCCGCGTCCAGTCCATCAAGGATCCAGCCGCGGTCAAGGAGTTGCTGCGCGGTGAACTGGTCAAGCTGGTGGACCCAACTTTGGACCGCTCGCTTGCTACCGAACGTCAGAACGCCGAGCAGGGCGAGAACCTGCCCGCTGTCGTCATGGTAGTGGGTGTCAATGGAACCGGAAAGACCACCACGCTGGGCAAACTCACCCGCGTGCTCGTGGCGGAGGGAAAGACAGTCCTGCTGGGCGCCGCCGACACGTTCCGTGCCGCCGCAGCCGACCAGTTGGAAACTTGGGGTGCTCGCGTGGGCGTGGAGACCGTGCGCTCCGACCGCGATGGAGCCGACCCCGCATCGGTAGCGTTCGACGCCACCATGCAGGCCAAGCTGCGGGACATCGACGTACTCCTCGTGGACACGGCCGGACGACTCCAGAACAAGACCGGGCTCATGGACGAGCTGGGCAAGATCGCTCGCGTGGTCGAAAAGGAAGCGCCAATTGGCGAGGTTCTCCTCGTGCTCGACGCCACGACAGGACAGAACGGCCTCAACCAGGCCCGCGTGTTTGCAGAGGTCGCGGGCGTCACCGGAATCGTCCTGACCAAGCTCGACGGAACCGCCAAGGGCGGAATCGTGGTGGCAGTTCAACGCGAGCTCGGCGTACCGGTCAAGCTCGTGGGACTCGGTGAGGGGCCAGACGACCTGGCGCCGTTTGACCCAGAGCAGTTCGTTGGGGGAATCCTCGGGGACTGATCTGGAAGGCCGTCGTGGGTGACTAGCACCCCTGACGAACCCACTGACGAATCCAGACACAGGGCGGGTGCGATGCGCAGGCATCGCGCCCGCCCTGTGCGTTGCGGAAACCCGCTCACCCACCAGCCCAGCGGAAACACATTCTTTACACGAACGCGCCCCTCCTTACTTCACCGAAACGTTACAAGCCACACCCGGTAATCAACGAGCAGCAGAGTTGTACCCAGATCAGCCGACCGGCTGACAATGGGAGGTAAGAACTATGCTCGACACAGGCAACACCGCCTGGATGCTGATGTCAGCATCCCTTGTCCTATTGATGACACCCGGCCTCGCCTTCTTCTACGGCGGCATGGTTCGCGGCAAGAGCGTTTTGAACATGCTCATGATGTCCTTCGGCGCGATGGGCGTCATCGGGATCCTCTACGTGCTGTGGGGATACTCGATGTCGTTTGGAAGCGACATCGCAGGGCTGTTCGGTAACCCGTTTGAGATGGGGGGCCTGAAGGGCCTCTTCGAGATGACGAGCGAGGGTTTCACTTTCACCGACACGAACGGTCTTCCGGACCTCGTGAATGTGGGCTTCCAAGCCACCTTCGCCATTATCACCGTGGCCCTGATCTCGGGTGCCATCGCTGACCGCGTCCGCTTTAGCGCGTGGATGGTGTTTACGGGAGTCTGGGTCACTCTGGTGTACTTCCCGCTCGCTCACATGGTGTGGGGCGGTGGCCTGCTTTCGGGTGACGGTCCGTTTGCGAGTATCGCGACCCCGATCGACTTTGCTGGTGGAACGGTTGTCCACATTAACGCCGGTATGGCGGCCCTGGTCCTCGCGCTCGTCATTGGCAAGCGCAAGGGCTTTGGCAAGGAGGCGATGCGCCCGCACAACCTGCCCTTCGTGATGCTGGGTGCAGCGCTGCTGTGGTTCGGTTGGTTTGGTTTCAACGCTGGTTCGGCGTACGGCGCGAATGGCCTGGCCGGCCTTGCTTGGGTCAACACCACGGTGGCTACGTGTGCTGCGATGTGCGGATGGCTGCTCACGGAGCGTTTGCGCGATGGCCACGCCACCTCGCTGGGTGCAGCGTCCGGTATCGTCGCTGGCCTTGTCGCGATCACTCCTGCGGCGGGTTCGGTCTCGCCTGTCGGCTCGATTCTGCTGGGTGCGGTTGCCGGTGTTCTGTCGGCTCTCGCTGTGGGCTTGAAATACAAGTTCGGTTACGACGACTCGCTTGACGTGGTGGGTGTCCACCTAGTCTCGGGTCTATGGGGAACGCTCGCAATTGGTCTGCTCGCGGCTGATGGCGGCCTGTTCTACGGCGGCGGTCTGTCCCAGCTTGCGGTCCAGGCAATCATCGCGATCGCGGCTCTCGCCTTCACCGCAATTCTCACTTTCATCATTGCCATCGCGATCAAGAAGACGATCGGTTGGCGCGTTTCAGAGGCTGTTGAGGTTGCCGGAATCGACCTCAACGAACACGGCGAAAGCGCCTACGAGAGCCTCGGTGCAACCCGCATAACCCCGGAGGTACGGTCATGAAGCTCGTCACTGCAATCATCGCTCCACACCGTCTCGATGACGTGAAGTCCGCTCTGGAGGCCGCTGGCGTTCGCGGCATGACAGTGTCCGAGGCGTCCGGCTACGGCCGCCAGAAGGGCCACACTGAGGTGTACCGAGGTGCTGAGTACACGATCGACCTGGTGCCAAAGATCCGCCTCGAGATCCTGACTGACGACCCTGATGCGCAGGTCGTCACGGCGATCATCATCAAGGCGGCCGCGACCGGCAAGATCGGGGACGGCAAGGTCTGGACCATCCCGGTTGAGGACGTTGCGCGCGTCCGCACGGGGG
>NZ_HE978643.1:434197-440550 GCF_000312125.1 Timonella senegalensis JC301
CGTTTCCTCTCCATCTGGGGGTCGCATGTCCCACGCCAACGAACCCGTCATGGTCAGCGAGCTCGCGCACCTGCGCGATCGCTTGCGGACGATCGCGCAGGGCTCACCTCCCAGCACCCACCAGCGCAATGAGGTCACCACCCAGGTCGTTCAGGCCCTGCAGGCGCTGTGGGACAGCGCCTGCACCCGTGCCGGTCTGATTAACGACGATTGCGGTCACCTTGCGCTCGCGGGTGTGGGCTCGCTCGGGCGCGGTGACATGGGGTCGCGCTCAGATCTAGATCTCGTTCTGCTCCATGATTTCAAGGGCAGCGATGTGCGCAAGGTCGAGGGGCTCGCTCAGCAGCTCTGGTATCCCATCTGGGACGCAGGCTTGAACCTCGATCATTCGGTTCGGTCGCTCGCTCAGTGCCGCACGGTCGCCTCCGCTGACCTGCCCGCGGCGGTGGGGCTGCTCAGCACGAGACCGATCGCGGGGGAGTCGTCGCTTGCTTACCGGGCGTCCAGCTCCGTTCTCGCCGACTGGCGCGCCGCGGCTCGGCGCAGGCTTCCCGATCTGATCCGTTCCGCGAGTGAGCGTGCGTCCCACCACCGGGATCTGGCGTATCTGACCGAACCTGACCTTAAGGAGTGCAGGGGAGGGCTGCGGGACGCGGTGTTGCTGGATGCGCTCGCGGCCACCTGGATTGCCGACCGCCCCCACGGCAACGTGGACCTGGCAACGACCACGATCCTCAATGCCAGAGACGCAGTCCACGCAGTCACCGGGCGCCACACCAACCGGCTACTCTTGGGCAATCTTGCCGAGGTGTCCCAGGTGTGCGGGCACGATGACGAAGACGAGTTCCTTGCTTCTCTTGCTGAGGCCGGCAGGGAGATCAGCTACGCGCTGGACTCCACAATCCGCGCGGCCAGAACAGCGCTCGCGGCGCCGACAGGTCTGAGCCGAACCCTCGTGATCCGCGGCAAACGCAGTGCTCCTCGGCTGCGGTCTGTGGCGGAGGGGATAGTTGAGCACAACGGCGAGCTGGTGCTGTCGGCGGACTCTCGGACCAAGAACGACCCGATCCTTCCCCTGCGGATGGCCGCGACCTCGGTCCGCACGTCGCAGCCCATCTCTCCCTCCGCACTACCCACGCTGCGTGGCGCCCCGCCGCTCCCTGAGCCGTGGCCACCGGCGGCACGTGCGGCCTTCCTCCACCTGATTGGGTCTGGAATAGCGCAGATTCCCGTCTGGGAGGCACTGGACCTCGGAGGGATATGGACTCACTGGATACCTGAATGGAGCAAGGTCCGCAACCGGCCACAGCGTGCGGAAATCCACCGGCACACTGTTGATCGTCACCTCGTGGAGGTCGTCTCGCGGGTGCGCCCGTGGCGCAAGGAGGTTGCCCAACCGGAGGTGCTGTTCCTTGGCGCACTGCTCCACGACATAGGGAAGCAGGCCGCCGTGACGGACCACTCCGAGTTCGGGGCCGCGCGGATCCCTGACATCCTTGCCCCCATGGGCTTCTCACCCGACACTCAGCGCGACGTATCGTTACTGGTGCGCCACCACCTTCTGCTCTCCGCACTCGCGATGCACAACGACCCTGACGACCCCGCAACCGCGAGGGCTTTGCTGGACGCGCTCGAGTGGAAGAAGGATCTCGTGGTGGCGCTGCGAGCGATCACCGAGGCCGATGCTGCATCCCTCGCAACCTCCAAGTGGACCACCTGGCGCGCATCCCTCGTGGACCGCATCCATACCTCGGCGCTCGCGGAACTTAGGCGGGGAGGCGTTCGCGCTGTGTGAACCTTGCGGGCCGGTGGCTGTGGAAGAGCACGGAGCAGGTAACCTAGTTCCTTAGTACTTGTCACAACTAGAGCTTGGTAAGGGAAACGCAGTGTTCGCCACCCTGTCAGATCGCCTGACGTCCACATTCAAGAATCTGCGCAGCAAGGGTCGCCTGAGCGAGGCCGACATTGATGCCACGATCCGGGAAATCCGCCGTGCGCTGCTCGATGCCGACGTTGCCGTTTCCGTAGTTCGCGACTTCACGGGTTCGATCCGTGAGCGCGCACTGTCCTCCGAGGTCTCCGGCGCGCTCAACCCAGCGCAGCAGGTAGTCAAGATCGTCAACGAGGAGCTCGTCGCGATCCTCGGTGGCGACAGCAGAAACCTTCGGTTCGCCAAGAACGGTCCCACGGTCATCATGCTTGCGGGTCTGCAGGGTGCTGGTAAGACCACGCTCGCCGGAAAGCTCGCGGTCTACCTCAAGGATCAGGGCCACACCCCGATGCTCGTTGCCGCTGACCTTCAGCGCCCCAACGCGGTTACCCAGCTCAAGGTCGTGGGCGAGCGCGCGGGCGTTCCCGTGTATGCTCCACACCCGGGTAACCAGGGCGAGTCCGCACTGCCAGGAACTTCCGCAGGGGACCCCGTTTCGGTTGCACGCGCGGGCCTTGAGACCGCCAAGTCTCGACAGCACTCCGTCATCATCGTTGACACCGCTGGACGCCTCGGCGTTGACCAGGAGCTCATGGAGCAAGCGGCGGACATTCGCGACGCCGTCGAGCCCGACGAGATCCTTTTTGTCATTGACGCCATGATCGGTCAGGACGCCGTAGCCACGGCCCAGGCCTTTAACGATGGCGTGAACTTCACCGGTGTTGTCCTGTCCAAGCTCGACGGCGACGCCCGCGGTGGTGCGGCGCTCTCCGTGGCGCGTGTGACCGGCAAGCCAATCCTCTTTGCTTCGACCGGTGAGAAGCTCACCGACTTCGAGGTCTTCCACCCCGATCGCATGGCATCGCGCATTCTCGACATGGGTGACATCCTCACCCTGATCGAGCAGGCTGAAAAGGCGTTTGACGCTGAAGAGGCCGAGCGCATGGCCACCAAGGTCGCCGAGGGCAAGGACTTCACTCTCGCGGACTTCCTGGTTCAGATGCAGCAGCTGAAGAACATGGGCTCGATGAAGAAGATGCTCGGAATGCTTCCGGGCATGGGTCAGATGCGTGAGGCTCTCGACAACTTCGATGAGCGCGAGGTCAACCGTATCGAGGCAATCATTCAATCGATGACCCCCGCCGAGCGTGACAACCCCAAGATCATCAACGGCTCGCGCCGCTCGCGCATTGCCAAGGGTTCCGGAACTACGGTTACCGAGATCAACCAACTCCTGCAGCGCTTTGATGGCGCCCAGAAGATGATGCGCCAGATGGCCAAGGGCGGTGGCGGCATGCCTGGCATGCCAGGCATGGGCAAGCTCCCTTCCGCAGGCAAGCGCGCTGGCGCACGCCAGGCTAAGAAGGATAAGAAGATGACGCCTCAGCAGCGCGCAGCAGCGGCTCGTAAGGCGGCACGCGGCGAGGCACAGCCGGCATCGAATGGCTCGGCATTTGGCGTGGGGCAGGACCAGACTCCGGACCTCTCTAACTTCGAGCTCCCTAAGGGCTTTGAGAAGTTCCTCGGAAAGTAACCCTTCCCCGCTAAGCGGGCGAGCAAGGAGTTAGGCAGATGGCCGCACAGGCACTTCACCTCACTGGCACGGTAGTGATCGATGATCACCACGAGGTCGGCGAAGCGTGGGTGCTTGGCGGCCATCTGACGTTTACCAGGCCACTCTCGGACGTTGAGGTCACGTCCCTGAGCGGGGTGTTCCTGCCAGGGCTCGTGGACGTACACTGTCACGTCGGGCTCGGCGCACAGGGAGCGATCTCGCGCGACATCGCGCGCGGCCAAGCCATCAGGGATCGCGAGTCAGGCGTCCTTCTCATCCGAGACGCAGGCTCCCCGAGCGACACCCGGTGGATCGACCAAGATCCTGAACTGCCGCAGGTCATCCGGTGCGGTCACCACCTGGCCCGCCCCAAGCGCTACCTACGAAACTATGGCGAGGAACTCGGCAAGCCTGAGGACCTAGCCAGGGCAATCGTCGAAAATTTGGGGCGTGCAGACGGCTGGAACAAGATTGTGGCGGACTGGATCGACCGTGAGGTCGGAGACCTCACGCCGCTGTGGAGTCCGGAGCAGCTGAAGGCTGCGATGAACGCGGCGCACGAGCGCGGCGCGCGAGTCACCGCCCACACGTTTGCCCACGAGGCGATCGACCCACTCTTGGCCGCAGGGCTTGATTGCATCGAGCACGGCACGGGGATGGACGAGTCCCAGATGCGCCGCGCCGCCGCCGCGGGAGTCCCGGTCACCCCGACCCTATTGCAGATCGGGCAGTTCGAGAACATCGCTGCTCAGGGCGAGACCAAGTTCCCGGTCTACGCCGCGCGGATGCGGGGCATGTACGCGCGCCGATACGACCAGGCGCGAGCATTCTTTGACTCTGGAATGAGCCTGCTGATCGGTACGGACGCGGGCGGGACGATCGCGCACGGGCGCATCGCCGACGAGTGTGCGGAACTTGTCTCGGCGGGTATCCCTGCGCGGGAGGTCGTCGCCTTTGCCAGCTGGCGTACCCGCGCGTACCTCGGCGTACAGGGCATGGAAGAAGGAGCGCCCGCGGACGTCGTGGGTTACGAACGTGACCCCCGCGAAGACATCGGCGCGCTCAAAGAACCCGCCCACGTGATCGTGCGTGGGACGCGAATGTGACCAACGCCAAAGCGAAAGCGGGCGGCGAGGTTGGTTCACGGTAGAACTGGCCCGCGAGTTTCTGGCATAATCAATCCTTGTACTCGACTGTTTCTGGCCCCTCTCACCAGTTGCCGTTGTGTCCCGGTGAAGGGCGAAGGTTGTTTCCCCGACTACCGCCCTTAACCACTCCATAGAAAACAGGAGATACCACTAAAGTGGCTACCAAGATTCGTCTGAAGCGCATGGGTAAGATCCGCGCTCCTTTCTACCGTGTCGTCGTTGCGGACTCCCGCAAGAAGCGTGACGGTCGCTCGATCGAAGAGATCGGCAAGTACCACCCAACCGAAGAGCCTTCGTTCATCGAGATCGACTCCGAGCGTGCTCAGTACTGGCTCTCCGTTGGCGCACAGCCATCCGAGCAGGTTCTCGCTCTTCTCAAGATCACCGGTGACTGGCAGAAGTTCAAGGGCCTCCCAGGTCAAGAGGGCACCCTCAAGACCAAGGCTCCTAAGGCTGACGCTTCCGAGCTGATCGCAGCAGCAGCTGCAGACGCCGAGAAGGCAAAGGCAAAGGCATCCGAGGCTAAGGCAGCTGCCGCAGCTGAAGAGGCACCAGCAGAAGAAGCTTCGGAAGAGGCCTGATGCTTGCCGAGGCACTCGAGCACCTCGTTAAGGGGATCGTAGATCACCCTGACGACGTGTCCGTGCGTTCCAAGAACTGGCGTCGTGGAGAGGGCGAACTTCTAGAAGTTCGCGTTCACCCCGAGGACCTTGGACGCGTCATCGGACGCTCGGGACGAACCGCCCGCTCGCTGCGCACCGTCATTGGTGCACTTGCTGGAGATGCCGCGGTTCGAGTCGACGTCGTGGACGTTGACCGTCGCTGAGACGTGACGCAACTTATGTAGAGGCCCGGCCACCTAGTGGCCGGGCCTCTACTCTTGTTATTGGGTGCGTGCCCCAGATAGCGCGCCACCATCTATAGACGTTGAGGAACCATGGAACTGACAATCGCCCGCATCGGACGCGCGCAAGGGCTGCGCGGAGAAGTCAGCGTTGATCTTCGTACAGACGATCCGCAGTCCCGGTTTGCCACGGGCGCTGTGCTCGAGACCAAGCCAGCCCAGCATGGCCCCCTCACCGTGGCCCGCACGCGCACCGCGAGCGGACGGTTCTACGTCCAGTTTGAAGAGATTGCTGACCGGACCGCAGCCGAGGCGCTCAATGGGGTTGAGCTGGTCATCCAAGCGGAGAGGTCCGATGAGGAAGATGCCTGGTACCTGCACGAGCTTGAGGGCCTTGCTGTCGAACTCGAAGATGGCACCGTAGTGGGCAAGGTCGTGGGGCTCGAGTACCTGCCTGCTCAGGACGCACTGGTGATCAAGGAAAAGAACGGCACGCGCACGCTCCTGCCGTTCCTCGAGCGGTTCGTGCCCGTTGTCGACATCGAGGGTGGACGCGTCGTGGTCACTCCGCCGGGTGGGCTGTTCTCGTTCGACGCAGACCGATTGGTGATCTCTGACGAGACGAGCTCTTCGGCAGACAAGGATAACTAATCGTGCGTATCGACGTCGTCTCCATCTTCCCTGAGTTCCTGGCACCCCTGTCGTTGTCCCTTATTGGCAAGGCCACGGAGACGGGACTCCTCGACTTTGCAGTGCACGACCTGCGCGAACATGCAACGGACCGTCACCGGACCGTGGACGACACGCCCACCGGAGGCGGCGCGGGTATGGTCATGCGCCCCGACGTGTGGGGCGTTGCTTTGGATTCTCTGCTTG
>NZ_HE978643.1:440909-448243 GCF_000312125.1 Timonella senegalensis JC301
GGTCATGCGCCCCGACGTGTGGGGCGTTGCTTTGGATTCTCTGCTTGAAGGCACGCAGGGAACCTGTGGCCGCACCGCGCGTTGTTCTCGTGGTGCCCACCCCCTCAGGAGACACCTTCACGCAGCGCGTGGCCGAGGATCTCGCCCAAGCTGACCACCTCATCTTTGCCTGCGGACGCTACGAGGGAATCGACTCCCGCGTGGCCGCCCACTACCGCGAGACCGGGGTGGAGGTCCGCGAGATGTCGATTGGCGACTACGTACTCAACGGGGGAGAAGTCGCATCGATTGTCATGATCGAGGCGATCGCCCGACTCCTGCCCGGGGTTATCGGTAACCCCGAATCCCTCGTGGAAGAGTCTCACGGTGCCGCCGGCCTGCTCGAGTACCCCGTCTACACGCGGCCCAATGACTGGCAGGGCAAGGAAGTGCCCGAGGTGCTCCTGTCCGGCCACCACGCCAAAATCGCACGGTGGCGCCGAGACCAGGCGTTCGCCAAGACGATCGCCCGACGCCCCGACATGATCGAGGCCATGCCCCCGGAGAACCTCAACAAGGCGGACCGGGCGCTGCTCCAGGAAGCAGGCTGGCGGCGTCAAAGTGACGGTCGCTACCTGCGCCCAACCGAGCCGCCAACCCAAGGCTAGGCGCGCCGGGAGCTAGCCCAATCGTCGAAAATCAGGGCCGCAACCACCGCGAACACGTGACGCGAGTAACGCGGCTAGGCGAGCGTCCGCGATAGCGGACCTCCGCCCCCGTGTGCGAAAATAGATACTTGGTGTGTGTCCATGAGGTCTGCCATAGGGGATCTTGCGGGACGTAAGCGCATCACAAATCCGATGTTCGAATCGGGACCCGTCCAACTAGGACAGGGCCCCTTAGTTCGTTCCTGACCTGTGGCAGGACGAGGAGAAATGAAATGCAGAAGCTGGATTTCGTAACCGAGGGCGCGCTCGTAGAGCGTCCAGCCTTCCGTGCCGGCGACACCCTCAAGGTGAACGTCAAGGTTATTGAAGGCAACCGCTCCCGTGTCCAGGCATTCCAGGGCGTGTGCATCGCTCGCGTTGGTGGCGGAATCGGTGAGACCTTCACCGTTCGCAAGGTTTCCTTCGGCGTAGGCGTCGAGCGTACCTTCCCACTTCACGCTCCAACCATCGAGTCGATCGAGGTCATCACCCGTGGTGACGTTCGTCGTGCGAAGCTTTACTACCTGCGCAAACTGCACGGTAAGAAGGCCAAGATCAAGGAAAAGCGCGAGAACACCTCCAAGTGATCTCACTGGCGTGACGGGTACCTGTTACCCGAATCGTTGACAGCAAGAGGCGGCCCGCGAAAGCAGCCGCCTCTTGCTGTATGGTTCGACGGTGGCCAACTTGGAATGTTGGGTGAAGATTCCACCAATTTCCGCATGACGAATCAAACGAAGTGGCAGGCTTACTTAGGTGACTGCATACCAGCCCGGGACAGACGAACCCGAAGAAGTGGCCCCGAAGAAGGGGTCGTTCCTGAGAGAAACCGCCATCATCGTGGTCAGCGCTCTCGTCCTCTCCTGGCTCATCAAGACTTTCCTCGTGCAAGCCTTCTACATCCCCTCGGGATCGATGGAGGACACGCTCAAGGAGAGCGATCGCATCCTCGTATCCAAGATGGTTCCAGACGTCTTTGATATCCACCGCGGCGACATCGTCGTGTTCAAGGACCCGGGCGGTTGGCTCAGCGCAATGCCGGTGGAAGACACCAAGGGCCAAGCATTCGTACGTGACGTTCTGACGTTCATCGGCGTGCTCCCGCAGGACGCTGGATCGCACCTGGTTAAGCGAGTCATTGGGCTTCCCGGAGACACGGTGGCCTGCTGCACGACCGATGGAAAAGTCACCGTCAACGGTGAGGCCATCGATGAAACCCTGTACCTGAAGCCTGGCGTTGAACCCTCCGTGGTGGAGTTCGAGCAGGTCGTGCCTGAAGGCTCGCTGTGGGTCATGGGCGACAACCGGATCGACTCCGGCGACTCGCGATACAACATGGGCGGCCCCGGCGGAGGGTTCGTCCCGATTGATAACGTGGTGGGCACCGCCTTTGTGAAGATGTGGCCGCTGGACCGCGCTGAATGGCTCAAGAACCCCTCCGAGGTGTTCCGTAAGGTGCCGGAGCCCCAGGACTAAACCCTGCACGTCCGCGCACCCCACGAGTAACACACCCGAAAGTTGAAGCACCCGCATCATGAATGAAGACGTCGCAGGAAACTACCTCTTTGCTGTGACCCCAACGCAGGAAGACACTGCACGGGCGCTCGTAGTCAAACACCACGAGGCGCTGCTCAAGCGCAAGGCACAGCCTGGCGCTGCAAAACAGCGCGTCTACGCCGATCTCACGCACGAGCGCTCCCTTATTGAACGAGGCTCGCGCCTCGTTGCGGGTATGGACGAGGTGGGACGCGGAGCCCTTGCGGGCCCCGTGGTTGTAGGAGTCTGCGTGGTTGGTGCCGACACCGTCGACCCGCCCATTGGCCTCACCGACTCCAAAGAGATCTCCCCAGACATGAGGGACGCATACGTCCCACTTATCCAAGGCTGGTCCACCGACTACGCTGTGGGCTCTGCCTCACCTCAAGAGATCGACGAACACGGGATCATCGGTGCACTTCGGCTCGCCGGCCAGCGCGCGATTGCCTCTGTCGAGTCCCGGCTTGGGCCGATCGACACGGTCCTGCTCGACGGTTCGCACGATTGGCTGACGGAACCTGAAACCGACCTGTTCTCGCTCCTCGAAGAAACCCCGGATGTGGCCGTCGAGGGATACACGCAACCCAAGGTCGTCACAAGGGTGAAGGCTGACTTGGCATGCGCGGCAGTTTCTGGCGCGTCCGTGATTGCGAAGGTCGCGCGAGACCGCCTCATGAGTGAACTCGATACCTCGTTCCCTCAGTATGGGTGGGTTACCAACAAGGGATACGGATCGTCCGGGCATGCCCAGGCGCTTCGCGACATCGGCACTACAATTCACCACAGACTAAGTTGGCATCTCCCCGGCGCGGGTGAGACTGCTGGTGACGGCGAATAGGAGAAGATAACACCGTGAGTGCAGACGACCTCGAAAACTATGAAACTGACCTCGAACTCGCCCTCTACCGCGAGTACCGAGACGTAGTACAGCTCTTCTCCTACGTGGTAGAAACTGAGCGCCGCTTCTACCTTGCCAACAAGGTTGACCTCCAAGTGCGATCCGCAGCGGGTGAGGTCTACTTTGAAGTGCACCTCCAAGACGCCTGGGTGTGGGATGTGTACCGTACCAAGAGATTTGTGAAGTCCGTGCGCGTGGTGACGTTCAAGGACGTCAACGTGGAGGAACTGACCAGGAACGAGCTAGAAATCTAGCTTGTTCGGCTAGGCGAGTAGCGGAGCGCCACGGGTGTTGTGTGGAGGCCAGACTGCGGGGGCGCGCGGGGTGTTCTGCGGCGCACCGTGATCCACATGTGTTGCCACAGTTCCCTCATCCACGGATCCGCACTGTCGTCCGCCGAACGGGGTGTTTTTCGCTCACGCTAGTGGGATGAACCAGACGAGCGTCTCCGCACCTCGCGCGCCGAAAACGCGCCCCCCAGCCAACAATCCGCACCCTCAGGCGAAACCTGCAAGCTCCGAACCGACACATCCCGCACAGCGCGGCCCCCAAGGAAATGAGCCAGTCCGCTCCGTCCAGTTGCGAAACAGGCAAGACGTAGGCGTGTTCGGCGAACTCCTTGCGGCGCGTGCCCTCGAAATGGGCGGCTATGTCATCCTCGAGAGGAACTGGCGCGGGAAGGGCGACCTGCGCGGCGAACTCGACATCATCGCCCAGCACGGCGACACTGTGTGCTTTGTTGAAGTCAAGACACGCACCACGGCGCTGCTTTCCAGCCCTGCCGAGGCCGTTACCGAGAAGAAACTTGCCGCGCTGAGCAGGCTTGCGGGCGCATGGCTTTCCAACCGAGATTCGTACACACCTTTTGTACGCATTGACGTGGTCACGGTCCGCGTTGATCTAGAGCCGGACACCCGCATCCTGCGCGGCGCCGTGGTGAGCCACCTCGAGGACGTAACCTCATGGCGTTAGGGCGGGCAAGTGGCATCGCCCTCGTGGGACTGCGAGGGCATGTAGTCAACGTTGAGGCGCACATGAGTGCGGGGCTGCCGGGCTTCACCCTGATAGGCCTGCCGGACACGTCCCTTTCAGAGGCGCGCGATCGAGTGCGCGCGGCAATCACCTCATGTGGGATCGAGTTCCCTGCCCGCAAGATCACCGTCAATCTAGCGCCCGCGGCTCTCCCGAAATCCGGATCCGGGTTTGATGTGTCGATCGCGGTCAGTGTGCTTGGGGCCTGCGGCGCCATCGAACAAGACCACGTGAAGACCACAGCTTTTGTGGGGGAGGTAGGTCTAGACGGTAGGGTCCATGCCGTTCGCGGTGTCCTGCCGGCGGTGCACGCCGCCAAGCTCGCAGGGTACTCCCGGATTGTGGTTCCAGCCGAGAATCTTGGAGAGGCCTCACTCATCACTGGTGTGGACGTGCAGGGCGTCTGGCACCTCGGCGATGTCGTGCGAGGCCTAGGTGGCGATGTATCCGTGGAGTGTGAAGACCCCAGAAGGGCGGTCACGGATGCGCACCACGGCGATGGCACGCGGGAACTACACGCGGCGCAGACTGCCAGCCGGCCTGCCGGTCAGCCTGCCGCTCGGGCCATCGATATGTCTGAGGTCCTCGGGCAGGAGTCGGCAAAGCACGCGCTTGAAATAGCAGCCGCAGGGGGTCACAACCTCCTGCTCATCGGGCCTCCTGGCACTGGCAAGACAATGCTCGCGCAGCGGTTACCTACGATCCTCCCGGAGCTTAGTCACGACCAGGCGCTCGAGAGCGCTTCAATACACTCCCTTTCGGGAACCTTTGACGCTACCTCGGGGCTGCGCCTCGATCCGCCGTTCGAGGCGCCGCATCACACCGCAACACCTGTTGCAATCATTGGAGGCGGAAGTGGAGTACTCAGACCCGGCGCGATCTCGCGCGCTCACCACGGTGTGCTGTTCCTCGACGAGGCCCCAGAGTTTTCAACCCGAGTACTTCAGACCCTGCGCCAACCAATCGAGAGTGGCGAGGTCGTGGTGCAGCGGGCTTCGGGCGCTGCGACCTTCCCTGCAGACTTCCAGTTGGTGGTCGCCGCCAACCCGTGTCCGTGTGGAAACTCCTATGGCAACGGGGCGGGTTGTGTGTGCACTTCGATTCAGCGGAGGCGCTATATCCACAGGCTCTCGGGCCCGCTCCTCGACCGCATAGACCTCCAGGTTCAGGTCCTCCCTGTCTCACCCGGCAAACTGGGTGATCCGCCAGAATCCTCTGCGAAGATTCGTGCTCGTGTTCAGGATGCGAGGCGGATTGCCCAAGAGCGGTACGCAGGCACTGGCTGGACCACGAACGCGCAGGCGTCCGGATCATGGCTACGAGCCTGGCTTGGCCGAAGCCATCCCGCCTTGAAGGAACTCAATGCGCTCACTGAACGCGGAGCGATCACGATGCGTGGGGCGGACAGAGTGCTCCGCGTTGCTGCCACAACGTGCGACCTCGAACAGGGCACCACGCTCACCGTGGAGTCAGTCATGTCCGCGCTTTCCTTGCGTACAAGGGTAGGTGAATGAAAATGATTGACCAGGTACTCGGCGCAATCGGTTGGGCCTGCGTCACCGAGCCCGGCGATGTAGTGGCTGGCGAAATAGTGTGGGAGCTTGGGGCCGAAGCCGCGTGGCAGTGGCTGACCGTTGACACGCTCATGCCGGTTGGGGCGACAGAGAGTGATGAACGAGTTCGCGTGCTGTTTGCCGGACGGGAAGCACTGCTCGACCGACGCTTGGCACGGTGGCGCTCGCGACTTCCCGATGTCAACGTTGAGGCTCAGGCCCGATCCGCGCATGCGCTAGGTGCCTGGGTGCTCACGCCGAACGACCCGAACTGGCCCCTACTCCTCAATGATCTTGAGTTTGCGAGGCCCCATTGCCTGTGGGTGCGTGGAGACTCCGCCTTGCCGGTGAGTGCCCGCGCTGGAGTGTCGATTATTGGCTCCAGGGAGATGTCGAACTACGGCGAGCACGTGACCTCCCAGCTAGTTGCTGGGCTCGCAACGTATGGAACACCCGTGGTGTCGGGAGGTGCGTTTGGAGTAGATGCGAGCGCTCACAGGGCGGCACTCGCCTATGAGTTGCCTACTCTTGCAGTACTTGCTGGGGGAGTGGATCGCCTCTATCCATCGGGAAATGCAGGTCTGCAACGCGCGATCCTCGCAGCAGGCGGAGCAATAGTTTCGGAGATGCCACCAGGAGCATTGCCCATGCGGTCTCGCTTCCTCCAGAGAAACCGCTTGATTGCTGCCCTCACACCCGTGACCTTGGTGGTTGAGGCTGCGTGGCGTTCCGGCTCACTCTCAACTGCGCACCACGCACTTGAACTGTCGCGGCAGGTGGGCGCAGTTCCCGGGCCCGTCACGTCAACCCTTTCCTCGGGCTGCCATCGGCTCCTGCGCGAAACCCCAGCCACTCTGATCACGTCCTCCAGCGACATTGTGGAGCTGGTAGGCATAGAGCTCCAGCCTGATCTAGGAAGGGGTGGTGTCGAAAGCGCCAAGAATAGCGCCGGCCCTGTCACGACCGCGGCGGCGGATCCTGTTGCAGCCGCAGCAAGCCCAACGGCTGCACACGTAACCCCGACCAACCCAACCTACCCAGGTATTAAGATGCCGCCGACTCGCGGCAGGACCCCCGCCCACACCGCAGTGCTCGACGGACTTAGCCTGCGAAAAGCACGAAGCGTCGATGAGATCGCAAGGGCCTGCGGCCTGTTAGCGCAAGAGGTTCTACCAATCCTTGGAGAATTGGAGATCAGCGGTGCAATAGTCCATGACGGAATGGGGTGGAAGCGCCTACATGGGTAGTTGACACGCCGATAGAAAAAACGCGGAAAAGAATTGTTGCGCAGTTTCTTTGGCTACCAGGAGAGCAAAATCGGCCTACTTGGCCGCGTTGGCGGCCTTTTCCGAGGTCAGACCGTTCTCCGCGTTGCGACATGGGGACAACCACCCGGGTGAACTTAACTTATACTCGTCGATAGGCTGGTATGGATCTCCGCACGTCACGTACGAGATTTCGAGTCTGGTTGGGGCAAAGCAGCCGCCGTCCAGATATTCATGACAGTTTTCAACGGAACAGTGCGAGATTGGAAAGGGGGAGAAGCGCGCATGCACCCGGTTATCGCCGAGTTCAACCAATACGTTTCAGTACGTCGCGGTTTGTCAGAGCAGACTGTTCGCGCCTACA
>NZ_HE978643.1:448529-480642 GCF_000312125.1 Timonella senegalensis JC301
GTGCGCGATCTCCTTGATTTCCTCGCCCTCAGCAACACCAACTTACTTGCGGCGAGCCTTGGCGACCTGCGTGAATGGCTTGCCCATCTCGTCGAAAATGGTGCATCGAGCGCGACGCTCGCCCGCAAGGGCGCAGCGATTAGGGCGTTCTACGCTTGGGCGACCGAGGCTGGGAAGGTCGAGGTTGACCCTGCTGCCCGGCTCATCACACCCAAGGCGGCGAATGCGCTCCCCAAACTCTTGAGCGAGGGTCAAACTGCCCGGTTGCTCGAGCACGCGAAAAAAGTTGCTAGTGAGACCGGCCTCCCACAGGACCTGCGAATGTGGGCTGTGTGCGAACTCATCTACGCGTGCGGGCTCCGCGTGAGTGAAGCAACGGGCCTCAATGTGTCCGACCTGGACCTGTCACAACGCATCGTGCGGGTAATTGGAAAGGGCAACAAGGAGCGGATTGTTCCGGTTGGAAAACCGGCTGCAGCGGCGCTTCAACTCTGGATCGTGCAGGGTAGGCCGCCACTACTCAACGCTGCACCGGCCGGGAAGGCGCCCACCGCGGCGCTCTTCCTAGGGCAGAGAGGCGGGAGGTGGGACCCTCGCGATGTACGTGAACGCCTACATCGGCTCGCCGCCCAAGCAGGTGTCCCGGACATTGCGCCCCACGGCCTCCGACATAGCGCGGCGACGCACCTGCTTGAGGGCGGGGCTGACCTGCGCACCGTCCAAGAGATCCTGGGCCACTCGTCGTTGCAAACTACCCAGCGATACACACATGTGACCACGGACAGACTGAAAAGCGCATATAGGCTCGCGCATCCGAGAGCCTGAACACGGATGCCTACGGCCCAGCCGAGGCGCCCACTACACGGATGCACCACCCACGTAGATCACCACTTCGTTGATACCCGGTTACCGCCAGAACCCAAGGGGATGTCATGGAATCGATCTCACCGGTCGCTACAACCGCGCGACAAGGCGAGTTCAGCAGCATTACAACAGAGCGCTTTACGCGGAAACGGGGAAACGCCCCTGTTACCGCGGCCGTTCGCGAGGAAGCGAATCGTGCGCTCTGGGAGGGATACTACGACGATCCCACACCGCAAATACGCGAGGCGCTGATTCTCGCGTACGTGCCGCTCGTGGCCTCCATTGCCAACAAGATGGCCCTGAAGTTCCCGAATTCTGTTGAGTCCTCGGACCTCGTGTCGTACGGAATGTTCGGTCTCATTGATGCGATCGACAAGTTTGATGTGTCTCGAGAGATCAAGTTTGAAACGTACGCATCGACCCGCATTCGCGGGGCGATTATCGACGAGATGAGGGCTATCGACTGGGTGCCTCGGTCTGTGCGGTCCAAGGCTCGTGCCTATGACTCGGCGTACATCGAGCTTGAGGCCTCGCTGCACCGTGCACCTACGAACCCTGAACTCGCCACCAAGCTCGAGATCACGGACAAGGAGCTGCGCAACATTCAGTGGCAACTGTCGAGCACGAACATGGTTGCACTCGATGAGATTGTGGGTGCGGGGGAGCGCCTCGAACTCATTTCCGCCATTGAGTCCGTCCAGCGCATCACTGCGGTTGATCCAGCTCACGCGTTTGATGAGCGCGAGAGTCGCGAGATCTTGGGCCGAGTCATTGACCAGCTCAACGAACGCGAAAAGATCATCGTCTCCTTGTATTACTTCAAGGGAATGACGCTTGCCGAGATCGGACGCACCCTTGGTGTGACGGAGTCTCGGGTATCCCAGATGCACTCCGCGCTCATCCTCCGGCTTCGTAGACAGATTCTCGAAGTCTCCCAGGGGTAGGGCAGCACGAGGACTCATTCGAGCAAAATTACCGCCACCCGAGGAGCCACGAGCCGCCACGGGTCGAGGTAGTCGTCCTCGATCCGCAATCCCCAGTGGACGCAGTGCGTAAAGCAGTGGCTCCACTGTGAAGGCGCAACCACGCCGATCTGGGTTCCCTGCGCTACGGCGGCATTGCGGGCGATCGTGGCGGTGACAGGCTCTAGGGTGGTGCGTGTGCCGTCGCGGTGACTAATGACGACGACGGGCTTACCAGCGACGGGACCCGCAAAGGTGATGACACCTGGTGCGGGTGTGCGTACCGGCTGGCCAGGTGCTGCAACGATATCTATCCCGCGGTGTCCTGATCCGTATGCTTCAGTTGGCGGCGAGAAGTCCGCCAGGATGACTCCGGCATCCACGTATGCACTCCTCATCCTCCCAAGTCCACTAGGGTCGGTAACACCAAGATTGAGCGCTCCGAGCGTCAGCGTTGGATCGATGGGTAACGGAACGCGGACCGCAGCTGCCGGCTCGGGCACGGCTTCCCTGGAGTAGGGGCCGCCACTGGGTGCGCGAGTCCCAGCTGCAGACGGTGCTGATGCCATCGCACATGCGAGTGCCACACCCATCGCGCACGATGCAGCCGCGACCGTTCGAACGATTGCGTTCCGATTAATTCGCATCCTCACGCTGGTGCACCTCTCAGTTCTAGTTCACTGGCCCGCCAGATGGACCGCACTAGCGAGTCTTACTCGAGTACAAGTGGCGTGGAGAAATGTGCACGGGATCACGGGCGAATCGGGGGAAACTGGCTCGAAGCCGGACCTGTGGATCCGGTAGTATTGACCATGCATGTGGCCAGAGGTGTGTCTTCGAGTAAACGGAGGGGGCGCCGCGCATCTTCGATGCACTGCCTCATGACAAGAAGCACCCGGCGTTCGCTCATGCGGACTCCTGCTCGACTGGAGGTCCACCTCGGTGGCAGCCGGTGGGAGGGTGCGGAGCAGTCGCTTCATCACGAAGCGGCTGATTAACCCAAAAATGCGATCACTTTGATCGCCCAACTGTGCGTGTTGCAGGGGAGGATCCCCGGGCACGCCGAAAGGAAACAGCCATGGCAGTTGTAACCATGCGCCAGCTCCTCGACGCAGGTGTTCACTTCGGACACCAGACCCGTCGCTGGAACCCAAAGATGAAGCGCTTCATTTTCACCGAGCGCAACGGCATCTACATCGTTGACCTTCAGCAGTCGCTTTCCTACATTGACCGTGCATACGAGTTCGTCAAGGAAACGGTTGCACACGGTGGTTCGATCCTCTTCGTGGGTACCAAGAAGCAGGCTCAGGAGCCAATCGCTGAGCAGGCTGCTCGCGTTGGTATGCCATACGTGAACCACCGTTGGCTCGGTGGTATGCTCACCAACTTCCAGACCGTGAACAAGCGTCTGCAGCGCCTCAAGGAACTCGAGCAGATCGACTTCGACGACGTTGCAGGTTCGCAGTTCACCAAGAAGGAACTGCTGATCATGCGCCGCGAGAAGGACAAGCTTTCTCGCACCCTTGGTGGAATCCGCGACATGGCAAAGGTTCCATCGGCTATCTGGATCGTTGACACCAACAAGGAGCACCTTGCTGTTGACGAGGCTCGCAAGCTGGGTATCCCAGTTGTTGCAGTCCTCGACACCAACTGTGACCCAGATGTTGTTGACTACAAGATCCCAGGTAACGACGACGCGATCCGCGCTGTTGCTCTCCTGACCCGCGTTATCGCTGACGCTGCTGCAGAGGGCCTCGTTGCCCGCAGCAACGGTGGCAAGACCGGTGCAGCTGAGGCTGAGCCACTCGCTGAGTGGGAGCGCGAGCTCCTCGAGACCGCAGACGCACCTGCAGCAGAAGCACCTGCCGCAGACGCTGCTGTTGAGGCACCTGCTGCCGAGGAAGCAAAGTAACACTTGCTCAGCTTTGGGTTGGCGGCCGGAAACGGTCGCCAACCTTCTTGACCGGCCAACACTGAAAAAGGACAATCAATGGCAAACTACACTGCCGCAGACATCAAGGCGCTTCGCGAGCGCACTGGTGCCGGAATGCTCGACGTCAAGAAGGCTCTTGACGAGGCAGATGGCGACCAGAACAAGGCGCTGGAGATCATCCGCGTCAAGGGACTCAAGGGTGTTGCAAAGCGCGAAGACCGCGCAACCTCCGAGGGCCTCGTCGCTTCCCACATTGCAGACGTTGACGGTGGCCAGGTTGGTACCCTCATCGAGCTCAACTGCGAAACTGACTTCGTGGCTAAGGCACCTAAGTTCATCGAGCTTGGCGAGGCAGTTCTTGCTGCTGTCGTAAAGTCCGGCGCAAAGACCGTTGAAGAAGCACTCGCTTCCGACGTCGACGGCCAGACCCTTCAGGCGTTCATTGACGCTGACGCTGCAACCCTTGGCGAGAAGATCGTTCTTCGCCGCGTTGCTGTCGTCGAGGGCCCAGCCGTTACCGAGTACCTGCACCGTACCGCCAAGGACCTGCCACCATCGATCGGCGTGTTCGCTGTGACCGATGCAAACGGCGCATCCGTTGCAAAGGACATCGCGCAGCACGTTGCTGCTCTGTCGCCACAGTTCCTTACCCGCGACCAGATCCCAGCTGAGAAGGTTGAAGACGAGCGTCGTATCGCTCTCGAGACCGCTCGTGCAGAAGGCGCTAACAAGCCTGAGCACATCATCGAGAAGATCGCTGAGAACCGTCTCGGTAAGTTCTACGAAGAGGTCGTTCTCCTCGACCAGCCTCTTGCGAAGGACCCATCCAAGAAGGTTAGCCAGGTTCTTGCAGACGCAAAGGGTGAGCTCAAGAGCTTCGTCCGTTTCCGCGTAGGCGCCTGATTCTTGCTTGACTGAATGCCCGGTTCACTTCTTGCTGAACCGGGCATTCAGCGCAGTAACACACAATCTATGGAGCGTCTTTCACTCTGCGTGGAAGGGATTGCCTGCCTTGTGTTTGAGCACGGGAAGGAAGAGCTCTGCGGCATTCGTGCCATCCGGCAAAACACCTGCAGAAGCGGAGTACATCCATGTCCACCTCCCACGAGGAATCCAACACACCTACCCAGGCAGGTTCGCCCGCGGCGCGTCGTGTCTTGTTGAAGCTTTCCGGTGAAGCGTTCGGAGGCGGGCAGATTGGCCTCGCGTCGAACGTTGTTCGCCGTGTCGCGGCTGAGATTGCTGCTGCTGTTGCGCAGGGCGTCCAAGTCGCAATTGTTGTTGGTGGTGGAAACTTCTTCCGTGGAGCGGAGCTGTCGCAGCAGGGACTGGACCGCGCTCGTGCGGACTACATGGGAATGCTCGGTACCGTCATGAACTGCCTCGCACTTCAGGACTTCCTTGAGCAGGCTGGCGTTAGCACCCGGGTACAGACCGCGATCACCATGGGCCAGGTTGCAGAGCCTTACATTCCGCTCCGCGCTGTTCGCCACCTTGAGAAGGGCCGCGTTGTCATCTTTGGTGCGGGAGCGGGCATGCCGTACTTCTCCACCGACACCGTGGCAGTGCAGCGGGCGCTCGAGACTGGTTGCACCGAGGTCCTCATGGGCAAGAACGGTGTGGATGGCGTGTACAGCGACGACCCACGCAGCAACCCAGATGCACAGCTCCTCCAGAACGTTACTTTCACCGACGCACTCGTGCAGGGTCTCGGCGTCATGGATGCCGCTGCGATGAGCCTTGGCCGTGACAACAGCCTGAACATGCGCGTCTTCGGCATGGATGAAGAAGGAAACGTGACTCGCGCGCTTATCGGCGAGGAAATTGGTACTGCGGTCACCGCAGACTAGTCTTATACCGAAAAGTGCTCGCGGTGCTTGGTGCACCATAGTTGGTGCTCACAGCGTCGGACCCGGTGCGGGACGCGCCTCGTTCGGCGTAAGTGACACCCTTACAAAGGAGTTTTCTCATGATTGAAGAAATCCTGCTTGAGGCAGAAGAAAAAATGGAACGCGCTGTCGCGGTCGCAAAGGAAGAGTTCGCGGGTATTCGTACGGGTCGCGCAAACTCCGGTATGTTCACCAAGATCATGGTGGACTACTACGGCGCACCAACCCCGCTCCAGCAGCTTGCCTCGTTCAACATTCCTGACGCTCGTACGGTCCTTGTGAACCCTTTCGACAAGTCGGCCATGGCTCTCATCGAAAAGGCTCTGCGCGAGTCTGACCTCGGCGTGAACCCTTCGAACGACGGCGTTGCAATTCGTATCGTTCTTCCAATGCTGACCGAAGAGCGCCGCCGCGACTACGTCAAGCTTGCTAAGACCAAGGGCGAAGAGGGCCGCGTTTCGATTCGTGGCGTGCGTCGCAAGGCTAAGGACCAGATCGATAGGGCTGTCAAGGACGGCGAGATCGGCGAGGACGAGGGCGGTCGCGCAGAGAAGGAACTTGAGTCGCTGACCAAGCGCTACTCCGAGGCCATCGACCAGCTCCTGGCTGGTAAAGAGGCTGAACTTCTCGAAGTCTGATGGATAACTCTGGCCGTCTGGCCGACACTGCAACAGCCAAGCAGAACAAGTCCGGACGTAATCTCCCCGCTGCGATTGCAGTGGCGGTTGTTCTGCTTGGCGCGGTTGCGGCGTCCCTTATCTTCCGCAAAGAGCTCTTTGTCCTCCTCGCGGTGGTCGCGATCTGCGGCGGTATCTGGGAGTTATCCAAGGCCTTCGAGCGCAGGGATATCCATATCCCAGTGCTGCCACTGTGTGTGGGAACCGCTGGAATCCTGATTTCTGCGTACATCTCGGGTGCTGAGGCACTCATGGTCTCCTTCATCCTCACCGTCGGCGGTGTGGTTGTGTGGAGAGTCCTCGACGGGGGCGGGATCGCGGCCGTTCGCGATAGCGCAGCGGGCGTGTTCGCTGCTGCCTACCTGCCGCTCATGGCGGGCTTCGTCATGCTCATGCTTGCGCACGACGACGGTCCGATGCAGGTCGCACTCTTCATCCTGCTCGCAGTGGCCAACGACACGGGCGGGTTCTTTGCTGGCGTGCGGTTTGGAAAGCACCCGCTGGCTCCTTCCATTAGCCCCAAGAAGAGCTGGGAGGGTCTGGCAGGCTCGTTCCTGCTGACGATGATCGTGGGGGTCGTGGGAGCTTACCTCCTCGAGGTCAACCCGATTGTTGGGATCATGCTTGGCCTCCTGACCCCGATTACCGCAACTGTGGGGGACCTTGCAGAGTCACTCATCAAGCGCGACCTCCAACTCAAGGACATGGGCTCTCTGCTGCCAGGTCATGGCGGGATCTTGGACCGCCTGGACTCGCTGCTCCTGACTGCGCCGTTCGTTTACCTGATTCTTGGGGCAGCCCCGACCTTGCCAGGTATGCCTTAGTTTCTCCAGCGTCCCTTCACCCACCCCGGGTGGAGGGACGCTATTATTGCCAGTGGCTTCTTTTGGAAAGGACACATGATGGCTTCGATGTTCACAAAGGTTTCGGGCCTCCGCAAGGGCTACGACACTGATGAAGTTGACGACTTCTTTGCGCACGCACGGATGGTTTATGAAGGCGCGAACGTGGAGCCTCTCGTGCACCGCGACATTCACACCGCAGTGTTTGACGTGGTTCGCGGCGGGTACGACACCGACGAGGTAGACGGCGCACTCAACCGCCTTGAGGACGCGTTCGTGACCAAGGAACGCCAGGACATCATCGCGCAGCAGGGCCAGGCAGCCTGGTCGGCGCTGCTCAACGAGCGCGCACGTTCGATGTACCCGCGGCTCAAACGTCCAAGTGGGGACAAGTTTTCCCACCCCCGCAAGGGTTATGGCTACTCGATCGAACACGTTGACGCACTGTGTGAAAACCTCGTACGGTTCTTTGACGGCCAGCTCAAAGTGAGCGCGAGCGAGCTTCGTATGGTCACTTTTCCCCGTGCAAAGGGAAAGAACGCGTACGAAGAGGCTGAGGTCGATGCCTTTGTTGCCCGTGGAGTTGAAGTACTAGTCGGCGTTGAGTGATAGCTGTTTCTGATATGAAGTCCCTGGCCATCCTTGGTTCAACTGGTTCTATTGGTACACAGGCGCTGGACGTTGTCTCGCGCAATAGCGAGCGATTTTCGGTACGTGCGCTGAGCGCCGGAGGCGCTCAGCCGGAACTGTTGGCACGACAGGCTGCGGAATATGGTGTCGAAGTTGTGTCAATTTCCGACGAGTCCCACGTTCCAGCGCTCCGTGACGCTCTGTCCGCGGCTGGTTCACGCGCGCAGGTCCTTGCGGGTCCTACCGCCGCAGCCGAGGTAGCTGCTCTCGGGGCAGACATTGTGCTGAATGGCATCACCGGCTCGGTGGGGTTGGGTCCAACGCTCGCCGCACTGGAGGCTGGCTCAACTCTGGCTCTGGCTAACAAGGAGTCGCTCGTCGTGGGCGGTGGCCTGGTCAAGGCCGCGCAGCAGCGCGAAGACCAGATCGTCCCCGTGGACTCCGAACACTCCGCCATGGCGCAGTCCCTGAGGGGCGGTAAGCGATCCGAGGTCACCAAGTTCATCCTGACGGCGAGCGGGGGACCGTTCCGCGGTAAGACACGCGCCGAACTGGAGGACGTCACTCCCGAGCAGGCACTCGCGCACCCCACCTGGTCCATGGGCCCGGTAGTAACGATCAACTCGTCAACCCTCATGAACAAGGGGCTCGAGCTCATCGAGGCGCACCTGCTGTTCGATGTGCCCACGGACGATATTCAGGTTGTGGTGCACCCGCAGTCGGTCATTCACTCGATGATCGAGTTCCGTGATGGCTGCACGATGGCGCAGGCGTCACCGCCGGATATGCGTCTCCCTATTGCGCTAGCGCTGTCATGGCCTGACCGAGTGGAGAGCGGTGCTGTCCACGTGGACTGGACGCAGGCGAACATGTGGACCTTTGAACCCTTGGATGAGGACACGTTCCCGGCGGTGTCACTAGCACGGGCTGCGGCCAAGGCATCTGCAACCCACCCCGCTGTCTATAACGCAGCCAACGAGGAGTGTGTGGGCGCGTTCCTTGCAGGGAAGATCAAGTACCTCGACATCGTCACCACGGTCGAAAGGGTCCTCGCGGATCACGAGGGCATCATGCAAGGGCTGACGCTGGAATCGGTTCTTGAGGTGGAGACCTGGGCGCGCAAGCGTGCCCACGAGATCCTCGCTGGAAACTAGCCAGTAGCCACTGGCCACTCGCCGCCAGCGCGCACCTAACTTTGGGCAGTTACAGCCAGTGGAGCCCAGTGGAGCATAGCGGCGCCTATGTGCCTCACCCGGCCGAGCTTGTCCCCTCCGCTGCATCGACACCCGTATCCGCGCACCTAACCGGCAACCGGACCAACTGGCCCAGGCCACTTGGGCGG
The DNA here is from genome assembly GCF_000312125.1 of Timonella senegalensis JC301. Taxonomy (GTDB): domain Bacteria; phylum Actinomycetota; class Actinomycetes; order Actinomycetales; family Cellulomonadaceae; genus Timonella; species Timonella senegalensis. The sequence continues at coordinate 457,669 of NZ_HE978643.1, forward strand.
GGCACAATCGTCGTAAATAAGGGCTCGGGATTCTCCCAGCCCAGTGAACAATAATGTTGGGGAGCGCGCAGCGCTCCCCAACATCTCAAGCCATACGGAGGCCTCATGTCGTACCTTCTCGGCGTGCTCATCGTGCTGCTCGGGCTGCTCATCTCGATCGGTCTGCACGAGATCGGGCACCTGCTGCCCGCCAAGAAGTTCGGCGTGCGCGTGCCGCAGTACATGGTGGGGTTCGGGCCGACCGTCTGGTCTACCACCCGGGGAGAGACCGAGTATGGCTTCAAGCTGATCCCGCTCGGCGGGTACGTGCGCCTCGTGGGCATGTACCCTCCGGGGGACCCTCGCCGTGCGAACAAAAAGGGCAGGCTCGCGGAGTTCGTGCAATCCGCGCGTGACGCCAGCTCCGAGGAGATCCTGCCGGGCGAGGAATACCGGGCGTTCTACAACCTTTCGGTGCCCAAGAAACTCTTGATCATGTTCGGTGGGCCGTTCATGAACCTAGTCATCGCGTTCGTGATGCTTTGCGTCCTGTATGCGGGATTCGGCCAGATGACTCCCACGACAACGCTCGCCAATGTGTCTCAGTGCGTCCTGGCGATCGACGCCCCTGCGGACGCTACCTGCACCGATGCTGACCCGAAGGCCCCGGCTGCAGAGGCCGGCCTCCAGCCTGGAGACACAATTACCTCATGGGCCGGTACCACGGTGTCCACCTGGGAGGAACTCACTGGACTGATCCAACAGACTGGCGGTCAAAGCGTTGAGGTGACGTTCGAGCGAGACGGCAAGACGCAGACTACCACCGCGACCCCTGTTGTAGCGGACCGGCCCGTGTACAACGAGGACGGCTCCCAGAAACTCGATGCGCAGGGTAACCCCGCGACCAGCCCCGTGGGATTCATGGGTATGGGTTCCCGCACTGAGCTTGAACCACAGCCGATCTCCGAGGTTCCAGGCGTCATGGGGGAACAACTCGCGGGGACGGCCAAGATCATCACAAGCTTGCCAAGCCGGCTCGTGGACGTTGCCCAGGCGGCGTTCGGTGGGGAAGAGCGTGACCCCGAATCCGTGGTGGGCATCGTTGGAATCGGACGATTTGCGGGCGAACTCGCGTCGACCGAGGGATTCGACTCGCCCAAGTTTGTGGCCGCCAACCTCATCAGCCTCGTGGCCTCGCTGAATATCGCGCTGTTTGCGTTCAACATGATCCCGCTGCCACCGCTCGATGGTGGTCACATTGCCAGCGCACTGTACGAGGGTGCTCGACGTAAGGTTGCCCACGCTCGCGGCAAGGGATACGCGGGTCCGGCCGACACCGCGCGACTGCTTCCGCTCACTTACACAGTTTTCATTTTGCTGACGGGAATGGGCGTGTTGCTCATCTACGCGGACATCGTCAACCCCATCAAGCTGTTCGGCTGACATCCGTCACTAACTGCGGACAATGAGTGCCGGTTTGGTGGAAATGGGCGTGACTCATACCTCGTTCGGTCCGTGGCCGGGAGTTTTCGGGGGATAATGAAGGGGTGAGTGTTCCAATCAACTTAGGCATGCCATCCGCACCGGCTCCCACCCTCGCGCCTCGTCGCAAGACGCGCAAGATTCGCGTGGGCAAGGTCGAGGTCGGTGGCGATGCACCCATCAGTGTTCAGTCCATGACCACAACCCCGACGACGGACATCAACGCCACCCTCCAGCAGATCGCAGAGTTGACTGCTGCCGGCTGTGACATCGTGCGTGTCGCGGTTCCTAGCGCAGACGACGCGGAGGCGCTGCCAGCAATCGCCAAGAAGTCACAGATTCCGGTAATTGCTGACATTCACTTCCAGCCCAAGTACGTCTACGCCGCAATCGACGCCGGCTGTGCGGCAGTTCGTGTCAACCCGGGCAACATTCGTAAGTTTGACGACCAGGTCAAGCAGATCGCCCAGGCTGCCAAGGACGCGGGCGTGTCCATCCGCATCGGCGTGAACGCGGGATCTCTCGACCCGCGCCTGCTCAAGAAGTACGGCAAGGCTACCCCTGAGGCCCTCGTTGAGTCGGCCGTGTGGGAAGCCTCGCTGTTCGAGGAGCACGACTTCCACGACTTCAAGATCTCCGTCAAGCACAACGACCCAGTCGTAATGGTGCGCGCGTACGAGATGCTGTCTGAGCGCGGCGACTGGCCACTGCACCTCGGTGTGACCGAGGCCGGCCCAGCATTCCAGGGAACCATCAAGTCCGCGACCGCCTTCGGTGCACTTCTTTCCAAGGGCATCGGCGACACCATTCGCGTTTCGCTGTCTGCGCCTCCAGTCGAAGAGGTCAAGGTCGGAAACCAGATCCTGCAGTCCCTGAACCTCAAGCCACGCAAGCTCGAGATCGTCTCGTGCCCATCGTGTGGCCGTGCCCAGGTAGACGTGTACACGCTTGCCGAAAAGGTGACCGCCGGACTCGAGGGACTTCCTGTTCCACTGCGAGTTGCCGTCATGGGCTGCGTAGTGAACGGACCGGGCGAGGCCCGCGAGGCTGACCTTGGCGTTGCATCCGGTAACGGTAAGGGCCAGATCTTTGTGAAGGGTGAGGTCATCAAGACCGTTCCTGAATCCGAGATCGTGGAGACCCTCATCATGGAGGCGATGCGCATCGCTGACACGATGGAGAAGACCGGAGAATCGCCCTCGATTACCGTAGGCTAACCTGCATGACGTCATTCGCAAGGTCGCGAGCACACCCCCGGGCTGGTGCCCGTGTGCTCGCGATCAGCGAATGGGATCAGGCAATCGCAGTGGCGCGCCGTGATCCCGTGTCCTACGTTCTCGCGCTCGTTCACATGGAAGCCGGGTTTGAGAGCGGTTACTCCACGGGCGAGGTGTGGGGGTACCCAGAGTCGGGGCCACTGAGTGCCGTGTGTTGGGCCGGCGCGAACATCGTTCCCATCATCCCTGAACCAGATTTTTCACCGTCAGAACGCTCGGACGTTCTTGAGTCTTTTTCGCAGCTCGCCCTGCGCATGGGTCGCAGGTGTTCCTCGATCGTGGGGCCCTCGAGCGACGTCTTGGCGCTGTGGGAACTACTTGACGGCTCGTGGAAGCAGCCGCGGGAGATCCGGCCCCGCCAGTACTCGATGGCCATCACGCAGCCACCTAGAGTCGCCCCCGATCCGCGTGTGCGATACGCCCGTTCCGCGGACTTCGATGGCGTGTTCCCCGCAAGCGTGCACATGTTCCACGAGGAAGTCGGGATTTCTCCGCTCTCCTTTGGCTCTGCCTACTACGCCGCGCGCGTCCAAGAACTCATTGAACAGCGCCGCACGCTCATCTCAACCAAACCTGCCACCAACTGCGGCACACCCGACGCACCGGACGCGCCTGCAACTGCCGGACGAGTTCTTTTCAAGTCTGACTTTGGGGCCGTCGCGAGTTCCGTGGCGCAGGTCCAGGGTGTGTGGATCGATCCCGAGTTCCGGGGCAGGGGACTGTCGGTCGCGGCCGTGGCCGCCACCGTTGTGTACGGCCTGCGGGACGTCGCCCCCACTGTCTCGCTGTACGTCAACGACTACAACTCCCGGGCAGTGGCCGCCTACCGTCACGTCGGGTTCGAAGACGTCGGAATGTGCGCCACCGTTCTGTTTTGATTCTCGACGATCGTGGGTGCGTTGGGTGGCTCGATCGACGCGTGTTCTTTGAAGTTGCGTTGAGGTATTAACCTTGTAGGTATGCTCTTACGCCTCTCAAACCTTTTTGTCCGTTCGCTTCGCGAGGATCCAGCCGACGCTGAAGTCGCAAGCCACAAGCTCCTAGTCCGTGCAGGGTACATTCGCCGGGCCGCGCCGGGCGTGTACACGTGGCTCCCGCTGGGGCTCCGCGTTCTAGACAAGGTTGAGGCTGTTGTCCGCGAGGAGATGGAGGCTGCCGGTGCGCAGCGCGTCCACTTCCCAGCACTGCTTCCACGCGAGCCTTACGAGGCCACGAACCGCTGGGCCGAGTACGGTCCCAACCTGTTCCGCCTCAAGGACCGCAAGGACGCCGACTACCTGCTCGCGCCTACGCACGAGGAAATGTTCACCCTGCTGGTCAAGGACCTGTACTCGTCGTACAAGGACCTGCCCGTCACGCTGTACCAGATCCAGACCAAGTACCGCGACGAGGCTCGTCCACGCGCGGGTCTGATCCGTGGCCGTGAGTTCGTCATGAAGGACGCCTACTCGTTCGACCTGACCGACGAGGGCCTTGATGTCTCCTACCAGCAGCAGCGCGACGCCTACGAGCGCATCTTCACTCGCCTGGGCCTCGAGTACGTCATTGTTGCAGCGACGTCCGGAGCCATGGGCGGATCTCGCTCCGAGGAGTTCCTAACCCCAACCTCGATCGGTGAGGACACGTTCGTGCGCTCCCCAGGCGGCTACGCTGCCAACGTCGAGGCCGTGGTGACTCCAGTACCTGCGCCGGTTGATTACTCGGCCACCCCTGCGGCGCGCGTTGTGGACACCCCCGGCTGCGGAACCATCGACGAGCTCGTTGCGTTCCTCAACGAGAACCACCCACGCGAGGACGGCCGCCAGTGGGCAGCCTCCGACACCCTCAAGAATGTTGTGGTCACCGCGACCATGCCAGATGGCTCCCGTGAGGTCCTCGTGGTTGGCGTTCCGGGCAACCGTGACATCGACATGAAGCGCCTCGAGGCATCCCTTGCACCAGCTGAGGTCGACGCTGCAGGCGACGGCGACTTTGCCAAGAACAAGGTTCTGGTCAAGGGCTACATCGGCCCACAGGTCCTCGGCCGCGCGCACACCGGCGACGAGACCGCTATCCGCTACCTCGTGGACCCTCGCGTCGTCGAGGGAACGGAGTGGGTCACCGGCGCAAACGAGACCGACAAGCACGTACTCTCGCTCGTAGCCGGACGCGACTTCGTAGCTGACGGTGTTGTCGAGGCCGCACAGGTCCTTGCAGGAGACGAGGCGCCCGACGGTTCCGGTCCACTCGAGCTCGCTCGCGGCATCGAGATCGGCCACATCTTCCAGCTTGGCCGCAAGTACGCCGAGGCTCTCGGCCTCAAGGTGCTCGACGAGAACGGCAAGCAGGCCACTGTGACCATGGGTTCCTACGGAATCGGTGTCTCGCGTGTCATGGCAGCTCTCGCCCAGGCGAACTACGACGAGAAGGGCCTTGCCTGGCCCGCACACGTCGCACCTGCGCACGTGCACATCGTTGCCACCGGTAAGGACGCCGAGGTGTTCGAGGCCGCTGAGAAGCTCGCCAAGGACCTCTCAGACGCAGGTATCGAGGTCATCTACGACGACCGTCCAAAGGTCACCGCTGGCGTCAAGTTCAAGGACGCCGAGTTGTACGGCGTTCCGCTGATCGCAGTCGTTGGACGTGGCCTCGCCGATGGCGAGATCGAGTTCCGCCCACGTGCAGGCGAGTCCACCAAGATCGCGGTGGACACCGCAGCGCAGACGATCGCGCAGGCAGTGGCCGAGCTGCTCAAGTAGTTCGCGCTCGTAAACGTAACAAGGCGGGGCCCGAATCCTACGGATTCGGGCCCCGCCTGTGCGTTACGCACTGTGCAGCGACCGGCCTTTCGCTGGGCGGTGACCACGATCGTCGTACATCAAATTACCGACGATTGACGTGAGCCCCAGCGCCATGCCGGGAACCGGCGGCTAATCCTGAGCGGTAGCCGAGGACGAGACGGTTTCGCCATTGCCAAGGAACGGGAACTCGCCGAGTGTAGCGCCCCAGTCCGCGGCGAGCATGCCACGGCTCATCGCCAGATCGAGAAGCAGCATGCGGCTCTCTGGGTCAACCGAATCGATGAGGGAGAGGTAATCACCCGCGAGCGAAGACTCGAGCTCCTGAGCCAGGGCCTTGAGTTCCTTGGACGGGGCGAGTGGCTGGTCTGCAGTCAATGTAAACGGAAGCTCATATGCAACCAAGCGAGGGTCCTTGTGCGTGCCGACGATTCCGGCAGAAGCCGCCAGATCGGCGGCAAAAGCGCGGTGCAGCCTAGCGGTCTTGAGGGCCCTGTCTCGGGCGTCAGGATTCTGCATCGCCGCGATCACCTCGAACGCATAGCCTGCCGCATCCTCGGCCCGAACTAGGTCGATGACGTCCTGCTCGTCCAGGAAGTCAGGCTGCGCCCACGCGTCTGACTCAAACTCGGAGGGGACCTGGAACGAGATATCGAACTTCTTGGCGAGTGATCGCGCCGAGTTCATGTGACTGATTGCGAGTGACGCATACGCGCGAGCGAGGTCTGCATCGGTGGGGACAGCAAGCGCAGAGCGGATGCGCAGAGCGGAATCGCTCAACTTGCCGATCACGGATGCGGGCGTGGGGTCCTGCGGGGCGGAATCGGTCGTGGTCGGGCTGGGAGACGCCGACGCAGTCGGAGCGTCCGGCAGACCGGAGGTGTACACGCCACCGATCGAGTTCTTCTGGGCGGTGGATAGGTCAGCAAGGGCGGTGAGGATTTGAGCCTGCGACGAGTTGGTGGTGAGCGTAGCGGCGTCCGCCGACTCGTGTGAGATGAGTAGCAAATCGTCCACCATGGTCTGGCGAGAAACCTCGTTGACGTCCGGAACGGGCTCGGTGGGCTGGGGAGTCTCCATCCGTATCCCGCACCCGGTCAGCGATGCGGCCAAAGCAACACTCGTGATTGTCATCACCACGCGAGCGGCCACGCCGCGTCCTCTACGTGCACTCGAAACTCTGCGGGAACCGCCAAAGAATGCCAGTTTGGCCCTGCAACGGAACGTGGACTCCATGGCGAACTTCTCTCCCTGATGATGCGCGAAAGCACGATTTACACCCGCTGAAGCGGGGAGTAACGTCAAACCTGACGCGCGTTAGGCGCGCTACTCGGTAATCTTAGTGGAGATACAAGTTCATACCGGTGAGTTTTCTACCCGGTAGGCGATTACGTCGACAGGAGAGAAATTGGCAATCCAACCAACCGCAGAAGACCTTCAAGGTGTTCTCGCGCCGGTAGTCGCAAGCGCTGGGCTGTATCTCGAACAGGTGCGCATCGTGCCTTCGGGTAAGACCGTCACCGTCCGGGTCACAGTGGACCTCGACGAGTCGGAATCAGGTTCCGTGTCCCTTGAGCAGATTGCAGACGCCTCCCGCGCGGTGTCCGACGCCCTCGACGCTGTCCCTTCACTGAGCGACGCATACACACTCGAAGTCTCATCGCCCGGCACTAACCGGCCGCTGACTGAGCCGAGGCACTTCAAGCGCGCAATCTCCCGCCTGATCAAAGTCAACGCCTCCGGCGAGGACTTCACCGCCCGACTTCTCGGGGTGGACGGCGACGAACTTGAGTTCGACAACGGCAAGCGCATCACAGTCGCCGACGTGCGCAAGGCCAAGATCGAAGTAGAACTAAAGCGTGCCGAAGAGGTGCGTGACGAAGACCTAGAAGAAATCGTGTCCGAAGACTCGGGTACACAAGAGGTGGAGGACCAACCATGAACATCGATATGAGCGCGCTGCGGATGTTGGAACGCGAGCGCGAAATCAGCCTGGACGTTCTCATCTCCGCAATTGAGCAGGCTCTCACCGTGGCTTACCAGCGCACCCCTGACGCGTACAAGAACGCGCGCGTTGAGGTAGATCGCAAGTCCGGCCACGTCGTTGTGTGGGCGCGTGAGGAAACGATCGTCTCCCCAGCGTCCGAGGACGAAGAGGGCAATTACGTCCCCGCCGTGCGCGAAATGGGACCAGAGTTTGATCACACACCTTCCGACTTCGGCCATGTCGCCACCGCGACCGCCCGCCAGGTCATCTTCCAGCGTCTGCGCGACGTCGAGGACGACCAGGTCCTCGGCCAGTTCAAGGACAAGGAAGGCCAGCTCATCTCCGGCATCATCCAGCAGGGTTCGAACCCTCGCGTGGTGAACGTGGAGTTGGGTGGCAAGGAAGCTCAGCTACCCGAGCACGAGCAGGTACCCACCGAGCGCTACCGCCACGGTGACCGTATTCGCGCATACGTGCTCGAGGTAACCCGCCGCATGAACGGACCATCAATCACGCTCAGCCGTACGCACCCTAACCTGGTGCTGCGCCTGTTCGAGCTCGAGGTCCCCGAAGTGGCTGATGGAACGGTTGAGATCGTCTCCATCGCCCGCGAGGCCGGCTACCGCACCAAGATCGCCGTGACCACCCGCGTCCAGGGCCTCAACGCCAAGGGAGCCTGCATTGGCCCCATGGGATCACGTGTACGTGCAGTGATGGCTGAGCTCGGCGGCGAAAAGATCGATATTGTCGACTACACCGAGGACCCAGCACGCTTCATCGCGTCTGCTCTCTCGCCAGCATCGGTGACATCTGTCACGATCCTTGATGAGGTGTCCCGTTCTGCACAGGTAGTCGTCCCCGACTACCAGCTCTCTCTTGCCATCGGCAAGGAAGGCCAGAATGCGCGTCTTGCGGCCAAACTAACCGGCTGGAAGATCGACATTCGTTCGGATGCAGACGCAGAGAACTAAGTTCTCGCAGCCCAAAATGTGACGCGAAAGGGAGTCGCACCCGCCACTGTGAGGTGTGTGCGACTGCCTAAGCGCGCCAAAGAGGGCTAAAATTAAGGGGACTGACAAGGGCTCGGTTGAGTTGTGCCCATTTTTCGTCGTTCATGTTCACTACGCTTCCTTTGGTTCGCGCCATAGGTTTGCGCTGAATAGTGAGGCGGTGGGGACGCAACAATCCGGAGCACGCAAGACATAGAACGAGGTTCAGTGAATCATTCACAGTCCGAGCCAATGCGCACATGCATTGGATGTCGTGCGGTAGCCCCGTCAAGGCAACTAGTTCGTGTTGTGTTGGACTCCAACTTCAACTCCGCGGCAGGAGAACACGCTTCGTCAGCACGCACTGCGCGTGTGGATCGAAATGGTGGGCTGCCCGGTAGGGGAAGTTGGTTGCACCCACAGCAATCGTGTTTGGACGTGGCAGTGAAGAGGCGTGCTTTTTCACGAGCACTACGAACGCACGGAGAAGTAGATCTACACGACGTACGCGAGTACGTCGCACAGAACGCAGCGCGTTCCTAGAGATGTTCTCCACGTGAACCCAGGACACCGTCCTCGGGTTTAAGACCTGTCGATAAGGAAGCGGGTAAAGGCCGATGGGCACCCGATGAGTACTCAGCGATGAGTCCGTGTAACTAACGACGGTCCTCCCAGTTTCGGGTGGACCGAGACTGGAGAGTTGTGGCTAAAATCCGCGTCTACGAGCTCGCAAAGGAGCTCGGGGTGGAAAGCAAGACCATCATGGGGAAGTTGACTGAACTCGGAGAGTTCGTCCGTTCAGCATCCTCAACCATCGAACCACCAGTGGTTCGCAAACTGCGCGACGCGTTCCCCGCCTCAGGTGGAGCCGGTGCAGAAAAGGCTGCGGCAAAGCCTGCTGCTAAGCCGGCAGCAAAGACCGCCGAGAAGCCAGCCGAGACCGTTGCACCAGCAGCGCCAGCGGCACCTTCCGAAAAGGCGCCAGCAAAGCCAGCAGCAAAGACACCTGCTGCACCAAAGCCAGGCGCTAGGCCGGCTCCAAAGGTAGAGCCAGCAGCCAAGCCAGCCGAGGCAAAGACCGAGGACGGCGCCGCTTCCGGTGCTCGTACCGCCGGCCCGCGTCCAGGTAATAACCCATTCGCTACCACGCAGGGCATGCCACGCCAGGGCGGTCCACGCCCAGGTGCGCCACGTCCAGGCGGCAACCGCCACACGGGCGCAGCGGGTGGACAGGGTGGACAGGGCGCTCGCCCTGCCGGAGGCCAGGGTCGCCCTGTAACCGGTGGAGCACGCCCAGGCACCCCACGCCCAGGCAACAACCCATTCTCTGAGAAGCAGGGTGCAGGACGACCAAGCGGACGCCCAGAGCGCACTGACCGTCAGGGTGCGGGTCACGCCAACCCTAAGAACACCGAGCACGCCGCTCACTCTGATGCTCGTCCGGGCGGTCCACGCCCAGGAGGCCCACGTCCAGGCGGTCCACGTCCGGGCGGTCCACGTCCAAACCCTGGCATGATGCCAGGCCGCACCAGCGCTCCGCGCCCAGGTGCAGGCGAGCGCGCAGGCGCTGGTGGACGCGGTGGCCAGGGTGGCGGCCGCGGTGGCAACGGTCCACGCGGCGGTCAGGGTGCACCAGCGGGTCCAGGTGGTAACACCGGTGGCGGCGGTTTCGCTGGCCGCGGTGGACGTCCGGGTCCGGGTGGACGCGGTAACACTGCAGGAGCATTCGGTCGTTCCGGAGGGCGCCCAGTCAAGGGTCGCAAGTCGAAGCGCGCGAAGCGTCAAGAGTTCGAGCAGATGCAGGCTCCATCGCTTGGTGGCGTACAAGTCCCACGCGGTGACGGCAACACTGCAATCCGCCTGCGCCGTGGTTCGAGCCTCGCCGACTTTGCAGACAAGATTGATGCAAACCCAGCGAGCCTCGTAACGGTTCTCTTCCACCTCGGTGAGATGGCAACCGCTACGCAGTCGCTTGACGAGGACACCTTTGGTACCCTCGCAGCCGAGCTCGGATACGTCATCGAGATGGTGTCGGCCGAGGACGAAGACCGCGAGTTGCTCGAGGCCTTCGACATCGACCTTGAGGGCGAAGAAGCAGGGGAGTCCGATGAGGACCTTGCTGCACGTCCTCCAGTAGTCACCGTCATGGGTCACGTTGACCACGGTAAGACCCGACTGCTCGACGCTATCCGTAATGCGGATGTTGTCTCCGGTGAGGCCGGCGGAATCACCCAGCACATCGGTGCTTACCAGGTGAAGACCCAGGTAGACGGCAACGAGCGCGCACTGACCTTCATTGACACCCCGGGTCACGAGGCGTTCACCGCTATGCGTGCCCGTGGTGCTCAGGTCACCGACATCGCAATCCTCGTGGTTGCAGCTGATGACGGCGTTATGCCACAGACGGTTGAGGCGCTTAACCACGCCCAGGCCGCAGGTGTGCCAATCGTTGTTGCAGTCAACAAGGTGGACAAGGACACTGCAAACCCTGCAAAGATCCGTCAGCAGCTGACCGAGTACAACTTGGTTGCTGAGGAATACGGTGGAGACACCATGTTCGTTGACGTTTCCGCTAAGCAGAACATGGGAATCGACTCGCTGCTCGAGGCCGTCGTGCTTACCGCCGATGCAGCCCTCGACCTGCGTGCCAACCCGAACAAGGACGCACGCGGTGTCGCGATTGAGGCGAACCTCGACAAGGGCCGCGGTGCTGTTGCAACAGTTCTCGTCCAGTCGGGTACCCTCCACGTCGGAGACGCCATCGTGGCTGGAACCGCGCACGGACGTGTTCGTGCGATGTTCGACGAGCACGGCAACACGCTCAAGGCCGCTGGGCCAGCGCGCCCAGTCATGGTCCTTGGTCTGACCTCGGTTCCACGTGCAGGCGACGGCTTCCTTGTTGCACCAGACGACCGCACCGCGCGCCAGATCGCTGAAAAGCGTGAGGCCGCCGAGCGCGCCGCTCTGCTGGCTAAGCGTCGCAAGCGCATCAGCCTCGAAGACTTCACCCAAGCTCTCGAGCAGGGCAAGGTTGAGACCCTCAACCTCGTGCTCAAGGGTGACGTCTCCGGTGCTGTGGAAGCTCTTGAGGACGCACTGCTCAAGATCAACGTTGGCGACGAGGTTGACCTGCGCATCATCCACCGCGGTGTCGGTGCGATCACGCAGAACGACGTCAACCTCGCAACGGTCGACAACGCGATCATCATTGGCTTCAACGTCAAGACCGCAGAGCGCGTTGCAGAACTCGCTGACCGCGAGGGCATCGACATCCGCTACTACTCGATCATCTACAAGGCGATCGAGGACGTGGAAGCAGCCCTCAAGGGAATGCTCAAGCCAGAGTACGAAGAAGTTCAGCTCGGAACCGCAGAGATCCGCGAAGTCTTCCGTTCCTCCAAGTTCGGAAACATTGCCGGTTCGATCGTGCGCTCCGGTGAGATTCGCCGTAACTCCAAGGCCCGCGTACTGCGCGACGGCGTTGTCCTCGGCGACAACCTCACCATTGACTCGCTTAAGCGATTCAAGGACGACGCAACAGAGGTCCGCGAGGGCTTCGAGTGTGGTATTGGCCTCGGCTCGTTCAACGACCTTCAGGTTGGCGACACCATCGAGACTTGGGAAATGCGCGAGAAGCCTCGCTCCTGACCCGAGTACAGCCTTACATGACGCCCGAGGCGTCGACCCGGAGGGCGCCAGCGCACAGCTGGCGCCCTCCGGGTGTCTCACGCCGTAGTAAGCGTGACATCGGATGGAATCCGGGCAATCCCGTGCCACGCGCACGGGCAGCGCAATAGGATTCTTAGCAGGTAAAGAACGTAGGCCCCTGGGGACGCACCCAGTAGGGTTAGAGAGACTAGAAGGAGTGCGAACATGGTTGACCACCCACGGGCCCGCAAGCTGGCGGACCGAATCAAGGTAATCGTCGCAAAGATGTTGGACACCAGAATCAAGGACCCACGCTTGGGGTTTGTCACGATCACTGAGGTGCGCGTGACCGGTGACCTGCAGAACGCGTCCATCTTCTACACCGTGTACGGAAGCGACGAGGACCGCACCAACACTGCTGCCGCTCTGGAAAGCGCAAAGGGCACGATTCGCTCCGAAATCGGAAAGCAGACGGGCATTCGCCTTACCCCAAACATTGACTTCCACCTCGACGCCGTCCCAGAGAATGCAGCTGCCTTTGACAAGGCTCTGCTCGAGGCTCAACGCCGCGACGAGGAACTCAAGGCCCTGCGCCAGGGCGCCAAGCCTGCTGGCGATGCGGACCCTTACCGCAAGCCACGCGAGCTGGATCTCGAGTCCGAGGACGAGTCCGAAGCCTGATGACGACTCAAGGAAGGGCCCCGCGAAGGCCCTCCGCTGCCGACGGCATCGTGGTCGTGGACAAGCCCGCGACCTGGACCAGCCACGACGTGGTGTCCCGTATGCGCACGCTCGCGGCAACGCGAAAGGTTGGGCACGCGGGCACGCTTGACCCCATGGCAACCGGTGTTCTGGTTGTGGGCGTGGGCAAGGCGACCAAACTACTCAACTACATCGTCGGTGCGGACAAGGATTACGAGGCCACGATTCGCCTCGGCTTCTCGACCACCACTGAGGACGCGGACGGCGTGATCGTTCAGGCGATTGCTCCGTCTCGGTACGGTCGGGCGGATCTCGAAGCCGCCGCCCAGGGGCTCACTGGGGACATCATGCAGGTCCCCAGCTCAGTGAGCGCGATCAAGGTGGACGGTAAGCGGGCCTACGATCGCGTGCGCGCAGGCGAGGACGTCACCTTGGATGCTCGGCCCGCCCGGGTGCCGCGCTTTGACGTGCTCGAGGTCCGCGAGGTGTCAACTCCGAGCGGTCTGGCCGTGGATGTGGACGTGTTTGTGACCGTGTCCTCGGGTACCTACGTCCGTGCGCTCGGCCGGGACTTTGCCTTGGCGCTCGGCACCGTGGGTCACCTTACCCGGCTGCGTCGCACACGAGTGGGCGGCTACTCGCTGGACAGCTCTCGAACCCTTGAGGAGCTTGAGGGTGAACTCGCCGGTGCCCCCACAATCGAGGTGCTCCCGCTTGCACAGGCTGCAGCCGCGACCTTCGCGGTGCGCAACCTGAGTGCTGACGAGACCGTCGCCCTTGGCTTTGGCAAGAGGCTTGCCCCGAACCCCGACCTCGGCGCAAGTGCTGAGGAGCCGGTGATGCTTGCGGGAATTGATCCGCAGGGAGAGTTGACCGCTCTGCTCAAGGATGACGGCACCAAGACTCAGCCGGTCGTGGTGTTCGCCGCGCGGCAGTAAGTTCGACCGTAGGTTGCGCGGTGTGCGCTGCGGGAAGGAAACGGACCGCACGCACGTTACATGCCTAGGAAAGTTTGGCCCACGGTAGTTCCGGCTTGTGCCGCACTGCCGTGGTTTGAAACGTGGAGAGAAGGAGTTTCCCCAGTGCACATCGCGATGGGTGTTTCCGAGTTTGATCTGGCCAACGTGCCAACTGTTGTCACAATCGGAAACTTTGACGGCGTCCACCGCGGACACCAGTTTGTCCTGCAGAAGACGATCCTTCAGGCTGACGCGCGCTCCGCCGCAAGCGTCGTCCTGACCTTCGATCCGCACCCCGCGCTCGTGCACCGTCCTGGCACCGCGCCCGCCATGCTCACGGGCCTCAAAGACCGACTCGAGCTGATCGCCGCCGAGGGCATCGACGCAACCCTCGTGATCGACTACAGCCTCGAGTTCGCGCAGCTGACGCCGCGCGAGTTCATCGAGACCTATGTCGTGGGCACACTGCACGCCGTTGCCGTGGTCATCGGCCGCGATGTCCGGTTTGGTAAGGACAATTGCGGCGACCTCGCCACGCTTCAGGAGCTTGGCGCGGAGTTCGGTTTTGATGTCGTGATTGTCGACGATTTTGGTGCGCCCGAGGGCGGGGAACGTTGGTCCTCATCTGTGGTGCGTCAGTTGGTCTTCTCCGGCGAGATGATTGCAGTGACGGCCCTGCTTGGACGCCCGCACCGCATTCGCGGTGAGGTCGTACACGGTGACGCCCGTGGCCGTGAGATGGGATTCCCCACCGCAAACATGAGCCAGACGTCCGACGGCATGATCCCAGCGGACGGCGTGTACGCCGGATGGGTTTCCGTGGTCGGGGGAGCGCGGGCGCTGCAGAAGATGCCTGCCGCCATTTCGATCGGCACCAATCCCACCTTTGAGGGGCAACAGCGCAGGGTCGAGTCGTACGTGATCGACCGCAAAGGACTTGAGCTGTACGGCGAGGAGGTCATCGTCGAGTTCGAGCAGCGGCTTCGTCCGACGCTGACGTTCGACTCAATGGAGACGCTCATCGTCCAGATGAACGAGGACGTCGAACGGGCTCGTCTGCTCCTGCGCTGAGGGCTGTGGAACGGGGTGCGCGCGGGGCCTTACTGCATTTTATGCAGGTAGTCTTTCGGCCGTTTATGCGCGGTTCTTGGGTGAGCGGAGTCACGTGACTTCACTGCAGCGCACCAGTTTGCCCTAGTCGAAACCTGATAGACTTTTACAGCCGTTAGATCGGCCGCGGATCCAGAGAGCTCGGGTGAACATGCCCCAGAGCGCCGCGCAACTAGTTAGGGAGAGCCATGCCGCTCGATTCCGCAGTAAAGAAGAGCATCATCGCAGAACTCGGTGCAAACGAGAGCGACACTGGTTCGCCAGAGGTTCAGATCGCGATGCTTTCGCAGCGCATCAAGGACCTCACCGAGCACCTCAAGACCCACAAGCACGACCACCACTCACGTCGTGGCCTTCTTCTCCTTGTTGGTCAGCGTCGTCGCCTCCTGGGTTACCTTCAGAAGGTAGACATCGAGCGTTACCGTTCGATCATTGAGCGCCTCGGTCTGCGCCGCTGATTATATTGTGATCCAGCTCGGTCCTTGCTAAGGACCGGGCTGGTCCAATGTCTGGCCCGTTTAGGCGGGCCATCGTAGTATCACGCCGGTTTGTGAACCTTCCTCGTCGGTCCTCGGTAGTGGTTTCCGGAATCCTTTACGGATTTCCGTGGACCTCGATCGAAGACCGCTGATGAGGCGAAGCACAAACCCCCGTTTTTCCCAAGAAATGGAGGGCCTCATGGAGGGTCCAGAAATTCAGTTTGCAGAGGCCGTTATTGATAACGGTCGCTTTGGCAAGCGCACCGTTCGTTTTGAGACCGGTCGCCTTGCTCGCCAGGCAGCAGGTAGCGCAGTTGCTTACCTCGATGGCGAAACCATGCTCCTCTCGGCAACCGCCGTGGGTAAGCAGCCTAAGGACCAGTTCGACTTCTTCCCACTCACTGTGGACGTTGAAGAGCGCATGTACGCTGCTGGCCGCATCCCAGGTTCGTTCTTCCGCCGTGAGGGACGTCCATCGACCGAGGCTATCCTCGCGTGCCGTCTGATCGACCGCCCGCTGCGCCCAAGCTTCATCAAGGGCCTGCGTAACGAGGTTCAGGTTGTCGTCACCGTCATGGCAATCCACCCTGACGACGCATACGACGTTCTGGCTATCAATGCCGCGTCGATGTCGACTCAGCTCTCCGGACTGCCTTACTCCGGTCCAGTTGGTGGTGTGCGTGTTGCACTCATCGACGACCAGTGGGTTGCATTCCCTAAGTACAGCGACAAGGAGCGCGCCGTCTTCGAGATGGTCGTTGCTGGTCGTGTAGTTGGCGACGACGTCGCGATCATGATGGTCGAGGCCGAGGCAACCGACAACGCCTGGAACCTCATTAAGAACGAGGGCGCAACTGCCCCAACCGAGGCAGTAGTTGCCGAGGGTCTTGAGGCATCCAAGCCATTCATCCGCGCACTGTGCGAGGCCCAGGCTGAGCTCGCGAAGACGGCCGCAAAGCCAATCGCTGAGTTCCCACTGTTCCTCGACTACGAGGACGACGCGTTCGCTGCTGTTGAGACTGCAATCACCGCAGAGCTCGCAGAGGCACTGACCATCGCTGACAAGCAGACCCGTGAGAACCGCCTCGACGAGGTTAAGGCACTCGCGTTTGAGCGCGTTGGCGAGCAGTTCGCTGAGCGCGACAAGGAAATCTCCGCAGCCGTTCGCTCGCTCACCAAGAAGCTTGTGCGCCAGCGCGTGCTCGCTGAGGGCATCCGCATCGACGGTCGTGGACTTGCTGACATCCGTACGCTTTCCGCTGAGGTCGAGGTTGTTCCTCGCGTTCACGGTTCCGCGATCTTCGAGCGTGGCGAGACCCAGATCATGGGTGTCACCACCCTGAACATGCTCAAGATGGAGCAGCAGATCGACTCGCTCGGTCCAGAGACCCGCAAGCGCTACATGCACAACTACAACTTCCCTCCATACTCGACCGGTGAAACCGGCCGCGTGGGAAGCCCTAAGCGCCGCGAAATCGGTCACGGTGCTCTTGCAGAGCGCGCACTGGTTCCCGTGCTCCCAACTCGTGAAGAGTTCCCATACGCGATCCGTCAGGTATCCGAGGCCCTCGGCTCCAACGGTTCGACCTCCATGGGCTCCGTCTGCGCATCGACCCTTTCGCTCCTCAACGCTGGTGTGCCGCTGCGCGCACCGGTTGCGGGTATCGCAATGGGCCTCATCTCTGACACTGTTGACGGTGAGACCCGCTACGCGGCTCTGACCGACATCCTCGGTGCAGAGGACGCGTTTGGTGACATGGACTTCAAGGTTGCCGGAACTTCCGAGTTCGTCACCGCGATCCAACTCGACACCAAGCTTGACGGCATCCCAGCATCCGTTCTCGCCGGTGCATTGAACCAGGCACACGACGCCCGCCAGACGATCCTTGAGGTCATCTCCGAGGCAATCGACGTACCAGACGACATGTCGCCACACGCGCCACGCGTCATCGCGGTTCAGGTTCCAGTAGACAAGATCGGTGAGGTCATTGGCCCTAAGGGCAAGATGATCAACCAGATCCAGGAAGACACTGGCGCTGACATCTCGATCGAGGACGACGGAACCGTATACATCGGTGCTGTCGACGGCCCATCTGCTGAAGCAGCACGTGCCGCGATCAACGCGATTGCTAACCCTCACGTTCCTGAGGTTGGCGAGCGCTTCGTTGGAACCGTGGTTAAGACCACGACCTTCGGTGCATTCATTTCGCTCACCCCTGGCAAGGATGGCCTTCTGCACATCAGCCAGATCCGCAAGCTCGTTGGCGGAAAGCGCGTTGAGAACGTCGAAGACGTTGTCTCCGTGGGCCAGAAGATTCAGGTCGAGATCGGTGAGATCGACCCACGCGGCAAGCTGTCGCTCCACGCTGTCGTCGAAGACGAGGGCGAGAAGGAACAGGCCGGCGAACAGGCTGACGCCTAATCGTGGTGTGGAAACTCCCACTTCATGAATCCGGTCATCCGGAAAATGAACTGACTGCTGAGTCGGACGGTGCGGTTATTCGCCGCACCGTCCTGCCCGGCGGGGTCCGCGTTGTCTCCGAGCAACTTCCTGGTCAGCGCTCTGCGTCAATCGGGGCTTGGGTCAACGTGGGTTCCCGCGATGAGCAGTCGGGTCACTTTGGCTCGACCCACTTCCTTGAGCACCTCTTGTTCAAGGGGACTAAACGTCGCTCTGCAATGGACATTGCGGAGGCCTTCGACGCGGTCGGTGGCGAAGCAAACGCTGTGACCGGTAAAGAGAACACCTGTTACTACGCACGTGTTCTTGACACCGATCTCCCCATGGCCGTTGACGTCATCTCGGACATGATCACGAGTGCCACGATTGACCCCGCCGAGCTCGAAACTGAGCGTGGCGTGATCCTCGAGGAACTCGCCATGAACGACGACGACCCCGGCGACGTAGTGCATGAGCAGTTCTCCGCAGCAGTACTCAAGGGCCACGACCTTGGTCGCCCCATCGGCGGCACCCCCGACACGATCAACGCGGTTCCCCGCGAGGCCGTATGGGAGCACTACCAGGAGCACTACCAGCCGGAGACCCTCGTATTCACGGCAGCTGGAAACATCGACCACGATGTCCTGTGCGCTGACATCTCCCAGGCCCTCAAGGTCGGAGGATGGGATCTCACCCCAGGTGTCGCGCCACGTGCGCGACGCGACACCACCCCCATTGTGGGGCTCGGGCAAGAGTCCGTCGAGATGACGATTCACAGGTCGGTCGAGCAGGCCAACGTGATCATCGGGTCAACCGGTATCACGGCAACCGACGACCGGAGGTTCCAACTGTCTGTTCTGACGGCCATTCTGGGGGGCGGCATGTCTAGCCGCATGTTCCAGGAGATCCGTGAGCGCCGCGGACTCGCGTACTCGACGTACTGCTTTGGCTCGTCGCACGTGGGAACCGGAACCTTTGGTCTTTATGCGGGCTGTACTCCGGCTCGCATTGACGAGGTCACGGAACTCATGGTCGGCGAACTCGAGAAGATGGCTGATTCCGGCATCACTCCGGCGGAACTCGAGCGGACGATCGGGCAGCTGTCCGGTTCGCTCGTGTTGGGCCTCGAGGACTCCGGATCACGTATGAACCGGCTGGGTCGTGCGGAACTCGTGACGGGAGAGCTGTACTCGGTTGACGAGTCGCTCAAGCGCATTCGAGAGGTCACGGCGCAGGAGGTTCAGGTCTTGGCACAGGAACTGGCATCTCGTCCGCGCTCAATCGTTCGGGTCGGTCCGTTCGGATCCTGACACCTTGAACACACCCGATGGACTGATCGGTGGGTGGTACACGCAGGAACGCTCAAGCGTTCCTGCGTAGACTGCTTACTGGTCAGTCCATTGTTTTTAAGGAGAGTTTCGTGATCAAGGTTGCAGTACTGGGCGCACAGGGCCGCATGGGCAAGAACGTCTGCCAGGCCATCGAGTCGGCTCCGGACCTCGAACTCGTTGCGAGCCTCGACGCCGGTGAAGACTTTGGAATCGTGGCATCGAGCGGCGCTGAGGTTGCCGTGGACTTCACGGTCCCGAGCGTGACCGAGGGCAACGTACACAAGCTCATCGACGCCGGAATCCACGCGGTTGTGGGGACCACCGGCTGGACCGACGAGAGCCGAGCGCGCGTCCGCACGCACCTCGCCGAGGATGGCAGGGGAACTGGCGTTCTCATCGCACCGAACTTTGGTCTCTCGGCGGTGCTCGCAATGACGTTCGCTGCCAAGGCGGCCAAGTTCTTCGAGTCCGTTGAGGTGATCGAGCTTCACCACCCCGACAAGGTCGATGCACCCTCGGGAACCGCCCGGCACACAGCTGCGGCTATTGCCAAGGCGCGTTCAGAAGCAGGCGTGCAGGTGAGCCCCGACGCCACGACCGAGGGCTTCGAGGCGCGTGGAATGGACGTTGATGGTGTCCGAGTCCACGCCGTGCGACTTCGCGGACTCGTGGCGCATGAGGAGATCCTGCTCGGTAACACGGGCGAGCAGTTGTCCATCCGCCAAGACTCTTTCGACCGTGTGTCGTTCATGCCGGGAGTGTTGCTCGGAGTGCGTGAGATCGTATCTCGTCCAGGCCTCACTGTGGGCCTCGAGAACATCATTGACCTGGGCTGACCGCCCGTAAAGGAGCTATGCCCATGCGTCTTCGCAGCCTCTTGATGCCGCTCGCCGTGACGGCGCTATCTGCGCTCTTCCTGTGGGTCATTGGCGGGCGCATCATCGCGCTCGTTGGGACGGGGGAGCCTGTCGCAATCGCGATCGGGCTGGCCATCGCCGCGGTTGTACTCGTAGCAGTATTTGCGATCGTGCGCGAGTGGATCTTTGCCACCCGCATCTCCGCCATGAGCTGCGAGATGCGGGACTCGGGATCACTCATCGAGGACACGCTTCCACGGTCACCGGGTGGACGCGTCGAGCGGGCCGTGGCAGATGCTCAGTTTGAGCAACTGCGTCAGGTCGTGGAGCAGGATGAGGATAACTGGGAGTCCTGGTACAACCTCGCCTTTGCGTATGATGCCTCAGGTGACCGCAAGCGAGCCCGCGCTGCCCTGCGCCGCGCGGAGTCGCTGCGTCGAACTCAGCGCCCGTCGCGCTAGCGGACTCAACACCGCACTTTCTGGCAGGACAAATCGCCGCACCCGCTGGCGGGAACGACGCCGCTGCGCTTCATGACCTACAGGTCAGCGGCCCAGCGTTCTTCGACTACCTCGACGCCCTCGCTGACACCGAGGTGGCGGACCCGTCCGTCGCGCGCAAGGCCAGCCGAGGCATAGAACTCCTGCTTGCCGGTGGCTGTGGCAGGCACCCACACGCTGAACTGAGTCGAGCCGTCTCTACGCAGGCGATCAACAGCCGCGGTAAGAAGTCGCGAGCCGTGTCCTTGGCGCCAGTGCTCAGGGGAGACCTCGAGAGCGACGATGGTCGCTGGGGCAACTGCAACAAACCCCACTACCTTGTCGGCCTTTAGCGCGGTCAAGACGCCGAGCCCCTGTCCCGCTGGTGCTTGGATGGATTCCTTCCACTGTGCCTCGATCGCGCTCTCATCGAACGACTCGCGAAGCTCCGGCGAGACGACGCCCGCCAGGTTCGCCTGCCATGCGTCGAGTTGGATCGCCACGAACGCCTGAGCATCGCCCGGGATTGCTGGGCGTACGGACACGTCTGCGTGCTCGCTGAAAAGCATCATCATCACTTTCGCTGGTGAGTGGGAGCGGCTCCGAAGGGCCGTCCCAAGTCTACCTGCGGGTGCACGCTAGAAGGCGACGTAGGTGGTGGCGAGGTACTCGGCCAAGCCCATGTCGCCGCCCTCCTTGCCCAGCCCGGACGCCTTGAGCCCGCCAAACGGGGCGGTGGCGTCGGAAACCATGCCACGGTTCAGCCCGATCATCCCAACCTCTAGGCCAGATGTGAGTCTGCGGGAGCGTTCGAGGTCTCGAGTGAATGCGTAAGCCACTAACCCGAACGGCGTCCCGTTCGCAATCTTGATCGCCTCGTCCTCCGAATCGAACACGACGATTGGCGCGACGGGTCCAAAAATCTCAGTTCCCACGATAGGGCTGGTATGGGGCACGTTCGCCAGCACGACTGGGGCGGTAAAGTGCCCGCGCAGGGCAGACGGTACCGAACCCTCAAACGCAAGGTCCGCTCCGTCACTCACCGCGGCGTCAACGAGCTGTTCGCTGGAAGCACGTGCATCGTCGTTAATGAGTGGACCCACGGTCACGGATTCGTCGAGACCATGACCCACCACGAGGGCCGCGAAGGCCGCCCGCAGGCCCTCTGTGAACTCCTCGGCAACAGACCGGTGGACCAGGAAGCGGTTGGCAGCCGCGCAGGTCTGGCCGGCGTTACGCATCTTGGCGGCCATTGCGCCGGCCACGGCCGCGTCGACGTCCGCGTCCTCGAACACCAGGAACGGCGCGTTTCCCCCGAGCTCCATCGAGGTCCGCAGGACCGAAGGAGCGGCTTGGGCGAGTAGCGTCCGGCCGACCTCTGTCGAGCCGGTGAAAGAGAGCTTGCGCAGCCGCGAATCGGACAGGATAGGTGCGGAGAGCGCCGATGACGAAGTCCCAGTCAGCACGTTAAGAAAGCCAGCGGGCAATCCGAACTGGGAGCCTAGATCTGTAGCAAGCCGAGCAAACGCGAGAGTGGTGAGCGGCGTGAGCTGTGCAGGCTTGATCACCACGGGACAACCCGCAGCGATGGCGGGCGCGAACTTGCGTGTGGCCATGGCGAGGGGGAAGTTCCACGGAGTGATGAGGTACGCGGGGCCAACAGGCTTGGACACCACGATCTGCGTGTGCCCCGAGGGGGCCGGACGAGCCAGTCCGGGCTGGCGCAGGGCCTCGCCCGCGAACCAGCGAATGTAGTCCGCGCCGTAGGCTACCTCGGCGCGCGACTCCGTGATCGGCTTGCCGCACTCCACGGTGATGAGTTGGGCGAACGCTTCCTGCCGGTCCATGACTGCGCGGTATAGCGCGTCTAGGAAGTCCGCGCGGGCCCTGGTCGATACCAGGGCAAGGGGAGCGGCCGCCGCAGCGCAGGCCTCCATGGCGGCGATCGCGTCCTCGGCGGTGGCGTCGGGGATTGTGGCCACGGTCTCGAGCGAACCGGGGTCGACCACGTCGAACGTCCGGTTCAGAGCGGCATCGCGGAACTCTCCGGCAACGAGAATCTGGTGTGGCAGCATGTCGTAGAACAGGTAGGAGCGCATGCCACCTAGTATCCACCTGCGGCCCAGTTCGCGCGTGCCCGGAGCGGGACTCACTGGCGTCCGTAGCCAACCTCACCCGCATGGCCGCTACCACGTCCCGGCCCCGCGCTGGACTAGACTAAACCAGTCGCCCGTACCCGTTAAGCCAGTGTCTCGATGGAGACCGGAACGCGGGACAACGGCAGGCGTATCACTCCTTCCCGCAGGAGCGAGCGCCCGGGTGGCCCACACACAGTCCCAGAACACACGCACAACCGATTCGAGGCACACGTGAATACCGAGTATGAGGACCTCCTCGCGCACGTCATGACGCAGGGCACCCCCAAGGCTGACCGCACGGGGACGGGAACTCGCTCCATCTTTGGCCACCAGATGCGCT
>NZ_HE978643.1:480942-559818 GCF_000312125.1 Timonella senegalensis JC301
TCCATCTTTGGCCACCAGATGCGCTTCAACCTGGCCGAGGGGTTCCCCATGGTCACCACCAAGCGTGTGCACCTGAAATCCGTGGTGGGGGAGCTCCTGTGGTTCCTGCGCGGCGAGTCTAACGTGGCGTGGCTCCAGGAGAACGGCATCCGCATCTGGAACGAATGGGCGGACGAGGACGGCGAACTAGGCCCGGTCTACGGCGTGCAATGGCGCAGCTGGCCCACCCCGGACGGCGAGCACATCGACCAAATCGCCCAGGTTATTGAGACCCTGAAGACCAACCCCGACTCCCGCCGGATCATCGTCTCCGCGTGGAATGTGTCCGAGTTAGACAAGATGGCGCTCATGCCGTGCCACGCGTTCTTCCAGTTCTACGTGGCCGACGGCAAACTCTCGTGCCAGCTCTACCAGCGTTCCGCAGACCTGTTCCTGGGCGTCCCATTCAACATTGCTTCCTACGCGCTGCTGACCCACATGGTTGCGCAGCAGTGCGACCTCGAGGTGGGCGACCTCATCTGGACCGGCGGGGACTGCCACATCTACAACGACCACACCGAGCAGGTTACTGAGCAACTCTCCCGCGAGCCCTACCCGTTCCCAACCCTGACACTCCGCAAGGCAGCGGACATCTTCTCGTACACGTTCGAGGACATCGAACTCGAGGACTACCAGCACCACCCAGCGATCAAGGCCAAGGTGTCCGTGTGAGCTGGGAAGGTACCGAAGTAGCGCTCATCTGGGCGCAGACCCCGACCGGCGTCATTGGCGTGCGCGGCGAGATCCCCTGGCACGTGCCGGAGGACTTTGCGCATTTCAAGGCGCAGACCCTGGGCGCCCCGGTTGTGATGGGGCGGGCCACGTGGGACTCGCTCCCGGAGCGCAGCCGGCCGCTGCCCGGCCGCCGAAACATCGTGGTCACCCGCAACGCAGACGCCGTCTTTGACGGCGCCGAGCGCGCCGCCTCGCTCGAGGAGGCGCTCACCCTTGCCACCTTAGAGGCCCCCGAGCGCGTCTGGGTGATCGGCGGCGGCCAGATTTATGCGCAGGCTCTCGAGTGGGCGGACCGGCTCGAGGTCACGCTCGTGGACGCCCCTGTTGTGGACGGTGACGCTTACGCGCCACAGATTACCGACGATTGGGTGGGCTCCCAGCCCGACGGTGAACCAGTCTGGCTCGAGTCGCGCACAGGCCTGCGGTACGCATTCACCCGCTATACCCGGCGCTGAGCAGCCCGGACCTCGCGCGCCCACCTGAGTGGGAGGGTGCGCTGGGACGGGACCAATATCGTCGAAAATCAGTTCCTGCGGGGACACGCCGAGATGGTGCCGAGTCACCACACCCGGTAAAACTTAAGAAATGGCGTCCCGCGTGGCGATATTGTTCGAGACAGGTGCAGTCGGATCGAACGGCACCGGTAGACTTGGACAATGCCCACGTCTTGGGCAGCAAAGCGGTAAGTTGAGGGACATGGCGATTACGTTTGAAGAGGGCCGACCATTCGGCACACTGCTCACAGCACTGGTGACTCCGTTCCACGAGGACGGGTCCATGGACATCGAATCAGCTGTGCAGCTAGCCAAACGACTCGTAGACGCAGGGAATGACGGCCTCGTGCTCAACGGCACCACAGGCGAGTCCCCAACCACCCACGCGCCAGAAAAAGCAGAGCTCGTAGCAGCGGTCGTGGAGGCCGTCGGTGACCGCGCAGTCGTGGTCGCAGGCGCGGGCTCCAACGACACCGAACACGCGGTGCGTATGGCCGAACAGGCGGCTGAGGCGGGTGCACACGGCCTTCTCGTGGTCACCCCGTACTACTCGCGCCCAAGCCAGCGCGGTATAGTCGCGCACACCCGCGCAATCGCGGACTCGACCGACCTCCCCGTCATGCTGTATGACATTCCGGGCCGCACCGGCGTGCGCATTTCCGCGCAGTCGTATGACGAACTTGCTGGTCACGACAAAGTTGTCGCGGTCAAGGACGCAACCGGAGACGTCGGAGCGGCGGCGGAACTGATCGCCAACACGGGGCTCGCCTGGTACTCCGGTGACGACGGCCTGTTCCTCCCATTCCTCTCAGTCGGCGCGGTCGGACTCGTGTCCGTGACCGCCCACCTCGCGGCAGCTGAGTTCAAGGCCGTCGCCCAAGCCTTTGACTCCGGTGCGAACGCGCTCGCGCGCGAACACGCGGCCGGGCTCATCCCACTCATCAATGCGATCATGGGAAGTGGAGCCGGGGCCGTACTGGTCAAGGCAGCTCTCGCAGAACTCGGACACATTGAATCAAGCGCGATGCGCCTCCCGCAGGTGCGCGCAGACCAAGCAGAAACCGCGGCAGTCCGCAGTGCGCTCCAAGCGCATGGACTCCTCTAGTGCAGCCGCGTCACGCACAACAAACTGCCCTTGGAGGCTAAGTGAGTCACCCCCAACCAGAACTCGAACTACCACCGGTTCTCGAACCGGGAGCATTACGTGTCGTAGCGCTCGGTGGTCTGGGTGAAATTGGGCGGAACATGGCGGTCCTCGAATACGAAGGCCGCCTCCTCATCATCGACTGCGGCGTTCTCTTCCCAGAGGACCACCAGCCAGGTGTTGACCTGATTCTGCCCGACTTTTCGTACATCGAAGACCGCATGGATCTCATCGATGCAATCGTCCTCACCCACGGGCACGAGGACCACATCGGAGGCGTTCCCTACCTCCTCAAGATGCGCCGGGACATCCCGGTTGTGGGCTCCAAGCTCACGCTCGCGTTCGTTGAGGCGAAACTCAAGGAACACCGCATCACGCCAGTGCTCAACCCGGTCCGTGAGGGCGACGTTGTAGCCTTCGGCGAGTTCTCCTGCGAGTTCGTTGCAGTCAACCACTCCATCCCGGACGCGCTCGCCGTGGCAGTGACCACTGGAGCGGGAACCATCCTGCACACCGGTGACTTCAAGATGGATCAGCTCCCACTCGACGGTCGCATCACCGACCTGCGCGCTTTTGCACGTCTCGGCGAGAAGGGCGTCGACCTGTTCATGGCCGACTCCACCAACGCAGAAGTACCGGGCTTTGTGACCCCCGAACGCGAGATCGGCCCAACCCTTGGCCGCGTCTTCGGCGACTCTGACGGTCGCATCGTCGTGGCCTCATTCGCATCCCACGTGCACCGCGTCCAGCAGGTTCTCGACGCCGCGCACGAGCACGGCCGAAAGGTCGCCTTTGTGGGACGCTCTATGGTCCGCAACATGGGAATCGCAGCGGATCTGGGCTACCTCAAGGTGCCACCAGGGGTAGTGGCGGAACTCCGCGACATGAACTCGCTGCCGGACAACCAGGTAGTGCTCATGTGTACAGGTTCCCAGGGCGAGCCAATGGCAGCGCTGTCACGTATTGCAAACCAGTCGCACCAGATTTCCGTGGGCCACGGCGACACCGTTGTGCTCGCTTCCTCCCTCATCCCAGGCAATGAGAACGCTGTGTTCCGCGTGATCAACGGCCTCATGCGCCTCGGTGCCAAGGTCGTCCACTCGGGCAACGCCAAGGTGCACGTCTCGGGTCACGCATCCGAGGGTGAGCTCACCTACTGCTACAACATCCTGCGCCCGAAGAATGTCATGCCTGTTCACGGCGAGGTTCGCCACCTGATCGCGAACGGCGCCATCGCTGTGCGTACAGGAGTCCCAGCCCAGAACGTCATCCTCGCAGAAGACGGAGTGGTTGTGGACCTCATTGACGGTCAGGCTCGGATCGTCGGAGCTGTTCCATGCGGCTACGTCTACGTGGACGGCTCGAGCGTGGGAACGGTCACCGAGGCCGAGCTCAAGGACCGCCGGATCCTGTCCGAGGAAGGGTTCGTCTCGCTGTTCGCAGTCGTAGACTCCTCCACCGGAAAGGTCATCGCTGGCCCGCAGATCATGGCCCGAGGCTTTGCCGAGGACGACGTCGTGTTTGAGTCGATCAAGCCTTCCGTCACCGCGGCTCTTGAAGAGGCCGCGATGAACGGAAACGTCGATGCACACCAGCTACAGCAGGTCATGCGCCGCACCGTTGGACGCTGGCTCTCCAGCCGCCTGCGCAGGAAGCCAATGATTCTCCCTGTAGTTGTGATCGCGTAGCCCCGCTAAGTGGCACTAAGTGGGCTCACGTGAGGTGAGCCGCTCGTTGGGGCGCAAAGCGTTCACCGGCCCATCACGCGCAAAGGCCGGACTCGCACGATCGTGCGAGTCCGGCCTTTGCGCGTGATGGGCCGCTTTGTTTGATCAGGTTTGATCGGGCGTTTTCGTTTTATCGGGTATCTGGGCGTGGCAGTGCCTGTTGCTAGGGCCGCGCCCGTCTCAACCTGCGCGGCGGATGGTGGCACAGGTGGGCGAGCTATCCGCGCTTGATGACTTCGACCTCCACCTTGGACGGCTCTATGTCAGCCAGTTCGGGAGCCTCGTTGCCTACCACGCCCTTGACCTCGGCGTACCGACGCGCGATCTCTGTGGCGGAGAGTGACCCGGATCCTCGCTTTTCGTGGGCGAGTTGGGACAAGTCCAGAACAGCGTGCCCTTCCTTACGATCAACTGTGGTGGCGCGCCACGAGACACCAGTGACGCGCGCGGGGGAAGTGGGGCTGGCCTCCACATCGATGAAGTACATGAGGCCGTTTGAAGTCGCCGCAACGCAGCACTCGACGTCCTGGTTGGACAGGAAGTTGCCCAGGCCGTATGCAGCCCACATTCCGTTGCCATCCACACCGCCCTTGAGCTGCGTGATGGGCTGCGGCACGTGCGCATGGTGGCCAATTGTTGCGTCAATCTCGCCGGAGTCAGCCAGTTCCTGGGCGTACTGAACCTGCTGCGCTGTAGGGGTTGCTTCATACTCGGTGCCGTCGTGGATGGATACAAGGACGATGTCCGCGCCGGCTTTGCGGGCCTTCTTGGCGGTTTCGATGACCTGCGCGGCTGACGAGCGGTCGACCTCCCAGGCCTCTACGTGGCGGGGCCCGCCCGCGCCAGCGTTCATGAGTTTGGTGACGGAAATGTGGGCAACTTGGACGCTCATACCGTGTGCGCTGACCTCATAGATCTGCGGAGTGGCGTTCTGGGCATTGCGAGCCGTGCCCACATGCCCGAGACCCTGGGCGTCAAACTCGTCAAGGGTAACGAGGATTCCGTTAGCGCCCATGTCGTCCGAGTGGTTTGACGCGGTGGAGCAGCCATCCCATCCGGCGCGCTTCAGACTGGCTACAAGGGGGCGAGGAGCAGCGAAGATTGGGTACGACTTGGGCGGTGCACCAACGGCCGCAATCGGTACCTCCATGTGACACAGTGCGAGACCCGCGTGTGTGAGGAGAGGCTGTACGTTCTCCATGAGCGGCGTGAAGTCGAATCCGTTGGAGGTTCGAGCGGACTCGTTGACGGGGCCGTGGGGGAGTACGTCCCCTGCTGCGACGACCGAAAACCTCACGGACCTGTCCATCGACGGGTATGGGAATGGCTCGGGGGCGCTTCCATCCGGCTGGGTTCGGGGAGTGCGCGAGCCGGGAGTCAAGGACCGATCTGCCGAGGACTGCACGGGCGACTCGGTCATCTGTGCAAAAGCCAAGGGGGTCAACAGCGTCAGCGCGCACACTGCTCCTGCGAGGGCCTGCCAAAGGGCCTTCTTCTGCGGTGAGTAGCGGGCGTGAGCCGGAGTGCTTCGTAATTCGCGCAACTGATTATCTCTGTGTCTCATTGTGTTGGGGCACGTACCGGGCGCTTGCCCCGAAAGTTGACGTGATCTAGTTCCTATTCAGGTATCTTAGGCGGCAAATCCCCGAGATTCCGCATCTCGCCAGATAGATTTGGAGCCATGGCTTCCCGTACAAACCCCTCGAAGTCCAACTCGTCGCAGGGTCAAGGCCGTGGTTCGTCGAGTAGGTCAACGCGGACGCAGGCTCCACGCAAGGCTGCAGCACCCGCCGCCCGGTCTCAGCGCGCCCCCGCAGGCAGCGCCACGATGACCAGTGAGCAGCAGGAGCGCAGGCGCGAGCATTGGCTCGATGCGTTCGGATTTGTGCTCATTGCGCTAGCGATTACCAGTGCAGTGCCTGAATGGTTCCGCCTGGACACTCCCATCGCGCACTGGGTCCACGTGGCTGCAAGCGCAATCGTGGGGAAGCTCTCCGTACTCGTTCCGATCGCGCTGTTTATCTGGGGTGTGCGTGTTTTACGCCGGCGCCACCGCGTAGACCGCACCCACCGCATGACTATCGGAGTGGCCTCTGTTTTCCTCGCGCTCACGGGAATCACGCACGCTGTGACGGACTATCCGTCGCTGAGCGACGGCTTCGAGCAGGTGCGCAACTCCGGTGGCCTCGCGGGGTTCGCGCTCGGGTACCCACTCGCCGCGGGACTTGCGCCCTTTGCGGCTGTTCTGATTCTCCTGCTACTTGCGTTCTTTGGGGTGCTGGTCATTACCCGCACACCGATCTCAGCGATCCCGCAGAAATTCGCGACGTTCCGCACCGCAGTGTTTGGGGAGTCCCCGGCGCTTAACGCGGCTCCAGCCACTGGAGAGGTCCCGGCTACGAGCGGTGGTCTTGAACTTGCCCCGGGTGTTTCCTCGCACGACCTCGCTGTCCAGGCACAGGCCAAGGGTCCTAAGAAGCGGTTTTCGCTGTTTGGTCGCATGAAGAAGCGTGGAGAAGCCGAGGAAGACCGGCGCCTGGCCAAGTACGACGGGGATGAGGCGTTTGCGCGTGCGTTTGACGCTGAGAACGACCCCGCCGACGACTCAACCAGGGTTGTCTCGACAAAGGACACGGGCAAGAAGTGGCCGCCCGTTGATGGCGCCTCCGGCACGACGCGCAAGCGTTCCTCGGCGCTGGCTGCTGCATACGGGAATGACCCTGACTCGGAAGCCACCCAGGTCATCTCTCCCTCTGCTCGATCCGCTGCGTCTCCGTCGTCGTCAGCATCCCTGCGCTCGGCTGCCGTCGATGCCGCATCGAACGCCGGGTCGAACTCTGGCGCAGCCAAGCCTGCAGCCAGGGCAAACCCCGTTCCGCCGCCTCCGACTCCGGCGGCCAGCAAGCCTCCGGTAGAACTTGAGGCGCCGCCCACCCGGCCAGTGCCTCGCGGTGAGCAGCCGATGCTTGAGGGCGACATCGTATATGTCCTCCCGGACGAGGAACTCCTCGTCCACGGTGCCCCGCACAAGACCCGCTCCGAGGCGAATGACCGGGTTGTCGACGCTCTCACGGAGGTCTTTGAGCAGTTCAACGTGGACGCCGCTGTCACAGGCTTCACGCGCGGCCCAACGGTCACCCGCTACGAGGTCGAGGTTGGACCTGGCATGAAGGTCGAGCGTGTGACGGCTCTGTCCAAGAACATCTCCTACGCGGTCGCTTCCGCAGACGTTCGCATCCTTTCGCCTATTCCAGGGAAGTCAGCGATCGGTATCGAGATTCCGAACGCAGACCGTGAGACCGTGGTCCTGGGTGACGTCCTGCGCTCCGCGGTTGCTCGGAAGTCCGACCACCCGATGATCATGGGCGTGGGCAAGGACGTCGAGGGCGGCTACGTCATGGCCAACCTCGCCAAGATGCCGCACATCCTGGTTGCCGGTGCGACCGGTGCCGGTAAGTCGAGCTTTGTGAACTCGATGATCACCTCGATCCTCATGCGCTCCACTCCCGAGCAGGTCCGCATGATCTTGGTTGACCCCAAGCGTGTTGAGCTGACGATCTACGAGGGCATCCCACACCTCATCACCCCGATCATCACGAACCCCAAGAAGGCTGCCGAGGCGCTCGAATGGGTAGTGCGTGAGATGGATGCGCGCTATGACGACCTCGCGATGTTCGGGTACAAGCACATCGACGACTTCAACGCGGCGGTGCGCTCCGGCAAGGTGAAGCCGCTTCCGGGCTCTGAGCGGAAGATTGCTCCGTACCCGTACCTGCTGGTCGTGGTCGACGAGCTGGCAGACCTCATGATGGTTGCGCCGCGTGACGTTGAAGCCTCGATCCAGCGCATCACGCAGCTGGCGCGTGCAGCCGGAATCCACCTCGTACTCGCCACCCAGCGTCCGTCCGTGGACGTGGTGACGGGTCTGATCAAGGCGAACGTTCCTTCACGCCTTGCATTTGCAACCTCTTCGCTCGCCGACTCCCGAGTGGTCCTGGACCAGCCTGGTGCGGAGAAACTCATCGGCCAGGGCGACGCGCTCTTCTTGCCTATGGGTGCGTCCAAGCCCATGCGTGTCCAGGGTGCCTGGGTCAATGAGTCGGAGATCCACGCCGTGGTAGAGCATGTCAAGACCCAACTCAAGCCGGTCTACCGCCAGGACGTGACCCAGGTAGCCGCAAAGAAGGTCATCGACGACGACATCGGCGACGACCTCGATGTGCTGCTCCAAGCCGCGGAACTGGTCATCACCTCGCAGTTCGGTTCGACCTCAATGCTTCAGCGCAAGCTGCGCGTCGGGTTTGCCAAGGCGGGCCGCCTCATGGACCTCCTCGAGTCGCGAGAGATTGTTGGTCCCTCGGAAGGATCGAAGGCCCGCGAGGTGCTTGTGCAGCCTGACGACCTTCCGTCCGCGCTCGCGTTGCTCCGTGGGGAGACCCCACCAGAACCGGAACCACGCGCTCCGGAGTTGGGCGGCGTGGACTACAGTGAAGGAATCGAGGGCCACATGCCCGAGGTTGCCACTGACTACTACGACAACGCGGACACGGAAGATGACGGCTGGAACGGCCCCATCCGATAAAGTTGCACGGAGTTTTTCCGCGCAATCGCGTCCGTACCTGCTACTACGCCATAAGAGGTGAAATCGCCGTGAGCGAGTCCGAAAACGGGCAACCCAAGGTTTCAAACTGGAACATTGCAAATATCCTGACGATCCTGCGCATCGCAATGGTGCCTGTCTTCGTGTGGGCGCTGTTCCAGGAGTCGGGTGAATCTGTTGGCTGGCGTTGGGCTGCGGTCGGAATCTTCGCGCTCGCGTCCCTCACGGACAAGGTTGACGGCCACTTGGCGCGTTCGCGCGGCCTCATCACCGACCTGGGTAAGATCCTCGATCCAATCGCGGACAAGTTCCTGACCGGTGCGGCTCTGATCTCCCTCTCGATCCTGGGCGACGTGTGGTGGTGGGTGACGATCGTGATCCTGGGTCGCGAGCTCATCATCACCGCGATGCGCTTTGTGGTCATCAAGTACGCCGTCCTTCCAGCGTCCCGTGGCGGCAAACTGAAGACCGTCCTGCAGATGCTCGCGATCGGCGCGTTCCTGCTGCCGTTGTTTGCGCTGCCTCCGTTCTTCCACGTCATTGCCGTGATCCTTATGGCGCTCGCGCTTATCGTCACGGTGGTCTCGGGAATCGACTACCTGTTCACCGGGTATCGTGTGTTCACTGAGGGCCGCCGGAACCAAAAGTGACCCTCCGTTGGCTCGACCACGACGAACTGGCCAGGCGACTGGCCGGTGACGGTGGTGCGAACGCGAGCAAAATCGTCGAGAATC
Organism: Timonella senegalensis JC301; assembly: GCF_000312125.1. Lineage (GTDB taxonomy): Bacteria > Actinomycetota > Actinomycetes > Actinomycetales > Cellulomonadaceae > Timonella > Timonella senegalensis. The sequence goes on from NZ_HE978643.1 coordinate 490,416, forward strand.
TGACTGCGCAGGGACTGAGCCTAGCAGTGAGTGAGTCACTGACGGGCGGGCTGCTCTCCGACGCGATTGTGCAGGTCCCGGGCGCGTCCGCCACGTATCGCGGTGCGATTGTGGCCTATGCGACCACCATGAAGTCGGCTCTGCTGGGTGTTCCGGATGAGCTGCTCGCGGAGCGAGGAGCGGTGGACCCGGACGTCGCGGACGCCATGGCCCGCGGCACCCGCCGCGCCTTTGCCGCGGACGTCGCGCTCGCAACCACCGGGGTGGCCGGCCCGGCCGAGCAGGACGGGCAGCCTGTGGGCAGAGTGTTCATCGGGCTTGCTGCGATAAACTCCGCGGTGTGGGGGATGACCTTTGACTCCGGGTTACTTGCCCCGCACCAAGAGCGCGGGCACAGTGAGCGGGCGGCGATCCGCCGCTGCACAGTGCTCGTCGCACTGTCACTGCTTCTCGACGATCTTGGTTCCGTTTCGAACTGAACTCGCGTAGGTTCGGTGCACGTTTCACTGGGCGGTGGACAGGCGATGTCGGGTAAGGCCTGTGACTAGTAACATACTTGAGTCGGGTTGGCTCAAGGAACAAATCTGGGTGCGCCGGCGTTGATCACATCAGAACGTGGAAATGGTTGGCGCTAACCAGAAAACGGGTGGCACCAAAGCAAGGTGAAATGAGACAATAACACCTCGTTCAGACTACGTTCAGCGTGACTTGGTAAAGTCAACGTGACAAGATAACGGCAAGAGAGCTTAAGCGAGCATTCAATAGCGTGTTTGGCAAGGGCCAAACGTCGCGATGTTCGAGGTAGCTGCGACACGAGAGGAGGTGGCCAGATGGTAGTACTACGACGAGAAATCGGCGATGTGCTACGTACGGCACGCCAGCGACAGGGACGCACACTCCGCGAGGTGTCTTCGGCAGCCCGTGTATCGCTCGGTTACCTGAGTGAGGTTGAGCGCGGTCAGAAGGAAGCATCCTCGGAGCTTCTGGGTTCGATCTGCGACGCCCTAGACACACCGCTGTCCGTCATTCTGCGGGAAGTGAGCGACCGTATCGCCATTGCTGAAGGTCTGTCGATTCCTGACACGATCCCAGCCGAAATGGTTTCGTACGAGAGGGTTCCAGCAACTCTATAGAGTCCGCCAGGAACGAGACACCACGTCGCTAAGGGGTGGTCGACCGATTGGTCGACCACCCCTTAGTTGTGCCTGAGCGCCGCTACTTTTCTTGGCAGCGTGGGCAGTAGAATGCTGGACGTTCCTTGAGCGGAGGGCCAACCTGTGCGACCTTCATGAGTGTGCCGCAGGCATGGCAGGGTTCTCCGACTCTGCCGTGAGCGTGATGTCTGCGCCCGCGTGGATAGTCGGTCACCGAGCGAATCATGTTCTGCCGTGTGGACGCCAGAAGCCGCGGGATATCGACCTCCCCGATAGGCCGCCAAGGGGAGACCTTCATGGCAAAGAGGCCCTCGGCGAGGTAAATCGTGCCCATCCCAGAGACCAGCGTCTGATCGAGCATCGACTCACCGATGGGGCGAGACTGGTCCTCTGCCTCGTACCGAGCGATACCCAATCGCCACCAGTCATCGCTGAGTTCCGGAGGGTTCCCGCCAAGCCCACCTGACGCCCGCCTAGGGGCGATCCGAAGTGTCGGGTCGAGTCGTGCACGCGAGAGAAACGGGGTGGGGACGAACCTGTCGGAGAGGATGTCTGGTCCCATGTGTGCGAGGAGGTCTTCTTCCTTGGCGGTGGGCAGGACGTCAAGCATTCCGAGCCAGTAGCCGAGGCACGCGGTCGTCTCCGTGGCTAGCTGCGCACGCACATGAGGCGAAGGCCGCCTCGCTTCCCGGGACTGGGCCGGAACGATTGACCAAACGCCCTCCATGCGCAGGTGCGTGCGCACGGATGTCCCGTTGTCTAGCCGGAAGAACATGTGCTTGGCGTAGGCATCTACCTCGATCACGCGGCGACCCACGATTCCCTGTGCGGGGGCCGAGGGCCAGTTGAGATCTCCGCGAACGAGCGTGTTCCCGGCGAGCACGCGATGGAGGTTGTTCGCGGCTGCGAGTACGGTGTCGCCTTCAGGCACGTCGCCCCCTCGTTGGGTTCGACGACGCATATCGCGCGGTCGGATTGGCCTGGTACCGCACACCCGACGGCGTGACAGTGAAGCCCGCGGCCTTGAGCGCATCGAGCGGTTCGGTTCCACTCGTCGCGCGAACGTAGCTGAGGGCCTCCACGCCATCGATCTTGGATACGGCAACCTTGGCTAGGCCGCCCCGGTCAATCGACTCGACGAGTGCGATTGCCGCACACTTGAGGCGCTCGATATTAGTGGTGAAGGTCAAGAGCGACTTGCCGCCCTTCTCCACGTACATGGCGAGCTCTCCGTTGACGAGCACGACGTTCGCCCCAGCCTTACGACCCGGGCGGTGGGTGGCAGTGTCCGCGGTGGAATCGGGCCAGTCCACAAAGGCGCCGTACGGATTGGCGGGGTCCATCGCTGACAAGACCTTTGCAGAGTACGACTTGCGGTCGTTCGCCGCAGCTACCTCGGCCTCGACTTTACGGAGCATGTCCACGGCACCCTCAGTGGCAAACTGAGAACCGCCGAGCTTCTCCACAAAGTAGCCGCGGCGCACCCTCCCGAGCGACTCGGCGGTGGAGAGCACCCGGTAGACCTGGGCAAATGGCTGCTCCAGTTCCTCAATTGTGGCGACCGATCGGGTGACCACACCGTAGCGATCAAGCAGAACGGTTGCGCTGGCATGGAGCCTGCGGGTTGGATCGGTGTCCCGTGGGACGATAGCCGACCATCTCCCAGCTGCGGTTGCTTCCCCAAACGCACCTGAGTTGATTGGCCGCGCAGTGCCAAACCGCGAGCGGCTCGCGCGGGGCCGGGTCGGTGTACGCGAGGACGGAGCGGACCCGCTCTTACCCAAGAGCGAACGCAGTGGTGTGAAACTGTCATTCGTGGCATAACCAGCCCACACCAAATCCCAAAGGGCCTTCTCCACGAGGGTAACGGGAAGGTCCATGATCGCCGAGAGCTGGGTAGAGAAGAAGGCCCCCTGCTCGCTCAGGAGCGCGTACAAGTCAGCATGCACCGCGGAACCGCCCAACTCCTCATGATCGGCGAACGCTTCAACGGTTGGGATTGTCAGCTCGGCTCCATCTGCGAGGTGGAGAGACACGATTGCATCCTTGCCTCCCCGCGGGCCGGGCGCCAACCGGTGGCCAAACCACGTGACCTGGCCGCTTGTGGTGAGCTCGTCAAGCATGGCAGGGCGGTATCCCCGAACGCGCTGCGGCAGAATCTGGGACTCAAGAGCCGAGAGCGGAAGCGGCACCCCGGTCAGTTGCTCAATGGCCTGGTAGAGACCGTCCGTGCCCCGCAGCTCGCCGCAGTGCTGCCACTGCGGAAGGAAACTGCCAAGGGTGGAGGGGGAGACTGGCTCGACCTCGGCGCGTAACGCGGCGAGCGAGCGGCGGCGCAGCATACGCATGACGTCGGCGTCACAATACTCCTCGCCCGTTCCACCTAGGTCCTGCGGCAAGAGCCTGCCCGTGACCAGGTTTCCGTTTGCCGTGTGTCGGCGCAAGGTCTCGCGGATGACCGCGACTCCCAAGCCAAACCTTCGCGCGAGCTGCTCAGCTGTGAAGGGGCCGTGGGAGCGCGCGTGCCTGCGGACGAGGTCGCCGAGGGGGTCCGGAAGGATTGTCGTGAAAGCTTCCGGGACGCCGATCGGCAGTGCAACGCCAAGCGCGTCTCGCAGTCGCCCGGCATCCTCGATCGCGGCCCACTGCCAGGATTGCCCGTCCGGGACCCCGGCGAGCTTGACTCGAATGATCCGCTTGGAGTCCTCAAGGTGCTTGAGGAAGCGAGCCGCCACCTCACCGGAGGACTCGCTGGAAGCGAGTGGATCGTCGGAAATCTGGGGCGCGATGCGCTCCACAATCTCGTCCTGCGTAGCAGGACCCCAACGCAACAAGAACTCCCAGAGGAACTCGGCGGATCGGATCGCCCGCTCGGGAGTCAGGTACTCGAGTTCGAGACACGTGGTGCGCACGGCCTCCGGATCGAGGAGATCGGCGAGGTCGCCGCCACCCTGCGCGCCAAGGAGCTCCGCTAGGAGTGTCGGATCGAGCGTGAGGGCCGCCGCCCTGCGCTCTGCCAGCGGGGCGTCGCCGTCATAAATGAACTGCGCCGTGTACCCAAACAGGAGTGTCTGCGCGAAGGGGGAAGGAGTGGGGGTTGACACTTCAACCACTCGGATTGCGCCCCCGTCCACGTCCTTCATGAGCTGCGTCAGGGCGGGCACGTCAAAGTCATCTTGGAGGCACTCGCGCACCGCCTCCAAGACAATGGGGAAGTCAGGGAAGTTGGCTGCCACGCTCAGTAATTGGGCGGAGCGCTGACGCTGCTGCCACAGGGGCTGGCGCTTGTCTGGCCTGGCTCTCGGAAGGAGCAGGGCGCGGGCCGCAGCCTCGCGGAACCTCGCTCCAAACAGGGAGGAATCGCTGACCTGCTCTCGAACGAGGGTAGCTACTTCTTCCGGCTCAAGGAACAGATCCGCGGCGGTGACCGCCTCGCGAGGCTGGGCTGATGCATCCGGGTCGAGGTCCGCGAATGGATCGGCAAAGTCGAGTGGATCGTCGAGGTTGGGGATGCGCAGCACGATGCCGTCGTCGGAGTGCATGGCGGACGCGTCGATGCCATACTTCTGGCGAATGCGATCGCCGATGACGAGCGCCCATGGGCCGTGGACCCGGGAGCCGAGGGGAGAATGGATGACTACGCGCCAGTCACCGAGCTCATCGCGGAACCGCTCAATGACGATCGTTGCGTCCGAGGGCAAGACGCCCGTTGCGGCTTCCTGCTCGTCGAGGTACGCAGCCAGATTTGCGCGCGAGTTGGCATCCAGGCCAAGCCATGTGGCGTCCGTGTCACGTGAATGAGCGGTCGTCCTAATCCAACGCCCAATTGCCTCACCCAGTTCGACGGGTCGGCCCAGGGAATCGCCCTTCCAAAACGGGAGTCTGCCCGGCACGCCCGGAGCCGGAGTGACCAGAACCCTATCCGGCGTAATCTGTTCAATGCGCCAGGTTGAGGAGCCCAGGGTGAAGACGTCGCCCACGCGGGACTCGTACACCATCTCCTCGTCGAGCTCGCCCACCCGCTTTCCGCCCTTGAGGCGGATGTTCTTGGCGCCACCCGTGATCTTGGGGTCCACTGCGGCTGCGTCCTCGGGGGAGTCCGCCGCGAAGCTCGTGGGCGTGGCGTCGTCCGCGAGGAAGACCCCGTACAGTCCGCGATCAGGAATGGTGCCACCCGAGGTGGTCGCAAGCCTGAGTGCGCCAGGGCGCGCCGAGAGGGTGTTTCCCACGCGGTCCCAGATAATGCGTGCCCGCAGCTCACCGAAGTCCTCCGATGGATACCTGCCGGAGAGCATGTCAAGGACTGCGGTGAGAGAGCCTTCGCCGAGTCCGGAGAATGGCGCGGCTCTTCGAACAAGCGCAGCAAGATCCTCGAGCTGCCAATCGTCCACGGCGAGCATAGCGACGATTTGCTGGGCCAAGACATCGAGCGGATTGTGCACGCGGTGGAAGGTTTCGATCCGACCTTCTCGCATTCGCTGCGCGATGACCGCTGTGGCGGGGAGCTCGCCGCGGTGCAGTGGGAAGATTCGGCCATGAGACACGGCGCCAACCTGGTGACCGGCGCGGCCCACGCGCTGGAGCCCTGACGAGACGGAGGGAGGCGGGCCAACTTGGACGACCAGATCGATCGCGCCCATGTCGATGCCAAGTTCGAGTGAAGATGTCGAAACTACCGCGGGGAGCACGCCGTTCTTGAGGTCAGTCTCCGTGCGTGTGCGCTCCGCGCGGCTCATTGAGCCATGGTGTGCGCGCGCAATGACGGGCTCGATCCCGGCGGAGGCGCCCGATTGCGCCTGGATAGCAGCTGCGTGTCGTTCACCCTGAGGAATGACGTCCTCGCCTTGGCGCTCGGCCCAGATCTCGTTCATGCGGGCGGTCAGGCGCTCGGCGCCGCGCCGTGCGTTAGTGAAGACCAGAGTTGACGTGTGGTCGGCCACGAGGTCGACGATCTCTTCCTCTACGTGTGGCCATATGGAGGAGCGCCGGGCGCGATCGGCTTGGGATGCGTCGCGTTTTTCGGTGAAGTTCTCGGGGAGCGAGTTGTTTCCTAGATCACTCATGTCCTCAATGGGGACCACGACGTTGATGTCAAACGTCTTCTCAATGCGGGGCTTGACCACGGAAACGCTGCGTCCGCCTTGGTCAAGCGGACGCCCGCCAGCGAGATACTCGGATACGGCGGAGACAGGTTCTACGGTGGCGGAGAGCCCGATGCGACGCGCGGGGGCATCAAGCAGCTCGTCCAGGCGCTCGAGGGACAGTGCGAGGTGTGCGCCGCGCTTGGTCCCTGCTACGTAGTGGATCTCGTCAATGATGACCGTCTCAATACCCGCGAGGCCGGCACGTGCCCCCGAAGTGAGCATGAGGAAGAGCGATTCCGGGGTCGTGATCAAGATGTCCGGGGGAGTCTTAGCAAACTTCCGGCGCTCATTGGCTGGAGTGTCCCCGGTTCTGGTTCCCACAACGACTTCGCGGGGTGTCTCGCCTAAGCGGAATGCGGCCTGCTCGATTCCACGCAGCGGGGAACGGAGGTTGCGTTCCACGTCAGCGGCCAGCGCCTTGAGCGGTGAGATGTAGAGAATCTTGCAGCGCTTGGTGGGGTTCTCCGGATCGATCTCGGACTGGAAGATCCTGTCCAGAGCCCACAGGAATGCGGCGAGGGTCTTTCCGGAACCCGTGGGTGCGACGATGACTGCGTGGTTGTTCTGATCGATTGCACGCCACGCACCAGCCTGTGCTGCGGTGGGCTGCTCAAAGGCGCCAGCAAACCACGCTCTGGTTGGCTCCGAGAACAGCTCGAGAACACTGGAATGGTCTGTGCCGGCTGCTTCCGTGCGTCCCTGCTTAGGGCCGTCCGCCGAGTCCTGCTGAGCAGGGCTTGGCTGCGAGGGCTGGGCAGGATCGGACGAGTCGCTTAAGTGTGATGGAGATTCCACCACACCATTGTCCAACGAACCACTGACAAACCGTGTTTCTCGCAGCGCGGTGTGGCACCCTAGGGGAGTGCGAAATCGAGAATTCTGGCAGTTAGTCGACGAAGTGTTTGGCGCCCGGTACGGCAGAACACTCGCGTCGGACCAAGTCTTAACGAGCCTTGGAGACCTCACTGCCGCAGCAGCGATCGAGTCGGGGATGGAACCAAAGCTCGTATGGCACGCGCTGTGTGACGCGCTCGATGTCCCTGATGCGCAGCGCTGGGGCACAGATGAGCACCGCCAAGCACCTCCACGCGCGTAGTCTGGGGTGTTGCGGTTGGTGTTCTTGGTTGCGCACTTCAGCCGAACTGCCGGAGACGGTGCCCGCAAACAGCGACACGCCGCAACCATCGAGCGTTCGAACATGTGTTCGGTTATGCTTTATCCACACGAACATTTCGCTACGTTTCTCCCCAGCCCGCGAGAGCCGAAGCGCCCCGCACCCTAGCGTGTCAGTGAGTCCCGCTAAGGTAAACGAGGAAATAGACCACGAGCCCACGCTCACACAGATAAAGGTGACCTCATGCCAGTTTCAGCAGACCGCGAGAAAGCACTCGAAGCAGCGCTCGGGCAGATCGACCGACAGTTCGGTAAGGGTTCGATCATGCGCTTGGGCGACGACAGCCGACCAAAGGTGGAGGTCATCCCCTCCGGCTCGATCGCTCTGGATGTCGCTCTCGGCATTGGTGGATTCCCTCGCGGACGCGTTGTTGAAGTGTACGGACCAGAGTCCTCGGGTAAAACCACGATCGCACTGCACGCGGTAGCGAACGCACAGCGCAATGGCGGCATCGCAGCCTTCATCGATGCTGAGCACGCGCTCGATCCTGAGTACGCCAAGAAGCTCGGCGTCGACACCGACGCGCTCCTAGTCTCCCAGCCCGACACCGGTGAGCAGGCCCTCGAGATCGCAGACATGCTGATTCGCTCGGGCGCAATCGACATCATCGTTATCGACTCGGTTGCTGCGCTCACGCCAAAGGCCGAAATCGAAGGTGAGATGGGTGACTCGCACGTGGGTCTCCAGGCGCGCCTCATGTCTCAGGCGCTACGTAAGATCACCGGTGCGCTGTCAACCACAGGCACCACCGCAGTCTTCATCAACCAGCTGCGAGAGAAGATTGGTGTCTTCTTCGGTTCACCGGAGACCACCACTGGTGGAAAGGCGCTCAAGTTCTATGCGTCCGTCCGCCTCGACATCCGCCGGATCGAGACCCTCAAGGAGGGCTCGGAGCCAGTGGGTAACCGCACCCGCGTCAAGGTCGTCAAGAACAAGATGGCGCCTCCGTTTAAGCAGGCTGAGTTCGACATCCTCTACGGCCAAGGTATCTCGCGTGAGGGTTCGCTCATCGATATGGGTGTCGAGCACGGCTTCGTGCGGAAATCAGGTTCGTGGTTTACCTACGACGGCGACCAGCTCGGCCAGGGCAAGGAGAACGCCCGCAAGTTCCTGCGCGACAACCCTGAACTCGCCAATGAGATTGAGCGCCGCATCAAGGAGAAGCTAGGAATCATTGCCGCTCCAGAGGGTGCGGAACCAGGAGCTCCAGCACCCGCCGCTGATGGCATGGCTACGGAAGGCAAGGCAGCCGAGTCCAAGGCTAAGGAGCCAGCTAAGTCCAAGGGCTCCTCTAAGTAAGCCTGAACGTGAACATTATTGAGTACGACGAATCCGCGATTCCCCAGGAGTCGCGGATTCGCGTTAATGAGAAGCTTGAGAAAGCCCGCGAAACCGCGATGCGGATCCTCGCGGCTGCCCCGCGGAGCAAACGAGACCTTCAGGAAAGGCTTGAAGCAAAAGGTCACGAACGTGAGGTCTGCGAGGAACTCATCGCGCGCATCGAAGCTGTGGGCCTCATCGATGAGCATGAGACTGCCCGAGCAATCGCGCGCACTCGATTTGCAGAGCGGGGACGATCTCGCCGTGCTATCGCTGATGAACTCAGCCGTAAGGGCTTCGAGCAGGATGCTATTGAGAGTGCCCTCGAGCAGATTGACTCCCACGACGAGTACCGAGTGGCTAAGGAGCTTGCGCGCAAGCGGATCGCGCGGGACCGAAACGGTGACCGACAAGCACGCATGCGACGAGCGGTCGGGCACATTGCTCGAAAGGGATACTCACCATCACTCGCGATACGCTGCGTCTCGGAGGCCTTGAACGAGGAGTCGGAGTAGCGGTTCGACCAGGAAGGTGGTGTCATGCCCAGAGGCGCCACTGCCCCTCAAGAGACTCCCGGTTTGCTGGTCAGTCTGACCTGTCGTGACCGTGGGCAGGCAACCAATCAGGTTGCCTGCCCACGGTCACGGTAGCTCCGAATGCGTGATGCACGCCTTAGGCGTGACGGTTTGCCAACTTCTTCTCCACCCAGACTGCGAGCCTGCTGAGCGAAATGCTGACGATCAGGTAGATCGACACAACGGCGATGAACAGGGGAAGTCTGGAAGTGTCCCCAAAGAACGAGTAGTTGTCCTTCATCGTTGTGAGCAGCTCGTTGTATCCCACGATGAACCCGAGTGACGAGTCCTTGAGCAGCACTATGAACTGTGAAATCAGGCTTGGCAGCATCAGTGTGATGACCTGTGGGAACTGAATGATCCGCAGGTTCTCCCATGTGGTGAGTCCAATTGCGGTACCGGCCTCCGCCTGGCCGCGTGGCAGCGCGAGGAGCCCTGCGCGTAGAATCTCAGCCATGATTGCGGCGTTGTAGAGGGTCAGTCCGAACACAACCGCCGAGAATGAATCGAGCCGAAGCGCGAGCAGTCCAAAGAACATCATGAGTAGGACAGGCATTCCGCGCAGGAACTCGATGATGGCCACTGAAACCCAGGAGACGATCCTGTTCTTGGAATTGCGTGCGATTGCAAAGATAAACGCGAGGACGAACGCGCTCGGCGCGGCGATCAGGGCGGCCTTGAGGGTCATCCCAAGCCCGTGCACGAGCAGCGACTTCCAGACGTCCACCGCAGTCTGCGATTTCGGAGGGTCGTAGAGGACCCTCCAACGATCGTCAAAGATACCGCGGTCAGCTCCGGACTTCAGGAGCAGCGCCAGTCCCGCAAGCAAGGCCACAAACATGATCGCGGAGACAATGCGTTCTGTGCGGAGAGTCTTTGGCCCGGGGGCGTCGTAGAGGACTCTATTGGTCATCGTGCAAACACCACCTTGCGTTCAACGGCTCCGGCAATGAGCCCCGCGGGAATCGTGATCAGGAGATAGAACGCGGCAACACCGAGGAGGATCGGGATGACCTGGTCTGGATGGTTCAGCGAAAGCCTGCGGCCCGTCGAAGTGAGCTCAACAACCGTGAAACCGGCTGCAACCGAGGTGTTCTTGGTGAGCGCAATGAGGACGTTGATGATTGGCGGGATAACTGTTCGCACTGCCTGGGGGATGATCACAAGGGACAGTGTCTGGCTCGTCCGCAGACCGATGGCACGTGCGGCTTCCGCCTGGCCGATTCCAACGGAGTTGATTCCGGAGCGCACCGCCTCGCATATGAAAGCGCTCGTGTAGACGGTGAGCGCAATAATGGCGGGTACCTTGCCTAAGGGAAGAATGATTCCCAGGGTGGGCAGAACAAAAACAAAGAAGACGAACACGAGCGTGAGAGGTGTGTTGCGAACGGTTTCAACGTAAATGGTTGCAAACCCGCGCAGCGAGGAAAACGGCGCAACACGCATTGCCGCAAGGATAATGCCAAGTATCAGGGATAGAACGCCTGAGGTGACGGCCAGAATTAGCGTCATCTGGAAACCGGACAAGAATTTTGGGAGTTCGCTGATCACAGCGTCCATAAGAGTGCCTCCTGGTGCTCAATGGCAGGCAGAGTGGGGCAGTGAGTGTCGTGGAGAGGAAACATCGGGCGCTGATGGGGATGCGGGGTGAGGCGGCCGCACCATTGCGCGGCCGCCTCGACCCATAGTTTCCATCTGCGGTAGCCAATTGGAGGTGGCTACCTAGTGCCGTCAGTACCGGTCGATGGTTGGCGCATCAGGAACGGGGAGGACCGTTCCCGCGGTAGCTTTCCACGCCTCTTCCCAGCGTCCGTCGGTGAACGCTGCTTCGAGGGTGTCGTTAATGAAGGCACGGAACGCGTCGTCGCCCTTCTTGAGGCCGATTCCGTATGGTTCCGCAGTGAACTGATCGCCAGCAAGCTTGAACTCGTCCTCGTTTTGAGAAACGTAGCCCGCGAGGATCACGTTGTCGGTGGTGACGGCGTCAACCTGCTTGTTACGTAGCGGGTCGAGGCAGTCGGTGTAGGTGTCGAGGGTTACCAGTTCTGCGTCTGGGTAGTTCTCGAGGATGTTTTTTGCCGGGGTGGATCCGTCAACGGAGCACACCTTCTTACCTGCAAGGTCGTCTGGTCCCTTGATGTCGTTGTTGTCCTTGAGGACCATCAGGGATTGACCGGCAACGTAGTACGGTCCTGCAAAGTCGACGACCTTCTTACGGTCGTCATTAATGGTGTAGGTTGCGACGACAATGTCGACCTGGCCCTGCTCGATGAATGGCTCACGGTTTGCGGAGACCGTCTGGACCCATTCGATGTTGTCAGCTGAAATGCCGAGTTCTCCGGCAATGATCTTTGCGATCTCCACGTCAAAGCCTTCTGGGTCCCCGCTTGGTGCCTTGAGGCCAAAGAGTGGCTGGTCGAACTTGGTTCCTACGGTGATCTTTCCAGCGTCAGCGAGCTTGGCCATGGTGCTTCCGGCCTCGAACTTGCTCGCGTCAACGTCCTTGACCTCGGGGTCGTCTCCGCCGCTGGAGCACGCTGCGAGTGCGAGCGTGCTGGCAACGATCGCTGAGAGCAGTGTTCGTTTCATGCGCATGGTGCTTCTCCTTAGTGTTGTTCGTGGTGCTAGTCGGGGCAGCCTTTCGGGTGGGGGTCTGGTGCAATTGGGCACGAGCGACTGCGGGTTGTCTAGTGCTCCAAAATCTTCGCCAAGAAGTCCTTGGCCCGTTCGGACCGCGGATTGGTGAAGAAATCTTCGGGAGTTGCTTCTTCGACGATTTGTCCGTCCGCCATGAAGACCACGCGATCTCCGGCTTTTCTGGCGAACCCCATTTCGTGAGTAACGACGATCATGGTCATGCCGCCCTTGGCGAGCGCGATCATGACGTCCAAGACTTCGTTGATCATTTCTGGGTCGAGTGCTGAGGTCGGCTCATCGAAGAGCATGACCTTGGGTTCCATGGCTAGCGCACGTGCGATGGCGACGCGCTGTTGTTGCCCTCCCGATAGCTGGGCAGGGAGTTTTGCAGCTTGGTTGGCGACGCCCACGCGCTCGAGCAGTACCCGGGCCTTTGCCTGGGCTACCGATACTGGGGTTTTCCTGACCTTGATCAACCCAAGAGTCACGTTGTCGAGGATCGTCTTGTGTGCAAAGAGGTTGAACGATTGGAAGACCATACCTACGTCGGCACGAAGGTTGGCTAGCGCCTTGCCTTCGGAGGGAAGTTCTTTCCCGTCGATGTAGATGCTTCCGCTGTCGATCGTTTCGAGGCGGTTGATGGTACGGCACAGCGTGGACTTTCCGGAACCGGAAGGTCCGATCACAACAACGACCTCACCTCTGTTGACGGTGAGGTTGATGTCCTTGAGGACGTGGAGGTCTCCGAAGTGCTTGTTGACCGAGTCGAGCACAACAAGCGGGTCGCGCGTGGCCTCGGTCACCTTTTCGATCTCTGTCATGGAGCAAATCTAAGTCAAAACTGAGTAATGTGCTATTCAAGGATTGTTACAGTATTGCAACGGTCGGTGCGTGGCGTTGATGCAGGCCTCCTGCGAATTGGGGTTGCCGAGCCGGGGGACGTATTCTTGGTGACGATGTCTGCTAATCTCCCTTTCCCACACCTGCCCGGCGCAGTGGCCCTTGATGCCCCTGGAATCTCTGAACTCGCCTTTGACTCCTCTGCTAGCCAGCAGGGTGATCGTCCGACGAGCGCACAGTCCAGTTCGGCCACTTCCGCAACCCGCACGTACGTAGTCAAGACGCTCGGCTGCCAAATGAACGTCCACGACTCGGAGCACATGTCGGGAATGCTCGAGCAGGCTGGGTACCGCAAGGCCACGCTCGATGAGGAGGCCCGGAACGAGGCCGACGTCATCGTGATCAACACCTGCGCAGTCCGCGAGAACGCGGCAAACAAGCTCTATGGAAACCTCGGTCAGCTCGCCGCAATTAAGCGGAACCGACCGGGAATGCAGATCGCTGTGGGCGGTTGCCTCGCGCAGAAGGACCGCTCAACCATTGTTGAGCGGGCGCCTTGGGTGGACGTGGTGTTTGGAACGCACAACCTTGATGTGCTTCCTACGCTGCTTGAACGTGCCCGCCACAATCAGGAGGCGCAAGTAGAGATTGCGGAGTCGCTCCAGGTCTTCCCCTCGACGCTTCCTACCAAGCGCGAGTCGGTCTTTGCCGGTTGGGTCTCCATCTCCGTGGGATGCAACAACACCTGCACGTTCTGCATCGTTCCGCACCTGCGCGGCAAGGAGAGAGACCGCCGCCCAGGACAGATCCTTGCTGAAGTCCAGGCTCTCGTTGACCAGGGCGCTATCGAGGTGACGCTGCTTGGCCAGAACGTCAACAGTTACGGTGTTGAGTTTGGGGACCGCGGTGCGTTTGCCAAGCTGCTCCGCGCCTGCGGTGAGATCGAGGGCCTCGAGCGCGTGCGCTTCACGTCCCCTCACCCTGCTGCGTTTACGGATGACGTCATTGACGCGATGGCCGAGACCCCGAACGTCATGCCTCAGCTCCACATGCCACTCCAGTCCGGTTCGGACAAGATTCTGCGCGCGATGCGCCGCTCGTACCGCTCGGCCAAGTTCCTTGGGATCCTGGACAAGGTACGCGAGAAGCTGCCAAACGCATCCATCACCACAGACATTATTGTGGGCTTCCCGGGGGAGACCGAAGAGGACTTCCAAGAGACCCTGAGAGTCGTTGAGGCCTCGCGCTTCAGTTCGGCATTTACGTTCCAGTACTCGCCGCGTCCTGGCACGCCGGCGGCGGAGTTGGACAACCAGATCCCCAAGGCTGTTGTCCAGGAGCGCTATGAGCGGCTCATGGCGCTCCAGGACAGGGTCTCCGCAACCGAGTCAGAGAACCTCGTGGGAACCACGGTGAATGTGCTTGTCACAGAGGGGGCTGGCCGAAAGGACGGCGAGACCCATCGACTGACGGGACGAGCTGAGGACAACCGCCTCGTGCACCTTGCCGTTCCAGCCCGGGTGGCCGCACTTGTCGCAGCCTCGGACATCACGAGTGCCGCTGATCCGCGCCTAGCGGACGAGATGGACAGCGAGCTACCTCGCCCCGGCGACGTGGTTACTGTGACTGTCACCAAGGGCGCCCCGTATCACCTTGTCGCAGACTCGGCTGTGGAGGGTGGAGCATATTCGGTGCGCAGGACTCGTGCGGGGGATGCGTGGGCTAAGCGGGAGAAGACGCGCCTGGGCATCATTGCGGAGGAGCACTCGCACCAGAATCAACCGGAGCGTTCGGAGTCCGGCGCAGTCATGTTGGGTCTGCCGTCCCTGCGCGGCAACGCATAAGGGTCCCGGCACCTACAAAACGTGCGGCCTCATTGCTGCACGTAACCGCAGCCGCACGTAACTGCAGCCGCACGTAACTGCAGCTGCACGGCCACACATAACTACGCCGCACCCAACGGCGAGTGGCCTCGCGGCCCACTCTAGATCGCGTGATCGCGCCGCCAGGGACTTCCTAGTCCTGCTCGGCTTCGCCCTGCCAGTCGGGGGAGATACGTGACTCCATGTATTCGTAGAACTGCATGGACGTGTCCATGGCGTACCCGAACGCGTACTCAAACTGTGGCTTTGTAGCGCCAGCGGTGAAGTCGAAAGAGACTTCGGCGTGAACCTGGAGGTGGTGCTGCTCCTCGTCCACAAACACAGCGGACTTTGGCCAGATCTTGTCCCGGTTCCAATCGTTTACCGCGTAGAGCACGCTTGCTCGTGCTGACTCGCTCAGCTCGCGCTTCCATCGTGATCGTACTTGGAAGCAGCTTTTGCTTTCGCCGAGGAAGATGAACCAGAACGGGTTGCCGTCCCAAATCCCAAAAAGGTTCGAGTTATCGTCAAGCGTGAACTTGTATTCCTTGGCTGTGAGGAAGTCGGTGACTCGTTCGCGGTCCACAGGAGTTGGGGCGTCCTGGCCAAACTTGGCACTGGGAGCGGGGGGTGTGGACAGGATTGCCTTCTTCAGGTTGTCCACGAGGCCGATCCCAGGGTTGTCACCCAACACGTTACCGTCCGCAGCCCCAGACTCTGAACCCGCCGGTGTGCCCGCCGAAGAATCGGGGGAGGACGGCGTGCCGGTTGAGCGCCACTGGCTGTGGGGATCGCGGGCAGGCGTCTTTTCGGTTCGCTTAGAGAACCACTTCAGGGGGTTCATGCGGGCTTTCCTAACGGGTCTGGGAAGCGTTCGTCGAGCCGGTCAAAGAAGTGGTCACCCGCGCGGAGTCCGTTCATCAGGAACTCGGCGAGTTGTTCAACGGTTGCGCCAAATTCAAAGTCGTGCGATACCTCAGTGAACACTGAGATCACTCCGTCGTCTCGGACGCGGTAGTAGGCCTTGGGCCAGACCATGTCGAAGTTCCACTTGTTGCAGAAGTCGAGGATCAAACTTGCGCGCTCGATCGTGGCCACGCGGTTCCAGCAGCCACGGACTTGGATGACTTCGCGCTGGTTCCCAAAGCGCATGAACAGGAATACGCGGTTGCCCACGAGGCAGCCGATCTCGCCTTCGCTGTCCACGAAGTAGCGGATTCCCTGTGAGGCAAGCGCATCCACGATCAGGTCTCCTGTGACCTGAACGGGCGCGGTGTGCGTGTCCATTGTGCTCCCATTCTCTAGTCCGGTGGGTAGCGGAGGGCGCGCGGTGAAACGCGACAACCGGTACGTGCGGGCCATGTTCGGGTTGTATTCCTAGACTACTCGGCTTTTACCGGTCGCCCGAATTGCGGGCGCGTTCGCCGTGAACGTGACCGTGGGCGGGTTTAATGGAGGGACCAGTTGGCTACGCAAGGGAGTTCGTCGTGGTGGGTGAGAGTGCGAGTCCGTTTCGTGTGGCGGGTGCTACCGGGGAGTTCCTCATTGTTGATGCCGCGCCAGTGCTCCTGCCTGGAGTGTCCGGCCGGATCGATGGAGCTCGTGCGGATCGCGATGCGCTCGTGGCCCAGTTTCGTTCGTGGCTCGTAGGCGCGGACTCGCTCGTTGTGATTGCCGAGTCCGGCGGCCTCTCGTTGCGCCGTTCCGGCGCTCGCTTGGCGGAGCCTGTTTCACTGATTTTCGACGATTGGGTTGCGCAGTCCTTTGCCCCCATTTACGGTGCCCTCGGTGTGTTTGCTGCGCCGGGCGAGCTCACCGCTCAAGCCCCGACCCAAGACCCGATCGAGGACCAGCCCGAGATACTCGCAGCGAGCCTCCAAACCAGCGTCGGACATGAGGTCGTGCGCTTCCTTGCCTCGCGCGCTGCTTCCCCCGTCACTGCAGGCATTCCTGTTCAGATCGTCACCATTGCAGGGGAACTCGACGCGGGGGAACGCGAACTACTCTCGGACTTAGCCTCATCCGCTGCCCGAGTGCTTATTGCAACGGGCAGGCGGGGAGTAGATGGGGATCTACCCGACTCACTCGCCGGGGACCGACTGGACGCGCAGCGCGAGATTGACCACATCGTCGAGAATCAATGCGCGGCCGTGGGCCGCTAAAGGTAAGTTGTTGCGGTGAACATTGTTGCTGTTGTGGGCCCTACGGCCACGGGTAAGTCGGACCTTGGGGTTGAGCTGGCGCTCGCACTGGGCGGCTCAGCCGCCCAACTATCCGCCACTAGGCCCAACGCTGGCACCCCGGGCGCCCAGATCATCAACGCCGATGCGTATCAACTGTACCGGGGCATGGACATCGGCACGGCAAAGGTCACGGACACGGAGCGACGAGGGGTCGTGCACCACCAACTCGACGTGCTCGACGTGTCCGAGGACTCATCGGTCGCCGCGTACCAGGCCAGTGCGAGGGCGGATCTTGACGCCATCGCGGCTGCAGGCGACCGGGCCATCGTGGTAGGCGGATCAGGGCTGTACGTACGCGCGCTGCTCGACGACATGAACTTCCCAGGCACGGACCCGCAGGTCCGTGCGCGCATTGAGGAGCGGGCTGAACGCCTGGGCACCCGCGCGATGTATAACGAACTGAAGGGCGCCGATCCCGCCGCGGCCGAGTCGATTGGAACCTCAAATGTGCGCCGCATGATCCGCGCGCTCGAGGTCATTGAGCTGACGGGAGACCTGTACTCTGCGAACCTGCCCAAGCAGGAGTACGTGCGCCCTGCGCTCACAATCGGCCTCGACTACAACCGCGCGGCTCTCGACGCGCGCGTGGAGAAGCGCGTGGACATCATGTTTGAACGCGGCCTGTTGGACGAGGTGAAGGGGTTGGCCGAACTCGGCATGGGCCGTACAGCGGCACGCGCCGTGGGATACGCGGAGGTGCTCGCGCACCTGGCCGGGGACATTTCCCTCGATGAGGCGCGCGAGCAGATCGTGACGAACACGCGCCGACTCACCCGCAAGCAGATGGGCTGGTTCGGGCGCGACCCACGAATCGTGTGGCTCGATGGCGCGTCCTCAGACGTACTGGGCGCCGCGCTAGAGGCCGTCGAACGCGCTGACCATGGGGTGATCACACCGCAGCCCGAGGGGCCCGTGCGGCGTAGTCTGGGCTCATGACTTCCCTCGACTTCACCAAGGGCCACGGCACGCAGAACGACTTTGTGCTGCTCGACGATTCGGACGGCACCCTGCCCGTTAAACTGAGCGATGACGTGGTGCGGTTCCTCGCGGATCGCCGCGCGGGCCTCGGCGCGGACGGAGTCATCCGGGTCGTACGCTCCATCGAGGTGGAGGAGGGCCGCCGTGTGCTCGAGTCCGAGCCGGGCGCCACGTGGTTCATGGACTACCGCAACGCGGACGGCTCGATCGCGCAGATGTGCGGGAACGGCGTCCGCGTGTTCGCAGCCTACCTGGAGCAACTCGGGCTTGTGACCTTTGTGCCCGGAGTCCGCGTGCCGATCGGCACGCGCGCTGGTTTGCGCACAATCGAGAAGATCGGCGAGTGGTTCCGCGTCGGCATGGGCGAGTACTCCTTCCCAGCGCCCGCCGAGCAGGTCGCCCTGGGGGCAGACTCCTCCGTGGCGATCCGCGGACTTTCCGGTATCGGCGGCAGTGACGCCCGCCCAGCCCTGTCAGTGGACATGGGCAACCCGCACACTGTGGTCGCGCTCGCCAGTCTGGAGGACCTCGCCGGCATTGACTTCACGGCCCCACCTGCGGTGGAGCCGGTCCCTCCACACGGCACAAATGTTGAGGCAGTGGTCCCGGGCCCCCAAATTATCGACGATCGTGGTCACCTCACCGGGCATGTCACCATGCGCGTTCACGAGCGCGGGGTGGGGGAGACCCGCTCCTGCGGAACCGGCGCGTGCGCGGCTGCGCTCGCGGTTCGCCACTGGATGACGCTTGCGGGCGTTGGAGCCGGCGTGGACGATGGGCGCGACGCAGGCGCTTCGTCAGTGCCCGACGCGTGGCTCGTGGACGTCCCGGGTGGAACGGTCAAGGTCGAGGTCGAGGGGCGGAACGTCTACCTGTCTGGCCCCGCCGTGCTCGTGGCCGCGGGGCAGGTCGAACTACCGTAGCGCAGTAAGCCTAGTTGTCTTCTGGTTCCTCGCGGATTGTCTCGAGGACGCGGAAGCCCTTGGACGAGGCCATACGCACGGTGTCCGCGTACATGAGCGCCTCTGGGTTGTGGCGGGAGAACTGCTCGTTGAGCCAGCTGTGGAGAGAATCCGCGCCCAGGTTCTTCTGGACCACCTGGAATGCGCTTGCGCCGGGAACGAGGCGCGGAAGCCAGCGCAGCATGAGCGAGTGCAGCACGTCCTTGCCCACTCGAATGGGCGGGTTGGACCAGATCTCGGAGAACTGAATCTCTGGCGGAACCTGATCGGGGAACACCGCGCGCACGTTGGACAGACCGAGCTTCTGCGCGTTCGAACGGGTCAGATCGAGCGATCGTTCGTTGACATCCACTGCCCACACCGACGCTGACGGCGTCAGCGTGGCCATGGTCAGCGCGATGGGGCCCCAGCCACAACCCAGGTCGAGAAGGTGACCCGACGGTGGCGCAGTCATCTCCTTGAGCAGAACGCGCGTTCCGGCATCGATGTGCCCGGGGGAGAAGATTCCGCCAGCTGTCTCTACCTCGACGGAGCGTCCTGCGATCTCAACCTCAATTGTTCGGCGCTCCTCGGGGGACGCCGGTGCTGCCGTGAAGTAGTGATCGTTCTGGGGAATCTGGTTGCCTGTACTCACAGTTCAAGGGTAAGCCACACCATTGACGCGTAATAAACGTGAAAAGGCAGTGGGACAAGTGTCACGATGGGGGAGCGCCGCAGGGTTTAGGGCCAGGAAGATGCGGTGCGCACGCGCCCACGCCCTAGACTAGAAGCAGCGGAACCGAAGACCCCAACACCAAAGAGGAATGCATGCATAACGATTCGTCCCCCGAGCACACCCCCTCACCCGACGCCGAGTGGGAAAATGACACACGCTCGGAGCGCGATATCGCCCTTGATGTTGTCCAGCGTGTACTAGCCCGCGCCGGAACCGCGCTCGACGAGGGATCCACCCGACACACCTCGCACGACGGCGACCAGCTCGAACTCGAAGAACGCAGCGCGCTGCGCCGCGTGACAGGTCTCTCCACCGAACTCGAGGACGTCACCGAGGTTGAATACCGCCAGCTGCGACTCGAAAAGGTCGTCTTGGTCGGGCTCTACACCCGCGGAACCGCACTCGACGCGGAGGTCTCCCTGCGGGAACTTGCTGCGCTGGCCGAGACTGCCGGCTCTGAGGTTCTCGACGGCCTCCTCCAGCGACGCACAAACCCGGACCCAGGAACCTACCTCGGTTCCGGTAAGGCCAAGGAACTCGCGCAGATCGTGGCCCACGCGGGCGCCGACACCGTGGTTGTGGATGGGGAGCTCGGAGCCTCCCAGCGCCGTGGGCTCGAGGACATTATCAAGGTCAAGGTCATCGACCGCACGGCCCTGATCCTCGACATCTTCGCCCAGCACGCCAAGTCCCGAGAGGGCAAAGCCCAGGTCGAGCTCGCTCAGCTTGAGTACCTGCTTCCCCGCCTACGTGGTTGGGGTGAGTCGATGTCCAGGCAGGCCGGTGGACAGGTCGGTGGCGCAGGCGCCGGTATGGGTAGCCGTGGTCCCGGAGAGACCAAGATCGAGCTCGACCGCCGTCGAATCCGCGACCGCATGGCAAAACTGCGCCGCGAGATCGCCGCGATGAAGCCCGCACGAGACACCAAGCGTGCCAACCGCAAGAAGAACGCGATCCCCGCTGTGTCGATCGCCGGCTATACCAACGCAGGTAAATCGTCGCTACTCAATGCTCTGACTGGCGCGGGAGTGCTCGTGGAGAACGCACTGTTCGCCACGCTCGACCCAACCGTGCGCCGCACAAAGACCCCGGACGGGCGACTTTACACCCTCGCCGACACGGTCGGGTTCGTGCGCTCGCTTCCGCACCAACTCATTGAGGCATTCCGATCGACCCTCGAGGAGGTCGGGGACTCCGACCTCATCCTGCACGTTGTGGACGCCTCCCACCCTGACCCAGAGGGGCAGATCGCCGCGGTGCGCCACGTGCTCGCGGACATTGACGGGGTGAGCGACATCCCAGAGGCGATCGTCCTGAACAAGGCCGACATGGCCGACCCAGAAGTCATCGCTAGGATCAGGCTCCACGAGTCAAACGTGCATGTAGTCTCCGCCCACACCGGACTCGGGATTGAGGAACTCCTCGAGTACATCTCTGAGGCGCTGCCGCGTCCGGGCATCCAGATCAACGTAGTGGTTCCGTACTCGCGCGGCGAGCTGGTCAACCGCATCCACCTCGAGGGAGAAATCGACTCTATCGAGCACGTGGAAACGGGCACCGCGATCAAGGGGCGCGTCGACGGCGAGCTCGCAACCGAGCTAGCACCGTACACGGTCAAATAACTGCACCCATAGGCATCCGCGTTCCGCGTTTATCAACACCGTGAACGCGGATGTCACACTCCACAACGTGCACGCGGCGCCGCTCAAGAGCCCTTGGGGACGTAGAATGAACCCCGCGCAACCTCGCGCTTCCGACCCGTACTTGGAGTGTGTTCCCCAACCGTGAGTGAAGCAACTGCCCAACCGGACATTGACTTACTGCTCAGCACGGCGGTCGGCGCCCTCGGCGGATCACCACGCCAGGGGCAGCGGGACATGGCACAAACTGTGGCTGCGTCGTTGGCCAACGAGTCGCACGTCCTCGTGCAAGCGGGCACCGGAACGGGAAAGTCGCTCGGGTATCTGGTCCCTGCCGTCGCACGATCAGTAACCGCAAACGAGCGGATCATCGTCTCCACGGCGACCCTCGCGCTCCAGCGCCAGATCATGACACGCGACCTCCCACTCGTGGCTGACGCCCTCAAATCCCAGCTCCCACGTGCGCCACACATCGCGCTGCTCAAGGGGTGGAACAACTACGCGTGCCTGCACAAGGTTCACGGCGGGTACCCGGTGGAGGACCAGAACGCGCTGTTTGACCTGCCAAACAACTCAGACCAATCACGGCCAGTGGATGCGGCCTTGGTATCGGCGGCAACTGGGACTGACGGCGATGGTGTCGAAAGCCTTGCGGAACAGGTCAAGCGGCTCCATGAGTGGGTGCAGGAAACGGACACGGGTGACCGCGACGACCTCGTGCCCGGAGTCAGCGAGAAGGCGTGGAGGCAGGTCTCGCTATCCAAACTTGAGTGCCTTGGCACTGGTTGCCCCATGATTGACGACTGCTTCCCCGACAACGCAAAGCAAACCGCATTTGAGTCCGACATCGTGGTCACGAACCACACCATGGTCGGAATCTTCTCCACGGGTTCGCCCAACGTCCTGCCCGAGTTCAGCTCAATCATCGTGGACGAGGCGCACGAACTCGTCGATAGGGTTACCTCGGCCGCGACCTCCGAACTCACGATCGGGGCGATCGACCACGCGGCACGCTTGGCACGGCGAAACGGCGGAGTCTCCACCGGTTCGCTCGACCACGCCGTTGAGAACTACGGGCTTGCGCTCGCGGAACTCCCGGAGCAGTCCTTCCCGCAGGGTCTCCCAGAGGAGGCGCAGTACGCCGTCGAGGCAATCCGAGACGCCTCGCGCGAAATTCTGACCCAGCTCAAGCCCAAGAAGGATGCGAATCCACCGACACTGGCCTCAAGGTGGCGCAGGCTGCGATGCTGCAGATCTTCGAGATCTCCGAACGCATTGCCGCCAACGACGCCAGCCGGGATGTCCTGTGGTGCTCGCGCCCACGATTCAACTCCGAGGAGGGCATGCAGCGCCTTAACATTGCGCCGCTCTCCGTCAACGGTCTGCTCAGCACAAACCTGTGGGGCACGCACACGGGAGTATTGACCTCGGCTACGCTCAGCCTGGGCAACTCGTTTGACCCGGTCGCGCGCTCCATTGGAATAGACCACTCGCTCAACCCTGAGACCGGAGTCGCGCGGGCATGGTCCGCCACGGATGCCGGGAGCCCGTTTGACTACCCCAAGCAGGGAATCCTCTACATTGCCAAGGACCTGCCCACACCCGGGCAGTCGCCTACAACCGAGTCGCAGTTGGACACGATCGCAGAGCTCATCACCGCTGCCGGTGGTCGGACACTTGGCCTCTTCTCTTCACGACGTGCAGCGGAACTCGCCGCCGAAGCGATGCGCGAGCGCCTGGATGTCCCCATCCTCATACAGGGGGAGGACCAGTTACCTACTTTGGTGGCGCAGTTCTCCGAAGACGAGGAGACCTGCCTGTTCGGCACCTTGTCGCTGTGGCAGGGCGTTGACGTCCCCGGACCCGCCTGCCAGCTTGTCATCATGGACCGCATACCATTCCCGCGCCCGGACGACCCAGTCAAGGCGGCGAGGACCCGAGCGATTGCGGCGTCTGGCGGCAACGGCTTCATGCAGGTTTCGGCGACGCACGCGGCGTTGCTCCTAGCGCAGGGAGCGGGAAGGCTCGTGCGCTCCATCAATGACAGGGGCGTCGTGGCAGTGCTCGACCCGCGCCTTGCAACGGCAAGATATGGCTCGTTCTTGACCAACTCAATGCCTAACTTCTGGACGACTACTAAAAAGGACGTCGCAATTGGTGCACTTCAGCGTCTCAGTGAGGCGCAGTAAGCACTATCGTGGGTGGGGAGGGGTCACGGCACGTGGCCAAAGCAAGACTACTAAGGAAGTCGCATGTATTTTGAGCACAACCCATTCGTTCCCGCGGAACGCAGCGATGAACCGGGTCGGCGAACCTCGAAAGTAGCAATCGTTGGCGCCGGCGCCGTGGGATCAACAATGGCGTACGCCGCCCTCATGCGCGGCGCAGCCCGCACTGTCGCGCTCTACGACATCAACGCCGCCAAGGTGAAGGCGGAGGTCTACGACCTCTCCCACGGAATCCAGTTCATGCCAATGGCTGAGGTCATTGGGTCTGACGACATCGAGGTATGCCGCGATGCCGATGTTGTCATGATCACCGCGGGCGCAAAGCAGCGCCCGGGCCAAACCCGCCTTGATCTCGCGGGCGCCACGATCAACCTGGTAGGGAAGATCCTTCCTGAACTTCTCAAGGTGGCGCCAGACGCCACCTACGTCATGGTGACAAACCCCGTGGACGTCGTGACTTACGCAGCCCTCAAGATCTCAGGGCTGCCAACAAACCAGATCTTTGGTTCCGGAACAGTCCTGGACTCGTCACGCCTACGCTACGTCCTCGCACGCGAGACCGGCGTTGCCGTGCAGAACGTGCACGCGTACATTGTGGGCGAACACGGAGATTCGGAGTTCCCGCTCTGGAGCTCGGCCACCATTGGTGGGGTGCCTCTTCTGGACTGGCCAGGAGTGCACGGCCGCCCACCACTGGACGCCGAGCGTCGTACCGCGATCGCCGACGAGGTCATCAACTCCGCCTACCGAATCATCGAGGGCAAGGGTGCGACCAACTACGCAGTGGCGCTCGCGGGTTCGCGCATCATCGAGGCAGTCCTGAACGACGAGTCCCGGGTGTTGCCTGTTTCCACCCTGCTGTCCGACTTCTACGGCCTGTCCGACGTGTGCCTTTCCGTGCCGAGCGTTGTATATGGCGGCGGCGTGGCGGATCAACTGCCCATCCCGTTGTCTGACGAAGAATATGACGGACTCAAGGCTTCGGCGCTATCGCTGAAGCAAGTTGCTAGGGAGTTCGGTTTCTAGCCACCTACTGAGGGCGGGGCTGTCCCCACAGAAAACAAGAAGGCTGTGGCCACCAGAAATGATTCTGGTGGCCACAGCCTTCTTGTTTTTAGACGGATCAGATGCACGGTCGCCCGTGTCGGGTTACCGGACAGCCAGCGCGCTAGAGGCTGCGTAGCACGGAGACCACGCGTCCGAGGATGGTCGCCTCGTCACCGAGGATCGGCTCGTATGCTGGGTTGTGAGGGAGCAGCCAGACGTGGCCGTCCTTGCGCTTGAGCGTCTTGACCGTGGCCTCCCCGTCAAGCATCGCAGCCACAATCTCGCCATTCTCGGCGGTGTTTTGCTGTCGGACTACCACCCAGTCGCCATCGCAGATTGCGGCATCGATCATCGAGTCACCGGCAACCTTGAGCATGTAGACGTTTCCCTCACCCACGATCTGCCGGGGAAGGGTGAACACGTCCTCCACGTCCTGTTCCGCGAGGATTGGTGAGCCCGCGGCGATGCGGCCCACGAGTGGCACATCCCGGCTTGAGTTAGCCTCAGCCTGGGTGAAAAGTGGGCGGACCACGGAGGCGTCAGAATCGTTGTGGATCTCGGTGCCGGGAACTTCCGAAGAGGGGGACAGGGGCGAGACGACCTCGATCGCTCGCGGGCGGTTGGGGTCGCGGCGCAGGAAACCGCGCTCCTCGAGAACCTTGAGCTGATGCTTAACACTTGACGGGCTTGTGAGGCCCACAGCTGCGCCGATTTCCCTCATGGTTGGGGGATAGCCGCGCTTGGCTAGGCTCGACTCCACGGTGCTCAAGACGGCCCGTTGACGAGTCGTAAGCGAATCGCGATCCAACTGCGCCATGGCGGTTCCCATTCCGTCCTCCGATCGAGTGTCAGTGGCTCGTGGTGAACTCACTGTCGTAGTTCAAGAGTAGGGAAGAAACGCCCCGCATTCAAACATTTGTTCGAGTGAGTCGCGGATGTTGCTTGATTTTTCGAAATCCATTCGTACACTTGTTCTAACGAACATATGTTCGAATGAGTCCGTAGTTGGAGTTCTGGAGGAAGTCATGTCGGTAGGAATCAACGCACAGTCGGCAGTGATCGCGTTTCCCATGACCCGCAAAATGGAGCGTCGTGTGTTCCGTTCCCAATATGGGATCACGGGCTTGCGTGGCCTTCGTCTGACGCGTCGCGGCAAAGTGACGCTCATCCTCCTCGCATTCCTGATGTCCCTCGGCTTGTTCCTGATCGGGTCCTCCGCGATGGCACGCCAGCCACTCTCCGCTGTTCCTGTGGAGACTTATCCTGTTGCCCAGGGTGACTCTCTCTGGAGCATTGCCGAGTCCATGTCGGTTGGTGGGGACATCCGGGATGTGGTTGCCGACATCGTAGAGCTCAACAAACTCCCGAGCGCCGCAATTGAGGCAGGCTCGATCATTCTGCTCCCCGTATACGAAGATTAGGGGTCTCCGCGGCACAGTTCTCAGGACGGTGTGTCTGCTCCTGGTGACGCCCGATCCGGCGACTTTTGAGTAAGTTGCCACCTTACTTCTCCCTTCCTGTGTGACCCACCCCGTACTAGTTGCACGCGCCCTATGCGGTCATTGTTGAACGCAAACGGTAAAGTGGCTGGGTAGGCATCTAGGTTGGGAGAACGTGTGCACTGTCCATTTTGCAGGCACCCTGATTCGCGGGTAGTTGATTCCCGTACTTCAGAGGACGGGTCAGCGATCCGTCGTAGGCGTCAGTGCCCCAAGTGCATGAAGCGATTCACAACCGTGGAGACCGCGTCACTTTCCGTGGTCAAGCGCTCAGGAGTCACGGAGCCCTTCTCTCGCACCAAGGTCATCAACGGTGTGCGTAAGGCATGCCAGGGGCGCCCCGTTTCTGACGACGACTTGGCCGTGCTCGCGCAGCAGGTCGAGGAAAACATCCGCTCGATGGGAATCGCTGAGCTTGAGGCGTACGAGGTCGGCCTATCGATCCTCGGCCCGCTAAGGGAACTCGACGAGGTTGCTTATCTCCGCTTCGCAAGCGTCTACCAAGCGTTTGACTCACTTGAGGACTTCGAGGAAGCGATCGAGTTGTTGCGCAAGGAACGCGAGGAGCATGCCACGAAGGTGGCCGCCGAGGGTGCCGCAGTCGTGCAGTCCGCGTCCCCCGAGGGTGAGTTCGCCGGTCCGGTGGAGGACTAGAGTCGAGCCTGAGCGCCGTAGCCTGCTGTGCTACCGGGCTGCCGAGATTACTTGAATGATGTAACGCGTGTGGCGGGCGATATCACTGATATCGCCCGCCACACGCGTATTTCGACACCTTCGTGCTCCATATTTGCCAGCTTGCGCAGGGCCGCTGGTGCAGCACTAGTCCAGTACTACTGAGCCTGGATCAGGCGCGCAGTTAGAGGTCACTGGACCTCGAGGCCCAGAGGTTGAGCCCGCCGTCGACGCAGGCTGCATCGATTGCCTTGAGCTCCTCTGGGGTGAAAGTGAGGGAACGTGCAGCGTCGAGGTTTTCGTCGAGTTGCTCAGTGGTGCGAGCCCCCACGACAACCGAGGTGACAACCTCATCGCGCAGAGACCACGAGATGGCCATTTGGGCGAGTGACTGCCCTCGCGCCGAAGCGATTTCATTGAGCACGCGCAGCGCTGCCACGTTCTCCTCGCTTACATACTCCTTCTTGAACGAGCCATCCGCTGAGGCGCGTGAACCCGCTGGGATCTGCCCTGTCAGGTACTTCGACGTGAGGAGGCCTTGAGCTAGGGGAGAGAACCCAATGACGCCTAGCTCTTCCTGTGCGCAGACGTCCGTGAGGGACATCCCAGAGGCGTCAGGCTCCTCGATCCATCTGTTAAGGAGCGAGTACGACGGCTGGTGGATCAGCAGGTTGAGCCCAATTCCTCGTGCGACCTCGAAGGCCTCGAGGGTGCGGGACGCGGAGTAGGACGAGATTCCCGCGTACAGCGCTCTTCCGCTGTCCACGGCTGTCTTCAGCGCACCCATGGTCTCCTCGAGCGGAGTCTCGGGGTCGAACCTGTGGGAGTAGAAAATGTCTACATAGTCCAGCCCGAGTCGGTTCAGCGACTGGTCGAGTGAACTGAGTAGGTACTTGCGCGAGCCGCCCTCACCGTAGGGGCCGGGCCACATGTTGTAGCCGGCCTTGGTTGAGACCACGAGTTCGTCACGGTACCCGCGCAGGTCCGTGCGCAGGATTTCCCCGAAGCTCTTCTCTGCGCTGCCGGGAGGCGGCCCGTAGTTGTTTGCGAGGTCGAAGTGGGTGACACCGCGGTCGAAGGCACGCAGCACGAGGTCCTTTTGGGCGGCGAGGGGAGAGGCCTCGCCAAAGTTCTGCCAGAGCCCCAGCGAGATGACCGGGAGTTGCAGTCCGCTGCGTCCTACGCGTCGGTAGGGCACGTTCTGTGGTGAGTCGTCATAGCGGCTCAGGTTCGGTGAGTGCATGACTTAACCGTAGCGAACTTGCCCGCGATTGGGTGGCCTTTGCTCCAAAGGTGTCGCCACCAAACAGAGCGAGATGGTACAGCGATACGCCAAAAAGCCGGAGGCGGCACCCAAACAGTAGTTCGGGTGCCGCCTCCGGCGGTATCGACACAGGGGCCGAGTTATCAGTTCTTTGGTGCAGCCGGTGGCATGACGCGGATGCGGATGTACTGGTCCATCGACTTGAGAGCCTCAAGAGCCTCGATGTCCACGGACGAGTCGGTGTCGGTGACTACATAACCGATTTCGCCGCGGGTTGCCAGCAGCTGGCCTTCGATGTTCGTGCCGAACGCCGCAAGGGTGTTGTTGACGGCAGCGAGTACACCCGGGGTGTTGCGGTGTAGGAACGCGATACGCGTGATTCCGGTGGTCGACTCGAGTGCGAGGTTAGGCAAGTTAACCGAGAGGGTCGTAGTTCCGGTGCGGATGTAGTCCTTCATCTTGTTCGCAACGAACTCTCCGATGGACTCCTGCGCCTCAAGGGTGGATCCACCCACGTGTGGGGTGAGGATGACGTTAGGCAGACCGCGAAGCTCGGATTCGAACTGGTCGCCGCGTTTCTTTGGCTCTACAGGGAACACGTCCACTGCCGCGCCCGAGATGTGGCCGGAAAGGATTGCGGAGCGCAGTGCGGAGTTGTCCATGACGAACCCACGCGACAGGTTCAGGAAGATCGCGCCAGGCTTCATCTTGGAGAACTCGGACTCACCAAAGAGGCCGGCGTTGCCTGGGCGTCCATCAACGTGAATCGTCACGATGTCGGACACCTTGAGCAACTCGTCCATCGAGGTGAGGCGCTGGGCATTTCCGAGTGCAAGCTTCTCGGCAGTGTCGTAGAAGACGACGCTCATGCCAAGGTTCTCAGCGAGCACGGATAGCTGGGTTCCGATGTTTCCGTAGCCGATGATTCCGAGCGTCTTGCCTCGGACCTCGTGCGATCCCTCTGCGGTCTTGTCCCAGATGCCGTTGTGCAATGCCTTGTCGCGCTCGGTCAGGCGGCGGGTCAGGGAGATGATCTCACCGATTGCCAGTTCAACTACCGAGCGGGTGTTCGAGAATGGCGCGTTAAATACGGCAACGCCCTGCAGGGCGGCCGACTTAAGGTCAATCTGGTTGGTTCCGATGCAGAATGCACCGATGGCCACGAGGTCCTTAGCGGACTCGAGAACCTTTGCGGTGACCTGGGTCTTGGATCGGATGCCGAGGAGATGTACGCCCTTGAGGGCCTCGATCAACTCTTCTTCGTCGAGTGCGCCGGAACGGGTCACAACTTCGACACCGTTTGCGGCAAGGATCTCAACGGATAGCGGGTGGACATTTTCTAGGAGCAGCGCCTTCAACACCCCCCTATCGTCCACCCGCGGTACCGCATTCTCAAAATGAATCTTGACCCTCGGACGCGAGTTAAGCGCCTGACTTATCCGATTTCACAGCGCGTGTGGCGCGCAGTTGTTCGCGCGCCGCACGGTCACAGCCCTGCCGGTAGGCCGGTCGTGTGGAACATCGTGAGCCGCTGGGTCGCTCGGGTCATCGCCACGAACAGGTCTGAAACGCCATTGATGCTCCGAACGATCTCGTTCGGGAGCCCCACAATCACAGCGTCGTACTCGAGGCCCTTCGCCTGTACGGGCGTGACCAGAGAGACGATGGGGTCTGGTCCTGTTAGCTGCTCGCGCAACTGCGCTGGGAGTGCGGCTTCGAGCTCCGTCAGGAGTTCTGGTGGCGCCACGACCGCGACGCGGCCGGTACCGGCGGACACAAACGCGCCAATATCGTCGGTAATTTGCTGTGTCATATTTTCGACGATTGTGGTCCGGTCCGTTGGCACGTAACGCAGCGAGTCGGCTGCGTCGCGAGCTGAGGTAAGCGGAGAGACCGGAAGCGAGTTCGCGCGAGCGAACGCGATCGCGGCATCCGCAATCGTGGAGGGCGTGCGGTAGTTGATGGTGAGTTCGCGGATCTGCCGTTGGTCGCGGAAAATCGGGGCAAGCATGCGAGACCACGACGTCGCACCAGCCGGATTCGAGGTTTGCGCGACGTCGCCCACGATCGTAAACGAGCGAGTAGGGCAGCGGCGCACGAGCATACGCCACGCCATGGGCGAGAGTTCCTGGGCCTCGTCGACGATCACGTGTGCGTACGTCCAGGTGCGGTCGCGGGACGCGCGTTCTGCTGTGGTGAGCGTTGGGCCAGAGTCCACAAAACGGCCCGCCAAAACGTCCGCGCCGACGATCGAGTCTCCGCCCGAACTCTCGAGAACCTGGCGAGCATATTCGAGGGCCTGCGCGTGCGCCTTCTGTGCGCGCTGCGCCTCGGCGTGGGCGGCGCTGTCATCCTCACCAAGCATTTCGAAGGCCTCGTCAAGGATCGGGATGTCGGAATCGGTCCACGGGGAGCCTGCCTCTCGGGCGAGCAGCGCGCGTTCGCTTGCGGTCAACTCAGGAGCGGCCTGCGCGAGGCGGTGCGGCTTGGCAAACAGATCCTCAACAAGCTTCATCGGGGTGATCGGGAACCACGCAATATTGAGAGCTACGCGAACCTCACGGTTGAGGCGAATCTCGTCGATGATCTCGCTGCGGTCCTCGGGCGCAACCTCGTACGGCATGTCCGCAACGTACTGGGCCGCAAGCTTGGACAGCATGTCCTTGACAAAGGTCTTGCGGGCCAAGTTGTGTGGCTTGTTCGTACGGCGCGCGCGGAACATCGCATCGCGGATGTCGCGCCTCCGGATGACGAGGTCGTGCCCGTCGATGCGGACCGTCTGGTCCGCCGAAGGAACACGCTCACGCGCCTTGACTGCACGTTTGATGAATGTGGCAAACCGAGGGTCGCCCTTGAGTCGCTGTACGGCCGGGTCATCGGTTGCTGTGGCGGTGATATCCGGTAGGAGCGAGGCAAGCGTGGTCGACACGACGCCCGTTTCACCGAGCGATGGCAGAACCTGATCGATGTAGCGAAGGAAGGAAGAGCTAGGGCCGACGAGGAGAACACCCGAGCGTTCGAGAACGCGCCTATGGGCGTAGAGGAGATACGCGGCGCGGTGCAGTGCCACGGCAGTCTTCCCGGTGCCAGGGCCGCCCTGAACCACGAGCGCGCCGTTCAGCGGTGCTCGGATGATCTCGTCCTGCTCCGCCTGAATGGTGGCAACGATGTCATGCATCTTCCCGGTGCGCCCAGCGGATAGCGAAGCCAGCAGCGCACCTTCACCGGAGAGGTTGAGTTCCTCCACTTCGGACTGGGGGAGCGTCAAGTCAAGTATTTCGTCTTCGACACCGGTGACCTTGCGCATCTGCGTGACGAGGTGGCGGCGGCGCTTAACGCTGTCGCGGTTGGCGGACGTCGCTCGGTAGAAAGGCTGTGCTGCCGGCGCGCGCCAGTCGGTCAGGAGCGAAACCTGCTCGGTGTCGTTGAGCCCGATGCGGCCGATGTATCTTTCAGATCCCTCATCGAAGTCCAGTCGGCCAAACACGAGGCGGTCCTCGACCGCTTCGAGCAGCGCGATGCGATCCTCGTAGAGGGTTGCGAAGGAGTCCCGCTCGCTGCGGTTCTGCGGAGAGCCCGATGGGCCAGCCCGACGAATGGCGGCAAGACGGTTTCTCGCCGTTTGGCGCATTTCATCGAGTCGCGCATAGACAACGTCCAGTCGCTCTTGCTCATGGACCAGATCGAGATTCTGCTCAGACACACGCATTCCTGTTCAAACGATAAAAGCGGGCCGTCTATTATCCCCCGAAAAGTGGATGATACGCACCTCCAATCCGGCTGGTGGGACCCTCTGTCCATGGCGTGTGATGCGGAGGAGGGTAGCTGGGTTTGGTGGGGCCTGTCCGGATGTATGGGGTCGTGAGCTGGCGAGGACGATTACTCTGGTTATGAGGGAACAATCTGCGGCGATGAGTGGTTAGACAAGACAGAACGCAACACCTTGGAGGAACCCCTAATGCTTGACCCTCGTGATCTTTACGAGCTCAACGAACCCGTAGTTGACGGACTGCGTGCGCGCTCCCAAGCGCGCGAAATTGGACCCGTACTCGTCAATTCCCTCAAGGGCTTCATCGACGCGGGCCACATGGGAGAGCTCGCAGTAGAGCACCTCCTCGCCACTGGAAACCCCGTGCGGGTGGCCACATTCGACCACGACAGGCTCGTTGACTATCACGCAAAGCGCCCAACGATGCTGTTCGAACGTACCCGCTGGGGTCGGTACGATGGGCCCCACATAGTGCTCGATCTCCTCGAAGACGCCGATGGCGCGAACTATCTTCTTCTCCACGGAAATGAACCCGACCGCTACTGGGACAGTTTTGTTGCAGCGGTGATTGGGCTCATCAACGACTTCAACGTGTCGTTGTCTGTCGGCATGTATGGGATTCCCATGGGTGTACCTCACACGCGCCCTCAGGGCACGGTTCTGCACGCAAGCCGTGAAGGGTTGCTCGACGAGGTTAAGGACTGGATGGGCAGCATGACAGTGCCCGCGTCCGTGTCCAACCTGATCGAGTACCGTCTCGGTGAGAGTGAGCGTGACGCTATAGGCGTGGCCGTGCAAGTGCCCCACTATCTCGCGCAGTCGCAGTACGCCCCGGCCGCGATCGTCGGCTTGACCAAGGTCGAGGGAATCACCGGCCTCTCGTTCGCCACCGAGGACCTCGTCGAGGACGCACGCGAGGCCGTGGCAGAGGTCGACCGACAGGTAGAGAACTCGGCCGAAGTCGCGGAAATGGTCAAGGGTCTGGAAAATCAGTACGACGCGTTCGTGTCAGCGCACCCACAGGAGTCCCTACTAGCGCAGACCACGCGCATCCCAACCGCTGAGGAACTTGGTGCGGAGTTCGAACAGTTCCTCTCCCAGCAGCCAGGAATGCCCGACGCAGAGTAGTCGGCGCTATCGGCACCCTGGCCTTGCGGGCAGAGTGCCGCATTTTTGCCGCCAGTAAGAGGTTGCGGGTAGAGGTCCCACGGCCCTCAGGACTATGAAACGTGCGGCTGGGTTTCGGGAGCCGAGTCGCGCAGGACGTTCGAAGTCCTCGCGAACTGGCGGACATCGTCGCCAATCAATATGTGAGCGGGGATCGCGAGCGTGCGTAGCGCGCGAGCGAGCATTGCTGACTCGATATCAAACGCGGAGCCAGCCTGATCGTCCTGAGCCCCCCGGGCGATCACAAGGACCAAATTGCCAAATCGCCGGCCCTTGACGATCGCAGTTTCCGCGGCGTAAGCGACTTCGGAAGAGATCGTGTGCTCGGATCGCGCGTCGAATGCGGCGGCAGCGCTTAGAAGGGTCGCGACCTCTTGGCGCGCGATCGGTAGCGGGGGCTTGTCTGCGCAGTTCACCAGGTAGAGGCCACCTGGCTTGAGCTTGGACAGGACGAGCTCCGTGAATTCGTGGGTGGCGAGGTGCTCGGGGGTTCGCGCATCCGCAAACACGTCCCTAATGATGACATCTTGGCTCGAGTCGCGCAGAGTGGCGAGTTCCTTTCGGGCGTCACCCGCTCGCAGCTTGAGGTGAGGAGAACGTGGCAGATCAAACCACAAGCGCGCTTGGTCGATCAGTTCCCCGTCGATATCCACTCCGATCTGGCGGGACCCCGGCCTCACATGCGCGACGGCGCGAGCCATGGTGGAGCCAGCAGCACCGAGGTGAGCCACGGAAATGGGGCCCTCGGGGAGTTGCTCGATGAACGTAAGGAAAATGCTCATGTACTCGAACCCCACGTTGAGTGGGTCGTCAAGGTCGATGAACGAGCTCGGTGCTTCGTCGAGGTAGACCGTGATTCTCCGCGGGTTGTCCCGGTCCTTCTCCAAGCGAATGGTTGTGAATGCGGTGGTGATGGGTGCCTCGGGGATGGTGTCACCCGTGGATGTCAGAGGGGCGCGGGATGATGAACGTGATGATCGAGCGGCCATGTTTCAAGCCTAACCGCAATAGCGTGGTTGCTTATCCATTGACATCTTCGAACAAATGTTCGAAGATGGATTGACCGACGGAGGTGACACTGATGAGTACACAATCAATGGTTCGCAATGCGCTGGCCGTTCCCGGAATGGAAGCGCGGGTTGACACCCGTCCTGTCGCGGCTGTGGCCGCCACGAGCGCGCTAGGTCGCACGGATGTGAGTGCGTACGAGCTCGTGCCCAATGCGGTGAAGTACATCAAGAGCGCGGATACTCAACTTGGTCTCGCCCTCACGGCGTCCGATGGGTTCGACCGGTTCAGCCACGCGCACTTCGCCGCCTTGCGGCTTGCTGGCGCCGTTGTTGAGTCCGTTGTCGGAGCCAAACGGGTCCGCCGCGTGGAAGGCTTCTGGGAGCGGTTTGCCCGGGTAGCACCGGAGCTGGCGCTCTGGGCGGTAATCTTCGAGGAGGGCGCTCAGGTCCGGGCTGCAATGGAGTCTGGACGGCTCGACACCATTTCCCGGAGTGACTCAGAGTACTGGCTCAACCAAACGCGGGAGTTCCGGGTCAAGGTTCTGCAGTCCTTCGGAATCGATCCGCTGACAAACTTCAGCCTGTCGTACGATCGAGTGGCATAGAGTCCACCTGCAGTTCCTCCCGCTCGAGAAGTCGAGGCATTGGAGTGCTAGAAAAACACGATCGGTCGTGCGAAAGGAGGCGGAGCGATGAGTAACGCACCGCGCCTGAGTCAGGCTCGCCGTGACTGGGGGAGCGACGATACCGGCTGCCCGTTCATGCACGTCGACATGGACGCCTTCTTTGCCTCTGTCGAGGTCGCAAGGCATCCGGAACTCAGGGGCCTACCTGTTGTCGTGGGCGGTGGGGAGCGGTCCGTCGTCCTTGCCGCGACATACGAGGCACGGGAGTTCGGAGTTCGCTCTGCGATGCCTGTCGTGCGCGCAAGAGCGCTCGCTCCCAAAGCCATCTTCGTTCAGCCAGATCACCACGAATACCGGCGCGTGTCGCGCGGCGTGATGGAAATCCTTGCCGCGGTGACGCCCGAGATGGAGCAGGTCAGCGTTGACGAAGCGTTCCTAGATATCTCCGGTTCCCGCAGAAGGCTCGGAAGCGCATTGGACATCGGATCGATGATCCGCGAGCAGGTCTTCGAGGCCTTTGGCGTAACCTGCTCCGTGGGTATTGCCCGTAACAAGTTCGTGGCCAAGCTTGCCTCCACGCAGTCAAAGCCGAATGGGCTCATGCTCGTGCCCGACGCTGCCACCACTGAGTTTCTACACATGCTTCCCGTGGGTGCACTGTGGGGTGTTGGGGCAAAGACTCAGGAACGCTTGGGGCAGTGGGGGATTACGAGTGTCGAACAGGTAGCTCATGCTGACATCGCAACCTTGGAGCGCATGGTCGGGCGTGCTGGAGCCAGACACCTTCATGCGCTTGCGTGGGGTAAAGACTCGCGTGCGATCGAACACGAACGAGTAGAAAAGAGCA
Organism: Timonella senegalensis JC301; assembly: GCF_000312125.1. Lineage (GTDB taxonomy): Bacteria > Actinomycetota > Actinomycetes > Actinomycetales > Cellulomonadaceae > Timonella > Timonella senegalensis. Next base: position 525,789 of record NZ_HE978643.1, read on the forward strand.
TCGGCTCCGAGTCAACGTTCTTCAAAGATCAAACTGATACGGACGTACTCCTAGAAAAGCTGCTTAGCCTTGCCGATGAGTGCGGCTCACGGTTGAGATCTAGGGGACTGGTTGCAAAGACCGTCGCAATCAAAGTCAGGGATGCGGACTTTGTAACGGTTGCCAGGTCAGTGACGTTGCCCTCCGCAACCGACACCACCTCCGTGATCTATCAGACCGTGCGGGAACTTTTCCTCGCGCTCCCACGTCATAAGGCTGTAAGGCTTTTGGGTGTGCGCGCAGAGAACTTGGAATCTGCCGACATGAACCCAGTCCAAGACACACTCGAAGACGCTATTGCAGGTGCCGCCGTGGCAATGAGCGAGTCCGAGAAGGTTATGGATGAGATTCGAGCTAAGTTTGGGCAAGGCGCGATAAATCGCGCGGCGCAGAGACCTGCACGACTTTCAAGTATGCGTGTCAGCAACTATCCTTGACATAAGACAAGGCCCTATTTGAACTCGGGGGTAAGAAAAATGCCACTGTCCGAGCATGAGCAGAGGATACTCGAGCAACTCGAGCGCGACCTCTCCTCGCAAGACCCAAAGCTCGCTACCACAATGACAGGTAGCCGTGGTGCCTCGATGGGCCGCATCGTTGCTGGAATTGTCGGCGTTGCTATTGGGATCCTGCTCCTAGTTATTGGGGTAGCGAACTCCAAGGCGTGGGTAGGTGTAATCGGTTTCGCAATCATGTTTCTTGCTGTGGTTTTTGCGGCGTCAGGCTCGAAGAAGAAGCACGACCTGCATGTGATTCCTGGTGACCCTCGAGCTGGGGCGCCAGCTGCAGCAAAGAAGCACCATCGCTCCGGCGGTAGTTTCATGCAGCGCATGGAAGAACGTTGGGAAAACCGCTCTTCGGGAGATCTATAACTGCCACAAGGTGTGACTGCATAACTGTGTAAGCAATGAGTTGCTCGCAACGGCGCAGGACTTCGTAGGGACGTCGGTCATTGACCGGCGTCCCTACTTTTTGTGTCCGGACACTCCTTGAGGAACGCCCTGGGCTCCACTTGGCCCCACTCTGCCTCTGGGTACCAACCTTTCGCCCTAGTTATTCGCCCTAACTTCGGCCCGTCGCTCGCGTGCTCGTTGCCAGGTTGCCAATCAGAGCCTCTACCCAGCTCTCCACTTCCCTCCACCGATAAGGCGAGTTGGGTGTGGTGCTCTCGTCCGCGCGCAAGAACCGCATAATCTCGCCATTTCTGGACGGCCCTTCTGTGTGATCCGCCTCGCAGGAGCGGTGCATGTGGAGGGGATTCACAGGAAACGCCGAAAATCCCTCCACATCACTCCACCGCCTTGACCTGCAAGTTTGCGGAAAATGGAGGTGAAACTCGCCAAACCTGCCCAGTTTGTGGTGGGAAGTGGAGTAACGTGGAGGTACTCGGAGCGAGAGGGGGTTACCCATGCAGGAATTACTTGGCGGTATCCCCAGCTTGTTCTTGGGGACCTACAAGCCACGGCTGGACGAGAAGGGTCGTCTCATCTTGCCCGCGAAGTTCCGCAACCAGTTCGCTCCTGGTTTGGTCCTTACGCGTGGGCAAGACCGATGCCTCTTCCTTCTTCCACTCGATGAGTTTCGCCGGATGTACGAACACCTGCGGCAGGCCCCCGTCACCTCAAGTCAGGCGCGTGACTACATGCGTGTCTTTCTCTCCGGTGCGAGTGACGAAGTTCCAGACAAGCAGGGACGTATCTCAATCCCGGCGCCACTGCGTACCTACGCAGGTCTTGACCGCGATATTGCGGTCATCGGAGCTGGGTCTCGAGTAGAGATTTGGGATGCCGCAACGTGGGACACCTACTTCGCGGAACGCGAAGCCGGATACTCCGAGACGGCCGAGCAAATCTTCCCGGACCTGCACTTCTGATACTTCGAGCGGTTTCGGGCCTCCTCCCGCGACTCTGACATCACTTCCCCGATGTCAGACCTCGGCGGTGGGAGACCCGAGACCGAATCGAAGAGAGTTTGTCAGCACCCCCACGTGCGAAGAAAGATCGCATTTAGCCAGACGAATTGAGGAGATCGATGGACGAGTTCACGGACAACTCCGAAGCATCGCGCAAGCACGTCCCAGTGCTCCTGCAGCGGTGCATTGACCTCCTTGCTCCTGGGCTGAGCGCGGAGGGTGCGGTGTATGTGGACTGCACTCTAGGCATGGGTGGACACACACAGGGAGTGCTTAAGGCATTTCCGCATGTGACCGCTATCGGAATTGACCGTGATCCCCAGGCACTTAAGCTTGCAGGAGAACGCCTCAGCGAGTTCGGTGACCGTTTCGTTCCAGTTCACGCAACCTACGACCAGATCGAAGAGGTCATTGCGGACCAGGGGCTCAACGGGGTTCAAGGAATTCTGATGGACCTTGGTGTCTCCTCGCTCCAGATTGACGAGACCGAGCGAGGCTTCTCCTACGCGCATGACGCGCCGTTGGACATGCGCATGGACACCACGGCTGACCTTACTGCGGCAGACGTTCTGAACACCTACACCGAAGGCGAGCTCACTCGAATCCTGCGAGAGTACGGCGAAGAGCGGTTTGCCTCAAAGATTGCGCGTTCGATTGTGGCGAAGCGTGCGGATCGACCGTGGGAGCGCTCGGCTGATCTGGTTGACCTCGTACGTGCGTGTATCCCGGCCGCTAAGCGAACCTCGGGTGGAAACCCTGCCAAGCGGACCTTCCAAGCGTTGCGCATTGAAGTGAACGGCGAGCTCGAAGTGCTCGAGCGGGCGCTTCCCGCCGCAGTGAACTCCCTCGCTATTGGAGGACGCCTCGTGGTGGAGTCTTACCACTCACTTGAGGACCGCGCGACCAAACGCGAGTTTGCGCGCGGAATCAACTCGAGTGCACCGCCTGAGTGGCCGGTTGAGCCAGAGACTCACCGCCCATACCTGAAGGCGATTACTCGTGGCGCGGAAAAGGCTGACGAGGCCGAGCTGGAACTGAACCCACGCTCAGCCTCCGTACGTTTGCGTGCGGTGGAACGCCTGCGACCAACACCAGAACACATGCGTAACAGGAAGGAGAAGTGACATGAGCGCGCTTCAGTCAAGTGCAGCCCGCGCGCTGCCAGTACGTCCGCACGAGCGGGCGCTCCCGACAACGGCATCCAAGCCGAAGCTCAAGCTCATCACGGCTCCGTCCACTGAGCGTCCGATTGCCGGTGTCGTGTACCTGTGCATCACCCTTCTGGTGTGCTCCGTACTGGCTGTCCTTGTCATGAACACCGAGCTTGCGGATGGTGCTTACCAGCGTTCTGCTCTCACAAAGCAGCTATCCGCCGAGGTCCTGACCACGGAACAGCTGACCGAGCGTCTTGCGGACGTGTCAACTCCCGAGAATCTCGCTGTGAAGGCTGAGCGACTCGGAATGAAGCAGATGGTAAATCCCGAAGTGCTTCACATAGACTCATCGAAGATTAATCGGGACACCACGAGCAATTAAGGCACGGACCATTGACTGAGGATAACCGCCGGGGGCAGAACCGTTCGCGTCCGGGCGACTCAGCCCGTCAAGGCGCCTCACGCTCCAGTTCAGGCCAGTCATGGAACTCAAACGTGGGTCGAGGAGCAACTCCTGGACAGCCAGGGTTCTCCTCGGCCTCTAGCGCGCGTTCCCGATCAGATCGACCGGCCCAAGGCTCACGCCCAGTCCCGGGTGGCACTTCTGCAACTCGGGGCTCAGGAGCGTCTTCGAAGCGTGGGCAGGCCGCAGGCCCAGGTACGCCCCGCCAGAACGCCACATCGCGTTCTACAGCCGCGGGTCAGGGCCGTGCTCGAAACCCGCAATCTCATCCTGAGCGTGGGCCGTCCGCAGGCGCCAAGTCCAACAGGGCTCCAGCTACTCGCTCCCAAAACCCGGGTTCTGGGGCTCCACGCAGCCAGTCGCAGCGGGATCAAGTACGTGTTCGTCGAACGGATGATGCCCGTCCTCGCGCCGTAGAGGGTACGTCACGTCCAGCAGGATCATCCGCTGCTCAGTCGCGCCAGCGCCTCCTAGAAAAGGCACAGGCGGATAGGGAACGTGAGCGCCGCCGTCAGGAGCGAGCCAAAAAACGTAACGCTGGTCCAATTGGGTTCCAGTTCTCACGCAAGCGAATTATTGCGATTTCAGGCGTGTTCCTACTTATTACGACCCTGTTTGCGGCGCGACTTGCGCAGGTTCAAATTGTCCAGGGATCGGAACTGGCAGCCAAGGCTAAGGCGCTCCGGACCACAACCGAGGTCCTGCCCGCCTCCCGTGGCGACATAACCGACCGCAATGGGCAAGCGCTCGCCAAGTCTGTGACCCGGTACAAAGTGTATGGAGACCAGAAGCTCCTCGACGCTTGGAAGGTCAAGGACAAGAATGGTGACGTCATTGGTGAGGGTCCGGCATATGCTGCCGAGCTTCTCGCGCCCGTCATCAATGTTGACGAGGACGAACTTGCGCAGCTCCTGACAAAGTCTCCTGAGCAGGAGAAGTTCAACCAGTACGTGGTCATTGCAAAGGACGTGCCGTCGGAGACTTGGGACGCGATCAAAGAACTCCGAATAACGGGAATCTTCAAGGAGACTCTGAGCAAGAGGGTCTACCCGTCGGGGGATACCGCCAAGAACATTATCGGCATCGCTGGCACGGAGAAGGGCTTGTCGGGTCTCGAGTACTCGCTTGATGACCTCCTTCAAGGCAAGGACGGAAAGACCACGTTTGAACGCTCGCTTGATGGCTATATTCTTCCGTCTGGCGAGGTGACAACGCAGGAGGCCGTGTCGGGGACTGATATCACTACCAGCCTCGATACCGACATCCAGTGGCACGCGGAGGCCGCTTTGGATGACAGGATCAAAAAGGTGGGAGCTTCTGCGGGGACAGTGATTGTCCAGGACATCAAGACCTGCGAGATCCTCGCGCTTGCAGACCGTAGTACTACTCAGGACGGAAACACTGCTACGACGGGCCGTATTGGCGCTGTCCAGGATGTGTTCGAGCCTGGTTCGACCGCGAAGATCATCACCATGGCAGCCGCAATCGAAACGGGGAAGGCTACGCCACTATCGAAGTTCACTGTGCCATACCGATACACCACCTCGAACGGCGAGGTGTTCCAGGACTCTCACATGCACCCGACCCAGCCCATGACGCTGACTGGAATTTTGTCGGACTCGTCTAACACGGGAACCGTCCAAGTCGGAGAGTTGCTGCCCAAGCAGGTTCGCTATGACTACCTGAAGAAGTTTGGTTTTGGTGAAAAGACCGGAATCGAACTCGGGGGAGAGTCTCGAGGAATCCTGCACTCGGTTGAGGACTGGGACGGGCGTACGCAGTATGGCGTTCTGTTCGGTCAGGGTGTTGCAGCGAATGCACTCCAGGCAACCAACGCCTTCGCGGTCATCGCGAATGAAGGGCAGATGTGCCAGCCTCACCTGGTCAAGGGGACAACCGACACCAATGGGGTCTACACCGAGTCGCAGAAGTCCGACACCAAGACCGTCGTCTCGAAGAACACTGCTGACAAGGTGCTCAAGATGATGGAGTCCGTTGTGGTTGAGGGCTCGGGTAAGACGGGTGCTGTCAAGGGCTACCGGGTAGCCGGCAAAACGGGTACTGCGCAGGCAGCAGGCGCCGATGGGAAACTCTCCTCGTTTGTTGCGTCGTTCATTGGTGTCGCTCCTGTTGAAGATCCGCAGCTCGTGGTGTCGGTTATTATTCGAGACCCTCAGGCTTCTATTTATGGTGGTGAAGTTTCGGCGCCTGTGTTTGCGGATGTCATGTCATATTCGCTCCAGCGACTGAACATCGAACCCTCCACGTCGAAGCCCGACCTGTTCCCTTCATCTTGGGAAAAGTAGCCCTGAGCATGGACTTAGATCCCCAAGCGACATTGCTCACGCGCGCATGACCCGTCACTGACTGCCTTCAACAACTAGATTGAGATATATGAGTTCTGAGTCTGGGCTGCTTCGCCCACACAACCGGCCACGTGTTCCATTGGCTGATCTTGCTGTCGAGTGTGGCCTGCGCGTCGTCCGTACGACCCGCGAGGCTTCTCCTGAAGCCACCTCTGCGGCGGGTGCAAATCCAGAACTTCCGGTGATCCGAGGGATTGCTATTGGAAGTGCGTCAGTCGAGCAGGGCGATCTGTTTGTGGCTCTTTCTGGCCTGAAGACCCACGGAGTTCATTTTGCCGCTGATGCATTGGCCCGCGGCGCAGTTGCCGTTCTGACAGATCCAGCAGGCGTTGACGTCTTGAACGCGGCGGGTGGCCTGGACGTGCCACTGCTTGTATCTGAGGTTGCTGATCTGCGCGCAGTGACTGCGCAGTGCGCGGCCTTTCTGTATGGCAACCCATCCGCAGATATTCGGATGGCAGGCATAACCGGAACGAACGGCAAGACAACCTCCTCGTTCTTTCTTGATGCGATCGCGCGTGCGGCAGGGGAGCGCACGGGACTTCTAGGTACCGTTGAAATTAGGCTCGGCGAGGATTCGGAGCCCTCTGAGCGCACAACCGTCGAAGCACCGGTGCTGCAGGGTTTCCTCGCCCGGTGCAAGGACGTTGGTACGTCGCTTGTCACGATGGAGGTGTCGTCGCACGCCCTCGCTCTGTCGCGCGTCCGTGGTACACACTTCAAAGTCGTGGGCTTTACCAACCTGCAGCACGACCACCTCGACTTCCACCACACTATGGAGGAGTACTTCGAGGCCAAGGCGGTGCTGTTCAGCGCGGAGTACGCCGATCGCGGTGTGATTGTTGCCGACGACTCCTGGTCCCGCAAACTAGCTGTTCAGTCCGATATCCCGCTCCAGACCATTTCGACCCCGCTGACTGATGACCTCAACTTCCAGGCCACATGGAAAGTAGTCAATGTACGGCTCGCAGACCACGGTCTGGGTCTAGATTTCGACCTTGAAGGCCCGGACGGTGCCAGGCTAGCGAGCCATTCGCCCCTTCTCGGGGACGTGAATGTGTCGAACGCTGCGCTGGCATCGATCATGGCGAGGGACCTTGGATACTCTCCCGAGGACATTCTGCGGGGACTCACCCAGCTCGCGATCGTTCCAGGTCGAATGGAGGTCGTGTCCGGGCCGGGCGAACCACTCGTGATTGTGGACTACGCACACACCACGGAAGCGCTTGAGTTCGCGCTCCGTTCGCTGCGTGCGAGCCACCACGCGCAGGGCCAGGGAAAACTCATCGGTCTGACGGGATCTGCAGGGGAGCGCGATGCTACGAAGCGCCCGGCCATGGGCCGCGCGGTCTTCGATCTCGCTGACATTGCGATTATTACCGACGATGACCCCTACTCCGAGGACATGTCCCGTATCAGGTCCGACCTTCTGGAGGGCATTACTTCAAGCAATCAATTCCAGGCATTGGACGAGCGGGAACGCGAGGCTCGGGTGCTGGAGATTGCGGGCCGGGGCAAGGCGATTGAAAAGGCGATTGAACTCGCGAAGGAGGGTGACACCGTACTTCTTGCGGGACGTGGGCACGAGACGATCCAGGAAATCAATGGCGTGAAGCATCACCTCGATGATCGAGCGTTCGCGCGTGAGGTCCTGCGGCGTCGGCGCGTTTCGACTCCTCAAATGTGAAGGTAGGGTGGGACATCTTCTGTGCAGGTACCAGCCTGCGTAGTGGGCGGCTCAAACGGTGGTTCAATAGATGAGTTGTACTGTGCGCCCGAGAGGGAACGGTCGCACCGCTTAGCCATCGCTGGGCAGGTACTTACGTTCAACAGTCGGATAGACCTAAGAAGATCAGGGAGAAACGTAGCGTGTTCTCGGCGGAGCAAATCGCTTCCATCACAGGTGGTCGACTGGATGCCGACCCGCAGATTCTGGTGGCCGGAGAGGCCGTCCTTGACTCTCGTGCGGCCGTGCCAGGTTCATTGTTCATTGCGGTCGTTGGCGAAAACAGCGACGGGCATGACTATGCGCAGGCGGCTGTCAGTAACGGTGCAGCGTTGGTGCTTGCGTCCAAGCCACTACCCGGTATCCCAAGTGTCGTCGTGGATGACGTCCAACTGGCGCTCGGCCTGTTGGCCAAGGCTCACCTGGCCGTGCTCCGCAAAGCCGGTGATCTGCGCGTTGTGGGAATCACGGGCTCTGCCGGCAAGACGACCACCAAGGATTTGATCGGGACCGTGCTGTCTTCGGTCGGTGAAACGGTGTTCCCCGCTGGATCGTTCAACAACGAACTCGGACTTCCGCTCACGGTTCTCAAGGCCACGGCTGACACCCGTTACCTCGTGCTGGAGATGGGCGCATCTGCCCCCGGAGACCTCACGTATCTCACCTCAATAGCGCCATTGGACGTCGCCGTTGTTCTTATCGTTGGTGCGGCGCACCTCGGCGGCTTTGGCGGAGGTATCGAGGACGTGGCTCGTGCAAAGGCAGAACTTGTTCAGGGCGTGCTTGAGGGTGGAAAGGTCGTCCTCAATGCGGATGACCTTCGCGTCCTAGCAATGCGCGAGAAGGCTGCAGGCGAGGTCTTGACCTTCGGCGCCGTGCGAAACACGACGTTCCAGGCAACCAATACCGAGATCGACCCACTTGGTCGAGTCCACTTTGACGTGACAGACGCTCGCACGGGTGCGAGCGAACGCGTCCAACTTGGCCTCGTGGGTGAACACCACATGACGAATGCCCTTGCAGCAATCACTGCTGTTGCGGCGTTGGGAGTGCCCCTTGCAGATGCGGTGAGCCACATCAACAACGCGAAGGCACTGAGCCCGCATCGCATGGATGTCACAGAGCGCGAAGACGGCGTGACAATCATCGACGATTCGTACAACGCAAACCCTGACTCGATGCGTGCCGCGCTCAAGTCGCTGGCAGTCGTCGCAGGCCGCAAGCGCCGGACGATCGCAGTCCTTGGCGAAATGCTCGAGCTAGGCCCGACCTCACGGGATCAGCACGACGAGATTGGGCGCTTGGTTGTGCGCCTGAACATCTCGCTCCTGGTTGTTGTGGGTGCAGGCGCAAGTGGATTTGCTGACGGCGCCCAACAGGAGGGCTCGTGGGGCGAGGAAGTCGTGGAGGTTGCAAGCGTTGATGAAGCTCGTGCACTTCTTGAAGAAACCTTGGCTCCGGGTGACGTCGTCTTGATCAAGGCATCCAACGGCTCTGGCCTGTGGAAACTCGCTGATGAACTCGTTGGAAAGGCATAAGCCCAGATGTTATCGATTCTTGTCTCCGCTTCAGTGGCACTGATTGTGTCACTCGTCGGAACGCCGCTTTTCATCAGGTTCCTTGTTCATCGGAACTATGGACAGTTCATCCGCCAGGATGGGCCAACCGCGCACTTCACTAAGCGCGGCACACCCACCATGGGTGGCGTGGTCATCATCTTGGCAACAATCGCGGGCTGGCTAGCCTCGATCGTCCAATCCGGAAAGTTGCCGACTGCTTCGGCAGTCCTGCTGATCTTCCTTATGGCGGGCATGGGACTAATTGGATTCCTTGACGACTTCATCAAGATCTCGAACCAACGCTCGTTGGGCCTATCGCCGCGAGGCAAGATCATTGGCCAGGGCATTGTGGGCATCATCTTCTCGGTCCTGGCGCTCCAGTTCAGGAACAGCAACGGAGCGACCCCGGCCTCTACCAAGATCTCGTTCATACGTGACACCAACCTCGATCTCGCCTTTGCGGGTGCGACAGTCGGCCTCATCCTGTTTGTCATCTGGGCAAACTTCCTGATCACCGCGTGGTCGAACGCCGTCAACCTGACCGACGGCCTAGACGGCCTCGCCACGGGTATCTCGCTCATCGTGTTCGGTGCCTATCTCTTTGTCAGCATCTGGCAGTACAACCAGAACTGCGCCTTCCAAGTCACAAGCATTGCTGGCTGTTATGACACGCGTGACCCCTTGAGCCTTGCGGTGATCGCGGGAGCCATCATCGGGGCGCTGTTTGGCTTCCTGTGGTGGAACGGCTCACCCGCTCAGATCTTCATGGGTGACACGGGTTCCTTGGCGCTTGGTGGTGCACTTGCTGGATTCTCAATCCTGAGCCGCACCGAGTTCCTTGCAGTCATCCTGGGCGGACTCTTTGTGGTCATCGTTCTCTCGGACGTCATCCAGATTGGATTCTTCAAGGCCACAGGACGACGCGTCTTCAAGATGGCGCCGCTTCACCACCACTTTGAACTGTCGGGTTGGGGTGAGGTAACCATCGTGATCCGGTTCTGGATCATTGCGGGAATTTTTGTCTTCCTCGGGCTTGGCGTCTTCTACGGCGAATGGGTCGTGCAACGGTGACGCAGCTTTCTGGTAAGCGGGTTCTCGTGGTTGGTCTTGGCGTCACCGGGCTCGCCGTGGTTCGGGCTCTCGGCTCGCTGCTGGAGCAGGACCGCCCGAGGTCAGTGGTGACCCTCGATTCCAAGAACCCGGACGCAACCTTCTCGGACGCTTCCGCGATTTCCTTTGATGACATCGACCTCGTTGTCACCTCACCTGGTTGGGCACCTTCGACCGAGGTACTTTCCACTGCGGCCGCACTCAACATCCCGATCTGGAGCGAGATCGAACTCGCATGGCACCTGCGTGTGCCGAATGAGAAAACCGGCGTACCCGCTCCCTGGCTGGGTGTGACGGGTACGAACGGCAAGACCACTACCGTGCAGATGCTTGAGTCCATCCTTGCGGCTGACTCCCGTAACACCGTTGCGGTCGGAAACGTGGGAAAGCCAGTAATCGAGGCGGCGCTCGACCCAACCCTCGACGTGCTGGCCCTTGAACTCTCGAGCTTCCAACTGCACTACACCCACTCCATGGAACTTGTGGCCGGTGCGGTCCTCAACATCGCGGCGGACCACCTTGATTGGCACGGATCTCTTGAGGAGTACGCCAAGGCTAAGGGCCGTGTTTTCGAGCATGTTCAGACCGCGTGCGTGTACAACGTCTCTGACCCCATGACCCGAGTTCTCGTCGAGAACGCGGATGTGGCAGACGGCGCCCGCGCTGTGGGGTTCACGCTCGGTGCTCCTGGTAGAAGCGAAGTTGGGCTGATAGAGGACGTCCTGTGCGATCGCGCGTTCCACATGGCGAGTGATCACCCGGACCGCCACAACCACGCGGCCGAACTTGCCACGCTTGCGGACCTTGACCACCTAGCGGGGCCGGGCGGGATGGTTCCGCCGCACGTCGTTGCGAACGCCCTGGCCGCTGCGGCGTTGGCACGCGCGGCGGGGGTATCCTCCCGCGCTGTTCGCGACGGTCTTCGTAACTTCCACCCTGGCGGACACCGCATCGCCTTGGTGGCATCAACGACCCGTGGTGGTTCCGGAAACAACGCCACGGTGTCTTTTGTCGACGACTCAAAGGCGACCAACGCTCACGCGGCTGCGGCATCGTTGGACTCGTTCGACAATGGCAAGGTCATCTGGATCGCTGGCGGCCTCGCCAAGGGTGCGTCGTTCGACAGCCTCGTGGCAACTCGGTCGGCCAAGATGAAGGCTGTGGTTGTTATTGGCGTGGATCAGGCCCCAATGCTCGGCGCGCTCGAACGAAACGCCCCTGAACTACCGGTGACGGTCATTGACCCTGCCGAGGCTGAGACCGTCATGGCCCGTGCAGTGCGGGCTGCTTTCGGGTACGCAGAGGACGGCGACGTGATTCTCATGGCTCCGGCGTGTGCCTCGATGGATCAGTTCGTTTCCTATGCTGACCGCGGTAATGCGTTCACAACTGCAGCTCGTGCACTCGTAGATGAGACTTCTTCGGTTGGGCGGTGAATGTGGTGACTCGAGTCCGCCGCGTCGAGGATACTAATTCACGCCGTGGCGTGAACTGGGCGGGTGTCTGGAACTCCTCCATCACCTCCTATTACCTCATCCTCTGGACCACCGGCACCCTGGTGGTGTTGGGTCTGGTTATGGTGCTCTCGAGTTCTTCCATCGAGTCCCTAGACCGCAGCGGGAACGCGTACGGGATCTTCACCAAGCAGCTGCTCTTTGCAGTTGCCGGCGCGGTCGCACTGGCAGTCGCGTGCAGGATTCCTCTGCGAATCTACAAGAGCCTGGCCTGGATTCTGTTTGGGGGCTCGCTCCTTTTGCAAACTCTAGTGTTTACTCCGCTCAACGGTATGTCCGGTGGAGTTCTAGGTAACAACAACTGGTTCGCGATTCCTGGCACCCCAATCTCGCTGCAGCCTTCGGAGTTCATCAAGGTGACGCTCTCGATCCTGCTGGGCACGATGCTCTCGAGAACTCTTGCAACCTCTAAGAGCTGGGTGCACGTTCTGGTTCCCACGGGTGCGGCTTCGCTCGCCGCACTCGGCCTTGTGATGGCCGGAAACGACCTTGGAACCGCGCTCGTGATCTGTCTGGTCATTGCCTCCGCATTCTTTGTTGCGGGTATTCCGCTCAAGTGGTTTGCAGGTCTCGGCGCGCTGGGCGCAGTTGCAGTCGCGATCTTCGTCATTCCGAACGGCAATCGCATGGGCCGCATCATGGCCGCGTACGACTCCACATGCGATGCCTCGGACCAGTTGTGTTACCAAGTGATCCGCGGCCTTGAAGGGCTTGGTTCCGGGGGATTGACAGGTGTCGGGTTGGGTTCCGGCTCCGAAAAGTGGAAGTACTTGCCTGAGGCGCAAAACGACTTCATCTTCGCCGTCATTGGGGAAGAGATTGGTTTTCTTGGCTCCCTCCTTGTCCTGCTTGCTTTCGTCTCGCTCGGCATTGGTATGGTTCGCGTGATCCTCCGACACCAGGATCCGATGGTCAAGATCACGACCGCGGGTATCGCGGCGTGGATCCTAGGTCAGGCCCTTATCAACATCGGGGTTGTTACCCGCATCCTGCCCGTGATTGGAGTTCCGCTGCCGCTCGTGTCTGCCGGTGGTTCGGCTTTGGTCGCCACCATGCTGGCGCTGGGCGTAGTTCTTTCGTTTGCCCGTACTGAACCAGGTGCGCAAGAGGCATTCAGTGCAAGGCCATCGATGGTTCGCAAGACCATCGCAGTTATTTCGAGTTCCAGCGGGCGCTCAAGGCGCTCGTCGTAGGGGAGAGTTTCGTTGCCTAAGTCAATCTTGCTGGCTGGCGGGGGTACCGCCGGCCACGTTAACCCGTTGCTTGCCGTTGCCACTGCCGTGCGCCAGAAGTATCCGGATGCGGCCATTACTGTGCTTGGCACTCGTGAGGGTCTTGAGGCTGATCTCGTACCTTCGCGTGGATTCGACATGCGGTTTGTGCCGCGCGTGCCGATGCCGCGTCGCCCAACCCCCCAGTGGTTTGCACTTCCTTCAAAGCTGCAAAGCGCCGTCACCGCGGCCCGCGAGGCCATCACCGAGATCGACGCGGATGTCGTGATCGGGTTCGGCGGATACGTGTCGACTCCGGCGTACTTGGCTGCTCGAAAGCTCGATGTGCCCATCGTGGTTCAGGAGCAGAACGCCCGTGCGGGGATCGCCAACAAACTGGGTGCCCGCTGGGCCAAGGCCGTGACCACCACGTTCGAGAGCACTGCACTGCCTAGCTCGCAGGTGACGGGCCTTCCCTTGCGCGCGGAGATTTCTGCGTTGATCAGCGCGCTCGAAAACAACCCGGAGCAGACCCGCCGTGCCGCCGCAGCTGAGCTCGGCCTCGACCCGAACCGCCCAATTCTCCTGGTCACCGGCGGGTCGCTCGGCGCCCTGCGTCTGAACCGGACGATCACTCAGGTGGCACCGGAACTCCTTGAGGGTGGTGTCCAGATCCTGCACCTGACGGGTAAGGGCAAGTCTGAGCAGGTCCTCGAGGACCTTTCCTCGCTCGATCCAATTGCGCGCGCGGACTATCACGTCCTCGAGTACCTCGTCCGCATGGACCTCGCATATGCCGTCGCCGACCTTGTGGTCTGCCGTTCGGGTGCGGGCACCGTGTGCGAGCTCGCCGCTCTCAGCCTGCCTGCCGTGTTCGTCCCGCTTCCCATCGGCAACGGTGAGCAGAAGCTCAACGCCGGGCCCATGGTGGACGCCGGGGGCGCCCTTATTATCGACGATTCACTCTTTACCGAGAACTGGGTGCGTTCCAACGTGGTTCCGTTGGTACGTGATCGTGCCACGCTCGGGCGTATGGCGATAGCTGCGCGTTCGGTGGGTAAACCCTACGCAACTGCGCGCGTTCTGGAGGTTCTTGAAGGTGTTGCTGGTTGGAGCTCCAATGACTGATTCACGGTACGACGCACTGTCGCAGGACGCTACGGCATCTGGTGTTGGGCGCATTCACTTTGTAGGTATTGGTGGCGCGGGTATGTCCGTCCTCGCGCAGATGTTCCACGAACTTGGTGCTGAAGTCACCGGTTCAGACGCGCACGAGAGTGACGTCGTTTCGGCACTGCGTGCGCTGGGTATAGCGGTTTCGGTTCCTCAGCACGAGCGCAACGTGACGGGCGCCGATGTCGTCACAGTATCGTCGGCAATCAGAGACACCAACCCGGAGTTCATGCGGGCCAAGGAACTTGGCCTCCCCGTCATCCACCGGTCACAGGCGTTGGCGCTGCTCATGTCGGACCGCCGCGCAGTGGCGGTCGCTGGTGCCCACGGCAAAACCACGACCTCCGCGATGATCGCGGTGAGCGCGATGGAGTGCGGGCTCGAGCCCAGCTACGCGATCGGCGGTTCGGTCCGTACAGCCACCGGTGCGGTCGCCGGTGGCCAGATCGGTGCGGGCGATGTGCTTGTCGCCGAGGCCGATGAGTCCGACGGATCGTTCCTTAACTACAGGCCGTACATTGCCGTTGTGACCAACGTCGAGCCCGACCACTTGGACCACTACGGCACCAAGGAGGCCTTTGAAGAGGCGTTCGTGAAGTTCGCGGGCCAGGTCGTTGACGGCGGAGCGCTCGTGGCGTGCGGCGATGACGAAGGCTCCCAGCGCCTCGCACACGCACGCAGCGCGCAGGGCGCCCGAGTGGTCACATATGGATTTGGGCAAGACAACACAATTCGCCTGACGCAGTTCGCGCAGGCGGAGGGCGCGACTGGCGCCTCGTTTACACTCACGTGGGACGACATTCCCGCAGCCGACGGGGTTATCGCCGGCGGCACCCAGCGCATTGCGCTCAAGGTTCCGGGCGTTCACAATGCGCTCAACGCTTCCGCTGCGTTTGGCACGATGCTTCTGCTCGGAGCCACTCCGCAGGCAGCCGCAGCCGGGCTCGTGGCGTTCCTGGGCACCGGACGGCGGTTTGAAGAGCGTGGACAAGTGGACAACATTCGGGTTGTCGACGACTACGCTCACCACCCCACCGAGGTCGCGGCACTGTTGAACGCTGCTCGGGTGTCCGCTGGCGATGGGCGCGTTGGTGTCCTGTTCCAGCCGCACCTATACTCGCGCACCCGCATTTTCCAACAGGAGTTTGCGCAGGCATTCGACCTGGCGGACTTCACGATCATCACGGGGGTCTACGCCGCGCGCGAGGACTTGGATCCCGCCGTCACGGGACACCTCATTGCGGACCGTATGACGGCCTATGTCGAGGTTGTTGACGAGAAGGTCCTCGCGGCACACCGCATCGCGGAGCTTGCCGAACCTGGCGACCTCATTCTCACGGTTGGGGCAGGGGACGTCACGGAGCTCGGGTCCGTGATCCTTGCTGATCTGCAGGGAGTCACCAAAGCGTAATGAAACCCCCATCACGACCACGCGTACCTCGTAGCCCTCACAGTAACGGGGGAGCTAACTCGCCCAGCGCTGACTCCGCGCCGTCACCTGCTACAGGCGGCATGCGGAGTAGTGGCGTCTCGGGCGAAGTTCGAGTGCGTACTGGTGCATCGGCTCTGGGAGGCACCTCGGGTTCGGGAACAGAAGCGGTTCCTGAACGGAGGCGGATCTCGTCAGGTGGGGGGAGCGGAGCCGCTGGCACTTCGCGCACGTTCGATCTTGAAGGCACGGGTAGTGGGAAACCGCGTGCACAGCAGTCGGGGCGTGCCGGAAAGCCCACGCAATCCGGGGCGCTCGTGGCCCCCACTACTAAGAGCTCGTCCAAGGTGGCGGTGCTATCCACGGGTGTTGCTGACAGACTGGCAGAGCGTGAAGCGATTGAGCTTCACGACAAGCGCCGCAAGATGTGGATTTTTGGTTCGGTATTCGCTGTTCTTGGCCTCCTCACGTGGGCTTTCGTGTTCTCTTCCGTCTTTGCGCTGCGCTTGGGCGAGGTACAGGTGTGGGGCGCGGAGAAGTACGTCACCGAACAGGAAGTTGTGGACCAGATTAAGCCAATCGAGGGCACGCCGCTGGCTCGTCTGGACATGAACGGCATACACGACGCCGTCGCGCAGATCCCGAACGTCAAGTCAGTTGCGCAGACGAGGCGTTGGCCCAACGGCGTCACGATCACTATTGTCGAGAGGGCGCCCGTGGCGGCAGTTCCCGTCGAGGGGGAGTATGCGCTCCTGGATCTCACGGCGGTTGAAGTAGCCACCGTGAAGAAGGCGCCCAAGGACGTTCCAATCGTCAATATTCCCGTGGGCAAGGAGAATGAAGTCACCTTGACCACGGTTTTGGAAGTGCTCGATACGCTTCCGCAATCTCTGCTCAAGGACATCAAATCAATTCGTGCATTTACGCAGGACAATATTGTTTTTACCCTGCGGGACAACCTCACCGTCCAATGGGGAAACTCAGCTGAGACGCAATTGAAAGTTCAGGTTCTCGAACGCCTGAGGCCTACCGCTCTCGATGAGGGTAAGTCCACCATCGATCTTTCCGCCCCGACTTTCCCAATCATTCGATAGGCGCTTGCCCCAGCGGGTGAAGAATGCGTGAGGGGTGGGGTGCTCCAGTGGCGTGTCGAGGCGCTGTTGGGCCTAAACGTTGGCCCACTCACATAGATTAGTTATAGCGACACACTACGAATGATGTTGATAGCCGAGGCGGTTCAACATAACGTTTCGATAGCAGTACTTGACAATTCTTTAACCTTCAACCTGAGGTTTAAGGTTGTTGGTTGAAGAAGGCACCGAATCGGAAGGCAAGAGCGTGACAACTCCGCAGAACTACCTAGCAGTGATCAAGGTGGTGGGCATCGGTGGTGGTGGTGTAAACGCCGTCAACCGAATGATTGAGGTGGGGCTCAAGGGTGTTGAGTTCATTGCGATCAACACTGACGCCCAGGCGCTTCTGATGTCGGATGCCGACGTCAAACTTGACGTCGGACGCGAACTCACCCGTGGTCTTGGCGCTGGCGCCGACCCTGAAGTTGGCAAGAAGGCCGCAGAGGACCACGAGCAGGAAATCGAAGAGGTGCTGCGGGGCGCAGATATGGTCTTCGTTACCGCAGGCGAGGGTGGTGGAACCGGAACCGGTGGCGCACCCGTCGTGGCACGCATTGCCCGGTCGCTCGGTGCGCTGACCGTTGGTGTTGTGACGCGACCCTTCTCATTTGAAGGTCGCCGCCGCGCGAACCAAGCTGACTCCGGAATCGACGCCCTGCGTAAGGAAGTCGACACCCTCATTGTCATTCCAAACGACCGTCTGCTCTCGATGGCGGACCGTTCAGTTTCCGCGCTCGACGCATTCCACTCCGCTGACCAGGTGCTGCTCTCCGGTGTCCAGGGAATCACTGACCTGATTACCACGCCGGGTCTGATCAACCTCGACTTTGCAGACGTCAAGTCGGTTATGCAGGGTGCGGGTTCCGCACTCATGGGTATCGGTTCCGCACGCGGCGAGGATCGTGCAGTGCAGGCTGCCGAACTCGCTATTTCCTCTCCGCTGCTCGAAGCTTCGATCGACGGTGCGCACGGCGTGCTGATCTCGATCCAGGGTGGCTCCGACCTTGGTCTCCAGGAAATCAACGAGGCAGCACGTCTCGTTCACGAAGCTGCGCACGCGGAAGCAAACATCATCTTTGGTACCGTGATCGACGACGCGCTGGGCGATGAAGTGCGTGTCACGGTCATCGCGGCCGGGTTCGACGGTGGAAACCCGCAGCCGCGCCAGGACATGCGTGGATACGGATCCCAGTCGGCTCCTGCACCTGTTGCCCCGCGGGAGGAGCGTCCAGCGCTTCCTCGCGACGAGCCGGCTCCCGTCACCTCAGGCCTCCGCGCACTCAACCGCCCGGTTGTCCCCATGGAGAACGAGCGCCAACAGTATGCGGCAACTCCAACGCAGAGCCAGTACTCGGTTCCTGCGGCTGAGCAGCCGGTTCCTCGCTTCATCTCGGAGCCGACCCCGCAGTCGCCAGAGACTAACTCCGCACCACACCTTGAAGTCCCACGCATCTTTGACGAGGAGCCACCTCGTCGCCGTCCCATCGATGACCTAGATGTGCCAGACTTCCTGAAGTGATCAACCAACACGATATCCCGGTGACCGAGGTCGACCTCGGTCCCGGGATTCGCGCTTTTTACACCTCGCGTTCGGGCGGCTGCTCAGTGGGCGCCTACGAGGGCCTCAACGTCGGGGACGCGGTCGGAGATGCGGCAGATGCCGTGGAGTCGAACCGGGACGCCCTGGGGGCCTTCACCGGCACCTCGGTGAACTACTTGCGCCAGGTCCACGGGAATGCGGTGGTGGACGTTACCGCGAGCGACGCTCGAAACTCCCGCACGCCGGGCGCTGAGCGGCAGGCGGACGGCGCTGTGACCTCCGATCCTGCTGTGGCGCTGTGCGTCTACGTTGCGGATTGCGTGCCAGTTCTTTTGGCAGACCCTGTAGCACGGATCATAGGGTCGGCACACGCAGGCCGGCCAGGGTTAGAAGCGCGCATAATCTCTCATACGATCGAACTCATGGTGTGTCAGGGCGCTGACGCGTCACGCATTCGAGCAGCCGTCGGGCCGTGCATTTGTCCGCGATGCTACGAAGTGCCCGCAGAAATGGCGCTGAGGTTTGCGCAGAACACCGGAACTGTCGTCTCACAGACGCAATGGGACACTCCTGGCATTGAGCTCAGGGTTGCTGCCCACAAGGAACTAGCGGCGGCTGGTGTCGCGCAGATCGTCCATGTGGACGTGTGCACCTATGAATCTGGGGAGTTGTACTCGCATCGATGGTCAACTCATCATGCCGAGGATACAGGAGGGGCGTCCGGCCGCTTTGCCGGAATCGTCAGGTTAGACGTGCCCAAGAAGTAGTACAAATCGTAAAAGTTAGTGGTGAAACCTAGTTACCTCTAGGCGTGTCGCCAAAAAACCGTTGGCGACTGCGCTAGCGTGATTTCAAAGTCAGGCCGCAAACATGCACTTCTGCCCATTGCGCAGGAGCTGATTGCGTGCTTGGACCGACACGGTCGCCTAGATTTAGGCGCTGGTGAGACCATCGGGCAACAGTCAGATGATCCGGTGAGTAGGACCACGATAGATCGGAGAAGGGTGATGGCAGGAGCCCTGCGCAAGACCATGAAGTATCTCGGCATGGCAGATGGCGACCGGGAGTACGAGGACGAGTACGAAGAGTACGCCGACTATGAAGAAGTAGTTGAGGAGCCCATGGACTCGTACGAAGCACAAGTGACACCGATTTCGAGGGCGTTCTCGCACCAGGAGCCCAGCGGATTCGCAAACACCGAACTCCGCCGCATCAGCACCGTGCACCCTCGGTCCTACAACGACGCCCGCGTCATCGGCGAGGCGTTCCGTGACGGAACCCCGGTCATCATGAACCTTTCGGACATGGACGATGCCGACGCCAAGCGTTTGGTCGACTTCTCCGCTGGCCTCATCTTCGGCCTCCAGGGAAACATCGAGCGCGTAACGTCCAAGGTGTTCCTGCTCTCGCCTGCCAACGTCGAGATTTCGGGTGAATCTTCGGACCAGTCTGCAAGCTCGAGCAGCACCCAGAGCTTCTATAACCAGAGTTGATCGTGTCCTTTGTCTTAAGTTTGCTTGCACTCGCGTGCTCGCTGTATTTGCTAGTACTTATTGGCCGCCTAGTCTTTAGTTGGGTTCAGGTTTTCTCACGTGACTGGCGTCCAAAGGGTTTTGTTTTGGTGATAGCCGAACTGGTTTACAGCCTGACTGACCCACCCTTGAAATTCTTGGCTAGGGTGATTCCGCCGCTACGGATTGGTAACGTAGCCCTAGACATTGGTTTCATGATCCTGTTTTTCGCAGTAGGAATGCTTGCCCAGATCCTCAACGGTCTGGCGCGGTGATCTAGGCCCACGGTGAGAAACACGGGTCACGCCGTACTGTCCTTCGGTGCGGGTAACCCATACCTGAGTAACACAACTTAGGTGTCGAATCTGATTCCGGATGGCTAACTTCGGCCGGACTGACAGCAAGAAAACGAGATGGAGACTACGGTGGAACTTCTTACACCAGACGAAGTCCTTAACAAAAAGTTCCAGGTAACCAAGTTCCGCGAAGGTTACGACATGATCGAGGTCGACGACTTCCTCGACCTCGTACTCGGAACACTTCGCGCGGTCTACCTTGAGAATGACGAGCTGAAGTCCAAGCTCTCGGAGGCTGAAGAGCGCGTCGCCGAGCTGAGCCGGTCCGGTGCAGCTGAAGCCGCCGAGGTCGCTCCTGCCGCCGTTGAAGAGCCCGTCGAGTTTGCGGCCCAGCCTGAGCCTGAATCAGAGGTCGCACACGTCGCTGAGGCTGGTGCACCTGCTGCTCGTGAGCCAGAGATGGCGACTGGAATCATCCAGATGGCACAGAAGCTTCACGATGACCACGTGCGCGCCGGTCAAGAAGAGGGCGAGCGCCTCGTTAGCGAAGCAAAGACCGAGGGTGACCGCATTGTGCGCGAGGCCGAGGAAATCTCGCAGCGTACCCTCAACCAGCTTGAGCAGGAGCGCAGCGTTCTTGAGACCAAGATCGACGAGCTGCGCACCTTCGAGCGCGACTACCGACTGCGCCTCAAGTCTTACCTCCAGAACCTTCTCGGTGACCTTGACCAGCGTGGTGCTGGACTTGGCGGAGCTGACAACTCGGGAATCTGACTTTCCGAACAGCCTGTAACGACTGACCGTCCCACACTTTTCACCCGCGGACTTTTTCCTAAGGGTGCTTGTGTGGGGCGGTCAGTGTGTTTATAGTCGGCTATTCCGATTGAAAGAGGTGCGACATGCAATCCAGTAGTGCACATGCCCACTCACTTGTTCGCGAGCACTTTCCTACGCTCGCCGACGACTTTTCAAAGTTCCCCGTCCGTGAAGGTGAGGTCCCTTGGACTGTCGACGAGGTGCTCGAAATCGCCGAGTCGCTTATTGAGGAGGACCAGCGTCTCAAGGTGGAACTCGCAGAGTCGGATGCGCACCTCTCCGAGTTCCTGAGGAACTCAGGCGACGGCTCTGGTGACGATCAGGCTGACTACGGCGCCTCGTCACTTGAGCGCGAGCAGGTTCTCACATTCGTGAACAACACCCGCGATGTTCTTGAGCAGAACCAGCGCGCGATCGCTCGCATCCAGGCCGGAACTCTCGGTACGTGCGAGCAGTGCGGTTTGCCTATTGGCAAGGCGCGGCAGATGGCGTTCCCGCGTGCCACGCTCTGCGTTTCATGCAAGCAGAAGGAGGAGCGTCGATAGACGCGCCACATTCGCAGTCTCCCATGCGCGCCCGGTTTCAACTTGTGGGCATCGCGTGGGAGACTTTTCTTTGTATTGCCGGCAGCATTCGACTCATCCTCCGTGCGCACGTGCCGGCCCGTTTACTTTTGAGGAGCTGAAGACACATATGACGAGCACTACGGGGAAAGCCTTAGGGCTACGAACTGCGCTTCTGTATTTGGTCCCCGTGGCAGTTGTTGTGTTCGTTCTCGACCAACTTTCTAAGGTTTGGGCCGAGAAATCCCTCGAGGTCGGGGAAGCGGCCAAGCCCTTTATTGGCTCGCTCATTCAGCTCCGCCTGATCTATAACCCGGGTGCCGCGCTCTCAATGGCCAGCGGAATGACGTGGATTCTCACGGCGATCTCCCTGGCCGTCGTTGTGTTCATTGTTGCGATGGCCAACCGGTTCGTCTCAAAGGGCTGGGTCCTCACGCTGGGCCTGCTGCTCGGGGGCGCTCTCGGAAACCTCTACGATCGTCTTTTCCGCGACCCAGGCTTCCCGCAGGGGCACGTAGTCGATTTCATCGACTACGGCCCGTTTGTGGGCAACGTTGCTGATATCGCAATCGTTGCAGCGGCCATCTTGATCGGCATCCTGACGCTTCGCGGCGTCCCTGCATTCGAGGAGTCTGAGCGCGCATGAACACCGTGCGCACATTCCCTGTCCCAGATGGAGTCGTGGGCGAGCGCGTAGACGCTGCTCTGGCCCGTGTGCTGGGACTCTCTCGTTCCGTCGCAGCTCAAATTGCCGACGATGGAGGCGTCTTGGTCAACGGTCGTCCGGTTGGCAAGGGGGACCGTCTCGTCTCGGACGCCATGGTCGAGGTGACTCTGCCTGACCCCAACGCGCCATCCCCGCTTGCAGTGAAGCCTGAGCCCGTTGCCGGAATGAAGATCATGTACGACGATGACGACGTCGTGGTCATTGACAAGCCCGTTGGCGTTGCCGCGCACCCCGCCGTGAGCTGGGAGGGGCCAACGGTCGTGGGGGCACTTGCTGCTGCCGGCTACCGCATCTCAACGTCAGGAGCCGCGGAACGTCAGGGCATCGTCCACAGGCTCGACGCCGGGACATCAGGTCTCATGGTGGTCGCAAAGTCCGAGTATGCGTACTCGGTTATGAAGCGGGCGTTCCGTGAACGCACTGTTGAGAAGGTTTACCACACGCTCGTCCAAGGTCATCCTGAACCTACCCGTGGCACGATTGACGCGCCGATTGGGCGGCACCCAAAATCCGAGTTCAAGTTCGCTGTCATGCCTGAGGGGAAGCGCTCGATCACGCACTATGAGGTGCTGGAGATGCTCCCAGCCGCTTCGCTTGTTGAGGTACACCTTGAGACGGGTCGGACCCACCAGATCCGCGTCCACTTCTCCGCGATGCGGCACCCGTGTGTGGGTGACCTGATGTACGGAGCGGATCCGAAACTCACCAAAAAGGTTGGACTCACGCGCCAGTGGCTGCACGCCGTGCGCCTCGGATTCACTCACCCCTCGTCGGGTCAGTGGATCCAGGTGGAGAGCGAGTATCCTGACGACCTCGCTCACGCGCTTGACGTGCTTCGATCCCCCTACGCCTAGTCCAGTTAGCTCACACACCTGGGGCTCCCGCCGCCCCGATGAATGGATATGCCCCGATGACCACTGAATCGAACGCAACATCACGGCCAGCTTCCCCGGACTTGCTTGTTGAGGTCGTTAATAGCCAGGAGATGCTCGACCTGGCGTATTCGGTGCGGCTCGACGTGTTCGTGCGTGAGCAGAAGGTTCCGGTTGAGGAGGAGATTGACTCCCTCGACACTGCGGAAACCACCGTCCACGTGATTGCACGGCGTGTGAACGAACCCGGCCGGGCGTTGGGCACTGCGCGCCTCCTTCCCACGGTGGGCGAGCCGGGGCACTTCCACATCGGACGGGTAGCTGTTCGCGCGGAGGCCCGGGGCTTGCGGGTGGGCGCTGCGCTCATGAGTGCCCTCGAGCAGCGAGCTGTGGTTGACACGCCCGACTGCGACGTAACAGTGGAGCTCTCGGCGCAGGAGCAGGCGCTGCCCTTCTACGAGCGCATCGGGTACTCAATCGCCAGCGAAGCGCGATATCTCGATGCTGGAATCTGGCACCGCGACATGGTCAAGGTCATCGCGCGAGCCTAGTGCTCCGCTCCCATAATTCAATTTCACATCCTCGCCTGACCCGGGCACCCAGGAAAGGTTCTAGACTCAAGTCATGCCAGTTTCGAACGCAGACTTTGTTCACCTCCACGTCCACACTGAGTACTCCATGCTGGATGGCGCAGCGAGGCTCGATGATCTGTTCGAGGAGACTGCGCGCCTAGGTCAATCGGCGATTGCTACCACTGACCACGGCTACATTTTTGGCGCGTATGAGTCCTGGTCCAAGGCAAAGTCTGCGGGCATTAAGCCGATCATTGGCGTCGAAGCGTATGTGACCCCTGGAACCAGCCGGTTTGATCCCACGAGGCAGTTGTGGGGTGACCCCAGCCAGAAGAGCGACGATGTCTCGGCCCGAGGTGCTTATACGCACCTCACGCTATGGGCCAAGAACAACACCGGTTTGCACAACCTGTTCCGCATGTCTTCTCTGGCCTCGCTTGAGGGTCAGATGGGCAAGTGGCCTCGCATGGACCGAGAGCTTATGCAGACGTACTCAGAGGGTCTGATCGCCTCGACTGGGTGCCCATCGGGAGAAATCCAGACGAGATTGCGTCTCGGACAGTTCGACGAGGCGCTCAAGGCGGCAGGGGAACTCCAGGACATCTTTGGCAAGGAGAGCCTGTTCGTCGAGCTCATGGACCACGGACTCACTATTGAGAACCGCGTTCGTTCGGAACTCCTAGAGATCGCAAAGAAGATCGGCGCTCCGCTCGTTGCCACCAACGACTCGCACTATGTACGCAGAGAGGACTCCTCCTCACAGGAGGCGCTGCTGTGCATCAACTCGGGTTCCACACTTCTGGACCCAGACCGTTTCAAGTTCGACGGTGACGGTTACTACATCAAGTCCGCTGCCGAGATGCGTGATCTCTGGCGCGACTTCCCTGAGGCGTGCGACAACACTCTGCTCATCGCTGAGCAGTGCGATGTCTCGTTCGACACCAGCGCCAACTACATGCCAAACTTCCCAACGCCTCCGGGCGAAGACGAGTCCTCTTGGTTCGTCAAGGAAGTGGAGATTGGCCTGCACCGGCGCTACCCGGCCGGTATCCCGGACAAGGTGCGCAAGCAGGCAGAGTACGAGGTCGGTGTCATCAACCAGATGGGATTCCCTGGCTACTTCCTGGTGGTCGCGGACTTCATTAACTGGTCCAAGAAGAACGGTATCCGCGTGGGCCCGGGACGTGGTTCTGGGGCTGGCTCGATGGTCGCGTATGCGATGGGCATTACGGAGCTCGACCCGCTGGAACACGGGCTCATCTTTGAGCGATTCCTCAACCCTGAGCGTATTTCGATGCCTGACTTCGACGTCGACTTTGACGAGCGTCGCCGCACCGAGGTCATCAAGTATGTGACCGATAAGTACGGCGAAGACCGCGTGGCTCAGATCGTCACCTACGGAACCATCAAGGCGAAGCAGGCCATCAAGGACGCCTCCCGCCTCCTTGGTATGCCATATGCGATGGGGGAGAAGCTGACCAAGGCGATGCCTCCCGCCGTCATGGGCAAGGACATCCCTCTCGGCGGCATCTTTGACGAGAAGCACCCGCGTTACCCAGAGGCCTCGGAGTTCCGTGAGGTCCATGCTGCTGACCCAGACTCCCAGAGAGTCGTTGAACTCGCCATGGGTATCGAGGGCCTGAAGCGCCAGTGGGGTGTTCACGCGGCTGGTGTCATCATGTCAAGCCACCCGCTCATTGACATTATCCCGATCATGCGTCGCCCACAGGACGGCGCGGTCATCACCCAGTTCGACTATCCAACCTGTGAAGGCCTTGGCCTGATCAAGATGGACTTCCTGGGCCTGCGAAACCTGACTATCCTGTCTGATGCGCTCGAGAACATCGAGATGAATGGCAAGGACCCCATCGTTCTTGAGGACCTGACATTCGACGACAAGGAAGCCTACGCGCTGCTCGCCCGTGGCGACACGCTGGGCGTGTTCCAACTCGATGGTGGTCCGATGCGGGCCCTGTTGAGGCAGATGCGCCCCGACAACTTTGAAGACATCTCCGCAGTTATCGCGCTGTACCGCCCGGGCCCAATGGGAATGAACTCGCACACCAACTACGCGTTGCGTAAGAACGGTCTGCAGGAGATCACCCCAATCCACCCTGAACTGGAGAAGCCACTCGCTGAGGTCCTAGACACGACCTATGGCCTCATCGTCTACCAGGAGCAGGTGCAGAAGGCCGCGCAAATTCTTGCCGGTTACTCGCTCGGCCAAGCAGACTTGCTTCGTCGTGCAATGGGTAAGAAGAAGAAGGAGATCCTGGACAAGGAGTTCGTGCCATTCCGTCAGGGAATGCGCGACAACGGTTACTCGGATGAAGCCGTCCAGGCCGTGTGGGACGTACTCGTTCCGTTCGCTGGTTACGCCTTTAACAAGGCGCACTCTGCAGCGTATGGTCTGGTTTCCTACTGGACCGCGTACCTAAAGGCGCACTACCCGGCCGAGTACATGGCGGCACTACTCACCTCAGTGAAGGACGACAAGGATAAGTCGGCCCTCTACTTGAACGAATGCCGCCGCATGGGCATTACGGTTCTGCCTCCCGACGTCAACTCCTCGGCGGCAAACTTTACCGCTGTTGGCAAGGACATCCGCTTCGGACTGACAGCCGTGCGAAATGTCGGAGCCAACGTGGTGGACTCAATCGTGGCGACCCGTGAGGATAAGTCGAGTTATACCTCGTTCACTGACTTCCTGGACAAGGTGCCGGCGGTCGTGTGCAACAAGAGGACGATCGAGTCGCTCATTAAGGCTGGCGCATTCGACTCGCTTGGGCACGGGCGGCGAGGACTCCATCTCGTCCACGAGCAGGCCGTGGACTCGGTGATCGGCGTCAAGCGCAAGGAAGCGGAGGGGCAATTCGACCTCTTCGCTGACTTCGGCGGCGAAGACGATGACATGTCGTTCCACATCGATATCCCAGACCTTCCTGACTGGGACAAGAAGCAGCGCCTCCAGTTCGAGCGCGACATGCTCGGCCTCTACGTGTCTGACCATCCGCTCTCGGGGCTTGAACACGTACTAGAGCAATCGTCGGATGTCTCAATTGCAACGCTGATGGCGGACGAAGTCCGTTCTGACGGATCCACTGTGGTCATCGCAGGCTTGGTCACAAGCCTGCAGCGCAAGATGTCCAAGCAGGGCAACCCCTGGGCTGCCGTCACGATTGAGGACCTCGAAGGATCGGTCGAGGTCATGTTCTTCGGCGAAACGTATCTGGCGTACTCGGGCATGCTCGCCGAGGACCAGGTCGTCGTGCTGAAGGGGCGCGTTCGCCGCCGTGATGACACGATGCAGCTCCAAGCTATGGAGGTCAGCATCCCGGACCTGAGCTCAACCACCGAGTCGCCGATGCTCGTGACGCTGCCCAGCTCGCGGTGCATCGAGTCGGTTCTGGAGCGCCTGCGCGAGACACTCAAGACCCACCCCGGCAAGTCGGAGGTGCGCCTCAAGGTGACGAGCCCGGGTCGGGCAACCGTGCTTAAGCTCGATGACCGCCTGCGGGTCGAGAAGAACCCAGCACTGTATGGAGAGCTCAAGGCGCTGCTGGGCGCGAGCTGCCTGAACTAGATAGGACGGTAGAACGATGCTTCACCTGACCCCTGAGCAGAGGGTCTTCGTCATGGAACGCCACCTTGCCACGCTGACCACGTTGCGTGCTGACGGGACTCCCCACGTGGTGCCCGTGGCATTCACGTGGGACGCGGACAAGGGAGTTGCCCGCATCACGACCAAACGGTCCTCGGTCAAGGCGCGTAACGCACGGGGATACTCCGGCCAGCCGCCGCGGGTGGCGCTGTGCCAGGTTGATGGTGGCAGGTGGATCACGATCGAGGGCACGTCCACGGTGATTGAGGACACCGAGGTCATTGCGGACGCGGTCAAGCGATACGCCGTGCGCTACAGGCCGCTTGAGGCGGACCCGGAGCGCATCGTGATTGAGGTCAAGGCCGACAACGTGATGAGTTCGGTCTACATGGCACGCTAGGCCTGACGTCCTATTCCAAGCGGAGCTCTGAACTGTGGCCACGGCCCGCTGGCCACAGGTCACTGGCCCCAGATCACGGCCCCGCCGCTGACCCGGCCTTCGCACCAGAGCGCCGGCCCTATCGCCGGCCTCAGCACAAGCACCAACGCGAAAGCGCATCGGAACACGTTCCGATGCGCTTTCGCAGTTTGTGGGGCGCTAGGACATAGCGACCAGGCTCACGCCACCCGGACGTCGAATCGGCCGGAGGGGGTTGATAGGGTAACGATGTCGCCCTTTGTGAGCTGTCGTCCTCGACGTGTATCGATTTCACCGTTGACGGATACCTCGCCCGCCGCAATGACTTCGCGTGCGTGTGCGCCGTTTTCTACCACATCAGCAAGCTTAAGGAACTGGCCGAGCCGAATCATGTCGTCTTTGATTTCAATGTCAATCATGCTCCCATTTTCGCACGAGGTGCCACGCGCATGATTTCCGGCGAATCCGTAACCACCGAGTCTTCCCCTCGACTGCTCTCGCATCTGGGCTCCACCTACTATCCGCTCGCGATGATGGGTCGTCTCCCATTCGCAATGACGGTCGTTGGAGTCCTCACTCTCGTAGTGACCGTCACGGGATCTTTCACCGATGCCGGAGCCACTTCTGCCGTAGTCGGTATTGGTACCGCTGTCGCCGGTCCCTTCCTTGGTATGGCCGCTGACAGGTTTGGCCAGCGAGTGGTCCTGCTCGCCTCGACCCTGGTTCATTCGCTTACGCTGGTGGCGCTGACGGTCCTCACGTACCAGCACCGCCCGGTCGGTGTGCTGATGGCGGCGGCGTTCGTCATTGGCGCGTCAGCTCCGCAGCTCGCGGCGATGTCGCGCGCCCGACTGCTCTCGATCATCAACCTGAAGCTCCCCTCGCACGTGCGTAGCCGCACGCTCAACCGCACGATGAGTGTGGAGTCCATGGCCGACGAGCTCGTGTTTGTGTTTGGTCCCGTCGCTGTGGGCGTGCTCTCCGTGCAGATCGCCCCGTGGGCGCCGCTTGTGGTTGCTGCCGCTTTGACGCTCGTGTGCGTAGGTGGCTTTGCGCTGCACCCGACCGCTTCCGTGGTGCGCCGTGCAGAACACTCGGCTCCAACCGGCAGCCTTCGGGATGTGCTATCCGCGAAGATTCTTGTACTGGCGGCGGGCATGCTTTCGATTGGCACTTTCTTTGGCAGCATGCTCACCTCCCTGACTTCGTTCATGGACGATCGAGGCGCCGGCGACTCCGCCGGAGTGGTTTACGGTGCGCTCGGGATCGGCTCGGCGATCTTCGCGATCGCCGTGGTGCTGTTCCCGGCTTCCTTCACGCTTGCCGCGCGCTGGATCGTCTTTGCCCTCGTCTCGCTTGTCAGCGTTGTTTTCTTACCGATGATTCACTCAGTTCCAGCGATGGTTGCTGTCCTCGTGGTGCTGGGTATTGGGCTTGGTCCTACGCTCGTGACAATCTTCTCGCTCGGTTCCGCCCGCGCCCCTGTGGGCCGCTCGGCGACCGTCATGACAATCCTGTCCAGTGCGGTGGTTGTGGGGCAGTCGCTCCTTACCGCGGTGACCGGGCGGGTCGTCGATGCCTTTGGCACGAGCGTCTCAATGTGGTTCCCCATCGGTTCCGTTGTTCTCATGGTCCTGTTCGGGTTGTGGAACGCGAGGATTGAGAAGGGCATTCAAACCGCTTCCTTACCTAGCGATAGGTGACTTGGGAAACGAGCGCCTAGCGACATCACTCCACATCCTTTGCGCCTAGGTCGATGTCTTACAGTACAAAATGCCTACGCCACGTCCAGCGCAGAGCACTAGAGTGGAGATCGTGATGAAACGTCTAGATCTCCGTGGCCAGTCGCTCTCTACGCGCGAATTGCTCGACATCTTGCCTCGTGCAGAGGTGAGTGTTGACGATGCAGCGCAGATTGTCACCCCAATTCTTGAGGGCGTCAGGGAGCGCGGAGCGGCACATATTCGTGAGGTCTCCGCAAAGTTAGACGGGATCGCACCGGAACATCTGCGGGTTCCCGCGCAGGAGCTGGATCGCGCGCTTGCGGGCCTCGACCCGCTCGTACGGGCGGGCCTTGAGGAAGCGATCGTCCGCGTGCGCAAGGTGCACGCGGCGCAGCGCCCGCAGGACTTCACCGTGGAGCTCTCCGCCGGGGCAGTTGTGCGCCAGCGGTGGATCCCCGTGACGCGTGTGGGTTTGTACGTACCCGGCGGTCTCGCCGTGTACCCGTCTTCCGTGGTCATGAACGTAGTTGCGGCGCAGGAGGCAGGGGTCAAGCAGCTCGCGGTCACGTCCCCGCCGCAGCGCGAGAACGGAGGCCTTCCGCACCCCACCATCCTTGCTGCGTGCAAACTCCTGGGCGTTGACGAGGTCTACGCAGTCGGTGGCGCTCAGGCGATCGGTATGTTCGCGTACGGCGCTCGCGGAAGCGAACCACAGGACGGCACATGGTTGTGTGAGCCGGTCAACGTCATCACGGGTCCGGGAAACGTGTTCGTTGCGGCCGCAAAGCGGGTTGTGCAGGGTGTCGTTGGAATCGATGCCGAGGCGGGTCCAACGGAGATCGCGATCCTCGCGGATGACACCGCACAGGTCGATCACGTGGTTTACGACCTTGTTAGTCAGGCGGAACACGACCCTAATGCGGGTTCAGTCCTTGTGACGTCGAGCCCGGAACTGGCGCAGGAGGTTGCCGAGCGCATCGTTGAGGTTGCGGGCGCTACTAAGCACTCGGATCGGGTAGGTATCGCGCTGGGCGGACCGCAGTCGGCAATCGTACTCGTAGACGACCTAGAGCAGGGTCTCGCGGTTGTGGATGCTTACGGCGCCGAGCACCTCGAGATCCAGACCAGGGACGCTTCACAGTGGGCGGATCGGGTCTCCAGTGCGGGAGCCATCTTTGTCGGCCCATACTCGCCAGTCTCCCTGGGCGACTACATGGCTGGCTCAAACCACGTTCTCCCGACAGGCGGATGTGCGGCGTTCACCTCGGGACTTGGCGTGCACTCGTTCGTGAAGGCAGTGCAGGTCATTGAGTACTCGCGCGAGGGGCTGGAAGAGCTCTCCAGCAAGATCGTGGCACTGTCCAATGCAGAGGATCTGCCCGCACACGGCGAGGCCGTTGCAGCGCGATTCGTGCAGTAAATGGCCAGTTCGCTAGCGTCACCGTATTAGCATGTGCATATGACCCCCGAACTCACTCGTCATCACTCCGGCGGTCGCGTGACGGCAACCATGGTTGCAAAGCACGCGGGCGTCTCCGTTGCCACCGTTTCACTTGTAGTCAACGACAAGTTTCGGGGACGTGTTTCTCCGGCAAACGTGAGCAAGGTGCGCGAGTCGATCAAAGAGCTCGGATACGTAGTTGACCGAGTCGCTAGCTCCCTGTCAAAGGGATCTAGCGACTTGGTCATCCTCATTGCCCCTGACATCTCCAACCCCTTCTTTGCGGGGGTTATCGCCGGCATCAAGGAAATTATCGCGGACAGGTTCCAGCTGCTGGTGTCCGTCACGGACGATGGCAACCTTCCTCAGGCGCAGGAGATCCGCGCGTCGCTCGAGTACCGCCCTTCGGCGCTCCTAATCTTTGCTCCGAACGAGTCCTTTGTGCACGACGTGCGCGGACAAGCCCCCATGGTCCTCATTGACGCTCCGGGAATGGAGCACG
Organism: Timonella senegalensis JC301; assembly: GCF_000312125.1. Classification (GTDB taxonomy): domain Bacteria; phylum Actinomycetota; class Actinomycetes; order Actinomycetales; family Cellulomonadaceae; genus Timonella; species Timonella senegalensis. Next base: position 557,161 of record NZ_HE978643.1, read on the forward strand.
TTGCTCCGACCATCAACATCGATATTGACGCCAGTGCGCGTCTACTTGGTAACCACCTTATCGGGCTCGGGCATAGGTCCTTTGGATACCTCGATTCGATTACGGGTTCCAAAACCTTCGATCTGCGCCGCGAGGCGCTCATGGACCAGATCACCCAGTCCGGTGGAACGGAGTCCAAGAGCAGTACTGCATCCTCCGTTGTGGAGTTTGAGGCGGCTGCCCGCGCGTTCGAGTCGTCGTGGGCGGAGTGGAAGGGCGACGAGGTGACGTGCGTCATCTGTGCGACCGACATTCAGGCGTACGGCGTCATCAAGGCTGCGCGCAAGCTCGGCCTGTCAATCCCCGGAGACCTCTCTGTGGCCTCGTTCGACAACCTGTCGTATTCGTCGATCTCGTCACCGAGCCTGACGTCGGTCGAACTTCCCTCCGTTGAGTTGGGACGCGCGGCGGCTCGTCACGCACTTGCGCTCATCGACGGCGAGATGGTGAAGGTCGCGCACGAGGTGTTTGCGGGCGAACTGTACGTCCGTGAGTCAACCGGGGCGCCGGCCTCTACCGAGTAATGCACACTTGCACAAAGGGGCGTCTCCAGAAGGAGTCGCCCCTTTGTGCTGTTTCAGTTGCGTTATGTTGATCTAGAACTGGGCAAGGACGAACGGGTAGACAACCTTGGCACCAGCATTTCGTAGGAGCATCCCGGCGTACGCCAGGGTCCATCCCGTGTCGCTGTAGTCGTCGAGGAGCAGTACCGTGCGGCCGTTGAGTCCGGCGAGTGCCGCGGGGGAGAGCTCCAATTGGAGTCTGCCTGCGATTCCCGAGAGCCTGATCGCTGAGTTGACGTCGTGCCGTCCGACCTCCTCCTGGCCAGCGCGTGGGCCGACCGTTCCGACCAGAGGTTTCTTTAGGTACTGGGCCAGCCCTCCCGCGAGGTGCTCCATCATGGCTGGACGGCTCGTCGACCGGACACAGACGATGCCTTCAATGTCCGCGAGCGCCGGCCATTCGCCGAGTACTTGCACTGCGGCGGAGCGCAACGGTGCGGGTAGTGGTGCGTCTGGGGCGGCGGGTGCGAACACCTCGCGAAGCAGCGTGGACAGTCCCAACCCGTCAATGCGGGATATCGCCCGCCCCTCTTCGATCTTTGCCCCCGGCGCAATTCGTCCTGAAACGTTGATGCCTAGGTTGGACATGCCCGTTGGCCACATCTTGCGCACCGCAAGCGTGATTCCTGGTGCCGACGCGGTGGCCGAGGCGACCCTCAGGGACTCATCCGATACAACGGCGGGCAGCGTGATGCCCCCGCAGTTGTCGCAGCGCCCGCAACTATAGCCCGCGCTAAGTTCCGGGTCATCGAGCGTGTGCCGCAGGAACCCAAGCCGGCATGCGGTCGTCGAGATGTAGGTGAGCATGGAGGCCTGCTCATGTGCGCGCGCAGCCTCGACTCGCTGGTATCGCTCCGCGTCGTACTCCCATGGTTCGCCCGTGGAGATCCATCCGCCCTGGACGCGCTTGACGGCGCCGTCCACATCAAGGACCTTGAGCATCATCTCGAGGCGGGAGCGGCGGAGGTCCACCTGGGTCTCGAGGGTCGGGATGGAGACGGGCTTTCCGCCTGTGGCGCGGGCGCTCTCGAGGTACTCGAGCACCTGGTCGACCTGTTGGCGCGGAGGGAAGGCGAGGGACCCGAAGTAGTCCCAGATCCTGCGATCCTCCTCGCCCGGCAGGAGCACAACGCTCGCCTGGTCAACTCCACGGCCGGCACGACCCACCTGTTGGTAATAAGCGATGGGGGAGTTTGGCGCTCCTAGGTGGAACACGAACCGGAGGTCCGGCTTGTCAAAGCCCATACCGAGTGCGGAGGTTGCCACGAGGGCCTTGATCCGGTTGTCCTTGAGGCGCTGCTCGAGTTCCTCGCGTTCCTGGGTTTCGGTTGCGCCTGTGTACGCTGCTACGTCGTGGCCTGCCGCCCGCAGCTGCTCTGTCACCTCATGTGCGGCGCTTACAGTCAGCGTGTAGATGATGCCTGAGCCCTCAAAGTGGTTGAGGGCGTCGATGAGCCAGCCCACTCGACGCGGCATGTCAGGGAGTTGGACCACAGCGAGGTGGAGGGACTCTCGGTCGAGGTTTCCGCGCAATACGAGGACGCCCTCGCCGTGGCCGTCCTTGCTGATGGAGAGCTGTTCGGCGATGTCGGTCGAGACCCGCTCGTTTGCGGTTGCGGTGGTCGCAAGCACGGGGATTCCTGGACGCAGGTCCTCGAGGAGAGTCCGGATGCGGCGGTAGTCCGGCCGGAAGTCGTGGCCCCAGTCCGAGATGCAGTGGGCCTCATCGATCACCACGAGCCCGGATTCTTGGCTCAGCGCCGGCAGCACGGCGTCACGGAAGCCCGGGTTGTTGAGCCGCTCGGGGGAGCATAGGAGTACGTCCACTCGTCCCGAGTGGATCTCCCGGTTAACTTCGTCCCACTCGGTCACGTTTGACGAGTTTATTGTCACGGCCCGGATGCCAGCGCGTTCGGCGGCGGCGATCTGGTCGCGCATAAGGGCGAGCAGCGGCGAGATGATGATGGTCGGGCCCTCACCTTGGGCGCGCAGGAGGGCGGTGGCTACGAAGTACACCGCCGACTTTCCCCAGCCGGTGCGCTCGACCACGAGCGCA
>NZ_HE978643.1:560141-597152 GCF_000312125.1 Timonella senegalensis JC301
TGTCCACTGGTCCTCGCGCAGGCGCGCGTCCTCGCGGCCCACGAGCCGGCGTAGGTGCGCCTCGGCTTGGTCCCGTAGTTCCTGTTCGGAGATCTGAGTGCGGTCCGCTGCGCGTCCCGCATTGATTCTCGACGATTCACTCACGCTCCCATGGAACGCCTGCGTTCCATTAGGGCTGGTGTGGGTGGCTGGCGTAGTAGACGCAGGAGCGCCGAGCCGAGTGGCATGGGGTGCTACACCGGTGGGTTCTACTCGAACGGGCGCTGCACCACCTCTCACGGGTGCGGGCGAGGGCCGCTCGTTGTTCGAGTACGGGTCATAGTCACTCGGCGGTTCGGACTCGTAGAACGGGTCCTCGGCCGGCGGTAGGTAGTCATACGGGTCAGCCGAAGCGTATTGTGCGGCCGGTTCGGCGCGCTCTATTTCGCCCTTGATGTGGCTGTCGGTCACCAGGTCTGCACTGGGGGCCGCTGCGGCCAAAGTCAGGGCCAAGGCTCCGGCCTCGGGGGACTCGTCAGCGAAGACTGATGCTGGCTCCAACGCAGACTCCTCGTCCAAATCCGCGTCGTCTTCGTCATCCACCTCATCCTCGGTGGGCACAAAGTCTCGGACCACCTGCGTGGTCACGGTGTCCTCCGTTGTGGGACTGGATGCGACCTCGCCTGCGATACCGGAAGCTTCGGACTGCGAGGCGCGCTGCTGGTTCGCTAGGGTCAGTGCCTCGAGAGCCTGTGGAGACAAGGCCTGCTGACCAAAGGTGCCCTCGTCCGTGGGGATCTGACCGGCAAGCTCTGCCTGGCTGAACAGCTCACGAGCATCCACCCGGCTCGCACCCCAACCCGGTCCCTGATTCTCCTGAGCAAACCCGGCCATGCGCTCGCGAGCGCTCGCAGGAAGCTTGGAGAGGTCGGGCATCGCGGAGAACCGTTTGGGGCCCTTGGCCGCAACGGGACCAAGGACGGGACGTGAGGACTCCTGCTTACCGGCACTATCGTCGGAAAGAGAAGAATTATCAGCAGCGGAACGTGACGCGGGAACTTCAGCCATACCCACTAGCCTATGCGCACAAGCGAGGCCTTCACCGCCGTACACAGCTGCGCAGGTGCGAACGAGGCTGTGACGTGCAACCACTACTCGGACGTAGGACTCTTTCCGTGGCCGATCCCAACTAGACTGGACGGGTGAGTCTCGAATCAAATCAGAACGGCAAGCGCACCGCGCTGCCCGTTCGGCCAGGCATTGCGGGTGACGCGCCCTATGGCGCGCCGCAACTTGACGTGCCCTACCAGCTGAACACCAACGAGAACCCGTATGGACCCACGCCTGAGGTGATCGAAACGATCACCCGCGAGGTCACGGCCGCAGCCGCAGGTCTCAACAGGTACCCGGACCGCGACTTCACGCGACTGCGGGGGGATCTTGCGGACTACCTGGCTAAGGAGTCTGGAGTTAGGCTCGCCCCAGATAACATCTGGGCGGCGAACGGCTCGAACGAGGTCATGATCCACATCCTCCAGGCCTTCGGCGGCCCGGGACGCTCGGCAATGGTGTTCACGCCCGCGTACGCGATGTACTCGGAGTACGCGCGCGACACCCTCACGGATTTCCACGCCGTTCCGCGCCGCGCCGACTTCAGCATTGACCTTGAGGCAGCAGCTCGCGCAATCGAGGAGCTCGCTCCCACCGTCATTTTCCTGACCAGCCCTAACAACCCAACAGGCACGGCGCTGACCCTGGACGAGGTGCGCGCCATCACTACGGCAGCCAGCAGGGTGGACATCGGCGGAGCGCCGGCCATTGTGGTCGTAGACGAGGCGTACGCGGAGTTCCGCCGCGAGGGCGCCGGCTCGGCGCTTGAACTGCTGTCCGAGTTCCCGAACCTCGCGGTCACCAGGACGATGTCCAAGGCCTTCGCGCTCGCAGGTGGCCGACTGGGATATCTTGCGGCCTCCGAGCAGTTCGTGGACACGCTGAGGGTCGTCCGACTGCCGTACCACCTGTCCTCAGTTACCCAGGCCGTCGCGCACGCCGCGCTCATGCACGCGGACGTGCTCCTATCGCAGGTCGCCACAATCCGCACCGAGCGAGACGCACTCGTAAGCTGGCTGCGGAGCCAGACCTACCAGGGAAAATCCCTTGAGGTCGCGGACTCCGACGCAAACTTCGTATTCTTTGGTCGATTCGAGGACCGCCACGCAGTGTGGCAGGGACTCCTAGACCAGGGAGTGCTCATCCGCGAGTCCGGCCCCGAGGGCTGGCTTCGCGTTACCGTGGGAACACCAACCGAAATGGAAGCGTTCAAGAACGCACTAGTCAAGGAGCTGGGTCTGTGAGCGAACTCGCCGCGCCGCGCACCGCACGCATCGAGCGCGCGACCTCGGAATCGTCCGTCGTCGTTGAAATCAATCTCGATGGAACCGGAAAAACGAACATCTCGACGTCGGTTCCGTTCTACGACCACATGCTCACGGCCCTGGGGAAGCACTCCCTCATGGACCTCACCGTGACCGCAACCGGTGACACTCATATCGACGCACACCACACGGTTGAAGACACCGCTATCGTGATTGGCGAATGCCTGCGCATCGCACTCGGTGACAAGGCCGGCATCGCTCGATTTGGCGATGCGATGGTTCCCCTTGATGAGGCGCTCGCACAAGCCGTTGTTGACGTGTCCGGCCGCCCTTACTGCGTTCAGGAAGGCGAGCCTGCCGGGCAGGAGTACCACCTCATCGGCGGTCACTTCACAGGGTCGCTGACCCGTCACGTTCTTGAGTCGATCGCGCACCACGCCGGAATCTGCATTCACATGCGGGTCCTCGCCGGCCGTGACCCTCACCACATCGTAGAAGCGCAGTTTAAGGCGCTCGCGCGAGCACTTCGCGCTGCAATCGCCCCTGACCCCCGCGTCCAGGGAATCCCATCCACGAAGGGCGCTCTGTGAGCCAGGAAAATAAGCCAAAAGTAGCCGTACTGCTGACGCAGGTCGCGACAGCGGAAGCGCTCGCCGCTACGTGCGCGCTGAACAAGATCAAGGCCTGGGTTGTTCCTTCGCCGATCGGTGCATACGCGGTTGCTCAGGACACGAACGAGGCCCGCATCGAGTTCCTAGCCAAGTCGGTCTCCGCCCTGGTCAAGTCCGTTCCAGCAATCCTCGTGGTCTCCGAGAACGGCCAGATGAAGGCATCCCAGTGGCAGGAGGGCACCCGCGAGGGCGACCTTCCTCCCGCTCTCGTACTCGACGGTGCACCACACGAACTGGAGGACGTCCTCTTTGGTGAGGTCGAGGCCGGCGCAGTCGAGGGGGCAATCGACTCCGGCAAGATGGGCCGGTTCAAGGCGATGCGTATGCTCGCAGCCCAGGCCAAGGCGTACAAGGCAAAGGCCGAGTGATGCCACGGATCTGTGTCCTCGACTACGGATTCGGCAACGTTCGTTCGGCCGTGCGCGCCCTCGAGCACGTGGGCGCCGATGTCGTGCTCAGTTCCGACTCGAAGGTTGCTTCTGAGGCAGACGGCCTTGTTGTGCCGGGCGTCGGCGCGTTTAGCGCAGTCATGGAGGGGCTGAAAAGGGTCAACGCCCCCATGATCATCGAGCGACGCCTTGCCGGCGGTCGCCCGGTACTGGGTATCTGCGTGGGCATGCAGGTCATGTTTGACTCGGGCACCGAACACGGGCAGCACACAGAGGGACTGGGTGAATGGCCAGGAGTTGTCGAGCGACTCGATGCACCTGTGGTCCCGCACATGGGCTGGAACACGGTTGAAGCGCCGCAGGGCACCAGGCTGTTCGCAGGCGTGGAAGACGAGCGCTTCTACTTTGTGCACTCATACGGAGCTCAGACCTTCACACTGGGCACTGACGAGCCAGAGGACAGTGCGTTCGCGCCACCTCTGGTCACATGGTCTACGCACGGCTCGCGATTCGTGGCTGCCGTGGAGAACGGGCCACTGAGCGCAACCCAGTTCCACCCGGAAAAGTCCGGCGACGCAGGCGCGCAGCTCCTACGCAACTGGATGTCCGCTTTATAGGGGCGGCATCACACTTCATTACTCACTCTAAGCAAGGACAAAAACATGGGACAGCGCCTGGAACTGCTTCCAGCTGTTGACGTGGTCGGAGGCGAGGCAGTCCGGCTCGTCCAGGGCGAGGCCGGATCTGAAACTTCATACGGCGACCCACTGACCGCCGCACTTGAATGGCAAGCAGGGGGAGCGGAATGGCTCCACCTCGTTGACCTCGACGCCGCATTCGGCCGGGGTTCCAACGCGGAATTGCTGGCCGAGGTAGTGGGCAAGCTGGACATCAAGGTCGAGCTCACGGGCGGAATTCGCGATGACGAGTCCCTAGAGCACGCACTCAGTACCGGATGTACCCGCGTAAACCTCGGCACCGCGGCAATTGAGAACCCCGAGTGGACTGCCAAGATCATCGACTCCTACGGGGACAAGATCGCTGTCGGCCTCGACGTCCGCGGAACCACCCTCGCAGCACGAGGATGGACCAAGGAGGGCGGTGACCTCTGGGAGGTGCTCGCTCGCTTGGATGCCGCAGGCTGCTCGCGCTATGTGGTTACTGACGTGACCAAGGACGGAACGCTCACCGGACCAAACCTCGAGCTCCTCCGTGAGGTGTGCTCACGCACCAACGCACCCGTTGTGGCGTCCGGTGGAATCTCTAACCTCGATGACATCGTTGCGCTGAACACACTTGTGGACGTTGGCCTTGAAGGTGCGATCATCGGCAAGGCGCTCTACTCCGGCGCGTTCACCCTGCCACAGGCCCTCGACATCGTAGGCCGACCATGAGCGGTAAGGAACTGCCCCCAGGCTCAGCGTTCTCTGGAGATGACGGCTCCGCCGACCCGGAACTCGCGGCCCTGCTAACCGGTCATGCGGCGGGTGCTGCCTCGCTCTCTGACGTCGTAGCCCGACTGGCCAAGACGCGCGTGCTTGTTCCCGTCCTTGCTTCCTTGGATAAAGAGGATTACACCGAGGACGGACATAAGTTCGACAAAGAAGCCTCCGCGGGAATCGTAGCGCTTGAAGCCCCCGACGGCCGCAAAGCCTTGCCAGTCTTCACGAGTGTGGCAACCATGGCCCAGTGGCGCAAGGATGCCAGGCCCGTGCCTGCTGACGCGGTGCGCGCCGCGCTGTCCGCGGTCTCCGAGGACTGGGCACTCCTCGTCGTTGACCCGGGAAGCGACCACACCGCGCTCATCCCACGACCAGCAGTGTGGGCGATCGCCCGGGGACTCGAGTGGAAACCGGCGATCGTAGACGGCGTGGTGGACGTGGAGATCGGCGCCGAGGTCGCCACCGCGCTTTCCACCGTTGCTGAGGTTGAGCGCACCGCGGTTTCGCCGGGCAAGACGGCAGAGGTGGCTATCGAGCTTGCGATCAACCCGAACCTGACGCGAGCCGGTCTCAACTTTGTTCTGGGACAGGTCAACACCGCACTTGCGGGCAGCACCATGATCTCGGAGCGCGTGGACTCACTAGAACTGAGGGTGGGCAAAGCCTAACCCCGTGCCTGCTGCAAGGAGGCGATCACCTGTTACAGGTGGTCGTCTTCTGTGCGTTAAAGCCCTCTGCGCCCGCCAAGATCGTCAGGAGTGAGGACACGGGGATGATGAAAGAGTGTCCTGTGTTGCTCTTGGCGTAGACCACGCCAACGAGCCGGCCCTCAGAATCGAGCACGGCCGAGCCGGAGCTTCCTCGCTCCACTTCCGCATCGGATACCAGGACCTCGCCGAGGTTCTCCTCGAGAGGATCTTGCTGGTAGTAGAGAGCCTCACCCGAGGTGACTGTCAGCGCCCCACCGTTGGGGTATCCCACAATGGTGAGTTGGTCGCCGGGCTGCGGGTCGTTTTCGGCAAGGATGGGGAACGCGTCAAGGTCCTCCTTGGTGCGGACGAGCGCGAGGTCGGCGAAGGCCGCAACCGATGAGTTAGTAACGTCGACGTCACGGCCATCGTAGGTGCTGAGCTGGAGGGTCGTGGTTCCGTCTACAACGTGCCGGTTGGTGATCAGGGTCCGTTCGTCGATTGCAAAGCCGGTGCCGCGAGTCACGGTGGTGCAACCAACGTTGCGGACCCGCACGGCCATGCGCTGGGCCTCGCTGAACCCGTAGGCGGTGAGCTTGCCTTGCTTTGCGGAATCCGTTGTTTCGGCGACCGGGGGAACGTAGTTCTCTGGCACCGATGGTGGCAGGGGCGGTACTATCCCACACCCGGACAGCATGAGAGTACTCAGGGCAACGGTGCCCAGAATCTTTTTTGTCGAAGTGCGACCGTGACGTCGGGGGAGAGCCATGTCAGTCCTCCAGCGACGCGATCAGGTCGTTGTAGCGGTCGATGGCAGCCTTACAGGTGGTGTTCACGGCGTCCTGGTCGGAGTTCACGGCACTGCGCGCGGTCGACAGCGAGCTGTTTATCTCAGAGACTTCGGCAGCGTCACGGTCCTGCGGGGCCTTGTTTGCCTGGGTGAGGAGCTTGCTCTGGTTCGACAAGACGTCGGAGAGGCTCGAGACCAAGTCGGACTGGTTTGAGACGCACTCACCAAAGTCCCGCGACACCTTAAGAGCCTCGTTCGCTAGCGCCGCCGTGTCCTGCGCAAGGATACGCTGGCTCTCCCGGTCGTCACCTGCCTGAGCCTTCTCCGTTGCAAGCTCCGAGATTCGCTTTTGCGCAGTTGCCAGTTGGTCGCGCGTGCTCTCCAGCGAGGACTTGGCTGACGCGAGCTCCGAGCGCGACTGCGCAATCTGCTCCCCGAGCTCCCTGTTGGCTGCATCGACGCTGTCCCCGTAGGCCGACCAGCGGTTGGCTAGGTAGATCGCACCAATGAGGAGCACGGACAGCAGAACTATCGCGGCCTTGGGTAACCAGGACCCGCGAGCCGGCGGTTCGCTGCCTGCGCTAGGCAGAGTGGCCGTCTCCTCAAGTGGGTTCGCGGGATCCGTCTCTGCACCCACTTGAGGTGCAGAGACGGGAGTCGACGGATCACTAGGTGAATCGTCGTAAATAAAAGGGGAGGTCACCGTACTGGTCCGGTGAACTTCTCGCCTGGCCCCTCACCTGGAGCATCTTCAATGACGGATGCCTCGCGGAACGCGAGCTGCAGCGAGCGGAGCCCGTCCCGCAGGGAACGGGCGTGCTGGTTACCAATGTCAGGAGCGGACGTGACCACAAGCGCGGCGAGGGCCGTGATGAGCTTGCGGGCCTCATCGAGGTCCATCATGTCCTGGGAGTTTGGCTCGTCGGCGAGCCCACACTTAACTGCGGCGGCGCTCATGAGGTGGACAGCTGCTGTGGTGATGACCTCGACGGCTGCAACCTCGGAGATGTCGCGGATCTCGTTCTGTGCCGCGGACATGTCAGAGTCGTGTTGTGAATTCATGAAATCTATTGTCACAAATGTTCCAAGCCATTTGCATCATCTCCCAGAATGATCCACCACTCCCACGCACGACCAAGGGGGTGTGACCACGCGGCTTGCGTGGTCACACCCCCTTGGGAATTACTGGATCTGAACCGGGCGGCTAGGAACTAGCCACACACTGTCCGGACTGGGCGATTCAGGCGCCAACCTCGCTGCGGAGCTTTGCACCGAGGTCGCCGTCTACGTTCGTCCAGTACTGGAAGAAGCGCTCGCGGATCTCAGGAACGGTGATGGACTTACCCTGACCCGTGAGGGTCTCGAGGAAGCGCGCCTTCTGCTCGTCCGTGTATACGTCACGGTAAAGCGTTCCGGCCTGGCCAAAGTCCGAGTCCTCGGAGCGCAGGGTGTATGCGGCGCGTACAACGTCGCCGGCGGTCTCCCAGTTGACCTCGCCCGCACGGGACTCATCAGCGGCAGGTGCGCCGAACGAGTTCGTGTTGTGCACCGGGGTGTTGTAGTCGTTGAAGTCGTACCGCATGTTGCCCTCGTGCTGGTAGTTGAACACCTCGGCAGCATGTGGACGGTTAACAGGGAGCTGGTTGTAGTTAGCCCCGATGCGGTAACGCTGTGCGTCTGGGTAGGCGAACACGCGGCCCATGAGCATCTTGTCCGGCGAGATGCCGGTGCCTGGAACGAGGTTCGACGGCGAGAACGCAGCCTGTTCGATCTCGGCAAAGAAGTTGCGGGGGTTGCGGTTCAGGGTGAACTCGCCGACCTTGATCAGAGGGTAGTCTGCGTGCGACCAGGTCTTGGTGAGGTCGAATGGGTTGAAGCGGTAGGTCTTCGAATCCTCGAATGGCATGACCTGAACGTGCATGTCCCAAGTTGGAAATTCTTCACGCTCGATGGCCTCGAACAGGTCACGACGGTAGAAGTCTGCGTCCGAACCTGCGAGGCGCTCTGCCTCTTCGTTCGAGATGTTCTCGACGCCCTGGCGGGAGATAAAGTGGTACTTGACCCAGAACTTCTCACCCGACTCGTTCTCCCACGAGAAGGTGTGCGAGCCGTAGCCGTTCATGTGGCGCCACGACTTTGGCAAGCCACGGTCGCCCATGAGGTAGGTAACCTGGTGTGCGGTCTCTGGGGAGAGGGTCCAGAAGTCCCACTGCATGTTTGCGTCGCGCAGGCCCTTGCCATTGCGCTTCTGGGAGTGGATGAAGTCCGGGAACTTAATAGCGTCGCGGATGAAGAACACTGGCGTGTTGTTACCTACGATGTCGAAGTTGCCCTCGGTGGTGTAGAAGCGTAGCGAGAATCCGCGCACGTCACGCCAAGTGTCAGGGGAGCCCTGCTCGCCGGCAACCGAGGAGAAGCGGATGAGGGTCTCGGCGGTTGCGCCAGGCTGGAACACGGCAGCCTTGGTGTACTTTGACACGTCAGCGGTCACCTTGAACTCGCCGAATGCTCCACCACCCTTTGCGTGTGGGTTGCGCTCTGGCACGCGCTCACGGTTGAAGGACGCAAGCTTTTCCACGAGGAAACGGTCGTGCAGGGCGGTGATTCCGTCCGGTCCGCTGGTAAGCGAGTGCTGTGCGCTCGCAATGGGGGAGCCGTTCTGGGCGGTCGTGTACTGCTGTTGCGTCATGCGTATTTCCTTTTCTTTGTGTGTGCAGCGGGTGGCCGCGCACGTGCAGTGTCCTGCCCGAGGGCAGGCGGGATCGCTGCGCCCCGAGGGGCGCGCAGAAGTGTGGTTACTGATTTACGACGATTGTGGTTGCGTTCCGGCGCACGTTGCGCAGGTGCCCCAGTACGTCACCTCGGCCTGGTCGATCACGAAGCCGTGCGTGCTGGATGGGGTCAAGCAGGGAGATGCGCCGATGGCGCAGTCCACGTCCTCGATCCGGCCACAGGTGCGGCAAATCAGGTGGTGGTGGTTATCTCCCACGCGCAACTCGTAGCGAGCGGGGTGGCCTGCTGGCTCGATCTCATTGATGAGCGCTGCTGCGGCTAGCGCGTGCAGTGCATCGTAGACAGCTTGGACTGAGGCGGTGCCGAGCTTGGTGCGCACGAGAGAGAGGACTTGATCCGCGCCAACATGGCGGTGCTCGCCGAGCACTTCGAGGATGGCGAGGCGGATTGCGGTCACTCGTAAATTACGGGAGCGCAACGCTTCATGTGGTGTTGTTGCGTTCATGTTCCCAGCGTAGAGGGTTTTCTGGAATTATTCAAGAAAAGGAATGATGCTAGAAAATTCGTCTGCCTAGTTGCGTGCATCAAGCTGTGGTGGCGGCGGCCCGTGCTGAAGTTGCGCAGCGGGTGCGCCGCGTGGCTGCCCTGGGCGGTTTGATCGAGGTCACACTGCCTGGTGTTCGAGCGGGTGAGTGCTTATGGTAAAGTTAACGACTGACCGACCTTGCTGATGAATAATCAGCGGGTATGCAAGTGGAGAATCCCACCTGAGTTTCGCCGCTCCTTACCGAGCGAAGCAGAGGCCAGGTAAACGGGTCTGATGGATACGGAGTGCTTTGTGTGCGCCGATATCCTGTGTGCTCATTGCAACTGCAATGCGCATACGCAGATCTTTTGTGGCCTCCACTCTGTCCAGAGTTGGGGGCCATTCCCATTTCTGGGGTTAACCACGACTTAAATGAGGAGCCTCACATCAGCGAGCCGCGTATCAACGATCGAATCCGTGTTCCCGAGGTTCGACTCGTCGGACCATCTGGGGAACAGGTCGGAGTTGTCCGCCTTGAGGTTGCACTGAGCCTTGCTCAGGAAGCAGACCTCGATCTCGTTGAGGTTGCACCGGACGCTCGTCCACCAGTGTGCAAGCTCATGGATTACGGCAAGTTCAAGTACGAGTCTGACATGAAGGCTCGCGACGCTCGTCGTAACCAAGCGAACACAGTTCTCAAGGAGATCCGTTTCCGCCTCAAGATCGATGCCCACGACTATGAGACCAAAAAGGGTCACGTTGAGCGCTTCCTGAGCGCCGGCGACAAGGTCAAGGTCATGATCATGTTCCGTGGACGTGAGCAGTCCCGCCCAGAGATGGGTGCGCGTTTGCTCCAGCGCCTCGCGGAAGACATCTCGGAACTCGGCTTCATCGAAAGCGCGCCAAAGCAGGACGGCCGCAACATGATCATGGTTGTTGGACCGGTGAAGAAGAAGGCCGAAACCAAGAGCGAGCAGCGACGCCGCCGTGAAGACGGTGGAGTCAACTCGCGCGCAGAGCGTCAGCAGAAGCGTCAAGCAGCTGCACAGGAGCGCAAGGGTGGCGAGCAGGAAGAAGTTGTTGCAGCCGAACCTGAGGTCCATGAGGCTGAGCCGGTTGCAGTAGTTGAGAGCCCAGCGCCCGTTGTAGAAGCAGCTCCAGCGGTTGAGGCTACAGAGGCCGCGGCTCCAGTAGTTAAGGCGCCGGCAGCAAAGCCAGCAGCAGCAAAGTCGGCAGCAGCAAAGCCAGTTGCCAAGCCAGCAGCGGCCAAGCCGGTAGCAGCAAAGCCAGTTGCCAAGCCAGCAGCTGAAACCGCCGCTAAGCCAGCTACTCCAAAGCCACGCCCGAAGAGCGCGACACCAAAGCCTGCGGCTAAGTCCGCACCGAAGAGCCCAGCTAAGCCAGCCGCTCCACGGAAGACTTCCGCAAAGCCCGCTCCTAAGAGCGAGTGACGCGATCAAGTCGGGATTCCCGACACAGCTGTAGTCCACCGACTTCAGTCCGTATAACGTTGTCGCCCACAGGGCGGCGACCTAAAGCAAGGAGAAACGGCAGCCATGCCGAAGAACAAGACGCACTCCGGCGCTAAGAAGCGTTTCCGTACCACTGGTAGCGGCAAGGTCATGCGCGAGCAGGCGAACAAGCGTCACCTCCTCGAGCACAAGTCCTCGACCCGCACCCGTCGCCTGTCTTCTGACCAGGTTGTTGACCCATCGAACGTCAAGAAGGTTAAGAAGCTTCTCGGCCTCTGACCTCACCAGCTTGGCGTTTGTCAGGCCTATTTCCCCATAAGTTTTTGAAACAAAGGAGCATCACGTGGCACGCGTGAAGCGGGCGGTCAACGCCCAGAAGAAGCGTCGTACGGTACTCGACCGTGCATCCGGTTACCGTGGTCAGCGTTCCCGCCTGTACCGCAAGGCGAAAGAGCAGATGGTTCACTCTTTCACCTACAACTACCGCGACCGCAAGAAGCGTAAGGGCGACTTCCGCAAGCTGTGGATCCAGCGTATTAACGCTGCTGCACGCGCAGAGGGCATGACCTACAACCGCTTCATCCAGGGCCTCAAGGCTGCTGGCGTAGAGGTAGACCGTCGCATGCTCGCCGAGATCGCTGTCTCGGACGCTGAGACCTTCAAGGCGCTCGTAACGGTTGCAAAGGGCGCTCTGCCAGCAGACGTCAATGCACCAAAGGCTGCCTGATCTTTAAGCTTAGTTAAGTTCCCGCGCGCCCCATCGGGGCGCGCGGGTCTTTTCGTTTTGGAAGGAAAACCGTGGCCTACTTGACCAACCCTGCGAGTGACCGGGTGCGCAAGGTGAGCGCGCTCCAGCAGCGCCGATCCCGTGAAAAGTACGGGCAGTTCCTTGTTGAAGGACCCCAGTCGGTGCGCGAGGTTGTGCGCTTTGCGCCGGAGCTCGTCCGGGACATCTACGTCACGGACAGTGCAGCCGATAGGTATGCGGAGATCATCGACGATGCACTGCGGGCATCGATCTACGTCCACGAGTGCATTCCTGAGGTAGTCTCCGCCATGAGCGCGGACGCCCAAGGGCTCGTTGCGGTGTGCAATGCACCGGACACCCGCCTTGAGCAGTTCTCTATCAAAGATCTTTCGGCGATGCGTTCTATTGCCATCCTCTGCGAGGTGCGAGATCCAGGCAACGCGGGCACTGTGATTCGTGCGGCAGATGCAGCGGGCGCCGACCTCGTGATCCTGAGCCAAGATTCCGTGGAGGTGCTCAACCCCAAGGTCGTGCGTTCGACCGCGGGCTCTTTGTTCCATCTTCCAGTAGTGAGCGCCGCCAACGTCAGTGAGGTTGCCCAAATCCTCGGTGAGGCTGGCATTCAGATCTTGGCGGCTGACGGTTACGCCGAACAGGATCTCGACGATCTGCTCGATGCGGCCGCGGACGGGAATGAAGTTCCCGAGGCAGTCTCGCTGGTTAAGCACACCGCATGGCTATTTGGGAATGAAGCTGCTGGTCTGAGCGAGGAACAAAAATCGCTTGCGGACGCCGCCGTTAAGGTCCCAATCCGCGGCAAGGCCGAGTCACTAAACTTGGCTACAGCGGCCACTGTGTGCCTGTACGCGACCTCTCGCGCCCAGCGCGCGTAGGACGTAATAACGTTCGCGTGGTGCCGGGCACTCACCAACAACCAGTAATCGGGAACCTCTTGTGAGCAATACAGCGCTCTCCCACGGACTTAAAGTTCGCCACCTCACGATGATGGGCCTCGGCTCCGCAATAGGGGCCGGTCTCTTTGTAGGCTCTGGCAACTCGATTGCTGCCGCCGGGGCTGGCGTCCTCATCTCTTACGCCATTGCGGGTCTGGTAGTAGTCGTGGTGATGGCGCTGCTGGGCGAACTCGCGAGCGCGCGCCCCTCCTCTGGCGCTTTCTCCACATATGCCGCTCAGGGCGTGGGCCGATGGGCTGGGTTCGCCATTGGCTGGATGTACTGGTTCATGCTGATTATGGTTCTTGGCGTTGAGATACTGGCGGCAACTGAAATCATTTCCGGTTGGACGAGCCTGCCGCAGTGGATCCTAGCTGTCGTGTTGATCTTCGCGTTCGCGGCGCTCAATCTCTTCGGCGTCAAGCAGTTTGGCGAGCTGGAGTTCTGGTTCGCATCTATCAAGGTTGCCGCAATCATCGGCTTCCTTGTGATCGGCGTGCTCATGGTTCTCGGTGTCATCGACGCGCCGAGTGGGGCGGGACTGGCTCGGTTGGTCGAGGGAGATGGTGGGTTCTTCCCGCGCGGAGCCGCGGGGGTCGCCGCAGGCCTTCTTTCGGTGATGTTCGCGTTTGGCGGCATTGAGATCATCACGATCGCTGCCGCGGAGTCCACCAACCCGCACGAGTCGATTCGGCGAGCGACGTTCTCGATCATGTGGAGGATCCTCTTCTTCTACGTGGGTTCCGTGCTCATCATGCTCATGGTCCTGCCGTGGAACGACCCCGCCTTGAAGGAGGGCGCGTTTGTGGCTGTCCTCGAGCGCGCAAACATCCCAGGAGCCGCCACGGTTATGGAGGCCGTCATCGTGATCGCGCTCCTTTCAGCTTTCAACGCGCAGATCTACGCAACCAGCCGCATGGCGTATTCCCTGTCCGAGCGCGGGGACGGGCATTCGGTTCTCCTCAAGGTCTCTCGCACGAGCGTGCCCTATGTGGCGGTCCTGATCTCGGTATTCTTTGCGCTCGTCGCAGTCGCCGCAAACGCGCTGGATTCCCAGGGGAGGGTCATGGGCGCGCTCCTTGACGCGGTCGGTGCGACCCTGCTCATTGTGTGGGTGTTCATCGCTATCTCGCAGATCCGCCTGAGGAAGGAACTCGAAGCGGATGGGACGCTCAGATTGCGCACGTGGGCTCATCCATGGCTGGGCATCTTTGCCTTGGTTTCTATCGCGGCCTTTGCCCTGCTGATGTTGTTTGATCCGGTCGGGCGCGGCACCTTGCTTCTTGCGTGTGGAGTATTTGCTCTGATCATCGTTGTCTACTTCGTCCGAGCTCGCTTTGTATCGCGCTCCCGCGACCTGCCAGCCCAGTGACTGGATCACCACACGACACTCGGCGACGCCTTCTCGCGAACTCGTCTAAAATGGATCTTTGGTCGACCGACCGAAGAATGTGAAAAGCCGGAAAGGCATGTATGTCAACGCCTGCACCTGAAGAAAATGTTGCTTCGTTCTCACCTCTTGATGAGCAAGCCGTAGCTGGTGCTCTCAACGAGGCTCTCGCAGCGATTGCCGCCGCGGGTGACCTTGAAGAACTCAAACTCGTGCGCATCGCTCATGCTGGTGACAAGAGCCCGCTTGCCCTCGCCAACCGTGAGATTGGCAAGTTGGAGCACGCCGACAAGGCAAAGGCCGGGAAGATCCTAGGCCCAACCCGCGGACGGATCTCTAAGGCACTTGCGGAGCGCCAAGTGGTTCTCGAGGCAGAGCGTGACGCTCTCGTCTTGGTTGAGGAGTCTGTCGATGTGACGCTTCCTGTCGAGCGCGCTGCACAGGGTGCACGTCACCCGCTGCAGTCCCTCCAGGAGAAGGTCCAAGACCTCTTTGTCTCGATGGGATGGGAAATCGCCGAGGGACCGGAGGTCGAGGCCGAGTGGTTCAACTTTGACGCTCTGAACTTTGGTCCAGACCACCCCGCACGCCAGATGCAGGACACGTTCTTTGTTCAGGGTATGCAGGGCCAGTCCGAGCCTGGTGAATCCGGTCTTGTACTGCGCACGCACACCTCCCCGGTCCAGGCACGCGCACTGCTTGAGCGCGACCTGCCACTGTACATTGCTTGCCCAGGTAAGACGTTCCGTACCGACGAGCTCGACGCGACGCACACGCCGGTATTCCACCAGGTCGAGGGCCTCGCAGTGGACAAGGGTCTGACCATGGCCCACCTGCTGGGCACCCTGGATCACTTTGCCAAGGCCATGTTCGGTCCCGAGGCTAAAACTCGCATTCGCCCGTCGTTCTTCCCGTTCACCGAGCCATCCGCCGAGATGGATCTGTGGTTCCCACAGAAGAAGGGTGGCGCGGGCTGGATTGAGTGGGGTGGCTGCGGAATGGTCAACCCTAACGTCCTCAAGGCTGCCGGCATTGACCCGGAGGAGTACACGGGATTTGCCTTTGGTATGGGCCTCGAGCGCACCCTCATGCTGCGCCATGGAATCACCGACATGCACGACATCATTGAGGGCGACGTGCGCTTCTCGACTCAATTCGGAATGGATATCTGATGCCAAACATTGCACTACCTTGGCTCGCTGAGCACGTCGAGACCCCGGCCGATCTGAACGCTGAGCAGCTCGCGGCGGATCTGGTCAAGGTTGGTCTCGAGGAGGAAGCGATTCACTCTTCGGGGATCACCGGACCGCTCGTGGTCGGCAGGGTTCTCTCGCTCGTGAAGGAACCGCAGAAGAACGGCAAGGTCATCAACTGGTGCCAGGTCGACGTGGGGGAACACAATGTCCTCGACGCTGACGGCAACCCAACTATTGCACGCGGAATCGTGTGCGGCGCACACAACTTCGTAGAGGGTGACCTCATCGTTGCCGCGCTCCCTGGCGCGGTCCTGCCTGGACCGTTCCCGATTGCCTCGCGCAAGACCTATGGCCACGTGTCGGACGGCATGATCTGCTCTGAGCGCGAGCTTGGTCTCGGAGACGACCACGACGGCATCATCGTCCTTACCCGTAAAGGGTTTGACGAGTCCGAACTGACCGTGGGGCAGGACGTACTTCCGTTGCTCGGCCTCGACGAGGACGTTCTCGAGATCAACGTGACCCCGGACCGCGGCTACTGCTTCTCGATGCGCGGAGTTGCACGCGAGTACTCGCACTCCACCGGTAACACGTTCACTGACCCGGGTCTGCGATCGGACCTGCCCGCAGCCAGTGAGAACGGCTTTGCGGTTGAGGTCAGGGACGAGGCACCAATTCACGGCCTGATCGGCTGCGACCGGTTTGTCACGCGCGTGGTACGCGGTGTCAACCCGGCTTCGCCAACTCCTCGTTGGATGAGCAAGAGGCTCGAGCAGGCGGGTATGCGCTCGATCTCGCTCGCAGTCGACATCACCAACTACGTCATGCTCGACCTCGGTCAGCCTCTGCACGCCTACGACCTAGCAACACTGTCTGCTCCCATCGTGGTGCGCCGCGCCACCGAGGGGGAGAAGCTCACCACGCTTGATGGCGTAGAGCGCAAACTGTCCGTCGAGGATCTTCTCATCACTGACGGCGCAGACGGCTCGCGTGTCCTCGGGCTCGCAGGAGTCATGGGCGGAGCCGACACAGAGGTGAGCGAGTCCACGACC
Source organism: Timonella senegalensis JC301 (assembly GCF_000312125.1). GTDB lineage: Bacteria > Actinomycetota > Actinomycetes > Actinomycetales > Cellulomonadaceae > Timonella > Timonella senegalensis. Next base: position 576,547 of record NZ_HE978643.1, read on the forward strand.
GACATCCTGGTCGAGGCGGCACACTTCGAACAAGTGACGATCGCCCGTACCGCTCGCCGGCACAAGCTTCCGTCTGAGGCTGCAAAGCGCTTTGAGCGTGGGGTCGACCCAGAGCTTCCCCCCGTGGCAGCACAGCGCGTGGTCGACCTTCTCGTGGAGTTCGGTGGCGGAACCGCTGGCGACGAGGTCTTTGACCTCAACAACACCACGCCAAACCAGGCCATCAAATTCTCGTTGCGCGACCCAGAGCGCCTATGCGGAGTTCCTTACACCGACCAGCAGGTCATCGACACCCTGCGCGAGATCGGCTGCGTTGTCACTCCGATCGAAAACTCGACCATCGTCGATGTCGTGGCACCATCGTGGCGTCCCGACCTGACGGGGGCGGCAGAACTCGTGGAGGAGGTCGCGCGCCTTGTTGGCTATGACCAGATCCCATCGATTCTCCCGATCGCACCAGCTGGACGAGGCCTCACGGCCTCGCAGCGAGCCCGCCGCTCGGCTTCCCGCGCGTTGGCCGAGTCGGGCCTCGTAGAAGTCCTGACGTACCCGTTCGTGAGCCAGGCTCAGTACGACGAGCTTGCGATCCCAGCAGACGATTCGCGCCGCGTGAGCCTGACGCTCCTGAACCCGCTTCAGGGCGACAAGCCACTCATGCGCACGAACCTGCTGATCTCGCTCCTCGATGCCGCACGCCGCAACGTGGCCCGTGGCAACACGGACATTGCGCTGTTCGAGCAAGGCCTCGTGACCCGCCCAACCGTGGACGCGCCGGTCGCTCCTCAGCTGCCACCGGCCGTCAAGCCAAGCGCTGAGGAACTTGCTGCGCTTCACGCCGGCGTTCCTGCTCAGCCACGCCACTTTGCTGGCGTCATGGCCGGCGAGTTTGCACGGTCGGGTTGGTGGGGTAAGGGCCGCGACGCGTCCTGGACCGACGCAATCGCCGCAGTGGAACTCATCGCCGCGCGTGTGGGTGTCGAGCTTTCGCGAGTTGCGGATACCGAGTTCATGCCGTTCCACCCGGGCCGTTGCGCACGCTTCGAGCTTGCTGACGGAACCATTGTGGGGCACGCGGGAGAACTACACCCTAAGGTCGTTGAAGCACTAGTCCTTCCTGCAAGGGCTGTCGCTTTTGAGATCAACTTTGACGCGCTCGTGGACTCGCTGACGGGAGAGGCTTACCAGGCTCACCCCGTTTCGACCTTCCCGCTCGCCAAGGAGGACCTCGCGCTCGTTGTGGACAAGAACGTGCTCGTGCAGGACGTATACGACGCAGTGGTTGCCGGTGCCGGTGAGGAACTCGAGGAACTCTCGCTGTTCGACGTTTTTGAGGGAGAACAGGTGGGCGAGGGCAAGAAGTCGCTCGCGTTCTCGCTGCGCCTAAGGTCCGCTGATCGGACGCTGACCGCTGCCGACACGGCCGCGATCCGTGCGGCAGCTGTCGCTGAGGCGGCAGCCCGCGTTGGCGCGGAGCTTCGCTCCTAGTGAGGCGACCCGCTGACGGCTGCGGCCCGAACCCCGATGGGGGTCGGGCCGCAGCCGTTTCTGGTGGTGGTGCCTACGTCAGCTGCCCGCCGGAGTGGGCAGTTTCGTCTTGTCGACGATTGTGGCCGCGTCTACGATGAGACGCGCGAGACTCTGGTCGTTCAGTGCCACTTTGTACAGCGCGTTCATTGCTTTGGCGCCTTGCGCGGCGTCGACGCACAGGTACATCGTGCCGCCTGCTTTGAAGAATTTTGTGGTGCGTTCGGTCATGCTGTACGCAGACACCGACTTGGCTGCGCACAGATCATCGGACAGGATGATCCCGGCGAAACCAAGATCGTCGCGAAGCAGGTTTTTAAGGATTTTGGGGGAGAAGGCCGCGATGTGCTTGGAGTCGATCTTGGTGTAGATCGCGCTCGAGACCATGACCCAGCGCTCTCCGCGGGTGATGGCGTCGGCGAAGGGGCGGAGGGACTTACTCGTGGTGGTCGTGGTGGAGTCTTTGACGTGTGCGGTCGTGTCTGTGTTGGCTGTGACGTAACCGAGCCCGGGGAAGTGCTTTATGGTGACGTCCACCCCGGCGGAGTTCATGCCGGCGGAGAATGCTCCAGTCTTGGCGCTGATCAGGGTGGGATCGTAGCCGAACTGTCGCGAAAAGTACCCGATCGGATCGTTGGATCGAGCGGTTGCCGCGCTCTTGACGGTGTCTCCTACGGGAGCGAGGTTAAGGTTGACTCCCGCCTCGTAGAGTTGCCCACCCCACTTTCGGGCGGATGACTGGAGGTCCTTGTTGCTGAGCTTCCCCTGCTTAAGTGCAGTTGGGATCGTGCTGAATCCCGTCCCCTGGAGAACTTGGACGTAGCCGCCCTCCTGGTCCGTTGCAACAATGACCTTCTTGGAGTCTGTGGTCTTGGACAGCGTGCCGCGGATCTTGTCCGTCACCTTCTTGGTTGCGCTGACGCTGGCCTTTGAGCGGCCGCGGAGGAACACGTTGGCGACCTTGTGGTCGGACAAGATCTGCAGGTCGGCGGAGCTCGCGCCTGTGGCAGGTACCCCGAGCATGAACACCTTCCCGAGCGCCACTTTCAGTTCGGACTTGGTGACGGGTGCTGCTGGAGCAGTGGACAACGTCTGCGTTGGTGTCACGGAGGCGGTCGATGGCTCGGTCGTCGCACTCGGGCTAGTCGTGGCGGAAGGGGAGTCAGATGCGGTGGTAGCGGTGGGGCCCTGGGTGGGTGACGGGGTTTGAGTAGGTGAGCACGACGCGAGGAGGAGAGCGCTCAGTCCCGCGGAGAGCGCTATGCTGCGCGATCGCCCCCGAAAACTCCTGCTGAGCGGTACTGTGGCGGCCTCAGGTTGGGACTCAAAAGACCGAGTTTGCGTGGTCAATGTGCGAGGTCGCGTACGTGTTCCGTGCATGGCTCTCTACGCCTCTTGGTTGTCGCTGCCTACGATCGTGCACGTGGCGAAGGGTGGCGACCAGGTCAAAGAAAACGAAGCGGTCGCGTTGGGGTCGGCGGAGTGAATCGCCCGCAGCTCACAGTCTCTTTGGGCATCCTCGTACCCGCGCTGCGCATAGTAGCCTGCGAGGAGCATTGCGAACACGACCATGAGCGCCGTCACGAGGCGTCCTGCTCTGCTCGAATTGCCGTCTGTGTAGGGGTTATGCACGCTGTCGTGATTGCTCATGAACCCAGATTACCTATGTGAGGGTGGAGTGCGATGGCGTTACGAAGCAGTCGATGGGATGAGAAGCACCTTGCCCGTGGTCTTGCGCCCCTCAACCGCGTGGTGCGCCTCGCCGGCCTGCTCGAGCGGGTATGTCGCTCCCACGGACACGGTAAGCGTGCCCTGGGTAATCCACGTATGCAGGTCATTCATCCGGGACTCAAGTTCACGCCGGGTCAGCACGAAGTGCGCAAGCGTGGGGCGTGTGACGGTGAGCGAGCCGTGCGCGTTGAGCTGTTGCAGATCGAACGGGGGAACCTGACCGGATGAGCCGCCGAAGAGGACAAGGGTGCCGCGGATCCGTAGGCTCGCGAGCGAGGCGTCGAAGGTTGTCTTGCCCACCCCGTCGTAGACCACATCGACTCCGTCGCCCCGACCATCGCCAACGTGGTGCTCGGTGTGGCTGCGCAACTCTCTCGCTGCAGCGCGTACCTCTGGCGGGAGCTGCGTGGTGATGTCTTCCATCTCGGAGTACAGAATCGCCCGGGACGCCCCGGCAGCGAGCGAGAGCTCGGCCTTGTCCCGAGTGGACACTGTGGTAATCACCCTGGCGCCCAGCGCGACCGCGATCTGGGTGAGCAGGAGGCCGACGCCGCCTGCACCGGCATGGATGAGGGCGATGTCGCCTGGCGAGATTCGGAAGCTGGAGGTTGCGAGGTAGTGCGCGGTCAGGCCCTGAAGCCGCACGGCCGCTGCGGTCGTAAGGTCTACTCCCGCTGGGACGAGGACGGCGTTTGAGGCGGGCACGATCGCATGGGTTGCGTATGATCCGGGAGCGGCGTCCCACGAAATCTGGTCTCCCGCAGTGAATCCGGATGTTTCCTCGCCCACCGCAAGGACAGTTCCTGAACCCTCGCTGCCAAGTACGTGAGGGTAGGGCACCTTGTACACACCTGCACGGCGGTACATGTCGATGAAGTTCACGCCCGCCGCAGCGACCCGCACGAGGAGTTCTCCCGGGCCCGGTGTGGGTGGATCAAAGCGCTCGACCTGCACGGTCGTGTAATCGCCCGGGGCGTTGACGACGATTCTTGCTGCTGACGTGTCCTTGGTCATAGTCCTACCGTATGCTCATTGGAGGGCCGATGAAAGCGCTGAGGCATGCGCGAGTTCTGTCCCGAAGAATGACCGTGTCTCGATGTGAGACACGACTGTATTTTTTTACAGTGCGGTGTATTGTTATGCACATGGTAGTCAAAGTTGCAGTCGCGGGAGCGAGTGGATATGCGGGTGGAGAAACCCTGCGTATCCTCGCCGATCATCCTGGCGTAGAGATAGGCGCCCTCACGGCGCACAGCAGTGCAGGTACGTTGCTTTCGGAGCACCAGCCGCATATTCGCACTCTCGCCGACCGACGCCTCGTGGCTACCACCGCTGAGAATCTCGCAGGCCATGACGTTGTCATCCTCGCCCTGCCCCACGGAGCAAGCGGCCAGATCGCTGCACAACTTCCGGCCGAAACCCTCGTAATCGATCTCGGAGCGGACCACAGGCTCGAGGACGCCGGGGACTGGGAAGAGTATTACGGAAGCCCCCACGCCGGAACGTGGACGTACGGCATGCCCGAGTTAATCGTCGAAAAGGGAAACAGTGCTGCAAAGCAGCGCGCCAATCTGGCGGCCGCAACCCGGATTGCCGTCCCGGGCTGCAATGTCACCGCCGTGACCCTCGGGCTCGCTCCGGGCATCAGCGCGGGTCTCGCGAGCGCGGTGGACATCGTCTCAATGCTGGCTGTGGGCTACTCGGGCGCGGGTAAGGCGCTCAAGCCGCACCTGCTCGCCGCGGAGGCTCTCGGCAACGCGCAGCCCTACGCTGTGGGCGGCACCCACCGGCATATCCCAGAGATTGGCCAGAACCTACGCCACGCCGGAGCGGATGACTTCTCAATCTCCTTCACTCCCGTCCTGGTTCCAATGTCCCGCGGGATTCTCGCAACCATCACGGCCAAGCTTGCCCCCGGAGCGCCCGTGCCCACCACGGAACAGCTGCACCAGGTGTGGAGCGCCGCATACGAGGGCGAACAGTTCGTCCACGTGCTCCCGCAGGGCGTGTGGCCTACCACCGCCAGCGTGGTCGGCGCGAACACGGCTCTCATCCAGGTTGCATGGGACGCCAAGGCGCAGCGCATCGTGGCGGTCGCGGCAATCGACAACCTCGTTAAGGGAACGGCTGGAGCGGCCATCCAATCCATGAACATTGCGCTCGGGCTCGAGGAGAACCTCGGGCTGAGCGTGCAGGGAGTAGCACCATGAGCGTCACCACACCAGCAGGATTCCGGGCGGCAGGCGTCGTCGCGGGGATCAAGTCCTCGGGAAACAAGGACGTCGCCCTCGTCATCAATGACGGCCCACTCGACGTTGCGGCAGCAGTCCTCACGTCCAATCGCGTGCATGCCGCTCCTGTGGCGTGGTCGCGCCAGGCAATCTCGGACGGCCGCGCGCGTGCAGTCATCCTGAACTCCGGTGGCGCAAACGCGTGTACCGGCGCGCAGGGTTTTGCCGACACACACAAAACGGCGGAGTACGTGGCCGAGAAGCTCGAATTCTCCGCCCAAGACGTCATCGTGTGCTCGACAGGCCTGATCGGCGAGTTGCTCCCCATGGACAAGCTCCTCGCGGGAGTCGATGCGACCGTGGAGGGCCTGTCAGTGGACGGCGGCGTGGCCGCGGCCGAGGCGATCATGACCACGGACACCGTGGCGAAGACCGCAACATTTGAGGGCGACGGTTGGTCGATCGGTGGAATGGCCAAGGGCGCAGGCATGCTCGCGCCGGGCCTCGCCACGATGCTGTGCGTCATCACCACGGACGCAGTCATCGACTCAGCCACCGCAGACCAAGCGCTGCGTGCGGCAACCCGCGTCACCTTTGACCGCGTGGACTCGGACGGGTGCATGTCCACGAATGACACCGTCACGCTGCTCGCCTCGGGCGCTTCAGAGGTCGCCGTGCCTGCGCAGGAGTTCACGGATGCCCTGACCCAGGTCTGCGCGAGCCTGGCCCGCCAGCTCGTGGCGGACGCCGAAGGTGCCACGCACGACATTGCGGTGACCGTGGTCAACGCGACGAGCGAGGACGCGGCAGTGGCCGTCGCCCGTGCCGTGACCCGATCGAACCTCTTCAAGGCTGCCGTGTTTGGCAACGACCCCAACTGGGGGCGCGTGCTCTCCGCAGTGGGAACTGTGCCAGAGGATGTTGCACCCTTCGACGCCGACCAACTCGACGTCTCCATCAACGGCGTGCAGATCTGCCGTGCCGGGGGAGTCGGGGCGGACCGCAAGCTCGTGGATCTGGCTTCCGCTCGCGAGGTGACGGTGGACATCGACCTGCACGCTGGAACCGAGACCGCGACCATCTGGACGAACGACCTGACCCACGACTACGTCCACGAGAACAGCGCGTACTCATCATGACCTCAACTCAACCCGCACAGAACCAAGTCCAATCCGAGCAGCACGACATGCTCGCCGAGCTCACGCCGATCCACAAGGCTGAGGTCCTTCTCGAGGCCCTCCCATGGCTCCAAAAGTTCAAGGGTGCTCTCGTGGTGGTCAAGTATGGCGGAAACGCCATGATTGATGAGGAACTCAAGGCTGCGTTCGCGCAGGACATGGTGTTCCTGCGCCACGTCGGACTGCGCCCCGTTGTGGTCCACGGCGGTGGCCCGCAGATCTCCTCCATGCTGGCCCGGCTTGGAATTGAAAGCGAGTTCCGCGGTGGATTCCGCGTGACCACCCCCGAGGCCATGGACGTTGTGCGCATGGTGCTGACCGGCAAGGTGTCGCGCGAGCTCGTGGGACTGCTCAACGCCCACGGCCCCTACGCCGTGGGGCTGTCCGGAGAGGACGGCGGGCTCTTCTAGGCGCAGCGCCGCACGGCAACCGTCAACGGAGAGTCTGTGGACGTCGGGCTCGTCGGCGACGTGGTCAAGGTCAACCCTCAGGCGGTGTCCGACCTGCTCGACTCTGGCCGAATTCCCGTGGTCTCCACAGTGGCCCCGGACATCGACGACCCCACAACCGTGCTCAACATCAATGCAGACACCGCCGCCTCGGCGCTCGCAGTCGCTCTCGGCGCTCGCAAGCTCATCGTGCTGACGGATGTCGAGGGCCTGTACACGAACTGGCCAGACAAGGGATCGCTCGTTTCCCAGATCGAGGCTTCTCAGCTCGCGAAGCTTCTGCCCTCGCTCGAATCCGGGATGGTCCCCAAGATGGAGGCCTGCCTGCGGGCGGTAGAGGGCGGCATCAGCGAGGCTCACGTGATTGACGGCCGCGTCGCCCACTCGGTTCTCATGGAGGTTTTCACCTCCAAGGGAATCGGAACCATGGTCGTCCCAACGGCCACGGTCCATGGCGACTCCTCTCCATCAGACGTTGCGCCAACCGCTCTACACACCGACGCTGGCACCAAGGACGCACAATGACCGAGCACACACCACCAACCCCAACCGACCCAAACGCAGCGGCGCTGGCCGGGGCGAACTCCGACCTCGCGGCAACCTCGTCCCAGTCCTGGACCGACCGCTACTCGCACTCCGTCATGGACACGTTTGGCACGCCGCAGCGCGTGCTCGTACGCGGCGAAGGCGTGTACGTGTGGGACGCAGATGGGAAGCGTTACCTGGACCTGCTCGCGGGGATTGCAGTGAATGCACTGGGTCATGCTCACCCAACCCTGACCGCCGCGATTAGCGCGCAGTTGGGGACGCTCGGACATGTGTCGAACTTCTTTGGCAGCCCCACCCAGATCGCGCTCGCGGAAACGCTTCTCAATCTGGCCGGAGCGCCGGAGGGATCCAGGGTCTTCTTTGCCAACTCAGGTACCGAGGCCAACGAAGCGCTGTTCAAGATGGCGCGCCGTACGGGCCGCCGCCGCATTCTCGCGCTCGAGGGTGCGTTCCACGGCCGGACCATGGGCGCCCTTGCGCTTACGCACAAGGCCGCCTATCGCGAGCCGTTCGAGCCGCTCCCCGCGGGCGTCGAATGGCTCCCATTCGGGGACCTCGAGGCACTCGAGCAGGCATTCGCCACCAACGGCGAGGACGTTGCAGCACTCTTCATCGAGCCGCTCCAGGGCGAGGCTGGAGTGCGCCCGCTTCCCGTTGGATACCTGACCCGAGCACGCGAACTCACCCGGGAACACGGAGCTCTTCTCGCGCTAGACGAGGTGCAAACCGGCGTGGGAAGGACAGGTGCTTGGTTCGCACACCAGGTGCCAACCATCGGTGAGGGTGTGGTCCCGGATGTCATGTCCCTGGCTAAGGGGCTCGGCGGGGGCATCCCCATCGGTGCGGTCGTGGCCTTCGGAACCCACGCCGCGACCCTGCTTGGCCGCGGCCAGCACGGCACGACGTTCGGCGGAAACCCCGTAGCGGCGGCAGCCGCCCTCACCACCCTCACCGTGATTGACCGGGACGAGGTCCTGGACAACGTCAACGCAGTAGGGGAGCAGCTCCGCACGGACATCGCGGAACTGCACCACCCACTCATCGCGGGCGTGCGTGGTCAGGGCCTACTGATCGCGATCCAGCTCACTGGGGAACACTCGTCGAAAATCGCGGCCAGGGCACTGGACGCCGGATTCATCGTCAACGCCGTGAATCCTCAGGCAATCCGGTTGGCTCCACCTCTGATCATCACGAGCGCCCAGCTCGAACCGTTTGTTGAATTTTTGTCCAGCCTGCCGCGCACCGCGGACGAACTCTAGAGGAGACCTAGTTGACCCGCCATTTCTTGCGAGACGATGATCTGTCTCCGGCAGAACAGAAGGAAGTCCTCGAACTCGGTCTCGAGTTCGCGGCAAACAGGTTCGCGCGCCGCACGTTCGAAGGCCCCCAGGCAGTCGCGATCATCTTTGACAAGCCATCGACTCGCACCCGCGTGTCCTTCTCTACCGGTGTTGCCGAGATGGGCGGCTACCCGCTCGTCATCGATGCCGCCGGCTCCCAGCTAGGGCGCGGCGAGCCCATCGAGGACACAGCACGTGTTCTGACCCGTCAGGCTTCCACCATTGTGTGGCGGACGTTCGGGCAGGAAAACGTGGAAAAGATGGCCGCCTACGCGACCGTCCCCGTGATCAACTCCCTGACCGACGAGTTCCACCCCTGCCAGATCCTTGCGGACCTCCTGACCGTGGCACAGCACAAGGGCGGTGTGGACAAGCTCGCCGGGCTGACGCTCACCTACGTTGGGGACGGCGCGAACAACATGGCGCATTCGTACCTGCTCGGCGGCGCCACCGCCGGCATGCACGTGCGCATCGGCGCACCAGAAGGGTTCCTTCCCGACCCGCAGGTGGTCAAGGACGCGTCCGAGATCGCGACTGCCACAGGCGGCTCGGTCCTAGTAACCACTGACCCAGCCGAGGCGCTGCGTGGCTCCGATGTCATCACAACGGACACCTGGGTCTCCATGGGGGATGAGTCGTCTGCTGAGGAGCGTTCGCTCCCATTTGTCCCATTCCAGGTCAACGCCGAGGCCATGGCGATCACCGCCGAGGGCTCGATCTTCCTGCACTGCCTGCCCGCCTACCGTGGCAAGGAAGTTACAGCAGATGTCATTGACGGCCCGCAGTCTGCCGTATGGGATGAGGCGGAAAACCGCCTGCACGCACAGAAGGCCCTGATGGCCTGGTTGGTGGAAAACTCATGAGCGCTCCAGCGCCCGGATCCGTTCCGGCAACAAAGGCCGCGCGCCACGCGCGCATCGTTTCGATCCTCGGGTCGCAGTCGGTCCACTCCCAGGCGGAGTTGGCCAAGGCGCTCGCGGAGGACGGGCTCTACGTCACGCAGGCCACGCTGTCGCGTGACCTGATTGAACTGCGTGCCGAGAAGACTCGCGACGATTTTGGTGGGCTCGTCTACACGGTTGCGCAGGATGGTGCGGACCAGACGCGAAAGGCTCGAGAGTCCGAGGTCTCCATTACTCGCCTCGCTCGTCTGCTCGCGGAGATGCTCATCTCCGCCGAGAGCTCGCACAACTTTGCCGTGCTGCGTACCCCACCTGGGGCCGCACAGTACTTGGCTTCCATGATTGACACCGCTGGGGTCCAGGGTGTCATGGGAACGATCGCGGGAGACGACACCGTACTGGTGATCGCCCGCGAATCCTCGAGCGGAAAAGAACTGGCCGAACGCTTCGTCACCATGGCGAGCGAAGGCCTCACGGACTAAAACACAACTGTCGCCGCGATGATGAGAAGATCAACGCGGAAACGTACGTAAGAAAGAGAAGTAGGGTCATGACAGAACGCGTAGTACTCGCATATTCCGGTGGTTTGGATACCTCAGTTGCTATCGGTTGGATCGGTGAGGCAACCGGTGCAGAGGTCATCGCGGTTGCCGTTGACGTAGGACAGGGCGGCGAAGACCTCGAGGTCATCCGCCAGCGTGCGCTCGACTGCGGTGCGGTGGAGGCTTACATCGCCGACGCCCGCGAGGAGTTCGCAACGGAGTACTGCATGCCAGCACTCCAGGCAAACGGTCTGTACCTTGACCGCTACCCGCTGGTTTCCGCGCTGTCGCGCCCAACCATCGTCAAGCACCTCGTGCGCGCTGCTCGCCAGTTTGGCGCGACCACTGTTGCGCACGGCTGCACAGGTAAGGGCAACGACCAGGTCCGCTTTGAGGTGGGTATCACCTCGCTTGCACCAGACCTCAAGTGCCTCGCACCAGTTCGTGACCTCGCGCTCACTCGTGAGAAGGCAATCGCCTACGCGGAGAAGCACAACCTGCCTATTGAGACCACCAAGCACAACCCATTCTCGATTGACCAGAACGTGTGGGGACGCGCAGTGGAGACGGGCTTCCTCGAGGACATCTGGAATGGCCCAACCAAGGACGTCTACAACTACACCGACGATCCTGCCTTCCCGCCGGTTGCTGACGAGGTTGTCATCACGTTCAACGCCGGTGTCCCAGTAGCAATCGACGGCGTTGCCGTAACCCCGCTTCAAGCGATCCAGGAGATGAACCGCCGGGCCGGCGCCCAGGGCATCGGCCGCATCGACATCGTCGAGGACCGCCTCGTTGGCATCAAGTCCCGCGAGATCTACGAGGCGCCTGGCGCAATCGCGCTCATTGCCGCGCACCAGGAACTCGAAAACGTGACCCTTGAGCGCGAGCAGGCCCGCTTCAAGCGCCAGGTCGAGCAGCGCTGGACAGAGCTCGTATACGACGGCATGTGGTTCTCGCCGCTCAAGCGCTCACTCGACACCTTTATTACTGACACCCAGCGCTACGTTACCGGCGACATCCGCATGACCCTGCACGGTGGTCGCGCAACTGTTACCGGACGCAAGTCCGAGTCGTCGCTGTACGACTTCAACCTCGCCACCTACGATGAGGGCGACTCCTTCGACCAGAGCCAGGCGCGCGGCTTCATCGAGATCTACGGCCTGCAGGCCAAGCTCTCGGCTGCCCGTGACGTGAAGTTCGGCAACGGCGTGGACCTGTCCGGATTCACCCTGAACACGGAGAAGTGATTATTCATGACTGACCGCGAAGTTTCCCCTTCGCAGCCAGATGACGCTCAGGCGGCCGAGGCTCAGTCCTCGGCCGCCGTCGGCGCATCTAGCGCACGTGTCTCCCTGTGGGGCGGACGGTTCGCTGGAGGCCCCGCGGACGCGCTGGCTGCACTGTCCAAGTCCACACACTTTGACTGGCGCCTCGCCGGGCAGGACATCGCGGGGTCAAAGGCCCACGCGCGCGTCCTGCACAAGGCGCACCTGCTCACGGACGAGGAACTCGAGGGCATGGAAGCCGCTCTCGAGCAGCTCCTTGCAGACGTAGAGTCCGGCGCCTTCGTGGCAGCCGAGGACGACGAGGATGTCCACACCGCACTGGAGCGTGGACTGATCGAGCGCGCGGGCGCAGAACTGGGCGGCAAACTCCGCGCAGGACGCTCACGTAACGACCAGATCGCCACTCTTGTGCGAATGTACCTGCGTGAGCAGGCCAAGGAGATCGGCTCGCTCGTCCTTGACGTAGCAGATGCACTCATCGCCCAGGCCTCAGCCCACCCGAATGCGCCGATGCCCGGTCGCACGCACCTGCAGCATGCCCAGCCTGTTCTGCTTGCGCACCACCTGCTCGCGCACACCTGGCCGCTCCTTCGGGATGTCGACCGGTTCATCGACTGGGACGTGCGCGCCGCCAAGTCGCCGTACGGATCTGGTGCGCTCGCGGGTTCGTCTCTTGGCCTAGACCCTGCGGCGGTGGCAGCGGACCTCGGGTTTGACGGCCCCGTGGAGAACTCGATCGACGGCACTGCCTCGCGTGACGTTGTGGCTGAGTTCGCTTGGGTCGCCTCGATGCTCGCGATCAACCTGTCGCGGATCTCGGAGGAGATCATCATCTGGAACACCAAGGAGTTCGGCTTTGTCCGCCTGGACGACGCATTCTCCACAGGTTCCTCGATCATGCCGCAGAAAAAGAACCCGGACATCGCCGAGCTTGCACGCGGCAAGGCCGGGCGCATCATCGGTGACCTCACTGGCCTGCTCACCACCCTTAAGGGCCTTCCTCTCGCGTACAACCGTGACCTACAGGAGGACAAGGAGCCCGTGTTCGACCAGATCGACACGCTCTCAGTTCTGCTCCCCGCATTCGCGGGGATGGTAGCGACCATGACGTTCGATACCGAGCGTATGGCGTCACTTGCGCCGCAGGGCTTCTCCCTGGCCACGGACATCGCCGAGTGGCTCGTCCGTGAGGGGGTCCCGTTCCGGGTAGCCCACGAGGTCGCCGGTTCCTGTGTTCGTGTCTGCGAGGAGCGCGGCATCGAGCTGTGGGACCTGACAGACGGCGATATGGCCGAGATCTCGGAACACCTGACGCCGGGGGTCCGCTCGGTCCTCTCAGTCGAGGGTTCGCTTGCTTCCCGCAATGCTGTGGGTGGAACCGCGCCCGAGCGTGTCGCAGAGCAGCTCGCGGAAGCACAGGTGCAGGTTGCTGAGTACCGATACTGGGTCAATGGCTAACTAGGTCGCTCGATTCCCACGGCGCCAGGTAGGAGGCTTTGCCCCTACCTGGCGCCGTTTGTCTCTGCGAGAAACCCTCTGGTTGGCGAGCCCAAGTGTCGAGGATGGTACGGGCGAAATGTAGTCTGCGCCACACCGGGTGTGTGGGAGAAGTCCCCACCACTCTGTCGCGTTGAAATGCCTAACAGGAGAGTAGTTTCTCCCTATGACCCAACAAGGTGAGCGCTTCGAGCGCCCGCCCGCACGCAGGCGGGCACAGGCATACCGCAAATTCCTTGCGGCAACTACTACATCCACCCTCGTCCTAGGCTGCGCAGCCACGGGCGTACTGTTCACGGCACTCCCTTCACAGGCGAAGGGCGACAAGCTCGTGGTAGAGGGTTCCGAAACCACCACAGACACCGCGACGCTCCTCGCGCCGGTTGATGGCAAGTCCGCGCAGTCATCAGCCAAGAAGTCCACATCCAAGGGCAAGGATCGGACGTCCGAGCTCGCAGTCCAAGACCCCAACGAGCAGGTCGTGACAATCGTCCAGCTCGATGACACGCTAAGCGCCGCGCAACGGGACAGTGTCACTGATGCGATCATTGCGGATATCAAAGCGTCCGCAAAGGCAAAGGGGCTGAGCACCAAGGCGATTAAGGTAGTCCAGACCTACGAGAACGCATTCCACGGCGTCGCCATCGAGATGCCGCGGTTCGGCCAGGAGATCGCCGCCGAGTCCAGCGGGGTTGCAACCTCGTTTGTGGAACAGCGCTACGAGATCCCCACGACCATCCCTACCACCCCGCTCGACACCGAGGGGTACGAGCTCAAGAACGAGTCCTCGCTCGTCATGACGGGGGTCGAGCAGTCGCTGGAAAAGGGCGACGGCATGCTCATCTCCATCATCGACACGGGGCTTGAAACCACACATGAGGGCTTCGTTGACACTCTCGACACTTCCAAGATCCGGTACACCGAAGCTCAGATCGATGCCCTGCGCGCGCAGTTGGGGCAGGGGGCGAGTGGAACGTTCGTTAACAACAAGGTTCCGTTTGCGTACGACTACGCGGACAACGACAACAACGTGAACCCCACCGAGGGCGCTGACCTCGACCACGGAACCCACGTGGCGGGCATCGCAGCCGCCAATGGTGGCGAGACTATCCGCGGAGCCGCTCCAAACGCGCAGGTCATGGTCCAAAAGGTCTTCAGCGACACCGACGAGTTCGCCGCGGACTCATGGATTCTGGCAGCGCTCGATGACGCCATGAAGATCAAGCCCGACGTCATCAACATGTCACTCGGATCATCCGCAGGCTTCACTGACTCGAGCCAGTCGCTCTACGGATCGATCTTTGAACAGCTCCGCCAAGCTGGAGTTGTCCTGTCCGTTTCAGCAGGAAACTCCCAACAGGCAGCGGTGAACAACACGAGCGGCAAGAACCTGCCATACGTGACCGACCCGGACTACGGAATTGTGGGGTCACCATCGACCTACAGCCCGAACCTCTCGATCGCCTCGATCAACAACGCACTCGCTCGGCCCTACCTGCTTGGCGGTAACGGGGACAAGGCCTATTTCAAGGCCATCACCTCGGCAGACAACTCCATCCCTGCGTTCACGGAGCTCCAAGAAGGCGATCACGCGTATGTGGTCGCTGGACTTGGCAAGCCGACGGATATTGCAGAGGCCATGTCCACGGTTCCGGCCGACCAGCGCGCCAACACAATCCTGATCATCAACCGCGGTGAGCTGTCCTTCCAGGACAAGGTGAACAACGCGGCAACGTTCGGTCCGGCCGCGGTGCTCATCGCGGACAATGTCGAGTCCAACGAGTTCCTGAACCCTGCGATCGACTACGCGACCATGCCGGTTGCAGTCATCACCAAGGCAATGGGGGCGGCGCTCGCCGCGGCGACTACGAAGACCCTGAGCGTGTCGTCCACCTACGTGGATGCACCGGACCAGAACTTCCGCGCCTCGGCATTCTCGTCTATGGGAGTAACACCTGAACTGCAGCTTAAGCCAGACGTTGCAGCGCCGGGCGGAAACATCTACTCGGCCGTCCCAGGCGGGTACGACTGGATGTCGGGTACTTCCATGGCCGCACCACAGGTGGCCGGAATCCTGGGAACGTCAAGGAGCACATCCTGAACAACCCGGACGTCTACGGAAACCTCAGCTCTGTGCAGGCCGGTGACCTCGCACAGACTCTCATTGTGAACACGGCGACCCCGCTGGTGAACCCGGACTCGGCCGGCAAGACCTACTACACCCCGCGCAAGCAGGGTGCAGGCCTGACCTCCGTGCCCGGCGCGCAACGCACTATGGTATCGCTCGCGGTCAAGGGTGCGGCAGACCCAACGCGGCCCACTGCATCGCTGGGAGAGTCAAAGCGGGGGTCCTACTCCTTCAAGTTCGTAGCCAAGAACTTTGGCAAGGAGTCCCAGACGTACAAGCTTGACGCGACGGCGCTGTCCGACACGATCAGCGGCGGCCTATTCCTTGAAGAGTCGACCGACTACACCGGAAAGGGAATCTCCGTCTCCTTTGACGGCAAGAACGTCCGCAAGGGTGTCCTGACCATTCCGGCAGGCAAGAGCGCAACCGTGACCGTATCCATCAAGACGGACAAGCGGTTCGCGAACGCGGTGAAGCAAGCCGTCAACGGAACCTACATCGATGGGTTTGTTCGTCTCGTATCGGAAGACGCGCCAACCCTTGGAATCCCATTCCTAGGGTTCTACGGTGACTGGTCCAAGGCGCCCGTCTTCGACGCAAACCTTGCATCCGAACAGGAGCACATCTCCGGAACGTTCCTGTACAACACCACGTTTGGCACGATCCTTGGCGTCAACCCACTTGACCCGAACGGCATCAACAACGCGTTCGGTAACCCCGCGGAGACCATCAAGACGGACAGGTACGTTGTGTCCGCGGCCGAGGCTGGGGGAGAGCCGAGCCAGTTCATGACCTACACGGGCATGGTGCGTAACGCAGAGTCACTCAAGTACTCGCTCGAATCCGCTCGCGGTGGCAAGTCTGTGGCCAGCCACACCTACCTCCGGGTTCCTAAGAGCTACTACTTCTCCAACGCAGGATTCATCACGTCCGCCGAGGACAACTTCGAGTCAATGCCACTATTTAGCGCGTACGACTCAAAGGGCAACGCGCTCAAGGCCGGACAGTACCGACTCGTGCAGACCGCGAAGACATCTGGGCCAGGCGCAACGACCCACTCGCAATCGTTCCCAATTTCCGTTGACCTGACGGCACCTGCGCTCGCGGGCGCCACGGTCACTGGGACGGGTGCGGACCGTGCGCTGACGCTCGCGATCAAGGATGACACCTTCCTTGCGGGACTCTCATTCCACGAGGACGCAACCGTTGGTTCGTTTGCAAGCACTCTGACCACGGACGCAAAGTACACCAAGGCCAAGGGGTCGAACGTCTACACAATCAGCGTCCCCGTTAGCGCACTCACTGCCGCATGGCAGCGTGTGAATGGGGCTGACAGCCAGCTGCCAGGACAGATCACCATGTTCGCGTGGGACTACGGCGTGAACCGCACGGTTCCGCTGACAGTCAACACGGGCCAGTTGATCAACCCGTAGTGCCTCTCCGTATCGCGGAATAGAAAGGGGCCATGCGCACACGCGCATGGCCCCTTCTCTTGTGCACCTCGAGCCCCCCAACAGAAGCCCCCAGAGTTGATGCGTACCCTGGGGGCCATCCTGTTGGGGACTGGAGAGCGGCTAGTCGACCGTAATCAGTCCCGAGGTTGCGTCGGCGTCGGATGGTGAATCGCCGAAGCCGTAGTCCATTTCATGTGGGTGGATGACCTTTTCGGTCCCATCCTCTGTGTAGAAGGTGACCGTGACTGGAGCGAAGTTCTCTGTGATGAGCTTGGGGTTCTCGCCTGCCTTGACGGCCCACCGATTCATCATGAAGTAGAAGCCGTCGTTGATCTCGCCGCGGGTGATTGAGCCGTTGGGGAACTCAGCAACGTAGTGCTTGTACTTGGGGTCAATCCGAGCAAATGAGGTGTACTCGCCGAATAGGCTGCCATCAGAGCCGTGTCTGATTCCTATTGATGCCATCGGGGCTTTGGAGAAGGACAGGTCCGGCTCTGCATCTTTCGCAGTCCAGACGGTCGAACTGATGACCACTGCCGTATCCGAGTAGACGAGGCACGCGCCGTAGTTTCCATCCTCAAACTCGTACCAGATGGCGCTCTGGTCACCCCTGTACTCGGCGAACCTCAACTCCGCAGGATGTGGGGGTAGCTCGTTTCCCGCGTCGTCAAAGCGGAATGTGTTTGCAGCGCAGACTTCCTTGAAGACTTCAGCGCGTGCGGAGTCAAGAGGCTTTCCTTCGGCCCAAGCTGGTGCTGGTGTGAGGTACTCCGATGCGGCGAACCCGCCGACTGCCAGGACGCTCACAGAGGCTGCGATTCCGATAGCGCTGAGGAGTGTGCGGCGCAAGCTACGTGGCGCCACTGGCTTGGTAAGCGGGATGACTGTGGATTCGACTTCGGCGGACGTTTCCGCCAGTTCTGGCGTGCTGACAACGAGTTCGTCGACAGACTGTAGGAGTTGCGCCACGTGCTCGTCGCTGAGCGTGGCGGCCGGTGCGTGGCTCCGGATGGTGTCCTCGGTCTGCTGATCGGTTTTCATGGTTTGGTCTCCGAGACAAAGGTGTGGTTCTGCGGGGATTGGGTTGCGGAGATGGTGTCCTCAGCACGTTCGAGCAGCTCTTTGAAGCGCCCTCGTGCCCGGGTGAGCCGGGTGCGTAGTGCACCCTCGGCTATACCGAGCGCTTCGGCGGCGTTGGGGCAGCTGAGTTCATCCCAGTACACGAGTGCGAGGACTTCTTGGTCGGGGCCGTTGAGCATGTTCCACGCCTCCGTAAACATTGGGTCGTGTTCGGGAAGGAGTGCTTCTGGGCCACTCACCTCGTTGACCTCGTTAATGCTCCTGTCGTTTGCCCACATCAAGACCTTGCGGTCCGATCGTGCGGTGAACCTCACGACGTTCTGGCAGACGTGTGCGACAGTCACAAGGAGCCAGGCGCGGGCACGCTCAAACTCGAACTCGTGTGCGGACTTCTGCCAGGCGATTGCAAACACCTGCGAGGTGACGTCGTCCGCGTCGTGCACGCCAACGCGCCGGCTCGCGGACGCATGTACCGCGTGTACGTGCAGGCGAAAGAACTCCGCATACTTCGTTGAGGACGATGGCTTGTCGTCAGTCGGTGTCATTGCTTGCATACCTATCCCTGTCCCACATTGAGGACATTGTTACAGTGGCGGTGCACCGATAGCAGCCTCAAACGCACTACAAAGGGATCATGGCGACCACCGAACCCATTTTGTCTCAGCTCTTAGAGCGCCTGCACGCATGGCCACTACCAGCGGGCGGCCCCCGGATCGTCTGCATCGACGGACCCGCCGGCTCCGGAAAGACCACGCTTGCTGCCCAGTTGGCCGCGCCGCTTGGCGCGCCCACAGTCCACATGGACGACCTGTATGACGGGTGGACGGGCGTGGAAAAGGGTGCCGACATCCTCGTCGCGGACATCTTGACCCCGCTTGCAGCGGGAAAACCCGCTCATTATCGACGATATGACTGGGTTCTCGGCGAATACGCCGAGCGCCATCACGTTGAGGATGTGGGTTGGCTGGTAGTCGAGGGGTGCGCGAGCGCAACCACAATCGTCGATAATTTTGGGCCGTTCATCATCTGGGTGGAAACGGACTCCCACACGCGCCTTGCGCGTGGGTTGGAGCGAGACGGTCAGGACATGGAAGAGAACTGGCGAGCATTCATGGAGCTCGAGATGGTCCTCTACGAACATAACCGGACACGCGAACGCGCACACGTGAGGCTGGACGGGTACGGGCAGATTGTGTCCGAGCGTGATTAGCAGGCCGCAAAATGTGAGCCAGTTCTGAGATCACAGGCAAACGAGTTCACGTTTGTGCGGGCGACAAGGCAAACTAGTAGGCGGCGCGCTTTTCACCGAAGGCGCCACGCAATCCCATCTGGGTGTCATATTTTTCTAGGAGACACGGTGAGCAACGTTCTTGACGAACTGCAATGGCGCGGACTGGTAAGCCAGACCACTGACATTGAGGCGCTGCGTGAGGCGCTCGAGAACGGGCCGATCTCGTACTATTGCGGGTTTGACCCAACAGCGCCGTCGCTGCACCACGGTCACCTCGTACAGCTCGTATTACTTCGCCACCTCCAGCTCGCGGGGCACAAGCCGATCGCACTCGTTGGAGGGGCCACGGGACTTATTGGTGACCCACGTATGTCGGGCGAGCGCGTGCTCAACTCGAAGGACGTTGTGGCGCAGTGGGTCGAGCGCCTGCGTGAGCAGATCTCGCGTTTCCTCTCCTTTGAGGGAGAAAATGCGGCCACGATGGTCAACAACCTCGACTGGCACGGCGAACTCACCGCACTGGACTTCCTGCGCGAGGTGGGCAAGCACTACCGCCTGGGCACGATGCTGGCCAAGGACACGGTGGCGCGCCGACTGAACTCTGAGGAAGGTATCTCGTTCACTGAGTTCAGCTACCAGATCCTGCAGGGCATGGACTTCCTTGAGCTCAATCGCCGTTACGGCACGACTTTGCAGACCGGTGGAAATGACCAGTGGGGCAATCTGCTCTCGGGTGTCGAACTCATCCGTAAGTCCGACCAGAAGTCCGTCCTAGCAATGACCACACCGCTCATTACCAAGGCTGACGGCACCAAGTTTGGAAAGACCGAGGGCGGTGCAGTCTGGCTTGACCCAGAGATGATGTCGCCGTACTCGTTCTACCAGTTCTGGCTCAATGCAGCCGACGCGGACGTAATCGGCTGGCTGAAGACGTTCACGTTCCGCACGCGTGAGGAGATCGAGGCGCTTGAGGCCTCGATGAATGAGAACCCTCACCTGCGCGAGGCACAGCGTGCGCTAGCGGGCGACGTAACCACTTTGGTTCACGGCGAACGCGCAACGGAACAGGCTATTGCGGCTGCTGCCGCACTGTTTGGGAAGGGCGAGTTCGGGGGACTGGACGCATCAACCCTTGCTGGCGTGACTGCGGAGCTGAAGAAGGCCCAGGTTTCGGTTGGCTCGTCCGTGGTGGATGCACTCATCGAGGCTGGCCTCGAGTCGGGCAAGGGCGCGGCCCGTCGTGCTATCGCCTCGGGTGGCGTGTATGTCAACAACGAGAAGGTTGTTGATGAGGACGCAGTGTTTACTGAGGACCAGGTTCTCGCCGGAAAGTGGATCATGATCCGCCGTGGCAAGAAGAACTGGGCGGCGGGACAGATTGCTTAGGCCCTAGTGGCCTGCATGTAAAACGGGTGGGCACATCAAGGATGCGTCCACCCGTTTTACGTCTGCGCAGATGGATGCGCTTAACGTGTGGTCAC
>NZ_HE978644.1:0-3516 GCF_000312125.1 Timonella senegalensis JC301
TCACACACGCGTGAGTATTCGTGAGCCCACTCTGGATGGGGAGAGTGGGCTCAGGAATACTCTCGATCCACAAGAGGAGGTTGGACGGGGCCGGTTCGGGGGAGAGCTGGGGTGTCTGAACTATGGACGATTGCAGCCCTGTGACCTGCGTGGCAATGTGTCCGGAAGGCACCAGTTGCGGTCTTGTGGCTGGTCATCGTGCCGTTCATGCGAGAACTATTGTGTGAGGTGGGAGGTCACATGTTCAGTGAGTCACAAGCGCCCTAATCAACGGACATTTTGGGTTAGGTTAGCACTAGACCGAAGACTGCCTAGAGAAAAGTTTGAGCAGCGTGACTGAACTTCTGAGCGAACCAAAGATGACCGGCTCCGCCCCTAACCTGCGTTTGACGCAGTGGATGGCACCTGCCGCATTCGAGCTCCGTCACGCCTCGGCAAACGAACTGTGCAAGCGCTACAACACGGACTCGATCGGTTCTGACCCGGACGGCGACAAGGCCGTTGCAATGATCGTACTGTCTGTTCTCATTCACGGTCACCGCGAGGACATCGGCTGCGCTGCGCTCATGGACATGACTGGCGTGTACGACGAATTCGACACCCCAGTGGTCGAGGTGAAGCGTGTCTACATCCGCCCGGAGTTCCGAGGCAATGGATACTCCTGGATCCTGATGAAGGAAGTTGAAGACCACGCGCGCCGCTACTCGCAGCGTCCAGATCGCCTTGGTCTGCGCGTGCTGCTCGAGACCGGCACTGAACAGCCCGAGGCCATTGGCCTGTACGAGAAGATGGGCTTCCAGCGAATCGATACTTACGGTCCCTGGAAGAACGATCCGACGTCGATGTGCTACGAGCTGATCCTCGACTAACCATACAGACTTTCATCGGCCCGCCCCTGGATTGCGGGCCGGTGGTGCACTATCAGGCGAGCGTTCCCAAGCGGGGGCGCTCGCCTGTTTTGTAGGGGGAGTGAAACCCGCACTGGCTTTGGTAGTGAATCCGGTATGGAATCCATGCGGGCAAGTTGGCATCGCTGCCGTGCTGGCCGTAGCAAGGCTTGTGCCGAGAGGTACGTGGCGCGGATAGGTAGGGCTAAGGGGCAAGTTAAGCCGAGCACGCGTGGTGACCCCCCCGGACGACTTGTGAGGCACTGTCGCCACAAGTGACCAGTGGCGCAGATCACTTCTAAAGCGCCCGTGCGAAGTTGCGTCACGCGCGTCAGGAGTGTTTAATTGATCTTGCGGTTGTCATAGCAAGAGGGAAACGCCCGGTCCCATTTCGAACCCGGAAGCTAAGCCTCTTTGCGCTGATGGTACTGCACTCGGGAGGGTGTGGGAGAGTAGGACGCAGCCGCACTTAAACTTTTCAAAAGGCCCACCAAAGATGGTGGGCCTTTTGCGTTTCCCGACCCAGAGCTGCGCACGTTCCTCGCTTGCGCACGTTCCTCGCTTGCGCGCGTTCCTCGCCTGCGCAACCACAACGAAACGATCCCGCGGCTGGGAGGCCGCGGGATCGTCGTTAAGCAGTTGGAGCAGCCGGAGCAGAGCAAGCAACGCAACCTGCGCATGCAAGCCAGTCCAACGAAGGCCTGTGAAGCTAGCAGCACCTACCTGCGGGGTTCTTGTCCTGCCAATCGGAGTAGTCGCGCCAGAATTCGCCGGCGGTCATGGGTTCCACCCCGGGGTGTGAGTCGTGGTGGTGGCGCAGGTAGTTGTTGTACTTGTCGCCGTCCACGACCGCCGCGGCATAGGCGCCGAAGGCGCGGAGCCGCCCCCACACGCGGCGCAGAGCGCCGAGCTCGGAGGAGGCGCCGCTGGAAGCTGACAGGCCGCTCATCAGTGGCCCGCGCGTTCTGGTTGAAGGTCAGCGGGGAGTGCCTTCCACTGGGCCTCGAGTTCCTTCTCCGCTGGGGAGGAGATGAGCCCGGAAGGAGCGTAGATCGCCGAAGGAACAAATGGATCCTCGGTGTTGACGCCACCCTTGTTCCGGTAGGCCTTGACAGTGGCAACAGCCGCGGAGGCGATCACGATAAGCGCGAGGACCAGGAAGAGCACGGAGAGCCAACCCTGGACGCTCGTGTTGCGGACGACAGCTTCCATCTGCTCCACGCTCTTGGCATTGCCAAAGGAGGTCTCGCCGTTGGCTAGAGCCTCGCGGAACGCACGGTTCTGCGCGAAGTAGCTTACCGAGGGGAGATCGGAGAAGATCTTCTCGAACGATGCGTACGTGGTGATGATCGTGGTGAACACGAGCGGAACCACGATGATCCACAGATACTTGAAGTTGTTCTGCTTGGCCACGATGGTCATGACCACGGCGAGCGCGATAGCGGCGAGCAGCTGGTTGGAGATTCCGAACAGCGGGAAGAACGTGTTGATTCCGCCGAGTGGGTCGGTCACGCCGAGGACGAGTATGTAACCCCATCCCGCGACCATGAGGGCCGTGCAGATCCACGCGCCGAGGCGCCAGGAGGTGTCCTTAAACTTTGGAATGAAGTTTCCGATGGTGTCCTGGAGCATGAAGCGAGCGACTCGGGTTCCTGCGTCCACGGCGGTGAGGATGAACAGAGCCTCGAACATGATGGCGAAGTGGTACCAGAAGCCCATCATCGCGGTGCCGCCGAACCACTGGTGCATGATGTGCGCGATACCGACAGCGAGCGTCGGGGCACCACCCGTACGGGAGACGACCGAGGTCTCGCCGACGTTTGCCGCGAGCGTGTTGAGCGTGTTGGCGTCAAGTGAGACGCCCGCGAGGCCGAGGCTGTTCACGAACGCCACCGCGGTCTCGACGGTCCCGCCGGTTGCGGCTGCGGACGCGTTCATGGCGAAGTAAACGCCGCGGTCGATCGAGATAGCTGCAACGAGCGCCATGATCGCCACGAAGGATTCCATGAGCATGCCGCCGTATCCGAGGAAGCGGGTCTGCTTTTCCTTTTCCACCAGCTTAGGAGTGGTTCCAGACGAGATCAGGGCGTGGAAACCGGACAGAGCGCCACAGGCGATCGTCACGAACAGGAATGGGAAGAGAGAGCCGGAAACGACCGGACCACCGGCAGGGTTGGTTGCGTACTCCGAGATGGCCGGCACGCTGATCTCTGGGCGCACCACGAGGATTGCGATGGCAAGGAGGCCTATGACGCCGATCTTCATGAAGGTTGAGAGGTAGTCGCGTGGGGCCAGCAGGAGCCAGACGGGAAGAACGGCTGCGATGAAGCCGTAGACGATGATGAACCACGCCAGGGCGGTCTTGTCGAGGTGCAGGAACTCGGCACCCCACGCGGTCTCAGCAACCCAGCGGCCCGAGATGATTGCGAACATGAGGAGTACGAAGCCGATGACGGAGACTTCCATGACCCTGCCCGGCCGCAGATAGCGCAGGTAGACGCCCATGAACAGTGCGATAGGGATGGTCAGGCCCACGGAGTAGACACCCCAGGCGGACTCGCCCAGTGCATTGACGACAACGAGCGCGAGAATCGCCACGATGATGATCATGATGGTCAGGGTTGCGATC
>NZ_HE978644.1:3787-28170 GCF_000312125.1 Timonella senegalensis JC301
AGTCCTGGACTGCGCCCGCGAGGACCACGCCGACGATTATCCAGATCGTGCCTGGGAGGTAGCCCATTTGCGCCGCGAGAACTGGCCCGACGAGGGGCCCCGCACCGGCGATCGCTGCGAAGTGGTGGCCAAACAGGACGCGACGGTCCGTTGGCATGAAGTCCTTGGAGTTGTTGTTGTACTCGGCCGGAGTGGCGCGAAGATCGTTGGGCTTAACCAGGTGCTTCTCGATGTACTTGGAGTAGAACCGGTACGAAATCAGGTACGTGCATACCGCGGCAAATACGAACCACATGGCGTTGATGGTTTCGCCGCGGGAGATGGCGAGGACAACCCACGCGACGCCACCAAGCAGCGAGATTCCGGCCCACAGCGCGATCTTGGCCGGGGTCCACTTGCGGTCTTCAGCTTCCGCTACTGCGGGGTCCACACCTGCAGGTGGCAGCTGATCTGGGTCCTTCTTGGTGATACTCATGAGTGCCTCTCGCGTCGTTGCGAATAGTGGTGTCACAGGCTGCGGGGCCCGTCGCGCAGATACTTTTGCGAGAAAGTATCTTGTTGCGCAGGTAACACTATAGCGTCTCGAGTACGTGGACCCAATAGGGTTTTCAGGCACTAATCGGATTTTGAGGAGAACTATCTATCAGCCAGGTCTCTCGCATAAACGGCTGTGGAGCGAGTGTGCTGATGAGGGGGGTGAGGCTCCCATGCGGGCCAGAAAGTCACACCCAAACTCGCTCGCCAAAAACAGTGGGAAGTAGGTGCACCCGGTCCAGTAGGCTGAGAACTGCGCGCCCAACGCGGCCGCACAGGTTGGCGAACTACGCCGCCACCAGACGTGGAGGGGCACGGAATGCCACGGGTTTTGGCTTCGGGTATCGATTTCTACTACGCCGACGAGCGCGTGCTCACCGACGTGACATTCACGGTCGAGGCCGGTTCGCGGCTCGCACTCATCGGTGAGAACGGCTCCGGCAAGTCCACGCTCCTGCGCCTCCTGCACGGCGAGCTCGAGCCGGATGCAGGGCGTTCCGAGCTCACGGGAGCCCTTGGATTCCTTGCGCAGGAAGTGGCACATCCGCCTACGGCGACTGTGCAACAGATTATCGACGAGTCCCTCGCGCCAGTCCGCCAGCTTG
This sequence comes from Timonella senegalensis JC301, assembly GCF_000312125.1. GTDB lineage: Bacteria > Actinomycetota > Actinomycetes > Actinomycetales > Cellulomonadaceae > Timonella > Timonella senegalensis. Next base: position 4,927 of record NZ_HE978644.1, read on the forward strand.
AGTTGGGCCTGGGTCAGGCCGCGCAGGAACTCGAGAAGCTCTCTGTCACGCACGTGCAGGGAGAGGGCGGGGAGCACACCGAGGCCTTCGAACAAGCGACCCGAGAATACGACGCGCTGTTGCAGCGCGCCGAGATGGCTGACATCTGGGGTGCGGAAGCACGCATGGAACAGGTGCTCAACGCACTGGATCTGGCTCACCTCGAGCGAAACCGCCAGATCCGCGCGATGTCCGGTGGGCAGGTGCGCAGGCTCTCTCTCGCGCAGGTACTGATCCGCCGCCCAGAAATTATGCTCCTAGACGAGCCCACCAACCACGTGGACGAGCAGGGCCTCGAGTTTCTCCAGCAGACGCTGCGCGAGTTCCCCGGCGTGGTTGTGCTGTCCTCGCACGACCGCACCTTCTTGGATGCCGTGGCAACGAGCATCTTTGACCTGGACCCGTTCGAGGCATCACTGCGGGAGCGTTCGCGAGGCGTCGCCGCCCCTTCCCCAGACGCTACCGAGAGCGAGCGGACGGACGTGCGGCTGTACTCGGGCAGCTACAGCGACTTCCTGCGCCAAAAGCGCCAGGAGAGGCGCGCGTGGGAAGACAAGTACGCATCCGAGCAGGAGGAACTGGAGTGGCTGCGGGGCGAAGGCTCCCGCAAGGCGCGGGACATCAAGCACCGCGAGATGCGCGACAACAACAAGATGAGCTACGGGATGCGCGGCGCCCGGGTGGATAAGCAGCTCTCCCGGAGAATCAGGGCGGCGGACCACAGGATCGCCGAGTTGGAGGGGCGGGCAGTGGAACGCCCACCCCTCGCTCTGAGCTTCGATACCTCCCGGTTGGCGGAGCGCGGACGAGAACTCGATGCCTCGGACGGCGGGGCGTTGCTGCGGCTGAAGAAAGCGGCGGTGGCGGGGCGGGTGGGCCCCACGGACCTGGTCATCCAACGCGGCGAGAAGTGGCTGATCACGGGAGATAACGGATCGGGCAAGTCAACCCTGCTGGGGCTGCTGGCAGGGGACCTCAAGCAGACTTCCGGATCGGTGACCCGGGTCGATGGGCTCAGGGTGGCCCTGCTCGAGCAGGAGGTGGGGCTCGAATCCGACCCTCGTACGCCGCGCGAGATCTACGCGCTCATCACGGGTGGCCTGCCGGGGCTGCCCGGGGTGATGGACTATGGGCTGCTGCGCCCGCAGGACGTGGACAAGCCACTCAAACACCTATCGGCGGGAGTCCGGCGCAGGCTGATCCTGCAACTTCAGCTTGTGCACACGCCCGACATCTTGCTCCTGGACGAGCCCACCAACCACCTGTCGCTGCAACTCATTGAGGAGATCGCGGCAGCCATTGCCTCGACTGAGCTGACGGTGGTTGTGGCAAGCCACGACAGGTGGCTGCGCTCGACGTGGTCCCGCAAGGGGAAGCGCCTCGCGCTCTAGCGGGTTAGGCGAATGCGAGCCAGGCGCGTCCGCTCTGCGCGGGCAGGCTGGTAGGCGGGCGGCTAGGTGGGTTGGTTAGTCGCGCCCAAGGAGGGTGTCGTGCATTGCGATGACTGCGGCGCCTCGAGTCCACAGCGCAAGGTTGGGGTCCTGAACCCGGATCTCCGGGTCTGCGGCGCGGTGGTCTCTGTGGTCGTGGAGGCCCCGGTTGACGGCGTCGGCCGAGACTGAGGCGAGTTCGCAGGCCTCGCCGCCGAGCACGATTCTCCCCGCCAGCGTGAGGTTGGCAATGGCCGCAAACATGGTGCCAAGGGCGTACCCGGAGGCATCCAGCAGGCCACGGGCTTGAGGGTCGCCGGCGGCTGCAAGCCCCATGAGTTGGTCGAACGAAACCGGGCGCCCGATCACCCGGGATGCGCGTAGTTCAAGTTCTTGCAGCGTGAGCATCGCAGTGGCGCATGCGTGGTGACCGCACTCTGCCTCAAAGAGGCCGGGTTGGGTAGCCGCCACGTGGCGTCCCGCGGCGGAGGTGCTTGAATCTGCTGCGGTCCCACCAGATCCTGCGAGTCCAGCGGCGGTGGCATCCGTGGCCGGTGCACCCTGGAACAAACCTGATACCGAGGCCTCCGCGTTCCGCTCGAAGCGTGCGAGCGCCCTGGTCTCCAAGGGGAAGTGCGACATGAGCGAGTAGCCCGCATCTGGGGATGACACGATCTCTCCGTGTGCCACGAGCCCAGAACCGATGCCCGCCCCGATGGTGAACAGTGCGAAGGAATCGGTTCCCCGGCCCTCGCCAAACCAGTGGGTGGCCTGCATGTGCGCGAGGATGTCGTTTTCCACCACGGTGGTGATTCCCGTCAGCTTCTCCAACGCACCGGCGAGGTCGATGTCCGACCACCCCAGGTGGTCCGCGTAGGTGAGGAACCGGCGGTCCCTGACGTGCCCGCCGATTGCCACGCCAATGGCGTGCACGCGAACGGGGGAGAGTTCCTCAAGCTCCGCCACGATCCGTGCGACCTGTGTCAGCGCGGCGTCCGGGGTAGCCGTATCCAAGGGCTCCGCCACGAGTTGCTCGATCTCCGCGTCGGCGCGGGTCAGCGCGCCGTAGGCGTGGGTCTTGGTGAGTTTGATGCCGATGAATCGGTAGGCATCGTGGTGGAAGGTGAGTGGAACGCTCGGCCGCCCGATGCCCATGACGTTCTCAGTGGGGGTCTCCACGATGATCCCGGCCTCGAGCAGCGGCTTACTGAGGCGGGTCAGACTCCCCGCAGAAAGGTCCAGCGCAGCGGAGAGCTCCGTGCGGCTTTGGGGACCGTTGCGTAGCAGAGCGCTAACGATCGCGCGGCCGTGGCCTGCGAGGGGCTGAGTGGTGTCGTGGGTGCTCATGGTCTTTCCGATTTTATTGCACGTGTCAAGTAATCCTGTGGACTTCTCTCAAGCCAAGGATAGTCCGTGCCGTTCTCTTGACAAAAGACTAATTTTTGCCTTAAAAATAAGTAAGACCAGCGACGCTCAAACTCACCGATAGCCACCCCGCACGCCGCGTGCGGGTTGGCACAGCACAACCGGCCGCCGGCCCGAGGTCAGCACCAGCAGTACCAGCAGCACTAACCGCACAGGCTGAACCGACCGCACGTGCCACACAGGCAGGCGCGCAAGCGCTACGACTCACCCGGCCCACCACGGGACGTGGGGAGGTGCTGGGGCGGGCGGAGATCGTCGTTAATAAGAAGCTAAGCAACACACCACCGAACTGCGGGGAAGACCATGAGCACCATCAGTCCACACGTGCGCAAGACTCCAACCACGCTGGCCGACGGCCGCGACCTGTTCTACTTTGACGACTCGGAGCCGTACGTTACCGGAGCCGAAACCCGCAGGCTCGACGACCCGCGCCCACTCACGGACCGGTTCGCCCCCGTGCCGGACGAGAACGGCGTGGAACAGCCAATGACCGGCCCCACGATGCGCTACGACGTACTCACCGGCGAGTGGATCCCGCACGCCGCCCACCGCATGAACCGCACGTTCCTGCCGCCAGCAAACGCCAACCCCCTCGCCCCCGCCAAGCCGGGCGCTGACTACTCGGACGGCGAGATCCCCGCGGAAGACTACGACGTGGTCGTGTTCGAGAACCGCTTCCCATCGCTCATGCGCGTCCCCGGAATCGACGACATCGAGACCGCATTCGAGGGCGAGGACATGTGGCGCATCCGCCCGGCCGCGGGCCGCTGCGAGGTCATCTGCTTCTCCCCGGACGACTCCAAGTCCTTGCGCGAAGTCTCGCCAAGGCGCATGCGCACCATCATCGAGGCGTGGGCCGACCGCACCGAGGAACTGTCCAAGCTTGACGGCATCCGCCAGGTGTTCGCGTTTGAAAACCGCGGCCAGGAAATCGGCGTGACCCTGCACCACCCACACGGCCAGATCTACGCCTACCCGTACCTGACCCCACGTACCACCCAGATGCTGCAGCAGGCCCGCGCCCACCGCGAGGCCACTGGCCGCAATCTTCTGCGCGACGTCATGGAGGCCGAACTGCGCTCCGGCCGCCGCGTGGTGCTCGAGTCCGAGCACTGGGTTGCCTATGTCCCGATGGCTGCGCGCTGGCCGCTAGAGATCCACGTGGCTCCGCGCCGCGATGTGGCTGACCTCGCGGGACTGACCGAGGCGGAGCGCGACGACCTCGCCACGTTCTACCTGCAGATCCTGAACATGATGGACCGCTTCTTCCCTGCGCAGCCAGATGGCTCGCTCACCAAGACCCCCTACATCTCCGGCTGGCACCAGGCTCCAGTGGGTGAGGGTCGCGAGGACCTTCGCCTGCACTTGCAGATCTTCTCCTTCCTGCGGTCCCCGGGCAAGCTGAAGTACCTCGCGGGCTCGGAATCCGGCATGGGTGCTTGGATTTCGGACACCACACCTGAGAAGATCGCGGACAGGCTCAAGGAAGTTGTGGCTGACGCCATCGCTGACGTGGCAGCGGCTGCTGCGCCAACTGCCCCAGCGCCAACTGCCCCAGCGCCAACTACCGGCAAGGACGGGACCAACTGATGACGCACATTGACTGGATCGACGCCTGGAGCCTCGAAGAGGGCGCTGCAAGGGTGTCCAAGATCTACGCCGAGGTATTCGGCGGCGACCCAACTGGCACGTGGTCCGCTCCAGGGCGTGCGAACCTGATCGGCGAGCACACCGACTACAACGGCGGCCTCGTGTTCCCGTTCGCGCTCCTGCATCGCACCTATGTGGCGCTGACCCCGCGCACGGACTCGATTGTTCGGATCGTCTCGGGGCAGGAATCGATGCCATGGGAGGGTGACCTCTCCGATGCCGCCCCCGGTTCGGTATCCGGATGGGCTGCGTACGTGGTGGGTGTTGCTTGGGCTCTGCGCGAGGCCGGCTACGACGTGCGCGGCTTCGACGCCGCGGTGACCTCGTGTGTGCCGTACGGCGCGGGGCTCTCATCTTCTGCCGCACTGGAGGCGTCCGTAGCTGTCGCGCTCGACTCCGTCTACGGCCTTGGCCTGGGCGGTACGCGCGAGGAGCCCAACGATGACGGCCGTAAGGTGCTGGTGGAAGCCTGCATCCGCGCCGAGCGCGAGATGGCAGGCGCGAACACGGGCGGCATGGACCAGTCCGCGTCCTTGCGGTCGCGCGAGGGCTACCTGCTGCTCCTGGACTGCCTGGACCAGTCCATCTCGCACGTTCCGTTCGACCTCGAGTCCTCCGGCCTAGCACTGCTGGTGATTGACACCCGCGCACCCCACCAGCTGGTGGACGGCCAGTACGCGGCGCGTCGCGCCACGTGTGAGGCCGCTGCTCGCGCCCTCGGCGTGGGCACGTTGCGCGAGATTGCCGACGATCCTGCCGCCGCTTCTGTGGTGTATGACCGGTTGGCACAGGCCTCGACGGATGGGGCTTTCGGCGACGAGGCCTTGGATGTGGTCAGCCGCCGTGTTCGCCACGTGCTGGGCGACATCGAGCGCGTTCACGTGGTTGAGCGACTGCTCGCGGAGGGGCGGACCGCCGAGGTCGGCCCAGTGCTGACCGAGGCCCACGCCTCGCTGCGTGACGACTATGAGGTCTCGTGCGACGAGCTGGACCTTGCCGTGGACGCCGCGATTGCGGCCGGTGCGCTCGGTGGGCGCATGGTCGGTGGAGGCTTCGGCGGATCGGCAATCGCGCTGGTCAAGCTCTCCGAGGCGGACGCCATCGCGGCGGCAGTGGTTGAGGCTTTTGCTGGTGCAGGGTACTCGGCGCCGGGCTTCATGATCGCGGCTGCTGGAGCACCCGCGTTCTAGCTGTTCAAACACTTCGAGCATTCCTGGCCGGTCGCAGCGGACAGGGCTCTCGAACCGTGAGCTGAGGGCTCTCTCGGGAAAGTGGTGGCTTCCCCGGGAGAGCCTTTGCGTTGTCTGGATCGGGACGGGCGCGCTGGGTAGAGTTGCACGCATGACCCAAATCCCCGCTGTGCCGTCACACGACCAGGACGCCGACGCGCAGGCGACGCCGCCCGTTGAAAGCGTGGATCGCGCGCTGCGCATTCTGCTCGAGTTGGCGAGCGTGGGGCCCAAGGGCGTTGCACTCGCGGAGCTAGCCGCGGCCACCGGGCTGAACAAGGCGAGTGTGCACCGGAGCTTGGCCGCCCTGAAGCACCGAGCCTTTGCCACACAGGACCCGATCACCGGGCGGTACTTGCTCGGGGGAGCGGCCGCCCAACTGGGCGTATCCTTCTACGGCTCCGACAACCTTGAGGGCCTCCTCCACGGGGCTCTCGTGGAGTTGTCCGCTCGGGTGGGGGAGCTGGTCCACCTCGGCGTGCTCGACGGGACGCACGTGGTTTACCTAGACAAGGTGGAGCCGGACCGTTCCGTGCGAGTGTTCTCCTCCGTGGGCGCCAGAGTCCCCGCGGTCCGCACTGCGATGGGCCGCGCAATGCTGTCCTCGATGGGCCTTGAGCGCGCGAGCCTGGATGCCTTCCTGGGCGAGGGCGATGAGCCCGAACACGTGTGGTCCGAGCTCCAGGGCGCACCAGGGCGCGGGTACGCCCGCGAGATCGAGGAGAACGAAAAGGGAATCACGTGTGTGGCGCTGCCGGTCGCCCGCGGGGCGCGGGTGGTTGGGGCGGTCTCGGTTACTGTCCCCGCCGCGCGGATGACGGCTAAGCGGATGGCCGAGATCGCGGCCGAGATTCACGCTGCTCTTGGCAGGGCGCTGCCCGAGGGAATGTCTGCGGGCTGGCCGCGGCGCTGAGTGCTGGAGGCTTCCTAGAGGTTTACTTGGGTACACTTGCGTGCCATACTCGTTTCATCAGGCGGATCTAGCGTTTCGCACAGCGAAACGCTAGCGGGCTAGGTCGTTGGCGATGAGGCCCACTCCGCCTCAAGGTATCGCCTCCCACACACGCGCCCGTCGCGCCGCCAAGGCTGCGCAGCGCCACACCGCAGAAAGCGTGACCCGTATGTCAGCAGACGCCAGCACCGTACTTGAACAGCTCTCCAAGAACATCCTCGTCCCGGTTGTCGTACTCGATGACGCGGCACACGCGCTGCCGCTTGCGAACGCGCTCGCGCTGGGCGGTCTTCCCGTAGCCGAGGTGACCTTCCGGACGGCCGCAGCCGAGGAATCGATCCGAATCATGGCCGACCGCGGAGGCATCGTGCTGGGTGCGGGAACCGTACTGACCGTGGACCATGTTGACCGCGCGGTCGCCGCCGGTGCCGACTACATCGTGTCCCCGGGGCTGTCCCGCGCAGTAGTAGAGCGCGCTCAGGAGCACGGCGTCGCGGTGCTGCCCGGAGCAGTTACCGCAACTGAAATCCAGGCAGCCCTCGAGCTCGGCCTGAACACCGTGAAGTTCTTCCCCGCCGAGACCTCGGGCGGAGCCTCGGCGATCAAGGCGCTCTCTGCACCGTTTGGTGGACTCAAGTTTGTGCCAACCGGAGGTATCTCCGCTGCGAACCTGGCCACCTACCTCGAGATCGACGCCATCGCGGCAGTAGGCGGTTCCTGGATGGTGGACAAGAAGCTGGTGAACGCGGGTCAGTTCGACCGGATCGTTGAGCTCACCGCCCAGGCTGTCTCGCTTGCGCGATCGCTGCGCCCAGCCTCCGTTAACGCCTAACCCTCCACGAACGCCTCACTTCCTAACAACGCACGGCTCGCTTCCGACTCCTCGCACGCTGCCCTTCCGAAAGGACGACTCCCCATGGCACTAAACATCAAGCCTGCCTCCGAATGCCGCTACGACGCCGTATCGCTCGGAGAGGTCATGCTCCGACTCGACCCAGGCGCTGGTCGCATCCGCACAGCCCGGCGCTTTGACGCGTGGGAGGGCGGCGGCGAATACAACGTGACCCGCGGCCTGCGCCGCGCATTCGGCCTGCGCGGGGCTGTGGTCACGGCACTCGCGGACAACGAGGTGGGCCGCCTCGTGGAGGACTTCATCCTCACCGGAGGGCTCGACACTGAGTTCATCAAGTGGGCGCAGTACGACGGCATCGGCCGCGAAGTGCGCAACGGCCTGAACTTCACCGAGCGTGGCTTTGGCGTGCGAGGCGCGGTCGGCGTCTCCGACCGCGGTCTGACCGCCGCCTCCCAGTTGGCACCCGGCGACGTTGACTGGGACAAGCTCTTTGGCGAGTACGGCGTGCGCTGGTTCCACACGGGTGGAATCTTTGCGGCTCTGTCCGAGACCTCTGCCCAGACTGTTATCGAGGCCGTGACCGCGGCAAAGAAGCACGGAACCATTGTGTCCTACGACCTCAACTACCGCCCGAGCCTGTGGAAGTCCATTGGCGGGATCGACAAGGCGCGTGAGGTCAACCGTGAGATCGCCCAGTACATCGACGTCATGATTGGCAACGAGGAGGACTTCACGGCCTCGCTCGGCTTCGAGGTGGAGGGCGTGGACGAGAACCTCTCGACGCTCGAGACCGACTCGTTCGCCCGCATGATTGAAACTGCTGCCGCTGCGTTCCCGAACTTCCAGGTTATCGGAAACACAATCCGCACGGTGCACTCCGCCTCCGTCAACGACTGGGGCGCCATTGCGTGGTCCCGTGAAACCGGCGTGGTCCAGTCCACGATGCGCGAAAAGCTCGAGATCTTCGACCGCGTAGGCGGCGGCGACTCGTTCGCCTCCGGCCTGATCTACGGACTCATCGACGGACAGGACCTCCAGACCGCAGTGGAGTACGGAGCAGCACACGGCGCCCTCGCCATGACGACCCCCGGCGACACCACCATGGTCACCAAGGCAGAGGTCCTCAAGCTCGCCGGCGGTGGTACGGCCCGCGTGGACAGGTAGGGACAGGCAGTCCACGTCCGATCACCGTGAGGTGCGCTAGAGCGCAACCAGGATCGTCGACAATCAGAAAGCAAACGGCCGCAAGGCCGTGATGACAAGCCGAGAGGGCCCGCGCTGCGCGTAGCGCGGGCCCTCTCGTTCTCGGACGTAGGCGTGAATCAGGGAGTCGATCGATTACACGAGCCCACGTGTTCCGCAGCCGACTACAACAGGACCCGTACCCCCGCCAAGGTCGGACCCAAAGGCCTCGGAACGAAGTCTGTGTGGCGTCTCAACGTGGGTGGCGAATCCACGTGCCTCTGTCCTTTGACCGTACGAAGGTGCGGGTGTTCTCGCAACCGCTAGGGGGCGTAATTTCGGGAGAAAAAGTGGAAACTTCTCCCCAAAATTCGCCAATTCCTGGACGCCCAGCGCTGGCGTGCAGATACACCGGAAACCGGGCGCGAGCGGTGCAACCTGGCGCCGGGCGAATTTCCGGTCGAGGACCACCATGTGGCATCGGAATTAGCACCGAGCACCTCCGCCGCAGGGCCGTAAGTCTCAGATTCTCGCGGATCGCACCGGTAAAATTGGTGGCCAGATCGTCGGGTGAGGCGCGCCCACCCTACCTCCCACACCACCACCCAGGTGGTACCCGGCAAGTGCCGCTCCACGGCCCACACAGCGTGGACGACAGTTTAAGTAGGCATGGCATGAACGCTCAACAACCTAGTTCCCAAAAGCTTGAGATCGCGGGTTTCGAGCCAGCATCCCAGGTGGACTGGCCGGGCAAGCTCGCGGCAGTGGTCTTCCTGCAGGGCTGCCCGTGGAAGTGCGGATACTGCCACAACTTTGAGATCACCGATGTGGACAAGCCGGGGATCGTGGCGTGGGAGTACGTCTGCGAGCACCTGGAGAGTCGGCGGGGCCTCATCGAAGGCGTCGTGTTCACCGGTGGAGAGCCCACTCGCCAATCCGCGCTCCTGCCCGCTATCACAGCGGTCAAGGAGATGGGGCTCGAGGTTGGCCTGCACACCAACGGCGCCTACCCGGAAAAACTCGAACCGCTCCTGCCCTACCTCGACTGGGTGGGGCTGGACGTCAAAGCGACCAGCGCAAAGTACCTGGCGGTGACCTCCGTTGCGGAAGACAACGTGGCGCCCATGGCCTCCCTACGCCTGCTGCTCGGCGCTCACGTGCCAGTCCAAGTGCGCACTACCCTGGACCCTCTCGTGCTGGACGAGGACGACGTTCTCGAGATCCAGCGCGAGGTAGGGGAGCTGGGCGTCACCGACTTTGTGGTCCAGCGCGTTCGCCTGGACGGAACCAACCCCGAGTATGCCAAGGCGCTGAGCGAATACCGCAGTAAGGCCGCACACACTGCGAACGACATCCTCCCGATGTTCTGACGGTGTGCCGTGCTTGGGTCTACGGTTGTTTCCGTGGGCAAAGCGCAACTGACGGTGGCAACGTACAACATCAAGGGTCTGTCTGTGGACCGCGCGCAGGTGGTGCGCGTGCTGCGGGACCTGGACGCAGACGTGGTGGCAATCCAAGAGGTGCCCCGCGGTGCCGCGGGACGAGCACGGCTGGAATCGCTCGCGGATGAGGTGGGCCTGGACGTTGCGGTGCACGGGGGCTACCCGCGCGGCGGCGTGACCACAGCGATCCTGACCCGGCCGGAGGTCTCGGCCCGGGTGCGGACCAGAGGTTACAAGGTCCTTCCGCTCGACGTGTGGCGCTGGTTCTCCACGTGGCGCACGCGCTTCATCGCCCCCAGCCGCCGCGGCTTTTGCTTCATTGACCTCGGAGAATACGTGGTGTTCTCGGTGCACCTCGGGCTCAACGCCTCTGAGCGCATGGTCCACCGCAACATCCTGCTGAACGCGATCAAGCGGCTCGGCCCGAGCCGCTGCGTGGTGGCGGGGGACCTCAACGAGCCGCCTGCCGGCGACTCGTGGCGGGCGCTTGGGCGTCCCCTTCGGGACGCGCTGGAAGGCTCAATTACCGACGATAATGCGGCCGCCTTCAACACGTTCACTGCCGCTCGTCCCCGGCGCCGTATCGACGCGATCTTCGTGGGTGACGGCATCACCGTGGACGATGCGCACGTGGAACGGTCACACGCCGCCAAGACGGGAAGCGACCACCTGCCCTATGTAGTTCAGCTGAGCTGAACGGGTCTGCTCTGAGCCGGAGCGGTGTGCGAAGAATTCCGCGGGACGGCAAAGTGCGCAGGCAGGAGCCGGTTGGCCGGAGCACGCTGGGAGTGGTGCGCGGGGCTGGAAGGCGACCAAGATCGTCGGGAATCACAACCACTGCGGACGCGGCTGCGCGCGAGTTTGGGACAATGGGTTCATGACTGCCGTGCACCCCACCCCGCAAGTGACCGACCAACTGGACGACCTGCGCGCGGATCTTCGCGCCGCAAACTACACGGTGGACGGCACGAGCGCGCTGCTCGGCCCGCTCGCAAACGCGGCGCTGCACCGCGAACAGGCGCTGCCCGCCCTGCGGGCGCTGGAAGGGCGTACCGAGCCCGCCGCTCTCCTGATGCGGCTGTTCATGCTGGGTAAGACCTTGACCGCAGCCGAACTGTCGACGGCGTTCCCGACCCTTGGCATTCAAGGCGCGCTCGCGGCCAACCTCGTGCGCGAGGCGGACTCCGGACGGGGAGCGGACGGCGGATACGAGGCGATCACGGAGATCCGGCCACACGGGTTTGCTGACGAGAGCGGCCAGGTGGACTGGTGGCTGGCCTCCGACCTGGGCGAGGTCGCAACGGGCGGCGCGCTGGGCGCCGACCACGTTCTCGGCGCCGGCGGCGCGTCCCTGACCCTCGCGCAGATCACCTCGCGTGAGCCCGTGGGACGGGTGCTGGACCTCGGCACCGGCTGCGGAATCCAGGCCCTCCATGCGTCTCGCCACGCCCAACACATTGTGGGCACCGACATCTCCGTACGGGCACTCGAGTACGCGCGCTTCAACGCCGCGCTGGGCGGAGTGGAGTTCGATCTGCGCGAGGGCTCAATGCTGGAGCCTGTGGCGGGGGAGAAGTTTGACCTCGTGGTGTCCAACCCGCCTTTTGTCATCACTCCAACCAGCCACGAAGGCGACGTCCTGCCCCAGTACGAGTACCGGGACGGGGGACGCTCCGGCGATGACCTCGTGCACGACCTGATCGTCAACATCGGCTCGGTGTTGGCACCGGGTGGACGCGCCCAGATGCTCGGCAACTGGGAGATCCGGGGCGACGCGGACTGGACCGAGCGGGTGAACTCTTGGCTCGACGAGGCCGAGGCCGCGCACGGCCCGCTCGACGCATGGATCGTACAGCGCGAGCTGCTGGACCCCGCCCAGTACGCCGAAACGTGGATCCGTGACGGCGGCACCACCCAGGACCGCGACCCCGCCGCCTACGAGGCAACCTATGGCGCATGGCTCGACGACTTTGCCTCGCGTAACGTGAGCGGAATTGGGTTCGGCATGATTGTGCTGCGCAAGCCTCCTGCAGGCCAGCCGCGCACGCTGCGCCGCCTCGAGGAGATCACGGGAACCGTCCAACAGCCGCTCGGCCCAGTGTTTGCGCGGGCGTTCGCAGCGCACGACTGGCAGGCGGGACTCTCGGACGAGGCCCTGTGGAACGAACGGTTGCGGGTGGCCCCGGACGTCACGGACGAACGCTACTTCACCCCCGGCAACGATGACCCGAACGTCATCATTATTCGCCAAGGTGGCGGGTTCGGGCGCGCCATCCAGTCGGGAACCGTGCTCGCCGGACTGGTTGGCGCGTGCGACGGCGAGCTGCGCGTGGGCCAAATCGTGAGCGCAATCGCGAGCCTGTTCGAGGTGGACACCGCGGAACTCGCCGCCGAGGTCCTGCCGGATGTGCGCGGACTCATCACGGATGGCTTGCTCGAGCAGGCCAATTAGCCGATATAGTGCCACAACCGTACTTTTTCAGGGAGAACCATGTCCTTTTCCTCTAGGCGCCGCCGCGCACGCCTTGCCGAACTATCTGCGCAGCCCCAGACCGAGGTCATCACACCCCAGCCGGTGATCGTGGAGACCCCCGCGTCGAGCTGGCGCAGCGGCATGGGGCTCGTAGCCACGCGCGCTCTGCAGGCGCTCGCGATCCTCGCCTTTGTTGCGGTGCTGTTCTATGGCATGTCCTTCCTGTCCACCCTGATCATCCCGATTCTGCTGGCGCTCATCATCGCGTCCGCGCTTCGGCCAGTTCTCCTCAAACTGCAGAGCTGGGGTATGAAGCCGATGGGTGCCACCTGGGTGACCCTCATTGGTGCGATCATCCTGGTGGGCGCGCTGATTACCGCGATCGTCAACGCTGTGCGCCACCAGTGGCCACTGCTTGCCGAGAGCGCGAGCGAGGGCATCGCTCAACTGCAGAAGATGCTAGAGGACCTGCCCTGGACCATCTCCAACGAGCAGATCGAGGCCGCTAAGGAAACCATCGTTGGGTTCCTGACGTCCAGCAGCTTCGGCTCGAGTGCGCTGGCCGGCGTCTCCGCGACCGGCACGTTCTTGACCGGCCTGTTCCTCATGTTTGTGGTGCTGTTCTTCTTCATGAAGGACGGCCCCAAGATTTGGGAGTTCCTGCTGCGTCCGTTCCACGGCGAGAATTACGCGCGTGCACGCCGGGTCGGCGACAAGACGGTCCACACGCTCGGCGAGTACGTGCGCGGGACCGCCATGGTCGCCGCAATCGACGCGATTGGCATCGGCATCGGTTTGGCGGTTTTGCAGGTTCCACTCGCGCTTCCGCTCGCGGTCATCGTGTTCCTGCTGGCGTTCATTCCGCTCATTGGTGCGACCCTCGCCGGCGCGCTCGCGGCGCTCGTCGCGCTCGTGGACGGCGGCGTGTGGCCAGCGCTCATCGTCGTTGCGATCGTGATCGTGGTCAACCAGCTCGAGGGTAACTACCTGCAGCCCAAGATCATGGGCAAGTCGCTGTCCCTGCACCCGCTCGTCATCCTGCTCGCCCTGACCGCTGGCACGATCATCGGCGGCGTCCTGGGCGCGGTTCTGTCCGTGCCAGTAGCGGCAGTGGGTTGGGGAATCCTGTCCGTCTGGGACGGTCCGGCGCTGCCCGCCGAGTTCGTGCGCGAGAAGAAGCACACCGCAGTCTGAGCAGTGTTTTTTTGAGGGCCGTGCGGCTGTGCCGCACGGCCCTTTTGTGTCTGTGGCGAGGTCGTGCTGGAAGCCCGGGCCCGCGTGTTTCCACTGACTATCGACGATTGAGTAACGGTGCGCTGGAAGGCTAGGGAATCGTCGAAAATCAGTTGGTGCCGCCGCCAAGGCGGCGCAGAGCGGGCGGTGCTAACCGTGCGGGTCCGCGCCAAATTCACGGCGAACCTTCGGCCGGTTTTTTCTGATCCTTCACATTCTCGGACTACCGTATACGGGTGACCACACGCAGCGACGCTCGAACGAACAAGACCGCGATCCGTATCGCGGCGCTCCTCTGCGCACTTCTGTGGGCAGTCGGGGTCTACGTGCTGTGGCGGTTTTTTGTGGGCACCAAGATGGGCCAGACGATCGAGGAGGCCGCGTTCTTGGGGTCGGTCTACGGCCGCTCAAAGCTGTGGACACTTGCCGAACCGATCCTCTCCCTGGTCTCGGGGCTCTACGTTGTGGTGGCCATCGTGGTGGTCGCGGCGATCGCGCTCATGCGCAAGCGGCTACTGCTCGCTGCCCAGGTGGTCACGATCATTGTGGGCGCGAACGTGACCACCCAGATCGTTAAGCGCTACCTGTTTGACCGTCCCGAGTTTGACGTGGGATGGGCGCTATCCAACTCGCTGCCCTCCGGACACACCACGGTTGCCGCCTCGACATCGCTGGCGCTGCTCATCGCCGTGCCGCGTAGATTCCGGCCGTTTGTGGCACTTCTGGGGGCCGGATACACAGCAGCCATGGGAGTGTCCACGCTCGTGGGGCAGTGGCACAGGCCCTCGGACGTGTATGCGGCGATTCTGGTGGCGGGAGTGTGGGCAACCCTAGTCACAGTGTTTTCCACAAGCTCTACGCACGACAGCGATCCACGCCGCACACGCACCTGGACTGCCGCCGCCACGATCGTGTTCGGGCTGGTGGCGGTTATTGGCGCGCTCGCGGCAGTTTGGTTCCTGCGCGGCGCATTCCAGCACTGGGACACCACACTTCTGACATCCTCCGAACTGCAAAGAAACGCATATATAGGTAGCGTTGCAGCGGTCGGCGTGGTGAGCGCTCTCGTGTTTGGCACTACGCTTGTGATTCGACAGGCAGTGGCACGCATGCGCTAATGTCACAGTATTCGCGTCTGTGCGCATTCCGAGTCCATGCTTAGACTCGAAGGTGAACGCGGTCTGTATATATTGGCCACTGGACGCTTTCTTAAAAATTGCCAATAGACGCTAGTTCGGATGTGCACGGCGCATCCACCCCCAGAATTCTTTAACGGAAGCAGGATTGTTCATGTCCGTGGGACGTAAGCTCGTCATCGTGGAGTCGCCAGCCAAGGCACGCACGATTTCCAACTACCTTGGAGACAGCTACGCGGTCGAAGCAAGTGTGGGTCACATTCGTGACCTGCCACAGCCTTCGGACCTCCCTGCCGACATGAAGAAGGGCCCGTTCGGCCGCTTTGCCGTGGACGTCAACGACGGCTTCACCCCGTACTACGAGGTCTACCCGGACAAGAAGAAGAAGGTCACCGAGCTCAAGCGCCTGCTCAAGGACGCCGACGAGCTCTACCTCGCAACCGATGAGGACCGCGAGGGAGAAGCCATCGCGTGGCACCTCCTCGAAGCGCTGCGCCCCAAAGTCCCCGTCAAGCGCATGGTGTTCCACGAGATCACCCGCGAGGCCATCGAGCGCGCGCTGAGAACACCCGCGACCTCGACGACAGGCTCGTAGACGCCCAAGAAACCCGACGTATCCTCGACCGCCTCTACGGCTATGAGGTCTCGCCAGTGCTGTGGCGCAAGGTCCGCCAGGGCCTCTCCGCCGGCCGCGTCCAGTCCGTGGCAACCCGACTCGTGGTTGAACGCGAACGCGAGCGCATGGCGTTTGTGGCCGCCAACTACTGGGACGTCTCCGGAACCTTCACCGCGCAGACGGGAAGCGACGCCGGCACCTCGTTCACAGCCAAGCTCAACCAGCTCGACGGAAAGCGCGTGGCAACCGGCCGCGACTTCAACGACGCCGGTCAGCTGACCGCCAAGAACGTCACACACCTCGACGAAGCCGGCGCACGCGCCCTCGTGGCAGAACTGGCCGACCAGCCAGCCAAGGTCCTGAGCCTCGAAACCAAGCCGTACACCCGCCGCCCAGCAGCGCCATTCACCACCTCAACGCTCCAGCAGGAGGCGTCGCGCAAGCTACGCATGTCCTCCAAGCAGGCAATGCGCGTGGCCCAGACGCTGTACGAGAACGGCTACATCACGTACATGCGTACCGACTCGTCGGCGCTGTCCAGCCAGGCCATTTCCGCGGCCCGCCGCCAGGCAGCCGAGCTTTACGGCTCCGACTTCGTGCCGGCAAAGCCACGCACCTACGCCACTAAGGCCAAGGGCGCACAGGAAGCCCACGAGGCAATCCGCCCCGCAGGAGACTCCTTCCGCACCCCAGCCCAGGTGGCAAACGTGCTGTCCGGAGACCAGTTCAAGTTGTACGAGCTCATCTGGAAGCGAACCGTCGCCTCCCAGATGGCCGATGCCCGTGGCTCCACAGCAACCGTGAAGCTCGGCGTAAACAGTGCCTCCGGCTCACGGGAAGCAGTGTTCGGCGCCTCCGGAACCGTCATCACCTTCCGTGGATTCCTCGCAGCCTACGAAGAGGGCCGCGACGTGGAACGCTACTCCGAGGACGGCAAGGGCGAGGCCAAGGGCGACGCCCGCATGCCAGCAATGGAACAGGGCGACACCCTGAGCACCTCTGACCTCGAGGCAGACGGCCACACCACGTCCGCACCGCCACGCTTCACCGAAGCATCGCTGGTCAAGGCACTGGAAGAACGCGGAATCGGACGACCATCCACCTACGCGTCCACGATCTCCACGATCCAGGACCGCGGGTACGTCAACAACCGTGGCCAGGCGCTCGTCCCATCATGGATTGCATTCGCCGTCATCCGCCTCCTCGAAGAGCACTTTGACCAGCTCATCGACTACGACTTCACTGCACAGATGGAGTCCGACCTCGACGAAATCGCTTCCGGTGAGACCGACCGCGTGGCCTGGCTCAACAACTTCTACTTCGGCGCAGAAGACCAGCCAAAGCGCGGACTCAAGGAACTCGTAGACACCCTCGGAGACATCGACGCCCGAGACATCAACACCGTCCCCATCGGCGAAGGCATCGTCCTGCGCGTCGGCCGCTACGGCCCATACGTGGAAGACCTGTCCGGTGAGCTGGCGGAAGGCGAGAACCCACCGCGTGCCTCCGTCCCCGACGAGGTGGCGCCCGACGAGCTGACGGTTGCGAAGGCCCGCGAGCTACTCGAGACCCAGTCGGACGGAGACATCTCGCTCGGCGTGGACCCGGCATCCGGACACGAGATCGTGGCCAAGACGGGACGCTTCGGTCCGTATGTCACCGAGGTGCTGCCTGAACCTGAGTTCGAGGAAGGACTTTCGGCCGCGGCGCTCAAGCGCGCCAAGGCAGCCCTGCCTAAGCCACGCACAGCCTCGCTGTTCAAGTCGCAATCGCTGTCCACCATCACGCTCGAGGAAGCGCTGCTCCTGCTGTCGTTGCCGCGCGTACTCGGCGTGGACCCCGAGACCGGTACCGAGATCACTGCGCAGAACGGCCGCTACGGTCCGTACCTCAAGAAGGGCACCGACTCCCGCACGATCGCATCGGAGGAACAGCTCCTGACGATCACGCTGGAGGAGGCGCTCGAGATCTACAAGCAGCCAAAGCGCGGTCGCGGTGCCACCGCGTCGGCCCCGCTCAAGGAGCTCGGCACGGACCCAACGTCTGAGAAGCCGATCGTGGTCAAGGACGGACGTTTCGGCCCGTACGTCACCGATGGCACGACCAACCGCACCCTGCCAAAGGACGCCTCCGTAGAGTCGATCACCTTTGAACAGGCCGTGGAACTCCTTGCGGAGAAGCGTGCAAAGGGCCCGGTCAAGCGTGCCACAAAGGCTTCAGCAGCTAAGAAGACACCTGCCAAGAAGCCAGCGGCGAAGACCGCAGCTGCCAAAAAGCCTGCTGCGAAGGCCACTGCTGCCAAGAAGACTACGGCGACCAAGGCTCCAGCCAAGCGCGCGGCGGCCAAGAAGATCGAGGAGTAAATCTCAGGCGGGAGCGGCTATTCGCCTGATCCCGCTGGTACCTTGAGTACTGAACCTAGGCGTTGGTGGACGTAGAGCCCCAGCGCCTAGGTTCTTTTTGTCCCTCGATCGTCACCACTACCCGCTCCCACCCCGCCACCCACCCCTCTTTTCCCATCGAGAGTATTCCTGAGCCCACTCTCGACGTCGAGAGTGGGCTCAAAAATACTCTCGATCGAGTGTGGGGAAGCACACCATCCGGGCACTGTTCCACGCGTGGTCGAACCACGTAACGTAAATGATTGAAAGTTCTATTACTTCGGAGGGGGAGCGATGACAATCGTAGACATCGAAACGCAGGGGCTAACGGACGAGGCGTTCGCGACGCTCTTCACCGCGGCGCACACCGCGCACTCCTTCACCGAACAGCCAGTCTCGGACGAGACCGCCGAGGCAATCTACGAGCTCCTCAAGATGGCGCCAACCGAGATGAACACGCAGCCGCTACGCGTGACCTGGGTCAGGTCCCGTGAAGCCCGCGAGTCCCTCGCCGAGGTCATGAACGAGGGTAACAAAGCAAAGACCCTCGCGGCCCCGCTCACCGCGATCCTGTCGATGGACACCAACTGGCACCACCACCTCGGCACGCTCGCGCCGTGGGCAGAGGAACGCATGGGCCACTTCGAGGAGAACCCGCTGGTCCGCGAGACCATGGCACGGAACAACTCATTCATCCAGGTTGGCTACTTCATCATGGCTGCACGGGCGCTTGGCCTATCTGCCGGGCCCATGAGCGGATTCAACCACGAGGCGCTCGACGCCAGGTTCCACGGCGACTCGGGGCAGCATGCCCTGGTAGTCGTCAACCTCGGGTATCCACACGAGGGATCGTTCCGCCCGCGTTCCGGCCGACTCAGCACCGAGACTGCAACTCGCACACTCTGACCGGCCGGCTGCCTTATCGAGGCCGCGCCTCGACATTAGTCTTGAGACTCAACAAAACGCCCGCCGGGAGTACTCCCGGCGGGCGTTTGTGCCCTAAGTTGAGGGTATGGAAAACAACATCATCCCGTCAGCGTTGACGAGCGGCCTCGTACCTTCCCCTGCAGATGCGCCAACTGTGCGCTGGGGAATCTTGGGTGCAGGATGGATCTCCTCGCGATTTGCACAGGCGGTCTCGCAGCGCACCGCCTCCACTATCGCGGCCGTTGGATCCCGCAGCGCTGAGCGCGCAGAGGCGTTCATCGCCGCCAACCTCGAGGGGCACCCTGAGCCAAAGGTCTACACCACCTACGAGGAACTGGTTGCGGACCCGGACATTGACGCCATCTACGTAGGCACGCCGCACTCCCATCACCTGGAGCACGGGCTCCTTGCTATCAACGCGGGCAAGCACGTCCTGGTGGAAAAGGCCCTGACCCGGAATGCGGGGGAGGCCCGCGAGCTCTTGGACGCGGCGCGGGATAATGGTGTGTTCATCATGGAGGCCATGTGGACGCGTTTCCTGCCGCACATCGCCGCCGTCCATGACCTCATCGACCGCGGCGTGATCGGCGAGATCACCACCGTGATTGCGGACCACGGCCAGCACTTTGAGTTCAACGCCGAACACCGCCTCTACAACCCGGACCTTGCGGGCGGAGCACTGCTCGACCTGGGCATCTACCCGCTCTCGTTCGCACACGACATCCTTGGCACCCCCACGGAGATCGTTGCGCGCGGTCAGCTGACCGAGACCAACGTTGACGGCCAGATCTCCATGATCCTGGACTACCCCGGTCGCCAGCAGGCATCGCTCAGCACCACGCTGTGGGGCGCCACCCCGACCACGGCCTCGATCACAGGCACGCTTGGCCGCATCGAGATCGACGGCGCGTTCTACGCCCCAACCTCGTTCACCGTCACGCTTAACGACGGCACCACGAGCCGCTACGAAAAGGACGACGTACTAGGGCTCGAGTTTGAGGCCGCAGAGGTCGCCCGCTGCATCACCGAGGGCAAGCTCGAGAGCGAGCGCATCACCCGCGAGCAGTCGTACGCCATCATGGAGGCAATGGACCAGATCCGCAGCCAGGTGGGTGTGGTCTACCCGGGCGAGTGATCGTCCACCCTACGCGGCGATGATGCGGATCCCAGCCATATCGTCGTAAATAAAACGGATGTGATCGAGCGATTCGATCACGGCGTCCGCGTCAAGGTCCTCAAGATTGTGCGTCCCTGGGACGCCGAGGGTTGCGCAGCCGGCCGCACGGCCGGCGCGCAACCCGCTGGGCGCGTCCTCGATCACGAGGCAGCGCTGCGGATCCACGCCGAGCAGGCGAGCAGCCAGTAGAAACGGGTCGGGATGCGGTTTTCCGTTATCCACATCATCGGCCGTGACCATTGTGTCCATTCCCAGCCCCGTGATTCCCAGGCGCACGAGCGCCAGATCGCGAGTCGAACTCGTGACGATCGCCCGCCGGCTCGGAGGGATCGCGGCCACGGCCTCTGCCGCGCCAGCCATGGTGATGATCCCGTCCGTACTGCCCATCTCGAGCGCGAGAATTCGCTGGAACGCGGCCTCGCGATCTTCCTGCGGAACCAGCTGCTCGATGATGGCGCGCGCAGGCGTGCCGTGGAACTGGTGGTAGTGCTCTGGTTGGTAGCCGCACTCCTGCATCCACACGCCCCAGCACCGCTCTGTGACGTGGATGGAACTGATGAGCGTCCCATCCATGTCGAACAGCACCGCATCGAATGTGCGGCCGTCGAACACGTCCACTGGGTTGCGTGAGGCGGTGGTCATGGGGCGGTTAGCAGCTGGGTTCATGTGGCTAGGGTACGCGGCCCGCAGTGTCAGCGGGAACCGGTAGGGTTGGAGCGTGACTGATTCTCCGTACCTCCCTGTAACTGCTGCGCCCCACGCCGCCCACGGCGTATTCATCTCCTTTGAGGGCGGCGACGGCTGCGGAAAGACCACCCAATCGCGCCTCCTCGGGCAGTGGTTGGGCGACGTTCTGGACCGGGAAGTCGTACTGACGCGTGAGCCGGGCGGTACCAGCCTGGGCAAGAAGATCCGTCCGCTCATCCTGCACGATGAGGACATGGGGCCACGCGCCGAGGCGCTGCTCTACGCGGCGGATCGCTCGCACCATGTGCAGTCGCTGGTTCGCCCCGCGCTCGCGCGCGGCGCGATCGTGGTCACTGACCGTTACTTGGATTCGTCCCTCGCCTACCAGAGTGGCGGTCGGGAACTGACTGCCGACGATATTCGCGGCTTGTCGCTGTGGGCTACGCAGGGTCTGATGCCAGTTGTGACAGTGCTTTTGGACATCTCTCCCGCCGCTGGGGCAGCACGTTTCACGGACGCGCCCGACAGGTTGGAGAGCGCGGGCGACGAGTTTCACGAGCGTACCCGCCAGGCCTACCTAGACATGGCGGCGGCAGAGCCAGAGCGCTTTGTCACGGTGGACGCGCACGGCTCAATCGAGGAAATCGCCGCGCTGGTGCGTGCGGGGGTTGCCCGCAGGTTGGCCGCGATCTTCCCAGAACTGGCCGAGCGCCTCGCCTCAAGGCTAGGCGGGGAAACGGCGCCCCTCAACTCATGAGTGTCTGGGATGAACTGGTTGGCCAGTCCGCTGTAGTTGACGTGCTCGCCGGGGCGGTCGCGGAGCCTGCGGCGATGACGCACGCGTGGCTGTTGACGGGGCCTCCCGGCTCAGGACGCTCCAATGCGGCGCGCGCCTTTGCTGCGGCTCTGCAGTGCGAGCAGGGAGGGTGCGGCACGTGCGCGAGCTGCCTCTCTGTCATGCGGGGGACCCACCCGGACGTTACCGTCGTGGCCACGGAAAAGGTCACCATTGCCATTGACGAGGTCCGCGGGCTGATCTCGGACGCGGCCCGAGCGCCATCCGCCGGCAGGTGGCGGATCATCCTCATCGAAGACGCCGACCGCATGCTTGAGCGCACCACGAACGTGCTGCTCAAGGCGATCGAGGAGCCCGTCCCTAGGACGGTGTGGCTGCTGTGCGCACCGAGCCCGCAGGACGTCATGGTTACCATCCGCTCGCGCTGCCGCAAGGTGTCGCTGCGCATCCCACCGGTTGATGACGTGGCGGCGCTCTTGGTGTCCCGTGATGGGATCGATCCGGAGACTGCGAGTATTGCAGCGCGCGCGGCGCAGTCACACGTTGGCCTCGCCCGGAGGTATGCGCGGGACCCGGAGGCGCGGGAACGACGCAACTCCGTGCTGCGCCTCGCAGCCTCGATCAGGGGCGTTTCCGACGCGGTGATCGCGGCGGGCAAACTGGTGGAGGTTGCTCAGGAAGAGGCCGCATCCGCCTCGGCAGAGCGAGACGCGAACGAGCTGGCGAGCCTCATGCGCACCCTCGGGATCGAGTCCGGATCCAACGTGCCCCCGGCACTGCGCTCACAGATCAAGCAGTTGGAAGACGAGCAGAAGCGGCGCGCGACCCGCCACCAGCGCGACGTGCTCGACCAGGCGATGCTCGATCTCCTGTCCCTGTACCGCGACGTCCTCATGATCCAGCTACGCACCCAGAGCGAACTGGTGAACGCGGAACAGGAGGAGTACGTCATGCAGGTGGCCTCTGTGACCACACCAGTCCACACACTGGCCAAGCTCGACGCCATCAGCACCGCGCGAAAGCGTCTGGCCGGAAACGTTTCACCGCTCCTGGCCGTTGAAGCAATGATGGTAGCGTTACGGCCTACCGCCCACTAGCTCGCAGAGACACTGCGCCCGCAATGGGCGCGGGATATGAACCACGCCGCCACCCCCCGCTACACACAACACATTGAGGGAACCACACCTATGCAGTCTTTCTCCCGCAGAGTAGCCGCACTGGCAGCAGGAGCGGCGGCTTCGTTGCTTGTACTCACGGGATGCTCGGTCAACGACAACCCCGCAGCGCCGAGCCCCAACCAGTCCTCGAATCCAACGACCACCGCACCGGCTGGGCCAGTCCCGGAGGGCTTCGAAGAGGTCTACAGCCAAAAGGTGGACTGGACCAAGTGCGGTGGAGGCGCCTTCCTGTGCGCGACCGTTCAGGCGCCGATGGACTGGAGTAACCCCGATTCGGAGCGTGTGGGGATTGCCGTGCAGATGTACAAGGCGCGGAGCTCGTCACCTCAGGGAACGGTGCTGATCAACCCAGGCGGACCGGGTGGATCCGGCGTTGAGCTCGTGGGATACGCACCCGCAATCTTCGGTGAGAAGTTGCTGGAAAACTACAATATCCTG
>NZ_HE978644.1:28295-57732 GCF_000312125.1 Timonella senegalensis JC301
ACTACAATATCCTGGGCTTCGACCCGCGCGGCGTGGGCCTTCTTCCGAGCCCATCAAGTGCCTGGACAGTGAGGCTATGGACCGCCACGTTGCCGCCTCCTATCCGGCCGAGGTCACGGAGAAGGTTCTCGCACTCGTGCAGAAGGATGCGGACGCGTTCGCTGCCGCCTGCAAGGAGAACTCCGGTCCCGTCATGGAGTTTGTGGACACCCAGAGCGCAGCTCGTGACATGGACCTGATACGCGCACTTGTTGGGGACGAAAAGCTTAACTACCTTGGCTACTCGTACGGAACCCAGCTGGGCGCAACCTATGCCGGAATCTTTCCCGCGAACGTTGGCCGCGCAGTCCTAGACGGTGCAATCGACCTGCGCCTGAGCTCGTTCGAGCAGACCAAGCAGCAGGCGATTGGGTTTGAGAATGCACTCCGCGCATTCGTGGAAAACTGCCAGACCAACTCCGACTGCGTGCTGACAGGAAGCGTGGACGACGGCATGGAGCAGGTATCCACGATGCTCCAATCACTCGGAACTAACCCGCTTCCCACGGACAGCGGCCGCGCGCTAACCAAGTCCCTAGGCTTCTACGGCGTTGCCCAGCCACTGTACGCTAAGGCGCTGTGGCCTGCACTTGAAGCTGGACTGCATGACGCGGTCGCGGCACAGGATGGCTCGACGCTCCTCGAACTCTCGGACGAATACTTCGGCCGGGACGAAGACGGGAACTACACAAGCAACCAGACCGAGGCGTTCACCGCAATCAACTGCCTGGACACGCGCGATGTCGAAGACTTTGCTGCCATGAAGAAGGAGTCCGAGGAGATCGTGAAGGCTGCCCCGACCATGGGAGAGTTCTTTGGCTGGGGCGGGGTGACCTGCAAGAACTGGCCGTTCCCACAGGCGGAACAGAACTTTGATCTGAGTGCTGCCGGCGCCGACCCCATCATGGTCATCGGCACCACCAACGACCCCGCAACCCCATACGTGTGGGCCCAAGGGCTGGCCGAGCAGCTCGACTCTGGGTTCCTCGTGACCCACGAGGGCGAGGGCCACACCGCATACGGCATGGGCAACCAGTGCATCACGGATGTGGTGGACTCCTACTTCGTAGACGGCACCATCCCAAGCGAGGGCAAAACCTGTTAGCGCGGTCACAGCGGATAATTTTGCACTCGGGCCCCGTTGCTCGGTAGAGTGATCTCGGTTCTTCGCTCACATCAGTGATTCGCTCCGGGTGTGGGAGAAGCCGGCCGCCTTAGCTCAGTCGGCAGAGCGTTTCACTCGTAATGAAAAGGTCACGAGTTCGATTCTCGTAGGCGGCTCCAATCAAAAGGCCCGAAACCTCAACGGTTTCGGGCCTTTTGCTGTACCTAAGTAAAGTAGGCGATTTCGCGCTTACTGTAGCCATTACTTTAGCCAAGAGTGATTCTGAGAGCGCGGCACAGCAAAACACGCGGTGACATGGCAGTTTGTTCTTAACCTTCTGGGGTTAAGTGTTTCTAGGAGCCGCATGATGGTGCGATTTTGGGTGTGGTCTGGCCTTAACGCTCTAGGGTTGAATCGTCTCGATTAACCCTATGAGGTTTAGAAGTTCTCCACAGGCTGTCCACAACGATGAAAAAGCCCCCACCCTGTGAAGGGTGGGGGCGTTTTGTTATTCGTCGTAGTCGTCCCAGCGTTTCGGGCGGTAGTGGATTGGGTGTGGCTTATCGTCGCCGCACCACATCGCGCACCGGTCAGCGGCCTCACGTGAGGAATATTCGCTGAAGCAATCAGGGCATTCGAAACTCATCGTGACTCCCTGGATGTAACAGCTGCTTTGCGATGGTTGGCGCGGATCTGCTTCCCACACTTCTTGCACACGTAGTTTGCGTACACCGTCACCGCAGTTTTCACTGTCCCGTTGCGTTTCAACTTCTTGTGCCCGCAGTTAGGGCAACACCACTCACGACCTTCAAACAGGCCTAGATGTGGGTGTCCCGGTATCCACGGACGCAAATAGTCGTACAACATTTCCGTGACACGCACGTCTTGCAGGTTGTACTTCCGCATCAGCTTCCAAGCCTCACGGTTACCGTTCATGCAGTCGATCCACATTTGGAAGCCTGTGTGTGGCGTCTTCGAGCCGATACCCAACTGGGTGACAATGTTCTGCAACTTATTCGACGTGAACCGGAACTGGCGTTTCACGACTTGCAGTAGATCAACCTCCCGATACGGGCGTGGCGGCGTGAGTCCAAGCAGCAGGAACTCGCGGTTCAGATGCTTCATGTCGAACGTCTTCCCATTGAAGTGCACGACAATATCGGCCTCGTCCAACAGATCCCACGCTTTACGGACCATCTCTTCGCGGGTCATCGTGTCTTCGCCAAAGAACATGCCCTCGTCTTCGTCATACCACTTGGCGACGAAACACATCATCCGGGTCTGCTCCACCATCTGATCGAGGCTAATGTTTTGCCCCCATTGACCCCACACCCACGCAAGATTAGGAGTCGTCTCAATATCGAGCGTCAAGATCCGGGCCTGACGTACACGCGCACGCACAGGCCCGGCAGACAGCCGTTCCGCTAGGCTTTTGGACACTGGCAGTCTCCCCGCCTGTGCCGACCCAGAGGGCTTTCCTTGATCGGGTATCCCGCCTCAGTCATCATGCGAGACAGGGCCGCTACACTCCACGCTTCACCCGATGCCATAGGGGCACCGCTGGCGGCTGCCAGGAACGCTTTGCGGTCCTTCTTGGAGAGTCGTGACGCGAGGCCCTTCACGGAGCATATGGACGTGAAAGGGCTGGGTTTTGGTGCTGCTTGGAGTTTGTCAGCGAGGCTCAACGGTGCCTTCTTTCAACGGGCAATCTTGACAGTCTTGGCCGCAGCATTCAGCGACAATCTGAAACGAGAGCTCACTCATCGTCTGGGTCCTCCGCATACAGCATTTCCGTGTCCGACGGTTCCTTGACTGCGTCAGGGGACGGCGTGACTTGGTATGCGTCAGGGATGCCCTGGGACAGGATGGAGAAGTACGATGCCGCACCAGCCAGTCCCGCGGTGACGACTGCGGATGCGGTACCCAGCCCAGCCGCTACGAGCCAATCCCCAGTGAGTGCAACGACCACCCCAGTGGTTGGGATGACCGACGCGAGGGACTGTGCCGCAGTACGAATGAAACCGCGCTTAGCCGCGAAACGGATAGCAGCCGGAACAAGTTCATTGCTCATTATTTCTTGCCCTTCGAGAGGTAGTGCATGGAGTAGTGCGTGCCGTAGTTGGTGACGCCCCAAGACGTGGACCCAACCTTCACGATCTTCGCCAGATAGATGTTGAAGCCATTCGCGCGGCGGGTCTTGATCTTGTGTTTGGTAGACGGTCCAGTGCGGCCTACGAGGCGGTCGCCATTAGGTACGCCGGTGACGTGATACCAGCCCGGCTTCGCAACAGGCTTGGCAGGCGCGGGCGGATTAATGCGCTTGTCTCGGCGCTTCTTGAACTCCGCGAGGAAGTACTTCCAGTCGAAGTCCTTACCGGGGTCTGAGCGGCGCCCTGGGTCCATCTCGCCGTGACCGATGAAACCGGGCTTACGTGCGAGCGCCTGAGCGCGCGTAATGTGCTTGGCCGGAATCAGGATCTTCTTGGTTTTGTACAGCCACTCAGCGAACTGCGCGAAGCCCTCCGCGAGCTGACGCACCGCAGCCCTGCCACGGTCCCCGAGTTTCTTCCAGTCCTTGCACTGAATCGCAACCGACCCACCAACGCTCCAGTTGTTAGTGCGGGTGTCATGCCACGCCTCAGACGCCCACGGCACAAGCTGCACACGCGAATCAGAGTCCGCAAGGAAGTGGTAGGACGCCTGCCGGCCCGAGTTCGTGAAGTACTTCGCTACAGACTCAGCGCCCGCATCAGGGCCGATAAAGTCCGTGGCATTCTCGGCAGTATGGACGACACAGGTACCAGTGGGGGTGCCGCCATTACGGCGCTTTTCTCCCCACTGCCGGACCGTCTGGGGGTGTTTCTGGAAATAGGTGGCCACGAGGTGGCTCCTTCCTGGGCATAAGAAAACCCACACCGGCTGGTGTGGGTTAAAGGTGAGGGGTTAGTAGTCGGGCCAGGGCGGTAGTTTGTCCTGGGGGACGCCACGATCGATCAAATCGTGGCGGAGTTGATGCGCGTACTCTTCAAGCTTGCGGCGCTTCTTTGCTTCCGTGTCGCGCTGCTGCCAGGCGTCGTGCTCGCGCTTGGATCGTCCTGTCGCCCATTGGAAGATCCCCTCAAAAAGTTTGAGGAGGATCGCGCCGATGCCGAGTGTGGACAGTATTTGTATGAGGGTGCCGATTTCCAATGGTGCCTCCCGGCTTTCAGATGGTGGGTGGCACTCGGTCTGGGTCGTAGGGTCGGACGCGTATTCGATGCCAGCGCACGATCTGCATGAGCGCGACGCTCGTGACGAACGAGAGTTGCAAGAGTCTGTTGCCGGGTGTGGTGGCGTGGAGCGTGAAGATGATGATCGCGTACAGAACCGAGGCTAGACCTACGGATAGTACCGCGGTTCTTTCGAGCCACCAGATTCCCGGCAAGGCAGCAAACGCACCCACGATCCCGCCGAAAGCCAGGAGGGCGGAGAGTGTGGCCATCGCTGCGGTTCCTATCTGTCCGGCTAATGAAGCGGGCGGGTCCAAGAGTGCGAGGATTCCGCCTGCGGCGAGGCATAGGTAGATGAAGAAGTACAGGATGGAGATTACGCGTGGTTGGTGGATGCGCAGCCACAGGCGGGTGATGGTGTTCATGGTGTTCCTCCTTGTTCGATGTGTCGTAGGAGGTCGCGTGTGAGTGCGCGCGTGTCTTGTAGGTCGGCTTCCGCGGTGAGGTTTGCCTGCTCGAGGTCTGTGATGGTTCGGGTTTGTTGGCGTTGAGTGTCGAGCTGACGCAACACCACCCGATCAGTGATGCCCATCAGATGTAGTAGTCCACTTCGATGTCCCACGCCTCGCCGGAAGATAGGGTCACTCCTGGGATGGCGTGGGTCAGCGCACAGATCCCAGTAGCGGAGTTGAAACGCACGAATGCTGTTTTGACACCACTGTTGGTGAAGGTGGCTTGCACTGGTAGTGGGGAGCCGTGCTGCCATCCGGCGGGCATGGTGAGTACGGTGACATCGCCGAGGTTGCCGTTCGCGGATGGTGTGAGTGTCGCGCCGCTGTAGTTGACACGGATACTTCCGGAGATGTGTCGGCCTACGCGGGTGAGTGCGTATTGGTTGATAGTCCAGTCGCTTGATCCCATGGTGAAGGTGAGGCCGCTGGTTACCCAGCCGGTGTCGTATTCTGTTGCGCCAGCGGGGGAGAGTGATCCGATCCAGTTTCCGATGTTGGTGTCGTTGACTATCTCGGTTGCCACGCCACCCACGAGTAGTTTTGTGCCGTCGAGGTAGAGGACGGGTTTTGCTTGTACGGTCATGAGACCTCCACACCGTTCTTTTCGATCCATGCCGCTGCTTGGTTGAGCGTGAGGTCACCGACGTTTGCCTGTAGCCATTGGGCGCGTTGGTTGATGGTCATGGATGGGTTGATGTTCATGAAGTATTTCGCTTTGTCTGCGATGGTGAATGCGAGCAATGCGAGGTTGAGTGTTTGGGTTTGCTCTGCCGGGCCGGACTGGCTGTTTGATACGCCGTAGATGAGGGCGCGTGACCTGATGGCCGTGTTCGATGGGTCGTAGATCGTGATGATCTGCCCGAGTTTGCGGCCCATGTGTGGGTCTACTTCCACGCCTTGCAGGACGGGTAGCGGTTCACTCAACGTGGAGTGGAGCCATGCGGCAAGGTTCTGTGCGTCCTCAACCGACTGGATGATCGTGCCGCCGTCGTGCCGGTAAGGGTTCTCAGCGGTCTCTTCGGAAGCTCCGATTGCGTAGACTTGTTCTTCGCCTGGTCGGGTTACGTCGTAGGCTCGGAGGGTTAGTCCGCCGCCGCCGTTCTCATCACGCACCCACAAAGTGCCGTTGGTGGTGTTGGTGATGGCGAGTGTGAAAGACGCGGGCGTATGCCACACAATCTGCACTTTGATCGCGTCTTCGGCGGGCAGTGGACTAGTACCGTCTGCCGTGGTGAAAGCGATCCACCGCGACCCGGTAGTGGCTGTGCCTGTGGTGTCTTGTGTGAAGCCGTCGAGCGCACCCACTGCAACCTTGTCGAGCGTGACTGGAATCCGCACGGTTGCTTTCGCGGTGATGCGTGTTGGTGTTTCGGACACCCACACCGTCTGCGTCGCACTGTTAGTGACCGTGCGTTCGGCGGGAGTCCACGCGACCTCCACACGGTCAGCAACCTCTTCTATATCGACTGACCACGGCAGGTCCGCTACCGTATCTGTGCCGATGATTTCCGTCGAGGCCGCACCCAAACCACGCAACCTGTCCTTGGAATAGAACACGAGTTCGCCGGCTTCCGTAATGAGCGTCGCGCCCATCACTTGATCGGTGACGGACTTCAAAAACTCCCACGCTGACTCCTGCTTATCCAAGAGCACGTAGTCCATGCGGATCCCCGATGCTTCAATGAGCGCGGTGGGCTGGTGATAGACCAGATCATAGTTATCGCGTGCCACGATCCAGTACATGGGCGGCATTGTCGCGCCGCCACGGATGACAAGCCAATCCGTGGGGATGGGTACGCCGTCCATGGTGGTGATTTGCGACCAGCCCAAGGTTGGGTTTGTGGGTGTGGTGCCGTCTGCGATCCACCGTATGCGGGTGAGGACGCTATCAATGCCTTGTGAGGGCAGGTAGTTGCGGCGTTGGTTGATTTGTAGGACACCCGTTGTGCCGCTGATGGTGATGCTTTGGCTGGTTGGGGTGCCTGCTCGAACTGTGGTGAATGTGAGGGTGTCACCCACACGCTCGACAGTCATGTTGACGCCGTTAAATGCGAGGTCGAACTTTTGCCCGGACAGCATCTTCGTGCGAATGGAGACAGTGCCCCAGTTCGCGTCAGACGGTTCAGGCCGGAACATGTAGTTCAGGTTGGAGCCCGCATCGAGTTGGAGGGCGCATTGCCCGTCAACGGTGATCCATCGTCCGCCGTCGCTGTTGGGGGAGAGTCTGCCTGGATTCCCTGCCAAGTGCCCGCACAAGGGCGCGTGGAGGAAGTCAGCAGAATGCGTGGGCGGCGCTGTAGTCCACCCGAGAACGGATGCTGCGTCACGGATGAGGCGGGCGGTGTCGCCGCCGGTGATTTCTGGCGTGTAGTAGGGGAGAGTCAAGGCCCTTTTTTTGGGTGCGATTTCTTTCACGATGGCGGTGATTTGCGGGCTGAGTGCTGAGCTCGCGTGTAGTGCGGTGATTTGCCCGGTGAAGATACGCGAGAGTGGCAGGCCAATATCGGATGCTGCGTCGATGGTGATCGACTGGCCGGGAAGCGCTGACGCTTTCCACGGCTCGCCCGAATCGTTCAAGAAAGTGACCGTGCCGCCACGCGTACTGACGCCGGAGCGGGCGCGCGTTTGTCCTGGCACGCCCGCTCCTTGTAGATCGGAATCGACACTCCACGACTCGACCGAGCCAGTGTGTGGCGTGGTGACGCGCGATTGCGGAGTGACAATATCCATTGGTTTACCCGATTTCTTCGAGAGTGATTTGATAATCCGACTTCACGCCAGAATCCGTGATCATTTGCAGGGTTCGGTCTGGGTCTTTGACGTGTACTTTTGGCACACCATCACCAGTCCGGAATCCTGTGTGTGGGCCTTCTGTGAGCCTGTATTGGCCGGTGCCTGCGGTGGCCGTGATGACGAGGTGTGTTGCCGCACCGGAGTTGATGGTGATCGCCCCGCGTTTCCCTGCTGCCGGTGTCACGCTAGGCATGCGCACCGTCCGGCAGACTGAGCTCGGCAGGATCGCCACCGTCCTCGAGGTAGCGTGTAGCCAAATCCCGGATTTGCGCTGGTACCGCAGCCAACCTCGCGCGTCGCTCTTGCTCTCCAATGACCGCGTTCAAGTGGTCCGCGAGTTGTTCGTCTGTCATGTTGTCGAATGCCATGCGTGGTTTCCCCCTCAGTTTTCGGGCATAAAAAATGCACCCCTCGGGGTGCTCAGTTCAGTGCAGGTTAGGCGTTCGGGATAGACCCGACCGCAGTACCCGGCAAGACAGTAGGCCACGCATTGGTTGTTCGGGCGTCTACCCGCCCGTATAGAGCGCCCACCGTCTGGTAATCAGATGCAGCGACACCAAGCGTGTTTCCACCGGGTGTGCTTACTCGCCTAGTGGTTGGAAGGTTCGTGGCGGTGTGGGCGATCGCGCTTGTACTTGAGTTCGTTTGTATTAGGAAGCCTTGAGGCGGCGTGAAGAAAGTCCCTGAAGTAGCCGCAGCACCGTCCAAACCCGCGAGAATAAAGACGAGATCATACCCGTCGCGCCACAAATACAGTGAGCCAGTCCACCCATTCTCAAGAAGGCTAGATACATTCCGGATGCCCGTGAACCCGTAAACGAGCTGCTCACGGTTGTTCAGGTTGTCCCACGTATAAATCGCACGACCCGCAGTCTGATCCACACGCTGTGAAGGAATGAACTGCCAAGGCTGCCATGCCCCAGAAACACGCACCCGCTGAAATGAGCCCTTCCCCGCAGCCGCAATCGCTCCAACAAGAGTGAACGTGTGCACCACATTGTTATCGTCAGCTCGGCGCGAAACAACGAGACAGCCCGTGCCGCCAGCAACCGGATACCCATTAGCAAGCGTCGCATTCACCGACTGATGCTGGAAATATGTGCCATCCGCGAAAACAGTATCCAGACTTGCCGTCCCAAGGTTTCCCTTGATCGGCAGTGCCGCATTCGCGGTCGCTTCCGTCGCATTAACTGCCGCTTCAACCGAGGCGCGCCACGCCAAATCAGTCGCCGCCCAAGGATCCTGACCCTCCACCGGCTTAGAAGTAAAAGAAGCCATCACTCACTCTCCAAAAGGACCAGACCCAAACGGGCCAAAACCAAAACCATTACTAGGCGTGCCAGCCGCAACCACAGTCACAACCCCCACACCATCACCAAGAGCGGACAACGTGTAACTAGTGTTCGGACGCACCGGAACCACATACGAGCGCACCTCCGGATCACCCGCCGCCAACACACGACGACCAGCAACCACACCCGAACCACCCGACTGCAACACCCTCGGCGCAAGATTCTCCTTCGCCGCGACACTCGTGTACAAGAACACGTCACCAACCACGCCGCCGCTAGCCAACTCACCCAACCACGCCACAACAGCCGCATCCGACCACTGATAAGAGAGTGACCACGACCCATACGACCGCACCCCACGCTGCACCACACGACGACCAGACAACGCAGTAAACACGCTAGAAGGACGGTCAGGAGAAACAGCAACGGAAGGCCACACAGTGACCTTCCGCTGCTCCCCAATCGGCCCCAACCAACAATCCAAATCAGCCAAGACCGATCACCTCCACCTATCCTCAGCACGACGACCCGCAGCCATAAACGAAGCCAGCGGACGGCCTTCCAAAGTGAAATCGACGCTAGAAGTGACCTCAACCGGACGACCCTCCAGCATCGCAGCCAACGCCGCAACATCAGCATCAGACAACCGGCGCCCATCACCAGAACCAGCAACCGAACCAGGCAAACGCGAACCAAAACTCACGTCAGGATTCACGTTCGAGAACGGCTTCTGAATACCCAAAGCAACAGACTCCGCAGCCCGAAGAGACAAACCAGCACCAATACCCTGAGCAAGACCAGCATCAACCATCGCGCCAATCTGATCCCGGAAAACCCGAGACGGAGACTTAATACCAAGCGCCTTCTTCACAGCCTTCACAAGCCGATCAGCCAATTTCTTAGCAGCCTTCGCCAACTTGTCAGCATCAGCTTCCAAGCCCTTCACAAGACCAGCCTGCGCCTGAATACCAGCATCAAACATCTGCCCAGCCACATAATCGCCAGCATTCTTAGACCAAGTATTCAAAGACGAATAATCCGCCTTCAACTCCTTAACCTGCGCAGACGTACCAGACAAGAGCGCATTAGCGACCTGCATACCCTTCTCAGTACCAAGACCAGCAACCTCCTGAACAAGCCCAGGAGGGATACCCTTCGCAACCAGTTCCTTAAGCTTGCCCGCGAACTTCTTAGCCCGAGCGGCCATCGACTTCACAGACCCAGCAACAGCCTTAAAACCGGCCTGCCCAGTCAGATAATGCCCAGAGCCAGTCGTCATCCCAGACGTGATATCCAGCTCGCCCTTAATCGAATTAGCGATCTGCGCCTTCATATCAGCGCGAGCCTTCTTCATGTCCGCCAGGCTCTTCTTAGCCCTGTCGAGAAGCCGCTGAACGCCATCCTGCGCCTTACCAATATCGGCAAGAGACGCAGACTTCACCGTCTTAGAAGCCACAAGCTGATACTTGTTGTTCTTTTTCGTCCGCCAATTACCGGCAGCCGTCAACGACTTAAGCAACTTCACTGTGCCGTTGTTCAGGCCCAGCCAACGCTTAACACCGCCCTTATACTTACCGTCATCCCACAGCGTCTTTGTCGTCTTAGACATGGATTTAGCCCACGCCTTCGTCGCCTTCAACTGCGCGTTCTGACCCTTAGTGAGTTTGCTAGTCGGGATTTTTCCGAGCGCGTCCGTGAACTTCTTCAAGGACTTCTTCACGCCGTCATAACCCGACTCGAGACCCTTCACGAAACCCAGGATGATCGATTTACCCGCAGCCGTAAGAAGACTCTTGTCCTTCTTCTTCGGGCCCTTCCAGTCAGGAATCTTCGAGGTCAGCCAGTTCAAACCTTCCTGAACCTTGCCAAACCCTGACTGCAATCCCTGCCACAGGCCGTCGATGATTGCTTTGCCTGCGCCGTACAAGATGCTTCCAGCGTTCGCGAAAGCACCCTGAATACGCGCACGCAACCCGATCACAGCCGCCGCCACACGAATAGCACCCTGCGAAGCCGCCGCCTCCATCCGAGACCACGCCGTCTGAGCGCTAGTAACCATGCGATCCCAGTCGAGCCCAAACGCTGCAGCGAGACTCTTCATCTGCCCCGTAACCAGACCAGACACAGACCGGATGCCAGTCGCAGCCGCATCCTTAATGCCCTGGAAATTCCGGGAAACAATGGAGCGAGCGGACTCCCACGCGGTAGACCAGTCGCCAGCCACTAGCGCCTGCACGCCTGCGATCGCGTCAGACCAGTTCGCGCTAATGCCTGCAAGCTGGCGCGTGATAAGCCCGAAAATGCGTTCAACAGTCGCACCGAATGTCTCGAACGCAGGACCAAGCCCACGCAGCACAGCCTCAATAATTGGACCCAGAACTGTCATCAAGTTAGAGAACATGCTCGCGAGTTGCTGCACCAAAGGAATAGCCGAATTGATGATCCTCGCAAGCGACGACCCCAACGATTCCATCGCAGGTCCAAGGTCTTCGCGAATCCCGTCGATGACAGGCCCCAAGTCCTCCTTGAGCTTCGTGAAGATCTCGGACATCTTCGTGCCAGCGTTCTCGAGCGACAACCGGAACTCGTCAGACGTATTCCACAAGGTCGCTACAAGCCCCACAACGACACCGACAATGCCGCCAACCTTGAGGAACTTAGCCCCCAACGCGGCAACACCACCGCCACCACTTAGGCCAGCAGTCAACGCCCCAATGCCGCCTACGAAACTACCAATCGTGGACACCACAGACCCGATCATGGACAGCACCGGACCGAGCACCACAACAGCGCCCGCAACCTTCAAGATCGTTGACTTAGTGTCGTCGTCAAGGTCGTTCCACTTGTCAGAAAGCTCCTTGACTTTCTCCACCATCGAAGCGAAAGCCTTACCAAACTTCACGCCAAGTTCCTCAGCCTTCGGGCCAAGCGAGTCCATCTGCTTAGTCAAATCGCCCATGAGTGGCTTCAACTGCGAGAAGAACCCGCCACCCTTACCGCCAGCATCAAGGAACGAAGCCCCAACGCGCCCAAGAGACGCCTTAAGGTTGTCCCAAGCGCCCGTAAACGAGTTCTCACCAACGACCTTTGCAGCACCGCCGATGTTCTTCTTGATCGCGTCAAAGAACTCTTCACTGGAAATCTTGCCCTTCGAGGCGAGTTCCTTCACCTCACCAGCAGTCACGCCGGCTTCCTTCGCGAGCCACTGGTAAATCGGGATGCCACGGTCGGCCAGCATGTTCAGCGAATCCGTGTACGCGACCTGTCCGGTCTGCACCTGGTTAAGGATGTAGCCCATTTCGCCAAGGCCAATACCAGCAATAGCAGCAGCATCCGCCGTCATCGTTAGGTACTTCGTTAGGTCCTTGCCAGGCTTCACCCCAGCGGCCACAGCAGACGCAGCAATATTCGCTGCATCGCCAAGACCAAACGCCGTGCCCTTCACAGACTTCAACGCCGAA
Source organism: Timonella senegalensis JC301 (assembly GCF_000312125.1). GTDB lineage: Bacteria > Actinomycetota > Actinomycetes > Actinomycetales > Cellulomonadaceae > Timonella > Timonella senegalensis. Next base: position 40,707 of record NZ_HE978644.1, read on the forward strand.
TCCATGATCGTTTCAATGGATTTACCGTCATGACCCAGCGCCTTCAACTTCGCGCGCGCCGTATCAATACCCACAAGACGCTTAAACCCGAGCGCCGCAGACACGCCCGCAACAGCCATCGCAGCACCCACAGCTGGCTTCGTAATGTACGAGGAGATCTTCGAACCCACCGAAGACAACCCACTACCCAAAGACTGGATCTTCGACCCGACCTCTTTAAGCCGCATTCCGCGCCCAATAGACGAGGAAAGGTTCTTTCCCATCGACTTGCCGGCTGCCCCCATATCAATGCCCGACAGTTGGGTGGAAATCTGCTTTTGAGCGCCCTTAAGAGAAGGCACAAGAGTCACATAAGCCGCAGCAAGCTCGGTAGCCATAAGACCCCCAAGAAAAAGATGTACTAGTGGAAAACGCCCACGTAGACTTGTGGACATGAAAAAACTCAGGGGAATCACCGGGCTCATCGCCATCGCATTAGCGGTCACCGCATGCGGGCCAATCGATGAAAACGTCTACCCAGGCACACCGACACCCAGCGCCACAACAACGGCAGACGCCACCCAAGAACCAGAAAAAGAAGAAGAAACAACTGAACCCGAGCCAGAGAAAGAACTCACCCTCGGAGCAGACGTTGAAAAAGCGCTTTTGAAAGCGAACGCAGTTGAAAAGTTCACGCAGCTGGAAACGTCCAGCCCCGGCTTCGCGATAACCAACATCGAAGCAATCAACGAAATAACCATCCGCGCCCACATCCAAGAAACCTTGGCCGACGACGAAGCAGAAAACACTGCACGCTGGATCAGCCAAATGTCATGCACGGACGTTCCAGACGCCGAAACGATCGTCATCCGCGACGCATCCGGCACAGACCGCAACTGCTACGCCGCCAAAATCAACAAACTCCCAGCCTGCAACTAACCAGTGGTGCGGGAGACCCCAAATCATCCCGCACCACCGGCAAACTCACCCCACCTGACGGCGGGGGAGGCGCAACAGACGCTTCACCTCATCAACAGGCAAAACCGCTGCGTCTTTAAACCGGCCCACAGGCTTATCCACCTGCCCAGGCCGGGGAATAGGCTTCGGCTTATTCCGATTCTTCGCACCATCACTGCTCTTAGACCAAGCAATCCAACGCAAAGTATCAGCCACCTCAGCCAGCAAATGCTCTTGCGGCCCCCACACCGTTTCCGGCGCAACCGCACGAACAGTCGCAGACTCACGCGGAAGATTCACAACCAAATCCGCCAAATGACGGACAGAAAAAGAATCCCCAACATCGTCAACACACAGCCCGTAAAACCGCTGCACATCCGCACGCACCTGCGACGGATACTTACGCAGCAGCCATACGAGCTGCATCAGTTTGGGCTAACAGACTCCATAAGTTCCTTAAGGAACTCCGACGCCGCATCAACCGGGACACGCCCATTCTCACCATCACGCAGGGCATCCAGAACCTCGTGGAACTGATCCCCAACAAGTTTGCGCAGCAGGCCAGCGACTCGCAGCCCGTTACCCTCATTGATCTGGTCCAACGCATCCAACACTTCAAAATCATCGAAAGCAGTCGGATCAACAACCACCTCAACACCACGAACAGACACCTTCCGTGGAGCGTCCTTCTTCACCAGGTGATCCTGTGGCTTCTTAACCTTTGCTTCTGGCATTTCCGCGCCCTTTCTGAAAACCGCGCAACAAAACAAAATGAAGGGTGGCGTGGCGGGCGCGGCTTCCAATAGCCACGCCACCCTAGAATGTGATCGCCCCTAAATCAGGGAGCGACGATCTCCGCGATGTACTCGTACACCGTGTTACCTGCAGCATCCGGGTAGGTCGTCAAAGTGACTGGGTAACCGATAGGCTCACCATCCACGTACACAACCTCGCCCACCTCAGTGATCTGACCCGAAGGCACGACAATGCGCTTCACCTTGTTGCCAGTCAGAAGAATCTCAAAAACGTAGGCGCGACGAGGCAGCGCCTTACCGTTGTGGAGCACTGTCAGCGCCGTGCCAGTCTTCGAAACATTCGCCTGACCGTAAACTTCCTTCAACACGAGCTCGTTCGTCTCAATGAAAGTCCACGCAAAAGTCTCAGTGCGAGAAGTCGTCACAGTAAGAACCGTGTCGCCACCCCACGCAGTGATGTTTGTGGAATCGACTTCAATCCCATTCGTCAGACCTTCATCCGACACGTAACCAAGCCCAACGAAATCGACAGGCAGCGCAGCCGTAGCATTCACGGGAAGAGTCGCAGTAGTCGGACCAGAGAAGATACCGCCAGCAGCGGTAGGCTTGCCGACAGAAACGTTTGCAGAGCTATTAGCCATTGAGGCCGTCCCTTCAAAAGCGCCGCGCCCTTAAAGAGAGAAGATCCAAACCCGCATCAGCCGTGAGTAACAATCTCCACGGTCATTTGATAGCGGGCACTTCCCGACGATGGATCAGGGAAGTTGTAGATAGAAGAAATGGCCACCCGCCCCACATTGGGGTGGACGACCATTTCTCTAATGATTTCAGCGACCTCAGAAGCAAGCTCTGATGCCTTATGTCGAGTGTCAGACCAGCATTGGACGGCCAGCCGGGGATGGTCCAAGTGCAGTTCCCGTGGGCCGCCTACGCGCTCCACAGTCACAAACGCTTTCGGGCGCGTTGCTGGAACGTCAGCGGACGCAAACCCGACACCCTTCACGCGGTTCAACTCGGCGATAACAAGAGGCTCAGCATTGACAGTCACGCTCACCTCCCCGCGTCAAGAGAAGACAAGAGAACGTTCTGTTTAGCGTTCGCTCGACGAGACACAACATCCGACGTGCGAACCATCGCATGAGCACGGTTCTTACCCGACTGCACGTCCGCAACAAACCCTTCACCGTCACCGATGAAACTATTCGCCACAGCCTGAACAGCCTGAGCGCGAGCCAGCAAATCAGCCTGCACACCAGGGGAGTTCAAGATCGCTTGAGCGCCCGCACTATTCATCTTCACGCGCACCTTAGCCATCAGCGCCTTCCAACTCCACAGGCATATTCCACGGTGTTGGCGTATTGCCAGGCGTGTACGGTTTCGGATCACCAACCACAGGGCGACGATCCTCACCACGCACAGACACCTCAAAGCCCTTCAACGAGCCACTCCACGTTTTAGGGAAGTGAAGAGTCCACGCAACCCGCTTACCATCCGGGCGTGTAGACCCCTCAACATCCCCACGAGGGCCAGGGGATACCAGCACATTCTCAACCGTTACCGGCACCCACGTTTCCGTCGGGGCACCGAAAGGATCAGGAGGACCCGCAACCGGAGACCACACAACCACCGTTTCCCCGCGGATCATGAATGCCCCGCAAGAAGATCGATCGTGAAAGCCTTCTGCCGCCCGCCACCCAAGGCTTTCTTCTCCTGACCAGTCAGATAGAAGTCACCATGCGGGTTAATCGCCTTACGCGTCTCCTGATACGGCCCCGCGCCCTGCTGCATCGACTCCACACCGATCAGTTCAGGGTCGGTCTCCATCGAACGCCGAACGACAGCACACACGATCCTGCGCCGAGTGCCAACAGCAGCCATTACAGCACTCGGCGCAACATCGAGAATGTACTGGGATGCGTCCTCCAAGAGAACCTCAGCGAACGCATCCCCACCAACAGGAAAGTCAGGCCAACGTGCCTTCAGCTCGTCAACGGTTGCAAAAGGAAAAGGAACAACGTCAGCCATAACCCCTCCTGCTACTCAGACTTCTTAGGACGCCCGCGAACCGGCTTCTCTGGCGCGGCACTCTCTGGACGCTTCCACCCAGAAACAGAAAGACGCTCCGCCTTCTCAGGCGAAACGTCCACAACCACACCATTCACTGGATCAATAAGAGTGACCATCAGGCCCCCGCAGTGACGATCTTCGTGAAGGCGTTCAGGTCAGCGATACCCCAGCCGTAAACAACCTCGGCACGGAAAGCAACCTGGTTGTTACGCTGCAGGTCACCCTGACCGTCAGGGTCACCGTACTCGATCATCTTGAGTGCGACCTGCTTCTGGATACCCCAGCGGATACCAGAGAAGTCACCAACGAAACCAAGAATGTTCGTTGGCGCAGCCGCGACACCAGTTGCCGAAACAGTGTTCGACACCGACGCGCGGTGACCGTCAAGCTCAGAAACATCGGTTCCGAGAGTGAAGTTCGGGTAGAGCTTCTGCTCGGAGTTGATACCACGCAGAGTGGTAAACGCCGCAGCGAAAGCAGGGTCCACCGCAATGTCGCGAGGCACGTAACCGTCCGCGAGCACAAGCTGGTCGGCAGCGTCGAGGTTCGCGTAAGGCTTGTCGCCAGCCGCGCGAGTTACTGAGTTAGTGGTCGCCGACAGCTTGTCAGTCATGGCCGCAACCGCAGTACCACCCGTCGGGTTGATTCCGTGGAAAACACCGAAGTCCAGCGCACGCGAAAGCGCAGGCTGGATAGCGTCCAGCACCTGCGAGATAACACCAAGCTGGTGGTCCTCGTCAGCCCACTTAACCTCGTCAGTCCAGCGAACAGTCTTCTGGAACTTGAAAGGCTTAACCGTCTTCACGGTTGGAGTGATGGTGGAGCCGCCCTTGTTAGCGCCTTCACCCACGTACTCCGCCTCGCCAATGTCGAAAGTCATGGACTCTCCGACACCGAACTTCATTGGGAGAGCACCCGAGAGCGCCGCGATGGTGGAGCCGTTCTTGACCTTGCCAAGCCAAGGGTCGATCAGTTGAGTTGGGACAGTAATGTCCGAGGTCTTTAGCACATTAGCCATGTGGATTTCTCCTAGTCGTTTCGTCCGAAGAGTTCGCGAATGAACTCTCGTTCTGCGTCATCACCGCCCGCTTCGGGGGTGTCACCTGCCCCGGAAACAACCGGCCCTGCAGGCTTAATGAGTGATTTGAGGGTTTCCGCATGAGCGGCCAATTCCTCGCGAGTGGATCCGCGTAGAACATCTGCGGGCACACCTGACTCCTTGGCAACCTCCGCCACAAGAGCCCTTAGGGCGTTCTGCTTCTCCACTTCGGAGGCAGCCGCCTCCAGTTCGGCAACACGCGCTTCAAGCGTCGTGGCCTTGTCCTTGAAAGTGAGAAGCTCTGCATCCTTCGCCGCCAGCGCAGACTTGTTTTCCTTCGCGCGGCTTTCCCACTTACGAGACTCAGCGACCCAATCGGTTTCCTTCGCCTGTGCAGACTCAGTAACCTCGATGGTTGCGGTGCCAATCTCTACGTCACTCATATGGTTTTCCTTCTTCCCGTGCGGGACAGCCCCTATGACGCCGTGCGGCTAGGGGCAAATGGGCATAAGAAAACCCCTCACCGTTCGGTGAAGGGTTAGTGTTTGTGAACGCCGTCCGTGAAGAGGTCGGGTTCGAGTCGCCGCATCTCCGCGGCAATGTCCTTGAGGTCCCCTGAGCCTGCTTGCTCGCGGGCCTTCAAGTACACGTCATAAAGCGCGTCCGGGTCGTATCCCTCTATGTGGTGCGATTCCGAATCCCACTCGGGCACAACCTGGCAGTCGCAATCATCGTGAAAGTCATCGCCAACACCGCGCCCAATGTCACCTGCAGCAACTTCGGTCGCGTACACGAAACCTCGGCTCGCAAGCATCCCGCAGAAAGCACACGTGGACGGGCCAGAAGGGACACGACCAAACCGAGGCTTAGCCGGGTCCGCCTCAACATTCCGGCGCACAGTTTCCCGAGACGAATACGAGATATGCCGTTGCATAGCGCCCTCGATCTTGGAGAACGCAGCCATCGCATCATCAGTGAACAAGTCGCCGGCAGCCCACCTGACAGACCCCAAAACAGCGTCATCAGGCACCCTGCCACCGACCGTAGCCAAATACGCACCAGACTCCTGCAATGACCTCGTTTCCTCATACCACTCAGCAGCCGCCGCAGCGGCAACCTCGCCATACTCGGACACAAGCGCAGGCACAACTTCCATCAGAAGGTCACGCACCATCTCGGGCCGCGACAAGTCCAGCGAATCGACCAGCTTGCGAAGATCAGCCTTAGCCATCTCCACAAGCCGACGATTCACCGCCACCAGCCTGTTTACATCACTCCTGGTCGTCATTCGCTACCACCTAAGCAGCCGCACCACGATCAGCAAGGACACGATCCAAGATCGACCCAGCGCCAGCCTTACGCCACTCTGCCTGCATCTCGTTAATCTCTTCCTGGGTAAACCCAGCACGACGCAACGCAGTAGTAGTCTCAGCAACCCTTGGTAGAGCAGCCACAACCTTCGTAATGTAGTCAGACGAAGCCTGCGGCGAAACGTAACGGCATGGAGTCCACTTCACGTCCATCTTCCAAGACTCCACAGGCGGCTCAGATAGCCCGTCACGCAGCATCACAACGTTCTGTGCCAGCCTCTTAAGAGGATGCCTGAACACACGCCACTGATACTCGCCAAGGTCACTTAGCCGCGCTTCCGCAGCCTGCATAGCCTCAGCAGAAGCGGGGTTATCCGCAAACAAACCAACGGCAGATGCGGGCAGATCAGTTTCAGAGCAAAAGTTCTGTGCCAACTGCCGGTACTGCTCAAGGTGCGGGCCCATAGTCATCTGCGAGAACTGACCAACCTCTGGCTTCTGGCCCTCCTCATTCAGATCCAACGCAAGGACGCGCGACATGACCGCAGACCACCGGTCAACATCATTAAATGCGTCCTCCTTCGCCCCCAGAACATACCGTTGCGGAGAAGCAAAGAACTCAGCTGAAACCTCAGTGCGAACCAAGTTACGGATACCAGCATCCGTCAGATAACGAACCTCACGCGTAATGCGCGAGTAACCGAACGGACGGCCAATCTGCGGATCATTAACGAACGCCTCAACAAGAACACGTCCAGTCGGGTTCGCCTGCCTCAGCACAACCTTCCACACGCCGAAACGGCGTTCAGCAGTAACAACAGAATCCCGGAAGTACAGCGTTACCGCAGTCGGATTCTTATAGTCATCTGCAGCAGTGATAGCCAATGCCGCTTTAATCTCACGACGGCGCATATCCCACAGTGCAGAAGTCCACTCCGCATCACGTGCCTGGATCACCACATCAGGGTCCCCAGCCGTCGGGTCGCCCTTTGTCGTCGTAATAAATGACACCGCATGCTTGTATGCAGAGTTGATCGCCTGAGGAAGTTCAAGCCCGAAATTGTTCTGCTCAAGCAGCCCGTCAACCTCGAAAGCATCACCCTGACCATTAAGAGCGAAACCTTCGAACTGGTGCTTGCGCGCCAAAGTTCGAACGCCCTTAGCCGGCCAACCCAACGCCGCCCGAACATTCTTCATCTGCGGAGGAATCGAAATCCCCAGATCGTGAAAAGCCCGGTGCCCGTCATAGTAGACCGACAGCAACGCGTTCTTCCCGCGCTTCTTATTCCAAACATCCAGCAAGCTAGAGAATAACTGCTGCTCTTCAATGCTCAGCCCAATGGACCGAACAGGGAACATATCACTCACAGAAGAGTCACCCCCTTCCCTCCGCCCGAAGGCTTACGTTTCGTTTCATGCACGCCCCAGAACGCGAGAGTCACAGCATCCAAGAGCGCGACAGAACCGCCCTCACTCATCGGAGCCCAACCAAACCCGCCATCCTGGCCAATCTTTCGCTTCGCCGCATCCGCCACCTGAACATCAAGTTCTGTCTGCCCAGAATGGGTTACAGCGCCATTCGCCACAGCCTCATAAAACGAGGAATGCGCGGCAGTCACTTGCCCAACATTCGGCGTCCACACCACCCGTGCAGGAACCCCCGCATCACGCAACGCAGACAGCAAGAACCCGACACCCGACTTACCCTCAACAACAATCTGAGAAGCCGTCCGCCACCGCTCAACAAGCCAATCAACAAGCCACCCCGTGCCCTCAGATGACGGAGCCCAACGGATAGCCTCAACATGCGGCACACCAGTAGAAGGCTTCACCGCAGCCGCAAGCGCGACCCCAGAACCATCCACAGCAAACCGCGCAACAAAAACACGCTTCCCGTCACCAGACGGATCAGAATCAACAAGACGCTCCCACTGGCTCACATCAAACGCAGCATTTCCGCGGCCCGCCTGATCCCACCGGCCAAGACGCTCACGACAAAACCCCTCTGGGCTCATCGCGTTCTTCTCGTCCTCGACAGTCGTAATGTTCAAACGAAAACCAAGCGCAGGATTCGTTGCCGCCGCATACTCACGCCAATTCTTGAGAGCCTCCTGCTCATGAGCCTCATCCGGAATCGACCACTCATCCCAAGACAAGCGCTTATCCTTACCCAGCACACCCTCTTTACGAACACGAGAAAACACTTCACCGTTCGAGTTCGGGCCCGGAGGCGTCCCCAAATAAAACTGCTGCGGATCACCAGAAGGTGCCGCAGCAATAGTTGGAAGCAAAGCCTCAAGCTGTTCATCCGTGAGTTCCTGAGCCTCATCGCAAAACAAGTCATCGACCGTATAGCCGCGACCCGAACCACGAGACCTAGCCACAAACTCACACGAACCGCCATTGCGAAGCACAATCGCTTCCTGGCCGTTCGTCTTACGAATCTCCTTCACAAGCTCCGCGAGTTCCGGATACTTCCGCTCATTCTCAAAAAACGAAGCCAAACGAAGGAAAGCCTTACGCGCAGTCTTAACCTCATGCGCAGTATGTAGAATCTTCCGACCCTGCATCACCATCTTGTGCAACTGCACAATCTCAACAGAACCGTTCTTACCGTTCTGACGCGGCACAGCAACACCACAACGGCCAGCCGCAAGACGCCCATCCCTACGCCGCCCCATCCAGCCACGGATTACGTGCTCCTGCCACGGGTCAGGCGTCAGACCATACCCAGCAGCAAGCTCGACCGCTTCCTCAGCATCAGCAAAATCAACTGCCTTTGGATGGAGACTAACCCGCGGTTCTTGCACCCCGAAGTTCACGGCGCTTCTTGAGTTCATCGAGCACCGTTCCCTTCTCAGCAGGCTCTTCTTCCGCTTCAAGCTGCGCAATCTCTGCCGAGAGCGCACGCCACTGCGAAAAAAGAGGCCCCCGCTTGTCAGCAGGTGCCTCTTTTATGGATTCCCACGCCAATTCCTTGGCGCGTTTAAGTTCTTCAAGTCTTGTCAAAATCTGATCACGTCCCCAGTCGTGCGAATGAAACGCTGACGCGAGTAACGCTCCAAATGCACGCCACCAGCGAAACGCCGCCACCCTCTTTCCTCATCCGCTTCGATGAAGATGTGCGCACCGTCGCCGCTCATCGACCGCTCCACAAACAGAATGCGCTCAGGAGTGGAAGCGACAACCTGCCGTATTTGCTCATCCGTTGCGTGATCCACGTCCAGGCAACCTAAACCGTCACCAAGCATGATCCCGAAACCGTCGCCAGCGCCCGACTGCACCGCGGTAAACGAAGCCCAAGTCTCCGGGTCCGTGCATGAAGCAGGGGAGCCGTCTACCTGTATAGGACGTTTACCTTGCGCGCGAACCCATGCCCTGCGGCTAGTGAGCGCCACGGGAAACGGGGAAGCCTGGCTTTCGCGTGACGCACGCTTGCGGCATGTTTGACCGCAGAACCGCTTAGGGCGGCCAGTTGCCGCCAACTCGATCTGCCTCCCACACGATTCACAGGCTTTCATCATGCCCTAAGTCTACCAGAAAACACGCTCTCACCTGCGATTTGTCACGAAACTCTATGTCGGTTCAGAAAAACGCGCTCTAAGCATTCCAGGGATCAAAACACCCCCGCCAAGCGCCAACAGCCGCCACAGCGCACCGCCAAGGCCCGCAAAACCACGCACCAGCAAAACGTCAACAAACCTCGGGGGGATATATCGCTATGCCCCTGGGGGGCGAACTTTTGGGTGGGGGAGGGGGTTGGGGCGCCTGCTTGCTTCGTGTTTCAGGGTTTTACCATTGTATTACTGTTTTGGGTTGCAAACTTTGTGTTTGCTGGCGCTTTCGGTTGGCGAGCTGTTTGCGTCTGCCTGTTTGTCCTCCGCGTTTTTGGTTGCAGCGTCTGCAGATGATGCGGAGGTTGTCGAGTGTGTCTGTGCCGCCTTTGGCCCATTCGATTTTGTGGTCGGGTTCTGCGCTGTTTGGTTGTAGACCTTGTTGGTAGTTGAGTTCGATGTTGCATTCGAGGCAGCGTGTTTGGTTGTTGCGTTGTGCTTGTCTGAGTGCTTGTTGGCGGAGCTTGAGCCATTTGGTGGTGCCGGTGCGGGAGGTGGCCATTGGTTCTCCCTGGGTGTTTGTGTGGGGTGGGTGTGGGGTGGTTGGTGCCCGGTGTTGTTTGGGGTGGTGTGTTGCCTGGTGTGGTTGCCCCTGGTGTTGTTGGGTGTTTGGTGTGGGGTTGGCTTATGTCGGGTGGTGTCGGGTGGGTTGTGTGCCGTGGGGTGGCCTGCCCTTATGTGCCCCGGTCCGGTGTGGGGTGGGGTGTTAATGGGTGTTCCCTCGCTCTGCGCCTTGGCATCGTTGGTTTGGTGGCGGGTGAGGGAATGGTGTGGTGTCACGGTGTGGTGACATGGGGGTGATGTCACGGGTTCGTGACGTGTGGTGGGACTCGCAGGGTTCGAACCTGCATTGCGAGCGCTAAGGCCCCTGACTCTTCCGATTCGTCTAGAGTCCCGTGTGACTGCTTACGGCAGTCAGTCGATGCCCTGTGTGTGGGCATGAAAATAGACCCTGCCGTGTGGCGGGTCTTGAGGGTGTTGGTCGGTTGTGGTTACAGAATGCCGACACTAGAAACTATAGTGCTCGGTGTTCTAGTTTGTCTAGCACAACACGCATTATGCGTTGATTCTTTCGAGTGCTTGGGTGAGTGGGTAGCCGGCTGGGGTTTTGGTGAGGTGGCCTTCTGTTGCCCAGCGTCGGAGTGTGCCTTGGGGTTTGGGGTGTCCGAGCGTGTTGAGTACCCAGGCGAGTTCTTCGATGGTGGTGCAGTGGTGGCCGGCGCATTGTTCGATGGTGAGTCGTGCGGCGGTGATGTGTGCTGGGAGCCATTGGTGGGCTTGGTTGTGGATAGTCCAGGTGTCGGTTTGTAGGTCGAGTTGGTCTGCGGGTCCGAGGTTGTTGTAGAGCTCGGTGACGCTGGTGGGCATGGTGGTGATGGTGTGGCCCCATTTCGCGGCGAGGCGGTCGGTCATTTCGGTCCATGAGAGTGCGGTGAGGTTGACGGGGGTTTTGCGTGGGTCGCTGGGCGCGTGTGGCATCCCGTCGGCGGGGGTGTTGCTTTTTTCGATGGAGGTTTTGGCGTATGGGTAGGCTTCGTGGATGGTTTGCCACATGGCGGCGAGTTCTGCGGTCATTGGTGCTCCTTGGGGTATGCGTAAGCCCGCACTGGGGCGGGCTAGGGTGTGGGGTATGGATATTGTGGTGATGGTTGAGACGGGTTCTGGGTCGGTTGAGCGGACGTACACCGGCGCTGATTATGTGAGTGCGAAGGCTGCGGCGGAGGCGTCGCTTGTTGAGGGTGAGCGCCTCCTTTGGATTAAGACCGACCGGGCATGAGAAGGCCCGCCTTGTTGGGGCGGGCCTAGTTGATTTCGTCTACGAGCTGTTCGTAGGTTTTCTCGATGTGGTGGCCGGTTCGTGCGACTTCTCGAAAGGCGCCGACTTTGGTGTGGCATTGGTCGAACATTGGGCGCCATGCTCCGGTGTTGTCTGCGGCAATGATTCGGTTGCCTTGGGTGACGATGTAGTGCCAGGTGTCGCGGTCTTTCCAGACTTTGCCTTTCATGGTTAGTTCTCCGTGGCCGGGTTGTTGGTTTCGGGTATGGGTGGTGTCCATCCGGCGGCGATGATCGCGTCGGCGATGCGGTCTGGCGGCAGAGCATGTAACGGCCACGGGCACTCTGAGCACGAGCCGTCTGCGCGACTATGGGTACTTTCGGGTGCGTGCTGTGGGCTGTTTAGGATTTCCACGAGTTGTTCGCGTGGTGTGATCACTGTTTGCGTCCTTTCCACCAGCGCTTGATGGGGTTGGGTTCATAGTTGGGGCAGGCGGATGTGTGAAGGCAGGTGCAGTCATATCCGCCGCGTGCGAGCTCGGGGCAGTTGCCGCAGCAGTGGTCGGGGCGTGGCGTGCTCATGGTTGTTCCTTTCCTCGTGCTAGGCGTGCATAATCGCGGGCAGTGATATTGGAGATCACGTCGAACTCGTCAAACTCCATGACGATCCGGGCCTCAATCTCCCGTGCCACTTGTTCCCTGATCTGCCGTTCGAGTGCGGGCAGTGCAGCAGTGAGGCCTTCTGTGAACATGTCACGAATCTGGCTGCTGAGTTCGATGCTCTGGTCGTTTTCGCATAGCCAGTAGTCGATTGCTGCCGCACCCGCGTTAACGGCTTCTGCTGGGATAGTCATGCTGTCTCCTGGTTGGCGAGTTCGAGTAGTACGTCTGCGTGGCATGGCTGGTCGAGCGGGCACCAGCAGGCGAGGTTTTTCCCTGCAAGCTCGGCACGGATTGCGTCATGCGTGGGCATTGGCCCGTCGCACGAATACCATTCGGTTCGGCGCTGCCCTCCGACTACGCGGCGGTACCAATCAGCGGATAGCGCCCGCGTTTCAAGGGCTTTCGGGTTTCCCCACCTACTGCCACGCCCCACGTAGATGGTGTTTTCGGGCATGCGCCAGCCTTTGGTGCGGCGGCGCTGGACACGTTGCGGGGCGATCATGCTTCCTCCTGGTAGGGGTTGGGAGTGTCCACCGCGTATCCGAGGATGAGCCTGGACGCAAGGACGGCTCCCGCCCATGCACCGTGTTTTGTGCTGCTCGTTGCAGAGACGTCGCCTTCTGGTAGGTGGAAAGTGACGGTGAAGCGGTTCTTGCGGTTGAGCGTTCCAGAGATCCAGTTGCGCGTTAGGGACCAGTCAATGTCATAGCGGCTCATGCTTCCTCGCCTTTCTGCTCCCCGGCGAGGTATCGGCCACGTGAACCGCATCCGGGACAATTGCCGGTGTAGCCGTACTCAAAAGTGTTCACGAAACATCCCGAGACACTGTCGCAGTACAGCATGTCGAAACAAGGTTCCTTGCTCATGCTTCCTCCTTGAGTTGTTGTGCGCGGGCACGGAGCCATTCTGGGAAGTACACGTCATCGAGGTCTCCCGGCCCCATGACGGTAGGCCCGAACTGTGCCCACACGTCGTCGGCGGCTTCTTCGAGTGCTTGGGCTTTCACTTCCCGGTCGTGCTCGGCCAGCCAACGGTCGAACTCCTGCGCACGCGACCGTAGTCGTTTCGCGTAGAAGCCTTCACCGTTTCGGTGCGTGTACCACTCGCGCACTTGCTTGGTGGTGGGCGTGTAGTTCATGTGGGGTCTCCTTTACGGGTGAGTCCTGATCTGGTAGGTGTGTCTGCGCGTGAGTTGGGTTCTATGTCGCTGGACGCGACAAGTTGTGCTGCGTCTTCGCAGTCGTCTGCGATCTTTTCTAGCGTTTCCATGAGGTTTTGAGCCTTTTCGATGGCGGGGGAGAGTTCTTCAAGGACTCTTAGTGCTTCGTTTCGCAGCGTGTACAGGTAGTCGCTTGGGGAAATCATGCTTCCTCCTTGAACTTGGGTGTTGGGGTCTGGTGTTGTGCGCGTGCGGTTTCTCGGATTCCTAGAGCGGCGGAAATCTCGCTGCTCGTGTAGGTGCCGCTCGGTATTTTCTTGAGTATTGATCTCGCCATGATTTGAATGCCGGTTGAGTGTCCGTCGTTAATCCAGCATGCGGGGTCATCTTCTGGGGTCAAGACCAAGCGTGCGCAGGGCGTGTGTGCTGCTGTGACCCCGTTCCGACTGCGTATTGTGAGCCACCAGCTTTCGTCTCCGAATGATGCCGTGTTGGCGTACTCGAATGGTGATTTTCGACTGAAGCCGATCATGTTAACCAAGGCTGGCTCCTTGTTCCTTGATTCGTTGCGCGCGGTCGCGGAGCCAGTCCGTGAGTTTCGCGCCTTTCGTGTGGTCGTTCCAGCCTTCGCGCACTGTCACGCCTGAGTCACCGTGCCAGAGGACACCCGCCCGGCTTAAGAACTCAGCGGCTTCTTCGAGTGCTTGGGCTTTGGCTTTGCGGATTTCTTCCGCGTGCCAGCGGTCGAAGTCTCGGTATGTCTGCGCATACGCGTACACATCGCGCACTTGCTTGGTGGTGGGCGTGTAGTTCATGTGGGGTCTCCTAGCTTGAGGGCTTCGTTGATGGCTTGCCACTGTGGTTCGTAGGTGTCTCCGTCGGCGTATTCCAAGAACGCAATCATGTTTGCGATGCGTTGTTGCTGGGCGAGGGCTAGGGTCGCTTGGGCTTGTGCCATTGCCACGCAGAGGTTTGCGCGGTTGATGTCGCCCTTGTGGTGTTCCGCGGGGGCGTCTTCCAGCCATTCGATGGCTTCTTGTGCGTGGTTCATGTTGGGTCTCCTTGAAACGTAGAAAGCGCCCTGTGGGGCGCTTGTGTGGGTGTGGATGGGTTTCTTATGCTTGACGGGGTTTACGGGCGCGGGGGAGGCGCTATTGTGACGTTTCGGGCCACTGTGGGCAGTTCGGCGCGCACCACTTGCATGTGGTGGTCCGCGTACCGGTCCGCCTCCGCATGCGGCATGCCGTTCCCGATCGCGTAGGCGCGGAGTTTCGTCCACCGCTTCTCACGCGCAGGGTCACCTTCAAGCTCCGATGGTGGTTGAGGTGATGGTGCGCCTTGCAAGCGTTGGCGGCGGATCTGCTCGACGTGCTTGCGAATGTCACCGGGTGTCATGGCTTTCTCGGTGGATGCGCGTGTGCGTGCGATCTCGCGTGCTGCCTGGAAGGCGATAGCGCCGTCCACGTCATCGAGTGCGTCAGCCCATGCGTCGGCTTGTCCTTCCATGGCCCATAGGTTGCCGGTGCGGTTCAGGTACGTGACGATGTCGGACGCTTCGAGTTTGTTCACGGGTTGATCTCCAATCTGGGTTGCTGGTTCATTTCTTCGAGGATGCGGGCGCGTTCCTGCTTGAGTAGGTCGCCTTGCCTGTCGATGGAAGGACGAGAAAACCCGCCACCGTTTGGTGTGCGGGTTCGGTTGTCGCGGTCTGCGTATTCGCGGGCGTTGGTGAGCCAGCGTGTGAAGGCTGCGTTCCAGTTTTTTGCTAGGCGTGCTTTTTCTTCGGCGTGGGCCCGGAACTTGATTGCTTCACGGTTGAGGTCTAGCCCGTATTCGTGGGCGCGTTCTTCGTGTTCTAGGGTGGGTGTCCAGTCGGCGGGTAGGGGTCTGTTTATCTGCTTGGGCTGCCTATCTATAGAAGTATCTTTAGATACTTGGTCGGGTCGGGTCGGGTCGGGGTTACGAACATTTTCGTACCCGTTCGGATTTGTTCGCCCGAACAGCCCCTCAGTATCGGCTTGTTCTAGCGGTTCTTGCTTTTTACGTGAGGCGCGCATGGCCCTCATGCGAGCCTTACTCGCGTCTCGTTCGGCCTCTACGTGAGCCTTACTCGGCTGGTACGTAAGCCACGCGTGGAACTCATACGCGCCTTGCGTGCGTGTCCAAAGGCCCGCATCCACTAAAGCTTGAGCGGTCTTTTCGGTCGCTCCCCACGCCTTCAACATGTAGTCGGGGATGTGCCCGTCGGTGAGTTCGGACGCGGACCAAGACCCGGCGATGGTCCATAGTCCGATGGCTGCGAACCGGTATCTGGAGGGGATGGACAAGATTTTTCGGGATGAGTGGAAAGTGTCATCGACCTTGAACCAGGCCATTACGGGGTGTCCTTTCTTGCTTGTGCTTGCGCGTAGGCGATTGCTTCGGCGAAGGTGGGGAACTCGGGGCCGGACAGGCAGCGTGGGCCGTCGACGTGCCAGATGTCTCTGCAGCGTGACCGCCAAACACTGTGGACGTGGTGCTGACGCATGTATCCCCATCCGTATTGGATTGAGAAAATCGTGGGCGGCTTCGGACGGTCTGTGCGTTCCCATGCTGTGGTCATAGTCCGAGTGCCTCTCGTAGGTCGAGGTTGCCGGTCCGTTCGAGGAGTGCGAGCGCTCGGGCTTTCTCCTCGTCACTGTTCGGCTGGTGCAAGAACAAGGTGTTCGTTACGGGGACGGTCGCCGGTTTCGTCTGGTCATACAAAGTAGTCATCGCGGTTCCTTTGTGAGTGGGTGGTTTGTTGTGGGTTCACCAAACGCACCCCCGTGTGGGGGTGTGTAAGGTCAGCCCGCAAGTTCGGGGTGAGTGATTTCGAGGCACACATAGACGTGGCCGCGTTCGATGGTGTAGTCGAGGATGCGGTGGTCTGGGCCTTGAATGATCCGTGAGTTGTCGTCGTCCCATACGCCTGCATCGACTAGGCCGTCCATGAGTGCTTTGATGGTGGGCCACCAGTTCGGGGCGTCCCTGCGTCGCCGGTCTGGGAATGCCAGCCACGCGATCACACGACATGGTTGGGGACCACGAAGGCCCTGAGCTTCACTCTTGGCGAGTGTGCG
This sequence comes from Timonella senegalensis JC301, assembly GCF_000312125.1. Lineage (GTDB taxonomy): Bacteria > Actinomycetota > Actinomycetes > Actinomycetales > Cellulomonadaceae > Timonella > Timonella senegalensis. The sequence goes on from NZ_HE978644.1 coordinate 57,127, forward strand.
CTGGGCCTTCGTTTTCTTAGCTTTCACTTGCGGATGCAAGCGTTGATTCGAGGTGAGGACAAGATCGCGGTGAATCAGGAAATCAATCTTCATTCAAGGCAATCTCCCCAGTGAGTGCGATGTAGCCTGCCGCGTCTACGTAGGAGTCGCGGTGGTTTGGTGCTGTGATCGCGCGTGCCACTTTTAACTCGAGGAGGCATAAACCTACTTGGGTTGCGGTGACTGGTGTTCCGAGTACGACTGTCCAGAGCGCTGCGACCCTGGCGAAGTTCTCGGCGGCGCTCCCGTAAGTTTCTGCGCGGTCACCGTTGATGAGTGTTTCCGCTTCCACAAGAAGTTCATCGCGGGTTATGTGGCGCGGTTTCGGATAGTCAGCCATCGGTTGCCTCCTTGAGCATTCCGGCCTCATGCAGAGCGATGACTGCTGGGCCTACGTGGTTCTTCCACAAGTGCTTTTGGATTGGGGTGAACTCTTCCCACGGCTCCGAGTATTGGCCGCGCTCCGCCTCGTAGACCGCACGGGTAGCGATCTCGACGGCAGTGGTCAGGTCAGCCATTCTTTGCCTCCTTGTCTGACTCGGCCAGGAATGGCCCGAACTCGGGTTT
>NZ_HE978644.1:57989-82540 GCF_000312125.1 Timonella senegalensis JC301
GGTCAGCCATTCTTTGCCTCCTTGTCTGTCTCGGCCAGGAATGGCCCGAACTCGGGTTTGAAGCCACGAAGGACGACGTTCCGTAGTTCAACCGGCGCGTTCGTTGCCCGCAACTCTGTAGCGATTGCGATGAGCGAGTGGGCGATAGACTCGAGAACCAGCGAGTCACGCACCGTAGCCCCAACCCGGTAGTCTCCTGCTTCATCAATTGACTGCCTGGCGTTGCTGATGTGGTCTGTCATTTCTTTTCCTTGTCTTTGTGTTTGAGTGCGTGTTCGCGGGAGTATTTCGCTGCCATCGCGGCGGTGTAGGCGAGTTTCTCCCACGCGCAGTGATGGCATTGGACGATGATCCTCATGGTCTTCTCCTTGTGGCGTAGATGATCGCGGCGACGAGTGGGACCGTTAACGCGATCGCCGCGAGTAGAGCGCTCATCCGAACGGGGGCTTGTCGTTCGGGAATCCACCCTGTGAAGCCCACGGGTCAGGCTGCGTGGAAGATTGTCCTGGCGCTTGCGAGAACCCACCCGAAGACTGCTGGCCACCAAAACCGCCACCGCCGCCCTTGCGTTCGTTCCGGGTGACTTGCGCAGACGCATACTTGAGAGACGGGCCAACTTCGTCGACCTGCAACTCGATCACCGAACGCTTCTCGCCGTCCTTCTCATAAGACCGCTGAACAAGCCGACCCTGCGCAATCACACGCATGCCCTTCGTGAGCGAGTTCGCGGCATTCTCAGCCGCTTCACGCCAGATCGAGCAACGCAGAAACAGCGCCTCCCCGTCCTTCCACTCATTGCTGTTCTTATCGAACGTGCGGGGAGTCGAAGCAATCGTGAACGACGTAACCGCAACCCCCGACGACGTAAACCTGAGCTCAGGGTCACCCGTCAAGTTCCCAACAACAGTGATCACAGTGTCACCAGCCATTTACTTACCTTCTTTCTTGTTTTCTAGTGCTTCGATTCGTGCGTGTAGGTCGGTGAGAATCGCCTCATAACCGCGTATGAGTCGGCGCACGAGTAGCACCTCGTCTTCGCCGCGTTCAGGAGGTCTCGGAAACACAAGATCAGCCATCACTCACCTTCTTCCTTGAGTGTGTTTGCGTAGTCGGCGGTGTCACCTGCGAGAGTGAGCGCGATCTTCGCGCCACGCTCGGCCGCTTCGTGAGCGTCGAGGTCTCGGATGTCAGCCGCGAGTTTCCCGCGGTTGAGGTACCAGAAGCCGGGCATCCCTTCTTGTGCGTACTGCTCTAGCGCCGGGACGGCCCGCAACAAGGCGCGGAACTCCCCGTCACTGACCGCAGGCTCGGCAGGCTTTACGAGCGTGGCCTTCACTTTGACGTTCTGGTCGATCCGCTCCAAAGACCGGCTCACCTCCTTCCCGTCCGTGTATCCGACGCGCCACCCGTCGAGGGTGGCCTCACCCTCGATCGATTCGAGCTTCTTCTTGCTGATGAAAAACGGCATTGCTTCTCCTTTTGGGTATGAAAAAACCCGCTGGTTAGCGGGTTTGGTTGTCGTATGCGTGTCGTATCTTTTCCAGATCGACACCATGCCAGGCATACGAGCCCGACGAAGTTTCCACCTCAGTTACCGGTGTGCCCGGATAGCCAAGATCACGGACGCGCTTCTCAGCTTCAGGGTCTTCCCGAATGTCCTTCACAATGAAGTCCAAACCGATGGACTCCATCGCCCTCTTCACAAAACTGCACGGGCCACAACCCGGCTGCGAATACAAGGTGACCGTCATGCGCGCACCACCTCAACGACGGTTGCGAGCCGCGACACAGGCCCCGGCACAGTCCTAAAATCTGGTCGGCAAACCATCAGAAAACCTTTCTCTTTACAGCCCTCAACCAACTCGTCTAGGGCTTCTTCTTTCAGCATCCATAAAGGCATATCCTCGTCCTCAATGGGCCACTCGTGCGGGAAGTACAAACGCTCACGAGCCATCGCTCACTAGTCCTTTCAGCACGTCGGGCACCTCACTAAGTGGGGTGCCCTTCTTCGGAATCTTCAAACCCGGTGCCTTCTTCACACCGGCAGGCGCATAAGTCGGATGATCCATGTACCCTTTCCAGCGCCGTTGCAAAAGCCAATCCTCATAGTCACGATCCTCCCCGCTACCCATCACTACCGCCCTTGAGTGCGTTGGCTCGGGCGACGATCAAAGCTTGCACGTCCGGCGAGGCCTTACCGTGCATTCCTCGAAGTTCGTCAAGATCCGTACACGCCGCAACTAGTTCCGCAGTCACCGTGGGTGCGGCAGGTGCAGCAACTTGGAGTGGCTCCACCGTGTGAGGTGCCTTCTTCCCGCGTGTCACCGTCAACGCCCGCGTAAACGGCCCATCAATGTGTGACATGTGCGAAACCTTGATGCCGCCGACCTCCTTCCCGCCATACTTCACAGTCGGGTCAAGAACCAACGTCAACCACCTGCCAGCCCACTGGCTAGCATCCGGACCCCACCCCACGGCAAGCATCCGGAGCATGCTCTTGGAAGGCCGATACGGTTTCCCCGGCTCCCCGACAAGGTGCAGGTTAAACGGCTGTTCCACACTTCCTTTGGTGACCTTCTCAATTTGGAAAGTCCGGGGGCCAGTCAGGAAATCCTCCGCGTTTTTCTGGTCGGACTTCGGCACGATTGCCGCCGACACGTCTAATGGATCGCTCATAGCGTTATGTCTTCCTCTCCGAACCAATCGATGTATTCAGCACGCGGCATGCCCTGCGTGCGGTCAAAATAGATTGCGGTCGCGTTCTCCGCGGTCACCTCAAACTGGGCGGCCACTTCCCGGATCGCCTCGAACCACTTCTCATCCGGCACGACCCGCTTAACCCAGAGTGGTTCACCACCGCAATAAGAGATGTAGTCACACCAAGCACGCCCAGACACCAACAATCCGGCCTGGATCTGCGCCATATTCTCCGGCGGCACAACATCCGCGAGGACCGTCTGGATGTGCTTCTTCGGCTTGCGGGACTTAATCTCGATCAGCCCGTCATCACCGACCAAACCATCGGGGGAGTAGCCAACCTTGAAGCCACCGAAATCACGGACCATGAACCCAACCTGGGCGACAGGGCCACGCAGTTCCTCATACTTTTCGCGCGCCAACGGTTCCTCGAGGTTGCCGCGTTCCATGTCCTGCGAAACGTAGATTTGTTCGATGCGGCCTGTGATTCGTTCCGCGATGATCCCGACCGCAGCGGCCCGTGATGTCTCCGACGCAGATACTTTCCCAGTCGGAGTGATGAACTGGCCGACCACGCTTGCTGTGATGAGTCCGCGTCGAGCTTCTAACCATTCCGGCGTGCCCTGCTCCAACTCCTTAAACACTGTGAGGCTCATTTGCTGGCCTCCTTGGCTGTTCTGTAGAGGTCATTGGAGACTGTGGCGAACCACGCGGGCATGGGCGGGTAGCCGTTATCGTGCATGGGAACTTCCTTGCAGTCGTTCTCGGCCCCGATAATGTACGCGTACTCGGTGTACCGGCCTTCGTAGATGTACGCCCGGTACATGATCTTGATTGGAATGAAATCCCATCCGAGGTCGTTGATTACTCTCATCCTTGGTGGGAACTCAATCCAGCATTCGACGTTGGACAGTTGCGCGTCCATTACTTTCCTCCGATGCAGTGCATGTACATGTGTCGTGGCATGCCCGGATCACAGAACGCGGTTGGTGCGACCTGTGTCAGGGCATAAAAAAAGACCGCCAAAGCGATCAGAATCAAGACTTTCGATACGCGGGCAGTCACGAGATGACCTCCCAAGAGGCGATGTTGGACCACTCCCATGTGCAGGACAACCAAACACCCGTCTCGTTGCAGAACCCGCCACCAACGCCGCCGTCACAGACAACACCCAGGTACGGGTGCCCCACCTTCGTGACACCCTTGACGAACGTTCCCGGCTCGGGCTTCGGGCGCTCGTGAACCTCCGTCACCGACCAGCCGTCCTTGCTGTAGAACGTCCCTGCATGGGCCACCCACCAGTCCGCCAAGCCGTCTAGACCAAGACCACCAAGAACGCCCGTAACAGTCGCTCCATCCTTGTGCGTCAACGTGACCTTGTCGCCCACTTGCGGCTCAAGCTTGCTCATCATTCCTCCTTACTCGCGCTTCATCCTCACGCTCTTGCAAGAGCGACATCCAGAAATCCTCGCTAGTCATGGCCGGTCCTCATTTCGCATCCAACGCCACAACTCGTCAGCCGAGATCAGGCGAACCTTCACAGCCTGCCCCTCAACGCGAGGGTCAAGAGTCACCAGGTCACCCGCATTGATCGCGCGGGTAATCACATCCCGCGAAACTCCGAAGGCCTCAGCGGCCTCCCGAACGTTGTAAACCTGCTTGCTCATGCTGCCTCTCCTTCAAGTTCTGCGATCTTGGCCCGCAGTCGGTCGATCTGCGCCTGCCGTTCGGTCTTCCAGTCGATGGTGCCGGTCAGGATGATGGCACGGGCACCGTATGACTCGACAAGACTCTTGAGTTTTACCGCGCTCGAACGTGAGCGGTACACCTTGTTCGTGTTAGGCCACCTGAACTCCGCATCTTCATCCCATCCGAGTTCCATCACACGGTCAGACCAGCCGTCGGGCTCCCAGTTCCAGCGCTCGGAACCGTCAGGGTAATCGGTGATGTTAACGGTGTAGACAGTTGTTGCTTTCATGCTGCAATCTCCTTAAAGAGGGTGGTCTTGTTTTGGTTTGCGGGGAGTCCCTTGCTTACGAGGAAGTCCTTGAGCGCGATTTCTGGTGTGCCTGGGCGGACTCGAGTTGACTCGCGGCGCACGCCATTAGCATCCAACCGTCCATGCAGGTAGAAGTACGGCTTGCCCTTGTAGGACGGGTGGCCGTGCTGGTATCCGTCACGAGTCTCGCCTCGTGCGTTTACGCGGGTGCCGCGCTGGTCTATGAGAAGCCCAAGCCGGTAGAGGTGTTCAAAGAACTGGCGGTCTGGCACGTCTGAGAAGTAGTGCTTGTGGAACTGGGTCGGGGTGATTCCGTTTGAGGCTTCGATCTGGTCAACAGTTGATTCCGCAACCTCTGCTCGCGCTTCTGCTGCGAGCGCCCGATTGAGTGCCGCCTTTCCGGCGTCGAGGATCGCGCTGATACCGTCGAGCGTTGTGAGGTCCATTGTTGGGGCGCCGTAGGCTCCCGTCTTCCGGATCTGGGGGAGCACCTCGTGAGTTACCCAGCGCTGGAATGGCCGGGCATTGGGGGAGTCAGACCGCACAATCACATCGAACATCCCAGCCTCGGAAACGGTTGTCATCCGCTGGGTGCCACCAAGGGTGTCTACTGAGCGGACACCCTTATCTTCGGCGTCTAGCCGAGCGGTAACGTTCCTGGGATTGGTGATGTTCAAAATCGCGCACAGGTCGTTGAGAACAAACCACGGTTCGTTGTCGATCAGGATGGTTCGGACTTCTTGGGTGCCGTAGATGAACGGCTGTAGACTGGTCACGTTGAATACGTTTCCTTTCTGGGAACGCGAAAGCCACCTGTTACCGCAGGTGGCTTTTGGTTTATGGTGAGGTCGTTGATACTTCGAAGAAAGGCTAGAGATGTCAGAGTTCCCTACTTTGTTCTTCCCCGATACCAGCGGAAACCCGAACGCTCGTGGTCATGGATTCCACCTCTCGGACCACTTGGATGTCGCACGAATCGAAAACTACGTTGTTAAGGCACGCAAGAATCAAATCGAACCGATCATCCGACTGCAGGACACTGGGAACGGAGTCATTCGAACTCTCAGCTTTTCCCCTGGAATTGCGTTCGAACTCAGCTATCAAGCTCTTAGCCCCGGCGATCAGACTCAAATCGACAAAGACGCCGACACCGCTCTCGAATTGGGGTTGCTCTACGTCAATTCCTGGAAGTCCGACTCCATCGTCACTTACTCTGGGGCCGGGACCACTGCCGATGTTTGGAAGCAGTGGAGCAGTGCCGATCCTTTGGCTCCGCCTTCCTGGGACAACGAAGACCAATCCTGACTCAGGCGCGCCAATCGAACGAACAGTGTGCGCGCTGACAGTCAAGCAATCGAGTTTCATAATTCACTCCTTAACTAACGAAGCCCCGCTACTTGGCGGGGCTTTCTGTGTGGTCGGTGATTTCCTCAATGGTGAGGTCTGCGTGCGCTGGGACGCGGTGCTTGCCGCGAATGGCGATGTCTTTCATCAGCCTGTCCCGCAGGTCGTTGGCCGGATTGTGTAGTGCTGCGTGCTTACTCATGCTGCCTGCTCCTTCATGTTGTTGTTGTTCATGCGGCTACCAAACCAAGACGGCGGGCGGCGTTGAGATCGTTGCGCTGAATGTTCTTGAACGCTTGTGGTGGTGTCGCATCTGAATGCATGAACACGCGCTCCAAGTCGAGGTCACTCATACGTGCCTGGCGTGCATGCAACTTCTTCGCGATGGCTTTTACTGCACTCGCCTTAATGGGACGGCCAGTTGCTAGGGCGTACTCGTTAACGCGGTTTTCGTAGCCGGTCAAAGTCATTGTGGACATGGGTGTCCCTTTCTTTCTCGCCTCGGCGAACCAAGTGCGGTGGGTAAAACAGGGGGGGGTGGTGAGCGAGTGCTCTAAGCGGCTAGGTGAGCCTGGTCGGATTCGGACCAAACTGCTTCAACGAAGTGGTCCATCGGAATCTTGAAATATAGGGTTAGGCCGGCAATGAACTGGCCAGTGGGTGCCTGTGGGTCTTTCTCCCGCATGATCCGTTTGACTGTCGGGAGGCTGACGTTGATGCGGCGGGATAGTTGCTCTTGGCCGCTTATGCCTTTGAGTGCCATTGCTGCTTCTAGCGCCTCTCTTTTGAGGCGGAGTGTGGGTGGCTGAGATTTCTGCATGCCTCAATAATGGTGCGCTTGTTTTTCAAAAGCAAGCCTAATGACTCATATTTGGTGCGCGTGTCGCGGGCGAAGTGCGCCCGACCTGCTTGCACATGGTTCAAAAATGAGCCAAACTTGTTTCATGACCCTCTCGCTCATTGACTACATCGAGCAAATTGTTGGAACGCGGCTGACCAACAAGGACCTCCAGCACATCCTCGGCGCATCGAAGTCCACCGTTGACCGACGGAAGGCAGACGGATTCACCGCAGACGAGATCATCCAGGTCGCTAGAAACTTCGAGGTGGACGTGATTGATGCGCTCCTCGCGACAGGCAAACTCGAAGAAGCCGATCTGGACTCCAACGCAGTGCGAGATTCACAGCTCGCCCGCCTGACAGACCTAGATCTTGCCGCAGAGATCATGCGGCGCGCAGACATTGCAGACAGCCAGTCGGCGCTCCAAAAGCCCTTGGACGAAAACCACGAGGCTTCGATCCTCGCCTTTCGTCCTCGCCGAAGCTTGTCAGAGGTGGACGGTAGCGTCAGAGCAGCAAAGCGTGGCGGCGATGGCAGGCGGCAGTCGGTCGAAGGCGCTGAGGGCGAATCCTTGTAAGGAGAGACTTGCACAACCTACTTGCACACGCGGCATCCCTCGGGTGCCGCGTGTACTTCTTCCCTATGCCCGACGACTGGGAAGGGTACTTCGATTCCAGCGACGCAATCGTCATCAACTCGCGCATGACAGAGCCATACCAGCGTGAAGTCCTCGCGCACGAACTGGGGCACGCATGGCACGGGCACGACTGGCGACACCCGCACGATCAAGAACGAGACGAACGGCAAGCGGACCTCTACGCCGCGCGCTTACTCATTTCCCCCACGGAGTATGCGCTCGCTGAGGCGATCTGCGAACACCCCGCAGCAATCGCCCGCGAACTCGCCATATCAACCGACCTCGTGACGATCTGGCAAGACTGGCTACACCGCCAACGCATCCCCGCATAGGCACAAAAAAGAAGGCCCCCACTCGCTTGAGTGGGGGCCTTTGTCATGCTTCGAGTTGGAGTGTCTTTGCGACTTTGAGTAGCGCGCTTCTCGCACGGTCTATGTCTGTGTGTAGGTATGCCTTCGTGGAGAGGATGGAGGCGTGTCCCATGATCGCGATGATTGTTTCGTCGTCCACGCCTGCCGCTCGGAGAAGAGTGGCTGCAGTGTGCCTGGCCTCGTACAGGTCGTACTCGGGCAGTTCGGCGGATGCGAGTAGCGCCTTCCACGCTTTCACGTCTTCTTTGTCGGTGAGGGGTCGCCCGTCGTCTCTCGACCACACCAGGTCGTAAGGGGAGTGGCCTTGGGTGTCGCGCCATTGCAGGAGGGCCGCTTTCATCCAGGGGACGAGCGGTATCTTGCGGTTACCGTCGTCGGTTTTGGGTCGCACGAGGTGGTACGCATCTACGAGGTGCTGGCATTCAAAGTTTCGTGGGGTGCGGAACCCGCTAGAGCGGTCTCGGGCAACTTTGTAGTTGAGTGGCTTCAATTGCCATGAGATGTCTAGGTAGTCTTCTTCGAAGTTCACGTGCGACCAGGTGAGTCCGCGTGCTTCTGCGGGGCGTAGGGCTTGTAGGAGTGCGGCAACCCAGCGGGAGGCGTGCGGGTCCTGTGCGGAGGCTTGGAGGACTTTGAGCGCGTCAGTGAAAGGCAGTGCGTCGCGCTGGGATTTGTTGGCTTCTGGTGCGCTGGTTTTGAAGATTGCCTCGGGGACGTGGTGTCCGCCTTCGGTGATTGCGTCTTTGAGGAGTTTGACGAGTGTGTTGTGTGCTCGGATGACGCTGGTTGGCTTGAGGTTCGCGTTGAACATTGCGGTGTGGACTGCGCGGGCGTGTGGTGGCGCGACGGCTTCAAGCTTGACGTGTCCGATGGTGGGGATTATCCACTTGGTGATGGCTGAGCGCGTGGAGTTGTAGGAGGACGGTGCGAGTTTGGTTTCTTGGATGGGTAGCCATTCGTCGGCCCATGATTTGACGGTTGCGCGGGCGCTAGTGGTTTCGGTGGGCATTCCGGTGCGGGCGATGGCGCGTTCTTTGTCGCGGAGTTTTTGGAGTGCTTCGCGTTTGGTTTTTGCGGAGACGGTGAGTCTGCGTCGGGTGCCTCGTGTGGTCCATCCGGCTTCGAGTGTTCCGATCCAGAGGCCGTCTGATTCTCGTTGGTATACGGATCCGCTTCCGTGGGATCTTCTGCTCATTGCGTCCTCCTCGCGCTGCTGTAGCCATCACTGTAGCCATTGCTAGCCATATTTAGCAATTCCTAGCGTAGCGAAAACGCTGTGATCTGGCGGTTTGTGGCCTGTTTCAGTCTACAACCTTTTCACTCGTAATGAAAAGGTCACGAGTTCGATTCTCGTAGGCGGCTCCAATGAAAACCCCGGTCAGGGAACTGACCGGGGTTTTCTGTTGCCCGGGGTCGGGCGAGGTGCACACAGTTGTATACACAACGGTTCAATCTTGCTGTTTCTTTACCTGCTTATGCGGACCATGGTGCTCGGGGAGTCCGGGCGGTTATGCACAGCCGTAAGTGCGCCGGGGTAGTGCGTGCCCGCACAATTAATGCATCGAACGGATGATTATCGATCCGTTGGGTATCGAACGGATCGATAATCATCCGTTCGATGGAAGTCAGTGGGAGCGAGTCAACGCGTTCCGGAGGTGGGCTGCGTGGGTGTGCCCTCGGGCCCGTAGGTCCGTGTGCGTGCAAGGATGAAGCCATGAGAATCGCAGTGACGGGATCTTCAGGCAAGCTGGGCACGGTCGTTGTGCGCGAACTGAGCGCGATGGGCTACGAGGTCATCGGGATGGACAGGATCGGCCAGCGCGGCCCTAGTTTTGTCCAGGTTGACTTCACCGACTACGGCCAGGTCATCGACGCGTTCGGCGCGGTGGGTGACCGGCACGACGGTATCGACGCTGTGGTTCACCTCGCCGCGATTCCGGCGCCCGGAATTCAGAGCGACGTGGCCACCTTTCACAACAACATGACAGCATCGTTCAACGTGCTGTGGGCGGCCACGCGCCTTGGCATCCGCACAGTGGTGACGGCTTCGAGCGAGACGGTCCAGGGGCTCCCATTTGACGTTCCGCCGCCTTACATTCCCGCCGACGAGGCCTACCCGCCGCGCCCTGAGTCCACGTACTCGCTGGTCAAGGCCCTTGAGGAGCGCATGGCTGTGGAGCTCGTGCGCTGGTTCCCGGACCTCTCGCTGACCGCGCTGCGTTTCTCCAACGTGATGTGGCCCGAGGACTACGCCGAGTTCCCGTCCTTTGACGACGACGCAATGCTGCGCAAATGGAACCTGTGGTCCTACATTGACGCGCGGGACGGGGCCCAGGCGATTGCCAAGGCGCTGGAAAAGAAGCTGCCTGGCTTCAACCACTTCCTGATCGCCAACGCAGACACCGTCATGACCCGACCCAACGCGGAATTGATCGCCGAGGTGTTCCCAGACGTTCCACTCAAGGGGGAGATCGGGGAGAACACGACCCTGTTCTCCATTGACAAGGCGCGCGAGATGCTCGGGTACGAGCCGCAGCATTCGTGGCGTGACCACGTGTAATTAGACTCCCTCGTGGGACATATTCAGTACGCTGAGTTTGTCTAACGTTAGGAATCGCGATGGATGCGGGGCAGATACCTGAGCCGCTCGAGGCTGAGGGGGGACGCGTGATCGAGTTGCGTCCGGGTAACGACGACGCCTGGTTCGCCGATCTCTTCTCGGACTACGCGATGCTCATCAACCGGTACATCTACCGTCGTACCAGTTCCCAGGACGTCGAAGACCTCACGGCGGAGACCTTTGCCACGGCATGGCGCAAGCGCGGCGAGATTCCCCGCGAGTTTGCTCTCCAGTGGCTTTACCGGACGGCGGGCTTCTTGGTGGCAAACCACAATCGCAAGAACCGCCCCACTCTCCTTGAGAACTTCCCCGATGTTGCGTCAGACGCGGATCCCGCAGCGGCGGTGATCGAGGACGTGGTACTGCGGCAGGCGTTCTATGCGCTGTCTGAGCGTGACCGTCAGGTCCTCCTTCTCGCGGCCTGGGAGGGCCTGAACGCCGAGGACATCGCGCGGGTCCTCGAGGTCTCTCCCGGAGCGGCCGCCGTTGCGCTGTCCCGCGCCCGCACCAGGCTCGCCGCGTCGTTTGCAGAGGTCTCCGCCGACGGCAACGACGCCGCACGATCGCAGTTCTCTTAGCGTGAAACTGGCACATGGTGACGTTCCTCCTGTAATTGGCGCAGGATTCGACACACAAGTCAGATGAGCTCAAGCAACACCATCCGACGATGATGTTCCCCCACAGCTTTAGTGAACAGGTGAGAAAAATGACCAAGCAGCCCCGAGATGAGTTTGATTCCCTGCGCCACCAGGACCCTGCGCAGGGTGTTGAGTTCGATCTGGAGTCCTTGCGCGCGAACGTTGCGTCGCGTATCCCGCAGGGTTCCTTTGGCGCTGCCCCACTCGCGGAGGAGGCCGAGCCCGCGGACCTGCCCGCGAACGTGGTCCCGATGATGCGCAAGCCCAAGCACAAGGTCGCCTGGTTGCAGGTGGCGGCTTCTGTGGCGGTCACCGCGCTCGTTACCGCATCTGTGGTGAGCGGTGCCAACGGCTCCGGCCCACTCTCCGCACTCACGGGTGGGAGCGGAAGCGAAACCAGCCAGGCGGATCAGGAAATGGGTTCCACTGACCCCGAGGCCGGGGATGTGTTGGCTGGCGCTCCTGAGAGAGGCGTTGAAGCGCCTCAGCAGTACGGCACCACGGAGTCAAGCCCTGGCCAGGGCCTTCGGAACACCGAGGGCGGAACGAGCCTAGGCACCGACGGGATGGGCGACTACGTGACTATGCCCAACACAGGGCGCAACGTGTACGTAGGTAAGGGGCTGTCCATTAACTCGGGTACGGCCACCGCTTATGGCTTTGATGAGTCTGGTGTGGTGAACAAGAAGACATTCTCCACGCTGAAGAAGGTCTTTGGCGTAACTGGAGAGATCACGACCGAGTGGGGTTCCTACTCGGTGAGCTCCGGAAACGCGTACCTATCACTGAGCGGTGGCGGCACCGGTGCGTTCTGGTTCTCGTCCTACACCGAGCAGCCCTCCGGCAAGCCGCTCAGCGAGGCTAAGGCGATCAAGCAGGCGAAGGCGCTCATGGAGGAACTGGGCGTTGACTCTGAGAACTACACGTTCACGTACAACCACGACTTTGAAGTTGCGCTGGACGCCACCGAGCCTGCTGCCGGTGCCTCGGCGGACACGGACTCCTCCGCAATGCCTGCCAACGAGTTCTACTCCCGGGTTACAGCTTCGCTGAAGGATTTTGACACCGAAGCGAACATGGCCGCGTGGAACTTCGAGTTCAACTCGAAGACCGCCACGATGGTCTCTGGAAGCCTCGGCTCGATCGTGGACCTTGGCTCCTACCCGATCATCAGTGCGAGTGAGGGGGTTGAGCGCCTGAACGACGGCCGGTTTGGGCCAAGCGCCTACCCAACGAATTTTGTGGCTCTGCCGTACTCGAGCGGACGGGCTGAGATCAAGCCTGACGATGGCCCGACCCCCGTGGTGCCAGCCGCCCCAGGGGGAGCATTCCCGTGGACGGTCACGATCCACACCATGACCAACCCGACGCTCAAGAACGCAGGCTTCTACCTGAACGGGGTAGCCACGGTGCTGCCGGTATGGGAGTACACCTCGTCCAACGGCGGCACGTACCAGGTCTTAGCTGTAGCGGAGTCGGCCCTCAAATTCTAGACCCGCCGCGTCTGGAGCGGGTTGGCACCGCTTAGGCACCGCACTCCGGCACCAGGATGAACTAGAACGCCTTCAGTGCGTTGGTGACAAAGTCAGGGATCCACTCGAGCTTGCCCGCAACCCAGCGCCGGTTGACGGCGTCGATGGGGAAGTAGGTGGCGCGCCTCGCGGCATCGCGCACGGCGTACGTGACGTTGCCGCCGTCCTCGAGGACCACCCACGAGCAGTCTTCGGAGTTCTCCACAAGCAGGTCGCCGATCCCGATGCCCACGGATGTGGCCACGTAAAAGTGGTCCCACTTGTTGCGCCGCGAATGCCCGTGCCAGGCCGTGCAGTAGGCGTCGTACTCCTTGCCCAGCTCCTGGGCTGTCAGCCGGGGTGCGGTGGGGAGTTTGAGGTGGTTGCGCATCTCTTCCATCCACATGAGCTCGGCGATTGTGGGCTCCCGGAAGTTGAGTGGGCCGGTGGCGCGCGAGGACGTCAGCTTGGCAGACTCCGGGGACAGCGGGCCGAACGTCGCAATGTCAAAAAGCTGGGTTTGGTCGTGCTTGGGCGCCGTATGCACTGGTCGAGCGGCCGGCTGCGCGCTGGGTGCAAAGGGCTGGGGAATCGCGCGTGCGCTCTCGCGTACGGAGCTGTGCAGCGCCCTTCGAGTGGCAAGCTGCGTCCCGCCAAGCTCCGGGCCGTTGGCCGGTAGCGCGTGCAGCGAGCGTCGGGTGGGGAGCCGGTCGGCGATGACCGTCTCCTCGCGCTCGGGCTGCATGCTGTACATGGCTTCTGTATCGACCTAGATCTCGGGAAACTTTACTTCGATATTACTTACGACAACGCCGAAAACTTGGCCAAATCGCTACGGATTGGCGATTCTTAGTGGGGAGTTTTCACCCGCGCAAAATCTGGTCTGGCGCGGAGGTTGTTTGGTAGGTCTATCGACCGAATCTAAAACCGTACAGAGTCAGGTAATGGCGGTCCGTGTGCTCCGCCGAACACGCACAAAATTCCCGACGATTTTGGCTGGGACCGCACCGAACGGCGCCTTCTCAGCCAAGATCGTCGGGAATCAGTTTTCGAACCTACTCCACTGCCGCAATGGCCTCCAGAACGGGCAGGCGCGAGGCCCGCCATGCGGGCCACAGCGCCGCGACCACGCCCACCACAACGGCGAGTCCGAGCATCGCAAACAGCGCGGACCACGGGATGCTCAGTGTGTTCAGCCCGGTCCCCGCGAGCAGGGACGGGACGCCAGCGGCGATTCCTACGCCCACCACGAGTCCCACGGCGGTGCCAAAGAGGGCGGTGAGGACCGACTCGATGATGAAGGTCACGGACAACTGGCCGCGGCCGAGACCGACGGCTCGGAGCAGACCGATCTCGCGAGTGCGTTCGACAACCGAGAGACCGAGGGTGTTCATGATTCCCAGCGCCGCGATGATGAGCGATAGCGCGAGCAGGCCATACAGGACCGCGAGCATCTGGTTGACCTGACCGGTCAGCATGGACGTGAACTCCTGGGCGTCCATCACGGAGAGCACCATGTAGGGCGCGGCCACCTCCGTGAGGGCGGTGCGCAACTGGCTGGTGCTCACGCCGTCCACGGCATTGACCATGACGCTGTTGATCTGCTGACCCTGGGCGGGAACCAGCTTGTCTAAGAGGTCGGTGGAGATGATGAGCGGCGCGCCGAGCGCGGCGGAATCGAAGATTGCGCCGACGCGGGCCGTTGTGGTGCCGGCCGCGCCCTCGAGGGTGAGGGCATCGCCCACGGACCAACCGTTGTCCTTGGCCACGGACTTCTGGACGAGCGCGTCACCGCGTGCCAGCGAGTCGAGGCTGCCCTCGATCACGGTGGTTGTCCACGTGGTCGAAAACGTGGACGGCTCGGTGGCACCGATCTGCAGGGTCTTGGCGTCGGTGCCGCTGGCTGAGGACGCCGGGGTGTCGGGTTCCGATGCCGTGAGCTCGGGAATGCGTACCTCGCCTCCTGAGAACCTGGAGATGTCCCCGACCTCGTCAAGCGCGCTGATCTGCTCGAATGCCTGCTGGGAGATGGTGAAGGTGGCGGACTGGACGATGAAGTCCGCCTTCAACTCCGTGGTCACCAGGGACTTCATGGAGCTGGTTGTGGAGGCCGCCAACACGGCGGCAGCCGCAACGAGCGCCATCCCGACCGTCAGAGCGCCCGAGGTGGCCGCGGTGCGCTTGGGGTTGCGCGCTATGTTCCCCGAGGCGAGCTTGCCCACGGGCCGTGTGGCCCGCAGGAATGGAGCTGAGAGCACGCGGACGAACCCCGGGGCGATGATGGGGGAGACTACGAGCGCCCCGATCAGGAGGAGCCCGGCCCCAATGCCGAAGGGGAGGCCGACACCCGCATCCGGGTTTGACCGGACGACGGCCACCGAGAATGCGAGCACGAGCGCGCCGACTCCGACCATGGCGATGCCCACGACCCCGCGGAGTGCCGATGTCCCTAGCGAGGGAGCCTCTGACTCGCGCATCGCCTCCACCGGAGGCGTCAGAGCAGCCCTGCGGGCAGCGATCGCGGCCGACGCGATCGCAACCGCAACGCCGAGCACGAGCCCGAGCGCAACAATCGGCGGTGTGAGGATGAGATTCCCTGACATGTCGATTCCGAAGCTCCGGAACACGGCCCTCAGGCCCTGGACGAGCCCAAACCCGCCGAGCACACCGAGCGCCCCACCGATCAGGCCCACAACCGCGGCCTGGACAACCACGACTGAGAAGACCTGACCGGGGGAGGCGCCCACAGCGCGAAGCAGCGCAAACTCCCGCTGCTTCTGCCGCACCGTCATGGCGAACGTATTGGCGATGACGAACGCGCCAACAAACAGCGCGAGCGCGGCAAAGATGAGGAGGAAGGTGGACATGAAGCCCACCATCTCGTTGGTTTGCGACACAGCGTCCTCGCGGACCTGGGAACCGGAGATCACCTTGAATTTCTCGGCCTCGGCGCTGCCAGGGGTGCTCGGGCCGTCCGCGGCATTCTTGCCGCCTACTCCCGAAAGCTGCTCGGAGACGGAAGCGACAAACGCGTTCTCGGCGTCCGAGGACAGGGGCTTGATGCCATCCGGGGTGAACTGGTCGGGCGAGTACACGGAGACGAGGCCAACCGTGCCGGTCGGGGCGAATACCTTCTCGGCGGTCTCACCATCGAGCATGACCAGGGTCGCGCCCGCCAGGCTCGCGCTATAGGTTGCGAGCCCAGTGACGGTGACCCCGTAGATCTCACCATTTGCAATGATCCGGGTGGAATCCCCAATGGAGAGTCCCGCGCGCTCCGCGGTCGAGGTCTCAAGGACCACCTCGCTGGAGTTTCTGGGAGCCTCGCCCTCGGAGACCACGAGGGTCGGGTCGTCCGGGTTCGCACCGAATCCGAGGCTCGGGGCGCCACCACTTCCTGTCACTGCGGTGCCGTCGGCACCTACGAGGATCACCTGGCCGCTGAGGTCGGGGACCGCCGCAGCAACTCCCTCGAACCCGCCGATCGACGTTGCCAGATCCAGCGGAATCACGGGCTCGCCGCTCGTGCCCATGATGATGCTTCCGGTTCCCGATTCAGGTGTGACGTAGGCGGCCGCCTTATAGCCGGTATCGATGATGTCGCTGAACGTGCTCGACATGATGTTGCGCAGCGAGAACGTGCCGCTCACAAAGGAGACGCCGAGCAGCACGGCGACAACGGAAAGGAGAAGACGCAGAGCCGAAGCTCGCGTATCGCGGAGAGCCAGTTTCAGCATGGGTTCACTTGCCCGTCAGGTGGTCATCCGCGCGGGAAATCGCGGCGAGGACCTGAAGAACGGACTCCGGGGTGGGGGAATCCAACTCGGAAACGATCCGGCCGTCCGCGAGGAACAGAACCCGGTGAGCGTACGAAGCCGCCACGGGATCGTGCGTGACCATGACGACCGACTGGCCAAGATCGTCGACACTCTTGCGCAGGAACACCAGGACCTCGCGCCCGGACGCAGAGTCGAGGTTGCCGGTGGGCTCATCGGCAAAGATGACGTCCGGCTTGGACACGAGTGCTCGGGCGCAGGCCACGCGCTGCTGCTGGCCACCTGAGAGCTCAGCAGGGCGGTGGTGCAAGCGCCCGCCGAGCCCCACAGCGTTGACCACGTGGGAGAAGTGCTCCTCATCCACCTTGACCCGCGCGATGTCGAGTGGAAGCGTGATGTTCTCCCGGGCGGTCAGCGTGGGAATTAGGTTGAAGGACTGGAACACAAACCCCAGCCGGGTGCGGCGCAGCTTGGTCAGCTGGCGCTGGTTCATCCCCGACACATCCGCGCCGGCCACACTCACCGTGCCCGACGTTGCAGTGTCGAGGCCCGCGAGCAGGTGCATGAGAGTGGACTTTCCAGACCCGGACGGCCCCATGATCGCGGTGAACTTTCCCCGCTCGAAGTCGACGTCCACGGCGTCGAGTGCAGTGACTACGGTGTCGCTGGAGCCATACACCTTGGTCAGCGAGCGGGCGCTCGCGATGATGTTAGTGGTGCGTGCTATGGGGTCGAGAGCCTGGACCGACATGACTGGACCTTTCAAAGTTGAGTTAAGAACCTAGCGTCCGCGTGGACTGACAGCGGCCTCAGGGGCCGCATGGGGCAGGCCCGTATTCGTCGGATGGGAACTGCGCAGACGAACCAAAGAGCGACGCTGCCGAACTAACTCAATTCTTTCCTTGGCCGCACCCGGCCGCCATTGGGTGCTTCCCTGAGTGAACCCTGAACCTTGTACCCCGGTTCCCCTAGGTGGAGCCGGAGGCCGGTCCGGAAAATGGGAACCATGCGCCGGTCCTAGGGGATAGATGGGAGAATGTACGGGTGACTCAGATTCTCGA
Source organism: Timonella senegalensis JC301 (assembly GCF_000312125.1). Taxonomy (GTDB): domain Bacteria; phylum Actinomycetota; class Actinomycetes; order Actinomycetales; family Cellulomonadaceae; genus Timonella; species Timonella senegalensis. Next base: position 75,485 of record NZ_HE978644.1, read on the forward strand.
TCCTCACGTCCGGTCCGATGAGTACTCGCTGCGCCAGCAACTCGTGTACGAGCTACGCAAGGCAGTAGATGGCGAAGTGGCGGACTCGAAGATCCGCCGCGCCGAATATTCCACTGACGCGTCGAACTATCGCGTGGTTCCGCAGGTCGTAGTCATCCCCAAGTCAAAGGACGATGCGCTCGCGGCAATCGAGGTCACCCGTGGGCTCGGTGTACCGCTGACTACCCGCGGAGCAGGAACGAGCTGCGCGGGCAACTCGATCGGCCCCGGCGTGGTCATCGACTTCTCCCGGCACGTGAATAAGGTTCTGGAGATCGATGTGGAGGCCAAGACGGCCCGCGTCGAGCCCGGCACGATCATGTCGACTCTGCAGAAGGAAGCAGCCCCGCACGGGCTGCGCTTCGGCCCCGACCCCTCCACCCAGAACCGCGCCACGCTTGGCGGAATGATCGGTAACAACGCGTGCGGCCCGCACGCCGTGGCCTATGGCCGCACCGCAGACAACGTGGTCTCACTCGATGTGGTGGATGGCCTCGGGCGGCGCTTTACCGCCGGCGGGAACGGCCAGGGCGTGGACCGCATCGAGGGGCTCGGCGAACTTGTCACCGCGAACATGGCGCTCCTGCGCACCGAACTCGGCCGGTTTGGTCGCCAGGTCTCGGGCTACTCGCTCGAGCACCTCCTGCCCGAGAACGGCAACAACCTCGCGCGCGCGCTCACCGGCTCCGAGGGCACCCTCGTATCCATCCTTGAGGCCGAGCTGCGGCTCGTCCCCATGGCCACGACCCCAACCCTTGTGGTCCTCGGCTACCCGGACATGGCCACGGCCGCGGATGCGGTGCCGGGCATTTTGAAGCACAGCCCACTCGCGGTCGAGGGCCTCGATGCCCGACTCGTGGACGTGGTCCGCCGCGCAAAGGGCGCGCAGAACGTCCCACCGCTGCCGCCAGGTGGCGGCTGGCTCATGATCGAGGTCGGGGGAGAAACCCCCGAGGCCGCAATGGCAGCGGCACTGGCGATTGTGGCGGATGGCGCGACAGAATCGTCGAAAATCTATCCGGCAGGACCAGAGGCCACCAAGATGTGGCAGATCCGCGCCGACGGCGCGGGACTTGCTGGCCGCACGGCCAGCGGTGAGCAGGCGTGGCCGGGCTGGGAGGATTCCGCCGTCCCGCCAGCTGAACTGGGCAAATACCTGCGCGACCTCGAAGCGCTCATGGCCGAGCACAGGGTAGACGGAATGCCGTATGGCCACTTTGGCGACGGCTGCGTGCACCTGCGCATCGACATGCCGATCGACACGTCCGGCACCCCGCTGCGCGAGTTCATGACGGACGCGGCCCACCTCGTGGCCAAGTATGGCGGCTCGCTGTCCGGTGAACACGGGGACGGGCGCGCGCGCTCTGAGCTGCTGCCGATCATGTACTCCGAGGACGCCATCAAGGTGTTCGGCCAGTTCAAGAACCTTTTTGACCCCAAGAACCTGCTCAACCCGGGCGTCTTGGTGGAGCCAGACGCCGTGGACGCGTACCTGCGGCGACCCGCGGCCCACGAGATCAAGGCGAGCGGCGGATTCTCGTTCGCGCACGACGAGGGCTCGTTCACCAAGTCCATTCACCGCTGCGTGGGCGTGGGCAAGTGCCGCGCGGACAATATGTCCACCGGTGCGGGCTTCATGTGCCCGTCCTACCAGGCCACCAAGGATGAGAAGGACTCGACTCGCGGCCGCGCCCGCGTGCTGCAGGAGATGGCGAACGGCACGCTCGTGACAGGCGGCTGGAAGTCGCCTGAGGTCCACGAGGCACTCGACTTGTGCCTGAGCTGCAAGGCGTGCTCGAGTGACTGCCCCGCAGGTGTGGACATGGCCCAGCTCAAGTCCGAGGTGCTCTTTCACACGTACAAGGGCAAGGTCCGCCCGCGCTCCCACTACATCCTGGGCTGGCTGCCGCGCTGGCTGCGCCTCATCAAGAAGATGCCCAAACTGTCCAACTTCGCGCTGAAGTTCAAGCCGGTCGCCTCCATGGCGGCCTGGGTGGGCGGCATGGACCAGCGCCGCTCGTTCCCGCAGTTCGCCGACCAGTCCTTCTCGGCCTGGTGGAAGCGAGAGGGTAAGGCTGCGGCTCTCGCTGCCGGATCCCTCTGTGAGGGCTCGTCGGCCCTGATTTCCGACGATTCTGGTGCGGCCCCGCGCAAACCTCGCGTTGTTCTGTGGACCGACTCGTTCTCGGATGCGCTCGCCCCTGTTGTCCCGCAGTCGGCGCTCAAGGTGCTGACCACTGCCGGATACGACGTGATCATTCCGGAGGACGAGGCCTGCTGCGGCCTGACCTGGATCACCACCGGTCAGCTGGATGGCGCGCGCAAGCAACTGTCCAACCTGATGAGCGTGCTTGGCCCGTTCGCGGTCAACGGCATCCCCATCGTGGGACTCGAGCCGTCGTGCACCGCGGTGCTGCGTTCGGACTTGGTGGACCTGTTCCCGGACGACCCTCGCGCCCAGGCCATCGCGGCCGCAACGCACACCATGGCCGAGCTGCTGACCTCCCCGGAGACCAAGCCGGCCGAGTGGGCCGTGCCGGATCTCTCGGACGTTACCGCCGTGGTTCAGCCGCACTGCCACCAGCACTCCGTCATGGGGTACAAGGCTGACGAGGCTCTGCTGCGCGGTGCGGGTGCGAACATCAAGGTCATGTCGGGTTGCTGCGGACTCGCCGGAAACTTCGGTATGGAGAAGGGCCACTACGACGTCTCCGTTGCCGTGGCCGAGAACATGCTGCTCCCCGCACTGCGCGAGGCCGGCGACGGCGACATCTTCATGACGGACGGCTTCTCGTGCCGCACGCAGGTCTCGGACCTGATGGACGTCGACGGAAAGTCGCTTTCGGAGATCATCGCCGAGCGGCTCTAGATTCCGCTTTTGAGAGTGGCACGATGGCCCGGACGTAGGACGTCCGGGCCATCGGTGTGTGCGGACAGTGCGATATGATGACTTTATCAATCCATAAAGTCGGCATGTGGTGTGCCCGAAAGAAAGACGAACTCAGTGGTATTCGGCGATGGCGAGCAGCCTCTCTACGAGATCAAAGCAAACCTGTTCAAGGGGCTTTCCCACCCGTACCGAATACGAGTCCTCGAGATCCTCTCCTCGCGCACCGAGGCCTCCGTGTCCGAGATGCTCGCCGACACAGGGCTCGAAGCCTCCCACCTGTCCCAACACCTTGCCGTGCTGCGGAAGTATGGGCTTGTGATCTCCGAACGCAGGGCGAGCGTCGTGTTCTATCGTTTAGCATTCCCGCAGGTCGCGGACCTGCTCGCGGTCTCTCGTGAGTTGCTCGGGCAGATCCTCGCGGGCTCGAACGCGCACAGCGCCGTCGTCGCAGGCTTGCCAGCCTTGGGCGCGCAATCATGAGTTCGGCTGCCAGCACGGTCCTACGGGCCATCGCGCCGCTCCTGCCGCGCCGCAGTGACTACGCGGACCTCAAGCACACGTGGAAAACTGACATCATCGCCGGCGTGACCGTGGGCGTGGTTGCGCTTCCGCTCGCCCTCGCGTTCGGTGTGAGCAGCGGAGTGGGCGCCGAGGCGGGGCTGATCACGGCCATCGTGGCGGGGCTCATCGCAGCTATCTTTGGCGGCTCCAACGTCCAGGTATCGGGTCCAACGGGCGCGATGGTTGTGGTCCTCGCACCCATCGTGGCAAGCCACGGAGTGGGCTCAGTGATGATCGTCAGCGTCATGGCTGGAGTGATCCTCGTGGTCGCCGGGGCGATGCGCCTAGGACGGACCGTGGGCTACATCCCGTGGCCCGTGATCGAGGGCTTCACCGTGGGTATCGGGATCATCATCTTCCTGCAGCAGGTCCCGGGAGCGCTCGGTGTGAGTGGGGAGGGCCGCAGCACCTCAGCAGTGGTCGCGGCGTTCCAATCCGCCGCGGACGCCAAAGTCCCGGACGTGCTGTACTCGCTGGGCGTGGTCATCGTGGTGGCCGCGATCATGCTGATCCTGTCCGCCAAGCTCCCCAAGGCCCCCGCCTCATTTGTGGCGATCCTGATCGTATCCGTGGTGGCTGCTCTCGCAGGACTGCCGCTCGCCACGATCGGTGAGCTCCCGAGTTCGCTTCCGCTCCCGGCGTTGCCGGCGGTTCCCCTTGGGGCGCTTCCCGCCCTAGTCGGTCCCGCCTTCGCGGTAGCCGCCCTGGCCGCCATTGAGTCGCTGCTGTCCGTACGCGTGGCCAGCTCCATGGCGGACACCGGCCCGTACAACGCGGACCGTGAGCTTGTGGGCCAGGGCCTCGCTTCCGTGGCATCTGGAATGTTCGGAGGGATGCCCGCAACAGGAGCCATTGCGCGCACCGCTGTCAACGTCCGCACGGGCGCGCGCACCAGGATGGCGGCCATCGTGCACGCCCTCGCGCTGCTCGCCGTGGTCTACCTCGCGGCGAACGTGGTCTCCGAGATTCCCCTGGCCGCACTCGCAGGGGTGCTCATGGTGACCGCCGCCCGCATGATCTCCCCGCGCATTATCAAGCTGGTCATGGGCTCGACCCGCTCCGACGCGCTCGTCTTTGTCATCACGATCGTGGTCACGGTCGCGTTCGACCTGATCGTTGCGGTGGGCATCGGCATTGCTGTGACGGCGTTCTTCGCGCTGCGCGCGCTGTCCCGTGCGAGTGGCATCCACCGCGAGGAGCTGCGCGGCCCGGCCCAACCGGGTGACGACAAGATCGCGCTCTTCCGCCTCGACGGTTCGCTCTTCTTCGGTGCCGCAGAGCGCGTGCTCGAGTCCGTCTCCACGTACGAGGGCGTCAAGGTGGTCATCCTGCGGATGTCCCAGGTCCAGCGCGTGGACGCCACCGGCGCGCACACCCTCAGCGAGCTCGTGACCAGCCTGGAGCGGAGCGGAATCACCGTGCTCATCAAGGGCATCAGGCAGGAGCACACGCACGTGTTCCAGCAGCTCGGGGTCATGTCCTCACTGCGTCATGAAAACCATATTTTCGACGATCTTGGTCCCGCAATCGCACACGCCCGGTCCCATGTGGCCCGGCTGGAACCCTCGACTACGTAACCGCAGCCACGGGCTGAGCCGCCCGGCCGAAGACTGGACGCTACTGGGCCACCACGTGCCCCGGGCGTAGGCTGGTAGGCGAGGTAATCGTCGTGAATAAACAACTCACCAAGGGGAGAACATGGCACTCTTTGCATTCTCGGTTGCGCCGCTAGGCGCGGGAGAATCCGTGACGGAACAGGTGGCCAAGGCGGTCAAGATCGTGCGCGACTCGGGGCTGCCCAACCGCACGGACGCAATGTTCACCACGATCGAGGGCGAGTGGGACGAATGCATGGACGTCATCAAGCGTGCGTCCGAGGCCGTTGGCGAGGGCGGCGCGCGAGTTTCGCTGGTCATCAAGGCTGACATCCGTCCGGGACACACCGGCGAACTGGAGGGAAAAGTCGCGCGCGTGGACGCCAAACTTGCAGGCCAAACCGACTAGACTCGTCTCAACAAGCCCCTGCACACCGATCGGCCAGGACATATGAGCGAGCCCAAGAAGAAGGTGACTGCGGAGAAACCGACCGCGGAAGACTTGGATCTCAACGACTCACTGACCGAGTACATTGCGGATGTGAAGGGCATGCGGTTCGGGGCACTGCGCCAGAAGATCCGCACGTTCGAGACGTTTCGGGTGGGCAAGGCGAGTTTCTCCCGGCGCACGCTCGTGGCACTCTGCGTGGCGCTAGGAGTGCTCGCGGTGCCGCTCGGCGCCGTGGCAACGTGGGCCGTCAACACGATCAGCAGCCAGGACAAGTACGTCAGCGCGGTGTCGGACCTGGCGCAGGACACTCAGATCCAGGAACAGGTGGCCACGGACGTCACCCAGCTCGTGATGGACCGCGTTAATCTGCAGGGCGTCATGGACAACGCTGGCGGCGGTGTCCTGTCCCAGATCAACGATCTCGTGGCTAACATCAACGGCACCTCACTGGTGGAGGAACTCGAGGCCGCGATCGAGCCACGGCTCTCCTTGGCCGTGACCAAGTTTGTGCAGTCAGACGCGTTCCAAAGCGTGTGGATCACGGCCAACAGCCAAGCCCACGCAGCAGTGCTTGGCGCGCTGCAGAACGACACATCCGGCGTGCAGGGGATAGCCGCGGATGGCTCCGTGACGCTCAACCTCAACTCGGTTCTGAGCGAGGCCGACCTGTCCATCACGGACATTGCACCGATTGACCAGGCACTCGACGACATGAACGTCAACGTGCCACTGCTCGGCAAGGAGCAGGTCTCGACCCTGCGCGGGTACTTTGACCTGGCCACAAACCTCTCGGTGTGGGCGCCCATCGTTGCGGGTATCGCATTGTTGGCGGCCCTCATTTTTGCCCGCAAGAGGTGGCTCGTGGTCGCCGCGATCGGGGCGGCGTTCATCCTTTCGGCGTTCTTGCCACAGATCGCAGCGTGGTATCTCAATACCAGCCCGCCTGAGGCGCTCACCGGCAATGGGCTTGCCTCGATGGTTGGCCTGCACCTGAGTGATCAGGTGCTCGGGCAGATGTCCCAGAGCCTCGGCTATGCGCTCCCCATCGGGGTGGGCGTACTTGTGCTGGGCATCATCGGGACGGCCGTTTCCGCTCTGGTTTCAAGGTCTCGTTAAGTCCTGACGAATCGCCCAAACTCGTCTAGATTTGAGCCTAGACGTTTATGGTGTTCGTCCACTGCGTTTGGGCAGGTCCAGGGTTTGTGGTCACAAATGGGAAGGCACGCCCCGCATGAGCAATGACGCTACCTCCAAAGACCCGGAGGATTACTCACGGTTCGCGCCGCACGGCGACACAGACACTCCCAGCGTTCCGCCGCCGGTGCCTTACCCTGCCGCGCACAACCCGCACTCCATGTACTCGCCCGACACCAGTGCGGATCCGTCTAAGACCACACACGCTCCTTTCTCCCCAGTGAGTCAACGGAGCACCCCATCGCCGAGCCAGCAGCGCTTCGCGTCCGCACCTGGCCACCACCAGAGCACGCAGGCTCCCGGTCACACCCCCGCTTGGCTGGCCA
>NZ_HE978644.1:82886-91882 GCF_000312125.1 Timonella senegalensis JC301
GAGCGGTTGGCCAAGGCGCCCCTCCCGCACACGGAGAACTGGCCCGAGCCGAGGCCGCCATGGGTGATCACAGCGCGCGCGATTGGCAGCGTTGTCTGCCTCCTTCTCGCGGTCGTGCTGGCGGGGGCGGCAACTTTGGTTGTGGGCTCATTCGGGGTCCTGACCAACTCCGACAAGTTTGCTGAGGTCGCTTCGGCTACCCTCAACGACCCCGAGGGCCAAGACCTCGCAGGCGAGGAGATCATAGCGGCGCTGTGGAAGCAGATCGACAAGGACAGGGTGATCAAGGGAATCGCCGACTACCTGCAGACCGACCCTCGGGCGCAAGGGCTGCCACCGGGACTCATTGCAGACCCCCAGGCCTACTCCTCCATGAGCTCACGGCAGCAGACCAAGGCCATTGAACAGGGCATCGACAATTGGCTTCCCATCTACCTGCGCGGCGTTATTCTGTCCCCAGACGCGAGGGTGGTCTGGCAGGACGCCAACAGGGCCAGTCACACGGTGCTACTCGACGCACTGCGCGGATCCAAACCAATCGCGGACCCGCACTTCCGGGCAGGGACTCTGTACCTGGACCTTTCGGACCTCGTCAAGGTCTGGAATGAGAATCCGACCGGGGTGCCCGCGATCGATAAGGAGGTTGAGAAGCTCAACCTCGTTGTCCCATACCTGAGCGATGGCGAGGTCACCGAGCTCAGCCAGTTCTACTCCACGCTGTCCGTCCTGTCTGCCGTGCTGCCGATCATGACGGTCGTGTTCCTCGTGGCGGGGCTGTGGCTGGCCCCGGCGAACCGGCACCTGTACTTTGTTGGCATGGCAGTGGGCGGGATCGTCCTGTGGGCCGCCAGTTCACTCGTGGGTCAGGTCCCGCAGAACCTCGCGGAGGGTAGCGGGAGTGGAACGCTGGGCGATGTTGTCCAGCAGCAGCTCGGACACCACATGCGGATGAGCGTGGAGTCCGGAATGAAACTGGGGCTCGTGTATGCCGCGGTGTTCCTCGTGATTGCCGCACTGTGGTTCGTGGGGGCACGCTGGCGCGCGCGGAGGCGTGTGCACTGATTGTCTCTGGGCGCAAGGCCTAGGATGCTTAGGGTTCAGTGCCACCCCTAGCCCAATAGGAGCGGAACCACGTCAGTTGACCGTGCCTGACCAGCCGTAGGCCGTGCTCCACTGCCGGATTGACTCGTAGTACACATCCCGGACGGGCTTTGGGGATAGCGCGAGATCGTGGACTCCCTCAGGAATGCGCCGCACTGTCACGTTCTCGCCGAGTTGCACAGCTCGTCGCGCTATCTGGTCAACCTCGAGGACGGAGTCGGAGCGCAGCATCTCATCGGACCATCGGGCTAGGATCGTGGTCTTGGTGGACGCGAGGACCAGGATGGGTGCGGTGATGTGGAGGCCGCGCGCTACGCGCGCGTGGCCTGTGGTGATCGCGGAAAGCCAGCCCGGCCTCACGGGGAAGCTGGGGTTGGGCCGCCAAGATTCGTTGTATTCCCACTCTCCGCCGAATTTGGCGTTGATGGTCCTGGCATAGAAACCTGCATCGATGCTGGGCAGCGGCGCCTTGGGGTTGATGCGGGCGAGCTGGGCCAGCGCTGGCTGGCTCATTGTTCTGACAATCGACGATCCTTGCAGCTCGAGCCACGGACTGTTCAGTACCAGCCCGCTCACCTCGCCGGGGTTGTAGTGCGCCCACAGTGAGCAGACGAGCCCTCCCGTGGAGTGCCCCATGAGCATGATGGAGGTGTGTGCCCCGAGTTCCGCGCGGATCAGGGTGAGCGCCGCGGAGATATCGAACGCGTAGGTGGCGAGGTCGTCCACGTAGCCGGGTGTCTGCCAATCCCGCAACGAACGGCCGTATTTGCGCAGGTCCAGTGCGTAGAAAGCGGATCCCTGGGCGTGCCAGAACTCGGCCGTTTCTGTTTGGAAGAAGTAGTCACTCCATCCGTGCACGTAGAGGACCGCACGCGCTGCGCGTACAAACCCCGCCGGCTCGTACTTGACCACGGTGGCGTAGACCTTGCCCTCGTCGTCCTCGCCGAGGTCCAGCGTGCTCTGAAAGTAGGGGGGCCCCAACTCGTCGGGGCGCCACGCATGGTCGAGGGCGTGCGGAGGCTGAGGGGACGGGGCACCGCCACCAATGAGGGAGAACCAGGAGGGCTCTGTGTTGTGGGGGTTGTGGGGTTGTGGCACTACGCGTTGTCCATCCGAATAACAATCTTTCCAAAGTGGTCGCCACTCAGCATGCGACCAACGGCGTCCGGGAGCTCGTCGAGGCTGTACACGGAGTCGATTGGAACGTCGATTTCGCGTGACTGCACAAAGTTCACGAGCGCGCGCAAGTCCTCGCGTGAGCCCATGGTGACGCCCTGGACGCGGAGTTCCTGGAAGAAGATCCTGCTCAGTTCGGCGCGGGTTGGGTCACCCGTGGTTGCTCCGGCAACGGCGATGATTCCGCCGGGGCGGACACTCGAGGCCGAGTGTGACCACGTGGCTGCCCCCACCGTTTCGATAACGGCGTCGACCCGGTAGGGGAGTCGGGCGCCCGGCTCGATCGCGGTAGCGCCGAGTGCCTCGGCCGCTGCCCGCTTGGCCTCGGACCTGGAGGTTACAAAGGTCGTCACCCCGCTTGCCACCGCGAGGCGGATGGCCGCAGTGGCAACCCCGCCGCCGGCACCCTGGATGAGGACGGAGTCACCGGGACGCAGTTGCGCGCCGTTGAACAGGAGCGCGTAGGCGGTCAGCCACGCTGTGGGAAGGGTCGCCGCCACCTCAAAGGACATATCGTCGGGGATGGGAATCAGGTTAGCGGTTGGGACCGCGACCTTCTCGGCGATGGTTCCGGGGTAGTACTCGGAGAGCATCGTGCGGCGCTCCGTGGGCCCGACGCCGTGCCCGTCCGCTCCGATCACGGAGTGGACGACGACCCTGCGGCCGTCCTCAGTGATGCCTGCAGCGTCCGTTCCGAGGACCATGGGGAGCTGCGACTCGCGGAGCCCAACTCCCTTGAGTGACCACACGTCGTGGTGGTTGATTGACGCCGCCTTGACGGTGACCGTGGACCAGTTCTCCCGCGCCGTGGGGTCGGCGACTTCGGCGACCTTGAGACCTTCTAGCGGGGATTCTGAGTTGAATGAGGTAACTATTCCTGCGCGCATGGTCTCACCTTATAGGTGCGTGAAGCCTCTGAGTAGGGCACCTGTCCCATTGGCGTGCTTTCGATTGCCCTGAGCCCCATCCGCCGGGCTCTACTAGATCAGCGGAAGCACGCGGCCGAGGTCCGGTACCCCACCGGCAGTGTCGGTTGGCTGTATGGCGCTGGTGAGAGCGAGTGTGTTGTATGGCTCGCGTCCGGTGGCGAGCCTCGTCCACATCCGGGCATCGACAACCTCCAAGGGGTAGCCGCCGCGTGAGGCCACGATGTCGAGTAGCTCGTCAGCCACGAGCCGTAACGCGGGGACGTGCACGGGTGTGTTTCCTGCGCTCAGGTCCATGCGACCGGCGGCGGAGGCCTCGAGGTCCAACGTGTACGTCACCAGATCGAGAAGGCGCGTGCGCACGAGATCTCCCAGCCGGATGGGGCCCAATGCGCCCAGTACTACTGAGTCCTCGTCGTCCCCGAGTGCCAACAGGTTCGCAGTAGCGCGAGTGTGCATCTCCTCGAGATACTCGAGGACTCCCTGCGTGAGCCCAGCGGCCTGCGCCTGCACCCTCTGCGTGAGCTCCGCGTCAAAGTCCGAGTCGTGGCCCGTGTACTCGCCCAAGCTCAGGGGAGTCGTGTCGGCGGGGGCCGGCTCCGCGTTGATGAGTGACTGAACGCTCGTACCAATCTCAACCACCAGCTCGCGGTTGCTCCAGCCCGTCCGGCTGGAGGGCAGCTGCGCTGCCCCGCCAAGGGTGTCGCCTAGCGGCTCCAGCCACTCTCGTAATCTGGCGAACTGCTCTGTGAACGCCCCGGTCAGTTGTTCGAGTGTGGCTGGCATGGCTGCTCCTAGTTCTTCTTTGAGTGTTGGCGCAGGAACTTAGCGACGATTGGGCCGAGTTGGTCGAATTCGATCAGGAAGCCGTCGTGACCGTAGTCGGACGAGATCACCTCGAGCGGAACCGCAGAGGGAATGTGGGCCACTATCCGGTGTGACTCGCGGGGCAGGAACAGGCGGTCTGAATCCACTGCGACCACGAGCGTAGGCGTGGTGATTGTGCGCAAGGCCGTGGCGACTCCGCCGCGGTCGCGTCCAAGATCGTGTGTCAGCATTGCCTGGGTGAGGACAATGTAGCTGTTTGCGTCGAACCTCCGCGCGAGTTTGTCGGCATGGTGGTCGAGGTAGGACTGGACGGCGAAGCGCCCGCCAAACATGGGGTCCTCGGCGTGCTGGGGGATTCGACCGAAACGCTGGTCCAACTCCTTGGCGCTGCGGTACGTGGTGTGCGCTATCTGGCGTGCGATTCCGAGGCCAACTGTAGGGCCCTCGCCCTGGGGGTTGTCGTAGTAGTCACCGCCATTGAAAAATCGGTCGGACTCGATCGCGGCGATCTGTGGGTGTGCCCACGCGATCTGGTCTCCTGTGGCCTGCGCGGAGGAGGCAATGACGGCGGTTGACTCCACCCCAATGCCCTGCTCGGGGCCCATGAGCGACCACTCGAGGACTCGGAGCCCGCCCATCGAGGCGCCTGCGATGAACTTCCATGAGGCAATGCCCAGTTCCTTGGTGAACGCGATCTCGGCAGACACCTGGTCGCGCACAGTGATCACGGGGAACTGGCTTCCCCACGGGAGCCCGTCGGGAGCGGGTTCGGAGGGCCCTGTTGTGCCCTGACAGCCACCTAGGACGTTGGGTGCGACCACAAAGAAGCGGTCAGTGTCGATGGGGGCGCCGGGACCAACCATGTCCTCCCACCAGCCCGCGGGGGAATCGGCGGCGCGTTCGGTGAGGGATCGGGTGACGTGGGAGTCTCCCGTGAGTGCGTGCAGGATGAGGACAGCGTTGTCGCGGTTTTCGTTGAGGGTCCCCCAAGTCTCGTAGGCCACGTGGACATTGGGCAGGATGCCTCCGGCCTCAAGGTCCACATCTCCGATCTCGACAACGGATAGAGCAGGGTTAGGCCCCTGTGCATTCTGGCGCGCTGCACCGGAGGTGGGAAGGTTAGTGGCGCGCTGAGATCCCGGACGCACCGGCGCGGAGTGCCGGGTCCATTCCTGTGCAGGGACGGGGGACTGAGAACTCATGAGATCCACGATATTGCCTTAACTGTGAGTGCGCGCTGCCAGGTTTGTAGGGCACGAACCCGGCAGCGCGGTGATACTCGATGGTCAGAAGGTGCTTGAAGGTCAGGCCTCGACGGCGGCCTTCGCCGCAGTGAATCCGAGCTCAAGGTCGGCCAAGATGTCCTCAATGTTCTCGATTCCCACCGACAGGCGAACAAGGCCCGGCGTGATCCCTGCTGCGAGGAGCTGCTCCTCGGTGAGCTGGGAGTGCGTGGTCGAGGCAGGGTGGATGACGAGCGAGCGTACGTCACCGATGTTTGCAACGTTCGAGTGGAGCTGGAGCGCAGAGACAAAAGCCTTACCGGCCTCTGCACCGCCCTGAACCTCAAACGAGACGATTGCGCCCGCACCGCGTGGAGCGTACTTCTGTGCGTTCGCGTACCACGGGGAGGACTCGAGCCCGGCGTAGTGGATCGTTGCAACGTCGGAGCGCTCGTTCAGGTAGTGCGCAACCTTCTTGGCGTTGTCCACGTGTCGTTCAATGCGCAGAGACAGGGTCTCGATTCCCTGAGCGATCAGGAAGGCGTTGAACGGGGAGATGGAGGATCCGAGGTCGCGGAGCAGCTGCACGCGGGCTTTGAGAATGTAGGCGAGGTTAGCACCCAGGATTCCGTTGACGCCCAGATCGCGAGCGTAGACCAGTCCGTTGTAGCTCGGGTCGGGCTGGTTGAAGTTGGGGAAGCGCTCAGGATACTTGGCGTAGTCAAAGTTCCCGGAGTCCACGATGACACCACCGATGGCCGAGCCGTGGCCGCCCAGGTACTTGGTGGCCGAGTGGACCACGATGTCCGCACCCCACTCGAATGGGCGGATGAGGTAGGGGGAAGCCACGGTGTTGTCGACGATGAGAGGCAGGCCGATCTCGTGGGCCACTCCGGCGACGCCCTCGATGTCCAAGACATCGGACTTGGGGTTCGGGATGGACTCCGCAAAGAAGAGCTTGGTGTTGTCGCGAGTGGCCGCACGCCACTGCTCGAGGTCGTGGGGGTCCTCAACGAACGTGGTCTCGATGCCGTACTTCTTGAGGGTGTGGGCGAGCAGGTTGTAGGTGCCGCCGTAGAGGGAAGGGCTAGCAACAATGTGGTCGCCTGCCTCCGCAAGGTTCAGGATGGCGAACGTCTCGGCCGCCTGCCCGGACGCCAGAAGGAGCGCACCAACGCCGCCTTCGAGCGAGGCGATGCGGTTCTCTACAACCTCGGTGGTTGGGTTTCCGAGGCGGGTATAGATCGGGCCGAGGTCCTTGAGCGCGAAGCGGTCCGCCGCAGTCTGCGCGTCTGGGAAGACAAAGGAGGTGGTCTGGTAGATCGGCAAGGCGCGGGCACCAGTGGTGGGGTCGGCCTCTTGACCGGCGTGAATCTGGCGAGTCTCAAAGGACCAGTTAGGGGTAGTCATGGGTTTCTCCAAGTCAGGGTCTGGGTGTACTGCGAAAAAGGTGAGCCGCCCTGGCTTTGTGCGCATGTGCGTGGGCTCGGGCTCTTCCTCAGAAGAATCTCCGTGCGGGTGCCCCAAATGCGGGGTGGAGCAGACATGCAAATGTGCAACAAAAAGCAAGGGCTGGGAAGCCAGTTGGGTTCTTGTTAGCAACACATTCGCTTGTTCATAGTCACGACTTTTGCACGGTGCAAACTGGGCTGGGAAGAGAAATGTCCGAAGTTCTCACGTGTTGGACAGCATCTGAAATCCGAACGTTCAAATAGTGAGATTCACCGGAGCTTTGCGCGGATGATTCGGTACAGAAGGGGTGTTAGGGAGGACTGAACTAAAGTGGCGGACGCGCGATGGTGGGCTGGTGAAACGCGACGTGCGGAAACCGCAAGACCACGGAAAACACTCAACTTTTGGGTAGTCTCGATTAGGACAACCGCACCGCCTCGGAAGTTAACTCATGGCTTACACCCCCCACAACCAGCCCGCGCACGGGCCCGCCGCACCACGGAGACTGAAGAAAACAGTCACCGGGGCGCTAGCCGGCGTCCTGCTCTTCACTCTGTGTACAGCACCTGCTGCAAGCGCAGACCCAGTGGACAGCCCCGAGGGTTACAGCGACGCCGAGCGCGCGCGCACCATCGCGGCGTTGGATGTGCAGATCGCCCAACTGGAAGCCGACCAGTCGCGCGCCTATGACGACATGCTCGCTGCAGGGGAGTCCTATAGCGCGGCAGTTGTGGACTACGAGAAGCTCCAAAAATTCTCCGATGCCGCGTCCGCGAAAGCACGCGAAGCAGAAGCCCGAGCCGAAAAGTCACGCAGATTCCTGGCGCGGCTCGCCCGTGAATCACACGCTGGCTCAGGGCTCGAATCGATCAGCGCTGCCCTCACGGCTGATGGACTTGCCAACCTGTCGAACGAAGTCAACGCAACGGCAATCGTCGATAAGAAACTGGGCAAGATGCTCCAGCAGTTCAAGGCCGACCGCGTTGTCGCGGACGTCCTTGCCATGAGCGCGCAGGATGCGGCGAACGAGGCGCTTGCGCAACGACACACGGCGGAGTCCGCGCTCACCGAAACTCAGCGACTCGAGCTACAAGCGGAGGCGCGCTCGCAGAGCGCGGAGAAGGACCGCGCGCGACTCATCAAGGAAATTGCGGACGCACGTGGCGTCACGGAAGCGCAGGAGAAGAAGCGCCAGGAGCAGCTTGAAAAGGAGCGTATCGAGCGAGCGAAGCAAGAGGCGCTCGACCGCATCGAACGCGAGGAACAGGCCGAGGCTGACAAGCCCGACGTAGACGAAGTCACGCGCCCGACTCCAACACCAACCGCGGAGCCGACGAAGGAACCGACGAAGGAGCCCACGAAGGAACCGACGAAGGAGCCCACGAAGGAACCGACCAAGGAACCGACCAAGGAACCGACCAAGGAACCGACGAAGGAGCCCACGAAGGAACCGACCAAGGAGCCCACGAAGGAACCCACGAAGACTCCGACGCCTACCCCAACCAAGACGCCCACCCCAACCAAGACGCCCACCCCAACGCCAAGTAAGACAACTGAAAAGCCAAAGCCTCCTGTTAGCAACGGTCAATGGGGACTCGGCACAGGAGTGTCCAGGGGATCCGCTGCGGGCGGGGCCAAGGCGATCGAGGAAGCCAAAAAACACATTGGCAAGCCATACATCTGGGGTGGCAACGGCCCAGACGGATTCGACTGCTCCGGACTCACCTCGATCTCGTGGCGAAAAGGCGGAGTGAACCTCCCTCGCACCTCCCGCGACCAATACAAGCAAGTGCTCAAAGTGAGGCTCTCCGACATGCGTCCAGGGGACCTCGTGTTCTGGGGCGACGGTGCCGCATCGAATGACGCCAACAAGATCACCCACGTAGCGATCTACCTCGGCGGCAACCAAATCATCGAAGCATCCCGGCCAGGCGTTCCGTTGCGCATTACCGGAATGCGGTACGACTCCAGGCTAATGCCGTACGGCGGTAGGCCGTAGGGGCCAAACGCGCTGGGCCGTGGACGGGACCGAGCGCGCTGGGCCGTGGCCTGCGGCTGAAAGGCGACTACAATCGTCGTTAATAAGAACCGAGATCCTAGTTGTGACGGTGAAATCCTAGAAGCGAGCTAGGGACTCACCGTCACAACTAGGATCTCGGCGCGTGTGGGCGCGTGTAGGCGCACAGAAACAACAAAACGCCGGTGGTTTCAGCTGCTTTGCTGAAACCACCGGCGTTTTTGGGTTTTGCGGGAACCCAGGGTTTATGGAAGACGCGGGATTTCCCTTAAT
>NZ_HE978644.1:92283-96433 GCF_000312125.1 Timonella senegalensis JC301
CCCTTAGTCGAGTGTCTTGCTTCGCTGCGACCCTCAACACGGGCAAGTTCCCTTAGTGCTCGTCGTAGTACCCGGCGTCCTGGGCACGCTTGAACGAACGCTCAATCTCTTCCTCGGCCTCTACGCGACCAACCCAGTGAGCGCCCTCAACGGACTTACCTGGCTCAAGGTCCTTGTAGACCTCGAAGAAGTGCTGGACCTCAAGACGGTGGAAGTCAGAGACATCATCGATGTCCTGACGCCACGCGGCACGCTGGTCAGCGGTTGGAACACACAAAACCTTGTCATCTCCGCCGGCCTCATCACGCATGCGGAACATGCCAAGCGCGCGGCAACGAATGAGGCAACCAGGGAAGGTTGGCTCCTCGAGCAGCACGAGAGCGTCGAGCGGGTCGCCGTCTTCACCGAGGGTTCCCTCAATGAAGCCGTAGTCGTCAGGGTAGCGGGTTGCCGTAAAGAGCATACGGTCAAGACGAATGCGACCTGTCTTGTGGTCAACCTCGTACTTGTTTCGCTGACCCTTAGGAATCTCGATAGTTACGTCGAATTCCACTTTCATCCTCCGTTGCACCATGGCCTGGGCGGGTTACGCGCCTAGGAGGTGTATTCAATAGACTGGTTTCTGGTCTGATTGACCCTTTTACAGGGTAAACGACAATGGTACGCCGCGGGGCCCGAAATCGTTGTGATTCGTGTCCAGAGGGCCAACACGCGCCCACTTCCCAGTAGGCTTGCAGGTGAGCCTGTTACATGTTGAACGGGCATGCGTTAACCCGTGTCGACGCCCGTGAGCACGCCCAAGAGCATCTAAAGAAGGTGGGTCATCCGTGGGACTCATGTCCAAGGCCGTCGGTGGCACCGTAGCCGCTGCACTCGTACTTGCTAGCGGATACTTCTGGGCTGACCTGCACGACCTCGTCCCCGGCGTCCTCACAATCGCCCCGGAAACCCCCGACCCCAAGCCGTTTCCCACCGTCAACGTACCTGAAGCACGGCCTGAGGTTGCCCAAGTACTCAGTGCTTTGCCCGCCGGCGCGCCCATCCCCACGGCCGCACACGTCTCCGAACTCGTCAAAGAACTCACCGGAAACACTGACCATCTAGGCAAGAGCGTCGCGGTCATTGTCACAGACGGGATTACTGGAGAGGTCCTTGGCGAATCAAGCGCGGACAAGGCCGTCATCCCTGCGTCCGTGCAGAAACTCTTCACGGCTGTGGTAGCACTCGACCAACTCGATCCCAACCAGACCCTTCGGACCAGGGTAGTTCTCTCCGGAACTAACACGCTCTACCTTGCGGGGGAGGGCGACATGATGCTCTCCGCCAAGAAGGGCGACCCAGACGCCACCAATGGCCACGCAGGACTCCAAGACCTCGCGGAACAGGTGGCTGCGAAGCTCAAACTCGCGGGAATCGAGGAGGTCAACCTCAAACTCGACGAGTCCGCCTTCCGAGGAAACCCGCTGGGCCCATGGGACGAGGACCTCGTGCCACTCGGCTATGCGGCACCCGTCTCCGTGGTCGCGGTGGATACGGGCCGGCGTTCCGAGGGCAACTACGCGCCGCGGTACACCGACCCCGCGCTGGAAGCCGCCAAATCATTCGCCGCCCGACTCAAGGAGCAGGGCATCGCTGTGAAAGGAGCGGTGTCCAAGGGCGTCTACGAGTCTGCCGGGGCCGCGCTCAACGCCACGGGCGACAACCTGCTCGGCGAGGTGAACTCCGCGCCCATCCCGCAGATCGTCCAGTACTTCCTCAAGTCATCCGACAACACGATCACGGAGATCATCGGTCACACGATTGCGCGTGACCGTGGCCTTCCTGCCTCGTTCTCAGGCTCGACGACCGCGGTCGTTCAGGGCCTCGGCAAGCTGGGAATCGATACCTCCAAGATCAAACTGGTGGACTGCTCCGGTCTGGGGGAGAGCTCCTACGTAACCGCCAGGTCCATCGATCAGGTGCTCGAACTCATGGTGTCCTCAGATTCCACAAACATGATCGACGCAGTCAACGGCCTGCCCATCGGCGGGCTCTCCGGGACGCTCAACGACCGGTTCATTGAACGAAACGGCCGCGGCCTCCTCCGTGCCAAGACCGGAAGCCTCCCAGAGGTGACCGCCCTAGCGGGAACCGTCGTCACAATCGACAATCGCCTCCTGACCTTCACCGTGATCGCAGACAAGATCCCGAAGGGTGGCCAATGGGGTGCGCGCAAGGCGGTTGACACCTTTGTGGAGAAACTGACGGAGTGTGGTTGTTCATGAAGTTCAAGGAGCTCCTCGGCGAGCTGACCGCGCAGCGTCGAAGCCGACCGAACTTTGCAGAGATGAGTCCGTGGGAACGCTCCGCCGTTCTTGCGGGCAAGATCGTTCGCACGGGACCTGACGTCTCGCGCAAGAAGGCCGAGGAAGTGGTCGAGGTGCTGCGTGAGCAGTCCGCCCTCGCGTCCACGATGATTGGCGACATCGCTAAATTGGAGCCCGCACCGAGCCACCGTGCCACCTACGGTGACACGCTCGCAGGAATCTCGGTGGTGGACCGCGCCAACTGGGCGATGTGGGCGGCGCGTGGAATCGGCGAGATCATCGGCGTCACCACAACGGAGCCCGTTGAGGATGAGCCGGAGCCGTCTGACCTCAACTCAACCGTCGAAATGACGGCCGTTCTCACGTTCCTGTCCCAGCGGACGCTGGGCCAGTTCATTCCGTTTACCGACGATTCAGTAGCTTCCAACGCCACCGCGGCACTGCGGCCTGGTCACCTTGTGTTGGTTGCGCCCAACATCCTTGCCACGCAGCGTGCGATGGCCGTGGATCTGAAGGATTTTGCGCTCTGGATCGCGCTCCACGAGCACACGCACGCACTGCAGTTCGCCACGGCACCGTGGCTCACCAACTACATGCGCGAGCAGAGCGACCTCCTCATTCGTGGCTTCGACTCCGAGGCTTCCCTGATCAAGTGGGTGCGCGGAATCGCGGCAACTCTCCGCGGACAAACTTCCGTCATTGAGTACTTCCTGTCTGAGGAGCAGAACGTGCACCTCGACAACATCACCGCACTCATGTCGGTCCTTGAAGGCCACGCGGACGTCATCATGGACAGGGTTCCCCGCGAACACCTGCAGTCCAAGAGGGTGCTGCGGCGAAAGCTGAACGCCCGCCGAGTGACGTTGACCCGGTCAAAGGAACTGCTGGGGCGCGTAGCGGGAATCGAGGCCAAGACGCAGCAGTACCTGGTGGGCGCGCAGTTCGTCCGTTCTGTGATCAGTGCATCGAGCCTTGAACGCTTCAACCGAGTGTTCGACGGTCCCGATTTCTTGCCTACCGTGCCCGAGCTGGGGGACGCCGCAGCCTGGCTCAAGCGCACGGACGCGCTCCTAGGCATCAACGCTAGGGACACCAGTTCAGAAGATGTGTCTGAGGAGACCTCAACCCAGGGCGCCGAGTGAGTCTGCCACCCCTGGCCGTGCGGACGGGGCGAGCGGCCCTGCGTGCGTCCCTCGAGGACCTCCCCGGTGGAAGCCTGGTCGCGGTCGCATGCTCGGGAGGCGCAGACTCCCTAGCCGTCGCTGCTACCCTCGCGTTCGTGGGCCGCCATGCAGGTTGGAGAACTGCAGCCTTCCTGATCGACCACAACATGCAGGCCGGCTCAGCCGACGTCACGCAACGAGCCGCGCAACAGTGCCGTGACCTGGGGCTTGAGTCGATCGTCGTGAAGCAGGTAGATGTGGCGCAGGGACCGGCGGCCGGGGGACCGGAGGCGGCCGCGCGCACAGCGCGCTACGCCGCGCTGGACGAGCTCGCCCGCGAGCATGGCGCGAGCGCCGTGCTGCTCGGCCACACAATCGATGACCAGGCAGAAACCGTTCTGCTGGGTCTCGCGCGCGGATCCGGCGCACGGTCGCTGGCCGGGATGCGCGCCCGCAAGGGCGTCTACCGGCGCCCATTTCTAACCATGACCAGGGCGGACACTGAGGCGATCTGCGCCCACGAGGGCCTGTCCTATTGGACAGACCCCACCAACGTGGACGTGGATGGCCCCCTGCGCTCGCAGGTGCGTGGCCGGGTTCTACCGCTTCTCGACGATGTACTAGGTCCCGGCATCACTTCCACGCTCGCTCGAACGGCTGAGCAGCTGCATGAAGATGCGG
>NZ_HE978644.1:96884-100742 GCF_000312125.1 Timonella senegalensis JC301
AGATGCGGACCTCCTCGAACAGCTCGGAGTCGACGCCCTCGAACGGGCTATTGGAGGTCAACCGGGCGACAACAGCCCGGGTGAAGCGCAGATCACACTCTCGGTCGAAGTGCTCTCGCAAGAACACCGAGCGGCGCGGACTCGAGCGCTGCGCCAGGCCGCAATTTTGGCGGGAAGTCCGGCGGGAACTCTCGCCCGCAGGCACATCGACGAGGTCGACCGGCTCCTCACTCACTGGCATGGGCAAGGGCCCATTCACCTGCCAGGACCGGTGTTTGTTAGACGACAAAGTGGCAACCTCGTCCTGAGTAGTCATACTGTTGATTGAGTATGCGTGAGCCCCGCACGGTGGGGTTCGCGCGAACCACACACAATCGCGCACATGAGGAGTTACTCCGTGGGTTCCGCAAAGCCAAACGACATTCACCACGTTCTTCTAAGTGAAGAACAGATCTCGGCCAAGCTCGACGAAATGGCCGCAGCGATCGACGCAGACTACGAAGGCAAGGAACTGCTCCTCATCGGTGTGCTCAAGGGCGCTGTCATGGTCATGGCCGACCTGTCCCGCAAGCTCAAGCACACCCGCACCTCCATGGACTGGATGGCAGTATCGTCCTACGGTTCGGGAACCAAGTCCTCCGGTGTTGTGCGCATCCTCAAGGACCTGGACGCCGACCTGACCGGCCGCCACGTACTCATCGTCGAAGACATCATCGACTCCGGACTGACGCTTTCTTGGCTCATTTCGAACCTCAAGTCGCGCGGCGTTGAGTCGCTCGAGGTCGCCGCAATGCTGCGCAAGCCAGAAGCCGCCAAGGTTGAGGTAGACGTCAAGTACATCGGCTTCGACATCCCCAACGAGTTCGTGGTCGGATATGGCCTCGACTACGCGGAGCAGTACCGCACCCTGCCGTACGTGGGAACCCTGGCTCCACACGTATACGAGAACTGACCGATTCCCGGCTCAGCCGGAAATCAACTCTAGGGACAGCCCGTCCTCCGCACTCGTGTGGGGCGGGCTGTCCTTGCTTTAGCGCCGACGGCGAACAAGGGAACTTTCCCCCGCTCAATCGGCGTTAGTACGTGTACCGTCATTGTATTGACATGCATGTGTTGCCGTAGAAGGAAGGGATGCGGGCGCAAGCCCGATCGCCGATGAACAAAAAGCGTTTCTTTAGTGGCCCATTCTTATGGGTGCTGCTCGCCGTAGTCATTCTGGGCCTCGCGGCGTCAACGTTGTTTGGTGTGAAGGTCTCTTCCATCGACACCTCGGACGGCCTTGAACTCCTCAAGGGCGGAAAGGTTACTCAGGCGCTCATCGTGGATGGCGACCAGCGAGTACGCCTGACTCTGAGCGAAGACTTCAAGACCAAGGTTGACGGCAAGGAAAAGAACCTCGGTAAGTCCGTGGAGTTCTACTACGTGGACCCACAGGGCGAGAAGATCGTAGACGCTGTTACCGCTGCGAACCCCAAGGACGGATACAATTCCGAGGTTCCGCGCGCCAGCTTCCTGACCTCGATGCTCTCCATCATCATCCCGTTCCTGCTCATCGGTGTGGTCTTCTTCTTCCTCATGTCCCGCATGCAGGGAGGCGGCCGCAGCGTCATGGGCTTCGGAAAGTCCCGCGCGAAGCTTGCGAACAAGGACATGCCCCAGGTGACCTTCTCCGACGTGGCCGGTGCAGACGAGGCGGTTGAAGAGCTCCGCGAAATCAAGGAGTTCCTGTCCGAGCCAGCCAAGTTCCAGGCAGTCGGCGCCAAGATCCCTAAGGGTGTCCTGCTCTATGGCCCTCCAGGAACTGGTAAGACCCTGCTCGCCCGTGCAGTTGCCGGCGAAGCGGGAGTTCCGTTTTACTCCATCTCCGGATCCGACTTTGTTGAGATGTTCGTGGGCGTTGGAGCCTCGCGCGTCCGCGACCTGTTCCAGCAGGCCAAGGAGAACGCCCCAGCAATCATCTTTGTTGACGAGATCGACGCCGTGGGACGCCACCGCGGCGCAGGCATGGGCGGCGGCCACGACGAGCGCGAGCAGACCCTTAACCAGCTCCTGGTTGAGATGGACGGCTTCGACGTCAAGACGAACGTCATCCTGATCGCGGCAACCAACCGACCAGACATTCTTGACCCTGCGCTCCTGCGTCCGGGCCGTTTTGACCGCCAGATTGGCGTTGAGCCAGCGGACCTCAAGGGCCGCGAGGCAATCCTCAAGGTCCACGCACAGGGCAAGCCGATGGTTGAGGGAATCGATCTACACTCGGTGGCTAAGCGCACCCCAGGATTCTCCGGTGCCGACCTCGCGAACGTTCTGAACGAGGCGGCCCTGCTGACTGCGCGTTCCAACGCGCAGCTCATTGACGACCGTGCAATCGACGAGGCAATTGACCGTGTAATTGCTGGTCCGCAGAAGCGCACCCGACTCATGAACGCCAAGGAACTCAAGAACACTGCTTACCACGAGGGTGGACACGCGCTCGTGGCCGCAGCGATGCGCCATACGGACCCCGTCACCAAGGTGACGATCCTTCCGCGTGGACGCGCGCTCGGGTACACCATGGTCATGCCGACCGAGGACAAGTACTCCAAGACGCGTAACGAACTGCTCGATGAAATGGCATACGCCATGGGTGGCCGCGTAGCCGAGGAACTGGTGTTCAAGGACCCCACCACGGGTGCTTCGAACGACATCGAGAAGGCGACCCAGACCGCGTACAAGATGGTGACCCAGTACGGCATGAGCTCGCGCGTGGGCACCATTGACCTGGGCCAGGGAGACGGAGAGCCACTCTACGGCTACGGCCAGGGACAGGGCTCCCGCCCGATCTCACCAAACGTGGCAAACGCGATCGACGAGGAAGTACGCGAGCTCCTGGACACCGCGAACAGGGAAGCTTGGGAAGTGCTGACCAAGTACCGTGCGGTGCTCGACCACCTCGTGGCGGAACTCCTGGACAAGGAGACCCTGAACGAGAAGGAACTCGCCGAGATCTTTGCGCCCATCGAGCGCCGTGAGGAACGTCCAGTGTGGCACTCGTCGAACGACCGCCCACTCCTGGATGCCCCCGGTCCGATCGAGACGCCAGCCGCCTCAGCCGCTCCTGAAACTCCCGGCGGGCTCGTTGTAGCTCCCCACGGTGAAGAGGGCAGCGAGTCACTGAACAAGGAAGCAGAAGGTCCGACCGCATGACTGACCTCGGATCCATGGGACGCGGGCCGGTAGACCTCGAACGCGCCGCAGCAGCGGTGCGTGAGATGCTCATCGCGCTCGGGGAAAACCCCGACCGTGAAGGCCTGCTCGAAACTCCCATGCGCGTAGCCCGCGCCTACAACGAAGCCTTTGCCGGGTTGGACCAAGACCCGGTCGAAATCCTGAACACCGTGTTCGACATCGGACATGAGGAGATGATCCTGGTGAAGGACATCGAGGTCTACTCGATGTGCGAACACCACCTACTCCCCTTCCACGGAGTAGCCCACGTGGGCTACATCCCTGGCGAAGAGGGGCGAGTCACGGGGCTCTCCAAACTGGCGCGCGTGGTGGAGGTTTTCGCCCGCCGTCCGCAGGTTCAGGAGCGACTCACGGGCCAGATCGCTGACTCCCTCGTGGATGTTCTCGGGGCCCGTGGTGTCATCGTTGTCCTTGAATGCGAACACATGTGCATGTCCATGCGCGGTGTCCGCAAGCCTGGTTCGCGCACGGTGACCTCCGCGGTCCGTGGCCAAATGAGGGACGGGGCCACTCGCGCCGAGGCCATGAGCCTTATCATCGGCAAGTGACAATGCTCCATCCCGCACCACTGCCTGACTCGCTCACCTCGCTCAACCGGACGCTCATCATGGGCGTGGTCAACGTGACCCC
>NZ_HE978644.1:101126-233104 GCF_000312125.1 Timonella senegalensis JC301
CGATTCATTTTCGGATGGGGGTAACTGGTTTTCGCATGAGGCTGCAGTAGCGCACGCGCACGAGCTCCTCGAGCAGGGTGCTGACATCCTCGACATCGGTGGTGAGTCCACTCGCCCAGGCGCTCCTCGAGTGGACGAGGAAGAGGAACTGCGCAGGGTCATCCCTGTCATCGAGGCTCTCGCTCCGACCGGCGCCGTGCTATCCGTGGATACCACTCGGGCTGTCGTTGCACGGGCCGCTGTTGCGGCCGGAGCACACATTATCAATGACGTCTCCGGCGGCTTGGCTGACGAGGAAATGGTCACGGTTGCTGCAGAAACGGGCGCGGTGTTTATTGCCATGCACTGGCGCGGACACGCGGATGTCATGGACTCGCTTGAAGAGTACGACGACGTCTACGTGGACGTGAAGCGCGAGTTGCTCGAGCGCGTGGAGTATCTCCTCCAAGCCGGCGTCTCGCGGTCCCAGATCGTTCTCGACCCGGGACTCGGGTTCTCAAAGTCCGGGGAAAGCAACTGGCCGCTGTTGGCGCACACCGCCGACCTTGCGGCTCTCGGATTCCCTCTTCTGGTTGGGGCCTCGCGCAAGCGCTTCCTCGGGCACCTGCTCGCGGGCGCGGACCACGAGCCCGTACCGCCAACAGCTCGCGACCATGCCACGGCAGCGATCACAGCGCTCTCGACACTGAGCGGCGCATGGGCGGTGCGCGTGCACAACGTCAAGGAGTCCGCCGACGCCGCCAAGGTGGCGCAGGCTTGGAAAGCTGCGGGCACCGGAGCCTAAGGGCGGCATGGGTTGAAATGCCCATGCTGGAATCGGTGTTTGTGACCGGAACCGCCCCTTTTGACGGTGGTCCGTCCGGGCTAGTCCTCTAGCATTTTGAACCGATAGGATTGCACCGCAAAGAACCCCTTTGCCGGTGCGAGGATGCACCACGCAGTTTGATGAAAGGCTCTAACGATGACCTCGGTTGGTAGCAGGCAGGACGTTGCTCAACTAGACACCATCCGGATCACCTCCGTGAGTGCAGTGGGCTACCACGGCGTTCTCCAATCGGAACGCCGCCAGGGGCAGGAGTTCTCCGCCGACCTGACGCTGTACGTTGACCTGGGTGGCGCCGCTGAGAACGACGATCTGAACCAGACCATCAACTACGCGCACGTTGCAGAGGCAGTGGTCTCGGTTATCACCGGCCCCGCGGTCAACCTCATCGAGACTGTCGCTGAACGCATCGCAGCGATCGTCATGGAGTACGAGGCAGTGCAGGGAGTTGACGTCACCCTCCACAAGCCATCTGCGCCCATCCCCGTACCATTCGGATCCGTGGACGTGACGATCCACCGTTCCCGTTCAAACCCGCCACGCGTATCCCGCCCGTTTGTAGAGATCGGCGCGGCAGCCGTGGAAACCCTGCCGTCGTGGTCCGATGTTGACTCGGAGTTCGCCGACCCACACCGGGATGCGGACGCTGCTCCCGCGGACGCAGAGATCTTTAGCCCGGCTGCGATGGAGCAGTCCGAGGAACTAGGGTCGCCTGAGGTTGCCGTGGAGGAAGAGTCTGCTGACGCGATGCCAGTAGTGGTGCCTGTGGCGCTCGAGGTACCCGAGGTGGCGCCGGAGGTCACAGAGGTGCCTGCCGTCGAGGTCAGCCTAGAGGCAGCACCCGTCTGGGAGGAAGCCGCGGATAGTGCTGAGTCGGAGGGTGGTCTAGGTCAGCCCGTCGTAGCCGAGCCTGAACTCGAGTCTGAGCAAGATCTCGAGGATGCGACCGGGATTGAGTCCGAAGCCGATCTTGTGCCGGACGCAGAGGCAGAGATCGAGCTGGATGCTGAGTCGGAGAATGCGCCCGAGCTTGATGTACTGCCGGATGCTGAGGATGCACCTGTAGTCGATGTCGAGCCTGGGCTCGAGGCTGAGTTTGAGATGGTGTCTGAACCGAGTGCGGAGCCAGAACCAGCCGCGGAGCCAGAACCAGCTGCGGAGCCAGAACCAGCCGCGGAGCCAGAATCTGGGGTGGACGCGGTCAGCGTTGCAGAGCTGGCACAGGAAAGCGCTGCACACGAACCTGCTACCCAAGACCTCGTAGAACCTGAGCCCCAGCCATTCGCGGACTCAGCAGAACCCGAGTCGGCGCCGGTCGTCGACGAGCCGTACGCCCCTCAGTTCATTGGCGCTGAAGAGGGCGCCCCGGTGGAGACCGAGCCGCAACTTGCTGCGCAGCCACACTATGCGTACGGTGCAAGCGAGTTCTGGAACAACGAGGCGCCGGAAGTGGTGCGCTCAGCCCCAACGCTCTCGGAACTTTTGGGCGGTGACCCCAACGAACCGCTTGACCTGTCCAAGCCTCTGTTCACTACGCCCGTCGACGGCGCGGATGCGCCACTGCCTAAGCCATTCTTTGAGGGTGAAAGCGCGCAGCCGGTCCACATCCCAACCCGGTCCGTATCGCCGGCAAGTGCTTCGTCGGAACCGGCTCCTGTTGCGCAGACTCCCGACGACTACGTGCACGAGTTTGAGCCCGTGACTGCGCCTGACGCCGAGCCAACCGCCGACGAGGTGTACGCGCCGGCACTCGACTACGCCCAGTCCCCGGCAATCCCTACGCGGACGCCGGACGGCTCATCAACGGCCAGCGCCCAGTCGCCAGTATCTGCATCGAGCGAGAACCTAGAACTACCGGGACCAGATGCCATAGCCGAAGCCCGCGCGACTGACGAGCCAGCACCCGCAGATCCATTGGAGAGTGCAAACACCCAGATCATCCCAGTAGCAGACCCACAGCCCGACAGCGCCGACCTTGTCCGGGGTGGCACTGCGATTTTTGAACCGGTTCAGCGCCCCAAGCCGCAGCCCGTTTCGACCGCGCCGCTCCTTAGCAACGAATCTGGAGCAGTCGAGTCAAACGTGTTTGCCATGCACGATCAGATGGACGAGACCCCGGAGCAGCCGGTCAAGGTTGTCCTGGCGATCGGCGCGAACATGGGCGATGCGCAGAAGACTCTGAGCGACGCTGTGAACGGCCTGCGCGAGACTCTTGGTCTCACGGTGACTGCTGTTGGGCCTCTGGCTCGTACGGCAGCGGTGGGTGGCCCCGAGCAGCAGGACTACCTGAACTCGGTCGTCATCGCGGAGACCACGCTGTCGCCGCGGGAACTGCTTCGTGCAACCCAAGCCATTGAGAAGGCACACCACCGTACGCGTGAGGTGCGCTGGGGTCCTCGCACGCTCGACATCGACATCATCATCTACGGCACCCTCGTAGCAGAGACTGACGACCTCTCGATCCCGCACCCCCGTGCGAACGAGCGCGCGTTTGTTCTTGTGCCGTGGGACCAAGCTGACCCTGAGGCATTCCTCCCTGGTCTCGGCGGTGGTCCGGTGAGCGCGCTCGCTGCAACTGCCCCCGACCGTGAGGGCGTCCGCTGGCTCGCCCTCGACTGGTTGCCCAACTAAGGGCCGGGCTCGGGAACCTTCATGACGAGAACCACCACATCGCAGATCCTCATGATCGCGGTCCTCACGGCCGCGGGGGGCTGGGGCTTGCAGCGCCTTCTGCTCCGACAAGGCATCCACATGCCCCACGCCAACCTCGCCACCGTGATCGCGCTCATCGTTGCTGCGGGGCTGATTACCTGGGGTGGGCTTGTGGTGCGGGCTTACCTGAACGGAAAAAAGGCCAAAGCTTAACGGGCTCTCTGCCGCGCGCATCGCTGTGTTGGCCAAGGCCAGCTCGGTCACCGGTGCGGTGTTCTTTGGCTGGTTCGCAGCCTACGTCCTGATAGCACTGGAGAACGTGGGAATCGAGTCCCAGGCGTCCAAGGCGCTGTGGGGCGGCATTACGGCGGGTGCAGCCGTGATCCTCACCGTGTGCGCGATGATTGCTGAGCGCAACTGCCAGATTCCGCCTGAGGAGCCCAAGAAGGAAGCCTCGAACGCGCAGCCAGCATAATTAAAGTCAAGGAGCCGCCCCACTGTAGTGACGCGGCTCCTTGACTTTGCGCCCTAACTACAGCGAACCCGCGTCGCTCAGCGCAGGCAGAGTGAACCCGACGAGCGCAGCAGCGCGGTCAAGCGAGCCGCAGATGGGAGCTTGGGGTTCCACGAAGGTGAGTCGCGCGAGCGCAGGGTCCGCTGCGATGCGCTCGAGAACCTTCTCCTTGATCACGGTCGGTGTGGACAGGAGTGTCCCGGCGAGCACGAGGTCAACCGGGGCAAAGCCAGAGCCTGGATCCCGAACCAAAGCGTCCCGCGCAGCCCCGCTCAGCGCAGTGACCAGTGCGTCTGCCCCCGACTCGACGATGCCCAAGGCCACTGCGTCCCCGGCGACAGCGGCTGCAGTGACGAGCGGCGCGATCTCTCCGTACTTGGTAGGTGCCAAGTCGTACACGTGCGAGATCAGTTCCTGACGAACATCTAGCGAGTTGGGATCGATTGAGTAGTGCGCGAGCACCGAGTCAGCCAGGCTCGTGTGCGGTCCGCGGTAGTCAAGTGCCTTCGCCGCTGCCTCAAGCCCCATGCGGCCGAGCCAGAGGCCCGCGCCTACATCACCGAGGATCCAGCCCATGCCGTCGCTGCGGCCTATGAGCTTGCCCTGGGTGAACGCACAGCCCACGGCTCCCGTTCCGGCAAGCAGCAGGAAGCCATCGTTTTTGGATGCTGCGGAGTAGGCAATCTCGAGGTCGCTCGACAAGGAGAGGCGCGCGCCCGGGACCTGTGAGCTCCATAGTTCCTGACACGCCCTGTTGATTTCTTCGTAGCGTGCGGCCCCCGCGCCAGCCACGCCAAAGTGCCCGGCCTGCACTGAACCGGCGTCCAGGTTTTCTAGCGCTCGAGCAAGCGTGCCGGAGATGTTGGCGAAGGCCTCGCCGGGCGCGGTTCGGAAGTTGCCACCCGGGCCCGTGACATAACTGCGCAGCGCGCCAGAATCGTCGACAATTGCGATTTTCGTGGACGTACCGCCGATGTCGGCGCCTACGAAAAATGCCATGAAACAACCGCCTTAGTGCGCTGTGGGGAGTACTGCCAGCAATGATAGTTGAGTGCTGGCGGGGTCAAAGCAACGGGAGTCCAGTTGAACGTGCGCGCGCCAACTAGACTCCCGTGGTTTAGCGGGCGTAGAGCGCCCCGTGCAGACTTACGCCTCGAGAACTGCGCGCAGGTTTCCGTGTGCTTCGGCGAGGAGAGCCTTGGCCTCCTGGGCATCTACGGAACGAAGAATCATGACCGAGGCGATCTTGACGTGGCCTTCGCCGCGGGCAAGGGCCTCGCTGGCTACCTCTTCGGAGGCTCCGGTCACGCGCTGTACCAGGTTACGTGCGCGCACGCGGAGCTTGGCGTTCGTGGTCGAGACATCGACCATGAGGTTTCCGTAGGTCTTACCCAGCTGGACCATGGTGACCGTGGAGAGCATGTTGAGGACCTGCTTTTGGGCGGATCCGGCCTTGAGGCGGGTCGAGCCAGACACGATCTCCGGGCCTACGACGACCTCGATGGGGAACTGTGCGGCAACGGAGAGCTCCGCGTTGGCGTTGGATGAGACACCCACGGTTACGGCGCCGAGCTCGCGGGCTGCGTCTACTGCTCCGATGACAAACGGGGTGCGGCCTGAGGCTGTGACACCTACGACCACGTCGCCCGCGGTGATCGAGTACTTCTCGATAAGTCCGCGGCCGGCGTCGTAGTCGTCCTCCGCGCCTTCTACTGCGTTAATGATTGCGGAAGGTCCGCCTGCGATGATTCCTTGAACCATCTCGGGGTCGGTGGAGAACGTGGGAGGGCACTCGGACGCGTCGAGGATGCCGAGGCGGCCTGGGGTTCCTGCACCCACGTAGAACATGCGGCCGCCGTTGCCCAACTGGCCAACGATTGCGGTGATAGCCGCCGAGATTTCGGGAAGCGCGCGGTTTACTGCACGAGGAACTTCCATTTCAGCCTCGTTCATCGCGGTGGCGACCTCGAGAACACTCATCTGGTCCAGGTTCGCGTAACGCGGGTCCACGGCTTCCGTGGTGAACGTGCTGAGGTCGAGTTCGGCTGGATCGGCGTGTGGGGTGCCCAAGGTTATCTCCTGTGGTGGGATGCTGGCGCTGTCTTTGGCATCTAGTTTGCACTAACGAGCGCCACTATGTAAATATATTACAAAGAATGTTGCATGGATGAAAACTGGCACCACGCGCGAGATACAACACACTCTGACCGCGGCGCCGCACCACCCACCTCGCACAAGACCGGGAGAATGGCTCTCATGGAGACGTCACCAGCCGCGCACGGCACGGCCGCACACAACCCTGCCACGATCGTCGAAAATCTTGAGGGAGCGCTAGCGACCCTCGATCAATGGGACGACGCACACCTTGTAGGGCAACTTTTCTCCCTGGCAATCGGACGCCACTCCACAGTAGGAATCGCGGCCGATGAAAAGGACAGTAACAACTCGGCGGCCCATACGATCATCGCACTGATCGAGTCCCGCCACCTCGGGGGCGTCTGCTACTTTCCAGTGAATCTCGCGGGGGACACCCCCGCCGAGATTGCGGCGCTCACACAAGCGGCACAAGCTGCCGCGCAGGTCCCACTCCTGATCTCCACCGATCAGGAGAACGGAACCGTAGCCCGACTCAAGCAGGGATTCACTCGACTTCCTTCCGCCATGGCGCTCGCGGCCACCCGCTCTCCACGCAACTGGAGAGATGCTGGGCGCATCAGCGCGAAGGAACTCGCAAGTGTCGGTATTCTGCACGCGTTCGCGCCGAACGCAGACATGAACACCGAGCCCACCAACCCTGTGATCGGGGTACGGTCCCCTGGGGCCGATATCGCCGCGGTGCAAGCCCAACTGACCGAGGTCCTTAAGGGAATGGCGGAAGGCGGAGTCGCATCAACGCTCAAGCACTTCCCGGGCCACGGCACCACGGTGGTGGACTCACACCTCGGATTGCCTCACCTGACCATGAGTAAGGCGGAATGGGCCACACAGGAACGTGCCGCGTTCGAGGCAGGACTGGCTGCTGGGGCTGATTCAGTCATGATCGGACACCTCGTGTTCGACGACGTTGACCCCGACAACCCCGCCACGTTCTCCCGCAAGGTCGTCACCGGCGAACTGCGCGAGGGCCTCGGTTTTGACGGCGTCATCGTCACCGACGCGCTCGAAATGGGCGGCGCGAGCCACCCAGAGGGCACGGGCGCGGGTTGCGTTGCAGCCCTCGCCGCGGGCGTGGACCAGCTGCTTATGCCGGGCGAGCCCGAGGCCGCGATCGACTACGTCATCGCAGCGCTTCAGCGCGGCGAGCTCGACCGCGGCGAGCTGATCGCCTCCGCCCGCCGAATCCTGACCCTCAAGCTCAAGCTTGCACGTATGAGCGCAGCGGCTCCTGCGGAGCCATTGTCCTCCCTCGCGTCACCCGCTAACGTGGCACGGGCCCGTCAGATTGCCGACGAGTCACTGACCTGGCGCGACCCGTCCGTCACGTGGACCACCGGTTCCGTAGATGCGGGCGCGCGAATCTTCATCATCGGCCACGCCGTTGACGCTATCGGACGCGGCGTGGACGTTGCCGGAATCGTCGGCGAGGCGCTGGGGGAGCGCGGCTTTGGCGTGACCCGCCGCGTGTTCGGTGACGAGGACGCCGTGACAGCTGCCGCGGGTTCGGACGCGATCATCGTGGTGACCCGCGATGCGTGGCGTGAGCCGGAGCAGAAAGCCAACCTGACTGACCTGCTGGCTCTTGCCGCTAACGAGGGAGCTCAAGCCTGCGTTATTGCCTCCCGCAACCCGTCGGACTCGGGCGTAGTCGGGGCTGAGGTACCAATGCTCCTCATGTTCTCGGACCTTGAACCCGCCACGCGCAGCGTCATCGAGGTGCTCTCTGGCGGAGCCGAGGTTACAGGTTCGCTTCCAGTCGACCTAGTGGACGAGGCCGGAGCTGTCCGCTGGCCAGCACGCCTGGGGCCACTCAAGAACTAAAGCAGTGGGCGCGGTCAGCACGCTGGCCGCGCCTCGTGCGTGGGGCCCGTGGCTCCCCATCGTTTGGGGCTGAAGGCACCACCACCGACCACCCGCGCAGGGTCCACACCCATCGCGCGAAACCAATACGACAAGGGAGTCTCCTTACCATGGCCGTCATTACGGGCGCCGATCGAATCGTCGAAAATCCAGCCCTCCTCGAACACAAGCGCTGGGGGATCGTCACTAACTACACCGGCGTGACCAGCAGCCTCGAACTGACCGCGACCGCGCTGCACAAGGCGGGTGCGCCACTCGTGGCGATTTTCGGTCCGGAGCACGGCACTCGAGGAACCGCACAGGCGGGCTTCTCTGAAGAGTCGGAGGCGGACCCAGAGACAGGACTTCCCGTTTACGACACCTACCTCAAGGAGGGTGCCGAGCTCGACGCGATCATCGCGGCTGCGGACGTGGACGTGCTCGTGTTCGACATGCAGGACCTCGGCGTTCGGTTCTACACCTACGTGTGGACGTTCGTGGACTGCATGCGCTCCGCGGCGCGCCTGGGTATCGACGTGGTCGTCCTCGACCGCCCCAACCCGCTCGGCGGCGTCAAGGTCGAAGGGCCCGCGCTCGACGAATCAGGGTTTTCCAGCTTTGTGGGCCGCGTTGACGTGGCCACCCGTCACGGTCTGACCGTGGGCGAATTGTTGGACATGGTTGCGCGCCGGGACACCGCCGCGGGACTGCCCGAGGCGAACCTCAGGGTCATCGAGATGATCGGCTGGGACCGCGAGATGCTCTGGGCCGACACCGGACTGCCTTGGGTCATGCCCTCCCCGAACATGCCAACCCCCGACTCGGCACTCGCCTACGTGGGTACGGGACTGTTCGAAGGAACACTCATGTCGGAGGGACGAGGCACCACGCGGCCGTTCGAGCTCATTGGCGCTCCGTGGGTCGACAGTCGCTACGTGGAGACGCTCAACGCGCTCGAGCTGCCGGGCGTGCGCTTCCGCGAGGCCTGGTTCAACCCGACCTTCCACAAGTTCGCAGGCGAGGTCGTAGCCGGAGTTCAGCTGCACATCCTCGACACCAACTCGTTCGCACCAGTGGCCACAGCCGTTGCCATGATCGACGCGGCCAAGGAACTGTACCCGGACGGCTTTGCGTGGCGCCTCCCGGAGCGGTCGGCTGAGTCGCTCTCGAACACCATCCCGTTCATCGATCTGCTCTGGGGAAGCGATTCCCTGCGTACCACGATCGACGCAGGCGGACGCGGAGGAGATCTGCCGCTCGTAACCACCCATCCACGGGACGCACAGCTCCTGTACTAAGGGACAGGTAGTAACCAGAAATACACACGGATCACCAACCACCGGATCGAGAAGGGAAACGGACGTGAAGGCAACCATCCGCAGCTTTACCGGCGCCGACCTGCTCCCCGTGGTCGCAGTATGGAACGCCGCGAATCACGCGGACCCCATCACGGCTGCTCGTTTTCGCAACCTGATCCTGGCTGATCCAAACTTTGATGCGTCCGGCTTGCAGGTTGCGGAGGTAAACGGTGAGGTGGTCGGCGCGCTCTACGGTGTGCGCCGACTCACCGCACACTTTGGCTCGGACCTCCAAGCGGGGACCGGATGGATCCCGTTCTTTGCGGTCCACCCCGAGCAGCAGCGGGCGGGCATCGGAACCAAGCTGTTCGAGGCGGCGCGCCTCTGGTTCTCCGAGCGGGGCGTCAACAGGGTGCACTTCTCCTCGTATACCCCGAACTATATCGTGCCCGGACTCGACCGCGAGGCCTACCCCGCTGCGTTTGCGTGGCTGACTGCCCTAGGATTCACCGTGCAGTACGAGGCGGTCGCTATGGACCGGCTACTGGTCGACTATCGGATGCCAGAGCACATTGCGCAGCACATCCAGGACCTTCGTGGCCGGGGCTACGAACTCCGGGCGGCAATAGACCAGGACGTACCCGAACTGATCTCGCTTGCGGGAGATTCCTTCAACCCGGACTGGGCGCGGGGCATCCGTGAGGCCCTGACAGGCGGACTGGGAATCGACGCCATCACGATTGCCCGCACGCCGGAAGGACCACTCGTAGGCTGGGCGATGCACGGGACGTATGAAGGCATGACGGAGAGATTCGGGCCCTTTGGCGTCCGAGACGACCAGCGCGGCACTGGGTTGGGCAAGGTGCTTTTACACCTGACCCTCGAACATATGCGGGCCAGCGGAGCCCACAACGCATGGTTCCTGTGGACGGACGAGAACTCCCCGGCGGGGCACCTGTACTGCGCAACCGGGTTCAGTGTTACCCGCAGGTTCTCGGTCATGACGGCCACCCTTTCCAACTGACACCTAGCGCTTCTCCCGCAGCACTCCCCACGCGAAGGTAAATTACTTACATGACAAAACGCGTCGGCCTACCACTACCCGAGGTTCAGGCCCCCATCACAGTCCAAATCCGCGGCATCCTAGGACACCTCCAGCCAGCCATGCGGCGCGTGGGCGAGTTCATTGTTGAAAACTCCGAGCGCGTCGCCTCGATGACCATTTCCGATCTGGCCAACCAGTGCCACACCTCGGAGACCACCGTGGTCCGGTTCTGCAGGGAACTCGGCGTGCGCGGATACGCGCAGTTACGCGTCGCGCTCGCCACCGAGGTCGGCAGCCGCTCGCTCGAGGACGCCAAGGCCGAGGCATCGGGGGATATCTCCGACGGGGACGACCTTGCCTCGGTGGTGGAGAAGATCGCGTACACCGACGCGCGCTCCGTGATCGACACAGCCCAGGCACTGTCCATCCCAGAACTTGCCGCGGTGGTTGAGCGCATCCTCGTGGCCGACCGGATCGACATCTACGGCGTGGGCGCCTCCGGAATAGTTGGCCTAGACCTCCAGCAGAAGTTGCACCGGATCGGCCTCATCTCGTTCGCGTTGTCCGACATCCACCAGGCGCTCGCCTCCGCCTCCTTGCTGACCGAAAAGTCCGTGGTCATCGGAATCTCGCACTCCGGAACCACCACGGACACGATCGAAATGCTCGCACGGGCCCGCGAGAACGGGGCCACAGTGGTTGCGATCACGAACTCTCCAAGGTCCCCGCTTGCCGAGATCGCCGACCACGTTCTGACCACAGCCGCACGGGAAACGCCGTTCCGAGCCGGCGCCACCGGAAGCCGGCTCGCCCAGCTCACCGTCGTGGACTGCCTGTTCGTGGGGGTTGCCCAGAGCAACTACTCCCAGAGCATCGAGGCGCTCGAAACCACGCGCAACGCGGTGCGGAGCAGGCACATAACCAAGCAAAAGTCTCCACGCAAGTAACTCGCACACCACAGACACGTCGCTTCACCCGGCAAGCCACCTCGGGCGGCCAACACAAAGGAACATCATGGCTCACTCACAGTTGATCGATCTCCCTGCCACCTCGGCCGAGGCCCAGGCAGCGGTTGCAGAACTCCGGGCGAAACTCGCGCCGGACGTCGTGTCCACCGAGCCGCTGGACCTGATGGCCCGCGCCCACGACGCGTCCCACTTTCTCCTCACCCCCAAGGCTGTGGTCACCGCTCGTAGTGCACAGGACGTGGCAGAGGCGTTCGCCGCAGCCCGAGCGAACGGCCTTCCCGTCACGCTCCGCTCCGGGGGAACGTCCCTGTCCGGTCAGGCTGGCGGCGACGGAATCCTCATTGATGTGCGCCAGAACTTCCGCCGCGTGGACATCGTGGAGTCGGGCGAGCGGGTCATCGCCGGACCGGGAGCCACCATCCGCTCGGTCAACGCGCGCCTTCACCGGTTTGGCCGCAAGCTCGGGCCGGACCCCGCATCCGAGATCGCCTGCACAGTGGGTGGTGTGGTTGCCAACAACTCGTCGGGCATGGCCTGCGGAACCGAGTTCAACACCTACCAGACCCTGGAATCCATGGTCCTCGTGCTGCCCAGCGGCACGGTCCTCGACACGGGCGCCCCTGACGCCAACGACCAGTTGCGCACCAAGGAACCGGAACTGTTTGCCGGGCTCATCGCACTGCGGGATCGCGTAAGGTCCAACCCTCACTCGGTCGAGCGCATCCGCCACCTGTTCTCCATGAAGAACACCATGGGGTACGGCATCAACTCGTTCCTCGACCACAACGAGCCGGTGAAGATCCTCGAGCACCTCGTGATCGGTTCCGAGGGCACGCTCGGGTTTGTCGCCCAGGCAACCTTCCGCACGGTTCCCGTGGCGCCACACATCGCCACCGGACTGTTCGTGTTCCCGCGGGTCACTGACGCAACCGACGCGCTCGAGGCACTGCTCGCCTCTGGTGCCAAGACGCTTGAACTCATGGACGCGCGCTCGCTCCAGGTGGTCCAACCGGACGTGGCGGCGGACAACCCGCTGTCGACCCTGGCCATCAAGGACCACACGGCGCTGCTCGTGGAACTCCAAGAGATGAGCGCCGAGGCACTCGCTCAGGCCGGCGAGGTTATGGCTAAGACCGTGTCGACCCTTCCACTCGACCTGCCCGTGGAGTTCACCTCCGATTCGCGCAAGCGCGCGGAACTGTGGCATGTGCGCAAGGGCCTCTACACCACCGTTGCCGGAGCGCGCCCTGTGGGTACCACGCCGCTGCTCGAGGACATCGTGGTTCCCGTAGGCGCCCTGAGCAACACCGTGGAATCGCTGGGCACCATCTTCACGGCGAACGGATATGACGACGCAGTGGTCTTCGGCCACGCCAAGGACGGCAATGTCCACTTCATGATCAACCCGCACCTAGACGACCCTGCGGAACTCGCCACCTTTGAACGCTTCACCGACGAACTCGTGGACCTGATCCTGGACAACGACGGGTCGCTCAAGGCAGAGCACGGAACGGGCCGCGTCATGGCCCCGTTTGTGCGCCGCCAGTACGGTGACGAACTGTACGAGGTCATGCGCGAACTCAAGCGTCTGTGCGACCCTTCGAACATGCTCAACCCGGGTGTGATCATCGAGGACAACCCGCGCGCACACGTTGAAAACATCAAGATCATGCCAGGTGTGCAGCCCAAGGTGGACGCCTGCGTGGAGTGTGGCTACTGCGAGCCCACCTGCCCGTCCAAGGATGTGGCGGTTACCCCGCGCCAGCGCATCGCGCTCATGCGCACGATGGAGGCCGCAACCCCCGCCCTCAAGGCGGAACTGGAAAAGGCCTTCAACTACGAGGCCATTGACCTGTGCGCCGCTGACTCTCTGTGCGTGACCTCGTGCCCGGTCAAGATCGACACGGGCAAGGTCATGAAGTCGCTGCGTGCGGAGCGCGCGCCGCGCATTGCGCAGATCGCCGGCAATATCGCTGCCAAGAACTGGGACAAGGCCGGGGTCGCAGTGCGGGCCGGACTCGGCGTGGGACAGCACATCAACCCGGCTGTTGTGGCGACCACCAAGGCCCTGCGCAAGGTTCTGCCCACGGAACTCGTTCCGGCCGCGGGCAAGGACCTCCCCGGTCCGGGTTCGAAGCGCCCAACGGGGCACGTGGGCGGCGCCAACGTGCGCGGAGTCTTCTTCCCCTCGTGCATTTCTGCGATGTTTGCGCCGGAGCGCGGCGAGGACGGGCTGCTCAAGGGCGTCGACGAGGCGCTCATCTCGCTATGCACCTCTGCGGGCGTGGGACTTAACATCCCGCAGGACATCAACTCGCTGTGCTGCACCACCGTGTGGCAATCCAAGGGGCTCGTGGACGGTCTGAGGACGATGTCCGAGATGGTGTTCGACTCGGTATGGAAGGCGTCCAAGGGCGGCCTGCTCCCGATCATCTCCGATGCCGCCTCGTGCACACACGGCCTGTTCGACGTGGGTGACAAGCTCACGGGCGACCGTGCCGAGCAGTTCAAGACCCTGCGCTTTGTAGACGCGATCACGTTCGCCCGAGAGGAGATCCTCCCGAACGTGAACGTGACCGAGAAGCTTGAGTCGGTTGCACTGCACCCGACCTGCTCGATGGTGCACATGGGCATCGTGGGCGACTTGCAGAGCGTGGCTGCGGCCGTTGCAGACGACGTTGTTGTCCCCGACGACTGGGGCTGCTGCGCTTTTGCCGGCGACCGCGGAATGCTGCACCCGGAACTGACCGCCTCGGCCACTAAGGCAGAGTCCCGCGAAATCAGGGAACGCGAGGAAGCACGCAAGGCCCAAGGCCTGGGCTCGGACGGCAGGTTCACCGCCTACGCCTCGGGCAACCGAACCTGCGAGATGGGTATGTCCCGAGCAACCGAGCGCCCCTACGTGCACATTCTTCAGATCCTTGAGTCTAGGGTCACCTCGACCAAAGGCTGATGTCTCAGTTACGCGCGGTCCATTACGGTGGAAAAGGCCCACGGTGGGCCGCGCGTAAGGGGGGAATGGCACGTGAGCACGGCAGCAACGGACAGAACGTCGGACCTGGTTCCGGGGGAGTGGACGACGATCTCGCGCCTGTGGTTTCGGGCAAAGCTGATCACCATGGCGATCTGGGCGCCGATCCTGGTGGGGCTGACCGCTATTCCGTACCTCATCTGGGACACGCCCTGGCTCCTGCTCTTTCCCGCCGCAGTCCTCGCCCTGTTCGTGATCTCCCTGCCCCTTGAGTACCTCGAGGTCAAACACTTCCGCTACATGGTCCGCGAGGATGAACTGCTCGTGCGCAAGGGCTCCCTCAACCGCACGACCACCGCGGTGCCGTACGGCCGTATCCAGTCCACGGAACTCGAAGAAGGCTGGATCGACGCCAAGTTTGACCTGGTCAAGGTCAAGTTCGTCACCGCTTCTGACGACGGCACGGTCGTGATTGCTGGACTCAGCAAGAACCGCGGGGAGCTGCTCCGGGACGAGATCCTTGCGGACGCCGAGGCCCGAAGGGTCGCCCTGTGACAAAGGTGCAGAACACCGATCCATCCAACGACCAGTTTCAACCCGAGGCAGCACAGGCCCCTGAGCCCGTGGGCGAGCCGCAAGAACTCGACTGGTTCCGCTGCCACGGCGCAAGTCCGCTCCTGTCCTCCGCCTGGGCGCTGCTGCTGGTTGGGTTCTTTGGCGCTCGCATCGTCATGCGGGAACTGGAGAGCGACTCGACCGACTTCACCGTCCTGTGGTTGGTTGTTGCCGCCGCAGTCGGCATTGCGGCACTCACCCTCGCTATCACCACGTTTGTGTGGCGCCGAACCGAGTTCGCTCTCGACGGCACCTACCTGCACTGCCGTGAAGGCAAGGTCAACAAGGAATCGCGCAAGATCGCGCTCGCTTCGGTTGATGCCGTGGACATTGAGCGTGCCACGCTCGCCAAGTTGACCGGGTTTGCGTCCCTCACGGTGCGCGAGACCGGTTCCAAGCCAATCGTAATGTCGTACCTGCGCCTCGATCGCGCCAATGCCCTGCGCGCCCGGCTGCTGAGCGCCCCGACACCTAGCACCAGCGTGGCTGAGCCCGCAGAGCCAGCCGCGGGAACGGTAGAAAATCAGGCGCCTGTGGCGCCAGCAAAACCCCAGATTATCGACGATTCTGCGCCACTCATCTATGAACTCCCGACCCAGCGGCTACTTGTGTCGCTCGCGTGGCGGTGGGTTCTCCTCGTGCCGTTCCTCCTCCTCGCCGCGGCCGTGCTGGTGGTGCTCGCGCTACGCGGAGTGCAGCTGATCGGCCCCGATGACATACCGGGATTCACTGCGGCCACAATCCTCAAGGGGGTCATCGCGGTGGCGCTCGCGGTCGTGGGCGTGGTCAAGCTGGTGTCCAAGAACTACATGTCGCGGGTGCGGGTCGGGGACGGGCGACTCGCGATCTCACGCGGCCTGATCTCGGACTTCTCCTCCACCATCAACCTCGGATCTGTGCACTGGGTCGTGATCAAGCAGCCCATGGTGTGGCGCTGGGTCGGGTGGTGGCAGGTCCGGCTTCTAACCGTGACCAGCTCCGATGGCTCCGACGATGACTCTGAAGATGAAGGCGCGGCCTCCCAGATCGTGCTGCCGGTGGCCACGATGGCCGAGGTCAGCGCGCTCTTGGAGGTGCTCGAGCGGGCCGGAGTGGCTGCTTTCGAACCTGCCATCGGGCTGGCAACTCGGGCCACAGAGCCGGACGTCCGCACAACGCGCAGGGCGCGGTTCGTCTCCCCGATTGCGTGGGGCCGCGAGGGCTTCACCATTGCGGACCGGGTCCTGTTCTCACGTGCAGGGCGATACTCAACCAAGCTGACCGTGATTCCGCTGGCAAAGGTCCAGCAGACCGCGCTCTCGCGGGGACCCTTTGACCGCTCCTTCGGACTCGCGGACGTGGATCTCTTGGGCGCACAGGACGTCGGAGCACTCACCATACGGGCCCTTGACCACGAGGACGCTGACGAGTTGTTCGCTCACCTCCTCGGCGTCACTGCAACTCCGATTGTCCATCGCCCAGCCCACACGAGTTGGGTGCACAAACTCGCGGCCGAATCGCGCTAGTGTGGCACGTAGAAAAACTGCGTAGTCGTAGACTTCGCCGCTCACACAGCAACGTTCGCCTGGTCTCATCAGCAGCGCTGGCCCACTAGCCAACCCACTTGCTGCATCACACCGAACAAGGACTCCACATGAAAGACGTCATGGATCTCGTATTCGACCCCGAGGGCATCGAATGGCACACGGTCTCGCCTCGCCTTACCAAGGTGCGGCTCCTCACCTGGACCCTGACCATGGCGCTACCGATCCTTGCGGCAATCATCGTGACCGCGTTCTTCCCAACCTGGTGGATGTTCGTGATCCTCGCCACCGTGCTGGGACTGTACATCTGGATTGCCATAATCATCAGGCGCCAGGTACCAAAGATCGGATACGCGGAACGCGAGGACGACCTGCTGATTCGCCGGGGCATCCTCTTCCGCTCAATCGTGGTGGTTCCTTACGGCCGCATGCAGCTCGTGGACGTCGAGGCAGGTCCGCTGGACCGAAAGTTCGGGATTGCCAAGGTCACCCTGCACACTGCGTCCCCCCAGACGGACGCCGTGGTCCCCGGCCTCGTTCCTGAGGAGGCCGCGCGCCTTCGTGACCGACTGGCAAGCCGCGGCGAAGCCCGATTGGCTGGTCTGTGACGGTGAGTACAAGCGACGACTCTCAGTTCCCCGCGGCGTCTCCCTACCCGGTGCTACCTGCACATGAACCCGCCGGTGAGTTCGCGGGGCAGAACAAGCAAGCACGCGGAACAGATAACAAAGACCCAGACGGCCTCACCTGGCACAAGCTCCACCGGCTGACCCCCTTTGTGCGTGGCTGGATCGTCATCGTGGCCATCGCGATCGCAGCACTCCAGACCAACCCAACGGAAATCTACAGTGAAGGCGTCGAGTCTAAAGACCTGCTGATCCTTCTCGGCATCGCGATCGTGGTCGGCCTAGGCGTCATCTTCTTTGGCTGGCTGTCCTGGCGCCGGATGAGCTACGCGTACGACTACGAGTCCGTGTACATGAAGCGCGGAATCCTCTTCCGGCAGGAGCGAAAAGTGCGGCTCGACCGCATCCAAACGATCGACATCGTACGGCCCGTCATTGCCCGAATCCTTGGGCTCGCGGAGCTCACCGTGCAGTCCGCTGCAGGCGGTACGAGTAACGTCTCGATTGGCTTCCTCAAGGACGAAGACGCGGACAAACTGCGCGCCGAACTCCTCGCGCGAGCCTCCGGGGCCGTGACCGCCGAACGCGATGAAGCCTCCGCGCACGCTGGGGCGGCCGGCATGGCCGGTGGTGTGAACGCACTGTCCACCCAGGGTGGGGTAATGGACCAAACTGGCGGCAGGATCGTCGAAAATCAGAGGGTTGACCAGGGCGAACGCGTGCTGTTTGCGGTGCCGCCCAAGCGGATCATCCTCGGAGCGTTGTTGTCCGGCGGCACGATCGCGACGGTCATCCTTGTTGCAGTAGCGATCGGCTCCCTCATCGGCGGATACGGTGGGGTCACCGCGGGTCTGCTGCCCGCGCTCCTCGCATTCGTGCCGATGACCTGGAACAGGTTCGTGGGAGAGTACGGGTTCACTGGTGCGATCTCGGCAGACGGGATTCGCGTGCGTCACGGACTTCTCGAAACCCGGGCCAAGACAATCCCGCCGGGCAGGGTTCAGGCCGTCCAACTGAGGCAGTCGCTCCTGTGGCGCAAGCCGGGTTGGTGGCGAGTCGATGTAAACGTGGCCGGCCAGGCCATCAAGACCGACGGCAACAGCGTCTCGCTCGAGGCCGTGTTGCTGCCCGTGGGCACGCACACCGAGGCGATCGATGCGCTGTGGCTCGTGCTGCCCGACCTCGGCACGGACAACCCGATCGAGCTGCTGGACCACGCGCTCAACGGCGTGGGGCCGGCCGGCGGATTTACTGTCAGTCCCCGCTCGGCGCGGTGGCTGGACTGGTTCAGTTACACGCGCAATGGGTTTGTGAGCACGGAGCATGCCCTCATTATTCGTACGGGCTGGCTCATCAAGCGGGTCGTGGTGGTGCCACACGCGCGCATTCAATCGATCGGCGCGCAGCAGGGACCGTGGCAGAGGAAGCTTAGGGTTGCCACCTTCACCACCCACTCCACGGTTGGCAACATTAGGCCGCTCATCCCACACCAGTCCGAAGAAGCTGTCCGCGAACTCCTCGTCGCCCAAGCGGCACGGGCGCGCGAAGCGCGAGTGCACGCAGGGCCGGAACAATGGCTGGAACGCGTCAGTGAGAACTACCCGCAACTGCAGGATCTCGCGGGCATGGGAGCGGCGTCGGCAGTTCCCGCTCCAGAAGAGGGCGACTCTAAGCTGGATCTACGCGGCGCAGGTACCACTCACACTTCGAACGAACCCACGAACGAACCCACGGAATAGTGAACAACACAGAGAACAAACCAGGGCGCCTCGGCGTCGGAATAATCGGTGCCGGCAGGGTCGGAGCAGTCCTCGGAAGCGCGCTGCGGGCTGCAGGACATGCGGTCATCGGGGTGTCCGCGCTCTCGGAAGCCTCGCACGATCGGGCTGATGCACTGTTGCCCGGCGTGCCGGTGCTCGAGCCGCAGCAGATCGTGGAGCGTGCGGAGCTGGTTCTGGTCACGGTCCCCGACGACGTTATTGGCTCCGTGGTTCAGGGGCTTGCCGATCTCGGAGCCTGGCAGCCGGGCCAGATCGTGGTCCACACCTCGGGTGCGCACGGCCTCGACGTCCTGGCGCCTGCGCGTGCTAAGGGCGCCATCCCCATTGCAATCCACCCAGCGATGACCTTCACCGGAACCTCTCTGGACCTCGGACGGATCGAGGGCGCTACCTTTGCGGTAACCGCTCCCGCGCCGGTTTTGCCCATCGGGCAGGCGCTCGTGGTTGAGCTCGGTGGCGAGCCCGTGGTCCTCGAGGACGCGCAGCGTGGCCTTTATCACGCGGCCCTCGCACACGGGGCAAACCACCTCGTGGTTTTGGTGGCCCAAGCCGCACAACTGCTTGAAAAAGCGGGCATTCCAAACCCTGGGCAGGCGATCTCGCCACTGCTGTATGCGGCGCTTGAGGGGGCCTTGGCGGGGGCGGATGGCACTTCTGACCCCATCGCCACGTTGACGGGGCCGGTTGTTCGGGGGGACTCTGGAACTGTTAAGAAGCACGTGCAGGAGCTTGAGTCCTTCGCAGTTTCCGAGCGGGCCACCGACATAGTCGAGTCCTACCGGGCACTCGGACGGGCCGCTACAGTGCGTGCGATGAACCTCGGCCGCATCACCGAAAAGCAGGCCCAGGAGCTCCTCGATTCGTTCGAGTGACTCCGGGAACTGCCCTCGGGAGAGCAGCGGCCACCCTCACACGAAAGATCGGCTGACCGTGCCACACGTCGCACACACCGTTGAAGAACTGAACCGACTGCTCGCGGAACTTGATGAGCAGACTGAGCACACCGAGCGGACCGATTCCGCGGGTGGACTCGCCCACCGCGCAGTGGTCATGACTATGGGCGCGCTGCACGCAGGCCACATGGAACTCGTCGACCGTGCGCGCGCCGCTGCCCGCCAGGTTGTAGTGACAGTCTTTGTGAACCCACTTCAGTTCGGGCCGGGCGAGGACTACGAGGCATACCCGCGCGTGCTCGACGCCGACGTCGCGCTGCTCGCCGAGCACGGGGCAGACATCGTGTTCGCACCAGAACGCGAGGACATGTACCCAGGGGGCGACCCACTAGTGCG
Organism: Timonella senegalensis JC301; assembly: GCF_000312125.1. GTDB lineage: Bacteria > Actinomycetota > Actinomycetes > Actinomycetales > Cellulomonadaceae > Timonella > Timonella senegalensis. The sequence continues at coordinate 121,228 of NZ_HE978644.1, forward strand.
CGTCACCTCGGGGCACCTCGGCACGATCCTTGAGGGATCATTCCGCCCCGGACACTTTGATGGCGTGCTGACCGTGGTCAACAAACTCATGCACCTCGTGCGCCCGCAGCTTGCGTTCTTTGGTGAGAAGGACGCTCAGCAGCTCCTACTCATTAAGCGCATGGTCAAGGACTTCAACCTGGACGTTGAGATTCGCCCGGTGCCCATCGTGCGCCAGGAGGACGGCCTCGCGCTGTCGTCTCGCAACTCGTACCTGAGCGAGGAGGAGCGCGTCACCGCGCTGACTCTTTCTAGGGCGCTTGAGGCGGCGCGCGACGCCGCCGAACAGGGCTCAAACGGTCCCGAGGCTAGGGAAGCGGCCGTGGCAGTCTTCGCCGAGCAGCCGCAGGTCGTCCTCGACTACCTCGTGATCGTAGACCCGCAGACCATCACCGACGTCACCAACGACTATGCGGGGAAAGCCCTTGCGCTCGTCGCTGCTCGAGTGGGCACGACTAGACTTATAGACAACATGCACGTGGAGATCGCTGCCCGCGCTTAGCGGACTCCACCACGCGCCGTTTACGGCCGCGCAACCTAGCCCTTTTCGCCCCTGCGGTAAGGGACCAAGACCAGAATTACTTAGGATTTGTTCAAAGTGACGTCATTGCAACGCCCCATGATGATCGGCAAGATCCACCGCGCCACCGTGACGCAGGCCGACCTCCACTACGTGGGTTCCATAACCGTGGATAACGATCTCCTTCTCGCGGCGGACCTGTACCCGGGCCAGAAGGTAGACATCGTCGACGTGACCAACGGTTCGCGCCTGACCACGTACGTCATCCCAGGTGAGCCCGGAAGCGGCCAGATCTGCATCAACGGCGCGGCCGCGCACCTCGTAGACCCGGGTGACCTCATCATCATCATCGCCTATGGCATGATGTCGGACGCCGAGGCAAGGCACTACCTGCCTCACGTGGTGTTCGTAGACCACGAGAACAAGATCGTTGAGAACTCCAACGAGCCGGGACTCGTTCCATCGGGCTACGGACTCGAAGCGTCGGGCCTGCCCATTGCGCCATTTCAGGCATAATCTCTGTACATGACCACGAGCGCACACCGTCCGGACGCACCAACAATCCCCACCTCGCTTTCCGCAGCACAGCCGGGATGGGTGGCCCACGCGGACGTGATCGTGGTTGGCTCGGGAATTGCGGGACTGACCGCCGCCCTTGAGCTGCGCAACCAAGTCGGGCGAGTATTGCTCGTGACCAAGGACGTGTTGTCCTCCGGTTCAACCGTTTGGGCGCAGGGCGGAATCGCTGCAGCGCTCGACCCCAAGGACTCACCTCGGGCACACCTGGAGGACACGCTCGTGGCCGGAGCGGGACTGTGTGATCCCGCCGCGGTGGAGGTCCTCGTCAATGAGGGTCCCGATCGAGTGCGCGAACTCATGGAACGCGGCGCCCGGTTCGACGTCGAGGCGGACGGGGAGGTCGCACTCACCCGTGAGGGTGGGCACCACGCCGACCGCATTGCCCATGCGGGTGGAGACGCCACGGGAGCCGAGATCTCTAGGGCGCTCGTGGCCCAGCTCGAGGCCGTGCGTAACGACCCGGGAATCGAGATTATCGAGCACGCTCAAGTGCTCGACATCCTCACGTCCGCAGGCAAGATCGAGCCGCAGGAACACGACGAGGACCGCAGGGTAGCGTGCGGGGTCACGCTGCACGTCCGAGGCGAGGGTACCCGAGACGGTGTGGGCTCGGCGCTTGCCCGTGCGGTCGTGCTCGCCACGGGTGGTATCGGCCAGCTCTACGTCTCCTCGACCAACCCGTCCCAGTCCACGGGGGATGGCATCGCCGCAGCGCTGCGGGCCGGAGCCGACCTCGCTGACCTTGAGTTCGTCCAGTTCCACCCCACTGTCCTGTGGCTGGGTTCCGGCGCTCGCGGCCAGCTGACGCTCATTTCGGAGGCGGTGCGCGGCGAGGGAGCGTACCTAATCGACGTCGAGGGCAAGCGGTTCATGACCAACGTCCACGAGATGGCAGAGTTGGCGCCTCGGGACGTGGTCGCCCACGCGATCGTTGAGCAAATGGAAAAGACGGGCTCGGACCACGTGTTCCTCGACGCCCGCCACCTCGGAGCCGAATTCCTAAAGAACCGCTTCCCAACCATCTACGAGTCTCTGCTCGCACAAGGCTTTGACATCACCGCAGAGCCAGTGCCAGTCGCGCCAGCACAGCACTACCACTCCGGCGGAATCCTTACCAACGCCTCCGGACGGTCGACCCTTCGCGGGCTCTACGCGGTGGGGGAGTCGGCCTGCACGGGCGTACACGGAGCTAACCGCTTGGCCTCAAATTCTCTACTTGAGGGGATAGTGTTCGCTCACCGCGCCGCCGAGGACATCGCCCGCCGGATGGAGGCAGGAGAACTGCCGCAGCGCGAACCACAGGAGCGCCCCGGCCAGTCTGGCCTGGTCATGGCCGCGTCCCGCTCCAAGATCCAGCGCTCCATGACGGCTGGAGCGGGGGTGACCCGTACTCGTGCCTCGTTAGCCCAGACTCTGGAGACGCTTGGTTCGATCCGCACAGACGCGGCCATCCCGGAACCCGTCCAGGGGGACCACTTCACGCTGCCGCAAGCCGCGGAGTGGGAGGCCACCAACATCCACGTGGTCTCACTTGCGCTCGCCTCGGCCGCACTGCTGCGCGCGGAGAGCCGCGGCGGACACTTCCGGGCGGACTACCCGGAGCAAGACAGCGACTGGCTGCTGCGCGTGGTGACGCGCATTGGCTTGGACGGCAAACTCGTCACGGACACGGCCCCGCTCACGCGCGGCGACCACCACTGACGGGCCGCGGCTCTGCCGCGGTGGCCCGTCAGAGGCTCTGCCGCGGTGGGCCCAATCTGGCCGCGACAAACCCAGCACCACGTATCCGAGCATCACTCCAGCACCACGCACCCCAGCACCACCCGACAGCATCACCCCACACAGGCGAGGAACAATGACCGAGTCCCAGACCAAATCCCCACTCGACCCCATGGCGCCCGGCGTGACGCCGCTAGACCGCGAATGGCTGCGCTCTGCAGTGCGCGCCACCCTCGATGAGGACCTCGGCGGTTTCCCCGGCCGCGACGTCACCTCCTTTGCCACGATCTCGCCCTCCGAGCAGGTCACCGCTCATCTCATGGCCCGCCAGGATGGCGTGGTCGCGGGTCTCGCCGCGCTTCCCGAGGCGTTGACCCAGGTCGCAGAACGTTTCGGCATGGGAGAAGTTGCAGTCAGCTTTGACGTGCAGGACGGCGCCCGCGTAACCGCGGGCCAACGCCTTGCCGTGCTCACCGCTCCCGTCCAGGCACTGCTGATTGCAGAGCGCTCGCTCCTGAACCTCGCCTCGCGTGCCTCCGGCGTAGCCACCGCGACCCGCAGGTTCGCGGACATCCTCCTTGAAACGGGGACGGGCGCGATGGTCCTCGACACGCGTAAGACCACCCCGATGCTGCGCGAGCTCGACAAATACGCCGTGCGCGCGGGAGGGGGCACCAATAAGCGCATGGGCCTGTACGACGTGGCCATGGTCAAGGACAATCACGTGGTCGCTGCAGGCTCGGTCTCCGCCGCTGTTGCCGCCGTGCGCGCCATGTTCCCCGACGTCCTTATCCAGGTCGAAGCCGATACCTTCGACCAAGCCATCGAGGCAGTGAACGCTGGCGCACGCTTCCTCCTCCTGGACAACATGTCCAACGAGGAGATGGCCCGAGTGGTCGCGGCACTGCGTCCCCGCGAACCGGAAATCGGAAAAGTCGAGCTCGAGGCCACCGGCACGGTCACCCTCGAACGTGCCGCCGGAATCGCTGCCACCGGCGTCGACTACATGTCCGTGGGCGCACTCACGCACTCGGCCCCCATCTTGGATCTCGCCCTCGACCTCGTCTCCCGCTGACCTTGGGCGGCAACGCCGCCTGATTTACGACGATTGACCTCCTCCCAGCGCACGCCTTGGCTGGTAGGAGGTCAATCGTCGCTAATAAGGTTGGCAACGTGAGGCGAACCACCCAACGAGCCAGTTTCGTACTTGCAACAGCCGGATAGAATTGTCGGGTGACTGTAGACCCAAAGAATGCCGCGCCAAGCGCCGCTAACGTGCCCGCTGAGAACGATGTACCCGAGCAGTTGCGAGTTCGCCGCGAGAAGCGCGCCCGCCTCATTGAGCAGGGAGGCGAGGCGTACCCGGTATCGGTGGGTCGCACTCACAGCATCAAGGACGTGCGTGAACAGTACGCGCACCTCGAAACCGGCGAGGAAACCCAGGACGTCGTAGGCCTCGCAGGCCGCGTCGTATTCCTGCGCAACACCGGAAAGCTGTGCTTTGTGTCCCTGCAGGACGGCGAGGGCAACCGCATCCAGATCATGCTGTCGCAGGGCGAGGTGGGTGAGGAATCGCTTGCAGCGTTCAAGTCTGACGTGGATCTCGGAGATCACCTGTTTGCCAAGGGCCGCGTGATTTCCTCACGCCGCGGCGAGCTGTCCATCTTCGCAACCGAGTGGGCAATTGCCGCCAAGTCGCTGCGTCCGCTCCCTAACCTGTACTCCCGCGAGGACGGCTCCGCTGCCGAACTCTCTGAGGAAGCCCGCGTCCGCCAGCGTTACGTTGACCTGATCGCGCGCCCTGCGGCTCGCGACAACGCACGCAAGCGCGCAGCCGTGGTGCGCTCCCTGCGTGAGAACTTCCACAGGCGCGACTTTATCGAGATAGAAACTCCGATGCTGCAGACGATCCACGGTGGTGCCTCCGCACGCCCGTTCGTCACCCACATGAACGCCTTCGACATGGAGCTGTACCTGCGCATCGCGCCGGAACTGTTCCTGAAGCGCGCCGTGGTCGGTGGCCTGGAGCGAGTCTTCGAGATCAACCGCAACTTCCGTAACGAGGGCGCCGACTCGAGCCACTCGCCAGAGTTCGCGATGCTCGAGGCCTACGAGGCGTACGGTGACTACAACACCATGGCTGAGCTGGCCAAGAACCTCGTGCAGACCGCGGCCAAGGAAGTGAACGACGGCGAGACCCTCGTGACTCTCGCGAGTGGCGAGGAGTACGAGCTCGGAGGCGACTGGGCAGAACTGTCCATGTACGACTCCCTGTCTGCTGCGCTGGGCGAGGAGATCACCCCGCAGGACTCGGTGGAGAAGCTCACCAAGCTTGCGGACGCAGTCGACATCAAGATGGACCCCAAGAAGGTCAACCACGGAAAGCTCGTGGAAGAACTGTGGGAGCACTACGTTGGCAACGATCTGTACGCGCCAACCTTTGTCCGCGACTTCCCAGTGGACACCTCCCCGCTGACCCGCGACCACCGCACCAAGGCCGGCGTTGTGGAAAAGTGGGACCTCTACGTGCGCGGATTCGAGCTCGCCACGGCCTACTCCGAGTTGGTCGACCCAGTCATCCAACGCCAGCGTTTTGAGGCTCAGGCTAAGCTCGCAGCTGCTGGAGACGATGAGGCAATGGTTCTCGATGAGGACTTCCTCACCGCAATGGAGTACGCAATGCCTCCAAGCGGTGGAATGGGAATGGGCCTCGACCGCCTCCTCATGGCGATCACAGGATTGGGTATCCGCGAGACCATTCTGTTCCCTCTGGTTAAGCCGCAGAACTGATCTTTTCCGAATCACTAGCGGCAGGTAGGAGCGCGCAATGTCAGGCTTTTGGATTGCAATAGGTGCACTAATTCCCTCAATTGGGCTTGGTGTCCTGTTCTATTTCGTAATGCGTTCGATTATCCGGGCGGACCGAAACGAGCGAGCACAGCTCGCCGAATTGGATCGGCAAGAAGCGGAAGCAGAAGGCGAAACCACCTCGGAGAAATAGCGCGTTCATTTGACGAGCACTATCTCAGATGAAATGATCTTTAAGATATATCTTCTAGATCAAGCAAATAGGGGTAGAGCAATGGCACAGAAGGTCCAAGTAATTCTTGTCGATGACATCGACGGTGGCGCAGCGGACGAGACGGTTACCTTCTCGCTCGACTCGGTTGCTTACGAGATCGACCTGAATGCGGCTCACGCCAGCGAACTGCGTGCAGCACTGGCACAGTACATCGAGGCCGGCCGCAAGACCGGTCGCGCGGCTGCAAAGGGTGGTCGTCGTACCAGCCGTGTAGCTGCCGGTGGCGCAAGCGCACTCGAAATCCGTGAATGGGCCCGCGCAAACGGCTTTGAGGTCAACGAGCGTGGTCGTATTTCGCAGGAGATCCGCGAGGCGTACGACGCAGCAAACTGATCCGTTAGTATTGAACGATGGGGCGTTCTCCAATGGGGAGAACGCCCCATCGTGCGTTTCATTCGAAGTTGCATTTTAATTGAGCGTTAATCCACGATGAAAAGGAATGCGCGTGCGAATCTATTTCGGAACGTATCCAAGCCACGGCGATGATGGGGAACCAGAAGGTATCTGGCAAGGTACCCTCAACAGGAACAATGGTGCAATTGAGGGCCTCGTTCGGGAAGTTGAGATCTCGTCGCCATCGTTCGTCACCCTGGACGAACAGGGCTCGCTTTACGCGGTGAGTGAGGACGAAGAAGGCACTCTCACCCAATTCTCAGTTGCGGAGAATGGCACTCTGGAGTTCGTGGGATCCGCCTCAACACAGGGTCGGCACCCGTGCCACGTCATCGTGTCCAGCGGAGTAGTCGTTGCCACGAATTACTCAAGCGGATCCGTGTTCGCGCATTCAACCCCTTTAGCAGCCACTCAAGCCTCGCAGGGTGAACCCACCGGTGAGCTGTTCCAGCAATTCGGCACGGGCCCAGTCGCGGACCGCCAAGAGGGCCCACACGCCCACTTCGCCGCTCAGGTACCCGGCACCCAGTACGTGTGGGTTGCGGACCTCGGCGCCGACACGGTGTTCAAGTACCAGATGGCCCCGGGGCCACGGGGGCGCTCGCTCAAGTCCCTCGGCTCAGCCGTGACCCTTCCCGCTGGCTCCGGGCCGCGGCACATCGCGTTCGGCCCGGGCGACCTCGCCTACGTGGCAGGGGAACTCGATCCACAGATCTTCGTGATTAAGGTGGACCAGGCCACCGGGAATGGGGCGCTCATCGGGCAGGTGCCCGCCGGCACCCCCGTGGAGGGTAAGCCCAATTACCCCTCGCACATTGAGGTCTCCGAGGACGGTACGCGGCTGTTCACTGCGGTGCGAGGCACGGACACCCTGTCTGTGCACGCTTTGGACGGCCAAGGCGGCGTGGACCTGCTCGGCGAGGTCTCAGTGGGAGGCGCCTGGCCTCGGCACTTCCGTGCGCTTGGTGCGGGTGAGGGCGAGCTTGCGGACCTAGAACTCGTGGTTGTGGCAAACCAGAACTCGGCAACCCTGGACACCCTGGCCGTTGACCTGAACAAGGGAAGCGGACGGGTCGTCTCTTCCAGCCCTCTTGAGGTCGCGGCGTGCGTGCTTCCGGTCAAGTAGCAGCACAAGAGCGAGTGCCTCATTGCGCAGTACTGATTAGGTAGCGACACGGTAGCCACAGAACAAAGCGATGGATCCGATACCTAGGCATCGGATCCATCGCTTTTCTTGCACGTGTCCGGAGGTATGGCGGAACCTCCGGAGAGCGTGGAGTCTATTTGCCGCCGCAGCAACCAAGCTCAACGTTGACGATTCCGGCGACGAACGGGATGCAGGCACCGCAGCCGCCTCCGGCGCGCGTGCGGACCTGGATGTCATCCAGCGACGAGCATTCGCCCGAGCGGATCAGTGAGCGGATCTCGCCGGCGTTGACGTTGTTGCACGTACACACCATTGCATCGTCATCGAAAGTGGCGACCTCTTCGGGCGTCGCTGGCACCACGGTGGTGGGCGCAGGGTCGTCGCCGAGCAGATCGCGGATGCTTGCGAGTGGATCAAATTGGGTGTCCATAGGTTCAATTTTCGGTACTCGGTGTCAGGTAGTCATGGGACCTACGGCCCGCTGGAGCGATCGTAACGGTTCTCACAGCAATGAGACGCCTGTTGGATTCCGCGCCGCCTAATGGGAAAATAGAGTATCCAACAAACACTCAGGTGGTACATGTCTGCGGTAAACAGGTTAGCGGCGCGCTCCCCGCGCGTAGCCATGCTGTCCGTACACACGTCCCCGCTCGCGCAGCCAGGTATTGGGGACGCCGGTGGGATGAACGTATACATCACCGAGTTGGCCGCCGCTCTTGCACAGCAGGGCGCGCAGGTGGACATCTTCACGCGCCGCACCTCTCCCGAACAGCCCGATGTGGTCGAGGTTGAGCCAGGTGTTTCGGTCCGACACGTCACCGCGGGGCCGTACGAGGGCCTGAAAAAGGAAGACCTCCCCGGCCAGTTGAGCTACTTTGCGCGCGGTGTCCTTCGCACTGCGGTGTCAGAAAGCCCCTACGACGTGGTGCACTCGCACTACTGGCTGTCCGGTCAGGTTGGCGCGATTGTGGCGGAGCACTGGGGCGTGCCGCTCGTCCACTCCATGCACACCATGGCGAGGGTCAAGAACGCCCACATTGCGCCCGCAGACAAGCCCGAACCCAAGGGCCGCATCATCGGTGAGGAGCAGGTTGTTGCCGAGTCGGATGCGCTGATCGCCAACACGGACATCGAGGCGATGGAACTTGAGGAGTTCTATGACGCCGATCCGGCAGCCGTGCACGTAGTGGCGCCAGGCGTTGACCTGGGTGCGTTCTCCCCGGTTGCGCCGCTCTCCGTCGGAGTGGGCGCCCGCGAACACGAGCGCGCCTCCCTCGGCCTCGGATCCACCGAGAAGGTCATTGTGTTTGCCGGCCGCGTCCAGCCGCTCAAGGGTCCAGACGTCCTCGTAGACGCGCTCGGGATTCTCGCGCGCAGGGCCACCAGCAGCGAGTCCGTCCCCACCCTCGTCATCCTTGGCGGGGCGTCGGGTCGCAAGCACGCCCTGAGCGAGCTCAAGGAGCGCGTGCGTAGGCAAGGCATCGAGGCAAACGTGCGGTTCGAACTCCCGGCCACACGCCCCGAGTTGGCGGCTTGGTTCCGTGTCGCGGACGTCGTGGCCATGCCTTCTCGGTCGGAGAGTTTTGGGCTAGTCGCCCTCGAGGCCCAGGCGTGCGGGACGCCCGTGATTGCCTCGTGCGTGGGTGGACTCAAGATTGCCGTCAAGCACAATATTTCAGGCCTCCTGGTCCGGGATCACCGGCCAGAGAGTTGGGCAAACGCTCTGGGTAGCGTTCTGTCCGACCCCCAACTGCGTTCTCGCCTTGCAGGCGAGGCCCGCGCAGTAGCAGCAACCTTCACCTGGGAGAACACTGCCAAGGCAACCCTCGAGGTGTATGAAAGTGCGGTTCATCAGCGCGCATTGCAGATGAACAGTGAGGAACATTCGTCGAATCGGACGAAAGGCCCCTCCTTGGGGGCCCAGACAATGGCAGGATAGATGGTATGACTTACACGCTTGTTTTGCTCCGCCACGGCGAGAGCCAATGGAACGCTAAGAACCTCTTCACCGGTTGGGTTGACGTGCAGCTCTCCGAGAAGGGCCGCGAAGAAGCCGCACGCGGCGGCGAAATGCTCAAGGAAGCCGGCATCCTCCCAGATGTTGTGCACACCTCGATGCTGCTTCGCGCCATCACCACCGCCAACCTCGCTCTCGAGGCTGCTGGCCGCCACTGGATCCCGGTGAAGCGCGACTGGCGCCTGAACGAGCGCCACTATGGTGCTCTCCAGGGCAAGGACAAGGCTCAGACCCTTGCGGAGTACGGCCAGGAGCAGTTCATGCTGTGGCGCCGTTCGTACGACACCCCACCTCCAGCAATCGAGGCTGGCACCGAGTTCAGCCAGGACGCTGACCCTCGTTACGTTGGTGACGCTGCTGCTGTGCGCACCGAGTGCCTCAAGGATGTCCTTGAGCGCGAGATCCCTTACTGGGAGGGCGACATCCAGGCCGACCTCAAGGCCGGCAAGACCGTCATGGTTGCCGCTCACGGTAACTCGCTGCGTGCGCTCGTGAAGCTCCTTGACGAAATCTCGGACGAGGACATCGCGGAGCTCAACATCCCAACTGGTATGCCACTGGTGTACGAGCTGGACGAGAACTTCAAGCCAATCACCAAGGGTGGCCGTTACCTCGACCCAGAGGCTGCCAAGGCAGCTGCTGAGGCTGTAGCTAACCAGGGCAAGAAGTAACCCTTTAGCTTTCGCTTACGCGTGAGGCCCCGCCGGATTCTTCCGGCGGGGCCTCACGCGTTTGTTGGGTGGTCATTTACGCACGTATTTACGCAGCGAGACCGCCAGTTTTGTTCGATTCTGTCTGTTCTACAGCCGGAATCGAACAAAAATGGCGGTCTCGCTGGTTGTGCCTTGCGGCCCCTGATTCTCGACGATTGTGCGCACCTACCAGCGCGCCCACCGCGGGGTGGCTAGTCGGCGGGGAAGGGCCTGTCTGCTCCCTTTTGGAGGTCAGTCGGCGAGGAGGGACTTGTCGAAGTCCCCTGTTACCAGGTAGTTGATGCGGCGCGCAACGGAGACGCCGTGGTCCCCGAAGCGCTCAAAGTAGCGAGACAGCAGCGTTGCGTCGACGGCTTGCTGGGTCGTGCCCTGCCACTCGCCACCCAGGAGTGCGGTGAACACGTCGTTGTGGAAGTTGTCCAGCAGGTCGTCGTCGCGTTCGATGGTTCCTGCAACGTCGAGGTCGTGCGAAGTGACGAGCCCATATACGCGCTTGCCCACGCGCTGTGAGGCGCCGGCCATGCCCTCGAAGATCTCGGTGAGCTGCGGGGCAACTGCAGGGTTCGGGTAGGCGCGGCGCACGCTTTCGGCGATGTGTCGGGCCAGATCGCCCATGCGCTCGAGGCTTGCGGAGATGCGGAGCGCGGTGAGGACCACGCGGAGGTCGGTGGCCACGGGTTGCTGCTGCGCGAGTAGGTGAACGCAGCGCTCGTCGAGCTCGCGTTCGAGGGCGTCGATGTGGTGGTCGTCGGCGATGACCTGCTGAGCCAGAGCAATGTCCTGGGTGAGCAGGGCTTGGCCGGCGCGGGTGATTGCGGATTGCACGAGCTCGGCCATCTGGTCGAGGTCTCCGCCGAGGGCTTGGAGCTCGGCCTCGAAGATCTTGCGCATTGTGTTCCTCATGCTTCTGTGTGTGCTCTGAGCGCGGGACGTAGAGCAGTCCGTGACCGGCGCGTCAGGTTGGCGTTGATGGTGCCTACTTTTCCAAGGTCAAGTGTGGCGGGGGAATCGGCTAGGTGAACTGTTGGTGTCATGACTATGAACTCTTGACCCGGGCAGGGAGCCAATTCCGCATGTTTTAGCCGTTTCTGGATCGTGGGCGGGGCATCGTTGAGGATTTTGGGGCCCGCGCAACGTAGTCTATTGGGGTGGAATACACTCAGCTCCTAGCCGCAGGTGCGGTGGGGCTCATCGTCGGTTTCTTTGCAATGCTGGCGTTCTGGTACTCGGAACAACAAAAGGGCCAGCAGCCCCCGCCGACCCCTGACGTATTGGAGGACGGGGTCATTCGCGTGCTCGCGGTTCTACGTTCGGCCGCTGTGGTGATCAAGGAGGACGACACCGTTGTGCGTGCGTCCGCTCCCGCTTACGCGCTCGGTGTGGTCCGGGGCGAACGGATCGTGCACCCCGCCATCCAGGACATGATTGATTCCGTGCGCAGGTCGGGACTCATCGCGGATGAGGAACTGGAGTTGCCTCGCGGCCCGGTCGGACGCGGGCGAGTCATGCTCCAGGTGCGCGTGGCGCAGCTCGACTCCAAACACATTGTGGTTCTTGCGGAGGACAAGACGGAGGCCAAGCGCGTGGAGACGATCCGCCGCGACTTCACCGTCAACGTCTCGCACGAACTGAAGACCCCCGTGGGCGCTATCGGTCTGCTGGCCGAGACCCTGCAGGATGCGGCGGACGATCCGGAAGCCGTGCGCCACTTTGCCGGCCGCATGAGTCAGGAGTCCAAGCGCCTGGCTCAGCTGGTCCAGGAAATTATCGAGCTGTCCCGACTTCAGCTCCAGGGCTCTTCGCACCCGGTCTCCATTGTTGAGGTTGCCGGCGTGATTGAGGAGGCCACGGACCGCGCCCGCGTTGTTGCGCAGGGCAAAGACATCTCGATCACCGTGGGAGGTGACTCCGAGGTATATGTCTACGGGGACCACAACCTGCTGGTCACGGCAGTACGCAACCTTGTGGACAACGCAGTGGCCTACTCACCCGAGCACACCTCGGTGGGTGTGGGTGTGCACCGTCGCGGTGAGCTCATCGAGATTTCGGTGGTGGACCAGGGCTTTGGTATTCCCGTCGAGCAGCAGGCCCGCGTGTTCGAGCGTTTCTACCGTGTGGACCCTGCCCGCTCCCGCGCGACGGGAGGGACGGGCCTCGGCCTGTCCATCGTCAAGCACGTTGCCGCCGACCACGGTGGCGATGTGACAGTGTGGTCCCAGGAAGGTAAGGGTTCGACCTTTACCCTGCGCATCCCGGCGGTCGCTGATGCAGACCCAGGGGATGCCACAACGCTTCCTCCTTTCGAGGCCGCATCCGCGCAGAGCCCCGAGGAGTCCGAGTCGGACGGCAACACTCGCCTCCACCGACCCAACCGAGTTTTACTTCCAACCGATGTACTTGAGGTGCGTTCCGCGCCTCGCCCGCAAGCAGCACCCAAGAGGGAGGACGGCGCGTGACGCGCATTCTGGTAGTTGAAGACGAAGAGTCGTACCGTGAGCCGCTGACTTACCAGCTCACTCGCGAGGGCTTTGATGTGGTGGCCGTGGAGAACGGCCTAGAGGCGCTGGACGCGTACGATGCGGAGCAGCCGGACCTCGTCCTGCTCGACCTGATGCTTCCCGGGCTGTCGGGGACCGAGGTGTGCCGCGAGCTCCGCATCCGCGGTGACGTCCCGGTCATCATGCTGACCGCCAAGGACGGAGAGATTGACAAGGTCGTGGGCCTCGAGCTCGGCGCCGACGACTACGTCACCAAGCCGTACTCGTTCCGCGAGTTGCTGGCGCGTATGCGTGCGGTCCTGCGACGCCACCAAGCCGCCGGCTCCGTTGAGTCGGCGGAGCGTGCTCCGCTTGAGGACGAGACCCAGGTCCTCGTGGCCGGTCCAGTCAAGATGGACGTCGAGCGCCATATCGTCACTGTGAACGGTGAGGCCGTGCAGTTCCCGCTCAAGGAATTCGACCTGCTCGAGTACCTCCTGCGCAATGCCGGGCGCGTGCTGACCCGCGGCCAGCTCATCGACCGCGTGTGGGGCTCCGACTACGTGGGGGACACCAAGACCCTCGACGTTCACGTCAAGCGCATCCGCGCCAAGATCGAGGAGGACCCCGGCTCACCGCAGCTTGTCCTCACAGTTCGCGGGCTCGGCTACAAGTTCGCCGAACCGGCCGCCTAGCCCGGCTCCTGCCCTGATAATCCACGAGACCCACCCCCTTCACTGGAAGGGGGTGGGTCTCGTTGCGTCTGGGTTATGTCGACCTGTAGCACGATGGCCCGGGATGAAGCGAGCCGAACGGCGAAACTGGGGACTCGTCGGAAATCTGGTGCACAGGTGATGCAATCACCTGAACCACAGGGCTGTGTGACGCTAAAAAATCGGGAGCGCGACGGGTTCCCGTGACTCGCCATCCAGGGTGACCAAAGGGCCCTCGAGCGCAGTCGGAACCTCGAAATTATCAAAATATCGCTGGGCAACGGAGTCCAAGAGAACGAAGTCGTCGCCGTGGGACTGCGACCGGGAACGCACCCGCTCGAGAGCAACCGCCCTCGAAGTGCGCAGATACACAACTGTGGGCGTAACACCCAAGGGTCTGAGAATGCCACGATATTCATCCCGCATTTCTTGTGACCAGAACGAAAAATCAAGCACGACATCGTGACCAGCGCGCACAAGTTCGATCAACCGGCGGCGCAGAAGTCGCTCGATCTGCTGATGGACGTTCTGTGCCAACGGCATCTCGCGATACCCCTGAGCCCAAGCCTCAGTGTCGAATGACAGGCGCACGCACCCCAACTCCTCGTACTGCCTCGCCACAAACGACTTGCCTGAACCAGCCGGCCCGCACATGAAGATCACGCCCATCTCCAGATGGTAACAGCGAGCGCTACCCAGGACCGTCGAGCCAGTTCATCCGCGGGACAACTGCGGGTTTGAAACGGCACTCAGTGTTCATCTTTGATTCACCTCGAAAGCAAAATCCCGTCACTTGCGGCTCCTACTTTCTAGTTGTGAGCAGGAAAACCTGCCACCAACGAACTTTCCTTACCGAGATAGGTACAACACAGTGAAGAACGTAAAGAGCCGAGTTCTGGCAGGTACAGCGCTTACCGGTGCACTCGCACTTGCGTTGACGGCATGTGGATCCGACGCGGTCAAGCAGGACGAAACCCCGGACGCAACCGGTTCCGCAACCGCCCCAGAATCCTCCGAGAGCGCAGCAGCAGGCTCCATCGCCGGCGCTGGCGCCTCCTCGCAGGAAAAGGCAATGGGCGGTTGGATCGCCACCCTCGCATCGGTCGCACCAGACCTGACCGTTACCTATGAGGCCGTCGGATCCGGCGGTGGACGCGAGCAGTTCCTCTCCGGTGGCGTGCAGTTCGCTGGAACCGACGCTCCACTCAAGGAAGAAGAGCTGACCGCGGCTGCGGACCGCTGCTACGGCGGCGAGGCTCTCGAGCTTCCCCTCTACATCTCGCCAATCGCGGTTGTCTACAACCTGCCAGGCGTGGACGCTGAGCACATCAACATGTCGGGCGAACTGATCGCAAAGATCTTCAACGGCGACATCAAGAACTGGAACGACCCAGCCATCGCAGCAGAGAACGAGGGCGTTGAACTCCCTGACCTCGCGATCATCCCGGTCAACCGCTCGGACGAGTCCGGCACCACTGAGAACTTCACCGAGTACCTCGCGGCTGCTTCGAACGGCGCATGGACCCACGAGGCCTCGGGTGACTGGCCGATCTCCGGAACCCAGTCCGGTAACGGAACCTCGGGCCTCATCGACACCGTCACCGGTGCTGAGGGCGCAATCGGCTACGCGGACGCATCCCGCGCCGGTGACCTCGGAACCGTTGCCCTGAAGGTCGGCGAGAGCTACGTTCCATTCTCCGCGGAGGCAGCAGCCAAGGTTGTGGACGCAAGCCCACGCGCAGCCGACGCAACCGACAAGCGCCTCGTGGTCGAACTCGACCGCACCACCACCGAGGCCGGCGCCTACCCGCTGGTTCTGATCTCGTACTCGGTGGCCTGCTCGGTCTACGAGACCTCCGAGGACGCAACCAATGTCAAGGCCTTCCTCAACTACGTCGCCTCGACCGAGGGCCAGACCGTGGCTTCGGCAGCAGACGTTGCGGGCTCCGCACCTATCTCGGACGCGCTGCGCACCGAGGTCGTTGCAGCAATCAACTCGATCACCTCCAAGTGATCTAACCTCTCAGGCAAACCTCAAATACCCCGGTGAACACAGTGCGAGAAAACATGGACGTAGGGACCGAGCAATACGCGGCTCCCGCTTCAACCCAGCAGGCGGAGACGCCGGCGGCGGGAACGCCCGCGCAGCCGCAACGCTCCGCGGCGGAAGCCCCACGGGGCGAGGGATCCTCCTTCGTCTCGGCGGGCGGCCGCAAAGCTGGCTCGGCACTGGGGGCCCGATGGTTCGAGTACCTGTCCACTGCCGCGGGACTGACCATCCTGGTCATTCTCGCGGCAGTGGCCGGGTTCCTGATCTACAAGGCGTGGCCTGCTATTGTGGCCAGCCCCGAGGAACTCAACAAGATTTCGTGGTTCAAGGCGGACAACCTCCTGGACTACGTAGCACCGCTGATCTTTGGCACCTTGCTCGCATCGCTTCTGGCGCTGCTCGTAGCTGTCCCATTGTCGGTGGGCATCGCACTCTTCATCTCCCACTACTCGCCGCGCAAGCTCGCCGGCCCGCTAGGCTACGTGATTGACCTTCTTGCGGCGATCCCCTCGGTGGTCTACGGCCTGTGGGGCGCGCTGTGGCTCGCCCCGGTCCTCGACCCCGTGTTCAAGTGGATGACCTCAGCGCTTGGCTTCATCCCGCTGTTTGAGGGATACCAAGCACCAGCCAAGAATATTCTGACCGCGAGCCTCGTGCTCGCAGTGATGATCCTGCCGATCATCACCGCAGTCGCCCGCGAGGTGTTCCTCCAGACCCCACGCCTGCACGAGGAAGCGGCTCTCGCCCTTGGCGCAACCCGCTGGGAATTGGTCCGCATGGCGGTTATCCCGTTCGGGCGTTCGGGCGTCGTCTCCGCCTCGATGCTCGGCCTGGGTCGCGCGCTCGGCGAGACCATGGCAGTCCTCATGATCCTGTCGCCGGGAACCCTGTTCTCCTTCTTCCTGCTCAAGCCTGGGCAGCACCAAACCATCGCCGCGAACATCGCCGCCAAGTTCCCTGAAGCGTCGGGACTATCCGTCTCCACGCTTATTGCAACGGGCCTGGCGCTGTTCGTCATCACCCTCGCGGTGAACATGCTGGCACGCTGGATCATCGCGCGCCGCAGTGAATTTAGTGGAGCTAACTGATGAGCCAAGCAACCGTAACCTCAGCTGGTACCGCGGGCGTCTTCGCCTCGATGCCACGCCTGGCTAAGTGGGCGCCCTGGGCGGTTCTCGGCGGGAGCCTCGTGTTCTCGTACGGCCTGCTCGCGCTCCTGTCCAAGGACTCCATTGCGAGCGTCATCGCACTGACCGTGGCGATCTACGCGGCCGCGCTCACCCTCATCTCCTACAGGTACGAGGGCTCGCGGTACGCAACCGACCGCTTTGCCACCACAATGGTGACGGTGGCGTTCGGCTTGGCTCTGATCCCTCTGGTCTCGCTCCTGTGGACCGTGATCAAGAACGGCGCTGGGGTCATCACCTTCGACTTCCTGAACACCAACATGGTGGGCGTGTTCGGCGAGATGACCGAGGGCGGCATTACCACGCGATCTGGGGAACCATCCTGGTGACCCTTGCCGCAACCGCGATCTCGGTGCCCATCGGCATCCTCACCGCGATCTACCTCGTGGAGTACGGACGCGGAGGTCTCGCCCGCGGCGTCACCTTCTTTGTGGACGTCATGACGGGTATCCCGTCCATCGTGGCAGGTCTGTTCGCATTCTCGCTCTTCACGCTCCTGTTTGGCCCCGCGTACCGCGCCGGCATCATGGGCGCCACGGCGCTCGCAGTCCTGATGACCCCGGTGGTCATCCGCTCCGTGGAGGAGATGCTGCGCCTCGTGCCCAACGAGCTGCGCGAGGCATCCTACGCGCTGGGCGTCACCAAAGCCCGCACGATCTTCAAGGTTGTTCTACGCACCGCGATCGGCGGAATCGTCACGGGTGTCATGCTCGCGATCGCCCGAGTCATCGGTGAAACCGCGCCACTGCTGCTGACGATCGGCATCGCCGCGGACGTCAACTGGAACCTGCTCCAAGGCCGCATGGCGACCCTGCCGGTGTTCGCCTACCGCCAGTACCAGCAGGGCGGCATCGGCGTGGACCGCGCCTGGGGCGCGGCCCTCGTCCTGATCGTGATCGTCATGGTGCTCAACATCCTGGCCCGCATGATCTCCAAGTACTTTGCCCCCAAGCTGGAGCGCTGACCGGCACACGCCGCAGCCCCTGCCCTAACGAAAACCCCCGAGGCCCTTAACGCGTGCCTTGGCTAAAGAGAGTAAAACAATGTCAAAGCGAATCGATGTCAAGGACCTGGACGTCTACTACGGCGACTTCAAGGCAGTCGAGGGCGTCAACATGGAGATCGAGGCCCGCTCGATCACGGCGCTCATCGGCCCTTCGGGTTGTGGCAAGTCCACCTTCCTGCGCACCCTGAACCGCATGCACGAGGTCATCCCGGGCGCGCGCGTTGAGGGCCAGGCGCTGCTCGACGGCGAGGATCTCTACGGTCCGGGCGTCGACCCGGTAGCTGTGCGCCGCCACATCGGCATGGTGTTCCAGCGTCCCAACCCGTTCCCCACGATGTCGATCGCGGAGAACGTACTCGCAGGTGTCCGCCTGAACTCCAAGAAGATTGCCAAGTCGGACGCGGAGGCGCTGGTGGAGGAGTCCCTGCGCGGCGCAAACCTGTGGAACGAGGTCAAGGACCGCCTTGACCGCCCAGGCTCGTCCCTGTCCGGTGGTCAGCAGCAGCGCCTCTGCATTGCCCGTGCCATCGCGGTCAAGCCCGATGTGCTTCTCATGGACGAGCCGTGCTCCGCGCTCGACCCCATCTCAACCCTCGCGATCGAGGACCTCATGCACGAGCTCAAGTCCGACTACACGATTGTGATCGTCACGCACAACATGCAGCAGGCGGCGCGCGTGTCCGACAAGACCGCGTTCTTCAACATCGCGGGCACCGGCAAGCCCGGCAAACTCATCGAGATCGACGACACCTCAACCATGTTCTCCTCGCCGCGCATGCAGGCCACTGAGGACTACATCTCCGGCCGCTTCGGATAGTCCCAGCGCCCTGTTCGGCCGCTTTGCGGCCGCACTCACTGATTTTCGACGATTGCCCCACCTTCAACGCGAAGGTGGGGCAATCGTCGAAAATCAGTGTGTAAAAGTGCAGGTGGCAGAGACACTCTCCGGGTATCAAACCCTCAAGCGTGGGTCTAGGTACGAGATACGTGGAGTCGGACATGAACGCACTGAAGGCAGTGGCAGGGGCCGTAGCGCGTTGGGGTCAACCGCGGAATGTGAGTGACGGCCCTCCCTAGGCACACAGTGACCAAGTGACCAACAGACAAAGGACCCGCACCCTCAGCAATGAGGGTGCGGGTCCTTTGGCGTGAGTGGGGAGGATCAGCCCTGCGCGGTGGGCAGGTAGTCCTTGTACTCAGGTAGGTCGCCATCAAATACTGGAATGTGGATGGTGGTGGTGTCGCCCTGGGCGTCCGAGAACGTGGCGTCCACGGTGGATCCGGCCTTTGGCGCAAAGCCAGTGAAGGTAACCGGGGCTCCATCGGTGAACAGGTTGGTGGTTCCACCGGCCACAACCGGGAACTGCTTGTTGATCGAACCGTCAGTGGACACGATCGAAGCGGTGTTGTCCTCGTTGCTGCGGTTGTGGACTGCACCAACCATGACGGCGTCGCCGGAGTCCGAGGTGAGAATCATGAGGTTGATGACCTCGAGGGAGTTACCAGGTAGAGCCACCCGGGTGCCGTCAGAGGCTCCGTAGTAGTGGTTCGTGGCAGGGCTGCAGGCCGAGAGGCCAAGCGCGAGGCCTCCCGCAACAACAATGCCAGCAACCGCACGCAGAGGGCGGGAAGTAGAGATCTTGCTAAACATTTTGGACTCCAAGGGCACGAGGGTGATCGCTCGGGCGATCGCGGGGCTTTAAGCGGTCGGCGTTCCGATCGGCCCAACCCCACGTGTGAAAATCGGGCGAGGAGACATGCGCTCCGCGCGGGATCTGGTGTCTTGACGTGCGGGTGGCCAAGGGCATACCAACTGCAATTCTAGCGTTGTGACAAACATGCCCCGCCGCCAAAAGATATGAAGTCGGACACGTTTGTAGGGCGTTCGGTCAGGTGACTTGACTAGGGCCAAGGCAGTGTGAAAGATTACTCCATTTTCGGTCTGCTCGCTCGTGATAGACTGGGTATCCGCGAAAGGGGACAACCGCTGATGTCGTTCACAGTAGGGGAGACCGTCGTCTACCCGCACCACGGAGCCGCTCTTATCGAAGAGATTAAGACGCGTACGATCCGTGGCGTAGATAAAACGTACTTGAAGCTTCGGGTAGCGCAGGGTGACCTGACTATTGAAGTTCCTGCAGATAACGTAGACCTTGTTGGTGTACGTGACGTAGTTGACAAGGAAGGCCTCGACGAAGTGTTCGAGGTACTTCGCGCTCCTTACACCGAGGAGCCAACCAACTGGTCGCGCCGCTACAAGGCAAACGTTGAAAAGATCGCCTCGGGTGATGTCATCAAGGTTGCAGAGGTCGTCCGCGATCTCTCCCGCCGTGACACCGACCGTGGTCTTTCCGCCGGTGAAAAGCGCATGCTTGCACGGGCACGCCAGATTCTCGTATCGGAGCTCGCACTCGCTGAGCACACCGACGAGGAAAAGGCAGAGGCAATCCTTGATGAGGTTCTTGCCAGCTAGTTCGTTAGCGTGATTACACCAGCCGCTCATCCACTGTTCCCTAGGAATACGAGATGGGCGGCTGGTGTTGTCATGGGACGATGCGTGCGTTGCGAACTTCGCGATGCCGCCCACCAAGATGTAGCTATCCGCGCGTCATGTGCGTGCGAAAGTAGAGCAGTAAAGGGAGATAAGAATCGTGACCGCGCAGTTTGTTGGTTATGAATCCCAGACCCTCTTCAACTCCATGCAAGAGGGTGGCCAGGGCGTCTTCAGCCTCATGGTCGACCTCCGTGCGGCCGCCCAACTCGACGGTTCCACGGTTGCGCGCGCCCAAGGCACCGAGCAGGAGTTGGATGCAGAGCGTCACCTCACTGTTGGCCAAGAGCTCAACCTTGCCCTCACCCAGGACAGTGTCTCGCCCAGCGCCGCAGACGTCACCGTGGTGTGGTCGAACGGTTACATCGGCCCTTCCTACGCGGTCCGTCCGGAGGACATCGGTACCACGCTCACGGCGACCGCAACCTTTGCTGGCGAAGACATGCGCCCGCTCGAAGTGACCGTTGAATACGGCGACGTTGTGCGCGGCCCAGCGCCCCAACTCGACCTTAATCTCCTCTCGATCTCGGGAGAGGGCACCCCTGCGGAGAAGGAAGTTCCCGAGTCCGGAATCGTAGAGGCGCTGCCTGCACTCCTGCTGGTCCAAGAAGATGCGTTCTCGCCCCGCGCCGACTCGATTGACGTGACGTGGATGATCGGCGGGGTTTCCGTGGGCCGCTCCGAGGGCGTGCGCACCCAAAACGGTTACTTCACTGCCAAGTTCACGCCAGAGCAGGGGACCGCTGGATCCTCGCTCACCGTGGTTCTCGACGCACACCGTGACGGGGCCGAGAGTTCCTCAGTGCGCGTCAATGCCGGATGGATCGGTAAGGGCACCGCGATCGCGCTCAAGGACAACGTCATCGTGCGCGTCTTCGATCCGGTGGTCGGCGAAAAGTCGACTGCGCGAATCAAGAAGTCTGACTTCACACCGCCCGCCAGTTCGCTCAGCTTCCAATGGATGTCCAACGATCAGGCGATCGAGGGCGAAACGTCCAAGAGCATTGTGGTGACACCGGAACTGCGTGGGCGTAGTCTCTCGGTGCTTGTTGAAGCCAGTGGCGAAGGCGCACTCTCAACAACTGTGGACATCGCGGTGGGAATCGTGGGCCTCGGTGACGCACCCGAGTACCTCGGTGAGCAGCCGACGATCAAGGGCAAGGCACGGGTTGGAAATACGCTTCGACTGGCCAACTTCGAACGAGTATTCATCGAACCGGAAGCCGACTCGGTAGAGATCCAGTGGATGCGCGGCAAAGACGCGATCCCCGGCGCTCGTGGCAAGACGTACGAAGTGAGGGAAGCGGACCTCGGAGAGAAGATCTCGGCCCGCATCCTGCTGCGCAAGCTCGGGCACAAGTCCTCCGTGCTTCGTACGGAACACAAGCGGGTCAAGTGAGCGCGGACGTCGGAATCGTTGTCACCGCTGCCGGCTCCGGCTCGCGGCTTGGCTACGGCGTGCCTAAGGCACTGGTTCCGCTCGACCCTTCGGGCGACATCGGCGGCGAGTCGTCACTGTTCGCACTCGCCCTGCGTCACGCGCAGTTGGTTGATGGCGTGCGCGCGATTATCGTGACTGCACCAAGCGATGAACTAGAACTGTTCCGCAGCACCATTGCGAGGCTCGGAATTGTCGTCCCAGTCTCGGTGGTGTCCGGTGGCCCCACCAGGCAAGCCTCGATCTTCCAGGGCCTTAAGGCGCTCAAGCAGTCGGGGCCGCTCGATGTCGTGCTCATCCATGACGCTGCCCGCGCTCTGACACCTTCCGTCATGATGGATCGCGTGGTCAACGCCGTGGCGCAGGGCGCGCCCGCGGTTATCCCGGCCATTCCGGTAGCCGATACGCTCAAGCAGATCGACCCCGGCATTCCGCCGAGCCCATCGGGAGCGCGAAGAATTGTGGGGAACGTGGACCGTGGAGTGATGCGCATCGTGCAGACTCCACAGGGGTTTGCGTGGGATGTTGCATGGGACATGCACTCCACGTTTGCGGAGCGTGGCATGGATGAAGCCCAAGCCGCTTCGGACGACTCAACCATGGCGCAGTGGGCGGGGCACGAGGTGGTGGCGGTCGAGGGAGACAGCCTCGCAGTCAAGGTCACTACAGCTACCGACTTGGCGCTTGCTCGTGTGCTCTTCGCCCAAAACTTTGGTACACGTTCCTAAGAGGAACTCACAGCAACTTGAAATCGAGGACACCTTGACTGCCCAGCTACCACTCGTAGGAATCGGCTCTGACGTGCACGCATACGCCCCTGAGGGTTCCACGCGTGAAATGTGGCTTGGGGGAGTCCAATTCCCGGGCGAGCGCCCGCTGGACGGTCACTCCGACGCGGACGTCATCGCTCACGCGGCCGCCGACGCGCTCTTCTCGGCATCGGGGCTGGGTGACTTGGGTTCGAACTTTGGCGTGAGTGAGCCCGAGTGGGCGGGCGCAGCAGGTTCTGTCCTCTTGGCGGAGGCAGCACGGCGAGTGCGGGAGGCGGGCTTTGAGATCGGAAACGTGGCGGTCCAGGTCATCGGCAACCGGCCCAAGGTTGGGCCGCAGCGAGACCTCATGCAGGAGCGCATGACCGCGGCCGCGGGTGCGACGGTGCGAATCTCTGCGACCACCACTGACGCCCTAGGCTTTGCGGGGCGTGGCGAGGGTATTGCGGCGATAGCAACAGCGCTGGTGGTAGCTGTCGGCTGAGTGGTTCTCTCTCCACCGGACTGTAGCCAGCACGGCAGTATTCCCGTTGGTGCGGGATCCTGACGCTAGCGTCGCGTGCTACTCGCAGAGTGGTTCCTTCCGGGAACATCGCGCAGCGCGTTGGCAGGGGGCTTGGCGGTCTTGGACGCTGCCACTCCTCCCAGGGAGGTCATGACCTGTAGCGACGTACACAGCTCGTCGAACGTGGCGTCCAATGACTGGGGGAGCCCGAATCCCTCAGCGCGCTCCAGCTCAACAAACCCGTGCAAGGCGGACCGGATGATGCGCACGTGGTGAACTACATCGTCGGGAGTCAGGTTCTCGGGCAATTGCGCAGCAATGCGCGAGATGATTCTGCTGGACGTCTCCTGCGCGCCATCCTCCCTGAACAAAACTGGACGCTGCGTGGCCTCGTAGAGGCCAGGGTGACCCGTTGCAAACGTGCGGTACGCGCGTGCCAGCCCGGCGATTCCGGGCTCCGCGCCACTCAGCGCGTGCTCAAACAGGGTGAGGGCCTCGGAAGCGATCGCACACTGGAGATCCTCGAGGTTGCGCACATGCTTATACATGCTTGGAGCGGCCACACCGTAGTGGCGGGCGAGCGCGTGCATGGACAGGGCTGCTAGACCGCCCTCGTCGGCCATGGCCATGGCGGTGGCCACTAGTTTTTCTCGGTTGAGTCCTACCCTAGGCATGCTCGCTCCAAGTGTTGATGCGGGAAATGGCGCTGGCAACCAACCATCAAGCTTCTCAGCGAAGGTTCGTGCCAGCGCCACTCACATAGACCTGTGGGCAGTCTAACTGCCGCGAGGCCCAAACGCGCCCATGCCCGCGCCTGCATGCGCGGACCGCCCACCTATGCGGTGGCTAGTTGGCCTTGCCAAACACCTGGTTGGTGTAGAAGTTGGCAAACGTTCCCTTGGGGTCGTAGTGCGAGCGCAAGGACGTGAACTCGCCGAGCTGGGGGTAGAGCTTGTCCAGATCGGAGTGCTCGAGCGTGTGCATCTTGCCCCAGTGTGGGCGTCCGCCCACGGCCCGGAAGATCGACTCTGCCGCCTCGAAGTACTCGCGGTACTGGCTGTGCTGGTACTGGTGCACAGCGATGTACGCGCTCTCGCGTTCGTGGGCGGTGGACAGCCAGACATCATCCGCAGCGGCGAACCGCACTTCGATGGGGAACTGAACCGCGAGGTCTTTGCGGTTCGCAACCGTCATGAACTCCTGGAGGGTGTCCTTGAGCGCCTCGCGCGGGATGGCGTACTCCATCTCAACGAATCGCACTCGTCGGGGCGAGATGAAGACCTCGTGCGACGGGGCAATGTACTCGCGCGCGGACAGCGCCTTGGACGCGATGACGTTGATCGGCGGGGTGAGCGCAGGGATGCGCGCCGAAATGGAGTTGGTGAGTTGGAACAATCCGTTCGACAGCAGCTCATCATCCACCCAGAATCGCGCCGAGCGTGCGAGCGCCGCGGCAGGGTTCAGGTCTTCGGTGCTGGCCTTGGTGCCAGGCTCCACGCGGTTGTTGAACTTGGCGAGAGTTCCCTGCGTGCCTGGGAACCAGTAGAACTCGAAGTGGTCGTTAGAGTCGGCGAAGTTCCCCGGGCCGTCGAGGTTTTCAAGGACCTGGCCGAGCGCCATGGGAGTCTCGCGGGCGTGGAGCAAGAACGCTGGCACGCAGCGCATGGTCACAGCGAGCACGATGCCGATGGCACCGAGGCTTACCTGTGCCGCCTTGAACAACTGGGAGTTGTGAGTTGGGGAGGTCTCAACCACGTCACCACTGGCAAGCAGGATCCGCATGCCGCGTACCTGGGCGGCGAGGCCCGTGAGTTTGGCACCCGTGCCGTGAGTTCCCGTGCCGAGTGCACCCGCAATCGACTGGTGGTCGATGTCCCCAAGGTTCGGCATTGCGAGGCCGTTCTCAGCGAGCACCCGGTTGAGTACGTGCAGGCGGATGCCGGCGCCCACCGTGACCAGTGCTTCTCCGTTGGTGCCCTCGATGGGGACGATCGACTCAAGCTGGTCAAAGTTGTCCAGGCTAATCTGCACGCCGTTAGTTGCTGCTGCAGGCGTGAACGAGTGGCCCGCCCCCACCACGCGAAGAGTCTCACCCTGCGCGATCGCTCGGTCCAGCACGCGCATCAGCGCAAGCGGAGTGGAGGGTGTCTCCACGGAACGTGGGCGACTGGTGACGTTGCCCGCCCAGTTTGTCCAGGTGTTTGACCAACGACCATTGCTTTCCGCGCTGGCACCGTTGCCGGGCGTGAATCTTCCTTGAGTCCTAAAAGCAGCCATGTCAGGAGTGTAATGCCCAACAGGGTGGGTGAGATATAGACTCACCTACGTGAATACGTCAGCGCCGATATCCACGACCCAGCGAGCCTCCGCCATACTTAGCGCCGCGACCAGCGGTTTGCCTGCCCCCATCTCTGTGATTGACCTCACCGCCTTTGACGCAAATGGCCGGACGATGGTCTCAAGAGCCCATGGGCACCCTATCCGCGTAGCCACGAAATCCCTGCGCGTACGGGCGCTTCTGGAGCGTGCACTCGCGATCGAAGGCTTTAGCGGCCTCATGGCCTACTCGCCACGTGAGGCGCTGTGGCTGGTTGGAGAGGGTATGCGCGACATCCTCGTGGCCTATCCAACCGTGGACGCCGACGCCCTGCGGGAACTGGGCGCGAACGAGTTGGCGCTCGCAGAGATCACGCTCATGACTGACTGCTCGGAGCACCTGGACTTGATCGCTGCAGCGCATCCAGTACGACCGGTCCGGATTGCAATCGACGTCGACTCATCATTGCGTATTCTGTCTCGCACGCCCTTCCCGATCCACCTCGGTGTGCGGCGTTCGCCATTGCACACGGAGCAAGACGTGACCACGTACCTCGACGTGGCCCAGCGTAACTCCCAGGTAAACGTCGTGGGCCTGATGTTCTACGACGCTCAAATCGCGGGGCTCCCCGACAGCTCACCTGCGGTTCGCCTAGTAAAAAAGATCTCGCGAGCAGAACTTGCACAGAGGCGTGCAGAGATCGTGGCTGCAATGAAGGCGAGAGTCGGGCAACTCGACATCATCAACGCCGGAGGTACCGGCTCCTTGCACACGTTTGACCAGGCCACCGAGATCACCGAGGTCACCGCGGGTTCCGGCTTCTACCACCCCGGACTCTTTGACGGTTACGAGAATCTCGGCCTTGAACCTGCCGCTTACTTTGGCCTCGATGTCGTGCGCACTCCCACCCGCGGCATTGTCACAGCATTTGCCGGCGGATACATTGCCTCCGGACAAGCTAAGCAGAACCGGCAGCCCAAACCAATCAACGTTGACCTCACAGCAATCGGTACTGAAGGCGCGGGTGAAGTGCAAACACCGCTCGTGGTACGCAAGGGCGCTCCTGCGCCACGAATCGGTGACAGAGTCTGGCTGCGAAACGCAAAGGCAGGGGAGCAGATGGAGCGATTCAACGTGACTTATCTGCTGGAAGGCGAGTCAATCGTCGATAAGTTGCCCACCTACCGAGGTGAGGGTAAGAACTTCGGCTAACCCGAGCGGGTACCCTGTGGGTGACTTTGCCGCCAGGTTTGCGGTTTTCCGTAGGAAAATCCGGGATGATAGGGGCAGGAACTCGACGAAAGGGTCGGACGGTTCAACGGAAGGGGCGCGGCGTGACGGGCAGGAATGCTCTGGCTCTTGCGCTTCTTGCGACCCTGCTGCTCCTAGGCTGCGCGCCAGACCCGAGGGCCAACGAGACCCCGGACGCGGGAGCCTACGCGTATGCCGTCGACGCGGTTGTGCGCGCCACAGGGGAGGAAGCGGATAGCCTCTCCTTCCTGCCCGACTCGATCGAGAACGCCATGCCCAACATGACATACGAGTTGCGTGGCGACGACGACGCGCTCATCAGCAAGGGAACACTGAGCGATGCGGTCGTACGGGGAAGGGTCGTGGGTTACGCCTTGCCGCGCACCGCAGGGCTCCAGGTGGGCACACTCCCCGCGGAAGCGATTGATCTGACTTTTGAAGTTGCCGAGGACCTGGCGGAACGCGATGGAGTGGACGTCCCGGACCTCATTAAGATCACGGTGGTCATTAGGGAATCTGACGACCCCACCCGGGTCGGCAAAGGATTTGTTGACGCCGGAGAGCTCGTGCTGTTCCTTTCGGAGCCCTCTGGAGCCCTCACAGGCTGGCAGATCCCACTCAACGGAATGCTCTTTGGTCAACTGGCGCAGAACGGGCTCGTCACTTTCCCTGTACTGAAGGCCCACGACCAAGACGACGCGTTAGTGCACGAAGGCATCGAGACGACGATCCCGTATGAGGCGCTACGCACGGCCGGGCGCATGCCCGACGAAGTCATAGTGGTCAGCCGCTAAGTTGAACTCCTCGTTCAGGTGGCATTTGGATCGGGGGGTCTGGTGCTCGGCTCAAGTTCCGGCAGCCAGATATTAGCGTGAGCGGGGCGGCGCGCAGGAGTCACGGACCACGAGAGTGGTGTCGAGTATGACTTGAGTTTCCGTTTCCTGCCCTGCAACTAAGTTGACGAGCATGTTCATCGCGATTGCGCCCATTTCCTGAAGTGGCTGCGCCATTGTTGTGAGAGGGATGCGGAAGAGCGCGGCGTCAGGGATGTTGTCGAACCCAATCACGGAGAGGTCCGTGGGTACCGAAAGCCCGAGAGACTCAGCCACCTTGATAACCTCGATTGCGGAGAGATCGTTTGCGGCGAAGATTGCGGTGGGCGGGTTTGGTTCGCTCAGCAGCGCAGTGGCTGGTTGGATGGTGAGTTCGGACGAGTAGTTGCCGTCTCCAATCAGGCTTTCATCGATGTCCAGCCCAGCATCTACAAGCGCTGCTCGGTATCCCGCTTCTCGGTCCTTGGAAGATTGAAGGTCGGTACGTCCACCCAGATATCCGATACGGCGGTGGCCGAGCCCGATGAGGTGCTGCGTAGCTGTGAGTGCACCCGCATAGGAATCGCAGCGGACGGTGGGGAGATGAATTGTCTCAATATGGGGATCTACGGCCACAATCGGCACAGAAAATGTTGTCTCCACGCCCGTGGGAGTCACGATAACTGCGCCATCTATCAGAGTTCCGGACAATCGGGCTAGGTGCTTGCGTTCCCAGCCGTATTTGGTTGACCCGTCGGACCTACCGGAATAGGCAAGTAGTTCATAGTCAGTGGCTTTGATTGCGGATGACGCTCCCTTGAGGAGCTCAGTAGAGAATGGTTCGAACTCCGCGACCAGCATGCCGAGTACACCGGTGGAGCGCGAGCGAAGCGATTGGGCACCAAGGCTGGCCGCGTAACCCAGCTGCGCGATGACATCTTTGACATGTTGCGCTCGGGACTCGGAGATCCCGTCCTTGTTGTTGACCACCTTGGATACTGTCGCCACGGAAACGCCTGCTTCTCGGGCTACATCGGCCATCGTTACTCGTGATGTCGTGTTCACACGTTCATTATAGGCCGCAAGACGCTATTTACGATAACGTTATCGAAAACGTTACCGATAACGATTGACTAAATGTTCAACGACTGAATATATTGGGGTTACTTCACTCAACGATGAGGAGAAAATCCTGTGAAAGACTCACGTTTCATCAAGGGGCTTGCCGCCGCGGCAACTGCCTCGTTGCTCCTAGCAGCCTGCAGCGGTGGCGGCGGGGAAGGCAGCGGAACCGACGCAAGCGGTAACACGACAATCACGTGGTGGCACAACTCCAACACTGACCCTGGAAAAGCCTTCTACGAGGCGAAGGCCAAGGAGTTTGAAGCCGCCAACAAGGGTGTCACGATCAAGATCGAGGCACTTCAGCACGAAGACATGGGCACCAAACTTGAAGCAGCCTTCCAGTCGGGTGACCTCCCAGACATCTACATGGAACGTGGCGGCGGAGAGCTCAAGGACCACGTTGCTGCAGGACTGACCAAGGACCTCACTGAAGCGTCTGCAGACACCATTGCAAAACTCGGTGGAAACGTCGCTGGTTGGCAGGTAGATGGAAAGACTTACGGCCTGCCATTCTCCATGGGCGTTGTCGGATTCTGGTACAACAAGTCGATGTTTAAGGACGCGGGTATCGAATCCACGCCAACGAACATGAACGAGTTCTACCAGGTCATTGAGAAGCTCAAGGCAAATGACGTAGAACCGATTTCGGTAGGTGCTGGCGACAAGTGGCCTGCCGCCCACTACTGGTACTACACCGCACTGCGCCAGTGCTCGCAGGATGTTCTGCAGGGTGCTGTTCAGACCCTCGACTTCCAAGACTCTTGCTTCATTAAGGCGGGCGAGACACTTGACGAGATCATCGCTAAGGAGCCATTCAACTCGGGCTTCCTGTCCACCCCTGCTCAGTCTGGCCCAACCTCGGCCTCAGGGCTCCTCGCAACCGGAAAGGTCGCCATGGAGCTCGCGGGACACTGGGAGCCGGGCGTCATGCAGGGGCTGACCGAGGACAACAAGGGTCTTGGTGAAGACACTGGTTGGTTCGCCTTCCCGGCAATTGAGGGTGGTGCAGGCGATCCAGCAGCACAGCTCGGTGGCGGTGACGCATGGTCGGTATCTGAGAAGGCACCTGATGCAGCCGTCGATTTCGTCAATTTCCTGCTCTCAGACGAGGTGCAAACTGGATTCGCAGAACTCGACATGGGCCTGCCAACCAACCCTGCAGCCTCCAGCGCTGTCAAGGATCCAGCACTTGCTGATCTGCTAAAGGTCCGTGATGCTGCACCATTCATCCAGCTGTACTTTGATACTGCATTCGGCACCGCGATCGGCGGCGCGATGAACGACGAAATCGCGCTGATGTTTGCTGGCCAGGCAAGTCCACAGGACATCGTGGACGCGGTACAAGCCGCAGCCGACGCAGAAAAGTGAGCTAGCCGTGGCAGACAAGACACCCAACGTGACACTGTCTGCGGCGAACAGCACTTCCTACGACCGTGCAGGGGACAGTACGTCTCCTGCACGGCAGGTTGCCCCAAATCGTCGCAGGACCAAACCCAACTATCGCATGGGCGCTGAAGCGACACTCTTCATCGCCCCGGCGCTGATTCTCTTTGCAATGTTCGTGGTCTGGCCCATGATCCGCGCGGTCCAGTTCTCGTTGTACAAGTGGAAGGGCTACGGCCCCCTTGTGGATTTCGTGGGGCTGAAGAACTACGTCTCCGTCCTCTCCAACGATGTGTTTACGGGTGCGCTAATGCATAACCTGATCATCGTCGTTGCTTCGATCTTGATGCAGCTTCCTCTTGGACTACTCATTGCGCTCTTGTTGAACCGGAAGATGTTCGGACGCGGACTGTTGCGCACCATCGTCTTCGTCCCATACATCCTCGCCGAGGTAATAGTCGCGGTCGTGTGGTTCCAACTCCTTCAACCCAAGTACGGCGCGATTGATACGCTTCTCGCCTCGATAGGCATTAAGGGGCCAGAGCAAGGATTTCTTGGAACGCCTGAGTACGCGCTTGCAACCGTCATGGTTGTTCTGACGTGGAAGTATCTGGGCTTTGCAGTCATCCTTTTCCTGGCAGGCCTTCAAGGCGTACCCGAGGAACTTAACGAGGCCGCCCAGATCGACGGTGCCTCGTGGTGGCAGACTCAGCGCAAGATTACGATTCCTTTGCTCGGGCCTACACTGCGCACATGGGTCTTCCTGTCAATGGTGGGGTCACTTCAGCTGTTCGACATGGTTTGGATCTTGACCAAGGGCGGCCCTGCTAATGCGACCACAACGATGGTCACATTCCTGATCACCGAGGGGACCAAGCGGTCAAACTTCGGAATTGCTTCCGCAGCTTCAGTCATTCTGTTTGTTATCGCACTCACCTTCGCGCTGCTGTACCAGCGCTTCGTGATGCGTCGGGACAACCCAGACTATGTACCACGCGTGAAGGGGAGTAAACGATGAATGCCGTACCTAAGGCCGCGCGCGCTGTGACTACCACGCACACATCCAGGCGCCTCTTCAAGTCCTCAAACGGTCACAAGGCTGGACCATTCACGTACTTCATGGCGATCCTGCTGGCGTGTGTCACGCTAGGACCGGTCAGTTTTGCAGTGTTGGGAGGGTTTCGCTCAAACGCGCAGCTAGCTGAGAACCCGGCGGGGCTGCCTGATCCGTGGATCCTCGACAACTACCAACGCGTCATAACCTCCGCGAGTTTTTGGCAGTACGCACTGAACTCGACGATCATCGCGTTGCTTACCACTGCCATGGTGGTCACGTTCGGAATGATGGCTGCTTACCCACTCGCACGGTTCAACTTTAAGCATCGCGAGAAGATTTACATGATCTTTGTAGCGGGCTTGCTCTTCCCCGCGACCGTCGCGATCATTCCGCTGTTCATCCTCATTAACAAGGACTTGAATCTCGGAAACACATGGCTGGGTGTTGCGCTCCCTCAAGCTGCTTTCGCGCTGCCAATGACCATCGTCATTCTGCGTCCGTTCCTGCAGGCTATTCCCAAGGAAATTGAAGAGGCGTCCACTCTCGATGGGGCAGGCCGGCTGGGCTTCTTTGGCCGGATCGTACTGCCGCTGTCTGGACCTGGAATGGTTACCACAGGTGTGCTTGCATTTGTGGCCTCGTGGAACGGGTACCTCCTGCCTCTGCTCTTGCTGCAGGGCGATATGAAGACATTGCCACTTGGAGTTGCCGACTTCTCAACTCAGTACTCGTCCGACACCGCAGGTGTATTCGCCTTCACC
This sequence comes from Timonella senegalensis JC301, assembly GCF_000312125.1. Lineage (GTDB taxonomy): Bacteria > Actinomycetota > Actinomycetes > Actinomycetales > Cellulomonadaceae > Timonella > Timonella senegalensis. Next base: position 152,840 of record NZ_HE978644.1, read on the forward strand.
ACACTCTCAATGATTCCGGCACTGATTTTCTTCTTGACCATGCAGAACAAGATTGTCAACGGCCTCCAGGGCGCAGTCAAGGGCTAACCGGACCGCTGCCACCCAGCACGACCAGAACCATCGTGAGTAAATTCTCGACGATTCTGCTGAGTTCCAGCGCACCTTACGCAGGGGCGCACCCACCCCCCCACTCACAACGGCCTGCCATGGCCGGAGCCGCCATTAAAGGAGAACATCCATGACCGACCAAACGGACCGCAGCGCGTTTGCGGCCCAAGCCCAAGCACTGCTGAAGCAGATGACCCTCGAGGAGAAACTCGCACAGATCGTGGGCTCTGGGACAAGGGCGACGGAGAAGCGGTGGCTCCGCTCCAGGGCGAGTTTGCGGAGGCCAACACATTTGCCGGCGCAACCAAGAATGGTCTTGGGCACGTGACTCGCGTTTACGGGACCCGCCCCATTGACCCCGTTGAACGGGCAGCTTGGCTGTGGAATGAGCAGCGACGCGTCGTCCGAGAGACCAGGCTTGGTATCCCCATGCTCGTGCACGAGGAATGCCTCACAGGCTTGTCAGCGTGGAAGGCCGCAACCTTCCCTACTCCGCTGTCATGGGGTGCGTCCTTTGATCCCGATCTGGTTGAGGAGATGGCGGGCCTCATTGGCAAGTCGATGCGTCAGCTGGGGATTCACCAGGGGCTGTCGCCTGTGCTCGATGTTGTGAGAGATCCACGGTGGGGCCGGACCGAGGAGTGCATCTCTGAGGACCCGTACCAGGTTGCGACTACTGCCACGGCTTACGTGAAGGGGCTCCAGGCCGAGGGTGTCCACGCCACGTTGAAGCACTTCGTTGGGTATTCGGCCTCGCAGTCGGGACGCAACTTTGGTCCTGTTCACGCCGGTCCACGTGAGATCGCGGATGTGCTTCTGCCTCCGTTCGAAATGGCGGTCATTGAGGGTGGGGTGCGCTCCGTGATGCACGCCTACACCGAGATCGATGGAGTTCCCGTTGCGGCAAATCCCGCGTATCTCACTGATCTGCTGCGTGAGCAGTGGGGCTTTGATGGAACCGTGGTGGCCGACTACTTCGGCGTGGCGTTCCTTGAGAAACTCCACAACATTGCCGCGGACCTCACTGAGGCAGCGAAGCTTGCGCTTGAAGCCGGCCTTGATATCGAACTGCCCACCGGTGACGCCTACCTCGCGCCATTGGCCAAGGGTGTGCGAGAAGGAGTGATCGACGAGGCGCTCGTGGACCGCGCAGTGCTCCGAGCCTTGGAGCAAAAAGCCGAGCTGGGACTGCTGGGCAACACGTTTGAGGATGAGCCCCCAACAGAGATCGACCTCGACTCGCCCGCGCACCGCGATGTAGCACGTAGGCTCGCGGAGGAATCGGTTGTACTCCTTTCCAACGACGGCGTACTTCCGCTGCGAAACCCCGCAAAGATCTCAGTGATCGGTCCAAACGCGGACCGACTCTCAGCAATGTTCGGGTGCTACTCGTTTGTGAATCACGTTCTTTCGTTGCACGACGGATACGACACAGGTATCGACGTCCCAACAATGCGCGAAGGGCTCGTGCGGGAGTTCGAAAACGCGGAGTTTGCGACTGCCCGTGGCTGCAACATTGATGACCAGGATCGTTCGGGATTCGACGAGGCCGTGGCTACGGCTGCAGGCAGCGATGTGACTGTTCTTGTGCTTGGTGACCAAGCAGGACTGTTCGGGCGTGGAACCGTAGGTGAGGGCTGCGACCGTGACTCCCTCGAACTCCCGGGTGTCCAACGTGAACTGGCTGAGGCTGTACTGGCTACCGGAAAGCCCGTGGTCATCGTGCTGCTGACTGGGCGTCCGTATGTGGTTGGTTGGGCGCTGGAGCGTGCCGCTGCGGTGGTACAGAGCTTCTTCCCCGGCGAGGAAGGCGCAAGCGCGGTTGCCGGAGTGCTGTCAGGAAGAGTGAACCCATCTGGACGACTGCCTGTTTCGCTCCCGCGCTCAACCGGCGCGCAGCCTTACACGTACCTGCACCCATCGTTGGGCGGCGACAACAGCGTGACAAACCTGTCTTCCAAGCCAGACCGAGAGTTTGGGTTTGGGCTGTCGTACACAACGTTTGAGCACAGCACCCTATCGGTCCATGCGGAAGATACGTCCAGCCCTCTTGTGCTCACGGTGCGGGTTACGAACACAGGCGAGCGCGACGGTGACGAGGTCGTGCAGCTCTACGCCCGCGATCTCGTGGGCTCGTTGACCCGGCCGGTTGCGCAACTTATTGGATATGCACGCGTGTCACTCGCTGCGGGCGCTTCAACGGAACTGACGTTCACGGTGCCACCATCGCGACTGTCCTTTACCAACCGGGCAATGAATCGGGTTGTCGAACCCGGTGCCTTCGAGTTCTGGACCGGTACCTGTGCCGTGCCAGCCCAGGTGCCTGCCGAGGTTAACTTGACCGGGGACGTGCACACGGTGGAGCTTGGTGATCCGCGAACTACACATATCACGATGGGTTCCTGACAACGTTTCTTGATGGTCGCGAGCGCACGATGAGGGCGCCTAGCTTCTAGTGGAAGCTAGGCGTCCTCAAGTTCAGGTAGCAAACGGCCACGACCACCGGCATGATTAGCCTCACCAAACCGGAAGAATCCGCGCTAGCAGGTAAACTGGACCGGTGACTTTACGGCTCTTTGACACGGCAACGCGCCAGGTGCGCACTTTCGAACCTCGAGTAACGGGCAAAGTGGGCATGTACGTGTGTGGCGCCACGGTGCAGGCACCGCCCCACATCGGGCATATGCGCTCCGCGGTGGCCTTTGACGTGCTCGTACGCTGGCTCAAGCGGACGGGGCTGGACGTCACCTACATTCGCAACGTCACCGATATCGATGACAAGATCATCTCCAAGTCTGCTGCGAACGACACCGAATGGTGGGCGTGGGCCGCGATCGACGAGCGCGCCTTCACGGACGCGTACGACGCGTTGGGAAATCTGCGCCCCACGTTTGAGCCTCACGCTACGGCACACATACTCGACATGATCGAGCTCATGGACCGTTTGGTTGAGCGCGGCCACGCGTACCAGGCCGGCGAGGGCAACGTGTACTTTGATACGCGTTCGTGGCAGTCCTACGGCTCGCTGACTAACCAGCAGATCGATGACGCACTGCCTTCGGAAGACGAGGATGAGGTTTCGCTCAAGCGCGACCCCCGCGACTTCGCGCTGTGGAAGGCCGCCAAGCCAGCCGAGCCAGCTACCGCCCAGTGGCCCACCCCGTATGGCACGGGTCGTCCTGGCTGGCACTTGGAGTGCTCGGCAATGGCCAAACGCTACCTGGGAGAGGCGTTCGACATCCACGGTGGTGGACTCGACCTGCGTTTCCCTCACCACGAGAACGAGCAGGCGCAGTCCAAGGCCGCCGGCTACGACTTTGCAAACTTCTGGATGCACTCCGCGTGGGTGACCCAAGGCGGGACCAAGATGTCCAAGTCGCTCGGGAACGGGCTGCTGGTTTCAGAGGTTCTCGAGAACACGCGCGCTGCCGTGCTGCGGTACGCGCTTGCAACCGTTCACTACCGCTCCATGCTGGAGTGGACCCCGGACACCGTGGCTGACGCCAACGCGATGTGGGACCGCTTCAGCGGTTTCGTCGACCGCGCGTCCGAGGTAGTCGGTGACGTGTCGTTCGAGGAAGTGGCGGCGGCTGAGCTCCCGGCTGCATTCACGGACGCGATGAACGATGACCTCAACGTTTCCGTGGGCCTTGCCGTGGTCCACGAGCACCTTAAGGCTGGCAACTCCGCGCTCGCCTCGGGTGACACCAAATCGGCCCGTACACACCTGGTTGCTCTGCGCGCAATGCTGGACACCTTTGGTCTTGACCCTGCCGCATGGTCACAAGAAGCGGGCGACGACAAGTCCGCACGGGCACTGGATTCGCTCGTGGCCTCGCAGATTCAGGCACGCGTTCAGGCGCGTAAGGACCGCGACTTCGCCACCGCGGACGCTATCCGTGATTCCCTGGCTGCGGCCGGAATCGTTGTTGAAGACTCCGCCACGGGCGCGCGCTGGTCGCTCGCCTGAGGCCCCACACAAAGATACAAAGACTTTAGGAAGGCCATTACTTTCATGGCAGGTAACTCCCAGCGTCGCGGTGCGACGCGCAAGGCAAGCACCAAGAAGGGTGCAACTAAGGGCACGGGCGGCAACGGCCGTCAGGCTCTCGAGGGTCGCGGTGCCACGCCAAAGGCCGAGGACCGCACTTGGCACCCAGCAGGTAAGCGCAAGGCTGCCGCTGAGCGCCTTGAGGCTGCGCGCGAGCGCAACCGCCCACGCGCCCGCAAGTCGAACTTTGCCGGCGACAAGGTCAGCGAGTACGTGGCAGGCCGTAACTCGGTGCTCGAAGCCCTGCGCGCAAACATGCCCGTGACCAAGCTGTTCATCGCGGTTCGCCTGGACCACGACGACCGCACCAAGGAGATCCTTGAGATCGCCGCACTCCGCTCCATCCCCGTGTTCGAGACCTCCAAGAATGAGCTCGACCACATGACCGACGGCTCGGTCCACCAGGGCATGGTCGTGGGCGTTCCTCCCTACGAGTACTCCGACGTGGACGACCTCCTCGACCGTGCTGCTGCTGCGGACGAGCCAGCCCTTATCGTTGCGCTCGACTCCGTGACTGACCCACGTAACCTGGGTGCCGTCCTGCGTTCCGCTGGTGCGTTTGGTGCGCACGGTGTGCTCGTGCCCGAGCGTCGCGCCGCAGGCGTGACTGCCTCCGCGTGGAAGGTCTCGGCCGGAGCCGCGGCTCACGTCCCAGTTGCCCGCGAGACCAACCTCGTGCGCGCACTCGGCGAGCTCAAGAAGGCCGGCTGCTTCGTGGTAGGGCTAGACGGTGGCGGGGACACCAACGTCGCAGAGATCCCGTTCGCAACGGACCCAGTTGTCATTGTGGTGGGCTCCGAGGGCAAGGGACTGTCTCGCCTCGTGCGCGAGACCTGCGACGCGATCGCCTCGATCCCAATCGCCGCGGCAGTCGAGTCGCTGAACGCCGGCGTGGCCGCCGGTATCACCCTGTACGAGATCGCAAAGGCTCGTTCCGAATCCTGATCCCTGCGCGGCATCTGATTTTCGACGATTGAGGCTGGTTCTCAGCCAAGATCGTCGTTTATCAGGTGGTGCGAAAGCACGTGTGGCCGGGCACCCATTGGGTGCCCGGCCACACGCGTATACGGCTGAACTATTCCTGCAGGTCGGCGTCTTCTGGAGCGAGCCCGAGGATGGACATTTCGTCCGGGCGGTTGCGTAGGACGGTGTGGATGTAGCTGTCTACGACCTCGGACATGGGGACGTCGCGGCGCTGCTGCTCGGAAAGGAACCAGCGGTGGTCGAGGATCTCATGGAACAGTTGTGCGGGCTCGAGCTTCTTGCGTAGTTCGCGGGGCACGGCCTGAACGGTGGGCTCGAAAACTTGGGCCAGCCAGTCGTGCGCCACAAACTCGATCTCGTCTTTTTGGCGGTCCGTGATTGCGCGGTAGTGCTCGAGATCGTTGAGCAGGCGGCGGGCCTGGTTCTCTTGGACGTCGAGGCCGGTCAAGTGCATGAGCCGGCGTGCGTGGTGGCCGGCGTCCACGATCTTGGGTTGGATCATCACTGTTGTGCCGTCGATGTCCGTGGTCATCTCGAGCTCGTCCACGTCGAAGCCGAGCGAGTTGAGGTACTCGATGTGCTGGGCCACGAGCCACGGCTCGTCCGCGTCAAACTCTTCCTTGTCATGCAGCGCGCTCCACAGTTCGTTGTAGCGCTGCTTGAGGGCGTCGCCGATCGCGATGACGTCCACGTCCTCATCAATCATCTCGCCGGCCTGAAGGTCCATGAGTTCGCCGATGATGTTGGTGCGCGCCAAGTCAATGTCGTAGTTGCGCTGGCCGTCGGAGAGGCGGGGGAGGAGCTGGCCGGTCTCGGCGTCCACAAGCCAGGCTGCAAACGTCTCGGCGTCTCGGCGGAACAGGGTGTTCGACAGCGACACGTCGCCCCAGTAGAAGCCGATGAGGTGGAGGCGGACCATGAGCACGGCGAGGGCGTCGATGAGGCGCGACTCGGTGTCGGGCTGGAGCGTCTGGCTATACAGCGAACGGTAAGGCAGGGAGAACTGTAGGTGCTTGGTGATGAGCACAGCCTCGAGGCGCTCACCATTCTTGTCCTTGCGTCCGGTGATAACGCCCACGGGCTCCACAGAAGGGACGTCAGTCTTGGAGAGTTGGCGCAGTAGCTCGTACTCGTTGAATGCGACGGTCTCGCCGATTTCCTTGACCGCGAGGACCTGCCCGGAGAGCTTCACAAACCTCACCACGTGGCGGGAGATACCGCGAGGCAGCGCGGCGAGCACCTCGTTGGGCCAGTCCTCAAGTGGAATGTCCCACGGCAGTGACAGGAGCGCCGGGTCCGGGTGCGCAGCGGTAATCTGGAGTGTTTGTGGCATTGCGGGGTCCTTGGAACGGGGAAGAATCTCTGGAGCAAGTCTAGTCGGGGTAACGAAAAGGTGGGCAGGCCGTGTGGCCCACCCACCTTTTCATGTGCTTCTGGTTAACCCAGCGCTGTGCCTAGATCAGATCGAGGCGATGCGTGCGCCGGAGCTTGGAGCGAAGACGTGCTCAGCACCTGGCTTGATTGCCACGTGGATGAACTCACCCTTCTCAGGAGCGGTGCGTGGGTTGACGCGGACGATGACGTCCTGGTCGCCTTCAGAGGTCTTGAGCGAACCGTAGACGTATGCGTCCGATCCGAGCTCCTCAACGATGTTGACCTGAACTGCGAGTGCCGCCGGGTCAGATGCAGAGACGAGGTCGAGCGACTCTGGGCGGAAACCGATGGTGATCTTGCCACCGTCGGCCTCGGATAGCGAGGAGATTGCGTCACGGGTGATTGGCAGACGCGAGTCGCCGATCTCCGCAACGCCGTTGTTTACGGTGAAGGTGCCGAGGTTCATGGCTGGGGAGCCGATGAAGCCTGCAACGAACACGTTCGCTGGGGTGTCGTACATTTCGCGTGGGGTGCCAACCTGCTGGAGCACACCGTCCTTGAGGACTGCAATGCGGTCACCCATAGTGAGTGCCTCAGTCTGGTCGTGCGTAACGTACACGGTGGTGACACCGAGACGGCGCTGGAGCGAAGCGATCTGCGTACGGGTCTGCACACGGAGCTTGGCGTCGAGGTTGGACAGTGGCTCGTCCATGAGGAACACCTGTGGCTGACGAACGATTGCGCGGCCCATTGCAACACGCTGGCGCTGACCACCGGAGAGTGCCTTTGGCTTGCGGTCGAGGTACTCAGTGAGGTCGAGGATCTTTGCAGCTTCCTCAACGCGCTGACGGATCTCTGCCTTGTTGACGCCGGCAATCTTGAGCGCGAAGCCCATGTTGTCTGCCACGGTCATGTGTGGGTAGAGAGCGTAGTTCTGGAAGACCATCGCGATGTCGCGGTCCTTGGGCTGAACGTCGGTGACGTCGCGGTCACCGATGAGGATTCGACCCTGGTTGACGTCCTCGAGACCAGCGAGCATACGCAGCGAGGTGGACTTTCCACATCCGGAAGGACCAACGAGTACGAGGAACTCGCCGTCTTCGATGTGGAGGTTCAGCTGGTCAACAGCTGGACGCTCGGTGCCTGGGTAAATGCGCGACGCGTGGTCATAGGTTACGGTAGCCATTTTGTGCTACATCCCTTCACCGGCAGGTACGTGCCGGACGATCCGTTGTGATGGGTGTGCACGCGTTCAGCCCTCCTGCAGAAGGGGGAATGTCCGCGTTGACACGATGTTTAGTTGTGTGGAGTGTGATTGATTCAACCACGATCCTTGGTCACCATATCAGCAATAACTTCAAGAAGTAATGACGCTTCGTCTGGATCCTGTACCCGCTCGCCCGCTGCGGTGACTCCGGGCCCCACCTTCACGGCGAGATCGGGGCCGTCGAGCACCCTAAATACGGTCTCGTCGGTGACATCATCACCCATGTAGAACACCGCGCTCGCACCGAGATCAGCGCGTAATTGCGCCACGGCGTTGCCCTTGGACACCTTGATCACCGAGACCTCAACAACGTCGTGGCCGGACATAGCAAACACGGGTTTGCCCTCGCAGTAGGCCAGCAACTCGGCTGCGATTCTGGCTGAGTCACTTTCACCCGCAAGTCGGGTGTGCAGAACCACCGAGGTGGACTTGTTTTCGAGCCAGGCACCTCGGGCGCTCTGGCTGATCTTCCCCGCGTGGGTGCGTAGTTCCTCTAGCGTGGCGAGCTGCTGGTCCGTGAGGGCGGACGTCACTGCGCTCACCGTGCCATCCTCTTCGATCACGCCCGACTCGGCGCCGTGAGTGCCGTAGAGCAGGGTCCCCGGTGGAGGGCTTGCGAGAGCCGCTAGGTCCGCCAGCCTGCGACCCGATACCAGAGCGAGTCTGACCCGCTTCGGGTCGGCGCCTCCTAGTGCGGCAAGCGCCCGCGCGCTGCGCGGCAGCACGCGGGACGCCGTTGGGTCGTCCACGAGGGGTGCAAGCACCCCGTCAAAGTCGGACGCGATGATGAGGAGGCCGCGGTGCGCGGTGAAAGCTGCTGCGGCGCGCTGCGCCGCCCCGTTCAACTGCCTCATGAGGCAGTGATTTTCGACGATTGCGCCTCGTCCGCGGAGGGTGCGACCGGGTGGGCGGCAGGGTAGGAGGAGCTTCCCGGCTGCGCGTCCGGTGGCGTTGCTAACGGGTCTGTGGTGCCGTTCTCCGCAGGATCGGCGTGACTGGGAGCGCTGGCAAGAGCGTCGAGGAACGAGTGTGCCCACTTGCTCACGTCGTCCTGCATGACCTTGCGCCTCAGGCGCCTCATGCGTCGGCGGGACTCAGCCGCCGGCATTCGCGCGGCGTGCATGAGTGCGTCCTTCATGCCGTCGATGTCGTGAGGGTTGACGAGGATCGCCCCCGAGAGCTGATCGGCGGCTCCTGTGAACTCCGATAGGACGAGTGCGCCGGACATGGTGTGTCGCGCGGCTACGTACTCCTTGGCCACGAGGTTCATGCCGTCGCGCAGTGAGGTCACGAGCATGACGTCCGACGCGAGGTACAGCGCGGCCATCTCCTCCTGCGGGTAGGAGTGGTGCAGGTAGTGGATCGCGGTGTGTCCCAACTGCCCGAACTCGCCATCGATTCGCCCGACGAGGCCCTCGACCTGCTCGCGCAGTTCCTGATAGGCCCCCACGTTTTCTCGGCTGGGGCTCGCGACCTGGACGAGCGTGCAGTCCTCTACACTCACTCGGCCATCGCGCAGGAGCTCCCCGTAGGCCTTGATGCGGTGTCGGATGCCCTTGGTGTAGTCGAGGCGGTCAACGCCCAGCATGATGATGTCTGGGTTACCCAGTTCCTCCCGGATCTCCCGCGCGCGTGCCTGGACTTCCGGGGTGTGTGCGAGCGCGTCAAAGGCGGCGGAGTCGATGGAGATCGGGAATGCACGGGCGAGGATCTCGCGCGGTGCACCCGCGTGTGTCGGCACCTTGAAACGCTCTGAACGCGCATTGATTGCGGTGAGTAGCTGGACGCACCTGCGGAAGTTCGTGGCATCGGTCTTGCGCTGGAAACCGATGACGTCTGCGCCGAGCAGACCGTCGAGGATCTGACGACGCCACGGGAGCTGCTGGAATAGATCGAAAGAGGGGAACGGGATGTGGTTGAAGAACCCGATCTTCAGGTCAGGGCGGAACTGACGGAGGAGTGCGGGGACCAGCTGCAACTGATAGTCATGAACCCACACGGTCGCGCCCTCGGCGGCTTGCTCAGCGGCGGCGTTGGCAAAGCGCGCATTGACCCTCTTGTATACCTCCCACCAGGTGCGGTGGTAAGCAGGAGGGGCGATGACGTCGTGGTAGAGCGGCCACAGGGTGTCGTTTGAGAAACCTTCATAGTACTGCTCGACTTCGACTGCGGAAAGGACAACGGGAACGAGTTGAGTGCCGTCGGCTTCGAAAGGGTCTAGCTCTATATCGGGGGATCCACTCCATCCGACCCATGCTGCCTTTGAGTTTTTGACAACTGGATCAAGAGCCGTGACAAGGCCACCGGGCGAGCGCGTCCACTGGATGTCGCCGGCATGATCCAGCGTTATGTCGACTGGCAGGCGGTTTGAGACCATCACAAGGTCAAAACCTGATTTGCTCATTCTTTACCAACTCCTTGTATTCACAGTCACCATATCGAGACTTCACAGTTTCTGCCGAGTAATGGGGAAGTATTCCCCCAAGAGCGAATAACGTATAGACATGGAGAGGATTGGGCTCGAGCCGGGCACCGAAATAGGCGGCTATCGGATCGTCAACCAACTGGGTTCAGGCGCGATGGGGGTTGTGTACCGTGCGCTGGATGGGGGCGGCCAGCCCGTTGCATTCAAGATGCTGCGGAGTTCTGTCATCGACGCCGAAGAACTCCGAGTCCGCCTTATTCGTGAAGCCACAGCAATGCGCAAGATCGACCACCCCGCAGTTGCCGCAATGCTGGATGTGGAAACCGACTCTGACGAGACCTTTATCGTCACCGAACTCATCGACGGCCCCACCCTCGAGACCTACGTGGCGGATCACGGGCCGCTCGAAGCCGAGGAACTTCACGCCTTTGCCGCTCGGCTCTACGACGCGCTGAGTGCAGTCCACGGCGCGCACGTGGTGCACCGAGACATGAAGCCAAACAACGTCCTCATGAGCTCGAAAGGCCCCGTGCTCATCGACTTCGGGATCGCCCACGGTATGCAGGACCCACGGCTAACGGCAACGGGCCTCGTTGTGGGCACCCCGGGATACCTCGCCCCAGAACTCATCAATGGGCTCGCACCAAGCGCCGCAACCGACCTGTGGGGATGGGCGGCGGTCGTCGTCTTCGCCGCAACGGGGCGCCCACCGTTCGGAATCGGCTCGTTCGAAACAGTCTTCGGCAGGGCGATGGCGGGGCGCGCTGACGTAGACGGTCTCGACGAGCGAGTAGCAGTCGCACTGCGCGGTGCCCTCGCGGTCAAGGCCGAGTACCGCTGGCACCCGGTCGAGGTTCTTGAGGAACTACGCGATGCTGCGGAAAATCCCGACGCATCCGCGCCCTTCCACGAACCGGACGAGGGCACCTGGAACGCAACCCAGATCGTCGAGTATCAAGGTCTTGGGGCGGGCCTCCCCGACACCGACGCCACGCGAGTGGCGCCACGCCTGACGCAACCAGGTGGCGACCCAGCCACGCAGGTCCTCGATGCGGCTGGTTCCACGCGGGTCATGCCCGCGGCACAGGGCGCGCAGGACTGGAACCAGACGCAAGTGCTGGCCCCCGTTCCCGGGCCGCCCTCCTACCAGCCGGATCCGTACGGTGCCCCACAATCGCAGGATGTGGGCGGCTGGGACCCACTCGGCCCCTTCGAGATGGGGGAGTTGGAACCCGAGTACGAGGGCTATAGGCGCCCCGAGCCGCCCACCCGATCGCTGATCATGACGCTCGGGTTGTTTGCTGTTGCTGCAGCCGCGATGCTCGTCCCGGCTTATGCGGGCGCGGTGCTCGTGGCGGTCCTCATCGTGTTCCGGACCGTCGGCGTTGCGTGGGACAGCTTCCACGAACGCCGTGAGTACAAGGGGATCTCCAAGCGCGACGGGCTGCGCGCGGGATTCGCCGTGCCCTGGAACTTCGTGCGCGCGTTTGTGGGGCTCATTCCGAGCCTCCTCATAGCGGCGGGTACTTTCATCGTGGTCGGAGGGGTGCTCCTGTGGACCGTCCAAGGGGCGGCGAGCATCAACAACCCCAGCAACGAACTGCTGGCAACCCAGGGCGTTGTGGCGGTTGCGGCGCTCGCAGCCATCCTCATGGTGTGGTTCGGGCCGGTAACTCACCACACGCGTGTTGGCGGCCGGGTCACCGTCCAAGCGCTTTTCCCAGGCAAAGTGGCAACACTCATCGTGGCGCTGCTCCTTTTGGCAGTCATAACACTGGTGGCACTTCAGTTGGCCATGGGGGCTGAAACTCTCTGGGCGCCACTTCAGGAACCGCCCAGTTTTCACGCATAATGTAGTCGCGAGATAAACCTGCTGTATTGGACACGGTCGGCGGACCATACCGCACCGGATCGTCACACAACGTAAAGGGACACTATGACCAACCAGAATGACGGACTGAGTAAGTCCGCTCGTCGCGATGCAGCGCGCGAGCGCGCGCTCAAAATCCAAAGGGAACAGGAGCGCCGCGAACAGCGTTCGCGCATGATCATTCTGCTCGGCGTCATTGCTGGCGTAGTCGTCGTAGCGCTCTTGGCCTTCTTCATCCTGCGCCAGGAAAAGCAACCCATTGACCCAACGGTCACCTCCTTCCCCTCTGATGTAGAGGTCCCGGCATCCTCGGATGCTTCAGGTGGGTTCACGTTCTTTGCTGGCAAGACCACGAGCACTACACCCACGGATGTGCCAGTCCTGGACCTGTACCTCGACTTCATGTGCTCACACTGCGCAGACTTCGAGGCACTCAACTCCGAATGGCTTGTAGAAAAGGCCAACACAGGTGAATTCGCGTACCGTATCCACCCAATTGCGATCCTCGGCTCGCAGCACTCGGTGACGATCGGCTCCGCGTTCGTCGCACTCCTCGACTCCAACCCAGAGGCTGCTATGAAGTTCGCGCAGACCGCGTTTGCTCAGCAGAATGCCTCGGGCATGTCACAGACCGCCATGAAAGAGGCCATGAAGGCTGCCGGCGCCACTGACGAGCAGATCTCCGAGGCGGTCTCCGGCAAGTACGAGCGCTTCATGCAAGCCGCGTCCAACATCACGCTCAACAACGAGAAGCTCCGCGACGCCGACGGCAACTTCGGAACCCCCGCGCTCTTCCTCAACGGTGAGCGTTGGGACATCAACTGGACCGATGTCGAAGGATTCAAGGCAGGGCTTGACGAGGCCATTGCGGCCGGCTGACCAGCACTGAAGTTGATGCGGGGCCGCGCCGGACAACTCGTCTGGCGCGGCCCCGCATTGTACTCACGGTGGTTTCGTGGTGTGGCTGCATGGTGCCGGTACGGCCCGTCCGCCTCCGGGTTGGGGGCCCGCGATTTCCTAACCATGGCAACTTCTGGTTAATCTATAACTCGCACTCGTCGAGTTCGCGAGAGCACGCCGCTTTAGCTCAGTTGGCCAGAGCATCGCACTTGTAATGCGAGGGTCATCGGTTCGAATCCGATAAGCGGCTCTAGTAAAGCCCCTGATCACCATGGTGATCAGGGGCTTTCGCGTGAGTGCCGTGCACCTGCAGCGAGTGCCGTCGCGCGGGGACGGCGCTCACCGCCGCTGAGCGGCACTCGCGTAGGTTAGTGCACGGCCAAAGGTGGAGTGGCGGTAGGAGCCTTCGACATTCCACGCCCACCCAACCCCTTCTCCTAACGAACCTCTTCCAGCGTGGGGTATTTGGCCGTGCGGTTGTCTCCGGAGGACGTACCCGTCAGGCGGCGCTTGATCCACGGCCCCACGTGCACCTTGGCCCAGTCGATGTTGCCGCGGGTGCGATCGGCCAGGGACGCAACGGGGCTCGGGTCGAGTGGCTGTGCGTATCGGGGATTCTCCGGGCGCAGCCCCAGACCCACGAGCGCGATGTCTGCCACGAGCTGGTGGCCCTGAGTGGTCAGGTGGATGCGGTCGTCTGCCCACAGGCGTGGGTCCGCGACCGAGCGGGTTCCCCACATGTCCTTGACGTACGCACCGCGGCGCTGCGCGATCGACCAGATGTGGGCGTTGTACAGGGCTACGCGGGAGCGTGTCAGCGCAAGCGAGCCTTGGCCGCCAAAGTCGGTACCCGTGCCCATGAGCACGTCGATTCCGGCTGCACGCGCCCGGGCAACGGCGTGGTCCAGCTGAGCCGCAATCGAGTCGATGTCGACGTGCGGGCGGAGGATGTCGTTCCCGCCGCCAATGATCGAGATGAGGTCGGGCTTCATGTCGATCGCGGCGTCAAGCTGCTCTGCGATGATGGGGCCCAACTGCTTGCCCCTGATGGCAAGGTTTGCGTAGCGAAGCGGAGACTCACCTGCGGCCTGCCGGCGAGTGGAAAGGGTCATTGCGAGGAGGTCCGCCCAGCCACGACACTTCTCGGGATCGACGGGGGAAATGTCCCACAGGCCCTCGGAGAATGAGTCTCCGATTGCCACGTACGACTCCCAGCGCGGCGCGGAACGGCTGTCTTCGGTTGTCTGAGGATGAAGAGTCACTGGAACATCGTACGTCCGCGTCCGCAACTACCCGCAAGGCGAAGTGGCGTGCGGCGCCCGTGAAACGCTCCTCGCCCTCGACCTAGAACAGCGTCCCACCTGCTTCTGCGCCGCGTGCAGGCGGGAGCGTCCAATCGATGGGTTCCTCTCCCCGCGACAGAAGAATCTCGTTGATCCGAGAGAAGGGCTTGGACCCGAAGAATCCCCGGCGAGCAGAGAGCGGACTGGGGTGCGGGGACAAAATGGCGAGAGAATCGTCGTGAATAAGGGGGAGCAGCTTGGCTGCGTCATTGCCCCACAGGACCACCACGGGCGGCTGTGGACGAGCGGCGAGCGCGCGCAGCGCGGCGTCCGTGACGCCCTCCCAGCCAAGACGGCGGTGTCCGCCGGCCTGCCCTGCAGGCACAGTCAGGACGCGGTTGAGGAGCAGGACGCCCTGCTGGGCCCAAGCGCTGAGATCTCCGTTCGCGGGGGTGGCAAGGCCAAGGTCGTCGTGGAGCTCGGCAAAAATGTTGGTGAGGGATCGAGGAACTCGGGAGTGTGGGGCGACCGAAAACGACAGTCCCACAGCGTCTCCGGGCGTGGGATAGGGGTCCTGTCCCACGATCACCACGCGGATCCGGGAGAAGTCGGAGTGAAATGCGCGCAGGGCGTTATCGCGTGAGGGGAGAGTCGGCGCCTCAGCAGGCCCGGGATACAGGCTCTCCATGAGCCTGCGGATCTCGCCGGCAACGGGGGCCAGCGCTTCGGACCAGGTGGGAGAGACTCCCTGCTCATTGAGGAGCCAGTCGAGGTCTGGAACGTCTTGGAGTTTGCCAGGGTTGCGCGATTCAGGGGAAGCCACCCAATGAGGTTACCGTTGAAGGGTGAGCAACACGAAGGACACCAGGGAAAGTACGGCGAGCGAACCAGAGCCAGCGGAAGGCGCGCAATGCGAGCCCTGGGATGTGGGCGCGGATCTGGACGTCGAACAAGCTGCAGAACCAGCTGCAGAACTAGACTCTGATGCACGTCCCGAGCACGAGCCGGAACCAGACACTCACGTGCCCTCGCCCGCGGATGTTGACCAACTGAGCGATCTTGATCGCGCAATCCTCGACTTCGAGAGCCGGCTGTGGAAGAAGACAGCCATCAAGGAACGGGCGATAGGCATCGAACTGCAGATGCCTCCCACGCAGTATTACCTGCGACTGGCTGCCCTCGTGCGGACTCCCCAGGCAGCGCAGTACGCCCCCGCAACAGTGGCCAAGGTGCTCGCGTACCGTGCGCGGACTCGAGGGCGTGACTGGGCGTGACGAGTCATCGCGAGGGCGATGAGCACGCTGCATATGGCCCGCGCAACCACCCTGGCCACGCGCAGCGCGCGGAATGCCGCAGAATGCCTGGCCACCGGAGTGTGACCGGTGATCTCGTGGAAAGTTGGTGAAGCGTTGCCGTTTTCGATTGGGTTGTGGATATTCTTAGGCCGTGAGTAAGAGGAAGCCTGAGTACCCAGCGGACGAGTTCAACCTGCCCAACGGCGCTATCGAGCGTGCCGGTGTTCACCGTGCAGGGAGGAGCACGTGGAGCAGCCTGTGGCCGTTCCTCGCGGTCTTCGCAATCACGTTCGCTCTCGGGCTCGGCGCAATCAACTACCTGATGCAGGTGCCAGACTCCAAGGTCGGGGACCTTATCGACCAAGTAACCTCTGGCGGCACCAACGACGCCGGCGAGAGCGACGGCAGTTCGGAGGACCCTGAAGCAGGAGCCACGGACGACGGAACTGACGCCGAGGGTGACGGGGCCACAGATGGTGCCACTACGGATGGTGGAACCGAAGGCGGAACCGACGCATCCGAGGAACCATCGGATGAGCCCACCGAAGACGCTCCGGCTGAGATCAACCGCAACGTAAGCGTCCGGGTGGTCAACGCATCGACCGTCACGGGAGCGGCAGCGCGAGGCGCCGAGAAACTCACTACGGACGGCTTTACCTCCGTTGAAGCCGCCAACTTTGATCAGGGCGAAAAGCCGACCGCCTCGGTGGTCTATTACAAGGGCGCTGATAACAAGGCAACCGCGGAGCGCGTTGCAGAGCTTCTCGATATCCCACAGGTCGTGAGCGCGGATACGCTGCGCGCGGACGTCTCTGTCGTCCTCCGATAACACAAATTGGTAACAAGGTGCGGTTTCCCCCTTTTCATCGGGGCGCGCACCTACTAGGCTCAGTGTGAGTCACCGGAGCCATGACCTTGCTGGTCGGGGCTTCCACGACGTGAAGAACCCCGCATTACGCAAGGAGCAATTCATGGCACAGGGAACCGTCAAGTGGTTCAACTCTGAAAAGGGTTTCGGATTCATCACCCCAGAATCGGGTGACCAGGATCTGTTCGTTCACTTCAGCGCAATCCAGACCGATGGCTACCGCACTCTCGACGAGGGCCAGGCTGTTGAGTTTGAGGTTGGCCAAGGTGCGAAGGGCCCACAGGCTGAGCAGGTTCGCCCGCTGTAATCGTCTTAACCGCCGAACTTCGGGGCCACTCAACGCGGTCTCGCTGTGACGACTAAGCCCAGCATGTGCGTGACATATGCTGGGCTTCGTCATGTTGCGTGCACTCCAGCCCTTGGCAGGTCTGGGGTTCTGGCGCGCTATCGTGGTGGAACCTAGTGCAGATGGAGAGCCCGTGAGCGTTGAATGCGACGTCGTAGTTGTTGGAAGCGGACCCAACGGCCTTGCCGCTGCGGTGACGATCGCGCGGGCCGGCCTCTCGGTGAGAGTGCTGGAACGCAACGAGACAATTGGCGGCGGCGCTCGCACTGCGGACCTGGGCCTTCGCACGGGAATCGTCCATGACATCTGCTCCGCAGTCCATCCTATGGGTGTCGCGTCCCCGTTCTTCCGCGAATTTGACCTAGCCTCGCGCGGTGTTGAGCTCCTCGAGCCGGAGGTGCAATACGCGCAGCCCGTCACCCTGGATAGGGCCGGCCTCGCCTACCGTGACATCGATCGCACCGCCGAGGGGCTCGGCGCCGACGGCGCTGCATGGAAGGCACTCCTTGGCCCTTTGGCAGAGCACCCCGACGCAGTTATCGCCGCTGCTCTCGGAGACAAAAGGTCGATCACCCCGCACATGCTGCGGGAGTTCTATGGCATGGCACGTTTTGGCTTAGCGGCCCTTGAACAGGGCACGCGGCTGTGGAACCGGCGTTTCACGGGGGACGTGGCGCCGGCGCTTCTTTCGGGCGTAGCGGCCCACGCTATCGGCCCCATGCCGAGCTTCGCGGCCGCTGGCACGGCGCTTATGCTGGGCGCTCTCGCACACTCGCACGGCTGGCCCATTCCACGGGGTGGAACCGGCAGCATCACCGACGCCCTCTACCGCGATCTGGTTGCACACGGCGGGGAGGTGCTAACTGGCCACGACGTAAAATCGCGCGCGGATCTGCCCTCCGCGCAGGCGTACCTGTTCGATACGACACCGCGCGGCGCCCTCGAAATCCTCGGCACGTCGATTCCGGACGACCTTGCGGGAGATCTGCGCAAGTTCAAGTACGGAAGCGCTGCCGCTAAGGTCGACTTCGTGCTCTCTGAGCCGGTCCCATGGAAGGTCGCGGAGATCGGCCGCGCAGGAACAGTCCACATTGGTGGGACGCGGGCCGAGCTCGCGCGCGCGGAAGCACAGATCGCACGAGGGAAACTCGCCGAACAGCCGGTCGTCCTCCTCAGTGACCCAGGCGTCGTGGACGAGACCCGCGTGGTCGACGGATATCGGCCCTTGTGGACCTACGCACACGTTCCAGCGGGATCACCGGTGGATGCAACCGAGGCAATCGTGCGCCAGATCGAACGGTTCGCTCCGGGATTCCGGGACACAATCGTCGCGAGTCATTCCACTCCGGCATCGCAGATGGCGGAGCACAACATCAACTACATCGGCGGGGACATTGCGGGGGGCGCAGCCACCCTGTGGCAGATGTTTGCGCGGCCCACAGCGCGGATCAATCCGTACTCGCTGGGGGTTCCGGGCGCGTACCTGTGCTCATCGTCGACTCCACCAGGGCCTGGCGTGCATGGCCTCTCCGGCAAGTTTGCCGCGCAGCGAGTCCTCAAAGAGGTCTTCCACGAACCGGTTCCGTACGTCGGAGTTTGACTAAAACCGGCCAGCAGCTCATGTCGAGCGCCAGGGCGGGTGAAATTCGGGCCTTGAGGGTGTCTTTGGCCGTTTTTTCGCTCTTGACCTCGTGCGATGTCACAGTGTCTGGTTACCCTAATGGGGTCAGATCGGTCGATTCGTAAGGGGTTTGGCATGCCAGCTGTTTCTGGAGGTCAGGGCTTTCCTGAGCCTCAGGTCGTGATTGGTTCCGCGCAGGACGTCGCAATGGTGCGCGCCGTAGTTGAGGTAGACAAGATCCCCGCTTTCTATGGCCGTGCCTACCCTCTCCTTTTTGGGTCGCTGGGCGCGCGCGGGATTGCCCCAGCTGGCGCACCCATGGGCATCTCGTTCTGTGCCCCTACAGCCACCATTGAACTGGGTGCCGCAGTACCTGTTGCGGGGCCAGTGTCAGATGACGGCGAGGTCGTGGCGTTCGCACTTCCCGGAGGTCCAGCCGCCAAGGTGCGCTTCCGCGGGTCCTACGAGCAGCTCCCCGCGGTGTACTCACACATCCGTTCCTGGCTTGTGAACAACGGCTACACTCCCGGCACGGTCTCCTGGGAGCAGTACGTGACCGAACCGGGCGGCGACCCAGAGCAGAACATCACGGACGTGTTCTGGGCTATCGGCTGACTCCACGCACTCGGCCCCACACGTTCTTGAGGAACGGTGGCATCTTTTCGAGCGGGAAGAAAGCGAACCAGCACACAACAGTTGGCAGGAAGTGGATGCCCAGCGCAAAGAACGTTGCGGTGTGGAAGAGGAAGAACAGGCAGATGAAGGCGTACTGCCACTTCCCCTTCATCCAGAACACTGCCACGGAGAAGATCTCGATGAGGTAGAGCCCCCACTGCGCGACCTTGAGCAGTGCGGGGTACTCGAGGGTCCACGTCACCAGCACGGAGCCGCGGCGCATAAACGCCCAGGTAAATACGGCGGAGTTGGGCCAAGCCCAGAGCGAGCCGTTGGTGAAGATCTTCGAGAACACCGAGCCAAAGTACGTCAGCACCGTGCACACCTGGGTGACGCGTAGCTCCCAGCCGGCGGCCTGTGATTCGCGGCGGTCAAAGAATCCTGCCGCGCCCACGGTGGGCAGAACCCATGTGGTGACCTGGAGTGCCATGTGGTCGTGCGAGACGTACGAGAATCCCTGCGAGTTGGCCATCCACGCCAGGAACAGTACGGCCACAGCCCACCCTGCGATGCGGGGCAGCACGTTTGCCATGGCGAGCAGGCAGAATACGATCAACGCCCACTGCATGATGGTCGCCGAGAGGACGCTCGGCTCCGGGAACGGCAGGTTGCGGCCGATCCACGTGGGGTCGTAGAGTTCCGGCGCGTAGCCGTGTGGGATGACGTCGTTGGTCAGGTACAGGACGTCCCAGATGACAAACCCGTAGATCAAGACCCGGAAGACGGCCACTCTGGCGAGTGGCACCTCGGGAAAGGCCCAGCCTATAAACCTGCCTGCTGCGCGCCTGATTCTCGACGATTCACTCACGTCTTGCTGTGTGAGTTCTGTGTTGCTCATGGTTGCTCTCCGTAGTTCCCCTTGACGGTCCATTCGGTGAGGAACTCGACGTCATACTCTCCAGTGGGCTTGCCGTTCTCGATGTAGGAGATTGTGCGCTCCATACGCAGCTGGACGAACTGTGGCCGATGCGGGTGGAGGCCATGCCAAGCTCGAGCTATGCCCTCGAGTCGCGACGGGTCGGCTAGGATCTCGGTCACCTGACCCTCAATCTCCGCACGACCCACGCCTACGCCCTTGGGGTTCAGAGGAACGCGCATTTCCTCACCATCCGTGGTGGTGGCAATGATCCGGATTGCCTTGGTGGGAGCATTCAGCGGGCGTCCGTACGAGTACTGAGAGAGCGAGCCGAGCGGGTACCAATCGTTGGTGCTGATGACCTGACCGATACTCAGGATGAAAAGTCCAACGAGCGCTCCCGCGAAGCGCCACGATTTGCTGGCGGTGCTCAGTGGGAGGGCGGCAGCGGGGCTAGGTTCTGGCGGATTCGGCTGAACTGGCGGCGTCTTCGGGGCGGAGGGCACAGGCATAGGGCAAATCTAGCAACAGGTAAATATCCAGTTCATCAGCCTTTGGGGGGAGTTTCCCCCGGTGATCCTTTTCTGGGGCGTGCCGACAGCGAAATGCCGACAGCGAAATCTGGCGTTCCCGCCACCTCGCTTCTTGCACTCGATGGGGGAGAGTGCCAATAATGGAGTTAGCACTCTCATGGTTAGAGTGACAACAAACTTCGGTTTGCCGGTGAGAAGCTGCCCATCAGTGACATGAACTGCTGAGTAGTCTTCGTCCGTCGCGGGCATCGCAAACCACCACCAGCCACAAGCGGAGGATTTTCCCACAATGGCAAAGCTTATTGCTTTCAACGAGGAAGCTCGTCGCGGCATGGAGCGTGGACTTAACGTCCTCGCTGACACCGTGAAGGTCACCCTTGGCCCAAAGGGCCGTAACGTCGTTCTCGACAAGAAGTGGGGCGCCCCAACGATCACTAACGATGGTGTGTCCATCGCTAAGGAGATCGAACTTGAGGAGCCTTTCGAGAAGATCGGTGCCGAGCTCGTCAAGGAAGTTGCCAAGAAGACTGACGACGTCGCGGGTGACGGTACGACCACCGCGACCGTTCTTGCTCAGGCACTCGTTCGCGAAGGACTTCGTAACGTTGCCGCAGGCTCCAACCCAATCGCGCTGAAGCGTGGTATTGAGACTGCTGTAGCTGCTGTAACCACCGAGCTGCACGCAGCAGCCAAGGAGATCGAGACCAAGGAAGAGATCGCAGCAACCGCCGCAATCTCCGCCGGTGACCGCCAGATTGGTGAGCTCATCGCCGAGGCTCTCGACAAGGTTGGCAAGGAAGGTGTCATCACCGTTGAGGAGTCGAACACCTTCGGCCTTGAGCTCGAGCTCACCGAGGGTATGCGCTTCGACAAGGGCTTCCTTGCACGCTACTTCGAGACCGACCCAGAGCGCCAGGAAGCAGTCCTCGAGGACCCATACATCCTACTCGTCGAGTCCAAGATCGCTAACGTCAAGGACCTGCTCCCACTCCTCGACCAGGTCATGAAGCAGGGTCGTTCGCTGCTCATCATCGCCGAGGACGTAGAGGGCGAAGCACTCGCTACCCTCGTGCTCAACAAGATCCGTGGCACCTTCAAGTCGGTTGCCGTCAAGGCTCCTGGCTTCGGTGACCGCCGCAAGGCCATCCTGCAGGACATCGCAATCCTCACCGGTGGTCAGGTCATCTCCGAGACCGTTGGACTCAAGCTTGAGACCGCAACCCTCGACCTGCTCGGCCAGGCTCGCAAGGTCGTAGTCACCAAGGACGAGACCACCATCGTCGAGGGTGCAGGCGACGCAGACCAGCTCGCTGGCCGCGTCAAGCAGATCCGCTCCGAGATCGAGAAGTCGGACTCCGACTACGACCGCGAGAAGCTCCAGGAGCGCCTCGCTAAGCTCGCCGGCGGTGTTGCAGTCATCAAGGCTGGCGCAGCAACCGAGGTTGAGCTCAAGGAGCGCAAGCACCGCATCGAGGACGCAGTCCGTAACGCAAAGGCTGCCGTTGAAGAGGGAATCGTCGCCGGTGGTGGCGTTGCCCTGATCCAGGCTGGCGCAAAGGCATTCGCGACCGAGGCTCTGACCGCCCTTGAAGGTGACGAGGCTACCGGTGCAGCCATTGTTCGCGCGGCAATCGACGCCCCACTCAAGCAGATCGCGATCAACGCTGGTCTCGAAGGTGGAGTTGTGGCTGAGAAGGTTCGTTCGCTTCCTTCAGGCCAGGGCCTCAACGCCGCAACCGGCGTCTACGAGGACCTGCTTGCAGCTGGCGTCAACGACCCAGTCAAGGTAACCCGTTCCGCTCTGCAGAACGCTGCCTCGATCGCCGCTCTGTTCCTCACCACTGAGGCAATCGTTGCTGACAAGCCTGAGAAGGCTCCAGCAATGCCTGAGGGCGCTGGCATGGGCGACATGGGCTTCTGATCTAGCCCGAGCTCGTAGCTTATTTCACGCAGAGGCGGCCCCCGGAGATTTCCGGGGGCCGCCTCTGCGTTGCGCGCGTGGAGTTGTGCGAGGGGAGTAGGGGGATCGTCAGGCGCGGAAGAAACCGCGGACGTTGGACTCTGCATCGAGGTAGGTGTTTGCGGTTGCGTCCAGTGCGCGGTTAATCGATTCGAGGGCGGTCTCGACCTGTCCCTGAGTGTTCCGCCAGTTGGTGGCCACGCCCTGGAACTGGACTGCTGCGTCGCCCTTCCAAGAGCTCTGGAGGTTGGTCAGGTGGGCCATCATTGCGGATACCTCGGAGCGAATGGAGTCGACTGAGCGGCGGACGTTGGCGCTTGCTGCGCTTACTTGGGCGGTGTCTACGGAGAATGAGGACATGGAAACTTCCCTTCGGTTGGTGGTGCGGGTTGACTCGCCAACGCTATGGAAGTCTTCCTAGGGAAGGCAGAAGCCCCGGTCGCCGTTGTGGACAACCAGGGCTTCCCCAGGTGAATGAGTGGCTGTGGACAACTGTGAGCCTATTTGGCGCGCGCTTCCACTGCAGGGTGAACTACTTTTCCTCAGGCTCCCCAACGGATTCTTGGGAGTCTTCGAGCTTCTTGAGTTCCTTGACCAGTCGTGCCTGCTCTGCCACGAGGTTTTGGCGTGCAGGGTCCTCCCATGCGTGCGACGCAGCCGTGGAAAAGAGTTGATCCCGCTCAAGGAGTTTGGTGACGATGCGTAGCCGAGCACGAACAAAGTCGATCGGCGGAATGTGTGCGTACTCGTCGCGGATTGCCTTGAGGTACAACTTGTAACGCTGAGGGTCGGACTTGAGGATGGCCAGATCCGCGTCAACGAGCACAGCGCAGTCCGTATCTGCCTTCACAGCCTTGTGCCGGACGAGCTTGGTCACCATACTTGCGACCTTCTCGACTCGTTCCTCAGGAACACCGATCTCCAGGAGTTGCTTGCGAGCTAGTGCGGCGCTTGCTTCCTCGTCCTCACCGGCGGCGTTTGCGTACGCAACCTTTGCAGCCGCAGAGAAGACAGCACCGTGGTACCACGCGGCAAGCCGTACAAGGTCGGGATCGGCCGCTTCTTCAGCGAGTTCGTCAACGTGCGACAGTACGTCAACTAGGTGCTTGAGCCCGTGGTAGGTGCGATCTTCCTCGCTCCAGCGATTCAAGAGACCCCGGCAAATAGCTACGAGCTCGGGCTCATTTGCGGTAGCGCCCGCCGCCTGACAACTTCGAATCCAAGAGGATAGGAGCCACTGAGGAGCCTCAGTAGTCTGCGCAAACATCGTGTTCCTTTTGACGGACGGTTATCTGGCCAATCTAGCAAGGTGCGCGTAGAAACACACCTTTACCGTCCAGTGGCTGAACGCCGCTGCGTATTGACCCAGAGAGTTATCGTAGTCCTCCCAACAGCTAATGTCGCTACCTCAGTGGGAGATCCGTACGTCACCTTTCTGCGAGCACGCGCCTGTGCAGGTCAGAGGGGTGTAATTGCACTCGCGGGTATCTCCAGTCGTACTGTGAGACCGCCACCAGGAGTCTCGAAGACGCGCACGGTGCCATTGTGGGCGTGCAGGATCGCCGAGACGATTGCTAGGCCGAGCCCGGAACCGCCAGACTTTCGGTTGCGCGAGGAATCAACCCGATAGAACCGTTCGAACACGCGGTCCGCGTGCTCGGAGCTGATGCCCGGGCCGTGGTCGCGTACCTCAACCACCACAATCTCGCGGTTGGCCTGACCATTTCCGGTGGCATTCTCGGGTGGAAGCGGAGCCGCCACCCCACTGTCAGGCTTGCGCCCGAGATCGTGTGGGGGAGCAGTTAACGTGCCCAGGGCGATCTCTACGGGGGAGCCCTCAGGCGTGTGCCGGTAGACGTTGCCCACGAGGTTGGCAAACACCTGACGGAGCTTGTCCTCATCGCCCGTGACGGAGGTTGTACGGGCAGGAACGCCGGGCACGAGTTCCGTGATGCGAGGGGCGCGGCTAGGGTCGAGAGCCTTCAGGTCGCTCACTGCGTCGAGGGCGAGAACCGCCAGGTCGACTTGCTCAGACTTCATCGCCTTACGCTCGTCGAGACGCGCAAGATGTAGAAGGTCCTCTACGAGGTTCCCCATGCGGCTGGCAGAGTCCTCAATGCGGCGCATTGTGTCGTCCATAGCGTCAGCGTCCTTTAACGCACCCATGCGGTACAACTCACCGTATCCACGGATCGTGGCGAGCGGCGTGCGCAACTCGTGCGAAGCGTCGGAGACAAACTGTCGCATTCTGCGCTCCGATGCCTCCTGAGCGGAGAACGAGTGCTCAAGGCGCTCGAGCATTGTGTTGAGTGACTTAGCCAAACTGCCAACTTCAGTGGACGACGGCGCTTGAGGGACTCGTCGTGAAAGATCTCCCTGCGCAATCTGCGCAGCAGTCTTCTCAATGTTCTGGAGCGGCCGCAACGAGCGACCCACGGCATAGAGCCCAACCGAGCCACCGATTCCCGCGATGAAGAGGCCGGAAAGTAGGAGAACGCGTTGGATTTGGTCGATGATCGCGTAGGTGTCAGTCAGCGGTAGCGCCACGTAGGCTTCCCCGATGGTGCCCTGGCCCTGCGTCGCTACCTGCCGGTACAGGACCCGCCACTCCGTGTCATTGAGGACGGCCTTGGTAGTGAACGGAGCTGACGGGGCATTCGATGGCCCTGGGCCGGTCGTGATGTAGGCGGAAAGGTCGGGAAGGGAATGGTTCTCGATCGTCGAGTTCATGTACCAGGCCTTGGTCTCGCCGCCGAACAACTTGAACTGGAGGTAGTAGTCGCTTGGCAGGAACGAGGACGAGCCTTGCTCTGCGATCAGTTGGCTCGAGATCGCTGAGTAGGTGGTGGTGAGGTCATCATCCACCTGCCTGATCAAGTAGCTCTTGAGCAGCGTGGTAGTCAGCAGGGACGCGATGGCGAGTCCAATGAGCAAGACTATGACCACGGTCGCGGTCAGGCGGGTGCGGAGTGACAAGCGAGCAAAGTAGGAACGCACAGGGCCCGCAAGCTCGCCGTCCTCGAACTCACTCGAACCCGCCGGAGTATATGGGTGGGTCGAAGGAAGAGTCATGGCGCTATCTTGAGGTTGGCTTTCGCAGGAGGTAACCGATTCCGCGCTTGGTGGTGATCAGTGGTTCCACCGGCCGTCCGTCGAGTCCAACGAGGTTGTCGATCTTGCGGCGCAGGTACGAGATGTACGACTCCACAATGTTGGCGTCACCACCCCAGTCGTAGTCCCACACGTGATCGAGAATCTGCGTCTTAGACAGCACACGACCGGCGTTGAGCATGAGGTAGCGCAAGAGTTTAAACTCCGTGGGGGACAGGTCAATGACCACTCCGGCGCGGCGTACCTCGTGCGAGTCGTCGTCGAGCTCGATGTCAGCAAAACGGAGGATCGCGTCGGACTCCTCGACCTGGCGGGTCCTGCGGAGGACTGCGCGGATGCGAGCCACTACCTCCTCAAGGGAGAAAGGCTTGGTCACGTAGTCGTCACCGCCCACGGTGAGCCCGCTGATCTTATCTGCGGTGTCGTCACGCGCGGTAAGGAACAGTACAGGGGTGTGGATTCCGCGCTCGCGGAGGCGCCGGGTTACAGTGAAACCGTCCATATCCGGCAGCATGACGTCTAAGACGATCAGGTCAGGCTGCATGTTGGTGATGAGTTCTAGCGCGCTCTGACCATCGTCAGCAGCGAACACTTCAAAGCCAGCAAAACGCAGCGAGGTCGAAAGCAGCTCACGGATGTTTGGTTCATCATCAACGATAACTAGACGTGCCTCTGGAGTTCCCATACAACTAGCATGCATCAGTTTTCTGGATAGTGACTGAGTGAAGGCTGGGGGGAGCGGGGCGAAAAAGCAAGTGGGTGGACCCTGTGCTTGGGCCCACCCACTCGGATGAGGTAATACGGCAGAACTGCGAACTGCTCGACTGCCAAACTCTGCGTGCTAGATGTAGCGCAGCGGGTTGAACTCGTGGATTGGGATGATCCGAACGCGAGGCAGGATCGTGTTGAAAGCGCCAACGTTGTCCTCGAGGTCGTAGAAGCGCAGCCCCTTCTCCTCGAGTGCAGCCATCTGAGCGTTGACGAACTCGCGGAAGCAGAGAAGGCCTACGCGGTGTCCCCGGTCCAGGAGTGCCTCGATCTGCGGGATGAAGTCACCGTCGTGGCTTGCGAGAAGGACGTCTCCGTCGCCCTCGCCGATTGCCTCGAGCATTGCCTGAATACCCATGTCCACAACCTTTTCCTGGGCAGTGCCAGAAAGTGGAATGGGGCGGTAGTTCATGGCAAGAAGCGCCTGCACGAAAGGCATTGGCATCTGACCAGACGAGGCGTTGAGGAAGAAAAGTGATGTGACGGGCTGGTTGAAAACTTCAGCAGTAAATTCGGCGATGCGATCCCAGCGTGGGCGCTCGTCCGGGTTAGGTCGGTGTCCCAGGACGTTAAGACCAAGGGTTGCGTCGATGTTCTCCCCATCGACCAGCAAGTAAGTCTTGCGGCCTGACCGCGATATTTCATTAGACATGCCTCCCACTTTATTGCCGGTGGGACGAGAAAGGGGTGTTTCGTGACCAAGTTGGCCACGAAACACCCCTCGAGTTGCTCTCAATCACCCTGTGAACGGGTGATCACCACCGCATCAGTGCTCGGTAACGTAGGTCGACTCGATCTCAGGGGCGGCACGGTTGCCGGCCTTCAGAGCGGCGAGTCGGTTCTCCACCTCGATGCTCTCTGCGGAGACCTCGAGGTCCTTGAACTGAGCCTCAATGGAAGACGCTGCGATCTCCTGCTGTCCGAGTGCCTTGGCCTCCTCGCGGCGCACACGCTCCTCGAAGCGTGAGATCTCAGAGGTTGGGTCGAGGACATTGATGTTCGAGATAGCGGACTGAACTTGCTGCTGAGCCTTGGCGGACTTGTCGCGTGCTACGAGCGAGTCGCGCTTGTTCTTGAGCTCGTTCAACTTCTCCTTCATCTGGCCGAGGCCCATCTTGAGCTTCTCAACCGTGTCGCGCTGCGAGTCGATCATTGGCTGCGCGGTCTTGACCTCGGACTCTGCCTGGACCTGGCGCTCCAGAGCAACCTTGGCCAGGTTGTCAAAGCGATCAGCCTCGGTGGTGTTGCCCTGGGAACGGAAGGAGTCGCCGCGCTGTGAAGCGGCGAGGGCCTTCTGGCCCCACTCCTTCACTGCGTTGACATCCTCGTTGTAGTCCTGCTCAGCAAGGCGGAGATTCCCGATCGTGGTTGCGATCGCCTGCTCTGCCTCGGCGATCTGGTTGGTGTAGTCGCGCACCAGTTGGTCGATCATCTTCTCTGGGTCCTCAGCGCCATCGATGAGTGCGTTGATGTTTGCCTTGAGGAGCTGGGAGATGCGTCCGAAGATGCTCTGCTTCTGTGCCATGGTTTTCCTTCCGGATTATCGGATTGCTCCCCGTGCGGGGATGTCTTGTAAAGCAGTACAGCAAGTAAATCCTTGGTGCTAGGACGAAGCTTCTGTACGAGTCCGCCGCGTCCACATCTTTTCTTGGGGTAGCTGCCGGGTGAGGGTTCTGCTGTCCAGTTAGAAGCGTCCACCACCAGAACGACGGCCACCTCCGCCGCCGAAGCCGCCTCCGCCGCCACCACCACCGAAGCCGCCTCCGCCGCCCCAACCACCGCCGAAGCCGCCGCCTGAGCTGCCTCCGCCGAAGCCTCCACCGCCTCCGCCGCCACCACCGCGCAGGATTTGGTCAAGAATGATGCCGCCAAGGACCATGCCGCCCATGTTGTTACCACCCTGGCCGTTGTTGCGGTTCTGGGCGTCGTATCGGCGGACGTCCTCCTCAGCGATTTGCTGTGCTTGCTGGGCCATGTTCTGTGCCATCTGGGCGGCATTGAGTGCCTGCTCCGGGCGGGTGTTCGCGAGCTGCTGGGCGTTGCCTAGATGGCGGACCGCCTCAGAGAGGCGGGTGCGTGCCTCGGAACCGACGGCGGCCTTGCGTGCCTCGATGTAGGCGTTGGTGCCCTGGACCGTTGAGGATGCGCGGCCGATGAGCTCGCCCAATCGGGCGGCGGCGCGGCGGCGGATCTCGTCCTGCTCGCGCGCGGGTTCGAGGGCCTTGTCCAAGTTAGTCTCGGCGTTGTCCAGTGCAACGAGTGCGGCGAGTGGATCGCCGCCGTTCTTGGCTGAGTTGGCCTGTGCTACTGCTGCCTTCGCCGCCTGCGCTGCAACTGCGACCTCGGGTGATCCTGCCCCGATACGCGCAACGTCTTGGAGGTCTGAGGTGATCGATGCGATTGCGTTGTCGAGTTTGACGCTTGCCTGCGCAAGGGTTGTGCCGGCCGTGGAGACTGACTGCAGCAGTTTGCGAGCCTGCTCAAGTGCGGCGCTTGCGGCTCGCGACTGGAGGACAGCTGCAGCGCGGTCGTCCTGCTCCACGTTTGCCTGTCCTGTCTTGATCGCCGTACGTGCCCCCGCGATGAGGGACTGCGCGTGGTCTGGGTTGCCTGAGACCGAGGCGAGTGCGGATTCGGGGTAGGTCAGCTTGAGGCGATCAATCTCGGAGCGCGCTCCTGGGATCTGACCCTCAACAGCGTCGGCCTCACGCAGAGAACTTTCCAGGACGTTACCCACGTTTGCCTGGAGGTTACGCAGCTCGTTGAAGTGACTCGACTGCTGCTCGAGGGTGTTGCCGGCGCGTTCGCAGAGCCCGATGATGTTCGCCATCATCTGCCTGGCCTCTTGCTCGGTTTCCTTATCAGCGTCGTCGAGGAGTTGGCGAATCTTGAAGGCCTCGCTGGCGTCCTTCTTTGCCGCGTCCAGCGCCTTGGAGAACGGTTCGACCTCTACCGGACCGAACTGTGCCTCAGCAAATCCGAGTTCCTGCTCCGATGATTTGATGGCGTCATCGATGGCCACGAGCGAGCGGGACGCGCGCTTGTCGAGCTCGTCTGTTGAGAGGGAATCGAGTGGGTGTTGGCCCTGCTGCGGGCCTCGCTGCGCGCCGGCCTCGTTGCGGCGCTTGCGGGTCGTCACGTAGGCGATGCCGCCGACCACGGCCACTCCGGCGAGGCCTGCAACGAGTAGTCCGGTGCCGTTGACGCCGGAGGAACTGGACCCGCCGCTGGTCAGCGAGTCCGCCGCGGCGAGTGCCGCGCCATCCCAGTTCTCGTTCTTGAGGTTGGCCTCGATCGCCTTCAGCGCCGCGTTGTACTCGGAGTCACTCATGGGGAGGTCGTTGGACACGGAGAACTGGTACCTGCGCGCGTCGGTCGCAACCGCAAGCAGGACGTCGTTGGTGCGCAAGTCCGACTTTTCTACGGTCTGGTTAACCCATTCGTCCACGGTCAACGATCCAAAGTCGGGTACGTAGGCCACAAACAGCGAAATGCCCTCTTCGGTGCTGAGCTTCTCAATCCTGTCCTTCACCACGTCTGGCTTGGACAGCACGCCTTGTGGGTCGTAGACCTGCGAGGGCAGGTCGAGGGGTTCCTCCGCACGTGCTTGCGGCGCGGCAATCAGCATTGTCGCTAGAGCGAGGAAGAGTGCACACAGGATGCTTGACACGCGCGTAGCAAAGGCGCGACCTTGGGCTTCACCAGCGAATTGATTCACACCTTGATCTTTGACCACATCGAGTGACCTACGCAACGGTATAGAGCGAAGTTCGCCCACTGCCGAACTCTGCGTGTCGGCAATCGTTGTGGCTTGTCAGAGGACTATGAAGTCACGACACGGTGTGAGGGAATACCCCCTGCGCCGTGCCATCGTGTCAGCTTTCATCCGGAGCGTTCCACACCAAACCAAACGCGCGCCGTACGTCCCGCGTTTAGGCAGAGACGTCCTCAGCATCAATGATCGAGTAGGCGTATCCCTGCTCCGCCAGGAAGCGCTGGCGGTGGGCAGCGAACTCCTGGTCCACTGTGTCGCGGGTGACCACGGTGTAGAAGTGGGCGGTGCGACCGTCCTGCTTAGGTCGCATGACGCGGCCGAGGCGCTGTGCTTCTTCCTGGCGGGAGCCGAATGACCCGGAGACCTGGATCGCCACGGATGCCTCGGGCAGGTCAATGGAGAAGTTAGCGACCTTGGAGACCACAAGCTTGGTGACCTCGCCGGTGCGGAAGGCCTCGTAGAGCCGCTGGCGTTCCTTGACCGGGGTCTGGCCTGTGATGACCTCCGCACCCAGAGCCTTGGCCAGCTCGTCGAGCTGGTCGAGGTACTGGCCGATTACCAGAGTGGGCTCGCCCTCGTGCTTCTTGACCAGATCGAGCACGACTCGAACCTTCCCTGGGGCGCAGGCTGCCAGACGGTACTTGTCCTCCGGCTCCGCAATCGCGTACGTCATGCGGTCGGCGTCTGACAGGGTCAGTCGCACCTCCTGACAGTCCGCTGGAGCAATGTAGCCCTGTGCCTCAATGTCCTTCCACGGGGCATCGAACCTCTTGGGGCCAATGAGGGAGAACACCTCGTCCTCACGGCCATCCTCGCGAACCAGGGTTGCGGTGAGTCCGAGTCGTCTGCGTGCCTGCATGTCCGCGGTCATGCGGAAGATCGGGGCGGGGAGCAGGTGGACCTCGTCGTAGATGATGAGTCCCCAGTCGCGGGCGTCCAGCAACTCGAGGTGCGTGTACTCGCCCTTTCGCCGGGTGGTCAGCACCTGATAGGTCGCGATCGTGACGGGCCGGATCTCCTTGCGGGTGCCCGAGTACTCGCCGATCTCGTCCTCGGTCAGGGTGGTGCGGCGGATTAGTTCGTCGCGCCACTGGCGGGCGGACACGGAGTTGGTAACCAGGATAAGGGTGGTCGTGCTGGACTTTGCCATGGCGGCCGCGCCCACGATCGTCTTACCTGCTCCACAGGGCAGGACCACGACTCCGGAGCCTCCGTGCCAGAAGTTCTCGACCGCCCCCATCTGGTACGGGCGCATGGTCCAGGGCTTGTCCTTGGCCTTGTCAACGGGCGAGATCTCGATGGGGTGCTTCTCACCGTCCACATATCCGGCGAGGTCCTCTGCCGGCCAACCCAACTTGATGAGCGCCTGCTTGAGGTTTCCGCGTTCGGAACGGTGCACGATCACAGATGAATCGTCGATCCGTTCGCCAACGAGCCCCTTGGTCCGCTTGGACTTGAGTACTTCCGCGAGCACGGCCTTGTCCGTTGTGGTCAGCACGAGCCCGTAGGTCGGGTGGGTGGTCAGCTGTAGGCGTCCGTACCGGGACATGGTCTCTGCCACGTCCACGAGGATGGAGTGGGGGACCGGGTACCGCGAGTAGTTGATCAGCACGTTGACCACGGTTTCGGCGTCGAGTCCCGCGGCGCGCGCATTCCACAGTCCCAGCGGCGTGAGCCGGTAGGTGTGGATGTGCTCCGGCGCGCGTTCGAGTTCCGCAAAGGGGGCGATCGCGCGGCGCGCTTCGGTCGCTTGCTCGTGGTCAACTTCGAGCAGGAGGGACTTGTCGCTCTGTACAATCAGTGGCCCGTTGGGCATGTGTTTACTCCTTGTGGGGGACGCCTTGGATGTCAACGCGATGGGTGTGCGGTCAATTCCCGGCGGGTGGTTCGGTTGTGTGCGGCTGGTTCAGCCGGGTTACAGACGCGATCCTGTGGATCGCCACGGTGAGCTCGGATTCGCGGGCGGGATCTGCCGCGCGCAGTCGTCCCGAGTCGAGCCTAAGTGGCTTAAGTGTGCGGTGGGTCAGCGTGCCGCGTGAATCGGCCATCGCAATTGTCACGAGCGATCCGTCGGCTATCGCCTCCCGGAGCAGCACGATGGTCAGTGAGGGCTCGTCGCCTTGGTCGGGGGATGAGTCACTGATTTTCGACGATTCACCTGGGGTCCCACCGCCCGTTACGCCGTCGTGTGGTGGTGTTGGGGATGGGGTGGGCGTCGCCTCGTGCTCGGCGCGCAACTGGGCGACTACCGCGAGCGGCGCTGAGTCGGCTCCGAGGGGCGCCTTGCGAGTGCCGAGGTATGTGACCTTACCCAGGGCATCGTCACCGGGGAATGGGGTGGATACCCCGAGGTTGACGTCTAGGTGCGAGCGGATGGAGCGGGTGGAGACCCGTGTCTTTTCGCTCTGCCGGTCGGCGGTGATGACCTGGCCGTCCGGCGACTCGACCACGGGCGCCATGCCCGCCTCTCGGAGAAGCTGCAGGACCGTGGTGATGGGGGCGCTGGCTCCCAGAACCGTTGGCGCGATCTCGAATATTCCAACGGAGGCAAAAGCGGGAAGCGAGAGGATAGCGGCTGCTGCCGCCTCGTCGTGAATCCGAATATAGCTGGACATGGCGCCAACCCGAACGTTTCCGTGTTTCCTAGCCACGTCGGCAATGAGGTAGGTGAGGGGCTGGGGCAGTGGCGTGACCGAGTACATGCCCAACTCGTCGATAATTTCGGCGGCCCCCATGCCCTCATCGAAAGCGCGCGTGATGGACTCGGGCGTGAAGCGCACGGTCAGTGCGCCGCCGCGGGACTCGACCACGGCGCACAACTCGAGGAGCGCCTCCAGCGGGGGTGTGGGGCGTCCCGGCACCATGCCGGTCAGGTCGCCCTGGACAAAGATCTCGCCCACGGGCTCGGGCAGGGCATTCGCGAGTGCTGCCGCAAGGCCGTCATCGGTGCCAGGCAGAAGCGCGCCGGCGCCCGTGAGACCGAGGAACTCGGCCTCACGGAACAGGCCTGCCACGGACTCGGGGGTGATGGCAGCCCGCGGGGCGTGCCAGCGCAACTCGGCGAGCACGAGTTCGGGAGTCATCGGGGCCAGCGGGTGTTCCCTCAGGACAGACAGGACATTGTTGCGCAGCCGCGGAACCCAGGCCTCATGGACCTCGGGGTGCAGGGCATTGATTGTGGAGGCGCGCTCGTCGAGCTGGCCGATGCGCCACGGCATCCGCTGAGACACCAGCCAGCCCTGCACCAGCTGGGACCAGCGGTGCTCGACGTCCAGGGCCAGCCAGTCGTCGGCCGAAACTGTGGGCGAGAAGTCCTTCGCCGCATCATCCGAGGTCCGCACGAGACGCGAGGCAAGCGCCAGCTCGCACACGAGCACCGCATCCTCGGATGTCAGGTCGAGCGAGTTGGCCACACGCTTGAGTTCGCGCACTGGCAGGCCACCGTTGCGTAGGGACTGGGCGGGGTCCCGCTCCCACAACGCAATGAGTTCGGTTACTAAGCGAACCGACTCGGTTGCCGCTCGGGCAGCCTCCGATTGGATGGACTCTGGCGTGAGCGAGGCGGCATGACCGGTCAGCGGAGGCAGACTCAGTCCGCGGTGCGTGCGGCCCTGCCTCAGAGCGAACGCAGTCTGGCGCGGGATGTAGACGTGACTCGAGTCGAGGAGCTCGAGGTACGCGTTGTGCAGCAGCCAGCGTAGCGCCTCATTGGTGGGAGGTTCGTTCGCGGCCGCGTGCGTAGACAGAAGGTTGGCCGGCACACGCGCCACGGGGGGACCCCACAGCACGGCGTTAAGTACAGTGCGCGAGTACTCCGGTGCGCTCGCGGGCAGGGGGTCGGTTGCGACCGCGTTTGAGGAGAGCGGGCCGAAGCCGGCCGGAAACGTCTCGAACAGGTCCTCAAGCCCGGGTGCGAGCCGCAGCTGGTCTTCGTCCCACCACAGGAGGGCAAGGGAAGTGAGCGTGGAGAGCTCCGCTCTGAACTGGGCAGCATCGGAACTGTCACCGTTGACGCCTGTGCTGTCCTCTCGGCCCTCGTGGCCTTCTCTTCCATCGCCAAGCACGGCGGAGCGGAGGTCCGCCTCCGAGGTCCCGCGGCCGAGCGAGTGCAGAATAAACACTGACTCCAAGATCTCGAGAGCGCTCGCGTTCAGGGAAGCGAGTGCGCGCGAAAGGCTCGCCCCGTTGCTGGCTCGCGCGGCAAGGGACACGAGGTTGGCCGGGGAGGGGGAGGCCAAA
This sequence comes from Timonella senegalensis JC301, assembly GCF_000312125.1. GTDB lineage: Bacteria > Actinomycetota > Actinomycetes > Actinomycetales > Cellulomonadaceae > Timonella > Timonella senegalensis. Next base: position 187,149 of record NZ_HE978644.1, read on the forward strand.
TCTGGTCGCCGCGTCAGGAGCGCGACGAGAGCTTGATCGTCAAACGACCGGATGGAGTGCGAGAAAGTGCCCATCTAAACAACTTTACGTGGGTGGGCAAGTCCGCCGGGCAGTTTCGCTGAGAGGCAAGAACGCGCGTATTGATTGTTCAAAGAAATGGCCGCGCAGGTATCCTAAAGGTTCATGAACTTTCTTTGCGGCAACCTGGATGTTTGCGCAGGCCGCAGAGTTCCGTCGAGTACACGAGGTAAACGTGCCCACCGGTAAGGTCAAATTTTTTGACGTTGAGCGAGGTTTCGGATTCATCACCACTGATGAAGGAGACCAGATCTTTCTGCACGCTTCTGCCCTCCCCGAGGGAGCCCCAGCGCCCAAGCCGGGCGCCCGCGTGGAGTTTGGCGTAGCTGACGGACGTAAGGGTCCGCAGGCGCTCTCTGTGACCTTCACTGAACCGCTTCCATCCGTCGCGCGCGCCCAGCGCAAGCCAGCAGAAGAAATGGCGATCGTCGTAGAAGACGTCATCAAGCTGCTTGATTCCGTGGGGAACCAGCTGCGCAACGGACGGTATCCGGACAAGGGCTCCGCTACAAAGACCGCGAACGTACTCCGCGCAATCGCAGACGCAATCGAGGCGTAAGAAACATATGACCACAGCCACCGTTCCGAGCAACAGGAGTCCGCGCATCAAGCCAGACTCCGTGCTGATTGCGGCAATCGAGTTTGCACGCGGTGCTGCCCTTGAAGAGGCCGAGCACGCGCAGGACGTCGGTGAACACGTGGGCGCAACCATGCTTGGCGACCGGTTCGCGATGCACAAGTTTGAGTGCACCATGCGCGGATACGTTGGCTGGCACTGGTCGGTCACGATCGCACGTGCGCCCCGCGCCCGAGTGGCTACGATCTGCGAGGTCGCGCTGCTTCCTTCAGAGCATTCGATCCTGGCGCCCGAGTGGCTCCCGTGGTCGGAGCGTCTCCAGCCTGGAGACATCGGCCCCGGCGACGTTCTGCCGTTCCGCGAGGACGACCCGCGGCTGGTGCCCGGCTATGTTGCCACCGGCAACGAGGACGAGGATCGGGTTGCGATCGAGGAACTTGCCCTAGCGCGAGCCCGAATCCTCTCGGAGACCGGTCGTGACGATGCCGCCAAGCGTTGGTACGAGGGCTCGCAGGGGCCGCGTTCGGCGGGATCGCTGCAGTCTGCTGCCTCGTGCGGCTCCTGTGGGTTCCTTGTCAAACTGCAGGGCTCGCTCGGGCAGGTCTTTGGCGTGTGCTCGAACGCGTGGTCGGACGACGACGGCAAGGTTGTTGCGCTCGGCCATGGCTGTGGCGCGCACTCTGAAACGGACGTCGCGCACCGCGCGAGCGAGTGGCCGGACGACCACCCGATTATTGACGAGCTCTCGATTGAGCAGGTTGCGCAGGGCGAGTTGGAATCACTTGCTCCAGCGAGCGATGCAGACCGCGCCGGAGACGTCGAGAAGCGTGCGCAACGCATCGCGTTCGCCGCACAGGTAGCCGAAGCCGCCAAGTCGGCCCACGCAGCCAAGTCCGAGGGAGACAGCTCGGCGGATTCCGAGCCAACCGCGTTGCAGTCGGCTGACCCCCACTCAGGCAAGGAGCAGGGTTCCGGAACCGGCGCCTCGCAGAAGTCTGGGCGCAGGGGCTCGCGCCGTTCCGACCGTGGATCGCGGGATCGGGACCATTCAGCCTCTGACAATGAGCAGTCCTCCGGTCCTGAGAACACCGGTCACGCTGGTAATCACGGATCCACTGCGGACTCCGAGGCGCAGGAAGGGCGTGCTGTACTCGACGTGATTGCCGAACTCCGGACCAAGTCGCGTGAGCAGGCACGTGAGGAACGCAACGAGCAGCGCGCGGAGAAGGCAGCCCGTCAGGACGTCAGTAAGACGCTTGACTCGATTGCGGCCTCCATCGGTGAAAAGCCTGCGATCGCGGCCGTTGAGGGCGCAGCGAATGGTGCAACTCCTTCAGCGCAACCCGAGGTTTCCAGCTCAGCTAACACCGACGGCTCTGCAATTGGCCAGTCCCGGCCCAAGCGGTCGCGCAGGTCAACGAGGTCGGCGGGTAACGCTGGTGGCGCTGCATCTGCGGCACCTTCTTCATCCGGTGCGACTCCGACAGTTGAAGGCTCCGCACCGGCGGCCCGCAGGCCACTGACACTGTCTGACATTGCTCTTCCGCCCGCTAAGGGCGAACGCAGTGAGCAGGAAAAGGCAGCCTCGAAGAGGTCGGAGGCGCCTGCGACCGACAAGCAAGTGGACAAGCAGCAAGCGTTGTTCGACCTAGACAAGCTTGCCCAGTCGCTTCCGCAGCGTGAGGCACCGGGTTCCAAGAACTAGGCGCCCACGGCGCGTTGCTAAGAGGGTGGCTGCCCTGCGGTGGGAACCGCAGGGCAGCCACCCTCTTGGTTTCTGGGAGTCCATTCCGGCTAATTTCACTCGGTGACCTTCACAACTTTTTCATTACGAAAAGTAATCCGCGTCTCATAGTTAACCGTTTGCCGCGAATTGTTTATACCGTTTATCCGCTTTTCAGACCGAGAATGTATCGAGCCCAGGTTAAATCTATGCGGATTTTTGGTGCACAATATGCTTATGGCGAACACTGATACCAAGGCAGCAAACAAGGGCTTCCTTGACTCTTACTTCAAGATCTCAGAGCGTGGTTCGACCGTGGGCCGTGAAGTCCGCGGTGGTCTCGTCACGTTCTTCGCGATGTGCTACATCATCGTCCTCAACCCACTTATCCTCGGCTTCACCCCCGACTCCACCGGCGCCTTCCTCGGCGCCGAGCTGGCAACGGGTGACCCAACGATCCCAGGTGCAGGTATCCCGCTCATCGCGGCAGCAACCTCCCTCATCGCAGCGATCATGTCGATCGCCATGGGTGCCGTAGCAAACTACCCAATCGCAATCGCTGCTGGTCTGGGAATCAACGCACTCGTTGCGTACACCATCGTCAAGATGCCAGGCATGACCTGGGCAGACGGCATGGGCCTCATCGTCCTCGAGGGTCTCGTCATTCTGATCCTCGTGCTCACCGGCTTCCGTCAGGCTGTCTTCCGTGCAGTTCCTGCGGGCCTCAAGACTGCCATCTCCGTTGGTATCGGTCTCTTCATCGCATTCATCGGTCTGGTCAACGCAGGTTTCGTCACCGTTCCTGCAATGTTCGACTACGTACCTGGCGCCCAGCCTGGAACCCCGGTTCAACTTGGTTCGGCAGGATCCGTCGACTCGTGGCCACTCCTCGTGTTCGTTCTCGGCCTCGCATCGATCGTTCTTCTCACCGCCCGCAAGATCAAGGGTGCAATGCTCTGGTCGATCCTCGGTGGAACCATCGTTGCGATCATCGTTGAGCAGGTGGCTACGCTCGGCGGCAAGTCCCCTGAGAACCCTAAGGGCTGGAACCTGAACGTTCCGTCGATTCCTGACTCGTTCGTTTCGGTACCTAACTTCTCCCTCATCGGACACTTCTCGCTGTTCGGTGCCATTGGGAAGATCGGAATCGTCGCGGTTCTACTCCTTGTGTTCTCCCTCCTGCTGGCCGACTTCTTCGACACCATGGGCACCATGGTTGCTGTGGGTGCTGAGGCTGACCTCCTGGATGACGAGGGAAACCCACCTAACACGACCGCGATCCTCGTGGTTGACTCCCTTGCGGCTGTTGCCGGTGGTGCTGGTTCCGTCTCCTCGAACACTGCGTTCATCGAGTCTGCATCCGGTGTTGGTGAAGGTGCACGTACGGGTCTGGCATCCATCGTTACTGGTACTGCCTTCCTTCTCGCTACCTTCCTCTCACCACTCGTGGCAATGGTTCCTTACGAGGCTGCAACTCCTGCGCTCGTGTTCGTTGGTTTCCTCATGATGACCCAGGTTGCCGGCATTAAGTGGAACGACTTCGAGATCGCTCTTCCAGCGTTCCTCACCATCGTTCTCATGCCTTTCACCTACTCGATCACCGACGGTATCGGCGCAGGCTTCCTGTTCTGGACCCTCATCAAGATCGTTAAGGGCAAGAGCAAGCAGGTCCACCCACTCATGTGGATCGTTGCGCTCATGTTCGTGGTCTACTTTGTCCTTGGACCTATTAAGGCGTTCCTGAGCATCTGATTCATTCAGTAGCCCAAATAGACGCTCATCGGAGGGGGCTCGCGTGCACTGCACGCGAGCCCCCTCCCGTTTTTCAGGCCGGCTCTTTACACCTCGGCCATCTCCTCGTGGGACTGGCCACAGTTTGCCGCAAATGCACCGGAGGTTCACCTTTACCTCCCTCGTGTTGAAGTTCGCTCACGTAGGATGGATCGCGTGGTTAGGCAAACGATGTACCGGCTTTCGAATACCCTGCATGAGTATGACTGGGGCTCGCGCGAGGCGATCTTTTCCAAGTTTGGCTGGGAGGAGACTGGGCGCCCCGGCGCTGAGTTGTGGTTGGGTGCGCACCCACTGTCCCCGAGCTCCGCTCGGTCGCTGGAACTCGTTGGCCCTACGTGGCGGGACTTCCATCTCGCCTCTGAGACTATCGACGATTCTGCTGGCGTCTCGCTGATCTCGCTCATTAAGTCGGACCCTCTGTTCATGCTGGGGGAGGCCGTTGAGGAGGCCTTCGGCCCGCGCCTTCCATATCTGCTGAAGATCTTGGCCGCCAACGCGCCGCTTTCGCTGCAGGTGCACCCTAAGCCCCACATTGCTCGCGCGGGGTTTGCGCGCGAGAACGCGAGCGGGCTGGACATCCACTCGCCGGAACGAAACTACAGGGATGACCAGCACAAGCCCGAGATGATCCTCGCGCTGACGCCTTTTGAGGGATTGGCGGGCTTCCGCCGCCCGGCCAGGGTGCTCGACCTACTAGATTCGGTCGTCGGCGAGACCGCTGGCTCCATGAGGGCGGTACTCCAGTCCGCTCCGAATGCAACGGGTGTCCGTGCGGCGCTCGAGATGGCCCTTGCGCTGCGGGGCACCAACTGCGAGGCAGAGCTTTCGGAGACGCGCGATTCGATAGCCAAGATCGTGGCCGAGCGCGAAGCCTTGGGCGAGCGGGTTTCGCGTGGGCATTACACGGCCCTCGATCTCTTTGCGCGCTACCCGAGCGACCCGGGCGCGCTTGTTTCCCTCCTGCTCAACCGCTTCTCGCTGGAGCCCGGCCAAGCCGTGTACCTCGAGTCCGGTCAGATCCATGCCTACCTGCACGGCCTCGGTGTCGAGGTTATGGCGAGTTCGGACAACGTCTTGCGCGCAGGTCTCACGCCCAAGCGGGTGGACATCCCGGAGCTTCTGCACTGCACTGACTTTGCCCCAGCGCCCGCATCGCGCCCGACTCTCCGCACGGGAACCGGAGGGCTGACGGAGTACCGTCCCGGAATCGATGAGTTCGCTCTCCTGTACGGACGTGTCTCGGGTTCCGCTCTCATCACGCACAACGGCCCCCGCGTTCTTGTCGCGCTCAGCGGTTTGGTGCACGTCACCTCTGCGCTGGGCTCGCTCGGCGTGGTCAACCAGGGGCAGTCGGTGTTCATCCCGCACGGTGTGGGTAACATCGCCCTCCACGGCGACTGCGAGGCTGTCGTTGCGTTCGTGCCGTAGCCGCGTGCTCCTCGAACCTCCCAGGCGCGGTGGCCGGAGCGCAAGGGCGCTAGAGAACTGAATGATCGGGGTCGGATCCAGCTGCTGGGTCCGGCCCCGATCGTCGTTAATCAGTGGGTGAAATGGTGCGCAGGCGCCACATTGTGGCCTAGGACAAGTCGTTACACTATTTAATTACTTTAGGTAATGAGTTAAAGTAATTAGGTGACGCAAGCAAATCTCCTAAGGCCCGCGGACGTGGCCGGGGAGATCCGAGTCGCGGCGAACCGGCTGGTCAGAAGACTGCGGTCGGAGCGTGGCGAGGCGGATCTGCCCGAGCACCAGTTCATCGTTCTGACAGCAATCAAGAAGTTCGGCCCCATGACTCCTGGCGCCCTCGCGGACCTCGAGGGGGTGCGCCCACCATCGATGACCCGCACCGTCAACGCGCTGACGGAAATGGGATTCGTGGTGAAGACCGGGAGCGATGAGGACAAACGCCAGGTGCGTGTTGAACTCACCGCGCTGGGTCTTGCCGAGATCAAGGAAACGCGCCGCCGCCGCGACGCGTGGCTCACCAAGAAGCTGAGCAAGCTGAGCCACGAAGACCGTGCGACACTCGCTGAGGCGAGTGAAATCATCAAGTCCATAGCTGGGCAGTGATTATGGGTCAGACTTTCGCATCTCTCAAATACTTCAACTACAGGATCTGGTTTGCCGCCGCTCTCGTGGCAAATGTTGGAACCTGGATGCAGCGAGTCGCCCAAGACTGGCTCGTGCTCAACCACCTGACGGACAACTCCGGAACAGCCGTGGGAATCGTAACGGGCCTGCAGTTCCTGCCGGTCCTGTTCCTCTCCACGTATGCTGGCGTGATCGCGGACCGCGTGGACCGGCGCAAGCTCCTCATGGTCACGCAGGGCCTCATGGGTATCCTCGCCCTCGCGCTAGGAATCATGACCCTGACCGGGGTCGTGGAGTTGTGGCATGTGTACGTGTTCGCATTCCTGCTCGGTTGTGTCGCCGCGTTCGACAACCCGGCGCGACAGGTATTTGTCTCCCAGATGGTCCCCGCCGACAAACTTGCCAATGCGGTCGGCCTGAACTCTGCGTCCTTCAACGCCGCCCGCCTCGTAGGCCCTGGAATCGCGGGCCTGCTGATTGCCTGGGTCGGCACCGGCTGGGCCTTTGCAATTAACGGAGTCTCGTTCGCTGCCACGATCGCAGCGATGGCCTTCATGCGGGTGGGCGAGCTGCGCTCTTACCCCAAGGCGCCCAGGGAGAAGGGCCAGATCCGCGAGGGCGTGCTCTACGTGCGCAACCGCAGCGACATCGTGGTCATCATGATCGTGGTGTGCGTGGTTTCCACTCTGGGTCTCAACTTCCAGCTCACCTCGGCGCTCATGGCCACAACAGTGTTTGGCAAGGGGGCGGGGGAGTACGGGCTGCTCGGTTCAATCCTTGCAATCGGATCGCTCACGGGTGCGCTCATGGCGGCTAGGCGCAAGCGTCCGCGCGTGCGCCTCGTGGTCACCTCCGCATTTGCCTTTGGCATCTTCTCCGGACTGCTCGCCCTCATGCCGACCTACCCGCTGTACGCGCTCATGTCGATTCCTGTGGGGTTCTTCTCCCTTACCCTCATGACCGCGGCCAACGCTGCAATCCAAACCTCGGTTGAACCAGAGATGCGCGGTCGCGTCATGGCGCTCTACCTCATCGTGTTCACCGGAGCGACCCCGATCGGTAGCCCGTTTGTGGGTTGGATTGGTGAGCAGTTGGGTGCGCGCTGGAGCATCGGGATCGGCTCGATTACGGCGATCATCGTTGCAGTGTGGGCAGCGATGTGGACGCGGAAGCACTGGAACTACCAGGTCGACTACGACCTGTGGCACAGGCCCCGAATCTCCATCAGCTACGTTGCCGACGAGTCTGGTGCCGTCAAGGCCAAGACCACCGTTGAGGATGGCGAGGAGCTGACCGAGAAGCAGCGTAAGGAAGTCGCGGACCGGTTGAAGGTCCAGGGAATGCAGGACTCCAAGCAGGCCAGTTAACCGCTCACGCACAAGAGGCTGGGTCGTAGTTCATTTGTACTGAACTACGACCCAGCCTCTTGTGCGTTGGGATCGGAGGCTGCGCCGCCTCCTATTTACTTAGAATTTTCGACGATGTAGTCGATTGCCTTGGTCAGGGCCAGTACGTCCTGGGGATCGACCGAGGGGAACATTGCGATGCGCAACTGGTTCCGGTTGAGGCTGCGGTACGGGTCAACGTCCACAACGCCGTTAGCGCGGAGAACCGCGGAGACGGCGGAGGCGTCCACGGAGTCGTCGAAGTCGATGGTCCCAACAACCAGCGAGCGGCTCGCGGGGTCGGCCACGAATGGGCTTGTGTAGCCGGTAGCCTCTGCCCACTCGTACAGGTGCCTTGCGGAGGTTGCAGTGCGCTCGGCTGCCCATGCAAGCCCACCCTGCCCGTTCATCCAGTTGAGTTGCTCGGCGAGCATGATCAGGGTTGCGATGGCGGGGGTGTTGTACGTCTGGTTGAGGCGTGAGTTCTTTACTGCTGTCTGCAGGTTGAGGAAGTCAGGGATCCATCGACCGGAGCCTGCGATCTCCTCGATGCGGGCGATGGCCGCGGGGGACATGATCGCGATCCACAGGCCGCCGTCCGAGGAGAACGACTTCTGCGGGGCAAAGTAGTAGACGTCCGTCTCTGCAATGTCGACTGCAAGGCCACCCCCGCCCGACGTGGCGTCGATGACGATGAGCGCGCCGTCAGCCTCAGATCCCTCAATGCGCTCGACCGGGGCAATCGCACCGGTGGAGGTTTCGTTGTGGGGCCACGCGTAGAGGTCAGCGCCTGGGACGTACTCAGGGATGCCGGCCGTGCCCGGAGCAAGGTGTGTGATCACCGAAGGCCTCAGGAACGGGGCTTTGTCCGTGGCCTTGGCAAACTTGGCGCCAAACTCACCGAACTCGGAGTGGACGGCCTGTTCCCGAACGAGGCAGAAGGCGGCTGCGTCCCAGAAAGCGGTGGATCCGCCGTTGCCTAGGACGACCTCGTAGCCCTCGGGGATCGAGAAGAACTGAGCAATGCCCTCCTGGACCTCCTTGACGAGGTTCTTGACGGGTGCCTTGCGGTGAGACGTGCCAAGCAGCTCGCGCCCGCGATGCAAGTGCGTCGATCTGTTCGGAGCGGACCTTGGCTGGGCCTGAACCGAAGCGTCCGTCGATAGGGAGGATGTTTTTGGGGATGGTGAGCGTTGCATCAATCACGGTTGTGATTTTACCGGTAATTCCGGCGTTCCTGAGCGCGTGCCCACGATGTAATTTGTCGGTGGGACGTGGCATGCTTGTACGGAACCGTCGACCCTGGCTTTGGAGGCAGATGTGAGCGATCTGATCGACACCACTGAAATGTACTTGAGGACCATCTACGAGCTTGCGGAAGAAGGCATCGTCCCCCTTCGCGCACGTATCGCAGAGCGGCTGGGGCACTCGGGTCCAACGGTTTCGCAGACGGTCGCACGCATGGAACGAGACGGACTTCTTGTGGTGAGCGGTGACCGTCACCTTGAGCTCACACATGAGGGCCAGGCCAAGGCAATGAGGGTCATGCGTAAGCACCGCCTTGCCGAGCGTCTCCTGACCGATGTCATTGGGCTCGACTGGGAATTCGTCCACGACGAGGCCTGCCGGTGGGAGCACGTCATGAGCGACCGCGTGGAAAAGCGTATTCTCACTTTGCTCAACCACCCCACTGCCTCCCCATATGGAAACCCGATTCCCGGCCTCACCGAGATTGGGGGCGAGCAGGAAGCCGTTGAGTTTCTCGACGGCGTTGAATGCCTCCAGGTCGTGGGTTCGGAATTGGGTACTGACGTGCGCACGGTGCGAGTGGAGCGACTCGGCGAGCCTCTCCAAACTGACATCGAACTTTTGGCACGTTTGGCCGAGGGCGGCGTCATGCCAGGGGTGGAGCTTGAAGTAAGCGCTCTAGACCCCACGACCGTCTCGGTGTCTCGCCCGGGTGCCGAGATTGTGCTCGACTTGCCCGAAGAGGTAACACGCCACATTTTCGTGGCCAAGTAGATTTGCGGCCCGTCTACTAGCGGGAACGCGAAAAGCCCGTGATGCGTGGGGACTCCAATCCACTCTCGAGTCCCAAAACGCGGCCCCTGAGGGGTGACAGTCACGGCATCAGCCTGTAGAGTGACATTGCTTCCCTGAGACAATGTATTCAAGGAAGTGTTCACACAGAACGCCAAACCCTGTCACTGTGTGAAGCCTGGACCGAAAGAATGACAGGGGCGGGGGAACCACCTTTGGTTGTAAGGTCAACCTTGGGGTGAAGTCCTTCGATAGCTCACGCTATGAGGGGCCGAGTACACTCTCCACTCGAACCCGACAGCTTACTTCGCCGGCGTATGGAGAAAACTGTGTCTAATGCCGTTTACCGTGCGCGCCACCGCGAGCAGCGTAGTGCGCTAGCACCTCTTGCCTCGATGGCAACCTCAGCAACCTCGAACGTTGCACTTGCGGGCCGTCGCTCCGCAGTCGTTGCACTGTCCTCGGGCCTTGTTGTTGGTATTGCTGGCGTCGCCCCAGCATCCGCTGATGAACTTCCTACCTCGGCTGGAAAGATCGACGCCGCAGCGTTCACCGCTACGGACTCGAACTCCCGCTCCCCACTGACCGCTAATGCCGTCCTGACCATCTCCGCCAACGCAGAGTGGGCCAAGGAATCCGGCAAGATCAAGGTCACCCCAGCTCCAAAGCCTGTAGTACGCGAACTCCCTGTTGCGGCTTCCCGCACCTCCGAGCGCGCTCCACTGACGTCAAACGGTGGCGGATCGACAGCAACAGCTGCGAAGCCGCAGGCAGCGGTCCCATCATCGGTGAACGGAAACGCAGTTCTTGAGATTGCTTCCCGCTACGTCGGTGTTCCGTACGTCTACGGCGGATCGACTCCAAGCGGATTCGACTGCTCTGGATTCACCTCGTACGTTTACGCACAGCTCGGTGTATCGCTTCCACGCTCCTCGAGTGCACAGCGTTACGCAGGAACCGTAGTTTCCCGCTCCGAGGCTAAGCCAGGTGACCTCATCTGGACTCCAGGCCACATTGCAATCTACGCAGGCGGAAACCAGCAGATCGACGCACCTCGTCCAGGCAAGACGATCCAGTTCCGCAACATCTGGCAGTCCAACCCAACCTTCATCCGTGTTGGCTGATTCGTAGAACAGACTTTCTTGGAGAGCGTCCCCTCGGGGGCGCTCTCCTTTTTGTTGCCCAGTTCATGGCAGAAATGGTCGATGGCCTGCGAGTGGACGGAAAGCGTTCACACAGTAAGCGGGGTCACAAAACGGTCTGGAACAGGGTAAGGTTTCAGTAAGGGTTTTCCTAGTGCATTGCAAAATGCAGCACTCAAGGAGGAAGTCATGACGGAACAACACTCCATCCTCGTCGGCGTTGACGGCTCGCTAGCCTCACTCCACGCCCTCGACTGGGCAATTGCTCTGGCCAAGAGAAACGAATCGCGAATAACGCTCGCCTGCTCCTACTCGCTGCCAACCTTTGCTGCCGCCTCACTCGACGGAGGTTATGCAGCTTTGGACGACTCGACTATCCAAGAGGGAGCCCGCCTCGTCCTTGAGAACGCGGCTGCGCGCGTCAAGGAAGCAGGCGTGCCCGTCAACGCCCAGATCGCCTCGGGTGACCCCGCAGGGGCCCTCGTGGAGTTGTCCAAGGACCACCACCTAGCGGTTGTGGGCACGCGCGGACGATCGGGCTTCACGGAGCGACTCCTCGGCACGGTGTCCTCAGCACTTCCCGCCCATGCCAAGTGCCCTGTTGTTGTGGTGCCTGGGCGTGGACTCAAAGACAACCAGCCGCTGCCCGAGATCAAACCCGTTGGCAGGGTCATCGTGGGTGTAGATGGCTCATCGTCCGCCCAGGGCGCTCTGCACACCGCCGTACGGTACGCACAGATCTGGGGCGCCGAGATCGTTGCAGTCGCCGGTGTTCCGGTGACCAGCGGATCCGGTGTCTTGTCGTGGCTACCCTCCACGATCGATCACGAACAAGTGCTCAAGGATGTGGCTATTGGGCTCGACATGATCATTGACGCGGTCGAGGAAGAGAACCCCGGGCTCAAGATTCGCCGCATGGTTCTCGACGGCACAGGCGCGGAACTCCTCACTGAGTTCAGCCAGGCCGCCGATCTGCTGGTCGTGGGCTCGAGAGGACGCGGCGGGTTCGCCGGACTTCTCCTCGGCTCCACTAGCCAAGCCGTCTTGCACCACTCCAAGTGCCCCGTGCTCGTGGTGAACAAGAAGTGCGAGGGCGGCAGGGACTTCATTCGAGAAGCCGCAGACGGCGAGTATGGCGACAAGGGCTCAGCACCCAAGTCCAACGACAAATAGCACTTGAGAGCTCCTTCGTAAGCTCGAAAGGCAACACTCAGGTCAAAAGCAAGCGGGTGGCCCGCCTCCTCGAGGCGGGCCACCCGCTTGTGCTCAACTGACTCTTAGCGGTCCGCAACCTGCGGCGGAATGTCCGGGGAATCGTCGGAAATGGGTTGGGACTCAATCACGGACGTCAGAGGCGACGCAAACGAGGCTGGAGCGGCGCCAAAGGCGCGCGTGGTCTGGTGAATGACGGTGTGGGCGAGGGCTCGGCCACCCACAATTCCCACGACCGCGCCGATGCCAAACGGGATCACACGGCCCATAGCAACGCCGCCGTGCTTGACCAGCTGACGCTTGATGAACCGGGAGGACAGCACCGAGTTGACCTGTTTGATCGTGGACTTCGGCATCGCGGTCAGCAGGGTCTTGCCCCATGCGGCACTTGGCCGCGCGCCCAGGGAAGCCACAGTCTTGGCGCCCGAGTCACCCAGAACTGAGGCGAGCAGGAGCGCTGTGCGCCGCTCGACATCCTGGGTTTCCAGGCCATGCACCTCGGCAACGGCGAGGGAGTAGGCGGAAGCGGCGGCGAAGAAGGCTGCGAGGTCCGCGCTTGTCAGAACGAGCGCCGTGGTGGTGCCCACGCCCGGAAGAGCTGCAGACGCGCCAACAGCACCACCCGAACCCTGCAAGAACAGCTTGAACTCGGAGGACAGAATGTCCACGATCTGCTCGGGCGTAGCGGTGGGGTTCTTGCGGCGCAACGAGTCGACGTGCGCCTTGATTGTGGCGGAGGGGATGGTCGTCGCCTTGCGGAGCGCCGAGTCGAGCAGCGCCTGAGGGGACAAAGATTTGAGGGACGACGTCATGATTGCTCCCATTCGTCGCGAATACATGCCACTGCGAGACTACACGTGCCCCGGCAAAAGCGCTCCTGCCTTCGCAGTATTTTCATCGAACGCGCAAATAAACTAGTCAAACGCGTAACTATGGAATATTGTTAACATCCACGTTGTTGGACGAAGTGTTGCTAGGATCGCTCGAGACCGACCACAGTCGAGTCACAGCAAACCTGGAGTCGCCACGGGATCAGTCGGAAGATGCCGTAGCGAGTGGAAACACCACGACAAATGTCAACGGCAAGTAACCGCCCATTCACTCGCCGATAACGTGCACACCGTACAGTGCTGAAGTGAGCCCCTCGCGTGGAAGCGAACCACGGGCCACCCAAGACAACACCGTACGACTCTGCGTCCACCGCCAGAGAACACACCGAGCAGCGCCAACTGCACCGCGCACCAGCGCGAACCATTCCGCATGGTTGCAGTAAGGAACGCGCTCGACACAACAAAATACGTACCGCTGCAGGCCCTAACTGGCCGCCGCGGACACCAATGAGAAAGGAGCAATCATGACTGTATTGCTGCAACGACCAGTACTGGTCGACGAATTCGGAATCGAGCACCGCTATGGGTGCGAGATGCCTGGAACTACCCGCGAACTGGGTCGTAACCAGGGATTCATGATTCGTCGTTGCACCGAATGTGGTGCAACCCGAGTCAACAACGCTCGCTAGCGTGGTGAGTACGCGAAGTACTCAAGACTCTGCGCACGCGCACGAGGGCCTGTGACGAGAAATCTCGTCACAGGCCCTCTCTGTATGTGCAGAGTGCTTACTGTCAGGAGTACTGACGGTTAGGGAGACCGCTGGCCGTGGGATCGTGCCGCCATCTGCGGTGCTCGTCTACCAGCGTTGTGCGCCTAAGCGTCAGTCCTCAGGCAGTACGAGCGTGATAGGTGCGCCGGCCTCAATTGTGCGTCCAACTGTGCACTGGGAGTCAACGGTGCGCTCGAGGAGGCCTAGGAGCCTCTCACGGGCCTCTGGCTCGAGAGTCGAGAGGTCCACCACGATCTTTTCTTCGAGGGACTCGTACCGGTTCTCCTCCTGGTGCTTTACGCCCGAGACCTGAACCTGTCCTTGGTAGTCCTCCCCAACGCGCCGCGCGATTGCACGGTCCGTGACAAGGCCGGAGCAGGCTGCCGCAGCAACCTTGAGGAGTTCGCCCGGCGTCCACGCGCCTTCAACGCCGGCACCCGCAAACTTGACGGTAGCGCCGCGGTCGTTGTGGCCCACGTACTCCCTCGGGCCTACGCGCTCAACCCACAGGGCATCGGCGGGTGCGGTTTCTGGGGTAAGGAATTCTTGAGGCATGGAGCCATTATTTCACGGCGCAACTGCGCAGGCGGTGAAGGTTCGACATGCGAATGCGTGTTAAGCCGGTGCCCCGGCGGGGTGGAGAACATTCACTTGTGAATCCACCTCGAGTCGGACGAATTTGGAATGGATCTGGGGCAAGGTAGCAACTATGACTTCTCGCCGCCTCCAAGCAATCGGTCTCCTCGTCCTCTGGGTTGCCGTTGCTGTCCTTGGATACCTCTACTTTTGGGACAAGAACCCGGAACGCAGACTCAACGCCGTTATTTCTGAGCAGGACGCCGAGACCCTCGGAGAGTCGTTCATGAAGGAGGCGCGCCCGCTCGTTGAACAGGCCATCGCGCAGGAACCTATCTCCGGAACTCTGCCAACAAACCTTGCGGGTGTCACTATTTCAGCGGGAGCACTGGAATCGTTCAACCAAGCGCTCAAAAACTTGGCGGACAGCAAAGAAGGCATTTATGCGTATCACAGCTACGACGAGAACGGCGAGCCTGATAGTAGCATCACACTGAAAGTTGCGGACAACTCTTGGGCCTCGGCAAACATTTATCGTTCGCTCAACCACGAAGCTAAGGCATTAGTGAACATCGACCAGCCCTTCGTGCTGCTCAGGTCCACGGCTGTATCCCCAGAGCGAATCGAATCTGCGCTGCAGGGAGAGCTCACGCTCTCTGACGATGGCAAGAGCATTGTGCGGATCGACATGTGGGGTTACTAGTACCAGGTTGCTCCGGTTTTGGGTGGCGCCCCTTAGGGCGGTATTCTAGGTGTGGTCCTCGACCAGGCGTTCGTAGCTCAGGGGATAGAGCACCGCTCTCCTAAAGCGGGTGTCGGCAGTTCGAATCTGCCCGAGCGCACAACAAGAAGCCGCAGTCTCACGCTTGTGAGGCTGCGGTTTTGTTGTCTGCACGCAAGGCTGGGAGGGATGGTACGGGGATCGGTCGAGCGGGCGGATCCGCCGCATGTTCCAATGGGCTGTGGAACGGTGGAAAACCACTCAGGAATCCGGGAATTCCTCGAGCGGGTGAACATTACTTTGCGGCTGTGAACCGCGTAGGTTACGCCCAGTTCGCTATATCTACGCAGGTAAAGCGCTTGAATGGGGAGAACTGCCCACCTGTGGCGTCCAGCACAGCGACTCCCAGAGCATCTTTAGTTTTCGCAGGTCAGTGGATTTTTCGCATGAATATGCATGACGGTGCAAAAACTGCCGATTGACGAATACCTACCGCTCGGGCAGTATTTTGAGTGTCAGTGCGAGCCGCCTGCCCCCTGCGCGGCTCGCACTGATCTTTTTATGCCCGCAATCAGGCGAGTACCTCCCTGTGGTCTCGGGCCCTTTCTCCTGCGCGCAGTCTGCGTCCGTACGCGAGCCCAGACAGGTTCGGTGGTCCTGGCCTGCAACGATGCACAGTGCGGAACAAACCCGCGCCTGAGCGTGGCCTGCGGCATGTGAAAAACCGCCAGAAACCGCGAGAAGTTGCAGAAAACTCGGCGCGGCAGAGTGATTCTCCGCCCTATCGCGGATAACGTGAAAATCGGATTTTCTATGTGCTCAGTTGGCAAGGGGGAGTTCTCCACGCACGCTGAGCGGGCACAGCACGATGAAAGGGACGCGCGAGATGGTGGACGCACCGAACAGCACATCCTCAACTGCAAGGGCAGGCATGAACGCCCCTGCGGTGAGTGGCGGGAACGCTCTCGACCCCAAGGCCACCGCGCCGGGCGAACAGCACGCCGTGAAGCCGGCCGGGCCGACCCTTGCACGCCCACGCACTTCGGCTGAGCTCGTCGCCGACGCAGTCATGGACTGGCGCCGTACCCTTGTCTCGCTTGCGGGCGACTCCTCTCTGGCGGACGTATCTCTCCTCGGGGACGCGGTTCTTGATCTGACCGCGGCGCACCCTTCGGGCATCGCGCAGCTCTTTGCCGGACGTCCCACCAAGCTCACTAACATCTTCCGGGAGCCGGCCTCCTTGCCCGTCGCGCGCCGCCGCACGCGTGCAGTCGCGCAGCGCTCACAGGACCAGTCCGAACGCTTTGGCATTGCTCCGACCTACCTCGCCATCGGCGTCGCCACGTGGACCGAGGACGACCTACCTGACGCAACGGTTAACGATGTTGCCGCTCTTGCCCGCGCCACGGGGACCCCGAACCCACACGGCCAGGTATCGGGCGCAGAGGGAGCCAGCGGCGGCGCGGCAAAGTCCCGCGTGGTTAAGGCTCCGGTCTTGCTGCGTCCAATCTCAATTGGCTCGCGCGGCCAGGACACAGACTTCGAACTGAGCCTTGAGCCCAGCGCAGAGGTCAACCCTGTCCTTGCCCGGGCACTGCGCTCGCGCGGCGCGCTGCTCGACCCCGTCGCGCTCGCACGCGGCGCGTTCACAGGCTCTGGCTTCGACCCGTCCACGGCTCTTGACCGCATTAACTCGCTCGGGCAGGCCGTGCTTCCCGATTTCTCCATGTCAGACAAGCTCCTGGTGGGGACGTTCATCCACCCGGGCCAGGCCCTCGTGGACGACCTTGACGACCTGAACGTGGGGCTGGAACGACACGAAATTGTGGCTGCTCTCGCTGGTGATGAGCGCGCCGCGGCGCGCCTCGCCGTGGAGCTTCCGCCCACGACCACGGGTGATCACGACCCCAACATGGAACGCGGCGTTGGTGACCTTGACGTCACCGGCCGTGCTGCACTCGACGCCTTGGCCACCGGTGCGCACATCTTCATCGACGCGCCGATTGGTGCCGACGCCACGGGCGTAGCCGCAGCCATTGTTGCGGAGGCCGCGGCGATTGGCCGCAACGTCCTCTACGTTCCCGGCCACAGGCGCGCCGCGCTTGACCTCACCTCTCGGCTCCGCTCGATGGGCCTCGAGGATCTGCTCCTCGACGTTGTGCCGAGCCCGAACTGGCGCACGATCGTCTCACGGCGACTGCTTTCCGCCATGACGCTTGAGAACACACCACTGGACACGCGCTCTATCGCGGACAACAGGGCGGCGCTTAAGGAGACTCGGGACCACCTGAGCCGCATGGTCGATGGAATGCACCAGTCGCGGGCCCCGTGGAACATCTCCGCCTACGATGCCCTCCAAGCGCTGGCACGGTTGACTTCGGAACGCCCCGCACCATCCACCTCGGTGCGGTTCGATCAAGACACGCTGCTTCGAGTTGCCTCGGGACGCCGAGAGCAAATCAGCGCAGATCTCGCCCGGATCGCCGAGCTCGAGGGCTTCACCCTTCGCCCGGCGGGCACCCCATGGTTCGGCGCGGACCTCGCGAGCGACGAGGCGGCACAGGCCGCTCTCGCGCGCGTGAACCAACTCCTCGATGGACCGCTCGCGACGATGCGAAAGCAGATCGCGCGGGTCAGCGAGGAGACGGGCCTGACCCCGCCCACCACCACGGCGCAGTGGGGCGAGCTGCTCGAGATGCTCGCTGGCATGCGTACCACCCTCAACGACTTCCAGCCGATGGTGTTCGAGCGTGCGGCAGATGATCTGGTTGCGGCGACCGCGACCCGCCACTGGCGTGCCGAGCACGGCGTGGAGATGACCACTGTTCAACGCCGACGGCTGGTCAAGCGCGCCAAGGACATGGTGCGTCCTGGTCAGCGTGTGCAAGACCTGCACTCCGCGCTGCTCAAGATCCGTGCGCAGCGCGAGGTGTGGGCGCTCCACAGCCCCGCTGGCGGCTGGCCTCGGCTCCCAAGCGGCTTTGGCGAGATCGAGGGAACCCACGAGGACGTCCTAGTTGCGCTGCGGGAACTCTCACCCGCGCTGGCTACGACTCCGCTTGGTGGAGACCTCGAGAACTCCGACATCACCGAGCTCGAAGAGCGTCTCAAGCGCCTGCGGGACGACTCCGCCGCGCTCGTGAGCCTGCCCGAGCGTACACGCCTCATTCGGGGGCTCAAGCAGCTTGGTCTGGCCGAACTACTCAAGGACTTCACGCACCGCCGGATCGATCCAATCCTCATGGATGCCGAGCTCGACCTGGCTTGGTGGGCTTCCGTGTTCGAGCAACTCCTGGCTGCGGATCCGTACCTTGCGGGAATCGATGGCTCCAGCTTTGAGCAGTACGCCGCGCGCTTCCGCCAGTTGGATAGGTCGCACGTGGATTCGCTGGCGCTCCCCATCAAGGTTGCTACGATCAACCAGTCGCAGGCAGTGCTGCAGAACTTCCGCGAGCAGGGTGAAGGCCTCTTTGGCATGCTTCTGGAGGAGCGGCTGACCTCGGTGCGTGCCGCGTTTGAGGAGTACGGCGATGTCATGCGCAAACTGCGCCCGTGCATCGTGGCGACTCCCACGATGGTGCCGCACCTGCTCCCTGCGCACCGCACCGTGGACCTCGTGATCCTGGACGCAGTCCAGCACCTTCCGGTCGAGTCTCTGCTCTCCGCGATCGCCCGTGGTCGTCAGGTCGTTGTCATTGGCGATCCTCGCTGCGCGGCGGGTGGCGCTGTTGCCCAGCTCAGTGAGATCCTGCCCAACGTTGGCCTCGCCGGTGACGCTTTGCGCCGCGATGCGGGTCTCACACGCTTCCTCATGAAGCACGGTTACGCAGGCGTGCTGGCGCCGATTCCGCTGCCTGCTGCCACCAACAGCGTGTCGTTTGAGCAGGTGTACGGAACGGGCATGCCCGACCCTGTGACAGGCGCGGTTCTGTCCACGCAGGTCGAGACCGACCGTGTGGTCGACCTTGCCATCACACACGCGCTTGACCACCCGGACGAGTCGCTCGCGATCATCGCGGGCTCCCAGCTCCACGCCGACCGTATCCGTGAGGCGATCTTGGTTCAGGTGCGCGACAACCACGCGCTGCACGCGTTCTTTGACCCGCGCCGGATCGAGCCCGTGGTCATCTCAGACTTGCGCGGCGTTGCCGGCCTCAACCGCGATGCCGTCATCTTCTCGCTGGGCTTTGGCCGCACCCCGCACGGGCGCACGCTTCATCGGTTCGGCGATATCTCCGAGCCGCACGGCTCCTCGCTCCTGCTCAACGCCCTGGGTGTAACGCGCCGTCGCCTCACGCTTGTTGCGTGCTTTGGCGCGGATGATTTGGACGTCCAGCGCCTCCGGTCCGAGGGGGCTCGCATGCTTGGCTCGCTCCTCGACTTTGCTGCGGGAGGTCCCGGTGACCCGATCCCTGCCCCGCAGGAGAAGAGCGCCGCTGAGGCGGCTCGTGCACTCACGGGCATTTTGACCGGTCAGGTCGAGTCTGCGCCTGTGGCGCAGGAACAGATTTCCGACGATAGTGCGGCCCAGTCCGCCACCTCGCCTTCTTCTGCACCCGAGTTGGTGGGGGAGAACACCCTCGAGGGCGGAGCGTCGGATGGGGCGCCAGCGGACGCACAGCCTGGCATGCCACAGGCCGAAACAAGCGAGGTCATCGCGCCCGATGACACGTACTCGGCGGTCTCCCACGCGAACGACGCAGAGGGCGAGTCCACCGACGTTGTGTCTGACGAGACCGATGCAACCCACGCGACGGGAACCGAGCCAGATCGTCTGCTCGTAGATCTCGCGGATAGGCTGTGGAAGTTCGGGCTATCCGTGGAGACGAACTACGGGTTCGAGGGTTCGGAGCGCATTCCGCTGGTTGCTGGTCACCCGGACTACCCGGGTGAGTACTTCGTTGCAGTCCTGACCGACGACCTGGCCTACGTCAACCAGCCTTCACTCCGCGCCCGTGACCGCCACCGGGCGGAACGGCTTGAGAAGCTCGGCTGGAATGTTGTAACCCTGTGGTCTGTAGCCTTGTTCCTCGACCCAGAGGCACAGGCGAACAAGGTACGGGAGGCGGTATTCCGCGTTGAGGCGCAGCGCAATGTGGCCAACATCGCGGCGACCGGCACGCTCCCCGTGATTACGAGCGACGTCACGCAGAGCGTGCTTCTCGCCGAGCAGGGTGCGGACCTCTCCCAGTCGGACGATGATCTGCTCCGCGAGGACGCGTCGATTGTACTGGCGGGCGGGGGAACCCAGCCGTCGCTCTTCGCGCAGGATGAGCGCGGCGCACGACCGGATGTCCCGTTTGGCCTGCCCATGAGCGCCTACGGTGACAACCAGCTCGAGGAACTCGTGGCGTGGGTTGTCTCCGATGGTGTGCAACGTGACGAAGAAGAGATCGCAGCTGTGGTTCGTGAAGAGCTAGGAATCAAGCGCCGGTCTCACCGCGTGGACTCGGCGATCTCGCATGCGATTAGGCGGACCCTTGGACACTGAACCTGCCAACCACCAGGAACCCCACCTGGAGCCCGAGCCTACACCCGATGAGGGGTCAACCGAACGCCCGGATGAGGGCGCGTACTCCGAGCAGACTGCCGCCCCTGTGCGCAAGAAGCACAGGCGGGTGGTGCGCAAGGGCAAGGAGCGCGAGGTCATCTTTGGTGTCACCAACGATGAGATCGAACTGACGAATCGCCCGAGCAGCACCGGGCCGCGCGACCCGAACAGCAATGACGAGCGGTTACTGCGTGACGTGCCGCCACACTGGGGCCGTCGCTAGGACGAGCCGGGCATGCCGCCCATCGCGCGATCGACGTACCTGTCACGCACTCTGCTAGATGCGGCGAGGGCCGGAACACTCAGTGTTCCGGCCCTCGCCGCTATCAACGCTGGACTGCGTGACCAGTCTGCATACCAATCAGTTGGTGCGCTGCGCCTTGAGGAGGTCGCGGATCTCCTGGAGTAGGAGGACGTCCTCGGCAGGTGCGTCAGGTTCCTCGATCTGGCCACTCTTGCGCATCTCGTGGACCTTGTTCAGCGGCAGGACGATGCAGAAGTACAGGGCCGCTGCGATGGCGAGGAACGAGATGATGTCCGTGAGGATCGCACCAAACTTGAACTGCGCGCCGTTGATCGTGAGGATCAAAGCCTGGGAGAAGTCGGGCTCGCCAAAAACGGTTGCGATGAGAGGGCTCATGAAGTTGTCTACGAGCGAGGTCACGATCTTGGAGAATGCACCACCGATGACCACACCGACTGCGAGGTCAATGACGCTTCCGCGTAGAACAAATTCTTTGAATCCGTCAAGGATCGATTTCATGGGCTGGAAGCTCCTTGTGTGAAATGGGCGCTGGGCGTCCATGAACTAGTGGACTATCGCCGCCATGAATGTGCCATCCCAGTCGCGTGCGCGAGCCAGTTTCTGCGCTTCGAGGGGCGATACTGCAATTAGAACCGTACTTGACCCATCCCCGTTTTTCTCGGCAGCAGAAGGCTGTGTCCACTGACTTTGGTCCACGATTTCACCTTTGTCAGTCCCATGCGGGAGAACCACGTAGGCGCGCTCGGCAACGGGTTTGGACGACTCTGCGCCCGAGGAAGCCGCAGGTGAAAGCAGGTTCAGTAGACTGCCCCTCCGCACGAAGGCGAGTATTTCAGGGTTCGAAATTTTGACGGAGGTCAGGACCTTGCCAGTGGGGACAAGTCCCTCACCCACTCCCTCAGTCAGGGCGGAGAGTGGAAGGGGCGAGCCCTCCTCCAGGTCGACCAGGGCGATGAGCCCGACGGCGTCTGCAGGTTCCCGCGCCAACCAAGACCCGGGGGAAAACCCAGTGGGCCGACCGGACTCCGCTGCCGAATCGGGCTGGTCGAGCCGGACTTCCCACGTTGCTGGAACCGCGGCCACGTCGTCAGCGCCGATCACGCGCCCTGGGGAGATCTTCGTTGTGGTCACGAGCACGGTGTCGAGCCCGCCTACACCGCCGGCGGACTGGCCCGTGGCACCCCCTGTTGCTATGACGATGACAACCACCAAAAGCAGAGCGGGGCGCCGGAAGCGCCACAGCGCAAACCTCACGCGGGTCTGCAGGGAGAAGCCGGGTTTCACGTGTGAAAACCTGGCTGCCGAGCGACGGAACTGAGTGCCAAGGTGGTTGCTGTCTGGATCGCGGGAAGGAAATGTGGAAAAGGGCATACCTCAGGGTGGGGCACCTGCACCACGCACCGACTACGGACTGAGGAAGAAAGCGCTACGAGAGTGGATCGTCGTGAATCAGTAAAGGCTGGGGAAAACGCGTGGGCCCGTATTCCAAAGGAATACGGGCCCACGCGGCGTATGTGGTCGGACTACTTAGACGAGCTAGACGCCGAGTCTGTGCGGTAGAAACCAGCACCCTTGAAGGTCACTGCCGGAGTGGAGAAGACCTTACGCAGGAGGCCGTCACACTCGGGGCACACAGTGAGTGCGGACTCAGAGAACGACTGGTGAATATCGAAAGCGTGGCCACAGACCGTGCAACGGTATGAATACGTGGGCACAAGTTCTCCCTCTACTTGGCGATGACATCAGGCAACCGGCGTTGGCACTCAGTTGCCCCGAGTGCCAATCATAGTCCTTCGGACGGGAGCATTCGCCAACTTGTGGTGGTTGCCACTGCATCGATGGGGAGGTCGTGGTCCTCACGCGGCAACTGGTGCGAGGTCGCGGGATAGAACTCCTCGGGAAAGATCACGCCAATCGTCAAGGCGTCCTCGCGGGCGTGCAGAAGCGCGCGGTCATACCAGCCGCCGCCCTGCCCGAGGCGAGTACCGGTGGAGTCGATCGCGAGCGCTGGAACGATGATGGCATCCGCAGCTGACAGCGCCTCCGGGCCAAGCGTAGGGGAGGACGGCTCCGACGGTCGGCCAGGAGCACGCTGCTGGAGATCCTCCACGCTGATGAACTCCGCCCAGTCGCGCTGAAGTCCAGCGCCCAGAACCGGAAGCAGGACCGTCTTGCCCAGTGCCTTCAGGTACTCCAAGAGGGCGTATGTTGATGGCTCGTTTGCGCGGGAGGTGTAGGCCGCGACAACGCGTGCCTCCTTCACCGCTGGGATCGTCAAGACGGTGGTTGCTATGTCCTGACCCGCTTCTTTGCGGAGACGTTCACTGCGCTGCGCCCGGGTCTCGCGGATCGCAGCCCGCAGGGCCGACTTGAGGTCTTCAATTTCGCTGAACTCTTCCACAGGGAAGGGCTGGTTTTTGCCACTCATAGTTAAAAGTATCTCAAAGAAATTGCCATGGTGTGGTCGAAAACTAGTCTGTGACGTCAAAGGTCCGCGAAGAGCGCGGCAATCTGGTTTAGCCTGAGTTGGCACGGGCACCCGTCCCGCCCCACACCCTCGCAAGCATTAGGTCGGCATGAAATCCGTTCAGCAACAACTGGCAAGTGTTCTCTCGATGGTCAGTCAGGTGCCACCCCTCGAAGTGGTCCTCACCGATGCGGCAGGTTGCATTCTCGCCGCAGACATCGTGGTCACGGAGAACGTGCCGCCCCGGGCAATCGCCGCCTGTGACGGATACGCAGTCCGCAGCCAGGACACGCAGGGTGCCACACGTGCCGCCCCCGCAACACTTCCCGTTGCGCACGCTGTGGCCGATCAGACCGCAGAGCCCTTCCGGATCGTCGATTTCCAGACCATCAGGGTTTCATCCGGTGTACCTCTACCCATTGGGGCGGACGCAATCGTTCCGCTCTCACAGACGGACCGAGGGCTCGCGCGCGTTAACGTGTTCGCCGGCGTGGTTCCGGGGGAGAACGTCTACCAGGCAGGATCGGACGTGCCACAGGGCGCGACCGCGCTGGAAGCTGGAACGCGACTTGGCGCGCGCCAGCTCGCGCTCGCGGCCAGCCTCGGATTCCAGCGCATCAAGGTGCACCCCGCGCCGCGCGTGGTGATTGTCCCCGTTGGCGATGAGCTGGTCCAGCCGGGCTCCAACAAGCCTGGGGTGTTTGACGCGAACGGCCCGTCACTGCGCACCGCGGTCCGGGACGTTGGTGCAGTGGCAATCCAGGTCCACCCGGTCACAGATTCCAACGCCGAACTGCGGGAGGCGCTCGAGGACCAGCTCGTCCGCGCGGACGTCATCATTACTACCGGCGGGCTCTCTGAGGGAGAGGGCGATACCCTGCGTGACGTCCTCAGCCCACTCGGTGAGGTCCGGTTCGACCACGTGGCGATGCACCCGGGCATGAACCAGGGCTACGGGATGCTTGCGAGCGGAGGTTTTATCGAGGAAGACGGCAGGATGATTCCGCTCTACGCGCTTCCCGGCCAGCCGGCCGCGGCCCAGATCGGCTTTGAGGTATTCGTTCGACCCATGCTCCGCGCGATGGCCGGATACTCGGACCTCTACAGGGCGTCGATTCCCGCCACCTCCACGCAGCGCTGGAACTCGCCTTCTGGAGTGCGCCAGTTCATCCCCGTGCAGGTGACGGGCAGCCCCGACGAGGGATACCAGTTCTTTGCCACATCCGATCCCGCGCAGTCCCAGACGCTCACCATGGGTGCGCTCGCCAACGCGAACGCCCTGGCAGTGGTCCCCGAGGACGTCACGGAGGTCTCCATCGGATCCTCCTTGCACTGCTTGATCCTTGACGACTAAGTTGTGCTGAAGTGAGGTCTGTGGTGCTGCTGAGGTTATGCCTCTCGGCACAACGAGGAGGGAGGTCCCATGTTCGGTGCGTCGCACTGGCCAGTCACGCTGCGTGAAGACGCGTGGGAAGAGCCGCCGTTTGGGACCCTGATCCTGAGACCACTCAAACGTTCCGACGCGGATGCGTGGACCAGGGTGCGCCGGGAAAATCGGGAATGGCTCGCGCCCTGGGACGCAACTCTTCCGCTGGTTGCGGGGGAGCCGCGCCCTGCGGGAACAACCTACTCCCAGTACATTTCCGCACTAGGTCGCGCGGCGCGTTCGGGCGAGGGCTACATGTTTGCCATGTTCCTAGATGGGGAATTCTGCGGCCAGATCTCGCTGGGGAGCATCTCGATGGGCTCTCTGCGCTCAGGTGTGATTGGTTACTGGGTCTCGCGTTCGGTTGCGGGACGCGGTGTCACCCCAACCGCCGTGGCAATGGTCCTTGACTATGCGTTCCAGGTACTCCGGCTCCACCGGGTCGAGATCAACATCCGCCCCGAGAACGGGCCGAGCCTCCGGGTTGTTGAAAAGCTGGGCATACGGTACGAGGGCCTGCGCAAGGGATACCTCCACATCAATGGAGAATGGGCGGACCACAGATCCTTTGCGATAACCCAGGAAGAAGTCGGCGACGGCATCATGGCACGCTGGCGCTCGCGATAGGTAGCTACATCCGATTGGCCACCCTTGTCCAGGTTTCAGCATGGGGAGTTTGCGCAGGTAGATGGGTAGTTGCCAAGGGTGAACTGCTTACACTAATGTCATTTGGTTTGGCGACACACCGAAAAACATCCCCTTTTCGCAGATAGTGCTGGCATAACGTCATGATTGTGAACTCACCCGTAGCCATTGGCATTCTTGCGATTGTCGGGCTGTGGGTTGCCTTTCTCGTGCCGAACACGCTTCGGCGCCGCCAGTATATGAAGGATTCTCGGGCCGAAGACCGGTTCTCGGGAGAACTTCGAGTGCTTGCAGTGTGCACGGACGATTCCTCGGGCAAGGCATCTTCACAACGAAGCGAACCTTCCAGTTCCTCGGCGATTCTTACTCCGCCGCTGGGAATGGAAAGTAGGCCACAGCTTACCGCCAGGCAAGGAGGAACGATGTCAGGTAGCACCATGAGCCCCGCACGCCGTGCCTTGCTCGCCGAACGCGCCGCTGCCGCACGCCGCCGAGCCATCCTGACCCTTGGCCTGATCACCGCAACGATCATCCTGCTTGTTGTTGGGCTGTCCACTGCCATGAGCGCTGCGTGGGCACTTATACCTGCCACGCTGACGGGAACCGTCATGGTGCTGGGTCGCCGGGCCGTGATCGCACAGGAGCGGGCTGACGCTGCACGCGCTGAACGCGCAGCGCGCCGGAACTATCCGCAGCGGGAAATGACCCCCACCGAACGCCGACTCGCAGGTCGTCCAGTACCTGCCGTCCGCACGGGCGAGCAGCGCACCATCAGCGAGGACATCTCAACCACGGTGATCTCGCGCGTTGAGGCCTCGATGTTTGCCAAGAAGCACGTCACCGGCCGGCCAGTAGCCAAGGACGTCCAGCAAGGTACCGCCCGCCCAAATGCGCCGGTTCGTGCACGCGCATCGGTGTCCAAGCCGTCGGCTGCCTCCACTATCTCTGCGCTCTCACCGGCAACTGAAGCAACACCTGCGGTTCCTTCCGCGGCCGCCACAGCCACCACGGCCTCACCGGCTATGGCTGCCGGCGCGCAGTCACCTGCACGCGCTTGGACGTCGACTCCGGTGCCCCCACCTGTGTACGCGGCTAAGGCCGCTGCGCCACGCTGGGAGCCTGCGGGCATCACAACTGAGCTTCAGCAGATCACCAAGGCCCGCATGGAACAGATCGCACGGGAGTCCGCCGCTCGCGGTGAGCAGGACCTATCCGACGACGCCGCTCCAGCGGTCTCCGAGCAGACCCCGGACTCACTGGGAGTCTCGCTGAACTCGGTCCTCGCACGCCGTCGCGCGGTCTGACTCCGTCCCTGCATTCCAGCGCCGGCATTCGGCACTGAGTTCCAGCACTCCCAAGCATTCCGCCCAGCGCCGCGCTCGGGACTGCTCCCCAGCCTCGACCTAGTTGATCCATATCCAATGTCGGCGTAACCCCCTAGGATGTACCACAGGGTCGGTCAATTGACCCGCCATCTGCGCGCCCCCGCCGCGCTGCTGTGCCCCCAGGAGGAAGAATGTCTGACATTTCCACGTGCGTAACCGAGGTCCGCGAGGCGTTCGCCAAGGGGCTCACTAAGCCGAGTAAGTGGCGCAAGAGCCAGCTCAAGGCGCTCGACAGGCTCCTGGTGGAGAACGAGCAGGCGATCACCGGTGCTCTGCGCGATGACCTGGGCAAGCACCCTTCGGAGGCCTACACCACTGAGATCTCGATCGTGCGTGGCGAGATCTCGAACACGCTCTCGCACCTCGGCCGGTGGCTAGCGCCCAAGCCTGTAAAGCCTTCTATCGCCGTGCTTCCCGCAAACGCGTACACAATCCTGGAACCGCTCGGCGTCGCTCTCATCATCGCGCCGTGGAACTATCCGGTTCAGCTCCTTCTGGGCCCGCTCGTGGGTGCGATTGCCGCGGGAAACTCCGTCATTCTTAAGCCGAGTGAGTTAGCTCCGCGCACCTCCACACTGATTGCCACGCTGGTTCCACGCTACCTAGACACCCGTGCAATCCGAGTGGTCGAGGGCGCTGTGGAGGAGACCACCGCGTTGCTGGAAGAGAAGTTCGACCACATCTTCTACACGGGCAACGGCCGAGTAGCGCGGATCGTGATGGCTGCGGCCGCCAAGAACCTGACGCCCGTCACGCTTGAGCTTGGCGGGAAGTCGCCCACCTACGTGGACGAAACCGCCGACCTTGACGCAGTTGCCAAGCGCCTGGCGTGGGGCAAGTTCGTGAACGCCGGCCAGACCTGCGTGGCTCCCGATTACGTGCTCGCGTCTGAGTCCATTGCACAGGAGCTCGCGAGCAAGGTCAGCGCAGCGATCACAGCGATGTACGGCACCAACGTCCAGTCCAACGATCAGTACGGCCGGATCGTCAACGAGAATCACTTTGACCGACTCGTGGGGCTCATGGATGAGTCCGCCGGCAACGGTGCGGTTGCGCACGGCGGCTCGAGCAGCCGTGGTGACCTCTTCATTGAGCCGACCGTTCTACTTGGTACTCAACGCACGGCGCCCGTGATGGGCCAGGAGATTTTTGGCCCGATCCTGCCGATCATTCCGGTCTATAGCGTGGACGACGCAATCGACTTCATCAACGCGGGGGACAAGCCACTCGCGCTCTACGTGTTCACCAACCGCAAGGATGTGCGCCAGCGCTTCCTGCGCGACACGTCGTCCGGGGCACTGGGCTTCGGGCTTCCTGTGGCGCACCTTGCCATCCCTGACCTTCCGTTCGGTGGGGTAGGCGAATCGGGCATGGGCGCATACCACGGTAAGCGGTCGATCGAGATCTTCTCCCACGAGAAGTCGGTGGTGTCCAAGCCGATGGTGCCCGACACAATGGCGCTGGTCTACCCTCCGTTCAGCCCAAAGAAGTTGGGGATTGTCCGCAGACTGCTCGGCTAAAGTTGCCGCCCATTTTTGGCGATAGTATTGGGCCGAAATGGCAGCAGAATTGGCAACACAGACTCCACCCCCATCCGTCGACTCAGCAAGCGATCCAGCACTTGTCCCTGCGCTCGATTCAACCGCCGTCTCGGCGCGCACCGCGACGGGTGCGAGCAGTGATCCTTCCAATCCGGGCGTCACCCGCCGGGGCGTTCTCATCGCCGCCGGGCTCGTGGCGTTTGGATCCCTGAGCATTCAGCTGTCCTCGTTTGCGGCGTCCAAGGTGTTTGAGGACCTCGGCACGCCCGCAGCGAGCGCCGGGCGAATGCTCATTGCGGCGGTCGTGCTGCTCGTGGTCTTCTGCCCGCGGCTGCGCGGTCTGACCCGCACGGACTGGATCGGCATCGCGGTGTACGGCGGGTCAATGGCACTTATGAACCTCTCGCTGTTTGCCGCTGTCGAACGCATGCCCCTGGGGATCGCTGTCACGATCGAGTTCCTGGGACCCTGCGCCGTTGCGCTTCTTGCATCTCGCAGAATGTGGGAGGGCCTCTGTGCGCTGCTCGCGCTGGGAGGCGTGGCCCTCATTGCGGGCCCGAGCGGGGACGCCAACCTTGCGGGTATCGCGTTCGCATCCATGGCCGCGCTGAGCTTTGCCGTGTACACCGTGTTCGCCGAGAAGGTGGGCAAGTCCGGCGGTGGCATGGGGAACCTCGCGCTCTCGGTCGCGTTTGCTGCGCTCCTACTACTGCCCTTCGGGATTGCGCGCGCCGGTGACGTCACGGCCACTCACCTGGGTTGGCTCGCGATCTCCGGCATCTGCGGTGCGGTGATCGGCTACGGCATGGACACCCTCGCCGCCCGCGTGACCTCCGGCCGCGTGATCGGAACGCTGTTCTCGATCGACCCGGTCATGGGCCTCGTGATCGGCTGGCTCGTGATGGGCCAAACCATCTCGTCGTACTCGCTCGCCGGAATCGTCGTGGTCGCAGCCGCTGGCGCGCTGCTCGTGTGGATCAGTGGCGGTCACGCGAAACCCGCTTCTAACTGATTTTCGACGATCGAGTTGAGTCCCGTCTGACGCCCACTTCCGGCATGCTGGCCCCGCGCAGCCGGTCCTGCTCCCAGCGCAGGGTGCGCTGGAACGGGTGCAAGATCGTCGAGAATCTGGGTAGGGTTGCCGCATGGCGCAGATGAGCTGGGACGCAATTGAGAAGGCAACAGGCACGTCGGGCGAGGCATGGTGCGCGCTGCTGGACGAACGTGGGGCAGCGCAGCTGAACCACACTGCGATCGCGGCGATCACCACCGAGGCGATCGCGGACATCGCGTCAGCCGGCTGGTGGGCGCAGGCGGTGGCAATTGCGTACGAGCAGGACCGCGGGCTGCGGGTTGTCGGACAGACCCACGACGGCGCGTTCGCGGCGAATGCGAGCAAGACAGTACCCGGAACGATGGACGAGGTCCTCGAACGGTGGTCCGCGTACATGGGTGAGCCCTCGGACCTCAATGGGGTGCCTCTGGATAGGGCGCCGTCCACGAGCGCAACTGAAAAGTGGCGCTACTGGCGGTGCACCCTGGTCAACGGCTCCAAGGTCAACGGCACAATCAACGCCAAGTCCCCCGAGAAGGTGACGATGGCGATCCAGCACGCAGACCTTTCGAGCCTTGAGGAGAGGGACGATTGGCGCGACTTTTGGAAGGCCACGCTCAAGGGATTCGCCTAGGCGGAACTCGGCGGACTAGATCCAGCTGGTCAACCACATGTGGATTTGCCAGAAGCGGTACGGCACCAGCATCGCGGTCCAGATCGGGTAGAAGAACACGGATACGGCCACGATGACGAGGCTGAGACCGGCCAGAACGCCCGTTACGGTTTGGCGCTTGGAGGCAACGACCGACCACTTCTCCCACGCAAGGAATCCCACGTAGGCAAGCGCCATGTACATGAACGGTGCAAAGGCGATCACGTAGAACGTGAAGATCGTGCGATCGGGGAAGAACAACCACGGCACCCAACCCGCGATGATGCCCATGACGATGCCGCCGGCGATCCAGTCAGCGTGACGGAACACCCGGTAGAACAGGTACACGAACGCCAGCGTGGCGAGCCACCAGATCAGTGGGTTACCGAGCGAGGTGACAGCGGACGCGCACTGCGATGATTCACAGCCACCTTCACCGCTTGCGAACTTGTCCCAGAAGAACGAGGTTGGACGGAGCTGGAATAGCCAGCCCCATGCGGGAGCCTCGTACGAGTGCTCGGAGGACAGGCCCGTGTGGAACGTCATCATGGACTGGTGATAGTGCAGGAATGACCGCAGGACCTCAAGCTTGTCGGTCAGGAACGTGGGGAGCCACTCCCAGTAAGCTCCGGGGTTCTTCTCGTGCCACAGCCGCCCATACGAGTTGGTGTTGAGGAACCACGAGGACCACGCCGCGAGGTAGCCCACGAGTGCGGTGGGAAGCATGATGAGGGCGGAGGGGACAGCCTCGCGCCAGAAGGTGCCCACGAGCCAACCCTGCACGCCCACGGCCTTGCGGGCGCCCGCGTCCCACAGCACTGCCATGACACAGAAAGCCGCCACAAAGTACAGGCCTGACCACTTGATGCCGCAGGACAGACCGAGCGCGAGTGCTGCCGCGAAACGCCACCAACTCCAGCCCAGTTTGGGGCCCCAATGAGACAGCGCGAGGCCGGAATCGAGGCGCGCCGCGACGATCCGTGCCAGCCGTTTCCGGCGCCAGAATCGGTCCTGCACCAGCAGCACAAAGGCAATGAGGACCCAGAACATCAGGAACGAGTCGAGCAGGCCCGTGCGGGCATGCACGATGGCGACACCATCGATGGCGAACAAGCCGCCCGCAGCAACGCCAGCGAGGGTCGAACCAGTCATCTTACGGATGACCCAGGCGGTCAGGAAGATCGCTATGACCGAGACCAGGGCGGTGGAGAAGCGCCAGAAGAAGGGGTTGTGCGGGTCGCCGATCCACATGCCGAACGCGATCATCCATTTGCCCAACGGCGGGTGGACTACGTAATCGGCCTTGGAGAGGTAGACGTCGAGATCACCAGCGTTCCACGCGTCGTTTGGTTCATCCGGCCAGTCGTTCTCGTAGCCATTGCGCAGGAGCGTGTAGGCGCCCTTGACGTAGTAGGTCTCGTCAAACACGAGCGTGTCAGGCGTCCCTAGGCGGATGAAGCGGAGGAAGCCTCCGACCACCGCAACGAGGAGCGGTCCCAGCCAGCCCCACATCCGCGACGATCGAGTGGCATCGAGAGCTAGCTGCCGCGCGGAAAACAGCGCGAGCATGAGGCGATCGTAGGTGGAGGGTTCGGGGGAGGACGGGTTGGGGACGTCCACTGCGAGGGTGGTGTCTAAGCCCTCCGCGTTGCCCTGATTGGGGTCGACTGTGACGGAGTTATCTGGATTTGTCGTTTCTCCCACGCCGACCATACTAGGTCACGTGGCATGGTTATACGTATGAACGGTCGCCTGATTCTCGCAGCTACACCCATCGGTAACACGGACGATGCCTCGATTCGGCTTCGTGACCTCTTGGAGCATGCGCCAGTGATCGCGGCCGAGGACACGCGCCGGCTATACGCGCTGGCCCAGCGTATGGGAATTTCCGTGGGCGGCAAGGTGATCTCCTTCCACGAGCACAACGAGGTAGACAAGTCGGACGACCTCCTCGACGTGGTCGAGGGTGGCGGCGACGTGGTTCTCGTGACCGACGCGGGAATGCCATCGGTATCCGACCCCGGGTACCGGGTGGTCACGCGAGCAATCGAGCGCGGGCTCACGGTTACCGCGGCGCCAGGTCCAAGCGCCGTCCTCACCGCGCTCGCTCTTTCAGGCCTGCCCACAGACCGCTTCACGTTTGAAGGCTTCCCACCACGCAAGCCCGGGGAACTGGCCCGCGCGCTCGCTGCGCTCAAACTCGAGCAGCGCACGATGGTGTTCTTTGAGTCCCCGCACCGAATCAGTGCAACACTCGACGCGATGGCAGCGGAGCTCGGCGCAGACCGGCGCGCTGCCGTGTGCCGCGAGCTCACCAAGACGTACGAGCAGGTCATCCGCGGAAACCTCGCCGAGCTAGCGCAGGTTGCGGCCGCGGAACAGCTCCGCGGCGAGATCGCGATCGTTATAGAGGGTGCTGTGGGCGGAGTTGAGGTTTCCCTAGAAACCCTCGTGGAGGAAGTCCTCGCCCGGGTGGCCCAGGGCGACCGACTCAAGTCGGCGGTAGCCGAGGTTGCTACGGCAGCCGGCTACTCCAAGCGGGAACTGTACGCGGCGGCGCTCGCGGCCAAGTAGGCTATGCGCCCGGCTACGCGCCGTTCAACTGCAAAAACACGAATCGCGGCCCCACATGGGAGCCGCGATTCGTCTAGGTTCAGAAGTTCAGAAGTTCAGAAGTTTTGCTCGGGGTGGATCAGGCGTTCGTGCTCTGCTCGAGTGAGACGCCCACGGCTGTCATCTCCTCG
Source organism: Timonella senegalensis JC301 (assembly GCF_000312125.1). Taxonomy (GTDB): domain Bacteria; phylum Actinomycetota; class Actinomycetes; order Actinomycetales; family Cellulomonadaceae; genus Timonella; species Timonella senegalensis. The sequence goes on from NZ_HE978644.1 coordinate 219,818, forward strand.
CGAGCCGTCACGCCCTGGTCCTCGGACACCGGGACGGTGAGGTCGCTGAACACGCGCACGTTCATGCCGAGCTCGTGTGCGTCCAGCGCGGTGGCCTTCACGCAGTGGGACTCGGCGATCCCAACGATGTCCACGTCGGTGATAGCGGAGTCGTCAAGGACCTCGGCGAGGAACTGGCCGTGCGAGGTGGTTCCTTCGAAGCCCGAGTAGGCGGCCGCGTACTGACCCTTTTTCACGCTCACGTCAGGGGCGAGGTCCGCAAGTGCAGGGTGCAGCTCGGCCTCGTCGGTTCCTGCGACCCCGTGGGGAGGCCACGTGTCCACAAAGTCCGGGGTCTCGGAGAAGTGGCTGCCGGGCGAGATATGCCAGTCCTGTGTGGTCGCGATGAGCGTGTACTCATTGCGGTGTACGCGCGCAAACTCCGCGATACGTTCTGCCACGGCGTTTCCGCCCTCAACGCCCAGCGCTCCACCCTCGCAGAAGGTGGGTTGGACATCAACTACGATCAAGGCCCGTCGGGCAGGTGAGTTCGACATGACTCAAATCTATCCATTATCAAGGAAACTTCCACCTGATATCACTCACGGACGAGTCGGCGGGAAGTGATGGACCATTCCCCGCGTCCGTTAGTGGGCGACTAAGGTTGGATTCGTGGCAGACACGCATTCAAACACTCTTCGCAGGACTACAAAGCGGCGCACGTGGCTTCATGTGGCGGCTCTCGCGTGCGTGTGCGGTCTGGTTCCCATTGCCACGTGGGGCACGCAGGGACCCGAGACGAGCGACTACTCGGCGTCCCCCGCGGGTGTCACCCTCACACGGATCGCCTCGGAGCCCGTGGGGCTGAAGGACCCGTGGGGAGCCACGCAGCTTCCCGATGGCTCGTGGCTGGTGACCTCGCGTTCCGCCGTTACGGTGACGCAGGTGGCGGCCTCGGGAAACACTGAACTCAGCGGTCCCGCACTCGATGATGTCCGCTCGTTCGTCTTCAACCCGCCACAGGTTGAGGCTCCCGCGACGTCGGGTGAGCAGGAAGAGAAGGACGCGGACAGCGAGCCCAGCCCTGACGAGGCCGGCCTGTACGGGATTGCAGTCTCGCCCCAGTACTCCGAGGACGGCTACATTTACGCCTTTGCCTCAAACGGTACGACGTCACGCATCTATCGCCTGCACTACTCGGGGAACCGCCTCTGGGAATCCACGGTCATCGTGGATAACCTCCCCGCAGGCGCGGGACGCAACGGCGGCGCGCTCGGGTTTGGCAGCGACGGATACCTCTACGCGAGCATCGGCGATGCCGGGAAACCACGACTCGCCGGCGACCTCGAGTCACTTGCTGGAAAGATCATCAGGCTTGGCGCAGATGGGTCCTACCCTGCGACCAACCCGCTCACATCGTCGTTAATGTGGAGTGCAGGGCACAGAAACGTGACCGGCTTTACCTGGTCCGCTGACGGCGTCATGCTCGCGGTAGAGCCGGGTGCGGACTATGCCGACGAACTGAACGTCATCCAAGCGGGCCACAACTACGGCTGGCCGGACATCGAGGGGACCGGAGGCGAAGCCGCCGGCTATACGGACCCGGCGATCTCGTGGCTGCGCACGGACTCGCACGCGGTTGACCCCTCCGGGGTCGCGGTGACGGGCGAGGGTATCTACGTGGCGTCCTACTCGGGCGAGCGCATGTGGCGCTACCAACTCACAACTGCGGGCCTCGGCCAAGTGCAGTCCCTTGAGATTGGTGCCAACGGCCGGCTGGGTGCGATCGCGGTTGCGTACAGCGGTGACGTGGCAGTGCTGACTGCCAACAGCGCGACGAGGTCAGTACACACTGCCAAGACCCCGTACGACCTGTTGCCACCAGAGACCCCCACAGGCGGGACCACACCGGACACGGACGCCGAGAAGGACGCGCAGGCGGCCACCAAGGCCCGTACCGCAATGCTCAAAGCGCCCGATCGGATAGTCACCTACAAGATCACGCCCTGAAACTGAATAACGTGGACGAACCATCCGTTTGAGCGAATAAGATGGATCCCATGGCCGACGCAAAGAACTCCTTCTACCTGACCACGCCGATCTACTACGTCAATGACGCACCCCACATCGGGCACGCGTACACGACTGTGGCGGCGGACATGCTCACCCGCTGGCACCGCCAGCGCCAGGAAGACGTCTGGTTCCTCACCGGAACTGACGAGCACGGGCAGAAGGTCATGCGCACGGCCGAGTCCAACGGCGTCACCCCGCAGCAGTGGGCAGACAAGCTCGTGGATGAGGCCTGGGTACCGGTGCTCAACACACTGAACGCCAAGAACGACGACTTCATCCGTACCACCCAGCCACGCCACGAGTCCGCCGTGCAGGAGTTCATCTCCAAGCTCCACGACCAGGGCGATATCTATGCTGGCTCCTACGAGGGCCCCTACTGCGTGGGCTGCGAGGAGTACAAGCAGGCTGGCGAGTTGCTTGACGGCACCGGTGAGCACGAGGGCCAGAAGGTTTGCCCCATCCACGGCTACCCGGTAGAGATGCTCTCCGAGCAGAACTACTTCTTTGCCATGAGCAAGTACCAGGACAGGCTTCTGGCGTTCTACGAGGAACACCCTGAGTTCATCCAGCCGGCCTCCGCACGCAACGAGGTCCTCGGGTTTGTGAAGCAGGGTCTCCAAGACCTGTCGATCTCGCGTAACACGTTCGACTGGGGCATCCCACTTCCCTGGGACTCCGAGCACGTGCTGTACGTATGGTTCGACGCCCTGCTCAACTACATGACCGCGCTGCAGAAGAATGTGGATGGCGAGGACACTCCAGAACTCTTTGAGAAGTACTGGCCAGCGAGCGTGCACCTCGTGGGCAAGGACATCCTGCGCTTCCACGCGGTGATCTGGCCGGCAATGCTGATGGCCGCAGATTTGCCACTACCCAAGACCATCTTTGCGCACGGCTGGCTGCTCGTGGGCGGGGAGAAGATGAGCAAGACCAAGCTCACCGGAATCGCTCCAAGCCAGATCATTGACGTGTTCGGCTCGGACGCCTTCCGCTACTACTTCATGCGCGCCATCCAGTTTGGCCAGGACGGCTCGTTCTCCTGGGAGGACATGGCCGCCCAGTACAACGCTGCGCTCGCGAACGGTTGGGGTAACCTCGCCTCCCGCCTCGCAGCAATGGTGGGCAAATACTTTGGCGGAGCACTTCCACAGGCCGGAGAGTTTACTGATGCGGATCAGCACATCGCTGACGTCGCGGCCAAGGCTGTGGCTGACGCCGAGGCTGCAATCGATGCGATCTCGCCAAACCACGCGATCGACGCGGTGTGGACCCTCGTGGATGCTCTCAACCTATACATCACCGAGCAGGAGCCGTGGAAGGTAGCCAAGGATGAGTCCCTGGCTGGTCAGGGCGGACGCCTAGCAACCATTCTGGTGACGGCAGCAGAGGGCCTTCGCGCACTCGCCGTCCTACTCAACCCGGTTATGCCGATCGCTGCAGGCAAACTATGGGACTCGCTGGGAGCAGAGGACTACCTGGGTGCGCTTGACGCCCAGCCAGTAGCCACCGCAGGCGAGTTCGGGCAGCTGAAGCCGGGCACCACGGTGACCAAGGGCGAGGCTCTCTTCCCGCGCCTCGAGGACACCAGCAACTGACCGCTTCCGGTTGATGCAGTAGGCAGGACATGACATAGAGCGCGAGGCGCGAGGCACCCCGTAACGGGATAGGCCTTGCGCCTCGCCCCGTATGTCCGCAAGCCGACTCCCGGCGCACTGCCGCGATCACGCTCTTTCGCACTCTCACCCAACAGGAGATGGACTTCCATGGCTCGCAAGCCACGTGACTACTCATGGCCGCCAGCGCCCGGCGCTCTGCCGGGTACGATCACCGACAACCACACGCACCTAGAATCGCTCGGGGACGTGCTGCGCGACGGGGTTGAATTGCCCTCGATCACCCAGGTGATAGAGCAGGCCGCGAGCGTGGGAGTGACACGCATGATCCAGGTGGGCTGCGACCTCGATTCCGCGCGGGCAACCGTAAAGATGATTGGGGAGCACCCGGCACTTGCCGGCGCAATTGCGATCCACCCTAACGAGGCGCCGCTCCACGCCCGGACCGCGGACGTGGGTCCGGACGAGCTCGAGCCACGGTACGAGGCGCGCCACGACGTACCACTCGATGAAGCGCTCACGGAGATCGAGGCGCTGGCCCGCGCGCACTCAAAGGTCCGTGCAATCGGGGAGACTGGGCTCGACCTATTCCGCAGTGGGCCAAGAGGGTTCGCAACCCAGAAGGAGTCGTTCCGCGCGCACATTGCCCTGGCCAAGGAACTGGGACTCGCCCTGCAGATCCACGACCGCGAGGCGCACCAGGAAGTCATGGATATCCTCCTTGCGGACGGCGCGCCCGAAAAAACAGTGTTCCACTGCTTCTCCGGTGACAAGGAGATGGCGCTCAAGGCTGCCGAACAGGGCTGGTACCTGTCCTTTGCCGGACCACTCACGTTTGGCAGCAACTCCGACCTGCGTGAGGCGCTCGCGGTGACCCCGGCAAGCCACTACATGGTCGAAACAGATGCGCCCTACCTCACCCCGCACCCATACCGCGGACGCCCCAATGCGCCCTATCTCATCCCAGTCACGGTCGCCGGAATTGCGCAGGTGAGGGGCATAAGCCTCGAGCAGGTGTGCGCCGAAGTGAGCGCAACAACCCGTACGGTTTACGGTGACTGGTGACCAATTTCTTCATCCGATGGTTTGGACTGCCTAACGGTAGTGACCGGGCCGATAAAGTTCGCTAACGTAGGGGAGTGGGCGCTAGTTGCGACCCGTTATCTGTGTGCTGTGGCTGACTTGGCTAGGCCAAAAACCAGCCGACGATTCGCCCGCCACACACGCATTCTTTGGAGCTAACCTGTGACGTCTTCACGCCCATCACGCGCGACCACGTGGAGCGCGCGTGCGGTGGTGCTTGCTTGCATCGCGGGAGCGTCGTTCTCTTACGTCAATCTCGACAAGTCCCTGACCATGGACGTCGACGGAGTCATCCAGGACGTCTCCATCATGGGCCGCACCGTGGGCGACGCGCTCGGCTCTGCCGACGTTGTGCTCGCCTCCGGCGACCAGGTGTATCCTGCTGCCCACACCCGCGTGGTCGATGGTGATCTCATCGTGGTGCGCACGGCCAAGCAGATCGAACTGGAGATTGACGGCAAGCGTGAGGTGATCACGTCCACAGCCGCGACCGTGGGGGAGATTCTCGACGAGCTCGGTTCCCGAGCGACGGGGGCTGAGATCTCTGCATCGCGGGGCGATTTCATTGGCCGATCGGTGCTGCGCATCTCCACGCAAAAGGAAGTCACCGTCAAAATTGACGGCCAGGAAATGAAGAGCGTGACCGCGTTTGAAACGGTGCGGGACATTCTTCTCGACATGGGGGTCGTCCTGGGTGAGGGTGACGTTGTCTCGCCTTCCCTCGACACCGCCTTGGCAGACGGCATTGAGGTCACAGTCAGCCGCTCGGGCTCATCTGCCGAGACTGTCACGGAAACTCTGCCGTTCAAGACCATCGAGCGAGAAGACCCAGGCGTGGTCAAGGGGCAGAAAGTCGTGCTCCAAAAGGGTCACGTGGGACGAGCCGTGACCACATATGACCTCTCCACCCTTGACGGTGAGGAATCGCAGCGCGTGGTTGTCGCGCGGAGCGTGCTCACCGAGCCGCAGGACGAGATCATCGCAATCGGCACGATGAACGTGGCCAACCCGGCCACTTCCGTGCTGTCGCCAGCTGAGGCTAAGGCTCTGGCCAAGACTATGGTCGCGGCCAAGGGCTGGGACGAGTCCCAGTACTCCTGCCTGGAGAAGCTGTGGACTAAGGAGAGTAACTGGAGGGTCACGGCGCAGAACGGATCCTCGGGCGCTTACGGCATTCCACAGTCCCTGCCGGGCTCCAAGATGGCTTCCGCTGGGGCTGACTGGAGGACGAATGCTCAGACCCAGATCACGTGGGGTCTGGGGTACATTCAGGGGCGCTACGGTACGCCGTGTGGGGCTTGGTCGCACTCCCAGGCAAAGAACTGGTACTGAGCAGAGCGGGCCGTATTGGGTGCTATGCGCTTTTTTACCGCGTAATTCACCCGAATCAGGTTGCGCAGTGAGCGAACAAACAATCGGCTAGAAATCGCCGGTGAGCCGTTCAATTTTGCCAACCCTTGACCGTGCGTTGGGTTTTTTGCCCTAGCGCACATGGGAATTCTTACGTTACCGTCGAGAACTGAACCGCCGGATCGAAGCAAGCGCATCTGGAAGTTGGCCACTACGCAATGGGGAGCACACCCCGACGCGTGAAACCTCAGTTTTAGGCACCTGCCCTGCGACCACGCAAGGTGGGTTTGAACTGAGTGTGAGTGACGTGCATCGAGCACCCCGCCCACGTGTCCCGCCAGATCGGTGAAACTCCGAATACTGCATTGCTTTGTGCCCGGACAGCACCACGTCTGGAATCACGTGAAGAAGCCCCTCGTTCTTGCCGTCACTGGTCTCGCAGCATCTGCGGCGATCGGCGCCGGAGTTTACAGCTCCGCCCACAAGACCATCGCACTCGACATTGACGGTCAAACCACCCAAGTCACAACCTTTTCCGGCTCGGTAGCCGGACTCCTCGAAGAGCAGGGCATCGTCCTTGCAGACGGAGACCTTGTGGCACCTAGCACCAGCTCCTCGCTCTCTGAAGGCGGAGAGATCGTGGTGCGCTACCAGCGCGAGGTAACCCTCGACCGCAACGGTGAGCAGGAAGTCTTGAAGACCACCGCCGTTGACGCTGAAGAACTCCTAGATACTTTTGCTGCCCGCGGCGACGACAATGTGAGGCTCGTGGCCTCCCGTTCGCTCGGACAGGAGCGCGTGGACATCGGCCTGCGCCTCAACCACGACGGCCCTGTAGCGATCCTCGTTGACGGTAAGAACACCGTCATCGACGGCCAGCACGGCGAGGTCGAAGACATTCTTAAGGCACAGGGCATCACCCTGGGCGACGAGGACCTAGTCTCCATCCAGAACCTGGCAACCGGCGCGACGAGCGTCAACGCCGAGGACGAGAAGTCAACTGACAAGAGCGCGACCACTGGCGACTCCGTTGAGGTTGCACTCGACGGCGCAGCAGCCGACGACACCATGGTCACCCTGGTTGTCCAGCGCGTAGAGACCGTAACCAAGACCAAGAAGTCTGACATCGACTTCAAGATGGTCACCAAGAAGGACGCCAACCGATACAAGGACCAGGCTTCCTACGTTGCAACCGAAGGCAAGAAGGGTGAGCGCACCCGCACTTACGAGGTCGTGACGATCGACGGCAAGGTTGAGTCCAAGAAGAAGACCAGCGACGAGGTCACCAAGAAGGCCGTGGACAAGGTCGTTGTCGTGGGAACCAAGGAGCGGCCAGTCGTTGTGGCCCCGCCGAAGGTGGCAAGCTCCTCTTCAAGTTCCTCTGGCTCCTCAACGTCCAAGCCATCGACCGGCGGCTCCGCTAACGTCTCCGGCGTCTGGGCCAAACTTGCTCAGTGCGAGTCGGGCGGAAACCCACGCACCAACACGGGTAACGGCTACTACGGCCTGTACCAGTTCTCGCTGCCAACCTGGCGCGCGATGGGTGGAAGTGGACTTCCATCCGATGCCTCCGCAGGCGAGCAGACTCGCCTCGCACAGAAGCTGCAGGCTCGCTCCGGCTGGGGCCAGTGGCCAGCATGTGCACGCAAGTTGGGTCTTCTCTGATCTACAGCGCGACACCTTTGACGCAGCCGGGCCACAGCGGGAAATGAGTTTCCCGCGGGGCATGAGTTGATCGTCGAAAATCAGTGTGACGTGAGGGTCCGCAACCGAAGGGTTGCGGACCCTCACTGCGTGCGCGGCGAGACAAACGGAAAAATCACAGCCCGATTGGCGGGCAAGCGGCCACCGCCGCGCCGAAACTTGGTTAGGCTTTTTGACATGACAGACACGCAGGGTGCTTTGCTGGGGCCCGCCCAGATTCGCGAACTCGCCGAGCGCTTTGGCGTGACCCCCACCAAGTCCAAGGGACAGAACTTCCTGCACGACGCGGGGACGGTGCGCAAAATCGTGCGCAACTCTGGCGTGAAGCCAGGGCAGCGCGTGGTCGAGGTGGGTCCGGGGCTGGGCTCGTTGACGCTTGGACTGCTTGAGGCCGGCTGCTCTGTCATCGCGGTGGAACTGGATGATCCGCTGGCGGATCAGCTTGCAGCCACCGCCGACGCGCGGATCCCGGGGTCCGCCGCGCGGCTCGACGTGGTGCACGGCAACGCGCTCGAGGTCACCGAACTGCCGGGCGAGGCGCCCACGGCGTTCGTGGCGAACCTCCCCTACAACGTTTCAGTGCCGATCCTGCTCACCTTCCTGGAGCGTTTCCCCTCATTAGAGACGATCATGGTCATGGTCCAGCTCGAAGTTGCGGACAGGATTGTGGCTGGGCCGGGCAACAAGGTGTATGGCGTCCCGTCCGTAAAGGCGGCCTGGTACGGCTCTGCAACCAGAAGCATGAAGGTGGGCAAGAACGTGTTCTGGCCTGCCCCCAACGTTGATTCCGCGGTGGTGTACATGGAGCGCCGCCCGGCACCCGAAACCACGGCCACGCGCGAGCAGGTGTTCGCAGTGGTGGATGCCGCCTTTGCGCAGCGCCGCAAGACGCTACGCCAGGCGCTCTCCGGGATTGCCGGTTCGTCTGCGGCGGCGCAGGTCGCCCTCGAGGCCGCAGGTCTCAGTTCCTCGGCGCGCGGCGAGACCCTCACGGTGGAGGACTTTGCGCGCGTGTCCGAGCAGATCTTTGCAACCGGGGACCGCTCGTGATCCCTGAGCTTGAGCCCGGCCTGCCAACGGGTAGCCCGCTCGACATGTCACGCCATTCACCGGCAACTGTCACGGCCCGTGCGCCAGGAAAGGTCAACCTGTCCCTGCGCGTGGGTGGGCTGGACGAGTCCGGGTACCACCCGCTCATTAACGTGTTCCAGGCCGTTGGTGCATGGGAAGAGATCGTGGCCAGCGCCCGGCTGGATGACCAACTTGTGCTGACCGTGCAGGGCCCAGGTGCCCGCTTTGTTCCCTTGGGGGAGACCAACCTCGTGGCCAAGGCAGCGAGGGCGCTCCAAGCCCACACTGGAACCAACTCTGGTGCCAACCTGCACATCAAGAAGGGCGTGCCCGTGGCGGGCGGGATGGCTGGAGGATCGGCAGACGCCGCAGCTACGCTCGTGGCCCTCAACTCGCTGTGGAACCTGAACCTGTCCAAGGAACGCCTCCTGGAGATCGGTGCGGAACTCGGGGCGGATGTGCCGTTTTCCCTGTTTGGCGGGACCGCCGTGGGGTTTGGCCGAGGGGATGTCCTGACGGCTCTGCCCGATGCAGGCGCCGAACACGGCGGATACCACTGGGCCTTCGCACTACGCGCCAAGGGGCTCTCCACCCCGTCCGTGTTCCGCAGGTTTGACGACCTAGTTCCGGCGGGCGCACCACTCGACGAGTCCGAGAACGAGGGGCTGTACGCGGCCCTGCGTGCTGGTGACGCCGAGGAACTGGGACGCCACCTGTACAACGACCTGCAAGCCCCCGCGCTCGACATGGCCCCGGACCTACGGCTTACCATCGCGCATGCACTCGATGCCGGCGCCCTCGGGGTGCTCGTGTCTGGCTCCGGCCCGACCATCGCGGCGCTTGTGCGCACTGCCGAGGACGCCCGAGCCCTGCGCCAGTCTTGGCTCGACGCAGGCGTCTGTATCGACGCGCTCGTAGCTGACGGGCCCGTCCAGGGTGCGTATATCGCGTGAAAACTGGTGGGCAGCCAGCACAGTGAGACTGCCCTCCAATTCGGGGCAGCGCGGCCAATCATGAAACAATGGGCCGCGATGGCACACCTACTTGGCGCTGAGGCGCTGCACCTCGAGTTCCCCACCAAGGTCGTTTTTGATTCCGTGACAATCGGTATCAACGAGGGCGACCGCATTGGTATCGTCGGCCGCAACGGCGACGGCAAGTCCTCCCTTTTGAAGATGCTTGCCGGCACGCTCGAGCCCGACTCGGGTCGCGTCACCAGACGCGCGGACGTGCGCCTCGGCGTGCTCTCCCAGACTGACGACCTGGACCCCGAACTCAACGTGCGCGAGGCGATCGTAGGCGACCTGCCCGAGTACATGTGGGCGTCCGACCCCAAGGTGCGCGACGTCCTTGCGGGCCTCACGCAGGACCTGGACTGGGACAAGAAGATCGGCGACCTGTCCGGTGGGCAGCGCCGCCGCGCTTCCCTGGCCAAACTTTTGATCGGCGACTGGGAAGTCATCGCACTCGACGAGCCCACCAACCACCTCGACATCGAGGCCATCACCTGGCTCGCTGGCCACCTGAAGAAGCGCTGGCCTGCCAACCAGGGCGGCCTGTTCGTGGTCACCCACGACCGTTGGTTCCTCGACGAAATCTGTACCGCGACGTGGGAGGTCCACGACCGCATCATCGAGCCTTTTGAGGGCGGATACGCGGCGTACATCCTGCAGCGTGTGGAGCGCGACCGCATGGCTGCCGCGTCCGAGGCCAAGCGCCAGAACCTCATGCGCAAGGAGCTCGCGTGGCTGCGCCGCGGAGCCCCCGCTCGCACGTCCAAGCCGAAGTTCCGCATCGAGGCCGCGAACTCCCTGATCGCAAACGAACCGCCGCCGCGCGACGTGGTCGAGCTCAAGCAGATGGCCACGTCCCGCCTGGGCAAGGACGTTGTGGACATCCTCGACGCCTCCGTCTCCTACGACGAGCACCAAGTGTTCCGCGACGTCACGTGGCGGATTGCCCCGGGCGAGCGCACGGGTGTGCTCGGCATCAACGGCGCCGGCAAGTCCACGCTGCTCAAGCTCGTGACAGGTGAACTCAAACCCACCGAGGGCCGCGTCAAGCGTGGCAAGACCGTGGTGGTCGCGACACTGTCGCAGGAGCTCGCAGAACTCGCCGAACACGGTAACGACCGCGTCTCCGACGTGATCGGCCGCAAGCGCACCACATACGTGTCGGGCGACAAGGAGATGACGCCCGGCCAGATGCTCGAGCGCCTCGGCTTCACGAGCGTCCAACTGGCCACGCCCGTCAAGGACCTCTCCGGAGGCCAGCGCCGCCGCCTGCAACTCCTGCTCATCCTGCTGGACGAGCCCAACGTGCTTATCCTTGACGAGCCCACGAACGACCTCGACACGGACATGCTCGCGGCCATGGAGGACCTGCTGGACACGTGGCCCGGCACGCTCATCGTGGTTTCCCACGACCGCTACTTCCTTGAGCGCGTCACTGATCAGCAGTACGCGGTGATCAACGGCGCTTTCCGTCACCTGCCCGGCGGCGTGGACGAATACCTCAAACTCTCGGCTGCGTCCCAGGCCGAAACCCGGGCCGCTAACGCGTCCGCACAGATTAACGACGATAGGGCTGGGTCCCAGCCACAATCGTCGGTAAGTGAATCGCAGTATTCAAGCGCGGAAATCCGCGCGGCCAAGAAGGACCTGAACCGGATCGAGCGCCAGCTGGACAAGATCGGTCAGCAGGAAACCAAGCTGCACGCGGAGATGGCCGCGAACGCCACGGACTACGAGCGCACAGCAAAGCTAGACGCGAAACTGCGCGAGCTCGCCGAGGAACGCGACGTGCTCGAGATGGAGTGGCTGGAGGCCAGCGAAATCGCGGGCTAGTTCTTCGGGTGGGCCGTGGGCGTGCTTTGGGTGGCAGGTCACCGGCCTAGCCACTCCGCCAGAAGGAACCTAGGAGTTCCCTTCCTCCGTGGAGGTGGGGAACTCCGGAACAGTCGCGAGCAGGCTCTTGGAGCCGTCCAGCAGGATCGCAGCGCCGACTTCAGTCATGTGTGAGGGGACAATGATCCGGCCATGCCCGCCTGGTGCGTAGGCCTGGGCGATATCTCCCGTCAGAACGTTGTGTACCCGGACGGTGTCTCCTTCGCGCAGATACAGAAGCACACCACCGCTTGCGGAAATAGATGTGTTGTCGCTGACGGAGACCGACCGCTGCAGCGTGTTCTCAGAGTCAAACGAGTGCAGTCCGGCGTCGTCGAGAACAGTCAGATACCCGGTTGCGGCGTCCACTGCTGCATCCTGCACAGAGTCGCTGATCACGGTGCCGTCGTCGAGATCAACCAGTGCGCGGGTGGCATCCGAAGTCCCCAGGAACACGAATCCGTCAACAGGGGAGGACTCAAAATCGGGGCTGAGGGACTCCATCTCCCAGCCATTCTTGGCTAGCGGGATGCTCCACAGCTCGCTACCGTCCGAGGCATCGCTAGCGGTCAAAGAGTCCTTGTCAGCCAAGAGGACAGTTCCGCCATACTCTCCGATGACTCGAACGCCGCCATTCGCAGCCTCTGAAGCTGCGACCACCCCGGTTGTGGGGTTAAGGACCACCCGGGGACCAGACTCACCCATGAAATCCGCTGGTGGCGGACCATAGACCAGACCAGGCCCTATGTGGCGACCAGGCACAGCAATTGGGCCCCACACCAACTCCCCAGTGTTGAGGTCGTACGCGGAGGCGGTGGTGGCAACGAGGTCATCTACGGATGATTCCACATCGCTCAATACCGCGAGGGAACGTCCGGTAGCGTCAACAGTTAGGGCAAACCCCGTGCAAGTTGCGGGGCGCTGAACTGCCCAAAGCACAGCACCGTATACATCCACGGCGGTGAACTCGAGCAGACCTTCGCGCTCAGCGGCCGCGAGATAAACGCCATCCCTGTACTGCGGAGTGGTTTGCCACCCGGGGTCCACTATCTCCAACTCATCGAACTGGGTGGGCAACCACAAGTCCGACGTGTCGACGGGGGATAGGGGAGTCTCGACGACCTGTGGCGTGCGTTCGGGCTCGGGCTCCGAAGGTCCACACGCCGCCGTCACGAGCGACGTGGCCGCAAGGACCGCTAGAGCGACGTACTTGTTCAGTTTCATCGTTGTGGCTCCGTGGGTTCGGTGTCCTGCAGTGCCTCCCCGCGGGCGCGCTGTCGCCTCGCCCAGGCAAACAGCACGAGTGCGGTCAGGACGAGGACGGCAAGGATATCGAGGAGCGGGTTTGCCAGTAGTGAAGCGCGTTCCTGCAGCCAGGCTTGCGCTTCGATGGGCACGAGCGCGGGAGCACCAACTAGTCCGTTCGTTGTCCAGAACAGCACACCGACGCCCATGATGAGGAGTCCTGTGATGACTGATGTGGAGTGCAGTTCGCGGCCAAGCACCGTGAAGGCCCGTCCGCGCAGGAC
>NZ_HE978644.1:233279-245678 GCF_000312125.1 Timonella senegalensis JC301
CCGCTATCAGGAGCAGGGGAACAACCATCCCGGCTCCGTAGACGGCGAGCATGACACCCGCTGCGACCGTATTGCCCTGAGCTGCCGCCAACGTGAGCACAGCGCCGAGGATGGGACCAGCACAGAAGCCTGCGATTCCGCTAGCCGCTCCCAGTAGGAACGTCTTGACCAAGCCCGTCGTGGACGCTGCCCGGGTGTGCAGGTTAGCGCCAGACGGTAGAAGTCGCGATGGGTCGAAACCGAAGCCCAGTGCTTGAGCAGCGCCCAGCACTATGAGTACGAGTGACGCCACGAGCACGATTGCCTGCCGGTGCACCACAAAGAGCGTCCCCAGAGCGCCGGCTCCGACACCCAAGGGAACCAAGACCACGAGAAGGCCGAGGTAGAAGATAGAGCCGTGCAACAGCAACTTGGGCCCCGTACCTACGGTGGAGGCAAAGAATGCAGGCATGAGCAGCGCTGCACAGGGGCTGAGGAGCGCAAGTGCTCCACCCGCAAATGCTGCAAGCAGTCCGATATCCATGTGAGCTACTTAGCCGCGCTGAGCGCGTTCTGGAAGGCGTTCTCGAATACCTCGCTGGGCTGTGCGCCGACGAGTGGCTGGCCGCCTAGGATGAACACGGGTGTCGAGGTGGCCCCTAGGTCAAACCCGAACTGCTGGTTTGCGGAGATCACTGTGGCGGTGTCCTGTGAAACAAGGTCCGCGGCAAACTTTTCCTCATTCAGTCCCAACTCTCCGGCTAGAGCGATGAGCGATTCCTCACTCAACTCCTGCTCAGATCGGGTCTTTCCGTCAGGCAGCAGTGAATCGTGATACTCCCAGAAGGCGCCCTGTAGTGCTGCTGCGTACGAGGCCTTGGCTGCGCGTTCGGATGCTGGACCAAAGACGTTTACGTCGCGCCACTCGATGCGTAGGTCTCCCGCCTCGACGTGCTCCATCATGAGCGGCAAAGTCTCGCCGCTCCACTTGGCACAGAACGTGCACTGGTAGTCGGAGAACACCACGAGAGTCACGGGTGCGTCAACGGGGCCGGCGGCGAGGAGGTCCTTTTCATCCCGAGTCTCGAACTCGGTGAGGTCAGGGATCTCGGGGTTCTGCACGGCAGTTGGCGCTGAAGAACCGCTTCCGGTGGTGGAGGGTTCAGGCGAGGACCCGCTAGCCGGGGTATCCTTCCCCATCGTCGAAATAATCACGGCGATGAGTGCGGCGGCGACCGCCAGAACAATCACCGGAATCACCCACGATAGCCTCGAGCTTTTTGACGTCCTAGGGCTGTTCGTGGTCTCGCCGGGCATTGCGTTTCTCCTGTACTGTCGCGGGCACGAACATCCACTATCGCAGAGATTGGAGCGTGCGTGATAGTGGAGAAGCGCCACAGGTGGTGAGCTGTGCCGTGATGTACCCAGGCGAAAAGCCCTAGCAATGTCCGCAATTTCATGGGCACGGCGTCGATCGACTTGGTTTTGGTGGAGTGCGAGAGCACAACGATCACCTGGGGAGTACGCACCACAACGAGGGGCGGTCCCAAACCGTTGGTTTGGGACCGCCCCTCGTTGTGTTTGCCGTGCTACACGTGGTTACTCGATCGCGTCACCCTTGAGCCTGCGCATGAGTGCCACTGCCAGTGCGGCCAGTGCCAAGAGCCCAGCGCCGATGAGGATCGGCAGACCGATCGAGCCTGAGTGGCTGAGCTTTTGGGTCATCGAGGCCATGTCCTCGGTGCCGGCCTTGAGCTCTGTGTTTCCGGCCTGCAGGGTGGTCACGCCGTCACGCAGCTGGGTTGAACCGTTCTGGAGCTCACCGGCACCGGTGTCGAGGGCGCCGAGGCCCGTGCTGAGGTCGGAGGCACCTGTGGAGAGTGCAGCCATACCCTCACCGAGCTTCTTGCCGCCGGCGTCGAGCTTGTCAAAGCCCTCGTTCAGCCGCTTGGAGCCGTCTTGGAGCTGGCCCATGCCGTTACGCAGAGCCGCGCTGTTGGAGCTGAGTTCCCTCGCACCGGATGCAAGCTGTGAACCGCCCGCGCGCAGGTCCGATGCACCTGCGGACAGTGTGTTCCCTCCGGCCTTAAGCTCGGCAGCGCCGTTCTTGAGTGCGCCCGCGCCGGCCTGCAGCTGGCCAACACCGGTGGTCAGTTCCGACCCGCCTGCGCTCAACTGTCCGAATCCGGCGGTCAGCTGGCCAGCGCCCGCGGTCAGCTTTCCTGAACCTGCCTTGAGCTTGGTGATGCCTGCGTTGAGCTCGCCCACACCTGCCACTGCGGCCTCGGTTCCAGCCTTGAGGTCGCCGGAGCCCTTGGCTACCGCGCCTGCGCCGTACATGAGGGTCTTTTCGGTTGGGATGGAGCTGCTTCCCACGAAGTTGGCCTTGATGCCGCCAACAACGTAGTTGAGCGTCCCCGCCGCGTCAGCAAGGTTCATCGTGGCGGGGTTTTGGGACCCAGTTGCAGAGAACTGTGACTTGGCGCCCGCGAGGTACGCGAGCGCGGTTCCGAGCGCCTTCTGCTCCTCAGGGCTGAGTGCAGAGGCGTCGATCTTGCCAAGCTCCGCCTGTGCTGCGCCGAGTGCGTCGCTCGTGCCGGTGAGTGCCTTGTTCACGCCGCCGCCAAGTGCCACTGCGGTGTCGAGTGCGTCGTTGACCTTGCCCACGCCGGAGTTTACTGCCGAGGCCGCATCGGCGAGCTGTCCTGCGCCGTTGTCGAGGTCACCCAGACCTTCGGAGAGCTTGTTGCCACCCGCCTTGAGGTCGCTGGCCCCCTTGTCGAGATCGCCGATGCCCGCGGCGAGTTCCGAGAATCCTGCTCCCACCTCGTTGACGCCACCAACGTAGGTGTCCACCCCGCCAGCGACCTTGTTGACGCCGCCCGCTAGCTCAGTTGCACCTGCGCCCAGCTTGTTGGAACCGTTGATGTAGGCGTTGACGCCGTTTGTGGCGGTGTTGATACCCGCGTTGAGCTCTCGCGCGCCAGCGCTGAGGCGGTCCGCGCCGTTGGTGTAATCGCCGACACCCTTAGCTGCGGTATTGATACCCTCTCCGAGCTTCTGCGCGCCCGCGCCGGCCGTGCCCACACCGAGGACGAACTCGTCCACGCCGTCCGCTGCGGTTTCGGCGCCGTCGGCAAGTGTCTTGGCACCGGTCGAAGCCTCGCCCGAGCCTGCCTTTAGTTGGGAAACGCCGTCGTCGAGCTGTCCGATTCCGGCTGCGAGCTTTCCGGATCCGTCGTGGAGAGCACCAGCGCCCTGGTTGATTCGGGTTGCACCGGATGCGATGAGCCCGAGTAGTACAAAGAATGCGATTGCCGTGAGTCCAAAGAGGACCCAAGGCAAGATTGCCGCGAACTTACTTGTCCGCGCGGCAGTAGATGGTGTCGACATAAGTGACCCTCCGAAGTGTGAACCTGCTTCATTGCTGGTTCCGTGGTGCCCCTCAACAACCACGGGGCGGAGCGGGCCTAGCGTATGGAGAAATTTGAGTTCATTGCAAGCGTTAGAACTTCCCGGTTTGCTGCGTGTCGTGGCTCGTCGCAGAAGAATCACCGCGAGTTCTTCCCACTTTGCGGGACTTAAGGTACCTAGTACCTGCGGTTTCGGCTTTTGGCCGTGGGTGGCCGGTAGTCGCGCGGGGCGGGTTTCCTACCTGCTCAAAGAACTATTTTGGGTGTAAAGCTCCCACACTCTGAGACGCATTTCGCACCTGCCTGGATACTTTTTTTCCGTATTTTCGGCGATCGTGCCCACTCCCCAGCATTAGACACTTGCTCATCGGCGGACAGGCCTCGTGCATGCGAAGGCGGGCCACACCTAATAGGTGTGGCCCGCCTTCGCATGCATGTTAGATAGAGCGGCTGCGAACCTTTGGTTCTAGTAGTTAGTGTCCAGGTCCATGAAGCCAGCGCTTCCCGCAGCAATGAGGATAATGAAGAAAACGACCCCAAGGATAAAGAGAATGACGGAGATCCAGCCCAGCACCTTGCCAGGTGTGGCTGGAACTCCAACACGCTCTGCCTTCTTTGCGTAGTGGATAGCCATTGGCCCCAGAATAATGCCGAGCGCGAAGAGTCCCACGAGACCCAAAATCAGTGAAGTTTTAGCGTCGGCCTGGCCCTGGGCTTGTGCGGCGAACTGATCTTGGCCCGCGTAGGTGGGTGATCCGGGGAACTGTGGGCTTCCGTATGCCGGGGCGTTTGTGTATGAGTCCTGCCCTGCGTACTGGTTCTGCCCTTGGAAACCATCGTTGGTTCCGTACTGCGGCGTAGTCGGAGGCTGGGCTCCGTAGGTGTTGGATCCGTTGTCGGGAGCGGGCGTGCCGTATGGGTTGCTTGGGTCGTTATTGCTCATGTCTACCTCTTTGTTAGCGGAGTGCGGAGGTGCAGCTGGCAGCGGGCGGAGACGCGTATGGGCGGCTCGGCTTTACCTTAGTCATGAGTTTCGCACGGTAGGAGCGCTGTTCCAAGCCCTTTGGGCAAATCGCCCTATGGTCGCGCTGGTGCTTCCGCTTCCTCCTCGGATTCTTGCGCCATCTTGAGCGAACTTGCCTCGTCGTTTCGCTTGTTTTGGAGAGCCATGAGGACCAGCTTGTCGAGAGCGTCGAGGACTGTTGTTTCAGAGTTGGACGGTTCATCCTCGGCCATCGCCTGGACTTGCTCATGCAGGCTCTGCATCTTGTAGTCGAGTCGGGTTGCGATCTCGGCTGCGAGTTTGAGTTCGCTCTCGAGCTGCTCAGGTACGGCACCCTGGTACTTGTAGTGGATCTTGTGCTCAAGGCTTGCCCAGAAGTCCATGGCGATCGTGCGGATCTGCACCTCGACCATGACGTCCTTGTGTCCGCTGGAGAGGAAGACAGGGACGGTGACAATCAGGTGGAGGCTCGAGTACCCGTTTTCCTTGGGGTACTTGACGTAGTCCCGCTCGTCCACGAGCGTGATGTCCTTCTGCCCGAGCAGGAGTTCCTTAATCTTGTAGATGTCTTGGACAAAAGAGCAGGTGATGCGGATGCCTGCGATGTCACGGACGTGTACGGCGAGGTCCTCGGGAGTGTAGGAGCAGCCCTTTCGGACGATCTTCTCCACGATGGAGGCCGGGGTCTTGAGTCGCGATGAAACCGACTCGATCGGGTTGTACTCGTGAACGTGCGCGAATTCTTCTCGCAGGATGTTGATCTTGGTGAGGACCTCGTCCATTCCGAACTTGAAGTGCAGGAGGTTTTCCTGAACGTCGCGGCGGAGTTCACGGAGTTGGGTGATCGGTGGCAGGCTCACAGCAGTTCCCTAGGACGAGTATGATTCTCAACCATTATCGCCGAGATAAATGCGGGCACCTAGGACTAAGCGACGAGCGGAATCCGGCATGTTCGTGGCGCACGCGCCGCCCATACTCCAGCGCCGCACCACTTCAGCGCACAAATAAGTATGCGCCGGTGCAATCGCACTGGATGCAGTGGCCAAGCAATCTTCTAGTCAGGACAGTTGTTCGAACTGTCTTGTGAGTCGTCGAAGCATATCCGCCAGGCTGTGCTGGTCAGAGTCTGTGAGGACTTCAAGCACGTGGTGCTCGATCTCGAGCAGCGCGTGAAACGCGGAGTCCACAAGTTCGCGACCGGGGTCTGTGAGTTCAACAAGAACAGCTCGCCGGTCGTCGGGGGACGGGCGTCTAATGACGAGTGCTCGGCCCTCTAACCTGTCTATGCGGTTAGTCATGGTCCCCGAGGTCACCATGGTTTGGGTCACGAGAGCACCGGGGGACAGAGTGTAGGGCTCGCCTGCGCGGCGGAGCGCGGAGAGCACATCGAACTCCCAGGGTTCGAGGTGGTTGGCCGCAAATGCTGCTCGGCGGGACTTGTCGAGGTGGCGGTCGAGTCGGGAGATCCGGGACAGCACGGCCAGTGGTGTGACGTCCAGATCTGGTCGCTCAACCTGCCAGGCCGCGATGATGCGATCGACTTCGTCTTTGATCTCCATGCTGCCACTTTACCTTGACGTCAAGATACTTGACCGCCAACCTAAATGGAGAAGTGAGTGGAGTGTGTCGCATTGCTTGTCCTTGCAATACCCCAGGGGGTATCGTGTGGGTGTGGAACCGATCAAGATTACTAAAGAGAACTTCAGCGCTCAGGTGCCCACCGAGGGCATCGCGATCCTCGACTTCTGGGCTCCCTGGTGCATGCCGTGCAACCAGTTTGCACCAGTATTCGAAGCGGCTGCCAGCCGCCACAGCGATGTTGTGTTTGGCAAGGTCAACACCGATGAGCAGCAGGAGCTTGCTGCGGCTTTCAAGATCCGATCGATTCCCAGTGTCATTGTCTTCCGCGACGGCATCGTGATGTATGAAAAGGCGGGCATCCTCAACGGGCGCACCCTGGACACGCTGCTTGAGTCCATTCGGACAACCAACATGGACGCGGTCAAGGCTGACATCAACGCAGCACTAGCCAAGGATGCATAGCTAGTCTTGTGTACCTCCAAGGCCGGCACGCTCGAGAGAGTCATCCGCGCAGTTGTTGCCCTCATGATCCTCGGGGTTGCGATTGATGAACTCTCGCGGCCGCTACTCGCAATCCCCCTGCTGGTAGCGGTCGGCGTGCTGGCTCGTTCCGTTTTGACGGGAAAGTGCTACATCCCGTTCAGTTCCTCCTGCTCGCCAACCACCGCGCCGCACCAGCAGGATCAGGGCGAGTCAATCGTCGAAAATCCGATGGAGCAGCACGTTAGTGCTGCTGGCCAGAACAAGATTGCCGACGATTCACGTGCCTGATTCAACACCTTCCGCACCAGCAGGGCCGCTGGGCGACGTATTCAATCCCGCCGGTATTCAGCAGATCCTGCCAGAGCAGGTGGGCCTGTTCCGGCAGGTCGGACGAGAGTTGCGAGGCTGGGAGGCCCGCCGCTGGGTCGTTGCCGTGGCAACGGCAATCGGCACCATTCTGTTCGTGGGAATCCCCACCGTTCTGATCCCCAATCCGTGGTTCGGGCGCGAGATCCCTCCTACTGATTGGGCGTGGCCCTCGCTTATCGCGAACGCGGTGCTGGCGGGTCTGGTGGCTGCCACGTATGTGCGCCGCAAGGACGCTGCCGCGCTGGAGGCTAAGGGTGGCAAACTCAGCGTAATCGGTGGGTTCGCTACCTTCTTTGCCGTGGGCTGCCCGGTGTGCAACAAGTTGGTCCTGCTCGCGCTGGGATACTCGGGCGCGATCCAGTTCTTCGAGCCTGTCCAGCCGTACCTCGCCGTGGGCGCCACCCTCCTTCTTGCGTGGGCGTTCGTGGTGCGGGTGCGCAAGGAATACAGCTGCAACTAGTCAGCGTGCGTGGGTGTCAGATCCACCTTGCGCAGCAGCTGGGCGTTGAGTGCGACCACGATGGTGGATAGCGACATCAGGATCGCTCCCACGGACATGGGCATCACAAACCCAACTGGAGCGAGCACGCCGGCGGCAAGGGGAACCGAGATGAGGTTGTACCCAGCTGCCCACCACAGGTTCTGCTTCATCTTGGTGTAGGCGGCCTGGGACAAGGTTGCCACCGAAACCACTGCGCGTGGATCGTCGGAGGCTAGGACAACCCCGGCTGAGCCGATCGCGACGTCCGTTCCCGCGCCAATTGCGATTCCTACATCTGCGGCGGCCAGCGCGGGGGCGTCATTCACGCCGTCGCCCACCATGGCAACCTTCTTGCCCTCCTTTTGAAGCTCCTGGACCTTGGCGGCCTTGTCCTCGGGGCGAACCCCCGCGTACACGCGGTCAATCCCCAAGTCGGCGGCAACCTTGTGGGCTACTGCCTCGGCGTCACCCGTGATCATGACGACCTCGATCCCGCGCTCGTGGAGTGCGGCGACTGCCTCGTGGGACTCGGGCCGCACCTCGTCCGCTAGGCGCAGGGCTCCGATGGGTTGGCCGTTTCGCAGCACGTGCAGGATGATGGCGCCTTCGCCGCGCCACGCCTCAGCGATTCCTAGTTCTTGGGCGTCTTCCTCGCTGAGCAGGTGCGGGCCACCCACGCGAACCTGGTGGCCGTTCACCGATGCCGTGACGCCCACCGCAGGCGACGAGGAGAAGTCGCTGGCGCGGGGGAGAGTCAGGTCCCTGGATTGCGCGTCCCTTACGATCGCTCTGGCCAGCGGGTGTTCAGAATCGGACTCGGCGGCGGCCGCGAGCTCTAGGACCTCGTTCTGCGTGTAGCCGTGTACAGGTTCAATACCCGTGACCGAGGGCTCGCCCACCGTCAGGGTTCCGGTCTTGTCAAAGAGGACTGCGTCAACGGTGCGCATTGACTCCAGCGCCAGGCGGTCCTTGACTAGGATGCCGGCCTTGGCCGCACGCTCCGTGGCAATCGAGACCACAAGAGGAATTGCAAGACCCAGCGCGTGAGGGCACGCGATGACCAGAACCGTAATCGTTCGTATCACCGCGCTGTCGGGCACGCCCGCCACGGTCCAGGCAATCGCGGTAATCACTGCGGCGCCCAGAGCAAACCAGAACAGCCAGCCGGCGGCCCTGTCCGCGAGGCGCTGAGCGTGGGAACTAGAAGCCTGTGCATCGGCCACGAGCTTGGAGATGCCGGCGAGGGTGGTGTCGTCCCCGATCGCCGTGACCTCAACGCGCAGACCCGAGTCTGTGGCCACGGTTCCGGCTACTACCTTGTCTCCACGCTCGCGGCGCACGGACACCGATTCGCCGGTGATCATGGACTCGTCCATGCTTGCGGATCCCTCGGTGATTATTCCGTCGGCGGGGACGGAGGCTCCGGGACGGACAATAACCACGTCCCCAACGCGAAGGTCGGAGGGCGCAACCTCCTCCGTGTCGTCTCCCACGACTCGCTCCGCGGTGTCTGGCAGGAGCGCGGCGAGAGAATCCAGGGCCGACCGAGTCTGGGCAAGCGAGCGCATCTCAATCCAGTGGCCGAGCAGCATAATCACGATGAGGAGCGCGAGCTCCCACCAGAAGTTGAGGTCGTGGTGCAAGATGCCGAGGGTTGCACCCCACGACGCGGTGAACGCGACCGTGATGGCGAGGCTGATGAGAAGCATCATGCCGGGCTTGCGCGACTTGATCTCGTCCAACGCCCCGGTGAGGAACGGGCGACCACCCCAGAAGAACATGACGGTGCCCAGGAGCGGGGAGACCCACTTGACCCAGCCTCCGTGGGGAAGCTCGTACCCAAGGAGCATCGCGAACATGTCGTTGAAGGCGACCACGGGTACGGCAAGCGCAAGCATGATCCAGAAGAGCTGGCGGAACTGGGCCACGTGGCCCTCGTGGCCGCTATGCCCGGCGTGGGCCGAGTGGTCCATACCTTCGTGGCCCTCGTGGCCGCTATGCCCGGCGTGGGCAGAGTGCTCCGTGCCTTGGTGGCCAGCGTGGTCCATTCCAGCGTGGCTCGAGTGGTCAGTGCCCTCCATTCCCTCGCGGGCTTCATGACCACCGTGTCCCTCGTGGGACACGGTCTGGCGCGAACCAGTGTGTGCGGAATGTTCATGTGGGTTACTCATTGTCTCCTCCAGCCTTTCCTACTCCACATATACCCCAGGGGGGTATGCGGTGCAACTGGAAAGAGCGGGGGAGTTATTCCCAGACCGCCCTGCAGAGCCCGAACAAGCAGTGCGAACGCAACCAGAATCGTCGAAATAAAGAGCGGGCGCCCTCCCGTAAGGGAGAGCGCCCGCCTCAATCAGTCAGACTCAATCAGTCAGACTCAATCAGTCAGACTCAATCAGTCAGACCAGAGCGATCTGACTCAGTGCGTGTCCTCAGCCGTGATCTCGGTGCGGTCACCGGACCACTGCGTGTGGAAGGTGCCTTCCTTGTCGATGCGCTTGTAGGTGTGCGCACCAAAGAAGTCGCGCTGGCCCTGGACCAGTGCGGCTGGGAGGCGGTCGGCGCGGACGCCGTCGTAGTAGGCTAGCGAGGACGAGAACGCAGGCGATGGGATACCGGACTCGATGGCCTTGATGGCCACGCGGCGCCAGGCGCCCTCGGCCTTGGTTACGGCGTCCTTGAAGTAAGGAGCTGCAACGAGCAGGACCAGGTCTGGGTCTGCCGCGTACGCCTCGGTGATGCGGTTCAGGAACTGGGCGCGAATGATGCAGCCTGCGCGCCAGATGCGTGCGACCTCACCCTTCTTGATGTCCCAGTTGTACTCCTTGGCGCCCTCGATGATGGCGTCGAAGCCCTGCGAGTAGGCGATGATCTTGGAGGCGTACAGAGCTTGGCGAACGTCCTCGATGAACGCGGCCTTGTCCTCGATTGCGGCAACGCTTGATGGGCCGGGAAGGTCCGTGGCTGCGGCGCGCTGGGCTGGCTTGGAGGAAACTGCGCGGGCAAAGACCGCTTCCGCGATGCCCGAAACCGGAACGCCCAGTCCGAGTGCTGTCTGAACGGTCCACACGCCGGTGCCCTTGGAGCCGGCTGCGTCGAGGATGACATCAACAAGTGGCTTGCCGGTGTCGGCGTCCTTCTGGCGCAGTACCTCTGCGGTGATCTCGATGAGGTAGGACTCGAGCTCGCCCTTGTTCCACTCGGTGAAGACGTCGGCGATTTCTTCAACAGACAGGCCGGCCACGTTGCGCAGCAGGTCGTAGGCCTCAGCGATGAGCTGCATGTCTGCGTACTCAATGCCGTTGTGGATCATCTTGACAAAGTGGCCGGCGCCGTCGGTGCCCACGTGGGTCACGCATGGCTCACCCTCGGCAACCGCCGCGATGGAGGAGAGGATTGGGCCGAGGGTCTTGTACGATTCCTCGGTTCCGCCTGGCATGATCGATGGGCCGTTGAGTGCGCCCTCTTCGCCGCCGGAGATGCCCGCACCCACAAAGTGGATTCCGGTCTCGCGGACGGCTGCTTCGCGGCGGATGGTGTCGGTGAACAGTGCGTTTCCGCCGTCCACAATGATGTCGCCTGGCTCGAAGACCTCGACGAGCTGGTTGATCACGGCGTCAGTTGGGCCGCCGGCCTTGACCATGATGATCGCGGTGCGTGGCTTGGCCAGCGAGTCGGCGAATGACTGCATGGTGTCAGCAACGATGAAGCCTGCTTCTGGGTGCGCCTCGGCAACCGCGTGCGCCTTTTCCGTGGAACGGTTGAAGATCGCTACGGTGTTTCCCTCGCGGCTAGCGAGGTTGCGGGCCAGGTTCGAGCCCATCACGGCCATGCCGACGACGCCAATGTTTGCCTGTGCTTCAGACACAAATGCTCCTTTGAAGTGGTGTGCCGGTACGTTGTTGGACGGCACTCGTATGCGCTAGAGAGTGGTGGGCCGCGTCTCGGTGAGGGACGCGCGCCTGGTGGTTGGCACCCGCATTCTCATTGTCGCCGCCATGCGGCGATGGCACATCTCGGATACAGACACCAGTATAAGTCTGATTTAATCGGTTGTACACGCCAGATTCTCGACGATCTTGGTTCCTTTCCCACTCTCACCTGCGGTTGGTCCGTGTGAACGGCAGGTCGAGATAGCGTGTTCTGGCATTCGCAATAAACTGACGTGACCAAACCAGGGGAGCCCGAGACCGGCTCCCAAACGTGGTGACCAACCCAGGGGAGTCGGCGGACTGGCTCCCATACTTAAGGACGGCTTGGCGTGCCAACACAGCGGCCCCTGACCAGAGCGCTCGGCGAACTCCGCCACCGAATGGCCTACCCACGCGTAGCGTGGCTGTTCCTGATCTTCCTCGCGATCTTTGCCATCACCGCACTGTCCCTCTATGCAGGGCAGTGGATCCTCCGGTTTGCGATCCACGGTATTGGCGCGGGCGCGATTGTCGCCTCCAACGTCACCGGACTGCTGGTGGACCCATGGTCCATCTTGGTGGGAGGTTCGCTCCTGCTCCTTGGCAGTGCGATTGCGATCTTCCAGGTGGCATTCTGGGTTGCCACCGTACATCACGCGGACGACGCGCACACGCTGAGGGAACTCATCGCGTGCGCCTACGAGGGAGCACTTGGGGTTGTCGAACGGTCACGGGCAGCCAAACTCCTGACCATCCTGTATGTGTTCCTCGTCCTGCCCCTCGGCGGCCTCGCAATGGTCCGTTCCGTGGGGGTTGACATTGCCGTCCCCGAGTTCGTGATCTCGGAACTGCTGAAGTTCAACGGCGGCGTCATCGTGTACGGCGCGTTCCTACTCGCCATCACCTGGGTCAATCTCCGCCTGATCCTCACAGTGCCCTACCTGGTTACCTCGGACGTCAGCTTCATGGGAGCGCTCACGCGCAGTTGGAAGCGCATGAAGGTGTGGTCGTTGATCCTGCTCCTGCCCATGCTGTTCCTCCCCGCTCTCCTGAGTCTCCTGGGCAACGGGCTCGTGAACGTGCTCGCCTGGTCTGTAGCTGGTCTCGAAGGATCCAGCAGCGCGGGTGCGCTTGGGCTGGCCGGGCTTCTCCTGGGTGTGGTTCAGATAGCGGCGCTCGCGG
>NZ_HE978644.1:245862-249635 GCF_000312125.1 Timonella senegalensis JC301
GACGTTTGCCGTGGCGCTACTTGTGGCCTGCCTCGGCATCCGGGCGGTGTGGAGCGGAGGGGCTCCGGTCCATGAGTCTTCCACGGTCCATGAGCCTGACTCGGCGAGTTCCCTAGCAGCCGAAGGCCTGGCCTCCGGTAGGGCACGGCGTCCTGCCTCATGGATGCTCGTGGGCGGGGCGGTGGTTGTGGTGGTGGGCTTCGGCGCCGTCAACGCGCAGGCTGTCAGCAACACCGCCGTGAACGATGTGGCGGTCCTAGCGCACCGCGGAGTGCCGCACAGCGAGGTGGAGAACTCCATTGCCGGACTTGAGCATTCGGCCCAAGTCGGCGTGGACTATGTGGAGCTGGACCTGCTTGAGTCCTCCGACCAAAAGCTTGTGGTCTTCCACGACACCACTCTGCGGAGACTCGCGGGAAGTTCTGCCAGGGTTGCGGACCTCACCGCGGCGGACCTCACTGCCACTAAAATCCGCCAGAACGGCAAGACAGCTACGATTCCGTCCTTCGAGGAGTTCCTTGCCCGAGCTCAAGAACTGGACCAGAAGCTCCTGATTGAGGTCAAGACCCACGGTAGCGAAGCCCCTGGGTTCGCCGGGAGGTTTGTTGCGGCGCTCGACAAGTACGGTGCGAACAACGACCACCTCATCCAATCAAGCTCACTGACCCTCCTCAACGAGATCAGGGATCTCGACCCCGCGCTCAAGCTGGGATACGTGGTTCCCTTTGCGTTCGGCGTGATGAGCGTTCCAGAGTTCGACTTTTACGCCGTGGAGCAGGCCGTGCTGAGTCCTCGGATCATGAACCTCATTCCGCAGGACTCCCGCATGTTTGTGTGGACCGTCAACGATGCCCGGACATTACGAAACCTCGCCACGACCCCGGGTGTTGACGGCGTAATTACCTCGGAAGCGCAGATGGCGGTGACTACGCTGGAGAACCTGCGTCAACGCGAGGGGATAAGCATGAAGTTCGAGACCCAGATGCGGGCGCTGCTAGGGCTCTAGCCGTGAGCGGTGAAACTGACTGTGCCGTGCACTAGGAGGTACTAGCCAAAGGAACGCGGCGAGTCCTTCCACACTGGTTCGAGTTCATTCATGGTGCGGTGCATGATCTCGACCATGACGGACCGCGCCTCATCCGAGTTCCCCGACGCGATCGCGTGCGCAACCCGTTCGTGGCGGTCGAGCGTGGACTCCGAGGGGTGCTTGGGCATGAAGCCATGTTCGGTGCGTCCTCGGATGACCTCGGCGATTGCCGAGTCGAGGCAAGCAAACATGTCGTTCCCGCAGGCGCGGAGGATTTCACTGTGGAACTCGATGTCCAGGTCCGCAAACAGCGTTTGGTTCCCGGCGGTTCCTGCCTCCCGCATGCGGGCGGAAAGCTGGAGGAGACGCTCGGTGCGGTCCGCCGGCGCGTGACGTGCCGCGAGCGCCGCCGCCGAAGGCTCCACTGAGACGCGCAGCTCCGTGAGTGAGCGGAGTTGAGCGCCCTGCTCGTGGCTGGCCAGGCGCCAG
Organism: Timonella senegalensis JC301; assembly: GCF_000312125.1. Classification (GTDB taxonomy): domain Bacteria; phylum Actinomycetota; class Actinomycetes; order Actinomycetales; family Cellulomonadaceae; genus Timonella; species Timonella senegalensis. The sequence continues at coordinate 247,379 of NZ_HE978644.1, forward strand.
CGAATGAGCTGCGGGTCCAGAGCGTTCCAGTGCCCCGACTCAAGAACCCGCGTGCCAACGCGCTTAACTGACTCAGTCATGCCAAGCGATTGAAGGACCCGAATAGCCTCACGGATGACGGAGCGGGAAACCCCGAACTTCTGCTCGAGGACCTCGGCCAGCATGACCGTGCCCTGCGGAATCGCGCCATCAACTATGGCACGTCCGAGCGACTGAACCACGTGATCGTGCAGGCTAGAAGACATGTCCTCAGCGTACCGGAGCAACGCCAACAATACGGAAATAAATCGGCTTTAAGAACGCAAACGGCTCGCGGTGTGGAGTGCCAGGGCGAAACCGGCCCGCCACCCACCGCACGGTGGATGACGGGCCGGAAGCATGATCGTCGAAAATCAGTTTTACGAGGCCTTCAAAGCGTCACGCAGCTTGATCTTGGCGCCGGAACGGCGCACGCCGTTCGAGTAAATCTTGGTGGTGATCGCCAGCAAAATCGGGATCGAAATGATGCCGATCGCCAGTGCAATCAAAACCTCAGGGGTGGACGCGACGCCGTAGGCGGAGCGAATCGGCATCACGATAGGCGAGGTGAACGGCACGTACGAAGCGATCGTCACCACGAGCGAATCGGGGTTGCTTGGAGCGACCGAAACACCAATCATGTAGGCCACAATCACCAGCGTCATCGGGACCGGAAGGACCGAACCGAGATCCTCCTGGCGTGAAACCAGCGCGCCAAGCGCCGCAAAGACAAGCGCGTACACGATGTAGCCAATCAGGAACCACACGAGGACCCACAAGCCCACCTTGGTGATGTCGAACGAGAAGCCATCAGTCAGCCCGAGCGCCTTGGCCGTGATGATGCCAGCCGCAACATACACGGCGACCTGGAAGATCGAGGCCAGGCCGATGCCGATGACCTTGCCGGCGAGCAGCTGCCACGGACGAACCGAGGCGAGCAGGATCTCGATGACGCGCGAGGACTTCTCCTCCACCACGCCCTGGGCCACGGCCATGCCGCCGCCGAAGATGCCGAGGTAGAGCAGGAAGCCCACGATGAAGCCGACCGCGACCTGCGAGCCGTCAACCTCTGATGGAGGGTTCAGCGCCTCCACAGCGGCAGGAGCGCTCAGGTTTTCAACAAGCTGGGTGCCCTCGTTGCCGGGAAGGTTGGCCGCCGCCTCCGAAATTGCAAGCGCATGCTTGGCGCTAGTAGCCGCACCAAGAATGGCGTCATCGGGCTTTTCGTTGACGATCAAGGAGAGGCCATCGTTATCCACGATTCCGGAATCAACGTCACCATCGGTGACGGCGGATTTGAGCGCCTCGAGGTCGCTGAACGTCTCGGTGCGGACCTCGCGACCCTGAGCCTCGAGCTGCTGCACCACTGCGTCCGACAACTGTTCGGACCCCGTGACGGAACCCAGTACGATCTCGTTTGGCCCGCCGAGGGTCTTCATGAGGATGAGGCCACCAACAATCAGGGCCGTCATGATGGCAGTCGTGATAATTGCGGACTTGGAACGTAGGTGAACACCTAGCTCGCGCTTGGCGACGAGCCAAATAGCGCCGATCGAGGACATCGGGGTGGTCTGACGGCCTGAAGCCGTGGGGAGTGAACTCGTCATGATCGTGATTACTCCTGATCGGTCTGGTCGTCGGAGGACACCGCATCGCGGAACAGGTCAGCCAGCGGCATGCGGAAACGCCCAAAGGACTCGACCACGCCCGCCGCGATGGCGGCAGAAAGGACCTGCTGTTCGGAACCAGGTACAGCGGACTCGCTCAAGAGGAATTCGGCCTGGGTGGGGGACGCTGTGATCATGCTGGCGCCCGGAACAGCGCTGATGAATGAGAAGTCCGTGGGCGAGGCCATAGAAATGCGCCAGCGGTTTCCGGCGCGAGCCTGCAACTCGTCCACGGTGCCAACGGCGACCATCTTGCCGGACTTGATGATGCCAACGCGAGTGCACAGGCGCTCCACGAGGTCGAGTTGGTGCGAAGAGAAAATGACCGGTGCACCTGCGGCCGCGCGCTCCTTCAACACATTGCTCATGACGTCAACCGCCACGGGGTCGAGGCCCGAGAACGGCTCATCGAGGACGAGGATGTCGGGCTCGTGGACCAGTGCGGCAGCGAGTTGCACGCGCTGCTGGTTACCCAGGGAAAGCGCCTGAACGATATCACCGCGGCGCGACTCAATACCCAGACGCTCGGTCCAGCGCAGCATCGAAGCCTTCGCCTCTGCAGCGGGCATGCC
>NZ_HE978644.1:250029-262273 GCF_000312125.1 Timonella senegalensis JC301
AGCATCGAAGCCTTCGCCTCTGCAGCGGGCATGCCGTGGAGTTGGGCGATGTACACCAACTGGTCCCCAACCTTCATTTTGGGGTACAGGCCGCGCTCCTCAGGCATGTAGCCGATGCGTCGGCGGGACTCAAAGTTCAGCGGGACCCCATCAAGAAGGACGTCCCCGGCGGTTGGTTCGAGCACGCCCAGCGCGATGCGCATCGTGGTGGACTTGCCTGCGCCGTTAGAGCCGACGAAACCAAAGATCTCGGACGGGCCTACGGAAAAACTAAGGTCATCGAGCGCCCGCAGGTCGCCGTAGTTCTTGCTCAGACCGCGTATCTCGAGGTGTAACATGAATCTCCTGCAGAAAGGTTGGGAATTTCATTCAGCCTAGCAACCCGAGCCGCTGCGAGCGTGGGCCAATCGGATAGCGAGAATCATCCTTTTGGATGTACCTGCAGGTGGGTGGGTGCGGGTTGTGCAGCGGGGGTGGGTTGGGGGGTGGGAGCTGGGGAACCGTGCGGGAATTAATCGTCCGACTGTTCATTGACCAGCTGGGGGCGGCGCTCCAAGCCGGACAAGCCGTTCCATGCAAGGTTAACCAGGTGTGCCGCAACCTCGGCCTTCTTGGGGGAACGTTCGTCCACCCAGTGCTGACCTGTGAGCGCGACCATTCCCACCAGCATGCGGGCATAGATTGGGGCAGCTTTGGGGTTGAGCCCACGCTTCTTAAACTGTTCCCCAAGCAGGTGTTCTACCTTGGTAGCAACGTCACCAATGAGACTCGAGAACGAGCCAGTGTTGGCGGTCATGGGGGAGTCGCGCACGAGCACGCGGAAACCGTCCTCATTGGACTCGATGTAGTCGAGCAGGGCAAAGGCCATGCGCTCAACGATCATCTTGGGGTGGCCGCCCTTGTTCAGGGCCGTGGTCAGTGCCCCGGTAAGGTACTGGATCTCGCGGTCCACAACCACCGCGTAGATACCCTCCTTGCCGCCAAAGTGTTCGTACACCACGGGCTTAGACACGGAAGCGCGCGCGGCGATTTCCTCAACGGCGGTTCCGTCAAAACCCTTTTCTGCAAAGAGTTCGCGGCTAATCGCGATGAGTTGTTCACGCCTTTCGTGGGCGGTCATACGGGAGCGGACGGTGCGTTTCGGTTCGGTTGCCACCTCCCCATCATGCCGCAGAGAAGTTTGGATCTAAAGGTTTTGCTGGCAGAATGGATGTCGATCACGCAACATTGGTCAGTACGATCCGGGAAATGGTCTAAGATCGTCTTGGCCTATTGCGCGGCCGCTTTCCGTGATGGAAGCGCTGTGCGCGAGGTTGATCCGCCTTGGTGTAATTGGCAGCACAGGGGTTTTTGGTGCCCTTAGTTCAGGTTCGAGTCCTGGGGGCGGAGCCACATCACAGCGTTGCCATAGCTGTGAATGTGCATGGCAAACATTAAACCGAGCATTTGGGGTGTCCCCTGTGACCAGCGCTCAGCCCGCGGCCGTTATTGTTCTCGCAGCAGGAGAAGGGACGCGGATGAAGTCCGCTACCCCCAAGGTCCTGCATACTCTCGCGGGACGAAGCATGGTTGGCCATGCTCTCGCCGCCGCACAAGGCCTCAATCCAGAACGCATAGCCGTTGTAGTCCGCTTTGAGCGTGACAAGGTGGCACACCACGTCCTCGAGATCCTGCCTGATGCAGTGATCGTTGACCAGGACGATGTGCCTGGCACTGGCCGGGCAGTCCAATGCGCCGTATCGGTTCTCGATGCCACGATCCACGCTGCTGAAGCAGCCGCGAACTCCGGTTCCACCCAAAACCCACTCCCGCTGTCCGATGGTCTCTCAGGCCCGGTTGTTGTGGTCTCCGGTGACGTCCCCATGCTGGACGCCGAGACCCTCGCCGAGCTGCTTGACGCTCACGTGACGGATGGAAATGCGGTCACAGTCCTCACCACCGAACTCCACGACGCCACCGGCTACGGCCGCATCGTCCGCGAGGGCGACGGCTCCGTCGCCGGAATCGTCGAGCACAAGGATGCCACTCCGGAGCAGCTCGAGATTCGAGAGATCAACTCCGGAACCTATGTGTTTGACTCCGCAGTGCTACGCCGCGCGCTCGGGTCCGTTGACCGCAACAACGCTCAGGGCGAGGTCTACCTGACCGACGTGCTGGCTCTTGCCCGTGCCGAAGGTGGCGCAGTCCGCGCAGTGCGAACCGATGACCCTTGGCTCGTCGAGGGCGCTAACGATCGTGCACAGATGTCGGTCCTGCGCGCCGAGTTCAACCGCCGCATCACCGAGTTCTGGATGAAGGAGGGCGTCACCATCGTTGACCCCGCCACCACCTGGATTGACGTTCAGGTTGAGCTCGAGCAGGATGTCACGATCCTTCCTGGGACCCAGCTCTTTGGTGAGACCGTGGTTCGCACAGGTGCAGTCGTGGGACCCGACACCACGCTTGAGAACGTGGTCATTGAGAGCAACGCGACCGTCACCCGTACTCACGGATCTGACTCCCGCATTGGCGAGAGCGCGACCGTTGGTCCCTTCGCCTACCTGCGCCCTGGCACTGAACTTGGCGTCAAGGGCAAGATCGGCACGTTCGTTGAAACCAAGAACGCCAAGATCGGTAACGGCTCCAAGGTTCCTCACCTTTCCTACGCCGGAGACGTTGAAGTCGGCGAGGCAACCAACATCGGTGCCGGTTCGATTTTTGTGAATTACGACGGCGTCAACAAGCACCGCTCCACGGTGGGCTCGTTCAGCCGGACAGGCGCAAACAACCTGTTCATCGCTCCTGTTCACATCGGTGACGGTGTGTACACGGGAGCCGGAACTGTCCTGCGCAAGGACGTTCCAGCCGGAAACCTCGCGGTGTCCGCTGGCGCGCAACGTAACATTGAAGGGTGGGTTGAGCGCCGACGTCCGGAAACTGACTCGGCACGCGCCGCCGCAAAGGCACGCGAACTCAACCTCACAGCCCAGAACACACTTGGTGCCCAGGCCCGCGCGGAACTTGCGCGCGCCGAATCACCCAAGGCGGCACCCGTGCCCAACGGCAACGGGAACGCCAACCAGTCTTATACAGTGCCCGAAACTTCCACCCCTTCCGAAGGAAATATCGACTGATGACCGGCATTCTGTCAGCTGACGGCTCGAAGCGACTTGTACTCGTTTCAGGGCGTGCACACCCTGAGCTCGCGGCAGCCGTAGCACAGGAAATGGGCACTGAGTTGCTCCCAACTTCCGCATACGACTTTGCTAACGGCGAGATCTACGTTCGTTTTGGTGAATCGGTTCGTGGAGCAGACGTCTTCGTGCTGCAGTCCCACACCTCGCCAATCAACCAGTGGATCATGGAGCAGATGATCATGGTGGACGCGCTCAAGCGTGCATCTGCCAAGACAATCACCGTGATCGCTCCGTTCTATGGCTACGCCCGCCAGGACAAGAAGCACAAGGGTCGCGAGCCAATCTCCGCCCGTCTGATTGCTGACATGTACGAGGTGGCTGGTGCGGACCGTCTGATGTCGGTTGACCTCCACACTGCACAGCTCCAGGGCTTCTTCAACGGCCCAGTGGACCACCTGTGGGCCATGCCGCTCCTGACGGACTACGTAAAGTCCCGCGTGGAGGACCTCTCCAACGTGACTGTAGTGTCGCCAGACGCCGGCCGTATCAAGGTTGCAGAGAAGTGGGCTGCCAAGCTTGGCGGACACCCCCTCGCATTTGTGCACAAGACCCGCGACATCAACCAGCCGAACCAGGCCGTAGCAAACCGCGTTGTTGGTGACGTTGCTGGCCGCACCTGCGTACTCGTTGACGACCTCATCGACACCGGCGGAACCATCGCCGAGGCCGTGCGTGTGTGCATGGAGTCCGGTGCAAAGGAAGTCATCGTTGCAGCAACCCACGGTGTGCTCTCCGACCCTGCGGCACAGCGCCTCCAGGAGTCCGGTGCTTCCGAGGTTGTTGTCACCGACACCCTTCCCATCACCGAGGACAAGCGGTTTGAGAAGCTCACTGTCCTGTCTATTGCACCGCTCATCGCCCGCGCAATCGAAGAGGTATTCGCAGACGGATCCGTGACCTCGCTGTTCGAGGGAAACTCCTGATCTGCTCATAGTTGTGTTTGCGAGGGGCCGCACCCGGTGGGTGCGGCCCCTCGCTGCATTCCTTGAAAGGCACGGCCAGCAGCTGCACTGCAGCCGGAGTGAGCGGGCTGCCAATGCACCCGGAATGAGCAGCCTGCCACTGCGGGGCCGGATGCGTGCAGCGCACTGACGCGCGTTCCGAATGTGACCTTCAGCGTCCTTACTACGCCGGTATTGGGGCGTGGCCCCGGCTGATCTATACTGGAAGGCGTGCCTTGGCGAGGGAGAGGCGCTCTTCATCCAACACGGACTTGCGGAACAGATGCCGCTTGAACCCGGAAGAGTGTCGGTTCCGTTATCGACTGGGCGGTTCGCTCCTAGCGCGCCGTTGTGTCGTGAGCCCGGGAAACGCATTCGGGTATCCACCGGTTGCGCCACTTCATGTGGGCCCTTAGAGGGTGTTTCCGAGCCTCGCATCGAATCATGCGTTTGCCGCGTGACTCTAGGTCCATGTCCACAGCGCTTGCGCGCCACGTATTTTTAGGAGCAAACATGTCCGCAGTTAAGTTTGTAGCTTCCGCACGTACCAACTTTGGTAAGGGTGCAGCCCGTCAGGCTCGCCGCGACGGCAACGTCCCAGCAGTCATCTACTCGCACGGCTCCGAGGCAGTTCACGTTCTCATTGACGCTCACGAGATCTTCCTCGCAGTTAAGAACCACCGCACCTCGCTCCTCGAGATCGAGCTCGACGGCGAGACCAAGACCGCGATCTTCAAGGACGTCCAGCGTGACGCCATCGGCCGCGTCATTGAGCACGTTGACTTCCTCGCCGTGAAGAAGGGCGAGAAGCAGGTTGTTGACGTTCCAGTGAACATGGTTGGCGAGTCGGCTTCCGGCACCCAGGCAACCCTTGAGCTCCTCACCGCTTCGGTTGAAGCAGACGTTTCTGCTCTTCCTGAGCACGTTGAGGTTAACATTGCAGGCCTTGAGGCTGGCACCGTTCTTCACGTTAAGGACGTCACCCTCCCAGAAGGTCAGACCTGGATCACCGACTCGGAGAACGTCGTTCTCGTTGTCAACGAGATCGCTGCAGTTGAGGAAGAGACCGAAGAAGCTCCTGCCGCTGAAGAAGCACCAGCAGCTGAGTGATTCTAGTCAGGTAATTCCCGCATAGGGCATTTCACTGATGACTTTGCGGGGCGTCCGGCCAACTGGCCGGACGCTTCGCTTTTTATTTGCGACGATCGAGTCCAGTGGCGCGTCGCGTCTCGGATCGTTCGTCATCGTTGGGAAGGGGAAGCCATGTTTGGACTGATCAACCACATCAAACAGTGGCTCATCCCGGTTCCCACCTATAAGCGCTCTAAGGATTTTGACATGGCTGATGGCCTGTTCCTCGTGGTTGGTCTGGGTAACCCTGGTCCCAAATACGAGGGAAACCGACACAACATCGGGCACATGGTGCTGGACGTACTCGCCGGACGCGCGGGAGCCAAGTTCTCCGCGCATCGCGCGAACGCAGCAGTCGCCGAGGCACGACTGGGCATGCTGCCCGGTGGGGCCCCCGGTCCACGTGTCATTTTGGCAAAGCCTGGAACATACATGAACACGTCCGGTGGTCCGGTCAGCGCGCTCGCCAAATACTTTGGGGTGGATCCCGACCACGTAATCGTTGTCCACGACGAGTTGGACATACCCTTCGGCGACATCAAGTGCAAGATCGGTGGAGGCGAGGGCGGACACAACGGCCTGCGCGATATCACCAAGGCGCTCGGTACCAAGGACTACCTGCGTGTGCGCGCCGGGATTGGACGCCCACCGGGACGCATGGATGTGGCCGACTACGTGCTCAAGAACTTCTCTTCCACGGAGGCAAAGGAACTGCCATTCCTCCTCGATGACGCCGCCGACGCCACGGAACTTGTAATCACCGAGGGCCTTCTTGCAGCCCAATCCAAGTACCACACAGCGAACGGCAACTGAGAGCCCGCTAGCGCTGGTCAGCGGAGGCCTACTCCGCAGCCGACCTCACGGGTGAGGTGCTGCTGGTAGTAGGTGAATCGTCGATAATCATGGTCTGGGACGCGGGCGCCGAAGGGCGCCTAGCGTCCCTCCATTTTCTGCGTATCCAGCCATCGACGGCCGCGTAGGTCTTGTCTGATACGAAAATTGAGTCGCCGGCCAGCATGAAGAACGAGAAGAACGGCAGCCCCATCAGCACCGCGATGCCCAGGTGCATGCCCACAACACCGAGCAAAGCGACCTTGCGCAAAACCCTGTGCAGAAGCATGAACGGGAAGAAAAGCTGGAAGTACACGGCCGCATAGGACGCGATCATCACCGCGATGCCGTTGCTAGAGGCGAGCGCGCTGAGCTCGGGAAACGGTGAGAAGTGCGGGATCTGGAGCGGGTAGAACACAGCAGTGCCATGCTGCCACTTGCCACCCTGGATCTTGAACATCGCGGACGCAACGTAGATGAGGCACAGGTGCGCGCCAAAGGCGGCGAGCGCGGTGTTGTGGGCGATTGCGGTGTAGCCAGACAGCCGGCTGCGTAAGGTCGAGAGCGCTGTCGGCGACTGACAGACGGATTCTTGGCTGACGGATTCCCGGCGGGCCGAGTCGCGGCGGGCATCGAGCGACCAATGGGCGGCGCTGTTCATGAAGAGCGCGTAGAACAGGGCAAACCGCAGCAGGTTGTCGCTCTGGTCCATGTACACGCCATCGGAGAACACGAGGGACGTGTGCGCCGCCAGTACCACGAGCGTGGCAATGCGCGTATGCCAGCCGAGCGTAAAGGCAACGGCCGCAGCCACCAGAATGAGGTAGCCAGTGGTCATAAGGGCCGAGTCCGCGGTGGGCCCAAAGACCGCGCGCTGGAACGGGAACTCCGAACTGGGCCGAAGCTCTTGGCTCCATGCGGCCGCCGGACCCCATAGATAGCTGCGGAACGGGAAGTTTACGATCAGTTGGACGGTAAGCGTCTCACCCAAGATGATGCGCAGGAACGAGATTCCCCACGTGTTGCGCTGAGGCCCCGTGAACCAATCAAGGAGGCTATTCCACCGGGTGGAGACGGCGCTGAACGCCTGTGTGAAAACGGCGCTCATCAGAAGTTCTCCAAGGCTCGGGCGAAGGCGGCCTCATCCTGGCCGTCGAACACAATCTGGTTGCGGTAGCCGGCACTCAAAGAGATTGTTGCCGTGTTCTCCGCAATGTGACGGTCATCAAAGTTGGGCGCTGCCACGCGCAGGATCCGGTACTGGACCAGGTGCCCCTCGGGCAAGAGATCATGAGCCTTGAGGAACTGGGTTGCGTAGCCCGTGATGGCCTTGTCGAGCTCGAGCGCGCGTGTGAAGTCGGAGCTGGTGCTGGTGCTGATGGCTTGCTGGCCCATCTCTGCCCACGAGTCCTCGGCGAAGCCCTGCGTGAAAATCTGCTGCTGCTCCGCGGGCAACTTTCCAAAGGCGTCGTTGAACTGGGTTGCCAACTTGTTTGTGATGTTGGTGGCGGTCGAAGGCAGCGGGTTGTGGAGCAAACCGTCGAGCTCAACGTCAGAGGCTGACACCCATTCGGTCTCCGTCAGGTCCTGGGGCAGGGCACGCACTTCGAGGTAGTAGGCAGCGCTGATCGGATCCGGCGCAAAGAGCGACCACGACTGTTGGAACATTGGGAGGACATAGGCGCGGAGAGGCCTGTCCAGGGCCTGGTTGAGCGGATTGCGAGGAGCGATCCAAAGGAACATAGCAAAGATGTGAACCGCAAGGATCACGACCGCGATAGTTGCTGCGACCCTGTGGCCGCGAGTCGGCTGAGTGGGTTGGGCGGGTCCGAAGGGTTGGGAGGGCCTGTCTGTGCTGGCATCAGTCCGGGCAGAGCCCATTCCCGAATTCACTGTATCCGTCACACCGGACCGCCTTGTCATTTGCATGGAGGCTCCGTGCGCGCGGGAGGCGAGGAGCAAGAAGAGTTTAAACCGACGCTGGTTGCGGTGAAATGGGTAACTCTGCTCGTGAGACGTATGTCAGAGGGCTATTTCCCAACGGGAAGACGTGTGGGCCGGTGCGCACGACTCGTGTGCGCACCGGCCCACACCGGTTGTCTACTGTGTTGAGAGAGCGACCTAGCTTTCTCAGCCGAGCTTAGACAGGTCGCGGACCGCTCCGCGGTCAGCCGAGGTGGCCATCGCTGCGTATGCCTTAAGCGCCGCCGATACCTTGCGCTCACGGTTGCGTGGCTGCCATGGACGCTCGGATGCTTCCATCTTGGCGCGGCGCTCCGCGAGTACGTCATCAGGAACGTTGAGCTTGATGGAGCGTGAGTTCACGTCGATCTCGATCTCGTCGCCGTCCTCGATGAGGCCGATCGTTCCGCCTGCTGCTGCCTCTGGGGAGATGTGACCCACCGAGATTCCGGAGGAACCGCCGGAGAAGCGTCCGTCCGTGATCAGTGCGCACACCTTACCCAGTCCACGGCCCTTGATGAAGGAGGTGGGGTAGAGCATCTCCTGCATGCCTGGGCCGCCAGCTGGGCCTTCGTAGCGCACAACCACGACGTGGCCAGGCTTGACCTGCTTGGTCAGGATCTTGTCCACTGCTTCTTCCTGGGACTCGCACACAAGTGCGGTGCCCACGAAGTGGAAGACGTCCGGATCGATTCCAGCGGTCTTGATCACGGCGCCGTCCTCCGCCACGTTTCCGCGCAGCACGGCCAGGCCGCCCTCAGCAGTGTAGGCGTGCTCGACGGAGCGGATGCAGCCGCCCTCGGAATCGGTGTCGAGGGACTCCCAGCGGTTGTTGGTGGAGAACGCAAGGGTAGTGCGGACACCACCCGGCGCTGCGTAGAAGAGCTCGGTTGCCTCGGCAGTCGCCTTGCCGCCGCGGATGTCCCAGTTGTCCAGCCATTCGGTGAGGGTTGGGGTGTGGACTGAGGTTACATCGGTCTCGAGCAGGCCACCGCGGTTGAGCTCACCAAGGAGCGCGGGGATTCCTCCCGCACGGTGGACATCCTCCATGTGGTAGTTCGGGTGGTTCGGTGCAACCTTGGACAGGCATGGCACGCGCTTTGAGATTTCCTCGATGTCCGTGAGGTCAAAGTCGAGCTCTGCCTCCTGGGCCGCGGCGAGGATGTGCAGAGCGGTGTTGGAGGATCCGCCCATTGCCACGTCAAGGGTCATCGCGTTGTTGAACGCAGCCTTGTTGGCAACATTGCGGGGGAGGACCGACTCGTCGTCCTCAAAGTAATAGCGCTTGGTGATGTCAACGATCGTGCGGCCGGCCTCTTCAAAGAGCGCACGGCGCTTCTCGTGGGTTGCGAGCACGGAGCCGTTACCTGGGAGTGAGAGGCCAAGCGCCTCGGTCAGGCAGTTCATCGAGTTTGCGGTGAACATGCCGGAGCAGGAGCCACAGGTCGGGCAGGCTGCTTCTTCCACCTGCGCGAGTGCGTCGTCGGAGACGTTATCGTCTGCAGAGTAGTTGATCGCGTTGATGAGATTCAGGTGGGTCTTGGCAACGCCGTCAGCGATGATCGCCTTACCGGCCTCCATGGGGCCACCTGAAACAAAGATGACCGGAATGTTCAGACGCAGGGCAGCGTTGAGCATTCCCGGGGTGATCTTGTCGCAGTTGGAGATACACACAATGGCGTCTGCACAGTGTGCTTCGACCATGTACTCGACAGAATCCGCGATGAGGTCACGCGATGGCAGCGAGTAGAGCATTCCACCGTGGCCCATTGCGATACCGTCGTCTACGGCGATTGTGTTGAACTCACGGGGGATACCGCCCGCGGCCTTGATTGCGTCGGAAACGATGCGTCCGACAGGCTGCAGGTGGGTGTGACCGGGAACAAACTCGGTGAACGAGTTAGCGACTGCGATAATTGGTTTGCCAAAGTCGTTACCGTCAACTCCAGCTGCGCGTAGAAGTGCGCGTGCGCCGGCCATGTTTCTACCGTGGGTTACTGTACGTGAACGCAATTGAGGCATTGGAGTCACTCCAACTCTCTACTAGGGCTTAAACCAATGAATCAATTCTAGTCCTGTCCAAGGGTTGGGCTACTCTCGTTTCACGCTTTGAAACGTAGCGGGTGTTTTCACTGGGTGTGGGCAGAGAAAAATCGAGTATGAAAAGGTCAACATGAACCTGACGGGAATCCTTCCCGCGTTGCTCCAAGATCCGGGCGCGCAAGAGGTCGTAGAGTCCGTGCCAGCGCGCGGTGCTCTGAACGTGGTTGCACCTGTGGGTGTGCGCGCGCCGCTGCTTGCCGCGATGGCGGGTGCACTGCGATCCTCCGGCCCACTTCCGACTGTGGATACGGAGAACTCTCGTCCACTGGTTGTCATCACCGCTACCGGTCGTGAGGCCGATGAAATGGCCGGCGCGCTGCGCTGCTATCTTCCGTACGACGCAGTGGCCACGCTCCCCGCGTGGGAGACCCTCCCGCACGAGCGCCTTTCCCCGCGCGCGGACACCGTGGCACGCCGCCTCGCCGTGTTCCGCAGGCTTGCCCATCCCACTGCGGAGGGCATGACCGCACAGATTCGCGTCCTCGTCATGCCGATTCGAGCGGCGCTGCAGCCGGTGGTCCAAGGACTTGGTGATCTCGAACCTGTACGTCTACTTACCGGAGACCGCGCCGACCTCACCGAGGTGGCCGAGGCCCTCAGCGCTGCTGCATACGCCCGCGTGGACATGGTCGAGCGCCGCGGCGAGTTTGCCGTGCGCGGAGGCATCCTCGACGTATTCCCACCCACCGAGGCTCACCCACTTCGCGTGGAGTTCTGGGGCGACGAGGTTGAGGAGATCCGCTGGTTCGCCGTGGCCGACCAGCGCTCGCTCGAAGTCGCCGAGCAGGGCTTGTGGGCCCCTCCCTGCCGGGAACTACTGCTCACCGAACGAGTCAAGGAACGTGCGCTCGCGTTGCGCGACCAACTGCCTGGTGCCGCCGAGATGCTCGAGAAGATGAGTGTCGGCATCGCTGTAGAAGGCATGGAGTCGCTGGCACCGGCACTCGTGGACAATATGATTCCTGTGCTGGATATGATCCCCAGCGACTCGCTCGTGGTGTTGTCTGACCCGGAGAAGATTCGCAGACGGGCGTTCGATCTGGTCTCTACCACCGAGGAATTTCTCGCCGCAGCTTGGACAGGAGCCGCAGCCGGAGGTTCAACCCCGCTCGACCTGAGCGCCGCTTCCTTCCTTACCCTTGAGCAGGTGGAGTACCTCTCCACGCAGCGTTCGCTTGGCTGGTGGAAGTTTGCTTCCTTTGGAATCGGCGGAGCACCCACCGCGGAGGGCGTAAACGCGCTCGCGGAGGATGAACTCGAAGCCCAGCTATTCGAGTCGCTCGCGGTGGACGGCCTCGAGCCAGTCCCAGTAGTCAGGATCGGCGCCCGCGACATCGAGCCGTATCGAGGAGACCTCGAGCGTGCGCTCGATGACGTCCACTCCCTTCAGCGGGCCGGCTGGAAACTCATCATGGCGACAGAGGGCCCCGGCCCCGCTAAGCGCATGGTCGAGCAATTCGGTTCACAGGACACACCTGCGCGGCTCGACCAAGAGTTGGGTGGCGAGATTGAGCCGGGCATCGTTCATGTGATTCCCGCGCTCACGGGCACTGGGTTCGTGGCTACGGATCTCAAGCTCGCGCTCTTCTCTGAAGCGGATCTGACTGGACGTGGCGGTACGTCCACGCGCGAAATGCGCACGATGCCGTCCAAGCGGCGCAACGTAGTGGACCCTCTGCAACTTCGAACGGGTGACTTTGTGGTCCACGAGCAGCACGGTGTGGGTAAGTTCATTGAACTCACCCAGCGCAAGCTGGGTGGCAGCGCTAACGCCGCCATGCGCGAGTACATGGTCATTGAGTATGCGGCCTCCCGCAAGGGCCAGCCAGCCGACCGCCTGTTTGTGCCCATGGATCAGCTTGACCAGATCACCAAGTACACGGGCGGCGAATCCCCAACCGTGAACAAGATGGGCGGCGCCGACTGGCAGAAGACCAAGTCTCGCGCCCGCAAGGCCATCCGCGAGACTGCGAGCGAGCTCGTCCGTCTCTACTCGGCGCGCCAGGCCACCAAGGGCTTCGCGTTCTCCCCGGATACCCCGTGGCAGCGCGAACTTGAGGATGCCTTTGCGTACATCGAAACCCCGGATCAGTTGGCCAC
>NZ_HE978644.1:262509-345712 GCF_000312125.1 Timonella senegalensis JC301
GAAACCCCGGATCAGTTGGCCACGATTGATGAGGTCAAGGCAGACATGGAGCGCGAGATGCCCATGGACCGCCTGGTGTGTGGAGACGTGGGCTACGGCAAGACGGAGATCGCCGTTCGTGCGGCGTTCAAGGCAGTCCAGGATGGCAAGCAGGTTGCTGTCCTCGTGCCCACAACCCTGCTGGTTCAGCAGCACTATGACACGTTCTCTGAGAGGTACGCGGGCTTCCCCGTAACGGTCAAGGCGCTGTCCCGATTCCAAACCGACAAGGAAGCCAAGGCAGTCTTGGACGATCTGTCCAAGGGTAAGGTCGACGTCATTATTGGCACGCACCGTCTGCTCTCGGGCACCGTGCACTTCAAGGACCTTGGGCTCGTCATCATTGACGAGGAGCAGCGGTTCGGCGTGGAGCACAAGGAGACGCTCAAGCAGTTGCGCACCAACGTGGACGTGCTCGCGATGAGCGCGACCCCGATCCCGCGCACGCTCGAGATGGCCGTAACCGGCATCCGCGAGATGTCCACGTTGACCACCCCTCCGGAGGAGCGCCACCCCGTGCTCACATACGTGGGTGCGTATGAGGACAAGCAGATCATCGCCGCGATCAGGCGCGAACTGTTGCGCGAGGGCCAGGTGTTCTACGTGCACAACAAGGTGGATTCGATCAACCGCACAGCTTCCAAGCTCATGGAGCTGGTGCCCGAGGCGCGAGTCCGGGTTGCGCACGGAAAGATGAACGAGCACGAGCTTGAGCAGGTGATCATGGACTTCTGGGAGAAGAAGTTCGACGTGCTCGTGTCCACCACGATCATCGAGACCGGCCTGGATATTTCCAACGCGAACACCCTGATTGTGGAGCGGTCCGACCGCCTCGGCCTGTCCCAGCTCCACCAGTTGCGCGGCCGCGTCGGCCGCGGTCGCGACCGCGCCTACGCGTATTTCCTGTACCCGCCGGAGAAGCCGCTGACTGAGACTGCGCATGACAGATTAGCGACGATTGCCGCCAATACCGATCTCGGGTCCGGTATGGCTGTGGCTCTGAAGGACCTGGAAATTCGCGGTGCCGGTAACCTCTTGGGCGGTGAGCAGTCGGGCCAAATTGCTGGGGTCGGCTTTGACCTCTACGTGCGCATGGTTGGCGAGGCCGTGTCGGCGTTTAAGGGTGAGTACAAGCAGGAGGTCCCGGAGGTCTCGATCGAGCTTCCCATTGACGCGCACATTCCGCACGAGTACATCGCGCACGAGCGTCTGCGTTTGGAGGCGTACCGCAAGATCGCGGAGGCCACGGACGAGGTTCAGTTGGAGCATATCCGCGAGGAGCTGCTCGACAGGTATGGCTTGCTGCCGGAGGCGGTGGGCAACCTGTTCATTGTTGCCTCGTTCCGTAACTTTGTGCGTGAATCGGGGGTCCATGACGTCACTGTTCAGGGTAAGTACGTGCGCTTTGCTCCGGTGGAACTGGCGGAGTCCGCGACGATGCGCCTGAAGAGGATCTATCCGGGCTCGATGATTAAACCTGCGGTTCGCACGATTTTGGTGCCGTACCCAACCACCTCGCGCATTGGCGGTAAGCCGCTGCGTGGCGAGGAGATTGTGGAGTGGGCGCGCCAGTTGATTCGGATTATCGTCCAAGGGGATGTCTCCGCTGCGGCAGCAGTGGCGACCAACCGTAGGTAATAACGATCGAAGTGAGTTGTTGCCGCAGGGTGGTCAGAACTGCTGACGGAGCAGTCGGTACGGCTGCGGCAGCAGTGGCGACCAACCGTAGGTAATAACGATCGAAGTGAGTTGTTGCCGCAGGGTGGTCAGAACTGCTGACGGAGCAGTCGGTACCGCAGCGGTAGCTGGCACGAGGTAAGGGTGCGGCGGAGCCCGCCCCATTACCCAACCCTCACCTGCCGAACGAGAGTATTCTCTAGCCCACTCTCGACGTCGAGAGTGGGCTAGAGAATACTCTCGTTGAAAGCGAGGGCGGAACTCCCTCACAGGCCCGCCCGCGCCCATCTCGGTGTGCCTTCACCTTCTTCTCCCTGCGAGATAGCGGTTGGGGGAGCGAGATGTTCCGGCGGACCTACAATCTCGGACCCCCAGGTGCAATCTCGGCGGAGGGAAGGTGGGGCTCGGCGGAGCCCGACCTTACCTGTATGTCAGGAGCCGTCGCGCTGGTCTGCCAACCTGGTGCGACTGAACTTGATCTCCTCGAACTCGATGTCGCATCCCTGTCCGGTGGGAGATTGGGCTTCGAAGCCGATCTGTGGGAGTTCACCTTCATAGTTCAGGTCAAAGACTCGTACGAGGTCCCACTTTTGTCCGTCGAGGGAAGAGTGCATACAGGTCACGTTGTCTACGCGGGAGATGCGCATCCATACGGTATTGCCGTCTACGACTACGCCGTTTGAGTCGTCTGATACCTCGCGGTTCACTACTGAGACCACGGTGGCTTGACCCGCAGGGTTGTACTCAAAGCAGAACTTGGCCCAATAGCGTTCGTTGAACCACACGAGCAGGACCCCGGCGTCGAACTTGGACTTGAACCCCACGGTGATCTTGGCGCTGAGTTGGTAGTCGCCTTCCGGCGCGCTCATGAGCAGGGTGTCGGCGTTGAGGACGGCCGGGTTCGGGTTGGAGGCGTTCGGGTCCACGAATATGTCGGTCATTGGGGCTGCGGTTACTGCAATGTGCGGACGGTCGGCGCTGATCGCCCAGTCGACGGCTCCGGTGGCGGTGAACTCGGCGTCGATGCCAGGGATGTGGTGAGTGCTCATGAAGTGTCGCTTCCTTCGTCGGAACGGATTGCCTCCATAGTGGACTGGTGCTCTGCGGTTTGAAACCGGGCGCGCTGAACTTCATACGAAAGTACGTCGTTTGGGTCGCGGAAAGGTGGTTTTATGGTGGGGTGACCTCAAACCTTGACCTTGCCAGTGCCCGTGAGTTCGTTCTGCGCCAGAAAGTCCGCATGGTTGCGAACGAGTACACGATTGAGAGTGCGAACGGCACTCTGCTCGCGTATGCGAAGCAGAAGGTCATGGCGCTCAAGGAGCGGGTCAGGTTCTTCTCTGACTCCACCAAGTCGATTGAGGTTTTTTCTTTCCAGGCCCGCAACGTCATGGACATGACATCCAAGTGCGATGTATTTGACGGGCACGGTACCCAGATCGGGTTCTTCTCCAAGGACTTTGGCAAGTCAATGCTGCGGTCCACGTGGCACCTCGAATGCGCTAGCGGACACTATCAGGGCCAAGAATCTAGCCAAGCCATCGCCCTTATCCGCCGCTTTGCCGACGTGGCGCTTCCGTACGACTTTGCATTCAAAGACGCTCAAGGGAACCCTGCCTTCCACATTGAGCGCAAGATGACGCTGAGGGATTCCTACAAGGTCACGATCATGGACCCGAGCATTGATGGACGTGTAGTTGCCGCATTGGCAGTGGCACTCGACACTCTGCAACAGCGCTGATCAGCTCAAGCTTTTGGTAGTAGGGCAAGCTTCGCAGGAGCGGGAGTGCTCGCGAAGCCGAGGAGTCCCGCTCCTCACTGAGTGTGACGTGTCAGATATGAGACGGCTCTGCTCAATAGCGCTTTGCGTATGCAATACTTGAACCATCATGCACAACAACACTTTTCCCGTAATCAACACCGTGCCCCGCGTCGCCGGCACCGTGTGTTGTCGTTGTTGTTGATTCCAGCCTTCGCGTAAGGGTGGACAGACTGCTGCACCCAGGGTGCCTCGCACCCAGTGAAGACCAGCCGCTCTGCGGCCGCTTCTTGAGTGAGCAGAACGCTCCGTAACCCGCGCAGGTACGCCACCACAATCGTCGTGAATAAATTCCGGCGATGTGGCGGCAGGATCAGACTTTTCTCCCCAGTTGTGCGGCGCATTCCACTTATTAGCAGGTGTAGGCAATGCCGCCGATCCGCTATTCCGCATCCACGTAAGCACCTGCAGAACAGGAACACCGCAATGAAAACCAGGCTTTCCCTGGCCACGCTGGCACTCGTCTCGTCGCTGGTGCTCGCAGCGTGCGGAACCGGTGGCGGCACCGGCGCCAACCCAGAAGCTACCTCGACGGGTGGCGGCTCGAACGCCGCAACCACTGAGGAAATCGTCATCGGTTCGACCAACGAGCCCACCTCGTTTGAGCGCAACATCGGCGGCTCGTCCGGCATCTCGGAGACCACCACCCGCAACGTCTACGAGGGTCTGACCTCGATTGACGAGTCCGGTCAGGTCATCAACACGCTGGCCAAGGACATCGCGATCTCGGACGACGGGCTCACCTACACGTTCACCCTCCAGGACGGCGTGAAGTTCCACGACGGAACCGCTCTGACCTCCAAGGACGTCAAGTGGGCGATCTCACAGGCGATTGCGCCGGAGTCCAAGTCGGCGCGCAAGTCGGACCTCGCGGTCATCCAGAAGATCGATACCCCAGACGACGCAACCGTGGTGCTGACCCTCGGACACAAGGCCGCCTCGCTGCCATTCTTCTTGGCCTCGGTCACCGTGGTGAAGGACGGCGATAAGACCAACACCGCAGAGAATGGCACCGGGCCCTACAAGCTCGCTGAATACAAGCAGGGCGACCACCTCACCCTGGTCAAGAACGACGACTACTGGGGCGAACCAGCCAAGAACCCAGGCGTAACCTTCCAGTTTTACAACGACGAAACCGCAATGAACAACGCAATGCGTACGGGCGCGCTCGACATCGTGCTGCAGGAGGAAACCCCTGACCAGCTGATGCAGTTCCAGGACGACCCACAGTTCAAGGTGACCGAGGGCAACTCGATCAAGAAATGGCTGTGGACGTTCAACAACAAGGTTGCACCGTTCGATGACGTTAAGGTCCGCCAAGGCCTGTACACGGCGATCAACCGCGACGCGATCCTCAATGCAGTATGGGGCGACTACGGCACGGTTATCGGCTCGATGCCACCAGTTTCTGAGCCGTGGTACGACGCAAGTTACGCCGAGATCCACGCGTACAACCCAACAAAGGCCAAGGAACTCCTCGATGAGGCCGGCGTCAAGGACCTATCGTTCGGTATCAAGTACGTAGCCGAACCTACCCAGGAAATCATTGTCCAGCAGCTCAAGTCCGACCTCGCGGCCGTGGGAGTTACCCTCAACCTGACTCCGATCGACGACTCGGCCTGGTACGAGGGCGTCTACACCAACAAGGACTACGAGACCACGTTGATGGACCACAACAACCCACGCGATGTTCTCTGGTACGCCAACCCTGACTTCTACTGGCAGTACGACAACAAGAAGGTCCAGGAACTCAAGGTCAAGTCCGACGAGGCAAACTCCACCGAGGAGCAGACCAAGTACATCCACGAGCTCTCCGGCATCATCGCCGAGGAAGCACCATCCGCATGGCTGTTCCAGGCCCCACAGATCCGGGTCTCGCGCGCGGAAATCAGCGGATTCTCTGCGGACAAGAACGCAGAGCCGTTCTACGTGGCGAACATCGTTCGCTCGAACTGATTGGGTAGCGCCTAGCGCTCGCTAGGCCTGTGGCCCGCGCTGTAGTTCAGCCCCTTGCGGGGCCGGACCAGTCCGTGTGGGGGTGGGCCGGTCTCCGTAGGTGGCCGGTAGTGAACAGCGCGGGCCAAATACTGCCCGCAGTGGAATAGTTTCAGTCACACTGCGTTACAGAACGTGGACGAGCGTCCTGATCACTACGGCGCTCACGTAACTCAACAAAGGAAAGTACCAAAGCCGATGGGCAGATTCATCGCGGTGCGTGTAGCCTCGCTGATTGTTTCGCTGTTCGTGGCGAGCGTCTTGATCTTCGCGGTCTTGCGCCTGCTTCCGGGAGGTCCCGCGGGCTCGCTGCTCGGGGTGGGCACGACCGCCGAACAACTCGAGCAACTTCGCGAGGAACTGGGGATGAATCAGTCCTTGGTGGCGCAGTATGGGGACTGGATTGGTGGCTTGTTCTCGGGCTCGACCACATCCTTTGTCTCGGGAATGCCGGTGAACGAGTTAATCGCGTCAAAGCTCCCTGTGACGATTCCGCTGTCGCTCGCTGCGTTTGTGGTGTCTGTGCTGGTCTCGGTTCCGCTCGGTGTCATCGCGGGGGTCTACCGCAACTCGGCCATCGGCGTTGGGGTATCGGCACTGTCCCAGCTTGGGCTTGCTGTCCCCGTGTTCTGGGTGGGCGTTGTGCTGGTGTGGGTGTTCTCGTTGCAGGCAGGAATCTTGCCGTCGGGCGGGTTCCCACGGCAGGGCTGGAACGACTTTGGCGGCGCCGTGTCCGCTCTGGTCCTTCCCGTCATCACGATCGCTATCGCGATGTCCTCGATCATGGTCAGGTACGTCCGTTCGGCCACGCTCGACGTCCTGGACGCGGATTACATCCGCACGGCCCGCTCGATCGGGTTCTCACGCGGCGGCGCTCTGGCACGCCATGGGCTGCGCAACGGCGCCGTCCCGGTAGTTGCAATTCTCGGTATCGAACTCGCGACTTCCCTGCTCGGTGCAGTCGTGGTTGAGAACGTGTTCGCGCTGCCCGGCCTTGGCTCGGAACTGCTCTCTGCCGTCACGTCCCGCGACTTCCCGGTCATCCAGAACCTCGTTCTGTTCCTGACCGCAGTGGTCCTTGTTATGAACTTCGCAGTGGACCTGATCCAGCGCGCGATTGACCCGCGCCTGCGGCTCGTGTCTGCTTCAGCCGGGGGAGGTGCCCTGTGACCGGCACAAATATGTCAGATATTCCCGCCGCAGGCGGTCAGATTCACGACGATACTGGCAGCTTGGCAGGAGAACTCCAGCCTGTTTCTAGTCCCGTTGGGAGGAAGGGGTTGTCGGCACGCAGGTGGCCGCCCTCCCTGGTTGCCGGGGTCATCATGGTTGGGGTTACTGTGCTTGTGGGCCTGGTGTCGTTTGTGTGGACGCCGTACTCGATCGACTCCACGGGTGATGGTGGGCGTCTCGCAGGGCCGTCGGCCGACTTCTGGATTGGCACCGACAGGCTTGGCCGCGACCTGTTTTCGCAGCTCATGACGGGTGCGCAGTCCGCAATCATCGTCGCTGTTGCGGCGGTTCTCATCGCCGGTGCGCTCGGCGTAGTGATCGGGATTCTTGCGGCTGGGACTACCAAGACGGTGGACGTTGCACTGCTTAACCTGATCGACCTGATGATCGCCTTCCCCACGCTTTTGCTTGCCATGCTCGTGGTCACGGTTCGCGGGGCCTCCCTGAGTTCCGCAGTGCTGGCTATTGGCATCTCCGGCTCTGCGGTGATTGCCCGCGTGACTCGCGTGAACGCATCACGCGTCCTGCGCGAGGACTATGTGACAGCGTCGATCGCATCCGGAACGGGCTGGTTCGGAGTGGTGGCTCGTCACGTGCTTCCCAACATCCTGCCGATGCTGTTGGTCCAGCTCATGATACTTGCGGGTTCTGCAATCCTCGCCGAGGCTTCCCTGTCCTACCTGGGGCTGGGTGCTCCACCGCCTGCGCCCTCGTGGGGTCGCATGCTCAAGGAGGCTCAATCGACGCTGTCGGTTCAGCCGTGGGGTGCCATAGTTCCTGGTATTGCCATTGCGTGGACCGTGCTTGGGCTGAACCTCCTGGGCGATGGCCTGCGCGAACGCCTTGATCCATCTTTGAGGGGTGACCGATGAGCCTGACAGTTAAGGACCTCACCGTTAAGACGTCCGGCGGCGTGAGGCTTCTGGACTCCGTGTCCTGGAGCGTGGAGAGCGGCGGACGGCTTGGAATCATCGGCGAGTCTGGCTCCGGAAAGTCCCTCACCGCCCAGGCGATACTCGGGCTGCTCCCGCAGGGTATGACCGCAACGGGATCGATCACCCTTGACGGCCAGGAACTCCTCGGTGCCCCCGAGTCAGCACTGCGCAGCGTTCGAGGCAACCGCATCGCGATGATCTTCCAGGAACCACTCACTGCCCTGGACCCGCTCATGCGCGTGGGTAGGCAGATTGCGGGGCCGCTGAAGCTGCACACCACATTGAACAAGGCGGGGATCGCTGTGCGCTCGCGAGAGCTCCTGGAGCTCGTCGCACTGCATGACGTGGACAGGGTGCTGCAGTCGTACCCGTGGCAGCTGTCCGGCGGGCAACGCCAGCGCGTTTCCATCGCGATGGCGCTGGCCTGTGAGCCGGAGGTGCTCATCGCGGACGAACCAACCACCGCGCTCGACGTGACGGTCCAGGCAGAGATCCTTGACCTACTCGCTCGTATCATCAAGCAGACGGGCACAACTCTGGTATTTGTGTCCCACGACCTGCCCGTCATCTCCAAGGTGGCGCAATCACTCGTGGTCATGAAGAAGGGAAAGGTTGTGGAGGAAACGAGTGTGTCCGGCGCACTGTCCGGAGCGCAGCACCCCTACACGCGCCAGCTCCTCGAGGCAGCCCGCAAGGTCACGCGTCTCCCCGAGGCAGAGGTGGAAAACTGATGAACGCTGAGCCAATGATTGACGTCGCGCCGTTGGAGGTTGCCGTGCCGTTGATTGAACTCGACAACGTGACACGCACGTTCGGTCGCGGAGCCAAGAAGACTCACGCCCTGCGGGGAGTTTCGCTCAACGTCGAGGCGGGCCGTTCCCTCGGAATCGTGGGGGAGTCCGGCGCCGGAAAGTCCACCATCCTGAAGCTTCTCATGGGACTCGACCAGCCCACGAGCGGCGAGGTCAGGTTCACGGGCCAGCCGCTGACCGTGCGCAACCGCAAGCTCATGCGTCAGTTCCGCAGCCAGGTCCAGATCGTGTTCCAGGATCCGCGCTCATCGTTGGACCCGCGCATGTCCGTGGGATCCATCATCGCTGAGCCACTGCGCTCACTCGGGACTCCGGGGGACCGGAAGGCCCGCGTGGATGAGGTCTTGGGATGGGTGGGACTCGACTCAAGCGCCGCAAGTAAGTACCCCGCGCAGTTCTCCGGTGGACAACGCCGACGCATCGCAATAGCGCGAGCACTCGCCCCAGCACCCGCAGTTCTGGTTGCTGACGAACCCGTTAGCGCACTCGACGTCTCAGTGCGCTCGCAGATCATCGACCTCTTGGACTCCCTCAAGAAGGATCTCGGGCTGACTCTCGTGATGGTTTCCCACGACATGGCGATTGTGGGGCAACTCTGCGAGGAAACAATCGTGCTCAGGGACGGGCAGATCGAGGAGTCGGGGAACACCCGCCAGGTACTCACTGCGCCCAGGGCCGAGTACACCAAGAAGCTCCTTGAGGCCGTCCCGACCCTCTCCTGAACCCCACCCCTCTCATCGAGAGTATTCCTGCGCCCACTCTCGACGTCGAGAGTGGGCGCAGGAATACTCTCGATGGGGGAAGGGCGAGGTTCTGCTAGTAGGGCAAGGTGAGATCTCGCGAGCTCTGGTCGGCCTCTGGCTGGAGGGCTGAGCGTTCTCGAGTCACTCCGCACCTACGCGCCAATCTCAACAGTCGAGACGAAGGTGGATAGGGTAGTTCCGCCCTGGGTTTAGTTGAACGTGAGTTCTTGCATTGCAAGGCAGCGTTGTAACGGTCAGCATCGTCATGAGCGGGATTCATGCGGCTCCTGACAACTGGGCGAGTCGCAAACTGGGGGGTGTGCAAGAATTTCAGCCTCACTGTTACAACATGGGATGAATGGTATTGGTGACCGTATTTTGTGGTCTTGTGCCCAATGCCTTCGCGATTTAAATTCATGGATTGAACGCTGCCAAGGGCTCTCAATCCTGTAATTGTGCGGGAACGTCGAGTGTGTGCAGCGGCCCTTTCGGGACTCAATGAGGAGAAGAATGCACACCCAAGAACTCCAAAAGCGACGGACCATCAGTGCCGGAGCTGAGCGCCTCATCGGCGTCAAAGCAGCGAGGCGAGCGGTAGGGGCGGTCTCCGCTCTCACGCTCGCGATTCTCGCGATCTACCCGGGTGCGCCCGGTTCGGCCTATGCAGCCACTTTGACTACTGCTGCGAAGCCTCCTGTGGCAGCGCAAGCCAGTGTGACTGTCTCGGCCCCTTCAACTGGCGTACTCCCCAACAGCCAGATCGCGAAATCGGCACCCGCAGGTGTCAATGGTTCAGATGTCATTCTGAACCTCTTCCAATGGAACTGGGTCTCAGTGGCTAAGGAATGTCCAAGTCTCGGTGCTTCAGGGTACGGGTATGTCCAGGTCTCACCTCCTCAAGAACACATCATTGGCTCCCAATGGTGGACGAGCTATCAGCCGGTGAGTTACCGCATCGAATCCAAGTTGGGTACACAAGAACAGTTCTCGGCGATGGTCTCCGCATGTGCGGATGCCGGCGTAGGAATTATTGCGGATGCTGTCATTAACCACATGACAGGCCAAGTGACCTCGGGTGTTGGTTGGGCGGGAACCGACTACGACCTTGAGAGTTATCCCGGTCCCGACGGTCGGTACAGTGCCGAGAATTTTCACGAGTGCAAGTCAGACATCGGCAACTACAACGACCGCGATGAAGTGCAGAACTGCAGACTTGTGGGCCTGCAGGATCTGGACACCAGCTCGGAGTACGTGCGGTCTGAGATCGCAGCGTACCTAGACCACCTAGCAGGTCTTGGGGTTAAGGGTTTCAGGATCGACGCGGCCAAGCACATGGCGGCTGCGGATATCGCCGCAATCAAGGCTGCGACGACTTCCGCCAAGGACCTGTACTGGGTCCACGAGGTCATCGGCTCTGCGTCTGAGCCCATCAAGACCTCCGAGTACACCGGCATTGGGGATGTGCACGAGTTCAACTACGCCCGCGGCCTGAAGTCCGCCTTCGATGGATCGATTTCACGGCTCCAATACGTTGGTACCGGCTGGAGCCTGCTGGCATCCTCACATGCGGGCGTGTTCGTGGATAATCATGACACTGAGCGCAACGGCGAGACCATGAACTACAAGTGGGGCGCCAAGTACAAGCTTGGCAACATGTTCATGCTGTCATATCCGTACGGTTCGCCGTCTATTTACAGCGGCTACGAGTTTGAAGAGCGCGACGCTGGCGCGCCGCAAGACGCCAACGGGCTTATCGACGATGTTGCTTGCTCGAGTGGTGCCTTTACCTGCCAGCATCGCAGCCCTGAAATTAAGAACATGGTTGGCTTCCACAATCTTGTTGCTGGAACCACAATTAACAACTGGCAGAACGTCTCCAACAACTTTGTGGGTTATGGAAGAGGCAATAAGGGATTTGTTGCACTCAACAACACCGCACACACCGAGAACTACACCTTTGCAACTCGTCTTCCAGCGGGCACCTACTGCAATATTGTTTCTAACTCGGAGTTGAGTGGATGCGTTCAAGACATTGAGGTCACAGCGGATGGTCGAGCCAGTGTCACGGTTGAGCCGTACTCGGGCATCGCGATCGACATCGACCATGCGACTCTTACCGGGGAAAACCCACAGGAGAACGCGGGCACCACAACAGTCTTCTATCCCGCGGAGGTATTCGGTGAGGACTCGACTTACATCCACCACGGGGCAATACCGGGTTGGACCGCAGTTCCCGGAGTCAAAATGCAGCCGTCAGTATGTGAGGGCTGGGTCAGTGCTGAGATTCAGAATGAGGGTCCTTTTGAGGCCGTGTTCAATGACGGCGGAAGTCGCTGGGATAACCCATCATCCGGAGGCAACTATGTCCTAGACGGCAACATTGCGACAGTTAAGGACAAGACAGTGTTTGGGACCTTGCCGTGTGACCCTGATTCGTTCCGGAACACGGTGGTGTACTACGCCACCAATGGAGAGTGGGAGAACTACAACGTCCATTTCGAGGCTGGAATGGCCGGCTGGACCACTCCTCCGGGCAAACCCATGTCTCCCGCCTGCACGGGTTGGGTAAAGCGCACCATTCAGGTTGATGGCGAAGGCTTAACGCTCACGTTCAATGACGGCACGAGTTGGGACAACAATGGCGGCGCCAACTACTCAGCCTTTGGTCCAATCGTGTCCGTCTCGGACGGAGTTATTGGGGACACAAACCCGTGCGCTGGTCAGGAGGAAAGCGAAGAACTCCCAGACACGGATATCGAAACTCCGACATTCGAGTTTGACGTGCTTGAGATCTACTACGCTGCCGACAAGGGGTGGCCAAAATACATGATCCACTACGGGTCCGGTAGCGAGTGGACTGCTGTGCCTGGTGTAGAGATGGACACCGTGACCTGTGAAGGTTGGGCTACCTTCTCGATTGCGAACGCTAAGAACGTGATGCTCACGTTTAACGATGGAGCTGAGGTCTGGGACTCGAATAACGGCGCAAACTACGCTGCTACGCACCAGACCATGACATTCTCAGGCGGCTCTGTAACGCACGAAAACCCCTGCCTAGGCGGATCGGATGGTGGCACTGGTACTGATGGTGGTACTGGTACTGGTACTGATGGTGGCACTGGTACTGACGGCAACTCCGACTCAAACGGTCCAGGTGGGGAAGGGGCTGATGGTAGCGCTGGCCCTGGCGGATCTGATGCAGAGCAGGGCGACGAGGTCCTCGCTGAAACGGGTGTCAGCATTGCCGGCGCCCTGGAGATGGCATTTGGAGCACTTGTCGCGTGCGGACTCATTGCGGTGGGGGCAGTAGCGGTACGGCGCGCCTCCCAACGGGTGTAGCAAGCCAGCTAGTCCCTTTGTGTGGAACTTGTCCTGGGCCCCCTCTTCATTTCGAGAGGGGGCCCAGGCATTTCTGCGTGTGGACTGCGAGATAAGGGCACTGCAGCCGGTGCGGGGAGAATGTTGCTTTTGTGCAGGGATGTCATGGCGGACTCGGGCTGTGCCGCTTCGCTTGTCGCACAAGCCCCGCCTTGATTCCTTCGGTTTCCCCGCTACCTCCCCACCTACTCATCGAGAGTATTCCTGAGCCCACTCTCGACGTCGAGAGAGGGCCAGGAATACTCTCGATTGGGAACGGGCGAGGTTCCACTACCTTCCCGTTTCCGCGAATGCCGTCGCCCGGTGTTGAATGCCATCCCCGCGCGACGGCCCTCGTTGCCTTTGCGCGGCCCTCGTTGCTTTTCCGAGGCCCTCACCAAGTAGGGTCGGGTCGGCGCTTGCTCGGTCGTCACTGACCCGGTCGTCACATACTTGATCGAACGGATGATTATCGATCCGTTCGACACCGAACGGATCGATAATCATCCGTTCGATGGAAGGGAGTGGGTCATGCGGGGCAGGAGCCGAGGGCCAGCGGGCGTGAGGGACAATGAGAGGGTGACCAAGATCGTCGAGAATCAGGGCCAGGACCAGCCGCAGGGTGGCGCCGCAGATCAGGGGCAGGAGTGTGCCGCAGGGCAGGGCCAGGACCAGCCGCAAGGTGGTGCCGCAGAACAGCGCAGGCTAGCGGGCATTGCCCGCGCAATCACGGTGATGGACCGCTTGCGGTCCCCGGGAGGATGTCCTTGGGACATCGAACAGACCCACGAATCGCTGGTGAAGTACCTGCTTGAGGAGTCGTACGAACTCGCTGATGCGGTGGACAACAACGACCGCGAGAACCTGCGCGAGGAGCTGGGAGACGTGCTGCTCCAGGTCCTATTCCACGCGAGGATCGCGCAGGAACACCCCACCGACCCCTTCACCTTTGACGATGTTGCGGGTGATTTAGCGGCCAAGCTCGAGTTCCGTCACCCGCACGTGTTTTCTGACGTCACGGTCTCAGGACCCGAGGAAGTCACAAAAAACTGGGCTGAACTCAAGAAACAGGAGAAGGGCCGGGAATCGGTTTTTGACGGGATTCCACTGGCACAAGGCGCACTATCACGCGCCCAGAAGGTGCTTGGCCGGGCCGCGCGGGATGAACGGATCGTGAACGCACTGGAAGTTGCGTCAGAAAACGTAGACAATAGAACCGACGCGGAAAAAATCGGATTTGAACTGCTCGAAATCGTGCGGCGCGCCGCACGTCTGGGCATCGACGCCGAAGGCGCGCTTCGCCAGACACTGACCAGTGTGGAAGGAAGTGCCCGCCGCGCCGAGGCGGAACTGACCGACTAAACCTTGGTCAAGGCCGTGACGACACCGCCGTATTTCGACCAAACCCACACTGGGGGTGGAGCGAAGTACCACGGTTTCCAACAGACCTCGCAGGTCAGACCTGCACGGACAAGATGCCGGGCTGGCGCACACAACAATAGGACGAATAGCCCCTCGCGGAGTGTGACCGGGCCAGTACGCTTGGTATGTAAACTCAAGTCTCTTGAAGGAGCCCCACAGTGGCATTTATCGAATCCGTACGCGCTCTCGAGATCCTCGACTCGCGTGGAAACCCAACCCTCGAGGTTGAGGTTGTTCTTGAAGACGGCGCAATCGGACACGCAGGTGTTCCATCCGGTGCATCCACCGGCGCATTCGAAGCAGTTGAGCTCCGTGACGGCGACAAGTCCCGTTACCTCGGCAAGGGTGTTGAGACCGCAGTTGCAGCAGTCAACGACGTCTTCGGCCCAGCTCTCGTTGAAGAAGGCTTTGACGCTGAAGACCAGCGCGCAATCGACGCTCGCCTGATCGAGCTCGACGGCACCGCTAACAAGGGCAAGTACGGCGCAAACGCCATTCTCGGTGTCTCGCTCGCAGTTGCACACGCAGCAGCAGAATCCGCAGGCCTGCCACTGTACAAGTACGTTGGTGGACCAAACGCACACACCCTTCCTGTTCCAATGATGAACATCCTCAACGGTGGATCCCACGCGGACTCGAACGTTGACATCCAGGAGTTCATGGTTGCTCCAATCGGCGCACCAACCTTCAAGGAAGCTCTTCGTTGGGGTGCAGAGGTTTACCACTCCCTCAAGTCAGTTCTCAAGGAGAAGGGCCTCGCAACCGGCCTCGGCGATGAGGGTGGATTCGCTCCAAACCTCGAGTCGAACCGTGCAGCTCTCGACCTCATCATCGAGGCAATCGAGAAGGCCGGCTTCAAGCCAGGCGAAGAGGTCGCACTCGCACTTGACGTTGCAGCAACCGAGTTCTTCGACGAGGCAAAGGGCGTCTACAACTGGGAGGGTGGCGAGAAGACCGGTGACGAGATGATCGAGTTCTACACCCAGCTCGTAGCCGACTACCCACTCGTATCCATCGAAGACCCACTGTCGGAAGACGAGTGGGACTCCTGGGCAAAGCTCGTTGAGGCAATCGGCGACAAGACCCAGATCGTTGGAGACGACCTGTTCGTAACCAACCCAGAGCGCCTCGCACGCGGCATCAAGGAGAAGGCTGCAAACGCCCTCCTGGTTAAGCTCAACCAGATCGGTTCGCTCACCGAGACCCTCGACGCCGTGACCATGGCACAGCGCGCGGGCTTCTTCGCAATGACCTCGCACCGTTCTGGTGAGACCGAGGACACCACCATTGCTGACCTCGCAGTTGCAACCAACGCTGGCCAGATCAAGACCGGTGCACCAGCACGTGGTGAGCGCATCAACAAGTACAACCAGCTCCTGCGCATCGAGTCGCAGCTCGGCGACGCAGCAGTCTACGCAGGAAAGTCCGCTTTCCCACGCTACAACGGCTGATTATTAGCTGCTAAGCACTAAAGCTGCGGTCCTGCCCCACAAGGGTAGGGCCGCAGTTTTTGTTACCCGGAATGTGGTGAAATCGTGAGGCGAACCTGTGCTGCGGCGTGGCGGGTACCGGCCACACCTGTCTCTTGAGAAACTGGCGATATGCCTAGTTCGCGCCCACCGTCACCACGCTCCTCGAGCGGCGGTCCGGCGCGCCCGTCTCGTCCCGCGGGGAGGACCTCGCGGCCATCGAGTGGGCGGGTGCCTGCAGCAGGAGAATCGCACGGTAAGTCCGTACCTAAGCAGGCTCGGCCCACTGCTCCTCGTGCTGGTGCGAGGTCTTCCGGTGCAAAACCTGCTGGTGCGAAGCCAGCGGGAGCCCGGTCGAGCGGTGCTCAAAAGCCTGCGAACGCGGCTCGGGCAAGCAACAGCAAATCTGCATCGAGCACACGACCCGCACAGAATCGTTCCGGATCGGCCTCCCAGCGCAAGGCTTCTCCATCGACCGGACGCAAGCCTTCACCAAAGGCAAGCGATGCAGCAAAGAAGGGCGCGACGGCCGGCGGGAACGTTTCCGCATACGCGGTCTCGTCCCCAATGGACCGGGGCACGGGAATCCTCAACTCGCGAGCAGCCAGGCGAATCCTCGTCGCAGCAGTCCTAGCAGTGTGTCTTCTTGTTGTACTTCCCGTGATGCGAAATTACATCAAGCAGTACAACGAGCTATCGGACCTTCGCGCGCAGATCGCTCAAGCGCAGGCAAAGAACAAAGCGTTGAGTAATGAGCTTGCGCGCTGGGATGATGAATCCTACGTGATTGCTCAGGCTCGAGAACGGCTGACCTTTGTGTTCCCAGGCGAGACCCCCTACAAGGTCATGGGCTGGGAGGACGAGGACGTTGTTGTCCCGCAGGACGAGAAGGACCCCGACCTCTTCCCGGAGCAGAAGGTTCCTTGGTATCAGTCGATGTGGATGTCAATTGAGAAGGCGGGAACGCTAGGGGAAGAGGCCGACGGTTCCAAGCCGGGCTCTAAGTCCAGCTCTAAGGAAAAGTCCAAGGACTCATCCAAGAACGAGGACGAGGATTCTACGTCGGGGACTTCTGGTAAGGATTCAGGCGAGGAATCGACAGGCGGCACCACAGACTGACGGCGACGCCGCACGTGTGGACGCGAGCCCAACAGCGGAGAACTAGCGCGCCGAGAAGGGGCTCTTGTGCCTCCTGCTGTCGACCGCGCGCGGTGTGACCAAGCGCAGGTTCCTGCGGTCCGAATCTCTGGAACAATGGGACAGGAAAAAGTACGTTTCAATCCAAGGATCTTTTGTGACTAAGACTGTGGGAACCAGCGAGTTCGCGGTAACCGAAGCCGACCTGGTAGCACTCGAAGAACAGCTCGGGCGTGTGCCCCGCGGAGTCGTCGGCATTGCTGCGCGCTGCGTTTGCGGTCGTCCGCTCGTGGTTCAGACCGCTCCTCGCCTCGAGGACGGCACTCCGTTCCCCACCACGTTCTACCTCACGCACCCCGCCGCGGTTTCGAACGCGAGCACGCTTGAGGCTAACGGCGTTATGAAGGAAATGTCCGAGCGCCTGCTGGTAGACGAGGAACTGGCAGCCAAGTATCGCCTCGCGCACGAGCACTACCTCGCATCGCGTGAAGCACTCGGGCATGTCGAAGAAATCGCAGGGATCAGCGCAGGTGGAATGCCCACCCGTGTGAAGTGCCTCCACGTACTTATCGGACACGCACTCGCCGCAGGACCTGGTGTCCAGCCGCTCGGTGACGAGGCACTCGAGATGATCAAGGACCTGTGGAGCCCTGACATCTGCGCCTGCTGACGCAACTCACTGAACCAAGGCGGGGTTCGCTGCCCTGCCATCCCCTGCCCCGCGATGTCAGATGCGAATGGAATGCTTGTAAACATGAGTGTTGATGTGGTCCTCCCCGAAACCCAGCCTGAGCTTGCCGCTGGTAGCGTGCGCGTAGCCGCAATTGACTGCGGAACGAACTCCATCCGCTTGCTTGTGGCTGATATTGATCGTGCCACTGGGGCGATGAAGGATCACGTGCGGCTTATGGAGGTCGTGCGCCTCGGGCAGGGAGTAGACCAGACTGGGCGTCTTGCTGAAGACGCTCTCGAACGGACGTTTGCTGCGACGCGCAGGTACGCCGAGATCTGCGCCGCCTACGGTGTTGAACGGATTCGCTTTGTTGCCACGTCTGCCACGAGGGACGCGGAGAACCGCGACGTATTCGTGTCTGGCGTCAAGGCAGCGATCGGTGTCGAACCCGAGGTCGTATCCGGGGAAGAAGAAGCCGAGCTGAGCTTCGCTGGCGCGGTGAGCGTGCTCGGCACGGAGCACACCGGCCCCTACCTCGTGGTTGATCTTGGTGGTGGTTCGACAGAACTCGTGTTGGGCACAAAATCGCCCGTTGCCGCTTACTCCATGAATGTGGGTTGCGTGCGCATGACTGAACGCCACCTCAATTCCGACCCTCCCACTGCGGAGGAGATCGAGGCTGCGGCACGCGACATCAACGCGGCAATCGACGAGGCGAGCAAGCACGTTCCTATTGGCCGGACCGCCACGTTGGTCGGACTCGCTGGCACCATCACCACCGTGACCGCGCACGCACTCAAACTGCGTTCGTACGATCGCGAACAGATCAATGGGGCTGTCCTTCCGCTCAAGGCAGCCCAGGAATCGACCAAGAACCTCATGGAGCGCAACCGCGCTGAGCGTGCAGCCCTGCCATTTATGCACCCGGGCCGCGTGGACGTCATCGGCGCCGGCGCACTCGTATGGTCGACCGTGATGGCGCGCGTCCAGGCCGCGGTAGCGCAGGCCGGGGGAGCGCTACGCACCACGGTGACCTCGGAGCATGACATTCTCGATGGGATTGCGCTCTCACTCGCGCGCTGACGAGCGCTGACGAGCGCTGACGAGCACCTGGCCTCTCTGGGCCCAGCCATACACGGCTGGGCCCAGTTTTTTGCCATTTTTCTGCGCATGATCGGCGCTTCCTGTGCACCATCTATGAGCGGTTACCTAACTATTGTGTAAAGAGACGTACTATTTTGTAGCAGGTACTACGCGTTACGTAGTAGTGTTTCTTGCAAGGTACAAAATCTTGCGGGGTAGAGCAGTCCAGGGCGCTACCCCGCACACAGCAATTGAAAGGAGCCGGTCATGGATAGCAGTCAGCTGCTCAAGGGCGTGCTCGACGCTGCAGTCCTCGCGGTGGTCCGGCAATCAGACGGGTATGGCTACGACGTGGTGCGAAGGTTGCGCGCGGCTGGATTCGAGGACGTCGGTGAGGCCTCCGTGTACGGAACCCTGCGCAGGCTCTACGCCGCAGGAAACCTTTCAACCTACGTTGTGCCCTCCGACGAGGGGCCTCACCGCAAGTACTACAGCATCAACGGCCAGGGCATTGAGGTCTTGGAACAGCAACGCTCAGAATGGGGAGCCTTCACCCGCTCAATGACTGCGCTTCTTGAACAGGGCGCGAGCGCAGAGGACGCCACCACACGCTTCACCGAACAGGGAATCCGAAAATGAACACAGTCTTGGTCAACTACGTTTCGTACTATGCCGCCCAAGTCCGTGGGGCACTCTCGGACCTATCTCAGGAGTCGATTGACGACCTCACCGAGGGCCTCGAGGCGGATCTCATCGACGCAATGTCGGAGAACCCGAAAGCTGAAAACGCAGAGGAACTCACCCTCAACGATCTCATCGAGCGTTTTGGTAAACCCCGCGACTACGCGGACGAACTGCGCACCGCAGCTGGACTCGGGGGCGTAAGCCAGATCGTCGAAAATAAGAAGGAGCGCATAGCGCTTAAAACCAAGGTGCTCGCTCGCTGGGACACGTTCACGGAAAAGATGGCGGAACAGGCATGGTGGCCGCAAGTCCGCGAGTTTCTGGTGACGC
Source organism: Timonella senegalensis JC301 (assembly GCF_000312125.1). Taxonomy (GTDB): domain Bacteria; phylum Actinomycetota; class Actinomycetes; order Actinomycetales; family Cellulomonadaceae; genus Timonella; species Timonella senegalensis. The sequence goes on from NZ_HE978644.1 coordinate 281,918, forward strand.
TACGCCCGGTTTGGTGGGTTGCTCGTGCGTGGCTGGTGTACTGGGGGATCAGCATCATCGGCACGCACGGCAACCTGAGGCAGGTTCCTCATGGGCTTGGTGACCTCGTCCTGCTCGTTGGTCTGTGCATCGCGTCCGTGCTCCTGGGGATGTGGACGGCCAAGAACACGCCAAAGCGCGGGTTGAGCTGGTTCATCGCGGCAACCAATACCCTTGCTGTGCTGTTTGTTCCAGGTTTCGTCGCGGACATGATGTTTGTGGGAGGGGGGAGTGGGTCTGAGCGGAGTTATGTGGAGGGGCATGCTGATGGCTGGAACGCGGCCATGAACCAGGGAACCCCCACGTCCGGACTGCGGCCCGCTAACGAGACCCAGATCAGCCTCGGCTCCGCAACCAACCTGTTCGTGTATGACAGTGAAGGCAACCTGATCAAGGACGCCCGCATCACTTCCCAAGACGGCCAGCCAATCAACGCGTCTTCCTACCCGATCCGCATGGACAAGGAAACCAAGAAGATTTCCATGATGGTTCCTCGGGTCGACGAGTTCGGACGAGTCGTGGCCAACGTGTACCCCACTACGTATGCAGCAGTGGACGTGGAGACCGCGTCCTGCAACGCGAACGACAAAGAGTTCTGGGATGCCATGCTTTCGGGGGAGTTCAGCGAAGACTGGTCAGATGATAAGTCGGGAACGCTCTATTCGTACGGTGAGGGCGAAGGGACTGCGCACTTTGTGTACGGTCCAAATGAGCAGGTCCTCTACATCGGCGGCAACAATAACCTGACTAACTCGACTGAATGTCTGCTCGGGCTCCGCATCCCAGCGGGAGCAACCCCGGAGGCCCCGTCATTCACTCGACTCCCGGTTCTGGCGCCGCTGACATCAGAGGTTGAGTCGGGCGCTGAAGGTACTGAGTCGGACGAAAGCGCCGCAGCGGCAAAGGACCTGAAGCAGAAGACCAGCGAGCTTGAGAAGCTTCAGGGGCAGCTCGAGACTGCAGAAGCGTCCAAAGACAGCGGTCCGGTGAAGGAGCTGAAGGGTCAGATCGAGGCACTTGAGAAGGAGATCGCACAGCTGAAGGCTGCGGAGCAAGCCGCCAAGGCGAAAACAAGTGACTCCACCGCGGATCCCACCGAAACAGCCACCGACAACCCAACCGAAAAAGCCACCGACAACTGAGCCGGGCGAGTGCCCGGAACGAGCTGGTCGTCCACCCCTCGGGATGGACGACCAGCCCAAACCACCTAACACTCATGGCACCCGTCACCCAACTCCGTAAAACCGCTGTGATTCCGGGAAAAATTCATGGGATGTGCTAGGTATCACGCGACTTTTTTTAGGCCGGACTTAAGTCCCGGTCGTAAAATTGAAGCATGCCTCAGACAACTCAAACCCTCGAATCTCAAGACTCGCAGGAGCAGAAGGCCACTGCTCCACGCCCACGCAAGGTACCGCGAATTGTTGTTCTCGGTGGTGGGTCCGTTGGCCTGTACTCGGCCCGTCGTCTTCGTAAGCGTCTTGGTCGCCGCGAAGCCGCAATTGTCGTAGTAGACCCTCGCCCGTACATGACGTACGCGCCATTCTTGCCTGAGGTTTCCGCAGGTTCCATTTCTGACCGTGACGTCGTAGCTCCGCACAACCGTGCGTTGAAGCACATCGACACTCTCCAGGGCCGCGTGACGGACATCCGCCACGGAGAGCGCACCATCGAGATCACCCCTGAGATCGGTGAGGCCTACGAGATCTCGTACGACCACCTCATCGTTGGCCTGGGATCCGTTTCCCGCCTTCTGCCTATTCCTGGTCTTGCGGAGAACGCCATCGGCTTCAAGAACGTTGAAGAGGCCATCGCGGTTCGCAACCACGTGCTTGACCGCATCATCGTTGCGTCCTCCACCTGGGACAAAACCCTGCGTGAGCGCCTGCTGACCTTCACCTTTGTTGGTGGTGGGTTCGCTGGCTGTGAGGCAATTGCTGAGATCGAGGACATGGCTCGTTCTGCTGTGAAGCAGTTCAACACCCTGAGCGCTGAAGACCTCCGCTTCGTCATGATCGAGGGTTCGGACCGCATCCTCCCAGAGCTCACCCTCGAGATGGCCACTTATGCTCTTGAGGAAATGAAGAAGCGTGGCATCGAGTTCCACCTTTCCACCTTCCTGTCCTCCTGCGTTGACGGCCACGTTGTGACCTCCACGGGCGTTGAGTTCGACACGGACACCATCGTGTGGACGGCCGGCGTGAAGGCAAACCCTGTCATCAGCGAGTCGGACCTTCCCACCGATCGCATGGGCCGCGTTACCACCAACACCAAGCTCCAGGTCATCGACGCCGACGGCAACGTTGTTCCTGATGCTTACGCCGCTGGTGACTGCGCTGCAGTCCCAGACGTGCACGGTGGCGTGAACGGCTTCTGCGTTCCTAACGCTCAGCACGCCGTGCGACAGGCCAAGCTGCTCGGTGACAACCTGGCGTCTGCGCTGCAGAGCGGTGACCTCAAGGACTACGAGCACAAGAACCTTGGAACCGTTGCGTCCCTCGGCCTGCACAAGGGTGTCGCGATCCTCTTTGGCAAGATCAAGCTTCGCGGCTTCTTTGCCTGGGCTGCGCACCGCGGCTACCACCTCATGGCCATGCCGACGCTCTCGCGCAAGATCCGCATCGCGTCCGGTTGGACTGGTGCGTACCTGATGCGTCGCGAGCTCGTTCCTCTCGGCCCTCTGCACGACCCTCGTGCGGAGTTCCGTCGCGCTGCTGTGGCACCTAAGCCAAAGCCAGCTCCTGTGGAGCCCGCTGCGGAGCCCGCCGCCGAGGACAAGAAGTCCGCTTGATTCTCGCTTGAAAACAGCGATAACCCGATGGGGCGTTCGATTCCGAACACCCCATCGGGTTATTCTTTACAGGTCCCCTTTGCGGGATGGTAGCCACTGATTATCGACGATCGTGGTTACGTTTGGCCCCCATAGCCCAATGGCAGAGGCAACCGACTTAAAATCGGTCCAGTGTCGGTTCGAGTCCGACTGGGGGTACAGTTACGCCTGGTTTGCGTGCGCGATTGCTAGGGTGTGGTCATGGACCACACGGATGTGCCTCACGACCACCATGAACTGGGCATGCGCCCACTCCGCGGCGTCTTTCTGAACATCACGCTTACGTGCCTTGTGACGCTGGCACTCGTCATAATGTCGATTGCGCTCGTGCAGAGCGTGTCGTACTCCCCGCCGCGCATCGTTATTTCCCACGCGTTTGATCGCCTGATCTCGTTTGGTCCTGAGATAGCGGACCATTTGGGGTGGGCTCTCGGCGTTTTCATCCCCATGCAGCTGGGGTTCTACGCGCTCATCATCGGGAAACAGATTGCCGGGGATGCGGAGTCGACCGCGGCAACGCGGAAGAGCCTCGGGAGCCTCGCAGTCCTCATGACTGCGCTGCTGTTCCCAAGCATCGTCTCTATGGTCGGAGCGGCCATGCAGGGAACGGTGAGCCCGGGACTTCTAATGGTTTATCTGCCGCCGGCGGTCCTCATGTTTGTATTAGCGAGCCAGGTTGAGCGGTTCTCCACCACGCACGGTGAAGCCCAGTTGCGGGCGAGCGTGACGCACCGAAACGCGCTCCTTGCGCAGCGGGCAATCGTCCATAGGCCCGCCCGGTGGGTTCTGCCTGCGGTCCTAGCCAACTTGGGTGTGGTGACTGTCCTGGGAGTCGGCGTGGTCCGGGTGGTGGGTGATAACTCGAAGGAAGCCGTGGGTAATGCGTTGCCGATGCTCGTCACGGCGTTCCTGATCAGTGCGGTGCTCCTCATCGCGGTGACGGTTCTTGGCCTGTGGCTGTATCAAGCCAAGACGGATCGTTTTAGCAAGGTGGGAGCGGCGACTCTTGTTGCGCTCGTGTTTGCGATGTATTTCGGCGTGGCACTTACCTATGAGTCCGAGGGTGCCAATGGTTTGGGCGCTGGGCTGATTCTGTTGCTCGTGTGGACTGGGGTTTCTGCTTTCACACCCACCAGGAAGTTGCCGCAGGGTGTCCGAAACTTCACGCTGGGCGGTGCGTCTGCGCGGCTCGCGCTGTTTCGCCTTGATCGATCGATTAAGTTTGAGGAACAGAAGATCCGCGAGTTGGAGGCGCTGAATTCGGGTCCGCACAACAACGAATCCGATCCTAAAGTATGAGCAACCAACTGGAACAACAACATATCTTTGTACGTTGAGTAGTGTAGTGGCGCATGTCCGGGTAGATATTCTGGGTGTGTAGTCCCCCTATTGGAGGAAGAATGACAAACCCAGTCTTTAGCAACAGCGCGGTATTCGGCGAAAAGCAGAACCGCGATGTTCAGCGTACTCAGAGCCAAATGGACCCTAACTTTGGCCGCGCACAGGACATGAGCACGGGTGCTGCCGCCGGCATGGACGCTCACCAGCTCGAAAGCATGTACAACGCACCGGCTGCGACCACCGCAGACACGGGCCGCATGACCTATGACGACGTCATCATGAAGACGGGCCTGCTGCTCGTTCTCCTGGTGGCTGCGGGTGCGGCTACGTGGGCGCTCGCGCCTCAGCTCTACTTTGTTGGCGCCATTGTTGGTCTGATCTTTGGTCTGATCAACTCGTTCAAGCGTGAGCCGAGCCCACTGCTCATCGTGATCTACACGCTCGCACAGGGTGTGTTCCTCGGTGGCCTTTCCAAGATGTACGAGTCCTTCTACGACGGCATCGTGCTGCAGGCAGTCCTCGCAACCATTTCGGTGTTCGCGGTCTCCTTGTTCCTGTTCAAGTCCGGCAAGGTCCGCGTTACCCCTAAGTTCACTCGGATGCTGCTCATCGGAATGGGCGGTTACCTGCTCTTCTCCATCGTGAACCTGGTCCTCACATGGACCGGAGTCTTGGAGGGTTGGGGCATGCGCGGCGGTGCGATGGGCATCGGCATTGGCCTTATCGCCGTTGGCCTCGCGGCTATGTCGCTGGTCATGGACTTTGACGCCGCATCCGTAGGCGTCAAGAATGGCATCCCTAAGAAGTACGCTTGGTCGGCTGCGTTTGGCCTCATGGTCACCCTCATCTGGCTGTACGTCGAGCTCCTTCGCCTCATCGCTATCCTGCGCGGAGACGACTAGTCCTCACAGGTGGTGGCCCGGACTGCTCGGTCCGGGCCACTTCTATGTCCGGGACCGCGCAGGACGGGCTTTTACGCCTCGTGGCACGTAACCTTCGTGTCGTACACTGTTGGTCGCGGTAATCCCGTGTTCACTTTCCTTAAACGAAAGGCTTCGACGCATGTCGACCCAACTCCCATCCGCTTCCGGCGGATTCGGCGACAAGCCCGTCATCACCTTCCCAGAGACCCCAGCGCCCGAGGGCCTGCAGGTCGAGGTTCTGGTCCAGGGTGACGGTCCTGAGATCGCAGCAGGCGACAACATCGTTGTGCACTACCTCGGACAGTCCTGGGGTGGCGGCGTTTTCGATAACTCGTACGACCGCGGCGCAACCATCGACTTCCCGATCGGCCTTGGTGCCGTCATCGGTGGCTGGGACCAGGGCCTCGTAGGCCAGCAGCTCGGCTCCCGTGTTCTGCTCTCGATCCCACCAGAGCTCGGCTACGGCATGCGCGGAGTGCCACAGGCTGGCATCGCCGGCGGCGCAACCCTCGTCTTCGTGGTTGACCTCGTAGACATCGCCTGAGCCTAGTCTCGACTGAAGCGATCACACTGATCTGCTCATAGACGCCGGGGGCCTCGTTCCAGCATCGCTGGAACGAGGACCCCGGCGTTTTGTTTATGCATGTGGTGAGGCAAAAATTAACGACGATTGTGCTGGGTTCCAGCACAATCGTCGTTAGTTTTGTTCTTAGTCTGAGTTAATGCTCAGCGTTCCTCGCGCTTGGCGCGACGGGCAGCCTTTTCCGCCTTGAGGCGAGCTTCCTTGGCGATGCGCTCGTCCTCGGCCTTCACTTCCTGGGCGACCTGGCGCTCAATGACGAGCCACTTGGGCTCTTCGCGGCGGATGTCGTTGATTTCCTCGGTGGTCAGAGGGTCCGCGTATCCGTTGCGGTTCAGACCCGAAATGGAGATACCGAGTCGGGCGGCCACGATCGAGCGTGGGTGTGGTCCGTTGCGGCGCAGGTCTGCGAGCCACTCGGGAGGATTGGCCTGCATCTCCATCAGCTCGGTACGAGTGATGGTCGCCTCCTGAAACTCCTGGGGCGCTGCTGGCAAGTAAATACCAAGCTTCTTTGCAGCGGTAGCCGCCTTCATGCTCTGAGAGGTCTTACGTGATGTCATACGTCAAGACTACCGAATGCGGGTAGCCTTGAGACGTGGAAACCGTCACTGATACCCCCAAAGACAGCGAGACTCCTACCACTTTCCGCCTTGGATACGTCCCAGGTGTGACCCCATCCAAGTGGGTGGGCATGTGGAAAGAGCGTCATCGCGACATTCCACTCGAATTGGTGCCTCTCGAATCAACCGACGCCGGCGCGTCCGTGCGTGAAGGTTTCACCCACGCAAGCCTCGTCCGGCTCCCCATTGACCGCACGGATGTGCACGCAATTGAGCTCTACCGGGAAGTCCCCGTGGTGGTGTTCCCCAAGGACCACCACTTTGCGGCTGCGGACGAGCTCCAAGTCACCGATCTTGGGGATGAGGTCCTGCAGCACCCGCTTGATGACACTCTGCAGTGGGAGCACAGGCCAGGAACCGCGCCAGTTGAACGCCTAGAGAACACCAAGGTAGCTCTCGAGGTTGTGGCGGCAGGAGTGGGAGTGGTTGTGGTTCCGCAGTCCGTAGCACGCCTGTACCACCGCAAGGACCTAACCTACACGCCACTTGATGGTGCACCGGACTCGCCGATTGCGCTGGTGTGGCGGGAGGGCGACGAGGACCCAAGCATCCAGGAATTCATTGGTATTGTGCGCGGTCGCACGGCGAACTCCTCACGCGGTGCGGGTACCGGCAACGCAGACTCGGGGGAGAGTAAGGCAGCCAAGAAGAAGGCAGCCGCAGGTGCCAAAGCGGGCGGCACAACACCGGCACGCGGGGCGAAGTCCGCAGCCAGCCGCTCGTCCAAGAACGCATCGGCCAAGTACGCGCGCATCAACAAGTCCCGCCAAGCAGCCAAGAGCAAGAAGCGCGGCGGCAAGTGATCAACGCTAGATCCTAAGCCAGACATGGGTGTGCCCTCGTCCTCGCGCGCAGCAAGGACAAGGGCACACCCATATCTACCGGTCTAGTTGCAGGCAACGCCCGTGGAGTGAACCGGGCAGTACCCGTTCGGGTTCTTGAACAAGTACTGCTGGTGGTACGGCTCTGCGTAGTAGAACTCGCCGGCGTCCGAGGCTGACTTGATCTCCGTGGTGATCCGGCCGTAGCCGCTGGCTTCGAGCGCGCTCTGGAAGCTCTCCAGGGTGGACTTGGCCGCGGACTCTTGCTCAGGTGACGTGTAGTACACGGCGGAGCGGTACTGGGTGCCCACGTCGTTGCCCTGCCTGAAACCCTGGGTGGGGTCGTGAGACTCCCAGAACGCACGCAGGATGTCGGTGTCGGACACCTGAGCGGGGTCGTAAGTGACCTTCACAATCTCGGTGTGGCCTGTCAGGCCCGTGCAGACCTCCTCATAGGAGGGGTTCGGGGTGTATCCGCCCTGGTAGCCAACAGCGGTGGTCACCACGCCGTCCATGCGCCAGAACTCCTTCTCAGCGCCCCAGAAGCAACCGAGACCCAGATACAGCGTGTGCATGCCGTCGTTCTCATCCCACTGCAGTGGGGCATCGAGCACGGCGTGGCGCTCGGGTATCGCGTATTCGCGTTCGGAACGGCCAGGAAGTGCCCTCTGGGGTGTGACCATAGTTGTTTTGAGGGATGAACCAAACAGTCCGTCGAACATTTTTCCTCCTTTGGGCTGACGTGCCAAAGCCGCCAGAAGTGCAAGGATTGACGTTAGTGTCAACCAAAGTTCCGTTCCAGATGTTCCCATGCTCGGCACTCTCTTTGGGCCGGCGTTAACCTCAGAGTCAGGAACTGCCGGAGACAGAAGGACGTTTGGATGGACGGAAAGGGAACCATGTCACAGAACTCTTCGCACCCGAGCGAATCGTCCAGCCCACGTTCTTCCAGCGCCGCTCAGGGGAAGGCTGCAGCTTCACAGGCCTCACCGGACGACTCGAGCACGGTTCGTGTCACCTCGAGCACACTGAAGGCCGCGGTGAGCGCGCACGCCCGGGAAAAGAAGGAACCCTACATCCCTCCCGTCCTCGTCGCCTCTGCCGCGTGGGGTTGGCGCATCATCGTAGTGCTGCTCCTGGCGGGCTTGCTCCTGTGGGGCTTGGGATACATCAAGACTGTGACCATCCCTGTGGCGATCGCGCTCCTGTTCACGGTGCTCCTGCAGCCCGTAGACAGGTTCCTGCGTACCAAACTCCGCTTCCCACGAGCCCTCTCCGCAGTGACGTCAGTTATCTTCCTCATCGCGTTTCTTGCCGGCTTGATGACCGCGGCCGGAACCCAAGTTTCTAGCGGTATTGGTCAACTCTCACAGCAAGCCATCAAGGGCTTCAACGAGCTCCTGACGTGGGCTCAGGGCGCTCCACTCAACCTCGACCTACACAACATCGACTCCGTGTGGAACGAGTTCCTCCAGAACGTCCAGCAGTACATGTCCACCATCCTGGATGGTGCGCTGACGGTCACCACCACGGTTGGTCACGTCGTCGCTGGTCTGCTGATCACGGTGTTCTGCACGATCTTCTTCCTCAAGGACGGGCGTCAGATCTGGACGTGGATCATTGGTCTGCTTCCGCGCCACCTACGCGAGCGCTCACACCAAGCTGGACGGCGTGGACTCGTGACGCTCTCCTCGTACGTTCGCACCCAGATTCTCGTAGCGTTCATCGATGCTGTGGGTATCGGTCTCGGTGCGGCGGCGATTGGACTGCCGTTGGTCATCCCGCTGGCCGCTCTGGTGTTCCTCGGCTCGTTCATCCCGTTCGTGGGTGCGATTGTCACCGGAGCCATCGCGGTTCTGGTTGCCCTCGTGGTGAAGGGCTGGATCTTGGCGCTTGTGATGCTCGGCATTGTGCTTCTGGTGCAGCAGATCGAAGGCCACATTCTCCAGCCGTTCCTCATGGGCCGGGCCGTGTCCCTGCACCCCGTAGCGGTACTTCTTGCGGTAACGGGAGGAACGGTTCTCGCTGGAATCGTGGGGGCGCTGTTTGCCGTCCCACTTGTCGCAGTTCTCAACACCGTCATCCTCTACCTCAACGGCCACGATAAGTTCCCCGAACTCGGGTTTGACGATCACATCGATATCCGCCCGCAGGGCCGCCGTGCCGTCATGGTCACATCCGCCACCCGATATGTCTCGGAGGGCGCGTGGGATGAGGTAGTCCCTGCAGAAAAGGGCGCGGCGCCGTTGGAAAAGTTCCTCTCGAGGTTCCAAAATAGGGGAGAGGGTTCGGAAGCCGAACCAACCACCCCAGACACATCGTCGGAAGTCAGTGACGATCACGCGCCCAAACCGCCCGCTGACGGCTCCTAACCAGCCCAAGAATGGGCGAAACCGAACAGGATGACGCCCACCCATGAGCACCGCACCACAGGCCGAATGGCCTGTTTCTCTGGACTCGATCCGGCAGGCTGCACAGGAATTATCGACGATTGCCCGAGTAACCCCGATCGAATCGTCCCATGCCCTCGAGAAATACACGGGGGTTCCCACATTCTTGAAGTGTGAGAACCTGCAGCGTTCGGGCTCGTTCAAGGTCCGTGGCGCGTACGTCCGAATGAACCGGTTGTCGGCCGAGGAGAAGGCTCGCGGAGTCATCGCGGCGTCCGCAGGCAACCATGCTCAGGGAGTGGCAGTTGCGGCGGCGGCGCTCGGAATCAGCGCAGTGGTGTATATGCCGGTCAGCGCGGCTCTACCCAAGGTCGCGGCTACCCGAGACTACGGCGCCGAGGTCCGGCTCGTGGGCGCCAATGTGGAGGAGGCACTTGCTGCGGCCAAGGCTGAGGCAGAGCGAACTGGGGCCATCTTCATCCACCCGTTTGACCACGCGGACGTCATCGCCGGTCAGGGCACACTTGCATTGGAGATCCTGGAGCAGGTGCCGCTCGTCAAGACCGTAATGGCACCCGTAGGCGGCGGAGGACTCGTGGCAGGGCTCGTGGCTGCCTTTGCGCAGCTGGCGCCCGAGGTCAAGGTTGTGGGCGTCCAAGCGAGCAGAGCGGCAGCCTACACGGAGTCGCTCATTGCGGGACATCCAGTCACACACCCCGCACAGTCCACAATGGCGGACGGGATCGCGGTCAGCACACCCGGCGACCTGCCATTTGAGATCATCGACCGCGGCAACACCCGGATTGTGAACGTCAGCGAGGAAGACATCTCCAAGGCGCTGCTGTACATGGCCGAGCGCGCAAAGCTTGTGGTCGAGCCCGCGGGGGTCACTGGAATCGCAGCGCTTATGGCGTACCCGGGGGAGTTCGAAGGCCCTGTGGTCGCGCTGCTATCGGGCGGGAACATCGACCCGAACGTCCTGCTGCGGGTTGTGCGACACGGTCTGGTCTCCGCGGGTCGATTCCTCGTGGTGAAGGTGCGCTTAGACGATCACCCGGGCGCGCTCGCCCAGATGCTCTTCGACCTAGCGTCACAGAACGCGAACATCATGCACGTGGGCCACGTACGCACGGGAGTGGACCTCGCCATCGACGAGGTCGAGGTGACAATGCAGGTCGAGACCAAGGGGCCAGACCACTGCACCGAGGTGCTCGAGTTCATGAGGTCCAAGGGCTACAAACTCTCCTGAGCTCCTCGCGGAACAGACTGCGTGCACATACAGAAAGAGCGTGGCGGCTCCAACTAGTGTTGGGGCCGCCACGCTCGATGCTGTGGGGTATGTCAGCCGGCGTAAGGCTTGGCATCCTTAATGGTTACCTCGATGACCTTGCCTGTTGGCGCGGTGTAGCTGGAGGTTTCGCCCACGCGCTTGCCATAGATGGCAGCACCGAGTGGCGAGTGCTCCGAGTATACGTCGAGGTCAGTGGTCTCCGCGATCTCACGTGAGCCGAGCAGGAAGACCATGTCATCCCCGAACAGCTCAACGGTTACGATCATTCCGGCCTCGACAACGCCGTCGTCGGCGGGAGTTCCGATGCGGACGTTACGAAGCTTCTCCGTGAGCTCACGGATACGGGCCTCGTTCTTAGCCTGCTCTTCACGTGCGGCGTGGTAGCCGCCGTTTTCCTTGAGGTCGCCCTCATCGCGAGCGGCGGCGATGCGCTCGGTGATTTCCTGGCGAGCGGGCCCGCTCAGGTTTTCGAGTTCGGCCTGGAGACGGTCGTAGGCCTCCTGGGTGAGCCAGGTGACGTTAGTCTGAGTCACAGGTCGCTCCTTCCTTTGTTTGGATAAGTAACCGCGATACCCCGTGTTAGGGCATCGTGGGCGCAATTAAGCGCGGCCAACAACCGCCATAAAAGAAGGTGCCCCCGTACGTGACTTCCGGGCTTCGGTGGAATGTCCACGAGTGGCGGACCGAACCTACCGGGGCCAATATGGCGTTCCGGATCGATTCCGAAGCGGGCGGAGAAGTCGACGCGCGTGGACACTACTTGGCTTTTGGCCGCGCTCTTTTCCGTGCTGAAACAACCAGTATAACAATCAACAGTAAAAAACGCCCGGACCCCTAGTAAAAAGGGGACCGGGCGCTGCGAGGCTCTCGGTGGCCTATGGCATGTTGATTGGAACGCACGAATCGATGATCGCGGTGACCGCAAGTTCAGTCGTGCGGATGTCCGTGCTGAACCTCTGCTCGTAGGTGTCGGCAGGGCCAATGACCACGTCCTTGGTGCCAACCTGCGCGTAGTTTTCGTTGAGGGCATTCACCGTGCACTTCACAGTCCAGTCCTCCGGCTTTGCCACGTCAAAGGTGATCTCGATGACCTCGGAACTCTTGATGTTGAACCCCACATCCTTGCCGCGGATCGTAGGGATAGCGAAGGCGATGTACGCCATGACCCCAACTGCAATCAGGATGACTGCCACACCAAGGGCGATCGCGAACTTGCGGCCACGCGGCGTGAGCGAACCTGAAGGCCCAGATGGGGTGGACGAAGCCAGAACAGGCGCGTCTTCATCCAGCTCGTACTCGTCGTAGTACTCGTTGTTCACGAGAGCCTTTCTGAAGGTGACCAATCTGTAAGCCCGAACGGGGCTCGCAGAACTGTGAATTCGATTATTGTGTCAATCAGTTGCACTTTCAACGAGCACAGTAACCAGCGAGTTCCCGGAGGCCTCATGACTACTACGCCGATGCGGCTCATGGCCGTTCATGCGCATCCCGATGACGAATCGAGTAAGGGTGCGGCCACGACCGCGCGCTACGCGGCGCAAGGTTACGAGGTTCTCGTTGTAAGTTGCACGGGCGGCGAACGAGGTAGCGTCCTTAACCCCAATTATGGTCGTGAAATCCCAGAACTTGAACCCATGAGGGCTGTTCGTGAGGTAGAGATGCGTCACGCTGCCGAGGCCTTGGGCGTAAAACACCACTGGCTTGGCTTCGTGGACTCGGGTCTCCCTGAGGGCGATCCGCTACCACCCCTGCCGGAAGGATCCTTCGCGCTTGTTCCCTTGGAGGTCTCCGCGCGCGAACTGGTCAAGCTCGTCCGTGAGTTCCGTCCACACGTCATGACCACCTACGATCCATCGGGCGGGTACCCGCACCCCGACCACATTCGCTGCCACGTGGTGGCCAAGGAAGCCTTCGATCAAGCCGGCGACCCGGACGCGTACGAGGGAACAGGGCAGCCATGGGAAGTCTCCAAGCTGTACTACAACCACGACTTCTCTACGGCACGCATCACTGCGCTGCACGAATCCATGTTGGAGGCAGGGTACGAGTCGCCGTATGGTGAGTGGGTTACCGCGCGGGCGGAACGCGGCGTTGTTGACCGAGAAGTGACTACTCGGATTGAATGCTCCGAGTACTTTCCCGCCCGTGACGGGGCGCTACGCGCCCACGCCACTCAGATCGACCCGGATGGTTTCTTCTTTGCTGTTCCACGGGAACTTGAAGCAAGGGTGTGGCCGTTTGAAGAGTATGAACTTGCTGTCTCGCGGGTTTCGACCGCGCTCCCCGAGACGGACCTATTTGCAGGTATCCCTGCGGAAACTGAAGGACACTGATGAGCTTCAACGCCGCCATCGTTAACTCGGTCCTGGTTGTAGAGACCACCGAGCCCGTGAGCACCGAGACGACCTCGACCACCACGCCGTCCCCCGACGAGCTGCGTCCAGGCCTTGACCCTACCGACATCTCTCCGGGCCTCATCGGCTTTGTGGTGACCTTCCTCGTTGCAGCGGCAGCGGTGTTGCTGTTCCTGTCCATGTCGGGCAAGCTCCGCAAGGTCTCGCACAAGGGGCACGCAACCAACCGCGTGACCGGCACGTTCGACGGCCCCGGCCCTAAGCGCAACGTTGAGCCAGGTCTCACCCCGATTGTGGACACCCCGTCCTCGAGCGACGAGGCGCCCTCGGCAGGCAGCGGCGCCGACACCTCGGACTCCGGTAGCAACGACTAATATCGGCGCCCACGTTCCACCTCACGCGGATCCCGCGGCGACAGTGTTCGCCGCGGGATCCGCGTTTTTGTTGGACGGTGCCCACTCAATAAGCACGCTTTTTCGCCAGTGTGACCCGTGCAATTGTCTCCGCTGTGACGGCTGCTCTTGCTGGGACTTTGTTCGTGACGATGCCTGCGCAAGCGGCACCCCGATACAGCAGAACTCGACACGAGCGAGCCAGACTCCACAGCAACAGCACCCGATCAAGCAAGTAACCCTAGCGAGTCAAGTGCTGAGGAGCTAACGGCTGAGGATGGGCTTTCGGCGCGGTTGTCAGCGATCTCGAGTGACAGGCGGGTTGAAGACCTTTCACTGCGTACCGAGTACGAGCAGGTGTTCGCAAACCCGGACGGGACCTGGACCCCGGAAGTATTCACGATGGCAAGGACGAGGCGACGGGTGAGCTGCGCGTCGTCAAGGGCAAGGCTGGAGTGTGTGCATCGTAGTCTTTCTGCTTTGGTCGGAGTCGTTGTCAATAGACTGTGCTGGAAATGACGAGAAATACTTTAAGAAGGTAAATGCTTCACCTCATCTCGTTCTATACAAAATGGCGCACAGTCGGATAGGATGTACAAACCAGTCTTCTTACATCGAGCGTTCTCAACGAGGAGGAACAATGAAGAGGAAGATCCGAGCGGGTGTGGCCTTATTCTGCATGCTTCCACTCCTCCTCATGGCGGGTGCTTGTTCGAAGACTGATTCGGACGGACGAGAGCACGGACCACGACTAGAAATTGTGTCGATAGTTACTGCCGAAGTCGCGGCTGATGGTCTTACCCTCATTGTCGATTCGTGCGATGGTGAACCTGTTGCAAAAGTTTCTGAATCGGAACTTGAAGTCAAAATCACAGTCACAGCAACAGTACAAAATCCAGGGCCTACTTGTCAGGATTCTCTCGATATCACACTGGACAAAGCATTGGGTGACCGCACCATTATTGATTTGTCCAGTAACTCAACGATACCGGCTCTAAATTTTTGAAAGGAAGTAGTCGAAAGATGGCTAGAAGCATACACGTACTACGGAGTGGTGCGCTCGGAACTGCACTAACGGCGCTGCTATTATCAATTACTCTGCCCTCCTCCGCACAAGAACTCGCCGATACGACAGACACGACCCCGGTGATGTCACATCAAGAAGCACTGTCTCTTGACGCTGAAGAGTTCACGAAGACTAGTAGCCTCAGCGAAGAGGATATGGAATCACGTCTTGAGCTAGAAAATGAAATCGCTGGATCGATCGAAGAAATCCGTACCATTTCTGGTTCAAGGCTTTCAGCTGTTTATGTCCTCCCTGAGGAGGCCCTAGCAATTCATGTGCGGCTCACCGGTGATAATGAGATAGAAAGGCTCTCAGAACTCAGTTCTTCGCTTCCAGTGCCGCTCCATGTGGAATATGGCGCAACCTATTCCCAGGAGGAACTTGTGGAGGCCACCAACGAGATATCCGAACGAATCGTACTTGAAAACATCAAAGGTGTAGACGGTGTCGAAGTCTCTGGGACAACCGAGAGTTTAGTGTTTGTCACGAACTCCGAAGCGGATAACTCAACTAGAAGTTCACTTGTAGGTATTGCCAGTGAAGTCTTGGGCCCAAAACCAGACGTAGCAAGCAGAGGTGTAATCCACAGCCCGATCGGAGTAGTTTTTGAGGAACATGAAGGGTCAGCGGAGAACGCCAGCCGTGGTGGGGTAGCTCTAAGCAGTTGCACAAGTGGGTTCACGGTGGTTTCTGGCAGTGTACGTGGTTTCCTGACGGCGGGGCACTGTGGAAACACGCAAAAGTTCTCCACGACCCCTACCGGCTCGCTAACGCAGAGTTCCACATTCAAGAGTCAGAACTACGGTAAAGCTGCTGACATTCAGTGGCATACCCCAACCGTTGCTGCTTCCTTCAAGCAATTCTTTGGATCGAGCGCAACATCGGCCACTACTCAACTCGGGACGCAAACTACGTACGTTGGGCAAGGGCTGTGTCACCGTGGAAAGGTGTCGGGTTATTCCTGTGGATACGTGACGAGCGTGAGTTTTGCGCCTACTTGGTCGGAAGCCTGCAACGGCTTGGGATGTAGTGCTGTCTTTGTCCGTGCATCCGGTACAAACCTTGCTAACAGACGTGGGGATAGTGGGGGACCTTGGTTCGGCGGCGCTTATGCCTATGGCATTCACAGCGGCGGCCTAATCGCCGATGTGGGCGCCTGGGCTGCTTTCACGCCGATAGCCAAGATTAGTACACTCGGAGTCACGCTCTACAAGTAGATGTCGACTAGGGGCACCTTTCTTGCCTCCACACTTCAGGACTGTGTAAACGCCGAATAGCGTGGTGTATTCTTGTCAGCCACAACAATGAAACAACCCCTGTTTCAGCAGATGCAGGGGTTGTTTCATGCTCTACACCAGCAGGGTCATGGAACTCGGCGCGATCCCCTCGACCAGGACCGTTGGAAACAGTTACGGCAACGCTTTGGCAGAAGCCGTGAATGCGCTCTACAAAGCGGAACTTATCCGCCAGCAAGGGCCCGGGAAACAGTCGAACAGGTTGAGCTCGCCACGCTCAAGTACGTGTGGTGGTGGAACAACGAACGCTTGCACGCTGAACTCGATATGCGTACCCGGGCAGAAGTCGAAGCAGCGTACTACGCTAACGCGGGACCCGTGCCAGGACTTACTCAGTAACGGACAACGATGTCAGAACTAAACCCAGGTCAAATCAGCTCAGTCCCGGCCGCCCAACTCTTCTAGTGCGTAGATGGCTAGCGCCGTGATAAGCGCCGACACGTGTGTTGATGGGCATTCGTTTAGCTCGAGTTTCGAGGTGGCGGAGTGTGTTCTCACCGCCGTTTCTCTTCAGGGCGTGACACCATGTGAGCATGCGCATTGCAGTAGCCCAGCTCGAGGTCACCCGGGACCTTGCCCGTGCCCGCGCGCTTGCCTCGGCCGCCGCTGCAAGCGCAGCGACCTCCGGCGCTCGGCTACTTGTTCTGCCCGAGTATTCCTCGGGATTCGATCCGCGCGGCGTGGACCGCGACCTGGCTCAGCCAGCAGGCGGCTCGTTTGAGCAACGTCTCGCAGAACTCAGCGAACAACACAGCCTGTGCATCGTGGCCGGGGTGGTCCGCGAACACGGCGAAAAGCTCACGAACACTCTCGTGGCGCTGGACCGGGGCGAGCTCGTGGCCCAGTATGACAAGATCCACCTGTTCGACGCATTCGGCACTAGGGAATCCGACACCTTTGACGCGGGTGCAATCGAACAGCGCGGCACGTTTGAGTGCGACCAGTTCACGATAGGCCTCCAGACCTGCTACGATCTGAGGTTCCCAGAGATCACACGTAAGAGGGTGCTGGAAGGCGCGTCGATCGTCGTGAATCCGGCAGCGTGGGTGGCCGGGCCCAACAAACTTGCCCATTGGCGGACCTTGATTGCCGCCAGGGCAATCGAGAACACGTGCGTGATGGTCGGTGCGTCGATGGCAGGACGGGGGGTCATCGGCCATTCACTGGTGGTGGGCGCAGACGGAACCATTCGAGCGGAACTGGGCGCCGAACCCGGGCTGGCTGTGGTGGACATCGAGCAGGTGGACATAGAACTGACCCGGAACCGCAACCCCTCACTGCGTAACCGCAGGATGGGGATCGAGGCGCCGGGCCAGTAACTACACGACTACGCGGGGCGGCTGGTCAGCCCAAGACCGCCATCATGACTGCCACGAAGTGGCAGGTAAAGCCGATGACCGTGAACGTGTGGAAGATTTCGTGGAAGCCAAAGTACTTGGGGCTCGGGTTGGGGCGCTTGAGTGCGTAAACCACGGCGCCGAGCGTGTACGCGAGGCCGCCAGCTGCCACGAGCCAGACGATTGCCGGGCTGCCGTTACGCCAGAACTCCGGCAGGAACCACACTGCAACCCAACCGAGCGCGATGTACACGGGCACGTAAAGCCAGCGTGGGGCGGTGAGCCAAATCATACGAGCAGCAAGGCCCAGAAGGGCGCCGGACCACACGATCACGAGCAGCAGGGTCGCCGTGGACTTGGTCAGCAGCATGACCGCGAGCGGGGTGTAGGTGCCCGCGATGATCAGGAAGATGTTCGAGTGATCCCAGCGGCGCAGGCCAGCCTTGACCCCGGGGCGCCAGTTTCCCAGGTGGTACACGGCGGAGGTGCCGAACAGGAGCCAGGACGAGATCGCAAATACGATGGATGCGACCTTGGGTGCGATCGGCGGCGCGAGCACGATGAGCACGATGCCTGCGGCCAGGGCCAGCGGGAACGTGCCCGCGTGGATCCATCCGCGCAGCTTGGGCTTGATGGCATCGAGCGCACCAGAGACGCCCTCGGCTGCCTTGGCGGCGGCCTTGGAAGCTGCCTTCGACGCAGCCGCACCGGCTTTTTCAGCCGCAGAAGTTGCTCGGTCTACGAGGGATGATTCGGCGTCGCCCGAGTCCTCCATGTCATGGGGGTCTTTGGGTGAGGTGGTCTCGATTTTAGCCACGTTATCTCCACATAGGTTTGGCGTAGTCGCCTTTGCATCTCTAAGTATGTCAGGGCTCTGAAGGGCGGTGGGCGTGCCGGCCTGAGCCAGCATAACCTACGCTACCGTAACTTACGGTAGCGTAGGTACGGGAATCTGTGAAGATTTACGTCACCTCGCCGATCAATCGCGCGGAGATCACCTTTCTCGGGTGGTTCGTCAAGTAACGTGAACTTGTTCCCCCAACGCCTGAAAGGCACCGCTCGTGTTCACACCCCCCTTCCTGTATGGCATCTACGAGGATCGAATCGCTCGTCGCCTACCGCGTCAGTCGATGCCGCGTCACGTGGGTGTGATCCTTGACGGCAACCGGCGGTGGGCAAAGTCCTTTGGCGAAACCGCTGCAACAGGTCACCAGCGCGGCGCAGACAAGATCTCGGACTTCCTCGGCTGGAGTGAGGAACTCGGAGTTGAGGTTGTCACCCTGTGGATGTTGTCTACGGATAACCTGCGCCGGGAATCCGCCGAACTGGATGCCCTCTTCGGGATCATCGAAAACGCGGTGCGGCAGCTCGCGGAGACCCAGCGATGGCGCCTGAGGGTCGTGGGCAAGCTTGACCTTCTACCTGAGGCGCTCGCACAGAGCCTCGTGGCCTACCAGAACTCCACTGCCAACGTGGAAGGGCTCGAGGTCAACGTCGCGATTGGCTATGGTGGCCGCCACGAGATCGCTGATGCCGTGCGTTCGATGCTCAACGAGTACAAGGGCCAAGGGCTTGAACTAGAGCAGATCATCGAGAAGATCTCAGTCGAAGGGATCAACGACCACCTCTACACCAAGGGCCAGCCCGACCCCGAGCTTGTCATCCGTACCTCCGGCGAGCAGCGACTCGGCGGGTTCCTGCTCTGGCAGTCCGCCAAGTCCGAGTTCTACTTCTGCGAGGCCTACTGGCCCGACTTCCGCCGTGTGGACTACCTGCGTGCTATGCGCGCCTTCGCCTCGCGCGAACGCCGGGAGGGCAAATAGGCTGGATGGTGCGCGCCGCGCATCCCAGCAAACCACTCCGGTTCACCCGCCCGTTCGTCAGCACACCATCCGCGCAGGAGCCCCATGTCTTCCAAAGAGTCAGCCACGACCCACTACGCCATGTGGTCCGTGTTCCAAACGGCCAACACGCTGCCCGAGGACGCCCTTGAGCGCAAGGACATGGTCCGTGAGGCGCTGCGCGCAGTGAACGGGGCCGCTGGAGGCTCGCCGGCAGGGCTGACTGTGCGCGGCTGGTACGACCTGTCGGGCATGCGTTCGGACGCTGACCTTATGGTGTGGTGGCACGCCACCACCGTAGAGGCTGTCCAGGGCGCCTACCAGCGTCTACGCCAGTCCGAACTGGGCCGGTGTCTCGACCCGATCTGGTCAAACGTGGGTGTGTACCGCGCAGACACGGGCGCAGACACCGACTCAGACACCGACGCAGAAGCAGGCGGCACTACCCAACCGGCATTCCTCGAGTCGGGCGAGCCCGGCGCCTACCTGAGCGTCAGCCCACTCGGATATTCACAGGACTGGTATCAACTGCAAGCCGAGGAGCGCTCGCGCTTACTGGCTGAGCAGGCCCAGTCCCTGGCCCAGCACGCGGGCGTGCGCACCAGCACCGTGGCGGCCTTCGCGTTGGGTGACTTTGAATGGCTGCGCGCCGTTGAGGCCCCAGAACTACACCAGCTCGTGGACGCCTCGCGTGCTCTGCGCTCAACCGCCGCCGGACACCACGTCCGCGAGGACACTCCGGTGTTTGCCGGCCCGCGCACGGACCTCAACTCGTGGGCAGCACGACAGCCACTGTCCGACTACGACGCCTAGAACCCTGGGTTACGTCCGATAGACCACAAACGCCCTGCTGGCGGCCCCGTTAGGGGCCGCCACCAGGGCGTTTTTTGATTCTCGACGATTGTGGCTGGGCACCAGCGCGTGCCGGATGCCAGCCGCAATCGTCGAAAATAACAACTATCCGTGCATGTCCAGTTCGATCACGACCTGCGTGCCGCCGGTCTCATTGTTGGACCAGTCGATCGTGCCCTGGAGTTCGTTCGTGATGAGCGTGCGGACGATCGTGGAGCCGAGGCCCGAGCCAGGGCCGCGGCCCTCGTCGAAGCCAGCACCGTTGTCCGAGACGGTCGCTTTGAGGTGCTTGCCCGTGCGTTCCGCACGGATCTCCACGGTGCCACCGCCCGTGGCGGACAGGCCGTGCTCCACGGCGTTCGTGACCAGCTCGGTCAGAACGAGAGCGAGGGGAGTGGCCTCCTTGGCCGGGATGAGGCCAAACGAACCGCGCTGGATCGTGCGCACTGAGATTCCGGCCGCGGCCACATCCGCGGCGAGGCGCAGTGCGCGCCCGACCATCTCGTCGAACTCGACCTCCTCATCCAGGTTCTGGGAGAGGGAATCGTGGACGAGGGCGATCGTGGACACGCGACGCATGGCCTCCTCGAGGGCCTCGCGAGCCTCGGGAACCGTCATGCGGCGGGCCTGGAGGCGCAGGAGCGCGGCCACCGTTTGCAGGTTGTTCTTGACGCGGTGGTGGATCTCGCGGATCGTCGCATCCTTGGTGATGAGCTCGCGCTCGCGGCGGCGCAGTTCGGACGCGTCGCGGCACATCAGCACGGCGCCGATGCGCTCGTGGTTTTCAAGGAGGGGAACCGCGCGCACGGACAGGCACACGCCCTTGGACTCGATGTCGGTGCGCCACGGGGCGCGGCCCATCATGACCAGAGGCATCGACTCATCCACGGGGACCTTGTGCTCGATGAGTTCGGCCGTGACCTCCACAAGGGACTGGCCGATGAGCGGGCCGAGGACGCCGAGTCGGTGGAAGCAAGATAGGGCGTTGGGGGAGGCGTAGAGGACCTCGCCCTCTGCGTTGAGGCGAAGCAGGCCGTCTCCTACACGCGGAGCGCCCCGGCGCGAGCCGGTGGCGGCGTTGGGGGAGGGGAACTCGCCCGTGGCGATCATGTTCATCAGGTCGTCGGCTGCCTCGACGTAGTTGATTTCGAGGCGAGACGGGGTGCGGCCTGAGCCGAGGTTGGTTTGGCGTGCGACCACCGCGATGGTGTGGCCGTTGCAGCGAACTGGGACGGCCTCCTCGCGCACGGCGTATGTGCCGAACCAACGTGGCTCACGGGCGCGCTGAACTTCCTCGTCCACAAGAGCCTTTTCCAGCTGTGGACGCACGGAGTCGGGAGCGAAGGTGCCCACGATGTCCTCGTAGTGCACCGTGGCGCCGGTTGAAGGGCGGCAGTGCGCTAGGGAGACAAAGTTGCCGTCCTCCGTGGGAAGCCACAGGACGAGGTCCGCAAACGCAAGGTCGGAGATGAACTGCCAGTCACCAACAAGCAGGTGCAGCCACTCCACTTGGGCTGGCTCAAGGTAGGCATACCGTTCTACAAGATCACTGAGGGTCGACACACGTTAAGAC
This sequence comes from Timonella senegalensis JC301, assembly GCF_000312125.1. GTDB lineage: Bacteria > Actinomycetota > Actinomycetes > Actinomycetales > Cellulomonadaceae > Timonella > Timonella senegalensis. Next base: position 303,466 of record NZ_HE978644.1, read on the forward strand.
TACGCGAACCCTCCAGTTGGGCGGAGGTCCTACAGCGGCCCGGCGATGTGGCGTTCGACCGGGGTGAAAGTGTGTGAATCGGAGACGAGCCCCGGCATTCGAGTGCGAGCGCGCTGCTCAAAGGTGCCCGGCCCGAGTAGTCTTGGAGGTAGACAAGTTCGCAGGTGCGGGGTGTGGGAATCTGAGTTCTGTGCCGATTGGCGCTTCGGCTTTGACCACGATGTGCTCCGCAGTTCAATCCGCTTTCCGCGCCGCTTTGCTTCCACTTTCCGCCCCGCTTTCCATTCCTCCTTCCACGCAGCCGAAAGGGTACTGATGAAGATCACCGAGACGATGCTCGTCAGCCACGATGCCAAGACAGTCTTTGACACGATGTGCGACCCCGCCTACGTGGAGTACAAGAGCGAACGTGCCGGCATCACCCTGCTCTCCAACGACGTGGTCACCACGGACGAGGGCGCAGTCACGGTGGTTACCCGCGGGTCCATGAAGTCCGATGTTGTCCCCGCTAACTTCCGCACCTTCGTGGGTTCAGAGATCGAGATCCGCCAGACCGTGGCGTGGGCCGAGGCAGAACTGTCCGAGCGCGATGGAGACGGCAAGCGCGTGGGCACCTTCGCCCTCGACATCTCGGGAGCGCCCGTGCGGATCTCCGGAACGGTCATCCTGGAGACTGCGCCAGCCGGTTCGCAGCTTGCCTACTCAGGCGAGGTCAACGCGTCGATCCCGCTGTTCGGTAACATGATCGAAAAGGCCATCGCCGGCGTCATCACGGACGTCCTGGCCAAAGAGGCGAGCTTCGCCGATGAATGGATCGCCAGCCGCGGATAATCGTCTTAGTCTTGGTTGCGAAGCGGCCGTCCCACCTCTGGTGGGGCGGCCGCTTCGCTGTTTGTGGCTGCGGGTATGTGGCGAGTGCCGTTGGAAGTGAGCGTGGTTTCCACAGATTCTCGACGATTGTGGTTGCGCCGGGCTCGAAAGCCACTGCTGGTGGGTGTGGGGCCGCGTTCGGGGCTTTCTTTGCGCGGGGTGTGCGGCGAGTGCCGTGTCCAGGGGTCGAGTGCCGGCTCCGCGCGACGGCACTCGACCCCTAAAAGCAGCACTTGCATGGTGGGGCGCGGGCGGGTATGCCCGCCGGAGTCTTGGTCCTCGGTGTGGGACATGCGCTGGTGGGTGCGCATGATCGTCGTGAATCATGAAAGGTCACGAGGGCGTAACGATTGGGTATACGTGAGAACGCTCCCAATGCTGTGAACAGCAGTTATAGCCGTTTAGGTCGTTACATTCACCGAGTTGCGGAAATGAGCACTTGACTTTGTGGAAGCGCTCCCAGCATGATGCTTATAACACATGGGAGCGCTTCCATCGAGGTTGCATGGGCGCCCTCATGAATGCCAAAAGCCATCCCCCCGAATGGCTTGCGGTTCCATCACACAGCGGCACAAGCCGTACTCGTTGACAAAGGAGTCCCCGTAATGATTCGTTCCACTCGCACGCGGAGAGGGGCGGCAGCGCTCGCAGGCGCATCCGTCATCGCACTCGCACTCGGTGCCTGCTCCAGCTCAGGTGACACCCCAAATGAGGGCAGCGGAACCACCAACCCAGACGAGAAGATCACCCTCACGGTCGCCACGTTCAACAACTTTGGCTACACCGACGAACTGCTCGCTGAGTACACCGCACTGCACCCAAACATCACGGTCAAGCAGAATGTGGCAGCACTCTCCGATGACGCCCGCCTCAACCTGACCACCAAGATGGCGGCAGGCGGCGAAGGCCTCGCGGACATCGAGGCAATCGAGATCGACTGGATGCCAGAACTTGAGATCGTCAAGGACAAGTTCGCGGACCTTGCCTCGGACAAGGTTGCGGGCCGCTGGCTCGACTGGAAGGAAGCCCAGGGCAAGACCTCAGACGGCAAGCTCATCGGTTACGGAACCGACATCGGCCCAGAAGCCATCTGCTACCGCGCCGACCTCTTCAAGGAAGCCGGCCTGCCAAGCGACCGCAAGGAAGTTGCCGAGCTCCTCGGCGGCGCGGACGCAACGTGGGACAAGTACTACGAAGTGGGCAAGCAGTTCGTTGCCAACTCGGACTCCGCATGGTTTGACTCCGCGGGAGCTATCTGGCAGGGCGTTGTAGGTCAGATCGCAGAGCCTTACGAGAACCGCGCTGACGGCTCCGCCAAGGACCTCGCCACGAACACTGAGATCAAGGCTGCATACGACAAGATCGTGGAAGTATCCGCGGAACTCTCCGGAAACTTCGACCAGTGGTCTGACGACTGGGCCGCAGCATTCCAGAACAACGGCTTCGCCACCATGCTCTGCCCAGCGTGGATGACCGGACCAATCGAATCCAACTCCGGTGGAGTCACTGGCTGGGATGTAGCTGACGTCTTCCCAGGCGGCGGTGGAAACTGGGGCGGATCGTTCCTGACCGTGCCAAACACCGGCAAGAACGTGGAAGCAGCCAAGGAACTCGCAGCGTGGCTGACCGCACCTGAGCAGCAGGTCAAGGCGTTCAACAACGCGGGAACCTTCCCAAGCCAGATCGAAGCACTCGCCTCCGAAGACCTCAAGGCCTCCACCAACGAGTTCTTCAGCAACGCTCCAGTAGGCGAGATCTTTGCAAACCGAGCAGCAGCAGTTGACGCTGCGAACCTTCCATTCAAGGGTCCTAACTACTTCAAGATCAACAACGCGATCACCAACGCTCTTAAGCGCGTGGACGTAGAGAAGACCGACGACGCGAAGACCTCATGGGACAAGGCAATCTCTGAGTTCAACGACTTGGGCCTCATGTGATCTAGGGCAACCCAACGTGCAGTGAGAGCCGCGCCTGCGGGCTCACCGCACTCACCGGCGCCGGGTAGCTCAGCACAACTGCTACCCGGCGCTGCCGTGAACGCCTAAGCCCACACCACCTCGCAGCCAGAAACCCAGAGGGATTCTCATGACAGTGCAGTCGCCCCCAAACCAGGCACTCCAGCCGGAGCTAGATCGCCGCCCCACACGCATCGCGTTTAGCCAGAAACTTGGCAAGTGGGACGTGAAGCTCTCGCCCTACCTCTACATCTCCCCGTTCTTCATCCTGTTCGCAATCACGGGGCTCTTCCCGCTCCTATACACGGGATACATCTCCGTGCACGAGTGGCACACCCTCGGCGGCAAGGGCGCATTCGTCGGCCTAGACAACTTCACCGCGGTCCTTGACCAGGCCACCTTCTGGAAGGCCCTGCGTAACACCTTCTCGATCTTCCTGCTGTCCTCTGTACCGCAGGTGATCGCAGCGATCATCATTGCCGCTATCCTCAACGCGAACATACGCGCCAAGACGTTTTGGCGCATGGGCGTGCTGCTTCCGTACGTCGTAGCGCCAATCGCTGTTGGCCTGATCTTCTCGCGCATCTTTGGTGACCAGTTCGGGCTCGTGAACGCGCTGCTGGACGGGATCGGGCTAGACCCGGTGCGCTGGCACTCGGACGCCTTTGCGTCCCACTTTGCTATCGCCACAATGGTGAACTTCCGCTGGACTGGCTACAACACGCTGATCTTCCTTGCGGCAATGCAGGCGATTCCTGGCGAGCTGTATGAGGCGGCAATCATCGATGGAGCGGGACGCATCAGGCAGTTCTTCTCCATCACGATCCCTCAACTGCGCGCAACCATCATGTTCGTGGTCATCACCTCGACCATCGGTGGCCTGCAGATCTTTGACGAGGCACGAGCTTTCGACGCACAGGGCCGCGGTGGTGGCGACAAGCAGTGGATGACGTTGACCATGTACATCCAGGACCTCGGTTGGGGTAACCAGCTCAACTTTGGACGTGCTGCTGCAGTGGCCTGGTTGCTGTTCCTCGTGATCATCGCGATCGGAATCGTGAACTTCTTGATTACATCCCGGATCTCGACCGCCGGAACAAAGACGCCCAAGACCTCGAAGAAGGCAAAGAAGGTGAAGCTCTGATGGCGACTCCAATCTCGTCCCTCCCTGTTATCGCGCAGACTTCCGGCAAGGGCGCGGCCAAGTGGGCGGCGCGGCGCGCCGAGAAGGCAGCCGGGGCAAACCGCCGGCCGGGCTGGGTAACCTACCTGCTGCTCGGGATCGTCATCGCGATCTCCGCATTCCCCCTGTACTACGTCATCCTGCTGGCATCCTCCGACCAGGTGACAATCTCCCAGACCGTCATCCCAGGCCTCCTGCCCCAGGGAAACTTCTGGAACAATGTCCAGACCGTCCTGAACGGCCCGTACCCCATTGGTAAGGCCTTCATGAACTCGCTGATCATCGCGGTTCTCCAGTCAGTCTCTGTGGTCGTGTTCTCCACGCTTGCCGGCTACTCGTTTGCCAAACTCCGCTTTAGGGGTCGTGGACCGCTTCTTGTGTTTGTCATCGCCACGATGGCCGTGCCAACGCAGCTCGCGGTGGTTCCACTGTTCATCGTGATGACCAAGCTAAACCTGAACAACACGATTGCTGCAGTCATCATCCCGGGCATGGTTACCGCCTTTGGTGTCTTCTGGATGACCCAATACCTCGAGAATGCGCTGCCGTATGAACTGATTGAGGCGGCCCGCGTCGATGGCGCCTCGATGATCCGCACGTTCTGGAACGTGGCTATTCCTGCAGCGCGTCCGGCGGCTGCGATGCTCGCACTGTTTACCTTCATCGGATCGTGGGTCAACTACTTCTGGCCTTTCATCATTCTGAGCGCCCAGAACCCCACCCTTCCGATGGTTACCAAACTCCTCCAGTCCGGATACCACACGGACTACTCTTTGATCATGGCTGGTGTCGCAATCTCTACCGCGCCACTGCTCGTATTGTTCTTCCTCGCCGGACGCCAACTCGTGGCCGGCATCATGCAAGGAGCTGTTAAGGGATGACGACCCCACTAAACCAGAATGTTGCATTCCCAGAAGGATTCCTCTGGGGTGCTGCCACTGCCGCTTACCAGGTGGAGGGCGCCGCACACGAGGATGGACGTAAGGACTCTATCTGGGACACGTTCTCGCGGATCCCGGGAGCCGTCCTTGACGGGCACAACGGTGATGTCGCCTGCGACCAGTACCACCTCTACAACTCCGACGCCGCGCTCATGCAGGACCTCGGCATTCAGGCCTACAGGTTCTCCACCTCTTGGGCTCGAGTGCGTCCGGACGGAGTGAGCGGCAAGGCCGGAATCAACCAGAAGGGGTTGGACTACTACTCCCGCCTAGTTGACTCCCTCCTGGAGAAGAACATTCTGCCGTGGCTGACGCTCTACCACTGGGACCTGCCGCAGGCACTCGAGGAAAAGGGCGGCTGGGCCAACCGCGACACCGCGTACCTGTTCTCTGAGTTCGCTACCACCATGCATGAGGCGCTGGGTGACCGCGTGAACGTGTGGACCACCCTGAACGAGCCATGGTGCTCCTCGTTCCTCAGCTACACCGCCGGCGTGCACGCCCCCGGACGCACCTCCGTTCCAGACGGCCTAGCCGCTGCTCACCACCTGCTCCTCGGACACGGCCTCGCCATCCAGGAACTGCGTTCGGCAGCACCTGACGCAGAACTGGGGATTACCCTCAACTTCACCGTGGCGGACCCAGTAGACCCAAGCAACCCAGACGACGTGGACGCGGCACGCCGCATTGACGCGCAGTTCAACCGGGTGTTCGCAGACCCGATCTTCAAGGGAGCCTACCCAGTAGACCTGCTCGAGGACTTGGGTGAGGTAGGGGAGCGTGAGGCGTTCGAGGCCCTGATCCACGACGGTGACATGGCCACCATCTCGACCCCGATCGACACCCTAGGCGTCAACTACTACCACGGTGAGGCCAACTCGAAGACCCCACCAGCTGGCGAGTTCGTTGGAGATGCCCCGGTAGACCGCGTCACTCGGTCGCCATACCCGGCCGCCGATGGCGTGTACTCGCACCCACGTGGTTTGCCCGTCACTGACCAGAACTGGGAGATCCAGCCGGAGGGCTTGACTAGGCTCCTCACCCGCCTACACGCCGACTACACCGGTCAGAAGGGCGTCAAGCTCTACATCACCGAGAACGGATGCGCGTTCGACGACGTCCCGGACGAAAACGGCTACGTTGACGACCAGAACCGGCTCGACTTCTACGACTCGCACCTGCGCGCGATGAAGGATGCCATCGATCAGGGTGTGCCACTGTACGGGTACTTCGCGTGGTCGCTGCTCGATAACTATGAGTGGGGTTGGGGTTACCACAAGCGATTCGGTATTGTCCGAGTTAACTATGAAACCCAGGAACGTATCGTTAAGGCGAGCGGCGAGTGGTACTCCCAGATCGCCAAGACGAACGTTGTCCCGGCACGCTAGAGAAACTCTGCGTCCGGTCCTGCCCCCAAGGAAGTAGACGAGATGAACAACCCGATGCCAACTTTGGAAGAGGTTGCCGCCGAGGCGGGCGTGTCACGCTCCACGGCATCACGTGCAATCAACGGTGGTTCACGAGTCTCACCGCAAGCACAAGCGGCGGTTGAACAGGCTATCGCCCGGTTGGGATACACCCCCAACCGGGCAGCCCGTTCCCTGGTCACCCGTAGGACAGAGTCAATTGGACTCATCTTCCCGGAACCTGACGTCAGGGTGTTGTCCGACCCATTTTTCGGGTCCGTCATTCGTGGCCTTAACGCGGCGCTCAAGGACACTGACATCCAGCTTGTTTTGATAATTGCCCAGCCGGAGGACTCGCTCGGGCGCATCGAGCGGTACCTCACCAACGGGCACATTGACGGCGCGATTGTGGTGTCCCACCACTACAAAGACCAGCTTGAAGAGATCATCCTGAAGTCCCGGCTCCCTGCCGTGTTCGTTGGTAGGCCCTCCAGCACGGATGGTGCACTCCACATGGTTGACGTGGACAACGTTGCCGGCGGGCGTGTAGCAACGGAACATCTCATCGCGAGAGGGCGCACCAAGATTGCGCACATCTCCGGGCCGTCCGATATGGCCGCCGGCCAGGACCGCCGGGACGGCTGGCTCCAGGCTGTACAAGCCGCAGGCCTCACACCCGGCCCGTGTCACGAAGCCGACTTCACCACCTCCATGGGTGCGCAAGCCATGGAACAGATCCTCTCCGAGGCCCCTGACATCGATGCAGTCTTTGCGGGATCCGACCTCATGGCCTTGGGCGCGCTGCGTGTGCTCGAACAAAACGGGAAGCGAGTTCCCGAGGACGTTTCAGTTGTCGGCTACGACGACCTCGGGGTGGCCGAAACAACTGTCCCTCCGCTAACCACGGTGATCAACCCGGTAGCTGAGATGACTCGATGGGCCACCGCGGAACTCCTGTTCAGGTTGGGATACCTTTCCGAAGCGGAGCGGTTCAGCGGGCTCGCTACTGAAGGCGTGGAAACTCGGCCCAACGCGATTATCTTGCCAACGGTGCTCGTCGAACGAGCCTCAAGTTGAGTCCAACCGCGCACGGCATCAAGGCACCCCTTGCGGGTCTGGGTGTACTCGTGTGGGTTGGTGGTGGCGCGGGAGCTGTCCTGCGGTACGCAGTGCAGAACGTGTTGTCGGGGTGGCGCGTTGGCACTGCGGGAAGCGGGGTGGCCGGGGCCGCGACCAGCACCGGCTCCGCTGCAGGCGCCGTAGCCGCCACTGGCGGATGTCCAGATCCTGCGCAAGCCTCTGACTGCGCCGAACTCGTTGCAGATCGGTCAACCCTGTCCTCGCTCGAGGCAATCATGGGTGCCTCCGCCGGCATGGACCTAGTCTCGCTGTTCCTCATTAACTTGGTTGGCTGCCTCGCGATTGGTTGGGTCACGGTCATCCTGCTCGCCCGACCCAACCGTGCAGCGTGGCATGCTGCGCTCGTCCCTGGATTCCTAGGTGGGTTTACGTCATTTTCCTCTTGCATGGCGCTCGTGTCCGGGCTCAGCAGGGCAGAGGCACCCGGTTGGGGCGTCCTCTATTTCCTCACCACTACGGCGCTGTGCGTTGTAGCGGCCTGGGGCGGCGGCCAGCTGGCGCAGCGTCGGGTCACGCGGCGCGGAGCTCACGGGGACGGTGAGAACCGATGACGGTCACACTTCTCTTGACGGTGTTTGCTGGCGGCGGCTTTGGTGCTCTTGTGCGATGGCTGTTTGGCCAGGCCGAGCGCGCCGTGCGAGCCAACCACGAACGTCCACAGGACGGCTGGGGCACCACCTGCGCAAACCTGCTGGCTTGCGTGGTTTTGGCGATCCTCCTGGATATTGGGATCGAACCTGGCTGGAGCTCAGCTGTTCTCGTCGCCGGGCTGTGCGGCGGCCTGTCCACCTTCTCCTCGTTCGCTCTGGAGATCAGTTCCATGATCCTTGACGGCAGGTATCGCCGGGCCTCCGCACACGTGGCGATTAACGGTCTGCTGGGACTGCTTCCGTTCCTGCTTCTGTTGACCTGACACGACACAACCCGAACTGACCGACCCCTACCTCCGCAATGACCCCCACCTTCTCCATCGAGAGTATTCCTGAGCCCACTCTCGACGTCGAGAGTGGGCTCAGGAATACTCTCGATGGGAGGGGTGATCGAAGCCCAGGTAACAAGAAGGCCGGTTGCCCAACCCACCATGCGAAGGGCCACCAGCCCAACTCACCATGCGAAGGGCCACCAGCCCAAACCACCATGCAAAAGGGCCGGCTGCCCAACCCTCAGGTTGGGCAGCCGGCCCTTAGCCGTACTGTTAAAGCTTTCAGTGCGCGCGGCGAGCGCGTGCAGTGCGACGCTTAAGCGCGCGACGCTCGTCCTCGGACAGTCCACCCCAGACGCCTGCATCCTGACCGGACTCGATGGCCCACTTCAGGCAGGTGTCTACTACGTCGCAGCGACGGCATACTGCCTTCGCTTCTTCGATTTGAAGGAGTGCTGGTCCGGTGTTGCCAATTGGGAAGAAAAGTTCTGGGTCTTCTTCAAGGCACTCGGCGCGGTGACGCCAATCCATTGCAACTCCTAGGCACAGTAAGGTCACTCAACCGTTGATGGGGAGGGAGTGACCTGAAATAAATACGGGAAACACGTAATCACTAGGTTCACACTCTTGGAGGGCTGGGCACAAGGGTTTGCGATGAATTACCCAGCCGTTTTCCGTGAGGTTTTTGTCACACGATCTATGAGTGGTATAAGTGCCCGTCATATGGCAGGGGAGCGGCGGAAACATGGGAAAATCACACTTGACCGGGCCGCTTTGTAGGTGCTATTGAGGGACCTCGTGTCCACGATGTGGTCGCCCTGTCTCACCCTGCTTTTCGCGTCCAAACAGGAACTCGCAGCGAACTATTATTGCGGCCCAGACGTTAATCTAGTGACAACAGCAATTGGGTAAGAATCCCGATACTTCCTCCCCGCAGAAGAGTAGATCGTGACCGAGCAACCACATTCCGAAAGCCCGCAGAACCGCCAGTCACTGCTGTCGTGGTTGGCCGTCCCGCGACCCACCATGGTCAAGGTTGCGTTGGGTCTCCTCACGATTGAAGCGCTCGCTGTCATCGCATACACGGTGTGGGGAATTGCGGACATCGTCATGGGCAAGGTGGAGTACTGGGCTGTGTCGCTCGCTTTGGTGGCCTGCACGGCGCTCGCCGGCTGGCTGCTCGTGGCCATCACGCGGGGCATCGGTGACCGCAGCCCGTGGGTACGCGGCCCTGCGCTCACGATCCAGATCCTCATGGTCCTGGTTGGCGTGAGTATGCTGCAGGCCTCACTACCTGCGATCGGTATCCCGGTTCTCGCCTTTGGCGCGCTTACGTTTGTGGTTCTGTGTCTTCCCGCCGTCTCCAACTACATCGGTTTCCGCGAACTCAAGCAGGACTAGACGCTGAGCCTCGCGGGATGCGCCCGTCCGCTTTCCACGTAGACGGCATAGCCTGCACCTCCCGCGGGGTCGATTGCCGCTCCGACGGGCACGCCCAGGAACTCGCGCTCGCGGTGTCCCGGTTCCAGCCACAGCCCCTGCGCGCACGACTGCAGAAACCGCCCCAGCGCGCCGCCATAGGCGTTCGCTAGCGCGGTGGGCGCCACCTGTGCCAGCACGGGCACGCGCGCCGCATAGGCGGCTGCGAGCAGCTCGCCCACCTCGTAGGGGTTGCGTTCCGTGGTCAGGTCTAGGTCCTCAATGGACACAATGATTTTCGACGATTGACCTCCTTCCAGCGCACTGGTTGCGCTGTGTAGTTGTTCCGCGCCGTCCGTGGAGCTGACCCTCAGCACTGTTGCCTCGCCTGCGTGGGCACTCCGCCCGGCGATGAGGCGGGTGGCGGATGCAGTGCGTTTTGCTCCGCGCTTTCCCACGAGGACGAGGTTGTCGCCGTGCCATGCTAGGGGCTTGGGGCTGAAGCCGTAGGTTCCCGCGGCGCCGCCGGCGGGGGTGGGATGCGCGCGTGGTGGCAGGAAATCCTCCCTGTTCAACGCCTCCCAGTGTGGTACCTCCCCATTGAGTGAATCTTTGCTGCGGACTTCACCGGGTGAAGTGTGTTCTGAAACGGCGAACTGGCACGCGAGGGACTGGTGCGACTCGATCCACACTCCGCGTCCTGGAGCGCTGGGTAGACCAGCGAGTTCCTTGGGAACGCCCCACATGACGTCGTCGTGGGAGTTTCCGGTGCCGAGCACTATTCGGGTGGAGATGTGCGGCTCGTGGGTACGGGAGATGTGTGTGCCGTGGGCCGTAAAAAGCGAGGCCCCTGCTCGCCTCCCTCTTGTGAAGAGGATGTCTATGAGTTCTAGTCCGGACCCGCGGTCGAACGCTTCCAACTCTCGGATAACTTCGTCCGCGGTGTCTAGGACAATGAGCCCCGGCCGTTCGAGAGCGGAGGTGAGAGCCCCGTGGATGAGGAAGGCATCGGAGCTATCCACACAGATCAGCGAGGCCCCAACCAACCTGTCAAGCTCGGAGCGAACCATAGGGTGATCAACGTTGGGGCCGATCCATGTCACGGGGATCGCTTCGAGCTGGGGAACTCCATGCGGCACAGGCTTGGCGCTCCGGTTAAGCAGGGTGGCGGTCTGCTCAAGATCGGCATGCTCGAGGGCCGCTCGCACCAGGGAGAGCAGAGCCGTGGTCTTCCCGGATCGCGCGCGCCCGAGAACCGCACAGTGCGCGCCGAGGCTGTGGACGAGTGGCAGGTGGGTGAGTGAGTCCGGCGAGGCCCCGAGCACACCGGCATCCCCGGAGCGCGCGACCCACCGTTCCGGGAGGGGTGGTGCCCACAGTGCACGCGGACGTTCATAGATGGGGGCCCGCGACAACTCGGCCATGTACCAACCGAGGGGGTCGGGTGTGTCCGGTGAATCGTCGGTAATAACGGCTGGCGCAACCAGCGGGACGTGCCAGCGCGACAGCGCGCGGACCAGCGGGGCGGAGCCACGCGGAGGAGCGCCACACAGGAACGACTGCGCGCGGATCAGCGGCTCGGAGCCAACCCGCACGAGTACGCGGCCCGGCAGCGAGGCAGGGATCGCGGCGCCATCTGGCACCCCCAGCACGTCCAGCGAGTCCGCCTCGTCGGCAACCCTCAGGCAAGCGCGGAGAGTGATGTTGGCTCGCATATCCGGCGTGATCGCGCCGGAGGGTCGCTGGGTAGCAAGCACGAGATGAATCCCTAGCGAGCGGCCCTGTGCGGCCAGACGCACGAGCGAGGGAATGAAGTCGGGCTGGTCGTCTGCGAGTGCGCGAAACTCGTCGACCACGATGAGAAGTCGGGCAAGCGACCCGAGCCCGAGTCTCCGGTTGTAGTCCTCAATGCGGGTAATGCTGTGCTCGGCAAAGAGGCGCTCGCGGCGCTGCAACTCTTTGCGCAGCCCGACCAACGCGCGGCCGGACTCGGAGGGATCAAGGTCCGTGACCAGTGAAATCGTGTGCGGAAGCCGGGCCGCGGCGCCCAAACCTGCGCCGCCCTTGTAGTCCACCAGCACGAGGTGGAGTTCCGCCGGCGAGTAGCGGGCCGCCGCGCCAAACACGAGGGACTGCAGGAACTCGGACTTGCCGGAACCGGTGGTGCCGGCCACGAGCATGTGCGGTCCCTGCGCCACGAGGTCGAGCCACAGCGCGCTGCCATCCTCGCCGATGCCCACGGGCACGGTGAGTGCCCCCGGCGAGTTGGTTCCCCACCGCGCGCCAATGCCTGTGTTCAGGCTCGCCCCCACACCCTTACCAGCGCCCAACCCCAGAGAACCGAGCGCGTCCACGAGTGGGGCACTGGAAGGCAACCGAGAGGCACCGGCGCCGGTGGATATGAGGTGCGCGCCGAGCCCAACCACGAGCTCTTCGGCCAACTCTGGCGACAGCGCGTCTAAGTTGGCGTTGTGCGCCCCTACGCCAACAGGAACAACCGCTGTGCGGAACTCCGGGTGCGCAGTCACGGACGCGGCGAGCTCCCGCGAACACAGTACGACCAGGTGCGCCCCTGCCCGCGCGCTCTCCCGCACCGCTTGCACAAGCCGCGCTGCGAGCGTGGCATGGGGTGCGGGCAGATCGAGCAGGTCCACAACCGTGAGTGCCGGCAGGTTGACGCTCTGCTCGCGCCCAGCCCATGAGGAGACATTCGTGAGTCGGGGCCGGCGCCAGCGCAGGAACTCCCAGTTCTGCATGGCCGCGGAAGAAGCCACGATCTCGACGTCCGCCTCCTTGTCCGCACAGGAGTCCGTGTCCAGGGGCGATCCCGCTTCAACATCCACCGATCCCGCCCCGGCGAGCGCCCGGATCACGTGCTCCCGCGCAACCGACCGGGCGGCGGAGTGCGCGGACGCACGGACATCGCGCTCATCGCGACTAACCCCCGCCTGCGCATCGGCGTACGGCACCACGACGGCCATAACCGCAGGAACTCCGGCCAGGGCGCCCGCGATGTGAGGGGATGATGGATCCCTGATTGCGAGCACTAGTTCCCACAGCCTAGGTCGGGATGTGCGCGGCGCGCTCTCGTGAGCGCTCGCGGCTTGCGCGGGCTGCGCAGACTTCCTGCGCGCGAGGTGCTGCGCCACGAACATGAGCGGCCCCGCCAGCCCGAACAGCAGGAACGTTGGCTGCTGCATGACCGCCGCCAGGAGTGCCGAGATCGCGAGCGGCACAACGACCGGGACCGCCATGACCGCCGCCGACTCCCGGTAAGTCGGCTGCTCGGGCGCCGGTTCGTGGCCGAACCGGCCTGGGTTCCAGCGGACGGTCGGCTCGTACCTGACTACTTCTCCTATTTTCGACGATCCACTCGCTTTTCCCTGCACCTCCAGTTCCAGCACCACGCCGTGCGATAGGGTGAGCCCCCATAGCCATGCCCGCGGGTGCACGCGCAGCCGGCGGACGGAGGGTTTGAGGCCAAAGGGGCGCACGATGTGCGCGGTGCCCAGAACCAGGTGCGCGCGGAGTCCACCCTCGATCACCGCCGACCGAGGCTCCACATCGGTCGCGGGACTCACTACCGAACTAGCGGCTGTCCGAAACGTAGACCGGAGCGTAGACCGGAGCGCAGACCGGAGCGCAGACCACAGCGCATGAGCATGCCACCGCCACGACAACCGGACCCGCACGCTCGAAACCCCAGAGGCACCCGGCAACCCAGTGCGAACCCAAACTCCCTGTTCCACGCGTGCCCAACCTCGACCTCGCTCAGTGGAGGTGATCTCAGCGCCCACCGACGGCCCCGCGGTCTGGCGCATGACAGTCCCGGCATCGCCATGTGACCCCGCCGGCAGCTCGCCCAAGGCGCCAGTCCCACTCAAAGCGGACGCGCCGAGTAACGCACCGGCCCCACCCGCCACGGAAGCGGATCCCGCCATACCAACGGCCCGTTCGTTGGCTGGAACTGGGATGCGAGTGATGCGCGCTCCAAAGGTGAGTGGCGCGCTGCCCACCCGGTGCGCAGGGGTGAGCGCTTCCGTTCCCACGTACCAACGAGCCTCCGCACCCGCGATGCTCGCGGTCTGTGAGCTCAACTGGACCGCCAACTCGGCAAACGACGTTCCCGAGCGGACATCGAGTTCGCCAATGCCGGCGATGGACAGAGGGAGATAAGAGTCTGAGGCGCGCACCACGCAATCCTGCCCCGATCTCAGGCCGTACGCGGCAGGCAGCGAGAATCTGTGGATAACGGCAGGTGAGGGGCGCTGGGACGCAACTCGATCGTCGAAAATCAGTACTAGAAATTGGGCCCTACACGCACGAGTGCCCGGCACCCCTTTCGGGGTGCCGGGCACTCGCGGTCATCTACCTGTCAGTCGACGGACAGTGCCTCCACAGGAGAGGTCTTGACCGCTCCGCGCGCCGGGATGACCGAGGCGAGGAGTCCCGCGCCCAACGCGACCGCGAAGATCATCGCGATGTCGGTCCAGCGGGCCGAGAATGCCACATCAGTCATTCCACTGAGCAGGAGCTGAGTGCCAGCCCACGCGTACAGAGCACCCAGCGCCACACCAACGAGTGCGCCAATACCCGCGATGAGCATTCCCTCGAAAGCGAGGGACGTGCGCAGCTGGCGCTTGGACATGCCCACCGCTCGCAGTGTCGCGTTCTCGCGGCGGCGCTCGATGATCGAGAGCGACAGCGTGTTGGCCACACCGATCAGCGCGATGAGCACTGCTACGCCAAGCAACCCAACCAGGATCAGCAGCATGATATCGATTGCCTTCTGGAACTCAAGGCGCTGCATGACTGAACCTTCGAGCGACACGTTCTCGCTGCCAAGAACGTCTCGGATCTCGTCCACAGTATCGCCGGCATTCTTCAGGTCGGAGACCTTAATGAACAGGGTTGACGAACGGACCTGTGAATCGTCAATGCCGAACGTGTTTACCAGTTCCTCAAAGACTTCAGAGGTGACGGCGATTCCATTGATTCCACCGTTACCAGCGCTCTTGAGCTCCACTCGGTCAGCCCAACCAGGCTGCTCCTCAGGCCCGCCATTACCGACAATCTCGTCTGAGTTCTTGAACATCCAAATAGGAGTGTCCTTCTTGAACGAGTTGTATGCGGGGTGGAGGAACTTGCCCTCCCCCAACTGGTCAAGGACTGATGCATCACGCATAGCGTTGCGTGCGTCTTCACTCAGTTCCACGAGGGTTTCGGTTTCCACATAGTTGTGGTCGATACCGTCTTGGGATGCAAAGTTCACATAGGTTTGACGCGCCGCGTACACGTACTCGACACCGTCGATCGCACGCACCTTCTGAGCTGTCTGGTTCGTGTCGACTGCCTTGCCATCAGCGCCCTGATAGAACTGGGCAACAAGATCGATGGGGAAGGTCTCGTCGAGTTCTCGATCCAGCGTGCTGCGGGCAGTTGACGCTCCGATCGATAGGAGAGACACGAGCGTTACGCCGATGAAGAGTGCGGTCGCGGTGGATGCAGTACGCCGAGGGTTACGTGCGATGTTCGCGGCAGCGAGCTGCGCGGGTGCACCCATCTTGCTGAACAACTTACCCACGCCGGAAACAACGGCTGGTACCCACAGCACTGCTGAAATGATGAGGCCCACAAAGCTGGCAGCGCCACCGAGAATGCCGAGTCCAACTGCGATGTCGAGCGAGTCCTCACGAAGCGTGAATGAGAATGCGAGCAGCCCCGCGCCGCCGAGTACGAGGAGCGCCGCAATAACGGTGCGCACCTTGCCAGCGGTTCCACGAGTCTCCGCAACCCCCTCGATCGGACGAAGTGCGGCAAGTGGAGCCACGCGGGTTGCCACACGGGCCGGAACGAACGAGGCGAGGAGCGTCACCAGGGTTCCCGCTACGAGAGGTACCCAAATGGCGGTTGCCGGGATCGAAACCACGGAAGGGATTGACGCCGAAAGACCAACTGCACTTACGACCCAGAGGATTGCCTGGACGAGCAGGATTCCGAGAATAACGCCGGCCACGGACGCGAGGAACCCGAGGATGAGCGCCTCAACAAGAACCGAACGCTTAATCTGCTTGGTGTTTGCACCCACACAGCGCAGAAGTGCGAGCGTGCGAGCGCGCTGGGCCACGAGAACTTGGAACGTGTTTGAGATGACCAGTGCAGCAACAAGGAGCGCGATTCCTGCAAAGGCGAGGACAGCGGACATGATGATGTTCGCCTCGCCCGTGAGCGCTTCGAGTTGGTCCTGCGTGATCTGCTCAATGCTGGAGACCTTAAGCCCACCGGCTAACTGGGTAATTTCGTCCTGAAGTGCGCCCAGTCGGACAGCATCTCCTGCAACCGAAGGTTCCGCGGCAACCAGCACATGCTCTGCGAACATTTCACCTGAGTCAAGCGCGGAGTAGATGGATTGGATACCTTCCAAGGTAGTAACCGCAGCACCGCCATAGCTTGTGTACGCACCCTTAGGGTCCTCCGTCAGGCCGGTGATCTTGAAAGAGACCTTGCCTTGCGTGGCGTCGCCGCCATTAGTGACCGCGATGTCGTCGCCAACTGCTACGCCGAAGCGTTCCGCAAACTTCACGGGAAGAGAGATCTCATCGGCGGCAGAAGGAGCCTTGCCCTCCGAGTACGTGAAGAAGTTGAGACCCGCTGATTCACCCTGAGTAATAAACGGTAGGTATTCTTGGGAACTTCCCTTGACCAGGGAGAACCAGCCTTGAGAACTAATGGACGTCTCAGCGACTTCTGGAAGCGCGTCGATTTTCTCGATCAGGTCAACAGGAACGCCGGAGTACTCCACGCTCTTGTAACCATCAACAGTGGTCTCCTTATACCCAAGGACAACCACGTCGGACTGCCCGTACTGCGCGGTCATTGCGCCTTCGGCCGACTTTACAAAGACCTGACCGCCCATGAACGTGGCGGCAATGAACGCGGTGCCTATGACGATCGCAATCGCCGCGGCGATGAGGCGGCCAACGTTCTGCCTCATCTGGAAGAGAGTGATTCTTAGCATCTGGTTCAGACCTGCTTAGGGGCTAGAACGGAAGCGGTCGCGTCAAAGTTACGCAGCGCGTCGAGTCCGGCCAGAACCGATTCTGGCGTGGGGTCACCAATGTCGCCGGCGATCTTGCCGTCAGCGATGAGTACAACGCGGTCCGCGTAGGCTGCGGCGGCAGGGTCGTGGGTGACCATGATGATGGTGCGTCCGAGTTCACGCACGGACTGGCGCAGGAAGGACAGAACCTCGGCGCCCGAGCGCGAGTCGAGGTTACCGGTTGGCTCGTCTGCAAAGACGACCTCAGGGCGGGCGATGAGCGCGCGAGCAATCGCAACGCGCTGCTGCTGGCCACCGGAGAGTTCGGATGGGCGGTGGTTGAGGCGTTCGGTCAGGCCCAAGGTGCCAGCGAGGGTGTTCAGCCACTCCTTGTCGTCCTTGGTGACCTTCTTGTTCGCAAGCGTCAAGGGGAGCAGGATGTTCTGCTCAGCGTTGAACATCGGAAGCAGGTTAAAGGACTGGAACACAAACCCAACCCGGTCGCGGCGCAGTGACGTGAGTTGATCGTCGTTAAGGGTTGTGACATCGGTGGAACCAATGTAGGCGTGCCCGCTGGTAGCCGAGTCGAGGCCCGCCAGCAGGTGCATGAGCGTGGACTTACCCGAACCGGAAGGGCCCATGATCGCGGTGAACTGGCCCTGCGCGAAGTCCACGTCTACGCCGTCGAGCGCGCGGACGATCGAGGCGCCAGAACCGTAGTGCTTGGTCAGTCCGCGTGCGGATACTGCGACGGGGAGCTGTTGGACTGGCGCGTGGGCACCGTAGCCGCTGAGGGGCTGTGACATGAAATCTCCTAGAGATGAACGGGTAAGAATGCGCGAGGCGCGAACCTATCTATCACCCTAGAAAACGAGGTCCCCTCGCGTCGTCAGGCGACGGAGGGGACTTGTTGCGCTCAGGTCAGACTCAGGTTGCACCCTCTGGTGCGACCATGGTCGT
Organism: Timonella senegalensis JC301; assembly: GCF_000312125.1. Taxonomy (GTDB): domain Bacteria; phylum Actinomycetota; class Actinomycetes; order Actinomycetales; family Cellulomonadaceae; genus Timonella; species Timonella senegalensis. The sequence continues at coordinate 321,301 of NZ_HE978644.1, forward strand.
CATGTCGGCGGCGGTGGGCTAGCGCTCACACTGATTTTCGACGATTTACTCGCCTGGTTTGACCAGCCCATTCTCGTAGGCGGTCACCACGATCTGCACGCGGTCGCGTGCACCGAGCTTGTGCAGGATGCGACCCACGTGTGTCTTGACTGTGGCTTCCGCCACGAACAGCTCGCGCGCGATCTCGGTGTTGCTCATCCCCTTGGCAATGAGCATGAGGACGTCCATCTCTCGCTCCGTGAGCGACGCGAGCTTGTCGGCGTGGGGTGACGCCACGGCTTGCTCGGCGGGCAGGGGAGTGATGAGACGCCCAAGCAGGCGGCGGGTCGTGGAGGGGGCGATCACTGCGTCACCCTCGTGGACGGTGCGGATTGCGTTGAGCATTTCCTCGGGTGGGGCGTCCTTGAGGAGGAATCCGGAAGCTCCGGCCCTGATTGCCTCGAGGGCGTACTCATCCAGGTCAAAGGTCGTCAGAATGAGGATGCGGGGCGTGACCGAGGGGTCCTTGGCGGACCAGTACTCGGTGAGCTTGGCGGTGACGGCAAGCCCGTCCATCTCCGGCATACGGATGTCCATCAGGACCACGTCGACGTCGCTGTCCTTGAGGGTCGACAGGGCTGATGCGCCGTCGCCGGCTTCCGCGACCACGTGCAGGTCAGGCTGGGAATCGATCACCATCTTGAAGCCCGCACGTAGTAGCTGTTGGTCGTCCACGATTGCGACCTTAATGGGGGAGTCTGGGCTGATCATGTCCGTATTCCTAGGGGTGTGGGTCTGGCTGGCGCGGAGAGGACGCCGTGGTTCATCCTACGCATCCTTGCGCAACTACTCTCTAAGTTCCGGCAGCGGAAGGTCAAGCTCGACGCGGAATCCACCGCCCTGGCGTGGGCCCGACTTCACGGTCCCGCCAAAGAGTGCGGCGCGCTCCCGCATGCCCAGGAGGCCCATGCCGGCGCCGTCTGACGTGGAGGCTGCACCGCGGCCGTCGTCCTCAATCTCGAGGCGGACCGAGTCACGGCCCCACGATTGCACGACCGTGACCGTGGGGTCCGGGCCGGCGTGCTTGAGGATGTTGGTGAGAGACTCTTGGCAAATGCGGTACAGGGTGAGTCCCGCGCCGGGAGGAAGTTGGCGAGGAGTGCCCATGCGGACAAGCGAGACGCGGACTCCGGAAGTACGCATGGAGTCGACCAGCGACTGGATGTCACCCGCGGCAGGTTGTGGTGAGCGCAGTACGGAATCGTCATCGGGATCGCCGTTGGGATCTTCCCTCAGGACGCCGAGGAGGCGGCGCATGTCCGCCAGCGCCGCGCGCCCCGTCTCCGAAATTGTGGTCAGCGTCTTTTCTGCCATCTCAGGGTTCACTTTGGCCGCATACCTGCCGCCATCCGCCTGGGCGATGATGACGGACAGGGAATGCGCCACGATGTCGTGCATTTCTCGCGCGATCCGGGAGCGTTCGGCAGCGGCACCGATCTGTGCCTGCTTTTCCTTGTCGAGTTCGAGGGCGATGTTGCGCTCGCGGAGCACTCGGACCGAGTCGAGGCGTGTTCGACGCATGAGACCGAGCGCCCACACCGTGAGAAAGAGTAAACCGAGGGTAAAGGTTGAGATAAGGATTGGTTTGAGGTTGAGCTCCGAGCCCCCATCCCCGACGTGCCCAAAGAAGGCCGCACCCGCAAAGGAACTGAAGAGCGCAAATCGGCCTGCCCACCTCGGCCCATAGACTGTGATCGAGTAGAGGGCCACAAGTACGGCAAGGTCCGCTGGGAAGATGAGCGAAGGGCCAATAATCATGTGTGTAAGGGCGACCGCGAACACAGCCGCCGCAGAGATCACGGGGGCCGACCGGCGGAACGCAAGCGGCACCAACAGGAACAATGCAAACACCGCCGACCACATGCCCGAGTCGTCCGGGCCAAAGAACCACTTGAAGCCAGAACCCACGCCTGCAGACCACGGAACCACAGCCAAGGCTGTGATCGTAACCAGCGTCGCATCAAGGCGCTGACCGTTCTCTTCAGCCCAACGACCGAATCTCTCGAACACATTCATGGTCCAAGCCTAGGTGGATGAACCGGGCCCGGTCGTCAACCTCACGTCTACTTTTGCGATTTGAGGGAGTACAAATGCCAATTCATGACCTAACATAGCCACATGACACAAGTACTGCTGGCTGAAGACGACCCGGCAATCGCCGAGCCACTCGCTCGCGCTCTCACCCGCGAGGGATACAACGTCAACGTTCAGGGAACTGGGCAGGGTGCGATCGATAGCGCTTCGAGCGCGGACCTCATCGTTCTCGACCTCGGACTCCCGGACATGGACGGGCTCGAAGTTGCTCGAGCCATCAGAGTCAAGGGCCTGAGCACCCCTGTTCTCGTGCTCACGGCTCGCGCAGACGAGGTTGACCTCGTTGTCGGACTCGACGCCGGAGCCGACGACTACGTCACCAAGCCTTTCCGACTGGCGGAACTCCTCGCACGCGTGCGCGCACTGCTGCGCCGCACCCACGGGGACCCCACTGAAGCCGAAGAGATCAACGCTCAGGACGTCAGGGTTGATGTGGCAGCGCACCGCGCGTTCCAAGAGGGTCGCGAGTTGCACCTCACCACCAAGGAGTTCGAGTTGCTGCGTGTTCTCGTGGCTTCCGCAGGCTCAGTGGTGAACCGAGACACCCTCATGCGCGAGGTCTGGGGATCCGAGCCGATCGGTTCCACCAAGACCCTCGACATGCACGTGTCGTGGCTGCGCCGCAAGCTCGACGACGACGCGAACAACCCCCGCTACATCACTACCGTACGCGGGCTGGGATTCCGGTTCGAGGCCGGCGACAACTGATAGCAACCAACGCGGGCCGGTTCGTTTGAACCGGCCCTCGTTGTTTCCAAAACCAGGAGTAACTCGTGCGTCGCAGACTCATTCTGGCCACCATCTCGGCCGTTGCCGTTGCGGTCCTTTTGCTCGGATTCCCACTCGCCTTCTTTGGCGGCTTCTACGTGTTCAGCAACGAGCGCCAAGAGTTAGCCAACCGCACCGACGCCCTCGCCCGCGCGGTGGAGTACCGCATCACGCGCAACGAGCCACTCGACCAGGACCAACTGGACCGGTACGCGTTTGGTGGGCAGCAACCGGATGCGCAGGTGCGAGTCATCCTCCCCACGGGCGAGAGCGGCACGGCGGGGGAGACGATCGACGGTAAGAAGTTGGAGTCCGCGGTCTTCACCAACTCCAAGGCCTTGGTGACGATCTCGATCTCCTACTGGGACGTATTTATGCGTTCCTTCCAAGTGGTTAGCTTGGTTATTTCCGCCGCGTTCGTTGCGTTTGGCGCAGGGATCTGGGTGGCAGTGTGGCAGGCCAACCGATTATCCGCGCCGCTCGTGTACCTTGCCGCGTCGGCCGAGCAGTTAGGGTCGGGACAGGTCCGCCCTCACGTGGAGAAGTCCGGCGTGGAAGAGATCGACCTCGTGGCCGATGAACTGACCCGCTCGGCGGACCGCCTCGCGGTCCGCATTGCTGCGGAGCGTCAGTTCGCCTCAGATGCTTCGCATCAGCTGCGCACCCCGCTCACGGCGCTTTCGATGCGCCTTGAAGAGATTTCAATGCTTGCCGACGATTCCCTCGAGATCCAGGAGGAGGCTCGGATCTCCTTGGAGCAGGTTGAGCGTCTGGTCGCCACAGTGGACGATCTCCTGTCGCGCTCGCGCAAAGCACAGGGAGGTACCACAGAGCCCGTGCACCTCGAGGAGGTCCTCCAACAGCAGGAGGAGGAATGGCGACCCATTTTCGCCAAAGCCGGTCGTGAGCTCAGCATGGTGCGCGAAGGCGACTTCATGGTTCTCGCAACCCCGGGTGCGCTCGCGCAGGTGCTTGCGACCCTCATTGAGAACTCCCTCAAGCACGGCGCCGGGACCACCACGGTGGTGGCCAAGCAAAAGGGACCTCGCGGTGGCATCGTCGTGCAGGTGAGCGATGAGGGCGAAGGCGTGCCGGATGAGTTGGTTCCCAAGATCTTTGAGCGCGGAGTTACCTCCGGGGCTGGGACGGGCCTCGGGCTCCCTCTGGCCAAGGACCTCGCCGCCACGGACGGCGCGCGGCTGGAACTTTCGGTTCCGCGGCCCGCACAATTTACGCTCCACCTTTCAGGCGTGCCGCGAAAGTTCGACGCCACGAACATCCTGCCGCACGGGAACATGGTGAGTAGTGACAACCGTGGCACTCGAAAGCTCAAGAAGCTGTCGAGTAGGGGAAGCGGAAACTCGCCAACGTAGCCTCGGGTGTAGTAGCTGGGTGTGGTGTCCCAGAGTGACTGTCAAGCAGACAGTTCCACGACCGGAGCCTCATCCTTGGGGGCTCTGCTACCGGTGAAGACGAGGTGCTTGTAGGCGAAGTACCTAAACGCTGTTCCGAGCACGAGGCCCACCACGTTCGCTGAGATGTTGTCCGCGAGCGGGCTGGTGTAGCCCAGCACGTAACGGGAAACCCACAGGCACAGGACTGCAATAGCCATGCCGCCGATATTCACCACAACGAAGCCAACGAACTCCCGGGCCTTCGTGGAGGTTCGCTGACGCGCAAATGTCCAGAGCCTGTTGCCCAGCCAGGTGACAATCATCGCGACCGAAACGGAAGCGATCTTGGCGGCGATGGGTTCGCCTGCAAGCAGCGCGACAGGTCCGTGCTGGAGCAGGTTGAACACCCCTATGTCCACGATGAAGCCGAGACCGCCCACAAATCCAAACTTCATCAACTCGAGGAGTCGGGCTCGTAACGAAGCAACAGTCCGGCGCGCTGGAGCGCCCGGAACGGCCTGCGGATCGCCTAGGGAACGGGTAGGGGCAGTCACCGCACCAGACTACAGTGCTGGACATAATTCGGGCATCACGTCCCCGTGCATTAGGCTTTTGAGACGTGGTAGTTCCTATAGTTTCCGTAATTGGTGGCGGCCAGCTCGCCCGCATGATGGCCCCCGGCGCAGCAGAGCTCGGCGTCCACCTAAGAGTGCTGGTGGAGAGTGAAACCTCATCCGCAGCGCAAGTAGTGGTGGATGCTCCGGTGGGCCAAGCCCACGATGCAGACGCGATTCGCGCACTGGTCCAGGGCTCCAACGTTCTGACATTTGAGCACGAACACGTCTCCAACGACCTGCTCCGTGAGCTCATCGCCCAGGGTGTTTCGGTTCAGCCAGGACCAGATGCGCTCTTGCAGGCTCAAGACAAGATCGTGATGCGGCGCCGACTCACCGAGATGGGCGTCCCCTGCCCTGCATGGGCTCCGCTTTCGCGAGCTAAGGATGCGGCGCGCACGGAGTTGGAAGCGTTTATCTCTGAGCACGGACCAGAGGTCGTGGTGAAGACGGCACGCGGTGGCTACGACGGCAAGGGCGTGCGCGTGGTGTCGTCTGCCACTGAGGTCGAGGACTGGTTTGAGGCAACGACCGCAGGGGGTCCAGACCTTCTTGTCGAGGCAAAGGTTCCCTTCACTCGCGAGCTAGCGGTCTTGGTCGCGCGGCGCCCCTCCGGGCAGAGCGTTACGTGGCCCGTGGTTGAGTCGATCCAGCGAGAAGGCGTGTGCTCCGAGGTCATCGCTCCCGCCCCCAACCTCACTGTGGAGGAAGCCGAAGAAGCGCGCCAGATCGCGCTCACGATTGCCGGGGGCCTTGGCGTTACGGGTGTCCTCGCAGTTGAGATGTTCGAGACCGTGGATGAGCAGGGCGAACGGCACATGTTTGTCAACGAACTCGCCATGCGCCCGCACAACTCGGGACACTGGACCATTACTGGATCAGTGACCAGCCAGTTCGAGCAGCACCTGCGTGCTGTCCTCGATCTGCCGCTCGGGTCGACCGAACCCACCGTGACCTGGACTGTCATGGCGAATGTCCTTGGCTCCACACGCGACTCCTTGACTGAGGGCTTGGAAGAGGTTGCAGCCAAGTTCCCTGAGGCCAAGGTCAATGTCTACGGCAAGGAAACCCGTCCCGGACGCAAACTCGGTCACGTCAACGTGAGCGGCGACGACCTCGATGAGGTACTTCACCGTGCCACGTCCGCCGCTGCCATCCTGCGCGGCGAATCACTAGGAGAGTAGACGCTCATGAGCCAGACACCTTCTGCACCACTCGTCTCCATTGTCATGGGGTCGGACTCGGACTGGAATGTCATGGAGGACGCCGCCAAGGCGCTCACCGAGTTCGGCGTTCCGGTTGAAGTGGACGTAATTTCTGCCCACCGCATGCCCACCGAGATGATCGAGTTCGGACGCACCGCCCACGAACGCGGCATCCGCGTCATTATCGCGGGTGCGGGCGGTGCTGCCCACCTGCCAGGGATGCTCGCAGCCGTGACTCCGCTGCCTGTGATCGGTGTGCCCGTTCCTCTCAAGTACCTCGACGGAATGGACTCGCTGCTCTCCATCGTACAAATGCCGGCTGGCGTTCCCGTGGCCACGGTTTCGATTGGTGGCGCACGGAATGCAGGCCTGCTGGCTGCCCGTATGCTCGCGGCAGGAACAGACGAGCTGGCTAGCACACTGCGTGCGCAGATGATCGAGTTTCAGGAGGAACTCTCCAAAGTGGCCCACGCCAAGGGGGAGCGTCTGCGCTCCGCCTACGCGCAGGAATCCTAACACCGACACTTAACGCAAGGGGCCGGGCCGGAAACAATAGTTTCTTGCCCGGCCCCTTGCGTTGAGCACGCTACTTGAGCTTGTTGTACTCGCCAGGTTCTAGGCTGCCGTTGGCAATGTCCTTGAAGAACTGTGCGCTGGCCGCCTCGTCAATCTGCACGGCGGAACCGACCCCACCCGGGCGATAGTCGAGGGAGATGATCGGTGGTGTTCCCGTGATTCCCTTGTCGGAGTTGGCATTCTGGAAGGCCAAGGCCATCTTGCCCAGGTCAAGGAAGCCGGTTCCCTCGGACACAACGAGCGCGCCGGTGCCTGCGTCCACAAGCTTGACCTGCGTTGACGGGTTCATGAGCTTCGATGGGCTCTTCAAGCCCTTGGCGATGGCCGAGACGACCTGGCGCTGGCGCTCGGCGCGTCCGATGTCGCCCTTGGGGTCGGCCTTTCGCATGCGGGAGAACGCGAGAGCGGTTGAGCCGTCGGCAACGTGGCAGCCGGCCTTCCACTTCAGCTTGGACTCCTTGTCCTTCACGTCACGGTCATAGCACAGCCGGACGCCACCCAGGGCGTCGACGATGTCTTCGACTCCTTGGAAGCCAACCTCGACGTAGTGATCCACAGCCATGCCGGTGAACTGCTCAACTGTTGCAACGAGGAGGGGAGCACCGCCGAAGGAAAACGATGCGTTGATCTTGTTCGAGTCGTAGCCCGGGATTGGTACGTAGATGTCGCGGGGGAGGGAGATGAGAGCCGAGGGGCCCTTCGCGGGCACGTGCAGGAGCATGATCGTGTCCGCGCGTGCGCCAGGTACGTTTCCACCCACATCTGTGTTCTCGCGTGAATCGGAACCCGCAATGAGGTAGGTGGTGCCTGGTGTTGCTGCTGCACCCGAAAGCGCTTCGATGTGGTTGAGTTTTCCGTTCGCCCACAAGAGCATTCCGACCGGCCACGCTAGGAGCGCCGCGATGACGAGGACACTGACCAGAGCGACGGTCTTCTTGTGGGACCGCTTAGCCTTGGTGAGCGGGGGCTGGGAGGCGGGCTGTGGGTGGCGAACCGCTGGGCGCTGTCCTAGGGGCTGTGCGCCGCCCTGCACCGCTGCTGATTGCTGGCGCTGGCCCGATGCCGGTGCTGAGGCGCGCTGGGATGACCCCGGTCCGTAGGAAGGAGGAAGCGAATCATGCTGGGCGCCAAGAGGCTGGCGAGGCTGTGCCTTTCGCTCCTGCGAGCGTGCCTGCCCGGCCGTGCTGCCTCCCGGCGCGAATGACTGTGGAGCGGGCTTCGCGGACCGTGGTTGCTGCCCACCCGAATACGCACCAGTTGGGTACGCCTTGCGCGCTGGAGGAACTACGGGTTGAGAGTTCGTCTGAGGGCCGGAAACGCGCTGCGGTGCAACTCGAGTCTCCTGGGGGCCAGTTTCTGGCGACCCCACCTCGATTGCGGGCGTGCGCTTGGGGCGAAGTGGTCGACCTGCGGCGGGCGTAAAGCTCGGCGGCGGGAGTGCGGGACCCCTGCCGTTCCGTGACGCGCCGTTGTTGTTTTCAGTCATGGAAAACCCAATCAGTCGGCGGTGGATTCGTTCGTACCCGGTTCGGTGCAGTCAGGAGTTGAGGTGGAGTCTGGATCGGTGCCTTCACTGCCGGTTGCTGGCGTGCACTCTTCAACCTTCTCCTTGAGGGGCGCGTCGATCGCCAGCTTCTCCCAGATCTCATCAGCGCCAACGGTCCACAGGACGTGGTTCCGGTTGGTTGGGTCGTCCACAACTGGAACTGCCTCGAACGTAACGTCGTCCGTGCGGATGCTCGTCATTGAGGTCGCGAGGCCAAGGAGGTTGTCACCGAGTTCTGTGTCAGTCTTGAGAGAGGCGAGTCCGGAGGACACGAACGCTGTGAGTTTGGGCAGGTCGGTTATGAGGTTCTTGGACAGTGCCGTCTCAATCGTGGCAGTCAGGACAGCTTGCTGGCGTTCAATGCGCTTGAGGTCAGAACCGATCTCGAGGCCCCAGCCGGTTCCCGTGCGGGCACGGACCAACTGCAGTGCGGTTGTGCCGTCGAGGGTCTGCTGTCCAGCCTTGAGGGTCAGCCCCTTGGCCTTTTTGGAGTACATGTCCTCGGGGATGTCGATGTCGATCCCACCGAGGGAGTCAACCAGGTTCTTGAATCCTGCGAAGTCCACAACGATGAAGTGGTCGATGGCGAGCCCGGTATTTTCCTGGACAGTGTTGATCGTGCAGGCCGCGGCTGATGCGATGTCTCCACCATTGTCCCAGCCGCGGGCGAATGCCGAGTTGAACATTGCCCTCTGCGTGGCAGGAAGTACCTTGCCATCTGTTGTGCGGCATTCAGGGATGGTGACCATGGAGTCACGTGGGATCGAGACCACGTCAACACGCGAACGGTCGGATGAGATGTGCGCGAGCATTGTCGTGTCCGAACGCATACCCTCAGATGCCTTGTCCGAGATCTCGCCGTTCTTGCCGGACCGGTCATCTGTTCCCATCACGAGAATGTTCAGCGACTTTCCTGCTTGGGCGTCCTTGGGTTTGGCGGGAGGGGCAACGATGTCCTTCACGTCAACCTTTTCAACGAGGTTGTCGGTGCGCCACTTCACGCCGAAAGCTACGGAAGAGGTGAGTGCCAGAAGTGCAACAGCAAACATGCCGAAAATGCGCAACGCTCGGTGGCTACCGAGCGTCCTCGCGTGTGCTGGAGTCGCGCGCATAAAATCTGATGCCTTGCGGCTCGTCTTCTTCTGGGTCACGTTAATAAATCCTAAGATGAAGACACGTGGATTGCTCGAACGCATGGGGGTAATCGCGTGTAAAAGTTGTGTATAGACCTTGGTTTCTGGCCGAAATCAGCCAGATGGCGGGTTCCAGCGCTCTGCGCACCGCACAGAGGCGGGCTTTGCGGAGGGCTCGGTCAAAGCAGACTATTTGGCTGGCTCTCCCAACTCGGTCAGTGCTGCCTGCGAAAAATGATCTTCTGGAAGGAGCGTTGTCGGGTGCGACTTCTAGTCACCGGCGGGGCAGGCTTCATAGGCTCGAACTTTGTGCGGTGGACACGAGAATCCCGCCCTGAGGTATCTATGACCGTCTTGGATAGTTTTACCTATGCAGCGCAGGGAATGAACTTGGAAGTCGATGGCTGGCTGGCAGCCAACGGTGACCATGTTTCGGTGGTCGTTGGAGATATACGGGACCGCACACTAGTGGACTCGCTCGTTGCCGTGCACGACGTTGTGATTCACTTTGCCGCTGAATCGCACAACGACGCTTCTCTGGAAAACCCGAGCGAGTTTGTAGACACGAACGTGAATGGGACCCTGAGTGTCCTCGAGGCCGTGCGGGCCCACGGGAAACGCCTGCACCACATCTCTACGGACGAGGTTTTTGGGGACCTATCCCTGGATGCCCCTGCGTTCACTCACAGCAGCCCCTACAGACCATCGAGCCCGTACTCAGCCTCAAAAGCGAGCGCTGACCTGCTGGTTGGAGCGTGGGTCCGGTCATTCGGGGTACGTGCAACCGTTTCAATCTGCTCAAACAACTATGGCCCTTTCCAGCATGTTGAGAAGTTCATTCCTCGTCAGATTACGGAGCTGCTTGCAGGTCGCGTACCGCGCATTTACGGGACAGGTGCCAACGTTCGAGATTGGATTGCCGTTGACGATCATTCCTCAGCGTTGTGGCGCATTATTGACGCAGGTCAGATCGGCCGAACGTACCTCGTAGGCACCCACAATGAGCGGAGCAACCTAGAGGTGGTTGCAGCACTCCTTGAGGTGTTTGGTCGTCCAGCTGGAGATATTGAGTTCGTGCGCGACAGGACGGGCCATGATGTGCGCTATGCGCTTGATACCTCGCTCATTTTCGACGATCTTGGCTGGCGCCCAGCACCACGATCGTTTCGTAGAGAACTTGAGAGCCTTGTCTCTTGGTATGCCGATCATGAAGCGTGGTGGAGAGAGGCGAAGACGACCTCGGAGGAGCGGTACCGAAGGCTGGGACATTAGGTTGTGCCCTAGACCCGGACAGCTTGAACCTATCTCCTAGCCAAGCTCGATGACTGTATCCACACGTTCTGACTCGACGATGCGCTGGAAACGCTCTGAATCGTCGGTAATCTCTGCGGCTGCAGCCGCACCCATGATGATGACCGAACCGCCCGCAGAGTAGATGCCCAGCACGTTGTGCAGGAGCGGAAGGAGCTGCTGGGGCGACTCGGAATTGCAGCGGATCAGGACCCGGCCGCCGGAGGCTGCGGGGGTGTTGGCGGCCCACTGTGGCAGGTCAGCGTAGCTGATCGACTCAGTGGGGAACGCGAGGGCAGTCTGGGTCTCGTCCGTGATGGATACAAAGCCGAGGCCGTCGGAGTAGGTCATAACCGCGGAGGCGGCGTCAATGGCGCCGGCAGGGAGCTCGCCGTCGAAGCGGCGGGCGAGCGCGTGCAAACTGACCGCCACGATTTCGGGAGCCTGCTTGTCCGAGGGCCTATCAGTAATCAGTGCGGCAACGTCACTGCTGGTCGATGGCCCGATGTGGGCGGTCGCTCCGGACCGAAGTGTGGCCAGGGTCCAGACGATGAGGCGCCAGTGTGCGGGTAGGTCGAGAGCGAACTCGATGCTCGCTTCGGCGTCGAACTCTTCCACGAGAAGGTTGGTGGTCTTGTTAACCCAGTTGTTCAGGACCGCGCCCGAGAGCTCAATGCGTTCATAGTCTGCGCCGTACCACGTCAGGCGGGGTTTACCGGGCTCGTTCATGAGGGAGGCGAGCGTGTGAGCAACGAACTGGGCGCTGGAAGTCATGGCTACATCCTAATTGCTAAAGGTGCGGGTGAACCTGCCGATATTCCGTGCGAAGCCAGGAAATGATGCGTGATGAGTGAGTCCTTCCGCGAAGGCAAAAATGCTGTCAATGGGGAGTCTATTCGGTCACATGTCGGCGGGTGGGAAGAGAGACATCGAACTCTTGACGAGTGCCGAAGCCAGCGCTGAAACCCCCGCAAGTGGCTCGAGGGCTTGATTTTGGCGAAATTCACCCGTGTTTTGGGGGTGGATACCATACTCGGGCTTGACTAGCGAAGATGACACGCGTGTAATTTTGCGTAAGGTTGTTATTGGCAGCCGAACGAAACAGCAGTGGAGGATGACATATGTGGAACCTGCTCAACGCTGACGGACCTTTTCCAAGTGACGTAAAGCGCCCGGCGGAATCGGCACGCACTGGTTCATCCGTCTTGTCACTGGTCAATGGAAACGATGACGAAACCGTCCTAGGCTGGCAGGAGCGCGCACTGTGCGCGCAAACCGACCCGGAGGCGTTCTTCCCTGAAAAGGGTGGATCGACCCGCGAGGCAAAGAAGGTATGCGTGGCGTGTGACGTCCGCGCGGAATGCCTTGAATACGCACTCGCGAACGACGAGCGTTTCGGCATTTGGGGCGGACTCTCAGAGAGGGAGCGCCGCAAGCTGAAGCGACGCGCAGTCTGACCCACAGAACTAAGGGCTCCACGCGGACCCACTAAGTTTTCTGTAAAGAATAGTGATGTGCCGAGTGGCCGCTCCCCTGTGGGAGGCGGCCACTCTTTTGTGAACCGGCCAACTGCTGCGGCCTCGGATATGCGCCACACCGGATGGAACCCGCAAGAAATGGCCATTTGTGGGGCAATATTGACTGTGGAGAAACGGGTCTTGAGTCCACAAAAGCTCCTGACCAGCCAAGGCTCCAGCACTACCGCTAGGAAAGGTATCCACCCCTTGCACGACGGCGAAGCACCGAGCCGGCAGACCGCCGCATCGTTTGATCCATCAGAGCAACCCGACTTGATCAACCAGAATGGCGCGAATGCGCTCCGGGAGTCGGATGAGGACTCCCACGTAGACGAACTCGACGAGCCGATCCTCGAGAACGCCGCGTTGCGCGCAGCCCAGATCAAGCCCGGCGTCTCGCAGAAGGTCACGGCAATCCTCGTGACTCGCGGAGTGACCCCCTACCTCGCCGGTGCCCTGAAATCCATCGCGGAACAGCGCGTGCGGCCAGCCCGCCTAGTCATCGCAGACGTCTCAGGCAGCGGCTCGATAGACCCCTCCGGCCTCGAGGCTGCGGGGATCGCATGCACGGTCATTTCTGCACCCAAGGCCAAGAACTTCGGACAGGCAGTCGGCAAGGCGGTCGCAGACGCACAGGTCTTAACGCAGTGGCTCTGGCTCATGCACGACGACTCCGCTGCCCACGAGACGGCTCTCGGCTTTCAACTACGCCCAGTTGAGTACGGCTCGTCCGTTTCCATCGTGGGCGCCAAGCAGGTCAAACTCGGCAAGCGCGAAGAACTCATCTCGGTTGGCTACACCTCGGCCGTGGGCGGTCGCCGGTTCACGGGCATTGAGAACCAAGAGTTTGACCAGGGGCAGCACGACGGAAACGAAGACGTCTATGCGGTCTCCCTCAATGGTGCGCTTGTGTCTCTGGCACTCTGGCATGAGCTCAAGGGAACCGACCCCGCATTTGGTAAGTGGGGCGACTCCATCGAGTTTTGTCGGCGGGCCCGCCTCGCTGGACACCGTGTCGTTGTAGTACCAGACGCAGTCGTCGAACATGCCCAGGCAACGCTCATGGACGTGCGAGACTCCACCGATCTCGTGGAAACCCCAAGCCCCGATGTGCTTGACGACGAGCTCGAGGGCAGGACCTTCTGGAACCGGCTCAAGAGCACGGCCTACTTTTGGGCGACCAACATCCCGGTACTTGCTTTCCCATTCCTCGTTCTCGGGATGCTCCTAGCCGCGCCGCTGCGGGCCCTCTACCGAATACTGAACAAGAGCCCGCGCAGAGCTCTTGCGGAGCTGGCAGCGCCGTTCTGGCTCCTTTCAAAGACCTTTTCGGTCTTGCGTTCGCGGAGCCGGCTGCGCAAGACCAAGGCCGTGCCAACCCGGGTAGTCAACCAGCTGCTCGCAACGGGACGCGACCACATGGCCCAGAACCGCGACGAGCGCCTGGCGCGGTCCGCACTGCGCAAGAAACTCTACGGTCCCACCGAGCTGGATCGGCGCGAGATGCGGGCGCGGGCCACTGCGCGCCGCGGTGGGCTGACTGCGCTCGGGCTTCTCCTAGTGGCCGCAACGCTCTATGGCCTGCGGGATGTGCTCGGTTCGCTGTACAACGGTTCCCGCATCGTGGGTGGGGCGTTGCTACCGTCGCAGGGCGGCTGGGCTGAGTTGTGGCAGCACTGGACCAGCGGGTGGATCCGGGACGGCCTCGGTGCCTCTGCTCCCTCAGACCCGCTGCTCAGCACGCTCGGCCCGGTTATGGGGCTAACGCTTGGCAACATGCAGGCAGCCGTGAATGCAACGATCGTGTTTTCGCTCATCGTGAGTGGCCTGGGCGCGTGGTTTGCGGCCGGAACAGCCACCCGGTCAGTGACGGCCCGCGTGTGGGCAGGCCTGCTGTGGGCGGCAGCGCCGACACTGCTCGTCGCAGTAGGCCAGGGACGCCTAGGTGCGATCATCGCGCACAGTGCACTGCCGTGGCTTGTGGTCGCGATTGCGCGTGGCTGTGGTGTCAATAGGCGGGACGAGCGGGGTGTCCTGCGACTACGTTCTGAGCAGCGTCAAGAGCAAAAACTCCTCGAGCAGAACAAGGTGGAGCAGCAGAATACGGAGTCCATTCCGGGCTCTGTTCGTCCACGGAAGTCCCTGGCTGCGGTCGGTGGGGCTGCGCTCGTGTTCGCGGTTGTCACTGCGGGCGCTCCGGCGCTCCTCCTACCGGGGATCGTGCTCATCGGCGCTGCGGCTGTGTACACCCGCACCCGCGCCCTCGTGTTTGTGCCGCTCCCGGCTCTCGCGATGCTCGGCCCCATCCTGTTCCGAGGCTGGGTCAACCGCGGCTTTGGCGGCTGGCGCGTACTTCTCTCGGATCCGGGCTCCCCGTTCCCATACGATCCATCCCGAAGTTGGCAGCGGCTCCTCGGCGTCCCAACGGACATAGGCGAGGTTTCCTTTGCCTCAGGCATCTGGACTGGCGTGCTCGCGGCGCTCCCTTTGGTTCTGGGAGGCGCGATTCTGCTGGGCGCAGTCCTTGCGCTTCTGCGCAGGCCACCACACGCGGGCCCGATTCGATTCATGTGGGTTGTGGCGGCGATTGGTCTCGCAGTTTCGTTCCTAAGTTCCTCCATCACAGTTGCGAGCGGGGATGAAGGCCCTGTAGTCGGCTGGTCCGGTGCCGGGCTCTCGCTCATGACGCTCGGCCTCCTGGGGGCCTGCGTGCTGGGTAGCGAGAAACTCGTTGAGAGGGCGCTCGCGCACTCGTTCGGCTGGCGCCAGATCGTTCTGGGCGTGGCCACCCTCCTCGTCTTCGCCGTGCCCGTGTACTCACTTGTCTCGTGGGGCCAGTCGCGGGCCATCGCTGGAGAGGACTCGCCGTTGGCGGCCCTTGACCGCGCGATTGTCCCAGCTGTCGCCCAGCAGATGCAGGAAAATGGCCGCCAGGCCAGGGTCCTTGCGGTTGCACCAGCGGGTGCAGGCAAGGTTGCCTACCAGCTCCTGCACTCCGATGGAGTGCAGTTGGCAGAAACCTCGACCGTGGTAAATATTGCGTACCTTGGTGGGCGTCCCGACGATATTGCTGAGTTGGTTGCACACGTCACCCGCGGTCTGGAACAGGATGGCGCACCCGCTTCCGCCTTCAGGTTGGCCGAGCTGGGGGTTGGAGCTGTCCTCGTTCCTCCTAGCCAGGGGGACGACTCTGCTCAACTGGTCTCGCGTATTGACACTGTGGCTGGCCTACAGCGCATCACGGAGAACGAGACCGGCACGGTGTGGAGGGTCGACCCCACGGGGCTCGACCCTGCGCTCGCCCAGGCAAGCGAGCAGTACCTAGCGTCGGTGACTGCCCCCGGTGATGACAGCGTGACTCGCATCACGGTTGTCGCTGGCGAACCCGCGTGGGCGGCCACTTACGAGGTAGACGCCACGGGTGCTCTGAGTAAGCCCGAAATGCTCGATGCGTCGCGCCTAGCAGTCAACACCACGGTTGAGTCATCCCAGGTGGAGCGCAAGATCGTCCTTGCGGAAAACTCTGCACCAGGCTGGAAGGCCGTCCTTGGATCCGAGGAACTGGTACCCACCCAGGTCAATGGCCTGCAAGCATTCGAGCTGCCAGCAGGAACCGAATCTGGAGACCTCTCCATCTCATACGAACGTTCAAGCCGCTTGCCATGGATGGCCCTGCAGTCTGCAGTTCTGCTCGTGTTTGGTGTTCTGGCGATCCCAGTCCGTAGGAAGGACGCACAAAAATGGGCGTAAAGACTCAGGCACAAGTAGACAAGCGTTCCAGATTCTTTGGGGGCGTGGGGCGCACTCTGACTGCGCTCATCGCGGTAGGTAGCCTCGGTGCGCTCGGCGCACAGGGCACCTCTCTGGTGACCGACACGGGAGAAATCAAGACAGCGGGCACCCAGGTTTCCGTTGCCGCGCCGGCCGCGACTCTCGGTTGCCCCGCCGCGCCCTACCTCGAAGGCGGCTTCGACACGAACCTCGGTGAGTTTGGTTCCACGCAGTCAGAGACCACCTCGAACGGATCGCTCGCACTCGTCGGATCCGGCGGCGAGGTCGACCTCGGCCTACTCGCCGAGATGGTGTCGTCACTGTCTGAAGCAAGCGATGGTGAATCGTCGAGAAGTAGTTCCACGAGCGGCGAAGCCGCGAGCCTGCCGGACCGCGTCAGCACGTCCAGCGGATCGAGCGTGACGCAGTTTGACCCGGGCACTGGAGCGGCCGCCCTTGCGACCTCCGGGAGGTTCGTGACGGACCTCGAGGGGCGGCAGTTCACTGCGGCCTCGGTCGGGTCGGTCACGGCCAGCGGCGATCTGCGCGGCCTTGCTGCTAGCGCCTGCGAGAACCCAACGGCCGAGCAGTGGCTCGTGGGCGGCTCCACGTCTGTGGGCCTGTCCTCCAACCTCGTGGTGCAAAACCCAAGTTTGACGCCTGCAACCGTGAAGATCACGCTTTGGGGGCCATCCGGAAGAGTGGAGCTTGCCGGTTCGGACACCTTCTTGGTGCCAGCGAGGGCCCAGGTATCTACCCTCCTCGAGGGCATCGCCGCTGAACAGCGCCGCATCGTTGTGCACGTTGAGGCGGAGGGTGCGCTCGTCAATTCGTACATCCAGAACCTCGAACTGGACGGCGTGACACCGCGAGGCGTGGACTACGTCACCGGATCCGCTGCGCCATCTCGGGCCCAGGTCATCACGGGAGTGTCCGCACAGAAGACCGAGGTGGGCGATGACGCCAGCAGTTTCGTGCGGCTCGTCGTGCCGACCTTTGCGGACGTTCAGTCCCTTGCGGACCAGAGCGCTGAGGACGCCGCCGACGTCAGCCGAGAGGCGGTGGGCAAGGCCCGGTTGTACCTCCTCGGAGAGGACGGGCACGTGGTGATGTTTGGAGCTCAAGAGATTGAACTCTCACCGGGCGTCGTGCAGGATGTCTCTCTCGCTGGAGCCCCGGAGGGAATCTACACGGTCGTCCTCGAATCCGACGTTCCCGTGGTTGCATCAGCCCGCTCGTTCGCCGTGGGCACGAGCGACCCGGACGTTGACTTTGGTGGCACACCGGCTGACTTTGCGTGGGTGCCATCGGCACCCGTGTACACGTCTTCCAGCCACACCAGCAAGGGCGAGCTTGGCTCACTCGACTGGGCACACACCACGTTTGGATCAGAACTGAGCGCCTCAGCCGTGTCGGGGCATTCGGCGCTGCCCGCCGGAACCTCAGGCACGCTCGCGATTACGGCGCTACCGAGCGTTGGCACCGTGGACGAACTCGACACCGCTCTTGACGCGATTCCCCGCGTGTACACGTCCCTCGCCGGATCTGACGCCAGCGCAACGGAAACCGAAGAGTCCGCTGCAGCGCGCAAGGCTTGGGCCAAGAACCTAGCCGCCCATGTTGTCGTGTACTCGGACAAGGGCAGGATTGTCGAGGAGTTCGATGTGGCACTTGCGCCGGGGCAGACCAAGTCGTTCAACCTAGCCGAACTCGGCGGCAAGGCTGCGGTGGGCGCCGTCACAGTGACCGCCGCGGATGGGGCAGTCACGAACTGGTCCCTCATCGTGGAGGACGAGGACCTGTCCGGATCGATCTCGACGATCGCTCCCGTGGTTGCACCCGAGGAGCCCACGGCAATCCGCGTCTCCCGCAGCTCGCAGGTCGGCCTCTAGCTTGTGCGTTCTGCCAGGGACTTAGCCTTGGTAGTCGCCGTCCACCTCGTGAGGCGAGCAGCCAAGCATATACGCCACGTTCTCCACGATCACGTCGCGTACCAGCGGCGCGAGTTCGTCAAACTCGGCGGCTCGCGCCTCAATAGGGCGCCGATAAACGACGATTCTGGCTGGCTGCCCGGACACCCCCGGGAAATACCGTCCCAGTGGGACGCCGCCAGTCTCCCACGGCGCAGGATCGGAGGGTGGGACCTCCTCGACGGCGAACTCGGTGCCTTCAAGCTGTCTTCCCCACGTGCCTTGAAGTCGTGCCACGTACGAGACCACGATCTCGTCGAAGCGCTCTTTTCTTGTGCGGTAGGAGGGATGGAACGGCGGATACATGATCCCGCGCATACCCCGGCCACGGCGATCCCTACGCGTACGCGTAGGGGTTGCGCCGGCCCTCGCGAGAATCTCTGCGAGGTCCACGGAGGTGCCATGAGGCAGTGGCTGGTGTGTCATGCGGATTCGCCCCTAAGCGAGCTAGTTGAGGTGATGTTCACTAGGTTCAGCGTAGTTGACCACGTGACGCGAGGCGCCCGAGGACACAGGGTTTGGGCGCCACGTTGTGACGGTGCTCTGTTTACCTGTGCTGGGATCGGGGTGGGTACTTCTGTGTGGTGTACGACATTCCCTAAGCGGCGTGTAGCCCGGAATTCCGGGAAATTTCGGAGTAGATTTCTGCTGTGAGTCCATCCCGTATGTGTTCCCGTACAGCGTGCGTGCGCGAAGCCGTTGCAACCCTGACATACGTGTACTCGGATTCAACCGCTGTACTCGGCCCACTCGCCTCCGCCGCAGAGCCCCACAGTTATGACCTGTGCCAGGCACACGCCCAGCGAATGACCGCCCCACGTGGCTGGCAGGTCGTGCGTGTCTGGTCGCCACAGGGTGTAGGCACGGTGCAGTCAGAACTAGGTCAATCGTCGAAAATCTCAGTGGACCCGGCGCAGGCGCGGACCCCAGAGCCCAGCGCGCAGCGCACGGGCGGACGATACTCAGGCGGCTTCGATGAAGCCGCAGAGCACCTAGCGGAAATGGAACGTCGCAAAGTCGAGATCTCCAAGCCGCTCACCCAGCCAGACGACGACTGGGCGGCAATCGCCGACGTCGTGCGCACGGAAGAAGCGCTCACCAGTCTTGCCGACAGCCTCATCTCGCCTGAAGAAATCGCGCGGCCCCGGCACGCCGCAGGAGAACACCTCAAAGACACCGAGATCGCACGTCGCGGGCACCTTCGGGTCCTGCGTGGCGAAGGCTGACAAACCCACCCTCCTCGCAAGACCACACGATCGGGATCCCTCACGCTCAGGGACCCGAGTTTTGACGATAGGCTTGAACAATGGCACACCCCAGTTCGCACACCCCTGTAGACCTGTCCGCGCTCATCAAGTCGTACGACGTACGCGGAATCGTCCCTGAGCCCTTCAGCCCTGAGGTGGCGCGCGCAATCGGCGCCGCATTCGCCACCGTGGTAGTCATCCCAGACTCCGGAGACGCAGGCGACTCAACGCCATCAGACCTGAGTAAAGCTGGCGGGCGCCCCCGTGCAGTGGTGGGCCACGACATGCGTGACTCCGGGCCGGAACTCGTCGCCGCGTTTGTTGAGGGACTCACCTCCGCGGGAATCGACGTTCTAAACATCGGGCTGTGCTCGACCGATGGCCTCTACCACGCATCAGGCGTGTTCGACATCCCAGGCGCCATGTTCACCGCCTCGCACAACCCTGCCGAATACAACGGGATTAAGCTGTGCCGCGCCGGCGCACGTCCAGTGGGCCAGGACACCGGGCTGTCCCGTATCAAGGAGCTCGCGGAGCAGTACCTGACCGTGGGACTGCCGGGTGCCGCCACGCAGTTGGGGCAGGTCTCGGAGCGCTCTACGCTCGGTGAGTACGCCAAGTTCCTGCGTGGACTCGTGGACATCTCAGGCATTCGCCCACTCAAGGTCGTAGTTGACGCCGGTAACGGAATGGGCGGCTACACCGTGCCAGCCGTACTCGGATCGGGTGCAGGGCTGCCAGCTCTTCCGCTGGACATCGTGCCGCTGTACTTTGAACTCGACGGAACTTTCCCCAACCACGAAGCCAACCCACTCGACCCCAAGAACCTGGTGGACTTGCAAAAGGCAGTCGTGGAACACGGCGCCGACCTAGGCTTGGCGTTCGACGGGGACGCAGATCGCTGCTTCGTGGTGGATGAGAACGGGCACCCAGTGAGCCCCTCTGCGATCACCGCGCTGGTTGGCCTGCGCGAAGTCGCACGCGAACGCTCCGAGGGCCGCGAACCCACCATCATCCACAACCTCATCACCTCGCGTGCGGTGCCCGATTTCATGGAAGCTGCTGGGGCAAAGACCGTACGCACCCGCGTGGGCCACTCCTTTATCAAGGCCCACATGGCAGAGGAAAACGCCGTGTTCGGCGGCGAGCACTCCGCCCACTACTACTTCCGTGACTTCTTCTTTGCTGACACCGGAATGCTTGCCGCGCTGCACGTACTCGCGGCGCTCGGAGAGCAGGAACACCCGCTGTCCGCGATCGCAGAAATGTACGAGCCATACGTAGCATCAGGTGAGATCAACTCGACCATCGCCGATGTACCAGCTGCCCGTGCCCGCGTGGTCGCAGCATACGTCGAGGAACAGGGCGGGGGAGAGGTTGAGGTTGATGAACTCGATGGCCTGACCGTTTCCCACTGGAACTCGCAGCCACAGTGGTGGTTCAACCTGCGCGCCTCCAACACTGAACCGCTCCTGCGCCTGAACGTCGAAGCCGCAGACGAGGACATGATGGTCAAGGTCCGCGACGACGTGCTCAAGCTCATCCGCAGCGAAGACGCCTGACCTGCAACCACCAATGGTCCACGAACGCGTACGTTCGGGTGCAAGGACTGGAACGTAAGCGAAAGCGCATAAGCGTTCGACCACAACTCAAGGACAAAGTTATGGAAAATGTGAACATCGACCCGTGGGTCGCCGAAATCCTACGCTGCCCTGTCTCCGGCGCCACGCTTGTGCCAGGAACCGGGCCGAATGGAGAGCCGGAACTCCATTCCACTGCCGAGAAAGACCCACTCGCGTACCCAGTACGAGACGGCATCCCAGTACTGCTAGAGCACGACGCCAGGGCGCTCTGAGTCCGTGCCAGGCAGCCGTTCTAGGCTGCATGCTGTGACGGAGGTTGCATCGTGGGGGAGTGCCAGTGCGATGTAACCTCGATGTGAAGACTTTGCTACCCCGCAATGGCGAGTTCCCGAAATTACTATGAACTTTCCACCCGATGTGGGCGAGCACCGCTGGCCCGGGCATAGAATCTAGAAGTTCTTTTCGCTTGGTACCTTGGAAGTAGGAAGACCGATTACTGACAATACGTTGACTCCCCGTGAGCTAGCGGAGAAATACGGGTTGAGACCTGTCGGTGTCCGACCCAAGCTCTCGGAGTACATCCGGAGCATCTTCGAGCGGCTCGACTTCCTTGGAGTGCTCGCGTCTTCTCGCGCCCAAGCGGAGAATCAGAACACTTACCTAGGTCAGATCTGGACAATTCTGACCCCGCTCTTGAACTCCCTCGTGTACGTCCTCATCTTCGGCTTCCTGCTGAACTCCCGCAAGGGAATGGACAACACCATCGGCTTCATTGTGGTGGGTACTTTCACTTATGGGTTGTTTTCCAGCACCGTGACGGATACGGCAAAATCTATCCGCTCGAACATCAAGCTGGTCCAGTCACTCACCTTCCCGCGTGTCATTCTTCCGCTTTCCACAGCACTCAAAGACCTCTTGGTCGCACTGCCAGGCTTCGTGGTCATGTTCGTACTTGCGGAGGTTTCCGTGTGGAATGCACAGGGACTTCAAGCACTCATGCCGCACCGCTGGCCTCTGGTCATTCCGGCGATCGTGCTGTTTGCAATCTTCTCCGCGGGCGTAGGGATGATCTTCGCAAACTTTGCCTCGCGCTTGCCGGATACCATCAAGTTCCTGCCCTTCATACTGCGCGTGGGCATGTACGCGTCGGGTGTCATCTTCTCGATTAGCCACCAGATTGGCAATCAACACTGGTTGCTCGCAGGCATCCTTGAGCACCAACCGATCGCGGTGTTCCTCAACCTCTTTAGGCAGAGCCTCATCAACGAGTCTTCCATCCCGCTGGATGGAAGCTACTGGTGGCAGGCAGCACTTTGGGCAGTGGGCATCTTTGTTATCGGATTCCTAACCTTCTGGCGAGACGAGGCGCGCTATGGCCGCGAGTAACGAAGATCTCGAGTTTGACGTTGAGGTAGATGCTGAGGACTTGCCGCAGGGCGGCCCCACAGATTCAACGATGGGTGCGCCTTCCGTCATCGTGAACGACCTCCACGTGAAGTACCACGTTGTTGGTGCCAAGGTCCGTTCCAGTGCACCAACCAAGGACTCATTCCTCAAAAAGGTCCTGCGCCGCGGTAAGTCCGTTGCCGGAGGACACACCACCGTGCACGCGGTTCGAGGCGTCTCCTTTGTTGCACACCACGGTGAGTCGATCGGCATCATTGGCACCAACGGCTCCGGAAAGTCGACGCTCCTGAAAGCGGTTGCTGGTCTGCTGTCGCCCTCCGAGGGCGAGATTTACGTGTCCGGAGTACCATCACTTCTCGGCGTCAGCGCCGTTCTCATGCAGGACCTCACTGGTGAACGAAACGTCATGATCGGTGGATTGGCGCTCGGCCTGAGCAAGGACGAGGTCAACGAACGATTCGATGACATTGCGGAGTTCGCGGGCATCGGTAAAGCTATTCGGCTGCCTATGAAGACATACTCGGCGGGAATGGGCGCGCGTCTGCGCTTCGCCATCTCCACGGTCTCTACCCCCGATGTGCTCATGATCGACGAGGCGCTGGCCACCGGCGATGCTGCGTTCCGCCAAAAGTCACGCGACCGTATTGACGAGATTCGCCAGGAAGCGGGCACCGTATTTGTTGTGGCGCACTCGCTGGCATCGATCAAGGCGATGTGCACAAGGGTCATCTGGCTTGATAAGGGACAGATCGTTATGGACGGCGATCCAGCCAAGGTGACGCGGGCGTACAGGGAATTCACAAAGGGTGAACGGCCGGTACCTGAGCCTGTCAAAAAGTAGTCACTTCTAACCATCCTTTCGGGCTGTGAGCCTTCTCCCAGTCGACCATTTTTCAATGCTGGAAACCGCCAAAATGGTAGGCTTGCACGGTGATTCACGACTTCGAAGCATTGCCCCAAGACCACGATTCCGCGCTATCCACTGCGGTTGTAGTTAACTATCGACTGAGCGGCGTTCAATGGGAACGCGTCAATGTCACTTTGACATTCGTACCGTGGTCCGAGACGAGTGGTGTCTTCGAGGGGAAGCCTGAAGCACAGGGCTCAATCCTTCCCCCAGTCCAGAAGGTTCTCGACGCCAACCCGGGTATGACGGGGCTGTTCCTAGTTAACGGGGCCACGGCATATGAGCTTCCCTGCGAGGAACTCGAAGACGAAGCCCTTGCGTTCACAATCAACGTCACAAACTTTGAAGACCGCAAGCGTGTTCCTACGGGCTCCTTCCGGATACTTCCGGTGATCCGCGGACAGGTCCAGCCCTTCGCCACAATCGCTATGGCAGATGTAGCCACCCTCGACTCAAGCGCTCGAATCTTCCAGTATGCGAACAACAAGTCCGCCTACGCAGTCACTTTTGACATTACAGAGGACGACCTGCGTCCAGAGCTCGTGTTCCGCTCATACCAGTACACAACTGGCGGTGGCAAAAAGAAGAAGGGTTTGATTGGACGCGTCCAGCGAAAGATCAAGGGACTCACTTCTAAGTCGCGCATGGAAAAGCTGCTTAACAAGTATTACCGCATATGCCGTAAGCTCAACAGGCCAACGGGCTCACGTCTCCTCTTCGCCTCCGAAGCACGGCGTGAGATGGGTGGAAACCTTCTTTCGATCTACAACAAGATCCAAGAGAGGGGACTCGAGTTCGAGATTCACGAGTCCTTCAGCGTCCCAGCAACCCTCACCAAACGTGAGATTCTGCGTCGTATTCGGTTGATCGCCAAGGCCGACGTCGTCGTACTCGATGACTACTTCTCCATGCTCAACTGGCTGAAGGTATCCAAGGACACAGTTGTCGTCCAGGCCTGGCACGCGGGAAGCGGATTCAAGAACGTCGGGTTTAGCCGCTTTGGAAAGTATGGCTCGCCCAAGCTCGAGCACTCCCACCGAAAGTACACGTACTCGATCGCCGGTTCTACGCAGTTGGTGGAAACCTACTCCGAAGCGTTCGGCATCGAACCCTCGGCCATCATCCCAACCGGACTTCCACGGGTTGACGACTTCCTCGACCCAGATGCGATTGCTGCATTTAAGGAGAAGTTCTACGAGGACTACCCTCAGCTAGACGGTAAGAAGTTGGTGCTCTTTGCTCCGACCTTCCGCGGGCGAGGTATGGCAACCGCGTACTACGACTACTCCCAGATCGACTTTGATCGGCTCTACGAGTACTGCGGTGATGACACGGTCATCCTGTTCCGAAT
>NZ_HE978644.1:345872-462433 GCF_000312125.1 Timonella senegalensis JC301
CCAGATCGGCTTTGATCGGCTCTACGAGTACTGCGGTGATGACACGGTCATCCTGTTCCGAATGCACCACTTCATTCACGAGGAAATCCCGATTCCTGGGCAGTACAGGGACAAGTTCCTCAATTTCACGCACTTTGCTGACGGACTGAACCTGCTGCACGTCACTGACATTATGATCACTGACTACTCATCAATCATTTATGAGTTCTCGATGCTAGACCGCCCAATGCTCTTCTTCTCATATGACCGTGAAGTATACGAGGCTACCCGCGGCTTCCACAGGAACTACATCGAATCGGCCCCAGGCAAGGTCTGCGACACTTTTGATGACCTGATGACCGCACTCGAAACTCACGACTATGAGATTGAACGCGTCGAAAAGTTCCGCAAGGAGAACTTTGACAACATCGACCGTGGGTCAAGTGACAGGTTCATTGACTGGATCCTCCTCAAGCACCTAAAGCCACTCAACTAGTAGTAGATCCAACAGGGCGCTGCCGCCGCAACCACATAGCGAGGATGTCTCGAGATTCTCGTGGTGAGCGGCTGAAAACTTCATGTATTTGAGGCGTGATTGGGTAGCTCAGTACCCATCAGTACAACTGTCGTAGCGCGCTATGATGTACTGCAAACCAACCGCGGGCCGAGCCGGCGTGTCGATTTCGAATGTGAGACGTGAATAAGTGACCGCTTACAACATCCTGCTTTTGACCAACCGTGACTCTGACAACGTCGGTGATCAGCTTATTGAAGCCACCGTCATGTCATTGATTTCGGCTGCTATGGCGAATATTGGTGTCCGACCACGTGACTTCAAGATCAACTCCCGGGCCGCGGGGATCATTTCGAAGAAGTACATGAGCACTGGCGACGAGGCTCTGCTGGCAGATGCTCGCGATGCGATCCTTAAAGCTGACCTCATCATCTTTGGTGGCGCACCACTGTTCAACTACTCGTACCAGAACTTTTATCTCCGGACGATCCGCACGTTGGAACTCGCTCAGGAGTACGGCGTTCCCGTGATCTTCTCGAGCATTGGAGTTGAACCGTATTCCGACTCGAATCCAAAGAGTCAACGCCTCAAGCAGGCGTTGCACCTTCCAGTTGTCCGCCAGATTACAACGCGCGATGACATCGAAGCGGTCGAGCAGTACCTTGCCGGTACCCGGGTCCCACGATCTCTCGTCTCGGACCCTGCAGTCTTCACCGAGCAAGTGTTCGACGGTGTCGTGTCTGCTCGTAAAGAGAAGACCAACGGCGGTGGAAAGAAGACGATTGGCCTCGTGGTAACGAGGGCCGGGATCTTTGCGGACAACGGAATTGATTTTCCTGAGGCAAAGCAGCGTGAGTTCTGGCTCGATGTGATCGCGGAGCTCGAAGCCCGTGGAGATGACTACAGGTTGTTCACTACCGGTCACTTCACTGACGAAGTCTTCCTAGATTCACTTGTACGCGATCATGGAATCCCTACGAAGAAAGTCAAGTTTGCGGTTAACTCTCCAGAGGAGATGCTGAAGCAGTTGAATGACTGCGACGGCGTTATTGCATATCGCCTGCATGCAAGCATTGCTGCCTTCTCCTACAAGATTCCGGCTATCGGACTTTCTTGGAACTTTAAGGTGCCATACTTCTACGAAACTATGGGTTACGGTCAGCGCGCGCTCCCCGCCGAAAAGTGGAACGCAGCAACAGTGCTCGCTGCCCTCGACATCGCGATGGAAGAGGGAGTTGTCCACAATGATGAGTTCACCTTCTCTGTGTACGAAACCCTGTTCAATGGAATAAAGAGCGTGTTTGCGCCGCGGTCCAAGGCAAAGGTCTACACGATTGAGCAGCTCCGCGCGGAGATTCCGCGCTACCAGGGCACTACATATGCTCAATACACCGAAAAGATGCACCGAAAGTTGCGTCGCACCTACGAGTCGTACCAAAAGATTGCTCGTAAGGCGGCGGCACAGCCAGCACCCGCTGTGAAGAAGGATGCGAGCGCTAGCTCGGTGAAGCCACAAGCCAGTGAAGGCGCCGTGGCTAACGCTGTTACGGGAGCCCCCAAGGACGCGACTTCTGCATTGGATGTGAGGCTAGCGTCGGTTGAAAAGAGGCTTGTCGCAGCGGAACTACGAAACGCTTCGCTCGAAAAGCGCCAGGCATCGTTTGAACTGCGCCAAGAAGACACGGACAGGGCCATCAGGAAGTTGAAGAACATCCTGCCGATCCGGTTGTGGCACAAACTGCGTGGACACAAGTAAGTCGTCACCAGCACACTGTAACTAGTACCTCGCAGGAGATAGGTCTACTTGGAGACAATAAGCACCCTTCAGGAATATTCAGATGAGCGTGGCAACACGATTGAAGTTCATGGAGAAATATCGGACTTTCCCGTAAAAATTCAATTTCGAGGATCCAACAATCGTTTGATTGTTCAAGATACTTCGATGCTTCGTCGTCTGCACGTTTTCTTCCTCGGAGACAACAGCGTGGCAACGGTCGGAAAATTCACTCGCAATACCAACGCGAGTTGGACATTCACGTTGGGATACGATTCGGAAATTCGAATTGGAACGAACGTGAGCACCGCGAGCACATGTTCTGTGTTCGCTGCTGAGGGCGCGCAGGTGCGAATCGGAAATGACTGTATGATTGCTGCGGATTGTCGGATTCGAGCCGACGATGCGCACCCCATCTACGATATTGAGTCCGGTGCGAGGCTCAACCCCTCCCAGAACATTGTCCTGCGTGAACACGTGTGGCTCGCATATGGCGTCATGGTCATGCCCGGCGTAACGATTGGCCAAGGGACCGTAGTGGGGACATTGTCTGTTGTTACGAAGAGCCTGCCAAACAACGTTGTCGCAGTTGGGACCCCTGCTCGGGTAGTCCGACAGAACGTTGCGTGGGAGAGGACCGACATCAAGAAGACCAGGATTGAGCTCGACGAAGACGGCTTACCGCCTCGTCGGGAGAAGTACTGGAATCCGACCGTGGACAAGAATGGCCGTGCCGCCAAGTACGCTCGTAGCTCCAACTCGGCGCTAGACCGCCGAGTTGGCGAGCTTGAGCAAGATCTCGACCGTGCGTTGCGTGCGTTGGGGAAGTTGGAATCGCTGTGGCCGATTCGAGCGTGGGTTCGCTTGCGCAAGCGTTCCTGATTCGCCGCCAGTTCGCGTTCACTTTCGTATGCTGTACCGAAGCGGTTTCAATGTAGTGTCAATGGGCACTAGTTGAGTGGCGTCGTTGAAATGATGTTGCTGGAGCTTGCTTGGTTACAGAGTAGTATCGCTGTCGAACAGATACCTCCCAGCTTCATCACCGATAGGCGCACGCATGGTTTCGATAACCCATATCAGCATCAACAAGGATGTCGATGAGACCGTCGTCTCTGCTCTAATCAAGTTGCCGGGGTTCGAGGACCGCGCGTGGTTTCGAATTCCAGCAGGTCAGTTCCCGGATCACGAGGCAGCAGCCGACGCATTCTTCGTGCTTGGTTTGGTACTGGCTATGGGGACCGACGGCCGTCTCAGCATGGACGTCCGGGTCTCCAAACGCTTGATCTACAACGCGGACGCAATTCAGAGCATTATCGTAGGTTGGTACCCCAAACGGGTACGCAGAATCGATCACGTTGACGTCGCGGCACGGGACGTAGACAAACCCCTCATCCAAGGTAAGAAGATCTCGTGCTTCACGGGTGGAGTCGATTCCTTCGATACTTTGGTCCGCAACAGACACGACATTGATGCACTTCTCTACGTGCATGGATACGATGTGCCTTTGCACCGAACTGAGATTCGTGAAGCGACCTCGAAGCACCTGAAAGAGGTTGCCCAAGAAACGGGGATCGAGCTCCTTGAAGTATCTACGAATATTCGCGTTTTCCTCAACAGGGCCGCGACGTGGTCTGTCATTGCCCACGGGCCGGCGCTGGCTGCAGTAGGCCATTTGCTTTCAACTCGATTTGGAACGCTTGTCATTCCAGCGTCGCACACATTCGCTGATAAGTACGCGTGGGGCTCGCACCCCTTGCTTGACCATTTGTGGTCGAGTTATCGCTTGTCGGTCGTTCACGATGGAGCTGGATCAACACGTGTGCAAAAGACCCGCAGACTGGCGCAGGAGCCAACTGCTCGTGATCACCTGCGTGTTTGTTGGCAAAACACAGGAAAATACAACTGTGGAAGGTGCTCCAAGTGCGTGCGCACCATGATTGCGTTGGAACTCGCTGGTGTGCTTGCTGATTTCAAGACGTTTGATTCGCACATCAATCTTGACGATGTCCGCGAGCTCAAACTAACCAACATGAGCGGTCGCTCGTTTGTGAAGGAGAACCTTGACTTTGCGACGGAGCAAGGGCACCTGGAGATCAAAGAAGTTCTTCAGGCGGTCATCGATGAGTTCGATCAAAGCCGAGGTGCGGTTGCGCCACAGAATGTGGCCAACGGAGGGGCATCGGTCGCAACTGAGCAGTCTCAACTACGAGCGGTCGAAAAGCGCATCGCCGGACTCGAACGCAAGGTAGACAAACTAGAGCGCCTATGGCCAGTTCGAGCGTGGCGAAAACTCAGAGGGCGCAGTTAGGCCTACTCCGAGTGCTGGGCACCTAGAGAAGCCACGTCGCACGTCATGGGCAGCCTGCGCGCGTGGAGGGCTGTATGCCCAAGCCTAATGTGTCACCACATGGGTAGATCTGGTGGGAGATTACTTCCATTGCATGGACTTTTGTTGAATTTCAGGGAAGAAACCTAACGTACACTTGGGGTTGGTTTCTTGTTCACTTCAACCTGATATGTCCGCCTCAAATCGAAGGAAAGTCATGCAAGTTGTTATTCTCGCTGCTGGTCTTGGTACTCGACTTGGCAACCCCTTCCCAAAGGCACTGACGCCTTTAGTTGATGGTCGCACGATCATGGGGCAGCAACTCGAGAACATTCACTCGCGTCACAAAGATGCCCAAGTCTACATCGTGGTCGGGTTCAAGCTCGACATGATCCTTGAGGCGTTCCCGCACAATCTCTTTGTGTACAACGAGATGTTTGACTCGACGAACACGTCGAAGTCGCTGTTGAGGGCGCTTCGTTCGTCAGGTCCTGGAGGCGTGCTCTGGCTCAACGGTGACGTTGTGTTTGACCCACGTGTGCTCGACCGTGTCCAGGAATTCATCGAAAGTGACCAGTCGTTCGTCTGCGTGAACACAGCTTCAGTTGGTGACGAAGAGGTCAAGTACACGACGAACGAGGCCGGGCACATCAACGCTCTTTCCAAGCAGGTCACCGGAGCTTTTGGCGAAGCGGTGGGCATCAACTTTGTTGCGGGTAAGGACAAGGAAGCGCTCATCACTCGCCTCGCAGAGGTGGAGGATCAAGACTACTTTGAGCGTGGTATCGAAGTGTCAATCGAGAAGGACGGGCTAGTCGTCGTTCCCGTCGATATTTCAGATCTCTATGCGGTTGAAGTGGATTTCGCAGAGGACTTGGCTGCCGCCAACAGCAAACTCTTTGTCGGATAGTACTTTGGGCTAGAGCCTCCTTTGGAGAACGCGAAGCTCTGCCCCTCAAGTCGTAAGGATGCGTGAGAATGATTCAGTCCGAGAACTTGTTGGACGACCTGCTCTTGTCAGAGGGGCTCTCGACCTCTGAAGAGATTGAGGACTTCTGGCGAAAATCAGTCGGCGATAACCTTGCAGTCACGCGACTCTTTGACCGGTACTCTCAAAACGTTCCGGTTAATCCGCGGGTAATCTTCTACGAAGCTATGGCGGGTTCTCGAATGGGAGATAACCCGTACGCGATCTTTGAGTATCTTCGTAGTCACCCGGAGTACGGCGAGTTCGTACACGTCTGGTCCTTTGACAAGCACAGCACCATTCCGGAGAAGTACCGTGGGCTAAAGGACGTCGCATTCGCTGCCAAGGGAAGCGCGGCCTTTTCCTATTTTCTTGCGACCGCTGGTTACGTTGTGTGCAACGCCAACCTTCCGGGGTTTTACGCACCGCGCCCTGAGCAGAAGTACTTGAACACCTGGCACGGGATTCCGTACAAGAAGCTTGGGCGCGACTCGCCCAAGGCTAGATGGGGAGCTCCACGTAGCACCGCGAGCTTCTTGAAAGCAACGCACGTCATTACGACCTGCGAGTTCATGACTCAATCTGTCATTTCCGCGTACTCAATGGCTGGAACCTCGAACGCCATCATCGCTGAAACCGGCTACCCGCGAGTAGACATCACTGTGAACAAGGATGCCGACCGGATGCAGGAAATCCGGGAAACGGTGGGGCTTGCGGTGGCTGGTGCGGAAGCAGCCAAGCCAGTGGTGCTTTACGCCCCTACGTGGCGGGCAGAGGAAGGTGAAGATGTCGTCGACACAGATCAACTCGTCTCAGACTTGCGCGCGCTAGCTGCGCTCGACA
The DNA here is from genome assembly GCF_000312125.1 of Timonella senegalensis JC301. GTDB lineage: Bacteria > Actinomycetota > Actinomycetes > Actinomycetales > Cellulomonadaceae > Timonella > Timonella senegalensis. Next base: position 352,276 of record NZ_HE978644.1, read on the forward strand.
TCGTGGTTCTGTATCGAGGCCACCACCGGATGGACCGTATCATTCAGGACCAGACGGTTGGCGATGAACTGAGTGGGGTACTTATCCCGTCACATGACATCAGTTCTAACGAACTGTTGACAGTCGTCGACGTGCTCATCACAGACTACTCGAGTATCTTCTTTGACTTCTTGCCAACGGGCCGTCCGATCGTTCAGTATCTTTACGACTTCGATGAGTATGCAAGGACTAGGGGGCTGAACCTCACGATTGACGAGTTGCCCGGCTCGGTCGCCTTCACACGAGAAGACTTTGTTTCGGCTGTTGAAGAGGCTGCATCCCTCGTGCGTAACGCGGGTCCTGACTCTGACTGGAGCTCGAACCCACTGCAGGGGAGCAAGTACGCGATTGCTCAGCAGCGGTTCTGCTCGCATGAAGACGGCCATGCCTCGAAGAGGGCAGCGGACTTTCTGTTTGGGCGGACAGCACAGGAAGTTCCTGTGCGGGTCACTCGTGATGCGCGCCCGACAATTGTCTTTTGGGGTGGATGCCCCGGTGAAGAGACCCCCGCAGACGAGTTCTTCCACGAAGTGATCGCGTCGGGGAAGCATAAAGCTACCCAGACCACAATGCTGAGTGACCGCAGTGCCCACATGCCACGGGGCGCTGTAAAAGCAATCAAGGCGTTGCGTGGCGGGGTATCGACCATCGCGTACACGCCGGTTTCTCCTGCACTCCAGCCATCGGAGACCGAAGCCTACGCACAGTTTGTTGCGTGTGAGGACTTGGCTCCGGAACAAGTGATCGCGATGGTCCGAGCGGATGCAGATCTGCACCGGATCTTTGAGCGCGAGTACCGACGCAGGCTTGGCAGGAACTACTTCGATACAGTCGTTCTGGATAGTGGCCTCTCGAACTACGAGGTCGCTCTCGCATCGATGGCGGGGAAGTGTATCCCGCTGTCTGAGTTCACCAGGGCTAGGATTGCTCGTGAACCCAGATTCCGTCGATCCGCTGCGTTCAAGTGGGGTGCACCGCGAGTTCGACGCATTGCACGAAAACTTGCCCGTGCGCTGCCCGCGGGCATGCAGGACGTGCTCCGCGGCAGGAGATAGCCGGAGAGCTCAATGCAGACGAGGGGTGGCTCCCAGTTCAATGAACTGGGAGCCACCCCTCGTCTGCATTGAGTTGACTAACTAGCCGTTGTACAGGGCGATGGTTTCACGCATGCCGTCTAGGACCGAGTATTTGGCTTCCCAGCCGAGCTCGCGTAGACGAGTGCATTCAGGAACTAAGCCGCCCCGGTTCGAGCTCCACATAGCTTGACCATCAGGAATATCGAAAACGAGGTTTCCTGGCTCTTGACCTGCAGCCTCGAGCGTAAACTCTGCCAGTTGGCGGATGGAAATCATGTTTTGCTCAGCGGCAATGTTGTAGGTTCCGAGAACTTCAGTGTTTGGACGAGCCATGATCGTTAGCAGTGCGCTGGCAACATCGAGGCTATAGGTGTAGGTACGACGCATGGACCCGTCAGACTGCAGCACAATCTCTTGACCCGCGGCGGCCTTGCGAATGAACTGGTTTTGCACACGATCATCGGTAGCTGCGAACCCTGGGCCAAATGTGTGAGAGATTCGAGCGATGCTGGCTCGTCCACCATTCATACCTGTGTGGATCGCGCAGAGGTTTTCTGCCAGTCGCTTGGTTTCCGGGTAGATGGACCGCGGATTGAGGTTGTCGATCTTGCCTTGCATCTCCTCAGTTACGTGCAGGTCGGTTCCCTCGTCCTCGAGCGGGATATTCCCGTAGATCTCAAGGGTAGAGGCCATAACGAAGTGAGCATTCGCTGCTGAAGCAACCTCGAGAAGCTTGTTTGTTTGATTGACGTTTGCCTCTAGGACATCCATTATGTGGAGGTTGAAGTCATGTGGAGTCGCTGGGCTGGCCATATGTACGATGTGCGAGAACGATGTGCCTTGAACGACCAGTGGCTCGACATCATCAAAACTGATGAAGTGAATGGCTTTGGTTCTCAGGTCTTTGAAGGTCGCCTGCGCGCGTTCCTTGTTGCGCACAACCAAGTAGATTGCGCCTCCGCTGGCGGAGGTCAGCGCGTCAAGCGCCCACACGAAAGCCTGACCAACCAGACCCGTCCCCCCTGTGACGAGTACCGAGGTGCCCGAATCGAACTGCTCCCGGAGGGAGTCGGGGAGCGAATCTACGTGAGCTTGTGCGTAGTCGCGGAAGTTACTCAATTTCATTGCGGTAGTTCCCGTTTGGGTGCTTCGAGACAAGGTACTCGAACTGTTGGATGTCATTCTTTACTGTCAGCTTGATGTTGCCACGGATGCCAGCCACCAGGTGCAGGTCGTGTCCGTATGTGCGCGCCATGTGGGCGTGGTCGATAAATGTGCCCATTTCGCCTCGCTCAATGGACTGGCGGTGCAGTGCGAGTGCGGTATCCAGATTGAAGCACTGGGGGGCTTGCAGCACATACATTAGGTTACGGTCTGGAACATCGGCGACCATCTTGCCGTCCGGAGTGGTGATAGCTACGGTTTCGAACGCAGGGATAGATGTAATTGCGTTTCCGTGCTCGACCACGCCAGCTAGGCAGCGCTCGATCAGAGCGTCTGGGATGACTGGGCGAACTCCATCGGAGATCAAAGCGATCGTCTCACCGGTGTTTACACCAGCGGCCTCCGCAGCGACGAGCGCGCGGTAGGCAGACTCTTGGGCGCTCGCGCCACCTTCAGTGACCGTCTTGACCTTGGTATATCCGTATTGCTCAACGAGGTCCTCAGTGGCTTCGATCCAGTCCGGGTGGGTAGCCAAGTAGATCTCGTCGATGTGGGGATTCTGTTCAAAGCAGTCAAGGGTGTATGCAAGGATCTCCTTGCCGTTGACCTTGATGAACTGCTTGGGAATCTTGTCTGCGCGGCGCATCCTGCTCCCGACACCCCCGGCAAAGAGGGCGACGATTACGTGCTTTCCGGAAAACATGGGTCTCCTGAGAATCGGGAAATTAAAGCCTATTGGTTCACTGATGTCTAAGTGCGACAAGGGAGCAAGACAAAGTGACTTGCTCGTGCACGGTTGTTACTAGTATGTACGGTCAGGGTTGTTCTTGACGTCGATGACGGCGCCAGTCAGATCGGAGGCAAGGACCTCTAGTGAGGTCTCGGCTACTTGCTCCGCGGAGAGCAGAGTTCCGGGTGGTTCCTCACCGAAGGCTTTGCTACGCATTGGTGTCGCGGTGCGTTCTGGGTTGATGACATTGACCTTGATGTCGTGCGCGGACCATTCCTCAGAAAGCGCCTGGGTAAGGTTCACGACAGCGGCCTTTGTGGACGAGTAAAGCGAGTAGTTCTCTCGGCCACGGGTATAGCTTGACGAGGTGAAGAACAGTAGGTGACCCTTTGACTCTCGAAGGTAAGGGTATGCGGCTTTTGCAACGTTGATCGGAGCGAGGTAGTTCACTTCGATGGTTTCCATGACCTCGTCGTGGCTGGTCTCGCTCAAGCGGTTCATACGGAGCACACCGGCAGTCAGAACAATAGCGTCAATCGATCCAAATTCCTGGGCCGTCTTGCTCAGGGCCATGCCGATTGATTCGGCGTCCTGAACATGTAGTCCCGTGGTCGATCGGCCATGCGATGCAACGTTTGCTCCCGCGGCAGTGGCAAGCCTGCAAATCTCGGCGCCGATCCCGTATGAACCACCCAGCACGACTATTGTCTTACCGGTCAGGTCGGGTGCGGATTCTGAAGCGCCGTCGTCGTCCGAGAGAGAGACGGACGCTAGTTGGAAGAGCTTGTCAGCAATGTAAAGATCAACCGGATGGGTAACCTTGATGTTGTGCTCTGCGCCCTCCACGGTCTTGATTGGGACGTGTGGAAGGTACTTAAGCACAACTCCGCAGTCATCTGTTGCGGCGAAGCCAGGATCTGATTCCGCAAGCGCGTACGCCTCGCGGAGGACAGAGAGCTTAAAGGCCTGAGGGGTTTGCCCCCTGCGCAGGGTGGCTCGGTTGGGGATCGAACGGATTATTCCATCGTCATCGACCTCGACGATAGTGTCAGATGAAGGAATGACAACGTCGACCGCAGCGTAGGTTTCGAGTGCATCGACGCATGACTTGATGATCCGGTCCTCGAGGAGAGGACGGACGGCGTCGTGCAGGACGACATTGAGGTCATCCGGTCCGAGCGAGTCCAGAACGCGGCGAGTGGTTTCGTTCCTAGTTGCCCCACCCTCAAGGATCTTGGTGAGTTTGGAGAACTTGTTTCCCAGAAGGGTGTCCACGTGCTCTGACCAACCCGGCGTGATCATCACGACGACCTCGTCAATGTATGAGCTATTTTCGAAGATTGAGACAGTGTGTTCGAGGATGGTCTTGCCGGCAACCTTTACCATTTGCTTTGGCACGCTCAGGCCCAACCGGGCACCGACGCCCCCAGCGAGAATGACACCTACGGTTCGCAATTACATGGCCTTTCCACCGGGCGTTTAGCCTTGGAGCAAGTATTTTTCCAAAGTACACTCTACCGTTACCGGCCGGTCAACTTGTGCCGAAGGCAAGTGAAGTTGCAGGTACAAGCGGCGAGTTTGTGCTGATGGCGTGCTCGTTGTGGAGCGTTTGTGTGGGCGAGTTCGCCGTACAGTTTCGCGCAAATGCACGGAGGGGCGGGCACCATGAGTGGCGTCCGCCCCTCCGACGCGTGAAGGCGCTAGTCCTGAGACTATCCGTTAAGGGTTATGGAGTTGATCCAAGTACCCGGAATCGAACTCGAAGAACTCGACGAGGAGATCTTGCTGTTCTTCCCCTTGAGAATTGTTCGCCAGCCCATTACTGAACTGGTTCCAGAATCGCTACGTGTGACACTCTGGGTGGCTCCGCTAGCGGACTTGGCACGCAGCGTCTTGATCTGCCCGGACTCGTAACGGCTGATGATCTCAACCGATTCGATGTCGCTCAACGAGGAGAATGTCTTGCGTAGTTGGGCCTCGCTGACAACGTGCGTCCACGTGCCCGGAACTCCAGGTGCCTTTGCCGAGTATGGGTCAGCGACACTCTGCTCATAACTCAATACCCCTCCGGGGGTCACCCCGTTGGTCCACACGTCCTGAGAGTTGGCAGTGCGGCCACCGGAGTACGAGTAGTAGTGAGCGGACTTGACCACGGCGGAGCCGTTGTACAGGACCTGAGCCGATGTGTTGCTGCTCTTCGTTGCATTGACCGCGTTGACCCAGTACTCGCCATATGCGCCGTTCTCCTTGGTCCAGCCGCTGAAGTACTGGTCGGTGGTGGTGTCCACGACGTTGCAGTTGCATGAGGTCGACTTGGTGGTGCCCTTGCCGATCACGTAGGAGCGCGCGGCGATGGCCTGTGCCTGAAGGGCAGCGTTGCCGGAAACACCCCACGATGAAGGCATCTCCCCGAGACCGTACAGGTACTCTGTGTTGAGCCGCAGGTCATTGACTACGTTGATTTTGCCGCCCACAACGGTAACCGTGATTCGGCCGTGGCGGTACTTGCCCTGTGCGCCCGTCAGCGAAAGCACAGCGTCCGTTCCAGACGGGTCGTAGTAGGTGGTTCCACTCCAGTGCATGCGAATGGTGGAATCCGTTGCCGTAGTGATGGTGGTTCCAGCCGAGTTCTTCACTGTGGCCTTAACCAGCCCATTGCTTACGGTAAACGTGACCTTGTTTCCCGCTGCCAGACCATCAGTCTTGGCGATGGTCGCGCCCGCCGAGTTACGTAGCCGGAACTTTCCAGCAGAAATGCCGGCTGTGGTGCCGCTTGAGGTTGAAGCACCAGTGAGCTTGACCGAGACCACCTCCGGGGTAGTTGTCGTCTTCACGGTTGTGCCGGTGTAGTAGTAACTCAGAATCTTGGACGCGGAGTTGCCCTCACGTGCCATTTGGTATGCACCGTACTGCGGCATTCCCACACCGTGTCCAAAGCCCGAGCCTGTGAAAGTGAAACTACGCGTTGCGGGGATGACGGGTGGCGGCGTGGTCGACAGGTAGGCAGTGGTCACCCATCCGGTCTTTCCAGATGGGGCCTTGATGTTTACCCAGGTGAGGCCCCCGACTTCCTTCTTCACGCTAGAGATCGTGGTGACCTTGGTGCCATACGGCAGCTTCTCGACCACGGCATACGTGGTGCCCGCATCACTGCGCATGTTGAGCGCGGAGTCCTCGGACGTCACGTAGTAGGTAACAGGTGTGAACGTGCCGATCGGGTTAGTAGTGGAGAGGTAGCTATTGGCTACCCAACCGGTTTTACCCGAAGGTGCCTTGATGTTTACCCAGGTGAGGCCCCCGACTTCCTTTTTCACGCTAGAGATCGTGGTGACCTTGGTGCCGTGTGGCAGCTTCTCGACCACGGCATACGCGGTGCCCGCACCGCTGCGCATGTTGAGGGCGGAGCTTGCTGAGTCAACGTAGAAGGTCTGGGGAGTGAAGACGTTGACTGGGTTGGTCTTGGTCAGGTACTTGTTCACTACCCACCCGGTCTTTCCAGATGGCGCCTTGATGTTTACCCAGGTGTAACCGCCAGAGGACTTTGTTGTGGCGGAAACTGTGGTGACCTTGGTGCCGTGTGGCAGCTTCTCCACCACGGCATACGTGGTGCCCGCACCGCTACGCATGTTGAGCGGGGTGCTTGCCGAGTCTACGTAGTACGTGACAGGGGTGAACGACGGAGTTGAGGCTTGGATGCTCACCTTGACGGTGGGACTGACCTTGCCTGAGGAGGTGTGGCGCCAGCGCCACTCGCGCGTGTTCTTGGGCTTAACTGTGGCTGAAGCAGCACCGCTCTTGAGAGTCTTGGTTGTGTAGTTCTTCCACTTAGTCCCTGACTTGTACTGGAGCGCAACGCTTCCAGTCTTAGCTACTCCGGCGGAGAAGTAACTGGTCTTGAACGTGACGGAACTGCCCGGCTTGATTACCTTGCTCGACACCGTGTTGGTGAAGCCCGACTTCAGCTTCACACTGATGGAGGGGCTTTTGACCTTCATGTCTGTTGTGGCGAATCGGTAGACGCGATTCTTTGGTGGCCATACCGTGCTCTTGGTCGTTCCCGTGGAACTGATCGACACAGTTCGAGCTGTAGACCACTTGGTCCCATTCTTGTACTGGAGATAGAGCTTTCCAGACTTCTGCAGCTTCCCCGACTTGTAGTACTTGGTTGTGAGGGTGGAGGACTGGCCTTTGAGTACGGTTGTCTTGGATGCGCTTATAGAAACGGAGGTTGTGCCGGCTGCTTGTGCTTGCTCAGGCGCGCCAATTACTACCCCCACCGCGACCAGAGCAGATGCAAGAAAAACCGTCAATAGTTTCATGTATCGCATGCTCTCAGTATCTCAGGGTTGAACTCCCCATGATCTCGAATCTAGAAATATTGTTCGAGTTGTAATGAAAACAGGGGTGGTTTAGGAGGATTCCTCCTTGCGGGTCCAGAAAAGCCCAAGACCAGCAACGATGTGTGGCAATTCGGCCCGAATGGGGGTAAGAACTGCCAGCGGAATCACCTAGTTTTCAGGGTTGCTAATCCCCACGGGCAGTCGCTCGAGGCGCTCCCGGACATGGCTCGCACGGTCCAAGCGTTGCGATTCTAAAGAGGCCTCACGTCGTGCTCGTTCCGCTATGACACTCACAATGTAGTCTTCCGGGTGCACCGGGACAGGCGGGGCGGGCGCAACGTACTGCGACAGTTGCCGCATGTATTCTTCCCCTGTGCTCTGGCGCGACCCCGGGTGCATGGTTGCGGACCGAGCCAAAAACTGCCGCGCGGAGAGCGCGAGACCGTCGGGAAGTTTGCCGATCTCAGCGTTCGTAATCCAGTTCACGAGGTGGCTTGGAGGCGCGAGGTTAACCGGGGGCGTCTTGGGCACCCGCACGCGCACGGCGTAGGTGCCCGCAAGAAAGTCCCCGAGGCGCTTGCCCTTGTTGTTCAGGACTGCGGATCCAATCGCTACTACGCCAGAGGTCAGCCAGAGCTCGCCCACGCCAACGAGCGCACGGATAAAGGCTTGCCTCGAACCGACCGGGCCACCATCATCGCGAATGATTTGGATGCCCATGGCGTACTTGCCCAGCGAACGTCCCCGAGTCAGGGTCTCCACTGTGGCGGGCAGGATCACCAGGGCAAACACGACCGCCAGAATCGCGAACGCATCGCTGAACTGACTGAGAAAGATCGAATCGATAGGCAGATTTGCCACGATGATGAAGAGGACGACCAAGACGAGCACATCGATTGTGAATGCGAGGCCACGAGTCAGGAAAGACGCTGGTCGGGTGTCGAGGACAACGCCCTCACCAATGACGTGCTGTTCTTCCATGCTCATCCGTTCGTCCAGTGCGTGTCGCTGAATTCTTGCCCGCGGTCCTTCGGTCCCGCGGTCCTTCGGTCCCGCGGTCCTTCGGTCCCGCGGTCCTTCGGTCCCGCGGTCCTTCGGTCCCGCGGTCCTTCGGTCCCGCGGTCCTCCGGTCCCGCTATCCCATGAACCCGCGGTCTTTACCACGATCGATACCAACGAGTCCTGATCGCGAAACGCGCTCGCGACCCAGACCGCGAGCAGTTCCCGCAGTGCAAGTATGCATTCCCTTTGCCGTGTCTTGCCCCAAGCGTAGCGCGATGTGGGAAGGTAGGTGAGTGGATTTCGACGCGTTCTCCAAGGCCCACCGCGAAGAGTGGGACCGGCTCAACCAGCTCACGCGCACGCGCCGGCTAACCGGTGCCCAAGCGGATGAGCTGATTCGCCTCTACCACTCAACGGCAACGCACCTGTCGATGTTGCGCTCGAGCGCGCCAGATCCAGCATTGATCTCGGAGCTATCGCTCCTGTTGGTGCGGGCGCGGGCCAAGATCGTGGGTTCGCCCGATCCTCAGTGGTCAGTGGTGGGGAAGTTCTTCACAGTCTCGCTGCCGGCCGCCCTGTATCGGTGCCGCTGGTGGACCCACGGCGTGACCGCCGTGTGCCTGATCTTCGCCATTGCCATGGGCGTTTGGGTCGCCACGACCCCCGAGGGTATTGCGTCCATGGGGTCTGAGGCGGAGCGACTCGAGTATGTCAATAACGCCTTCGCCGAGTACTACGAGCCAGGCGCGGGGTTTGCCTCGATGGTGTGGACCAATAATGCGTGGATTGCGGCACAGTGCGTCGCCTTCGGGATAACCGGGATCTGGCCGGCTTTTGTCCTGACCAACAACGCGATCAGCGTGGGTGCGATCGGCGGGATGATGGAGTACCACGACGCACTCGGGACGTTCTTCGCGCTCATCCTGCCCCATGGATTCCTCGAGTTGACCTCAATCTTCGTGGCAGGTGGCGCGGGCCTCAAGCTGTTCTGGACCGTGGTCTCTCCTGGTCGTCGCCCGCGTTCCGTCGCGATCGCTCAGGAGGGCCGCGCATTGATGACCGTTGCGCTCGGTCTCGTTTTTGCCCTCGCCCTGTCCGGAGTGATCGAGGGGTTTGTGACTGGTTCACACATGTACTGGTGGCTCAAGATTGTGATCGGGGCGCTCGCGCTCGCAGCGTTCTGGACATACGTATATGTGCTCGGCCGCCGTGCAGTCGCCGCTGGCGAAACCGGTGACTTGTCCGCCGATCGCGCCGGCTACGGCCAGATTTACGCCTAGTTCCTAGGCTTCTTAACTACCTGATTAACGACGATACCCGCCACTTCCAGCACCACATTGAGTGGGCTGGAGGGCGGGTATTTCCGTGTGCCGGAGTCGAGCGCCGAGGACGCGAGTCACCGTACCCGCGCCGGGAAGTCTTCAGTGTGATCGAGCCACAACGTACCTAGCCGGACGGCGGGAACCTAGGACGTGGGTGAGCTTCTGAACTGCTGAAGACCTCGAAGTGTGACCCTAGAAAAGACTGACGAGCGCAGGAAGGAACAGCGTGCCCACGAGTGCACCGATCAGCACGATGGCAACGTTGCGTGCGAAACGCGCGTTGCGCTCGCCCGGGGTTGGGCCCTCGTCGGTAACTGCCGGACGCTTCGCCTTGGAAGGGACCATGCCTGGGGTGGTCGATGGGGAAGTGTTCTTCTTGGTGCTCACAATTGCCCTGCCGCTTTGAGGTCTAGATACTTATCGCTGAGTCGAGGTGCCAGGTCTGCCGGGAGTGCGCTCAAGACGACCACGCCGGAACCGGACAGCATAGCGGACGCAGCGTGATCGTCGAGAATTGCACGTTCTGCAGCAGCGGCGTCATACACGGACGTGGATGAATCGCGCTGCAGCGCGAGCTCAGCCACTTCCGGGTCGGCCACTGACGCAAGCACAACGAGGTGCGACTTGGTTAACGAACCAATAGACGTCAAGATTCCCACATCCGCAGAGGTGATATCAGAGTTAGTGAGGAACACAACCAGCGAGCGGCCGGAGATCTGGGTTCGAATGAGGGACGTGAGACCTGTCCAGTCTGCCTCGACCAGCACTGGTTCTACCGTGGACAGCGCTGAGGCAAACTCGCGCAGGACGTTGGAACGGTTGCTTGAGGACACGCGGGCACGCTGCACGCGGTCGTAGGCGATCAGCTCGACTCTGTCGCCGGCCTTGGAGGCGAGCGCACCTAACAGCAGCGCCGCCTCGATGTAGGAGCCCAACCGCGGCTCGTCGTTCACTCGGGGTGCCGAGGTGCGCGAGGTGTCCACCACGATGACGACCCTGCGGTCACGCTCTGGCCGCCACGTGCGCACGACGATCTCGCGGGAGCGCGCAGTGCCACGCCAGTCGATCGAGCGGACGTCATCCCCATCCACGTACTCGCGCAGCGAGTCGAACTCGGTACCCTCACCGCGGATGTTCACGGCGGATCCGCCGTCCAGTTCGCGCAACCGGGCAAGCCGCGAGGGCAGGTGTTTGCGGGCCCGGAACTCGGGGAGCACCCGCAGGGAAGAGGAGGCCCTAAACGTGAACTGACGCGCGCCAAGCCCCAGAGGGCCAAATAGGCGCACTGTGACGTGCTCGGCGGTGCGGGTGCCTCGACGCGTAGGCTTGAGCGAGACCAAGTAACGGCGAGCACCGCCCGGCCGTACGTTCACCTTCTGTACATTGTTGCGAGCACCCGCGGACGGCTGCCACGCATCGTGAATGACGCCTCGAGCACGCCGACGGCCACCATTTCGAACGATGAGCTCGGCCTGCACCTCCTCGGAGAGCCTGACCTGGAACGGTACGACCCGCTCGACGGTAAGCGCGCGCGGCGATGCCGCAAGCACGATATCCACGATGACGGCAAGGACCGCGAGGGCAATCCACGCCACGACCACGATCCACTCGCGCAACAGCAGGAGCGGTATGAGGCCAAGCAGGACCACAAGCGGGAGCTTGCGGCTCAGCGCGATGTTGAGGAACACGGGACGGCCCGATCAGCGCGGCACTGGCACGGAGTTGAGTACCGTGGCCAGGACGTTGTTCACTGTGACGCCCTCGAGTTCCGCCTCGGAGCGCAGCGCGATGCGGTGGCCGAGGGTTGAGTAGGCAAGCGCCTTGACGTCATCCGGGGTGACGAACGTGCGTCCGGAGAGCCACGCCCACGCCCGCGAAGTAGCGAGGAGCGCAGTAGCACCACGAGGGGAGGCGCCCATGAGGAGCGAGGGGGACTGCCTCGTAGCACGCACGATATCGATGATGTATGCGAGGACCTCCGAGGAAACCTGCACGCGGGCGACCTGCTCGCGTGCGGTGTCGAGGTCAGCGATGGATGCGACAGCGCCGATGCCGGCGCCCGCGAGGTTGCGTGGGTCAAAGCCCTGCGCGTGTCGGGAGAGGACCTCAAGTTCGACGTCGCGCTCCGGGAGGGGAAGCGTGACCTTGAGGAGGAAGCGGTCGAGCTGGGCCTCGGGAAGCTGGTAGGTGCCGGCGTGCTCGATTGGGTTCTGGGTTGCGATCACCATGAACGGGGTGGGGAGCTGGTGGGCGACGCCATCCACGGAAACTTGGCGTTCCTCCATGGCCTCGAGCAAAGCCGCTTGGGTCTTGGGTGGCGTGCGGTTGATCTCGTCCGCGAGCAGAAGGTTGGTAAACACAGGACCCTTCTTGAACGAGAACTCCTCCGACTTTGTGGAGTACATGAGAGAACCCGTGATATCGGACGGCATGAGGTCAGGCGTGAACTGGACGCGCTTGGTGTCCACCTCGAGCGATGCGGCGAGGGAACGCACAAGCAGTGTCTTTGCCACGCCGGGCACGCCTTCCAGCAGGACATGGCCTCGGCAGAGCAGAGCGATGAGCAGGGTGGTCACCGCGGAGTCCTGGCCAACCACGGCCTTGGCAACCTCGGAGCGAACCCTCATGAAGGCCTCGACGGCCGAAGTCTGGCTGACGTCCTGTGTCATACCGAAATCTCGCTTTCTAGTTTCTGCACTTGGAGTGCCAGAGCTGTGAGCTCACCGTCATCGGCGGGCGGTGGACCATAGAACAGGGTGTGAAGCTGTAGTTCCGAGCGGCCTGTCGCCCGAGCAGCGGCCGAGGTGAACGCCTCGGGAGTGGCGCTGGTAGGCAGGCCCAATCGTCGAGAAATTCGCGCTGCACTGCCCGCACGAAGTGCGGCCGCGGCGCGACCACGCGCGCCGGCCGAACGGTACAGGCGCGCGCGTCCAAGCGTGGACTCGGACGCCTTGACCACGACGGGCAGGTCCTCGCTCACCACTGGACCGAGCCTGCGCCCGAACGACAGCATGGCCGCAACCACAGCGGCCAGCGCGAGGGCGCCGATCATCATCACGAGGCTGGGGGTCGAGACTGCTCCCGAGTCGAGATCTGGGATGGGTTCAATCTCGGGGATGTACCAGACAAGGTCCCCCGCACCGCCGAGAAGGTGAATCGCTAGGGCCGCGTTCCCCTCCGTTGTGATCTTGGCGTTCGTCCACTGGTCGGTCGAGTCGATGAGCGTGAAGCTTTGTCCGTTCAGACCCGTGACCTGAACGAGGTGGTGCCCGATGGCAGCGGGGAAGCACAGCGTAGTGGCTGCCTCGCCTTCGGGCGCCGTGAACCCGGCCCCGTTTGAGGTGATAGTTCCCGCCGCAACCGCCGCAGGAAGCGAGCACTCGGCAGCAACGGGCGAATCGTCGAGGGGTGAACCGGTCTGCGTCAGGTTTGCCCCGGTGGCCTCGCTGATCGCAGCGACGAGCTCGCTGCGCGGATTAGCCGCAACGATGTTCGCGCCCGACTCGATTAGTTGTGTTGCGCGCTCGAGAGTGAGTCCCGGATCGTTTGCGATGAGCAGTGTGTCGGCGGGCCCAGTGGCGCGCAGAGCCTTGGTGAAGACATCCTCATACTGGACATCCACCCCGCGCGAGCCCAGTACCTGGGCGAGCGCGCGACCACCCGGAGAACCTGCATTATTGGGGGCAAAGCGAACGGATGACTGGTCCGGTGCAGCCAACGAGAACAAGTACGCGGTGGTCACGATGATGGCAACGATGAGGAGCGGAAACTGGATTGCTTTGCCGCGGCGTACCCAGTCCTGGGTGGCCGTGGAGTCTGCGGTCACGATGGTGGTGCTCATGGGCGTCCTACCTGCGATAGGGCGGTTGACTCGCCAGAATCGCCCACCATGGACTTTGGCGCGCGCGAGCTCTCCACCTTGTCTACGAGCGCGATCATGCGTGCGCAATCTTCCGCGCTCGCGGTCCCCGAGCCGTACTCAATCCCGTCAAAGAGGTTTGCCGCCCACGAGGTCTCGTTGCTTAGTGTGGGCCGTGCTGAGGCGATCTCTTTGGCAGCCTCCGAGGCAGTACGCCCGGGTGACAGCGAAATAACCACGTTCTCCTCCGCGCTCCGGATGACGCCACGGAAGCCGTCCACACACGCGGCGGCATAGTCGCGGCGTCCCGCGTGTGAACGTGCAAGGGCAAGGTAATCGTGAGCTGTCAGTGTTGGATCCAGCAGACTCACATCGCCAGACTTTTTGGCGCGAACGGACCGTCGAACTGGCCCCATGACGAGATACCCGATAACGCCGACAACGAGCAGGCCCACCACGACAAGCACGAGGAACCATGGGTTGAAGTCAGCACCGGAGAGTGAATCGAGCCATTCCGTGATGCGGCGCCAGATCCGGGAAAACCAGGACTCACGGTTGTTGTAGATCGGATTGCGCAACTCGCTCTCGAGCCACGTGCGCGCAGCATCCGCATCAGGGGTCAGCGGAGGAGCATCCAGACCTTGGTGGACACTCCAGCGGGCGTAATTCAGCACGGGATGCGGTTCTAGATGTTCTTGGCCGCGGCGTTTGCAAGCTCAATGTCCAGCGCCTCGCGGCGGATGCGGACGTCGATGTACAGCAACGTCATGACTGCAGAGAGGAACGAGGCAAGCAGAGTGCCGGAGATGATCTGCACGATCACGGTTCCCATGAGCGCCGGGAAACTCGTGGCGGCATCCATGCCGACCGCAATGCCCACGATCGCTCCAAGAACCCCGCTCACAAGGCTAACAACCACGTTGAGTGCCAGGCTGGTCAGCAGGTAGATCCCGAAGATGCGCCAGAAGCTGCCCTTGGACAGCTGCCAGGAGCGCTTGAGCGCCCCCATCACGCTGCGTTCTTCGAGGACGAGGGCCGAAGGCGCAAACATGAAGCGCACAACAAAGAGGAGTGACACCACGATCAACGCAATAAACAGCACAACGAGCAGAATTACTCCGAGCGCTTCGTTGAGGTTGATCGCAAACACCGCTAGGGCCATCAAGACGGTAAAGACAACGTAGAGCGCCAGCATCGGAAGAAGCGACACTCCGATCAGGGCGAGGATGCGTGGACGCACCTTTTCCCACACGGATGCGGCGTCGGTTGGACGGTTGATGACGAGCTGCCCGATGGCTACGACCACGAGCCCGGTCGCGATCGTAGCAGCGAGCGACGATGCGAGCGCCAGAAGCAGACCGAGGGACAACTCACCCATCGATCCTTCCGTGGACATGTCGAAAATCCCGCCCTGCATGAGGGTGTCGTCGAGCTGGCTTGTGATGTCCATGGCCCACTGCGATCTGTTGATCAGTGGTGCGATCAGATAACCGACGATTCCCGCAGTAAGGGTGGCTACGGCAACTACCGCTGCAACGAGTCCGATGAGCACCTTTGGTGCTCGGCGAACAGCGGCGAACGCTCCTTCAAAGATGTCGCCCATGGACAGCGGGCGAAGAGGGATGATCCCCGGCTTGTTGCTTGCCTGGTATCCGTTGAACCGCGGGGGAGTGCCGTTTCCATAGCGAGGAGCCGCTGGCTGCCCGTACTGCGGCTGCGCGGGCTGGCCGTACTGGGGCTGTGCTGGCTGGCCGTTCTGGCTTCCGGAAGGTGGGGCGTACTGCCCGTACTGCGGCTGTGCTGGCTGGCCGTTCTGGCTTCCGGCAGGTGGGGCGTACTGCCCGTACTGCGGCTGGGCTGGCTGTCCGTACTGCGGACCTGGAACGCCTCCGGGCGCGGCAAACCCGCCCGACGATGGTGTGGGCTGCCCGTACTGTGGTGCCCGTTCGTGGTCTACCGGCTGCTCAGAACCATCATTCTTCGGAGCGTCTGGCGTGGTCATGGCTGCGGTTCTCCGGATCTGTGTTCGTGGAAGTATGTGCCAAGTTTCTCAAAGAGTTGCAGATAAATCTCATACCGGCGCCCAAAAATGTCCAAAAGTATGGGAAATCGAGTGACGCTCCTAAAAAGGTGGACAGAAAAATGGCAAGATAGCGACATGACCCAACGTGTGCTGGTTGTTGACGACGATACTGCTCTTGCGGAAATGATCGGTATTGTCCTCGAGAGCGAAGGCTATGCCGTGTCGTTCTGTGCGAACGGTGACGAAGCCTTCAAGGTATTCCAAGAAACCGAGCCGGACCTCGTCCTCCTCGACCTTATGCTCCCGGGCAAGGACGGAACCGTGGTGTGCCGCGAGATCCGTTCCGAGTCCGGTGTTCCTATCATCATGCTCACTGCCAAGTCCGACACCGTTGATGTTGTCGCAGGACTTGAGGCCGGCGCCGACGATTATGTGCCCAAGCCATTCAAGCCCAAGGAGTTGGTGGCTCGCATCCGCGCACGCCTGCGCCGCATCGACGAGCCCGCCCAGGAGATCCTGCCGATCGGTGACCTCGCGATCGACGTCACGGGCCACAAGGTGTCCCGCGATGGTGTCCCTATTCCGCTCACTCCGCTCGAGTTCGATCTGCTCGTGGCCCTCGCCCGCGCACCGTGGCAGGTACTGTCCCGCGACGTGCTCCTTGAAAGGTCTGGGGTTACCGGCATGCTGCCGACACTCGACTGGTGAACGTGCACGTCCAGCGTCTACGCTCCAAGATCGAGCACGACCCGGAGAAGCCAGAGATCGTTCTGACCGTCCGCGGCGTCGGGTACAAGGCAGGCGTTCGTAAGGGATGAGTAACGGTGAGCAGGACGCTTCCCCCACCGTTCTCGCGCACGTAAAGAGCTTGGGGAAGGCCATCGCGCGGCCTTTCCGTTCGTCCGTTCAGTTCCGTGTCATGTTCACGGCGATAGCGATCGGGCTGGTCGCCCTGACTGCGCTTTCGGTCGGCCTTTCGGCTTCGATTCGTGATGGCCTGTTCTCCCAGCGCGTCGACGACATCCTCATCGAGTCCGAACGTTCGATCGCGCAATCTCAGACGATCCTGAACTCGTCGACCGCAACAACTGCCAGCCAGGTCCAGTCGACCCTGAACGATCTATTGCGCTCACTGCAGTCCTCCGGCACGTCCGGCCGGGAAGTCTTCTTGCGTCGTGCTCTGGACAATACGAGCTCGCTTCGCTTGCTTGATCAGTCCACCGCGCCTTCGCTGGAACCTCTTATTACCAACGAGATGCGGACTGACGTTGTCACGGTCACCAACCAGCAACACTGGCAGAGCGTCGAGATTCCGGGAGTGAACCCGCAGCCTGGACTCGTGGTTGGCTCAATCCTCGAGGTCCCCGTTGCGGGAAAGTTCGAGGTCTACTTTGTCTATGACCTCGCCGCGCAGCAGGAGACACTCCGATTCCTGCAGGGCATCGTCGGAATCGCGGGTCTCGCGCTCATCGGTGTGCTCGCTGCGATCACCTTTGCCGTGACGCGTCAGGTGGTGCGCCCGGTCAAGCAGGCCTCAATCGTTGCCGAGCGCATTGCGGATGGACACCTCGACGAACGCCTTGTGGTACATGGAGAGGACGAGGTGGCCAAACTCGCCGGATCGTTCAACGAGATGGCTTCCTCTCTTCAGATTCAGATCGACCAGCTCGCAGAACTTTCAGCAGTGCAGCGACGGTTCGTCTCGGACGTGTCCCACGAGCTGCGGACGCCACTCACCACGGTGCGCATGGCATCCGAGATGATCTACGAGAGCCGGGACGACTTCTCGCCGGTGATCAAGAGGTCCTCGGAACTCCTGCACACGCAGATCGACAGGTTCGAGGACCTACTTGCGGACCTCCTCGAGATCTCCCGGTTCGACGCGGGCGCCGCAGTCCTCGACGCGGAGGCCCGCAACCTCGCCGAGGTTATGACCGTGGTTATCGACAACTCGATGCCACTTGCCGAACGCAAGGGAGTATGGATCTCTGCCGACTTCGGCGAGAAAATGGGTCGAGCGGACTTCGATCCGATCCGCGTTGAACGCATCCTCCGCAACCTGTTGGTCAACGCAATTGAGCACGCTGAGGGTAACCCAGTCGAGATCCTTATTCGCACGGACGACGAGGCAGTGGCTGTTCTCGTGCGGGACCACGGAATCGGCATGGACAAGGAACAGGTCAACCGCGTGTTCGACCGCTTCTGGCGGGCGGACCCTGCCCGCGCACGCACCACGGGTGGTACCGGGCTCGGGCTGTCGATCGCACGGGAAGATGCTCACCTGCACGGTGGCTGGCTCGAGGTGTGGGCGCGACCCGGCTTCGGATCGTCATTCCGGCTCACGCTTCCCCGTCGCGCGGGAATCACGCTTACGAGCTCCCCGATCCCGATCGATCTGGGTCGAGAGCAGACGCCCACCGATCCCGTGCCAGGAACTCATTGGGACTCGCACGGGCCGTCGTCGGTTCCGGCGTTCGACCCGTCCCAACTCTCACACCCAACTGCACACCCAAAGAAGGACAGCAATCCAGACCAGCACGAAGCCGACCGGACTGGAGGACCAGATGCGTGAATCGTCGAAAATAAGGCACACGCTGGGACGCGCCGCTCTCGCCGTGGCTGTCCTTGTGGGAGCAACGGGCTGTGCCCAGATTCCAACGGAATCTGGCGTATCGGGCCGGCCCATCGGCGAGATTGACTCAGGCGATGTGTTCTTCAAGGCAACGGGCCCACGGGCGGGCGCAACGCCGCAGGAGATCGTGGACGGCTACATCTTTGCGCAGGCTGACCTTACCGATAACTGGCAGGTCGCCCGCGAGTTCATGACCGCAGAGGCCTCCGCTAAGTGGAACCCGAATCACGGGGTCTCCATCTACTCCGGAGACGTGGAACTCAAGGTGGCAGAGGCGCTGAGCGACTCCGCAGGTGAGGAATCTGCGGGCGGCGAATCCGAGTCAACTGAGTCCGAAGACAGCGAACCAACCGGTGAACCCGCGGGCGAGGGCGAGACGAGCGGAAGCGAGCGTCCAGTAGACCCAGCAAAGATCGACCCGGACGACTCGTCGATCGTGTCCGTGGTGATCTCAGGGAAGGCGAAGTCCTCGGGCTCCGTCGACTCGGTTGGCCACTTCACCGAAGCGTTGAGCGGAGCCAACTTCGACCAAACCTATGAGCTCGTCCGCGATGCACAGGGCGAATGGCGTGTTGACTCAGTGAGCGAGGGCATCATCATGTCCGTCTCCAACTTCCAATCGGTCTACCGTGCTGCCTCCGTCTACTTCCTAACCGCAGATCAGAAGTTCCTCGTGCCCGAGGTCCGGTGGGTGCCACGCGTGAAATCTGAGACCTACGCGGTCACTGCACTCCTTGCGGGCCCGTCGCCGTGGCTGCGGGACGCCGTGCACACCGCAATCCCGGAATCCACCCGACTCATGTATGACTCGGTTTCTACTGAAGCAGGCCAGGCAGTGGTGAACCTGTCGTCCGAGGTACTCAGCGCGCAGGCCACCCAACGGGCGCTCATTGTGAGCCAGCTCGAGGCCACCCTGACCAAACTTCCAGGGATTAGGAGCGTCCTCGTCGAATCGAACTCCATCGTTATGGAGAAGGACGTGGACCCGAACCTCATCAAGGACCCGATCCTCGCAACCTCGCCACTCGTGCTTGTGGACGACACGCTCAAACAACTCAACGGCAGGGTCGCGGACGAACTGCCGGGCGTTGGTTCTCTCTCCAAGTACCACCCCACCGCGCTCGCCCTCATGAACGACGTCGGCCAAGGAGTGTTCCTCGACGGGGAACAACTCATCCGAGAGATTCCGAATGCCAAGGACGAGACCGACGTCCTGCTCCAAGGCGCCAGCCTTGTTACCCCCTCAATCGATCGTTTTGGCTGGGTGTGGAGCGGGGAAAGCCGCCAGGTAGGCAAGTCCAACGGTGTGCTCTCGGTCGTAACTTCCCCTGACGAGAAGATTGAGGTCTCCGTGCCGTGGCTTTCGGGGCGTAGGGTCAACGCCTTGCGCGTATCGCACGACGGTGCGCGACTAGCAGTCATCTCGACCGATGGTTCGTCCCCACAAATCGACGTGGCAGGTATATCCCGGGACGACAAGAATCGGCCGGTAGGCGTGTCAGACCCCATTGCGGTGGGCGGCCAACTTGCCGGCGCGTCATTCCTGCAGTGGGTTGACGAATCGACCCTCGGCGTCATCGGGCATAGTGCAACCTCCGACGGCTCGGGCTTCTACTCGGTTCCACTCTCCGGCAAGAGCGAACTCATTGCTCCCGTTGAACAAGTGACCTCACTGGGAATCGGCCGGGGCCTGCGCTCAGTGTTTGTAAGCACAGAGGACGGACGGATCCTGACCAGAAGTTCCTCAGGCTCAACCTGGACCGAACTGGTGAATAACGCAACGCTTCCCACCTTCCCGGGTTAAGAGTCGCGGCGGTTGCTCTCAATCCTGAGAGAGTGTCGCCCGCAGGGGCAAACGTGATGCACAGGGAGCCTTGTGTTGCCGCTGTCCCCAGAAACGTGCCCCTACAAGGCGTTGCAGCATTCCCTGGTGCCGCGCGCAACTACTCTCGAGCGCATGTCAGCCCAGAGCAAGAAGCGCACCGCACCACGTGACAACCCGGCGATGGCGCACCGGCAGCACGGCCCTGCCCGAGCGATGGCCTACCTCCGTGCGCTCGCAATAGAGCTGTTTCGCTTGGTCCTACCACTGCATTGTGCAGGGTGCGATACGGCAAACCACGTGCTGTGCCCATCCTGCCGAGGTGAACTAGCGCCCAGGGTGTTTGTGGCGCTCGATGACCCACTCCTCGAAGTCTGGGCGGGGACGCTCTATGAGGGGTCAGTGCGAAACGCGGTCGCGCGCTGGAAGGACAGAGGGCGGGCAGACTGCACGCCCCACATCGCGCACGCAGCCTACCTCGCAGGCCACCAACTCACTCACTTCCTCTATGCACGAACACGCACACAGGAAACACACACCCACCCCGCCCGAACCGCAGCCGATGCTGAGATCGCGCGGGAATCGTCGAAAATCAAGACAATCACGCTGGTGCCGATGCCCTCACGACCCGCCAGCAGACGGGCCCGAGGATTCGTTCCTGGACACGTGGTTGCACATGGGCTTGGGCGCTCACTCGCCGAACACGGCTGGAACGTAACCATCGCAGACAACCTAGCGATGGCACGAACCAAGCAGGACAACGTCGGGTTGGGAGCCCGGGAACGGCGCGCAGGAGCCGCAGGCGCGCTCAATGCACCTGAACGGCTTCGAGTGCTCGTGGCCCAAAGTCGGGTCGTGCTCCTCGTCGATGACGTCGTAACAACGGGCTCAACGCTAGGGCAAGCGAAACGCGTTCTGAGGGTGCCATCTGGGACCTTAGCCGCTGGTTTTGCGCTCGCAGCGACCCCCTCGATCAAGTCACGGGCGAAACCTGGACCGAAACACCGTGATCAAGGTGACCGGGGACACAAAAGGATATAGTCTAAAAAACCAGATCCCACCGATGGCAGGAGGTGATAGGAACCGCGTTTGCTGCTTGAACGCTCACACCTAACGTCCGGCGCACTCAGCGCCCAACACATGCCAGGAGGCCCTCATGGAGATCGTAGTTGTTGGTCGGCACACCGAAGTCGCAGACCGTTTCCGCCGCCACGCAGAAGAGAAGCTCGAGAAGATCGAGCAATACTCCCCGACAGTGCGAAGGGTGGACGTGGAAGTAACCCACGAAAACAACCCAAGGCAAGCTAACGTCAGAGAACGCGTTGAAATAACCGTTCGAGATAAAGGACCAGTAGTGCGAGCTGAAGCATCAGCCGACGACCGGTTCGGTGCGTTGGATCTTGCTCTCGACAAACTGCAAGAACGCCTCCGCCGAGTACACGAACGGCGCAACTCTAAGCGCCGCGTACAGCGAAACTTCATTGAACCCGTAGATGTCCGAACCTTCGAGCAATCCCTCGCGGCCGAAAAGGTCGAGGAAACCGAAGAGGCACCTGTGCACCTGGTGAACCCGGGGGAAGTCGCGGAAACGCAAATGGGCGACTCGCCAGTGATGATCAGGCAGAAACTTCACTCGGCAGAGCCAATGTCGCTCGATGACGCAATCTACGAGATGGAAATTGTCGGACACGACTTCTTCCTCTTTGTGGACAAGGAATCGAAGCGCCCAGCTGTTGCCTACCGCCGCCACGGATGGACCTACGGAGTCGTCGAACTCAACACTCAATGTGGCTGTGAGGGAGACTGAAACGAGAGGGCTGTAACGCGGTAAGTGAACAAAACTAACCGCATTCCAAGCCAACTGGGCGAGGGCCGAAACCCCTAAAGGGTTCGGCCCTCGTCCTATGCCCATGGATTGTTCTACGTAGTAGCAGAGCAGGCAGCACATCGGCCTAGTTCGCCATGGGGGTTACTGACAACGTAAGATGGCCGGAAATTAGGCTTACGGCTTACCGTTTTGGTGCCAGGTGCCTGAAAAAACTAATACGATTGAGTGTTGAACACCTCGCCACGGTTGGCGAGCAATTAAAGCGCTCACATGGGAGTTCCGCGTGGCTAACATCCTCGAGAAGATTCTTCGCTTTGGTGAAGGAAAAATCCTCAAGAAACTTAACGGCATTGCTCAGCAGGTCAACGCACTTGAGGACCACTACAAGGCGTTCACTGATGAGGAACTGCGCGAGGAAACCGCTCGCTTCAAGGAAGACATCGCAGCGGGAACCTCACTAGACGAGATTCTTCCTCAGGCATTCGCCGTTGTCCGCGAGGCATCGTCACGAACCCTCGGACAGCGTCACTACGACGTACAGATCATGGGTGGTGCCGCGCTGCACCTCGGCAACATTGCTGAGATGAAGACCGGTGAAGGTAAGACACTCGTTGCAACCCTTCCGGCATACCTCAACGCGCTATCAGGCGACGGTGTGCACGTGGTTACCGTTAACGACTACCTCGCTGAGTACCAGAGTGAACTCATGGGACGTGTGTTCCGCTTCCTTGGCCTGAGCACGGGTGTCATCCTCTCCGGTCAGACCCCTGCAGAGCGCCGCGAGATGTACGCCGCCGACATCACGTACGGAACCAACAACGAGTTCGGCTTTGACTACCTCCGCGACAACATGACCTGGTCCACCGAGGACCTGGTACAGCGCGGACACAACTTTGCGATCGTGGATGAAGTTGACTCGATCCTCATCGACGAGGCCCGAACCCCTCTCATCATCTCCGGTCCCGCCGACGGCGACGTCAACAAGTGGTACGTCGAGTTCGCCAAGATCGCGCGCCGACTCACCCTAGATGAGGACTACGAGGCAGACGAAAAGAAGCGCACCGTTGGTGTTCTCGAGCCGGGCATCGCCAAGGTTGAGGACTACCTCGGAATCGAGAACCTCTACGAATCGCTCAACACGCCGCTCATCGGGTTCCTGAACAACGCCATCAAGGCCAAGGAGCTGTTTAAGCGCGACAAGGACTACGTCGTTCTCAAGGGCGAAGTCATGATCGTTGACGAGCACACGGGACGTATCCTCGCTGGCCGTCGTTACAACGAGGGCATGCACCAGGCGATCGAGGCCAAGGAAGGCGTCGAGATCAAGGCTGAGAACCAGACCCTCGCTACGATCACGCTGCAGAACTACTTCCGCCTGTACGGAAAGCTCTCCGGCATGACCGGTACCGCTGACACCGAGGCCGCAGAGTTCAACGACACCTACAACCTCGGCGTTGTGCCCATCCCAACCCACCGTCCCGTTCAGCGTGTGGACCAGTCCGACCTCATTTACAAGACTGAGGAAGGCAAGTTCCGCGCAGTTGTTGAAGACATCGTGGAACGTCACGCCAAGGGCCAGCCAATCCTCGTGGGAACCACGAGCGTTGAAAAGTCCGAGCTACTCTCTTCCCTTCTGAAGAAGCAGGGAGTCCCACACGAGGTCCTGAACGCAAAGCAGCACGCACGCGAGGCGTCCATCGTTGCGATGGCTGGCCGCAAGGGCGCAGTCACCGTGGCAACCAACATGGCCGGTCGTGGTACCGACATCATGCTTGGTGGAAACGCCGAGATCATTGCGCAGGACATGCTGCGTTCTAAAGGGCTTGACCCGATCGAATCGCCAGAAGAGTACGAGGCCGCATGGCCGGACGCACTCAGCGCCGCACGTCAGTCGGTGAAGGACGAGCACGATGAGGTCACGGCGCTCGGTGGGCTCTACGTCCTCGGAACTGAGCGTCACGAATCGCGCCGTATCGACAACCAGCTCCGTGGTCGTTCCGGACGTCAGGGTGACCCAGGCGAGTCCCGCTTCTACCTGTCGATGCAGGATGAACTGATGCGCCTATTCGGCTCGGGACTTGCAGAGCAGGTCATGACCCGCGCCGGCTTCCCGGACGACATGCCACTTGAGTCCAAGATGGTCACGCGTTCGATCGCGTCCGCGCAGAGCCAGGTTGAGAGCCGGAACCAGGAAATCCGCAAGAACGTCCTGAAGTACGACGACGTCATGTCCCGCCAGCGCACCGTTGTGTACGACGAGCGCCGTCGCGTTCTGGAGGGCGAGGACATGCAGGAGCAGATCCAGCACTTCCTCACCGACGTCATCACCGACTATGTCTCTTCCGCTACGGTCTCCCACAACCCTGACGAGTGGGACCTCGAGACGCTGTGGACCGCACTCAAGGCGATCTACCCAGTGTCATTCACCGTTGAGGAACTTGAAGACTCGGCCGGTGGCCGCGCCAATCTCAAGTCTGAGACTGTGCTCAACGAGGTCCTTTCCGATGCTCGTCTCGCGTACGAACGCCGCGAGGCAGAGCTAGGCGAGCCAAACCTGCGTGAACTTGAGCGCCGGATCGTCATGAGCGTGCTCGACCGCAAGTGGCGCGAGCACCTCTATGAGATGGACTACCTCAAGGAGGGCATTGGCCTGCGTGCAATGGCACAGCGTGATCCTCTCGTTGAGTACCAGCGCGAAGGCTACGACATGTTCCAGGCAATGCTCGGAGCGGTCAAGGAAGAGTCGGTAGCGTTCCTGTTCAACCTCCAGGTCAAGATCGAGCGCCAAGAGGTTGACGTGGATGGTGACGGAACTCCTGACGAGGAGCGCGAGGTTCTCGTGGCCAAGGGGCTTGAGGCACCAAAGGCACCAGGCAAGCTGAACTACTCATCGTCCGAGGACGAGGACGCAGCGGAAGAAGGTGCCGGCAACCGCGAAGAGCGCCGCGCCGCCAAGAAGGCTAACCGCCGTAAGTAGTCGGCTGGCAAGCTGTTCTCTTAGAACGCTAACCGCACAGCGAGGGGCCCAGTTCAATGAACCGGGCCCCTCGCTGTGTTCGGGCAGAGTGAAGTGGAGTAGTCGCGCTCAGAGGATCTGGAGAACGCAGATGCGCCAGCGTCCGCGGAACTCCTCGGCGCGTAGGGCGGCCGCACGAACGCGGTTGCCATCCTGCAAGAGAACGGTGCCCTCGGCGGCCACGGCACTTACGCGAACTACCCGAGCGCGCACGATGCGAGTTGGGACCCGGCGGAGTGCTGGTGTGTGAGCCCTGGGCTGTTGAGCCGACACCGCTGCGCGTTGTGTGGCGCGCGCAGGCGTCGAAGTGCGCCGCTTCCCGTTTGCGAGGTCAAGGGAAGTCTGGGCGCGCACCTGACTGTGGAAACTCTGGAAGACATCGGGGGAGAGAATGCCCGCGAGCTGCTGGACTGGTCGGTGTCCGTGTAGAGCCTCGATCGCTGCGTGCGCGGTTGCGCACATGACAGCAGTCGGGTCGGCTAGTTGTGTCGCGCGGGCGATGCGTTCGCGGGCTTCGCTGGGGTCGTTGGCCAGACGAAGGTTTGGATCTCCGGGCAAGCAGTTCAGGAGCGCTGGTGTTTCGAGTACTGCGGTCATGTCTCTCTCGATTCGGTGAGTGCCGGGCGTGCTCAGTGAATGGGTGCGGGGTGGGGGATTGGTACTTGGTCTTAGGCGTGTTTGCTGCGCTCGTCGTAAGTGTCAGGCAGTGGAGCTGGGGAGCGCCAGTGTGATTCCGGTAGGAAGGAAGTCGGGGTCGTCCCCGATGATGGAGCGGTTCGATTCATAGATCGCGGACCATGCGGTAGCGATCTCACTGTTCGTTGCACCCTGTGGGAGACGCGACTGGGCGATGCTCCACAGGGAGTCACCCGGCTGCACCGTGTATGCCTTTGCCCGCGTTGTGGGCTTCGGGCTGCGGGTCTCTTCCGTGGGCGTGCTTTCCATTTGATTGACCGTCTGGGTGGGCTTGCTGGGCTCTGCTTGCGCGCCGGCGGGTTGTGTCTGCGCTGATGCGGATACCGCACTGTTGGTCTGCGGCCGTTTGCCTGTGGGCTCAGGCGCGTTCGAGGAGTGTTCAGTGGAGAGGAAGCCTAGGCTCACGGGGGTGCCCTTGGCGAGGCTCTCCTGGTGAGGCGCATCGCCACGCACCGACGCAGGGGTATCTGTGGCAGCCATTCTGGCGGACGGGGCTGTGGCCTGAACTTGGGTGGGAGCCTTGTGGGTCTTAACAAAGCCGAGGTGCAGGGTGCTGGGCGATGCAAGGACGCCGATCTGCTGGCTTGCACCTACCGAGTCTGTGTTGTGGGCTGGTGCTGCACCTGCGGGTGCGATTCCTGCGACGATGGAGGCGCCCGCAATCGCGGCCACGAGGCTCTTCACCAGACGTGGCGCTAGGGCGTCGAAGGCCTTTCTCCATGGGTTCCGGCGGGCGCCGGAGTTGAAGTCTGCCACGAGGGCAAGCGTCAGGCATAGCGTCCACCATGCGCCGACGACGGCGCCAGCACCCATGATCATGAGCTCGACCCAGTTGGTCAGCGTCCGGGCAGTGACTGCGGTGTCGCTTGAGATGAGCGGCAGGAGGTGCAGGAATCTGCTGGTGAGTGCATAGGCGATTCCTGTGCACAACGCCCAGACCGCAACCAGTGCAAAACGGTTCCTAGTACCCATTCGACTAACCCCTTGAGCGATTTTGATGTTGTTTGATGTCGTTTGCTGTTCCTTGATAAAACTACAGCGCTCCGATTTTGTCTACAGTGAGTTCTGCATGTGAATACGCAACGACGCCACGAAGCAAGTGAACGGATAGAAATGGACCGCTGGGAACAGCTCTTGATGCATCTCGAATCGGAGTTTGCATTTCAAGACATGATGTCTAGATCGGCGGTGGCTACAGACCTCTCACGTGCAGAAATGTCCCGCATTGACGCGCGGCAGAGGCTCAAAGCAACGGCCGGGCAGATCGTGGAGATTCATCTCGCCAGCGGCAGCACACTCTCCGGACAGGTCGTCAACTGCCATCAGGAATGGCTACTTCTCACCATCGGTGCTCAGGGAATCATCGTTCCGCACGACGCAATGGTCGGAGTCAGTGGGCTTTCGGCAAAGGCACTTGCGGAACCTGACAAGGGGTCCGAGGATGCCGGGGCCCCTGCAAGGATGATCCTCTCCGCGCGCGAAGTAACGCTGAACTCCGCTCTGAGAGCGGTATCGCGGGGACGGGGAATCGTTAGGGTGCATGCCAAAGGGCACGAGTATCGCGGAAGGATCCAGCGAGTGGGCAAAGACCACGTAGACGTGCTGAGCGGCGGCGTAGGCGAATGGGAAGAACGAAGAAACACCCTTAGCTCGACGGTCTTGCTCAGTGGAGTTGACTACGTCGTGCTCGAGTAGCGAGGGGCAGGGGCTACTCCTCGAAGTGACCAGACTTGACCCGCTGACGAGTCTGCTCGTACATGCGCGAGATGTAGGCCTCGAGTTCAGCTGCCTCCACCCGCCACTGTCCACGGCCACCGACTTGGATGGCGGGGAGTTCTCCTGAGCGAACCAGCGCGTACGCCTGCGCGGACGAGATGTTCAGGGTCTCGGTGACGTCGGCAAGGGTAAGGAAACGTGGAGCCATGAGCCAATTCTTTCACGATCTGCCCGTGCGCAGAGTTATTCACAGATTTGGGTTTTGCACACACGGCCCGGCCGCTATGCGAAAACCTGTATGCACAGTTACTGACGGAGGGGATTGAGGTCATGTCAGGCCAAGCTACTTTGGCGCGTCCGGCGCCGCACACACCCGTGGAGCACGCGCCGCGTCTCCGAAAGCCAAGCATCAGGGATCCCAAGCTCATCATCGGCGTCCTACTCATCGCACTGTCCGTAATGGTGGGCTCATGGGCGGTCAATGACGCCAAGGGGCTGAGCGTGGCCTATGTTGCAGTGAAGCCGCTCATCCCGGGCCAACCGTTCACCTCCGAAGACGTGAAGGCTGTTGAGCTGAATCTGGCTGGGCAGTCCGGGCGGTACTTATCAGCTGCTCTCGAGCAGGGCGAGACCGCAATCGCCCTGCGTGCGATCGGCGAGAACGAGATCATCCCGCTCGACGCCATCACAAGCCAGGCCAACTCCGACACCCGAATCGTGGCACTACCCATCTCAGAGGACCTCTCCCAGTCGATCATCGTGGGATCCCAGGTCGACCTCTGGCACATCCCCAAGAGCGGACTAGTCGATGGCGGGAGCGAGCCCAAGGAAGTGGCGCGCGGCCTGTACGTGAGTGAGGTCCCCGGAAGCGAGGGTGCCTTCTCAGTGGGATCGGGAAAGATCGTTCACGTGGTTGTCCCCACCACTCAAGTCTCGGCCGTGCTGAGCGCTGTGAAGGAAGAGGGGTCCTTGACCCTCTTGAGCATTCCGGGCGGACTGAAGTGAGCTGGGACGAAGCCCTCCCGCAATGGCCCGGAGCCAACTTCGAGGGCTCGAACGTAGATGACCTAAGGCTCGACCAGTACGACGTCCGCGTGCTGACGGCAGTCGTTGGCCCCTCCGAGGGAGAGGTGGCCCGTGCCGTCAACGAGGCCGCAGGACTGACTCTTGCGCGACGCTGTGCGGACAGTGCAGAGCTCCTCGGCGCTGCCCAAGCGGGCCTGGGTGCGGTCGCGGTCATCTCCAGTGACCTCGTGGGCTTTGACCGCACGCTCATTGCCGATCTCGCACGTGAATCGGTGCGAGTTGTCGCAGTGAACGACCCGCTCGACCAGTTCTCGGCCGACCGGCTCGCCGCGCTCGGCGTCCAGCGCTCGGTGAGCCTCGGTGACATTGAGGAGCAACTTGCAACTGCGATCGAGGCTGTCCTGGGAAGGCACAACGATCTGTTCCCTGCGGGAATCGAACTCAGAAGGGAGGCCGCGGCAGGATCGTCGAGAATCAGTGCGGCGGGGGCAGCAAACGCGGCGACCCCGACCAAACGGGGCAACGTTATCGCCATCTGGGGGACGCACGGCGCTCCGGGGCGCTCGACCCTAGCGGCCGGGATCGCGTTCGCGCTAGCGGACGCGAGAGAGACAGACAAGCGGGGTCGTACGCGGCGCGGTGTGGGCCGCAAGAAGACGGAAACCGCGGGCCCGAGCACCGCAATGCGGGAGCGCGCCTCGGTTCTCCTCGTAGACGCGGACACATACGCGCCTAGCCAGACACAGGCCCTCGGGCTTTTGGAAGAATCTTCGGGACTCGCGATGGCCTGCCGCGCAGCGAGCATGGGCACCCTGGGTGCAGAAGCGTTGCAGCGTTCTACTGCCCAGATCACCGACACGGTCGGCCTTCTCACAGGGCTTCCACGGACCACACGATGGCCCGAACTGAGCGCAACCGCGATGCGGGACGTGCTCGACGCGTCCACCGCGCTGCACGACTGGGTGGTCGTAGACTGCGCGGCCTCGATCGAAGAGGACGAGCTAGCCGTGTTCGACACCCACGTCCCGTCCCGAAACGCGGCCACGCTCACCGCGCTCGACCGCGCAGACCTCGTTGTGGTCGTGGGAAAGGGCGACCCGCTGGGAGTCCGCAGGCTCGTGGGCCAACTGGAACTTCGTCGTGAACGCGAGAGCCTCGCCGAGACTCCGTACGTGGTGGTTGTGAACGCGGTTCCACACGGGCGGTCTGCGCAAGTGCGGCGGGCGGAGATCACCGATGCTTTGGCGAAGTACAGTGGCGAGTTAGGGCCAATCCTGATCGGCTACGATCCCGCAACAGCGGAAGCCGCCATGAATACGGGCGTCGCGGTCACAGAGGGAAAGGCCTCGGGCCTCTCGAGCGACTTTCGCTCGCTCGCCCAACTGATCTCGAACGGCTTTGGTTCCTGAACCGGCATGCCACCTTGGCCTGAAGGCCCCAAGTCACGCTTGTGCGCGGGAAGATGGCACACTTAAGACATGCGAATCTATGTTCCTGCCACCCTGAACGAGCTCGACACCGTGGCGGGATCGACCATCGACCTAGAGCCACGGCGTGCGCACACCGCGACCAAGGAACTCGTGGCGCAGTACGCGGCCGAGGACGTCACGGACATTGAAGAGGTCGAGTACGGTGCTCACCTTGCCGCCGCTGCGGACTCACTCATGCTCATTGCTGCCAACCCGGACGTCCCGTGGCTTCGGCTGATCATCTCGGTTGATGTCCCGGATGCGGCGGTTGGCCCAGCGGTCCCAGGTTCCGACGAGGAAGAGCTGTCCGCGTCCGCCGTTCAGATACTCGAACCACTTAAGGGCGTCGAGATCGCGTGCGTTCATGTGGATGAAGCAGAGGCCGCCGGCGACGTGCAGGGCATGTTTGAGGGGAAGGACGAAGCAATCGACTCGCTCTTCGAGCGCGAACTGCTGTGGTACGCAACCTCAGAGATTGCCGATATTCCGCGCTGACGCGGCTACTTCCTCACGAGAGGTTTTGACCGTGCTCCGGCTGCATGGCTCAGCCGCGCATGCCGTCACTCCCAGGCGTCGTCACCGGTTGCCGGCATGGTGGGCGTGAGTCGCTCAAGGATGTCCCTGTGCAGTAGGCCGTTACTTGCCACTGCGTTTGGCCCCCACGGGCCCTCGTAGTTGCCGTCCACGGACGTGAAGGTTCCTCCGGCCTCGGTCACGATCGCCACGAGCGCCGCCATGTCGTAGAGCTCGAGCTCGGGCTCCATCGCGGCGTCCACAGCCCCCTCAGCCACGAGCATGTAGGACCAGAAATCACCGTAGGCGCGTGAGCGCCAGACCTCGTCGGTCAGACTTAGGAACTGGTTGTAGAGGCCGAGGTCCTTCCAGCCGTTGAGTGACGCATAAGAAATCGAGGCGTCTTCGATGCGTGCGACTTTGGACACTGAAAGGCGAGTTGCGTTAGCGAGGGATCGCCCAGTCCAGGCTCCTGCGCCCTTGGCGGCCCACCAGCGACGGTTGAGTGCGGGGGCCGAAACGACTGACACGACGATGTCGTCGCCCTCCGCGAGTGCGATGAGCGTTGCCCACACGGGGACTCCGCGTACAAAGTTCTTGGTGCCATCGATGGGATCAATGATCCAGCGGCGCGAGGAATGGCCAGTGGTGCCGTACTCCTCGCCGACGATCGCGTCACGCGAGCGGGACCGAGAGAGCTGTGCGCGGATGACTTCCTCTACCGTACGGTCCGCGTCCGTTACCGGGGTGGTGTCTGGCTTGGACTCCACCTTGAGGTCGATCGCCTTGAACCGGGACATCGTAATGGAATCCACTTGGTCGGCGAGGATAAGGGCGAGGCGCAGGTCGTCGTCATAACGCGAAGAGGTCATGGCCTAAACATATCGTGAGCATCAAACATTCTTTGGCGCGGCCCGCCCACTGGTCCGCGGAAAATCGCGGCTACTCGGGGCGTGCCGCTAGGAGTCGCCGGAGCGACTCAATGCGTTTGATTCTCGACGATACTGTCAGGTCGTCTTCGTCGGTCTCGTTCTTCTGTGCTCGCTCGAGCCACTCGTCGAGCGCGCAGTCTGGCGCTGACTCCAGGTGCGTGCACCCGCGGGGGCAATCCTCGACGATTTCTTCGAGGTCCTCGAAAGCTGCGAGGACGCGGTCAAGGTCGATGTGAGCGAGCCCAAAGGAGCGGACACCGGGAGTGTCGATGACCCAGCCGGACTGCGCTTCTTTGGAGTCTGCAGGTGTGAACTGGGGGAGGCGCAGGGCCACAGCGGAGGTGGAGGTGTGGCGGCCACGGCCAGTTACGTCGTTGACCCGACCGGTTGCACGGAAGGCGTCCGGTACGAGGGCATTGACCAGCGTTGACTTGCCCACACCCGAGTGACCCACGAACACAGAGGTCTTGCCTGCGAGCTGTGTCCGCACGGCATCGAGGTCGTGGAGTTCAGAGGGCACGAAGTCCTCACTTGGTGCCTGCTCGGAGGCGAGCGACGTGACGAGGACCTTGACGCCCACGGGTTCGTAGAGGTTGCGTAGCTCCTCGGGGGAAGCCAGGTCGGCCTTGGTGAGGCACAGGACCGCCTCCATGCCGGCGTCATACGCCGCGACGACGCACCTATCGATCATGCGGGTACGGGGCTCAGGGTTGGCAAGGGCGGTGACGATGACCAACTGGTCTGCGTTGGCCACGATGATGCGCTCGTATGGGTCGGTGTCATCGGCTGTGCGACGCAGGACGGTGGCGCGTTCTGTGATGCGCACGATCCGGGAGAGGGTCCCCTCGTCGCCGGAGACGTCTCCGACCATGTCCACGCGGTCGCCGCACACGATGCGATCTCGAGAGAGTTCACGCGCCTTCATTGCCGTGATCGTGCGCTCGTCGGGACCGTCCTCATCCACCAGCACGGTGTATCGTCCGCGGTCCACGCCGGTGATAAAGCCGGGCACAGCATCTTTGTGGTCTGGGCGGTTCTTTGAGCGCGGGCGCGAATTTCGCTTTCCGGGCCGTGAAGAAAAGTCCGACTCGTCAAAGATTCGTGGCGTCATACTTCCTGTTTCGTTAAGTGTGCGGTTAGGCGTGCTGGTCGAGCATGGCCTGCCACATCGCGTCGAACCCTGGCAGGGTCTTGCCGGTCGTCGCAATGTTTTCCACGAGGACATCAGGTGTCCTCAGTCCAATGATCGCACCTGCGGTGGCCATTCGGTGATCGTGGTAGGTGTGGAACACGCCTCCATGCAGCGGGGCTGGCTCGATCTGCAGGCCGTCCTCGAGTTCGGTGACCTTGCCACCCAACGCGTTGATCTCGGCCGACAGTGCAGCCAAGCGGTCGGTTTCGTGACCGCGCAGGTGTGCGATTCCGGTGATTGTGGTGGGCGAGTCGGCGAGCGCCGCCAGTGCTGCAAAGGTCGGGGCGAGTTCACCCGCTGCCGAAAGGTCGAGGTCACCGGCACCGGTGATTGCACCCGTGCCGCTGATCGTGAGGACACCGTTTTCAAGCGAGGTCGTGGCACCCATGCGTTCAAAGATCCTAGGAGCAAGTGCGCCGGGCTGCGTGGTCTGGCTGGGCCAGGCTGGGATGTGCACTGTTCCTCCCGCCACGAGCGCCGCTGCCATGAACGGTGTGGCGTTGGAGAGATCAGGCTCGATATCTACATCCCGTGCACGGATCGGCGCAGGGGCAACGTACCACTGAGTGCGTGAAGGCTGTTCAACGTTGACAGAAGCCTCGCCCAGGACTTTGACGGTCATATCAACGTGCGGGAGCGATGGGAGGGAGACACCCTCGTGGGTGAGCCGCACACCCTGGTCAAATCGGCTCGAGGCAAGAAGTAGGCCCGATACGAATTGACTTGAGCCCGACGCATCCACGGTGATGTCTCCGCCGGGGACCTCGCCGCGCGCGTCGATTTCGAAGGGCAGGAAGCCATTCGAGAGGTCGTTGACGTTGACCCCCAGATCGCGCAGTCCGCTGATGATGGGGAGCATCGGGCGCACGCGGGCGCCCTCGTCACCATCGATGACGATGCGACCCACAACGAGCGATGCCACTGCGGGGATGAAGCGCATGACTGTGCCGGCCAGACCACAATCGATATGGACCTCGCCCACATCGGTGCCAACCGTCAGCGGAGTGACACGGTACTCACCCTTGTGCTCACCGGGTTCAATGATTGCCCCGAGCTGCCGCAGCGCGGCAATCATGAGGTCGGAGTCCCGTGACGCGAGAGTCCCACGCACCACGCTCGGTCCGTCGGCTAGAGCAGCTAACACGAGGTACCGGTTGGTCAGCGATTTTGACCCGGGAACCGGCACCAAGGCGTCCAAAGGTTCCGATCCCGCGAGGGGTGCTGGCCAGAGCGCAACGGAAGGAGTGGAGGTGAGTGCGTCAGTCATGCCACCAGCCTAGTAGATCGCCAGTGCCAGCAGCGGTGCGGTCTCGCGGAGCAGAACCGCGTGCCAAGAGGGCTACTCCGGACGGTCCATAACCACGCTCCACCACGCTCAGCCTCGCCGCCCCACCACGCACGAAGCGGCAGATACCGCTAGGCCTTGGTAGCGCTCGCGGCCGCGGCCACCTCGCGCCGTTCTGTTCGCGCCTTTTGGACTCGCCACGCCATGGAGGGCTGGCCTGCGGTGTCCGCCGCCACGAGTAGGGCGGCGCCGAGCGCACCCAGCTTGGACACGAACGGGCCAGAGACCTGCGGAGAACGAAGGTCCGCCACGGAGCGCGGAGCGCGCACGGCAACCTGAGGAACAGTGGACAGTGCGAGCAGGAGGCCCGCAGTGCGAGGCGTCTTCGACAGTGCGAGCGCGCCACCAAGCGCAACGGTAGCGGCACCCTGGAACTGGACTATGCGCTTGACGGTCTTGTCATCGAGTGGGTCCATGCCAATGAGGCCCGTTGCCTTGGCTAGGGGTTCGCGTGCGGCTTCGACGTGCTCGGAGGGGTGGCGTACAGCGTTGTAGCCGTCGTGGATGAACCACGTGGCAAGGAGTGGGCGGGCAACTTTGCGCAACATCATTCCAGTAACTCCAATGTTCGACGAGTCGTTTCTTACACAATAGTCGCCGCGTGCGAGGTGTACAGGGTGGATGCCGACGCGCCCCGGGCCAAATGGATACGACGTCACGAAATAAAGCGGACGACGGTGCGGTTGAACATGGTGTGACTTCCGCAATTTTGGACCGCTCGATCTCGCCACAGTTGACTACAGAACTGGGCATTGGTCGGTCCCACACCGTAGGCTCTATGGTGATGTCCACCGATGAGCTGAACCAGCACCCTGAGTCTGTCCTCGTGCCTGCCACGCGATCCAAAGACCATCCCATAGCGCAAGAGAACCCGGCGTCGAAAACGCCGGCAGCAGCGTTCGAGGATGACCTTGAGATTGAGCCCGGCGAGGCAGTGGTCCGCGCGCCCGAAAGCGAGACCGATGCAGAGCGCTCGCTCCGCTTCGAACGCGACGCGCTGGGCTACCTCGACCAGATGTATTCCGCGGCGATGCGCATGACGCGCAATCCCTCGGACGCCGAGGACCTACTCCAAGAGACGTTTGCAAAAGCGTTCGCAGCCTTCCACCAGTACCGCCCTGACACAAACCTCAAAGCGTGGCTCTACAGGATCCTCACCAACACCTACATCAACAGCTACCGCAAGAAGCAGCGCGAACCTCAACAGTCACACTCGGACGACATCGAGGACTGGCAGATCGCGCGCGCGGCGGAACACACTTCGACCGGGCTCAAGTCCGCAGAGGCGGAAGCGCTTGAGCGCCTTCCCGATTCGGACATCAAGCGTGCCCTGCAGGAACTGCCGGAGGACCGCCGCATTGCGGTGTACTTGGCGGACGTTGAGGGCTTCCCGTACAAGGAAATCGCCGAGATCATGGGTAGCCCGATTGGCACAGTGATGTCCCGCCTGCACCGAGGGCGAGCACAGCTGAGGGACAAGCTCCGCGACTACGCAGCCGACCGAGGCTTCTCCGAGAAAGACTCGAAATCCACCAGCACGACAGGTTCGGAAAAGGACGCACGATGACCGAGCACTCCCACTCCAACGACCACGGTCACGTACCCACAAGCAACGAGTGCGAGAACGTAGCCGAGCACATCTACGAGTATCTCGACTCCGAGATGACCGAGGCCGATGCGGCACGCATGCGCGCTCACGTAGCTGAATGCAGCCCGTGCCTTGCCGAGATGTCGATCGACGAGCTCATCCGCGGAGCACTCAAGCGTTCTTGCGCTGAGCAGGCACCGGAGGAACTACGCATTCGCATCCGCGCCCAGTTTACCTCGGTGCGCTACGAGGCCTGATCCGTCCGCGCCTAACGGCGCGCGGCTTCACCTCATTTTCGACGATCGAGTCGCGTTGCGTTCGCACATCTCAACCAGCCCGGCTGGGACCGTAGATGCTCCAGCGGCGCAGGTGAATCGTCGATAATGGGGACGATACACAGACAAAGCTGATGGGCCACACCCTCGGGTGTGGCCCATCAGTGCGTGTCAGGGGCGGGTCAGGATTGCGAAGCCGGAGGCGACGCCCGCGCTAGTGGGCTGGGTGTGCAGCAGGACCGCGGACTGCGCGGGCACGGCGATGTCGACGGTGGTGACGGTTCCATCGCACACGGTGCGGCCCGAGGACACCTCGGCGAACGAATCTGTAGACCTTTTCGCGCCGAGCCCAGCGGACTTGTGCGCGAGTTCTGGCGACCCGGTCGAAACCGTGTAGGTCAACTCGCCACCATCCTCGGCAACGCACGCAACCGAGAGTGAGAGCGTGCCGTCCTGCTCGACGAGCACGGGGCTGGGATTCTCAACCACTGTGCTCGACACCCAAGAACGGGCGATCTCCTGATCCGACCGCTGCGGCACGGCAAGTCCGTGAGGGGCAGAAGCGGACAGCGCTGATGGGGACGCGGCGTGGTCAGCCTCTGCCGAACATGACGTGAGGGTGCCAACGGCGAGGACGAGCGCAGCGGCAGCGAAGAGAGAGTGTGGGGGAGTGGGCGTGCCATAGAACTGAGCCTATCTGAAGTCCCGTGGAGAAAAAGAGAGAGCCACAGAACGAGGTTTCGTTCTGTGGCTCTTCGTCAAAACGCCGAACTCAGGTGTTTGGACGCTTGCCGTGGTTTGCGCCCTTACCGGCACGGCTGCGACGCTTACGACCGCGCTTGCTCATAGTGATCTCCTTTTATTGAAGGCATGCTCCCCAGTGGGATGAACCCGTAAACCGAGATGTCCTTGCGGAACAACGGCACTACCGTTCAACAGCTTTGGCTCACATGTTTACGCGTGTGCATAGACACACGCCCTCAACCATTTTTCCATAAAGCCCGCCAGCGAAGAAATGCACTGCCAAAGATCACACGCGCGAGCCACCGCCGGTAGGGAGCGATGCGGCATATTCTGGGACTTTCACACCACAGGTTGGTCAAGAAATCGGGCCGTGTGCCGATAATCCTGATGTGAACCAACGACAGTCAATTACCCCACTTCTCAAAGCACTCGCGGCGTCCGGCGGCTCGGACCTCCACGTCAAGGCGGGGTCTGCGCCGAGAGTTCGACTCGACGGCCGGCTGCGGCGACTGCAGGTTCCTGAACTCACGCCCGAGGACACCGTGAGCATGCTCTCCGAGGTCCTCCCGGAAAACCAACTTGTGCAGTTTGAACAGACGCACGAGGCGGACTTCGCGTTCCAACTCGAAGACACCGGTCGATTCCGCGTCAACGCATACCAAGCGCGCGGAACCGTTGGCATGGTCTTCCGCCAAGTGGCAGAAGGAGCAAAGACGCTCGCAGACCTCTCCCTGCCGGAGGTCATCGGCGAACTGGCGCTCGAACCGCGTGGCCTCGTGCTGGTCACGGGCCCAACAGGATCGGGAAAGAGTACGACTCTTGCGTCCATGGTTGACCTGGTCAACACACTGCGCGAGGTCAACATCGTGACGATCGAAGACCCGATCGAGATCCTGCACAGCGACAAGAAGGCGATCATCTCGCAGCGCGAGGTTCGACACGATACAGCCGACTTCAACACTGCTCTACGCGCGGCGATGCGCCAGGACCCCGACGTGATCATGGTCGGTGAGATGCGTGACCCGGAAACTGTCCGCGCTGCGCTCCAAGCGGGGGAGACCGGTCACCTCGTGTTCTCAACCCTGCACACCAACAACGCCGAGGAAACGATCAACCGAATCGTTGACTTCTTCCCTGCGGAGGAACAGCAGCAGATTCGCATGGCACTCGCGCAGCCCCTGCGCGGGATCGTGTCTCAGCGTCTCGTGCGCACCGCAGACGGCGCGGGACGATGCGCGGTCACGGAAGTCATGGTCAACACCGGGCGCACAGCAGAGGCGATCGTCAACCCGGGCGAGAACCCACCCATTACGGACCTCATCGCCGAGGGCGAGTACTACAAGATGCAGACGTTCGACCAGCATCTGTTCAAGCTCATCAGCGCAGGTAAGGTCGCCTACGCGGACGCGCTAAGCGCCTCTTCCAACCCGCAGGACCTCTCGGTGCAACTCCGCTCAGCTGGTATCGCGATCTAGGTCAAAAGCGACCACAGGAAGACGGGTGGGGCGCCGGAACAGACGTGAATCGTCGAGAATCCGGCCCCGAGCCCCAAGAATATGAGGGACTAAACGTCCTCAGGCAGGCCCAGCCAGGTGTGCCAGCCCGAGTGCAGCACCAACCAAGCCATCAGGCCGTATCCGGCCTGGCCTGGGAACGGGCCACGGTTCACCGCGAGGTCGGAGTTCCACTGCTCGTGGTCCACGAGCGGGGTAAACGTATCCACAAACGGCACGCGGCGTCGCTGGGCAACGTCCGCAAACGCCGCAGACAGTTCCTCGATCTCGCGAGCGCGGTGCGGAACTGTGGGTGGAGGCCCCACCACGAACGTCGAAATTCGCCGCTCATCCGCGATGTCGAGGATGTTCGCCAAGTTCAGGCGCGACCGCGCCACCGACAGGCCCGCAACAATGTCGTTGTGACCCAGCGAAATAACGAGACGCTGATCCACATCCGGAGCCGAAATGACGCGACGGTTGAACTCGTCCTCCCAGCGTGCAGACAGCCCCGTTGTGGTCTCGCCCGGAACAGACAGGGGCAGGAGAACGGTGGCGGCGTCCGTGCGGGTCCTTGCAACGACGCGTCCCAGCCAACCCAGCGCGCGGGCATCTCCCACTGTGGACAACAGTTCGTCACCAACCGCGCAGATACGAAGTTCGGATGCGCTCACGGGGTACTCCTCAAAGATGTGGACAAACAAGTCGGGTCACCACGGAAGCAATCCGTGGTGACCCGACACGTCACGATTAGCCAGCAGACAACTAAGTGTCAGTAGATCAGCGAGCCAGTGCCCGCTCGATCAGGCTGTTTTGCTCCTGCTTGTGCAGTTTAGCCGTACCAACCGCAGGAGATGCGGAGGCAGGCCGTGCAACTACGCCAACTGGGCGACCAAGGTCGCCTGGCAGGTGAGCTGCGAGGAACGGCCAGGCACCCTGGTTCTCCGGCTCATCCTGGACCCAGACAACCTCAGCGTCACCGAACGGAGCAAGCGCCTCGGCGATCTGGTCGGAAGCGAGCGGGTACAGCTGCTCGAGCCGGACGATCGCTACGTTCTTGACGTTGCTCTTCTCCGCCTGGGCGAGGAGGTCGTAGTAGACCTTGCCCGAGCAGAGGAGAACGCGGTCGATCCGGGTGCCCTGAGCCGCACGTGCCGCTGCAGCATCGTCGCCGATGATCTCGCGGAACGTACCCGAGGTGAACTCCTCAGGCGCCGACGCAGCGGCACGCAGACGAAGCATTGACTTGGGCGTCATGACAACGAGTGGACGGCGTGGTCGGATGTACGCCTGGCGGCGCAGCAGGTGGAAGTAGTTTGCAGGCGAGCTCGGGTGTGCGATCGTCATGTTGTTCTCAGCGCACAGTTGCAGGAAGCGCTCGATGCGGGCGGACGAGTGGTCCGGACCTTGGCCCTCGTAACCGTGAGGCAGGAGCATGACCACGGACGAGTGCTGCGACCACTTCTGCTCAGCGGAGGAAATGAACTCATCGATGACGGTCTGAGCGCCGTTGATGAAGTCACCGAACTGGGCTTCCCATAGCACGAGAGCGTCTGGACGCTCAACCGAGTAGCCGTACTCGAAGCCGAGGCAGGCGTACTCAGAGAGCGAGGAGTCGTAGACCCAGAACTTGGCCTGGTCGGCCGAGAGGTACAGCAGCGGAGTCCACTCGGCACCCGTGTTGCGGTCGTGCAGCACGGCGTGGCGCTGGACGAACGTGCCGCGGCGAGAGTCCTGGCCGGCGAGGCGGACCGGTGTCCCCTCCATGAGGAGCGAACCGAACGCGATGAGCTCCGCGTAGCCCCAGTCGATGCCACCCTCGGCGGACATGTGGTGGCGCTTCTCCAAGAGCTGTTGAAGTTTGGGGTGCACAGTGAACCCTGCGGGTGGGTTGAGGTGTGCGTCCCCGATACGGTCGAGCATGAACTGCGGAACCGCGGTCTGCCAACCCACCATCGTGCCGGCGTCTTCGCGCTGCGACTCCGGCCGCTCCAGGCCTGCAACGGCCTCAGAATCGGTTGGAGGCATGAAGCCACCGTCACGGGTCTCAGTGAACGCGCGCTCGAGCTGTGCCTGGTAGTCCTGAAGGACTTCCTCAGCCTCAGCAACAGAGATATCGCCGCGAGATACAAGCGTCTCAGTGAACAACGTACGAACCGAGCGCTTTTGCTCGATCAGGTTGTACATCATTGGCTGGGTCATCGATGGGTCATCGCCCTCGTTGTGGCCGCGGCGGCGGTAGCAGACCATGTCGATGATGACGTCGCGGTTGAACTCTTCGCGGTACTCAAACGCGAGTCGAGCAACGCGGACGACAGCCTCTGGGTCGTCTCCGTTCACGTGGAAGATCGGAGTCTGGTAACCCTTGGCAATGTCGGTTGAGTAGAAGGTCGAACGGGAGTTCGCGGGACCGGTAGTGAATCCGACCTGGTTATTGATGATCACGTGGATCGTTCCACCCGTGCGGTAACCTCGCAGCTGGGACAGGTTCAAGGTCTCCATGACGACACCCTGGCCCGCGAATGCGGCGTCACCGTGAATCAGGATCGGCATGACGGAGAAGCCATCTCCACCTAGGTCGATGCGGTCCTGCTTGGCGCGGACGATTCCCTCAAGCACGGGGTCGACTGCCTCGAGGTGCGATGGGTTAGCAGCGAGCGAGACCTTGGTGGTGGCGCCACTCTCGGCGGTGAAGACACCCTCAGTGCCCAGGTGGTACTTGACATCACCGGAGCCCTGGTAGGTGCGCTGGTCGAGGTTGCCCTCGAACTCGGCAAAGATCTGGCCGTAGCTCTTGCCTGCGATGTTCGCGAGCACGTTCAGTCGGCCACGGTGAGCCATGCCGATGGCCACCTCGTCGAGGTTCGCCTCCGCGGCACCTGTCAGGATCGCGTCGAGAAGAGGAATGACCGACTCGCCGCCCTCGAGCGAGAAGCGCTTCTGGCCCACGAACTTGGTCTGGAGGAAGGTTTCAAACGCCTCTGCGGAGTTCAGGCGGCGGAGGATGCGCAGCTGCTCTTCGCGCGGGGTGCGCTCGTAGCCGGCCTCGAGGCGTTCCTGCAGCCACTTGCGCTGAGCGCGGTCGGCGATGTGCATGTACTCAACGCCCACGGTGCGGCAGTACGAGTCGCGCAGCAGACCAAGGATCTCGCGCAGGGTCGCCTTTGGCTTGCCGCCGAACCCGCGGGTTGGGAACGTGCGGTCGAGATCCCAGAACGTCAGCCCGTGGGTCTGGATGTCGAGGTCAGTGTGCTTGCGCTGGCGGTATGCGAGTGGGTCGGTCTCCGCCATGAAGTGACCGCGCGAGCGGTAGGCGTGGATGAGTTCAGCGATGCGTGCTGGCTTCTCGGCCTCGGTGTCTGCGTCAACCGTGTTGTCGCGGACCCAACGGACTGGCTCGTAAGGGATACGCAGCGCAGCAAATACGCGGTCGTAGAAGTCATCCAGTCCGAGGAGCTTGTTGTTAATGATGCGCAGGAAGTCACCCGACTGGGCGCCCTGAATGATGCGGTGGTCGTAAGTCGAGGTAAGCGTCAGGACCTTGGAGATGCCCATCTTGGCGAGTTGCTCGGTGGACGCGCCAGCGAACTCCGCTGGGTAGTCCATCGCGCCAACACCAATGATGGCACCCTGTCCCTTCATGAGGCGTGGGACGGAGTGGACCGTGCCGATTGTGCCTGGGTTGGTCAGCGATACGGTGACGCCCTGGAAGTCTGAGACCTCGAGCTTGCCGGCGCGTGCCTTGCGAACGACGGCCTCGTACGCGGCCACGAACTCTGCAAAGTCCATGGTGTCGGCCTTCTTGATGGCAGGCACGAGGAGCTGACGGGTTCCGTCTGGCTTCTGGATGTCGATTGCCAGGCCGAGGTTGACGTGCGCGGGGGTGAGCATTGCGGGCTTGCCCTCGGACTCGAGGTAGCCGGCGTTCATTGCTGGCATTTCTCGGAGTGCTTCGACGAGTGCAAAGCCAATGATGTGCGTGAACGAGACCTTGCCACCGCGGGTGCGCACGAGGTGGTTGTTAATCACGATGCGGTTGTCGACCATAAGTTTGGCCGGGATGGCACGAACCGAGGTGGCGGTAGGCACCTCGAGGCTCGACTCCATGTTCTTGATGAGGCGCGCA
The DNA here is from genome assembly GCF_000312125.1 of Timonella senegalensis JC301. Taxonomy (GTDB): domain Bacteria; phylum Actinomycetota; class Actinomycetes; order Actinomycetales; family Cellulomonadaceae; genus Timonella; species Timonella senegalensis. The sequence goes on from NZ_HE978644.1 coordinate 394,244, forward strand.
GCTGGGCCGCGAAGCTTCTCGACGTTGTCTGGGGTGTCGTCGTCGGATGCTGCTGCCGTCCGTACACCCTGATCGGCGTAGGGAGCGGTCGCTGGCTGTGCTGTTGCAACTGGACGCTCTGACTGCTCGGCAGCCGCAGCGTGCGCAGCGACGGTTGCTGCCTGTGCTGCTGCCTGAGCGCCCGCCTGAGAAAGGTTGTTGACGGGGAGCGGGGTTTCTGGTGAATCGGTCATAGTCACGCGTGGGGCCTTTGGTGCATTGGTTGGAACTGGCGAGGTGGCTGGTGCCGAGTCGGCGGGCGCAGGAGTAGAGCTGCTGGCTTCCCTGCCCTGGGGTGCTCCTACGGAGGGGGTGTAGTCCTTGAAGAACTCCCACCAAGCCGGGTCAACGGAGTTCTTGTCTTCGAGGTACTGATCGTAGAGCTCGTCGACAAGCCATTCGTTGGCGCCGAAGGCTGCACCGTCCGTGCCGATCGACTTTGAGTCAGCATTGGAGGTCACTGAGGGATCGCCCACTTTCGCATTGTTTGCCCGCCGTCATCATGGCGGCTATCACTCTAAGGTTAGGGCCTAAAGGCCTATGTGTGTGGACAAGTTCGTCACGTTTGAAGACCCGGCGAAGGGTCTTTCGCGGGTGAAGAGCGGACGGGTAAAACCTAGGTAATGTGCGCCCGGCCTACGGGTAAAGTCAGGGGTGTTTTTCGCCGCGGTCAGTATAGTTTTGCCAGCCTTGCGGCAAACCGGGCGCCCGAACCGGGGGTCCTACTGCCTGTTCGCTTGCAGCGAAATCCGTGTGGTGTGATCGAGGGCAAGGCCGAGGGTCCGATCACTCACGGCACTCAGCCAAGTGGACGCGGCGCGAGAAAGTTCTGTGAACGACATGCGGACCGCGGTCACGACCTCACATAGGAGCGGTGGCAGTGGACCGAATGGCTGGGCCCAAGACCGAGCGTGTTTAGCCGATATCGCGGCCGAGAACAGTCGCGCGCCCAATGATGGCGAAGAGCGCCGCGTAGCCGAGGAGCGCCGCGACACCACCCCACATCGGCAGGAGTGTCCCCGTGCTCATGGCGGAGTACAGGGAACCGCCTGCAATGGCATCGCCGGCAGAGCCCGGTAGGAACTTGGCCACATTCTCACCCCACGAGGTCGTTGCGAGGGTGATCCGAGCGATCGGTTCGATGAACTGCGTGAAGACCAAGAGCGTGACGATTGCTGCGACCTGATTGGTGAGTAGCGCGCCAAGCGCCACGCCCACCACAAGCCAAACGGTCAGGGCGAGCACCGAGCGGGCGATGATCTCCCATGTGTGGCCATGCCCGAGAAGAGGGTCTAGGTTGTTCAGCTTTAAGATCGCAGCCCCAGCTAGAACAGAAGCGGCGGTTCCCACCAAGCCGTAAATGAACCCCATGGGAAGCGCCGAGACCATCTTTGCCAGCAAGACCTTGGTGCGGTTAGGGGTGGCCAGGAAGGTCGGTGAGATCGTCTTGTGTCGAAACTCGCCGGCAAAGGCGAGCACACCGATCAGAGCCGGGAAGGCGTAGCCCAAGGAAGCGGCCGTGGTGTAGACGAGCTCAGGCACCCTAGACGGATCCATGGGTGGCCCCGACTGGCTGGGGGACATCGTGTAGCTGAATGCTAGTCCTCCTGCGGTCATTCCCATATATACAGCCATGATGATCAGCAGAACCCACCACAGGCGAGTGGACGTGAACTTGCGGTACTCGGATACGAGCAGGGCGGTCATGCGCGTGCCTCCGTGGTGTGAGTTGGGCCGTGGGGATCGCCAGATTGTGCGGCAGTACCTTCCGGTCCCACGGCGTCCGCTTCCGATGCGTTCTTGTCGCTCGGCGCAGTCAGCCTCAGGAAGGACTCCTCGAGAGGCTCGGTCAGATCGGCGAGCTCGTGGATTTCCAAGCCCGCAGCAAAAGCTGCCGTGCCCACAGAGGTGAGGGACTCGTCGTAAATCACGAACGCACCATCCTCCTGCGTGACCTGCCAGCCCGAGCGGGCCGCCAGTTCGGCGGCCGCAGTGACCTGAGGGGAGCGCAGACGAACCCGAGGGCGCGCGAACTGGTGGAGTTCAGCGATGGGAGCGGCGAAGCGAAGGGTGCCCTCAGCGATGATGACTACGTCATCAACAGACTGCTGGACCTCGGACAGGATGTGGCTGGACACGAGGACTGTTTTTCCCGATGCGGCCAGGTGGCGCAGGAACTCGCGCAGCCACCGGATGCCCTGCGGGTCGAGCCCATTTGCGGGCTCATCGAGGACCAGATATTCGGGGTCTCCGAGCAGTGCGGATGCGAGCGCAAGGCGCTGAGTCATGCCGAGCGAAAACTCGCCAACACGCTTTGTGGCGGCGCTGCTGAGCCCGACGAGTGCAAGGAGCTCGGCGATCCAGGCGTCGCTGGCACCAGTGAGTGGAGCGTAGGCGCGGAGGTGATCGCGCGCCGTTCGGCCCGGGTGGAAGCTCGAGGCGTCGAGAGCGGCGCCGACCGTGCGCGATGGGTGCTTGAGGTCGGCGTAGCGGGTGTTCCCGAACGTTGCAGTGCCCGCCGTGGGCTTGCTCAGCCCAAGGAGCATGCGTAGGGTCGTGGTCTTTCCGCTCCCGTTCGGCCCGAGGAACCCAGTCACGCGTCCGGGGGCGACCGTGAAGGAGAGGTCGTTGACAGCAGTGAGGGTCCCGAAGCGCTTGGTCAGGTGCGAAAAGCGGATCTCTTCGTGCGCAGGTGTGTTCTGACTCATACCCTTAGCCTACTGTTATAGATTCCCTATAACAAGTAGATCAGCGGTGGGTGCTGGAACCGCTAGTTCTGCGGTAACCAAGCGGAACTACACCGAGAGGTATTACTGAGAGGCCACATCATCTGTACTCAGCACGGCGTGTGACTGCGGTAGGCGAATCTGGATTCGTGCACCGTGGAGCGCATCCAGAGCGCGCACAGTCCCGCCGTGCAGGTCCACAGCCCAGCGCACGATCGCGAGGCCAATGCCCGTGCCGCCAGAGGTGGGGTGGTTGACGATCGTCGCGTTGGCGCCGCCGCGCGCAAAGCGTTGGAAGATCTTCTCGCGGTCTTCCTTGCGGATACCGGGGCCCTCATCAAGGAACTCAAGGACAACCTCGGTGCCCTCCTGCCGCGCAGTCACCGTGACCGAACCGCCATAGGGGGAGTGGCGAATGGAGTTCTGCACCAGGTTGGTCACGATCTGACGCAGCCGCTCCGGGTCTGAGTGAAGTTCGAGTTCCGCCGGCTGGACGTCAACAACGAAGTCGATGTTCTTTCCGGCGTCCAGCATGGTCAGCGATCCCACGGCGTCGTCAAGGAAATCCATGAGCGGAATCGGTACGATTTTGAGCTCCGCGGCTCCGGCCTCAATCCGGGACAGGTCAAGCAAGTACGAGATCAGGCGGGACAAGCGTTCCGTCTGGACCAAAGCCGTATTCAGGGTTGCAGGGGTCGGCTCGACTACGCCATCCACAAGGTTCTCGAGTTGCGCGTGCAGCGCGGCAACCGGCGTCCGCAGCTCGTGCGAGACGTTCGCGATCACATCTCGGCGAATCTGGTCAGCGTGGGCGATCTCCGCGGACATCGAATTAAAGGCCTCGGCCAGCTGCCCGACCTCGTCCCGCGACGTGGCCCTGACCTGCTGGGAATAGTCGCCGGCTGCCATTGCCCGGACCGCGGCCGTCATCTCTCGCAGGGGAGACGTGATGCCACGGGAGATGAGCAGCGTGAACGCGAGTGAAAACGAGATCGCCAGTGGGAACGTCTTGGTCGGTCCCAGTCCGGAGCGCAGACCCAGCCACGTAATAAACGCAGCGAGTGTCACTGAAACCACCACAATGATGGATAGTTTCGCCTTCATCGACCGCATGCGATCTAGCGGACGCATGTCGGGTAGCGAGGGGGTGTGGATCCGCTTTCCGGAACCGGGGGCGTCCGTCATTGAGCTGGCGGCTCAAACGCGTAACCGACACCGTGCACGGTGCGGATGAGGTCCGCACCAAGCTTCCGGCGCAGTGCCTTGATGTGGGAGTCCACGGTGCGCGTGCCACTCGCGTCGACCCAATCCCAGACCTCCGCAAGGAGGTGCTCACGGGTCTGCACGGTCTTGGGTGAACTTGCGAGCATGACCAGGAGTTCAAACTCCGTGGGGGTCAGGTGGATCTCTTCCTCGCCGCGGTGCACTCGCCGCTGGGCGCGGTCAATGACCACGTCGCCCACGGTGATCAACGCGTCGGCGCCACTCGTGTTCGAGGCCTGTGCTGCGCGGTCGACACGGCGCAGGAGCGCCTTGAGTCGCGCAACGAGCTCGCGCATGGAGAACGGCTTGGTCATGTAATCGTCCGCTCCGACACCGAGACCAATGAGCATGTCGGTCTCGTCATCGCGTGCGGTCAGCATGAGCACTGGGACGGGGTTTTCCGCTTGGATGCGACGGCAGACTTCAAGGCCATCGATACCGGGAAGCATCACGTCGAGAACAACGACGTCCGGCTTGATGCGGTTTGCCGCCTCGACCCCGCTGAGGCCGTCCCGAGCAACCTCGGTGCGCCAGCCCTCAGAAGTAAGTCGTTGAGCGATCGCCGTTGCGATCGCTGGCTCGTCTTCGACAATGAGGATTGTGGCCCCCATGCCCGGACGCGTGGAAGCGTCATTGTGCGCGTTTTGGTAACTCATACTTCAAACTTTGGCACAACTAGAATGGAAAGTGCTTGATATTCGCTGAAAATTAACTGTGAAGGCTTAAGGCCCGGTGTGAGGACAAGGCGTGAATCCCCTAAAATGAGAGCCACTATGACACCTGTTGATCTGCCTCGACATATTGGTTCCCGGGTTGCGGCCGCGCCGCGTCCGCTCGTTTGTCTGGACGCCGAGGCGTCCATGAGGGGAACCATGCTTTGGAGTGCGATGCCCCGTGGATGATTGGTTACTCATCGCCTTTGGCGTATTTCTCACGATCGGTACCGCGATCTTCGTGTCCGCCGAGTTCGCGCTCGTCACGATCGATCCCGCAACTGCGGGCGAGGGCGCGGAAGCTGACAGTAAGAGGCGCGACGGGTGGCGCACGCGGAGCCTCAAGCACTCCCTCAAGCACCTTTCCACTGAACTCTCGTCGAGCCAGGTTGGAATCACATTAACGACGATTTTGCTTGGCTACACTACTCAGCCCGCGTTGGTGCGGGTGCTGAGTTCCGCCCTGGGCGACACCACGCTGACGAAGGCCACGGCCGGAGTCTTGGCCGGTGTCTTGGCATTCATAGTGGTCAACCTCTTCTCAATGTTGTTTGGAGAGTTGATCCCCAAGAACTTTGCGCTGAGCGCTCCGATGGCTACTGCCCGGCTGGTAGTGCCTCTGCAACGGATCTTCACGGTGTTGGCCAAGCCGATCGTCCTAGCCCTCAACGGCTCCGCAAATGCGATCCTGCACAAAATGGGAATCGAGCCCAAGGAGGAGCTTTCCGGCGCCCGTTCCTCCACGGAGCTTGCTTTCCTCGTCCAACGGTCAGCGGAGCAGGGCACGTTGGACTCATCGGTTGCGCAGCTCATCACCAACGCGGTTGAGTTCAACGAACTGACAGCGGTGGACGTCATGACTGACCGCATGAGGATGGCGGTGGTGTCTCGCGAGGACACTGCCCAGGACGTAGTGCACCTCGCCAGATCCACGGGGCACTCTCGCTTCCCTGTCATTGGTGATTCTCGAGACGAGGTCATCGGGCTTGTTCACCTGCGCAAGGCAATTGCCGTGCCGTACGAGAAGCGTTCATCTGTGCCGGCCATGGCATTCATGGACGACGCGCCGCAGATCCCGGAGACGCTTCAACTGGGGCCACTGCTCGTGGAGCTTCGCGGCCTCGGCATGCAGATGGCCATCGTGGTCGATGAGTACGGAGGGACCTCCGGTGTTGTCACCCTCGAAGATGTGGTTGAGGAACTCGTTGGGGACGTTGCGGATGAACACGATGCCCGGCGCTCGGGTGTCCTCCTGGCCTCAGACGGCTCCTGGGGGGTGCCCGGCCTGCTACGTCCAGACGAGCTTGAGGAACGGACCGGGATTTCACTACCCGAAGGCCCTGAGTACGAGACGCTCGGTGGCCTAGTTATGAAGGAGCTCGGGCAGGTACCCAAGATTGGTGACAGCGTGCGAATCGAGAATGCCCTCGGCGACCGTGCCGTGGTGCTTATGGTCGAGGTGATGGACGGACGCCGTGTCGAGCGTGTCCGAGTCCGATTGGTGGCCGAGTGATGAGTACTGGGGCAGCAATCGTCATTGCAGTTCTTCTGCTCGCAGGCAATGGGTTCTTTGTTGCGGCAGAGTTCTCGATCCTGTCTGCGCGCAGGTCTTCGATAGAACCACTTGCCTCCGCAGGTGACCGCCGGGCAAAAACTGTCTTGTGGGCGATGGAGCACGTGTCCCTCATGCTTGCTGCCTGCCAGTTGGGGGTCACCATCTGCTCTGTCAGCCTTGGCGTCGTCGCAGAACCTGCCGTTGCGCGCCTCATCGCGCCGTTGCTTGATGTCATCAATGTGCCGCACGCTCTGGTGCACCCCATCGCGTTCGTGGTTGCTCTCGTGATTGTTGTGTACTTGCACGTTGTTGTCGGTGAAATGGTCCCGAAGAACGTTTCCGTCTCCAGCCCGGAGAAGTCGGTTCTACTCTTCGGCCCGCCCCTTGTGGTCTTTGGACGCCTAGTTAAGCCGATCATCGTCACCCTCAACTGGTTGGCCAACCACGCAGTGCGGCTTGCCGGAGTTGATCCTAAGGACGAGGTTTCGAGTGCGTTCACGGCGCAGGAAGTACAGTCGATCCTTGAACACTCGCAAGCTGAAGGCATGCTTGCGGACGAACAGGGTCTGCTCAGCGGTGCACTTGAGTTTTCTGCAAAGACTGCCGAGGAGGTCATGATCGCCAATGACGACTTGATTACCCTCCCACTCGGCTTCACGCCCAGTGACCTCGAAGCGCTCGTGGCAAAGACTGGATTCAGTCGTTTCCCGGTGCGCGACGAGCGCGGTGATGTGATTGGCTACGTCCACCTTAAGGATGTCCTCCACGCGCACGGAGAGCAGCGCGACCAGCCACTTGCCCGGTACCGTTACCGCAACCTTGCGGTGAGCCGTGATAGCGACGAAGCCGAGGAGGCGCTCGTGGCGATGCAGCACTCGGGAGCGCACCTCTCACGGGTCCTCAAGGATGGTAAGACGGTAGGAGTTGTGTTCCTTGAAGACATTATCGAGGAGCTGGTGGGGGAGGTCAGGGACTCCATGCAGCGCACCCAAAGGCTGTAACGCTTGAGGAGCCCACTCGCTAGCGCTCGAAATATGATTCTCGCCACGTCGATGGCTTGATGATTGGGGTGTCGAGCCATTGACCTCGCAAAACGCCAGTCAATGCCCTCGGAATCCGAGCTGCAGGATCTCCCGCGTGTCGCAGGGATTTCGCACGTGGGAAGGGGTGAAAATCCCCATGTAAAAGTCCATGTGCGGGGCTTGGTTTCACCCGCCAATTTGGCTATGCTGGCACAAGCGTTTATTCCAAGATTTCCACACATGAGCGGATGCTGCGCCCTGTTGGACTCGAGTTCGGGTGCATACGGGTTGGTGGACTTTGGCCCGTAGCGGGTCAAGTGCCAAGTAGTGGTTCGTGAAAGTTGAAACACGTGAGCCGCCTGTGAGCGTGTGCGGTGGACAACTTGGTGAGTTCAGTCCGTCTTCAACTGCACTCGCGCAACCTGGACAGAGTTAGTTAAGGAGTGCCCGTGGATCAGCCACGCCCGGCTTCAGCCTTGCCTACTCGTCGCTCGCTTCGAGAGCACGAGGGCAGCGGCCAAGCAACCGGTCTGGCGACCCCTCCCGCACGTTCCCTGGACTTTGCTTCCGAGAATGGACTCGGGCAAAATGAGCCAGCTACGCGTGTGAACCCCATCGCGGCTCCAGTGACCAAGAACCTGGTTGACGCCCTGCCAACGCGCCGCAGTTCTCGCGCGATGACCAATGCAAACGTCGGCACACCGGTTCCCCCTCCATTGGGTACCGCCCTTCCTGTCCACACGTCGGTTAATCCTCGCGTGCCCGCCGCAGCAAGCATGCAGGCAACGACCAGCCCACATTCGTCGGGCGCTGGACTCACTCGCGCACAACTACGTGAACTGGCCCGTGGAAACGAGCCGACACCTACCGTAATTCCAAGCCCGGCCTCTACCAAGACCACGGCCAACCCCGAACCTTCCGGTGAGCACGTCCACGCACATCGCGTACTGTCATCGGCTGCAGCGGTCCCTCCGATCAATGCACCAGCGCATGTTTCGGACGTGCAAGCACCCGCCGCGGCGCAGGAACAGGTCGCCCCTGTGGCGCGAGAGGTCGAACAACACCTCGCGCCGGTACCTGTACCTCGTCCCGCTCAAGTTCCTGCGGCGGTCGAGCCATCGACTAACACGATGGACGTACTCGCTGAGGTCGAAGCCGTCATGGCACAGGTCGAAGCACGAATTGCAGCAGCAGGAACAATCCATGATGACGAGGCCGGACCGCTCGTCCTGCACGCTGGCCGAGAAGAGCCGGTGGACACCCTCGCTCCTCGCTGCCCTGAACACGACGTCATGCCGGTCGAGCCGCTCAACGTGATTCCCGGGACGTCCGTAGTGCTTCCAAGCGAATCCTCGGCAACCAACATCTCATTCGCAGCCTCGCCTTCCTCCTCCGTGTCCTACTCTGGCAACGACCCAGATGGGTCCACATTCAGTGAGTCTGCGTTTGCTGAACTGGTTGCTGAGCACAACTCCACGTCAGTCCCGGGGGCTGGCGCCTCCACGACTGCGTCCACCAAGAGCGGTTGGGCCCCACGCCTCGCCGTACTCGGATCGATCGGTCTGGCCACCGTCGCAGTTCCGATCCTCGCGGGCGGTGCTGACATTGAAGGACCCGCCGCTGCAGAACAGAACCTTGTTGAGGTGGCGCCACAGGGACCTTCCGCGATTGACTTGGTGGGTGGAACCAAGAAGGCGGCACCCATTCCTGCCGAGGTTGCGCAGAGCGTGAGTGAGGAAGAACGTACCTACCTGACGGCCTCCCGTACAGAAGAGCGAGAAGTGCTCCGCGGCTGCGACAGCAGCAAGCTCGTCACGGGATCGAACGGTGGGCTCAAGGAGAGTGAACTCTGCCAGGTTGTTGACGGTGAGCTCCTGCAGCCAGAGGCTGCGGTTGCGTTTACTGCTCTCAACGAGGCGTACACGGAGCGTTTCGGGCACTCGATGTGCCTCGTTGACGGATATCGCAACCTAGAATCTCAGTACGCGGCGAAGAGGACCCGCGGCTCGTTTGCAGCACCTCCGGGATTGTCCAACCACGGTTGGGGATATGCAATAGATATCTGCGCCGACACGTACCAGTCGGAGGCAAAGTGGGCGTGGCTGCACGCGAATGCGCCATCGTTCGGCTGGGCCCTCCCTGACTGGGCGAGCCGCTCCTACGAGCCATGGCACTGGGAGTACACCGAGGGCGTAGAATCGCAAAAGTAGGTACGCGCTACCTCCGATTATCTCCACTAGATCATGCAGAAGCGCCCCTCCTGGCAATGCCGGGGAGGGGCGCTTTGCGTTGTGTGTTCGCCTCCGGGAAGCGACTACTTCTTGCGGCCCAGGCTCTTCCTGGCCTTAGGCGCAGGTGAGGTCTCTTCTACCAGGGCGGCGTCAGCTGCTCGGGTTGATTCGATCTGTTCCAGCGCCGCGGCCCTGCGCTGTGCCTTGACCTCCTTGAACGAGGTTCCGTAGTACGCAGCCTCCATGATGACCTTCATGTCCTCAAGCATCGGCATACGAGGGTTTGCCGGCGCGCACTGGTCCTCGTAGGCGCCCATGGCCAACTCGTCAAGGATGGAGATGAACGCGTCCTCGGCGACTCCTTGGGCTTGGAAGGACCCGGGGATGCCCACGGCCTCACGCAGTTCCTCGACCGCGCGTGCGTACGATTCCACACCCTCCTCCGGGGTGGAGGCGGGCAGTCCTAGGTGGCGAGCGATCTCTTGGAAACGCTCTGGAGCAACGTAGTGCTCGTACTTGGGCCACGAGGTGAGCTTGGTGGGCACGGTGCCGTTGTAGCGGATGACGTGCGGCAAGTACGTGGCGTTGGTGCGTCCGTGGACAAGGTGCAGCCTAGAGCCGGTAACGTGGGCCATGGCGTGGACGATTCCCAAGAAGGCGTTACCAAAGGCCATGCCCGAGATGGTCGACGCGTTATGCATCTTCTCGCGGGCCTTCACCACCTTGGGGTCCTGGGAGCCGGGGCCACCCTGCACCGAGATCACGATGTTCTCAAAGATCAACTTGATCGCGTGCAGGCACAGGCCGTCCGTGTAGTCATTCGCGTACACCGAAACGAATGCTTCGGTTGCGTGAGTCAGTGCGTCGAATCCGGAGTCTGCCACGAGGAAGTCAGGCATCATCGCGGTGAGTGCGGGGTCAACGATTGCGACTGTTGGGGTCAGCGCGTAGTCGGCGAGAGGGTACTTCTTGCCCGCCTCCGGGTCGGAGATGACGGCGAACGGAGTCATCTCGGAGCCCGTGCCCGAGGTGGTTGGGATGCAGACGAGTGCAGCCTTTTCGCCGAGGTCGGGGAACTTGAATGCACGCTTCCGGACGTCGAAGAACTTTTCCTTCATGTCTGAGAACTCGATCTCCGGGTGTTCGTACAGCAGCCACATCACCTTGGCCGCGTCCATGGGCGATCCGCCGCCGAGCGCAATGATCGTGTCCGGGTTGAAGTCGCGCATCTGCTCGGCGCCCTTGTGGACGTACTGAACAGTTGGCTCAGGCATGACGTCATCGATGATCTGGAGCGCGATCCGGTTGTTCCTGCGGTTCAGGACGTCCATGATCTTGTCTACGAACCCGAGCTTGGTCATCGTTGCGTCTGTGACGATCGTGACGCGGTTGATGCCGCGCATGTCTTCGAGGTAGCGGATGGCGTTTGGCTCGAAGTAGGTCTTGGCTGGGACTTTGAACCACTGCAGGTTGTTGTTCCGTCTGCCGATGCGCTTGATGTTCACGAGGTTGATAGCCGAGACGTTGTTGGAGACGGAGTTGTGACCGTAGGAGCCGCAACCGAGTGTCAGGGATGGGATGAACGAGTTGTAGATGTCCCCGATGCCGCCCAGCGAGGAGGGGGCATTCGTGATGATGCGGACTGCCTTAACGCGAGAACCGAACTCCTCGATGATTTCCGTGTCTTCGGAGTGGATGGCGCCAGAGTGGCCGAGGCCATCGAACTCGACCATCTGCTCGGAGAGCTTGATGCCCTCCTCTGGGTTTGCCGCACGAAGTACCGCAAGCACGGGGCACAGCTTCTCCCGGGTGAGAGGTTCAGCGGGTCCGACCTCGGAGACCTCGGCAAGGATGATGTTGGTGTCCTCAGGCACAGTGAATCCGGCTTGCTCCGCGATCCACACGGCTGACTGTCCAACGACCGCCGCGTTCAGCTTGGCCTCGCCGCAGTTCACGCTCATGGCGTTGACTCCGAAGATGAAGTCCTCAAGCAGGAGCTTTTCCTGGGCGGATGCAACGTATGCGTGCAGGTGCTTGAACTCCTCGAGGGCCTCGTTGTAGATGGGTTCCTCGATGATGACGGCCTGCTCGGAGGCGCAGATCATGCCGTTGTCGAACGCCTTGGACAAGACAACGTCGTTGACCGCACGCTTGAGCTTTGCGGACTTCTCGATGAACGCAGGAACGTTGCCGGCGCCAACTCCCAGTGCGGGCTTGCCGCACGAGTAAGCGGCTCGGACCATTCCGTTTCCACCGGTCGCGAGGATGAGTGCGATGCCCGGGTGGTTCATGAGCGTGCTCGTGGCCTCAAGCGAAGGCTGCTCAACCCACTGGATGCAGTTCTCAGGGGCACCCGCGGCTACGGCAGCGTCGTACACGGCCTTGGCTGATGCCACGGAGGACTTCTGCGCGGAGGGGTGGAACCCGAAGATGATGGGGTTACGAGTTTTGATGGCGATGAGCGCCTTGAAGATCGTGGTGGAGGTTGGGTTGGTTACCGGGGTGACGCCGCAGATGACGCCGACGGGCTCCGCGATCTCGGTGATTCCTGTCAGCTCGTCGCGGTTGATGATTCCCACGGTCTTGAGGTTGAGCATGTTGTTGGTGACGTGCTCGCAAGCGAAGATGTTCTTCACTGCCTTATCCTCAAATACGCCTCTGCCGGTTTCTGCAACGGCCGCTACGGCGAGTTCGCCGTGGACGGAGAGCGCGGCTACGGAGGCCTTCTTGACGATGAAGTCGATCGTTTCTTGGTCGAAGGACATGTACTCTTTCAGAGCCGCCTGTCCCTTTGCTACGAGTTCATCGATGTCGCCGAGTACTGAAGATTGTGTCGTTACTTCGGTGGCAGTCATGGTTCCCTCTCTGGGGGGATTTCTCTTTTTCTTTGGTGAACAATTCCAGCCTAGGTGGACCGTCCAGCGATCACATGTGCCAAACGTCCCATGAATTCTTCACGGAAAAAGATGCCCTGACCTGCGATAATGTGTCTTGAGGAAAGTAGTGGGATCATTAGGGGAAATGCGCGATGATGTGACAGTTGCATTGCAGTATTGAGCTTAGAAACGAACTTGAAAGGTAGAACGATGATTCGACAGCCGTCAGAAGGTATTCAGCCAAACTCTGAGCTCAAGGTCCTACGAGCGATGCTCAGGTTCACACAGGGGTGGACGTCGGGATCGTCCTACGAGCGTTGGTGCGGGGCGGCGGAGCTCGAAATCGACTCGCAAGACCTTAAGCACTTCTACCCGCTTGCGACCTCGGGAATAGTCAAGCCGAGCGAGTTTGCGCTGCACCAAGGCATCGGCGCGTCCGCAGTCTCCAAGATCATTGCCCGCTTCACCGCAGTCGGATACGTGACGCGTCGGGCTAACCCTGAGGATGCGCGTTCGAACTACATCGTACTCACGCAAAAGGGTATGGATGCAGCCCAGCGACTGTTTGACGTGGTCGAAGAGGAACTCAAACTCACGCTCGAAACGTGGAGCCAGCGCGACATTAGCGCGATCGGAGCGTTAGTCACCCGACTCGCCGACGATTCTGGGTACTAGATCCACCGAAACCACGTGCTGGAACCCACATACTCGTCGATAGTTTTGCGGCGTATGATGATGGGGTGATGCGCACAGTGCATCATATGTGCTCCGGGGTCGGTGAAATTCCGAACCGGCGGTTATAGTCCGCGACCCGCACAAACCCGCAAGGGTTTGCGCGGTTGAGCTGGTGAAATTCCAGCACCGACAGTCAAAGTCTGGATGGGAGAAGCACTCAAACGGCCTTGCCGTACCTGCGTTTTGTGTATTCCGACGCGGGCACGATCGGCATGCGCCCGTCCTCCCCGAAAGTGCAGTTCGATTTCGGAAGGAGGATTTTTTAGTTTATGGGCATCATCGAGTGGCTATTCAACGCCCAACTCCACATTGGCGACCAGGCGATCATGTGGCGTGAACTCATCGGAAACCTGTTCGGCCTCGCCTCCGCGCTCGGCGGCATGCGGCGCAAGGTGTGGGCGTGGCCCGTGGGAATCGCAGGAAACCTTCTGCTCTTCACTGTGTTCATGGGTTCCCTGTTCAATGACACCAACCACGTCAACCTGCTTGGGCAGGCCGGGCGTCAGGTCATGTTCATCATCGTGTCGATCTACGGTTGGTACCAGTGGAAGACCCGCACGGACCAGACCAGCCAGGAAGCGGTCGTGCCCAAGTGGGCCGGCACCTGGCAGCGGGTCGGCCTCGTTGCGGCGATGTTCGGTGGAACCCTCGCTCTGACCCCGTTGTTCCGTGCTCTGGGCTCCTATGAGCCCGTGTGGGCAGACGCCTGGATCTTCATGGGCTCCCTGCTTGCAACCTGGGGCATGGCTAAGGGGTGGACCGAGTTCTGGCTCATCTGGGTAGCAGTTGACATCGTGGGAGTGCCCCTGCTGTTCTCCGCGGGATACTACGCAACAGGTCTCATGTACGTGTTCTACGGAGTCTTTACGCTCTCCGGATTCTTTGTGTGGTGGCGAGTCCAACGCAAGGAAAAGGCGGAAGGAACGGTCCTCGCGCACTAGCGAAGATGGTCAAACGTGGGGGCGGGGCGCACATGCGCCCCGCCCCCACGTTTGCCAAGAGCTAGGTCATAGCCGCTATGTCCGACCGCTCAACTCTTCATTTCGTGGAAGACTCACGTTTCAAAAGGTCCGCGATCAGGCCCCAGCGCCGTCGATGAGTTCCCGGGCGATCCGGACGATCTCGCTGGTTGCACCGGCAGCTGGGACCTCCACGTATTTGCGCGTGAACTCGCGAATCGCAGTGCGGTCGCCGGTGTCTGCTTCCAAGTCTGCAAGCAGTCCGTCGAAACTCTTTGAGATAGGGCCGGGCATCTCCTGCACAAAGTCGATGTAGAAGTTCCGGTCCTTGGTGTACTGCTCCAGGTCGGGCGCAAACACGAATACAGGAACATCCGCGACCCCCGCCTCAAACATGATTGAGGAGTAGTCGGTCACGAGGTAGTCGGCGATCGCGAGGAACTCGAACGCGGTGAAGCTCCTGTACCTCTGGGCAATCACGTCGTCACTACGCAGCGCCACGGGGTGAGGCTTAGCAATGAGGTTGTAGCCACTGCGCGCAAAGTACTTGTGCAGCTCGTCGGCGGCGAACTGCTGCCCCTTGTGGAACGTAGGGGCAAAGAGCACGTTTTTGCCCGTGGCCAGCTCGGGAAATGCTTCCATCAGAGCAGCGCGCCGTTCGGCCCGCCATGCGGGATCGCGCAGCACATCGACGCGGGGGAGCGGTGCCGCATAGACCTTCTCCACGGGGGTGTCAAAGGCCTCTGCGAACGGAATCCTGCACGGCTCGGCGCTAGTGAGCACGGCGTCGTAGTTGCGGTGCATGCGCATCGCGCGTGCGATCTCGGAACTTGAGCCCTCCCCGACGTCAAGGATCGAGTAGCCGAACTTTTTCAGCGACCCGAGAGCATGCCACATCTGCAGGACCCTCAGCTCGCGCTTATGGCGTAGGACGGACACGGGGATGCAATAGGTGTCGAGAACGATCAACCGCGACGTAGCAATGTGCCTCATCTGAGTAAACACGTGCCCGAGGTATCCGACCTTCTTGGCGATCGAGGTGTGGAACTCGTAGCACAGGACCTCCACCTCCCAGTGCGGCAACTCCTCACGCAGCGCCGCTTCTAGTCGCTGAAAGTCCACGGACGGGTTGTCGCCCTGTCGTGAAATCATCGTGATCTTGTTGCGCGTGCGCATCAGCTTCATGGGCGCGTAGCACGCCGCGAGAAACGTTCTGATCAGAAATGCAATGAGGCGCTTCATACCTGGTCCACACCCGTTCCGGTGCCCAAAAACGGGGCGATGAGTTGGTCGATGACGCGAGCCGTGGACCTGCCATCGCAAGCTCCCACAAAGAACTCAACAAAATCGTCGAGAGTCATGTCGCCGCCATCGGCGGCGGTGACCGCCTCCATCAGGGAGGCGTGGTCCCGTGCCAGGGGACCAAACGTGTAGCGGTCGTACGGGTAGTAGAAGTCCCGCGCGGCCACATACTCCTCCAGGTCAGGGCAGAAGAACACGGTTGGCCTGCGCAGCAGGGCAAAATCAAAAATTATCGACGAATAATCTGTGACCAGCAGATCGGTGGCCATGAGCAGCTCGTTTGTGTTGTCGTAGGCCGACAGATCGCGCAGCTGGGCGTGAGTGCGGAAGATATCCGGGAGGGTCTTCACAAAGGGGTGCGGCTTGTAGCCGATCACGAACTCGTCGCCGTGGCGGGTGATGAAGTCTTCCCAGTCCACGAGTGAGTCGTCGTAGTGGGCCTTGAGCTGGCCCACGCCGCGGAATGTAGGGGCGAACAGGAGGAGCTTCTTGTCCTTGGGAATCTCGAGTTCCGCGCGCACCCGAGCGGCTGTGTCGCGCACGAGGTCGTTGTCAAAGAAGATGTCGGTTCGAGGGATTCCCGTGGCGTGGACCTTGGCGGCATCGATCCCGAACGCCTCAGCGTAGTTGGCGCGGACCTGTTCGGAAGACACTATCGCCGCGGTGTAGTTCCTGTGGGTCTTGGAGCCCTTGATCGGGCCGCCAGGCTTGCCCGCCCTGCTGAATCCCATGGTCTTGAAGGCGCCGGAGGCGTGCCAGACCTGTAGCAACTGGGTGCCCTTGCGGATTTTGATGGGGTAGATGGTGGGGAAGAAGTCATCCACCACAATCACCGGGCTCGTGGCCATGAGCGCACACAACTGGGCGCCCTGCCCCAGGGTGCGGCGGGCACGCAGACCGTCCTTGAGTACAGTGCGGACCTCGTACCCCCGGGCGGTAAGGGCAGTGGCGAGTGCCTTCTGATTGCCCACGAGCGTATCGCGCGAGTCCGACAGGAAAAGCACTCTGCCGGGGACCAGCGGGCGGGTCCACGACACGAGACGATAGCCGATGATGTACGGCGTCTGGCGAAGGGTCTGGAGGATCGACTTCACCGACCAGTTTCTGGGCATTGGCTCATTCTATATCTCGGCTTGGCCCCATCAGTTCCGCCTGGGTTGAACTCTCCGCGGTGGGTGGCTGATGTACCAGCCAGCAAGGAAAATACCAGGGGCCGACTCTCACGTGTGAGAGTCGGCCCCTGGTGATCGGTGCCCTCGATAGGATTCGAACCTACGGCCTTCTGCTCCGGAGGCAGACGCTCTATCCCCTGAGCTACGAGGGCGTGACCGCGTATAAGACTATCAGCCCTAGCGGACTGCTACTGCATCACGACCGCGGGGTGTGGCCCGACTCTCAATGTAGTTCTCAAGGTAGGATCCCATCTCCTCCATTGCGAGGAACGGGTCACCCATGATGATGGCGTCAACGAGGTCGTCGTGGTCGTCATTCACGTGCGAACGCAGGATTGTCTCCACGTTCATCCGGATCGTGTGGCTGACCGCTTCCGTCAGGGACTCGTAGAGGGAGGCGAGGACGGGGTTCTTGGAAGCGGACGCGATTGCGTTGTGCAGGGCCATGTCCGCACTCACCATGCCATCGAGGTCGCCCGAGGCGAATGCCCGGTGGCGTTCCTGGTTCGCGGTGCGAATCGCGGCGATGTCTTCATCAGTACGGTTGCGAGCCGCGAGGCGGGCGGCCTCGACCTCGAGGGAGCGGCGCACTTCAAGGACGTGCACGTAGTGGGCGTCCTCGAACTGCCTGCCGATCGCGACAGACATCTCGGAGGTTGACTTCACATACGTTCCAGAGCCTTGGCGGCGGATGAGGAGTCCCGAGTGAACGAGAGACTGGACAGCCTCACGTACTGTGTTTCGTCCAACGCCGAGGAGTTCCACGAGGAGAGGCTCGGTCGGAATCCTCTCCCCAACCTTCCATTCCCCGGAGCGAATTCGCGAGCGCAACTGCTCGACTGCGAGTTCGATGAGGTTAGAGCGATCTGACATCTCTAGTTCTCCACCTTGCTTTACTGCGGCGCATCCTTGAGCCTGGCAGCCCGTGTGACCGCCCTGCCCCCTGAGTATGGAAGCAATGAAACAACTATAGGCTCTGAAACGGCAAGAAATGTCCCGCGGACATGACGTGGCGCCACGCAGCGCCTGTATCTAGTGGTCCAGTGGGCGGTATGGGGCGCAAAACACGTGGGACTCATGGGAAAGAACCCGATAGAATCGAGCCGTGACTCCTCAAGAACTCAACGAAGCAATCCGCGGCGCCCTGAATGCTGCGATCAATGACGGCGTGCTGACCCTCGACCCAGCCGATCTCCCAGCAGAGATCCACGTTGAGCGTCCACGTCAGCGCGAGCATGGTGACTGGGCAACAAACATCGCCCTCCAGCTGGCCAAGAAGGGCGGCACCAACCCGCGCGCACTCGCAGACGACCTCGCGCAGCGCCTCGGCTCGACCGCCGGCGTGGCAAAGGTCGAGGTTGCGGGTCCAGGATTCTTGAACATCACCCTCGACGCTGCAGCTGCAGGCGAGCTCGCCAAGTCGATCCTTGCTGCTGGCGCTGCCTATGGCACCACGGAGACCGGCAAGGGCAAGAAGATCAACCTTGAGTTCGTCTCGGCAAACCCCACCGGACCAATCCACATCGGCGGCACCCGCTGGGCCGCTGTTGGCGACTCGCTTGCCCGCGTGCTTGAGGCAACCGGTGCCGAGGTCTGCCGTGAGTACTACTTCAACGACCACGGTGCGCAGATTGACCGCTTCGCACGCTCCCTCGTGGCTCGCGCTCTGGGGCAGGACGCACCGGAGGACGGCTACGGCGGACAGTACATCCAGGACATCGCAGACGCTGTGCTCGCAGAAGCTGCCTCCGCGGGCGATCCGGATCCGCTGACCCTGGACGAGGATGCTCGCCAGGAGTACTTCCGTGCGCAGGGCGTTGAACTCATGTTTGGTGAGATCAAGAAGTCGCTGCACGAGTTCGGTGTGGACTTCGACGTGTACTTCCACGAGAACGACCTCTACACCACCGGTGCTGTCGACCGCGCAATCAAGCGCCTCGAGGACGCCGGCCACATGTTTGAGCAGGATGGCGCCAAGTGGCTGCGCACAACCGACTTCGGTGACGATAAGGACCGCGTGGTCATTAAGTCGGACGGCGATGCCGCCTACATCGCGGGCGACATCGCGTACTACTTGGACAAGCGCGAGCGCGGCTTCGATGAGGTCGTCATGATGCTCGGCGCCGACCACCACGGTTACATCGGACGCCTCCAGGCGGTTGCCGCCGCGTTTGGCGATACCCCACACAAGAACCTTCAGATCCTCATCGGACAGATGGTGAACCTGGTCAAGGACGGCGAGCCAATGCGCATGTCCAAGCGTGCAGGAACCGTTGTGACCCTTGAGGACCTCGTTGAGGCCGTCGGAGTGGACGCTGCGCGCTACTCCCTAGTGCGCTCCTCAGTGGACTCCTCCATCGACGTGGACCTGGACCTGCTGGCCAAGCAGACCAACGACAACCCAGTGTTCTACGTCCAATACGCCCACGCGCGCACCGCGAACGTGGCACGCAACGCCGAGGCCGCTGGTGTGCGCCGCGAGGACGCGTTTGCGCCCGAGACCCTGACGCACCCAACTGAAGCTGCTCTGTTGGGCATGCTCACCGAGTTCCCACGCATTGTCAGCCAGGCCGCTGAACTGCGCGAGCCACACCGTATTGCCCGCTACGCCGAAGCGCTCGCTGGCGCGTACCACAAGTGGTACGCGGAGTGCCGTGTGACCCCGCTGGGAGACCAGGACGTCACCGACACCCACCGCACGCGCCTGTGGCTCAACGACGCCACTCGCCAGGTCCTAGCAAACGCTCTGACCATGGTCGGTGTGTCCGCTCCGGAGCGCATGTGAGCGCCCCCGAGCAGGGCGTCGATCCAGCCGTCGTGTTGGCTGGCGGTCCGTCGCAGCGCGCTGCGCTGGCCCCTCATGTGTGGCCAGAGACCGCCGTCCTGACGGACGGCTCGATGGCTGTTGGCGGAATCGCTGTGGGCGACTTGGTTGCGCAGCACGGCACGCCGTCATTCATTATCGACGAGACCCACTTCAGGTCCCGCGCGCGGCTTTTCGTGAACTCATTTACCGAGGCCTTCGGCGCCGTTGGCACCGACGTGGACGTGTACTACGCGGGTAAATCCTTCCTGTCGGTTGCTGTTGCCAAGTGGGCCCTCGAAGAGGGCTTGCGGCTGGACACCTGCACCGGCGGAGAGATGGCAGTGGCTGAGCGCGCAGGCGTCTCCGGGGCGGCCATGGGTTTGCACGGGAACAACAAGTCTGAGGCGGAACTGACCCGAGCAATTCGCTATGGGGTTGGGCGCATCGTGGCTGACTCGCTTGGTGAGATCGAACAGATCGCCGAGCTCGCGCTGGCAGAGGGGCGCGGGGAATCGAACCCCGTGCCCGTCATGGTCCGCGTGACCACGGGTATCCACGCAGGTGGACACGAGTTCATCTCGACGGCGCGCGAGGATCAGAAGTTTGGTCTCTCGCTCGCCGGGGGACAGGCGCTCGAAGCTCTTGAGCTCGTGCTCAAGTTCCCGCAGCTGCACCTGCTCGGCGCGCATGCGCACATCGGCAGCCAAATACAAGACTCCACGGCGTTCGAACTCAACGCACGGAAGATGCTTGAGCTTCGCGCGGAACTGGAAAAGAGTGCCGGATACGTCATGCCGGAACTCGACCTCGGCGGGGGATACGGGATCGCATACGTTCCCGAGGACCAGCCGATCGACATTCCTGCGCTCGCGGTGACGCTCGCGAACACCATGAAGCAGGTGGCAGATGAGCTGGGGACCACGATCCCACGAATCTCGATCGAGCCGGGCCGATCCATCGTTGGGCCGACGACGGTCACGCTCTATACGGTAGGCACCATCAAGAACGTGACCACGGACGAGGGAATCGTCCGCACGTACGTCTCTGTGGACGGCGGGATGTCTGACAACATCCGCCCAGCGCTCTACGGCGCTGTGTACACGGCACGACTAGCCAATCGCGATGGCGACGAGCAGGCAGTCCTAGCCAGAATCGTCGGAAAGCACTGTGAGTCCGGCGATATCGTGATCAACGATGTCGCACTGCCAGCGGACGTGCGCCGCGGCGATGTCATCGCTGTGGCCGCAACGGGCGCCTACGGGCGTTCGATGGCCTCGAACTACAACAACATCCTCAAGCCGCCGGTCATCGCGGTCAAGGACGGCGAATCGCGAGTTATCGTGCGACGCGAGACAGAGGACGACCTGCTCGCCCTCGATCTTGGCTGAGCAGGACTGAACTCAACGAGTCACGCACGAGGAGGCGCGCACCAAGTAGGTGCGCGCCTCCTCGTGCGTTCTGTGCCGAGCGACTAGGCCACCTCGGGCGATTCGGGGATCCACTCTAGGGGCAGGGCGATGTCCTCGAGTGCCGGGTGATGGTCGCCCAGGTAGCTCACCTCGAGGCCGATGACGATGCCTTCCTCGTGCCAGAGCAGGAGCAGGACATACTCCGGGGCATCGTCCATGATTTGCGCGGGCTCGAACACAAGAGGGCTGGATTCATGCGTGATGCGCTGCTTGCCGAGGCTCGCAACATCGAGGCGAAGCCGAGGGCCAATCCCTACGACGCCACCGTTGGCCTGCACGATGTCAAAGCACACCGAGCAGTGTTCTACGGCGCGAATGGCATACTCGTCCAACTGCTCGCGGAGCGCTTCAGCGAGGTCTGGGGCGCCCTGGGCACACGCCGAAATGCACGCGTCAAGGATCGCGCGCTGTATATCGGTTGGTGGTTCGATCGTCATGTCCTCACACTACGCAGGAAATCCCGCGACGTGCAGAGATCTGCTCACACAGGAATGAGCGAGTCGCACTGGTGTTAGCCTGCCGTTTCGGAGGCTGAACCAACTGTGGGGGAGCTGGGAGAACCAAGTATCCTGACCTAGCGTGATGGTTTTCCACTCCGCACCCACAAACCGAAAGGTGAATGACGTGTCGACCCCACAAGCGCCCGCAGCGCTTCGAGTTGCCCTGCTTGGCTGCGGAGTTGTAGGTACCCAGGTTGTCCGCATCCTGCTCGAGCACAGCGAGGAACTGACCGCACGGGTCGGAACTAGGCTTGAACTCGCGGGCATTGCCGTGCGTGACACCTCGATCAAGCGCGATCCGATTGTTCCTGCCCACCTCCTCACCGAGGACGCGGAGCAGCTTGTGCAGAGTGTGGACCTCGTGGTCGAGGTCATGGGTGGAATCGAGCCGGCTCGAACACTCATCACTCGGGCGCTGGAGTCTTCCGCGACAGTCATTACCGCCAACAAGGCGCTCCTCGCACAGCACGGTCCGGAACTGTATGAGACAGCCGATCGCGTGGGTGTCGACCTCTCCTTTGAAGCGGCCGTGGCGGGAGCAATCCCGATCATTCGACCAATCCGCGACTCGCTTGCCGGAGACAAGATCAAGCGCGTGCTTGGGATTGTGAATGGAACAACCAACTACGTCCTCGACCAGATGACCAAGGACGGTCTTTCCCTCGAGACCGCGGTCAAGGACGCGCAGGAGCTTGGGTACGCGGAGGCGGACCCAACCGCAGACGTGGAAGGCCATGACGCCGCGGCAAAGGCAGCGATCCTTGCTTCTCTCGCCTTCCACACCCGCGTTTCCCTCAAGGACGTGGCGTGCGAGGGCATCACCTCGGTAACTGCGGACGATGTCGCGTGGGCCAGCAAGTCGGGCCATGTGATCAAGCTTCTCGCGATCTGTGAGCAGACAGCCGGGGGAGTCTCGGCCCGCGTCCACCCAGCTCTCGTACCACTGGGACACCCACTCTCAACGGTCGGTGGGGCATTCAACGCAGTGTTCGTCGAGGCGGAAAACGCTGGACCGCTGATGTTCTACGGTCAGGGTGCAGGTGGAGCCCCCACGGCCTCCGCCGTCATGGGCGACCTGGTCTCCGCGGCCAGAAACCGGCTATCCGGGGCAAAGGGCGCTGGCGAATCCACTTACGCCGACCTTGAAATCCTTGACCCGGGAGAGGCAACTACCCGCTACCAGGTACGTCTCTCGGTGGCGGACAAGCCCGGCGTGCTCGCGCGTATCGCGGATGTGTTCGCTGCAAACGGCGTCTCGATCGAGACCGTGACCCAGGCGCCACGCGCCGACAAACACGGCGCCGCCCTACTCGTGGTCACGACCCACGCGGGCACGGAAGCCGCGCTCGCCCAAACTGTCCGTCAGGTCGCAGACCTCGACGTTATTGAAGAAGTTATGTCCGTACTACGAGTAGAGGGATCCTGATGGCCCACGTTTGGCAAGGAATCATCAAGGAATACGCAGAGTTCCTACCGGAGCACCTGCTGACCAACATTGTCACGCTCGGAGAAGGTGGCACCCCACTGGTTCCGGCTCCGTACCTCAACCAACTGACCGGGGCGGACATCTACCTCAAGGTAGAGGGTATGAACCCCACTGGATCCTTCAAGGACCGCGGTATGACCACCGCGATCTCTGCGGCCGCAGCAAAGGGTGCCAAGGCCGTTGTCTGCGCCTCCACGGGCAACACCTCTGCGTCCGCCGCCGCATACGCGACCCACGCAGGAATGGTCTGCGCCGTGCTTGTGCCGGACGGCAAGATCGCCATGGGTAAGCTGTCTCAGGCCATCGCACACGGCGCCAAACTCCTCCAGGTTGACGGCAACTTTGACGACTGCCTCGTGGCGGCTCGCAAGCTTGCCGATTCCTACCCAGTCGAACTCGTGAACTCCGTCAACCCTGACCGCATTGAAGGCCAGAAGACAGGCTCGTTCGAGATCGTAGACGTACTTGGGGACGCCCCCGATATCCACGCACTCCCAGTGGGTAACGCGGGAAACATCACCGCCTACTGGAAGGGCTACGTCGAGTACGAGGCCGCCGGCAAGGCAACGCGTCGCCCACAGATGTGGGGCTTCCAAGCAGAGGGCGCCTCGCCGATCGTGGCTGGCCACCCATTCGACGAGCCAGAGACTATCGCAACCGCAATTCGCATCGGTAACCCTGCTTCCTGGGACAAGGCCATTGACGCCCGCGACACATCGGGCGGAGTCATCGAGGCAGTGACCGACGAGGAAATCCTCGAGGCGCACCGCATCCTGTCTGCACAGGTAGGAGTGTTCGTCGAGCCTGCTTCGGCAGCCGGAGTGGCAGGCGTACTCAAGCGTGCCAAGGCCGGGCTTGTGCCTGCCGGCGCACGGATCGTCATCACCGTTACCGGCCACGGGCTTAAGGACCCACAGTGGGCGCTGCGTACCGAGGACGGCTCCGAGGTCGTGCCACAGAAGGTCACCGCCGACGTCATGTCCATCGCAAGCGCACTCGGTCTGGTCTGAACCTCGCCATGAAACTAGGAGCAGATCGGGTCAGCGTCCGGGTTCCTGCAACAAGCGCGAACCTAGGACCCGGGTTCGACGCACTCGGCCTCGCCCTGAACTACTTTGACGAACTGACCGTGCACGCGCTCGCAACCGAGCGCGTGCAGGTCGACGTCATCGGTGAAGGTGCGGGAGAGGTGCCAAACGACGAACGCCACCTCGTGGTCAAGTCGATCCGCCGCGCACTCGACCACGTCGGTGCGCCGCAGGTCGGACTTCACCTCGAGTGCCGAAACAACATTCCGCACGGGCGTGGAATGGGTTCGTCCGCGGCCGCAGTAGTCGCCGGACTCGTCGCTGCACGAGGCCTCATCCACGACCCGGATGCACTCAACGACCAAGTCCTCCTCAACTTAGCAACCCAACTGGAGGGTCACCCGGACAACGCCGCCCCGGCAATTCTCGGCGGTGCAACCGCCGCCTGGATGACCGCACATGACGAACCTCGCGCTGCCCGCTTAGCCATATCGTCGGAAATCGAACCAACGGTCATCGTGCCAACGGCACGACTTTCCACACATCGAGCGCGAGGGGTGCTGCCGCTGGCCGTTCCCCATGCAAACGCGTCCTTCAACGCGGGGCGCGCCGCACTTCTTGTGCACGCGCTCGCACAGGACCCCGACCTGCTGTTTGACGCGACCGAGGACAAACTCCACCAGGAGTACCGTGCGCCAGTCATGCCAGCAACGTGGGCGCTCGTCGCTGCACTACGCGCCCGCGGATTTGCGGCCACGGTGTCTGGGGCGGGGCCAACCGTACTGGTGCTGGGACGCACTACAGACCGTGCGGCAGTGCTCGAAGCAGTTGGAAGCATCTTGGCCAACGACCCGGATGCCACCTCGGCGCCCGACCCGCTCGGCGAGCGAGTGGGAATTGAATGGCGGACCCTCACGCCGGGGTTTGCTGAGGCCGGCGCCCAGTCTAGGCGCGACTAAGAATGAGGGGGCCAGATGCGTCAATGCATCCGGACCCCCTCATTGTTGTGGAGACGTGACGTATCACATGCGCAAGGCCTTGAGTTTCCGGTGATATAGTGGGTTTAGTTTCTTGGCGCAGGGTTCTCCCGCCATTCGCACAGTATTCAGGTAACACAATCAGGTATGACAACACAGTCTGCCCACTGAATATGAAATGGTCAGCGCTTTTCGTGAATGCGTGAAAACAGCTCTTCAGGTTTTTGTCGCAATTGATCTGGGCTATCCAGTTCGAAATCCCCGTTCCACATGCACACTGCAGCGTACCCACGCTGACATATTTGGTGCGAGGTTCCAGCGAAAGCGTCGTGGCAAGTAACAATACAAGTAACAGTAAAAGAGTTTCGCGCCCAATTGAGGCGTGAATCTACCGCCCAAGACCAGCACACATCACGTTGGTCGAAATCGAGGGGGAATGGTCCTTCGTGTCACAAACCACCCCAGCCGCCGGTACTTCTGCTTCAACCGGTGCACTGACGAGCCTGCGTATTCCTGAACTCCAGGCAATTGCAGGCCAGCTTGGCATCAAGGGAACCTCCAAGATGCGCAAGTCCGACCTCGTCTCCGCAATCTCTTCAGCCCAGTCGGGCTCGGTGCCAAAGCGCACAACCCGTTCCGCTGCGGGAAAGCCTGCCGCTACCGAAACCGCAGCCCAGCCGGAGGCTGCAGCCAAGGCGCCAGCTGCTCCTGTGCAGACGCAGGAAGCCGCGCC
The DNA here is from genome assembly GCF_000312125.1 of Timonella senegalensis JC301. Taxonomy (GTDB): domain Bacteria; phylum Actinomycetota; class Actinomycetes; order Actinomycetales; family Cellulomonadaceae; genus Timonella; species Timonella senegalensis. The sequence continues at coordinate 419,836 of NZ_HE978644.1, forward strand.
ACAGCGCGCGGAGCAGACTGAGCGTGCTGAGCGCACCGCTACGTCCGAGCGCCCAGAGCGTTCCGAGCGCCCGGAGCGCAAGGACCGTGCTGAGTCCGGACGCAGCCGAAACGACCGCCAGCGTCAGGAGCGTAACCGCACTGAGGGCGATGGCGAAGCAATCGTAGTGGGCGACTTTGAAATCAAGCTGCCTACCGCTGAGGGCTCGGAGCGACGCCGCAACGACCGCAACGACCGAAACGGTCAGGACGGTAACAGCCGTAACCGTAACCGCAACGATCGCAACCGTAACAACCGCGGTGAAGAGTCCGGTGAGTCCGAGTCGACCGAGCAGCGCCGCTCAGACCGTGACAACTCACGCGACAACCGCAACCCCGAGCGCGAGAACAACCGCGACAACCGCAACAACGACACTCCGAGGATGGCGACGACCGCAGTAACCGTCGCCGCCGTGGACGTGATCGTTACCGCGACCGTGACGGCAACACGCCGAACACCCGCGACCGCAAGTCGCGCAACCGCAACCGCAACGACTTTGCGTTCGACGAATCCGAGGTTGCAGAGGGCGAGGCGCTGCTTCCAGTGGCCGGTGTCCTGGACATCCTGGACAACTACGCGTTCGTCCGCACGTCCGGTTACCTCCCAGGTCAGAACGACGTCTACGTTTCTCTGGGGCAGGTCAAGAAGTCCGGCCTGCGCCGCGGTGACGCAATCACGGGTGCGATTCGCCAACCACGTGAAACCGATAACCAGCGCCAGAAGTTCAACGCTCTTGTTCGCCTCGACTCGGTTAACGGCATGGCTCCTGAGGAAGCTCGCAACCGCCCAGACTTCAACAAGCTCACGCCCCTGTACCCACAGGACCGCCTGCGCCTCGAGAACCCTGAGTCGAACAAGCTTGCGCCACGCCTCATCGATATCATCGCGCCAATCGGTAAGGGCCAGCGTGGTCTGATCGTCGCACCGCCAAAGGCCGGTAAGACGATCATCATGCAGCAGATCGCGAACGCGATCACCGCAAACAACCCTGAGGTTCACCTCATGGTTGTCCTCGTGGATGAGCGTCCTGAGGAAGTCACTGACATGGAGCGTACGGTCGCAGGAGAGGTTATCGCCTCGACCTTCGACCGCCCAGCTACCGACCACACGATTGTTGCTGAACTCGCTATTGAGCGTGCGAAGCGCCTGGTCGAGCTCGGTCAAGACGTTGTGGTTCTGCTTGACTCGATCACCCGACTGGGTCGTGCATACAACCTTGCAGCCCCCGCGTCCGGACGCATCCTGTCCGGTGGTGTTGACGCCGCTGCGTTGTACCCACCAAAGAAGTTCTTTGGTGCCGCGCGCAACATTGAGAACGGTGGATCGCTCACCATCCTCGCGTCCGCGCTCGTGGAGACCGGCTCCAAGATGGACGAGGTCATCTTTGAGGAGTTCAAGGGCACCGGAAACATGGAGCTGCGCCTTTCGCGTCAGCTTGCAGACCGCCGCGTGTTCCCTGCCGTTGACGTCAACGCGTCCGGTACTCGCCGCGAAGAGATCCTGGTGTCCCCTGAGGAACTCAAGATTACGTACAAGCTCCGCCGTGTATTCAGCGGACTTGAGAGCGGACAGGCTCTTGAGCTCATGCTCAAGAAGCTCAAGGAGAACAAGACCAACGTTGAGTTCCTTCTGAACATCCAGAAGACCACTCCGGACTCGTTCTCGTCGTTCGACCAGGACTGATCCCTGTGTAGCCGTAGCCAAGTGTGGCCCGACGGCGGGGAGTGACGGCGGGCGCCGTGCCACACGGCACGGCGCCCGCTGTTTTCCAAATCACACGCCTTTTGCCCTGGAATAGTTTCGGGCTCCGCGAAGTTCTGGAAGAATGAAGTGTTGCCCTTTCGCTAGGCGTCTGGGGACAGTTTCTGGTTCACGGAGCCCCAAAGCTTCGACCCAGTGACGTACACATAAGGAGAAAAGCTGTGAAGGCTAACATTCACCCTGAATACGTTGAGACCACGGTCAAGTGCACCTGTGGCAACGAGTTCACCACCCGTAGCACCAAGACTGCTGGCGTAATCAACGCTGACGTGTGCTCGGCTTGCCACCCGTTCTACACCGGAAAGCAGAAGATTCTCGACACCGGTGGTCGCGTGGCTCGCTTCGAAGCTCGCTACGGCAAGAAGAACTAGCGACTTTTCAGCGCCGGCCAATGCGTGCCGCAGTAACCTCTCCAGGGGCAACTGCGAACGCATTGAGCCGGCGCTGTTGCTATATCTAGATGTCTCACTCCACGTGAGGCACTAGCCGACCCAGCTTCACCTCGGGCCAGTGCGCCCGGCCAAAGCGGGTCGTTTCACCACAACCCAACGACTTTAAGAAGTGTGAGATGTCAGAGTCATTCGCTGCTGTTGATCCACTGCTCGCTGAGCACGATGATTTGGAGGCGAAGCTTGCCGACCCTGCCATTCACGCCGACCAGAACAAGGCGCGCTCGCTTGGCCGCCGATACGCGGAACTAGGTCAGGTAGTTTCCGCTTACCGCACGTGGAAGTCGGCTGCCGACGACCTTGAGGCTGCCCGTGAGATGGCCGCCGAGGACGCGATTTTCGCCGAAGAAATCCCTGCCATGGAGGCACACGAGGCCGAGACCCGAGAGAAGCTGCGCCGCGTTCTCATCCCGCGAGACCCTGATGACGCACGTGACGTCATCCTCGAGGTCAAGGCAGGGGAGGGTGGCGCTGAGTCTGCACTGTTCGCAAGCGACCTCCTGCGCATGTACACCCGGTATGCCGAGAACAAGGGGTGGAAGGTCGAGATCATCGAGGCCAACGAGTCCGACCTTGGCGGATTCAAGGACGTCCAGGTTGCGATCAAGGCCCGCGGCAACGTCGCGCCTGAGGATGGCGTGTGGGCGCACCTCAAGTATGAGGGCGGCGTCCACCGCGTCCAGCGTGTTCCCGTGACGGAGTCTCAGGGTCGTATCCACACGTCAGCCGCCGGTGTTCTTGTGTTCCCAGAGGTCGAGGACGAGGGCGAGATCGAGATCGACCAGAACGATCTGCGCATCGACGTTTACCGTTCATCGGGTCCAGGCGGCCAGTCAGTGAACACAACCGACTCCGCCGTGCGCATCACCCACATCCCTACTGGCATCGTGGTGTCCATGCAGAACGAGAAGTCCCAGCTCCAAAACCGTGAGCAGGCTCTTCGCGTGCTGCGCGCGCGACTCCTAGCCGCTCGCGCAGAGGAGCAGGCCGCTGCCGCTCAGGACATGCGCCGTTCCCAGGTCCGCACGATGGACCGCTCCGAGCGCATCCGCACCTACAACTTCCCGGAGAACCGCATTGCGGATCACCGCACCGGGTACAAGGCATACAACCTGGACCAGGTCCTCGACGGGGATCTCCAGCCGGTCATTCAGTCGGCGATCGATTCCGACGAAGCTCACCGCCTCGAGCACGCAGGCCAATGACGATTACCCCCGACGCCCTGCCGCACGCGAGCGTCCGCGAGGTGGTCGGGTTTGCCCGTGCGGCTCTCGAGGGTGCGGACGTGCCGTCCGCTCGCGTTGATGCCGAGTTGCTGCTCGCTTACGTCCGTGGGCTTTCGCGCGCCGACTTGGTCCGTGCCGCGCTCATGAATGAGGGCGCTTGGTCAGAGGGCGACGCAGGCGCGCTTGAGCGCGCCCGCTTCGCCTCGGCGCTCGAGCGCCGCTGCGCCCGCGAGCCGCTCCAGCACATCACGGGCCTGGCCTCGTTCCGCTACCTCGAGCTTGAGGTAGGCCCCGGCGTCTTTGTTCCGCGCCCGGAGACAGAGGTCGTGGCCCAGGTTGCCGTGGACGAGCTGAACCGCCTCGAGTCGGCGCCCGCCCACGATATTTCCGACGATAGTGCGAAACCCAGCCCAATCGTCGTTGATCTGTGCACTGGAAGTGGGGCAATCGCGATAGCGATTGCGACCGAGCTTCCCGCAACCCGCGTGTACGGGGTTGAGCTGTCCCGCGAGGCCTTTGCGTGGACAACGCGCAACAACGCCCGCTACGAGGACCCGGTCACGCTGGTTCAAGGCGATGCGCGCACGGCGTTGGAGGAACTGAACGGTCAGGTGGCCGTGGTAATTTCTAACCCGCCGTACGTGCCTTCGGACTCGATCCCTAAGGACCCCGAAGTTGCTGGGTATGACCCGGCGATGGCGCTGTATGGACTTGGGCCGGACGGTCTTGAGGTGCCTCGCGGCGTGACTCGGGCTGCCGCAAGACTTCTGGTTCCCGGCGGACTCTACGTCATGGAGCATGCCGAAGTTCAGGGCCAAGCGGCCGTGGACATGGTGCGCGAGACCGGCTATTTCGAGCGGATCGCCACCAGGGTAGACCTCACCAATCGCCCGCGGATGGTCGTGGCTTACCGAAACACAACACAGTATCTGGAAGGATCAACACCGTGAGTGAATCAATCGTGCCAGCACACGACGCAAATGACTGGGGCTCGGCACTCGACGAGGCAGTCAACGTGCTGGGACGAGGGCAGGTCATCGTGCTGCCCACCGACACCGTGTATGGGATTGGTGCGGACGCGTTCAACCCAGATGCCGTGAACGCGCTTCTCGCAGCCAAGGGACGTGGCCGGCAGATGCCGCCGCCCGTGCTCGTGGGTTCCCTGAACACGCTCGACGGCCTGGCCACCGAGGTAAGTTCCGGAGCCCGCGCGCTGGCCCAGAAGTTCTGGCCGGGTGGACTCACCATCATCTTCCGCGCACAGCCTTCGCTCGCCTGGGACCTGGGGGAGACCCACGGTACTGTGGCGCTGCGCATGCCCGACCACCCCACCGCACTAGCTTTGCTCAACCGCACGGGTCCGCTTGCTGTGTCCAGCGCGAACAAGACGGGACAGGCAGCCGCTTTCACGGCACGGGAGGCCTTTGTGCAGCTCGGTGACTCGGTGGCGATCTACCTCGATGGTGGGCAGGTGCCCGGCGGCGTTGCGTCCACGATCGTGGACGCAACAGGAGAGGTCCTGCGCGTTGTACGTGCCGGTGCCATCTCGATCGAGGAGCTTCGCACGGTCGCCGAGGTGCTGGATCTGGGCGAAGGGCTAGAGCCTGAGCCTGAACTGTCGCAGCAGCCTGAACCTGGGGCTGCACCTGAGAGCGGCAGTGATGAGCACGCCGCACCGGCCTTGGAAGCCACCGAAGCCGAGTGAGAGCGTATGCACTCGTCCTGCTGATTTCGGCACTGGCGACCTTCCTCCTCATCCCGTTCGCCCGGTGGCTCGCGCTACGGGTCGGTGCGGTGACTGCGGTGCGCAAGCGCGACGTCCACTCGATCCCTACGCCGCGCCTCGGCGGTGCCGGAATGTACCTAGGCATGCTCGTGGCGTTCATATTTGCCTCGCAGCTGCCGTTCCTGCAGAAGGTCTTCTCCGTGGACCTCCCCACCTGCGTGACGCAGGGGTGTGACTCCGCCTGGGCGATCGTCATCGGCGGCGGGCTCGTGTGTCTGCTCGGAATTGCCGACGATATTTGGGACTTGGACTGGATGACCAAGTTGGTCGGTCAGATCCTTGCGGCAGGATTCGTGGCCTGGCAGGGTGTGCAACTCATCTCGATCCCGATCGCCGGACTGACCATCGGTTCCCCGAGGCTCTCGCTGTTCCTCACAGTTTTCGTGATCGTGCTTGTCATGAATGCGGTCAACTTTGTTGACGGGCTCGACGGACTGGCGGCGGGAATCGTAGGTATCGGTGGGGCTGGATTCTTCATCTATTCGTACCTGCTGACACAGCAGACCAACCCAGGATCCTACGCGTCGGTTGCGATCACTGTGCTCGCGGCCCTCGTGGGCGCCTGCATCGGCTTCTTGCCGTACAACTTCCATCCCGCAAAGATCTTCATGGGCGACTCCGGGTCGATGCTGCTGGGATTCATGATCTCGAGCGCCGCGATTCTGGTCACGGGTCAGATCGACCCCTCCACGATTACACTGGGTGCAACGATCCCAGCGTTCGCCCCACTGCTGTTGCCGGCGGCGATCCTAGTGCTCCCATTGTTGGACATGGGCCTCGCGGTGGTTCGGCGACTTGCGGCGGGGAAGTCGCCATTTGCCCCCGATCGGCTTCACATTCACCACCGTCTGCTTACCCTCGGACACTCGCACCGAAGGGCCGTCCTTGTCATGTACACGTGGAGTGCGGTTTTTGCATTCGGAGCCGTGGCACTTTTTGTATTCCAGTTCCGTTATGTAGCAGTAGGCGGTTTCATCGCAATCCTCGTGATGGTAGTCATCACCGCATGGCCACTCGCTACTCGTCGTTTGCAGAGTTCCAAAGTCTCGAAAGGATAGCTCAATGCTCTCTGACTCCACTCCTGCCTCTCCTGCCCCGGATTCCCCGGAGGAAGGGCAGAACGAATCCGTGGATCCACTCACTGGGCTTCCAGTTGTTCCGCACCACGTGAACAAGGAGATCTTCCAGAGTGCAATGCGTGCTCTCGTTATTCTCCTCATCGCGCTGGCTGTACTTGGCACGGTTGTTGGCTACCTCGTTGGCGGCCTCCCCGGCGTGTGGGGAGCACTGCTCGGCGTTGCCGTGGCGCTCGTGTTCTCTGGAACCACGATCTGGTCGATGCTGCACACTGCAGACAAATCCCCGAACTACACTATGGGCGTCGTGCTCGGTGCGTGGATCGGGAAGATGTTCTTCTTTGTGATTGTTCTGGCGGTTCTCGGCCAGTTCAGTTTCTACCACAAGGTCGTCTTTGCCATCGTCATTCTCATTGGCGTTATTGGCAGCGCTCTGCTTGACATGTGGGCCGTTGCGAAGGGCCGTCAGCCCTATGTAACTCCTTCAAAATAGCAAAGTGATCAGATTCACGCTCGCTCTGGTCTAAAGGTCCTACGCGGCGCAGAATCGCAGACGTACAAGGTAAGAACGCTGTCCCAGCGACCATAAGCCACCCTCGGGGTGTGCTCCTCGCCGCCAAACATCGGTGATAATTCAGCCCGGACTGTCAACACGGCCCGCTGAATGGGATAAGATTCTTGCGATCCATAACGGATATGCGTAGATCCAGGCGATGCCGCCTAGCACCACCGTCTACGCCTTCACTACCGGGAGATTACACTGTCCAACCTAGCGACGATCCTCAACCTCGCCGCGTCTGGTGACGAGGGCGGATTCCATCCCCCTTCAATCAATGAATTCTTTCCGGCACCCATCTTCGAAATCGGCTCCATCGAGTTCCACCGCATTCACCTGGTGCAAATCGTTGCCGCCGCTGTTCTGATCATCCTGTTCCTGCTTGCCGCTCGTCGTGCCAAGCTCGTACCAGGCCGGGGTCAGAACGTTGCAGAAATGGCGCTGGACTTCGTGCGAGTAAACATCGCCGAAGAGATTCTCGGCCACAACGCGCGCAAGTACCTTCCCATGCTGACCACGATGTTCTTTGCCATCCTGGCATTCAACATCACGGGAATCATTCCATTCCTCAACATTGCAGGTACCTCTAAGAGCTCCCTGCCTATTGTTATTGCGCTCTGGACGTTCCTGGTCTACCTGTCCTCCGGTGTTAAGCGCTTCGGCGTGGGTGGCTACCTGAAGAACCAGTTGTTCCCACCAGGGATCCCTAAGTTCCTGTACATCCTGATCACCCCGATCGAGATGCTCCAGGTCTTCCTGTTCCGCCCAATGACGCTTGCACTGCGTCTCACGGCGAACATGGTCGCTGGGCACCTCCTCCTGGTGCTCTGCTTTACGGCAACGAACTTCTTCCTGTTCCACCCAAGCCTTGGCATGAAGCTTCTCTCCCCAGTGGGGCTCACCGCGGGACTCGCGTTCACTCTCTTTGAGATCCTTGTGGCCGCACTCCAGGCATACGTGTTCACGCTGCTTTCAGCCGTGTACATCAGCATGGCAATTGAGGAAGAACACTGATTTTGAGCCTCGGCTCGAAGGCTTAACACCTGGTTGAGGTCCGCTGCGAAGGACCACAGCCATCGTGGAGGAGGCTTTCGTCTCCCTCCGCAACACAACACTTCATTTCGAAAATAACGACACCTGTACACAGCAGGTGCCTAACGGAAGGAATCCTTCAATGGACACCACCACCACCCTCGCAGCAGTTTCCGGCTCGCTCTCCGTAGTTGGTTACGGCCTCGGCACCCTCGGCCCAGGCATCGGCCTCGGCATCCTCATCGGCAAGACCGTTGAGGGTATGGCTCGCCAGCCAGAGGTTGCTGGTCAGCTTCGTACCACCATGTTCATTGGTGTTGCATTCGTTGAGCTTCTTGCTCTCCTCGGCTTCGTTGCTGGATTCCTCTTCTGATGACTCTTTTCACCACGACCACGACGGTACTCGCGGCGGGAGGTGAAGAAGTGTCGGGACTCGACCTCTTCATTCCACCGTGGTACGACATCATCGGGTCGGCAGTGGTGATGGCAATCATCGGATTCTTCTTCTACAAGAAGATCCTGCCGACCTTCATGGCCATCCTCGACGAGCGCACAGCAAAGATCGAGGGCGGGCTCAACAAGGCGGAAGAGGCACAGGCTGAAGCCGATGCACTTCTCGCCGAATACAAGGCGCAGCTCAGCGAGGCTCGCACCGAAGCCGGACGTATCCGTGAGGACGCACGTTCCGAGGCCGGTGACATCGTTTCCGACGCACGTAGCAAGGCTGCCGCCGATGCAGAACGCATTGTCGACACCGCTAAGCGTCAGATCGAAGTAGAGCGTCAGACTGCCGCTGTATCTCTTCGTAACGATGTGGGTGCACTCGCAACCGAACTCGCCTCGAAGATCGTTGGAGAATCGCTGGAAGACTCCGCACGCCAGTCGCGCGTAGTTGACCGCTTCCTCGACGACCTCGAAGCGTCGCAGGTAGCGAACGCTGTAAAGGGGAAGTGATGCGCGGGACCAGCCAGGCGTCTCTCAATGCAATCTCGGACCGATTCGAATCGGACCTTCAGGCTGCAGGCCAAGACGCGCTGACAATCGGTGAACAGTTGTTCGTCGTCGTCGACGCACTCGACAGCTCAGGGGCCCTGCGCCGGTCACTTGCAGACCCATCGCGATCGGGCGAAGACAAGGCTGCCCTTGTCCGCTCGGTCCTGAGCGGTGGGTTTGACGCGACCACAGTCTCGATCATGGAGGCTGTGGCCGAGGCTCATTGGTCGTCCGAAGCAGACTTGGTTGATGCGGTCTCGCTCTTGGCGATCAACGCCCACCTTGTGGCGGCGCAGATGCGTGGAGTGCTCGAGACCGTAGAGTCCGAGCTCTTTATTGTCACTCGCGCACTTCAGGGACAGCGTGAAGTTCGCCAGGCGCTTTCCGACGACTCGACTGAACCGAGCCGTCGTGTGAAGTTGCTTGAGCAACTGCTTACCGGCAGGGCAGACCCCGTCACCGTTGCTTTGGCAACGCGTGCAACTGCCAAGCCACGTGGGGAACGTTTTGTGCCAGCGCTTGCGCGGGTAGGAGACATGGCGGCTGCACGCCGCTCCCGCAAGGTTGCGTACGTCTCGACGAGCCACGCGCTCAGCGATGCACAGATCAACCGTCTCGAGTCGCTTCTCACCAGTGCGTATGGTGCGGACATGCAGCTCAACGTGACTGTCGATCCAGCAGTGGTCGGTGGCATGCGCATCCAGGTCGGTTCCGACGTCATCGATTCGACGATGTTGACCCGACTTGCCGATGCGAAGCGCCGCCTAGCTAGCTAACGACCCCACAACGCAGCCGGCCTAGCCGGCACCCCAGGACAAACCAAGTTGACTGCGCAAGCAGTCACGACAGGAGAAGAGCTAATGGCTGAGCTGACTATCCGGCCGGATGAGATCCGCGCCGCACTTGACAGCTTTGTGAAGTCCTACGAACCTGCCAAGGTTGTCACCGAAGAGGTTGGACGAGTTTCCCTCGCCGGTGATGGTATTGCGCAGGTTGAAGGCCTTCCAAGCGCAATGGCCAACGAGCTGTTGCAATTTGAAGACGGGACCCTTGGTCTCGCACTGAGCCTTGACGTCCGCGAAATCGGTGTCGTCATCCTCGGTGAGTTCACCGGCATTGAAGAAGGTCAGGAAGTTCGCCGCACCGGCGAGGTCCTGTCCGTTGCTGTCGGTGACGGCTACCTCGGTCGCGTCGTCGACCCACTGGGTAACCCAATTGACGGACTCGGCGAGATCGAGACCGTCGGTCGCCGTGCACTCGAGCTCCAGGCTCCGGGCGTTATGGCCCGTAAGTCGGTTCACGAGCCACTGCAGACCGGTCTGAAGGCAATCGACTCGATGATTCCAATCGGTCGCGGTCAGCGTCAGCTGATCATTGGTGACCGTCAGACTGGTAAGACCGCAATCGCGATCGACACCATCATCAACCAGAAGGCGAACTGGGAGTCGGGCGACCCGACCAAGCAGGTTCGTTGCATCTACGTGGCAGTGGGCCAGAAGGGTTCGACGATTGCTTCCGTTCGCGGCGCACTCGAAGAAGCCGGCGCGCTCGAGTACACCACGATCGTTGCAGCTCCAGCTTCGGATCCAGCGGGCTTCAAGTACATCGCTCCATACACCGGTTCGGCTATCGGCCAGCACTGGATGTACGAGGGCAAGCACGTTCTCATCGTGTTCGATGACCTCTCCAAGCAGGCTGAGGCTTACCGTGCTGTGTCGCTTCTGCTCCGCCGTCCACCAGGCCGCGAGGCTTACCCAGGTGACGTCTTCTACTTGCACTCCCGTCTCCTTGAGCGTTGTGCAAAGCTGAGCGACGAGCTCGGTGCTGGTTCGATGACCGGTCTTCCAATCATCGAGACCAAGGCAAACGACGTCTCCGCCTACATCCCAACCAACGTCATTTCGATCACCGACGGACAGATCTTCCTTCAATCCGACCTCTTCAACGCTAACCAGCGTCCAGCGGTCGACGTAGGTATCTCGGTCTCCCGTGTTGGTGGTTCGGCACAGACGAAGGCAATGAAGACGGTATCCGGTACGCTCAAGCTCGAGCTCGCCCAGTACCGCTCCCTCGAGGCCTTCGCACTGTTCGCATCCGACCTTGATGCAGCATCCAAGGCACAGCTCACCCGTGGTGCTCGCCTGATGGAGCTTCTGAAGCAGGGTCAGTACAGCCCATACCCAATGGAGGACCAGGTCGTTTCCGTCTGGACCGGTACAAAGGGCAAGCTGGACGACGTCCCAATCGAGGATGTTCTTCGCTTCGAGTCTGAACTGCTTGACTACCTGCGCCGCAACACGGACGTTCTGCCGACCATCGCGTCGACCGGAAAGTTCGAGAAGGAGACCGAAAAGGCTCTGGACGCAGGCGTTGACGCATTCCGCAACCTCTTCATCAAGGGCGACGGCGAAGCACTCGTCGAAGCAGAGCCTGAAGAGGACGGTTCCGCAGTGGTTGAGCAGGAAAAGATCGTCCGCCAGAAGAAGGCGTGATCCGTGGCCGGTAACCAGCGCGTTTATAAGGCGCGCATCAAGTCAACTCAGTCGCTGAAGAAGATCTTCCGCGCGATGGAGTTGATTGCCGCCTCACGTATCGGAAAGGCTCGTGCGGCAGCAGCCGCGACGCAGCCTTACGCTGACGCGATCACCAGTGCAGTTGGAGCCGCGGCAACGCACTCCAACTTCGACCACCCCTTGACCTCCGACCGTACCGACACCAACCGCGTGGCTGTCCTCGCGGTGACGTCGGACCGCGGTATGGCAGGTGCCTACTCGGCGACCGTGCTGCGTGAGACCGAAACTCTCATCGCACGCCTCACCGCAGAAGGTAAGGAAGTCGACCTGTACGTGACTGGTCGCCGTGGCCTTTCGTACTACCAGTTCCGTGGCCGCGAGATTGTTCGGTCGTGGGCTGGAAAGTCCGATGCGCCTAGCGCCGACGAGGCTCGAGAAATCGCTGACACTCTTCTGGATTCGTTCCTTGCGAAGACTGAAGAGGGCGGCGTAGCTGCGATGTACGTTGTGTACACGCACTTCGTGAACATGGTGACGCAGACTCCACGAGTGGTTCGTCTGCTGCCTCTCGAGGTTGTGGACGTTGAAGTTGAGAAGGGTGCCGAAGAGGCATACCCACTCTACGAATTCGAGCCATCACCCGAGACTGTTCTCGACGAGCTCCTGCCACGTTACGTGCGTTCGAGGATCTACAGCTTCCTGCTCGAGGCCTCTGCCTCTGAGCTTGCGGCTCGCCAGCGTGCTATGCACACTGCGACCGACAACGCTGAAGACCTCATCCGCATGTACACCAGGCTTGCCAACTCGGCGCGTCAAGCGGAGATTACCCAGGAAATCAGCGAAATCGTGTCCGGAGCGGACGCACTCGCAGGTGCCTGAATCGACTGATTGAGTACCTTCGATCTAGTCCACCAGACTACTGATTTTGCTAACTGTACAGACCTAGCCGAACCTGAGTTCGGCACAGCAAAGCGAGGCCACTAATGACTGCCACAACAGTCGACGCAGCGGTCGAGTCAACCACTGGTCCAGCACAGGGCCGCATTGCCCGTGTTATTGGACCTGTCGTTGACATCGAGTTCCCAGCAGACGCGATCCCAGAGATCTACAATGCTCTGCACGTGGAAATTGACCTGTCCGCACAGGGTGAGGGAGAAACCTCCTTCACATTGACCCTTGAGGTCGCACAGCACCTGGGTGACTCACTCATCCGTGCTATCGCCCTGAAGCCAACCGATGGTTTGGTTCGAGGCGCAGTTGTTACCGACACCGGAGCAGCAATCTCCGTTCCAGTCGGTGACGTCACCAAGGGTCACGTTTTCAACGTGACCGGTGAGGTACTTAACCTCAAGGAAGGCGAGAAGCTCGAGATCACCGAGCGCTGGCCAATCCACCGCAAGCCACCAGCATTCGACCAGCTTGAGTCCAAGACTCAGATGTTCGAGACCGGTATCAAGTCGATCGACCTTCTGACCCCTTACGTTCAGGGTGGAAAGATTGGTCTGTTCGGTGGTGCAGGTGTTGGTAAGACCGTCCTCATCCAGGAGATGATCTACCGTGTGGCCAACAACCACAACGGTGTGTCCGTCTTCGCGGGTGTTGGTGAGCGTACCCGTGAGGGTAACGACCTCATCGACGAGATGACTGACTCTGGTGTTATCAACCAGACCGCTCTCGTGTTCGGTCAGATGGACGAGCCACCGGGAACGCGTCTTCGCGTTGCACTGTCGGCTCTGACCATGGCTGAGTACTTCCGTGATGTTCAGAACCAGGACGTCCTCCTGTTCATCGACAACATCTTCCGTTTCACTCAGGCAGGTTCTGAGGTTTCCACACTGCTCGGCCGCATGCCATCCGCAGTGGGTTACCAGCCAAACCTGGCTGACGAGATGGGTCTTCTCCAGGAGCGCATTACCTCGACGCGTGGTCACTCGATCACGTCGCTTCAGGCAATCTACGTCCCTGCTGACGACTACACTGACCCAGCACCAGCAACGACGTTCGCGCACCTTGACGCAACGACCGAGCTGTCGCGTGAAATCGCTTCGCGTGGTCTGTACCCAGCAATCGACCCACTGACCTCGTCGTCTCGTATCCTTGACCCACGCTACGTGGGCCAGGAGCACTATGACGTTGCGACCCGTGTCAAGACGATTCTGCAGCGCAACAAGGAACTCCAGGACATCATCGCCATCCTCGGTGTTGACGAGCTCTCTGAAGAAGACAAGACCGTCGTTGCACGTGCTCGTCGTATTCAGCAGTTCTTGTCGCAGAACACCTACATGGCAAAGCAGTTCTCTGGTGTTGAGGGTTCGTCGGTTCCACTTACGGAAACCATCGAAGCCTTCAAGCGAATCGCCGATGGCGAGTTCGACCACATTGCTGAGCAGGCGTTCTTCAACATCGGTGGCCTCGAGGACCTCGAGCGCAACTGGGCCAAGATCCAGAAGGAGTACGGAATCTGATCCGCAAGGATTAGTCCGCACTCACGAACACACCAGGAGTACACGTGGCACAGCTCACCGTACAGCTCGTCGCAAAGGATCACGCTGTGTGGTCCGGACCGGCCAAGGTTGTGAGCGCGCCTGCAGCAGATGGCGAGATCGGTATCCTTCCAGGACACGCGCCGATTCTGTCTGTGCTTAATGCGGGTCAGGTTCGTATCACGGATGTTGCTAACAACAAGTTCGAGTTCGTCATCACGGGAGGTTTCCTCTCCGTCGATGCCGACGCCGTAACCGTTGTTGCCGACAAGGTTGAGCAGAACTCGCCTGCTGGCGCGTAACGCCTTCAAACAGTTAGGGTCGAAGCCGTGAGTACTATCGTGTGGATAGCTATCGCAGCACTGCTAGTGCTGGTAGTTCTCTGCGCGTGGGGGTACTCACGGCTTCGGCGTCTGACCAAGCGGGCGGGCACGTTTGACTGTGCCTACCGCAGCACCAAGGACCGTACTCCGGAGTTGGACAAGTACTGGGCCAATGGCCTGTGTGAGTACCGTTCCGACCGCCTTGTGTGGTGGCGTCTCTATTCGCTGAAGTGGGAGCCGAGCCGCACCTGGCTGCGCCAGGGCTTCGACCTCGTTGGTCGTTCGCCGCTTGAGGCGGAGGGCCTTCCTGACGTTTATCTGGTGCAGTGCAACTACGAGGGTGCGCCCTTTGAGCTCATGATGTCCGCCGAGGCTTATCACGGCTTGGCATCGTGGGTTGAATCCGCGCCCCCCTCGATTCAGGGATATATCTTCTAGTCCGACCAAGGGAAACTTACTTGCGACTCGTTGTTGCGCAGTGCGCTGCGTATTACACCGGCCGACTTTCCGCACACTTGCCAATGGCGACCCGATTGATCGTGGTCAAAGCCGATGGAAGTGTGCTTTTGCATTCGGACGGAGGTTCGTACAAGCCTCTGAACTGGATGTCTCCTCCCTGCTCAATGGCGGTCTCGGAGCCTTCAGAGGACCAAGCCGAACGCGGTGTGACTACCGTGTGGCGGGTTCAGCACCAAAAGAGCGACGACAACCTCGAAATCGAGCTCTACGAGGTTTTCCACGACTCAGCGCACGAGTTGGGGATTGACCCGGGCCTTATCAAGGACGGCGTTGAGGCTCATCTCCAAGCGATGATGGCGGAGCAGATCGAGTTGCTCGGCGCTGGAAGCCACCTCATTCGTCGTGAATATATGACGGCTATTGGGCCGGTCGACATCCTCGCTCGCGACGCGAGCGGCCAAACGGTCGCCGTGGAGATTAAGCGCAGGGGAGAGATCGACGGAGTCGAGCAGCTCACGCGGTATCTCGACCTACTTAATCGCGATCCATTGCTCGCGCCGGTGCGCGGCGTCTTCGCCGCGCAGGAGATCAAGCCGCAGGCCCGTGTCCTTGCCACGGATCGTGGCATCGATTGCCTGATTCTGGACTATGACGCCATGAAGGGCGTCGATGACGTGGAGTCTCGGCTGTTCTGAGATTGTGTGTGAAGTGGGTGGGCCACGCTCGGGGAACGTGGCCCACCCACTTTTTTATTCACGACGATCCTGCGCCAGCAGGCGCGACGCTCTAGACCCAGCGGTCTACTTATAGTTAGCGCGCATCGCACAATCGCTCAGATCTCAGCGCAGCGCGCCCGCAGCAACTGAGGAAGCGAGCGATGGGCTGAGCGGGCACAACGGGATGAGCATGGCCTGGTAGGCGTGATAGATGTCCGGCTTGCCGGGCCAAACCTTGTCGTCCGGCTGGTTGCGCAGATCGAGTTCGTGGTGCCACGAGCCAAGCGTGGTGTCGAGGAAGTAGGTCGAGATGTGCTCGAGCCACTGGTCGTAGTCCTCGGCGTAGGCGTTCTCGCCCGTTGCATGGAAGAGCGCGGCGGACGCTCCGAGGGCTTCGGCAGGGACCCAGTGCATCCGAGTGGAGACCACGGGTTCGCCGGACCAGTCGGTCGTGTAGACAAGGCCTCGGGCGCCCTCGGTGCTGACCCGCCAGCCGTCTGCGATGGCGCGGGCGTAGAGCGCGCGGGCCGTCTCCTCGAGCCACGGGTGTGTGCCGTGGCCGTAGGTTGCGTTTAGGTGCAGCATTAGCCGGGCCCACTCAATTCCGTGACCCACGGTAGCGCCGTAGGGCTTGAACTGGTCGTCAGGGCGGTCCGCATTAAGCTCGAGGAGCGGCTGCCACTGCTCGTCAAAGTGCTCAGGGATGCGGTAGTTGCGGGGCGCGGACCATTCGAGGGCAACGATTCGCGCGATCTCGAGGGCGCGGTCATGCCACTTGGCGTTGCCAGTCACGTCACCGGCTGCGAGGAGAGCCTCCACGCTGTGCATGTTGGCGTTGACCCCGCGGTACGTGGACAGCTCTGTGAAATCGGCATTCCATTCGTCGACGTGCAGTGAGTACTGGGGGTCGAAGAACCGTTCGTCGAGTGTGCGCAGTGCCTCGTCGAGTAGCTCCTGCGCGCCCGCAATGCCAGCGCGCACTCCAGAGGTGCCGGCAAGAACCACGAACGCGTGGGCATACGCGGCCTTTGTTGTGTCGGCCCCGCCGGGGTGTCCCTGAGCATCACGCTGCTCGTTGCCGTCCTCATCGAGATCTGGTGTGGCTGGGATGGAGGCGTACCACCCACCATTCATATCGTCGTGAAGCGGGCCCCGCAGGGCGGCGATAGCCGCCTGTGCCACCTCGCGAGCGCCCTCGTGGCCAAGCATGGAACCGATCGAGAATGAGTGTGCCATGCGGCAAGTGATCCACGTGTGGACGGGCTGCGTGAGGTCGACGGTGCCGGTGTTACCGAGCCAGCCCGCGCCGCGGCCCTCGACGATGCAGTCCCGTGCAAACGTGAGTAGTTGGTCGGCCTGGCCAAGGAGCCACTCGCGGTGCGAGGCGGACGTGATGGTTAGTGTGTGATTGGTCACTTCTACTCCACTCGCGAGTTCTGGATGAGGGTTTGGAGCCATTCGACTTGGGCGAGGGACTGGTGGAACTGGCCGCCCTCATGGCCGTTGTAGGAGTACACACGAATGTCTTTACGCGAGGTGTCTGCAGGGTAGGCGTTGAACGCGCTGTATACAGTCGATGGTGGACAGATAGAGTCCATGAGGGCAACCGAGAACAGGGTAGGTGCGTTGGCGCGCTTGGCAAAGTTGACACCGTCAAAGTAGGACAGAGTGTGGAAGACCGACTCTACGGAACCTCTGTGGACAGCAAGGTAGCGCGTAATCTCGTGGTACGGGTCGGAGTCCGTGATGCTCGTAGCGCGCTGGAAGTTGCAGAGGAACGGCACATCGGGCATGACCGCAAAGAGGTCCGGGACAAGGCCGGACACGGCGAGCGTGATGCCGCCTCCCTGGCTTGCGCCCATAACCGTGACGCGCGACGAATCGACCCACTCGAGTGAGCGGACCGCTTCCACAGCCCGAACGGCATCGGTGAAAACTCGGCGATAGTAGTAGTTCTGGGGACTGTCTATGCCTTTAGTCATGAAGCCGGAGCCCGAGGGTCCGGTAGCTCCCTCGTCGCTGGTGCGACCGCCCGACCCCCAGCCGGAACCCTGTCCGCGCGTGTCCATAAAGAGGTGCGCGAATCCGGCGTTTGCCCAGAGCAGATGCTCCTGCGCGAACCCACGCCCGCCCCCGTACCCCTGATACTGGACCACAGCCGGCAGGCTGTGCGGCGCTGCTCCCGCCGGAAGGTTGAGCCAGGCCTTGATGCGCTGCCCTCCAAACCCGCAGAACTCTACGTCGTAGGAGTCCACGAGTGTCAGCCCTGTCTGGACCTTAGTCAGTGTGACGTCGAGATCGTGGTCGCGCGCTTGGGCGAGAGTTGAGCTCCAGAACTCGTCGAAGTCGGCCGGTTCCCGTACCGCCGGCGCATACGTGGCAAGGTCTGTGGGCGAAAGGTCAAAGAACGCCATTATTTTCTACCTGTCGTGTCGTGTTGTGTTGAAGCCCGCTCCCTGGCGGTGGCGGGCTTACTTGGAGAGGGTGGACAACTCGCTTACGGTGCCCGCCTTGCGGACATTGGCTACGAGTGAAGCGCTACGTTGAGGGACAAACTCGGACTGGAGCACGATGGCAGCGCCCCCGATCGCCGCGGCGGTCTCCGCCGCGCGGGAGAGCCTCACATCGACCGAGTGCGAGGATCTAGCAAAGAACGAGTTGGAGAGAGTTTCTTGGAGGCGGGGAAGGTAGATGTCGCTTGCCGCCGCGAATCCTTGGCCTGTCAGCACAATCATTTGTAGGTCAAGGATGTTTGCCACCGAGTGAGCGGCAACGGCGACATAGCGCGCAGACTCCTCGAGGAGCGCACGAGCCCGCGTATTGCCGGCGGCGCTGGCGGTCGCGATGATAGCGAACTGGCTGGTGATCTCGCTGTCGGGCGGGAGCGCTGCGAGCCCGAGTTCTTGGGCTAGAACTGAGTCGGAATGAGCCTTGGCCACTACTGCATGTGGGCCAGCCATGAACTCAACGCAGCCGCGCATGCCGCACCAACACTGCGGCCCGTTGATGTCCACGCACGTGTGTCCGACCTCGCCCGCATTCCCACTGGCGCCACTGTACTGGCTGCCCTGCATGAAGAGCCCCGCGCCCAAACCCGTACCCATGAAGAGGGTGGCAAAGTTGGCCTCGCGGTCGGTACCTCCTGACCAGTACTCGCCGACAGCCGAGGCAGTGGCGTCGTTTTCCAAAAGCACGGGGAGACCAGTGGCCTCGGATAGGCGGACATCGAGCGGATACTCTTCCCAGTGCTTCATGAACGGTGGAGCCAAGTGGATACCACTCTGGGAGGTCAAAGGACCGGGGGAGACGAGGCCCACCCCAAGGACTCTCTCGCGCTCTATACCGGAGCGGAGGATCATGGCGTCTACCTCGTGCGCCATACGCTCGACCACTTCGTCGGGGGAAGCCTGGGCGATTCCCGACTGGGTTTCCTGGAACACTGGGGCCCCTGCGAGGTTGACTACCACGAACGTCAGAGCACTGTGGTCGAGGTGCACGCCAATCGCGTAGCGGGCAGTTGGATTGAGCTCGAGAAGAACTCGGGGTTTGCCGCCTGTGGACTCCGCGCGGCCGATCTCGAGGATGAGGTCCTGTTCAAGGAGTCTGCGCACCACGTTGGAGACGGTCGCTCCAGTGAGTCCGGTCACCTGGGAAATGCCTACGCGGCTGATGGTGCCGGCCACGCGAATAGCATCAAGTATGAGGGAGGCGCTACCCGGCCCAGCCGAGGTGGTACCTTTCTGCAACACTGGGGCTCCTTGGTGTGCTGTGGCCATTCCACTTCAAGGGTGGGACCTGCGCTCACAGGCTGGTTCGGCGGCCGACGTTGGCCTTTGACTAACTTTGTTAAGTAGATTAAGAATAACTCAAGGGTGCGATGCCAGCACGAACGCCGCTCCCTCAAAACAGACACGGTTCACTAACGCCTTCCCCTTACAGGAGTCCCAAAGATGCTCTCCCACACACTTCATGCCGGCTGGACTTTGCGGAACACGGCCGGTGAAGTTCCCGCAGAGATAGCGGGGCAGGTCATTCCTGCGCAGGTGCCGGGAAGCGTCCACACAGACCTCCTAGCTGCGGGCCTCATCAAGGATCCGTACGTGGGGATGGAAGAAAAGGCGTTGCAGTGGCTGCACCGCACGGATTGGGCGTACGAGACCACCTTTGCAGCCCACAACCCACTCAACGGCGAGCGCATGGATCTCGCCTTTGACGGCCTGGACACCGTGGCACGGGTTGTACTTAATGGAACCGAGGTTGCCCGTACCTACAACCAGCACCGTTCTTACCGCTTTGACGTGACCGAGCTGGTGGTCGAGGGCGACAACCACCTACTCGTCGAGTTCTCCTCTGCGCTGGAGTACGCCTGGGCGCAGGCGGATGGGTTGGGGATCCGTCCCCGTGCATACGACCACCCGTTCAATATGGTCCGCAAGATGGCCTGCTCCTTTGGCTGGGACTGGGGACCGGATCTGCAAACCGCGGGTATCTGGAAGCCTGTGCGCTTTGAGCAGTGGAGCCACGTCCGAGCAACGGCCACGAGAACGCTCGTCACCGTGGACCAGGACGGAACGGGTGTTGTCGAGGTCATCATGGACCTCGAGTGGGCGGACGCGAACGCTGATTCCTCCACCACCCAGCCAGCGACCCTCAGTGCAACAGTTGGCGGAGCACACGGCATCGCTGAGTCGACGGCAAGTGTCACAGTGCAAGGAGGAGCCTCGACTGCCCGCGTGACCGTGCGGGTCCCTGACGCGCCACTCTGGTGGCCTGTTGGCTACGGTGAGCACCCGCTGTTCTCCCTGACCGCAGAGTTGACGAGCTCACGTGAAACGCGGGCAACGTATGAGCGTCGCATCGGCTTCCGCACCGTCACCGTCAACACGACCCCGGACGAGCACGGCACTGGCTTCACGCTCAACGTCAACGGCGTGGACGTGTTTGTTAAGGGTGCGAACTGGATCCCGGACGACCACCTGCTGACTCGCATCACGCGAGACCAACTGCAGCGCAGAGCCGACCAGGCTCTCGATGCCAACATGAACATGCTGCGCGTGTGGGGTGGCGGCATTTACGAGACCGACGACTTTTACGACGTCTGCGACGAGCGCGGAATCATGGTGTGGCAGGACTTCCTGCTCGCATGCGCCTCCTATCCGGAGGAGTCTCCGTTCTATGAGGAGTTCGAGGCCGAGGCACGCGACAACGTTGCCCGCCTGAGCTCGCACGCATCCCTCGTGATCTGGAACGGCGGAAACGAGAACCTGTGGGGCTTCCTCGACTGGGGTTGGCAGCGCGACCTCGAGGGCCAGACCTGGGGCTTCAACCTGTATACCGAGCTGTTCCCGCGTATTGTTGCGGAGCTAGACCCAACCCGTCCGTACAGCGACGGCAGCCCGTACTCTCCGGGCTTTACGGCGGAGCTGGCGGAGGGGACCGCGAGCGTCCACCCTAACGACCAGCGCCACGGCACGCGGCATGAGTGGGAGGTGTGGAACCGTCAGGACTACTTGACGCACCTCGACTACACCCCGCGCTTCTGCTCCGAGTTCGGACACCAGGGGCCGCCCACGTGGTCCACGCTCATTCGCTCGGTCTCGCCCGAAGGCCGCCACAAGGACGCCGCGGAATTCCTTCTGCATCAGAAGGCTGGCGATGGAAACCTCAAACTGGACAAGGGCCTCGCGCCGCACCTGCCCACGGTTGAGGACTTCACGGAGTGGACCTGGGTGACCCAGTTGAACCAGGCGCACTCCGTCTCGTTCGGCATCGAGCACTTCCGCAGCTGCTGGCCGCACACTGCAGGTTCGATCATGTGGCAGATCAACGACTGCTGGCCCGTGACCTCGTGGGCCGCGATCGACGGCGACGAGCGCGAGAAGCCCCTGTTCTTTGCGTTGCGCCACGCGCACGCGCCGCGTCTGCTGACGGTCAAGCCTCGCTCTGAGGTTGTCGGCGGTGGTAAGGGTGCTGTCCAGGCTGCACTCGGGGCAGAGTTCGGCGAGGATCTTGCACATGGTCGCGCGCCCCTCGGCCGCCCTGTTGTGTTCGCACACAACGACACCGACGAGCCGTGGGCAGGGACCCTGCGGTTCGAGCGTCAGTCGTTGGTGGGGGAGACCCTGGCCTTCCATGAGGAGCCAGCGGAGACCAAGCCGCGCGCAGTCGCGAGCTGGGAGATTCCTGCGGCCCTCCTTGAGGCGGGCGATCCACGCGCTGAGGTTCTCGTGGTGACGCTGGGCGAGCAGCAGGCGTTCCACTACTTTGTGGAGCTTAAGGATCTGGCTCTCGATCCTGCGGCCCTGACCTGGGAGGTCACGTCCGCTGGCCAGCAGGGTGGCGAGTTCGTTACCTCGGTTGTGCTCGCAGCGTCGTCGCTCGCTGTGGACACGGCGATCCTCGCGGACCGCCTGCACCCGGACGCTAAGGTTTCGGATCAGCTGATCACTATCCGTGCGGGGGAGACTGCGACGGTCAGGATCACCGCGCCCATCGACGCCGACGAGATCGCTGCGGCCCTTGAATCGCCGGAAACCGCCCACTTTGTCATCAAATCCGTGAACTCCATCCGTGGATAGGTAGGTGCGCGCCCGCACTCAGGTGGGCGGAAGAGCGCGGGGTGGCCGCTGTGTGCGGCCGCCCCGCGCTCTTTCTTTGGGTGGATGCCCCTGATTTTCGACGATCGTGATGGCGTTCCGGCACCACTTTCTTTGTGTTGATGTCACAGAAATGACGCCGTGCCAGGCCGCTGTTCTGCGTTTTTCGGGCAGTTGGCTATGCAACTCAGCAATTTTCCGCCGCGGATGCCGATTACTACATCTAGTGGTAGGTGGTCAGAATGACCGCTCATGATGGGTGAGCCGACACGCCGAGTGGCGTTTTTCACCCCTGATGGTTTGGTGGCCCGTGGCCGAGTTATCCACTGGTTGTGGATAGGGCTTTCCCACCGGCGGTGGATAGAAGTTTGGCGGGCTCTGGCCGGTTGGAAGAACTCAATCCGATGTTGTTTCACGCGTGAGATTGTTTGCCCAACGGATTCCGGTCTCGCTCAAAACGTTGAGGTCTTGCCGCTTCCGCGGAAGTGTCAGAGGGTCGCGTGACAATGGTGGGGTGGAGGGGCGAGTGAAGCGGGTCCCAGAGAGATGGCTGAGCGTCCGGTGACCCGCATCCATGGATAGAGATCCTTGGGAAGTTCTCCACATAGTTGTCCACAAAGTCAAACTCGGAGACTGTGGCCAGTGGAACAGCAATCGCAACACCTAGGGGTCGTTTCTCTTCTTGGCACTAGGTATAGTGGTTGCACACGGTTCGCCAAGCGGGCCGCACAGCCTTGAAGTTCGAAACTACCACCTCGTAGTTTCACCACTGTCAGTACTCAACCCCCACATGCGAGGAGCTTTCATATGAGCGTCACCGTTTACAGCAAGCCACAGTGTGTCCAGTGCGATGCCACCTACCGTGCACTCGACAAGAAGGGTATTGAGTACACCGTCGTGGACATCACCCAGGACCCAGCGGCACTCGAAATGGTGCGCTCTCTCGGACACCTGCAGGCGCCAGTCGTCGTAGCCGGTGACGAAAACTGGTCCGGTTTCCGCCCAGACCAGATCTCTATGCTCGCAGCCAAGGTCGCAGCGAACGCGTGATCGTCTGAGTCGGCCTTCGGGCAGGCCCAGGCTGGCTCCACCCAACCGTGCTGGGTAGGAATCCAAGGCACACGATCAGACGCCGCAGCGCCCAACAATGGCGTGGGTGACACCGTTGCCAGATCGGATGTCAGTGACCAACCTGATTTACTTCTCAAGCGTGTCGGAGTACACGCACAGATTTGTACAAAAACTCGAACTGCCAGCACAGCGCATTCCGCTGCGGCCGAGTGACGAGTTTCTGTACGCGAGAGAGCCCTACGTTCTCTTAACACCGACCTATGGCGGTGGAAATGAGGGCGGAGCGGTTCCACGGCAAGTCATCAAGTTTCTCAACAATGAAACTAACCGTTCCCTTATCCGCGGAGTTATGGCGGCAGGGAACACCAACTTCGGCGAGGCATACTGCATCGCCGGCCCCATCATCTCAGCCAAGTGCCAGGTCCCGTACCTGTACGGGTTTGAGTTACTAGGCACATCCTCGGATGTCCAACGAGTACGTGAAGGACTGAATCAATTTTGGCTACGTCAGCAACAGATATCGGCGTGAACACCGAGCTTGACTACCACGCTCTGAACGCAATGCTTAATCTGTACGGACCGGATGGCAAGATCCAGTTCGATAAGGATAAGGAAGCTGCACGGGCGTACTTCCTGCAGCACGTCAACCAGAACACGGTCTTCTTCCACTCGCTGGATGAGAAGCTCGACTACCTGGTTGAGAACAAGTACTACGACCCGTCCGTACTCGAAAAGTACGACCGTTCATTCATCAAGTCGCTGTTTGACTTTGCTTACTCCAAGAAGTTCCGCTTTGAGACCTTCCTCGGCGCCTTCAAGTACTACACCTCGTACACTCTGAAGACGTTCGACGGCAAGCGTTACCTCGAGCGGTTCGAGGACCGCGTCTCGATGGTGGCACTAACCCTCGCTGACGGCAACGAGCAGTTCGCCACTGAAATGGTCGAGGAGATCATCTCGGGTCGCTTCCAGCCTGCAACACCGACGTTCCTGAACTCGGGCAAGGCACAGCGTGGTGAGCCAGTATCCTGCTTCCTGCTCCGCATGGAAGACAACATGGAGTCCATCTCTCGCGGCATCAACTCCTCGCTGCAGTTGTCCAAGCGTGGTGGCGGCGTTGCCCTCCTGCTCTCCAACCTGCGTGAGCTCGGTGCGCCGATCAAGCACATCGAGAACCAGTCCTCCGGCGTCATCCCAGTGATGAAGCTTCTGGAAGACTCCTTCTCCTACGCCAACCAGCTGGGTGCCCGTCAGGGTGCGGGTGCTGTCTACCTGCACGCACACCACCCAGACATCATGCGCTTCCTCGACACCAAGCGCGAGAACGCTGATGAGAAGATCCGCATCAAGACCCTCTCGCTCGGTGTGGTTATCCCGGACATCACGTTCGAGCTGGCTAAGAAGAACGAGGACATGTACCTCTTCTCGCCATACGACGTGGAGCGCATCTACGGCAAGCCATTCGCCGACATCTCGGTCACTGAGAAGTATGCGGAGATGGTAGACGACGCCCGCATCAAGAAGACCAAGATCAAGGCTCGTGACTTCTTCCAGACACTGGCCGAACTGCAGTTTGAGTCCGGCTACCCGTACATCATGTACGAAGACACCGTGAACCGCGCCAACCCAATCGAGGGTAAGGTCACGCACTCTAACCTGTGCTCCGAGATCCTCCAGGTTTCGACCCCATCGACCTACAACTTGGATCTGTCGTACGACCACATCGGTCGCGACATTTCCTGCAACCTCGGCTCGATGAACATTGCCAAGGCAATGGACTCGGACGACTTTGGCAAGACCGTGGAAACGGCCATTCGCTCGCTCTCTGCCGTGGCAGAGCAGACCTCGATCGACTCCGTTCCATCGATCCGCCGCGCAAACGACCTTGGTCACGCGATCGGTCTCGGTCAGATGAACCTGCACGGATACCTCGCACGTGAGCGCATCCACTACGGTTCTGAAGAGGGCATCGACTTCACCTCGATGTACTTCTACACCGTGGCCTTCCACGCCATCCGTGCATCGAACAAGCTTGCTATCGAGCGCAACACCAAGTTCTTCAACTTTGAAAAGTCGAAGTACGCCACCGGTGAGTATTTTGACAAGTACACCGAGCAGGTATGGGAGCCAAAGACCGCTCGCGTTCGCGAACTCTTTGAGCAGTCCGGCGTTACCATTCCAACCCAAGAAGACTGGCGCGAACTCAAGGCTTCGGTCATGAAGCACGGTATCTACAACCAGAACCTCCAGGCTGTTCCACCAACCGGCTCGATCTCGTACATCAACAACTCGACGTCGTCGATCCACCCTGTTGCTTCGCGCATCGAGATCCGTAAGGAAGGCAAGCTCGGTCGCGTCTACTACCCAGCGCCTTACCTCACCAATGAGAACCTCGACTACTACGAGGACGCTTACGAGATCGGCTACGAGAAGATCATCGACACCTACGCGGCTGCCACCGAGCACATCGACCAGGGCCTGTCGCTGACGCTGTTCTTCAAGGACACCGCAACCACCCGTGACGTGAACCGCGCGCAGATCTACGCATGGCGCAAGGGCATCAAGACCCTCTACTACATCCGTGTTCGTCAGATGGCGCTCGAGGGAACCGAGATCGAGGGCTGCGTTTCCTGCATGCTGTAAACCTCAATACTGTGGGTGTTCGTCACGTCCGATGTGATGAGCACCCATAGTGTTATCCGCGCAACTGTGAGGTCCGCGGTTCGTGGGCCTAAGCGCCCACAAATGAATCTAGAATCTATGTGGCGGCAACGCCGACGATTTCATCGAGACTCCCTAGGTCTTGACCTAGGCGATGGCAGGGAGAGGCAATGTCCACCGGCAAGCTGAAGCTTATTGACCGCGTCAGCGCGATCAACTGGAACCGTATCGAGGACGAGAAGGACCTCGAGGTCTGGGACCGTCTGACCACCAACTTCTGGCTTCCTGAAAAGGTGCCAGTATCCAACGACATCCAGTCGTGGCACACGCTGAACGAGAAGGAGCAGGAGCTCACCACCCGTGTGTTCACGGGCCTGACCCTGCTGGACACCATCCAGGGCACCGTTGGCGCTGTCTCCCTCATTCCGGATGCGCTGACCCCTCACGAGGAAGCCGTCTACACGAACATCGCGTTCATGGAGTCCGTGCACGCTAAGTCGTACTCGTCGATTTTCTCCACGCTGATCTCCACCCAGGAAATCGATGACGCGTTCCGCTGGTCCGAGGAGAACCCATACCTTCAGAAGAAGGCCGAAATCATCCTCGAGTACTACCGCGGTGATGACCCACTGAAGCGCAAGGTCGCTTCGGTCATGCTCGAGTCGTTCCTGTTTTACTCGGGCTTCTACCTGCCCATGTACTGGTCGAGCCACGCCAAGCTCACTAACACCGCAGACCTCATCCGCCTCATCATCCGCGACGAGGCTGTCCACGGTTACTACATCGGTTACAAGTACCAGAAGGGCCTCGAAAAGGAGACCCAGGAGCGCCGCGACGAGCTCAAGGCTTACACGTTCGAGCTGCTCTTCGAACTCTACGAGAACGAGGTTGCGTACACTGCATCCCTGTATGACGGTGTTGGCCTGACCGAGGACGTCAAGAAGTTCCTGCGTTACAACGCAAACAAGGCGCTCATGAACCTCGGTTACGAGGGCCTCTTCCCTAAGGACGAGACCAACGTCAACCCGTCGATCCTCTCTGCTTTGTCGCCAAACGCGGACGAGAACCACGACTTCTTCTCGGGTTCGGGTTCCTCGTACGTCATCGGCAAGGCAGTTGTCACCGAGGACGAGGACTGGGACTTCTAAGTCCAGTTCCACCCCTAACTAGTAGCGATGGCCGCACCCTCCGTAGAGGGTGCGGCCATCGCAGTGTGAGGGTGAGGGTGGTGGCGAATCCGCGCTGATCCGCCACCATCTAGCCTGTTTGTAGGGGAGTCCCGACTACTTGAGGAGGCCGCGGAGCTTGGCGAGCGCCGTGTGTAGCTCCAGTGGAACCGAGGTTCCGTAGCCCTCGAGGTACGCCTGCTGGCGCTCCAACTCGCGGCGCCATTCCTGCTCATCCACCTTGACCGCGGCTTCGAGTGAAGCAACCTGCTCGGGGGTGAAGCCTTCAGTGTCGACCGCGCCTGTCTCCGGAACGATTCCCGCCGGCGTGTACTGGACGCGCTCACCGAGGTCCACGTGGAAGTCCGAGTTGGCGCGGTCAGCCACATGCGTGCGCTGAGACTCGATCCGGCGAATCATCCAGTCGATGACGCGGATGTTCTCGCCGAAACCTGGCCATGCGAACGAGCCATCCTCAGCCTTGCGGAACCAGTTGACGTGGAAGATCTCGGGCTTGGCGTCGGCGCTGATTTGCTCCCCGATTTCGAGCCAGTGGAGCCAGTGCTCGGTGAGTGAGTAGCCCAAGAACGGGGACATTGCGAACGGGTCTGGGCGAAGCTCGCCCACGGTTCCCTCCGCAGCCGCGGTGCGCTCGGACACGATCGTGGCTCCCATGAGCACGCCGTGCTCCCAGTCGTAGGCCTGCGCGACCAGCGGTGCGGTGTCGGCGCGACGCCCGCCAAAGATGATGCCGTCCACCACGACACCCTCGGGGGCCTCCCAGTCCTCGCACACGGTTGGACAGTTTGCCACGGGCGAGGTGAACCTGGAGTTGGGGTGCGCAGCGGGCGTCCCTGATTCGGGCGTCCATGCGTTTCCAAGCCAGTCGGTGAGCATCGATGGTGCCCGCTTGGTCATGCCCTCCCACCACACATCGCCCTCGGGAGTCAGGGCAACGTTGGTGAAGATGGTGTCCCGTGAGACGGTCTCCATTGCAACAGGGTTGGTCTTGGTGGAGGTGCCGGGGGCCACCCCAAAGAAGCCGTTCTCCGGGTTCATGGCGCGCAGTTGGCCCTGCTCGTCGAGCCGCATCCACACGATGTCGTCTCCGAGGGTCTCGACCTTCCAACCGGGCATCGATGGCTGGAGCATCGCCAGGTTGGTCTTGCCGCAGGCCGAGGGGAAGGCGGCGACCAGGTGGTATTTCTTGCCCTTGGGGGAGGTGACGCGGATCAAGAGCATGTGCTCTGCCATCCAGCCCTGCTTACGTCCCATGTGGGATGCGATGCGCAGAGCGAAGCATTTCTTGCCCAACAGCGCGTTTCCGCCGTAGCCGGAACCAAACGACCAGATTTCGTCCAGTTGTGGGAAGTGGCAGATGTACTTGCGAGAGTTCGACGGCCACGCAACGTCACTACGGGACGCACCAGAATCGTCGTGAAGCGGGTAACCCACCGAGTGCAGGGCCGCAACGAACGGGGCTCCGGCGGTGAGGCGCTCGCGCAAGCGAGCGGTCGAGCGGGTCATGGTCAGCATGGACAGGGCCACGTAGGCGGAGTCGGTGATCTGGATGCCATACTGGGCGAAGGGGGAATCCTCTGGACCCATGGAGAACGGGATTACGTACATGACCCGGCCAGTCATCGAGCCGCTGAACAGCTCGAGGAGCTCGGAGCGCATGTCCACGGGGTCTCGCCAGTTGTTGTTTGGTCCGGCGGCGTCCTTGGTGGGCGTGCAGATGAACGTGCGACCCTCAACCCGGGCAACGTCGTCCTCGGTTGAGCGGGCGAGGTAGCTGTTTGGGCGCAGGTCGGGGTTGAGCTTAAAGATGGTTCCGGCCTCGATGAGGCGTGCGGTCAGCCGTTCGCGGATGTCGGCTTCGTCGACAATCCATTCAACGGAGTCAGGGCGGCAGAGCGCCTCCACATCCGAGACCCAGATGGCCGCGTTCGTGGTGCGTGGGGGTGCGAGTCGTTCAGCGGTGATCGTCATTTCTTCCTCCTATGCCACGGTTCCTGGGCCTCGTCGGTGCCCGTCACATAAGGATGTCGCGAATTTGTAGCCCTGAACCGGCTACATGTGCGAGAAGATTTGCGTTTCTTTCAAAGGAGGAAAGAAGTGCGGGATGTTGGCCTGCTTGACGCGCCGGGTCAGCGCACCCCGAGCTCCCCCTCGAGTACCCGCGAGGTCGCTCCCTGGAGGGTGAGTTGGTGTTCGTCGAGGGACGTGTCGAGATGGAACTCTGCGGCCACAGAGGGCAGAAGCCTTACAGCGAGCTCGTCACGGACAGCGTTGATGTAGCCAGCAGTCAGGATGTCGGGCGGACCCAAGAGAACCACCTCGGTGACGTTGAGCATGCTCATGACCGGCGCCAGTGCCAGGCCAATCGCTCGGCCCGCAGTCTCGAGAATGCCGGCACCCTCCTGTGGCAGTCGCTGCCTCAGGAGCCGAGCGTTCGCGAGCGCATCGAGGCATCCTCTGCGCCCGCACGCGCACGGTGGGCCCTGCGGGTCGATCATGACATGCCCGATCTCGCCGGCTGCAAACTGAGGGCCTGCGAATGTCTGGTTCGCTAGAAGTACTGCCGCGCCAACGCCGTTATCCACAGTGATCAGAATGGCGTTTGCGAGGCGCCTCTTGCTGAGCCTGCGAAGTCCAAGCGCCATCAGGTTGACGTCGTTTGCCGCATACGTGGGAAGCCCGGTCGCCTCATGGATGCTCTGAGCTAGAGGCACATCTTTCCACCCCAGGCGCACGGCGATCCGGACATGCCCGTCCTGGTCGAGGAGGCCGGGCGCCGCAATGCCCACACCCAGCAGCTGCGCGCTGGATGCGCCCTGCAATCGGGTGGCGAGAGATACGGCGACTGCGAGCGCTTGCGCACCTTGCGCGCCGTGAAGTTCAATGCGTTCCTTGCTCAGGACGTTGCCTTCGAGGTCAAGGATTGCGCCGGTGAACGCGTCGCGCTCGCTCAGGTCGAGTGCGATTGTGGCGTTCCCGGAGGTGTTGATACGTACTTTTGCGGCGGGTTTGCCCACTCGAGCCTCGGGCACAACACCGAGGTCCTCGACCATCCCGGACTCAACGAGAGCGTTCACTAGCGAACTGGCAGTAGGTACTGACAGCCCGGTCAGCTTTGCCAACTGTGGGCGCGAGAGGGGCCCGTTTTGATAGAGGACGCGCAGGATCGTGGCAAGCTTTTGCTTCTTTGCCTCGGTCTGACTGAACGCGTCAAGATTAATCTCTACGCGAGGTTCGTCGCTGTGTCCCTCTGTCGTTCCTGGTTCGGGTGTGCCCTCGGGATCGTTATCCAGGGCTAGTAGGTTGCGTACTCTCATGTGGGGGTGAGTCTCCTTCCAGTTCCGAGCGGAACTGGTGCCCTGAACCATATGCGCGCTGGGTGCGGACGCATTGCGTCCGCACCCAGCGCGGAATTCTCACCAGTCAAACCAGATTTTCGACGATTCACAAAGAGCCGTTGTGAACTCGCGGTACCAAGGTGGTGCCGTTTGTTCACTCATGGTTGCCGCAGCATCGTGCGCGCTAGCTGCGACGTGCCCGGTGAGAAACGTAGTGAGTGGGGCGCCTAGTCAGGCGGACCAGCTCAGTTAATTAAGAATGCACCTTTATTAATTAAAATGCAAGTCCTGCGACGGACATTCATACTCATGATCGTCGAAAAGCACATGTGGGTCCGGAGCGACTGCTCCGGACCCACATGAGGAAAGACTAATAATCAGGCATCGATCGATGTGTCGGACCCAATCGGAGGAAGCGCCGACCACGGGAAGGTGATCCACTCGTCGGTGTCCTTCCACGAGTAATCAGGCTTCAGAATTGAGCGAGGCTTGGTGTACAGAACCGCGGAACGCGCGTCAGAACCCTGGCGGGCGAGGATGTCCATCACGAGGGCCAATGTGCGGCCCGAGTCGGCGACATCGTCCACAACGAGCACGCGCTGGCCCGGGAGATCCTGCGTGTCCATAAGGGGAGGGAGGATGCGAGGATCGGTCAAAGTCTCACCGATGTCCGTGTAGAACTCAATGTTCATGGTTCCGACGCCCTTGGTGCCGAGCGCGTACGCGACCGCGCCTCCAGGTACGAGGCCGCCGCGGGCAATTGCCACGACAACTTCAGGCTCAAAGCCCGAATCCACGACCTGCTGTGCAAGCTCGCGGGCGGCTGTTCCAAACTCATCCCACGAAAGAACTTCGCGGATTCCGTGCTCCGTCATAATCTCTGCCATGTAACAACATTAGGCGGTCCGACCAACGAAATACCGCTGAACGTCCCATTTTGTTGCCGAAAACACCTGTGGGCGGCATCCCACGAGGGAGGCCGCCCACAGACTTCAGCACGATACTGCAAAAACTACACGATCAGGACTTGGAAACGATGTCCACTACGAAGAGCAGGTCGCCGGTTGCCGCGTCATCGGCGTCGTCCTTGGACGATGGTCCGTAACCGAGGTCAGCAGGAATGATGAGGAGAACCTTGGAGCCAACCTGCTGGCCGGAGAGTCCGTAGGTCCAACCCTGAATCACGTTGGACAGCGGGAACTCTACGGCTTCCTTATCAAACGAGGTGTCGAACTGGTTGCCCTTGAGGTTCCAGCCGGTGTAATTGGCCTTGATGGTGTCAGCGGGGGAGATGAACTCGCCATCGCCCTTCTCGAGCTGGACGACCTGAATGTTCTTGGTGGCCTTGAAGTCCTTAGGGATCGCAATCGATGGCACACCCTTGTCATCGCGGGTCACCTGAGGCAGCGCGTCGGAGTTCTCCACGACCTCTGCCTTGCGGACTCCCACTACCTCCATGAGGAAGATGGTTGGGTCTGGCTGGTCAGCGCCCTCTTCAGTGGCAACGCCTGGCGCAGCGAACACCGCACGAACGCCGACCTTCTGGCCCTGGAGTGCGGTAACGAGCTGAGGGATAGTTGCTGCCGAGATTGGGATGACCTGCGGCGCGCCTTCCTCGTACGTGGAAGCAATCTGCTTGCCTGAAGGATCAACCGAAATCATGTGGACCTCGGCGATGGAGTTCAGTGGAATCTCGTCCCCGGTTCCCTCGCTGACAACTCGTACTTGAAGCGCCAGAGAGCTTGTTCAGGTCGCCTGCAACCTTGACGTCAGTCGGTGCCTTGTTCTCAGCCTTGGACTGGAACTCGATGCCCTCGAGGAGCTTCAAGTCCTCTGGCGTCGTGGTGGTCAGGCTTGCATCGGTCGAAGACGAAGCGTTTGGGTTGGACTCGTTCTTGTCGGCCTCGGTCGAACAACCGGACAGGACGAGGGCCGAGGCAACTACCAGCGCAGCCAGCCCTGACATTGGGCGAAGTTTCACAACATGTTCCTTCACGTAGGAGTTTCAGCCCGATGATCTCATTGACGGCGTACCGCTTGTGCCGGGCCTTGTTTCTACACCCGCACTGCGCTCCGCGAGCCTTGAGTTGGCATGGAGAATGCGTCCGATTGGGTGATAACCGAGATAACCATATACCGCAAGTCTGAGTTCCAACTGTGCATCTCGTGGTGGTTTGGCGAACGTCACGATCACATGGCGGCGCCAAATCCTTGGCACAATGGAGGTATGCCTACTTCACGCCGATCATCCAAACGACCCTACGCAGAGCCATACCGTGAGCTGAACATGGATGTGGCTACTGGTGGGCGCAGGATAGTCGAGAGGCGCGGTGAAGACTGGACCGTGCAGAAGGTTCGGTCCAGCGAGAAGAGTTATGTGTGCCCGGGATGCAACCACGAGATTTCTCCGGGTACGCCGCACATCGTCGCGTGGGCATCAGATTCCCTGTTCGGTCGGGAAGCGGCACTCGCCGCACGCAGGCACTGGCACGTGAACTGCTGGAATGGTCAGGAGTAGTAATGAATGAATCGCTGCACGTCACCGAATACAACCCAGGGAACGGCGCGGGAACGCTCGTGCTTCTTCACGGATTCCCCGTGGACCACCGCATGTGGGATGCCTGCGCGCCATTTGTGAGTGCCGAGTGGCACGTCCTTGGTATCGACCTACCAGGCTTGGGGGAGTCTCCCATTCCTGAAGGTGAGCCGTCCCTCGACCAGTCTGCGCGCCTCGTTGCGGAGGTGATCGTGGGGCTCAAGGGACCTGACAGCGGACCACTCATCTGCGCAGGACTTTCCATGGGTGGGTACGTTGCCCAAGCAATCATGCGGGTCAACCCGGACCTGCTCGATGGTGTGGTGCTCCTTGATACCCGCGTCACCGCAGACGCCGCCGGGCCCAGGGAGAACAGGTTTAAAGTTGCCGCAGAAGTTGAGCGTCTCGGCTCAAGCGAACCAGTAATGGGGATGGCCACAGCCACGCTGAGCGAGGAGACGGTTGAGGAGCGCCCTGACATCGTCGAGTTCATGCAGACCCTTATCCGTTCCCAGAGCGCCGCGGGCGTAGCGTGGAGTCAACGCGCCATGGCCTCGCGCGAGGACTCGACGGAGGTAGTCAAAGCGTTTGCCAAGCCGACGCTCATCATCGTGGGCGAAGACGACACCATCTCGCCTCCTGACGTGATGATGCAGATCGCCCGCCTCGTGCCGGGAGCGCGTGCAGAGGTGATCGCACACGCTGGGCACATGAGCCCGGTTGAGCAGCCCGCCGCCGTGGCCGAGGTGATCAACGCGTTCCTCGTGGACTCCTTCGGCACAGAGAACTAAAGCAGAAATAAGGGCGGTGGTCCAGATCAGCCGAATTGATCCGGACCACCGCCCTTGTGTGTTTCACTAGCAGACACCGTGCTCACCTACGTGCTGCTTGCCGGTGTGCTGCCTACCCACGTGCGGCTTGCCGGAGTGCGGCTTGCACGCCATGGCGTCTGGCTCCGTCCTAGCGCTGCAAGATGCGATCGATTGCCTCGGAGAGGTCAAGCGACTCTCCGTCCCTCCCACCGAGACCAAGCACGAGCGGAGGCGCTGAGGGCGAGATCGTCGTTCCCTTGAACTTAGCTAGGAGCGAGCCTTGGACGGACAGCACGTAAAAGTTTGCGTCCGTATCCACGGCAACTGATTCGTTCGACTTGAGGTACCACCCAAACGTGTTGGTCTTGTACCGCGATTCGCCGTTGTAACTGCGCGCGTAGAGCCGTGTGGGCTCGATGCCCGCGGACTTCGCCGCAGCCACAAACTCGACCAGCATGGCACTCGCCCGTTCAGATTCCCTGCGCTGCCTGCGTGCGAGTTCATCGGCCTGGTGCGCGGCGTTGATGGTCTTCTGCTCGCTCCACGACAGTTCGCGTGGAGCGTTCGCACTGGTCGGCTCGCCGTTGCCTTGCTGTGGTGCCGTCATTGCGTATTTCAGTTCTTGTCGTCGAAACCTGGGATCTTGAAGCCCTTGGCTGCGGACATCGGTGCTGGGCGACCAGCTGCCTTCTTCCGTGCTGCCTGGGCTGGGGTCTCAGAGATTCCGCGTGGCGGAATCGACGCGGTCGTGTCGGCTTCCTCAGCGAGGATGTCTTCCTCCAACGCGGCGTCCTCCGCGGCCTCGATCTCGTCAATGTCCAGCGGCGCGGTTACAGCCTCACTGGCCTTGATTTCCGACGATTCATCAGCTTCCAGCGATTGGCTTGCTGAGTTATCTGCCGGTGCCTGTGGCTCGACATCTGTCGCGGTGACCTCGACTGCGGAGGTGTTGGTCTCTTCGACCTCTTCCACCTCGTCCGCCGACGGAGCGGATGGCGCCGATGGTGCAGAGTCGGCCGACTCCGCTGAAGGTGCTGACTCTGCCGACGGTGCCGACTCAGCTGACGATGGTGACTGAAGAGCTTCTACAGGCTCCTCCGCCGTGGCGGACTCAAGGTCGACATCGCCGATAGCGTGCGCCTGGTCCGCTTCTGCTTCAAGTGCCGCAAACGTAGCCGCACGCTCGTTTTCGGAAGCCTCAAAGCTCTCCTCTGCCAGCGCGACCTTCTCGAGGGTGCTCTGGTTCGGGATGGTCTCGGAGGCAAGAATCGAGCGGAGCTCGTCGAGGTAGGTAGTGATCGACTCGCGCTGGGTGTTGAGATCATCCACCTGGCGCTTCGCGGATGCGATCATACGGTCGACCGTGATCTGTGTGGTCTGGGTGATCTCCTCAGCGCGTTCGCGTGCGTCGGAAATGATTCCGTCGGCGGTGACGCGGGCTGTCTCGGTGGTCTCGCGGGCGTAGGCGTCAGTGTCTCGACGGATGTTTTCAAACTTGGCGAGCGCCTCAGCCGCGCGAGTCTCCGCTGCAGAAGCGTGCGCTTCAGCATCCGAGATCAGTCTGTCGGTCTCGGCCTTGGTGTTTGCGTGGAGTTCGGTGTCGGCAATCTGTGCCTGCTCGTGACGCTGTGCAATATCAAGCTCTGCCTGAGCGAGTGACTTGCGCGCGTCGTCGAGCATCGCGGTGGACTCGGTGCGGGCGCCGTTGAGGATCTCGCTGGCTTGGCGCTTTGCGTCGGCGAGGATCCGCTCGACGTCGATTCGAGCAGCTTCCTTGAGCTCAGCGACCTCGAGGGCTGTCGATTCCCGAAGCTCGCGGGCGGCACGCTCGGTTACCTCGCGAAGTTCAGCGGTCTCACGGGCTGCACTCTCACGCAGGTGGCCAGACTCGAGCTTGGCGCTCTCGAGAGCGTCGTTCGCCTCGCGTGACGTCGTGGTCTTGAGTTCGAGGAGCTCCTGCTCTACCTCGCGGCGAGCATTCTCGATGTCCTGCTCAGCGCCCGCGCGGAGGGCCGCGATCTCTGCCTCGACGTTTTGGCGAGTGGATGCGAGCTCGCGCTCGAGTTCGGTGCGGCGGTCGTCCACTTCCTTGGCTACGGCTGAGCGCAGGGCATTTGCCTCGGACTCAGTGCGTTGGCGAAGCTCGCTCATTTCGCGCTCAGTGGTTGAACGCAGTTCAGCAGCGAAGCGTTCGGTCTCGGAGCGGAGAAAAGCGGTTTCGGATGCGGTCCGGTGGCGAAGCGCAGTCGTCTCGGTCTCGGCGGTGGAGCGAAGATCCGTGACAAATATCTCGGTCTCTTCGCGAAGCGCGGTGGTCTCCTCAAGAGTTCGGGCGCGGAGCTCTTCAACCTCACGCTCGGTGTTGACCCGGAGTTCAGTGATTGCGCGTTCGGTCGAAGCCTTCTGCGTGCCGAGCTCTCGTTCGAGCGTGGTGCGGCGTTCAGTCTCTTCGGTAGCGATCGCGGTGGAGATGCGTGCAGCCTCGCGCTCTGCCGAGCCGACAAGTTCTTCAGCGCGACGCTCAGCAGACACCATCGTGGTCTCTGCGGCGTTGTTCGCGGCGGAACGAACCTCTTCAGCCTCTCGGCGAGCGGAGGAAAGCAACTCAGCGGCTTCTGATTCTGCACGGGAGCGCAGCTGTCCGGCTGCGAGCTCAGCGCGGCGCGTGATGTCTGCAGCGTGGGTCTCTGCCTGGGTGACAACGTCCGAAGACTGTTCCTCTGCGGAGCGCATGAGCTGCTCGATACGTGAGCCGAGCCCTGAGTATGAAGGACGCTCTGCCTCGGAGTACTGACGCCGTAGTTCGTCATGTGCCGCCTGCAGTGCATCTCGCTCTGCGGCGAGTTGTGCACTAGCAGCCGTTGCGTTGGAGAGTTCCTCTTCGAGCGACCGGATGCGACCGTCAACTTGGGTGCGGTCGTATCCACGCATGACTACGGGAAACGTTGGGCGGTCTTCGGACACGTGTTGCCTCCGGGCAGGTGTGGGTGCGGCAGTGCTCGCAACTTGCAGTTGAGAATGTGGTGCGTGACTGGTGGTCACAGCGCGCATGTTTCTAAGTCGCGTGAGACACCCCACCGCACATCGAGATTCACCCTATAGCCTATCTGCTTTTGGTCATGCGCATAAAAGGTGAAGAAAAAGGTGAAGAGCGCTCGACAAGCTTGTGGAGAAGCGTTGAGTCTTCGGCAGATCGACACATCGCACTATAGGCTTGAGTGGTCATTCGAAAGGACAAAGGGTGCTTAAGAAGTTACTTTCGATAATCCTCATGATTGTCGGAGCAGCAGTCTTGGTGTTTGGCGTACTGTCTGGGACAGTACTCAAGCCCGAGACCACGGTCACGTTGTCGACCCCCGCTAACGCGGGAGCCAACTACATCACCGTTGCTCCAGAGGTGCTGAGGCTTGTCAACGATTCTGTCAAAATTAACGCGAAATCTTCTGATGGCGGAGAGGTCGCGCTCATCGTCGCACGCTCAGCGGACATTACGGGGTGGTTGGGGGAGACCCCTTCGGTTGGAATCACAGGAGCCTCCGACTGGGAGACCCTGACTGTTGCTAAGAACAAGGTGGCACCCGCGTCGAACGACGCAGCCGAAGAGGCAGCAGACTCCAAGGGGACCAAAGCCGAGGAACCAGCGCAATCGATCACCGATTCGGACATGTGGACGAGCGTTGTTACAGGTAAGGGCAACGTAAACCTTGACCTTGACGGCATGAAGCAGGGAATGCAACTACTCGTTGCGCCAGTTGATGCGGCTGCCAAGTCCGCTCCTGTGGTATCCCTGACATGGGACCGCGAGGTACTCACACCGCTCATGATGCCGGCGATCCTCAGTGGTCTTGTCCTCATCCTGGCCGGCGCAGTTCTCTTCTTCCTTGCACGCAGGTCAGCGCCTGCACAGTGGAAGACAGTCGGGGATGCTCCAAGCGACTCGGTCTTTGCAAACACCTCTTCCACGAACCACGCGCAGAGCATTGCCTCTGCAGCACCCGCTACCCGGAGGGCGTCCGCGGCAACGTCGTCGCAGTCTCCGTCGCGCAGATCAACTCGGTCGAGTTCTAAGTCTGCCTCCACAGCGGTGGCCTCCTCATCGAGTGCGACTGAGGCCAGCGATCACGGCAAGTTCGCGGCACCAGATTCGATCTCCACCACGACTTCGGTTATCGAGGCCACCCCACGCGTGCCCGAACAGGTTTCTGGACTGAACGGCCCGAATGAAGGAACGCTCACTCTCAACACCGCTATGACGCTCGACGAGGCCTCACTCGATACAGCGGCTTTGCAGCAGTTGGGGCTTACTCGACGCCAGCTCCGTGAGATCCGTGAATCCAGGGCCCAAAACGTTGCGCAGCCTGTGTTCGAGGCTCCAAGTGCCAAGACTCCGGCTTCACCAGACGCAACTCCAACGCCTTCCAGCAAGACCACAGCCTCCAACTGGCGAGCGGCGTGGGGTGTGCGCGGAAACCAAACAGAGACCCACCTACGTCCAGGGCAGTACAACCACTCGAGCACTGAAACCACCGACTCGAGCCGCAGTGCCCAGAGCAACGGATCAGCGTACTCAACACAGAGCACGTACAGCACTAGGAGCTCGCACAGTTCTGCAAGCGCCTTGAGCGCTCATAGTGCACCGAGCGCACCCGGTACGGAAGCGCTCAAGCCTGAGACATCGAGCGGACGCAGTCTGAAGGATCGTTTCTCCCGAAAGACGGCAACTTCCACCGGTGGTGAAGCGGTTGCAGGCACCACCTCTGTTACACCTGTCGTGCACCCGGAACCGAAGACCGCGCATGACGTCCGAACACCGGCATCATGGTGGGGTACTGATGCGGGCACATCGCAACCAAAGAGCAGCACTGCGGCCGAAGCCGGCGCGCAGGTGCCTCCACCATTGCCACCTGCAACGGAGACTCCGGCAGAAAGCCAGAAGCAGGCGCCTGCCAGGGACAATGCGACAACGCCGCCGGTTGCCGGAACGCGAAGGGCTCTGTACTCCAGCTATCGAGCAGAGGCCGAAAGGCTCTCGGCTGAGTCTGATTGGCCTGTACCTTCCGCATCCGTGAATGAGGACACCAACGAACGTGAGGAGGGAAAGCGATGAGAAAGACACAGCGAAACCTTGTGCTATCAACGGCTCTCGTAGCTAGTTTTGCGCTCACCGCGTGCACTCCTGAGTTGCCAACCCCAGAAGACCCCAGCGAGACCAGTTCCGCCCTTCCGGCGCTCTCCGCCGAGCAGGGTGTGGACATCTTCGCGAGCGTCGGGGAGGTTCTTGCCAAGGCTGACGGTGACAAGAAGTCTGCCGAGCTCAAGACCCGGGTAACTGGGCCTGCGCTCAAGATCCGCTCGGCTGAGTACAAGATCGCCGCGGCAGCCAAGGACAAGGACAAGTCGAGCGCTATCACTGAACTCCCAGTGGAGATGCAGTCGATGTTCGTGACCACGAGCGAGGCGTGGCCACGCACCGTATTCGCGGTCTCACAGCGTCCGCAGAACCTCGAACCCGAGCGTTTCATGGTCTACACGCAAGATTCAGCGCATGACCCCTACCAACTCTGGGCGTGGTTCGCGCTCTTCCCTGGCACGACGGTACCCAAGTTCCCAGCACTTGAGGCCGGGACCACCGAGGTCAACGATCTCGATGAAACCCTTAAACTGAAGCCAGAAGAGGTGCTCAAGCAGTACTCGGAGCTTCTGAAGGACGCCAGCAAGGCCAACAAGGCCAAGTTTGATGTTTCAAAGGACGCTTTCTACAAGGAAATTGACGAGCGCCGCACGTACCTCGAGGACGCAGCCAAGCAGATCAAAGGCACGTACAAGGAAGAGTTCACGGTAGGCAAGGATTGGCGTGCGCTTCGCACCAGCGATGGCGGGGCAGTAGTGGTTGGAACAGTCGAGACTACTGGGACGCTGAAGGGTGAGAAGGGCGCGATCGTTTCGCCCTCAGCCATCGAGAAGGCGTTCCTCGACAAGGACAAGAAGAGTTCCAACGCGCTGACCGTGAAGCGCTCCGCCGTTGTGGGAATCTATGTTCCTGCTAAGGACTCAGAGGAGAAGCCGCGAGCGATCGGACGCGTCCTGCGTACCACAGGCGCATCCATCCCATAAGTAGCAGCCGCATTGCGCGGCCGTGAACGCCAGAAATCTCTAGGTCAGGGGCATGTTGCACACGTGGAACATGCCCCTGACCGCACCATGTGACCGACCGCCATTAACGTTTTACGGAGTAGAAGATGACTCAATCCGGGGCGACACCAGAGTTTAGTGTCAGAGGAGCAGTTGACCTCTCGAGTTTGAACCGCCCAACGGCTCCACCGCCCGGTGAGCCCGGTGGGGCACCGGACGCGAAGGGATTCACGGTTGACCTCACGGAGGAGACGTTCCCCTCCGTTGTGGCACAGTCGGCGCAAGTGCCAGTCGTTGCTGTCCTGTGGCTGCCAACCGATGCGGAAAGCGCACAGCTCGCCACAACCCTGGGAACGCTTGCGGGACTCTATGAAGGTCGCTTCCTGCTTGCACGAATCGACGTCGAAGCGTGGCCGCGCATTGCAGCAGCCTTCCAAGTCCAGGACTACCCCACGACGATCGGCCTCATCGCCCAGCAGCCGGTTCCGCTGTTTTCTGGAAACCATGATGCCTCAGCCATCCAAGGCGTGCTCGATCAGTTCTTGGCTGCCGCCCAGGCGAATGGCGTCACTGGGACGCTAGCCCTAGACGCAGCGGACGCAGCAGCCGCACAGTTAGAACCTGCTGAGGAGCCGCTGCCCCCGCTTCACCAGGAAGCCTACGACGCGATTGAGCAGGGCGACTTTGAGGCAGCCATCGCGGCCTACTCCAAGGCCCTGCGCGAGGACCCTCGGGACACTTTCGCCTCTGCAGGTCTCGCCCAAGTCAGTCTCCTGCACCGGACCGGTCAGCGCGACCAGCAGAGCGTCCGTGCTCAGGCTGAGCAGTCGCCAGCAGACGTAGAGGCTCAGCTCGCTGTTGCTGACTTGGATGTTCTTCAGGGCCAAGTGGAGGAAGCGTTCTCGAGGCTTATTGATCTGATCAAAGAGACGTCTGGTGACGAACGCGACGTGGTGCGCAAGCGGCTTGTTGAGTACTTCGAGATTCTTGGAAACGAGGATCCTCGAGTTCCAGCCGCTCGCCGAAGCCTAGCGAACGCGCTGTACTAACCCTGCACTGAAACAAGTGCATAAAGGTGGCGCCCACGAACTGTAAGTTCGTGGGCGCCACCTTCATGTTCGGGACGTAACAGCCCGGCGTACGTTTTCGACCTATCGGCCGAGCGGCATGAAGTACGCAACGCCAAGCGGTGGGACGCGGACGCTCGCGCTGTGCGTGCCGTCTCCCCACGTAATGTCCTGTGCGGGGAACTCATGGGGGTTGGTCACACCCGAGCCCCCGTAGGCAAGGTCGTCGGAGTTGAAGACCTCGCGCCACATCCCGCCATGTGGCAGAGGAATGCGGTAGTCCTCGTGTGGGTTGCCAGCAAAGTTCGCGACGACGACAACGGGTGGGCCCTCCACACCGAAGCGTGCGAACACCACGGTGTTGTGGTCGACGTCGTTGTACTCGAGCCATCGGAAACCGGCGCCGCTGAAGTCTTGCTCCCACAGGGCTCGTTCGTCGCGGTAGATTGCGTTGAGGTCCGAGACCATGGACTGCACCTGGGCGTGGCGAGGGTCGTTGAGGGAGCCCCACTCGAGGGAACCTCCCTCACGCCACTCACCGCGCTGCGCAAACTCCGAGCCCATGAACAGGAGGTTCTTTCCGGGGTGCGCCCACTGGTACGCGTAGAGGGACCTCACACCCGCAAACTTCTGCCACTCATCGCCGGGCATCTTTCCAAAGATCGAACCCTTGCCGTGCACAACTTCGTCGTGCGACAGAGGAAGCAGGTACTGCTCTGAGAACGCATAGTTGATCGTGTTCGTCAGAACGCTGTGGTGGTATCGGCGGTTGATGGGCGATTCCTCGACGTAACGCAGGGTGTCGTTCATCCAGCCCATGTTCCACTTGAGTCCGAAGCCTAAGCCACCCGTGGAGGTGGGAGCTGTCACACCCGGGAAGGCAGTGGATTCCTCGGCAATCATGAGGATTCCTGGTGAGCGGCGGTAAGCAGTAGCGTTGGCTTCCTGCAGGAACGCGATCGCCTCAAGGTTCTCGCGCCCGCCGTTGACGTTGGGCCGCCATTCGCCGTCATTACGTGAATAGTCAAGGTAGAGCATGGACGCCACGGCATCCACACGCAGCCCGTCAATGTGGAACTCCTCGAGCCAGTACGATGCGTTTGCAACGAGGAAGTTGCGCACCTCGTTTCGGCCGAAGTTGAAGATCAGTGTGCCCCAGTCCGGGTGCTCGCCAAGGAAGGGGTCCGGGTGCTCGTACAGTGCGCTTCCATCAAATCGAGCAAGGGCGAAATCGTCCTTGGGGAAGTGCGCTGGAACCCAGTCGAGGATGACTCCGATGCCAGCCTGATGCAGGGTATCCACGAGGAAGCGGAAGTCGTTGGGATCGCCAAACCGTGAGGTCGGAGCGTAGTACGAGGTGACTTGGTAGCCCCACGAGCCACCGAAAGGGTGCTCAGCAAGCGGCATGAACTCCACGTGCGTAAAGCCCAAGCCGCTGACATACTCGGCGAGCTCGTGCGCGGCATCGCGATAGTTGAGGCCCTCGCGCCATGAGCCGAGGTGGACCTCGTACACACTGAGTGCCTCACCGTGGGGGTTGGTCTCCGCTCGCTTGTCCATCCACTTGTCGTCGGACCACTCGTACGTGTCCTCAGTGACGCGGCTTGCCGTGAGCGGTGGGACCTCCGTGTAGCGGGCCATGGGATCAGCCTTGCGCACCCATGAGCCGTCGGCTGTCAGGATCTCGTACTTGTACCTCATCCCCGACTCGACGCCGGGTACAAACACCTCCCAGACACCAGAACTGCCCAACACGCGCATGGCATGACCGCGGCCATCCCACCCG
>NZ_HE978644.1:462620-483461 GCF_000312125.1 Timonella senegalensis JC301
AGACACCAGAACTGCCCAACACGCGCATGGCATGACCGCGGCCATCCCACCCGTTGAAGTCACCGATGACGCGGACCGCCTTCGCGCTGGGTGCCCACACGGCGAACGCTGTGCCACGCACAGGGCCCAGCCCGGTCGAAAACTCCTTGACGTTGGCACCGAGAACGCGCCACAGTTCCTCATGGCGGCCTTCCTTAATCAGATGCTCATCCAACTCACCGAGCGTGGGCAGGTAGCGGTATCCATCGTCGATAATTGTTTCGGTGTCACCGTAGGTGACGGCGACAAAGTACTCGGGAGCCTTGCCATCTGGGGCAGGAATGACCGTAACCCAGATGCCCTCGTGCTCGTGCTGCATGGGAACGCGGCCAGCGGCAGTGACAAGTTCAACCTTGGCGGCGAGTGGGCGCAGCACCCGCACGGAAGCCCACCGGCGCCCGTCTTTAGACTGCCCGGCAAGCACGTGTGCTCCAAGCACAGTGTGCGGGTCGTAGTGGGTGCCGTGTGCGATCGCGTTGAGCAGGTCACCCGCAACCGCTGCGCGCGAAGGAGGAGCCTCAACGGCCGGCGACGTGGGGGCCGCTGGGATGGACTTGTCGGTACTCATCGGTATGCCTCGTTCTTGTGGGCGGGGGAGCCCAACGGACTAGTGGGGACTGCTAGAGGACTGGTGCAACTAGGGCGAGCCAGTGGAACTCACGAGAACCGAGCATGATCGGCAGTTCGCCCGACTCATCAACGTGGCCC
Source organism: Timonella senegalensis JC301 (assembly GCF_000312125.1). GTDB lineage: Bacteria > Actinomycetota > Actinomycetes > Actinomycetales > Cellulomonadaceae > Timonella > Timonella senegalensis. The sequence goes on from NZ_HE978644.1 coordinate 463,368, forward strand.
AAGACCGAACCACCAAACAGATCGACTGCCGCGTATCCGGAAAACTCGGGAAGCGTGACCTTGCTTGAGCGTGCGGTCGCGGCGAAGTTCACCGTGCACAGGATTGTCTCGTTCTCGTTCGAGCGCGTGTACGCAAACACGGAATCCTCGGATGACGGGACGGTGTCGTACCGGCCCAGACCAAAGACTGGGTGGCGCTTGCGGACGGCCAGCATCCCTCGAGTCCAGTGCAGGAGCGAGGTGGGCTGAGCAAACTGCGCCTCGACGTTGGCGTGGCGGTAGTTGTACACGAGCGACTGGACCACAGGCAGGTAGAGCTTGCCGGGATCGGAGATGGAGAAGCCTGCGTTGCGGTCGGGAGTCCACTGCATTGGGGTGCGCACGGAGTCTCGGTCGTTGAGCCAGATGTTGTCGCCCATCCCGATTTCGTCGCCGTAGTACAGGCAAGGGCTACCGGGCAGGGACAACAGGAGCGCATTGGCCAGCTCAACTTCCTTGCGCGAGTTGTCCAAGAGTGGTGCTAGGCGGCGCCTGATTCCCACGTTGGCGCGCATGCGGGGGTCTGGTGCAAACCAGCGGTACATAGACGCGCGTTCCTCAGTTGAGACCATCTCGAGTGTGAGCTCGTCGTGGTTGCGCAGGAACGTGCCCCACTGCTGCCCCCCAACCAGATCGGGGGTGTCCGCGAGGATATCCACGATCTGCGACGCGTTGCCCTCCTTGATGGAGTAGTAGATGCGCGGCATCACCGGGAAGTGGAAGCACATGTGGCACTCGGGTTCTTCCTCTGTGCCGTAGTAGTGGATGACGTCCTCGGGCCATTGGTTCGCCTCTGCGAGCATGATCCGCCCCGGGAACTCGGTGTCCAGGAGCTTGCGCAGTCGGCGCAGGAATGCGTGAGTCTCCGGGAGGTTCTCGCAGTTCGTGCCCTCAGCCTCAAAGAGGTAGGGGACAGCGTCGAGGCGGAAGCCATCCACTCCCTGCTGGCACCAGAATCGGGCAACGTCGAGCATTGCCTCCTGAACTGCGGGGTTCTCAAAGTTGAGGTCCGGCTGGTGGCTGAAGAAGCGGTGCCAGTAATATTGGCGGCGTTCCGCATCGAACGTCCAGTTCGACGTTTCGGTGTCGGTGAAGATGATGCGCGCGTCCGCGTACTTAGTGTTGTCGTCGCTCCACACGTAGAAGTCCCCGTAGGGGCCCTCGGGATCCGTGCGGGAGGCCTGGAACCAGGGGTGCTGGTCACTCGTGTGGTTCATGACCAGGTCGATCACGATGCGGATGCCCCGCTGGTGGGCCTCGGAGATGAGCTCCTGGAAATCTTCCATCGAGCCGAGCTGCGGTGCGATCGAGGTGTAGTCGGCGACGTCGTATCCACCGTCACGCAAGGGTGAGGGGAAGAACGGTGGGAGCCACAGGCAGTCAACCCCGAGCCAGCGCAGGTAATCCAGCTTCGAGATGAGGCCTCGCAGGTCTCCGGTGCCGGTCCCCGTGGAGTCCGCGAACGCACGCACGATCACCTCGTAGAAGACAGCAGTCTTGTACCAGTTGGGATCGTTAGAAACTCCGCCGGGCTCGCCAGAGACGCCCGGGAACTGGGTGCCGGTGACCAGATACTTCTCGGTTCCGCCGGGAGTCGTTGAGTGCGGGAAATCAGGTGACGTGTGCGTCATAGTGGCCTCACATGGATGATGTGCGCGCAGTTAGCAACGGGATCGAGTTTGACGTAGGCGCACTTGCCCCATTCGTAGGTGTCGCCAGACATGAGGTCATGTGCTGCGAAGGCAGGAGCGTTGACGTTGGGCACGTCATTGGAGAGCCCCAGTGCGTCGAGGTCGAACCACACGGTGGTCTCGCGCGTGTTGTGCGGGTCGAGGTTGATCACCGTGATGACGGTATCGTCCTCTCCGTTTGCGAACGCTGCCGGGAGCCGGGACGAGAACGCGAGGATCGAGTCGTCGTTGGTTGGGTGGACGGTGACGTTTCGCAGTTGCTGTAGGGCCGGGTGTTCCTTGCGGATCGAGTTCAGCAACGTGAGGAGCTGTGGCAGACCGGTCTTTGGCGCGGCTGACCAATCGCGGTCCTTGTACTGGTACTTCTCGTTATCGATGAGTTCCTCGGCACCTGGACGCGGAACGCGTTCAGCCAGCTCGTAGCCCGAGTAGATGCCCCACAGAGGGGACGCGGTTGCCGCGAGGATCGCCCGGATAGCGAACGCTGGGATACCTCCGTGTTGGAGGTAGGGTGGCAAAATATCGTGGGTCGTGGGCCAGAAGCTCGGACGCATGTAGGAGCCCTCGGGGCCGGTAACTTCACCGATGTAGGTTTCGAGTTCCTGCTTGGTGTTGCGCCAAGTGAAGTACGTGTACGACTGCTGGAAGCCAATCTTGGCCAGAGTGTGCATCATGGCGGGCTTGGTGAACGCCTCCGACAGGAAGAGGACCTCGGGGTTAGTCGAGCGGATCTCGCGCAGGATGCGCTCCCAGAAGTTCAAGGCCTTGGTGTGAGGGTTGTCGATCCGGAAGGCGGTGACGCCGTGGGAGATCCAGACCTTCAGGACGCGCAGGATCTCCTGGTAGATGCCTTCAGGGTCGTTGTCGAAGTTCAGCGGATAGATGTCCTGGTACTTCTTTGGTGGGTTCTCGGCGTAGGCGATCGAGCCGTCCGCGCGAGTGGTGAACCACTCCGGGTGCTCGGCAACCCACGGGTGGTCAGGAGAGCACTGCAGCGCGATATCGAGCGCGACATCCATCCCCAACGCCGTAGCGTCAGCAACAAACGCGTCGAAGTCCTCAAACGTGCCAAGGTCCGGGTGGATCGAATCGTGTCCGCCATCCTTTGAACCGATGGCGTACGGAGAACCTGGGTCGCCGGGCAGTGCCTCAAGCGTGTTGTTGCGGCCCTTGCGGTTGGTGGTGCCGATCGGGTGGATTGGAGTCAGGTAGATGGTGTCAAAGCCCATCTTGGCGATCTCTGGAAGGCGCTCGGCTGCAGTGCGAAGTGTGCCCGACGACCACTTTCCAGTCGTGGGGTCCTGCTTCGCGCCCTCGGAACGGGGGAAGATCTCATACCAGGAGGCAAAGAGCGCTCGGGTGCGGGAAACGAAGAGTGGGTACGTGGCACTCGGCGTCACGTAGTCCCGCACGGGGTGCTCGTAGCGCAGGATGTGTGCGACATCAGGGGCGCTCGCGGCGGACAACCGTTCCTGGGCGCTGCGCGTGGTATCGCCGAGGACCTTTGCCACGGCGGTGAGTTTTCGCGCAATGTCCCGGGGAAGGCCCGTGCGTGCGGCGGCACGCTCGAAGAACACCTGTCCCTCGCGGAGCATGAGGTCCGTGTCCACCCCTGCGGCGATCTTGATCGAGGCATCGTGTTCCCACGTCGAGTACGGGTCAGACCAGCCCTCGACGCGCAATCCCCAAGATCCCAGCGCATCGGGAGCAAGGAAACCTCGGAACCGGTCAAGGCCGGGCGCGACGTCTACCATCCGCGTGCTGCGTTCGGTGCCGTCGGGTGCAACAAGCACCGCGGTTGCGGCAACCGCATCGTGGCCCTCTCGGAATACCGTGGCCTCAATGGGAATCATCTCGCCGATGACGGCCTTAGCATCCCATCTGCCCTCGCTGACCACTGGTGACACATCGACCACTGGAATGCGGCCGATCATGAATGAAGCCATGGGAGCAGGTGCGATCTCTGCAGTGCCCGTCGATTCCTGGGCGCGCGAGGGGACTGCCCCCGCTGATGTCTTTGAGCGAGTGGTACGGGGGGTGCTGGTGCGGCTAGAAGGAGTCACAGTAGAACGCTACCTAATCTGGGGGCGAATGTGAGAACCGCCACCCGGTTTGGGAAAGCCGAGGCCAGTTGGTGGACCTTCGGGATGGGGCAGGGGAAGGTTGGTGTGCCTCTAGTGGGTACTCTCTGCATCCCGGACGCTTGGTGCATTCGCGATGTACATCTGCAGGGAAAGTTCTTCGAGTGAAACAGGGGTACCTGCGGGGAACTTGTCCGCTGGCACGTCCTCGTCCGGGTTCTCCCACTGCGAGTCCCAGACAAGCTGCCAAGTGCGCGTCGAGTTGTCATCCACGGGAAGGTGCAGGGTTGCTGGACTGAGCTGGCCGTTGAAGATGAGAAGCACGTGTGGATCGCCGTCCCCTGTCTCCTCCGCCACGCGCCCGCGCCGGAACATCTGGAAAGCACGGGTCGAGGGATCGTTCCATTGTTCGACGGTCAAACGCAGGCCATCTGCGCCGTACCACGCAAGGTCTGGTTGGTGGTCCTCGTCGTGGGGAAGTGGTTGGCCCGAGAAGAACTCGGGTACGCGGAGTGCAGGAAGCTCACGGCGCAGTTCGAGCAATCGCGTCACTGTGGCCTTGAGGTCTAGGCGCCACTCGGACAGGTGCCAGTTCATCCACGAGATGTCGTTGTCCTGGCAGTACGGATTGTTGTTTCCGCGCTGGCTACGACCGACCTCGTCTCCTGCCGTCAGCATGGGGACGCCCGCGGAGAACACGAGCGTGGCCAACAGGTTCCTGATGGAGCGACGGCGCATTGGCGCAATGACGTGCCAGGGGTCTTCCTCGTTGAGGGGGCCTTCGACCCCGTGGTTCCATGAACGGTTGTTGTTGGTGCCGTCGCGGGACTCTTCGCCGTTGGCCTCGTTGTGCTTGTGGTCGTAGGCAACGAGGTCAGCGGCAGTGAAGCCATCGTGTGCGGTGACAAAGTTGATTGACGCACCGGGGCCGCGCATGAGCGGCGGATCGGTGTGTCCAAACAAGTCCACGGAGCCTGACAGGCGTGTGGCGAGTTCGCGCACGCCAGAGCCGGGCTGCCCGTGAGCAGCCGCAGCGGCATCTCGAAGCCAGAAGCCGCGAATGGTGTCGCGGTAACGGTCGTTCCACTCTGCGAGAGGTGCAGGGAAACGTCCGGTCTGCCAACCGCCGGGGCCCACATCCCAGGGCTCCGCGATGAGTTTTGCCCGGGAGATCACAGGATCGGTTTGTAGCGCAACCAGGAATGGGTGATCCGGGTTGAAGCCCTCGGTGTCGCGGCCAAGGGTCACGGCGAGGTCCATGCGGAAGCCGTCCACGCCGATCTGGGTGAGCCAGTAACGCATGGAGTCCAGAGCGAGCTGGACCACCTTTGGCCTGCGGAAGTCGAGCGTATTTCCGCAGCCCGTCACGTCTGCGTACCGTGCAGGTGTGCCGCCGTCGTGGAGGTAGTAGCTCGTGTTGTCGAGGCCTTTAAAGCTCAGGTGCTGTCCGGCCAGGCCGCCCTCAGCGGTGTGGTTGTAGACAACATCGAGGATCACCTCGATACCCGCCTGATGGAGCGCTGAAACCATGGTGCGTACTTCGTCGATAATCTTTTGGGCACCGCCCGCACGCGCAGCGGGCGAGGCGTAGGCCTCATGAGGCGCAAAGAAACCGAGGGTGTTGTAGCCCCAGTAGTTGACCAACTCCTTGTCAAAGAGGTGTGGCTCCGAGGTGAAGGCGTGGATTGGTAGCAGCTCGAGGGTTGTGACGCCGAGCGACTTCAGGTGTTCGATGATCGCGGGGTGGCCGATTGCGGCATAGGTGCCGCGGAGCTCCTCCGGGATGTCTGGGTGCAGGGCGGTCAGACCCTTGACGTGGGCCTCGTAGATGACGGTGTCGGACCACGGGATATACGGCCGCTCGGCGTCAAAATCTGGGACGTCTGCGTCCTCGACCACGACGCTCAGCGGCGTGTGCCCCAGCGAGTCACGTGAATCAGCCGGACCGTACGCGTCGCCCACTACCGATCGCGGGTTCCCGGTGTCCCATTCAGTCTCCTGACCATAGGTGTGGGGACCAAAGTCCAGGGTTCCGGTGAGCCCTCGCGCGTAGGGGTCGGTGAGGAGTTTTGCGGGGTTGTGACGAAGACCCTGTGCGGGGTTCCACGGCCCGTTTACGCGGAATCCGTATAGCGCGCCGGCGGGCACATCAGGGACAAAATCGTGCCACACGCCGAGGGTGTGGTGGGACAGGGAAAAGCGGCGTTCGGTATAGCTTTGCGTGCCAGACTCGGATTCGACGTTATGCCTCGTGACCTGCGTATTAGTATCCTCAAACCCGGCGGAGCTAGGATCAACCGGGTCAATAAGACAGAACTCCACCGAGGTCGCATGAGCCGCAAAAACAGCTACAGTGACCCCTCCGGGGACGCGATGAACACCCAGTTGGGGAACCGGAAGGTGGGAGTGAGACGGGGAAGCAAATGACATGCTCCCCATTCTTGCAGGGATTGCATTCGGCTTCGATCGTTACACCGCGTAAAGGGGGATGTGAGTCCCATGGATTCGGGATGTAGGCTAGGCCAAGGACAGAAGCGATCGACGAAAGAGTTGTAACTGATGAGAATCGTGGTTCCGGTCAAGCACGTACCCGATATCCACTCGGACCGCAGTTTCACTGAAGAGGGGCGCGTCGCCCGTGGCGCACAAGACGGGACGCTGAACGAACTCGATGAAAACGCCATCGAGACCGCGCTGCGACTCGTTGAAGCCTTTGGCGCTGACGAGCGTGAGGCACACGAGGTCATCGTGCTCACCATCGGCCCAGCCGATGCAGACGGTGCAATCCGAAAGGCGTACCAGCTCGGGGCAGACAGGGGAATCCGCGTGACGGACGATCTCCTTGCGGGTTCCGACATCTTTGGGACGGCACGCGCGATCTCGGGCGCCATCCGAAAGATCAGTGCTGAGGGCCCAATCGACCTCATCATCACCGGAATGGCAGCGCTCGATGGTCTGGGGTCAGTCATCCCGAGCCTGCTTGCCGCGGAACTCGAACTTCCGCAGCTCACTCTGGCCACCAAACTCACCGTGGAGAACGGAGTCATCGAGATCACCCGTGAACTCGACGGCGTCACCGAGGTCCTCACGGCGACCGCTCCGGCAGTCCTGTCCGTGACGGACCACATCAACACTCCCCGGTACCCCAACTTCAAGCTCATCATGGCGGCACGCACCAAGGACATCGCCACGTGGACCCTCGCGGACATCGACGTGGACCCTTCGGAGGTTGGCACCGCGGGAGCGCGCACCAAGGTGACCAAGAGCGCCCCGCGCCCGCCGCGCGAGCTGGCACAGCTCGTGAACGACAAGGGCGAAGGCGGCCTCGCGCTTGCCGAATACCTCATCAAGAATGACCTGGTGTGAGGACCACAATGGCTACACATAGCGTTCTTGTCCTTTTGGACACCCCAACCATCGAGGTGCGCTCAGCCGCCAAGGAGCTGCTGACCCTCGCCCGCAACATCGGTGAACCTGTTGCGGTTGCCTTTGAAGCACCCAACGAGAAAACCATCGAACAGCTCAAGGAATACGGCGTGCGCCGCCTGTTCCTCGGCACAGTGGAGGGCGGCGCAAGCCACCACCTCACGCCAGTTGCCGCAGAACTCCTCGCTCAGGCAGTGGAGATGACCCAGGCCCGTGCGGTCTTGGCTTCTCCCACCTTTGAGAACAAGGAGATCTCCGCTCGCCTCGCCTACGCGATCGGCGCGGGACTCGTCATCGACACCGTCAAGGTTGGCCTCGAGGGCGACAACTTCGTGGGCTACAAGCGCGTATTCGCGGGCTCGTGGGACGTGGACTGCACCATCAGGACCCCGATCGCTGTTGCGACCGTCCGCGCGAATGCCGTTATCCCGGCTCCAGCGGACACTCCCTCGGAGTCTCTTGAGATTGTCGAGTTCTCGGTGGCGCCGAGCGAGCTCGCCACGAGCGCGTACATGGTCTCTCGCACCGAACACGCCCCGATCGCCGGTGGCTCCGGACGACCAAAGCTCGCTGAGGCAGCCTTCGTGGTTGCTGGTGGGCGCGGCACCAACGGAGACTACGGTCCTGTAGAGGAACTTGCAGACGCACTTGGCGGTGCCGTGGGCGCCACCCGTGACGCTGTGGACGAGGGCTGGATCGAGCACGACGCTCAGATCGGCCAAACCGGTGTGACGGTTGCGCCTCGCGTTTACATCGGCGCGGGCATTTCCGGTGCTCCGCACCACCGCGGTGGAATGCAGGCATCTGGCATCATCATCGGTGTCAACAGTGACGCGGACGCGCCGATCTTCGAGATCTGCGACTTCGGCGTAGTCGGTGAACTGCAGGACGTGCTTCCACAGGCCGCCGCTGCGATCCGTGCCTACAAAGAGGGCCAGTACGAGATCTAGTGGAGACTACTAGACCGCTGCCCTAGGACACATACACAAAGGGGCGGGTTCGCAACCAATCGGTTGCGGACCCGCCCCTTTGCCGTCCCGAGCTACGCCTCAATAGGCACCTGAGCTACCCCTCAATCGGCCCCAGCAGGGCATTGGCCACGCGCCGTGGACGGACTCGTCGTCGGACGGGTGAAACAGTCCGGCGAGCACGTCACGGTACAGGCGAGAGAGTTCCGAGCGGTTGAAGTACGAGGACCCGCCGGACACCCGCACGGCCTTCTCGACTACCCGGAGCGCGGTCTCGGTGGCCTGCGACTTGACGTTCGAGAGCTGCGGGAACCACAGCGAACCGCGGTCCACGCCCGCGTCCACGTCCCTGGCCGCCTGCGCGATGAGTGGGTAGAGCACGTCCATCTCCATTGCGGCATCAGCGATGCGCCACCGGATCGCTGGGTCCTGCGAGTACGTGGTTCCAGTTGCCTTCGAGGTTCGCTTGCTGACCGTCTCCACCGCGACCTCGAGCGCCCGCGCGCCGATCCCCGTGTACACGGAAGCGAGCAGGATCTCGAAGTTCGCAAAGATCCCAAAGATGAACGGGTCGCCCGATGGGCCGGACGGGATGCGCCGCACGATCCTCTCGGCGGGTGAGTATGCGCCGTCGAGAACCGTGGTGCAGGACTGCGACGCCCGCATTCCCACGGTGTCCCAGTCGTCCTTGATCTGGACGCCGGAGTCGCGGTCCACGAATCCCCACACGTTGACCTGCTCGCCGTCCGGTCCCTCCTCTGCGCCGAACGTGCCGAGCATCGTCCAGCCGGGGGATAGCGACGTGAAGATCTTGGTTCCGTAAAACGTGTAGCCGCCGTCCTCCTGCGCCTGCGCGCGCGAGTTCGACCCGAACAGGACTAGGTCGTTGCCGGCCTCAGAGACACCGAACGCAAACACGTGCCCGGCCATCGCGGCCTCGAACATGAAGTTCATGGAGGTGTCTCCGGTCCGGTACACGGTGTTGGCCACGCCCATCCACACCTGGTGCATATTGACGGCGAGCGCCGTGGCCGGCGCCGCCCCGGCAAGCGCCATCTGCTCGCGCGTGATGTCCTCGAGGCTTAGCCCCGGCCCGCCAAATTCCTTGGGCACCATGGCTGTGAAGTAACCGGCTTCTTTGAGTTCCTCAAAGTCCTCGGTGAAGAACGTGTTGTCGCGGTCGTATCCTGCTGCGCGCTCGCGGATTCGTGCGAGGAGCGCTGGGTCGAGAAACATCCGGGGCCTTCCTGCCTGAGGTAAAAAATCATCGACGATTGACTCGCGTTTGATCGTACCGTCCCTACGTGCTGTGGCTGGTGAGATGAGGTCCCCTGGTTGTTTTGCCTCACAATCGCAGGGACCCTCGCGCAGGCGGACGTAAACTTGTCTGATATGACCCCCACGCACGTTGCCTACCTTGATCATGCCGCGACCACCCCCATGGATCCCGCGGCAATTGAAGCGATGGTCGCGCACATGGGCACAGTGGGGAACCCGTCCTCTTTGCACAGGTCGGGGCGAGATGCTCGCAGGCTCGTGGAGGAATCCCGCGAGGACATCGCCAGGATATTTGGGAGCGCGCCGTCCGAGGTCGTGTTCACCAGCGGGGGCACTGAGTCAGACAACCTAGCGATCAAAGGCATCTTTTGGGCGCGGAACAAGGAAGCATCCCGTCCCCGCGTTCTGCTGTCCGCCATCGAGCACCACGCAGTGATGGACCCGGCCCACTGGCTCGCCACCCACGAGGGCGCGGAGCTCGTGTGGATCCCCGTGGATGAGAGCGGCCTGATCGATCTGGACTTCCTTGCCACCGAGATCGCCGCCAACCACGAGCGCATCGCACTGGTTTCCGTCATGTGGGCAAACAACGAGGTCGGCACGATTCAGCCGATCGAGCAGGTCGTCGAGCTTGCCCACGCGCACGGTATACCCGTGCACTCGGACGCAGTGCAGGCTGCAGGACACCTACCCATCAACTTCTCAAGCTCCGGCCTCGACGCCATGACCATCACGGCGCACAAGCTTGGCGGACCCGTGGGAGTCGGCGCGCTGTTCGCGGCCCGCAACCTCACGCTCGTCCCCGTCCAGCATGGGGGAGGCCAGGAGCGCGAGGTCCGCTCAGGCACGCTCGATGCACTGGGCATCACAGCGTTCGCGGCCGCAGTCAAGGCCGCCGACGGCCGCCGCGAGGCAGAGGCAAACAGACTGGAATCCCTTCGCGACCAGATCATCCAAGGCATATCGTCGAAAATCCCGAGCGCGCATGCGCGAGGCATTGACGTCACAGGACCTGACCGCGGCAAACGGCTTCCCAGCCATGCGCACTTCACGTTCGAGGGCTGCGAGGGCGACTCACTGATCTTCCTGCTGGACAACGCCGGCGTGCAGGTCTCCACAGGCTCGGCTTGCCAGGCAGGGGTACCGCAGCCGTCGCACGTGCTGTTGGCCATGGGGGTCAGCGAACGCGATGCGCGCGGTGCGTTGAGATTCACACTGGGGAACACATCGAGCCAACAAGATGTTGACCTGCTGTTGGACGTACTACCGGGCGCCGTCGAGCGCGCCACCGCCGCAGGCCTTGCCTGACGGTGAACTAGTCTTGAAATACGTAAAGAAGTGCCGGCCCTAGGGCCACACATAGTCCGCACGCGCGGACGTAGGAGGGGAAGTTCATGCGGGTTTTGGCCGCAATGTCAGGCGGAGTGGACTCTGCCGTAGCAGCTGCGCTCGCGGTTGAGGCTGGTCACGAGGTTGTGGGCGTGCACATGGCGCTCTCGCGAAACCGCAACCAGTTTCGCTCCGGTTCGCGCGGTTGCTGCTCGATCGAAGATGCGGGGGACGCCCGCCGCGCCGCCGACATCCTCGGCATCCCGTACTACGTGTGGGACATGTCCGAGAAGTTCGAGGACACCGTGATCGCGGACTTCGTGTCCGAGTACGAGGCGGGCCGCACCCCCAACCCGTGCGTGCGCTGCAACGAGCACATCAAGTTTGAGGCGCTGCTGGACAAGGCGCGCGCGCTGGGCTTCGATGCCGTGGCCACGGGCCACTACGCGCAGGTCTTCGAGCGCGAAGACTCGGACGGGTCTGTCATCCGCGAGCTCCACCGTTCCCCGAACGAGCCCAAGGACCAGTCCTACGTGCTCGCGGTCATGGGACCGGAGCGGCTTAAGCACGCAATCTTCCCGCTTGGCGGGTTCGCTTCCAAGGACGAGGTGCGCGCGGAGGCGGAGCGCCGCGGGCTGTCGGTGTCCAACAAGCCGGACTCCTACGACATCTGCTTTGTTGCCGACGGCGATACCAAGGGCTTCCTCGCGGAGCGCCTGGGCACCCGCCCCGGCGAAATCCAGGACACCGACGGCAACGTCGTGGGCACCCACGACGGGGCCTACGCCTACACCGTGGGTCAGCGCAAGGGCCTTGCTCTGGGCAACCCCGCACAGGACGGCAAGCCGCGCTACGTGCTGGGCACCAACCCCAAGTCCAACACCGTAATCGTTGGACCGGCCGAGCTCCTGACCGTGAACCGGATCGTGGGAGACCAAGCGGTCTGGTTCGCCGACGACGTGCTGGCCGCGGCCGGTCAGACCGAGGCCGGAAGCGACTGGTTCGACGTCCAGGTCCAGGTCCGGGCGCACGGCGCCCAGGTTCTGGGCCGCGCCCGGTCGGTCGCGCTGTCTCGCGCCGCAGAGATCGTGGGCGCGGGCCGCGAGGACATAGCCACACAGTGCACGCGCGCCGAGGGCCTGTCCGAGGACCTCGACGACCGCACTATGCTCGAGGTCGAGCTGACCGGCGGAACCCTACGCGGCGTGGCCGCGGGCCAGTCCCTCGTGCTGTACTCGGGGACCCGCGTGCTCAGTCAGGCCACCGTGGTGGCCTCGGACCGCAAGTCGACTGCGGCTGCTGTTGCAGCACCGGTTGCTGCGGGCCTCTCCTCTGCGTCATGACGGGGGTAACCGGGCCCGGCCCCTGGCCGGGCGCAGATCTGCTGCCACAGCAGCTTTCTATTTTCGACGATCTTGGCCAGGTTCCGTTTGGGGTCCAGGCCCTGCCCTTTTGGGCCTCGCTCGAGGGCTCTGCCCCGTACGCGGATACTCTGGGCCGCACGCTGTCTATCCTCGAGCAGTTGCCGCTCGAGGTCGGTCCGCATGGGTGGAAGCTCGCCGACCGTCCGGGTATGGACGAGCAGCGCCTTGCCCGCGCGCTGGACCATGACGTTGAGGCGTTGACGTTTGCTGCGGCGGGGTACTCCGGGCCGCTGACGCTGAGTGTTGTTGGACCGTGGACTCTGGCGGCCACGCTGTATTTGGCCCGCGGGGACAGGGTCCTCACGGATCGGGGTGCGGTCCGGGAACTGACCGACTCGCTGGCCGCCGGGCTCGTGGACATGATGGGGCGATTTCGGTCTGCACTGCCCGGGATAGAGCTCACTGTACAGATCGACGAACGTCACATAGGGCAGATTACCGCGGGAGTGCTGCCCACGTTCTCCGGGTACTCTCGGATCCACGCTGTCCCGGGCCCCGAGCTGGCTGCGCAGTCCCAGGTTCTCTATCAGGCGATCACCGCCGCGGGTGCCAAGCCCGTGGTCCGGGTGGGCGAGGCCTGGGTGGGCATCGCCCCGAGCGTCGTCGCTGGAGCAGCAGGCATTTCCCTCGACTTCACGGCCCAGACCTCGTGGAACGAGCGCGCATGGGACCACATTGCACGCGCCGTTGAGAAGGGCGTAGAGTTTTGGGCCGGCCTCCCGGCACCTGAGGTTTCTCAGTGTTCGGGGCCGAACCTGCGCCAGCTCGCTGACGCCATCGTGATCCCGTGGAAGCGGATCGGGTTGGAGCCCTCGCGGTTGGCGCATGTCACCGTGGCGCCAAGCCTCGCCGCGGTCCGCCCCCTTGCGTCCTCCCCAGACTCCGCGCGCGCTGTCCTGAGCACGGCAGTGAGAGTCGCCGAATACCTAGCTGAAAAGGCCGAAGACTAAAGCCATGCCACGGATCCTCGTAGACACCACCCCACTGCGGGAATCCCCAGAGTTCATGCGCCTATGGTGGGGGCTGGGGGTCTCCAACTTCGGTGCGCAGTTGACCATCATGGCTGTGGGCCTCGAGGTCTACGACATCACGCGGTCCACGTTCTATGTGGGACTACTCGGCCTGTTTACCCTAATTCCGCTCGTGGTGCTGGGCCTGTATGGCGGCGCGCTGGTGGACCACTACGACCGGCGCAAGGTGTCCCTGATCACCTCGACCGCGCTGTGGCTCACCACTCTGACACTGGCCGCCCAGGCATGGGCGGGCGTCCGGAACGTGTGGGTGCTCTACGCGCTCGTGGCGATCCAGTCCGCGTGTTTTGCAGTCAACAATCCCGCGCGTCAGGCGATCATCCCCAAGCTCGTGCGCCCGGAGTTGATGCCGGCGGCGAACTCCCTCATGGGGCTGACCGGAAACCTCGCGTTCTCCGTGGGACCGCTCGTGGGCGCGCTCCTGGTGCAGTTTGTGGGCTACGCGCCCGCGTACACGATCGACGCCTTCCTGTACCTCGCAGCTCTCTTTGCCGTGTTCAAGCTCCCATCCATGCACCCCGAGCCGCAGCTTGATGCCGACGGGAACCCTATGCAGCGCAAACGCGTGGGACTGCGTTCCGTTCTCGACGGCTTGGCCTACCTCAAGACCCAGTCCGATGTCCGCATGACCTTCCTCGTGGACCTGTGCGCCATGGTGTTTGCCTCGCCCAAGGTGCTCCTGCCCGCGATCGGTATGATCGCGCTCGGCGGAGGCAGCACGACGGTGGGAATCCTGACGGCAGGTGTCGCCGTGGGAGGGCTTCTCGCGAGCGCATTCTCGGGTGGCCTCACCTCGATCACCAAGCAGGGCCGCGTGATTGCCTTCGCGATCACCGCATGGGGCCTATCCATCGTGGCGTTTGGAGTCATCGTGGTCTCGGCGGGTACGTCCTCGCCCGAGCACCCGCAGTGGAACTACATCGTTCTTGCGGCCCTAGCGCTCGTGTTTGCCGGCGCATCGGACCAGGTTTCTGCGGTGTTCCGCCAGACGATCCTGCAGACGGCTACCCCCGACCACATGCGCGGACGCCTCCAGGGCGTGTTCATCGTGGTGGTCGCCGGCGGCCCGCGCCTAGGCGAGATGTGGCTCGGCACCGAGGCCACGTGGTGGAACGAAGGCATCGCCGCGATCGTCGGCGGCATCACCTGCATCGTCGCCTTGTGGCTGCTGCTCGCGTGGCAGCGCAACTTCCTGAACTACGACTCGCGCCTCGCGGTCTCGTACCTCAAGTAGCTCCCGGAGCGGTTCCCGGAGGAGCTCCCGGCCGTTGCTCTCCATCGAACGGATGATTATTCATCCGTTGGGCGCCGAACGGATGGTTATTCATCCGTTCGATGCAGGAACGCGTACCAGAGAGGGTCGGCTCCCAGCACATGCGCTGGGAGCCGACCCTCTCGTCGTGAATCAGTTGCGTTGGGCTGATAGGCGCTGCGCTGGGACGCTAGTTCGCTGCAAACTCGCCGATCGCGAGCGGCAGGATGATGTCCTGGAACAGGGGAGCAGCCTTGATGGTCGCGGCCTGGGTCGGGGTGAACCAGTTGAGCTCGGCGATCTCGGCGTCAGCACGCACCTTGGATCCCTCGCCCGTGCGCAGGCGGACCCGAACGCACTCGGCGATGATTTCGAAGCCCGGCTCGTTGGCTGCGGGCGCCGTGAAGGAACCGATGTACTTGAACCGGTCCGTTGACAGGTCGAGCCCGGTTTCCTCCAGCAACTCCCGGTGCGCGGTGTCGAGGGTCTCCTCGCCCGCCTCCGGCTTACCGCCAGGCTGGATGAACGTGTCGGTGTTGCGCTTGCGGACAAGCAGGATGTTGTCGTTGTGGTCCTGGACGAGGACCGCAACCACGCGAATGATGTTCTGGGACATTGTTAGCTGAGCTTCTCCATGAGGAATTGGTACATGAGCGCCGACATGAATGCGGACTGGCTGTTGTCAGCCGCGCCTCCGTGGCCACCCTCAATGTTTTCGTAGTAGGTGACGTCCTTGCCGGCCTCGAGCATCTTGGCCGCGAGCTTGCGGGCGTGTGCCGGGTGGACGCGGTCGTCACGGGTCGAGGTGTAGAAGAGGACCGGCGGGTACGTCTGCTTCGGGTCGAACAGGTGGTACGGCGAGAACGTCTTAATGTACTCCCACTGCTCGGGGACGTCGGGGTCGCCGTACTCGGCCATCCACGAGGCGCCCGCGAGTAGGTGCGAGTAGCGCTTCATGTCCAGCAGAGGAACGCCGATGACCACCGCGCCAAAGAGATCGGGGTACTGGGTCAGCATGTTCCCGGTTAGCAGGCCACCGTTCGAGCGCCCATCCACGCCGAGATGCGGTGTCGAGGTGATCCCTCGCTCGATGAGGTCGCGCGCAACTGCTGCGAAGTCCTCGTACGCCTTGTGACGCTTTTCCTTGAGCGCCGCCTGGTGCCAGGTTGGTCCGTACTCGCCGCCACCGCGGATGTTTGCCACCACGTACGCGCCACCTCGTTCGAGCCAGCCGCGCCCCAGCCCGCCGGAGTAGGACGGGGTGAGCGAGATTTCGAACCCGCCATAGCCCCACAGGATCGTGGGGGTGGTGCCGTCCAGTTCGAGGTCCTTGCGGTGGACCACGAAGTAGGGGACCCGGGTGCCGTCGAGCGAAGTGGCAAAGTGCTGCTCGGTGACCAGGTCCTCGGAGTTGAAGAAGGCCGGCATCGATTTGAGCGGCGCAACCTTGGCTGGTTCGTCGATCTCGTACGCGGTGATCACGCTGGAGAGCGAGACGCGCGAGAGGGTCGTGGGGGTCAGGTAGTCGGTCGAGACAACCCACACGTCGTCGTTCTCGTGCGAGTCCACCGCGCCCACGGAAACTGTGCCGAGCTCTGGCAGGCCGGTGAACGGAACTGAGGCCCACCTCTGGGAGCCGGCGCCGCTCGCGTCGAGGTGCTCCGCGGCAGGCGGGATGAAGACCTGAACCTTGTTCTTGACGTCCTCTAGGACGTTGAGCACGAGGTAGTTCTTAGTCCAGGACGCCCCTGCGAGCGATCGGGTTGGTGTGGGCTCAAACAGGACCTGGAACTCGCGTGCGCCATCGAGGAACGAGGGGAAATCGGTGACGAGCAGGGATCCGGCACGGTAGGTTGCGTCGCCTACTGTCCAGTCATCACGCAACTCGACCATGAGGAGGTCCTTGCGAACGCCCACGGAGGCAGAGTCCGGGACAGCAATCAGTGTGAGCGTGCCGTCATCCTCGAGCAGGTAGGTCTCGCTCCGGTAGAACTCGATCGCGCGGCTCACGTAGTTGCGCTCGTATCCGGGCGTAAACGAGTGGTACGCCGATATGTACATGTCCTGGTCGGTTCCCACGTACACGGTGGTTGCCTCGTCAAGGGACTGGCCACGGCTCATGCGCTTGGCCACGCGGGGGTAGCCGGACGGCGTCATGGTTGAATTGCCGTCCTCGTCGGTGCCGAAGTCGGTGTACACGAACACCTCGTCCGCGCTGATCCAGCTCATCCCACCCTTGGACTCCGGGCGGTAAAAGCCCTCGTCAGTGGTAGGCACGAACTCTCGGGTGATCACGTTGAACTCGCGGGTCTCATCCGCATCCGAACCGCCGCGGGACAGGTCGATGAGCGCGCGGTCAAAGGTTGGGCGCAGGAGCGAGGCCCCGTGGAATACCCAGTTGACGCCCTCTTCCTCGCACAGTGCGTCCACGTCCAACAGGACGTCCCACTCCGGCTCGTCCTTGGTGTACTCGTCAACCAGCGTGCGGCGCCACAGACCGCGAGGGTGTTCGGCGTCGCGCCAGAAGTTGTACAGGTAGTCGCCCGCCTGGGAAACCATGGCGATCTTGTCATCCGAGTCGAGTACCTCAAGCACCTTTGCTTTGACGTCCGCGAACTCGGTGGTTGCTGCGATGGTGGTCAGGACCGTGTCATTGTGGCCGCGTACCCAGTCAAGCTGAGCCTCGCCCTCAACGTCCTCCAGCCAGAGGTGCGGATCATCGGTGATGTCATGGTTTAGGGTCATGAACTTAACCCTAACGCGTCACTGTGACACCGCTGCCGCGTTTCGCACCGCGCGCAATGTCAGTGGGATGTGGAAAATAGGGGGTGTGAACACGACTCCTGATTCCTCCTTGTTTGACGATGACTCCTTTGGCTCGGGTGCGCTTGACGCTGCTCCTGATGCACCGGGGTCTGGCGCGAGCGCACAACATGTGGTGGCTGGGTCCGGTGGGGCGGCCGCAGCGGCGGCCACAATCGTCGAAAATCAAGAATTGCCAGCGCGCGAGCGCTGGGAAAAACTCGCCGCGGCGATCAGGAGATTCCAGTTCGAGTACTACATTGAGGGCGAATCCTCGATTCCCGACGCGGACTTTGACGCGCTTCTTGCCCAGCTCGCCGAGCTGGAAGACGAAATGGGCGCGGTCCCAGCGGACTCGCCCTCGCTGCGCGTGGGCGGGACGTTCACCACGGAGTTTCACTCCGTGGATCACGTCCAGCGGATGCTCTCGCTGGATAACGGTTTTACTTTCGACGAAATTGCGGCTTGGGCGGACCGCGTCCACTCTGAACTGGGTTCCGCTGAGATCTCGTACCTATGCGAGGTCAAAATCGATGGACTGGCCATTTCACTTGTGTATGAGAACGGCGAACTTGCACGCGCAGTGACGCGAGGAGACGGCCGAACAGGTGAAGACGTGACGCTCAACGTGCGCACGATCAAGTCGATCCCGCAGACGCTCGGCGGTGACCCCGCACTGCATCCGCGCGTGGTTGAAATCCGCGGCGAGGTGTTCATGCTGGTGAAGGACTTCGAGGCGCTCAACGAAGCCCAACTGGAGGCAGGCGGAAAGCCGTTTGCTAACCCGCGCAATGCGGCCGCGGGGTCACTGCGTCAGAAGGACCCGCGCGTGACGGCCTCGAGGTCCCTATCCATGTACGCGCACGGAATCGGAGCGTTGGAATGGGCCGGTGCCGCACCCGTGGAGCTCGTGCGTCAGTCCGATGTGTACGAGCTGTACAAGGAATGGGGCATCCCGGTCTCCTCGCACAACTCCGTTGAGCACGGGCTGGACGCCGTACGCGCCAAGATCGACTACTACGGCGAGCACAGGCACGACATCGAACACGAGCTCGACGGGTTCGTGATCAAGGTGGACGAGATCGCCTCGCAGAACCGGCTGGGCACCACGAGCCGTGCGCCGCGCTGGGCGATCGCGTTCAAGTACCCGCCCGAGGAAGTCACCACCCGACTCATCGACATCCTGGTGAACGTTGGGCGCACCGGCCGCGTGACACCGTTCGGTCAGATGGAGCCCGTGGTTGTTGCCGGGTCTACTGTCGCGATGGCGACCCTGCACAACTTTCACGAGGTTAAGCGCAAGGATGTGCGCCCCGGAGACACGGTCATCCTGCGCAAGGCCGGAGACGTGATCCCCGAGATCCTAGGTGCCGTGGCGGAGCTGCGCCCCGAGGGCTTGCCAGAATGGGAAGCACCAACGGTGTGCCCATCCTGCGGGACCCCTATCCGGGAGGCAAAGGAAGGGGACAAGGACCTGCGCTGCCCTAACGCCCAGTCCTGTCCATCCCAACTGCGTGAGCGCGTGTTTGCCATTGGCGCTCGATCGGGCTTTGACATTGAGGCGTTGGGCTGGGAGGCGGCTGTAGCGCTGTGCGACCCGGACTCCTCGACGCCTGCGCACATTCTTTCGGAGCGGGCCGAGCGACTTGAGGCGGTAGGGGAGGACCTGCTCGAGGAGGAGCTCCGCCCACTCGTGCCCGTGATGACTAGCGAGGCTCGACTGTTTGAACTGGCTGACCCCGGTTCTCCACTGTCCCAGTCCCTGGGCTCGGTCCGGGTTTGGCGTGAACGTAAGTTGAAGTCGGGTAACAAATGGGAACTGGTTCCTTACTTCTACTCCAAGGCCACCGCCAAGAAGAAGTCGGAGCCTAACGCGACCACCAAGAAGCTGTTCGCAGAGATTGGGAAGGCGAAGGATCAGCCACTATGGCGGGTTCTTGTTGCCCTGTCGATCCGACACGTTGGACCGACCGCTGCCCGGGCACTTGCCACGGAGATGGGATCGCTCGAACGCATCCAGTCCGCAACCGTTGAGGAACTTGCCGCGGTCGAGGGCGTGGGCACCACGATTGCTGAGTCCGTCAAGGAATGGTTCACGGAGGACTGGCACCAGGAGATCGTGGCTACCTGGCGCGAGGCTGGACTCAGCATGGAAGACAAACGCGATGAGTCGGTGGAGCGAACGCTCGAGGGGCTGACAGTGGTGGTCACCGGGGGACTGACCGGGTTTACCCGCGATGGAGCAAAGGAAGCGATCATCTCCCGCGGTGGCAAGGCCTCAGGCTCTGTATCTAAGAAGACTGACTTTGTGGTTGTCGGCGAGAATGCAGGGTCCAAGGAGGCTAAGGCGATCGAGTTGGGACTGCGGATTCTGGACGAGGCGGGTTTTGAGCGGCTCTTGGCTGGTGGGCCCGGGGCTTTTGAGGCGCCGGTGGCTGATTGAGTGTTCCTTGAATGGTTGTAAATGGGATGGTCTTAAGGTCGCTTGAGCTCGCGGTTGGGTCATTGGCGCGTGACGTGCGGGCTCGTTGGGGGCAGGTTTTTTTGGGTCTGACCTGCGGTTAAGGGTGCGCGTGAGCACGGGGGCTGGCTGCTGTGGTCACGGTCACGCGCTGAGGATTTGTTTCTGGCCGCCGAGTCCGGGTAGTGTTCTTACTTGTCAGCACGACGGGTTGGAGCCCACAGGGTTCACCAAGTTGCTGAACATCTTCTCTCCTCTTGGACTTCGAATCAAGCTGGTTTGCGCCGGTGAGATCGAGGTGGTAAGTTAGAG
>NZ_HE978645.1 GCF_000312125.1 Timonella senegalensis JC301
TCAGAAACCGTTCAGACTCAAACCGAAGTCTGAGCGAACATTTCCGCTTGAACTGACGTCCCGCGAAGCGAACTCAACCAACAATACACGCGTGAAAGACCGCCCGCCACCTGCAAACACGTGACCCCAGACACAGGATCCGGGCGCGCCCTTGCCACTGCCGGTATGTGCCAGCTATTCCGCCTTTTCAGAGCGCAACCAGCCCCGCATCATCCCGTCCACCCTGACCAACCCAGACAGACACACAGCCGGTAGGCCCGCGCCAGCACGCCCACCCTAGCGCCCCCTACCCCTCCCCCACCCAGGTACTAGCCCGCGGAAGTGGCGGCTTAAACGTCACCCAGATCGTCGTGAATCAGGAGCCAAGCCAGGCACCACGCCAACGGACGGGCACACAATGCATAGCGCTCACACAAAAAGCAGTCCCGCGGACAGCGCCACGCAATTACTGAGCCCACCAAACAAGGAAACCAGCGCGTAAAACAAAGTAGGGCGGCCACTCCTTTGAGGAGTGGCCGCCCTACTTACTGTGAAGAGACTTAGCTGTGTCCGCCATAGGCGAGGAACACAACGCCTGCGACGACCGCAAGAAGGCAAACGCCAAAGCATGCGTATCCGGCGAACTTACGAGCGCCAGTCACAGGAGTGACAACCGGACCAGAGGCCACCGGAGTCAGGAGCTTTACCCCGAGGGCAAAGAGCGCAGGCAAACCGGCGCCAAGGATCAATCCGGCGATGAGCACGCTGCCAAGTGCGTTCCACTCAATCATTTCTGGCCTCGCATCTCGTAGTTGTCATCGGAGGGAATAAAGTCGTGCACGTTATCCAGGCCCGCACCGACCGAAACCAAGGTGGCAACTTCGGCCGGGTCCTGAGCGGTCGTTGCAGCAGCAACCGAAGCAGCAACCGCAGCCGAAGGAGCAGCAGACTCTCCGTCCACGGCTGGCTCAGCGTCGCCGTCCCAGTCGTCGTTCACGTTGTTAGCGTTGATTGGGGCGCGGCGCGAGTGCATGAACATCCATGCGGAAACAGCGATCAGCAGAGCGAAGACCACGATGGAACCCATAGCGCCACCGATGAAGTGCTGGATTGCGTAGCAGGCTGCACCCACAATGCCGGCAGCAGGCAGGGTAACGATCCACGCGAGGAACATCTTCTTGGCAACGCCCCAGCGAACGTGCGCACCTGGCATGCCCACGCCGGAACCCATGACGGATCCGGTGGCAACGTGCGTGGTGGACAGCGAGAAGCCGAAGTAGCTCGACATGAAGATGACGGCAGCGGACGAAGTCTCAGCGGCCATGCCCTGACGGGTGTCGATCTCAACGAGGCCCTTACCGAGCGTGCGGATGACTCGCCATCCACCGAGGTAGGTGCCCAGCGCCATGAAGCCAGCACAGGAGACGATGACCCAGAACGGAACGCTCGAGTCTGGTCCAGCCTGGCCTGCAGCGATCAGCGCGAGAAGGATGATTCCCATGGACTTCTGGGCGTCGTTTGTACCGTGCGCCAGGGACACCAGGGAAGCGGAGCCGATCTGGCCCCAGCGGAAAGCCTTGTCCTGAGCTTCGGCAGGAACGGTGCGGGTGATCCGGGCGACGAGCCAGGTACCAACCGCGGAAACAAAGATTGCAAGAGTTGGGGCGATCAACGCCGGAAGCGCGACCTTGGAGACAACTCCGCTCCAGATAACACCGCTGGTGCCGACGGCTGCGAGGACCGCGCCGACCATTCCACCAACTAGAGCGTGAGAGGAACTGGACGGGATACCAAAGAGCCACGTCAACAGGTTCCAGACGATACCGCCTACGAGACCCGCGAGGACTACCTCGAGCGTGATCACGTTAGCGTCGACGATGCCCTTGGCGATCGTTGCTGCGACAGCAAGCGACAGGAAGGCACCGACCAGGTTCAGGACCGCGGAAAGGGTCACTGCGGTTTTAGGCTTGAGGGCTCGCGTCGCGATCGACGTTGCCATTGCGTTGCCCGTGTCGTGGAAGCCATTGGTGAAGTCAAACGCCAAGGCGGTCATAACGACAAGGACGAGTAGGGTCATCTCGTTCACCCTTCCATCGTGGAGCCTGATTCAACCCGTGGACACCCATTTAAGGAACGTCTACTTTGTTGTTCACCTTCCGTTCACCTTGGCTGGGCGTGTCCGGCGTTTTGCACCTCGGGCGTGTCTCACAAAGTAAACGGAATATGACCTGGGCCACCACGCAATGGCTTTCTGGTGCGGATAACGGGTGTCCCGCTCGTCCGGTTTTGGGTTTGTTTCAGACGACGCATGCACCAGTGACACAATGATGTGGTGCCCCGCGCTGATGAACTCCTAGACATTCTGACCGCCGGTGGGCGGCGCGCCGACCGGCTAACGCACGTCCACCGCATTAGCGCGCGTGCGGGGCAGACGGCGCGCTGGCCGGATTGGGTTTCCCCGCAGTTGCTTGTGGGGTTGGAGGCCCGCGGGGCCGGTACGCCCTGGGTGCACCAGGCCCTCGCCGCTGACGCGGCGTGGTCGGGCAGGCACGTTGCGCTGGCGACTTCCACGGGCTCGGGCAAGTCCCTGTCCTACTGGGTTCCAGCGCTCACGTCCGTTCGCGGCGCGTCTGACGAGTTTGCGCGTGGACGAATTGAGGGTGTGCGCTCCCGCGGCACCGTCCTATATCTGTCCCCCACCAAGGCACTGGCGCAGGACCAGCTCACCTCGGTTACCGCGCTCCTGAAGGCTGCCGGAATCACCGACATCGCAGTGGACACCTGCGACGGCGACACCCCGTTCGAGGCCCGCAAGTGGATCCAGGCGCACAGCGACGTCGTCCTGACCAACCCGGACTACCTGCATTACTCGATGCTCCCCGGTCACGCCCGCTGGGCCAGCTTTTTGAAGCGTCTGCGCTACGTCATCATTGACGAGGGCCACTCTTACCGCGGCGTATTTGGCGCGCACGTCTCTTTGGTTCTGCGCCGGCTGCAGCGGATCGTCCAGTACTACCGCTCGTCTGCCACGTATACCTCTGGTGATGGCCCTACTTTTGTGGTGGCTTCTGCCACCACCGCCGATCCCGCGGCTAGCGCCGCTCGCCTGATAGGCGTGAGTCCCGACGATATTGCTGCCGTTGTAGAGGACACGTCACCTCGCGGCAACAAGACCTTTGCTCTGTGGCAGCCCCCGCAGATGGTTCCGTTTGATTCAGATTCTCCTGACTCGGGCCGTGCAGCACGAACCGGTGGCGGTTCGGGATTTTCCGTCGTTGGCGGCGATGACCTGGGTGGGCTCGTGGACCCGTGGGATGTGGGGTCGTGGAACGCCGGTGGCGCTGGTATCGGTGGCGCGGGTGCGGGTGCCGGTGGCGCTGGTACCGGAGATGGAGAGGGCGAGAGTTGGGCCAACGGGAGCTGGGACGGCGGCGGCCCCGATCCGTGGGGAGCGCTGGACGACTCCTTGACTGGCCCTGCGTCCGACGCGACCGCGATTGTTGATGCGCCAGCCCCGGAGCAGCCCCGACGAGCCGCCACTGCAGAGGCCGCGGACCTATTGGCCGACCTGGCGTCCCACTCCGTGCGATCGCTCGCGTTTACCCGCTCGCGCCGCGGTGCCGAAAACGTTGCGAGCCACACCCAGGACCTGCTTTCCCACGTCAACCCGAGGCTGGTGAACTCCGTGGCGGCTTACCGCGGCGGCTACCTGCCCGAGGAGCGCAGGGAACTCGAGGCCGCCATCCGCACCGGAAAGATCAAGGCGCTGGCCACCACGAACGCGCTAGAAC
Organism: Timonella senegalensis JC301; assembly: GCF_000312125.1. Classification (GTDB taxonomy): domain Bacteria; phylum Actinomycetota; class Actinomycetes; order Actinomycetales; family Cellulomonadaceae; genus Timonella; species Timonella senegalensis. The sequence continues at coordinate 3,771 of NZ_HE978645.1, forward strand.
TTGGCGTTGACATCTCGGGCTTGGACGCTGTGCTCATCGTGGGGTGGCCGGGCACACGCGTGTCTATGTGGCAGCAGGCGGGGCGAGCTGGACGCGCGGGCGCCGACGGCATGGTCGTGTTCATCGCCCGTGAGGACCCACTCGATACCTACCTGGTCAACCACCCCGAGGCCATCTTTGACACCCCGGTCGAGGCCACCGTGTTTGACCCGACCAACCCGTATGTGCTGGCCGGACACCTCTGCACAGCAGCTTCCGAGCTCCCCATCAAGGAATCCGAGATCGAGTACCTCGGCGGCCAGGTGGCCCGGAATCTACTCAATCAACTGACCGAGCGCGGGACCCTGCGCCGCAGGGAGAAGGGCTGGTACTGGACGCACGAGCAGAACGCCGCAGACTTCACCAATATCCGCGGCGAGGGCGGGACCCCCGTGCAAGTGGTGGAGCGCGAGAGCGGCCGACTGCTGGGGACAGTGGACGCTGCCCAGGCTGACAGCCAGGTTCACAACGGCGCCGTGTACGTGCACCAGGGCGAAACCTACGTGGTTGCCGAGTACAACTACGCGGAGGCGATCGCGCTCGTGGACCGCGAGGCCACCACCTATACAACGTGGTCGCGAGATGTCACCTCAATCGAGATCCGCGAGACGCTCCAGGAGAAGAGTTGGGACGTCACGTTGCCCGGTGCTTACGGCACGCAAGGTGCACCGAGCGCATCCACAGGAACTCGCCCACATGTGGAGTGGGGATTTGGCAAAGTGGACGTCCACGGACAGGTGGTCGGATTCAACCGCCGACGCATCCCGAGCGGCGAAATCCTATCCAATGACACGCTTGACCTGCCGGTCCGCACACTGGAGACCACTGCGGCTTGGTGGACTGTGTCCGCCGAACTGCTCGAGGTCGCCGGCCTCGACATGGAGGAGGCGCCCGGCGCGCTACACGCCGCCGAGCACGCCTCGATCGGCCTCCTCCCGCTGCTCGCCACGTGCGACCGCTGGGATTTGGGCGGCGTCTCCACAGCCCTGCACGTGGACACCGAACGCGCCACCGTGTTCGTCTACGACGCCCTGCCCGGTGGCGCCGGCTTTGCCGAGCGCGGCTACGGCATGGCCCGGGAGTGGCTGACCGCGACCCTCGAGGCCATCTCCAGCTGCGGTTGCGCGGACGGCTGCCCCGCCTGCGTCCAGTCCCCCAAATGCGGAAACGGCAATAACCCGCTGTCCAAGTCGGGTGCGATCCGCCTGCTCCGCACCGTTCTCACCGGCAGTCCCTCCGCGCCCTAACGGGCCCGGAAAGCACAAAGCCCGGTGGGGAGCATACGCTCCCCACCGGGCTTCTTATTCACGACGATTGACTCGCCTAGCGCTCCTCGGCCCCGTACTCGCGGCCTTGTTTTGCCATGAGCATGACGGCCCGCTCGGTCACCCCGAGCCACTTGGCTATCCGATACTGGCTGATTTTTGCCTCGTCCCGCAACCGTGCGACCTCGATGTTTCGCGCCCTGCGGGCGCTGTCCGCTGCGTGTTCCTTGGCTTCAAGAGACTTCTGGAGCGAGCGCAACTCCGGAGGAATGGGGCTTGGCCCGCGCTTCTTGACCGGATTGGCGGCGTCGTGGCCCTCGATTGCGGGCGGCTCACCACCCGTGTTTGTGGGCGGCTCGGACTGCACGGATCCACCGAATTCTGACGTAGACACCTGCGGCCTGGTTCTAGTTTGCCGCGAGCTTGTGCTCGAGCGCAGCGTACAGAACGCAGGTCGCAACACCGTCCATCGCGTCCTTGACCTCGTCCAGCGAAGGGAAACTTGGCGCAAGGCGGATGTTCGTGTTCTGCGGGTCTTCACCGTACGGGAATGCCGAACCTGCGCCAGTGAGCGAGATTCCAGCCTCCTTTGCCAGCTGGACTACGCGCTTTGCGGTGCCAGGGATGACATCGAGCGAGACAAAGTAGCCTCCCTCTGGGCGGGTCCAAGTGGCCACACCCGCAGAGCCAAGTCGATCGTCGAGAATTTGAAGAAGCGCATCAAACTTGGGACGCAAGATGTCACGGTGCTTGGCCATGTGGTCAATGACGCCCTGGGCGTCACCGAAGAACAGGACGTGTCGGAGCTGGTTGACCTTGTCCGGACCAATCGAACGCTTGGATGCGTGGGACTGGTACCAGGACTGGTTGGCGGCGGAGGAGGCAAAAGCTGCCACTCCCGAGCCCGCAAAGGTGATCTTGGAGGTCGAGGCAACCACGAACGGGCGGTTCGGGTTACCGGCCTCTGCCGCAAAAGCGATGATGTCGAGGGCTTTTGGCGCCTCGTCAACTAGTGTGTGGACGGCGTACGCGTTGTCCCAGATGATGCGGAAATCAGCTGCAGCGGTGCTCATGGACACGAGCTCGCGTGTGATTTCTTCCGAGTACGTGGCACCCGTGGGGTTGGAGTACGTGGGAACGCACCAGATGCCCTTGATCGAGGCGTCGGAAGCAACCAGTTCCTTGACGCGCGCCATGTCTGGGCCGTTCTGGCCAAGCGGCACGGGGATCATGTTGATGCCAAAGGCTTCGCAGATGGCGAAGTGGCGGTCGTAACCGGGCACAGGTGCCAGGAAGGAGATCTGCTCTTCCTTGGACCATGGGCGTTCGGAGTCGTTGGTGCCATAGAGCAGCGAGTATGCAATTAGGTCGTGCATGATCTCGAGGCTGGAGTTGCCCGAGGCGATCAGGTTGGCAACATCGGTGTTGAGCAGTTCCGCGAAGATTGCGCGGAGTTCTGGCAGGCCGGTCAGTCCGCCGTAGTTGCGAACATCGGTTCCCGAACCGTCCTTGAAATTTCCCTCGCCCGGAAGCGCAAGTAGCCCGCTGGACAGATCCAACTGCTCCGGAGCAGGCTTTCCACGGGTCAGGTCAAAGGAGAGTCCCTTGGCCTTCAGGTCTGCGTACGATGCGGTGATCTCCGCAAATGCAGCCTCTAGTTCCTGTGCAGACAACGAATCGAATTCGCTCGGGGACGACATACCGGTAAACCTCTCGGCCAGTGCGCTGGTGGTACTCGAAGCGGGCGGTTTTGCCCAGCGTTCCTATCTTAGGCAGATATCGATCCGCACTGAATGGCGTTTCGCGCCGCCTTTCCGAGGACATCACAATATTCACGAGGCTGGTCCTGCAACTGCCCTCGCGTTCGCGGCGCGAAGGGTGACGGTAACCTCGACGGTTGAAGTGTGTATGGCGCAGGCGACCAGGGCTTTTCCGCCCGCGTTGTGGGCGGCAGTCTCGCGCGCCAGCTCGCACGGATCACCGCTGCCATTGTGCAGTTCGTAAGCTGCTGCGAGCGCCGAAAGGTCCGCGATGGACTGGGCCCGAGCCTCGTCCGTGGCTCGATGCGCCACGAGAGCCAAGACCCCGATGATCAGGGAAAGCGCCGACACGGCTGCGAGAACCACGACCAGCGCGCTCCCCTGTTCGCGGCTCATTTCTGCACCTCGTCCAGCGCGGGCTCCCGGAAAGCGGTGGACGTGCCCTCCACAAATACTCCGGGAAGTCCCATTCCCACCAGGGTCACCTGCGCACGAACAGTCGCGGTGACCCAGTGCCCGTCGTTGCGGATACCGAGGGTGGCGCCCTCGGTGGCAATGCTCCCAAGGATCTCGGAACGACTCGCCCCCACACCGGCGAGGCGCGCCGCCGTCCGCGATTCCTCCTGGACGGCGGCGCCCATAAAGCCAGCAACAACCAATGACATGAGTAGACCGATGACGAGCACAACGGCGGGGAGCACGAGTGCAAACTCGACCGTTGCACTTCCCCGCTCCGATTCGGGCTCTTGATTCTGCTGTGTCTCCGCCACGGTGTCGTCATCGGGGCGCATCAGCGAGTACCGAGTGCTGTCTGAATGATCGTGGTCAGCAGCTCCTTGACGGGATCGGACTTGAGGACGAGGATGAGCAGCCCGGCGAAGCCCGCCGCGGCGATCATCGCGATCGCGTACTCTGCAGTGGCAAGGCCCTGCTCCTTGGTCAGTGAAATTCGGTTACGGGTGCGGTGGATGAGTGAGGTGAACATGGGTGCTCCTTTATTCGAGGGTTGGTCCGGTGCACTGGTGCACCGGACAGCGGTGGGTCCCGCTGCGTTTCTCCACCCTGACGCCTTCAACGTTCCCGTGGACCGCGCTGAGCAAATCTGAGGATGAACAGCATCTTTGCCCGGCCTGTGGACGAACGTGAACGGGAGAACCACGAGGCGAGGTGGCACAGCTTGGGCAGGACGCTCAACGCGCGAGGAGGCCAATCCCGAGGTACGTAAGCAACGGAATGATTGCCAAGAGAATGAATGCAGGTAGGAAGCAGAGGCCCAACGGAAGAACCACGAGCACGCCAAGCTTCTGGGCGCGAGCCTTCGCTGAAGCCAGGTCACGATCCCGGGTGCGAGCGGATGCAGAAGCGAGCAACCCTGCAACCGGGGCACCCGTTGACCACGACAGTTCGAGCGAATCTCGAATCTCAAAGAGTTCCCGCGGTCCCTGCAACCATGCCTCCGTCCACGTTGCGCCGAGCGTGAGCAGCCTCCCCACCGCGGCGAGTCCAGCACCCTGATCGCTATCCATGGCGCTTCCCACAACTTCGAAGGCTCGCGGAATGGGGGTGCCCGAGGCTAGTGCCGTGGAAACCAACTCAATAACTAGAGCTGCAGGAAGATCTACCTCCGGACAATCCACCCGCGCAATTGCCCGCAACCGGGATCCCCGAACCACCGTTACCCCTTTCGCGCCCGAGAGATGAGTGCAGCCGTCCACGCACGCCCCACCACCACGAGCGTCAAACCGGCCGTTGCGACAACCGCCCCGGGCAAGGTTTCCACATACCAAGCAAGCGGATTGGCACCCAAAAAGTACGAGAGCCCGACGCCCACAGCCGGCAACAACTGCAACAACCGGGCCGACGCGGCGGGACCTGACATGGCGACGGTGCGTTCCATGGAAGCTGCTCTATCGTCGTAAATTGCGCGGTCCACACCCGCGAGGGTGGGGGCGAGGGGCGAACCCAGTTCGTGCGCGACAGCGCACGCAACCACAATTGCGCGCGCGTGAGCCGCAGAATCAGCGGAATGCACCCCCGAATCCGCGGCGAGCGCGTGGGCGAGCGATCGCGCAAGCGGAATGCCCCGGTCATCAGTGACAACGCCCAGGGTCGACCATGCCTGCGCCTGCCCGAACCCCACCTGCAGCAGATCTCGCATGTGCTGCAGGACGCCACGCCGCGACCCATCGACCGACGACTCGGCCGGGCCCGAACGCATCACAGTGGGAAAGGTCTTCTCGAGCCACGGCCTCAGAGCGCCGGGCGTGCCTGCGCCGCGCACGCCTCTAATGCTGCGGATCCGAGCACGACGGGGCCTCGAAGCGCGCCCGACGAGGAACTCCAGAGACGCGAGCAATGCGGCCGCTGTAACGATGAACTGAGCAGTGTCCATCAGCCAAGCCGAGCCAAGATCGACCGAGCGCCCGGGAACGACTGGGGCGGGCCATCGCCCGACCACGAGAACGCGGGGACCGCCTCGAGATAGCCACTCTCGTCGAGGTGGAGGACCGCGATTTCGCTGACGAACCTGCGGTAGAAGCCCGACGGATCGAGAGTCCGGCGCAAGTGAATGACGAGGTCAAGGGCGCTTGCGGCCTGGGCCGCGAGCGCGGGCCTGCTCATGCCCGCAAGCGCGCCCAACGCCTCGAGTCTTGCCGGAATGTCCATAGCGGAGTTCGCATGGATCGTTCCGGATCCGCCTTCGTGCCCCGTGTTGAGCGCGATGAGCATGTCACGCACCTCGGCGCCGCGGCACTCCCCCACTACAACCCTGTCCGGGCGCATCCGCAGGGTGTTGCGCACAAGTGCTACTTGGTTGAGCTCGCCGCGCCCCTCGATGTTAGGCCGTTTGGTCTCGAGAGACAGGACGTGCGGGTGGTTCGGCCTCACCTCGCGTGATTCTTCCACAATGATGATGCGTTCGCGCTGGTCGCAGAGGGACAGGAGGGTGGACAGGAGGGTGGTCTTGCCCGTGCCTGTTGCACCGGAAACTAGGAAGTTGAGGCGTGCGCTGATGATTCCCGCGAGCAGTGGATGCCAGGCGGCGGGGATTGTCCGGGTTTCTACAAGTTCCGCGAGGGTCAGTGCGCGGGCTCGCGAGGTACGGAGGGAAATAGTGGCAGCCGATTCGCACACGGGGTGCAGTAGCCCGTGGAGGCGGGTTCCGTCAGGGAGGCGGCCGTCCACCTGCGGGCTCGAATCGTCGAGTCGCGCACCGCATGCCGAAGCCAGCCTGACCGCGAGCGCCCTCAACTGGGTTGGTCCGCCAAGGTTGAGCGGGATACGTTCGAGACCCGCTCCCCTGTCAATCCAGGCGTCGTTGTAGTCGTTGACTAGGACGTCCGTTACTGCGGGATCGTCGAGGTAGACCTGGAGCGGCCCGGTCCCCGAGACTTCCGTGTGCGCACGTTGAGTGAGCGCCGCGATGGCCGACGAACCGATTGCCAGCTGGTGAGACTCCACCACGCGGGAAATCTCCGAACTCGAGGCGGCAGCAGAATCGTGGGCGAGGACCCGACGGATCTCGTTGATCTGTTCTTGCTCGCTCCCATTCATCGAACGTTCCTCCTGTCTAGCGCCCTGGAAGCCCACGCACGATCTGAGGGGTGCTGGGTACCGCGCCCACGAGGACTCGCCACCGAGTGCACCCCGGACAGGACTCGAGCGCCACACAGTGCTAGCTGGCGCTCACTCCTCCCGCCTGCCCTCAACGGACCAAATCCGAGTTCGATTGCCCTCCCAACCTCCGCGCGATGCTGCAGAACCGACCAAACCGGTAGGCCTAGCGCTTGCGCAAACTGATCGGGGGAAAGGGATGCACCTCCGCGCGGGAACCCGAGTTTCCCAAGGCGGACGCGCTCCACGAGTACTAGGCCGGCAGGGATGCCTGCCTGTGCAATGCGGGCTTTGACACCGAACGCGCCCGCGAGACCGGTCATGGATAGCGGAGCAACGAGAACCACCGCGTCAAAGAGAGCCGCTTGTTCCAGCACGCTCGAGATGGACGCGTCGACCACTGCGTCGGCCTCGGCATCCTTCACGCTCTGCAGTAGGGAACGCAGCGCCTCCCCGTATGGGAGCTCCGGGGTGAACCTCCCGTGCAAGAGCGCGCTGATCCCGCCGTAATTAAGCACGAGTGGGCGCAGTGCGTCCATGTTCACCCGTCCACTCGCTCCTTGGACCTCGTGGAGGCGCATCCCCGGCATCGATTCCGCGCCAAGAAGCCCCTCCAGAGATCCGGGATGATCACTGGCGTCGAAGAACCACGTGTCAGCCGATTGGAGGTTCGCGGCCGCGACTGCGAGCGCAACCGTGGACGTTCCAACCCCGCCGACCGCGCCAACACAAGCGATTGCCTGGCCCATCGGACTCTGCGACCGTTCGACGGACCCGGTATACATGGATGTCTCCCTAGTTCTTCCTGTTCTGGCGCTCGCTATTGCTCATGCGCCATGTTTCCGCGCGCAGAAACGTTCATGGGGCCCCGCGGCTGAGTTTTGCCGCTGGTGCGAGCTGGTGCGAGCTGGTGCTCCATCCACTTAACTGGAAGAACTCCCACTTTCCCGGGCCACGGGACAATCTGTGGATGACCATCTCACTCGTCTACCTGTGGAAAGCCCGGACGATGAGATTTCTTGTTTCACCCGGTGGCAATTCTGGGTAGGCTCGTGCTGTGAGCACACCGCACAACGCACAACGCAGTGACGATCCCACGGTCCCCGGCAACTTAGCGCGCGAGGGTCAGATTGCCGCGTTCTTTGACCTAGACAAGACGATCATCGCCACTTCGTCCGCGGCTGCGTTCTCCCGCCCCTTCTACGACAAGGGCCTCATTACCAAGACATCCGCTCTCCGCAGCGCGTACGCTCACTTCCTCTTCATGCTCGGCGGCGCTAATGCTGACCAAACCGAGCGCATGCGCCAGCAGTTGTCCTCATTGGTGACGGGCTGGCCTGTGGAACAGGTGACCTCGATCGTGAGCGATACCCTGCACCAATACATTGACCCGTTCGTGTATGCCGAGGCCCTCGACCTCATCCAGGCGCACCGCGAGCGTGGACACGCGATTGTCATTGTGTCCGCCTCTGGGGCGGAGGTGGTCAATCCCATCGCGGCCATGCTGGGAGCTGATCACGCGATCGCTACCCGCATGGAGATCGTCGATGGCAAATACACGGGCCAGATCGAGTTCTACGCGTACGGGGAGGGAAAGGCCTCTGCGATCACCGTGCTCGCCGAGGAGCGTGGCTACGACCTCGCGCGCTCCTATGCCTATTCGGACTCAATCACGGACATCCCGATGCTCGCCGCCGTGGGCCACCCACATTCCGTGAATGCGGACAAGGCCTTCCGCAAGTACTGCGACGAGCAGGGGTGGGATTCGCTGACCTTTGAGAAGCCAGTTTCGTTGGGACAGATGTCTACTCCAGCCAAGTCTGCGCTGGTCCTTGGCTCGCTGGCGGTTGCGGGAGTTGGAGTTGGACTCGTAATACGCGCAGCACGGCTTTCAAAGCGACGTCCACCACGTGGATAAAAAGTGACCACCATCACGTTCACCCTTGGCTTTCCGGTGGTCAGCGCCCATACTGGAACTACCAGAAGCCGCACTTGGCACCCACGTACGATCGGTCCACGCATAGGACCCTCGACCGATGAAAGATCCTCGGAACGAGACACACTGAACGCCTGATAACCAAGTGCATTCTGACCTAATGGCACCCAATGGGTGCCATTAGCGTGTCCGGCTTCTCGACGATTCCCTCACCCTTAGCTCTGTGGCCTTCGTACCAGCGTGCGCGGCCACATGCCTGGTTATCCCCAACTTGAACATGGTGACTACTCACGATTGCAGCACCGAACTACATCGGAGAGAGTTGATTCATTGGCGCTCGGGAAACCGCGCGTCGAGCTGTCGAGAACGCCGTGGGGGTGGGGCTCGGCAGGCCTGGAACTAGCGTTCCGAGACCCTGTGTGTGCATCCGTGCAGACACAGGGTCTTTCTTTTCGCTCCCGACCTTCCCAGTTCCCAGCGTCGCCAGCTCCCGAGATCCCGAGCTTCCCAGTTCCCCCAGTTCCCCAGTTCCCCAGTTCCCCCAGTTCCCCCAGTTCCCCAGTTCCCCCCCAGCGCCGGAGCTCCGGACACAAAACCATCATCGAACGGATGATTATTGATCCGTTCGGCATCCAACGGATCAATAATCATCCGTTCGATGACACTTCACGCCACCGACTCCACCCACTCCACCCCATCCAAGGCATCGAGAGTATTCCTGAGCCCACTCTCGACGTCGAGAGTGGGCTCAGGAATACTCTCGTTGGAGTGGGGAGAGGCGGACCCAGCGGAGTGGGGAGGGTCACGCCCGATTTCCATAAAACAACTCGCGCATATGACCGAGGGCCCATACCTCGCTTCTGCACACGTGAAACACTTCAAACGTGCTGACACTCTCGCAAGCGATTGACTATCAGGACCACTCTGCGCAAGAGAAGGTCGCGCTCTCCTACCGGTTCGTCCCGTATGGCATTTCAACCATGCTGGCCGGCTCCTACATCGGGATCGGCGTTCTCCTCATGTGCGCAGCAGCCGGTCCATTCCTCTTGGCCGATGACCCCGCCGCAAAGCTCGTGTCCGGTTTGGTGTTCGGAATCGCCCTGACTCTCGTGACAGTTGCGGGCAGCGATTTGCTGACATCAACGATGATGACGCTGACGCAGGGAGCACGCACCGGTGCGATCTCTCTCTATAACTGGGCACGCACACTGACACTTTGTTTCGCAGGAAACCTCGTTGGCTCGATTCTGTTCGCACTCGCAGTGTTCCTCGGAGGAATCGCCAAGCCCGGATCTGCGGTCTACGCCTACCTTGAGTACACCGCCGTACACAAAGCAGAAGGCACTCCCGTGGAGATCTTCTTCAAGGCGGTTCTGTGCAACATCATCGTATGCCTGGCGATCTGGGCGGGAATCCGCCTCAAGAACGAGGTGGCCAAGCTGATCGTCATTTTTTGGTGCGCACTCGCGTTCATCACGGGCGGGCTGGAACACGTGGTGGCGAACATGACCACGTTCTCGCTGGCGCTGTTCGCACGCGTTCCCGACGTCACCATCTGGGACATGGCAAACAACATGCTGTTTGCGGGTCTTGGAAACCTCGTGGGAGGCGGAGTGATCGTGGGCTTGGGCTACGTAGCGCTCGCCAGGGCTCAGCAGCCCACACCTGAACTGGTCGGCGCCGACAAGTAGTTTCGGGTCGGCCCGTCCAGCGGTCGTCTCTCGGTCAATAGTTGCGCATCTCGTTCGGCCCCTCGGAGGCCGCAACGGCTGGTCCCCGGTTTTTAGTTGTCCACGTTGTGAGGCATTCACATTTCAGACTGTGATTGTGCCTCGCGCCACACTAGACTCTACCGAGGGACTTAGGTCCCGGCACCAATGACGATGCGTATGGAGTTTACTGTGACCACTAATAACCAGTCGCCCGCACTGGAAAACATGCTGCACGAGACCCGAGCTTTCCCGCCAAGCCCTGAGTTCGCGGCGCAGGCGAACGCTCAAGCTGACATGTACCAGGCCGCGAGCGCCGATCGCCTTGAGTTCTGGGCGGACCAGGCCCGTAAGCACGTGACGTGGAAGGTTCCTTTCACTACGACTCTTGACTGGTCCGAAGCTCCCGTTGCCAAGTGGTTCGCGGACGGAAAACTCAACGCAGCGTACAACGCTGTGGACCGCCACGTCGCCGCAGGCAACGGAGACCGAGTTGCCCTCCACTTTGAGGGAGAGCCCGGCGACACCCGTACCGTCACCTATGCGGACCTTCAGCGCGAGGTCAATCGCGCAGCAAACGCCCTTGCAAGCATCGGAGTCCAGACCGGTGACCGCGTGGTCATCTACCTCCCCATGATCGTTGAGGCAGTCGTCGCGATGCTCGCGTGTGCACGCCTTGGTGCTCCACACTCCGTGGTCTTCGGTGGATTCTCGTCCGATGCACTCCGCTCACGCATCGCGGATGCAGGTGCGAAGGTCGTCATCACCGCGGACGGTGGATTCCGCCGCGGCAAGCCGTCAGCGCTCAAGCCAGCCGTGGATGAGGCAGTAGCTGCGGAAGGCTCGCCCGTCGAGCACGTGGTCGTGGTCGCGCGCACTGGCCAGGAGACCACCATGGTGGAGGGGCGCGATGTGTGGTGGAACGACCTCATGGAGTCCGCCGACGTCGAACACACTCCTGTGTGGGTTGACGCGGAGCACCCGCTCTTCATCCTCTACACCTCGGGGACCACGGGAAATCCCAAAGGCATCCTGCACACCACGGGCGGCTACCTAACTCAGACCGCATACACGCACTTCAACGTGTTCGACCTCAAGCCAGAGACCGACGTGTACTGGTGCACAGCCGACATCGGTTGGGTTACCGGTCACTCGTACGTTGTTTACGGACCACTGCTCAATGGTGCTACCCAGGTCATCTACGAGGGCACGCCCGACTCGCCGCACCAAGGTCGTTGGTGGGAGATCATCGAGAAATACAAGGTCTCGCTGTTCTACACCGCCCCTACCGCGATCCGTACCTGCATGAAGTGGGGCGAGGACATCCCCAACAAGTACGATCTGACCTCTCTTCGCGTACTCGGCTCCGTTGGCGAATCCATCAACCCCGAGGCGTGGATGTGGTACCGGCGTGTTATCGGCGGCGACAAAGCTCCGATCGTGGACACCTGGTGGCAGACCGAGACCGGCGCGATCATGATCTCGCCGCTCCCCGGAGTGACCGCAACCAAGCCGGGTTCGGCCCAGCGCCCACTACCGGGCATCTCTGCGGACGTAGTCAACGACTCCGCTGAGTCCGTGCCTAATGGTTCGGGCGGGTACCTCGTGCTGTCCGAGCCGTGGCCCGCAATGCTCCGTGGTATCTGGGGCGACCTCGAACGTTTCAAGGACACCTACTGGTCCCGATTCGACGGCCTGTACTTTGCCGGCGACGGCGCCAAAAAGGACGAGGACGGGGACATCTGGCTCCTTGGCCGAGTAGACGACGTCATGAACGTGTCGGGTCACCGCCTGTCCACTATGGAGATTGAGTCCGCTTTGGTCTCGCACGACATCGTCGCAGAAGCGGCAGTGGTCGGAGCCGCAGACGACACCACAGGGCAGGCAGTGGTCGCGTTTGTCATCCTGCGCGAGCAGAGTGCTGACCAAGGTGCGACTCCGGAAGGCGTCGCCCAGATCCAGGAGGAACTGCGCAACCACGTGGCTAAGGAAATCGGCCCCATCGCCAAGCCGCGCAAGATCCTTGTGGTTCCGGAACTTCCTAAGACCCGTTCCGGCAAGATTATGCGCCGACTTCTTCGCGATGTCGCAGAGAACCGAGCGGTGGGAGATGCCACCACTCTGGCGGACTCGTCCGTGATGGATCTGATCGCGAGTGAGCTCTCGGGAACTCCAGGCAAGCCACAGGCGTAACCTGATCCACGCCACATTCGTGGAGTTCCACCTTCTGAGGAAGGTAAGGTTTTGGGGTGGTTTCCCTCTTGGGATTCCGCCCCAAAACCATTCTTAGAGGATTTGCCATGGTAGACCAGACCTTCGAGGACAACCGCGCCGCCCTGATCGACACCCTTGCTCGTGCAGCACGCTCTACCGAGAGTGGACGCGCACAGCAGGAGAACGACTGGCGCGACCTGTGGCGCGAGGTCCTGCCGCTCGAGCGCTGGTTCTTCATCAAGGATGACTCCACTCAGGTGACCCCGATCCTCCTCAAGGACGGCGACAACATCATCCTCCCGGCGTTTACTGACGCCGACCGTGCCATCGAGTTTTCTAAGGACTTTGGCGGCAAGGATCGCGTGTACTCATCCGCACCTGGCTCCATGATCACCTCGGCAGAGGAACTGGAAAAGTCCGGCGTAAACCTCGTGGTCTTCAACCCGCAGAACGAACCATTCGCGGTCATGCCCACCGTGCTCCAACAGCTCGCGGAGGGCTACGTGGAGTCCGGTGAGGGACGCATTGTTGGCGGCCAGCACAAGGCTCCCGAGTCCGATATCGACGTTCTGGCCTACTACGCACGTTCCGACGTCAACAACCTCCAGGCGATCTCGGCGCTGTGGATCGCAACCCTGCTCCTCGACGAGTGGTACTTCGTGCCCGTGGGCGAGGGCGAGAACATGCAGCCATTCGCAGTACTCAGCGAGGCTGGCGCGACGGTCCTGGCCTTCACCACTCCAAAGCGCGCCGGCGAGTACGCTGCGCTGCGCGGTATGGGCCAGCTCGAACAGGTCTTTGCCATGACTCCGGCTAAGGCCGTCGAGCTCATGACGCACCCCGGATTCGAAGCCTCCGCAGTGCAGTTCGACCCTCAGCACGGCTCGTACCACTCGGTCATCTCCCAGTTGCCCGCGATGCTTAAGATCGCGGAATCTTCCGCGGAAGCGCAGCGACGAGACCAAGACGACAGGCGATAGTCCACCCGCGCCCGGCGTGTAGCCATAGTGCCGCACGCCGATCAGTGGTGGAATCAAGAAATGGACACCATTAGGCTGCTGACTGCTGTCGGCCCTCTCTCGGTTGAATCTGCCCTCGCGGTCAAGGACCTCGTGTCGGCCGTGACCGCGCAGAGGGGCGTTTCCCCGATCTCTGAGCAACCCATGCTTTGGCTCATGGAACCGCGCGTTCACGTGGCCCACATCATGGCAACTGAAGACAATGCTCTCGTTGCTTACGGCCAGATGGACCTGTCCAACGAGGACGAGATCTCCCTTGAAATGGCAGTCCACCCCGATGCGGCCGGACGCGGCCTTGAACGCCGTCTCCTTGAAGCCGGTGCCTACGTCGCCCAAGAGAACGACGCGAGCTTCAGCCTCTGGACCCACGCGCCGAGCGCGCAGTCGATTGAGATCCTCACCGCGAACGGATTCACGCCCTCCCGCACACTCCTGCGCCTGCGGCGCAGCCTGAGCGACCACGCCGGGAGCGCACGCGCTGAAGGGACGCGCCATTTCGTCGAAAATCAGGACGAAGAGGAATGGTTGAAAGCCAATGCCGAGGCGTTCAGCTGGCACCCGGAACAGGGCAAAATGACGCGGGCGGACCTCGAAGCGCGCAAGCGCGAGCCGTGGTTTGACGCGAGCACGTTCCTGCTCGCGGAACGCGCAACCACCGGGGAAAGCACCGCGGGCAGCACCGCGGGCAGCACCGAGATCGCAGGGTTCTCCTGGCTCAAGCTTGAACCGGGCCAGGAAACGGGCGAAATCTACGCGCTGGGCGTCGTGCCAAACGCTCAGGGTTCGGGGCTCGGAATGAGCCTCTTGGAGTCAAGCCTAAATACTCTCCGCGAGCGTGGCCGCACTGCCGCTGACCTCTACGTTGAGGCCGATAATGCCGCCGCGCTCGCGCTCTACAGCAGGTTCGGATTCACGGAAGTTGAACGGCACATAAAGTTTAGGCAAACGCGCCCCTAACCCTCCCCCATTGGTGCCGGTAGATGGCACCATGGAGACATGACTTTCAGCGCGTCCACCGACTCATCCAGCGAAACTGAGACCGACCCGGTACTCGAGGTTCCACCTGCCAGCAAAGAAGGCCTCGCGGCCCACATTGCCGAGCACATTGCGGACATCGAAGACCTCAAGGAGAGTGGCGATCTTGAGCCACTCCCGGACGATCGATTCGCGGACCGTGAGCTCTCGTGGTTGTCGTTCAACGAGCGTGTTCTAGAGCTCGCCGAGGACAAGACGCTGCCGCTGCTTGAGCGAGTGCGCTTTGCTGCGATCTTTGCGTCGAACCTGGACGAATACTTCATGGTGCGTGTTGCCGGCCTTAAGCGCCGTATCGCTACGGGGCTGGCCGTGACCTCGGCGTCAGGAATGAGTCCACGCCAGACGCTGGAGGCGATTTCGGAGCGCGCACAGGCGCTCATGTCACGCCACGCCAAACTGTTCGAGCAGACTCTGACACCGTCCCTAGCAGACGAGGGCGTCACGATTGTGCGCTGGGACGACCTCTCCGAGCAGGAGCGCGATCGCCTGCACAAGTTCTTCCGCAAGCAGATCTTCCCTGTGCTGACGCCGCTCGCGGTGGACCCTGCGCACCCGTTCCCATACATTTCCGGGCTTTCCCTTAACCTCGCGATCATGCTCTCCAACCCGGCCACCGGCAAGGAGCACTTTGCGCGAGTGAAGGTCCCACCGCTGCTGCCACGCTTCATTGCCGTGGACGCCAAGGGCCGCCCGAGCGCACCCGACACACAGACCCTGGAAAAGGGCGCGACCTCGTTTGTCCCACTCGAGGACATCATCGCGCACCACCTCGACTATTTGTTCCCGGGTATGGACGTGTTGGAGTATCACACGTTCCGTGTGACCCGAAATGAGGACGTGGAGGTCGAGGAGGACGACGCCGAGAACCTGCTCCAAGCCATGGAGAAGGAGTTGCTGCGCCGCAAGTTCGGCCCGCCCGTCCGCCTCGAGCTGGCCAAGGGCGTGTCCAACCGCATCCGTCGCCTGCTCATGCGTGAGTTGGGCATCACGGAGGAAGAGGTCTACACACTTCCAGCGCCTATCGACCTGACGGGTCTGCACCTGATCGCGGACCTCGACCGCCCTGACCTGCACTTCCCTGCCTTCGTGCCTACCACGAACAAGCTTCTAGCAGCCGTGGAATCCGCGACCCCCACGGACATCTTTGAGGAGATCCGCCGCAACGACATCCTCTTGCACCACCCGTATGACTCGTTCTCCACATCCGTGCAGACCTTCCTGGAGCAGGCAGCCGCTGACCCGAACGTGCTGGCCATCAAGCAAACGCTGTACCGCACGTCCGGAAACTCCCCGATCGTGGACGCTCTGATCGACGCGGCAGAGGCCGGCAAGCAAGTCCTGGCGCTCGTGGAGATCAAGGCACGCTTTGACGAGCAGAACAACATCTCGTGGGCCCGCAAGCTCGAGCAGGCCGGCGTTCACGTGGTGTACGGAATCGTGGGGCTCAAGACCCACTGCAAGCTTTCCCTGGTGGTCCGTCAGGAGGCCGATGGCCTGCGACGTTACTGCCACGTGGGCACCGGAAACTACAACCCCAAGACTGCGCGCCAGTACACGGACCTCGGCCTGCTCACGAGCGACCCGGACGTGGGACAGGACCTCACCCGACTGTTCAACCAGCTTTCGGGGTACGCGCCGCAGTCCCAGTTCCACCGTCTCTTGGTAGCACCACGCACTGTCCGCACCGGGCTCATCGCTCGCATTGACCGTGAGGCTGAGGCCGCACGTCGCGGACTTCCTGCGTGGATCAAGATCAAGGTCAACTCCATTGTGGATGAGCAGACCATCGACGCCCTGTACCGGGCGTCCCAGGCCGGCGTGACCGTGGAGCTCGTGGTGCGCGGAATCTGCGCGCTGCGTCCGGGAGTCCCAGGGCTGAGCGAGAACATCACGGTACGCTCGATTCTGGGCCGGTTCCTTGAGCACTCGCGCGTGTTCGCTTTCGCGAACTCGCTGGGCTCTACGGGAGACGAGGAGCACTACCTCCCCGGCTCGGTGAGCGTTCCGGGCCTGCCAGACGTGTTCATTGGGTCCGCAGACCTCATGCACCGCAACCTCATTCGTCGCGTGGAGGCACTCGTGTCCCTGGGGGACGAAACCCAGATCCAAGGACTTATCGCGCTCCTGGACCGCTCCATGTCGGACGAGGTCGCCACGTGGCACCTCGGCCCAGACAACACGTGGTCTCGCCGAAACGTTGACGAGAATGGGGAGCAGCTCGCTGACCTTCAGGTCGAGCTGATCACCCGCCAGCGCAAGCGCCTGACTCTAGGAAGATAGTGAGTTCAGCTCCACTGAAGAAGGTTCAGGGCGGGCGCGCACGCGGTATCACCGGCGTGGGTAGCCCCGCTCTCGAAAGCACACCCGTCATCGAATGCGCGGGCGCGCTCGTGTGGCGCGTCCACGACGGGGCGCTGCAGGTCAAGCTCATCCACCGGCCCAAGTACAACGACTGGTCGTGGCCTAAGGGCAAGGTTGACCTCGGTGAGACTCTCGCCGCGGCCGCTGTCCGCGAGGTCAAGGAAGAGACCGGCAAGTACATCGTGCTGGGCATTGCGCTTCCTGGCCTGCAGTACATAACCCCCGAGGGCGAGCTCAAGCGCGTGCACTACTGGGCCGCGCGTCAGGTGTCCAAGACCGAGCCGTCCGTGGTAGCCCGGCCTCCCGTGGCGCCAGTGAACGCCGCTGAGGTGGACCGGTCCGAGTGGTGCACCGTCAAGGAAGCTGCCAAGCGCCTGAGCCGGGCCGCTGACAAGATTCCGTTGACCGCGCTGGTGGACGCCTACGACAAGGGCGAACTGGATACGCACGTGGTTGCGATCGCCCGCCACGGCAAGGCGCTCGCCCGCGCTCAGTGGAACGGTCCTGAGGCCACTCGGCCGCTAACCCCACTGGGTGTCGCCCAGTCTGAGGCGCTTGTGCCCGTCTTTGCGGCGTTTGGTATCTCTGACGTGGTGTCCAGCGTGTGGGCCCGCTGCGCGGCCACCACAGCGCCGTATGTGCGTGCTGCTGGCGTGCATGGCGGCTTGTCTGAACTGTTTACCGAGGCGAGCCACGAGCGCAATCCTAAGGCCGTGATTGCCGCCGTGAACCAGTTGGTGGCGAGTTCCAAAACTTCCCTGCTGTGCACACACCGGCCCGTCCTGCCCACCCTGTTCAAGGCGATGGCGGCGCTGACACCCAACAAGTCCGTCCGCGCGGCCTACCCCAAGGATGACCCGTACCTGTCCCCCGGCCAGGTGGTCATTGCGCACGTCATCCCAGCACGCGCTGAGGGCGAGGCCCCTAAGATCGTGGGCGTTGAGACGATCAGACCTGCTCTGCACTGACGGATTCGGTGTGGCCCGAGAGCCATCGTGGTCCTATCGGACCACCTGATTTTCGACGATCGTGGTTGCCTCCCCTGCCCATCTCGCGTGGGCGCGTTCCATCGCGGTTCACCACAAACAACGGCTCGGGCCGGCAGAAGCGTAACTTCTGCCGGCCCGAGCCGTTGTACTTATGTTTTAGAGCGCCGCTACGCAAGTAGAGGTCGGAGCACCAAGAAGAACAGTCCCGCCACGGTTGCGGCCGCGGGGAGAGTCAGTACCCACGCGAGGAGGATGGTCTTGGCCATTCCCCAACGCACTGCGGAGAGGCGTTTGGTCGCGCCAACACCCATGATTGCGGTGGTGACAGTGTGGGTCGTGGACACTGGAGCGTGCATGCCCATTGCCATGACGTAGAGGACCAGTGCGGAGACCGATTCTGCCACGAAGCCGCGAGCAGGGTCGACCTGGATGATCTTGCGGCCGAGCGTACGCATGATGCGTCCACCACCGGCTGCGGTACCCAGTGAGATTGCGGCTGCTGCTGCTACCTTGATCCACAGTGGGATGCCGTGGTTCGGGTCCGACCAGCCAACCGTGTAGGCGGCCATGAACATGACACCCATGGTCTTCTGTGCGTCCTGCAGACCGTGACCGAGAGCAAGTGCTGCTGCGGATGCGGTCTGGGCGATGCGGAAGCGGCGGTTCACCTTGTTGGGTGAGGCCTTTCGCAGGAGCCACAGGACACCAACCATGACGATGTATGCGCCGAAGAAACCGATGAGTGGGGACACGATCATCGGGACGACGACCTTGGCTACAACGTGGTCCCAGAACACGCCGATGTTAGCCACGAGACCCGCACCAACCAGACCACCAATGAGCGCGTGGGTCGAGGACGAGGGCAGGCCGAACCACCAGGTGATGAGGTTCCATACGATCGCGCCGATGAGCGCGGCCACGATGATGACCAGCGCTAGGTGCCCTGATCCCGTGGTTTGGGTGGCCTCGTCGAGATGGACGATGTCGTGGGCGATCGTGTTTGCCACGGTCGTTCCAAGCATCGCACCTACGAAGTTCAGAACTGCGGCGAGTATGAGTGCCGCACGCGGCGTGAGCGCCCTGGTCGACACTGATGTCGCAATGGCGTTGGCCGCGTCATGGAAGCCGTTCGTGAAGTCGAAGCTCAGTGCGAGCACGACGACGATAACGGCGAGCGCGATTTCCACGTGGTTCAGGACTCCTTGAGAGCGATGGTCTCAACCATGTTGGCGACAGTCTCGAACGCGTCGGCTGCGTCTTCCAGGGTTTCGACTACCTCCTTCAGCTTCATGAGCTGAATCGGGTCCTTCACGTCATCGAACATCTGCGCAAGGAGCTTGCGGTGTGCCTTGTCGGCCTGGTTCTCGAGGCGGTTGATCTCAACCCAGTACTCTTCGAGGTCACCCATGGCGCGGAGTTTTGGCATCGCGTCAACGGTCAGCTCGGCGCAGCGCTGCAGGACAGCGATCTGGTCGGAGACTTTGTTTGGGATTTCGTCGAGCTTGTACAGGACGATGAGGTCTGCGGCCTCTTCCATGTAGTCCATGCAGTCGTCGAGCGCTGACGACAGTCCTGCAATGTCGTCGCGGTCGAGCGGCGTGACAAAGGTCGAGTTGAGTCGGCGCATGATGGCGTGGGTCGCGTCGTCGGCGTCGTGCTCGGCTTCACTGATTCGCTTGCCGATCGCCTTGCGTTCGGACTTGGTTGCTCCAAGCAGTTCACCGAGAAGATTGGCGCCAGTTACAAGGTGACTGGCCTGTTCCGCGAGGAGGTCGTAGAAAGACGTATCGCGCGGGGTCAAGCTAAAGCGCACAGCATGCTCCGTATGGGTTAACTAAGGGTTGCGGGAAACGCAACTTAGGATCGTTGATCATTACCAGACTAGGGCAGGTTCAGTGAAACCACTCAACCCTTGGGGGAATGAAACTTGCAATTTGCTGAACGCAACACAGCCTCCACCGGCGGAAACGGGCCGCAGTTAGGCCCTGTGTCCCAAGCTGGGAGTCTGCAATTTCACAATGGGGCAGAAAAACGAACGCCAGACCGGGAGCGCCTCTCGGCGCGGGGCCGCTCGTAGCGGCTGAAGTTGGAGCCCGGGGCTACCGCAGTCTGACGTTCGCTCGTTTATTCTACCGGTTTCGTGCATCCTGGTGCAGTCGAAGCACCTAGTCCAGCCGTCTTGTTCGCCACAGTGCAGCGGCCTCTTGGAGGTCCTCCGCGGTCCGCGCGAGCGTGCGGGCACTTGAGACTATACGGCGAACCGCCTGGGCAGGATTGCCCAGTCCGGTCCCGCGACGTTCATGGGAATCCGGAGCGGAGCCGCTCGCGTCCAGTGAGTCGGCGTCGTGCGTTGCGCCCGTGGCCACGACCCGGCAGAACGCCGCCGCGCGATCTAGGGCAACGTCCAGTTCGCCAGCAAACACCCCGGCGAGCACCTGGTCCGCGAGCGCCACCACGTCGTCCGGCGCCGGAGGTTCACTGGCTCCTGCTACCGCGTGCTCGACGGGCGCCGTGTCCATGCCCATTCGGTAGTGCAAGGCAAAGGTGCGCGGCGAACTGCGCACCCAGTCCCGCAGCTGGTACATCCGCCACAGTGCTCCGGGCAGCGTGTTGGAGGGCGAGTCGGCCCACAGGCCCGCAACCGCGTCGATTCCCTCGCGGTCCACGAGCGTGATGAGGCGTTCGAGCACGTCCGGGTCCGCCGAAGCCCGTCCTCGCCGCACCACCACGTCCGCGGTCATGTGCGCGATGGCGCCAAGAGTCTGCGGGTCGATGCCGCCGCCGATTTCCTCGGCGGTGGCGCGATCAAGTTGGGCGGGTCGCCTCGGGCGACCAGCCCTGGGGAGCCACCGTTGGGAGGCCCCAGGCGTTGAGGTCACTTGGCCTCTTCGAACGTGAGGGACACCGAGTTCATGCAGTACCTGTTGCCCGTGGGGGTTTGCGGTGCATCATCGAAGACGTGCCCCAGGTGCGAACCGCACGTTGCGCACAGCACCTCGGTGCGGACCATCCCAAAGGTGGTGTCGGTGTGGTGTTCCACCGCGTCTGTGGCGCCCGGTTCAAAGAACGAGGGCCAGCCACAGTGCGCGTCAAACTTGGTTTCAGAGCGGAACAGCTCCGCGCCACAAGCGCGGCATGAGTACACACCCGTGCGCTCCTCATGCAGCAACTCGCCCGAGCCCGGCCGCTCGGTTCCTGCCTGCCGCAGAACCGAATACTCCTGCGGGCTCAGCTCCTTACGCCACTCTTCATCAGTTTTGGTGACCTTGTACGACATGACCAGCCCTCTCGTCGAAAATCAATTGGTCCTTGGGTAAAACGTGCCCGCGACCCACCCTATTCCAGCGCTTCGCGCTGGGTGTAACTGCTTCACGACGATCGTGGTCCCGACCCGGCCCCACCCCAGCAGCGCTGGGGGGGGGGCGGGAGGGACTTCTTCCCGTGCCGGCGCCGGGGCTGGTTGCAGGGCGCTCCCAAGAAGTTGTGATGGAATCGGGGCGTGAACGAACAACTCTCTGTCCTTGGCGACCTGTGGAACCAGATGTCGACACCCACCGAACCGCTGGGCCAACTGCAGCTCGCAGTGCTGGCGGGCGTGGTTGTGGCGCTGATCGTTTTCCAGCCCACCTGGGTGCTGCTGCGCGGCGTCATCACGATCGTGCACGAGGGCGCGCACGCTTTTGCTGCGCTGATCTCGGGGCGCAAACTGAACTCGATCACGCTGCATTCGGACACGTCTGGGCTGACGGTGTCGAGGGGCAAACCGCGCGGGTTTGGGATGATCCTGACCGCGTTCGCGGGCTATGTGGGGCCAACCGTGCTGGGGCTTGCGGCCGCGTGGGTCGTGTCCAAGGGGTACACGCTCGCGTGGGTGTGGGCTTTTGTGGTGATTCTGGTCCTCATGCTGTTCAAGATTCGCAACCTGTTTGGTGCGTGGTCGCTTGTGGCTACGGGAGTGCTCGTGGGGGCGGTTGCGTGGTTCGCCCCGGACCCGTTCCGCGTGTACCTGGCGTACTCACTGGTGGCGCTTTTCTTGTTGGGGGCGCCGCGTCCGGTGTTCGAGTTGATTCGTCAGCGCAGGTCTGGGCGTGCGCGCACGAGCGATGCCGACGCCCTCGCTAGGATCACGTGGCTGCCCGCTGGCGTGTGGCTGTTCCTGTTCCTCGTGGTGACGCTCGGCGGAATCGGACTGGGATACCTGATCCTGCGGTGAGGCGGGGCTGTGAGGCGGGGCGGCGGGCCGGGCTGAGTGCCAGGGCCGCTGGCCACGCGGTGAAGCGGGGCCGCTGGCCACTCGGTGAACCCGCGATGACCCGATTAACTTTTGGTTCCGGTAAAAAGCAGGCCCGGGTAACACTGCGCGAACAGTAGATTAAAGTCCACCCGAACGGCCAAAAGACCGGTTTTTGACGCCTACGTTTGCTTCAGAAGCACCTACATCTGGAGCACAACATGACGGCCCCGACCACAACGGAACCGATAACTTCATACACTTCAGCGCCACAGCCAGAAACGGCTGGGACGGCTGGATCCGCTGGTATCGCCGGCGCATCCGGCCTCTCGCAGGGCGGGACTCCTGGCCGTCCCACGGGCGACCAGCCGCGCACCGCAACCCGCAAGGCCCAGCAGTTCGATGTAAGGAAATGGAAGCAGTACCTGACGTTCCTGGCCCTTGCCGGACCAAACCTGGCGTTGCTCCTCGTGTTCACCTACAAGCCGCTGCTGGAGTCGTTCAAGTTCTCCACGCTGCAGTGGAACATCGGCTCACCAAGCGCCCGGTTCGTGGGCCTGCAGAACTACGTGGAGTTCTTCACTAGCCCTAAGACCGCCACGGTCATGCTCAACACCGCGGTGTTCACTATCGCCACCGTGGGTGGAGCGCTCGTCCTCGGACTCGCCCTCGCTCTGCTGCTGAACCGCAAGCTCAAGGGCCGAGGGATCGCCCGCACCGTTGCGTTCGCACCCTACGTGCTCTCTGGAATCGCGGTCGGAATTCTGTGGCTCTACATCTTTGACCCTCGCTACGGCCTGCTCGGGACTGCGCTCGGCTGGTTCGGTATCACTTCCCCGGACTGGTACAACTCCTCGCCGTGGGCGCTGATCATGGTCATCATCGTCTACCTGTGGAAGAACCTCGGGTATGTCGCCCTCATCTACCTGGCCGGCCTGCAGGCAGTGCCCCAGGACATCTACGATGCGGCTTCTCTCGACGGTGCCTCCAAGTCCCGAGTGCTGCGCTCCATCACGCTCCCACTGCTCGGCCCCACCACCTTCTTCCTCACCATCACCACGCTGCTGTCTTCCCTGCAGTCATTCGACCTCATCCACGCGATGACTCAAGGTGGGCCGCTCGGTTCCACCACAACGCTGATGTACCAGATCTACCAGGAGAGCTTCGTGAACGGCCGTGCAGGATACGCCTCCGCGGCGGCCACCGTGCTGTTCCTCATCCTGCTCGTCGTGACCGTGGTCCAACTCAAGTACGTTGAAAAGAAGGTGCACTACTGATGGTCGCGCTCACCGTAAACCCGCCACGCACCCGCCGCCCATCCGCTCGCAATGATGGCAACTTTGGGCTGGGAAAACGCTCCCACCTACTCGATGCGGGCGGCTACGTCACCCTCATCTTCGCGGTTCTGGTCATGTCCGTTCCGCTGATCTGGATGGTGTTTGCCAGCTTCAAGCAGCCAAACGAGCTCTACTCGATGCCGCTGCAGTGGCTGCCAGAGAGCTTTGACGGCGCAAACTACGCGCACGTTGCCCAGACTCTCCCCATTGGCAGGCTGTTCCTGAACTCGGTGATGCTGACTGTTGTGGGCGCGGGGCTAAAGGTAATCCTCGGCTTGACCTGTGCGTACGCGCTTGTGTTCATCGAGTTCCCGTACAAGAAGATCATGTTCACGATCGTGCTGTTTACGCTGCTCGTGCCACAGCAGATCACGATCATTCCGAACTACACGCTGGTCTCCCAACTCGGCTGGCTCAACACCTACCAGGGAATTCTGGTCCCCGGGCTCGCCTCCGCGTTTGGCACCTTCTTGTTCCGCCAGCACTTCCTCTCGCTGCCCGGCTCGGTCCTTGAAGCCGCGTCACTCGACGGGGCCGGACACTGGCGCAGGCTGTGGGCGTTTGTTGTGCCTATGTCCTACCCAACAATCTCGGCCGTTCTACTCGTGTCCCTCGTGGCCGAGTGGAACGACTACCTGTGGCCGTTCCTCGTCATCGACAACGCAGAGATGATGACCCTCCCGCTAGGGCTCACCCTCCTGCAGAACGTTGACGGTATGAACAACTGGGGCGTCCTGATGGCCGCCACCGTTCTGGTCACGCTCCCCATGCTCGTGGTCTTCCTCGTCCTGCAGCGCCGGCTGGTGGCCGGACTCACTGCAGGTGCGGTGACCGGCTGACCGCCAGCTTCCTGCACTACCCGTTCCACCACTTGCACCACCGAACGTTTCATCGCACGTTTCATCCCGCACCACCGCCTCATTACGACACCACATTCATTTTGGAGAATGTCTTGCCTACCTCAGCTTTTGGAAAGATCGTAGACGCCCAAGTTTCGCGCCGTTCGGTGCTCGCTGCTATGGGCGTCGGCAGCCTCGCCGCCGCGCTGGCAGCCTGCTCGGGCCCAGCCACCGGTGACAACCTCAAGAACAACCAGAAGACCGACGTCGACTGGGCCAATGTAGTTCCCGCCAAGGAAATCACCTGGTGGTCCAACCACCCTGGGAGCTCCAAGGAGATCGAGGAAGGCCTCATCGCTAAGTTCACCGCGGAGACAGGAATCGCTGTCAAACTCGTGACTGCGGGCGCCAACTATGACGAGGTTGCCCAGCGCTTTCAAGCCGCCTCCGGCACCGACTCGCTCCCGGACCTAGTCATCGCGTCCGACGTGTGGTGGTTCCGTTACTTCCTCAACGGCCAGATCATGCCTCTGGACTCGGTGTTTGACTACCTCAAGGCGGACACCGCGGACTTCAACACCACCCTATTCAACGACTACGAGTTCGAGGGCTCCCACTATGCGGCGCCGTACGCTCGTTCCACGCCGCTGTTCTACTACAACAAGGATGTGTTCAAGAAGGCCGGACTCCCAGACCGTGGCCCTGCTATGTGGGCTGAGTTCGAGGAGTGGGCACCAAAGCTCGCCGCAGTTCTGCCATCCGATGGAGCACCACTCGGCATGGGCGTCGGCACCTCGTGGTCAGCGTGGTGGATGTCCAACATCATGTGGGGCCGCGGCGCTTCGTGGTCGAAGGACTGGACCGTCACACTGGATACCCCGGAGGCCATCGAGGCCGGTGAATGGGTCCGCGCGCTGTACAACGACAACAAGTTTGCATCCATCGGCAACGACACTCAGGCTGACTTTGCCGCAGGGTTCTTCGGCTGCTTCCTCGGCTCAACCGGCTCGCTCAAGGGCATCCTTGACGCCGCAAACTTCGAGGTCGGAGCAGCCTTCCTTCCAGACGGCCCTGTCGGCCCCGGCGTTCCAACCGGAGGTACTGGACTCGCGATCCCATCGTCTCGCTCCCCTGAGCAGCAGCTCGCTGCAGCTCAGTTCCTCGCGTTCCTGACCAACGCGGAGAACACCGCCGAGTTCTCGAAGGGCACCGGTTACATGCCGGTGCGCTCGTCTGCCATGACCGGCGAGACTATGACAAAGTTGTACCAAGAGATCCCGCTGTACAAGACGGCCGTGGAGCAGTTGGAGACCAAGACCCGCACCCAGGACTGGGTCCGCGTGTTTGTACCTTCCGGTGACCAGATCCTGACCGAGGGCATAGAGCAGATCATCCTCAAGAACACCCCTGCCAAGGACGCTTTCGCGGCTATCACGCCTCGTCTTGAGCAGGCCTACAAAGAGAACGTGGAACCATACCTGTGAGCCTTCCCCAGATCATCGCGCACCGCGGCAACAAGTCCGTAGCGCCTGAGAACACCCTGCCCGCATTTGCGTCCGCCGTAAAGGCGGGGGCTGGCAGCATCGAAATGGACGTAGTCCTCTCCAGTGACGGCGTGGCCATGGTGATTCACGACGATACCCTCGACGCCACCACATCTGGCGCTGGCCACGTGGCTGGCTTTACTGCGGCTGAGATCCAGCAGCTCGATGCAGGATCGTGGTTCCACCCGGCATTCGCTGGGGTCAAGGTGCCCACGTTCGAGCAGTTCGCGGACCTTATCGCCCTAGATGACTCGATCGAGATCCTCCTCGAGTTCAAGGGCACGTGGACGGTAGACCAGGTCCGCCCAGTTGTGGAGGCAGTTACTTCGCGCGGACTGTTGGACCGTACCATTCTGCAGAGTTTCATGCGGGAAACCGTGGAATCGCTGCTGGCTGTTTGCCCCGAGACTCGCCGTGGGGTTCTCATCGAGTCGGGCTTCGACGGACTGATCGAGTTGGCCAGCCAAGCCGGCATCTACACGATCAACCCGGACGTGGACTGGCTGCTTGCTAACCCCGAGTTCGTTTCGGAACTCCATGCTGCAGGCATCAAGACCCAGGTGTGGACCGCGAATGATCCAGCCCAATGGGAGCGCCTGGTTGAGCTCGGCGTGGACGGCATCATCACCGACCGTCCCGACGCCCTCGCGGGCTGGTTCGCCGCTCGCGCGTAGCCTCGCGCATGGTCTAGCACCGTGTCGGCCCCACCTCGTCGGGCGAATCTCGCCCGACGCTCGGCCGCTGCCGATCCGGCGTTGCTGCGCCGGATCGGCAACCTGCGCTACTTTGATTGCCGGCCGGTTATCTGCCTACCGCGATTGCCGGCCGCATCACAGCTCAAGCGTAACTTCGCACCAGTCCGGCGTTACTGCGCCGGATCGGTACCTTCCGAGGACGGACCCTTCGAACAACCTCACAGGTTCCGGTTTTCAGTTTCAGGGTGGGATTGCGTATCCTTGATTCTTGGTGGTTGATCATCAACCCCAGTGGGCCTTTAGCTCAGTTGGTAGAGCATCGGACTTTTAATCCGCGGGTCGCGGGTTCGAGCCCCGCAGGGCCCACAACCGGAAAGCCCGGTCTGACGTGAACAAACGTCGGACCGGGCTTTCTCAGTTTGCGGGTCACCACAGGGAAGTTGGGGCAAAATTGGGGCAAGGTTTCTGACGCTCGCCCGTTCGCAGGCCCCTAAGCGCGGTCTAACTCTGCAGGCTTACCGCACCAATTATCACTCCCAGCCGCCGGCCTCATACCCCCACCATGCCAGCGGCTCTCCTTTAACCCCCGCCATACCGTCCGACTCCGCATCTCTCACCGCTCTGCCAGCGCCTCCCTTCAACCTCACCCGCCCCTTCCCCACGTGACTGCCGCTCATATGGGTTGAGTGCCGCCCCGCGGCGACGGCACTCACTGCAGGTGAGCGGCACTCGCGAGACTTGGGGGTTGCACGTAGACGAGCGGAAGCCAAAAGTTGAGCGCGCGGTCGACAAGGGTCGACTCGCGGTGCTTGAACGGGTTGAGTTCCGGGTTTTGGGGTCGAGTGCCGGAACGCGGGGCCGGCACTCGACCACAAAACCCGGCACTCGCGGAGGGAGAGGGGCAAAAGTGCCGCGGGCGGGGTGCGAGAAGCCGCCGATCCGCGAGGATGGGAGCATGAAGCTCTTGATTCTTGGCGGGACGGGGTGGCTCGGCGGGCACATCGCGCGGCAAGCGCTCGAGCGTGGGCACGAGGTCACGTGCGTGGCCCGGGGCACGGATGTTCCCAAGGGCGTGACCTTGGTCCACGCGGACCGAGACGTGGACGATGCATTAGCTCCTGTCGCGGCGGACTCGTGGGACGGGGTCATCGACGTTGCGATGCAGCCCGGCCACGTGCGGCGCGCAGTCCGTGACCTCGCACAAGCAACCCAGCGCTACATCTTCGTCTCGAGTGTCAGCGCCTACCCCGACAATTCCGGAGCCAACCCGACCGAAAGTGCGCCCGTATTTGAGCCGCTCGAGTCCGATACCTTCACCGACATGGCAGAGTACGGCGCAGCAAAGGTAGCCTGCGAGAACGCAGCCCGGGAACGCCTCGGAAGCCGCGCCACGATCGTGAGGCCGAGCCTAATCGGCGGCCCCGGCGACCCAAG
Organism: Timonella senegalensis JC301; assembly: GCF_000312125.1. Taxonomy (GTDB): domain Bacteria; phylum Actinomycetota; class Actinomycetes; order Actinomycetales; family Cellulomonadaceae; genus Timonella; species Timonella senegalensis. The sequence continues at coordinate 31,793 of NZ_HE978645.1, forward strand.
CGCCCGCTCAACCTACTGGCCGCTGCGTTTTGCCTCCCCATCCAACCCGGAGGGAGCGGTCCTCGTGCCCGATCACCCCGACTTCCCCACCTCGGTCATCGACGTCCGAGACCTCGCAGAGTGGCTAGTCAATCTGGCCGAACTGGGCTCCGAAGCACCAACGGGTCCGTTCAATGCTGTGGGCATGAGTACGCCGCTGGCCCAACACCTGACCATCGCACGTGAGGTGGCGGGATTTGCCGGCTCGATCGTCGTGAAGAAGAACGAATGGTTGCGCGAACGCGGCGTCAGCCAATGGGCAGGGACGAAGTCGCTGCCGCTGTGGATTGCGGACGATTCTATGCGCGGATTTGGGGCGTGGTCGAATGCGCGCGCTCTTGAGGCAGGACTGGCCCTGCGGCCGCTGCAAGACACCCTGCGGGACGGACTGGAGTGGGCGCTAGCCCACTCCAGCGAGCACGGAGTCCCATCGGGACTCACGCAGGAACAGGAAGCCGAACTGCTCGCGGAGGCCCGACTTTAAGCTTGGCCCTGCGCCGGAACCTCGAAGCACCCACGAGGGCACTTGTAGACCATGTGGGATTGCGGCGAGAAGTCGGTATCTGGATCTGACTTCTGTGTCAGCCGGATTGTTCCGCCGCACTTGGGGCACTTTTCCGGGATTGACTGGGACATGGTGGACTCCCTACCTTCCGAGTTCTCGGTGGAGCTTGCAAAACAACTAAACCCACCCGTAGTGGTCACTCGACCCTAGTCCCGGACGCCCAGTGCCGCAATGGCACGCTTGCCTTACCTGTCCCACCAGTTCAAGACCCGCATGGCCTGCAGGGTCAGCCACTTGGACTGCTCCCCCTGCGGCACATCGACTTCGAACCACACGCGGCCCTTCAACGGCGGGCCTTGCACCCAACGCCCGAACTCGTCTTGCGCATCGCGCACGATGTTAATGGCATCGAGCATGCGGGGGTCCGGCCGCTGATTGTCGTGGCGGTACGCTCGCACGAAGTAGTCCATGACTCGAAGTGACGAGTACATCCACCGGTTCGGGTAGGTGAGACGTTCAACCCACGGCCCAATCCGCTCCCCCGTGGTCATGCGGTTGATGAGGCGCCGCTCGAGCAGGTACTCCTCGGCTTTCTTCCGGGCCTCGTGGGCCCTGGTGTCCCCGGTCGCGATCTCGTAATCCAACAGTCCGTTGAGTGAGTTGAGGGTGGAGTGGAAGGATGACCGCGTGGACCCTTCGACCCATTCGCAGTTCCAGCCGCCCTCTTCCATTTGATGATCAACGAACCACTGCGCCAGCGCTGACATGTCACGTCCCAGCCACACACCGTTGGACACCGTATAGGCGTTGATGCACGCGTCCACTTCGCCGTCCCAGAACGGCAGATTGTCGTACTCCCAGCGGCAGTTGCGTTCCAGCCGAGCTGCGGTGTCACCTAATGCGGACGCGGGTACGCCCCATTCGCGCAGGGAGTTCAGAGACCACGACGTGGAGGTATAGGGCTGCCCTTGCCCTGGCTGCGCCTCGGGGCCTTCGAAGTCAAAGTCCCCGGGGAAGTGCGCACCGCCCGCCCACTGGCCGTCCGGGTCCTGCTTGTCCAAGAGGGCTCGCCCGAACCCCTCGGTCGCAGTCAGCGCGCGCGTGGCCTGCCACTGTTCCTCAGGCAGTACGAGGAGATCGCGTTCCACCTGCCATCGCAGCGCAGGGTCGGAATCGAGCAGCCACGAGATTATAGGAGCGCTTTGGGCCATGCTTACAAGGGTACTGCCTAGAAGTGGCGCAGCCCTTGTTGCTGTTTGGGTTCCCTGAAGTGCTGTGGTGCATTCGGTATTAGAGTCTAAACATGGGTAACGACGAGCTCATCACAGCATTCATGCCGGACAAGGAACTCCTTGACGCGGAGAAGGCCGCGCCGCACACCTTCATCGAGCCGCTCAAGCGGTTCGAACTTCCGCCGGGCCTCGTCGCGCTCGCAGACGAGCCCGCCCTCAACCTTCAGGCCGGCTCCCAGCGTGAGCCGCGGCGCTAACGCGCCCACCTGATTTTCGACGATCGTGGTCCCGTCCCAGCGTGATGCTGGGTCGGGACCACGATCGTCGTAAAGCACTTTGTCACGCAGTGATGTGATGCAGGCCGGCGCCTAGTAGTACACGGCCAGAGGGCCGTTAGGCCCGTCCACACACGCCACGGGAGTGTTGAACACTCGGGTCAGAGTCTCGGGCTGGAACAGCTCGGCGGACGTACCGAACTCGACGACCTGGCCGTCCTTGACCGCGCAGATGCGGTCGGCGTAGTGACCGGCAAAGTTGATGTCGTGTAGGACGATGACCACGGTCCGGCCGAGCTCGTCGGCCACGCGGCGCAGGTGCTGCATCATCTGCACGGAGTGCTTCATGTCGAGGTTGTTGAGCGGCTCGTCCAGCAGGACGTAGTCGGTGTCCTGGCACAAGACCATGGCCACGTAGGCGCGCTGGCGCTGTCCGCCCGAAAGCTGGTCGAGGTAGCGATCCTGCAGGTCCTCAAGTTCGAAAAACTTGATGGAGCGCGTGATGATCTCCTCGTCGAACTTGTTGAGCCGCCCCTTGGTGTACGGGAAGCGGCCGAACGCGACCAGCTGCCGAACCGTCAGTCGCGTAACAAAGTGGTTCTCCTGGCGCAGGATCGAGACGATCTTGGCCAGGTCCTTGGACTTGGTCGTGGCCACGTCATACCCTGCGATCTCGATGGACCCAGCGTCTGCACCCATCAGGCGGCCGATGATCGTGAGCAGGGTCGACTTGCCCGCACCGTTCGGGCCCACAAGAGCGGTGACGCCGCCCTTGGGGATCTGCAGGTCAACGGGGCCAATGGTGACTTCGGAGCTGTAGTCCTTGCGTACAGCCTTGAGCTCGATCACAGTCTGCCCTTTCGCAGGATGACCGCGAGGAATGCGATGCCACCTACCGCCTCAATGACGATGGAGACAGCACCCTCCGCGTAGAAGATGTTTTTTAGGACAAAGTAGGCGCCGCCTAGGATGACGAACCCGGTGAGCACGGCTACAGGGAACACGTATCGGTGGTCGTGCGTGCCCGCGAACTGGTAGGCCAGCGTGGCGGTGAGGAAGCCAAGGAACGTCATCGGGCCGATCAGAGCGGTGGAGACCGCCATCAGGATCGACACAAAGAACAGCGTGATCATGACCTCGCGGCGGTGATCCAAGCCCAGGTTGCCGGTGACATCGCGGCCCAGCGCGACCACGTTGAGGCGGCGGGACCGGATGAACAATGCTCCCGCCGCGGCGATGCACAGCGGAATGGCGAGCGGGAAGTAGGACGGGTCCGCGTTGGACACCGACCCGAACAGTTTGGCGCTCAGGATGTCGAAGTCGCTCGGGGTGAGCAAGCGCTGCATGAACGTGGAGATCGAGCCAAGCCCGCCGCCCAGCACGATGCCCACAAGAAGCATGACCTGCAAGTTGGCGAACTTACCCGAGAGTAACCAGCCGTAGAGAGCGAGCGAAAAGCCAACCATGAGGACGACCATGAGCGCGAACTTGGTGGGACCCTCGATCGCAATGAGCCCCGCGGCGCCCATGAAGTAGATGACCGAGGTCTGGAGGGCCACATACAGCGACTCAAACCCCATGATCGAGGGCGTGATGATCCGGTTGTTCGTGACCGTTTGGAAGGACACCGTGGCCATCGCCTGGCAGACCACGACGATGAGGATGACGAGAAGCGCGATGGCTCGGCGCTCGGCAATGCGCCAGAACCCGGCTGTGCCAAACTCCATGGGGTTACCCCAGGCCAGGATGCCCGCGGCCGAGATGAGCGCGAGTGCGCTGAGCACGCCCACCAGGATCCAATAGCGGCGGCGCTTGGTGCGGCTGATGAAGGCAACGGTGCCGCGGCCGTCATGGATCGGGGTCTCGAGTGGGTGGCTCGGGTCGAGCAGGGTGTCGGGGTGCGGAGTCAGGGAGGGCGTGAGCACTTTTCGTGCAAGTGAGCGTGGCAATCCCCGCTCTTTTGCACCAAAAGTACTCACATCCCCGTGGATGGTTTCCTGATCAGGCATGGCGGCGGCTCCTCAGGAGTAGTCCCACAAACACAACCGAGCCCACCACACCCAGGATCAGGGAGACGGGAACCTCGAAAGGCATGATGATCGTGCGTCCGATGAGGTCCGCAACGGTCACGATTCCGATTCCGAGCAGGCATACCCACGGGAGGTTTGAGCGGAGGTCATCCCCGCGGAACATGGAGACCACATTGGGCACGATCAGGCCGAGGAACGGCAGGTTCCCCACCACCACGGTGACGACTCCCGTTGCCACGGCGATGAGCCCGGTACCCAGCAGAATCACGCGGTTGTAGTTAAGCCCCACGTTGGTGGCGATCTCCTCACCCAGGCCCGCAACTGTGAACCGGTCGGCGGCAATAAACACAGCGATGGCCACGAGCGCAACGATCCACAGCACCTCGTACTGCCCGCGCAGAACAGACGTGAAGCTGCCGGCGAACCACACTCCGAGGTTCTGCAGGGTGTCCGTAGCGAGCGCGAGGTACGTGGTGATGGACCCGACCACGGCACCAAGCATGATTCCCACAATAGGAACGATCAGGGACGACTGCAGGGAGACCCTGCGTAGGAACATAAAGAACACCATCGTGCCCACAAAAGAGGCAACAATGGCCGCGATCATCTTGGTGCTCAGGCTCGCGTTCGGATAGACGATGGTGACGAGCAGAAGGCCAAGGCCCGCCCACTCGGTGGTGCCCGTAGTGGTGGGTTCAACAAACCGGTTCTGGGTCAAGAGTTGCATGACCAGTCCGGACATTGCCATCGCGGCGCCAGCCAGCACGAGTGCGATAGTGCGCGGAATCCGGGTGATCGCGAACATCTCTCCGCCGAACTCGCCGTCAAACACGTTGTAGACACCCGTGAAAAGGGAAAGGGTGAGCAACGCGAGGACAACCAGTACGCCAAGGCCAAGCTTCCAGTCAACGACCTTCTTCTTGGTAGCGGCTGCCAGCGGTTCGGCTGTTTGTCCGGCAGACATCCCCGCCGGGTTCGGATCGAGTGCGGGTGAGGCGCTCATGTGCAGTCTTTTCTTTAGTGCTGTTCTTTGTACACAGTGCTGGCCTGCGTAAACGCGCCAATGCCCCACCTCCGCACTCGTGCGCGGAAATGGGGCGTCGGCTTGGGCCTATCGGGTGCTACTGAGCGGCTTCAAGCTGTTCAGCAATCATGTTGAGGAACTCGGTGTAGGTTTGGATGCCCTCGTTGGTGTACGTGTCATTCGGCATGTAGATGACGTTGCCGTTCTTGACCGCGTTCACGTTCTTGAGCGCCTCCGAACCCTCGATGACCTGGGCTGCGGGCTGGTAGGTTGCCTCGTCGGCGGCAACAGCTGCGTCGCGATCCATGACCAGGATGATGTCCGGGTTGGAGTCCGCGATGGCCTCAACTGAGATGTCGTCACCCTGGTGGTCGTCGGACCCCTCTACCTCAAGCGCCGGAGTGAGACCCAGGATGTCGAACAGTGGGCCGAGCGTGCGTCCGTTGGATGGTGCAACATAGCCGATCTCTCCGCCGGACACGTTGACGCCCATGACCTTGTCACCAGCGGTATAGGCGGCCTTTGCCCGTGCGATTGCTGCGTCGAGGTCGTCGTTCAGCTTCTTGGCTTCTGCCTGCTTACCAAAAATCTCTCCCAGCACGGTGGTCTGGCGCTTGAGTTCCGCATCGAATGGCTGGCCCTCACGTGGGTCGAGTTCCAGAACCACGGCGTCAGGAACCAACTCAGCAAAGTCCTTGTGGAAGCCCGCAAAGCGCTGGCCGTTGATGATGAGCTGCGGGTCTACTGCAACGACCGCTTCAAGGTTCGGCTCGCGGTGGTTACCAAGGTCAATGATGTCCGCGTCCTTGGTGTACGCAATCGTGTTGGGCATGAGAGCCACCGCGGCAGCGCTGAGTTCAACGCCCCAGTCCGAGAGGGTCTCAAACGTGCGGTTGTCTGTGGCAACCACGGAAGTTAGAGGGAGCGAGATGGTCTGGGCTCCGTTGTTGTCCTCCACGGTGACCGATTTGCCCGAGGCGGAGCCTTCATTGGCGTCGGAGGTTGCGCATGCGGACAAAGCCAGTGCTGCGACTGCGGCAACGGACCAGGCCTTGAAGAGGCGGTTGCGGCTCATCTACTTTCCCTTTTCATTGGAGTTGAGTGGCAAATTCGTGCTACTGCTGTGCGGCTACTGCGCCGCACGACCGAAGTTAGCCTAACCTAACCGAATTTAGGAACGGAAGCGTTACGTAATTCGATTTTGCGACGCAGCCCCCAAAAAGACGCCTCACGAGCGCCACAACTCGCTTACTTCCAACGAATAGCCCGCACTCACGATCTGACACGTGACCTGCAGCACACCCGCCCGCCGTGGACACTTCTCGGGGAAACGCCCGGGCAGCCATTCCATACAGTGGACGTTTTTTGATAACAGTTTGGACACGTGGGGACCGAAGGTCCTGTTGGAATCGTGAACTTAGTTGTTCTAATAGGGTGACCGTACCTATTTCATGTGGAGAAGCCCGTGCGCATAGGAGTACCCAAGGAAGCGTCAGCCGAACAGCGGCTCGTCGCGGCCACACCCAAAACGGTTGAACAGCTCATCAAGCTCGGCTACGAGGTAGTCGTCGAGGCAGGGGCAGGCGAACAGGCCAGCATCACCGACGACGCTTTCCTCGCAGCAGGCGCAACCCTCACTGAGCCTTCAACCGTATGGCAGTCCGACATTGTAATCACCGTAGATGCCCCCGCTCTGACGACGCTCGCGGAGATGGAGTCCGGCTCAACTCTGATTTCCCGCCTCGATCCGGACGGCTCCCCAGAGTTCGTCCAAGAGGCCCAGAAGCTCGGCGTCACTGCGCTGAACCTCATGTCCGTTCCCCGCATCTCTCGCGCTCAGGCCCTCGACGTGCTCTCGACCATGTCCAACGTCTCGGGATACCGCGGCATCATCGAGGCGGCCGAGGCGTACGCCGGAATGTTCGGAGGCCAGGTCACCGCGGCAGGATCCACTCCCCCAGCGCGCGTGTTCGTCATCGGCGCAGGAGTCGCAGGACTCGCAGCGCTCGGCGCAGCAGGAAGCCTTGGCGCGGAGGTGCGCGCGTATGACGTGCGCGCGGACGTGGCCGAGCAAATCGAGTCCATGGGAGCCACCTTTGTCCGCGTGGACGCTGCCGCCCAAAAGTCAGCAGACGGCTACGCCTCCGAGCTCTCCGAAGAGCAGGAAGCCGCCACGGCCCGCGTGTACGCGGCCGAATCCGCAGCCGCAGACGTGGTGGTCACCACCGCGCTCATCCGCGGCAAGGCCCCTATCACCATCACGGCAGAGATGGTCGCAAACATGAAGCCAGGCTCCGTGATCGTGGACCTCGCCGCCTCAGGTGGTGGAAACTGCGAGCTCACCGAGCCCGGCAAGAAGACCGTCACCGCGAACGGCGTCACCATCATTGGTTACACCGACCTCCCTGGCCGGATGCCCAAGCACACCTCCCAGCTCTACGGCACGAACATCGTTAACCTGCTGAAGCTCATGACGCCCGCCAAGGACGGCCAGCTTGCAGTAGACCTCGAAGACGTCGTGGTACGCGGTATCACAGTGACCCACCAGGGCGACATCCTGTGGCCACCGCCGCCCGTCCAAGTTTCGGCCGCGCCAGCACCCCTCGCGTCCGCTCCGCAGACCTCGGCGGACGCCGCCGGCTCCACCGCGCCAGCCGCAACCAGGAGTGCGACCGCGGGTGCGGACGGGACGCAAGCAAAATCGTCGAAAATCTCGGCGAAGCCAGCCGCCAAGGGACGCGGACAGGCCATCTGGGTCGCGCTAGCGGCCCTCGCCGTCATCGCAGCCGTCACGTTCTCCACGCCATCCTTCACCGGGCACTTCACCGTGTTCGTCCTGGCAGTGGTCATCGGGTTCTACGTGATCTCGGGTGTTAGCCACTCGCTGCACACCCCACTCATGGCCCAGACCAACGCGATCTCGGGAATCATCCTCGTGGGAGCCCTGCTGCAAATCGGCAGCGAGAACTGGATCGTGACCACCCTCGCGTTCATCGCCGCAGCCATTGCGTCCATCAACATCTTTGGTGGATTCCTGGTGACCGGCCGCATGCTCGCCATGTTCAGAAGGGACGCATGAGATGGAACTGATGACCCAACTCGTACAGGCCGTCTACCTCGTAGCAGCCGTACTGTTTATCCTGTCGCTCGCGGGCCTGTCTAAGCAGGAGACCGCAGGGCTGGGCAACCTGGCCGGCAAGGTCGGCATGGTGCTCGCGCTCGCCGCGACCGTGGCCCTCGCGCTCATAAACTCCGAGCGCAACGCGGGCGTGACTGCGGCGCTTATCTTCCTTGCTCTGGGCATCGGCGCGATCGCCGGCTCGTGGAAAGCCCGTTCCGTTGAGATGACGCAGATGCCCGAGATGATCGCGATCCTGCACTCCTTTGTGGGTCTGGCCGCGGTGCTTGTGGGCTTCAACTCATACCTCACCGACTCGCACGGCGGTGCCGTGCACCTGGTTGAGGTGTTCCTCGGCGTGTTCATCGGTGCGATCACGTTCACCGGCTCGATCGTGGCATGGCTCAAGCTCGCCGCCAAGATCAAGTCAAAGCCGCTCACCCTACCGGGCCGTCACCTGCTCAACGCGGGCGCCGTGGTGATTTCGCTGGGGCTCATGGGCTGGTTCATCGCTGCGCCGTCGATCTGGCCGCTCCTGATCATGACTGCGCTCGCGCTGTTCGTGGGCTGGCACCTGGTCATGGCGATCGGCGGCGGCGACATGCCGGTTGTGGTCTCCATGCTCAACTCGTACTCCGGTTGGGCCGCGGCAGCCGCAGGTTTCATGCTGTCCAACGACCTCCTCATCGTGACCGGTGCGCTAGTTGGTTCCTCCGGTGCGATCCTGTCCTACATCATGTGCAAGGCCATGAACCGCTCATTCATCTCCGTGATCCTCGGCGGATTCGGTGCGGATGACTCCGCCTCGGCCGGCGGCGGAGGCGGCGGCGCTGCGGTTGAGGGCGAACACCACGAGATCACCGCCGAGGAGGTGGCCCAACTCCTCAAGGAGGCCGAGTCCATCCTCATCACGCCCGGCTACGGCATGGCTGTGGCCAAGGCCCAGTACCCCGTGGCTGAGTTGACCACCAAGCTCCGCGCTGAGGGCAAGCACGTGGTGTTCGGCGTGCACCCCGTGGCCGGACGCCTGCCGGGGCACATGAACGTGCTGCTCGCCGAGGCCAAGGTCCCCTACGACATCGTGGAGGAGCTCGAAGAGGTCAACGAGGAGATGCCCAAGACCGACATCGTGCTCGTGATCGGCGCCAACGACACCGTCAACCCCGCCGCCGAGGACGACCCCTCATCCCCGATCGCGGGTATGCCCGTGATCCAGGTGTGGAACGCCGGCAAGGTCATCGTGTTCAAGCGTTCCATGGCCGTGGGCTACGCGGGCGTGCAGAACCCGCTGTTCTTCAAGGACAACACCTCCATGCTGTTTGGCGACGCCAAGGAGCGCGTGGAGGACATCGTCCGGGCAATGTAGTTTCCCAGGACTCCCCTGCGGGCTTCGCCTTGCGGGCGTGGTCTTGCGGGCTTAGTCCCGTGCGCAACAACTCGCGCACAACAACTCACGCACAACCCTGCGGCCGGTGGTCACAGTCAGAATCTGACTGTGACCACCGGCCGTTTGCATGGCGCCAGTCCCCGGCGCGGTGCGCCCACACGCATTTCCAGTGCAGACGTTCCAGCCAAGGCGAGTACCCTTGGCTCCATGGCTGACGACATGGACCTGACCCCCGAACAACGCGCCGAACAAGCAAAAATTGACCAAGCGCGCCGCAACCAGCAAGCAAACTGGTTCCTCGGTGGCGCCCTCCTCGTGATCAGTTGCGCCGGCGGCTATGCCCTACTCGGCGCGACTCGCAACCCCATGTTCTTTGTTGGTGCGCTCGCAATCGGCGTCATCGGCGCGTGGGCTGTGAACCGGTTCGCCAAGTAGCGTCCCGCCCCTTTTTTGCACCTCGAACCCGCCATTTTTGTTCGATTGCAGCCGCTCCTCGGGCAAAATCGAACAAAAATGGCGGGTTCCCGTGTGTTTCACACCCTGATTCACGACGATCCTGCTCACGTCCCAGCACCACCCCACCACCCGGTGGGGTGCGCTGAGATGGGTAGCGGGCACGATCGTCAACAATCCGGCGACGCTCACCCGGGGCCCGCTGGAAGGCGGTCACGATCGTCGAATATTTCGGCGAGACCCACGGCCCGCGCCCCTCACAGAAAAGTAGCCAGCGCCCCACCTAAAACACAAAGCGTCGGGGTCGACACGTGTAACGTGCCGACCCCGACGTTCATGAAACTGGAACTAGATCACAGCTCGATGCGGTTGGGGCCCGCCTGCCATGCGGACCAAGCCGAGTTGAGGATGTCGTCGAGGTTCTTCTCCGCGTTCCAGCCGAGGACCTCGTTGATGCGCTTGGGCGAGCCCACGAGGTGTGGAGGATCGCCGGCGCGGCGCTCACGGATCTCGGCTTGGATGTCGATACCCGAGGCCTTAGCCAAGCCGTCGATGATCTGCTTGACCGAGGCACCCTCGCCCGTGGATACGTTGAAAACATCGGCGGTGCGCTCGTCGTTCTGGAGGTAGTTCAGTGCAGCTACGTGCGCCTTGGCCAGGTCGAGTACGTGAATGTAGTCGCGCACGCAGGTGCCGTCGGGGGTGTCATAGTCGGCACCGAAGATGAGTGGCGCATTCCCCTTGGCCACGCGCTCAAGGACCATCGGGATGAGGTTCAGGATCGCTGGGTCACCCAGGTCGTCCCAACCAGCACCGGCCACGTTGAAGTAGCGCAGGCCGGCAAACCGCATGCCCCAAGCCTTCGAGGCGGCGCGTCCGAGCCATTCGCCAATGAGCTTGGTCTCACCGTATGGGTTGATGGGCTTCATCTCGACATCTTCTTCAACCACGGCAACAGGTGGCATGCCGTAGGTTGCTGCGGAGGATGAGAATACGAGGTCACGCGTGCCGGCGTTCTCCATGGCAGCGATGACGTTGGCCAGTCCGCCCACGTTCTGCTGGTAGTAGTACGCGGGACGAGCCACTGACTCGCCAACCTGCTTCTGCGCGGCAAAGTGGATCACGGCAGTGGCGTTGTACTTCTTCATGGTCTCGGTCAGGACCTCGACTGCGCCCTCACCTGCAACGTCGAGCTCAACCAGGGGCGCCCCGCCAATGCGGTCCTTGCGTCCGGTCGAGAGGTTGTCCACCACGACAACCTCCGTGCCCTGCTCCTGCAAGATTCGTACGACGTGGGCTCCGATGTAGCCGGCGCCGCCCGTAACGAGAACTGTCATGCCTCCACCAATCGATTGTTTGCCGCGCAGTGTGGCGCAATCATGCGCCTGCGCGACTTATTTTTGCCGCGCAAGTAAGTCTATGACCAGCCTAGCTCGTGCAGCCGATCGTCATCAATACCAAAGTAATGCGCAACCTCGTGAACAACTGTGACGAGGACCTCTTTCACCACTTCATCGCGCGATTCGCACATCCGAAGGGTCGGATTACGATAGATCACAATGCGGTCCGGGAGAGCCCCCGCAGCCCACATGAAGTCACGCTCTGTCAGAGGGATTCCGTCGTAAATGCCCAGTAAATCCGGCGTTTCTGCCGGCGGTTCGTCCTCTACGAGCACTACCACGTTATCAATACGATCTATGACCTCCTGTGGCAATTGATCCAGTGCATCTGACACTGCGTCTTCAAAGTCCTCGGAGCTCATCTCAACCATGCAACAATCGTGCCAGATATTCGTTTTGCATTTTGGTTCGGTTTACCCATATGCTTTTCGAGCAGCGACAAACGGGCCCAGCCCAAAACGTCAAAGCAGGCCCCCATCGTCTAGAGGCCTAGGACGCCGCCCTTTCACGGCGGTAACACGGGTTCGAATCCCGTTGGGGGTACAACTACTGCAAAGTAGTTAGCCATCACGGCCTTTTTAAGGCCCCGTAGCGCAGTTGGTTAGCGCGCCGCCCTGTCACGGCGGAGGTCGCGGGTTCAAGTCCCGTCGGGGTCGCTCTTCACAGAGCGATTTGTGAAGTGGTCTAGATAGACGTCTAGGCCCCGTAGCGCAGTTGGTTAGCGCGCCGCCCTGTCACGGCGGAGGTCGCGGGTTCAAGTCCCGTCGGGGTCGCAGTTCATCGGCTACTATTAGTAACCATGAACAAAACCTGGCTCTGTAGCTCAGTTGGTAGAGCGTTCGACTGAAAATCGAAAGGTCACCGGATCGATGCCGGTCGGAGCCACCAGGTAGAAAGGCCCCCAGGAAACTGGGGGCCTTTCTTATTACACGCTTCTTGTTACGCGCTAGAACTTCCAGTGCGTGGCTTACGCACGGGGCCACGGGCGTACACCGTTGGCCGATGGCGACTAGCGAGTCACGCTCAGTCCACTCGGTTCCGGCGCAAGTACGAGAAGTTAGCGAGCGCGATAAGCGCTGACACCCCTACTGCAATGTATACGACCTTTGAACCGGTCGACCCTTCGCCGAAGATCGCATCGACAAGGTTGTAGTCAAAGGCCCCCACCAAGCCCCAGTTGATTCCCCCCACAATGGTCAGTGCCGTTGCGACACCTACAAGTCCACGCATTTTTTCCCCTTTGTGTTAATCAAACTGCTTTGTTAGATAAATGCTGGTGTCTCAAACCTATGTCCTGCAGTACAGTCTCGCCACTAGAAGCATCCAAGACCTACTTATCCACTGAGAACACCGTTCGGCGACACGGCCCGGTCCCGCATGCCTAGAAGTGAAAAGCCCCTTGGAATATCTCACCAAGGGGCTTTTCATAACGCACGAAGCGCAGCCTGGACTCTGCGATCTATGGCGGTAAAACTAGATGACACACCCGCACTCGCGAGTCGGAGGTGCCTTCCTCTATCTACCTTCGACCCGTCGCAACACATCGGCAACCTGAAGGGGAGTTCTCCCCGAGTCTAGGAAGGAGTCGAATCTGCCAGAAGACGTCCGAAATCTGAGCGCTCAAAGCCTCCACACCATATCCTTGCCACAACCCCACCGGTGAGGACAACCATGGAAACTTTCATTGCAGCGTCGCTTATGGCGATCGCAACAGGCTCGGCAGCGGGACTGCGGCCCTACTTCACCGTGTTCTTCCTGGGCGCGGCCAAGTTGTGGGTGCCGGAATCCGCACCCCAAATTATCGACGATTCAGTCCAGCTGATCCCAGACCAACTGGCCAATCCGTGGGTACTTGCCGTCACGGGGCTCATTGCCCTCGGGGAGTTCCTGGTGGACAAGTTCCAGTTCCTCGACTCGGCCTGGGACGTGCTCCAGGGAGTGCTGCGCCCCATCTTTGGCGCGCTGATTGGAATGCAGCTCGGCGCCGACGCGGGCACCGGCGCGATGATCACCGGTGCCGTGCTGGGCGGCGGGTCGGCCGGAGCCGTGTCACTGGGCAAGAGCACACTGCGTGCGGTCATCAACCTGTTACCCGAGCCGTTCTCCAACTTCCTGACCAGCGTTGGCGAAGACGCCGCAGCGATCATCCTGCTGGTCACGGCAATACTGCTGCCAGTGCTCGCGCTGATCCTAGCGCTGGGCCTTGTCGCGCTCGGCATCTGGCTGTTTGTGAAACTGCGCCGCAAATACGCGGACGCCAAGGCGTCGTACGCCGAGTATCGCGAAAGGCGACGAGTTCATGGGTCAGGGCCAGAATCGCGGACAATCAGTTAGGCAGTTAGGCAGTTAGGCAGTTAGGCAGTTAGGCGGTTAGACACTCGGCCTGGAACCACTCCCACAGCTCTGCAGAGCAGAGCGCAACGCGCTCACGGAACGTGAGGATCGCGCCGTCAGAGGCGGAATCGGAGACCGCACGCGCTGCACGCACAGGAATGCCCATGCGCTGGGCCACCCAGATGTAGGCGAAGGTCTCCATGTCCACAAGGCTTGCGCCCAATGCTCGGATCTCCGCGACCTCGTCTGCGTCCTGGACAAAAAAGTCGCCAGTGGCGATCGTCACTCCTGGGCGACCGGTCGAGACCGTCTGGTCTAGAGCGAGGTGTGAACCGCGGGTACCCTGCAGGTCGTACACGTCGTGTTGGATCGCATGGGCGATCTCATGCACGCCGGATGCTGCCTCAGGGTCGATCGACCCGGCAGTCCCCACGACGACGATTTCTGTAAAGTTTCCCGAGGTCAGAGCCCTAGTGAGCTCGAAAGTTGCCTTGAGTTTTCCGGCCCCGGTGACTAGTCGTTCGTAGCCGGGCATGTGGTCGGGAAAGGCGTCTAGTTCGATCTCTAGCGCAGCAACAAGGAGTTTCACTCGCCCATCGTCTCACGCGAGATCCGGAAAGGTTCGTGCTGGTGGAGCCCGTGCGCGGCATCGAGGGATTGGACAATTCGTCGCACCATGCCAAGAGACGGTTAGCATTAACCCATGTCCACACCAAAGAACACTTCAACTGGGGACGTCGTGGGTCGCCACGAGGCCGAGCAGGAGATGCCCGCTTCGATGCGCGGTGACGTCAATCTTCTTGCCACGCTTTTGGGACAGGTGCTTCGGGAATCTGACTCACCGGGCCTATTCGAGGACGTTGAGCGCCTTCGCACCGCGACGATCGCCGCGTACACAGACACCACGCCCGAGGCGTTCGACCGCGCCGTCGAGGTAGTTGAGTCCTTCACCCTAGAACGAGCAGATGAGGTGGCCCGCGCTTTCACCTGCTACTTCCACCTGGTGAACCTCGCGGAAGAGCACCACCGTGTGCGCTCCCTGAGGACCCGCGACCTCGAGGTGGACTTCCCGCACAAGCGCGGCGCGCTGGCCGAGGCGTACGCGCAACTCGTCGAGGAACTCGGACCTGAGGAAGCGTCCGAGAAGCTCCAAGGTTTGCGGTTCCACCCCGTGTTCACGGCACACCCCACCGAGGCGCGTCGCCGTGCCATCTCGACCTCAATTCGCCGTATCTCCGGATTCCTGACCGACCTCGAGTCGCTCTCGGCAGCCGGAACCGAGGCAGCCCGCGTCAAGGGCAACCTCATCGAGGAAATCGACACCCTGTGGCGCACTGCTCCCCTGCGCGCGACCAAGCCGACCCCTGAGGCTGAGGTCCGCTCGGTCATGGCTGCGTTCGACGACACGCTTTTCACCGCGGTCCCCAACATGTATTCACGCATGGACGGCGCGCTCAAGGGCGACATCGAGGCCGGATACACAGGGCCCGTTGTTCCACCCTTCGTGCGCGTCGGCTCGTGGGTCGGCGGCGACCGTGACGGTAACCCGTTCGTCACCGCAAAGGTCACCCGCACTGCGGCAGGAATCGCGTCCGAGCACGTACTGCGCGGCCTTGAGCAAGTCGCGCTGCGCGTTGGCCGCAACCTGACCCTGGACGGCGAGACCACCCCGGCCTCCGACGAGCTCTCGGCTCTACTCGCCTCGCTCCGCAACAAGGACGAGGACGCAGCTACTGAGATCGCAATGCGCTCCCCCAACGAGCCGCACCGCCACGCCATGCTGCTCATCGCACGCCGTGTTGCGGCCACACGCACCCGCAACGCTGACCTTTCCTACTCGGATCCCGAGGATCTCCTCTCGGACCTGCGGATCATCCAGGAGTCGCTCGTATCCGCTGGCGCCAAACGCCAGGCATTCGGGACCCTGCAGCACCTGATCTGGCAGGTTGAGACCTACGGTTTCCACCTTGCTGAGCTCGAGTGCCGTCAGCACTCCGAGGTACACCGCCGGGTCCTTGCCGAACTCGAGTCCGGCAAGCCGCTCAGCGAGCAGGCCACAGAGGTTCTCGAGGTATTCCGCGCGATCTCGTTCATCCAGGACCGCTACGGCAAGCGTGCCGCGGGCCGATACATCGTCTCGTTCACCACGAACGCAGAAGACCTGGCCAACGTGTACAAACTCGCTCGTGCGGCGGTCGGCCCGAAGGGCACGCCTCCCGTGCTCGACGTTGTGCCGCTGTTTGAGACGTTCGATGACCTGCAGGCAGCACCTGGCGTCATGAACGAGATCATGGTTGACCCGCTTTATGCCGCTCGTCTCGAGGAGACTGGGCGCCAGGTCGAGGTCATGCTCGGCTACTCGGACTCCTCCAAGGACGTCGGCCCAGTTGCCGCAACCCTGGCACTGTACGAGGCCCAGCAGAAGATCGCACAGTGGGCAGACGACAACGACATCAAGCTCACGCTCTTCCACGGCCGTGGAGGCGCTCTTGGGCGCGGTGGCGGCCCTGCAAACAGCGCGATCCTGGCACAGCCGCCACACTCGGTTGATGGTAGGTTCAAGCTCACAGAGCAGGGTGAGGTCATCTTTGCCCGTTACGGCGACCCTGAAATCGCGATCCGCCACATGGACCAGGTCGCGGGAGCAATCCTCCAAGCGCTCGCTCCGTCGAACGAGAAGCGCAACTGGGACGCCGCAGCCAAGTATGCAGGCGTGGCTCAGACCATGGAAGACGCATCGCGTGCTCACTTCTTCGAGCTGGTCAAGGCCCCTGGCTTCGCGCCATGGTTTGCCACGGTCACTCCGATGGAAGAGATCGGCATGCTCGCATTGGGCTCGCGCCCTGCGCGTCGTGGCCTGTCCGTTGAGTCCCTTGAGGACCTCCGCGCGATCCCATGGGTGTTCGCGTGGACTCAGGCCCGCATCAACCTCGCCGGCTGGTTCGGCTTGGGCGCGGCGCTTGAGGCTGTGGGAGACCTCCCCATTCTTCAAGAGGCGTACCGTGAATGGCCGCTCTTCCGCACCATGATCGACAACGTGGCGATGTCCCTTGCAAAGACGGACGACAGGATTGCTTCCGAATACCTTGCTCTGGGCGACCGTGAGGACCTGTCTGCACTCGTGCTCAACGAGATGGACCGGACTCGCTCGTGGGTCACCAAGATCATCGGCGGAGAGGAGCTTCTCTCCAACAAGCCAGTGCTCTCCCGCGCCGTGAAGCTGCGTAGCCCGTACGTTGACGCACTCTCGTTGATCCAGCTCCGTGCGCTCCGCGCGCTGCGCAATGCCCCGCAGGACGCCGAGACCGACCCAGAAGTCCAACGACTTCTGCTGCTTTCTGTTTCAGGTGTCGCAGCAGGACTGCAGAACACCGGCTGATAAATACTGCTGAGCCAGACGATGCCCTCCTCTTGGAATGCCGGGAGGAGGGCATCGTTTTTCCGTTAGCGGTCCGGTTTTACGCAGTTGCACGGAAAGTCTTGACTCTGCGACCGTGTCGTGTGCGCTTCAAGTTGCTCACCGAACGTCAGACCAGTTGAGTAAAGTAAGTACACACAGTGATCCATCGATCTTTGGAGAACACATGTCCTACACGGGCAACAACAATGACCAGAGCTTTTCAAACTCTGATTCGCAGAGCGGCTCGGGCCGTAGGAGCAGCATCGGCGAACTCGTAGGGCAGCTGTCCGAACAGGTCGCGCGTTTGCTGCGTGCGGAGGTCAACTCATACAAGAGCGAACTGACGCAGAAGGCAGCCAAGTCCGGCATGGGCATTGGACTGCTCGTCGGCGCCGGCGTCTTTGCGCTGTTCGGCCTCGGCTACCTCTTCTTCGCGGGCTATCATGGCCTCGACAACGTACTTCCAAGCTGGGCAGCGTCGCTCGTCACCGCCGTGATCATCCTGGCAGTCGCCGGCATCTTGGGACTCGTTGGAAAGAACACGATTGCGAAGAACACCCCTCCCACCCCTTCATCAGCAATCAACGCGATCAAAGACGACGTTAACCACATCAAGGACGGCATCAAATGAGCGATCCTCGCGACATCCACCCAGAGGTTCAGGCCGCTCGTGATGAGCTCACCGCGACCCTCGACGAGCTGCTCACCCGCGTCAACCCTAAAAACGTTGCTCAGGAAGTCTCCTCTGCAACAAAGCTTGCTGCAACTGACGCAGCCACCTTTGTCACCGGAGGAGGCTTCCCACACGACGACGAGGACCCTCGCAGGGCACGCAACGCAAAGGCTGCACTCGGTGTTGCCGTGGGTGGTGCGGCTCTCCTGGTTCTGAGCATCCTGACCAAGAAGCGCAAGTAATCCCGCGGCGCTCTTGTGCCCTCTGCGAGTGAAGTAACCGATAGCCCGAAGCGTCGTACCCGCCGACTCGGGCTATCGGTGCGATCTCGCATGCTGGTGGGCATGATTGTTCTCGTTGTGGGAATCCTGGCCGCGTCAACTGTGACGCTCTACCTACTGCAGCATCGCGAGATGACCAACCGCATTGACGATTCACTGCGGCGCGCCACCAGCAACTACCAGCGCCTCGTAACGGCCCCGAACGACTCCGAGACGGGCAAGCCGTACGCGAGTGTGTCCGACATCCTCTACAGGGCGATGCAGAGCACGCAGCCCGCTGAGCACGAGGGCCACGTAGCCATTCTCGATGGCGCACTGCGCTGGACGGCCCCCGACACCGTCGGCGTCCGGTTGGAGGACGACCCTCAGTTCATGTCGTGGGCAGCGGGCGCTGAGGCCGACGGCAAGGTCTACATACGCACCATCACAACTGACAAAGCGACCTACCGGGCGGTCTCGCTGCCGGCGTCGATCCGCGGAGGCGATCAGGTCGGCCTCTACGTAGCCGCCTACGACCTGACCGCGGAGCGTCGTAGCCTCTACGATTCGTTCTTGCCGTTCGTGTGGATCAGCCTCGGCCTCCTAGTCGCCGGCGTTGTCGCCTCATGGTTCCTCGTGGGACGCATGCTGCGTCCACTACGCGACCTTCGTGAGACTGCCCAGTCCATCACTCAGACGGACCTGTCCCGCCGCATTGGCGCCACCGGCACCGATGACCTCGCAGAGCTCTCCCACACTTTCGATTCCATGCTGGACCGCGTAGAGTCCGCCTTGGACTCCCACAAAAAGCTTCTCGACGATGTTGGTCACGAACTGCGCACGCCCGTCACGATTGTCCGTGGTCACCTTGAGTTGGTTGATCCGGCGGACCCTGAGGACGTGCGCGAGACCAGGGAACTCGCACTCGACGAGTTGGACCGCATGGCACTCCTGATAGACGACCTGCTGCTGCTCGCAAAGTCGGACCGTGTGGACTTTGTGCGCCCATTGCCTGTCCCGCTCGACGAACTCACCGCAGACGTGTTTGCCAAGGCCAAACTGCTCGGAGACCGGGAATGGACGTTTGCCGCGGAGTCCGGCCTGACGGTCATAGCAGACCCCCAGCGCATCACCCAAGCAGCGCTCCAACTATGTGAGAACGCCGTCAAGTACTCGGACCCCGGAAGCGCAATCCACGTGTCAGCCCACGCCTTTGAGCCCGGCTACGCCGCGCTGCGGGTAACTGACCACGGCCGCGGCATCTCATCCCGAGACCGCGAAAAGATCCTCGAGCGGTTCGTGCGCGGGACCAGTTCCGCTGGAACCAAGGGATCCGGGCTGGGACTCGCAATATCGTCGGCAATCATTTCGGCCCATGGGGGCCGCCTAGACATCAAGTCAGCAGAGGACGAGGGGTCCACCTTCACCATCGTCCTTCCCACCACGCAAGCGAGCCCGAAAGTACTATGAACAAGATCCTGATCGTCGAGGATGAGGAGCGGATCAGTTCCTTCATTTCAAAGGGGCTACGTGCGGCGGGATATGAGCCGCTCGCGGTGCCGAGCGCGCAAGGCGCGCGGATTGCCCTGGCGGCCGGCACATTCTCCCTGATCGTGCTCGATATCGGGCTCCCCGACGAGAGCGGCCTGGACGTTCTCGCCTCCCTGCGTGAATCGGGAAACGACATCCCCGTCATCGTGTTGACTGCGCGTACGAGTATTGACGACACTGTGGCGAGCCTCGAAGGCGGCGCAGACGACTACATGGCCAAGCCGTTCCGGTTTGAAGAGTTGCTCGCGCGGATCAAACTGCGCCTGCGCAACTCATCGCCGCAGGAAGAGGCATCGAATGAGCTGGTCAACGGGCCTCTCCGGCTCGAACTGCTAACCCGCAGGGTCTACCTCGGCGATCGGCTGGTTGATCTTTCCACGCGTGAGTTCGCGCTTGCGGAGACCTTCCTGACCAACGTGGATATTGTCCTCTCACGCGAGCAACTGCTGAGCCTTGTCTGGGGATACGATTTCGACCCTGGGTCCAACGTGGTCGACGTGTACGTACGATATCTGCGCAACAAGATAGGCGCTTCGTGGTTCGAAACTGTCCGCGGAGTCGGATACCGCATGCCCAAGGCCTCCAAAGCGCTCGCCTGAGCGGTTGTGACGTGGGCGGGTGTTGCCTGCGCGGTAGCCGCTTGGATGGCTGTGGCTTGGGCGGGTATTGCCTGAGTGGCTGTTGCCTGCGCGCTGGGCGCGGCATGAGGGGACGGCTATAGACACGCTGAGGCCCGGCACACCAGGTGGTGTGCCGGGCCTCAGCGAATCTACGTCGCGAACTACAGGGTTCGAGCTGCCTGCGCGCCCTGTGGGCTAGTTGGCTGACTTAGCCGATGGTGCGCTCACCGGAGACTTAGGTGAAACCGGAGTGACAGCCGACTTAGGTGAGATCGGTGTGGCAGCTGACTTAGGTGAGATCGGTGTGGCAGCCGACTTAGGTGAGATCGGTGTGACTGCGGAGTTGGCCGAAACCGGAGAGATCGGGCTTGCCGCGGTCACCTGGCTAGCAGCGCTCACAGGGGTCCTCGGCGAGATTGGAGAGTTGGCGCTCTTCGGCGACGGCGCGGACACTGCGGCAACGGCCGTGTCAGTCGGGCTCGCTGAGGGGGTCGCCGAGACCTTGGTAGCGTCCGAGGTGCTTTGCAGGTCACCCACGTTGTCGAGCTGAGCATCGGATGGGTTCTGGATCGCGTTCGCGGCTGCAAAGGTTCCAGTCACGGCAACCAGGCCAAGAGCTCCGGTCGCAATCCACGTTGTTGGGACCTTCATGATGGCCTCCCTTTCGTCTATGCACTTCTTCAGGAACGCCGGTTGACCGGCCATTCGATGAGGTGTCCTGAAACCGTGCGAGTCTCTGTCTGCCTGCGTCCTCAACCGAACAAGTACAACTCTGCACGCCCAACGTGAATCAACAAGAAGAGCACGATGAGAATGCTCTCATAAAGGGTGAGAACCTAGACAACCACGCGGTTCATCAGGTCTTCCGCTAGTTCAAGCCGCGCCAAAGCCGCCTTCTCCCACTCCGGATTCTCCTCGTCGCGCGCCCCTGCAATCAGGGTCAAAACGATTCCCGCAGACCTCGCGTACAGCCCGTCCACGGTGATCCCGTGGAGCCGGAGGTAGTCCGCAAAGTCCTCAAGGTACTCATCTACAAACTGTGGCACGTGTGCATACCGCTCATCGAGCGTGGGCAACACCGCAAGGTGTCCCACAAAGCACGCAAGATCGTCGATAAGGTATCCGGGCCCCGCAGAGTCGATGTCAATCAGGCCGCTGATCAGGCCATTCTCCACAAACACGTTGGCTTCGTAGAAGTCGCCGTGATTGGGCGCGAGCGGGCCGCGTTCGGCGGTCTCGAGCACCCGCTCGATCCGCGCCACGAGCGCGTCAATGCGCGCGGCGGAACCGGGAATGGCCGTCCGTGCGGCGTGCGCGTACCAACTCAGCCTGTCAGTCCACGCGGGGCGGCTCGGCATAGTGGCGATCTCGGCGGGAAAGGCGGTGAGGAGCGAGATAATCTGGCCTCCGCTAATAGGACGGATGCGCGAGTCCATGATTGCCTGCGCGAGCGGCATTCCGCGGACTTGAGCAATGGCCACGACTCCGTCCACCAGCGGGCCGATAGTCGCCGGCACGGGAACCCCTGCGCGGAAGAGAAGTTCGTGCTTGTGCCTCAGAATCTCCGCATCCTTGCGAAGGACCTTGAGGAAGATCGTGCCCGTGGGCTGGGCAAAGGTTGCCTTCAACACTGCCCGCCGCAGCGGCCTGTAGGCCATTGTTTCGAGGTCGATGAGGGCTGCACCATTGCCCCAGGTCTCCTGGACCGACTCCGGAATGCTCGCGCGTGAAAGCCCCACCAAACCCGGATCGTGAGGGTGCTCCCAGAACGTGAGGTCCCCGCGTCCGCTCGACATACGCACCACATTCGGTGCTTCGGCGTCGATGACCTCCGACGTAGCAACTACAAAGAGAGGAGCCACTGACGCATCCGAGTTGGGTTCTGCAGAGGGTTCTGGCTGGCCGGGCGGCGAGTGCGAGGCCGTGTGGTTGATTGCATCCGGGGAGGCGCCCTGGGGCTCGAAAGAGACGGGCTGCTCGGCCGGAGCACTATCGACAACCTCGAACAGCCCTGAAACCCCAGCACCCGGGCGGTGGTGTAGTTCCACCAGAGTTGCGGTCTTCACGGCACCCGCAGCGGCGTAAACACTGGCGATGAGGTCGAGAATCTCGGTGTGCGAGAAGAACTCGACTTGCTCTGCTTCGCTCCAGCGCGACTTGCTTGAAACCATTCGGCCCTCTCCATGTCTTGGGCCATTTGATCGCGTGTTCTGGCACCTTTGCAACCGGAACGCGCTACGACATGAAAGTTACAGGGTGAGATCACCCGGAAAAGCACTGAACTGCTGCTTAGAATACTAAGCAGCAGTTCAGTGGTGTGAAGCTATTGAGCAGTAAGGCGGCTGAGCTTACGCGTCAGGGTGCTTTTCCTTGTAGAACGGAAGATCTTCCTCAGGAATGATCATGCCGGAGTTCTCAAGCAATGTATGCACTTCGGACTCGCGGTAACGACGGTGGCCGCCGAGAGTACGAATGGACGAGAGCTTGCCGGCCTTGGCCCAGCGGGTGACGGTCTTAGGATCCACGCGGAACATGGAAGCCACCTCGGCTGGCGTAAGCAGAACCTCTGGTTCGCCACGGTTGATAGACATTTTGTACCTTCCCACGCAATGATCCGGCTCCAAAGGATTAGAGCTGCGCGATCAAATCATTACGATTTACCCATTATTCCAGTGCGAACCTAGGTGGGCGCAAGCCGATCGGGTGAAAAATATCACAGCACCCTGTTTTTGAGTCGAAAGTCTTGCCAGACCTGCTGCAGCCGTGTTTCGCCCCTAGAAAAACCGCGATTCCGAGTAGTAAAAAGCACGCCTTTCAATGTACGGTTATCCCACGAACAGATTTATTTGAGCACGGGGCCGCCCACATGTGGGCCCGCCCCGCTAATACGTTGAGGGGGTCGGAGCCATGGGCCGCGGCCGTCAGAAGGCAAAGCAGACAAAGGTTGCACGCGAGTTGAAGTACGCATCCTTTGAGCCTAACTATGAGGCGCTTCAGCGGGAGCTGGGAAGCACACGTCGCTCGGACGTTGCAACCGAATCTCGCCACGAGAGCGACTATGCCAACTACGACGAGATCGATCCATACTCGGGCAGGTCAGACGAGTTCTGACTTAGCTCCTGGGACCCTCGTCCTTCAAGGTTGCTTCCGAGCTATCCACACGGTGTGAGGGCTTCGTACTAACTAATTATGCAAATTCTCGGTAACTGCGTCATGCAGTTGCCGAGAATTTGTCATGTCCGTGCTGAACTGGTGGCGTGCTGTACTGGTTGCGTGCTGTGCTGATTTGGCGTGGCGTCCGTGGCATGGCGTAGAGCGGGTGGCATGGCACCCGCGGCATGGCGTGGCGTCCGTGGCAAGGCGAGTTGCCGGGTTGGCACGGAGTCGAGTCGGGATGAGGCGCCATCAGCGCTCTCCACACGTACACGGGCCCCGACAAACACGGCATAGACAAGTTTGGGGCGGGTTCCCGTAGGAACCCGCCCCAAAAGTGAAGCGCAGTGGTTGCGGAGTACGTACTAGCGATACTCGCCGTGCAACCGTACGGAACCGCCTTCGACTCCCTTGGCGCCGCGGATCAGGTTGGCGCTGGCAGCCTCTGTCGAGTCGACGCCGACGGTGCCCAGAATCCAGGACTCAAGGCCGAGCGACTTCAGGCGTGCAAGCGCTGAATCCACGCCGTCCTTGCCCACGATCGCGATCATGCCAATGCCCAGGTTGAGCGTGTGCTCGATGTCGTTCCACGGAACGTTGCCGAGTTCGCGCATTACCTTGAACACCGCAGGAACTTCCCAAGCAGAGCGGTCGATCGTTGCCGAGAGTCCGGCGGGGATGACGCGCGCAAGGTTCTGGGCAATGCCGCCGCCTGTGACGTGGGAGAACGCGTGAACTTGGGTGGCCTTATCGGCAGCGAGTGCGAGGCAGTCGGAGGAGTAAACGCGAGTTGGTTCGAGTAGCTCCTCACCGAGTGTGCGGCCGAACTCTGCCACGTCACGGTCGAGTTCCCAGCCCGCGTGGTTGATGACTGCGCGCACGAGTGAGTAGCCGTTGGAGTGGATTCCTGAGGAAGCCATCGCAATGACGACGTCCCCATCTGTCACAAGCTGTGGACCGAGCAGGTCATCGGCCTCGACAACACCGACCGCTGCCCCGGCAACGTCGTACTCGTCGGCGGCAAGCAGACCTGGGTGCTCCGCAGTCTCGCCACCAACCAGTGCGGTGTCAGCAACAATGCACGCCTCGGCGATTCCGCGAACGATCGCGGCAACTCGTTCGGGAACGACCTTGCCTGTGGCAATGTAGTCGGTCATGACGAGTGGCTTGGCACCGCACACGACGATGTCGTCCACGACCATGCCGACCAGGTCAAACCCGATCGTGTCGTGCTTGTCCATGGCCTGTGCGATTGCGACCTTGGTGCCAACCCCGTCTGTTGAGGAAGCGAGGAGAGGCTTGTTGTAGTTCTTGAGCTCAGACGCGTCGAACAGGCCGGCGAATCCGCCCACCCCTCCGACAACCTGAGGGCCGTGAGTCTTGGCAACGGCCGCCTTCATGAGCTCAACTGCGCGATCCCCAGCGGCCGTGTCAACGCCAGCTGCCGCATAGGTAATGCCGTCAGTCACTTAAACTCCAAATGTTGTGAAAAGGGGTGGTGTGGCTTAAGGATGTGCTGGGGCGCAGCCTCGCGGTTCCGCCCCGTGGCGGCACTAGGGTTGTTCGAGAGCGGTGTGCCCGCCCTGACCCACGCTGAGGTTGGAAAGTCCATCCTCAGGAGCGCCCAACGAGTTTGGCTTTTCAAGCAAGTTCTTGCCGAGTGCATCATCACTTGGAAGTGTGATCGGGTATTCGCCGTCGAAGCACGCAGTGCACAGCTTCTTCTTAGGCTGTTCAGTGGCTTCCACCATTGCCTCGAGCGAGATGTAGCCGAGCGAGTCGGCGCCTAGGGACGCTGCGATCTCAGCCGAGTCCAGCCCGTTCGCGATCAGTTCCGCACGCGAGGCAAAGTCGATTCCGTAGAAGCATGGCCACTTGACCGGTGGCGCCGAAATACGGATGTGGACCTCAGCGGCTCCGGCTTCCCGCAGCATACGCACGAGTGCGCGCTGGGTGTTACCTCGGACGATAGAGTCGTCCACGACTACTAGGCGCTTGCCCCGGATGATCTCACGCAGCGGGTTGAGCTTGAGTCTGATGCCGAGCTGGCGCAGCGTGTCTGAAGGCTGGATGAAGGTACGTCCGACGTACGCGTTCTTGGTTAGTCCCTGCCCGAATGGAATACCGGACGCTTGCGCGTAACCAACTGCCGCGGGGGTTCCTGACTCGGGAACTGGAATGACGAGGTCCGCCTCAACGGGGTGTTCTGCTGCGAGCCTGCGGCCCATCTCAACGCGCGCGGCGTGCACAGAGCGCCCGGAGATTGTGGTGTCGGGGCGTGCCAGGTATACGTACTCGAATACGCAGCCTGCGCGCTTTGTTTCCGCAAAGCGGGTGGTGCGGAGGCCATCGGCGTCGATCATGATCATCTCGCCGGGCTCGACCTCACGGACAAACGAGGCGCCAACGATGTCGAGCGCGGAGGTCTCCGAGGCTACGACCCACCCGCGCGCGAGGCGACCGAGCACGAGTGGACGCACACCCTGAGGGTCGCGTGCCGCGTACAGGGTGTTCTCGTCCATGAAGACAAGCGAGAATGCGCCGCGCAGGTGCGGAAGCACCTCAAGGGCGGTCTCTTCGAGTGAGTGCCCCTCTTCTCCGTACAGGAGTGCGGTCACGAGTGCGGTGTCAGTGGTATTTCCCCGCGCAAGTTCGCCACGGGTTTGCTCACCGTAGCGCTGTGCAACGAGTTCCACGAGCTCCGCACTGTTCACGAGGTTTCCGTTGTGCCCGAGGGCCACGGTCCCGTGCGAGGTGGCGCCGAGCGTTGGCTGGGCGTTCTCCCACGTCACTCCACCGGTGGTTGAGTAACGGCAGTGACCAATGGCGATGTGCCCGGTCAGTGCGTTGAGTGCGGTTTCGTCGAACACCTGGGAAACGAGTCCCATGTCCTTGTACACCAGGATCTGTTGGCCATTGCTTGTCGCAATGCCAGCAGACTCCTGCCCTCGGTGTTGTAACGCGTACAACCCGAAGTAAGCGAGTTTTGCTACCTCTTCACCGGGAGCCCAGACACCGAAGACGCCACAGGCATCTTGGGGTCCTTTCTCGCCGGGCATGAGGTCATGATTCAGTCGTCCATCTCCACGCAGGGCCACATCAGTATTGTTCCATACGATCGCGGGGCTTCTCTCTGGAGTCCACGGAGAAATAGGCTCCGTTCTAGAGCACCGCGCTGCCGATCCCCGGGATGCGCAAATTTAGTTGAACGCTTAACGTTCTTCCCTTTTTTGGGCCAGAACTACGGTCTAGGCAGGTACGAAGAAAGCCGCCGGTGCGAGGCTTTCCTCGTCACCAGCGGCTTTCTGACGCGGCGTGACCTAACTGGCGCACGCACGCAAAAAGTTACTTCTGGGCCTCAATCCGAGCCACACTGCGGCGGTCAATGATCGACGCGATCAATCCGGTAAGCAAAGTGGTCATCATCGTGGTGAACAACACACAAACAACAACGTAGATGCCCCGGTTGATCATGCCGGGTTCCGAAAGATACATGCCTACGAAGATACCGAGGACCACACCAATGACAGCCCCTACGGCAAAGAACGCCTTGAAGCGGGGAGCTCGACGCACGACCGCGTAGCTAGCGGTACCTTCAATCTCCGCAACCTCAGCCTCCGAGAGTTCGCTGATGTCGATAATTTCCGGAGATGGGGCCGACTGCGCGGGGTTCAGTGTGTCTTCCGAAGGAATGTCCTGGGCGGGAGCGGGCACTGCTGGCATCGCCTGGGTCTCGGGCGACGAGCTGTTCGAATTATCTGCTGCGGGCACTGGGTTTTCCTGAGGATCAGTCACGCAGTCGATTCTACCCAGTGACGCTCCCCTTGTCCGATGGGCTGTTCTGCAAGCACACGTTTCGCCCCGTTAAGGGGACAGGTTAACTGGGCGTTTACGTTGTCTCGGAACTCAACGCCTCCCTTTTCCCAACGGACCAGCCCCCATAGTCTGACCGGACCACGCTATGGGTTCGCACCAACCCTAGCCTCCCCCAATCCCCAACCAAATTCCTCAACCGAAAGGCCCTCCCCATGCGCCAGTACAAGCTCTCGATCACCCTGGCGGCGCTCACCGCAGTGGTGATCTCCGCTTGTGCTCCCACTGCAGTGGGCGGAAGCTCGGGCGGCACTGCCGGCGGCGGCCCCTCGGTTGAACTCGCCATCGTGGGGTTCGCGGTGCCCAAAGCCGCAAACGATGCAGCACAAAAGGCCTTCGCCAAAACCGAGCAGGGCAAGGGCGCCACCTGGACCACCTCCTATGGCGCCTCGGGCGATCAATCCCGCGCCGTGGAGAGCGGACTTGAGGCCGACTACGTGCATTTCTCGCTGGAGGGTGACGTCACCAGACTGGTCGATGCGGGAATCGTCTCTTCCGAGTGGAACTCAGGCGAGCACCGCGGCATCGTCTCGGACTCCGTGGTTGTCCTCGTGGTTAGGGACGGAAACCCCAAGAACATAACGGGCTGGGACGACCTCTTGCGCAATGACGTCAAGATCGTCACACCCAACCCGGGCTCCTCCGGCTCCGCTAGGTGGAATATCTTGGCCGCGTACGGGTCGGTCCTAGCCAAGGGTGGGGACAAGCAGGCCGCCGAGGAGTACCTGCGGAAGTTCTTTGACAACGTGGCTGCCTTGCCAGGCTCCGGCCGAGACGCGACCACCGCCTTCACATCTGGGACGGGCGACGTCCTGATTTCGTACGAGAACGAGGCCATCCTTGCCCGCCAGAACGGCGAAGACTTTGACTATGTGGTCCCCGATTCCACTCTCCTCATAGAGAACCCTGCAGCTGTCACGCGGGACGCCGACCCGGCCGCGTCGCGCTACCTCGAGTTTGTACTGAGCGATCAGGGCCAAAAGATCTTTGCGTCCAAGGGGTTCCGCCCTGTGCGCAGTACGGTCACGGTGGGCACAGTGGAGGGCGCAAACGACCCCTCCAGCCCCTTCCCGCAGCCCAGGACCCTGCAGACGATCGCGGGCACGTTTGGCGGCTGGCAATCAGTCAATGATGAATTCTTCTCCGAGTCAGGGATTGTCACGCGGGTCCAGTCGGAGGCGGGCAAGCAGTGAGTTCCGCTCTGCCCACTCAGGATGCGCCCGCACCAGCACCAGCACCAGCACCAGCACCAGCACCAGCACCAGCACCAGCACCAGCACCAAGAACCCTGCGCCGACTAGTCCGGCGCGTCAACCCGCACGCAGCCCCCAGCCTCAGAACAAAACCCAACGCCTCCTCTGGCACAGTTTCACTTTCCGCGCCCGCCGGTGTGGGGCTCGGCGTGGCAATGATCTGGTTCTCGCTGCTGACACTCATCCCGCTCCTCGCGGTGCTCGTAGAAACAGCCGGTCACGGCTGGGCCGCGTTCTGGGCCACGATCACGAACCCGCAAACAGCGTCCGCGCTCGGGCTCACCGTGGCCACTGCGTTTGGCGTAACCCTCGTGAACGTTGTCGTGGGAACTGCGATCGCCTGGGTCTTGGTACGGGACGACTTTCCGGGCAAGCGTCTGCTTGAGGTGGTCATTGACATTCCATTCGCATTACCGACGATCGTGGCGGGCTTGGTCCTTCTTTCCCTGTATGGTCCGACAAGCCCCGTGGGTGTCAACATTGCCAACACCCGCGCCGCGGTGTTCCTAGCGTTCCTGTTTGTCACGCTGCCGTTCGTGGTGCGCACTGTGCAACCGGTCCTCGCCGAGCTGGACCGGGACGTGGAGGAGGCTGCGGCGTCCCTGGGCGCAAGCCGATTCACCACGCTGCGTGTGGTGGTCCTGCCCTCGCTCATCCCGGCGATTTCGGCCGGTGCGGCGCTCTCGTTCGCTCGGGGCATGAGCGAGTATGGGGCACTCGTCCTGCTGAGCGGGAACCTGCCGCTGCGCACCGAGGTGGGCTCCGTCAGGATCCTCTCGTACGTGGAGAACGGGAACGTGGGCGCGGCGGCCGCTGTGGCTACTGTCCTCCTGCTGGTATCTCTCGGGGTCATCGTGGCACTCGATGTCATTCAACGGAGGGTGGCCAAGCGTGGTTGAGAAAAGCGCAACCCGGTACGTGCTCCGGTTTGCAGTCATCGTCTACCTGTTCTTCCTGGTTGGCTGGCCAGTCTGGCTCGTGGGTCAGCACACGTTTGAGCAGGGGTTGGAGTCCCTCCGCGCCGCACTGTCTGACCCAGTCGTGGTGTTTTCACTTCAACTCACGCTCGCGGTGGCTGTTCAAGCCGTTCTGCTCAACACCCTGTTTGGAGTGGGCGTCTCCCTCCTGCTGGCGCGGTACGAGTTTCCGGGAAGGCGGGTATTCAGCGCGCTCCTCGACCTACCGCTCTCCGTGTCCCCGGTTGTTGTTGGCCTCGCCCTCGTGCTCGTCTACGGCCCTCGGGACGGCTGGTTTGGCGCGTGGTTGCATGAGCGCGGATTTGACGTCATCTTTTCGGCGCCCGGCATGATCATGGCGACCGCCTTCATCTCCCTCCCGCTGGTCATCCGCGAGGTGGTTCCTGTGCTCCAGGAGCGTGGCATCGACGAGGAGCAGGCGGCGGCGTCTCTCGGTGCCTCCCCTGTGCAGGCCTTCCTGCGCATCACTCTTCCGGGGATCAAGTGGGCCCTCGTGTACGGGGTTGTTCTGACCTTTGCCCGGGCACTCGGCGAGTTTGGCGCGGTCAAGATCGTGTCCGGCAACCTTGAGGGCCGCACCCAGACCGCCACCCTGCTGGTGGAACAGAAGTACCAAGACTTTGAGCAATCCACGGCATACGCAACCGCGTTCCTCCTTGCTGCCGTGTCCGTAGCCTGCATCATCGTGGTGACCGCTCTGCGCACCGACCACAGCAGCACCAAGGCCAGGAGTGGCACATGAGCATCATTGTGAAGAACATTTCCAAGCGCTTTGGCAGTTTTGTCGCGCTCGACGACGTCTCCGTTAGCCTTCCAACAGGTCAGCTCACTGCGCTGCTCGGGCCCTCGGGCGGGGGCAAGTCCACTCTCCTGCGCATCATCGCGGGGCTGGAGCGACCCGATTCCGGGAGCATCGAGATCGAGGGGACGAACGCAACGAACCTGCCAGCCCGCAAGCGCAATGTGGGGTTCGTGTTCCAGCACTACGCCGCCTTCAAGCACATGTCGGTGGCCAGGAACGTGGCGTTCGGGCTGGACATCCGCAAGACGCCCAAGGAAGCTACCGCCGCGCGTGTCGACGAACTGCTACGGCTGGTCCACCTCGAGCAGTACGCGCACAGGCTGCCCTCGCAGCTCTCGGGAGGTCAGCGTCAGCGCATGGCCCTCGCCCGCGCTCTGGCGGTTCAGCCCAGCGTGCTCCTCCTCGACGAGCCATTTGGTGCGCTCGACGCCAAGGTCCGCAAGGAACTGCGAGAGTGGCTACGCCGGCTGCATGACGAAATCCCCGTGACCACGGTGTTTGTCACCCACGACCAGGAGGAGGCGCTCGAGGTGGCGGACGAGATCGTGGTCATCAACGAGGGTCGGGTGGAACAGGTGGGGGCGCCGGACACGCTGTACGACGAGCCTGCTAACGAGTTCGTCATGGGGTTCCTTGGCCCTGCAACCAGGCTCGGTGGGGAGCTCGTGCGGCCGCATGACATCGAGGTCCTCTCCCACGATCCGGGCAGCGAGTTCCTCCCGGGAACGGTCATGCGGACCACCCGCGTGGGGTTCGAGGTGCGCTCCGATGTACTCGTGGAGTCAGACCATTTCACGGGCGTGGTCCAGTGCGTTGCAACACGGGCGGAGGCGCGCTCGCTCAAGCTGGATTCCGGTGCACAGGTCTGGCTCCGCAAAGCGCCCGGTTCCACGAGTGTGGCAACCGATGCCCCACTTTCAGCCCCGAACGAGTTCCCGTTTGCGAACTACACAATCTAGGCCCTGACCGCCCGACCTACTCCCCGAGTTCGCCCTGCCGGCGCCTCGTGGCTTGAAGCGGCAGCCACTGCTCGATGTTGGCACGCTCGCCGGATGCCAGAACCCGCCCGGAGGAGATTCCTTCCTCCCACGTGAGCGCACCCGTGACCAGCTCGAGCCAGGTCTGGGGGTCGGTTTCGATGACGTTCGGCGGGGTACCTCGTGTGTGTTGCGGGCCCTCCACGCATTGGACTGCCCCCGCCGGCGGCACGCGCACCTCGACCGCATGTCCTGGCGTCACGTCCGCGAGTTCCTCGAGCGTGAACCGCACTGCCGTGGTCACGGTCCGGCGATCCGCCGTTCCGTCTCGCCAAGCGTTCACTGCCACGCGCCCCGCAGTGGGGTCGGTCTTGCGCCTACCGGCCACGACTCGTGCCTTCCGCCTCGGACTGATTTCCGCTTGGCCGTTGCCCTGATGCTCCGGGGACGTTCCCCCGCTCGGCCTGCGACTGCGCCTTCCCCTGACCCTGCCTTTGTCCCTGACCCTGCGCCACCGACAGCGGCCCAAACTGGAACCGGATTCGGCGGCGCTCGATGTCCGCCTCCACAAGGGTGACCGTCACGACCTCTCCGAGCGGAAGCTCGCCCAAGCTGCGCACCTGCGCGTGCACCGCAGGGTCAGCAATCATGACGTCGCCGCGCTTGAAGTCCCTGTCCTCAACCTCAACGATCGCGCCCTCGAAAGTGTCGCCCACGTTGTCCGCAAGAACCGCCGCTTCAACGATGTCGATCGTGGCCCGCTCGTACGATCCCGCGCGCCGGCCCGAGTCTGCCAGAAGCTTGGGTAGTTCCGGCAGTTTCTCCATGACCCACTCGGGCACCTCGCGGCCCTCCGCAATGGCTAGGCAGATCTCGGTGGTGTACCTGTCCCCGAGTCGGCGCAGCGGTGCGGTGACGTGAGCGTAGTGTGCTCCGATCGCGTTGTGCTTGCCCGCGTTCTCCCCTGGCACGCTCTCCTGCGTGAATGCGAGGTAGTCGGCGCCGCGGAACAGGGTGGTCGCCTCGTGCTGGAATGCCGCTTCGCGCGGTCCAGCAGCGCCAAGCGTGTCTAGGAACTCTCCGTAGCTCAGGTCCTTGCGCCAGTTCAGTCCCAGCGCGTGCGCGGTGTGCCGCAGGCGCTTAAGGTCCCGCGGGTCGGCGGGTGGCAGCGTGCGTAGCAGCCCGACCCCACCCTTGAGCATGAGCTGGGCGCCCGCCATGCCCGTCAGGAGTGAGATCTGCGCGTTCCAGTCCTCCACCGGCATGATCGACCGGAAGGAGAGTTCAAAGTCCCCGTCCTCTGTCATGTGAACTTCCTGCTCAGGGACGTTCAGCGACACCCCTCCTCGCTCCTGCTCGACCTTTTGGCGCAGCGGCCCCACAGACGCAAGGAGAAGGACTGAGTCCAGGCATTCGTCGGAAATTGTGGCGGTCAGTGCGGCGGTGTCCACCGCCGCCACGTCCTGATTTTCGACGATAGATCCGGACCCGTCAGGGTCCGACGTGGGGGCGTGGCTCGGCAGGTGCGCCTCGATGAGGGCTTGGGCCTCCACGTAACTGAGACGCGCGCGGGAGCGGACGATGCCACGGCGCACATCGATGGAAGCGATCTTGCCGGTCTCGTCGAGGTCGATCGTCCACACGGCTGCGGCCCGGACCTGGTCCGGCAGCAGGCTCGCCACGTCCTCGGAGAGAGCTGGCGGGTGGAGCGGCGTGCGGCCGTCGGGGGCGTACAGGGTCATGCCGCGGGACTGGGCCTCAGCGTCGATCGCGCCGCCCGCGCGCACGTACGTTGCCACGTCAGCGATCGCGTAGTTCACCCGGAAGCCGGAGTCGAGCTTTTCAATGTGCAGCGCCTGGTCGAGGTCCATCGAACCCTCGGGGTCGATAGTCAGGAACGGAATGTCTAGGGTCGAGGCGTCGTGGCGGGGGAACTGTTGAGCGAGGTCCGCCTCAGCGAATCGCGTCTTGACCTCCGCCGCCTCATCGTTGACGGGTGCAGGGAAGTCAGCCGGGATCTGCATTTCAGCACGTAGATGCTCAAATGCGTCACGGATTACCTCGGCGACGGAGGGACGTGGGAGACCAAGTTTGACGACTCTGGCAGGCATACCCTGACCGTACCTTCTGCGGTTCGGTGACACCAATACATTGCGCAGGCAACGTGAAACTGGGGTCATTTCTCGCCCGATGTGGGCGGCGACAAGCAATGTCTGGCCGAAACTGCGGTGCAGGAATAGCGTTGGGTCATGGAAGAGTACTCAGGCAACGCCGCCCACGAGGCACACAGTCCTACCGTCCAACGCTCAGCGATCGAGCACGAGGAACAGTTCATAGCGCACAACTATCATCCGCTGCCCGTCGTGGTCTCCCGAGGTGACGGCGCCTGGGTCACGGACATTGAGGGGCGTCGATACCTCGACGCGCTCTCGGCCTACTCCGCGCTCAACTTTGGGCATCGCCACCCCGATTTGGTGAGCGCCGCGGTGGCGCAGCTCGGTAGGTTGACGCTTACCTCCCGTGCCTTCCACAACGACCAGTTGGGGCCTCTCGGCGAGGAACTCTGCGCACTAGTGGGCCAGGACATGATGCTGCCCATGAACACGGGCGCCGAAGCCGTCGAGACCGCGCTCAAACTCGCGCGCCTGTGGGGGTACCGGGTCAAGGGAGTGGACGACGATTCTGCCGAGATCATCGTTGCCGCCGGAAACTTCCACGGGCGAACCATCTCCGTGGTCAGTTTCTCCGACGATCCCACCGCCCGCGACGGGTTCGGACCGTTCACGCCAGGTTTTGTCACGGTCCCCTACGGCGACGCCGCGGCGATCGAGGCCGCGATCACCGAGAACACCGTGGCGGTTCTCATTGAGCCGATCCAGGGAGAGGCCGGTGTGCTCATCCCGCCCGCCGGGTACCTCGAGGACATCCGGCGGATCACCACGGCCAACGATGTCCTGTTCATCGCAGACGAGGTGCAGTCAGGGCTCGGACGCACCGGGGATACGCTCGAGACCACGCGTAACGGTGTCACCCCGGATCTGGTGACTCTGGGCAAGGCGCTGGGCGGAGGTATCCTCCCGGTGAGCGCCGTGGCCGGGCGAAAGGATGTCATGTCCGTGGTCCGTCCCGGCGAACACGGCTCCACGTTTGGTGGCAACCCGCTCTCGAGCGCGGTGGCGCGAGCGGTGGTCGCGCTATTGGACTCGGGAATACCGCAGGCCAACGCACGGTGGCTGGGGGCAGAGCTGCATAAGGAACTCGATGCGCTCGTCGGTCACGGGGTCGTCGCGTTTAGGCAGGTGGGGCTCTGGGCGGGGATAGACGTGGACCCTGAACTGGGCACCGGCCGCGAGGTCTGTGAAAGGCTTCTGCGACACGGCGTACTGGCCAAAGACACCCACGGTTCTACCATCCGGCTCGCGCCGCCGCTCACCATCACGGACGACGAACTCGACTACATGTGCGCGGCGCTGTCAGCGGCGCTCACCGAGTTGGCCTAGTCGGCGAAGTCCGTCCCGGTACCAAGCACCCAGCCAATACAAAGGCCCGGCCCCGGAACCTGAGGTTCCGGGGCCGGGCCTTGAACTACAGAGCTAGATCAGATGACGCCCTGGGCGATCATCGCGTCTGCAACCTTGGTGAAGCCCGCAATGTTTGCGCCGGCAACGTAGTTGCCAGGCTGGCCGTACTTCTCGGCTGTGGTGGCGCAGTTCTTGTGGATGTTCTTCATGATCGACTGCAGGCGCTGCTCGGTGTAGTCAAACGTCCACGCGTCACGCGATGCGTTCTGCTGCATCTCGAGCGCGGAGGTTGCAACACCACCGGCGTTTGCTGCCTTGCCCGGTGCGAACAGCACGCCCGCATCCTGGAACGCGGCGAGCGCGTCAGGGGTGGTAGGCATGTTCGCGCCCTCAGCAACGACCTTGACGCCGCCTGCGATGAGAAGCTTGGCCGAGTCGAGGTCCAGCTCGTTCTGGGTTGCGCAAGGAAGTGCGATGTCTGCCTGGAGTTCCCAGATGTTGCCCTTGGCCACGAACTGGGCACCACGGCGCTCTGCGTAGTCGGAGACGCGTCCGCGCTCGATTTCCTTGACCTGCCTGATGGTCTCGATGTCGATACCTTTTTCGTCGAGCACGTAGCCCGAGGAGTCGGAGAGCGCGACCACGTTAGCGCCAAGCTGCTGAGCCTTCTGCGCAGCGTAGATTGCCACGTTTCCGGAACCGGAGATGACCACGCGCTTGCCTTCGAGCGTGTCGTTCTTGGTGCCGAGCATTTCGTTGGCAAAGAACACGGTTCCGTACCCGGTTGCCTCGGTGCGGACGAGCGATCCGCCCCATGACAGGCCCTTGCCGGTCAGAACGCCGGACTCGTAGCGGTTGGTGATGCGCTTGTACTGGCCAAACAGGTAGCCGATCTCGCGGCCGCCCACGCCGATGTCACCTGCAGGGACGTCGGTGTACTCGCCGATGTGGCGGTAGAGCTCAGTCATGAAGGACTGGCAGAAGCGCATGACCTCGGCGTCGGACTTACCGCGTGGGTCGAAGTCGGAACCGCCCTTGCCGCCGCCGATTGGCATGCCGGTGAGGGAGTTCTTAAAGATCTGCTCGAAGCCAAGGAACTTGACGATTCCGAGGTACACGGATGGGTGGAAGCGAAGGCCACCCTTGAATGGGCCAAGTGCGGAGTTGAACTCAACGCGGAAGCCACGGTTGATCTGGACGTGTCCCTGGTCGTCTACCCAAGGCACACGAAGGATGATCTGGCGCTCTGGCTCGCAGATGCGCTCAAGGATTGCAGCGTCTGCGTACTCTGGGTTCTTGGTTAGGACTGGGGCAAGGGACTCGAAGACTTCGCGTACTGCCTGGTGGAATTCTGCTTCGCCTGGGTTGCGGCGCAACACCTGGTCGAAGATGGGTGCGAGCTGACCTTCCATGTGGTCTGGTCTCCTTTGCCTAAGTTCTTGTTACGTGCGCTCGTCTCGCGGCTTAATGAGCCGCGCTGGCACGTTGTTCGCGCGTTGCCGTGTTCGAGCCTACAACTATTGACGCGGACCAAATAGGGTCGGAAGACTCACACAGCGGCGTCAGAGCGCGACTTTGTGCGGTTTTTACACTGCCGTAACACTCAAATTTACATGGGGGAAACATATGATCCCACCTAGTGGCTATTTTTGGCGTGTTTTCGCCGTTCGCTGCAGCTGTCAGCGCCTGAGAAAGTGATTTTCGACGATTCACCCCGACCCAGCGCCACTCCCATCACGTCCGGTGCTCGTCGCCGAGATCTAGCACGAACCGCGCGCGGCGCTCGCAATGAGTTCCCGTGACCGGCCGGATCGGTAGTCGAGTGTGGCGTGGTGCCAGTTAGGGTGAGTGCCGGCATCAACGAATACTGCGTACTGAGCGAGGATGGCGGACCTTTCGGGTTCGCATGCGCTTTCAATGCGCTGTTCAAACTCGCGTAGCACCATGTCTCGTTCTCCGCGGTAAGTGTCGCGGCGGGCTTGGAGGTCTGCCTCGTACGAGGTAGTGACTGCCACGGCGGTGAACACCGCACCGACAGCCGCGAGGACATTCCCGATTCCTTGACCAGGATGTCGGTGCGGAAGATCAGCGCTGTGAGCGTTCCTATCGCCACCCCCACGGTGGCTTGTCGGGCACCGTACTGCCATTGCAGCGCATAGGCTGTGCGGTGTAGGCCGTCCGTTGGGTTGATACGTGTTTTCCGCTTGATGCGTTCGATCAGCGCGCTCATGTGCTCTTCCGGTTGGCGTTCTGTCCCTGGGCTTCTATCCAACATTGCTCCGCCGGGCGGCCTTCGACCCATTCCCGGCCCCCCCTACACTCGGTCCTTTCATACTCTTTACCCCTTCCTCCCCGCAGTTTCCTGCCAAGCGCGATCGCGGCTGGTAGGAATGACGGGTAGCCTCTACTCCGAGCTGCACGCGGACCACGTCTCCGCAACAGCGCGAGCCATGCTCCTTTGGAAGCGCGAAGGCGCTCCCGGTCTGAACTGTTCTCTGGGCACGGCTTACTTCGGTGCCCGCCCTTGAATGAGCCCGAGAGAGGGTCTATAGAGGAAAGGAAAATTCAACTCGGCAGTGCGGATAGGCGCATTGGACTCGTTAGACAGAACACCAACATCAAGTAGACGTTGAATTCTGTTTTCCGCCTCGACGCGGTCTACCGACCAGATGCTCATGAGACTTTCAATATGCTGCGTCGCCATCTCTGAGCGAAGCGCTTCGAGCCATGGTTTAGCATCGGGATACTCGGCAAAAATCGTTGCTTTGAGCCGCATGTCGGATACTATCTTGATTGCACTCTTGAAAGGGGCTTGCTCGAAAATTGATTCGTCAACCTCGCTAGCGGTCCGCGTTTCAAACCGCTTGAGCTGTTCATTCCTAACTTCTTGGAATAGGTGAATAAGCTCTCGTGGCGCATTCACTTCTTTTCCATCAACGGTTCTGCGTATCTGAGAGTACCATCTTCTTTTGAATTCTCCGTGAGTGTCTTCGTGACTTGGAGGCACTTTTACATATGCGTCGGGTTTCGTTGCCTCACTCGTTGGACCGGAGCGCGGCGACTGCCGCCGCGACGATCTCCGGTGAGGTCTCCTCAAGCCCGCCGGGCTCGCCGCCTCCCGGACCCACGGGTCCCGGGTCAGGTACAACTCGCTTGGCCGAGAGGTGGATTCCATCCACGCCCAGTGCAACCAGCTCTGGAATCGACTCGATCGTCACCCCTCCACCGACCTGGACCTG
Organism: Timonella senegalensis JC301; assembly: GCF_000312125.1. Lineage (GTDB taxonomy): Bacteria > Actinomycetota > Actinomycetes > Actinomycetales > Cellulomonadaceae > Timonella > Timonella senegalensis. The sequence continues at coordinate 69,889 of NZ_HE978645.1, forward strand.
CACTCCAGTGCCCGCTCCCGCGAGCGCTCGCAGCACGCCTACGCCCTGCGGCGCGGCCGCCGCGCCTCCCGATGTGAGGACCCTGTCCACTCCGAGCCCTGCGAGCTCACGCAGAACCGTAACCGGGTCGGGCACCACGTCGAGGGCGCGGTGGAAGGTGACCTCGACGTTCCGCCCCTCTCGCTCCCCCGCGAGCCGCGCCACCCCAAGCCAGGTGCGCACGGCGTCGTGATCCACACTCAGGTCCGGGTTCAGGGCGCCGATGACCACGCCGGACGCGCCTGCCTCGATCACCAACTCGATGTCCCGGGCCATGACCTCGACTTCCTCGGCGGTGTAGACAAACCCACCGGGACGGGTGCGCACGAGCACGTGCACTGGCAGACCCTCGGCCACCACGGCCTCGACTGTCGCGATGGAGGGTGTGATTCCGCCAGTGAGCCCGAGCGCAGCGCACAGTTCCACACGGTCGGCGCCCGCCTCGCGGGCAATCCGTGCGCCACGAGCGTCTTGCACGGCTATCTCTAGAACCGTCATCGTTCCTCCATCCGCTTCCCCGCCCTATAGCGCGGGATGCTACCGCTGCCGCGCGAGCAAGCAGCGATGCCGAATACTGCTACAACCGTACCCGGGCTGTGGCCGCAACCTGCGAGCGCAACTCGGCGGGAATCGTCGTTAATCCGTTGGCGACCGTGCTGGTAACTGGGCCTGCGGCGGTTAGCCATTCCACGGGGCTGCTCGCGGCCTCGGCGGGGAGCGCGACCTGTCCGCGCGCTGGGTCGAGGGCGTGGATGTACAGGACGTCGCCCTTGGCGGTGTAGGACACCGGCGACCGATCCGCGGGCGTGAACTGCTCGCCGCAGCGAGTCCACGGGCGAGTGCCGTAGATGGCTTCGCCGTTGACGCGCATCCAAGCGCCGAGTTGGCGCAGCCGTTCCTGCTGGATCTCGGGGATCGTGCCGTCGGCGCGAGGGCCCACGTTGAGCAGCAGGTTGCCGTTCTTGGACACGACGTCGATCAGCAGGTGGACGAGCTCCGCCTCGGTGAGCGTGTGTTCCGGACCCTCGTTCTGGTTGAACCCGAACGAGGCGCCGAGCCCGCGCGTGGCTTCCCACGGCTTCTCGAGGATCTCGGGGACGTGGCTGTACTCGCGCGTGAGGTAGCCATGCAGCGGAACGCCCCAGCGGTCATTGATGACGCCGTCCGGGTTGCCGTCAAAGTACCGCCCCAGCAGCGCGGCGAGCCCATAGGGCTCGCGCCCCTTGCCACCGTCTGGCCAGTCGATGTCGTTCCACAGGATGTCCGGGGAGAAATTATCGACGAGTTCCTGCAGTTGATCCGCCGCGTAGCGTGAGTAGTCGGCGTCGTTGCGTCGGAAGCGGAAGAGGTCGGTGTCGGATTCGATCGGCGGGAACTCGGACACGTGCCAGTCGAGGGCGCCGGAGAAGTACAGCCCCACGCGGGCGCCGTGTTTGCGGGTTGCTTCCGCGATCTCCTTGATGAGGTCGCGGCCGGGACCTCGGCTCACCACGTTGAACGGGGTGGTCTTGGTGCCCCATAGGCAGAAGCCGTCGTGGTGCTTGGTTGTGGGGACCACGTACTTGCCGCCGGCATCGGTGAGTTGGCTGATCAGGGCGTCGGCGTCAAACGTGTCCGGGTGCCAGAGGTCAGCGAGGTCCTCGTACGTGGTTCCGGGGCCGTAGGTCTGCGCCTGGTGACGCTGGGTGGGTGAACCGAGGATACGCACCGTGTTGGCGTACCACTCCGCGTACTGGTGGTAGGTGTAGGCGTCCTCAACCTGCACCTTGTACGCGCCCTTGGGCGTTCCCCATGCGGGAACCGAGTACAGGCCCCAGTGGATGAAGAACCCGAGCTTGGCGTCGCGGTACCAGTCGGCCACGGGGACGTTTGGGTATTCGGGGGCGTCGGAGCCGAGGTCGGGTCCTGTGCGGTCTTCAAAGTTCAGCATGACGGGCTACTTCCTTGGGTCTCGTATGCGTGGAGGGCGGCTCGGGTGGGGGTATGGAATCGGGATTGGGGCTTGTAGGTGACGTGCGTCAGTCTGGTCTTGCGGCGGGTACGCAGGTGGGCCCGCCCAACTGGGGACAAATCCCCTACCCCTTGGATGTCTCGCGGCGTACTTGGCGATCTAACAGCCATTCTGAGCCAAATCTTGCTGAAAGACACGCACAAACACCCGACCTTCTCTCGAAGTTTGTATGAAAAATGGACTAATCTCTGATACATGGCTGTAACTGACGACGCAATCGCTGCAATCCGCTCCATGATCATGAGCGGTGAGCTCAAGCCTGGCGACCGCTTGCCACCCGAGGCGCAGCTCTCTGAGCGGCTCGGGCTTTCCCGCAACTCGCTGCGAGAGGCTGTCAAGGCTCTTGCCCTGCTCCGGGTCCTCGACGTGCGCCAGGGCGACGGCACATTTGTCACCAGTTTGGCCCCGAACACTCTCGTGGAGACGCTCTCGTTCGTTATCGACCTGCACCAGGACTCCTCGATCGTGGACCTACTAGGCGTGCGGCGCATCCTCGAGGCCGAGGCCACCCATATGGCGGCAACTCGCCTTGGACCCAAGCAGATCGCACAGTTGGCGGTCCTCGCCGAATCAGTGAACAGCCAGTCCAGCGTGGAGGAACTCGTCGAGGCCGACATGGAGTTCCACCGCACGATCAACGCGGCCAGCGGTAACGCATACCTCGCGGCGACCCTTGAAGGCTTGTCCGGCGCGACCTCCCGCGCGCGCATCTGGCGCGGTGTCACAGAGGACGGGGCCATCGACCGGACGCTCGCCGAGCATCGCGCAATCGTGTCCGCGCTGCGCATGGGCCGTGCCGACCTGGCCCGCTCATGGGCCACCGTGCATGTCTCCGGCGTGGAGATGTGGGTGTCCAGTCAGCTGGGCAAGGACCAGATCTGAGGGATCGTCCCCGACTCGGACGAGTAGTCGTCCGCCACGTCCAAGAGCGCGTTGATCCTCTCCTGCCACGGGATGTTGGCAGGGTGGTGTTCCAGGAACGCCCTCATCTGCGCGTAGTCCTCGACCTCGACCACATGGAACAGATCGAGGCCATCGCGCCAGATCTTCCACGAACGCACACCGGACTCGCGCAGGGCCCCATCCAAATCGTCGGGAATCACCGCGTGTACGCGGTCATACTCCTGTTCACAACCCGCCTTCAGGCGGGTCCGAAACGCTACCTCTTGCACAGCTATCCCTCTTTCTGTGGACCGAACCGGGTTCGGAGCAACTTACACCAGCGTGCCGCGGCGCGCAGGGCGCCGCGGCACGCGGACCGTCATATTGGGTGGAGGCGCCGGTCAGCGGCCGCCCAAACCGGACATCGAGATTCCCTTGACCAGGTGCTTTTGCAGAGCAATCACCAGAATCGTCGTCGGAATCATGGAGATGATTGACGCTGCCATCTGCAGGTCCCACCGGGTGCCGTTCTGGCCCGAGAAGGTCGACAGACCCACCGGCAGCGTGCCGTACGTGGAGAAGTCGATGATCGTGATCAGCGGCCACAGGTAGCTGTTCCAGAATCCGAGGAACGTGAACACCGCAACCACCGCGAGCGCCGAACTGGACAAAGGCAAAATGATCCGCCAGAAGGTGCGCATCGGACCGGCGCCGTCCACACGCGCAGCCTCTTCAAGTTCGAACGGGATGCCACGCATGAACTGCCTGATAAGGAAGGTGCCAAAGGCGCCAAACGCAAACGGGAAGATCAGGGATTGGTACGTGTCCACCCAACCGAACCACTGCATCACAATGAACATCGGCACCACGAGAACCTCTTGCGGGATCATCATGGTCCCGAGGAACAGGATGAACACGAGTTCGCGGCCCTTCCACCGCAGCCGGGAGAACGCATATCCGGCTAGTGACGACACCGCCAGCACGATAAGCGTTCCCGCGATCGCCACAAAGAACGAGTTCAGGATGTAGCGCACGAATGGCCCGTGCTCAAACACTGCCAAGAAGTTTGACCAGCGAATCTCCGTGCCAATGAGCTTGGGTGGCATGGAGAAGATCTGGTCGTTCGGCTTAAGCGCGGAGAAGAACGCGTACACGAGTGGCGTTGCGAACACCACGGCCGCGAGGCCGATGAACCCGTATGCCAGGATCTTGCGGATCAGGCTCTCCTTGTGGACGCCATCAACCGCGGCCTTGCGGCGGCGGGTGGTACGGTCGGGCCCTTCGGGGCCGTCCGCGCCAAGGACTGCAACCTGCGCGGCGTGAGCGCCTGCGGCCTGAGCCTTTGCCGCACCCCCACCCGTGGGGAGAATCGAGTTGTTCATTACTTGCTCAGTGCTCATAGTGCACCAACTTCTTTTGCGCTCCGAACTGCACCGCAGTAATCAGAATGATGATCACGAACAGGATCCAGGCGCCAGCCGCGGCGAGGCCGAGATCTTGAAACTTGAAGCCCTGCTGATAAATGAACATGACGAGCGGGAGGGTCGAGTTTCCGGGCCCACCACCGGTGAGAAGCTGCGGCTGAGCAAAGACCTGCATCGCAGAGATCATCGTCATGATGACAGCGAAGAAGATCGACGGGGAGATCAACGGGATCTTGATGCGGGCAAGCATGCGCCAGCCCTTTGCACCATCAATCCGGGCGGCCTCCATAACCGAGTCGGGCAATTGCTCAAGCGCAGCCGAGAAGATCAGCATGTTGTAGCCCATCCCCTGCCACACCGACATGACTACGATCATGATCATGGCCCACGTGGGGTCCGCCAGGAAGTTGGGCAACTCAACGCCAAACACGGACACCGAGACACCGTTGATCAGGCCCTTGGGTTGCAGCAGCATCTTCCACACGAGCGCATTCGCAACCACGGGTGTGACAACCGGGATGAAGAAGAGTACGCGGAACGCCGCGCGACCCTTGATGCGGGAGCTCAGCGCCAACGCGAGCCCGAGAGACACCGCAATGTTCGCTGGCACATACAGGATGGTGAAAACCGCTGAGTTGCGCAGTGCAGGCCAGAAATCAGGGTTCTTAGTGAACAGGTTGACGTAGTTGCCAAAACCGTTGAAGCTGCGCTCCCCAAACGCCGGCCAGTTGTACAGGCTCATGACGATGGACAGGACCACAGGGACCGCGGTGAAAATGGCGAGTCCTAGAAGGGCTGGGCTCACAAAGCCCAGGGCCTGCCGGGATTCGACCCTGCTCAGTGCGCTTCGGCTGCGCCGAATCTCTGTCTGAGTCATTTTTTGGTGGGACCTTCTTGTGAGAGGTGGAACTGCGAGGGGCGCGCCCGGTTGTTCTGTGGCCGGGCGCGCCCACTGGTAACGCGGGACCTTACTTAGCGAACTGGTCCTGGGTGGCCTTGAGCATGTCAGCCATCGAGGTTGCGCCGGTGTAGACGCTCACCAAGTTGTTGGGGAACGTCTCCGAGATCTTGGTCCACTCGGCGTTGGTGTTCTGACCAGCAACATTTGCAAACGCTGCGTCGAACGCACCCTTCACCTCGTCACGTACGGATGCGTCGAGAGCCTCGAAGTACAAAGGCTGCGACTCAACGCGAGCCGGGTAGGAACGTCCGGACGATGCCATCGAGTCCTGCGCGGCCTTGCCCACGAGCGAACCGAGGACCTTGAGCGCGGCCTCCTTGTTCTCGCAGTTCTTGGCGATTCCGTAGCCCGATCCGAGGACGAGTCCGAGGTTCTTTCCGCTGTCACCAGCAGGGAGGTCAACCATTCCGGCCTTGAATCCGGACTCGTTGTTCAGGTAGGACACGGCGTTCCACGTGCCGTCCACCGCGAGGGCGGCGTTGCCCGCCTGGTACTCGGATTCGCCCCAACCGGTTTCGGATGCAGACGGAGCCTGGTCGGCCCAGCCCTTCTCCACGAACGATCCGTACCAGGTTGCCGCGTCCACAAACGCAGGGTTGGTCAGGTCAAGCTTGCCGTCGGCGGTCACTGGTTGCACGCCTGAAACCGAGATAGGAAGCGCGAGCCACTGGAACTCCGCCATACCCATACCGAATGCCTTCATCTTGTCGTCGCCGGCCTTTGCCAAGGTCGCTTCCATGTCAGCCTTGGTCCAGCCGAGCTTTGGCGCAGGAGCCCCAGTCTTCTCGATCTGGTCCTTGTTGTAGAACACCATCATGGTGGCCACGTCGTAAGGGATACCCAGAACCTTGCCGCCGCTGGACATGATGTCGAGCGAGCCAGCGGTGAAGTCGGACTCCTTGATTCCGGCAGTTGCCATGTCTTCAGGAGTGAGCTCCATGAATGCGTCTGCGTATCCGGAGAGTCGCTGGCCGTTCATAGACGTGACACACGCGGCCTTGCCCGAGGACAGGTTAGCGGTGAGCTTGGTGAAGTAGTCGTTCCACGGAGCGTGCTGCAGCTTGATGTCGATGTCAGGGTTCTCTTCCTGAGCAATCTTGAGGGTCGCTTCGAGCGCAGCGATGTCGTCGTCGCTTCCCGCCCACATGTCCCAGGTGATCTGGGCCTTCTCACCGGAACCGCTGCCGGTTCCTTCGTTGCCGCCCTTGTCGTCGGAGCCACAGGCGGCGAGGGACAGAGCGAGTGCTGCTGTCGCGGATACTGCCATCGTCTTCTTGAACTTCATTGTCGTTCCTTACCTTGGGTCGAGAGAAAGTGGAGACTTCCTTGTCTGGTCACTGCCTTGTCTGGTCACTGCTCGGATGAGAGAAAGAGCTCGATAACCGGTAACGCAACGTGCGGACGAATCACCGGAAGGTGAAGCGTCAGTGTGCCCGGAGGCTGGCCGCCCGGGGTTGTGTTCCATGCCCTCTGATCCGGATCGGTCTGCGAGAACTTGATTTCCGATCCGTCGTTGAGTAGTCGAGCGTGACGCACCTTTCCTGCCAGATTGGCAAGGTGGATGTGCCCGAACGGCCACACGAGGAGGTGCACGTAAACCCTTGTCCCGCTCTGGGTAACAACGGTTCCGTGCGGCGCGGGGATATTGCTGGCCCCTGCGTTGCGGATGGAGTCGCGGTGCAACTCCATCCACTGCCCAATCTCGGACAACGTGGTGCGGTCATACGGGGCGATGGCCCCTCGGCCGTCGGGGCCGATGTTGAGCAGCACGTTGCCGTTCTTGGAAACTGAGTCGACAAGCATCGAGACGAGCATGTCGGTGGACTTAAAGTTCTGGTTGTCGCGGTCGTAGCCCCAGGAGCCGTTGAGGGTCTGGCAGGCTTCCCACATGACTTCCTGACCATCACGGCGCATCGGAGCATCGGGCTGGTACTGCTCTGGAGTGACAAGATCTCCCGGAATGCCGAGGCGGTCATTCACGATGATGCCCGGCTGAAGCTCGCGAGTCATAGCCAGCAGACCCTGGGCGTCCCAGTCCTCCGGGTACTTTCCACGCCAGCCGTCAACGTCCTCCGCGTACGTGAAGTCGTAGAAGAGGTAGTCCACTTTGCCGTAGTTGGTGAGCAGTTCACGCACCTGGCCGTGGAGGAACTCTCGGTAGCGTGCCATGTCACGCGATTCGTTCTGCTCACGTGCGTCCACATCGTCCCTGCGTGGGTGGTGGTAGTCGATCGTGAAGTCGGGGTGATGCCAATCAATGAGCGAGTAGTAGAACCCAACGTGCAGACCCTCTTGGCGCATTGCCTCAACGAACTCTGCTACGAGATCACGTCCCGTGTAAGCGGTGACGGTGTAATCCGACAGTTTTGAATCGAACAGCGCGAATCCCTCGTGGTGCTTGGTCGTCAGAACCACGTAGGTCATTCCAGCATTCTTGGCTGCGCGCGCGATCTCGCGGGCGTCGAACCTGTCGGGGTTGAAAAACTCCGCGCGGCCGGCGTACTCCTCGGTCCCGATCTTCTCGTACGTCATGACCCATTCGTGCCTGGCGAGGGACGAGTAGAGTCCAAAGTGGACGAACAGTCCGAACCGGTCAGCGGTGAACCATGCGGTGTCTGCGTTCATGCCCGCTTTCCTTCCGTGATGCCGTTGCCGGCGTGTGCGGCGATGTCCTGCCACACGCGCCCCTCCGGAAACAAGTAGTCGTTCAGGGTCGAAGAAATGATGCGTGCTCCGCTGCCTGGAGCTGTTGGCGTCACGTAGTTACCCCTGCTGATGAGTGCTGGGGTCTCAAAATGCTCATGCAGGTGGTCTACGTACTCGATGACCCGGTCGGACTGGGTGCCCGAGACCGCCAGGAAGTCGAACATGGATAGGTGCTGAACCATCTCGCACAGCCCCACTCCACCCGCGTGCGGGCACACTGGCAGGCCAAACTTTGCTGCGAGGAGAAGAATCGCAATATTCTCGTTGACGCCGGCAACCCGTACCGCGTCGATCTGCACGATCGAGGTCGCGCCCGCCTGCATGAGCTGCTTGAACACGATCCGGTTCTGCGCGTGCTCGCCGGTAGCAACCTTGACCGGTGCAATCGCCTTGGCAATGGTTGCGTGGCCGAGAATGTCGTCCGGGCTGGTTGGTTCTTCGACCCACCACGGTTTGTAGGGTGCGAGCTCCCCCACCCAGTCAATTGCCTCGGCGTTTTCCCACCGCTGGTTGGCGTCAACAGCGATCCGAATCTCCTCGCCCACTGCGTCACGAACTAGGCGCATGCGGCGTACGTCGTCCTCGACGCTTCCACCCACCTTGAGCTTGATCTGGGCAAATCCGTCTGCAACCGCTTCCTTGGCCAACCGCACCATCTTGTCGTCTGTGTAACCGAGCCAGCCCGGGGACGTGGTGTACGCGGGATATCCGTGGGCAAGAAGTTCCGCCTCGCGTTCTGCTCTTCCGTCCTGTGCCGCCTCAAGAATCTCGAGGGCTTCCTCAGGAGTCAGCGCGTCGGTCAGGTACCGGAAGTCCACAAGGTCCACGATTTCCTGAGGTGCCATGTCTGCAAGGAGTTTCCAGAGCGGCTTGTTCTCGCGCCGGGCCTTCATGTCCCAGAGGGCGTTCACCACAGCGCCGATCGCCATGTGCATGACGCCCTTCTCCGGACCGAGCCAGCGGAGTTGTGAGTCGTGAACGAGGGAGCGCCAGAGACCTCCCATGTCTGCAAAGGTCTGGTCGAGGTCAAGCCCCACCAACGCGGGAGATAGAGCCTCAATCGCTGCCGCCTGGACATCGTTGCCTCGACCGATGGTGAAGACAAAGCCAAAGCCCTGCTCACCTGTGTCGGCAGTGAGCGTTACGTAGGCAGCTGAGTAGTCTGGGTCCTGGTTCATCGCGTCGGAACCATCTAGTTCCAAGGACGTGGGGAACCGCAGATCCAGTACCTCAATGCCGGTGAGCTTGCTCATAGGGACCTTTCCTTCATCGCTGGCGACCCTGCCAGTGATCGGATGCCTTGACCAGACATCCGATGTTAGTTAAACACATGGGACCTTAGTCACAAAGAACTTCTGGGAACTTGTCTCCAAACTGTTACATTTGGCGGCAAGAGAAACTGCCCTCAACTACGGGCATTGCACAGCACAGGAACGACAAAACTAAAGGTCAAGCTGGTGGGACAGACCTAAACGCCGACTGGGCGGGGGCTTGATTCACCCCTCGAAGACCCGATCCTCAAATCCTCGACGTCGGATGACCGGCACGAACTGCGGGTCGGCCATGTCTGGATCGAACGGGAACATTGGACGTTCAATCCTGTGATGGCCCAAACGAAGCAGGTCCTGATCTACTCCGCCGGGGGTAAGCGCCATCCGCCAATCCGCGGCCATGTCATATAGCTCCGGCTCGAGATACCCGATCTTTACCAGCACGATATCCGCCGCGTGAGGATCGAGCCCCAGGTCCGTGAAGTCGTGCACGTGATGGTACGGCTTCCTGCGTTCCGTGATGATCGCATGCACCGCGCCCTGCCGGATGACAGCTATCCCGCCGGCAGTGGGGTCGCCCTCTGTCAGGGAAAACACCTCACCCGTGATCCGCACCGGACCGCGGGACTCGCCATCTACCCGACCGCCAACCTCAACGTCGATCTGACCGCCAACCCCGGCTTCCCTAGCCGCGGCGACAGCCGCGGGATCAAAGATGGACGCATGAATGACGGTCAGGTCGCTGGAAGTCAGTCGATCGTCGGAAAGCAGTTCACCCAGCGTCCACGACACGTCACCCGCTCCACCAGCGGTGGGGTTATCCCCCGAATCCGAGATGACGTACGGGTTGGGCGCGCCGGGCTCTCGGTTCAGCGCGAGGTCGAGGCACTCGGCCAGCGTGCCCACGGGGGCCACGAACTGAAAGCCGTCGCGGGCAGCCCAGAAGTCTTGGGCCAGCGCCTTGGTTTTGGCCCCCAGCACGTCGGGCTCGTCACCCGAGACCACAATGGCCACCTGGCAGCGGGGCTCATCGGCCCACGCATATCCGATCCAGATAGACGCATCAAGGACGCCCTCGGACGCGGCGATTCCCGGAAGCTGTTCGTACAGCGACTTGGCGGGCTCTAGCCTGGTGCTCGTCTTTTCGCCGGGAAGCAGCACGGGAACCTGGACCCACGCCTGGTAGGGTCGGCGCTGAATGGGGTCCGAACCGTGCTCCGAACGAAGGCGCGTGAGCAGGTTGAACACGGCGCGTTCCTTGGTGTTCCACACGTCCTCGTGCGGGGCCATGCGGTAGCAGGTGAGCAGGTCGACGTTCTCGGCGAGAGTCGGAGAGACGTTCCCGTGCAGGTCCATTGAGGCGCTGACCAGCGTGTTTTCACCGAGCGCCGCGCGTACGTGGGTGGCCAGGTCGCCCTCGGCGTCTTCCATGCCGATCACGCTCATGGCTCCGTGGATGTCAAAGAACAGGCCGTCTAGTTCGCCGTTCGCGGCGACCTCTGCCCGGATGCGCTCCGTAATTTCGTCCCGCATGGACTCGTAGACCTCGCGGTCCACGGCACCACCGGGCAGCGATCGTCCATGCATGAGTGGAACCCACTGCGCGGCGTTCCACAGTTCTGCGTCATCGCCCTCAAAGAACGGGTAGTAAGCGCGCAGGTCGTCACCGCGCCGCAGCGTGAAGGCCTCCCACCCGGAGACGTGCGGCGAGAAGGTGGAGGACTCAATGGAGATTCCGGCAATTCCGATACGCGGGGCAGCCAGGCCGCCCTGTTGCAGTGCGCCAAGAGGCCCACACCAGACCTCGCTCGCCAGAGGTTGGATGTCTGAGGTCTGAGAAGAGCCTGATGGCTCAGCGCTCGCCTCGGGCACAGCCGTAGGCGCGGCCGAAAGCTCAGCCGAGGACTCGTTGGCGTGCTGCTGGGACATGAATGCTCCTTGCGCGTCGTGCTGCGTTGCGGGTGTTCGTAGCGCGGTTATGCGCCATTCCGGACCCTGTCGCGATCTGCATTGACGTGCGAGGACGGGTGGCGCTGGGACTACTGTGCCACACAGACATCCGATGTTCAAGCGCGTTACGCTAAAACTGAGACGCTCTCTGGCTTACTTAGCGCTTTGCCAACTGGTAAAACGCGAAGGAAAGCGCCGCAGAGACGCCCAGCAAGACAAAGACGTAGGACCACCCGTGTTTCACCCACACCATGGGCGAATAGGAAATCGCGGCGACTGCCACGCCCCATCCAAGCGAGGACCACGGGTTTCTGTTCCATGCGCGGACCAGGATCGAGCTCACGCCCGCCGCGCCAAACACTGCGGCCACCGTTGCGCCCCACACGCGGATCGAATCGTAGGGCCTGCTTCCCACGGCGAGGGACACGAGTGCGATAGCAACGAGCCCCAGTGCGGCGAGGACAACCCATCTGGCCCAACCCGCTGCCCGTTGGCCCGGTTTAGCCTGGCCAGTGGCCCGGTTGGATGTTCGATCGTCCGGAGGATCGCCTTTAGCGCCCTCCACCTGCGTATTTGCCCCCTGAATCACGCCACAAATTCTACCGTCCAAAAGGTTGGTAAATGGCCAGAGAGGCCTGCTGGGCGACTATTGAGACCCTATTGAGACAGTCCCTCTCCAGCCTGCTGCTGTGGCGCCGCAACCAGCCTCCAGCAACCGCCCACCTGCACGCGCCGGTAATCCCTGAGCCCACCCGCCCCGCAGGCAAACCCTCAGCCCAGCAGCGCCCGCAACGCGAACAGCTCTGGTCTCCCCTGCACCGGTGCGTCAATGTCCTCACACGCCAGATCAGCAATCATCTTTCCCAGAACCGGCGTGAACTTGAAGCCGTGGCCCGAGCACGGAGACGCCACAATCACGCGCCCCACGCGGTCGAGCAGGAAGTCATCGGATGGCGTGCGAGTGTAGGTGCAGGACATGAACTCCGCGGATTCAGGCACGAGCCCTGGCAACCACTCGCGCACATAGTCGGCGTGCAGTTCGAGGTCGCCCTCTCGGGGCTGCCACGTGCGCTCGTCCGGATCGGTGATCCGCCCGTACGCGTTGAACCCGACCTTGATGCCCTCGCCGTCGGTCCCCAGCCCGTACACGATTCCGGGCCAGCGGGTTGGCTCACCCGTGACGGGATTAGTGGGCGCATGGTCGTGGGTGAACGCTGGCCAGTTGGCCACCGTCATCTGATTCTCGACGATTCCCTTGCCCTCCCCCTCACCCTCCGCTGGGTGGGTGGCTGGGTCGGCTGTCGCGTCCGCGAACGTCGCCTTTATCTGGAAGTGGGCCGGCGCGACCTCGACCACGCTGAGTGGCAAGGCCCCTTCGAGCCCAAGAAGTTTGGGAGCCAGTTTGTTGGTCCATCCGCCCGCGGCGAGCACCACACGGTCGGCAAGGAACACACCGTTGGTGGTTTCGATGATCATGCCGTTGCGGACGTGCTGGACGTCCAAGACCTTGGTGTTGTGGTGGATCTCCCCGCCCATTTTGGCGGTGCGGTGCTGCAGAGCCGCGAGCGTGAGGTCCGCGTTCACGCGTCCGGCCGTGGAGTGCTCGTAGAGGACCTTGCCCTCGAACTTCATGCCAGGCCAGCGTTCCTCTGCTTCCTCGGCGCTCAGCACGTCCAACGGAATCCCGTGCGCACGCATGGGTTCCTCGAAGTCGTGGGGTGGGAAGCCATGCGAGACAAGGCCCACTCGGGTCAGGAGCTTGGCGCCCGACTCCTCTTCGAGGTCGTCCCACATGGGCAGCGCCTGTGCCATGAGGTCTAGGTACTCGCTCTGCGAGTAGGTGGCCCGATAGATCCGCGATCCACCGTGGGACGAACCGTTCGCGTGCGCCGGCCCAAACTGTTCGAGCAGCGCAACACTACGCCCGCGCTTGGCCAGCTGCCATGCCGCGGCCGAGCCCATGGCTCCCCCGCCGATCACCACAACATCGAACTTTGACTGCATGTCCGCTCCACCTTTGCTGAGAATTCTATGTGGATCTTATGCCTTCTTGTTTACGGGTGAAGAGTTTCTCCAGCCCGCAGACACCATCGCCAAAAACCCGACCACACGCAACTGGGCCGGCCCCCGCGCGGTGCGCTGGGAGCCGGCCCAATCGTCGAAAATCAGATGATCAAGCGATCAGCTGATCAGTAGAGCATGAGCGAGCCGCCATCTACGGACAGGGTTTGGCCGGTCATGTAGTTGGAGTCGTCGGAGAGCAGGAAGACTGCGACAGGTCCGATGTCAGTGGCTGGGTCGCCAAAGCGGCCCAGTGGGATGCCCGCGCGCACGCGCTCGTAGTACTCAGGCTGAGCCTCGGCCCACTTGGCAACGCCCTCGGTCTTGGCCACAGGGGCGATGATGTTTACGTTGATGCCGAGCGGCGCAACCTCATTGGCAACCACGCGGGACAGGCCGCGGATGGCTTCCTTGGCGGCGGCGTAGGAGCTCTGGGTCGCGTGACCCTTGATGCCTGCGGCCGAAGCGAAGTTGATGATCGAGCCCTTGGTCTTCTCAAGGTGAGGGATCGATGCCTGCATGAGGTAGTGGGTTGGGTAGAAGCCGGTGTTGAACGACAGCGCCATGACGTCGTCCGTGGTCTCCATGTAAGGAACCTGGCGGGACACGTGAGCGTTGTTGATCAGTCCGTCGAGGCGGCCATACTTTGCCACAACGTCCTCAACCATTGCCTTGAGCTTGTCGTGCTCAGTCAGGTCAAACTGGATAAACGACGATTCTGGCGAGAGTTCCTGCACCTCTTTAAGCGCCGCTGCGCCCGCCTCAGGGTTGAGGTCGACAAGAACAATCTTTGCGCCCTCCTTGGCGGCAGCAAGTGCCATGCCCTTGCCAATTCCACCGGCACCACCGGTGATGATGACTACCTTGTCCTGTAGACGTGCCATGGTTACCAACTCTCTGCCCGTGTACGGGCGAATGCAGTGTTCCCCTCACCCGCCCGGGCGTCCGTTGCCAGATGCGGTGGCCCTTTGTTTTGTTTCCCTAAGCCACTTTCAACGGTAAGCCTGTTTGGGCCTAAAGTCACCCCACGGGACAACCTCTACCGGGCGGTTTTTGGCGGTGTTCGCAGCGCCCCCATCAGGGATTTTACGGTTTGTCAGAAAGATTCGGGGACCTTATTCCCGGTTCCTGTTCGCTTGCCGGTAAACGTGTTCTCGCCCACGCTCTGTGCCGACCTTTGTGACGGCGCGCAAGGCTAGAGAGCGCTCAGATCCCGCTCGACACCATCCCGACGATGCTCAAGTGCGCGCTGTGCCCCGCGCAGAGTCGATCCGGAGTATCCCACCTGACCGAGATCCACTCGCTCCGCGGCTCTGAGGACTTTGCGCAGCGCCGTCACCGCGGCCTTCCGAGGCAGCCCGATCGCGTCAGCAAACTCCAACCAGTGGGCAAGACGCAGATCCCGCTTGCGTCCGCAAATGCTCAACGCCATCTCCTTGTCGCCGTACACATATGTGCTCGGGATGTCATAGATCGGTGCCATGGTCCACACCCCGTCCACGCCCTGAAGGACCGAGTAGTTTTTGGCGTGGAGATCGCCGTTCCCGGTGAAGTAGGCAAAGGCGCTTTGCATGAAGATATTGCGCCGTGCAACAGGCTTCGCTGCGCACGCGCCGACCAACGCCTCAGAAACTTCCTCCGTACTGGGGTCATACTTGGCCGCAGGCGGGATGTTGAGCAGCTGCCCCGCGTCCTCCATTGCAAGCCTTGTGATGTGTAGCTGGCCTGGGAGTACAACCCGGTCGAAGCGCCTGGCAAGCAGCCCCTCCCTTCCGTGTACGTCAGTACACAGTTCAGCAACCTCCACCGGGATGCCCATGATCCGCGCTGCATCAAGGTGCGCCAGCTCATTGCGTGACAGCAGCGGCAGGCCTGGCGCGTCGTATTTGAGTATGTACTGGTCGGAGCTCGCTTGGGCGGGAGCCGAGGACCTGTCCGTCGCCACGGCCCGTCCACGCGCGGTGATTGCTCGCCGCGCGCGCCGTGCGCTGATTTTTCCCTGGAATCCTGGCAAGGAAACCGGGTCAAGCTTGCCGATGTACTCAGAGAAGTCCAGACCGCTATCGATGTCGACCTCGGCGTCTAGGCCAAGGTCCAGCTGGGGGTCAACACCGTGCGGGAGGATCCGCACGTCACCGGGCACATTGGCACCCACGGCGAGGAGGAGTCGGAACTCGTCGCTCGTCGAGACCTTCAGTTCGTGGGCCAACTGAGAAAACCGGAAACCCTCAGGGAGCAAGCCCGCAAAGAACGCAGGCAACGCCCCGTTCTCCGTGACAACCCGCTCACCGCCACCTAGAACCGGCAGGCTGTGAGCAACCGGAGGTAAGCCTTTCTGCGCGTAGTCCTCAAGGTATTGGAATGTAACTGCCCGCGAAGTCCGCGTCAGCGTTGCAGCGAGACGTTCTCCCTTGTACACGTCAGCAACGGACGAGCGCCCGATTTGGTCAGTATCCATCGCTACCCGCTCTCGTCACCTGGATGGTCGCCCCCACCACATCTGCGAGATCCAGATATGCGGAGAAACTGGCACTAGCCCTCCCCCGTTCAATGTCGCGCACCGTCCGCTCGGACATTCCCGCCAGCTCAGCGGCGTCGCGCTGGGTCACGCCCAGAGACTTTCGGGCAGCCCGGAGGGCCTTACCGACTTCTGCTGCGTCCACGTACACCACCCCACGTTTGGATTCGGCAGCATTCTGCCGATTTAAAGCATTGGACAACCCCAGTATCCATCAGCGCTAAGCATTCGGCAATATCTTGCCGCTTTTCCTCGTAAGGTCGCAGATTTGGTGCCTTGTAGCAAGAACCGGCAGCAACCTGCCGGTCATCGTGCCGGCAATTCAGCGCCTCAACACAGTGAGGGACCCGCAGGTTTAGAAACCTACGGGCCCCTCTCGATGGTCTAGCTAGTTAGGTCTCTCAGCCAAAGATCGCCGGCAGAGTCGCCTTGAAGACCTCGGAGGCCTCGGCCACGGGAACTGTGAACAGGCCTTCGACCTCGACTGCTGGAACGCCGTCTACCTCGTGGCCGGTCTCACCGATCTTGAGGAACGGAACCGAGCGGCCCACGCATGCGTCCTGGAAGCGAGCTTCCTCGCCGCGTGGAACTGCAACGATCGCGCGTGCGGTGGACTCGGAGAACAGCGCCGCGAACTCGGAGACACCGTCACGCTCAACCACGCCGGCCACCGAGATGCGAGCACCGGTGCCAAAGCGGATTGCGGACTCCAGAACAGCCTGGATGAGTCCACCCTCGGAGAGGTCGTGCGTTGCGGAAGCGATCGAGTCACGTGCCGCGTTGATCAGCACACCAGCAAGAGCCTTCTCGGCAGCCAGGTTCACGATTGGAGGCACGCCACCGAGGTGCTGGTGTGCAACCTCGGCCCAAGCGGAGCCATCGAGTTCGTCACGCGTGGTGCCGAGCAGGAAGATGGCGTCGCCCTCGTTGCGGAAGCCGGAGCTCACGGAACGGGTCACGTCGTCGAGCACACCGAGCACACCAACCACTGGGGTTGGGTGGATCGAGGAATCGATCTGTCCAGGTTCACCAGTTCCGTTGTACAGGGAGACGTTTCCACCGGTCACTGGTACGGCAAGTTCAAGGCACGCGTCCGCGAGGCCTTCGATTGCCTCGACCAGCTGCCACATCGAGTCCGGGTCTTCCGGGGAACCAAAGTTGAGGCAGTCGGTGACGGCCAGCGGGCGGGCACCCGAGGCAGCGACGTTACGGTATGCCTCTGCCAGTGCAAGGGCAGCGCCGGTACGTGGGTCGAGCTTGGAGTAACGTCCCGATGCGTCGGTCGCTAGTGCGATTCCAAGGTTGGTGGACTCGTCCACGCGGATCACGCCGGCGTCGTCAGGCTGCGCAAGCGCGGTGTTTCCCTGAACAAAGCGGTCGTACTGGTTGGTGACCCATTCCTTGGACGCGTGGTTTGGCGAACCAAGCGTGGCCAGAGCGGCGTCACGCAGCTCGTCACCCGTGGTTGGGCGAGCCAGCCCAGCGGCAATGTTCGTGTCAAGGTTCAGGCCGTCCTGCCACGCTGGGCGTGCGTATGGACGGTTGTAGGTTGGGCCTTCGTGGGCCACTGTCTTGGGGTCAACGTCCACGATGCGCTGGCCGTGGTGGTCGATGGTGAGGCGGCCCGAGTCATTGACTTCGCCGACCACGGAGGACTCTACGTCCCACTTGCCGGTGATTGCCATGAACTCGTCGAGCTTTTCTGGGGTGACAACAGCCATCATGCGCTCTTGCGATTCCGACATGAGGATCTCGCCCGCGTTGAGCGATGGGTCGCGCAGCAGGACGTCATCCAGCCACACGTGCATTCCGCCGTCACCGTTGGACGCCAGCTCGGAGGTTGCGCAGGAGATTCCCGCTGCGCCGAGGTCCTGGATGCCCTCAACCACACCAGCCTTGTATAGCTCGAGGCAGCACTCAATGAGTACCTTCTCCATGAATGGGTCGCCGACCTGCACCGATGGGCGCTTAGCTGGGACGCCGTCCTCGAACGTCTCGGACGCGAGGATGGATGCGCCACCGATTCCGTCACCACCGGTGCGCGCACCGAACAGGATGACCTTGTTGCCCACTCCGGAGGCGTTGGCGAGGTGGATGTCCTCGTGGCGGAGCACTCCGACAGCGAGCGCGTTCACAAGCGGGTTGCCCTGGTAGGACGCGTCAAAGACGAGTTCTCCACCGATGTTTGGCAGGCCGAGCGAGTTGCCGTATCCGCCTACGCCGGAGACCACGCCGTGGACAACGCGAGCGGTGTCTGGGTGGTTGACGTCGCCGAAGCGGAGCTGGTCCATCACGGCTACCGGGCGTGCGCCCATGGAGATGATGTCGCGGACGATTCCGCCAACGCCGGTTGCTGCACCCTGGTATGGCTCAACAAAGGAGGGGTGGTTGTGGGATTCGACCTTGAAGGTCACCGCCCAGCCGTCTCCAATGTCGACGACGCCAGCGTTCTCACCGATTCCAACGAGGAGGTGCTCCTTCATCTCGTCGGTTACCTTGGCACCGAACTTCTTCAGGTGCACCTTGGAGGACTTGTAGGAGCAGTGCTCGGACCACATGACCGAGTACATTGCCAGTTCGGCTGCGGTTGGACGTCGACCGAGAATGTCGCGGATTTGCTGGTATTCCTCGGGCTTGAGACCGAGCGAGGCGTAAGGCTGTTCCTCGTCCGGAGTGCTCGCTGCGTAGTCGACGGTGTCCAGGGTGGGCTTGCTGGAGGCAGTCATTCGTTCCCTCATGAGTATGTGCGCGGCGCTGTCCCAACCGATTATGTGCGGGCAGCGGCAAGACCCCTCGATTCTATCCGTTGCGGCGAGTGCGTGGACGGCCCGATGCCGGGTTCGAGACGACTTGCGGTGTGTTGTTCGCGTCGTTACGCGCTTGACCCGTCGGGTCTTTTGCAGCGCGACGCCGGTATGTCACGCTGAGTTGTATGTCTTACCGCTTTTCGACGATCGTGGTCACCCTCGCTCTTTTCGTCTCGTCGGCAGGGTGCTCGGCGGGCGGGCAAAGCCCAACCACCCCACCTTCTTCGACGAGTTCTAGCGCCCCGTCCGAGGGGTCTTCGAGCCCCACTGCTGAGGTGGCACTCGCGCCGACCGTGAGCGCTGTTGTTCAGTTTGGTACCGAGGGCTTCACCGTTACGGCGGACCCCGAGGTGTCGCTCGGCGGCTCCGCCCGCCCTGAGCTCGGCGTCACGCTCACGGCTCCTGCCGGCCACGATCTTGAGGTCGAGTTCGTTGGCTCCGGGCGCCTATCCAAGCAGATCGACGGCACTGCAGGGTTCGTGGACGGCGAGGTTCTCCTCGTCGGGTTTGCCGAGCCGCGCGATGGCAGCGACTCCGCACTTGAGTTCCTCTCCCAGGACGAGTCGGGGGACGGCTCCGCTGCCGCGAGCGCGCAGTCTTCCACAACCGTCCTCGTCCGAGCCGCGGAATCCACGGATTCCCCCATTGAGGATGCCGACGACTCCGCGGCCATCACCTCGCCAACAACGCCAGCGCCTGCAACGCTGACGATCGGGCGGGATGCCGCCAGCTCCGCCGCGTGGGGTGAGCGAGAGGGCGGGAAATCGCTCGTGGTCACGCCGTCCGTGTGGGGCCGCACCGGTGGCATGACGGTGCTCGAGTTCGGCTGGCCCAGCGTCCTGCGGCTCGCCCCCGACGCCGACTCCGCCGCCACTGTAGGTGACGGGGCAGAGAAAGGGGATGGAACCGAGCCCAACTCCGCAGGCCAGTCTGCATCTGGCGAAAGCATGATGGAGAAGCAGTTCAAATGCCATGTGCTGGGCGCGCCGACCAAGGACACTTGGAACCTCGAACCCTGGCGCGACGATGTTCCCTTGGCCGCGGTCCTCGCCGCCAAGTGCAACCCGTAGCGCCCCTCCCAAGGTCGGCCCCACCCCACCTCCCCGAGTCCGTACCTCGAACCCCATCCAGCATCCCCACACTCCCCCAACCACGCCTCACTCGACCGAGCTCACCCATCCTTCTGCTCGCGAGTGCCGCCTATTGGTAGCGAGTGCCGTCGCGCGGGAACGGCACTCGATACCTAACGGCGGCACTCGCCGAAGGTGAGGTGTCGGCAGCGGTACAAGGCAACTCGAAGGTGGGGCGCCAACGGAAGGAAGCCGCCACCCGAAGTGGGGGCACACAAAAGCGCCGCGGCCAAACCCCACAAGGAGGCTGTCCGCGGCGCTGTGTAGAGTTTGCCGGACCTAGTCGACTAGTTCGAGGTTCTGACCGTCACGGTGCCACTGGGTTCCCGGCTGCGAGGCTAGGATCAGGATTCCCTCGATGAGACCCCAGATGCCAACTGCCCAGGCGAGCATTCCAAGGCTCAGGAGGGAGATCAGGAGCTGCGCCCATGCGCGGCCCATGCGTCCGAGGTAGAAGTTGTGAACGCCAAGGCTGCCAAGGAAGATGCCGAGCAGTCCCGCAACCAGCTTCGACTTGGTGCCCACAGCGTAGCCGCCGGCGTACATTGGCTGGCCATACCCCTGCTGACCGTAAGGTGCCTGACCGTAAGGTACCTGCCCGTAAGATGCCTGACCGTAGCCCTGCTGGCCGTAACCCTGGTCAGCCGGAGCCTGGCTGTAGTCCTGGTGCCCGTACTGTGGCTGGCCGTAGGGCTGCTGTCCACCGTAGTTTGGCACGCCGTACTGGGAGCCGTTGCTGGCAGTGCCGCCCTGGGTGTTGGAGTACTCGGATCCGTATGCGGACTCTCCGTACTGCTGGCCGTAGGGGTTGGAGCCGCCGGCGTTGCCTTGGGTGTTAGCGTAGGGCGAGCCGTCCGAGCCGTCTTGGCCCGCGTTGTAAGGGTTGTTCGTAGTCATTGTGTTTCCTTTTGCTCCGCTGCGTGCAGCAGCGGTGATGTGGTCTTGATGTCTGCCTCAAGCCTAGTGGCATTTCCTAGCGAAAAGTATCAGGGAACCCCCTGACCTTTGCGGCACTTCTGCCCTGATTGCGCCTCACCACGCGCCTATACTTCGAGTCATGGCTATCCCAGACTTTGTTGTGTCCCTGCGTTCCAAGATTGGTACCGATCCACTGTGGCTTTCTGGCGTCACTGCGGTGATCACCAGGGGCACTGAAATCTTGCTCGTGCAGCGTGCGGACAACCTGAAGTGGACTCCGGTGACCGGGATCATCGATCCGGGCGAGCATCCCGCCGTGGCCGGTGCCCGCGAGGCGCTGGAGGAAGCAAACGTGGTGGTCACCCCCACTAAGCTGGCGCTCGTAGCGGTGACCAGCCCCGTCACCTACGAGAACGGCGATGTCACGCAGTACCTGGACCTCACCTTCCACTTTGATTGGGTGTCCGGTGACCCCTACCCTGCGGACGGCGAGAACGTTCAGGCCCGCTGGTTCGAGTTGGATGACCTGCCGCAGATGAGTCAGGAAATGCGTGGCCGCATTTCCGCTGCGCTTTCCGACGATCCTGCCGCGGCTTTTTCCTTTTAGGCCCGCACCTGCAAACAAGTTCCTCGGGTCGGCCTATACCGGCTACTCATCAAGCCCGGGGACGTCCGCGCCCGAGGCAAAACCAGCCTGCTGGTATGCGGCGTAGTGTCGTTTCCACTCGTCCATGTCGAACAGTGCGGGTGTTTGCCCCTTGGTGAGTCGTTCTAGGTCCGCAAGGCAGAGTTCCCAACCTGCAGCATTCCGCGCTGCCTCGTTGGGGTGCGCCAGCGTGTCTTGGAGGTAGAACCGGACGTTGTCGTCGTCGAGCGGTTCCACAAAGTAGGAGATTTCGTTCTCGCCCCACGTGAATACGAGGTGGTGCGGTGCCTCGTGTTGGACGATGACGCCCTCTTCTAGCCCCTCAGCTTCGTCTGAGTGAAACTGGATTTCGCCGCCACCCCAGGGTTCAAACGTGTACTCCTGCGGAAACCATTGCTTGACTAGGTCTCGTTCAGTGAGGAGCTTCCATAGCGCCCAGTCACCTACCGTAAACACCCTAGTAAATCGCACTGCAGTGGCGTGCTCTATCTCTACGAGTTTGGCTAGTTCCTGGGCCATCGTCCCTCACTTCAACCTAAGCACCTGGCCCGCCGTGCGGGTTCTCGATGCGGTCTTTGCTGCTCCGCTTCTCACGCTACTCGCGGGACGAGTTTGGTGCTCTTTCAGCACACAGATACGCCCGTGGCGGGCAACCCACTCGGAGTTACCCGCCACGAATCGGGAGTTACTTACGGGCAGCGCGGGAATCGTCGCGAATCTGACCGACCAGTTCCTCAAGGACGTCCTCAAGGGTGATGACGCCAGCCACACCATTTTCCGAGGCCACGAGAGCAAGGTGCGCGCCCTCGCGCTGCATGCGGCCGAGGACAGCCTGCAACGAATCCGTGATGGACAAGACGGGCATCGCACGCACGATGTCGGAAGACACGGGCAGGTCGCGCTCGTGCTCGGGGAGGTCAAGGAAATCCTTGATGTGAACGTAGCCGAACGGCATTCCATCCGCACCCACCACGGGGAAGCGGGAGAAGCCCGCGAGGGCTACCTCCTCAGCCCGGGAGGCAGTGAAACCAGCCTCAAGCGTGCGCATCTTGTCCATGGGGATGACGATGTTTTCTACGGATCTGGACTCAAACGTGAGCGCGCTGAGCAGGAGCTGCTCGTCTTCCTCAGAGATCATGCCGCCGTCCTGCGATTCCTCAACAAGGTCAGCCACCTCGTCCCGGGTAAAGACGGTTGCGACCTCGTTGGCAGGCTCCACTCGCATAAGGCGCAGAATCGAGTTACCGATTCCGTTGAAGGTCCACAGGATGGGCTTGAAGATCATCGCGATGACCACGAGGATCGGGCCGAGCACAAGCGCGGTCTTCTCTGGGCCGGCAATCGCAATATTCTTGGGCACCATCTCGCCGAGCACTACGTGGAGATAGGTGATGAACGCGAGCGTGATCGCCACCGCTACAGGGTGCACTAGGTTCGCAGGAATCCCCAACGAGGCAAATGGGCCCTCGATTGCGTGAGCGATCATCGGTTCCGACACCGCACCGAGGAGCAGCGAGAACACGGTGATACCCATTTGTGCTGCGGCCATCATGAACGAGACGTTCTCGATCGCCCACAGGGTCATCTTGGCGGCGCGACCGCCCTCCTGAGCCTTCGGTTCGATGATTGAGCGCCGCGCTCCGATGAGCGCAAACTCTGCGCCCACAAAGAACGCATTGCAGGCTAGGAGCACCGCGGTCAGCAGGAGACCAAAACCAAGTTCAGACCAGTTCATCGCGAGCCTCCCTTACCGTGCCGTGCATAGTCCTTGGAGTCCTTGGACTCGCCGTGGAGCGAAACGAGGAGGCGCTCGATGCGCACCCCGTCCATTTCCGTCACCATCAGGCGGATGTACCGAGGTTTGCTTCCCGATTCGTCGGGGCCGAACTGTTCTTGGGAGAGTTCGCCCGATTCACTGACGTACACGGTGTCTCCAACGTTTGCGAGGCGCCCAAGTTCAAGGGTCACCAGGCCAGCCAGAGTTTCGTAGTCCTCGTGTTCGGGGATATCGAAGTTGATTGCGTCATCGAGCTCGTCGGGACGGATAGATGCGTCAACGTTCCATTCGTGCGTGGAAACGAACTCGATCTCGCCACTGTCTGGGTCGTGCTCGTCGCGCACCTCGCCCACGAGCTCCTCTACGAGGTCTTCAAGGGTGATCAGCCCCGCGATGTCGCCGGACTCGTCGATGGCGATCGCCATCTGGAGTGAGCCATCGCGGAGGATGTCCATGAGGTCGTCCAGCTCGACAGTGTCCGGGATGAGGTTTGCCGCACCCATGACGTCCCCGACTACCGCCTTCGGGCGCTGTGAGAACGGCACGGTCAACGCTTGGCGCACGTGCACCATGCCGTCGACCTCGCGCGCTCCCGGCTCCAGAACGGGGAAACGTGAGAAGCCGGTCTGCTTGGCGAGCGACAGCAGCTCGTTGACAGGGGTGTCCTTGGTGACGGAGACCATCCGCGAGCGCGGGGTCATCGCGTCGTGGGCTCGGCGCTCACCAAAAGCAAGGGACCGAGCCACGAGCTGCGCGGTCTGCGACGGCATGACGCCTTGGTTTGCCGAGTGGCGGACCAAGTAGCCGAGTTCCTCTGCCGATCGTGCGGAGGCGAGCTCTTCCTGCGCTTCGATGTTGAACCAGCCGAGGATCTTGTTGGCTGTTCCGTTGAAGAAACGGATGAGGATCATGGTTGCTTTGGTGAAACCGCGCTGGAATCCGGTTACTCGTCGTGCGACCTCGAGTGGCTTGGCCAGAGCGAGGTTCTTGGGCACGAGCTCACCAAAGATCATGGTGAGCGAGGTTGCCAGCACCAGGGCAAGGGTGACCGATACGGTACGGGCCTGTCCGCTCGACATTCCCCAGTCCTGCAAGGCGGGGCTGAGAAGGGTTGCGAGGGCAGGCTCGGCCACGAATCCGATACCGAGGTTCGTGACGGTAATGCCGATCTGGGCACCTGAGAGCTGGGTGGAAAGCGTGGTGAGCCCCTTGAGGACTCCCTCCGCCTTTTTATCTCCCTGCTCGACCGCTGCCTTGACGTTGTTCTTGTTCACCGTCATGAGCGAGAACTCGGCGGCGACGAACATCGCACAGGCCGCTATGAGCAAGAGTCCAACGAGGATGGAGATGATTACCATGTGTCCACCTCCCTAGCGTTCGTTCCGCTCGCTACTGTGCGTGCGGCGTCAGGGAGGTGGTTGGGACTATGACCAGGGTTGTCCACAATGGCCTTTCTCGAAAGTGTTTAGGTCGCCCGCCTGCCCCATTGTGGAGCGGCTGGAACACTCACTTGGATGTGAGTACTGGTAATAACTATCACCGATTTGGAATAGTTCCCGCTAGCCAAAACGATAATTTGTGATGAAGAAAGGCCAGGCAGAGTTTCCTCTGCCTGGCCTATGGAACGCGCTAAAGGGGGATTCAGCGCTTGGTCTTCTTCAGTGACTTCTCGCTGCGTGGGGCGTCTCCGCTTGCACGCTGCATGCGGAAGTAGCCCCGAGCCTCGTCCTGACGTTCCTGCTCCACACCGCTGATGATCGTTGCGCGCACCAGGTCATCGTCGTATCCGAACGCGTCGATGAGGTCCTGGGCGTGCGGGCGCAGGCGAGCCAGCAACCTGTTGATGTACGAGGTAACGGTCTCCGCACGCTGGGCGGACAGGCGGCCGTTGATCAGGTACCAGGCTAGGTTCTTCTCAAGTGTGGTGAAAGCGAACAGGTCACGGACCCAGGTGAGAACGGTACGAGTCTCAGTATCCTCGATCGTGGTCAGTGCCTTGGTGAAGGCCTCCCACTGGACGAGGTCGGCGTGGGCCTTTGCGGCCTCAATGAGCTCGACCTGGTGGTCGTTGAACAGTGCGGCACCGTCAGCCTGGTTCATCTTGAATGCTGGGCGCAGGTCCGCAGCGAGCTTCTCCACCATGGCCTCGACGCGGCCGGACAGGAGCTCGCGCTGGGTCGTCTCTTCCTGGAGTTCGGAGGCGGAGCGGCGCTTGGAGCCGGTGTCCAGGATCGACTGGACTGCCCGGTTGAGCGGCGTCTTGTACAGAACGGTGTCCCCCGCACGCTCGATGACAAAGCGGGCCATGTTGATGCCGTCGATGCCCTTGAACTGCTTGGCGTAGTCCGACAACAGCCGCTTGCCCACCAACTGCAGCAGCACGGTGTTGTCGCCCTCGAACGTCACATAGATGTCCATGTCCTGACGCAACTGAACCAACCGGTTCTCAGCCATAAATCCAGCACCACCGCAGGCCTCGCGCGCCGTCTGCAGGGTGTGCAGCGCACGCCAGGTCGACACAGGCTTGAGTGCCGCGGCCAGCGTTTCCAGGTCTTCACGGGACTCTGGGGTGTCCATGCCCTCCTCCGAGAACACGGCGTGGAACAGGTCCAGCAGGCTGTCGTGCGCAAAGTGCCCTGCGTAGACCTCTGCGAGCAGTGGAAGGAGGCGGCGCTGGTGAGTCTGGTAGTCCATCAGCACGGTCTCGTCGGTCTCGCTCGCACCGGTGAACTGGCGGCGCTGGTTTCCGTACGTGATTGCCGTCTTGAGCGCGATCTTGGAAGCCGAACCAGCGGCTCCGTCGAGGGATACACGCCCCTGCACGAGAGCGCCCAGCATAGTGAAGAAGCGGCGACCGGGAGAGTCGATCGGTGAGGTGTAGCTGCCGTCCTCAGCGACCTGGCCGTAGCGGGCGAGCAGGTTCTCTAGTGGGACCTTGACGTGGTCGAACGCGAGGCGCCCATTGTCGATTCCGTTGAGGCCACCCTTGAGGCCGTCGTCCTCTGAGGAGACTCCGGGGAGCATTGCTCCTGCAGAGCCGTCCTCGTTGATTTCACGGACCGGCACGTAGAACGCGTGCACGCCGTAGTTCACGCCGCCGGTAATGAGCTGCGCAAACACGACGGCTGCCACACCGTGCTTTGCCGCGTTTCCGAGGTAGTCCTTCCACGCTGCACGGAACGGAGTGTGGAGGTCGAACTCTTGGGTCTCCGGGTTGAAGGTGGCCGTGGTTGCGATCGAGGCAACGTCCGAGCCATGCCCGATCTCGGTCATGGCAAATGCTCCGGGTACCTCGAGGCGCATTGCAGCGCCCAAGAGGCGGTCGTGCTGCTCCGCGGTGCCGAGGTGGTGGATCGCCGCGCAGAAGAGTCCCCATTGGACGCCAGCCTTGATTTGGAGCGACGGGTCAGCGGCGACTAGCTCCTCAAATCCCGCGATACCTCCGCCGGCGTCGTCCTTGCCACCAAGGCGCTCGGGGAACGCGCGGAGCACCTGTGCCTCCGTGACGAGGATCTTTAGTTGCTCGAGGACGCGCTCACGGTGCTGTTCCATGGGTAGCGAAGGATCGCGTTGGATGCGTGGATCACGCGCGAAATCACGTGAGATCTTACGCAGGTCCTTCCAGCGTCCAAGGAGTCGGTCCTCCAAGTACGGCAGGTTGACCCGAGCGTCTTCGTGGCTCTTCTCCATAGTGGACGGTCGGTCGCTTACGGCAGTCATTGCTCACTCCTTTGTGGCTAGCCTCTTGGGTTGCGGGGCTTTGACGTTGGCTATATTTATGTGGTTTTGGTGTGGTGTGTGCGGGAGCGGACCAGTTCCATGACCGGTCCTGACCACAGCCAAGTGGTGATTGATTCCGTGAGGTCATCAAGTGTTGGCAGTGCCGTGAGGTCGGCGTCCTCAGCGCTCTTTGCTTCGAGCCACCATTCGCCGGTTCCGCGGACAAACCCCACTGCTCCTGCCGCCCAGGCGTGGGCTTCGGAGAGTGGGACCTTCATTTCCTGTGCGAATGGGAAGGCCACGATCTCAATCATCGAGTCGAGCAAGGGTAGACCCGGCGCGTCTCGCGTGATGAAGTAGTAGACGTTGGGAGAGTGGTCGATGGTTCCTAGGTAGCTAGCAACCATGGACCGCAGCGCCTCTTTGGGGGTGGCTGCTTGGGTGGCCGCAACCGCGAGCGACTCGTGGATCTGCTGCATGACTGCTTCACCGACGGCCCGCTGGAGTCCGGGCTTGTCATTGAAGTATCTATAGACGATCGACTTCGAGGTGCCCGCAAATGTTGCGATGTCATCCATGGAGATGTCGGTCCCGTGGAGGTGAACAGCCTTGCGCGCGGCTCGAGCTAGTTCCTCGCGCCGCTGTGCACGGTGCCCTTCCCATCGGGTGGAGCGTCCGTCATCCGTTGATTTTTCCGTGATTGAACTCACGATACTCAGAGTATCAGGTACTCTGAGTTCTATAAAGATCTCGCGGCGGTCCAACTCAATAGACCTAAGTCCCGCCGGCTAAAGATCACCCGCAAGAAACCCCAGCAATTCACACTTAGCAAAGACGCGAGGAGAACCCGTGGCCGTTTCACCTGAGAAGGCACCAACTACCGCTCAGTCCAGCACCGTTCAGTCCCCCACTCTGAAGGACGCCGTCATCGTTGGCGGCAACCGCATTCCGTTTGCCAAGGCCGGAACCAAATACGCTGATGCCTCGAACCAGGAGATGTTCACGGCCGCGCTCGAGGGACTCGTAGCTCGGTTCGGTTTGCAGGGCGAGACCATCGGGGAGGTCGTGGGTGGTTCCGTCCTCAAGCACTCGCGCGACTTCAACCTGATCCGTGAGTGTGTGCTCGGCTCGTCGCTCTCCCCCGCCACCCCCGCATTCGACCTACAGCAGGCATGCGCCACGGGCCTTGAAGCCTTCATCACTGTGTCTAACAAGATCCGCCTGGGCCAGATCGACTCCGCCATCGCGGGCGGAACCGACACAGTGTCCGACGCCCCCATCGCGGTGTCGGACGGCCTGCGCAAGGCCCTGCTCAAGGCCTCGCACGCCAAGTCGCTCGGCCAGCGCGTCAAGGCATTCGCCTCGATCCGCCCCGCAGACTTCTCCCCAGCAACCCCGCGCACCGATGAGCCCCGCACGGGACTATCCATGGGCGAGCACCAGGCCATCACGAGCGCCAAGTGGGGAATCTCGCGCGAGGCTCAGGACGAGATCGCGCTGAACTCCCACGTGAACTTGGCTGCCAAGTATGACGAGGGCTTCTTCAACGACCTCGTCACCCCGTTTAAGGGCTTGGCTGCGGACCAGAACATGCGCGCGGACTCCACTGCAGAGAAGTTGGGTTCCCTCAAGACAGTGTTCGGCAACTCCCTGTCGGCCCCCGCGACCATGACCGCCGGAAACTCCACTCCTCTCTCCGACGGCGCGTCCACGGTGCTTGTGAGCACCCGCGAGTGGGCAGCGCAGCGCAACCTTCCGGTCCTAGCCCGTTTTGTTGACGCGCAGACCGCTGCCGTGGACTTTGTCCACGGCCACGAGGGCCTCCTCATGGCGCCGGCGCATGCCGTCCCCGTTCTGCTCAAGCGCAACGGCCTCACCCTGGACGACATCGACTTCTTCGAGATCCACGAGGCCTTCGCCTCCACTGTCCTGACCACGCTCGCAGCGTGGGAGGACGAGGAGTACTGCCGCACCGAGCTTGGCCTCGACGGAGCGCTCGGAACCGTGGACCGCGCAAGGCTCAACGTGGCCGGGTCTTCACTGGCTGCAGGCCACCCGTTCGCCGCGACCGGCGCCCGCATCATCGCGACCGCCGCCAAACTGGTTTCCCAGAAGGCCGCCGAGACTGGCAAGCCCGCCCGCGCGCTCATCTCCGTCTGCGCGGCCGGCGGCCTTGGCGCAACCGCAATCATCGAATCCGCTCACTGAAAGGCGCACCATGACTGACAAGTACACCGCATTTGTGAACGGCGGATTCGGCAAGTCGCTGGCCAAGAAGCTGGGTCTGCCCCAGCCGGCCAAGTTGCGCCGCTTCAAGGCCGGTCAGGCACTCGTATCCGGCCCTGTTCTAGTTGTGGGTTCCGGTTCCGATGCGGACGCAGTGGCCACCTACCTGCTGGATGGTGCAGGTTCCTCGGAGTCCATCGACGTCCGCCGGCAGGCCGTCGAACCCTCGGGTTCCAAGTGGGCCGCGATTGTCGTTGTCCTGACGCAGGTCACCGCTCCCGGCGACCTGTCCGAACCGATCCTCGCGCTCGGTTCCCAGCTCCGCTCGGTCGCTTCCAGCGGCCGCGTCATCTTTGTGACCCGTCCGGCCGCGGCCGGTCTGTCCCCTGCCGTTGCCGCTGCGCGCAACGGCGCGATCGGCGCCATGCGCTCGCTCGCCAAGGAGCTGCGCGCGGGCGCCACGGCTAACGCCATTTCAATTACCGACGATAGTGCGGCTACCAGCCCCTCCGCACTGAGCGCTCTGCGCTTCTTCCTGTCCTCCCGTTCCGCGTTCGTGGACGGTCAAATCGTGGCTGTCTCGTCCGAGGCTGGTCAGGTTCCCGAGTCGTGGGCGGCTCCGCTCGCTGGCAAGGTCGCCGTGGTGACGGGCGCCGCGCAGGGCATCGGCGCCGCCATCGCAGAGACCCTGGCACGCGACGGAGCAACAGTGGTGGCGGTCGATGTTCCCGCCGCCGGTGAATCCTTGTCCAAGGTCGCAAACAGGATCAAGGGCACCGCGCTCCAGCTCGACATCACGGTCCCCGACGCCGGCGCACAGATCATCGAACACGCTGTGGCCAGGCACGGTGGGATCGACATCGTGGTGCACAACGCGGGTATCACCCGTGACAAACTGCTGGCCAACATGGATAACGCCAAGTGGGATTCCGTGATCGCTGTGAACATCGAGTCGCAGCTCCGCATCAACGAGGCGCTGCTGGCGTCCGAGCACTTCACCAATGCGCCGCGCATTGTCTCGCTCACGTCCACGTCCGGTATTGCCGGCAACCGTGGTCAGACCAACTACGGCGCCTCAAAGGCGGGAGTCATCGCGATGGTTGCCTCTACCTCGCCGCTCCTTGCCGAGCGCGGAGGAACCGCAAACGCCGTGGCACCCGGGTTCATCGAGACCAAGATGACCGCCAAGATTCCATTCGCCACCCGAGAGGTTGCCCGCCGCTTGAACTCCCTGCAGCAGGGTGGACAGCCCGTGGACGTGGCAGAGACGATCGCGTTCCTGGCGTCCCCCGCCTCGGGTGGCATCAGCGGCGTAACCGTGCGCGTCTGCGGCCAGAATATGGTGGGCGCATGAGCGTACTGACACCCGCCAACAGGCCATCGCGAGTCGTTGAGCTGCCGTCAGTCCCCGGACTCACGGCACTGTATGGCAAGGCCGTTCTTCCATCCCCCCACGACATCGCGGGCGCGGTGAGCTCCAAGCTTCCGTTTGGGAAATCGGCGGTTCCGACCGTAGAGGCCAGTACGCTCCGCCTGCCCGACGTCACCTACCTGGTGCGTGGGGTGAAGGGGGAACCCAGCCATATCGTCGATTATCAGAGGCTCCTTGGGGAGCCGGTCAGCGACGTGCTGCCCGCGGGGTATGTGCACGTGCTGGGGTTTCCGGTGGCGATGGCGCTCATGGTGTCGGCGGAGTTTCCGCTGCCGGTGATGGGCATGGTGCACCTGCGGAACTCGGTGAGTGTGGCGCGAACCATCCGCACCGGGGAGCAACTCAACATCCTGGCTTGGGCGCAAAACATGACTGGGCACGCAAAGGGAACGTCCGTTGAGCTCGTGGTGGAGGCGTACGCGGACGAGGAGGTTGTGTGGCGAGGGGTCTCAACGTACCTGGCTAAGGGCAAGTATCTGGTGGGGCGCGGGGACGAGTCTGGCCAGATTGATCGGGCCGAGTTTTCGGCGCCGCTGCCCACGGGTCGCTGGCAGCTGGGCGGCTCGATCGGCCGCCAGTACGCGGCGGTCTCGGGTGACCGGAACCCGATCCACATGTCGGCGCTCACGGCTAAGGCCTTCGGGTTCCCGCGCGCCATTGCGCACGGCATGTACACCGCTGCCCGGGCTCTCTCCGAGGCGGGGCGCATGCGGCCCGATGCTTACGAATGGACGGTGGAGTTTGCAAAGCCCGTGCTGCTGCCGGGCAAGGTGGACGTGTCCATCCGCGGCGACGCAGGTGTTGGTGGCACCGGCGCCGTCACCTACGCGGGATGGAATGGGAAATCCGGGAAGGTGCACTTCACCGGGAAGATCACGCCGCTAGGCTAGGGCACTCGCTAGAGGGGAAACAGGTGCGCGTCGGGACAGCGCGCATACGTGGAGGGGCCAACCGATTGAGATCGGTTGGCCCCTCCACGTATGCCTGTCGGCAGTCGACTGTGTAACGGCCGCGACAAGCGGCGCGGGTTCTGGTTGTTGCGCGTCAGCCAGAACCTCGTGCGCCCGTAGGAGATGTCTCCTGAAAAGAAATCAAAACAAAGAAAAATAAGTGGACGCTGGGAATCACGTGTTCGTAGTGTGAAGGAGTACGAACACGCTAGGCCGAACAGAGCGGCCACAGCGAGTCAAACCCGCAACACCAGGAAGGAGTGCACCAATGAGTAAGTCAGCCAAGCGCCTTGCCGGAACAAATGTGTCCCAGACGCGCAAGCAGGCCACAGCAGCACCCCGAATGGTCCAGCGCCCACGCCAGCAGCAAAAGGGTGGACGGTAGATCCTTCGGATCACCTCGTCTCGGATCTGAGATTCGAGATCGTGCTCTTGGCCGCGCATCATATGCGCCAGCGGTCACATCCCAAGCCGGCATTTGCCGCAACTTCGCGCTTCCCTAGGCAGCAACCTCTTTGCCCTTGAGTTGCGCACCCTAGTTTTCACTTCACTTCATGATGGGTACAACCATGTCTATTTTTAAGCGGTTCGGCGCGCCGCCTCAGGCTCGCGCTGTTCATCAACAGGTTCCAGTTGAGAGCCACACACGTGGGGCCGAGCGGGCTCAGCTCTTGGCAGAGCAGTCGGAAGCTGCACGCCTCGCATGGCTGAAGGCCTCGACCCCAGTCATACGCTGACGGTCTAGCGGCCTGCCCAGTTCCGATGACGAGACACGGGGCGGGTCTACAAAATTGTGTGGTCGGACGCGGCCGTTGCGTTCGGCCACACAGCAGGTCTGGTCCTGCATAGACAGCTCGCTGCGATGGTGTTTGTGCAGGTCAGAAAATCGGTGGACGCGACTTTTCGGGCCGCGTACGCTGATCGTGTCAGGGCAGCCGCACGCGATGTGCGGGGCCGAAGTTTCGATCGAAAGGAGGCCACATCTTGGTTCACAGCAATGAACCCCAGGCGGTCTCCTCGGTACGATTCGCCTGAACCTAGTGTTTCTCAGCAACCTTGTGTTTCTAGCAACCTAGCGTTCTACGAGCGTCCGAGGAGATTGCGGAAGGAGCCAGCGACTGCAGCGCTGGCTCCTTTTCTATTGCATTGCATCCCTCAAGCTCATGTCTCTCCTCCCCAACCACTCAATCGAGAGTATTCCTGAGCCCACTCTCGATGTCGAGAGTGGGCTCAGGAATACTCTCGATCCGAAGGGAGGGAGTCGTAGAACACCTAGTGCCGCTATTCAGAAAATTCAGCGGGTGGAGCTCACCGCACCAAGCGCGTACGCCACGCGAGCCGCAAAGTCCGCAGCCGGCACGTTCTCCGGAAGCTCATGCACTGGGAACCACGCAACATCCTCGGACTCGTTACTCACAACGGGCTGGACGCCCTCGGGCGCACGGAACACGAAGCCCACATCCCAATGGGTGCTGCACTTACCAAACGCCGAGCCAAGGTCGTGACGGTTCAGGTCGCACGGGAAGTCTGAGAGCCGTTCCAACTCCATGATCCCAGATTCCTCCTGCGCCTCGCGCAGCGCAGCCCCAGCCAGATCGGGGTCGCCGGGCTCAATGTGCCCACCAACCTGGACCCAGAACTGGCCCTTCTTGTGATAGCACAGCAGGAGCTTGGTCAGGTCGTGGTTGAACACGAAGGACGAGGCCGTGAGGTGCTGCGGTCCGCCTTCTCGGCGCGCGCTCGCGCCTCCACGCTCGCGAACGAACTGGGCATACTCATCGCGCAGGGACTCTTGGGATGCGACTGGCGCAACCCAATCGTCGAAAATCTTTAGCGCAGCTGCGGCAAACTGCGCAGCAGTTGGCGCGGGTGCGGACGAAGGGGGAAGTGGGGGCTGCTGGTTACTCACCCGACAACACTACCGCCGCAGCCGCGGCGGAACGGGCGCTACTTGCCGGTCGGTTCCTCGCCGGCGTAGTCCGCCGTTACGCCGTAGGTCGCGATCGCGGTGCGCGTGATCTGGTTACCGCTGCGGATCGCGAGCCACGCAACCACGCCAACAAGCGCGGCCACACCAAACGACTGGACGAACGCGAACGCACGCTGGCCACTAGACGCGCCCACGGACTGCGTGAGCAGACCGGTCAGTGCGGTGCGGAGCGAGGAGAAGTTATGGGACTCGCCAATGAGGACCGGGTTCAGGATCGTGATCGCGCCAACGATGACAGCAAGCAGGATGACGATGATGCACCACGCGATGCGCTGGCCAGGCGTTTCCTCGCCGACCTCATGATCATTTGCGCGCGCCTTGCGGATTGCGATGACCCGGGAGATGCCCCAACCAGGCGCGGCGATGACGAGGAGGATGCTGGCGATACCAACGGCGTTGTCCATGTGGGTCCTTACTTAGGGGAGTCTCTGCTCCACCTTATCGCCCCCGGTCGCTGTATCTCGAGATCAGCCGCCCACACCAACGAACTTAGCCGCCCCTGCGCCCGCCGCACGACCCGTGCGTGTTGCGCCGATCGTTGAGGCGCCTGCGCCGTATCCGGCGAGGTACACGCGCGGGTCGGCGAACACCTTGGTACCATCGGTTGCGATGCCGCCGGAGGGCGTGCGGAGTCCGAGCGGCGCCAGGTGCCGTAGTGCTGGCTTGAATCCGGTTGCCCACAGGATGACATCCACCTGTTCAAATCCACCGACCGACTCGGGCATGGTGTGTGGGGTCACGCCGTTCGGCTGAGTTGCAAGCTCCGCAGGAACCCCGATGAACTCCACGCCATCGGGGTGGATCCGCGTGATCGGGCCGCGCGAGATGAGCACTCCCTGCTCGATGGCCTGCGCATACTCGCTGGTCAGCGCCAGTCCGGTTGCGCCCACCACGGAGAGGGTTTGCAGGCCAGCCTCGGTACGCTCACGCACCGACTTCTCCACCTCAATCCCCCAGTTAGAGTCAAAGTCCCGCTCGCCAAACACGGGCGCGCGGCGGGTCGACCACACCGTGTCCACTCCAGCTGCAGCCAGCGGAATCAGGAACTGGACGGCGCTCGCGCCACCACCCACCACGAGCACACGCTTGCCCTCAAACTCGTCAGCGGAGCAGTAATCCTTGGTATGCAGCTGGCGTCCGGCGAACGTTTCGATGCCCGGGTAGTACGGCCAGAACGGCTGGTCCCAGGTGCCCGTGGCGTTAATGATTGAGGCCGTAGTCCACTCAGACTCCTCGCCCGTGACCACGTTGCGTGCGCTCACCACGAGTGGTGCTGTCAGATCGTTTTCACGTGTGGAATGAACGCTCATGACCTTGTAGGGCCGCACGATGGGCAACCCAAATTGGCTCTCGTAGGTGCCGTAATACCTGGCCACAACACTCGAGGCCGGCTCCATTGGGTCCGGCGTGCCCAGTTCCAGCCCGGGCAGATCGTGAATGCCGTGCGCCTTACCAAGCGTCAGCGAGGGCCAACGGTGCCGCCACGCGCCACCTGGCCCCTCATTCGCATCCAGCACGATGAAGTCCGTGTGCGGCCGCAGCCCTTTACGCAGCAGCGTGGCCGCCGCGCTCAGTCCCGCCTGCCCGGCGCCGATCACCACGACCTTCAGTTGGGCGCTTTCGCGCCCCTGATTCTCGACGATCGTGCCCGACCCACTCAAGATACTTGCGTTTGCATTCACATTCGTTGGAACCGGTCATCTCGCCGGAGTATTCCGCTGGTGCGAGTGAGGTGCGCTCGGCGTCCGAGTGGTGCTTGGGAGGCGAGGTGGAGTTGGGGAGGCGAGGTGAAGCGGAGTGTCCGGGTGGTGCTGGGACGCAGGGTGATGCTGGCAGGCAACCATGATCGTCGAAAATCCAAACGAGAGTATTCTCTAGCCCACTCTCGATGTCGAGAGTGGGCTAGAGAATACTCTCGTGCGAAAAGTTGAGTGCACAAGGGAGACAAGGTATTCCAGTGGAGAAAGCCCCCAAGACGTGGAAGTGTGGGGGCATGAGCGTTCTAGTGAAGCAGGAAATTCCAGACCTTGATGAAACTCTGGACTTGTATGCGTCGGTGGGGTGGGTCTCCTACACCAAGGACCCCGACCTACTCATGGAGGCGCTCCGCAACTCCACGTACGTGCTGTCCGCCAGGAATGATACGGGAACGCTCGTGGGGCTTGCCCGTGTGATCAGCGACAACTGCACTATCGCGTACCTTCAAGACATCCTCGTGCTGCCGCAGGCGCACCGCACGGGCGTGGGCACCGCACTGATGGAGGAAATCAAGAAGCGGTCCAAGCACATCCGCCAGCTCGTGCTACTCACAGACTCCGATCACGCCCAGCGCTCGTTCTACGAGGCGCACGGCATGACCGAGGTTCACGACGTTGAGCCCCAGCCGCTGCGGTCGTTCGTGCGGCTGCTTTAGCAGGGTGTGAGCACTTTTCGTGCAAGTGAGCGCAGCAATCCCTGCTCTTTTGCACCAAAAGTACTCACAGCCCCGTGCAGGTGAGCCTATTCCTCCGGCGCACCGTCGGAGACGAGGTCTCCCGCGCGCTGCCCGAACAGCTTGTCCGGGTTGGGCCAGTTGATTCCCGAGACGTTACGCAATGGGTCGAGCCGGTCGAGCAGGCCCTCACGGACCTGCAACCACTCGGGCTCAAGGATGGAGAACGAGACAGAGTCGCAGCGCGAACCGTCCGGGGCGATGCGGAAGCCGCGCAGGGTGCCTTCATACGTTGCGCCAAGGCGGGTGATCGCGGAGATCGAGCGGGTGTTGCGGGAGTCGGCGCGCATGGACACTCGGTAGGTACCCATCTGCTCAAACGCGTACTCCATGAGGAGGAACTTGCAGGCGGGGTTGACCACGCGGCCCCACAGCGAACGGGCGTAGAAGGTACGGCCGATCTCGAGGCGCTCCTGCTCCACGTTGACGCCGCACAGGGCTGTAGAACCAACTACTTCGCCGTTCACGGTATCGACTACAGCGAACGGCAAAACATCACTGGCAGACAACGCATCCTCGATGTAGTTGGCCATACCAACTTCACCAACAGGGGTGGGCGTACTCATGCCGGCCCACATTTCGTGGTCGACAATTTCAGCCAGCGCACCGACGTGCGCCTGGGACAAAGGTTCCAACCGGAAGCCGTGTCCCTCGAGGACAATTTCATGTTGCACAGCGATATGAAATCACACGTTTGGCACCCTGCGAAAGTGGTGAATTTGGGCGTGTGGAACCGCCGCCCATCCGCGGGGGCTCGCGCCGTGTGGCGCACGCCAAATTTGGCGTGAATTATTGTCGACAAGTCACCTCAGTTTCATTGAAATCTAGCGGATTGTGGCTTGTCGGGCCTCGTCAGATAACCCGCCCGGGAAAGAGACCGAAAACACGTGCTGTACCCGTGCGTTCGGCAAGAGTTCATGAGGCATTTTTTGGGGACATAGACTCGTGTTTATGAGCGCACAGGTTTACGAGCTAATTGAGTCCGGCGGTTACATCGAGGGCGCGGAGGCCGAGGGCTTCAACTTTGGAGATTTTTCCGAGCACGGTTTGAGGATTTTGGACTCACAGTTCTCCGGTTGCTCGATGGACGGCACGGTATTCTCCGCGTGCCACTTTTCCGATGTCGTGTTCACTGGGTTGTCCGCGCCTGAGGTCTCGTTTGTGGACTCGGGACTCCAGGATGTGACTATTTCCCAGTCACGCCTGGGCGGGGTTCAGGCCTTCGGGACCTCGTGGACGCGCGGCCGGTTTGAAGTGGCCAAGATTGGGTTCTTCAACCTTCGCGGCGCCAGGCTCAACACGGTGAGGTTCGTGGGATGCGCCATCGAGGAACTCGACCTGTCCGCGGCCACAGCCAAGTCTGTGGTGTTTGAGGACTGCACCATCGAGCACCTTGTGCTCACCGGCGCTACGTGCACCAAGGTAGATTTGCGCGGCGCACGCATCTCCCGCGTCACCGACATCTCCGGACTCAAGGGCACCATCATGAGCCCCGAGCAGTTCGCTGATTTGGCGCCCAGCTTTGCCACGATGCTGGGGATCTCCCTCAAGTAGCAGCGCCGGTAATCACTGCGATGACCTCGGCCGCGCTCACAGCCACGTCTTTCCCGTGGTTGTAATGGCGCGCGGTGGCCAGCGAACGTGCCTGGGCGTCCGTGAGCCACTCGCCTAGAATGTCGTGCCCGTCCTGGATGTAGTCGCGTTCGCGCTCCACCAGATTGCGCGCGCGCAAGAGTCGCAGCGATTCCTGCGGCTCGGCATGGGGCTCGATCCACAGCACGTGTTCGGCCTGCGCCAACGCTGCTTTCACGCGTGAAAACAGTTCCGGGTTGGTGTAGTTGGTGTGCCCGGCTCCCAGCGCCAAGACGGCGCCAGCCGAGCGCGCCACGACTTGCTCGACCGCGTGTGCCCGCGCAACTTCCCACGCACGTTCGGTGGGTATCCACCCAAGCCGCGCAGAATCGCTAAAAATCCTAGCCACAGGCCAGCCCATCTCCTCATAAAACGGGACGCCGGCCTCGTCGATATCTACAAACTCACGCCCAGCGAGCTCTGCGAGCGCCATCCCCAACGTCGATTTGCCGGCCCCCGCGGGCCCAATGAGCACGAGCCACGGGCCTGCGGGCGCGGCCGGCGTAGTCGGCCCGGTCATGCGGCCCTCTTCAGCAGCACGATGACCTCGTAGTGCGACGTGTGGGGGAACATGTCCAGCACGCGCGCCGCCACAGGTCGCAGGCTCGGCATGTGTGCGAGGTCCTTGGCCAGCGTCACAGCGTTGCAGCTGGAGTAAACGACCGTGTGGGCGGGGCTGGCTTCGATGAACCCGGCCAGTTCCTGGCCGATACCCCCGCGGGGCGGATTCACGACGATCATGTCCGGCCCGCCCTCACCTTGCGTCCCGCTGTGCTCCCGGGAAAACGCGGTGGCGTCAAGAGCGTCAAAGTGCAGGTTGGTGATGCCCAGGGTTTCGGCGGTGAGGTCGGCTGAGGCGATTGCGTCCTCGCTAATTTCGATTCCGGTGACCCTGTCCGCAAACGGGGACAGGTGCAGCGCAAACCCGCCAACACCGCAGAACAGATCCCACAGGTGAGCGGGCCGCTCGTGCGCGATCCACTGGCGGGCCTGATCGTACAGAGCGGCGGCGATGTCCGTGTTGGTTTGGAAGAAACTCTGTGGGCGCAGGTGCAGCGGGATGTCGTTCACGCGCATGGTGAGGGTGTGCTGCTCGGTGAGGATGATCTCGTGGTCGCCCTCGAGGATCGCCTTGTGCTCGGGTTGGATGTTCACCGAGAACACCGCTACCTGCGGGTGGGACTCGAGGAACTCAGGCAAGTGCTTTCGCAGCCTGGTCACGGGCTCTTGCGAGCGGGACACGAACCGGACCATATACTCGTCGTCTGGGGACTGCGTGACCAGAACGTACTTGAGTTCGCCGCGCTTGGTCTTCAGGTCGTAGGGCTGCACGTTCGCGCGGGTGATGAACGCAGTGATTGCCTCGAGCAGGTAGTGCATGGGCTCGTTGTAGAGCGGGCAATCGTGCAGGTCAATGCCGTTTTGCTGGGCGTCAAGGATGCCAAGGACCGGATGCTCGGCGGTTCCAGTGACCACCATCTTGGCCTTGTTGCGGAATGCGTGCTCCGCGCTCGGAGTGGCGGGAAGCCATTCGACGTCCAGGTACTCGGCAAGGAGGCCCTGGGCGTGCGTCACCTTGTCCGCCAGTTGTTGGCTGTACGGAGTACGGATGAGCGCGCAGGAACCACACCTGCCTGCATCGAAGTGGGGGCATTGCATAGGAAGCATTGTCTCAAGAACTTGAGCTGCCCGGCATCCCGCCTGTTCCGCCCCTCCTTCCCTCTCCTCGCGGCTTCTCCCCGCGCCTTCTCCCCGCGAGTGCCGAGAGCACCGCCCTTACGGACAAGGCGCCGCCGGAAGTGGGGCCCGTAGACTGGCTGGATGAATCGTCGATTATCAGTTGTGGCACTGGCAGCAGCTGCGCTGCTGGCGGGCTGCGCTGACGAACCAGCCGTGCCCAGAGGTGTGCCGGAGCCACACGAATCGGAGTTCGAGTACAGCTGGGACGAGAAGAACGACGAGCCGTACACGGCTCCGGAGGAGCTCACCGCAAGCGAACTCACGGACTTGCTGCGGATCTACGCCACAGGCGCCAACACAATGGCCAGTTGCACGCCATCGCAGGTTGACCTGGAGATCCAGTACATGGATGCGGCGATGGGGCACCGGTTTGGTCGGCTCACGGTCACAAACACATCCGCAACGGATTGCACAGTGCAGGGCTACCCAGGGTTTGGGGCCCGCGGCGAATGGGGCCATAAGCTTTTGCTGAAGGCGGAGCAATCCGACCCGATCGACTACTCCACAGACCAGCCGCTGGTGACTCTGGAGCCGGGTGAGTCCGCGTACTCGAACGTTGAATGGACGGGGAGTTTAGGCGGCGCGGAGAGCGAGCCGATCAGCCTGTTCATTATTCAGTTGGCGGATGCTCAGATACCGATTCCTCGGCCCGTGAACTCGCTATACAGCCAGGATGCCGGGAACTTCGTGGACGCGCAGGGGGTTCCACTCCCCAACACCGGATTCGACATTTCGATGGACACGACCGTGCGGATGGGACCGTTTCGGACGGACTGAGCCGGGCTGAGCCGAACATGGCCGAGCGGTCAGTCGGCGCCCATCCACACGCGCAGCTGGCCCGCAGTCCTAGACCGTCCACACGCTTGCTTTGCTAGGATCGCGTCTAGCCAGCCATTCCCCACGCAGATCGGACCGCGATGTCGCGCCAGCCTTCCCCGTCCCAGCCAGCCACGTTCCAGGTCGTCGTGATGGGCGTTTCCGGATGCGGCAAATCCTCGGTGGGGGCGCTCCTTGCGCATGAGCTTGGCGGCACGTTTGTGGACGGTGATGATCTGCACCCTCAGTCCAACATCGACAAGATGGCGGCCGGCACGCCCCTGAACGATGCAGATCGTGAGCCGTGGCTGCGGGACATCGGTGCGCGCTTGGGTGAGGCCGCCGACTCGGGACGCACCCTGATTGTTGGCTGCTCGGCGCTCAAGCGCTCATACCGTGAGTTGATTCAGTCTGGTTCACCTGACACCGTGTTTGTGCACCTGCACGGCACGCCCGAGTTGTTGGCGGCTCGGGTGGGCGGCCGCGAGGGCCACTTCATGCCCACGGGTCTGTTGGAGTCCCAGCTGGCCACCTTGGAGTTGCTGGAGTCGGATGAGCCCGGCCGCGAGTTCGACATCGCCGATCCCGCTGCCGAGATTGCCGCGGCTGCCGCCACGTGGGTGCGGTCCATCCGCAACTGATTTTCGACGATCCTGGTTGGCTTCCAGCACCCGCCAGGCCCCTGCCCTGTGCGCTGGGCGGAGGACTCTCGGGCACACTTCCGGCACCAATACCAACTTCGCCGAGATCCTGGCCGCAACGGTGAGTTCCTAGTACGTACCTAGGAGTTTACCGCCGTAACCAAAATCTCGGCGAGAGTGTGGGTGTGGGCGAAGGCTAGTCCCGCGCTCCCAGCGCAACGTGAGGCTGCACGGTACCGAACCTGTGAGCCGTGATCGAAATGGCCTGTTCCACCAGGAACGGAAGCATTTCAATCCGCCCAGCCTCGGTGACCGGCTGCGCATAGATGGCGACGTCGGGCTTAGCCCCAATCGCACCCGCAAGCACCGCGCGGGAAGATCCTACGGCCCGAACACGCCCGTCGTTCAGCTTTTCCGCCCACACACCAAGTTCCTGAACGCGCACGTTCGCGCCCATGCCTGCTCGCGCCAGAACCTCCTGGAGTCCGGCGTGCGGAGCTTCGAGGACTACCTCGAAAATGCCCCGGCTTGCCAGCCCCGCTAGGACAACGCGCAGCACGTCCGCCACGGAGCTGTCTTCTCCCACAAAGACATGCACTGGCGTGAGCGTTGGCACGTATCGAAACTCGTTACGCTCCACTACTAGACCGGACGCGTCACGCATGACTCCGAACTCGCTCTCCCAAGCAGCTGCGTCGCAGGCAACGGAGCGAGACAGGAACTCCAAGTCCGCTGGACCCAGACCCAACTCGGATGCGCTGGAACGGATGATGCTCATGAGGCGAGCAACATCGTCGATAATTGTGGCAGTTTCAGACGAAGCCGCAGCCTCTGCGCGCTCCCAATCCGACAGCCCAACCAGGTAGTTGGGGCCACCGGCCTTGGTGCCGGCACCAACGGCCGATCGCTTCCACCCACCAAACGGCTGGCGTCGGACAATCGCGCCGGTGATCCCCCGGTTCACGTACAGGTTTCCGGCGTTCACGGACCCGGTCCACTGCTCGATCTCTGCTGGTTCGAGGGAGTGGAGGCCGGCGGTCAGGCCAAAGTCGGTGGCGTTCTGGGCGGCGATAGCTTCCTCGAGGGTGTCCACGGTCATGATGCCCAGGATCGGCCCAAAGTACTCGGTCAGGTGGTACTCGGAGCCGGGGACAACTCCGGTCTTGACGCCCGGGGACCACAAGCGGCCATCCTCCGACAGGAGTTCGGGCGCTATCGCCCAGGACTCCCCCGGAGCCAGCGTAGTCAGTGCGCGCTCCAACTTTCCGCTGGGTGCCTCGATGACAGGGCCCACCTGCGCGGTGGGGTCCTCGGGGAAGGCGACCCGCAGGCCTGAGACCGCATCAAGCAGCTGGTTGCGGAAGCGCTGCGAGCGCCC
This sequence comes from Timonella senegalensis JC301, assembly GCF_000312125.1. Classification (GTDB taxonomy): domain Bacteria; phylum Actinomycetota; class Actinomycetes; order Actinomycetales; family Cellulomonadaceae; genus Timonella; species Timonella senegalensis. The sequence continues at coordinate 112,006 of NZ_HE978645.1, forward strand.
CACCGAACCCACCAGGATGACCAAGGACGCGGCGGAGCACTTCTGCCCGGCGTGACCGAACGCGGAGTTCACCACGTCCTTGACTGCCAAGTCGAGGTCCGCGTGCGGTGTCACGATGATCGAGTTCTTACCCGATGTTTCGGCGAGCAGCTGCAGGTCCGGACGGAACGTCTGGAACAGCTGCGCGGTGTCGAATCCGCCGGTCAGGATGAGGCGGTCAACGCGCGGATCGGACACCAGCTGGCGTCCCAGATCGCCCTCGGACACGTGCACGAGCTGGAGGATGTCGCGCGAGATGCCGCAGGCATCGAGTCCCGCCCACAGTGCGTCCACCATGACGGATCCGCTGCGCTGCGCCTGCGTTGCAGGCTTGATGACTACCGACGATCCTGCCGCAAGTGCCGCCAAGGTCGATCCGGCTGGGATCGCCACAGGGAAGTTCCACGGCGGCGTGACCACGGTCAGCTTCACGGGGACTGCGCGGGCGCCATCAACGGTGTCGAGTTGTTCAGCCAGCTGCGCATAGTAGTTGGCAAAGTCGATTGCCTCGGAGATCTCAGGGTCGGACTGGTCCAGGGTCTTCCCGCATTCGGAGGCCGAGACCTCCATGAGCCTGGCCCTGTTCTTCTCCAGCTCGGTGGCCATGGCACGAAGAACGCGGGCTCGGCCCGCTCCACCCAGCGCGGCCCATCCGGGGGTAGCATCCACGGCGGTGGTCAGCGCGCGCTCGAGCGCCGCTGGGTCTGTGATCGTGTGGGATGCCACGAGGTCATCGCCGAGTGTGCTGCCCGGAATAGCCGTCAGAATCTCGCGGCCCCAACCGCGGTTGCCGGGGAGCGCCGGGTCGGTGTCCGGGGTGTTGGCAAACTCCGACTGGAGCGCGGGGACATCCGTGGTCCGGTCCTGGCGGCGGTTTGCCAGTGGCACTGAGTCATCTACCTGCGCGAGCGACGCCTCAAAACGCGCCTTTTCGCGGGCAAACAGCGGCTCGTTCTTGGACAGCTCGAACACAGCGGACATGAAGTTGTCCTGCGACGCGCCCTCCTCGAGCCTGCGAATGAGGTAGGAGATGGCCACGTCGAACTCGTCGGGGTGGACCACTGGCGTGTATAGCAGGAGCTGCCCCACTGTCCGGGACACGGCCTCGGCTTGGGCCTCCGCCATGCCGAGCAGCATCTCAAACTCGAGGGCTCCCGGAATCTCGCGGACGCTGCGCTCTCCAGCGAGCAGCCAGGCGTGTGCCACGTCAAAAAGGTTGTGGCCGGCAACGCCAATGTGGACGTTGTTCATGCGCTCCGGGGTCATGGCCCAGTTCAGCACGCGCTTGTAGTTGGTGTCGGCCTCCTGCTTGGAACCCACCACGGCGAGCGGCCAGCCGTGCACAGCTGCTTCGACTCGCTCCATGGGCAGATTTGCACCCTTGACCAGGCGGACCTTGATTGCCGCTCCCCCGCGAGCGCGGCGGGCTGCCGACCACTCCTGGAGGTGTTGCATGGCTCGCATGGCATCTGGCAGGTAGGCCTGCAGGACGATCCCGGCCTCTAGCCCGAGAAGTTCGGGCCGGTCAAGCAGCTTGGTGAACACCTCGATGGTCATGTCGAGGTCGCGGTACTCCTCCATGTCCAGGTTGATGAACTTGCGTCCGCGGTGGCTCGCTGCGTACTGGTAGAGCGGAAGCAGCTGGTCAATGACGTGGTCCACTGCCTCGGCGTATGCCCACGGTGAGTGCGGGGCAACAGTGGAGGACACCTTGATGGACACGTAGTCCACGTCATCGCGTTCGAGCAGGCGCTTGGTGCCGGCGAGGCGCTTTGCTGCTTCTCGTGGGCCGAGGACGGCCTCGCCCAAGAGGTTGACGTTGAGTTTGCGTCCCGTGCGCTTGATCTTGTCGATAGCGGGGGCGAGCTTAGCGTCTGTGGAGTCAACGATGAGGTGACCCACCATCTCGCGCAGGACTTTCTGCGCTGCGGGAACCACGAGCGCCGGCGCCACTCGCGATGCTGCCGATCCCGTCTTGACCGCCGCACGCAGGTACCAGGGTAGGAAGCCCGGGGTGTTGCGAGCGAGCGAGCGGAAGTTCTCCGCCGCGATCTGTGGGTCTTCGGGGCGGATCACGCCATCCACAAACCCTACGGTGAAGTCGAGGCCGCCTTCCTCACTGAGCACTCCCGCAAGCAGGGTGGCTGCGGTTGAGGGCTTGATGGTGTCGGCGGTGGCGAGCCACTCACGGACCAGGCTGGTGGTCTGTTCCGTCAGCGCCTGAGCGTCGTTGCTGTGATCGAGCAAGGTCACTCCTTTAAGTCAAGGTGTCATATTCAAATCTAAGTGTGAGAGGTGATTTACTTTAGGTAAAGTGAAGATTTCTAATCGATTTACTTAAGTATTGCTACTGTTTTTCGGAGGCTACAATGCTGGACGTCAGGCGCCTGCGAGTGTTGCTTGAATTGCAACAACGCGAGACCCTAGCCGACGTCGCTGTGGCCCTCCACCAGACCCCTTCCGCCATTTCCCAGCAGCTCGCGCTGCTGGAAAAGGAAGTGGGCACGCAACTCCTGCGGAAGGTGGGCCGGCGGGTTCAGCTCACGCCCGAGGCCCACACCCTCGCCAACTACGCCTCACAAGTCATTGACCTCCTTGAACGCGCGGAAACTGAGGTGTCACATTCCGGCTCGCGCCTCACAGGGACGATAAAGGTTGCCGTCTTCCAGTCTGCCGCCCTGGCATTCATGCCGCAGGTTCTAGGGGAACTGGCATCGCTACACCCTGAACTGCGCGTGACCATGACTCAGCGCGAGCCGGAGACCGCGCTGCGTGAAACCTGGACTCGGGACTTCGATCTGGTGATTGCCGAGCAGTACCCCGGGCACGCCGCGCCCTGGCATCCCGACCTTGACCGCGTGGAACTCACCACGGACGCGCTTAGGCTCGCGGTCCCGGCATCCGGCACGGTTCGCTGCCTGTCCGATGCACGAACGCTCCCCTGGGTCATGGAACCTCGCGGCGCCGCGTCCCGGCACTGGGCGGAGCAGGCCTGCCGCGTGGCTGGCTTCGATCCCGATGTCCGCTTCGAAACAGCCGACCTCCAAGCCCATATCGCGCTCATTGCGTCGGGGAACGCCGTTGCGTTCCTGCCCGGCCTGATGACCGTGGGCGCCCCTGCGGGCGTCCGCCTGATTGACCTACCGGGGAATCCGCGACGCACAGTGTTTACGTCGGCTCGCGCCTCCGCGAGCGAGCGTGCTTCCATTGGCGCGGTCCGCCGCGCCCTCACCCAAGTCACGCGGGACCTCGTGGCCTAAAGGCCACGCCCCGGCCGCATCAGATTTAGAGCCCCGGGAGCGCGCGCAGCCACCCCTCTAGCTGCGGTACCTCTTGCGGCGACACCTGCGCGAACACCGACATTGGCTCGTCAGCACCGGCGAGCGCATAGGACCCATCGGGCAACGCGGCAAAGGCCTCGTAAGCGCTCGACCCCTTTCCTCCAGCGTCCGCCCGGCAGAAGAAGAGTAGCTGCGGGGAGTCCACAAAGGTCTCGGCGATGGGTGTCATGCCCTTGAGCACTGCGAGCAGTTCCGCTGCGGTGAATACTCCCACGGCGTCTCCCGCACGGACTTCAACGCCGGGCGCGGCGCCCTTGCGTCGCATTCCCGTGCGCACTAGGCACGCCGTGACGCTCAGGCCCGTACCCTGCCACGGCACGACGGCGCCGAACTGCGCTTCAAGGAGCGCAACGTCAACCTCTTTTTTCCTGCTGAAGAGTCCCATGGCTTCGAGGCTACCTGCACCACGCACCTACTCGTTGTATTGTGCCCAAATTTTCGACGATACTGCCGGGGCGCGCTGAACCGGCAGGTTCCAGCGCCTTCAGTCCTCTTCGAGAGCGACGGTGCTTTGGAGTCCCAGCTGAGTGAATCCGAGCGCGTGCGCAAGTTTCGAGGAGGCATCGTTGCCCACCCGCGTGCGCCACTGGGCGATCAACCCCATGGAGATTGCAGAGTTCACGGCAAAGCGGCCCACACGCTCAGCGTGGCCCTGCCCCCTGTGGTCGCCATGCGTGATTACACCGATCTGGCCAACCCTGTCCATCCATACGGTGAAGCCGGCGATGGCGAGCGGTGTGCCTCCCGGATCACGAACCACCCAGCGGTACTCCATGTCGGCCAAGTCCGCCTCGTCCCACTCTTCCGCTGTTACTGCCTGCCGCATGGCCGCAGCATCGGTTTCCGTGACGCGGGAAACTCGATCATCGGGTCCGCCTACCGGCGAGTCGCGGTACCAGAGCTCCGCGGTTCCAACTGCCTCCGGAATCCACGTTCGAGACAGGGCCTCCTCGATCGCGGCCGTGTCATGGAGCAGGGCTGCGGGCATTGCCTCAAGGACCGCGAGCGCCCCGTGCGGTGCCACAACAACCCGCGCCCCATCGAGCGTGACGGTGACAGCGGCATCAAACCCGAGGCGTTCAACAAACCTGGTGTTGCCTCGTGTGAGCGCTCCTCGCGCCAGCCCAGTAGCGTCCTCCCACACCTCAAAAAGGGCGGGAAGTGTCGAGGCCTCAAGGTGCGGAATCGCGTTGCTGTCCATGACCCATTGTCTGCGCGAGCGGGAAGAACCCGCAACAGACCGTGCGCACACGGCACACTCCCGCCGCCCAACAACAGAGGACATGTATCGGCTGGTTGCCGTCCCAGCTTGTTGTATGTGCACGTTCCCGTCCCAGCTGGTCGTCACCGCTAAGCGTGCACGCCGCGCAACTAGCGCAGCGGGATTTCTTCTATGATTCCTGCCGGAATAATGTCGAAAGAAGCACTAAGCCGTTCAAGCCAAACAGTTCTTGACTCTTGAGGAACTTTCTTTGCCTCACGCTGGAGTTGATCCCATGCATGAGGATCTTCAGAAGGCACGAACGAAGCCTTTGAGTAAAAAACATAGAAGGCCAGAGACATAGTCATATTGTCAAAATTTCTAAGTGGAATACCTCTGGGTCGCCACGCCCACCCGGGGCTCGGTTGAGAAACATCGGCAATTGCAATCGCGAGCCGGAGTTCGTCTTGATATTCACGGGCAGCCACGCCAGCAACCACGTAATCACCTCGATAGCATTCTTCAATCCACGCTCTGTCCATCGGCGAAATGTTCTGATTCGAGCTGAGAAGAGTTGTGACCTCATTACTCCGGGTTACCCATCGTGCCGAGTCAAGCTCAAGAAACTCGCAGATGTGCTCCAACGAAAGTGGAGAATCGCATGTGAAGTAGTCCGCCATCATACTCTCAGCCCATGAGGAAACCTCGGCGCTGATCGGATGAACTTGGGGAATGCCAACCAAGTCAATTATTGCCGCGTCATAAAAGCTGGCCGCATTATCCTTATGGATAAAGCGCCACCGCCGCGTTGATCTGCTAGCGGGGCTGATTCCGACGGCGAAGAGAAACGTGAGTCCTTCTTTACGACCTTCCAGCAAAAAACCGCGCTGGCCTAGCCTAACTAGTTCGTCAATCTCTTGGTCAATCATCAACGATGGGCCCTCCCCGGATCCTGACGTGTACGCTCGCTCGCTGTCCTACGACACCGTAGGTTATCGCTTGATGAGTTTGGAGAGTTCTTCGAAACCGACGATCCGGGCGCGCATCCCTGGAACGCGACCAACGATGCGCCCTACAAGACCCGGTTCAAGCATTCGTTCACTAAATACAGGGCTCCATGCGAGAACTCTGTTTCTGGTCATTAAGACCTCATACTTATCGGTTCTCGTCAGAACCGACCGGAGATAGAAAATCAATTTCTCAAATTCGTTAGTGAAGGAAGCATTCCGGTTGCAAGGGAGATTGATGTTCATGTTGAAGTACCACATGTCAAGTGCTTCTAGTTCAACAGTGACCTCCCGCCCTGAGCTGACGTCTTCGATCAGCCAATACTCATCGAGTAAGTCCTTGCTACCGCTCCACGTTTGAATCGATTCGCTGACTTCAGGCGAGATCCCCTGTAGGACTTTGCTCTGCAGTTCATACAGTGGACTTTTCATTAGGTTTTCACTTGGTCCGTTGATTTACGTACGCGCGCAGCGAGAGCGTCTGCGTCAAAGAAATACTCAGCATGATCCATCATGACTCTGACATTCCTTTCATTGTCGACGCAACGCTGACCGAAGGCGAACTGTATAAAGTCAGACAATTGGAAATCTTGGACTGGGCCGCCTTGGGACACTCTCATGTTTCGCACACCCAAGAACTCTAGCTCGACAAAGGAGTCTATCGGCTGATCAGTGTTCCATAACTGAAAGACCAACTGGAATGTCCGCTCCGCCGGTGACAAGGAGTAGGAGTTCATTTTTGCTTCGTTGTATAGATCAAGACTACCTAGACCATCTATCACGACTTCGGCAGTACCCAGTGTCTCTCTGGAAACCCGAATTCCATCAAGTATCATCACTTCCACTTCCCAATCGACCTCCTCGCATGATACAGACCCTTCCAGCCCATAGACGTGGGTTTCCCAAATTTATCGACTCCACCATTTGGGTTTCGAGGATTCCACTTCTGGAAACTCTTGTGTGGTGTTGCAACTCCTGCGTGCGGCCTTCCTGCTACAGGATACTTAATCCTTCCCGCTTTTGTGTTTCGCATTATTGAGTTCTTTTGCCCATTCAGTTTCTTCAGCCTCTGCCCATATTTGACTTTCGCGCACGTATTTACAGCAACCACTCTTCGCACTACCGCACTTCTGACAGAACGGGTTCCTGCATAGCGAGCAGCACCCGCAACCGCGGATGCGCAAGACACTGCCGATGCTCATCCGACCCTGACTGCTACACCCACTCTCACTACGATGGCGATTGTCTTCCAGTTACGTTTCCACCATCCAGCATCACCATCGAGGTCCAGCTGATTGATGGGGTCTTGCGGATACGCGTACGCAGTCGAGTTACCTCCCTTAACCGGGTCAACGCTAGTGAACTGGCCGGTCACGGAGCTAGATAGCCGTACACCCATGAGCACAAGACCAGACAGGTCGGTGGCACGTTCTTTACCGCCAAGCCACGAGTAGTTCAAAGCACCAGAGCTCTTGTGCTGTGATACGGCAAGCTTGTTGCCGTACTCGTCAACGGATTCCAGCGCACTCCACATCGTGACGCGCGCTGCTACTTGCCCGTTCCCGGCCCCTGGCGTGTGCGTGTAACTGGTCACAACGACGCTGCATTGAGGATCGATAATCCCGGTGGACAGAGTCTTCGTAGACGAGTTCTGGGTGACCGTGCGTGCCAGATCCGAGTCGCAATACGAGATGGTCAGGTTACCTGCGGCTTCGCCTTGCGGAGTATCAGTTCCTGGCAGGCTGGTTTGCCGCCTTAGCTTGCCGTACACGTAGTCGCCCGTATTGTTCGCACGCTTGAGGATACGGTCAGCTTTGTCGTGCATCCACGTCTTTTGTTAGGTGACAAAGGTGCTCTTCGGTTCTGCCTAATCTCCTCCCCAGTCCGGGCTCCACCCTTCGCTTTCGAGAATACCGAAAGCTTCAGTAGCACCAAACCATTCGATATCTAGAGGTTTCAAGAACTTCCACAAGGAATCGAAAGTTGTGAAGGAGAAAGCTGATCGGTTTGGCCATCGATAGAGCGCGATATAGTTCGTGATTGGATCGTCGGCCTGTAGCTTGCCTGTCTCTTCATTAGTTCGTAGAATATCTACTTCGAAGCCTGCCGTCTGGGACCAGATTTCTTCGGGTAGCACATCTACCCATTCAATATTCTTTTCCCGGTTCTCCTCACTTGTAGCAGACCCGACAGTCGAGACTAAGACTAACTTCGCGTGAAACTCGCCCCGCTGTGCAATTCCTAGAAATTCGGACTGCCCATAAGAGATATTCCAGCGATGCGGACCGTTAGGGTGTGCCTCATTCGACAACCCGTCGATAAGGTGCAGCCTCTCCACATAGCGCTTGCGGCTGACCTCTTGTTCGGCCAGTTCAGCAAAACGATCATTCCGATTGGTATACCCGGTGAATCTAGCGAATAAGCTCTTCAATGAATCACGGCTTCCGAAAGACATGACTACCACCTCCGACCCAAAGCATGCCCGCAACCCTCTGACTTAGCAACAATGCCTTGCCGCCGTAACCAAGGTCCACACTCGTGAACTGACCGGTCACGGAGTTTTACAAGCGGACGCCCATGAGCACGAGACCAGACAGGTCGGTGGCGCGTAATTGCGGGCGCCTCGCAAGATCACTGTTCAGTAACCAAGGACACCAGACCGCTCTACGCCGTCCGACAAGAGGCCGCTAGTCTGAGTTGCCTTGTGGCGACACGAACGTTCCATAGCCTCTGACATTGAGCCCATCATTTACCTCTGTGAACTCAAAGTCGAACACCATATTGCTTCCGTCTCGGTAAACAAGGTACCCAACCTCCTCTCCCCCGTGCGGTGAGTTCAAGATGATCCCCCTCGCCTCTTGAGCGCTCACCGAAGTGTCAACGTGGAGCGAGAAAATCGCCTCTCCTGGGTATTCGCAGAACTCATGAAACTTAAGGAACCTCGCCGGCCCAAGTTCTTCTTCAAAGACTTTCTCAGCGTGCGTGGCCAACGCATCAGCTTCTGCATCACAGCCATTCGAGCACGCCACCAAACTGGAAGTGATGGCCGCTGTCATAATGCACGCCATGCCCGCGTTAAGAGTTCGCGACTTCTTCAATGTGACCTCAATTCAGTTTTCGCGAATTTCGGGCTCTCACACCTTTGTTGATATGTCCGTTAACCCAGAGCACCATAAGTGCCATCGAGGGAAATGGTCGGGGGGCAGAACACGCACTGCCCTCGAAACAAAACCGTACAAGAACCCGCACGGGCAAGGTAACCACAATCGTCGATAATCTGTGGGTCCTTGGTGTGTGCCGCAGGCCCACCACATAATGGAGGGGTGCCAACCCCAACCCAGCCAGAGCGTGCCGCGACCATCTATGACGTCGCGCGGGTCGCAGGGGTCTCGCCGTCCACGGTGTCTAGGACGTTCGCGCGGCCGGGGCAGGTCAGGTATGCCACCGCGGAGCGCATCCGGGCAGCAGCCGAGGAAGTCGGCTACCACAGCGAAGTAATCCACCGGCCAATCGCACCCTCTGCGATCAGGCGCGGCACAATCGCGCTGGTGATCGCGGATATTTCCAACCCGGTGTTCTTTGAACTCATCAGGGGCGCTGAGGAAGAGGCCGCGCAAAACGGGTACCTGCTGTTGCTTGCACACACTCGCGAATCAGGGGTCATCGAACGCGAGGCCCTTGACCGTTCGGCAGACATGGTGGACGGCGTGATTCTCAGCTCGACTCGTATGTCAGACTCGGCCGTTCGGACGATGGCGCGGCAAAAACCAACAGTCATCATCAACAGGGTGGTCACGGGCGTGCCCTCCATCTACGTGGACCACGTGGGCGCTGCACACCAAGTCATGACCCACCTTCAGGTGCTCGGGCACACCCGCGTACTGTACGTGGCCGGGCCGGCAGCCTCCTGGGCGAACGGCATGCGGTGGCAGGCCATCAAGGACTACGCCGCCGTAAACGGCATAAGCGTGACCTCGATCCAGGCACCAGCCCCAACCATGGATGGGGGTGCGGCGCTCGCTGAGCAGGTGCGCAGACTCGCGCCCGGGGCGATCGTCGCATTCAACGACCTCATCGCGTTGGGGCTCATGAAGTCTCTCCGAGGCCATGGCCTGCGCACACCCGGCGACTACTCGATCGTGGGGTTCGACAACTCAAGCGGCGCCGACCTGGTGGACCCCGGGCTCACTTCAATCGCGTCCCCGCAGTACACGCTCGGAGCAACCGCGGTACGAACCCTCCTGGCGCTCTCGGCGCACGGTGCCGCCCGGCCCACGCAGGACCACTCGGTCAAGCTCCCCAGCCGGCTAGTTGTTCGAGGCTCAACAGGGACTGCATAGCACGCAACCAGCCCGTTGCAACTTCTTGCAACTGATTGCCAGTTCGCTGGCCTGCAGCGGAACCTTGTGGCATGTCATCTTCGATTGCCAACCATCCGGACCGGCTCTTCCCAGCCGATCCCACCACGCGGGCCATCGCTAGGACGCTCCACGCTGAAGTAGAGCACCTTCCGATCATCTCCCCTCACGGTCATGTTGATGCCGCCATGATCGCAGACGACCTTGCATTCCCCGATCCCACCACCCTGCTGATTAGCCCCGATCACTACGTGACGCGACTACTCCACTCAGCCGGTACCTCGCTTGCGGACGTCCGCGCTGGCACCGCTGCCCACGATCCCGCGGGGATCGACCCAAAGCAGGCGTGGCGGAACTTTGCTACCCAATGGAACCTCTTTGACGGCACGGCCTCCGGCTACTGGCTGCGCGAGGAACTGACCTCCGTGTTCGGGGTGGATGACGCCTTGCTCGGCTCCGCAGACCCGGCGGACGCCGACACGGTCTATGCCACCATTGAGGCCAAGCTGGCGGAGCCCTCGTTCCGTCCGCGAGCGCTCATGGACCAGTTCAACATCGAGGTCCTTGCCACCACGGATGACCCGTTGGACTCGCTCGAGGCGCACGACCGCCTGGCAGCAGACCCCACCTTTGCGCCCCGTGTCCTTCCAACCTTCCGCCCGGACGCGTACATCAAGTTTGAGAACTCCGACTTTGCCCGCAACGCCACCCGGCTCATCGATACGGCTGGTGAGGGTGCTTCCGGCTACCTGGGTTACCTTGCCGGAATGGCCAACCGCCGCCGGTACTTCCGTGAGCACGGGGCCGTGTCCTCAGACCACGGCGTGCACGTTCCGTCCTCACTTCGGCTGAGCGAGCAGGAGGCAGCGGCGCTGTTTGCCAAGGGCTTGTCGGGCGAGGCCACTCGTCAAGAGGCTCTGGCATTCGAGGCCCACATGACCTATCAGCAGGCGCGCATGGCCTGCGAGGACGGTCTGGTCATGACCCTGCACCCGGGCGTGCACCGCAACACCCACCCCGGCACGCTGGCCCAGTTTGGCCCCGACACCGGCCACGACATCCCCTTCGGGATCGACTACTCCACCGGTCTGCAGCCCTTGCTCCAGGACTTTGGCACGGACCCGAACTTCCAGCTGGTCGCGTTCACCATTGATGAGACCGTGTATTCGCGTGAGCTGGCTCCGCTCGCCGGGTTCTACCCGTCCCTGTTCATCGGTGCGCCGTGGTGGTTCCTGGATGCGCCGGATGCGATGCTCCGCTTCCGCTCCGCGGTCACGGAGACCGCCGGATTCTCCCGCTCTTCAGGGTTTGTCGACGATACTCGTGCGTTTTGTTCGATCCCCGCGCGTCATGATGCCTCCCGCCGTATTGAGGCGGCTTTCCTGGCCCGCCTCGTCGCCGAACACCGCATCAGCGAGGAGCGCGCGGCCGAGATCATCGTGGACATTGTTGACGCGGCTCCACGAAGGGCGTTCAAGCTATGACCCTCCTGTCGCGTGCTTTCTTGCCCGCACCACAGAATCCCCGCGAGAAGCGGATCGTACACATTGGACTTGGCGCGTTTCACCGGGCCCACCAGGCCTGGTATACCCAGCACGCTGATGATGGATGGGGAATCGTGGCTTTCACGGGGCGTTCCCCCAAGGTCGCCGCGACCCTGAACGATCAGGACTGCCTGTATTCCCTGGTGACTAGGGGCGAAGACGGCGACTCGTTCGAGGTCATTGACTCGATCATCGAGGCGCACGATGGCGCGGACCTGGTGGCCTTGGCCGCCGCGGTCGCGCACGCCCAGACCTCGATCATCACGCTCACCGTCACCGAGGCCGGTTATCACACCGTGGTGGGTGCGTATCCTGCTCGCCTCGATGCCGAGAGCCCTGCGATCCTGCGGGACCTCGCGAACCTGCGCGGCGCCTACGCGAGCGATGCCTCAAGCCTCGGTGTGGCGCCGCACCCCAGCCTCACGCTAGAGACCGTGCCCGCGCGGCTCGTCATGGCGCTCGCCGCCCGGCGCAGCGCGGACGGCTGGCCCATCGCCGTGGTCTCGTGCGACAACCTGCCGGGCAACGGCGACGTGACCCGAGCCGTCATCACGGAACTCGCGGCTCTCGTGGACCCGCTGCTCGCGCAGTGGATCACCGCGAACGTGTCCTTTGTGAGCACGTCGATCGACCGCATCACGCCTCGTTCCACGCCCGAGGACTCCGCAGCGGTCGAGGCCGCCACCGGGTTCACGGACAACTCCCCCGTGGTCACCGAACCCTTCACCTCGTGGGTGCTGGAGGGCGATTTTCCCACCGGCCGCCCCGCCTGGGAGAAGGCAGGCGCGGAGTTCGTTCAGGACGTGGAGCCGTTTGAGCGCCGCAAGCTGTGGCTCCTCAACGGCGCCCACTCTCTCCTCGCATACGCGGGACAATTGCGCGGGCATGCCACCGTGGACCAGGCAATCGCCGACCCGGTTGCCCGCGCCTGGGTGGAGGAGTTCTGGGATGAGGCCGCCAACCACCTTGGAGAGCCAAGCCTGAACATTCCCGAGTACCGCGCAGCCCTCATCGCCCGCTTTGAGAACCCCCGGATCGCGCACAACCTCGCGCAAATCGCCATGGACGGATCGCTCAAGCTCAAGGCCCGCGCCGTCCCGGTATACGAGGCCGAACGCGCTGCCTCCCGCACCGGCACGGCTGCGCTCCGCCCGCTCGCGGCCTGGTGCGACTACCTCGTCCGCACGGCGTCCGAGCGCACCGCGTCCGAGAACACCGAGCGTTCCGCACTCCCCGACCCCAACGCAGCCGCGCTGGAACGGGCCCTGCAGCTAAACGCACCAGAAACGCTGGAAATCAGCACCACACACGCACTTATCGCGGTCATCGACCGCGACCTCGCCGCCGATCAGACGGCGCTCCACGCAATCCACAACCTACGCGGCACCTTCACCGCACCGCGCACTGTAGCGCCCACACAAAAGGAACACCATGAAAATTATTAAGGCAGAGGTCTTCGTAACCAGCCCGTCACGCAACTTTGTCACGCTCAAGATCACCACGGACGAGGGCATCACGGGCATCGGCGATGCCACCCTCAACGGGCGCGAACTGTCCGTGGCCGCCTACCTAAAGGAGCACGTCACGCAGCTCCTCATCGGCCGCGACCCGCACCAGATCGAGGACACCTGGCAGTTCTTGTACCGTTCCTCATACTGGCGCCGCGGCCCCGTCACCATGGCCGCAATCGCCGCCGTGGACATGGCGCTGTGGGACATCAAGGGCAAGATCGCCGGACTGCCGGTGTACCAGCTGCTCGGCGGCGCGTCCCGCACTGGACTGCGCGCCTACGGCCACGCGTCGGGAACGGACCTCGAATCGCTCTTTGATTCAATCCGCCACCACCAGGAGCTCGGATTCAAGTCCATCCGCGTGCAGACCTCCGTCCCCGGCATCAAGGCCGTGTACGGCGTGGCCGCGCAACAGCAGTCCTCCGGCGCCCGCTACGACTACGAACCCGCAGGCCGCGGCGCCTTCCCGCAGGAAGAGGACTGGGACACCCGAGCTTACCTGCGCCACCTGCCATCCGTTTTTGAGGCCGTGCGCAACGAGTTCGGCCCCGAGATCCCGCTCCTGCACGACGGCCACCACCGCATGACCCCTATCCAGGCGGCCAAGCTGGGCAAGGCGCTCGAGCCCTACGACCTGTTCTGGCTCGAGGACTGCACGCCGGCGGAAAACCAGGAAGCCCTGCGCCTGGTCCGCCAGCACACCACAACCCCTCTGGCCATCGGCGAGGTGTTCAACACGATCTGGGACTTCCAGACCCTGATCCGCGAGCAGCTCATCGACTACGTGCGCGCCGCCTCCACGCACTTTGGTGGCATCTCCGCGCTCAAGAAGGTCATGGACTACGCCGCGCAGTACCAGATCAAGTCCGGCTTCCACGGCCCCACCGACATCTCGCCGATCGGGTTTGCTGCACAACTACACGTGGGTCTCGCCATCCACAACTACGGCATCCAGGAGTACATGCAGCACTCCGACGCCACCAACACTGTGTTTGAGCAGCAGATGACCTTCAAGGACGGCTACCTCCACCCGGGCGAGGCCCCAGGCCTCGGCGTCGAGTTCAACGAGGAAGCCGCTGCCGCCTACCCCTACCAGCAGGCGTACCTGCCGTTCAACCGTCTGGCCGACGGCACCGTCCACGACTGGTAGGCCCTACGCCCGGCGCCCTCGCATCAGGCGCCGGGCCCTATTGTTGGCTGCCGCAGGGCACAGTGAGACCGCCATTTTTGATCGGTTTCAGCCGACTTCCGGTCAGAATCAAACAAAATGGCAGGTTCACTGCACGAGCGCGAGTGCGGGCGTGGGCTGGGGCGCGAGTGTGGGTGCCGGCCCGCAGGCCGCAACCCCGCCGACCGCGGCGGCCGCAGTGGCGATGAGCCCATGCAGACCCGATCCGGCCGGCGTGGGGCGAGGGTCGTCCTTCACTGCCCAGCAGCCATCAACCACCTCGTAGTTTGTGTGCACGCCCTCTTTGACCCACAGCGCAAGCGCGTGGATCAACCGGTCCACCTCGGCCAAAGTGGTGCCTACGCCAACGGATGCCCGGATTGCTCCGGCGTCAAAGCCCAACCGGTGCAGAAGGGGGTGCGCGCAGAACCGGCCATCGCGCACTCCGATTCCGTGCTCTGCCGACAGGTAGGCGGCCACCAGGCCCGGGTCGCAGTCGTTGACCGCAAACGTCACCACACCCACGGGATTGACCGCATCCTCCCAGGCCCGCACCACCCGGACACCCTCGATCGACTCGAGGCCCTCCACTAGTCGCGTGCGCAACAGGTTTTCGTGGGCCTCCAAAGCGCCCTCCGGCAGCGCCGCGAGCGCCTCGCATGCGGAAGCCAGAGCCACCGCGCCGATCACGTTCGGCGAACCCGCTTCATGTCGGGCGGGGGCGCTCGTCCACGTCACGTCCTCAGTGGTAACCTGCCGGACCGCCCCACCCCCGGCAAGATAGGGGTGCCCGGAGTCGAGCCAGTCTCGCGCTCCCACCAGCGCCCCGGCGCCATACGGCGCGTACGTCTTGTGGCCCGAGAACGCAACGTAATCCACTCCAGAGTCCGCGAGCGAGAAACGCCTGTGCGGGACAAGCTGTGCGCCATCCAGCACCACCCGGGCCCCGGCCGCGTGCGCGATCGCAACCACATCGTCGATAATCAGGGACTCCCCCGTCACGTTCGACGCACCCGTGAACGCGACCAGCGCGTACGAGTCTCGCGCCAGTTCGGCGCGCAGGAGGTCGAGCGTCTCTGCCACCGAGGCACCGCCCGCGAGGACGCGGGCGCCACCCGGCGCGCCCTGCCAGGGCAGGAGATTAGCGTGATGCTCCACGTCCAGCACGAGCACCCGCCCCGGAGTACCATCCGGACCAGCGGGAACGCAGCCCGCAAGCAGGTTCAACGAGTCCGTGGTGTTGCGGGTGATGATCGTGACGTCACTGGGGCGAGCTCCCACGAACCGGCCAATCGCCGCCCGCGACTCCTCATACAGGGCGGTGGACACCTGGGACAGGTAGCCCGCCCCGCGGTGCACCGAGGCGTAGAGCGGCAGGACCTGGTTGACTCGGTCCGCGACCGCTTGGAGGGCCGGCGCCGAGGCGGCACAGTCAAGATTTGCGTAAGGGACCTGGCGCCCATCAACCAAGGGCACCAAGGTGGACGATCCGACAACGGGCAGGCACGGCAGTGCAATGTTGTTCATGAGAAAACTCCAGAAGCATGGCAAGGAAGGGACACGTGCCTATGCAACGAATCCCGCGCTTGCTCCCGCACCAAGTGGCGAGGAGCCTGGTCTTCACCCGGAGCACCCCGCCGCAGGAGGAGGGTTGCCGTCCAGCTAGCCGGGGCTTTGTGCTGGAACTCGTGACCTTTTTCAAGTCTCACTGGGAGGCAAAACGGTGTCAATCGGTCTCACAAGCGATCTCACATAACGAGCAAGTTGTCTCATATGTGCCCGGGCTGTGGACTATCATGGGTAACGACCATCCAGAGCAGCTGAGTGACGTGGCACGTTGACGCTGCAGCAACCCCCTGACAGGAACCAAACTTGCAGGTGAGGGTGCTAAAGCCATGACCGATGGAGGACAACATGAGTTATGCAGGCGACCTCACACCCCAAGAGGCGTGGGATCTATTGGAATCCGACGAGCGCGCAATCCTCGTTGACGTGCGCACGAATGGGGAATGGAACCAGATCGGCGTCCCCGACCTGACCGCCCTGAACAAGGACACCCAGTTCATCGAATGGGTCACGGCCTACGGCCCCAACGTCCACTTCCTGACCCAGCTCGCACAGGCCGGTATCACGCCGGGAGACGGCACCCCAATCATCTTCCTGTGCCGCTCCGGCAATCGCTCTATCGGCGCGGCCACCGTGGCCACCGAGGAGGGCTACGGTCCCGCCTACAACGTGCTCGAAGGATTTGAGGGCGACGCGGACCTATACGGCCAGCGCACAATCAACGGCTGGAAGCTCCGCGGCCTCCCGTTCACCACATACGGCGCAGGAGAGTAACCGGTGGGTTATCTCAGCCCCCGCGCACTTCGACCAGCAACCTTGGGCGTGCGCGGCGGTCAAACGCGCTCCAATTTCGAGGAAACCGCCGAGCCGATCTACCTGACGCAGGGTTACGTGTACTCGACCGCAGCTGAGGCGGAGGCCGCATTCAAAGGCGAGGTCGACCGGTTCATCTACTCCCGCTACGGCAACCCCACGGTCCACACATTTGAGGAGAGGCTGCGCCTCATCGAGGGGCCGGGCGCGGAAGGCTGCTACGCCACAGCCTCGGGGATGTCCGCGGTGTTCACAGCGCTGGCCGCCCTGGTGAAGTCCGGTTCCCGGATTGTTGCCGCCCGCGCACTGTTTGGCTCTTCTCTAGTCATCTTCGACGAGATCTTTGCCAAGTGGGGCGTAATCACCGACTACGTGGATGGCCACGTGCTGTCCCAGTGGGAGGAGGCCCTCGACCGGCCCGCGGACGTAGTGTTCTTTGAGACTCCATCCAACCCCATGCAGGACATCATCGACGTGCGCGCGGTCTCGGAGCTGGCGCACAAGGCTGGCGCCCAAGTAGTTGTGGACAACGTGTTTGCCACGCCCGTCATGCAGAAGCCTTTCGAGCTTGGTGCGGACATTGTGGTGTACTCCGCCACCAAGCACATCGACGGCCAGGGCCGCGTACTCGGCGGGGCGATTCTGGGCTCAAACGATTACATCAACGGCCCCGTCCAGCAGTTCATTCGCAACACCGGGCCCTCGCTCAGCCCGTTCTCCGCATGGGTTCTGCTCAAGGGGCTTGAAACCATGCCGCTGCGCGTGGCGGCCCAGACGGCGTCGGCCCTGCAAATCGCGAGGTCGCTTGAGGACCTTCCGGGAATCACGAACGTACGCTACCCGTTCTTGGAATCCCACCCGCAGTTCGAGTTGGCCACGTCCCAGCAAACCGGCGGTGGAACCGTAGTAACGTTCGACTTGGCCGCGCCTGAAGGCGCTTCACACGAGGAGCAGAAGCTCCGCGCGTTCTCATTTTTGGACAGGCTCGAGGTCGTGGACATCTCCAACAACCTGGGAGACGCCAAGTCCCTGATCACACATCCCGCCACCACGACCCACCGCAAGCTTGGCGTGGAAGGGCGCGCCCGCGTGGGCTTGTCGGAGACCACGGTCAGACTGTCCATCGGGCTCGAGGACCCACTCGACATCCTTGAGGACATCGAGATCGCGCTCCGGGCCTGATTTTCATCAGAACACTGCGTAATAGGAATGGGGGCGTCTCGCGCAAGACGCCCCCATTACTCATGTCCTGGGCGCTACAGATTGTTACAGCTCCAGGATAGTTTTTTCTAGCAACCTAGTTTCGAGCAAACTGCACGCGGAAAATCTCCGGTCCGCGCTCGAGGTACTCTACTGCGAACATGCCCGGGAAGCGCTGCTCAGCTTGCATGAGGAGTGGCACTGGGTCGTGGGTTGCGTTGATGATGAGTCCGCGGCCTTCGGCCACGCCCGCGAGCGCGCCAAAGATCGTTGCGTGACGGATTTCGTGCGGGATTAGTTGCACGTTGAGCTCTGGGAATCCAACAGCGTCGTGCTCGCCGCAGGCGCAGCCTCCGCTTGGCTTCTCGCCGATCTCGATTCCTACTTCAGCCATGTCTCCTCCTTGGTTGGGTGGGGCGTTCGTTGCCCTCGCCGAGTTCCCCGCCCGATGTGACCTAAGGCGTTCGCTTCGCAGCCCTTATTTTATTACACTTAAGTCCGTGGAAAACAAATCTGCTGCTGGGACCGGCCCCGATCGTCGACAATCAAAGCGCGGCCGCGCGCTGTCCCCATCGCGGCTGCTCATCCTCGAGACGCTCGAGGCGCAAGCCGTCCCCCTGACCATCGCCGCGCTGACGCAGCGGGTTGGGCTCCACGAAAACACAGTGCGCGGACACCTCGACGCACTCCTATCCGACGGCTTCATCACCCGCAGCCCAGCCGAGCCTGACGGCCGCGGCCGCCCCAGCTGGCTGTGGCAGGCCTCAACTCCCTCGCCACAGTCCGCCGGTGCGCTCGAATACGCGGGGTTGGCGGGCGCGCTCGCGCGCACCATCGCACTGACGGCGCCCGATCCCGTGGCCGCGGCCCGCGATGCGGGCCACACCTGGGGGACGTCGCTCGCCGCGACGGACACGATCACCCCGGCCCGCCCCGAGCAGTCCGCTTCGAGTCGCGTCGTCCAGATTCTCGACGATCTTGGTTTCGCCCCATCAACCACCTCCTCTGCTGTGGTCGAGTTGCGCAGGTGCCCCATCCTCGATGCCGCCACCACATACCCGGACGTGGTGTGCAACGTGCACATGGGTCTGATCGCCGGGGTACTGGACGCGGACGGGGTGGACACCGAAGGAAGCCACCTCGAGCCGTTCTCGGCGCCCGGCGTGTGCTCATTGCACCTAGTGACGCGGACTCGGGACGAGGCACAGCCTGCGGAGGCGGCTGCGATAAATGCGAATGCAACCCATGCCGGCCGGAGTGCAACCTCGCACGAAATCCAGAGCCCAGCTCGCAACGAGGGCCAGCCCAATGGCAACTAGACAGATTCCAGCTCGCGCAGTCCTGCTTCTGCCCGCCGGCCTCGCGCTTCTCGCCGGGCTCGATGCGGCTCTGCTGCTCCTTGGACTACCAGCGCCCGTGACCACCGGTTACATCGCGGATGCCCACGGCTACCTCATGACGCTCGGGTTCGTTGGCGCACTTATAGCGCTTGAGCGAGCCGTGGCGCTCGGCACGTGGTGGGGGTACCTCTCTCCGGCTGCACTGGGAATCGGCGGGCTGCTCCTCATGACGCCGGTTCCTCGCACGCTCGCGCTCGGCCTAAGTTTCGTTGGAATCGCGGCGATGTGCATCAACTACATTCCACTGTGGCGGCGCAACCGGGATGAGGCCGTCCTCATCCAAATGCTCGGTTCTGTACTCGCAGTGGTCGCGACCATCCTGCTCGTGGCAGGTCTCCCCATCAGGGTCCTCGTACCCTGGCTCGCGGGATTCCTTATCCTGACCATCTGCGGTGAACGGCTTGAACTCGCGCGGCTTGCATTGGCTCCTCGGGACGGCGACATCCTGCTCACGATGAGCGTGTCTATCGCCCTGAGCCTCGTGGTTTCCCTCATGTGGCCCATGGTCGGCTACCCGCTCCTCGGTGCCATGCTCATCGTCATGACCGCATGGCTTGCGTCCAGAGATGTAGCGCGCAAGCTCATCACAACCACGGGATCCCGGCGATTCATGGCGGCGTGCATGCTTGCCAGCTATGCGTGGCTCGCCGTCGCCGGAAGCGTCTGGCTGTTTGGGCCGGCCTTCGAGGGAACACGATACGACGCGGTCATCCACACGACCTTCCTCGGGTTCACCATGTCCATGATCATGGCTCACGCCACCACGATCCTGCCCGCAGTATTGCGCCGCCCGCTACCCTATCGGACGTTCATGTGGGTGCCTGCGGTCCTCCTGCACGCTTCCCTGCTGCTGCGTGTATGGATCGGCGACGGACTCGCCCTGCCGTGGGCCGTCACAGCGGGCGGACTGCTCAACGTCATCGCGCTCCTGCTCTTCTTCGGTACAGCAGTGACCTCCTCTGTGCTGGCCTCGCGCACTGCTGCGCGTCAGGCCGAGGAACGCAAGGCGAAAGCCGCGCGCAAGGCGGAGGCCGCTGGTGACGACACTGCGCGCGGCGAAGTGGACGACGCAGCGGACAGCACCGCGGACAGTGCGGCCCATGGCCGTACGACGGCAATCGATCCACCGTCAAACGGAGACGATGCTGCCAAGATGGCTGCGCAATCGTCGAAAATCACGATCCCCACTCACCCAACGAACATCACACGGTAAAGCACATGACAATCGGACTCAACACAGCCAGGCCCGCACCGGTCAAGAAGTTTTGGCCCATGCGCGACCTTCCTTCGTACCTGTGGCTGGTGCTCACGGTGATCGTTTCGGTGGGGCACAGGTGGCTGCCCGAGCCGCGCTGGCTCATGATCCACCTGGTTCTGCTCGGTGCGGTGAGCCACGCGATCCTGGTGTGGTCGCAACACTTCTCCTACGCGCTGCTGCGCGTGCCCGCGTCCGAACGAGACCTTAAGGCGCAGAACCTGCGGCTCATCGGGTTCAATGCCGGCGTGGTCGCAGTGGTTGTGGGCATACTCAGTTCCCTGTGGCAGATCACCCTGGTGGGCGCGTGCCTAGTGGTCGCGGCGGTGGTTTGGCATGCGGCCTCCCTGCTGGGAAGGTTCCGCAGGGCTATCGGCGTGCGCTTTGCGGTGAGCCTCTGGTACTACATCGCGGCATCGGCGGCGCTCCCCGTTGGCGCAACCCTAGGTGTTCTTCTGGCCCACGGATTTTCCGATCCGGCCCACGGCCAGATGAAGGTCAGCCACGCCCTCATCAACGTTCTGGGCTGGGTTGGGCTCACCGTCCTCGGCACGCTGGTGACCCTGTGGCCCACCATGCTTCGGACCAAGATGCGGCCCGAGATCGTGCTCGCTTCGAGGCGTGCGCTGTGGGTGTTCGTTGCCGCACTCAGCGTTACCGCGCTGGGTGCAGGGTTCGGCGTGCTCTGGGCAGTGGTTGTGGGACTGGTCTTCTACCTGGCAGGTGTGGTGTGGCTGGGAGTTGTCTTCGCCAGGACCGCAGCGCAGCGCCCACCCGTGGCGTTCTGCACGCTGAGCGTCGGCGCGGCCTACCTGTGGCTGATGGGATGTTTGGTGGTCCTGGTCATTGGTTTCACGCGTGGAGCGGCTGCAGGGTCGTGGACCCTCGCCTACTCTTCGTTCACCACGATCGCCCCATTTCTTGTAGCCGGGTTCGCCGTCCAGGTACTCATTGGAGCCCTGTCCTACCTCATCCCAGTCATTGTGTCCCAGGGGCCGGCGTCCTCGCGGGCGGCAAACACGGAAATGGATCGCGGCGGGGTCTTCCGCATCGTAATGGCTAACCTCACTCTCCTGCTAGCGGCGTTCCCCGTGCCTTCGGTCGTGCTCGTGGTAGCAACGATGCTCTACCTCGGCGCAACAGCAAGCTTCCTCGTCCTCATGATTCGTTCACTCCGAGCTGCACGGTATGCGGCGCCCAGTGCGAGCACGCGTCTAGCGGATGCCGAAGCTCGGGCAGCCGGCATCACCGCGAAGGGCCCACAAAACCCCTACGGCGAAAAGAAGCGCGGTTGGTTCGGCGCGCAGGCCGTGGCCGCGGTGGTGGCCAGCACGCTCGCCATTGCTCTCGCCGTTGCTGTGAACCCCTCGGCGCTTGGTGTCTTGGCGCTCGGCAATGCGGGCGCGGGAACCCAACAGGGCTCCACCGCAGGCAGTGGAAACAACGGGTCGTTTACTGCGGACCAGATCGCCAACGCCCCCAAGCAAACTGTGGAGATCGAAGCTCGGGACATGAAGTTCTTCCCAGCCTCGATAGAGGTCGAGGCCGGCACCAACCTCACGATCGTCTTGACCAACACCGACAAGACCAACATCCACGACCTTGTTTTCCCCGGAGGTGAAACCTCCGGCAGGCTCGCGCCTGGAGACACCGCAACCATCGAACTTGGAGTGCTAAACAGTTCGCTCGGCGGCTGGTGCTCGATCCTCGGACACAAGCAAATGGGCATGGTCTTCGACATCAACGTCACAGGCTCCGGCGCCGACAACTCCGACCCAGCCGACCATCAGGCCGGCGGAGATGATGCTGGCTCGCAAGCAGAATCGTCGGGAAGCATGGACCACTCCATGCACGGAGGCGACCAAGCCGCGCCCAGCGCGGCCGACGACCTGAACTTCATGGCCAGCGCACCCGAAGACTTCGTGGCGCGCGACGCGCTGCTGGAACCACTCGCAGCCGACAACGGGCCCGTCACGCACAAGATGACGTTCGAAATCACGGAGGAAGTCCGCGAAATCGCACCGGGCGTGACCCAAGAAATCTGGATGTTCAACAAGCAGTTCCCCGGGCCATCCCTCCACGGACGGGTTGGCGACACGTTCGAAATCACGCTCGTGAACCACGGCTCGATGGGACACTCCATCGACTTCCACGCATCCGAGGTGGCCCCCGACGGGCCGATGCGCACCATCGCGCCGGGCGAATCCCTGGTGTACACATTCACCGCCAAGCGGGCCGGGATCTGGATGTACCACTGCGGGACTATGCCCATGACCGCGCACATCGCCAACGGCATGGCGGGCGCCGTGGTCATCGAGCCCGACGACCTCCCGGAGGTAGACAAGTCATACCTGCTGGTCCAGTCCGAAATGTACCTGGGCGCGCAGGGGCAACCAGTGGACGTGGAGAAAGCACTGAGTGGCGAGCACAACCTGGACGTCGTGCTGTTCAACGGATACGCCAACCAGTACGTAGACCGCCCGCTCACCGCGACGGTGGGCGAGCGAGTGCGCGTATGGGTGCTCGACGTGGGGCCGTCACGGGCCAGCTCGTTCCACGTGGTCGGCGGGCAGTTCGACAGGGTGTGGTTCGAGGGCGCGTACACGCTCGGCTCAGCCAAGGCGCCAGCGGACGGTGCGCAGGGAGGAGCACAGGCACTCGCGCTGCAGGCGGCCCAGGGCGGCTTTGTGGAGCTGACCTTTGGCGAGGCCGGAAACTATCCGTTCATTACGCACATCATGGTGGACGCGGAGCGCGGGGCCAAGGGGATCTTTAGCATCAGCGACTAGGTGGGCCTGCGCACGAAAAAACGCGGCACTCCCGATGAGGGGGAAATTTCTGAGGCTGCCAGGCCTCCCGGGGATTTCGGGGCTGCCTTGCCCATACACGAAGAAAGCGCGGTGCTCCCGATCGGGAGCACCGCGCTTTATGGTTTGCTACCAGCTACTCGGCCAATCCGTGCCCGTACACGTCAAGCAGTTCGGACTCCTTAGCCAGGAATGCGCGAGCGCGCTGCTTAGCTCCCTCAAGGTCGTGCAGGAGGTACGTGCCGCAACTCTTTGCGGACTCTGCGCCTGGCACCGCGTCGAACTCTAGCAGGCGGCCCAGCCCTGGAATCACGATGTCCTTCATCTTCTCCGGAGTGTCGATCACGCCCGTGGTGATCACGTACATGCCGGTTAGGCAGCCCATCGGAGAGACACCGATAATGTCGTCGGAGAACTCACGCAGGGTGAAGGCCAGAATGTGCTCAATGGAGTGCGCGGTCTCGATGGGCATGTGTGGCTCGGTGTTCGGCTGGGTGAACCGCAGGTCGTACTTACATACTCGACCGCCTCCGGGGATCTCCCGATCCCCGGCCTTGCGGATGTAGGGTGCGACAACTGCCTCGTGATCGAGTTCGAACGATTCGACAACTACCTTCTTGGTCATGCCATCTCCTTGCGCAGCAAAGTGGGTCGTTTGCATTCTGGCACATGGGCTGCCGCTGCGCGGCCACTGTCCGCCCGGCCCGCTACTCCCCTCCAGACCATTTTTGGATCGAGAGTATTCGTGAGCCCACTCTCCCTATCGAGAGCGGGCTCACGAATACTCTCGCGTGTGTGGGCATAAAAAAAGAGGGCACCCACACGGGTACCCTCAACACAACGAACCACATAGTAGACGCCAGAACACGAGAAACACGATAGTAGACGCACAAGAAACACGAAAGGGCACCCACACGGGA
>NZ_HE978646.1:0-3758 GCF_000312125.1 Timonella senegalensis JC301
AGGTTGCCCCGGATGAGGTTCACACGGAATGGTGTGGGTTTTCGGATGGTGTGTGGTTGTTGTTTGATATCTCAATAGTGTGTTTGATTGATGATGCCAAAAGGGCAGTATATCGGTCACGAATGGTAGTCCAGCTGAGATGGTTGGGGTGCTGGTGGTCGAGGTAGTGTCCGCATATTTTTGGTATTCAAACCTTAAATAATAATTCTGGTTTAAACATTTGTTTATGCTAGTTGTTTAGTTTTTGAATGCTAGTTTCAAATTTTAGTGTCCACACTTTTTGGTTGTTTTCCCAACCGGGTGTGGGTGTCTATGGATTCATATTTTTTCATGGAGAGTTTGATCCTGGCTCAGGACGAACGCTGGCGGCGTGCTTAACACATGCAAGTCGAACGATGACGAACAGGGCTTGCCTTGTTTTGATTAGTGGCGAACGGGTGAGTAACACGTGAGTAACCTGCCCCTCACTTCGGGATAACCATTGGAAACGGTGGCTAATACTGGGTATGACATCTGGCCGCATGGTCTGGGTGTGGAAAGCTTTTGTGGTGAGGGATGGGCTCGCGGCCTATCAGCTTGTTGGTGGGGTGATGGCCTACCAAGGCGACGACGGGTAGCCGGCCTGAGAGGGCGACCGGCCACACTGGGACTGAGACACGGCCCAGACTCCTACGGGAGGCAGCAGTGGGGAATATTGCACAATGGGCGAAAGCCTGATGCAGCGACGCCGCGTGGGGGATGAAGGCCTTCGGGTTGTAAACCCCTTTCAGTAGGGAAGAAGCGCAAGTGACGGTACCTGCAGAAGAAGCGCCGGCTAACTACGTGCCAGCAGCCGCGGTAATACGTAGGGCGCAAGCGTTGTCCGGAATTATTGGGCGTAAAGAGCTCGTAGGCGGTTTGTCGCGTCTGCCGTGAAAACCCAACGCTTAACGTTGGGCTTGCGGTGGGTACGGGCAGACTAGAGTGCGGTAGGGGTGACTGGAATTCCTGGTGTAGCGGTGGAATGCGCAGATATCAGGAGGAACACCGATGGCGAAGGCAGGTCACTGGGCCGCAACTGACGCTGAGGAGCGAAAGCATGGGGAGCGAACAGGATTAGATACCCTGGTAGTCCATGCCGTAAACGTTGGGCACTAGGTGTGGGGCTCATTCCACGAGTTCCGCGCCGCAGCTAACGCATTAAGTGCCCCGCCTGGGGAGTACGGCCGCAAGGCTAAAACTCAAAGGAATTGACGGGGGCCCGCACAAGCGGCGGAGCATGCGGATTAATTCGATGCAACGCGAAGAACCTTACCAAGGCTTGACATACACCGGAAGCAGCCAGAAATGGTTGTGTCTTCGGACTGGTGTACAGGTGGTGCATGGTTGTCGTCAGCTCGTGTCGTGAGATGTTGGGTTAAGTCCCGCAACGAGCGCAACCCTCGTTCTATGTTGCCAGCACGTAATGGTGGGGACTCATGGGAGACTGCCGGGGTCAACTCGGAGGAAGGTGGGGATGACGTCAAATCATCATGCCCCTTATGTCTTGGGCTTCACGCATGCTACAATGGCCGGTACAAAGGGCTGCGATCCCGTGAGGGGGAGCGAATCCCAAAAAGCCGGTCTCAGTTCGGATTGGGGTCTGCAACTCGACCCCATGAAGTCGGAGTCGCTAGTAATCGCAGATCAGCAACGCTGCGGTGAATACGTTCCCGGGCCTTGTACACACCGCCCGTCAAGTCACGAAAGTTGGTAACACCCGAAGCCGATGGCCTAACCCCTTTTGGGGAGGGAGTCGTCGAAGGTGGGATTGGCGATTGGGACTAAGTCGTAACAAGGTAGCCGTACCGGAAGGTGCGGCTGGATCACCTCCTTTCTAAGGAGCATTAACCAACGCGCTAGGCATGTGTTCTAGTGGTTGGGCTCATGGGTGGAACATCATCAACCAAACGTTGTGTCTTTGTCGTGTGAGTACGCCTCGTTAAGGGGTGGGAAAGCAGGGTGAGTGGTACGGGGTTTGGGTGAACACACTATTGGGTTATGAAGCAACAACACTTCAGCTGTGCTGGAGGGGTTGTGGTTTCACTGCCATCGCAGGTCATGGCGTCTGATCGTTTGTACGGTTGGGTGGTGTGGGTGTGTGTGGTCGTTGTTTGAGAACTGGATAGTGGACGCGAGCATCTATTTACTAAATTAATGATGTTTTCATTTTTTTGGTGTCTGTGATTTTGTTTAAGTTTTTTTAGAGCACATGGTGGATGCCTTGGCACTAGGAGCCGATGAAGGACGTTGTAACCTGCGTTAAGCCTCGGGGAGTTGGTTAACAAGCTGTGATCCGAGGATGTCCGAATGGGGAAACCCACCTGGAGTCATGTCCAGGTACTCCCTGCTGAATATATAGGCAGGGTAGAGGGAACGACGGGAAGTGAAACATCTCAGTACCGTCAGGAAGAGATATTCCGTGAGTATTGGCGAGAGAAAGCGGATCAGGCCAAACCACGGTCGTGTGATACCCGGCAGGGGTTGCGATCGGTGGGGTTGTGGGACCATCTTGTTCATGCTGCCGCGTGGACGCAAAGTAAGAAACTTATGGTGTAGGTGAAACTGCTGGGAAGTAGTGGCGTAGAGGGTGATACCCCCGTAACTGAAACACTGTGAGCTTTGTGATGGGATCCCAAGTAGCACGGGGCTCGAGAAATCCCGTGTGAATCAGCGAAGACCACTTCGTAAGCCTAAATACTACCTAGTGACCGATAGCGGATTAGTACCGTGAGGGAATGGTGAAAAGTAGCCCGGGAGGGCAGTGAAATAGTACCTGAAACCATGTGCTTACAATCCGTCGGAGCCTCCTTGGTTGGGGTGACGGCGTGCCTTTTGAAGAATGAGCCTGCGAGTTAGTGCTCAGTGGCAAGGTTAACCCGTGTGGGGTAGCCGTAGCGAAAGCGAGTCTGAATAGGGCGATTGAGTCGCTGGGTCTAGACCCGAAGCGAAGTGATCTACCCATGGGCAGGTTGAAGCGCGGGTAAGACCGCGTGGAGGACCGAACCCACCTAGGTTGAAAACTGGGGGGATGACCTGTGGGTAGGGGTGAAAGGCCAATCAAACTTCGTGATAGCTGGTTCTCCCCGAAATGCATTTAGGTGCAGCCTTACATGTTTCTTACCGGAGGTAGAGCTACTGGATAGCCGATGGGCCTCACCAGGTTACTGACGTTAGCCAAACTCCGAATGCCGGTAAGTTAGAGTGTAGGAGTGAGACTGCGGGGGATAAGCTCCGTAGTCGAGAGGGAAACAGCCCAGACCATCAGCTAAGGCCCCTAAGCGTGTGCTAAGTGGGAAAGGATGTGGAGTTGCATAGACAACCAGGAGGTTGGCTTAGAAGCAGCCACCCTTGAAAGAGTGCGTAATAGCTCACTGGTCAAGTGATTCTGCGCCGACAATGTAGCGGGGCTCAAGTACACCGCCGAAGCTGTGGATTTCATATAAGACAAGCCTTTGTGGTTCAGTCGTATGGAGTGGTAGGGGAGCGTCGTGTGGGCGATGAAGCTGCGGAGTGATCCAGTGGTGGAGACTACACGAGTGAGAATGCAGGCATGAGTAGCGAAAGACGGGTGAGAAACCCGTCCGCCGGATGATCAAGGGTTCCAGGGTCAAGTTAATCTGCCCTGGGTTAGTCGGGACCTAAGGCGAGGCCGACAGGCGTAGTCGATGGATAACCAGTTGATATTCTGGTACCGGTAAAACACCGTCAAACATGAAGCTATACGAGATGCCTCCCAC
>NZ_HE978646.1:4202-6022 GCF_000312125.1 Timonella senegalensis JC301
GGTGTGCTGGGTATGGAGTGTGGTGGAGTGAGCGTATTAACAGGGGTGACGCAGGAAGGTAGCCAAACCGTCGCGATGGTTGTCGACGGCCAAGGATGTAGCCCGAGTCTTAGGTAAATCCGGGATTCGTTATATGGGTGAGATCTGATGGGGTTAAGTTGGTGATCCTCTGCTGCCTAGAAAAACCTCGGCGCGAGGTGTGAGCCGCCCGTACCCTAAACCGACTCAGGTGATCAGGTAGAGAATACTAAGGCGATCGAGATAATTATGGTTAAGGAACTCGGCAAAATGCCCTCGTAACTTCGGGAGAAGGGGGGCCCCGACCGTGAACACCCGTGCGGTGGTAAGCGGGTAGGGGTCGCAGAGACCAGGGAGAAGCGACTGTTTACTAAAAACACAGGTCCGTGCGAAGACGCAAGTCGATGTATACGGACTGACGCCTGCCCGGTGCTGGAAGGTTAAGAGGACTGGTTAACCACTTTGGTGGTGAAGCTGAGAATTTAAGCCCCAGTAAACGGCGGTGGTAACTATAACCATCCTAAGGTAGCGAAATTCCTTGTCGGGTAAGTTCCGACCTGCACGAATGGCGTAACGACTTCTCCGCTGTCTCAACCATAAACTCGGCGAAATTGCAGTACGAGTAAAGATGCTCGTTACGCGCAGCAGGACGGAAAGACCCCGGGACCTTTACTATAGCTTGGTATTGGTGTTCGGTATTGCATGTGTAGGATAGGTGGGAGACTGTGAAGCATGCACGCTAGTGTGTGTGGAGTCATCGTTGAAATACCACTCTTGCGGTTTCGGATACCTGAACCTCGGACCCTGATCGGGTCCAGGGACAGTGCCTGGTGGGTAGTTTAACTGGGGCGGTTGCCTCCTAAAATGTAACGGAGGCGCTCAAAGGTTCCCTCAGCCTGGTTGGCAATCAGGTGGCGAGTGTAAGTGCACAAGGGAGCTTGACTGTGAGACTGACAGGTCGAACAGGGACGAAAGTCGGAACTAGTGATCCGGCCATGGCTTGTGGAAGCGTGGTCGCTCAACGGATAAAAGGTACCCCGGGGATAACAGGCTGATCTTGCCCAAGAGTCCATATCGACGGCATGGTTTGGCACCTCGATGTCGGCTCGTCGCATCCTGGGGCTGGAGTAGGTCCCAAGGGTTGGGCTGTTCGCCCATTAAAGCGGTACGCGAGCTGGGTTTAGAACGTCGTGAGACAGTTCGGTCCCTATCCGCTGCGCGCGTAGGAAACTTGAAAAGGCCTGTCCCTAGTACGAGAGGACCGGGACGGACGAACCTCTGGTGTGCCAGTTGTACCGCCAGGTGCATGGCTGGTTGGCTACGTTCGGAAGGGATAACCGCTGAAAGCATCTAAGCGGGAAGCCTGCTTTAAGATGAGGTTTCCATCAACTTTTGTTGTGGAGGCGCCCAAGAGATTATTGGGTTGATAGGCCGGGTGTGGACGCGAGGACTAACGACTCGTGGAGCTGACCGGTACTAATATGCCAACAACTTAAACATTACAAGTTTCTTGTTTTTTCGCAGATTGCGTGTTCGCGTTCACTAGCCAGTTCTCATCCCACGACCCATGCTTGGTTGTTGGTGATGGTAGGTGTTTCGGTTGTTATAGCGTAAGGGAAACGCCCGGTCTCCATTTCGAACCCGGTAGCTAAGCCTTACAGCGCTGATGGTACTGCACTCGGGAGGGTGTGGGAGAGTAGGACGCAGCCGGACTTAACTTATAGTGTGGTTGAGCCTCGCTACCCTCGTGTCGGGGGTGGTGGGGCTCCCATTGTTTATGGCGTCCACTATCGTGTTCTTGT